>CBDBNO010000009.1:0-450453 GCA_965207785.1 Alphaproteobacteria bacterium | reverse complement strand
GGAGGATGCCTGCGCGGCGTTCGCGCGTCTGACCGGGGCGGTCGAGGCCGAGGCGAAGGCGCGGGACATCCACCCCATCGGCACCGCGGACTGGCCGCGGCTCGTCGAGGCGATGACGACGCTCGCCGGCATGAGGCGCGTGCCCAAAGGCACGCGGGACCTCGTGACCCAATGGCAGGAGGCCGAGCGGCGGTGGCGGGAGGAGCGCCACGAGGCCGCCAACCTGATCAGGCAGTCCATGGTGCTGGAGACGGAGAGAACGGCCCACCTGAAGCAGGCCGGCGGACGCCCGGGACCCTTGCCTCGATCCTGGCGCCGCGACGCCGAGACTTTCATGGAAGACGCCCGCGCATTCCCTGATCGAGGCCGTCTCATCCAGGCGATGGGCGGCGATGCGGATTACTTCGAGGCCATCCTCGACGCCATCCCCCGATGGCTCGAGGCCGACGACCGGGTGCGCGAGGAGGCGGCCCGCGACGATCACCTGCGGCGTCTGCAGGACGCCACCGACGAGATCCTCAAACGGCCTCTCACCAGGACGATCCCGTGGGACGGCACGGAACCCCTGGTGGAGGGCGACCGCCTCGCCTGGGTCGATCACGAGGGCCGCCACGATGCGATCGTGGACGGTATCGAAAGCATGGACGACGACGGCAGGATCGAATCCCTGGTGCTGTGCCCGGTCGATGTCGCCCGCCGGGGCCGCACCGGGTTCATCCTGTCGACCAACACTGCCTTCCTCGCCCGGGACCCGTCGTGCCGGCGCGCCGCGTGGTCCGACGAAGACCTGCGCACCCGCGAGGTGGCGCGCCAGTTCCCCGTCACCGACGCCACGTTCAGCATCCCCTGCGCCGGTCCGGTGGTTCCCGGCGACCGCATCCGCTGGACGCTTGTCCATCCCGGCGACTCGCTTCGCTCCCGCCTTGACGGCGACACGCCGCAGATCGAGGCGGTCGTCGACGGGTTCTCGCCCCATGCCATGTTCGGTGCCGACAAGCTTGTGGAGATGACGGTCATCCGCTCCTGGGGCCGCGGCCATCCGCCTCAGCCCGGCGAGGCCATCGATCAGCGGCTGAGCGAACTCTTCGAGCGCGGTTGCGTCAGACAACCCTGGGCGGACGAGGACCTGAGGGCAGACAAACTGGCAGAGGTGGAGAGGGAGATCCGGAGCTGGGGACGCTCGCGGGGTCTTTCGATGTAGACGGCACGCGGCGGGCGGAGACGCTTCGTCCTGGTCCTCCTGATGAAGGCGATGACGCAGCACTCCCGACCGGACTGCGATGTGGCGGCGGACCATCAAGCTCCCTGCAATCGGGCCGACGCCGGTCGAGCATGGAGGGACTCTGACGGCAGGGATTGCTCATGGTCTCTACAAGGGTTCCCCCGCCTGCGCGGGGACAGGCCTTTGACCGCACGGCGGGATTTGCGCGAGAGATGGGTTCCCCCGCCTGCGCGGGGACAGGCCTTGCACGGCCACCCGCGCCTGCCGACAGCGCATCGAAGACACGGCGGGAATCCGTCGAGCGGGGCCTGCCCATCCGACCTTGCGCCGGGATCAGCGGCGCAACATGGCGCCACTCCTCGTCGGTCAGATCATGTTGCCGGCAGTAGTCGCTCTGCCTATGCTTCGCCCGGGTGGCCTCACTCCAGGGCGTGGTATTGGTATCGATCTCAGCACCCGATGGACTACCATGTCTCGAGGCCACCCTGCGGCTTTCGGAACAAGTTGCAGGAGCTTGCCGCACATTTCCCAACGCCTCCCGGGTTCTTCGAATTGTCATTCCATTCGGTCATCGGGGCTGATGATGAAGAAGGTCCGGTGTCTCCAGCGTCGCCAGTGCCAGGCACTGGCACAGCCGGGCACTTCGCTCATCCAGAGCCTGCTTTCCTTGCCGCGCCCATCCTTGCGGCAAGGGCAGGCGCCGGTCCATGGTGGACGAGACGCGCTGTCAGTCGGAACGATCGTCCTGCCCCTCCGCAACCGCATCGGTGGTCGCCTGGTCCGTGTGGTTCGTCTGGTTCGTCTGGTTCGTCTGGTTCGTCTCCGATTGGCCGAGCCACTCGTCGAAACGCGCAACGATCCTGTCGTGAAGGCTGGCGTACCACTCCGTGTCCTTGAGGATTGCGGTCCTGAAGTTTGCAGAACTGGTCGGGAGATGGGGTTGCATGTCCACGCCGATTTCGGCATGTGTCGACACGAGCCTCGTTGAAGAATGCCTGGTCGGTCCGTAGGAGATGTATCCGGCCTGATCCGCCAGGGGGCCTGTGCCGGTGGCAAAGCGGATGAACTCCAGCGCCTCCTCGCGGCGTGGCGTGCCCCTTGTGACGCCCCACGCCCCGAACTCGTAGAGTTGCGCATCCCAGATGATCTCGATGGGGTGGCCGTGAATCACCGCCGCATCGAACAGGCGTCCGTTGAACTGAGAGGCAATCGCGACCTTGCCCGACACGAGCAGGTCCACCGGCTCGTCGATGGATGTCCACCAGATCACGTGATCGCGGATGCCGTCGAGTTTCCTGAAGGCGAGACGAAGACCCCGTTCCGTACTCAACAGTTCGTAGAGATTCTCGCGCGGGACTCCGTACGACATGAGCGCCCATTCGAGGTTCGCCGCAGGGGCCTTCTGGAGGGCCCTCTTTCCGGGGAACCGTTGCACATCGAAGATATCCTCTATACGGGCAGGCCGCTCTCCGGGAAAGGCGTCTCGATTGTACGCCGTCACCATGGCATAGACGATCTGCGAGACCCCGCACTCGGTCAGTGCGCCATCGAGAAAGTCCTCATCGGCCGGGATCCCGTCGGGTCCGGGGAGCAGAATGGCATGATCGATGGGTTCCAGAAGCCCCTGTCGGCAGGCAGCGCGGTTGTCGGCCATGGTCATGTCCACGACATCCCACATGATCTCTCCTGTGCCCAGCTGTCGACGAAGTTCGGAGAGCCCGCCCCCGTACCGTTCGGTACGAACTCGAATGCCCGTCGCCTTCGTGAACGGCTCGAAGTAGGCCTTGACCTGGCTGCGCTCGTAGGGCCCGCCCCAGGTGGCCACCGTGATCGTGCGGCCTTGTTCATCTGACGCATCACTGGCCGCCGGTCCGGCCAGCCCGAAGAGCGCGATAGAGAGCGCGACGCAACGGACGGACAGCCGCACGTTCAGGATGCCGCTCCGGATTTCCGTGGCCTCATGGGAACCTCTATCCTCCCGCATTCTCCTCTTCCCGAATACGGTTCGTTGTATCGAGGTAGGCCTTGACGACGGTTGCCTCGAACACGACGCCCAGCAGGCGACCGTCATCGCCAGCCTCAAGCACCGGAATGCTCTCGCCAACGAAGTCGCCCATTTGTTCCATCGCGTGCCAGACCGTCGTCTTTGCCTTGAGAATCAGGGGTTCGGGTCTTGCAAGGTGTCCGACCGTCAATGTCGGTCCGCGAACGTCACCAGCCGGTCTCAGCTCAAGGTCGGCAAGCGTGACGGTACCGAGATAGATGCCGTTCGCGTCGACCACGTAGCCTTCGTGCCTGTCCGCCTCGAGAAGGCGCGATTTTGCTTCGTCGAGCGATGCGTCGGGCGACAGCGCGGTGTAGTCCTGACTCACACAGTCTTCGAGAAGGCGTTGGTCGAGAATCGCCTTGTGTCGTCCGTCGGCGAGGTCAAAACCCCGCATGCGGAGCTGTACGTCGAACAGGGAACGGCCGAAGATTCGATACGAAACCAGGTTCGAGAACACAACGCTGACCATTGCCGCCGTCGCCAGATCGTAGTTTCGAGTCAACTCGAAGACGATCAGGATCGTTGTCAGCGGCGCCCCGATGACCGCGCTTGTCACCGCGACCATGCCGCAGATCGCGTAGACCGCAATCTCCGAATAGAGTTCGCCGAGAATGACCTCCGCCCCGTTTCCCGCCAGCGCGCCGAACAGGACGCCGATGAGCAGGGCGGGACTGAACACGCCTCCCGCGAACCCGAAGCCAAGGCACATCGCGGTCGCCAGGATCTTCGCGACGACAAGCACGAGAAGTTCCCCGGCGCCGAACGCCTGATCGATGACCGCGAATCTCAGCGTTTCCTTGCCAAGACCGAGAACATCGGGGATCCACAGGGCGGCCAGTCCCAATGCAGCGCCGGCAAGCATGGGTTTGAGGTAATCCGGAACGGGCACCCTTCGGGCAAGCCGGGCCGAACACAGGATCGCCCGCATGTAGAGAACGGCAACGAGGGCGCCGCAAATCCCGATGGCGACAAAGCCGACGAACTCCGGGGCGGAACTTGCTTCGACGGTTTCCAGCCGAAACAGGGGTGGACGCTCGAACACCATGTTGGCGAGCACGTAGCCCACCGTCGCGGCCACAGTGATCGGCGCGAACGCCCGAAGAGAGTAGTGACGCAGAATCACTTCGTGCGCGAAGACAATTCCTGCGATCGGGGCATTGAACGCGGTCGAGATGGCGGCAGCGACACCGCAGCCCACGCCGACCGTCACCATCCAGCAGGTGTTTCGGGCACAACCGGCTACAAGGGAACCCAGGGTCGCGCCGAGGTGCGTCAACGGGCCGTATTGCCCGACCGAGGCACCGGCGCCAAGGGATACCATGCTCGCCGTCGCGGAAAGGAATCCGGAGCGCAGCGGCATTCGAGGCTCCAGACCCTGGACAGCCTGGATGATGTCGGGAGGACCGTGGGAACGCCCGTCCGGATTGTACCGGTGAATGATGCCGACGATCAGTCCTCCTGCGGCCGGCACGCCAACGGTCGCGACAACCAGCCACCGCGCGTTGTCCATCATGATGCGGCTGCGAGGCGAGATGAAGAGCCAGTCGTTCAGGGCGGCGATCAGTTCGACAAAGCCAATGGCCGCCAGGGATGCCAAGGCGCCCGTCACCGCTCCGAGAAGGGCAATCGATACGATCCGCGACAGCGTGTCGCTCAATGTGCCCATCGGACTTTCGCGTCGGGCGGCGGTGACGGAATTTTCCGAGCCGCCAGAACACCCGGTGCGAATGCCTCAGTCATGTGCAGGAAGCGGCGGCGGCACCGTCGGGAACGCACGTTGGTTCATCTGCAGATGATACCACACTGGCGGCACAAGACGCCCCTGGCCATGCGCCTGGGACCGGAGAGGCGTCCCGGAGAGCGCGCGAACAGTGCTGCATCGAGCACCCTTGCTCCGGCACCCACAGCGTGCAGTGTGGTCCACACCGCCCCTTGCATTGAGGCCGGGCACATCGCGTTCGGTCGGTTCCGCGACCCGTCCCTCGTGGAGGCCAGTGACCCCTCTCGCAGCGATGAGGTGCCGTGTACCGGCGAATTCGCAGGGATCGAAGGACGTCGCGCCGCCGGACCGGCCGTTGATCCTCGGCAGTTTGCCACCTGGACAAGGGTGACGGTGGATTGGCGGACAACGGCGCGAGAGCGAGTGGGCTTCGCAGGTATGGCGCAGTTGGTTTCAGGTCATGGCGAGACCGGATTCGGCAAGGCGGATCGATGGTCCGAGAACACGGGCCCGGTCAAGGCGTCCCCGGCGCCGGTGGACTTTCCGCAGGGCGGCGACAGGAATCGGAACGCTTGCAGCGAGATGGCGCTTGTCGGCCTTGAAGCCTTTCGTCCACGGGGTTTCGCAGCATTTGGGGCCGCGTGTGTCGTCGACCTCGAACATGTCCTCGCGGGCCTCGTCAGGCGTCCTCAGGTAACCTTCGACCGGCACCAGGCGGCCTTCTCGCGCGGCAGGGCCAGCAAGGCGCGCGCAGCCACCGACGCCGCACCGGGCCGGCTCGACGACAAGACTTGCGAAGGCGACGATGGCGTCGAAGGCATTGCCTCCCCGGTATGTGAACCGGGCGTGGTTCTGTGATTGAATGGCGAGGCACGGCCTCAAGTCCGTGCCATGCACCGCCTTTCGAAAGGAATGTACGAATGACACAGTCAAGTCTGGTGGCTCGCAGTGGCCCGTTCAAGGGGCTGCACTCGGGCATGGGTATCGCGGCGAAGGTGATGGTGGTCGTCTTCGTTGTCTTTACCGCCATCAATGTCGACTTCGCCAACGGCGTCTACCAGGCGGTGCGTGGCTGGATCGAGTACGCGCTCAACTGGTACTACATCATGGCGCTGGTGATCATGCTGTTCGTCTGTTTCTACCTGATGTTCAGCCGCTTCGGCACGATCCGGCTCGGTGATGACGACTCCCGGCCCGAGTTCTCCAACTTCTCGTGGCTGGCCATGCTGTTCTCGGCAGGCGTTGGCATCGGACTGCTGTTCTTCGGCATCGCCGAGCCGATGTTCTATTTCGACAACACCGAGCCGTGGGGTTATCCCAACAACCCCTTTGCCGATCAAGCGGGGCTGGCTGCCATGAATGAGCAGCGGGCCGCCGCCGCCATGCGGGTCACCTATTTCCACTGGGGCTTCCATGGCTGGGCAGGCTACGTGATCGTCGGCCTGTGCCTGGCCTATTTCGGCTTTCGCAAGAAGCTGCCACTGACGTTGCGCTCGGCGCTCTACCCGGTGATCGGCGATCGCATCTATGGCCCCATCGGACATGCCGTGGACCTGCTGGCGGTGTTCGGCACCGTCTTTGGCGTCGCCACGTCACTGGGCCTTGGCGTCAGTCAGATGGCTGCCGGTCTCAACCACCTGTTCGGGGTCGATCCGGGAATCGTCACGCAGATCATTCTCATCGTCGTCATCTCGATCGTCGCCACGCTCTCGGCAGTCTCCGGGGTCGGCAAGGGCATCCGCATCATTTCGGAGTGGAACATCTGGCTCAGCGTCGTTCTGCTCGCCTTCTTCCTCTTCGGCGGACCCACCAAGTGGCTGCTGGGATTCTTCGTCAGCACCACGGGCGACTACCTGTGGAACGTCATCCCCATGGGCTTCCAGACCTTCAACGACGAAGCCAATGCCGCGTGGCAGAGCGGCTGGACGATCTTCTACTGGGGCTGGTGGATCTCCTGGGCGCCGTTTGTCGGCATGTTCATCGCCCGCATCAGCCGCGGCCGCACGATTCGTGAGTTCATGATCGGCGTGATGTTCGTTCCGACGACGCTGGCCTTCTTCTGGCTGTGCATCTTCGGTGGCACGGCGATGCACATGGAACTCAATGCGGCAGGTGGCGTGGGCACCGCCGGAATCGCGGACCTGGTGCGTAACTGGGATCTGCCGTCGGCGCTTTACGGCACTATCGCGCAGGTCAGCGCCGTGAACTGGCTCAACTGGATCATGGCCGCGCTGGCGACCTTCCTTCTGGCGACGTGGTTCATCACATCATCCGATTCGGGGACGCTGGTGATCACCACCATGCTGAGCATGGGTTCCGACAATCCGCCGCAGCGTTTCCGCATCATCTGGGGTCTCGGCGAGGGATTTGTGGCCGCCGTGCTGCTCGTTGCCGGTGGTCTGGCGGCACTGCAGACGGCATCGATCGCCGCGGCCCTGCCGGTCAGCGTGATCATGCTGCTGATGGCCTTCGGCGTGGTGAAGTCGTTGCACACCGACCCCGGTGCGGTCGCATCGCCGGATGAGACCCATGCACCCGACGGCACCCGCATGGCCCAGGAACTGCACGCCTGAGCCTCGGGCCGGTTGCGGCGGAGCGGTCACCCTGGCCGCTCCGCCGCCGTTCTTCAGGACTTGCGGGGACGTTCCACCGCGTCTGCAAGCGGTGGCGAAGTGCACTCAAATGATGAAGTTCATCTGATGAATTGCCGGGATCGGTGGCCTCTTCGCTTCTCTTGCCCGCCGAACGAGGGAACACGCTGACGCCGAGATCGGTTGTCAGGGAGATCCGCTCCGTCGGTCCCGTTCCCGCCCACCCGGCTTCGAGCGACTCGCGTCGGCACGCCTTGCCGGCATTCGCCACACGGTGGCGCCAGCGGCGCCGGTGGCGGGTTGACCTCCCGGCAGATGTCGCACCGCCGCGGAGGCGGTTGCCGTCAGGAGAAGAGATCCGGCTGCAGCGTGTCCACGGCGCGCGGGCGCGGACGCTTCATGGTGTTCCCCTTGATGGAGGTCATCACCACGGCGGCCTGTTCCTCTCCGACGATCCGCGCCAGTTCGCCATGGAGATCGTCCTCCCGGCCGCGGGCGATGACGTCTTTGGCCCACACGTTGAACATCGCCGCGACCCGCGCCTGGATGTCGGCGATCAGCGAGGCTGTATCGCCGTCGCCTTCCAGCAGGGTGAGGATCTCGCGATGACACGCCAGGAGCTCGCGCTGCTCAACCGCATTGAGCGCCAGCACCGGTCCCTCGTTCGCTTCAGCCCCGTCCCGCATGGCCAGGCCCACAAGATAGCGCGCCCTGGAAAGGCCGCTGCGTGCGGCTCCCGTTCCCACCATCTCCCATTCGTCGTCCGTCGCCGTGACCGAAAGGTGTTTCGACGGCGGCTTCTTCCGGCGGCTCCGCCGCGCTCTCACCGCCATCGGCTCATCACCGCCACCGCCGCCAGAAGGCTCAGACCCTCCGTGCCGGGCAACTCCCGGCGCAGTGCAATCGCCATCGCCTGCATCGTCCTCGTTCCCTCGAGGAGTTCCTGCTGCTCCTCCGGCGACAATACCAGTTGATGAATGCCGGGGTCGTCGCCCTTGGCGAGGTCGAGGAGATAGCCCGACAGCGTCTTGCCGGAGGCCTTCGCCTTCCCACGAATCATCTCCTGTTGGTGTGGCGGGCAGTGGAGAGACCGCTGGCGCTTGAGCTGGCGGGTCATCCCCCGTCGTCCCCCGCCGCCTTCCAGCGGTTGGCCGCGCCGGGATCGGTGAGATGCGCCAGCACGCCCTCGCCCTCCAGCCAGTCGTCAACCGCCGAACAAGCGTCGTCCCAGGCATCGCCGGCGCCCGCCTCGCGCAGGCGCCTTTCTTCCAGGAACGCCATGACGAGAACCTCCCTCACGGCCCGGCGCAGTACTTCCGCCGGCAGGACATCGGGCATCAGGGTCCTGTGGACGACGTAGCGGGAGCGCTCCATGCCGCACGCGTCGGCCGCCCGGCCCATCCGCTCCCATTCGGCATCCGTCGCCATGAGAGCGCGCTGGCGGCGCTCGGTCATGGTGCCGAAAATCCCGTGAAAGGATGCAACATCGGCTTCTGATGAAACACGGACATGAGCGAAATTCTCCTACGGTTTGCCTGTCTGCGGTATTGGCACATCATTATAGAGTGTTGTTCCAGTGTCGATCTCGAATGCCGCTACGTCTTGCTCACCCGCGCTGTTCGAAACGCCAGGTGCATTGACCATGACGATCATTCTACTTCCCCGAGTGCAACAACTCCACAACATCAAAACGACATCATGTTGTTACATGGCGGCGCAAATGACTCTTGAACGGTCTCCTAACCTGCTGTATATAGAGAGGGATGAGAGAGATTGCGTTTGGGTGTTTCAGGAGAAGTTGTGCCCCTTCGTGCATTTGTTGGGTCCACACCGGCCGTACGCCGGTGGCCATGCTCCACGATCTCGGTTTTCTCGGGCCCGAGGTGATCCTGGGTCACGGACTCTACACGTCCGGCCACTCGCAGATCGCCTTCACGCGAGGAGACGACCTTGCCCTCCTCGCCGGCAGCGGATCGAGCGTCGCCCATTCGCCCACCGTCTTCGCCCGCCGGGGCGTCCATCTCGAGTCCTTCCAGCGGTATCTCGATGCCGGGGTCAACCTTGCCATCGGTACCGATTCCTATCCCCAGGACATGCTGGGGGAACTCAAGACCGTGGCACTGACCGGCAAGATTGCCGACCGCGACTTCGAAGTGGCTGCCACCAGGGACATCTTCAATGCCGCCACCCTGGGAGGCGCCAGGGCCCTGGGCCGCGACGATCTCGGACGCCTCGCCCCGGGGGCCAAGGCGGACATCCTGATCGTCGACTTCCAGCGGTTGCGTGTGGGACCATTCCTCGATCCGCTCAAGGCGCTCATCCAGTGTTGCGACGGCGAGGTGATCGACACCGTCATTGTCGATGGCCGCACCCTGGTGAAGGAAGGCCGTCTGCTGGCATGGGATGATGGCGATCTTCTCGACGGAGTACGCCGGTCCAGCACGCAAGCATGGAACCGTTTCGCCGACTATTGGCCCGACAACGAACCCATCGACGCCGTCTTTCCCGCAGCTTTCGAACCCTGGCAGGAGTGAACCAGAGGACACAGGTCATCCAGTCGTCAGGCGCATGCTGATGACCGCCAATGTCCGCGGCCGCCTGATCCCTTCAGTTGACGGGCTGGTTCCCCTTCTTCCAACCACCCCTCTGCCGCCCGATGCCCGAAGCAATTGCGAAGGACGACGGAGCAGGCTAATGTGACTACATTGGTCACATGTCGACAATGGTCAGGAGAATTCCCGTGCGGAAGGTGCAACTGAGAGAGGCCAAGGCCAAGCTGTCGGCCCTGGTGGAGGGAGCCGCGAAGGGCGAGACGGCCATCATCACCAATCGCGGACAGCCCCGGGCCGTGCTCGTTGGCCTCGACGAATGGAACCGACTTTGCAAAGTCCCGTCGTTCGGTCGCCTTCTCGCTGTTTCGGGGCTGGAAGAGGCGGATCTGCCACCGCGTGACACGAGTTCGCTGCGAGACATCGCTCTGTAGGCGTCTTCGATGTTCCTGGTGGACACTAACGTTCTTTCAATCAGGGCACCCGGTCCTCGTGAACGTAACGCGGCGCTGACCGATTGGTTGGACACGCATTCCGACAAATTGTTCCTGTCGACGATCACCGTGGCCGAGGTCATCAATTGTACCGCCAAGCTGAGGAGGTCAGGCAGCCTTGTACGTGCCGACCGCCTCGACCATTGGCTTGATGTCGTTCTTCACCTCTACGGTGCCAGGGTGTTGCCGTTCGATGTTCCCGCGGCACGCATTGCCGGGTTGCTGATGGACCGGGCGCGTGCGACGGGTCAGTCCCCCGGTTTTGCTGACCTCGCCATCGCGGCGACGGCAAGCGTTCGCGACCTTACGATTCTCACCCGGAATGTGCGCCATTTCATGCCGCTCGGAATTCCTGCGATCAACCCGTTCGAGACATTGCCGGATTGACTTCCCCGGCCGAGTCCGCACCGCACCCAGGCCTTGCCATCCTGTTGTCGCCGGCCCCGGGATCGCGTTCACTCCTCGAGAAGCCGGGCCAGCATGTGACGGGCAAGATCCTGTCCGCCGAAGAACTTCGCCAGGACGCAGACCATTTCCCGGCCTTCGTCGACGTCGAACCGGGTGGTCGTCCGTCCAATGGCGAGATGCCGCAGCCTGGGCAGAAGTTCGTCATGGCGATCGCTGCGGTGAAATGCGGTCAGGATCCGGTCTGCGGACGCGCGGACCTCACCAATTCGCGCCTCGGTAGGATCGAGTGCGCTCTTCAGCCTCTCGTCAATGCCAAGAGAGACGGTCGGACATCACCCCGAATGGCGGTCGGCATCGACCGGGAACTCAGGACGGAAGGCCATGGGCGCGGCGTTTGTCGGCAGTCATTCCGGCGAGCCGCGCGTCCATCGCGCCCGCACCGACGAACACGCCCTTGCGCCGCCGGGACAGGAGTTCTCGCAACGCCGCGGTCTCGAGTTTTTCGACGTCCACTCTCTGACGCAGCAGGTCGACGCCCTGTTGCAGCACCGCGCTCAAGTTCGAGTAGCGCCCGGCCTTGACCAGTGCCCTGGCGAATGCGTGCTGCTCGTTGGTGAGTGTGATTGAGATCTTGACCGTCACGAGTATCTCCTTGGCGCGCCCGACGACGTCTGGTCCGGAATCCAACCCCGCTTTGCCATCGCCTTGACGGGAAATCGGCTCCATTCCATGTCAGTTAGCTGATAGCCGAGCGCAACTTCTCACTCGCGCAGCAGCACGCCCGCGGGAATCCCTAGATGCTCGTGGAGCGCGCGCGCCATCGGCAGGGTGATCGCGCGCTTGCCGGAGAGAACGTCTGAGACCTTGGTGCGGCTCCCAATGAACGGGATCAGATCTTGTAGGCTCAGCTCATCCTGCTCCATGCGGAACTCGATCGCGGCGACCGGGCTGGGATAACCCATCGGTTCGTATTTGCACTCATAGAGTTCGACGAGGTCGGCCAGAACGCTGAGCTCGTCGAACTCGGCGCTGTCGGGCTCCGCATCGATCCGCGCAAGCGCGTTTTCGTGATCCTTCGCGGTCCGGATCGACTTGATCCTGCTGGTTGCCACCTCACATCTCCTTGGCGTCTATGGTGTCATACTTCGGCATGGGCGCCGGCGAAACGCACGTAGACGATACGCGCCGGATTACTGATCCTCACCACGAGCCGACAGTCGTTGCCCTTGATGTTGAAGACCACCCGGTTGCCGCCAACGATTCTGGCGCCGTGGTGCTTCTCCTTCACCTACGCGGGCGTATCCCGATCCTCCTTCAGACCCTAGCGATACCAGGCGAGCAACGGTTCCTCGGCATTCGCATGCCGCTCCCAAAGTGAATACACCTCGGTACGCCTCCCATAGCGTCAGTCAACCAGAGTTTCATCGGCCGCCCGGGAATGGCCGTGAATCATTGCGGCAACGCGAGAGCCGCAAGATTCCTTGGGCGGCTCCTCCAGCCAACATGCGCCACGTCATGCCGCCTGGAATTCCTGCGACCAATCCGTTCGAGGCACTGCCGGATTGACGTCGTTGGCCTGGCTTGCCGCGCACTGCACCATCGACTCTGCCGCCTTGATCGGGGCAGCGATCGGCACGTCCTTGCGGTCATGACCCCATGGCGTCCGCATCGGTGCGGATGATGTGGACCTTCCGCTACGTTGGATGCACTCTCGGGACATGAGGATCGACAATCTCCAGTATGCCAACTGGTCCGAGAAGATCTTTCGGCAGATGAACGAGGGCGGGGTGCATGCCGTGCATGTCACCGTCGCCTACCACGAGACGTTTCGCGAGACGGTGCACAACATCGAGCGGTGGAACCGGTGGTTCGGGCAGTTTCCGGATCTCATCTTTCACGGGCTGTGGGCCGAGGATGTGAAGCGGGCAGCAGAGACCGGGCGCACCGCCATCTTCTTCGGGTTCCAGAACTGCAGCCCCATGGAGGACGACATCGGCCTCATCGAGATTCTGCATGCTCTGGGTGGCCGCTTCATGCAGCTTACCTACAACAACCAGTCCCTCCTGGCGGCGGGCTTCCAGGAGCATCACGATTCGGGCGTCACGCGAATGGGCCGCGAGGTGATCCGCGAGATGAACCGGGTCGGGCTGGTCATCGACATGAGCCACTCGGGCGAGCGCTCCACCATCGAGGCGGCGGAGTTGTCGGAACGGCCGATCGCCATCACCCACGCCAATCCGGCACGCTGGTGGCCCGTGCCGCGCAACCAGTCCGACGACGCCATCCGCGCGGTGACTGGCAATGGCGGCATGATCGGCTTTTCCCTCTATCCGCCGCATCTCAAGGGCGGTTCGGCGTGCAGCCTCGAGAGCTTTTGCCGCATGGTGGCCGAAACCGGTGAGCGGTTCGGCATGGACCGCATCGGCATCGGTTCGGATCTCGTGCAGGATCAGCCCGATCGCGTCATCGCCTGGATGCGAACCGGACGCTGGACGAAGGACGATGGCGGAGATGCCGCCGTTCCACCCTTTCCCTCCTGGTTCACCAGCAATCTCTGCTTTGGCGCCATTGAGGAGGGTCTCGCCGCCGTCGGCATGACGGCTGACGAGATCGCCGGCGTCATGGGAGGGAACTGGTACCGCTTCTACGAGGAAGGCTTCGAGCCGCGTCCTTCCTGACAGCCGAGCGCCGGACGGCCTGCCGCCACGGCGGCAAGGCGGCTTTCGATGAAGAGCGAACTGCCGTCCTTGCAGGCGACAATCTCGTCCTTGCGGTCCACGTGCACGGTGATGTCGTCGGCGCCGATTCTCAGCGCCGCCTGACGCGCCAGGCGTTCCAGCACGCCACTGGCATGGCGTGCCGCCTCCTCGAGGTCCTCGAAATCCGTCACCTCTTCAGGCAAGTGACAGCGTATGACGCCGCTGCGGGGCGCCGTCAGCAGTCCGTCGGCCCTCTGCACCACACCCCCGGCGACGGCTCCCACCGCGTTGCACACGCCTGCATGGGGTGGCACCACGATGTCGGTGTGAAGACGCTCGGCAAGGCGCGGATAGTAGGTCGCGGCGGGCGCCCCGACGCCCACCACCGGATGGTTGAGACGCACGTCGAGCGCGAAGTGCGTGCCCTCGCGGCCGTCTGTCGCGGCCTGGAGCAGGGCGTCGGCTGAACGTCCGGATGGCAGCGGAAGCCCATGTTCCTCCTGCATCGCCGCTTCGATGAGTGCGTGAGCGCTGGCCGAGAGCGTCGCCTCCAGGACGAGTCGCGCGAAGGCCTCGGAATCGTCCGGTGTGGCGTGCCCGGTCATGGCCCACCATCTCAGCCACAGGTGCGCCGCGAGGTCCGCCGCCTCGCCCTCCCAAGCGTCGTGGATGCCCAACACGTGGGCAGAGTCGCTCGGCGTGAATCGCGACGTGATGACGAGCCCTCTTTCCATGAGTGCCTCCAGCGACAGCTTGGGAGAGCGGTCGCGATAGAGATCCTCCATGGCGACGGGTCCGTCGGCGAGGGACTCCCAGAGGTGACGCTGGGGCCGCGAGAGACCGGGCGGCTCGCTGGCGGGCTGGCGCAGGCGAAGCGCAAAGACGCCGTCCCACTCGAGCGGCCAGGCGCGCCTAGACTGCCGGGTGAGAGTGTCGATGACGCCAGGGTAGCGGTGGGCGAGGAGAGCCAGCGGTACGGCGCGGCGCGGACCGATGACGAGCCGCCCCCGATCGTCGAGGCGAACTTCGCTGTCGCCTCCAAGGCCGCTGGTGTAGGCGGCCACCGCGCGCACCATGGTGTGGTATCCGCCGACCCGCGCACCCCGGGTATCGAGTTTCGGACGCCCGTTCTCGACGAACGCGATGTCGGTGGTAGTCCCGCCCATGTCCGAGATGAAGGCGTTGTCGTGACCGGAGAGATGCCGGGCGCCGATGACGCTCGCGGCGGGGCCCGAGAGGATCGTCTCCACCGGAGTCTCCAGCGCCGTCGCCGCATCGATGAGCGACCCGTCACCCTTGACGGCCATGACCGGGGCTTCGATCCCGCGATCGGTCATCAGCGTGGTGACGGTGACGATGAGTTCCTGGATCATGGGGATGAGCCGGGCATTGAGCAGTGCCGTCAGGGCGCGGCGCGGGGCATCGAGCTCGGAACTCAGGCTGTGACCGCAGGAGACCGGAAGCCCGGTCGAGCCGCGCAACATGTCACGGACCGCGATCTCGTGCGCCGGATTGCGAACCGAGAACATCGAGGAGACGGCGAAGGCGGAGACAGCGCCGGCCACCTTGAGAGCCCCGGTTTCCACGTGATCGAGATCGAGCGGAGCGGTTTCCTCGCCCAGCGCGTCGTGGCCTCCGCGGGCCCGGATCAAAGGCCCCCCGGCCAGGGCGCTCATGACATCCTTCCTGTTGCCGTCATCAGGGGCATGGCCGATGAGGATGAGCGCCGCCGGACTGCCCCGACCCTCGACGATGGCATTGGTGGCCAGCGTGGTCGAGACCGACACGAGGGCGATCATGTCTGCATGGTCGCCGAGCACCGCATCGACGGCGGCAGCGATGCCGATCGTCAGGTCGTGCCGAGTCGTCAACGCCTTCGCCGTCCCGAGGGGTCCCCGGGTGGTGTCAAGCAATACGGCATCGGTGTAGGTTCCGCCGGTATCGATACCCAGCATCAGCGCCAAGGCGTGGTCTCCCGAACAGTGCGCAGGCTGAACTATGGGCAAAACACCGGCCGGAAGCGAGAGGCCCCGGTCATCTCGAGGGGAGGGATCCGATGACCATGACGCACAAGGAAAGAACCCTGAGGTTCCTGCGGCCGGAAGCGGAGACGGTCTTTACCCTCGACGAGTACCGCCGTCGCCTGGAACGGGTGCGTGCGGCGATGGCCGCCAGCCACATCGATACGCTCTACCTCACCTCGCCGGAGGCCGTGTGCTACCTCTCGGGCTATCGGGCCGAGTGGTACCAGGCCCAGGGGCCGACGGCCTGGCTGCCGGTCACCGGGATCGCCGTTCACGTCAATGCGGACGACTTCATTCACATCGAGGTGCAGAACGAGGAGATCCTGGCGGGATTCACGACGGTGAGCCGGGATCTGCGCATCTTCGGCGGTGACGCCCAGCCTTCCGAGGACGTGATCGGCTTTATCGTCCAGACCCTCGACGACGAGAACTGGCTCGGCGGCAGGGTTGGCCTGGAGATGCACAGCTACCGGCCGAACCGTGCGGTAAGCGAGCGCCTGCAGGTGGGTTTCGAGGCCAGGGGCGCGACGGTGGTCGACGGCAGCGACATCGTCAACGGCGTCCGCCGGATCAAGTCGCCCGCCGAACTCGCCTTCATCCGCACCGCCGCCAGGATCGGCGACATCGGCATGCAGACGGCCATCGACACCATTCGTCCCGGTGTCACGGAACTGGAAGTCTGGGGCGAGATGGTGCGCGCCATGGCCCGCGCCGGCGGTGAACCCTCGTCGATCACCATGCCGGTGTCGTCGGGCGCGCGAAGCGCCACCATGCATGCCCTCGCGACGCGCCGGCAGATCATGCCGGGCGACATCGTCAACGTGGACATCTGCGGCGTCTGGAACCGCTACCACTCGAACGTCGCGCGCACCGTGTGCGTCGGTGAACCGCACGCCGAAGTATCGCGCTATCTCGACGCCGTCACCGGCGTCAAGGCCATGCTGGCGGAGGTTCTTCGGCCGGGCCTGCCGGTGCGCGAACTCCTTGAGGTCATCGAGACCTACTACAGCGACACCGGCATCTGGCAGGACCAGTGCTGGATCGGCGGCTACGATCTGGGTCTTTCCTTTCCGCCGGACTGGGTGGGTCCGTGGTTCTGGGACGTTCACAACGATCCGGGAGACGAGGTGTTCGAACCCGGCATGGCGTCCAACTACGAAGCCAACTTCTACCTGCCGCAGGACGTCGGCATGTCCATGTTCATCGACATGATGATGTTCACCGACGACGATGCGGGTTTCCTGCATCGCGTCCCGGCCCGGATTGCCGTGGTCGAGTAGGAGAGCGGTTTCCCTTCACCCTTCGGCGGGACGGATCCTGACATCGACATCGAGGGTGGTCCGGCTCCCGCCCAGCAGAATCCCGCGGGTCGGCGAGACGTCGGAGAAGTCGCGCCCTGCCGCGACGCGGATGTGGCGGGCGCCGGCGATGCTCTCGTTGGTGGGATCGAACCCCGTCCAGCCGACATCGGGAAAGCGACACTCCACCCAGGCGTGGGTGGTGTGATATCCGCCTTCATCGCTGTCGTCATAGAGGAATCCGGACACATAGCGGCTCGGAATGCCCCATGAGCGGGTGATGGCGATCATCAGGTGGGCGTAGTCCTGGCACACCCCCTGGCCGGTCGCCAGGACGTCCTCGATGGTGGACTGCGTCGAGGTGCTGCCCGGAACATAAGTCAGGATGCGGTGGAGCCGCGTGGAAAGATCCCGCGTGCTGGCCAGAGGGTCGGCGCCGGGCGCGATGTCGTGGCGCTCGAGAAATGCCGTCAGCGAGGCGGAGGGACATGTCAGCCTCGTCGGGTGAAGCCATTCCCAGTCTTCAAAGACACGCGACGCTGCGTGGAGTCTTTCCCAGGCGTTCTCTCCGAGGTCCGCCGGAAGGACGGGGTCCGGGGCCGGAACCACCACCGAGCGCGCCTCGATTTCCAGCTGATCGTGTTGCTCGAGGAGCGACAGCACGTGACGGTGGTTGCCGAAGCAGTCCACGTCGTCTGTCGTCCGTGATTCCGGGCGGGTTTGCAGGGAAAAGGAAGCGAGTTCCTGGCCGCGGTCTTCACATGGCTTGAGGCAGCACATGAGGACACTCCCGCTTGCCGGTTCAGAGAAACGGTAACGGGTATGGTGGGTCACCTCGAAACCGGTCGCCCGTGTCACGGCTCTTCCTCTCCGGTCGCGTACTCGAACCAGGCACCGGTCACGAGGCCGTGGAGGTCGCGGGCCTCCCGGGCGATCTCGTCGAGCAATTGAAGCCGGTCGCTGCTGTCGGGCCAGTCATACACCACCCGGGCCGTCATTCTGCCGGCGAGACGTCTGGCCGCAGCCGCGGTCTCCCGGCTTCCTGCTTCGGAGCCGAGGGCGTCAAGGCATGATCCGGTGGATGTGAGAGAACCAAGCAGCGACCCCTGCAGCAGCGGATCGGTGATCACAAGGGCAAGGATCCGTTCGGGCTTTCTCTCCATGCCGTGGACACGTTCGAAGGCATCGAGCGCCTGGCATGCCCGCAGCAGGCTGGTCCATTCGTGATCGCCGGCGCCTTCGGGAACGCGGCAATGCGTGGTCACCAGGGCGGTCGTGAGCTGGATGCGTTCGATATAGGTGCCGAGCCGCAGGAACTGGTAGCCCTCATCGCGGTACATGGTTGCCGCGGCGAAGCCGTCGAAGGTCTTGATGGTCCGCGCCATCCCTGCATAGAACGCCTCCGGCTCCCGGGCCCAGATGTCCTGGATGTCGAGGTCCTTGATGTCCAGCCATGCGAGATTGAGGTTCGTCCACATTCCGCTGGTGATGCAGTGGCGCATCTGGCGGGCATTCTCGCGGCCTGCCGCGAAACAGCTCCTCATGGAACTGGGGTTGCTGGCCTCGAAGGTGAGATCGCCGGCAAGGGTGAAGGAATCCGCCAGGGCGTAATCGTCGCTGTGATCCGCCTCGAGGTCGCCTGCCGGAGGACTGATGCCGAGACTGCCGTAGATGCGCCGCCAGCCGAAGTGGATCTCCGGGAGCGGCCGGTCCACCAGCGCCCTCGTCTGCAATTCGAGCAGGCGGGCGATGAACTCCGAGCGCTCGAGATAGCGGCTCATCCAGTAGAGTCCCTGGGCGCTGCGGGCGAGCATCACGACCCCAGGACCCACAAGTCCTTGCCGCCGCCGCCCTGGCTGGAATTGACGACGAGGCTCCCCTTGACGAGGGCGACGCGGCAGAAGGCGCCGGGCACGATACGGGTCTTGCGGCCACGAAGGACGAAGGGCCGAAGGTCCACGTGACGCGGCTCGAGGTGTTCTCCAATGAGGCAGGGCGCACGCGACAGCGGCAGCACCGGCTGGGAGATGAAGTCCGCAGGATCGTCCCGGATGCCCCTGGCATAGGCCTCGCGTTCCTCCGGCGTTGCGTGCGGTCCTACCAGCATGCCGTATCCTCCCGATTCGCCGACCCGCTTGACGACGAGGTTCTCGAGGTTGTCCAGGGTGTACTCAAGGTCCTCAGGGCGGCGGCACAGGAAGGTCTGGACATTGGCGAGAACCGGTTCCTCGCCCAGGTAGTAGCGGATCATGTCGGGCACAAAAGCATAGACGCTCTTGTCGTCCGCCACGCCTGTGCCCGGTGCGTTGGCCAGGGTGACGTTGCCGCGCTTGCAGGCATTCATGAGGCCAGGCACGCCGAGCAGCGAGTCGGGACGGAAGACGAGCGGATCGATGAAGTCGTCGTCGATGCGCCGGTAGATGACGTCCACCTTCCTCAGACCCCGCGTGGTGCGCATGAACACATGCCCGTCATCGAACAGGAGGTCGCGGCCCTCGACGAGGGATGCGCCGATCTCGTGAGCCAGGAACATGTGCTCGTAGAAGGCGGAATTGAAGACGCCTGGCGTGAGCAGAACGATGCACGGATCGTCGCTTTCCTGAGGTGCCAGGCTGGCGAGCGTGTCCCGCAGGACCTCACCGTAGTGTCCGATGTCGCGCACCTTGTAGCGTCGGTAGAGACGGCGCAGGTTGCTCTTCACCGCGGCGCGGTTCGCCAGCATGTAGGACACTCCGGAGGGCACTCTCAGATTGTCTTCGAGCACCATGAAACCGTCGCTCGTGCGCACGATGTCCGTGCCGCAGACCGCGACCCAGGTGTCGTGAGGAACTCTCATGCCGCGCATCTCGATGCGGAACTGGGGGCAGCCACGGACCAGGTCCGCCGGAATCACCCCGTCGGCGACGATACGCGCCTCGCCGTAGACGTCGCCGATGAACCGGTTGAGGGCGTCGATGCGCTGCGTGAGACCGGTCTCGATCTGCTGCCATTCCTCAGCGGTGAGGATGCGCGGAATGCAGTCGACGGGAATGATCCGTTCCTGGGCCTCTTCGTCCCCGTAGACGGTAAAAGAGATCCCCTCTTCGGCGAACGACCGCCTCACCCGGTCCTGGATCAGGGCAAGTTCACTCCCGGGAAGAGCCTGGAGCGCGTCGTCGAGCAGCCGGTAGTGCTCGCGGGGCGCACCCTCTGCGCCGTACATCTCGTCATGGAAGGTCTCGTCAAGATCGTAGGCGTTGCCGGTCACGCTTGCGTCCATTCCGTGGTCCAGCGAATCGCCGGGAGAGCGGCCATCGACAAGATCACCGCGTCTGTCCGTCGTTCGTTCACGGGGTCGCACAATAGAGAATCAACGGCCGTTCCACCAACCCTCGAGGCGTCTGGCACGCCGCCAGACCTGTCAGCTTCGGGTTCCGGAGATCCGGTCGCTTCTCACCGGGTCATGGACTCTGGGAGCGGACGATGAAATGGCGCGCGGTCGCAAACAGGGCGAAAAGCAGACCGCCAGCGGCACAGAACACGATGAGGCCGTGGGGGTTCCACAGCCCCATGGCGTAGCCCGCCGCCGGGGGGCCGACCAGATGTCCGAGTTCGTAGACAAAGATGAATGTGGCATTGGCCGGCGCCAGTTCGGATGCCCTGAATCTCTGGCCGATCTGCGCCAGCCCGCAAGTGTAGATTCCGCCCATGACGCCGCCCCATACGAAGAGCGTGGGCCACACCAGCCAGGGATGAACGAGGACGAACGGGAATGCGATGGTGAAGAGCGAGATGGCGACGGCGAAGACGATGAGCAGGACACGCTTGTCGAAACGGTCGGCGAGCATGCCGACGGGATACTGGAGCATCACGTTGCCCACGGCCATCACCATGAGAAGGACGATCGCCTGGTCCTCCGTGAAGGACTGACGGCCGGCATAGATGAGAAAGAACACGAAGAGCGCACCCATCATGGCGCCATCGACGAGGGCCGCCACCATGGTGGCCGGTGCCCGCTTGGCGGCGGCGAGCAGGCCGAATCCGGCCTGTGTGGAGATGCGGGGCGCCAGGTTGCGCGCCATCACGAGAGGCAGGACGGCAACACACAGGATCACGACGACAATGACGAAGGGCAGGATGCCTTCAGTGCCGACGGCCAGCAGCACCGGCAGCCCGGCGAGGTAGGCGGCCGAGAGAGCGGTCACATAGACGGCCATGACCCGCCCGCGGTTGCGGTTGTCGGCAAGCGTGTTGATCCAGGTCTCGCTGACAACCCAGTGAAGCGCGGTGCCGATTCCGAGCGTAAACCTGAGCGGAAACCAGGCCCACACGTTGTCGAAGACGGGCAGCAGGGCCATCGACACAAGCATGAGGGCGAAACCGAAATAGAGGGCGTACATGGTGCCCAGCCATTCCACGATGCGGGGCATGAAGACCGTGGCGACCAGCAGTCCCGCCGGCCCGGCCGCATTGTTGAGACCGATGAGCCAGCTCGCCGTCTCCCGCTGCTCGAGGATCAGTGACAGCAGCGGCATGCAGATGGAGAACGTCATCGAGGCAGCGAAGACACTTGCGATGACCGCCGCGATGCTGCGCCACCTGGCGCTCACGCGAATCACCGGCGTGACAGCCCAGCGAAGGTCAAGACGGCACACTCCATGAATGAGATGGCCCCGAGATCATCAAGGGGCGCCGACATTGTGATGAAGCCATGGCACAGATTGCCGGCGACAACAATCACGGCCATGTCCTACCATTGGCCACAGAAGGGTGGCCGCGACGGCTGACGAGGTGATCGTTGGACAACATTCCCCGCGGCATCGCTCTCACCCTGGTATCGATTGTCTTCTTCGTGGCCCTGGACTCGCTGGCGAAGATCATGACGCAGACCCTGCCGTCGCTGCAGATCGCCTGGGGACGGTACGTGTTTTCGGTCGTCCTCCTGCCCTTCCTCATCTCTCCGCGACTGCTGATTCCGGCCCTGCGGACCAACCGCCTCGATCTGCAGATGGCCCGTTCGGTCCTGCTGGTGTCGATGACCTGCGGGTTCTTCATCGCCATCCGCCACATTCCCCTGGCCGACGCCGTCGCCATCGGCTTTGCCGCGCCCTTCATCACCAGCATGCTCGCCATACCGGTGCTGGGCGAGAAGGTCGGCATCCGCCGCTGGACGGCGATCGTCATTGGTTTCGCAGGCGTCATGATCGTGCTCAGACCCGGATTCGAGGAACGCCACTGGGCCTATTTCCTGCCGCTGGGGGTCGCAGTCGGGATGGGCACCTACAATGTGCTGACCCGCCTGGTCAACCGCTACGACGAGGCCAGCACGAGCATGGCCTACAACAACGTGGCCGGCGCCGCGGTCATGTCACTGGTCGTTCTTCTCCTGCCCGGGCAGTGGGTGTCTCCCGGCGTCGTCGACTGGCTGATGCTTGCCCTGCTCGGCGGTTGCGCCATGACCGGCCACTACTGCCTGATCCACGCCTTTCGCCACGCCCCGGTCTCGGCCCTGGCGCCGTTCACCTACTCGCACATGATCCTCGCCATGATCGCCGGTCTCGTCGTCTTCGGCGAAGTGCCGGACCTGTGGACCCTGGCCGGCGTTACCGTCATCGCCGCATCGGGCCTCTACATCTTCCACCGCGAAACGACCCTGCGGGCGAGGGCAACCGGACGAGCGAAGGCCTGAGACATGATGCCGGCGCTCGCCATATCCGCGACCGGCCTCTGCTGGTGATCCCGGTTCGAATCGCTGCGTCCCGACCGGATCGATCGATGGATCGGGTCAGCCGCCGGCAGCGATCATGGCTTGAAACCCCTGAGATGACCGGGCCGAAGCTCTCCGACCTCGGCCGCGCGCAAAGCAGCATGCCAGACATCGGTGTAATGCTGGGCTTCGTCGCCTGTGCGATGGATGAGCTCTTCCCGGCCTTCGCCGGTGATCAGGGAGTAATCTGCCTGCAGGACACGGATCAGGAACTCGTTGCGGTCCTTGGTGGAGCAATTGACGAATCCCGCCGACTCCAGGGCGTCGATGTAGAATGGCGGCGAGTGCATGCCGAAGGTGAGGCCGACAATATCCAGCCAATGCTGGGTCTCCGGTCCCGGCGGTTCTTCGTCCCGCCGCATCCAGTCGCTGGCGAGGAACACCCCGCCCGGACGCAAGACCCGAAAGACCTCGGCGAACAGCGAGTGCTTGTCCTCGATATGGATCATGGCGTCCTTGCTGAACACCACATCGAAGCTCTCGTCAGGCAGCGGGAAGGGACCTGGGTCGACCTTCTCGTAGCTCAGGCGCTCGGAAAGGCCCTCCCGCTCGGCTCGTTCAACGCAACGCCGCAACAACGGCCGCTCGATGTCGATACCGTGCACATGGGCCGCGCCGAAGTCTTGCACCAGCACCACGTCACAGCCTCCGAGGCCGCAACCGACATCGAGGACCTCTTTTCCTGAGATGTCGAGACCTTCGAGAAATAGCGCGATCTCGTCCTTGCCGCCCGGCGAAAGGAAGCCGTCGCCCCAAACCAGTTCAATCGCGCCAACAAAGCTGTCGGTGTATTCGTTTTCCTCGTGATCGCTCATGACGACTGTCTCTCGTTCGCGTTCCGCATGACCGGCATCCTCACAGTTGTGGACCCCGGTTTGCGGAAGGAAAGTAGTTTGGATTCCCGGCACGGACAATGTCATCCGGCAGCGCGGTACTCCTCATCCTCGACGCGCTCAATCCTCGCCCACGAGAATCGGTTCGCAACAACGCGGTCTCCTCCCGGTCCGAGCATATGGCGTATGACGTCGCTCCAGCCTCGAGGCGGGCAGTTAGCGCTGCCTTGATCCCGTCGCGCCAGCCATGCGCACGTCCCGGTGCTTCCGGCGGGATGTTGATGGTGGTTCCTGAACACGGGCTGGGTGTCCCAGGTGCCGTTCAAAGTCGTTGACTCCGGGACGTCAAGGGGAGCACCGGAATGGATTCACCAGTTCCACCCCCGTGGCCTCAAAATCAGAAACATTTCCCGTGACCACAACGGCTCCGCGCACAAGGGCCGTGGCTGCAGTTTGAAGTTCGGCGCCATCGTGCCCTGTTTTCGCTGACAGCCGCCCCCAGGTGCGCGCTTCTTCCGGTCCAAAGGGCAGGACCCGGTCCGCGAAGAGACGCACCGTTCGATCGATCCAGATTCGCAGGTCCTCGGCGAACCCGGGTTGCTTGTCGGCCTGAAGCGCAATCCCGCGCTCGACTTCGCCCAGCGTGACGACGCTCAGATACAGATCTTCTTCAGGCTGTGATTTGAGCCATGACGCAACCGCGGCGGAGCGCTCGGGACGGCGCGATGCGGAGCACATCCAAACCGAGGAGGCACATCAGGATTCCACGGACCGGGCGGTCGTTCTGGCACGGTCGTCGGTGCCGGGGAAGGCGAGAAGGTGGTCGACGAACGAACCGCGTGTGGCTTTGGCCTGTGCGAGCAGACGACAGTACTCCGCGGTCGAAAGCACGACGACTGCTGGCTTGCCACGCCGTGTCACCACCTGCGGCTCTCCTTCGAGGGCCGCATCGACGACTGCGCTGAACTTGTTCCTGGCGTCCTGAAGGCTCCACATGGCACGGGTTCCATCTGGCTGGGCGACTGGATGGATATGTGAAGTTGAGCAGAAACCCAAGACGCCGCTCTATGTTTCCTGTCGTTGATACGCGTTTCCCGAAAACCTGAACTCAACAAGGGTCAGGCCGACGATGGCCGGACAGCGTCGCTGAAGTCGAGGGTCAGGAGGGGAGTTCGGTCAGTGTACGCGGTGATCGATTGAAGGTTTCCACACCGTCGTCGGTGATGAGCATCACTTCCTCGATGTTGAACCCGCCGAGTCCCGCCGGGTAGTAGGGCACCTCGAGGGCCAGGACCATTCCCGGTTCCAGGACCGTGTCGTTGGGCCCGATGAAGGGCGGTTCCTCGATCTGGTCGTCGAGGCCCATGGAATGGCCTACGTGACCGCGCGAATAGTTCGGAAAACCCCGGCTGCGGACCGCTTCGAGTGCCGCGGTGTAGACCTCGCGCATCGTCGCGCCCGGCCTCATGGCGGCCTCGGCCGCTTCGAACCCGCTGAGCAAGGCGTCGTGAATCTTCACCGCCACATTGGGCGGCGGGCCGTAACTGAAGACACGTGCGCAATCGCTCCAGTAGCCGTTGAGGCGAACACCGGCATCCACCTTGACGATGTCGCCGTGCCCGACCCTGTTGACGTCACCGCGTCCGATGGAGTTGAAGCCGAAGGTGCCCTGGTAGTCGCCAAGGCCGGGACTGCGTCTGATCAGATCGATTGCGACCGAGTCGAAGTTGGCCCGAAGATCGGCCAGGGTCGTCCCTTCACGGACCTGGGCCATGGACTGCCGAAGGGCCTCGTCGAAGACATGGGCCGCGTTGCGCAGGCGCCGCACCTCCTCTGCATGCTTGACCTTGCGCAGGTCGTAGAGGAGGTCGGACACGTCGACGAAAGTGCAATCGGGGAGCGCCTCGCACAGCCCGTCGTAGGTCTCCTTGCGCATCACACCGAGGTCCGTGCCGATCACCGATCGCGCAAGGCAGCTGTCGGCAACGATCTGCCGGATCATGTCGTAGATCTCGGCCGGATCGTACTGTTCAGGCCGCACCAGCCGGCCTGGTCGCGTCGGATCCATGACGAGGTCGGTTGTGCGGCACTCGACCCAAATGCTGAACGTACGGATTTCCGTGAGGTCCGACTGAAAGCGCGCGTCGGCTTCAGAGTAGTCGCTGACGAGGAGAACCGGCTGCCGGTCGGGATCGGTGGGAAGGAAGGCCGTCTCCAGACCCATCCAGCGCCAGCTCAGGTCAACCCAGCCGCTCTGGTAGCCGGTGACGTAGAAGAGGTTGGCTTCGGTCTGGGGCAGGTAGCCGTCAATGTCCCGCTCTGCCAGGCCAGCCCGAAGCCGCTCCCGTACAACGTCGTGCATGCCGTTCTCCGGACCAGAGGCGCCGCAGCCCTGGAGCCTTCACGCAGACCCGCTCAGACCATCCACCACCGCTCGACGATCCGCAGCCCGTCGACCTGCCGGTTGCCGGCGACCTTGCCGAAACCAACCTTGTCGCTGGCCGCGAGCAGGTCGTTGTTGAAGAGCGGAATGATCGAACTCCCCGTCTGGTTGAGGATCTGCTGCATCTCGGCGTACATCTCGCGACGCTTGTCCACGTCCAGTTCCGCGCGCGCCTCGATGAGCAGGCTCTGGAAACGTTCGTCGGACCAGAAGCTCTCGTTCTGCGGTGCACCGGCCGCGTAGACCACGGAGAACATCGCATCTTCCGATTCACGGCCGAACCAGTAGGACGTGCAAAACGCCTTGTTGAGCCAGACGTTGCTCCAGTAGCCATCCGCCGGCTCGGCCACGATCTCGATGTCGATTCCGGCCTGGGCCGCACTCTCCCTGAAGATGGCCACCGCGTCGATGGCATTCGCCCCGCCCCAGGAGGCGGGCGAAGCGCTCAGCTGGACCTTCAGGGTGTCGAGCCCGGCCTGCTTGACATGGAATCGCGCCTTGTCGGGATCGTAGACCGTTTGCTCCAGCTCGCTGGCGAAAAAGCGGTTTGTCGGGCTGATGGGATGGTCGTTCCCGACCGTGCCACGGCCGGACAGCACGATGCGCAGAAGCTGCTCGCGGTCGAGGGCGTACTTCAACGCCAGTCTGACGTCGTTGTTGTCGAACGGAGCAGTATCGGCGCGCATGGGCATGGTGAAGTGGGCGAATCCCTGCGTCTCGATGCCTTGAAGTCCGGGCGTGGCGATCAGGTCGGAAAAGGTCTGGCGATTCGGCGCGTTGATGACGTCCACCTCGCCCGACAGCAACGCCGTGTTGCGCGCCGTCGCATCGTTGATGCCGATGATCTCGACACTGTCGACGTGCGCCCGGCCTTCCTTCCAGTAGTTGGGATTTCGCTTCAGCGTGGTGCGAACACCCGGCTCGAAGCTCTCGAGCGCGTAGCCACCGGTACCTAAGCCTGAATCGAAATCCGTCGTGTCGGCTGAATAGATCGGTGACCGCCAGTCCGCCATGACGAACGGAAAGTCGGCGTTGCCGTCGGCCAGCGTGATGGCGACCGTGCGGTCGCCGTCCGCCGTCACCTCGGTCACGCCGGCAAACATCGCCTTGTTCGCCGACTGGCTGTCCTCTCCACGGTGCCGGTTGATCGAGAAGATCACGTCCTCCACCGTCAGGCTCTTGCCGTTGTGGAATTCGACACCCTGGCGCAACGTGAAGACCCAGCGCCTCGCATCAGCCGACGCTTCCCAGCTCTCGGCCAGTTCCGGGATCGGCTCGTTGTCCGCGTCGACCTCGACGAGGTTGTTGTAGAGGGCGCCGGCCGCAACGCCAGGAACGATCGTGTTGGCCAACGTCATGTCGAGTGTCTCGTCGGACGAGGAGTCGGTGATGCCGAGACGCAGGTGACCGCCACTCCGCGGTGTATCGGCCCTGGCGGAACGCGATGGCGCAACTGCGGTTCCCATGCCGGACACAAGTGCCGCCGCCGATACTCCTCCAGAGAGAATCTGGCGTCGGTTCATCGACGGTGACCTCACAACGATTGCCTCCTCGTGACCGGACTTGTGTTCGCTCTGTGACATGCTCTCCTCCCCTGCGTTCACCTTCTGTCGGTGATGTTCCTCATTGTCGTCGCAGTGTGCCTGCTTTCATCACCCTGCACAAACGTGCCGGCCCCGGCTGCCCTATGTCGAACATGGCAACCTGATCCATGAAGGATGGGTTGGTGCGGGCGGCGTCGTGACCGTTCTACAGGGCCAGGACAATCAACGTGGCCAGTCCCCAGAGCGTGGCCTTGAGGTGGGTGGACTGCCCGAATTCGCCATACCAGTAGTAGAACCACTGCCCCCCTATCAGGAACGATGCCCAGATGCCGGTGAATCCCAGGGCGCCGATCATGGCGAGCTCGAGGGCCTGGCTGTGATCGGCAAGGCCGAAGAACGCCAGTCCCAGACTGATGGCACCGATCCACAGCAGGATCGACGCCGCGCACTCGGCCATCACCACCAGGATGAAGAGCAGGCGGACCGTCCTTTCGTTCTTGACGGCCCGATGGCCGACCCTGGCCCTTACATCTGGCCAATCCCGGAGAGCCTCGAGCGCCAGGACCCGGGCAACATCGTCCCGGTTGATGCTGGAATGGAGGATGTTGTCGAGTGCTCCCAGCGAAAGCCAGGCAGCCGGCAGGGCGACGACAACGGCCTGGACCAGAACATAGATATGCAGCTCCATTCCTGCCTTCGCCTTCCAGTCGCCCTCGTTGCAATCCGGATTGTCATGTTCACGGCGACGTCGTCAACGAGGGAGACGAACGGGATGGGGCGAATGCGTCGGGTGTGTAGACCAAAGCGCCGAAGGGCGTCGTCCACCAGCTTCCTGGCCAACCAATGAACTGCGCACTGCAAACCGTTGCAGGCCGAGCCATCGTCCACGCGGCCCGATTTGCTGTACGCAGTGGCATGTACATGGATAATCGCCTGCTTGACGAAATAGAGAAGCCATGAACCTGGACGTCGAACGCCTCCTCGGCGCCGTGGAGCGCACAGTGTCGTCCCTGGAGCGCAACGGACAGGCCGCCCGCGCGGTCACCCTCGCTCGCAGCTATGCGACGACAGTCGAGGACCTCTGGGACGCCGTGACGAGCGCGGAACGAATCCCACGCTGGTTCCTGCCGGTCAGCGGCCGCCTCGAACCCGGCGGTCGCTACCAGCTGGAGGGCAACGCGGGCGGCACGATCAGGCACTGCGAGCCTCCCTCGAATCTCGGGCTGACGTGGGAGTTCGGCGGTGACGTGAGCTGGGTGGAGGCGCGTCTGTGCAGCGAAGGTACCGGCCACTCGCGCCTTGCGATTACGCATACCGCGCTGGTGTCCGACCACTGGCAGAAATTCGGTCCGGGTGCCGTCGGCGTCGGTTGGGAGATGGGCCTGCTGGGGATGGAACTGCATCTTGCGCGGCCGAACGAACCCAAGCTGGACGCTGCAACGTTCCACACGACCCGTGACGGAAAGGCGCTCATCGTCGGCAGCAGCGCGGCGTGGGGCTGGGCGGCCGAGGCAGCGGGAACAGACCCCGACGTTGCACGCGCAGCGGCGCAGCGTACGGCGGCCTTCTACACGGGGGAGACGGTCGCGCCCGTTTGATGCACGCTGTCGATGTGCTCCGCGGAGCTGGAGCGCCTGGGCCTTCGGCCGGAAGGATCGAATCCTTGCAAGGGCGTCCGGCGATGTCGCTGGAAGTGACGCGAGCGGCTTCTTTGTAACGATGAGACGCACCGCTCGATGTCCGCGCCGCCATGCCCGATCTGCGAATCAGGCACCCGCGGTATCGAGTTCGGGCCAGCCGTCGTCCTCGGGTGGATACCAGTGCTCCTTCAGCACCTCGAGGAAGCCCACGATGCAGGCGTCACGGCGTCGCTCGATCTCGCGGAAGTCACGGCTGCCCGCCTCGTCCTCGCTGCCGGTGATGATCGCCTCGCGCAGTTCGTCGGTCAGCTTCGGCGGCTTCAGCTTGGTCCAGGGCAATTCCAGGGTGGGGCCGAACTGCTCCATGGTGTGGCGCATGCCGCCCGGTCCTCCCGCCGCGTGCCAGGCGAGGCACATGCCCATCACCGCCCAGCGCAGTCCGGGTCCGCCGGTGATCGCGGCGTCGATTTCCGGCACCGAAGCGACGCCCTCATCGATCAGGTGCAGCGCCTCGTGCCACATGGCGCACTGCAGGCGGTCGGAGAGATAGGCGTCGATCTCCTTGCGGACGTGAAGCGGCCGCATGCCGATCCTCTTGTAGAAACCGCCCGCCGCCACCACGGCTTCGTCGGAGGTCTGCGCGCCGCCGGTGATCTCGACCAGCGGCAGGGCGTAGACAGGCGAGAAGGGGTGGCCGATCACGACACGAGACGGGTTGTCGGTCTGCGACTGGATGCGGCTCGGCAGAAGGCCGGAAGAACTCGATGCGATCACCACGTCGCTACGGCAGTGCCGGGAGATGTCCCGGAAGACGGCGATCTTGACGTCCTCGCGCTCGGGCACGCTCTCCTGCACGAAATCGGCGCTGGCGACCGCCTCCGCGAGGTCGGGCGTAAAGGTCAGCCTCGCCCTCGTTGCGCCGGCCGCCAGGCCCAGCCGTTCGACGGCGGGCCAGGCGTTGTCGATGTTCTCGCGCATCAGCGCCTCGGCCGCGGGCGAAGGATCGGTCGCGATCACGTCGAGGCCAGCGCCCAGACAGCGCGCCGCCCAGCCGCTGCCGATCACGCCCGCGCCGACAAGGCCGACGGTGCGGATGTCCATGGTCTTCGTCAGGTTCATGGCGTGCTCCCGGAATTGATGGTTGGGATCGGGTTGCGGGGCAGGTTTCGGTGCCAGCCTGGCAACATTGTCATGCGTTGAGACGAAGATCATAGCGGTCATCCGAACCGAATCGACGGGGCGTTCGCCGGATGCGCACGGGTCCTGGAGCTTGTTGTGGATCGATGACATGGCCGCCCGGCCGGGCGCCATCGGATGATCTGGTTCCGGTTTCGGCGTACCCTCGCACGGGTGCAGAGGATTTCCGCAACCCGTGTAGTCGGAGGATTTCACACATGGCGCAGGTCCAGCGACTCGAAACCCGGCTGCAAAATGGAGGGCCGGTGATACTGGATGGCGCCATCGGTACCGAGCTCGAGCGTCTGGGCGCCCGCATGGACCAGGAGGTCTGGTGCGCCCGGGCGCTCGCCGACAGTCCGGACATGGTTCACCAGGTCCATCGCCGCTACATCGATGCGGGCGCGGACGTCATCACCACCAACAGTTTCTCCGCCACCCGGGAGGCCATGCGGCGCTGCGGGCTGGGCGATGACTTCGAAGACTGGAACCGGCGCTCGGTGCGCATCGCCCGCGAGGAACGCGACCGGTCCGCACGTTCAGACTCGGTCGTTGTGGCGGGCTCGGTCAGCAGCTACGGCCGGTTCGACGGTCTCGACATTGAGACGATGACCGGCCACTTCCGGGCTCAGGGGGAGATCCTGGTTGAAGAGGGCGTCGACCTGCTGATCCTTGAGTCCCTGGGATCCACCGTGCGCACCGTCAAGGCCATGGTGAAGGCGACGAGCGATCTCGACGTGCCCGTGTGGGTGTCTTTGAGCTGCGTTCGCGCCCGCGACACCGGCGCCGTGATGTTCGGCATCGAGGAGAGTCACGAAGCTCCCGATGCGGCAGAGATCCACGGCCCGCTGGCCGACGCGGTGGCGGACATCATGTCCGTCGGCGGCTCTGCCGTCCTCATGATGCACTCGGTCCGGGACGTGACGGAGGACGCCGTCAAGATCCTGCGCGCGGCCTACTCCGGCCCCGTCGGCGCCTATCCCAACGCGGGGTACTGGACGCGGCCGAAATGGACCTTCGTCGATCAGGTGACGCCTGAAGCGTATCTCGCCGACGCCAGACGCTGGGTCGACGCCGGCGCCGCGATCGTGGGGGGCTGCTGCGGCGTGGGAGTAGAGCACATACGCGCCCTTGCGGAGGGTCTCTAAGATGGGTGCCGGCCGAGACGTGCATGGCGAATCACCCGACGCCGACCTCAACCTCGCCCTGGGCGACAGGCTCACCATGGTCAACAGGGGTTTCGTGCAATCGCTTTGCCTGAGGTTTCACGGGGAGAGGACGGCCGCGGAACTGGCCTACGCCGACAATCTCGCGGAGACCCGGCGGCTCATGCAGCTCATCCGCGCAATGCAGCGCCAGGGTGTGCCGCTCGACCCGGACGGCGCCGCCGGGGCTCCCGCCCGCGGCGAGCCCGACTTCCAGGTGCGGGAGAAGGCGGTATGGCTGTCGGACATGAGCCTGATGGCTCGGAACCTGGCGTCGCTCCGGCGGGCGAGGAGCGCTTTCGAGACGTCGCCGACGCTCGACGGCCTGATCGAGGAAGGCGCCGCCTTCGTCGCCGAGTTGCAGCATAGGGCCGAAGCGGCCGGAAGCCTCCAGCCGTCCGGGTCGGGCGAGCCGGCTTCGGACGCCGAAGGGAGGTCGCTGGAGGACTTTCTCGAGTCTCTGGAGGACACCGACGAGAGGTTCCTGGCCGGTGAAGCCGATGCGGCCCGGCCGGGGGACGAGGCCGTGATTGGCGTGTTGAACACGGTGCTGTGCAACCACTTCCTCGCCATCGAGCAGTTCTTCCTGCAGGGCTTTCTGCTGGAGCAATGTGGCGAGAAGGCGCTCGGCGAGGTCAGGATCGGACACTCCGTCGACGAGATGGCTTTCGCGTTCCGGGTGGCGCAGCACATCTTCCTTCTGGGAGCCGATCCGCAACCGGTGTTCAGGCCGGCGATCCGGCTCGCCCATCGCGTGAGGGTCGGCTCCGGGCCGCTGGCGGCAATCGGTCACGATCTCGAGCTCACGGAAGCTCTTATCGCCACACTCGAGGATGCCAAGGCACTCGCGCAAGCGGCGTCGGAACCCGGGACGGTCGGCATCCTGTCGCGTTTCCTTGAGACGGAAAGGAACGCGAAGACGTGGCTTTCCGGCCAGCGCGAGAGGCTTTCGAAGGGAGAGGCTCCGCCGGAGGCGAGCGGCCGGTTCGATACGATGCTGCAGCGCTGGGCGGTCGCCTGACGCGAAACCGCGATTGGCCCTGCCGGGAGTGGTGTCCTGTCAACGGTCAAGCGTCGAGTGAACGCGTTTGAGCTTGACGCGAGCATCGCCGGTGGTGACCTGCCACGCCACCTTGGCCTGGATGCGGACGCGGGTGGCCTGCCAGGCGGCCGGTCGACTTGTCAGGGTATCTCCCTGCGACAGGAACGAGAACGGCTGTCTTGAACGGCATGGGAGTGCGAGACTTCCCCATCGCCCTACTGAATTCGGCTGATTGAGTAATGGCTTGTCGGCAAGAAGCGCCAGCGTCACCTCATTGACTCGCCACTGCCTTGCTGACAGTATGGCGTCATATTTCTTCGAAAAATGACGAGATCATGACAGGAGAGACTTATCCGCGGCTGAGCCGGCCGCCCGGGCAGAGCTTCTTCCTTCTCGGCGTCCGCGGGGTCGGCAAGAGCACCTGGGCCCGCGCGCAGTTTCCCGATGCGCCGCACATCGACCTCCTCGACGAGGCCCGCTATCAGGACTACCTCGCGGATCCATCCCTCTTCGCCGCCGATCTCCAGCCCGCGCCGCCGGGTAGCTGGGTGGTGGTCGACGAGATCCAGCGCCTGCCCAATCTCCTCAACGAGGTCCACCGCCATATAGAGGGTCGCGGTCTCAACTTCGCCCTGCTCGGTTCGAGCGCGCGGAAGCTCAAGGCGTCAGGCGTCAACCTGCTCGCCGGCCGGGCGCTGCACAAGACGATGCATCCCCTGACCCCGGCCGAGCTTGGCGCCGACTTCGACCTCGATGCGGCCCTCGACACCGGAACGATCCCCCTGGTCTGGGTCGCCGACGACCGGCGAGCGGTGCTCGAGAGCTATGTCCGGCTTTATCTCCGTGAGGAAATCCGGGCGGAGGGGTTGGTCCGAAATCTCCCGGGATTCGCGCGCTTCCTGCCGGTCACCGCCCTCTATCACGGCCAGGTCGTCAACATATCCGGGATCGCGCGCGACTGCGGCGTCGCGCGCACCACCGTGCAGGGCTATCTGGACATTCTCGAGGACACCCTGCTTGCGTGCCGCCTGCCCGCCTTCCAGCCGCGGCTCAGGGCGCGGGAACGCCGTCATCCGAAGCTCTACTGGGTCGATCCGGGGCTGGTGCGTGCGGTGAAGAAGCTACACGGGCCGATCGCGCCCGAGGAACGTGGTGTGTTGCTGGAAGGCTGGGTCCTGCACCTTCTGCGGGCGCATGCGGAAGAAGGCGGGCTGTTCGACGAGATTCACTATTGGGCGCCACATCCAGTGAACCGCACCGAGGTCGACTTCCTGCTACGCCGGAATCGCGAGCTGGCAGCGATCGAGGTCAAGTCCCAGTCCCGCTACCACACCGGCATGCTGTTCGGGCTGCGCGCAATCGAGGAACTCCCGGGAATAGTGCGACGCGTGCTCGTTTACGGCGGCAAGCGGTCCTTCCGGACCGGCGACGGGATCGACGTGTGGTCCACCGATCGGCTGCAACAGGCGCTCGCAGAGAGCACCCTGTGGCCCTAGGCTGAACCGGTCAGACGTCGTTCCTGCCCAGTGGATGTTCCAAAGGCACATGCGCAGAACTTGTACTGTCTGAGCGTGGGCCAGGGGCCCAGGCCGGTCACTTCGGCGAACATTGGTGCGAGGCACGGGACCTGACTGCCACAAGATCGCCTGCGCGTGCACCGAACCCCTGAGCTGGGCGTCGGCAAAGCGGCAAACTGCTCTTAACAACGCGTAACTGCGGCGCGCACCGTGACACGCATCGCGGAGACTGACACCTTTCGTGCCACGGACTCGGTCGCCTGACGCGAAACCGCGAATGGCCCTACCGGGCGTAGGAAGGATCGTCGCGATCGAGCATGCGCCGCAATCCTGGCCACTCCACCGATCCGTCGGCCTTCCAGTCGCCGCCAAAAGCCGCGCGGTAGTGCCGCTCGCACGTCTCCCTGGAGGGAACGACGTAGGGTTCGGCCGACGAGGTGATCTTCATCTGCAGTTCGCAGGCGATGTTGAGCGAGAAGGCGTAGAAGAAGGCTTCCGCCACCCCGGCGCCGACGCTGGCGAAGGCATGGTGCCGGTAGATGAGCGCCCTGTTGCGACCCAGGCACTGCGCGATCTCGGCGCAGTACTCGGGCTCGAAGAAGAAGTCGCCCTCTATGTAGCCGAGCTGCTCGTAGAACGGGATCGCCGCCTCTGTCAGGCAGGGCAGCAGGCCGTGCTCCTGGGCGGCGACCGCCATCACGCCCATGCCGTGGGCATGGATGACGGCGTTGACGTCGGGGCGCGCCCGGAAGATCGAGGCTGCCGGCCGACACACCGCGAAATTGGTCGGCGTTCCAGGATCGTCGATCGCGTTGCCGTCCATGTCGACGCGGATCAGGTCCGAGGCCCTGATCTCGTCGAAGAAGAGGCCGTGGGGGTGGGTCAGGAACCAGCCCTCCTCGCCCGGCAGACGCGACACGACCGAGCCGTTGGTCAGATCCGACATGCCGTACTTGTCGAGCAGGCGGAAGGCCGCCGCAGTATCCTGGCGCAGCACCCATTCCTCTTCACTGCAGGTCGTGGAAATGGGAATCGTCTCGACGTCCATCGTGAGCCCCTACTCGGCGGCCTTGGCCTCGGTCCGCTCGAACTGTGGAATGACCCGTTCGGCGAAGAGCTCGATGCCGCGCAGCACCTTCCTGAAGGGCACGAAGCCGGGGTTCGGCCACAGGGTGAAGTGCTGGCAGTTGAGTTCCTCGCGGAACTTGTGGATGCGCTCGGCGACGAAATCAGGCGAGCCCACCGCCAGCACTTCGTACTTCTGCAGGAAGTCGAACCAGTCGAGGTTCTCGTCCTCATCCGAGATCGACTCGTGCTTCGCCAGGAGACCCTTGCGCGCCCAGTTGGGGTTGAGGCCGGTCGCGGCGTCGTAGAAGGCGTTGATGCCGGGGCGCGCCTCCCGCTCGGCCTCTTCCTGGGTCTCGGCGATATGGAAGGTGCGCATGAGATTCAGGGTCTGGCCGTTGGCGCACACGCCCATCTCGAGCCGGCGGCCGCACTGCTCCGACGCGACCTCCTGGTACTTCGTCCACGCCTCGCGCGTACCCTCGAACGAACGGTTGATGCCGATCACCGAATGACCGCGTTCGGCCGCAAAGGCATAGGACATGGTGTTGTCCGCTGACTGCCAGATCGGCGGGTAGGGCTTCTGGTAGGGCTTGGGTGTCACGCCCAGCGCCTTCAGGCTGCCGTCCGGGTGGTAGTGGTCGGGATCGTCCTTGTAGAAGCGCTCGTCCTGCTCGGACCAGCCAGGGACGGGGAAGGTGTAGAACTCGCCCTCGTGGCTCATGGCGTCCTCGGTCCAGCACTTGATCATGATGTCGAGGACCTCCGCGAACAGGCGGTAGTTCGTCTTGGGATCGCGCCGGTCGGCCTCGCGCTTGAACTGGATCGCCGCCGAACTGTTGGTGCCGCGGGCGATGCCGATGTCCAGTCGTCCCTTCACGAGATGATCGGCGGTGGCGATGTCCTCGGCCAGGCGCAGGGGGTGATGATCGGGCAGGATGCACGCGCTCTGGCCCATGCGCAGGTTCCTGGTCACGCTTGCCAGATGAAGGCCCACGAGCACGGGATTGGGGCAGGCGACCGGATAGCCCCGGTACCAGAAGTGGTGCTCGCCCAGCCAGCAGGTCGTGAATCCGCCCTGGTCGAGCACCATGGCGGTTTCGCGCCACTCGTCGAACAGCTTGTCCTCGGGGTACACCTCGAGTTCGTGATAGTAGACGTTGCCGTCGAATCGCACCGGTCTGCCACCCCCCTCGGCATGGGCATGCCTTCCGGAGGGAAGGTAGGCAAGGCACTTTGGACGGTCAACCGACCGACCGGATGACGATTGAGGTCGCGGATCGTCGCCAACCGGAAAGGGCCGGCACGGAACCGCGAGGGACTTCAACCTTGAAGGCGCCGGTCATGTCCGGTCGGCCGCCGCCCGCTACTCACGCAGTTGCGGATGCTCTTCGATGAGGGCGGCCAGCGCGTCGTCGAGCTTGTCGGGATCGACATCGTCGGTGTCGAGCGCCTCGACGGCGGCGAACAGGCGGTGCTTGACGAAGAAGCGCCAGTTGACCGGGACGCTCCACAGGAGATCCGTGAGGCGGTCGTAGAGCTGGCGGGACCAGACCTTCTCGAAGGCGACGCGGCCCGGACTGTGGCCGAAGAACTCGTTGCCGGCAGCGGCCGCCATGGCCCGGCGGCGCTCGGCGGTTGCGTCCTCGTCCATCGCGCCGTCGCGAATCACCACGCCATAGTCGCGCGCGGCGCCCTCGACAGTCACGAAACCGCCCCGGACATCGGCCATGACGGCCCGGGGATCGCGCTCGCCGGCCGGGCCCCATCCGCCGCCTCCGGCCGCCGTGATGCGGATGATGTCGCCGGGTTCGACCGTCACGACATCGGTGTTGCCGAGGTCGACCTCGCCGGTCGCGCCGGGATTGCGGATGAACCGGGACGACTTGCCCGCCGCGCCGCCCGCGATTCCCCACGGCGTGAAGACCATGCGGTCGCGGTTGCGCGCCGTCAGCACGGTGTTGGGCGCGAACACCTGGAACAGCATGGTGGTCGACAGGCCGCCGCGATGGCGTCCCGCACCCGCCGAGTCGGGAGCGAGGCCGTACTCCAGGATGCGGATCGGCACGTCGGCCTCGTTGATCTCGGCGGGAGTGTTCTTGAAGAACGCCTGATTGGCGCCGCACCCTTCCGAACCGTCGTCCGCCGCGCTCGCACCGGCGCCGGCGGTGATCGGGCTGATGTTCGCCATCACGCTCCTGCCGGTGCGGTTGTCGGTGGTGCGCACGTTGAGCAAAGGCCCGCCGCTCCCCGGTCCGCCCTGCAGCAGGTCGGGCAGGGCCTGGGCGAATGCGCCGAAGATGGTCGACATGAGTCGCCCCACCCCGAGGCTCCTCATGCCGACGGCCGCCGGGAACCGGGGGTTCACGAAGGAACCGTCCGGCAGGATGCAGCGCAGCGGCCGGAGCAGGCCGGAGTTCCTCAAGATGGAAGGGTCGAGCGTGTAGAGCACGTAGACCGCTCCGACCATCAGCAGCACGTGGCGCTCGTCGCCACCGGTGGGAACGTTGATCGAGGACGCCAGCTGGGGGTCGGAGCCGGTGTAGTCGAAGACGATCTCGTCGCCCTTCACGATCAGATTGAGGGCGACGCGGGCCGGATAGCCATCCGGCGAATCCTCGTCCATGAAGTCGGCGAAGAAGTACTCTCCGTCCGGAATCGAGCGGATGACCTGCCGCGCCTGGGTCTCGGCGAGGCTGAGCAGATCCTCGACGCCTTCCCTGAAGGTGTCGATGCCGAAGCGGGCGATGATCTCCTTCACTCTCGCTTCTGCGATGTTGACCGAGGCCAGCTGTGCCTTCATGTCGCCCCAGTTCTGCTCGGGCATGCGCACGTTCGCCATGATGATGTCGACCAGTTCCCGGTTCAGCTCGCCCTTTTGGCAAAGCCTGGTCGGCGGCAGGCGCAGGCCTTCCTGGTGCACCTCCGTGAGCTGGCGCGACAGGCTCGCCGGCACGGCGCCGCCGATGTCGGTGTTGTGCACATGGCCGACGGCGAAACAGACCACTTCGCCGTCGTGAAAGATGGGCTTCCAGATATGCATGTCGGGCGTGTGGGTGCAGACGAACCCGCTGTAGGGGTCGTTGCAGATGACGACATCGCCCTCGTCGTAACGGTCGATCAGGCGGAGGCCGCGCGCGTAATCGAGGCCGACGAACCATGTGGCCCCGAAGTCGAAGGGCGAGGCGAAGGTCTTGCCCTCAGGCGTCACGAGGCCGCAGGTGAAGTCCTCGCTTTCCTTCACGAAGGTCGAGTGGGCCGTGCGCATCAGCGTACGCGCCATGGCCTCGGCTGCCGCCTGGCAGTGATTGGAGAGGATCTGCAGGGTCACCTTGTCGATCGTCATCGGGTTTCCCCTCCCCGGGTCAGGATCAGCTGGCCGTAGCCGTCGACACGGGCCAGGAAATCCTCCGTCACGCAGACGGTGGTGTCGTTTTGCAGAACGACGGCCGGGCCGCTGAACGTGTGACCGGGGTGCAAGGCTTCACGGCGGAACAGCGCGGCCCGGACGGTCCGGCCTTCCGCGTGGATCGGGATGCTGTCGTCGGGCTCCGCGGTGACCGGCATCCCGTCGGCGGACTCGAAACGGGGCTTCGGAGTCTGGCCCGACGCGACCAGACGCAGGTTGACGATCTGGACCGGCGCCGCCCTGTCCGCATGAGCGTAGATCTGCTCGTGGGAGGCGTGGAATGCCTCCTCGAGTGCCGCGACATCGCCCCTTTCGATGGCGTCCGGGTCAAGGAACGCCTCGATCTCGAAGGACTGTCCCTTGTAGCGCATGTCCGCCGAGTGGATGTAGGCGGCGGGTCCGTGGTAGCGCTGCTCCTGGCGCAGCCATCTTTCGCCCAGGTTGCGCAGGGATTCGAAACCTTCCCGGATCGCGGGCGCTGTCCCGGCGTCGAGATCGGCGTAGATCGTCTGGACGAAGTCGTTCTTCAGATCGGCGATCAGGCCGCCCATGGCACTCAGGACACCCGGTGCTGTCGGAATCACGACGGTCGACATGTTGAGCTCGCGAGCCAGGAAGCAGGCGATCATGGGGCCTGCGCCGCCGAAGGCGATGAGAGCGTTGTCGCGAGGATCGATGCCCCGGGACGACACCAGCTTCGAGACCTCCAGGTACATGCCGGACACCGCCACCCGGACAATCGCCTCCGCCGTCTCCTCGATGCTGCACTCCATGCGCCCGGCGAGCGCGCCCACGGCGCGGCAGGCAGCGCCGGTCTCCACCGGGACCGTGTCGTAGCCGAGGCCGGTCCGGCCGATGTAACCCAGCACCGCGAAGGCGTCGGTCAGCGTGGGCTCCGTGCCGCCTGTGCCGTAGCAGGCCGGTCCCGGCACCGCGCCGGCGCTTTCGGGTCCCACCTTGAGCACGCCGACATCGTCGATGCGGGCGATCGATCCACCACCGGCGCCGATCGAGGTGACCGACACCGTCGGGATGTAGATCGGGAACTCGCCGATCATCTCTCCGATACCGTACTGCGGGTGGCCGTCGGCAATGAATGCGACATCGGCGCTGGTGCCGCCGACATCGAAGCTGATGGCATCGCGGCACCCGGAGATGACAGCGATGTGGCTCGCGCCGATCACGCCCGAGGCGGTGCCCGACATGATCATCTGGGCGCAGGCGGTCTTGCCCATCTCGGCGCTCATCACCCCGCCGTTGGATTTCGTGACAAGCGGCTCGGCCGGCACGCCCGCCTCGCGCAGCACATCCTGCAGCGAAGTCAGGTAGCGGCTGACGCGCGGTTGCACGTAGGCATGGATGACGGCAGTGATCGTGCGCTCGTACTCGCGGATGATCGACCAGACGTCGGCAGAGCAGAACACGGGAAGTTCCGGCGCCATCTCGCGCACCAGGGCAGCCACCTCATGCTCGTGGGCGGGATTGCGGTAAGCGTTCAGGAGCGCCACGACGATGCCTTCGGCACGCGCATCGCGCGCCTTGGTGACGGCGGCCTCGACGCTGGTCCTGTCGACCGGCTGGAGTTCGCTGCCGTCGCTCGCCAGGCGCCCCGCGACCGGGAAGACGCGCTCCCTGGGGATGAGAGGCGCGGGACGTTTGGAGAGCAGGTTGTAGACGTCCGGCGTTCTCAGCCGGGCCACCTCGAGCACGTCGGTGAACCCCTCGGTCGTGAAATGGCAGAGCCTGATGCCCTTGCGCTGAATCACGGTGTTCACGCCCACGGTGGTGCCGTGGCTGAAATGGACGATCTCGCCAGGGGCGATGCCAAAGCGGGCCTCAAGATGGCGGAGGCCCTCCAGCACCTCGGCGCCCGGACTGTCCGGGCGAGACGGCACCTTCAGGGCCTGTGTTTCCAGGGTGGTCTCGTCGAACACGAAGAAGTCGGTGAACGTGCCCCCGATATCGACTCCAACGCGATAGGACATCCCGATCCCCCGGCTCGCTTGCCCGTTTCCTGGTACGCCCGCCCGGTATTCCGGTTCGCGCACAAGCGGGCGAACCCTTCGGGGCCCGGACCTGTTTGTCAAACCGCAAGGCGGTCGCGTCTTCCCGCCGCGTCCGGAAACACCAGCCCTCGCGCCGGGCAGCCGACGTTCCGGCCCCGGTCGTCCTCCCCATTGCACGGTTGTTCCCTTGGACGTTTGGTCGGTCCGCCGGATAGCATCCCGGCCCGTCGGCCATGACCCCTCAAGGAGGAGACGATGACGCCCGAACAGATGAGCAAAGCGATCGATGCGGCCTGGGCGGCCTTCTCGGCCGGCGACCTCGACGGTTTCGTCGCGGGATGCGCCGAGGATGTCGTCTATAGCGACAACGCCGGACAGGAACCGCTTCACGGCCGCGACGCGTTCAGGCGTTACGCTTCCGGCTGGTTCGAGGCGTCGAGCGACCGCCGCGCCACCCCCTTGCGCAAGACGATCGGCGACAGCCGCATCGTGACGGAAATCCGCCTCGAGATGACACACGACGGCGCGCCGCTCTACGGAATCGCGGCGGCCGGAGCCCGGATCGCCTTCGACTTCGCGATGATCGCCGACTTCCGGGAGGGCCGGATCGCCAGGATCGTCGCCTACTACAATCCGGCCAGCGTGATGCAGGATCTTGGCCTCACCAGCGGCGCGCCCGCAGACCGGCCGGCCTGAAGCGGATCACCTCGCCACGGAAGATGCTTGCGTGCGCATGAGGGTTTCTCAGCCGCCACCGGGCGCCGGCTGAGGACCACGACGGTCTGTTCGCCTCGACCAGTGAATGATCGCCTCGACAAACTTGGATTTCGCTTTGGCATAGGCGTTCATGTCCTGCGATTCCTGCACAGCGAGGGACCGCTTGAGTTCCTGATAGCGCGCGCGGAGAAACGGAGCAGCGAGCAGCGCATCGCGGAAGCGCAGGCAACGCTCGATCTCCGGCGAGCCTTTCGAGAACACATGGACATGCACGTCAAGCTCCTCGGTGCGGAACATCTGGTGTTCCGCGAATTCGGATTCGCGCAACCGCAGCACATACCCGCACTGTTCCAGCGCCGGAACATGAGCCTCCTCCGCGGCGGAGTCCGCGACCGCGACAAGAATGTCGACGATCGGTCTGGCGTCGAGGTCGGGCACGGCGGTGGACCCGACATGATCGATGCTGAGTGCGGCCGCGCCGAGTGCTGCGGCGATGCGTTCCTGGTGCAGTCGGAATGTCTCCGGCCACTCCTGACGGTAGGGCACGACAACGATAGCGCGTTCCTCGACCCCGCTGATCAGCGGCATCTCACCGCCGGGAACATCCCTCCGGTCCGTCATCGCTGTCTCCCCGGCACCATGGGCAGATGGGGTAGCACGATACTGCGGTGTCGCGCAGATACGCCGCAAGACTGACGTGCCGCGCAATGCGCTGCCTTCAGTGATCGGAAGGGTTCGCCAACCTGGCAGGCCGGTCGGCGTCGAACCGGCAGGCCGAACAGAAAATGGCCTCAATTTGGCCGCGGCGGCGCCTCATCCGCCAGATAGTCCGTTACCCAAACTGGCAACTCGGGGGAGGACTTTGACATGCGCCGACACGGATTCGGGCTGGCTGCCGCTCTGGCCGCCGTCATCGTGGCGGGATGGACAACGCCGGCTGCGGCCGGCGCGGACGAGGGGAGCACCTGGCTCAGTGGCCCCTATGCGCACGACAATCTGGCCGTTTACCTGATTCACCGCGAAGACGCAGATGACGGTCCCGTTCCGCTCACCCTGGACGAGGCGATGCAACAGGGCCTCATCGAGGTCGTCGAGACCGGCGTGGTCGAGGAACTCATCGTCCGCAACACGGGCGACAGCGAGGTCTTCCTCCAGTCGGGCGACATCTTCAAGGGGGGCAAGCAGGACCGCGTCCTGATCGCCAGCATGATCGTTCCGCCCGGTTCGGGCGATCTTTCCGTCGACGTCTTCTGCGTCGAAAGCGGCCGCTGGTCCGCACGCGACGGGGAGACGGCGGCCTGGTTCTCGCAATCCACGGCTCGGCTGCCGTCGCAAGACGGCAGGATCGCGCTCTTCAAGGAAGCGCAACGCTGGTTTGCACCCGAAGGCGATCGTGCGGCATGGTTGGATGGCGAGGATCTTCAGAGCCGGGTGTGGGAGTCGGTCAGCGTGATGCAGGCGGACCTGGGTTCGGCCATGGTGCTGGACGTCGCGGACGAACGTTCTCCCTCGAGCCTGCAGCTGTCACTCGAGAATGCGGACCTTGCCGCGGCTCTGGAGCGGTACGAATCGAACCTGGGCTCCCTGGCGCAAGGACATCGGGACGCCGTGGGTTATGTCTTCGCCATCAACGGCCGGATCGCCGGAGGCGACGAATTCGCCAACGGCGGCCTGTTCCGCAAACTCTGGACGCGGCAGTTGACTGCGGCGGCCACGGAAGCCATTGCGGAAAAGGACGTGGCGGCGCGCGGTGAGCCGACGCTCGTCGAGATCGGGGCGTTCGTCGACGCGGCCCGCACCGGTGAGGCCGCCGGCATCTCCATGCCGGGCGAATTCATCCTGGAAGCACGCGAGACGGACCAGGTGCTGCACACCGAATTGCTGCGCCTGGACGGCCTCCTGGTGCATCGAAGCCTGGTTGCCTACTAGGATGAGTGACCGCCCGTGACCGGCGTCATCCGCAGGGAGGTGGAACCAGTTGTTCGCCGACTCCCGGCCGATGTCGGCGACCGGGCGGCCCGTTCAGGGCAGCGCGGACAGGGTTGTCGCGCCAGGGCCCCGTGCCCTAACCTGCCTGATCGCATCCCCACCCGTGGGAGGCTTTCGTGACCCGGCCGATTTCCTCCTTTCTCCTGTGCGCGGCCCTGGCAGCCTCTCCCGCCGTGGCGCAGGTCACGGCCGAAGAGTCCGACGCGGCCTCGCTTCTGCGGCAGCAGGTCGAGAGGGTGATGGAACAGGTCTCGGTCGAGCTGGAACGCGAGGGCGGTGGTGTCGGCTACGTCGTCGACGTGAGCGAGGCCGCGAGGGGCGCCATCTCGGTCGTCGTGCGCGACATTGCCCTTTTGGGACCCGACTTTGTCTGGGCGATCGGCGATGCGGGACTCGATCTGGTTCCGGACGGTCCGGAACGCTACCGCGCGACGCTGCGTCTGCCCCCGACCACGTCGCTCTACGACGACGGGGGCGCCCTCATCGGCGGCACCTCTCTTGGCAGCCAGCGGTGCGTCGGATCCTACGTTCCCGACATCGACGCCTGGACCGACTCCGACTGCCTCTTCACGGACCTGGTCTTCCAGGGAAGCACCACCGGCGAGGGGACGTTCCGGTTCTCCGTCGAGCGGGTGGCGTTGCGGTCATCGCTCCTGGAAGACCCGGACGGCAAGTGGAGCGGTCCCGGCTCCATGAACGTCGAGGTCGTTCGGCTCGGCGTGGACGGCGTGGAAGCGCTCGGCCTCGCGCGGCTCGATGCCGAGGTTGCCTACGGCGGCTGGGACCTCGTTTTCCTCGCTGCCGCGACCGAAGCGTTCCAGGAGATGGAGGGCACCGAGCCGCCGGGCGAGGAGCGGGCGAGGGAGATCGCTGCCCGGCTCGCGGATCTGGCCATGGAACGCGCGCCCCTCGTGGAAAGCACGTCCATGACGGTCGTCCTGACGGATTTCCTCGTGCGCGATCCCGACTCGTTCGAGGAGGTCGGCTTGGACGCCTTGAACATCGGCATGGTGATGGAGGGCCTGGACACCAACGAGGCGTCCCTCGTCCTCGAGTACGGCCACGCCGGCCTCGCCGTTCCGGTGTCCGGCCCCAGGGCCGATCTTGTGCCCCATGCCTTCGACCTGCGCCTGGCGCTCCGCGACCTGCCTTCCCTCGATCTGGCGGTCCTGGGCGTGGACATGTTTCGCAACGCCCTCATCGACTTCGCTCCCTTCGAGGTCAAGAACTTCGCGACGCTCGGACTACAGAACGTGTTGCGGGCCGCAAGCGTCTTCGAGATCGAGCGGCTGGGCTACGAAAGCGCCGCACTGCGGGCCGACCTTGTCGGGCGGTTCACCGCATCCGGACAGTCGCCTCTGATGGCCGTCGGCACGGCGCAGCTCGAGGTGCTCGGTCTCGACAGCCTCGCCGAGCAGATGACAGGCATGGCGGCCTCGGGCGATGCCGGCGCACACGAAGTGGCAAAGGTGCTCGCGGCCATGCAGGCGATGGGCCGGCGTAGCGAGGAGGAGAGCGCGGTGAGGCACGTCTACGACCTCGAACTCGCTCCGGAAGGCCGGATCCTGCTCAACGGCAACGACTTCGGGGGTCCGGTCCTCGAAGACGCGATGCAATAAGGCCCATCCCGCATCATGAGACCCGAAGTCCCGGAGCGCCGGAAGGCGCGCAACCTCTGCGACCTGCACCACGAGAGACGGTGCGGGGTCCGGCCTTGCTCGCTGGGGAGGAAGAGATGGCCCTTGCGCCAGTCCGGCCGGCGACATGCCGGGATCCCGTTCGTGCGGCAGACGGTTCAGTCAGCGCCCAGCAAGCTGAGGAGGACGTTGATGTCGTTGTCGTTCACCAGAATCCTGTTGTCGGGCAGCAGCACGATGTCATGGACGAGCGGTGATTCTGCCACCGTCTCGTCGTGGCGACCCATGGCCCTGAAGAGAGCAAGGTAGGTGACAAGGTGGCGTGCCTGGCGATTGCCGGCATACGCCGCCGCCATCACATTCTCGACCAGCTCCGCCATGCCGCTGGTGACGAACCTGACGGTCCCGGTGGCCGGAACCGGTGCGAGAGGCGCTGAGGCGAGCCGGCCGCTGGCGTTGCCGGCGCCGTCCGGCCAGGTCCAGTCCAGATCAAAGCCGAGCGTGGAGCCTTCCGGCACGCCGCTCCCGGAGGGGCGGGCGAAGGCCGCGAACAGGTCTGCGATCGGCACGGCATCAAGGTTCACGTCGCCAGCCAGTGAACGAGGCATGACCGGCGCCAGGCCGGCGTCCTCCAGGGCGAACCCCTCGTGGCTGTACCGGAGCCCGATGGAGCCCAGGTCGCCGCCGGTGCCCGTCACGGTGAACTCCAGAAGGGATGATTCCATGTCGGCCCGCATGCCGGATCCGTCGGCCGCGGACAGTCGCTCCAGGGATACCGTACCCTTGAGGGAGGCTCCCTCCGGCAGGATCCCCGGGGACGGTGTTGCAGGGATGTCGCGGAACCACCCAGCGGCATGGCCGCGGGCCAGTTCGACACTCGTCCCGTCACCAGCGGTCACGGCCAGCCCGTCCAGGGTGAGTTGAGCCTGACCTGTCCACGTCAAGGGTGCGGTCTCTTCGGGTGTCATGGACGCTGCCAGGTCGTCGATGCGGACTGTCGCAGCGCTCCCGGGCAGGGACACGGTCACGCCGGTGGCGTCCATGATGCCGGATTCGAGGTGCCCGGTATCGATGTGAACGAAGAGCTCGAGTGTCCCGCTGTCCGAATTGAGGCGGGCGATCGTGCCGCCGTCGTCATCGAGCGCGCTGACCGCCGGTATCGTCATGGTGGCGGAATAGAGCCGGTCGCCTGCCGGCCTCCAGGTGACGGCGATGTCGTCGACAACGAGAGACGTGGCTGCATAGCCCAGGGAGATATCCGAGAGCGTGGCGACGATGGCGCCATCGTTCCCTTCGGTCGTGGCGATTCGGTAGGCGATGACGTCCCCGCCGGGGACCGACTCCAGGAGGGTTCTGGTGAGTTCTTCGAGTCGTGCCGCGGTAGTGGAGCCCCAGGCCGACGCGTGGAACCCCAGGACGCAAAGGAGAGCGAGACAGCTCCTGGCGCGCCTCGGGAGGGCGGTCAGACGATGAGGTAGACCTTGGAGACGGTCTTCAGGACCCGGCATTCACCCTTCCAGCCTTCGGGGAACCACACCGTCTCTCCGCCGGTCACATCGATGACGACGCCATCATCGCTCGTGTAGGTGCATTCACCCTCTAGAAAGTGGCAGAACTCGCTCCGCGCGATTGCGCAACGCCAGCGGCCTTCGGTGCAGCGCCAGTACCCGGCCTCGGGGAAACGGCCGGACCCGCCTTCAAGGAGTCGTCCAGACGTCTGCGACACGGGCTCGCCCATGGGTGTCTCGACCGGTCCCCAGTCGACAAGCGGTCCCTTGGCGAGGACCGACGCTTCGGTCATGCGCTGTTCCGGAGCAGGTGGTCGAGGGCCCTGGCGCCCTTGCGGCGTCCGTCCTCGGCCTGCATGTGCGCCGAGAGCGACTCGAGTCGCTGCTTCATGGCGGTGTCGGTCAACAACCGCTCGAGGGCGGCGGCGATGTCCGCATCCTTCCACGTGTAGCGTTCCATGGCGAGGCCGTAGCCCCTCTCGTCGATGTGGGTCGCGTTGTCGTGGCCGTCCCAGCAATAGGGCATGATCAGTGACGGTTTGCCGAAGTAGAGGCACTCGTTGAAGCTGTTGTTGCCGCCGTGATGGATGACGGCATCGACCTCGGCGATGACCGAAGGCTGCGGATACCAGCTGTCGACATGGCAGTTCGGCGGCACGTGATCATAGGCCTCGCCATAGTCCCCGACGTTGACCAGCACTCTCAAGGGCAGCGTGCCCAGCGTCGCCATCAGGCGCTTCATGAGATCCGTGTCGCCCGATCCCAGGCTGCCGAAGCTGACGTAGACGAGCGGCCTCGTCTGATTCACGGGGAAGTTCGGGACGGTGTAGGGATCTTCCTCCCGAATGCAGCCCTCGAGGTAGACGAACTTCTCCTCGTCGAGGGGGTGGCGGCGCTGGAAGGCGAGGGGCTTGGGATAGTGCAGGAGGTTGAGCCAGGGAGAGGTTTCGAAGAACTGGCCGAGCGGATAGGGCTCCTCGCCGCAAGAGACGAGGAACTCGTTGAACTGCGCGTGGATGGGGGCGATTTCCCTCTCGAATGCCTCGCGATAGAGGCGGAAGCCTTCCGGATCGTCCTCGCGGCACCCCGAGAGATGGGGCGGAATGTCCGGATCCTCGATCTCGTTCTCGCTGCACGAGATGATCCTCACCCAGGGCGCGCCGTGGCGCTTGGTCGCGGGGAAGAGCACCACGTTGTCGACACAGATGAGATCGGGCTCGACTTCTGCAAGGACGCCGGGAAGGGACTTCTCGGCCCACACGGCGGTCTCGACGATCGCCTCCCAGCAGGCCTTGATGTAGGTCGAGACCTGTTCGATGGGCGGCGTATGGAAGTTCGGAATCTGGCCGTTGATGAAGTCCGACCAGTAGCGCGCCATCGCCTCGGGCTCCATGGGCTCGGACATCGGCACGGCATGCTCCTCGAAGCCGTAGTCCGCAAAGACCCCGGTGAATCCGGGATCCGCCAGAAACACCGGCCGGTGCCCCATGTCGCGGCAGACCTGGGCGATGCCCACCGAGTTGAGGGCCGGCCCGAATGCGGCCTCGGGGAAGAAAACAATCGTCTTGCCGTCACTCATCACCTCGTCTCCTTAGATCATGCGCCTGCCCGACTGTTGCGGCGGCCGCCATGTAGACCATAGAGGCCGGTCCGATGGCAAGTCACCCGGCGGCCTTCGGCATGCCCCTTCTTGCGTGCCGGCGTGATGATCGACCAGGTTGGCAGAGGCTTGGCCGGGATACACTCCGGCGGTCGACGGTGGTCGAGTGCGGGTGTCGGTTTCCCTGTTGAACGGGCTGTCAGCGAGCGGCGTCAGGCTGCGTTTTCCAGGTAGGACGATTCGGTCCAGTTCTTGGCATCGCGATGACGTTCGACGACGCGCGCGATCGCCGGGCGTGAATGCAGCCGTTTCAGCAGTGCGCCCAGGTTCGGAAAGAGATCGACGATCATGTCCCGCGTCGAGAACGGCCGCCACGAAAGGTGCATAGCAACCAGCACGTCGACGAGCGAGAACTCCTCGCCATAGAAATAGGGGCCGACACGGTCTTCATCGAGGATTCCCCAGTACCGGCACAGCGTGTCCTTGCCGATCATGCTGGCGCTTGCGTGACAATCGGCCTTGTCGGAGAACCTGAACGGAACGTGCATCATGCCAAAGGCGCGTGACAGGCTGCCCGCGAAGAAGTGGACGCGTCGCACCAGGTCCCAGTGCCGTGGATCCGTTCTTTCGAAGGTTGCGATGGTTCCCTTCTCATCCGTCTCGCTGAAGTAGAGCATGATCGCAGCGGACTCGGTCAGGATCCGCCCGTCCGGGAACACGAGAACGGGCACCTGACCGGTCGGGTTCATCTCGAGATACCGATCCGTCCGGTTGTCGCCGTTCGAAAGGCTCACTGTCATCCGCTCGTAGGGTCTCCCCGTTTCTTCCAGGACCAGTTCGGGTCCAAGGGAGCACGTATCCTGGCCGCAGTAGAGTTTCGGGAGTTGGTTCATGCGTGACGTCTCCTTCCTCGAAGAAGCCGGAGCTTGTTCTTGAGCTTCGTCCTTCCGGGATGCGGGGCGCTGCCGGGGATCAGTCCTGAAGCGCGGTCTTGCAATGCCGCCAGATTTCCCGGCTGATGTGCTGGGCTCCGAACTCACGGCTCGCAACATAGCGATTCCAGGGTTGCTGGGCCGACGCCAGATTGCGGTGCTGGTCCGCGGTCACCACGTTGTCCTCGCGGTAGGTCTGGTCCCACAGATCGCACCATGCCTTGACGTAGTCGGGGTCCGTGCCGGGCCGCGCGTAGTAGTGGGTGACGTGGCAGGTGCGGTCAGGTGCCACCGGCACCATGCCGGCATGGTGCAGGATGTCGCCGTCTCGGAAGCCGACGAAGCCGGGGAAGGCCTGCAATACCGGATTGTCGCTTGCCGTGCCGGCGTTTGCGCCCTCGCGTGGCTTGCCGTGGTACATGTTGAAGCTGAAGTTCGGGCCGGTCTCGGTCTCGTAGGTGCCGGCATCCGACTGGTAGGCGTTGGCGAAGGATTCGCCGTGTATCAAGGCGCAGTGATAGCACTCCGCGCCATTGTCGTACCAGAGCTTCCAGTTGGTCCGGATGTCGTAGACTACCTCGCGCACGAGCTCGAACCCTTCCGCGTCGGGGGCGAGGCCCTCGGCCTCGCTTCTGGTGTAGCCCTTGCCCCAGAAGCTTGCGATCGGTTCGGCTTCGGCATCGGGATTGACGAAGAGCGCCGGCCCCCATTGCTCGATCGCGACCGCGGCGAGACCCAGTTCGTCCTTGCAGAAACCAGCCTCGCCCGCGGCATCCGGCGCATGCGCCAGGGTCCCGTCGAGATTGTAGGACCAGCCATGATAGCGGCACGCGAGGCGCAGGCAGTTCGACTTGTTGCCTTCCACGACCGTGTAGCCACGGTGGCGGCAGATGTTGAGGAAAGACCGCAGCGTGCCGGCCCTGTCCCGCGTCACGACGATCGGCAAGCGTCCCATTCGCCGCACCGCGACATCACCGGGCCTGGCGACCTGATGCACGGATCCGAAATAGAGCCAGTTCCTGGCGAAGATCGCTTCCATCTCGAGATCGAAGATGTCCGGATCCCAGTAGAACCGGGTCGGCAGGCTCCAGTTGTCTGCCAGGCGCCGATCGATCTCCTCGATGTCGATATCGAGGTCGCAAGCTTTGAACATGGTCCTCTCCAGATGGTCGATCAGGCTTCTATCCTCCACGACGGGCTCGTTCAGTGCGTCCGAACCCGGGAACCTACCACACGCACCCGTGGAGACGGCATCGAACTCAAGGCATGCCGGCTGCGCCGGCCGGCCGGCATGGGGGACGCGGCTTCGATTCCAGAGTTCGCCCGCAGCCCGTCCACGCCGGGCGTCGGCGGTTCGAGACCGGTGAGCGCACCGTCGGGTCCATCAGTAGGACCTGGGGAGGCCGAGAACATGCTGGGCGATGAAGCTCAGTATCAGGTTGGGCGAGATGGGCGCGGTGCGCGACAGGCGCGCCTCGCGCCACTTGCGCTCGATGTCGTACTCGCGGGCGAAGGCGAAGCCGCCGTGGGCCGTGAAGCAGGCCTCGGCACAGTCCCAGGCCGCCTTCGACGAGAGATAGCGCGCCATGTTGGCCTCGGCGCCGCAAGGCTCGCCGGCGTCGAACAGCGCCGTGGCTCTGCGCACCATCAGCTCGGCCGCCTCGAGATACGTGTGGGCCTCGGCGATCGGGAACTGTATGCCCTGGTTCTGGCCAATGGGCCGGCCGAAGACGACGCGCTCGTTGGCATAAGCCACGGCCCTGTCGATAAAGTAGCGGCCGTTGCCGATCGCTTCGGAAGCCGTCAGGCAACGCTCGGCGTTCATGCCGTCGAGGATGTAGCGGAACCCCCGGCCTTCCTCGCCGATCAGCGCATCGTGGGGCACCACGACATTGTCGAAGAACACCTCGGTGGTGTGGTGATTGATCATGGCGTCGATGGGACGGATCGTGCAGCCGTTGCGCCTCGCATCCCTGAGGTCGATCAGGAACGTCGAGATGCCGTGGTGACGCTTCTCGACCTCGGCGAGCGGCGTCGTGCGGGCAAGCAGCAGCATCAGGTCGGAGTGGAGCGCCCGGCTGGTCCAGACTTTTTGTCCGTTGATGACGTAGCCTTCACCTGTGCGCTCGGCCCGCGTCGTGATCTGCGTCGTATCCGAGCCCGACGTCGGCTCGGTGACGCCGAAGGCCTGCAATCGCAGTTCACCTGAGGCAATCCCCGGCAGGTACTTCTGCTTCTGCGCGTCGCTGCCATGCCGCAGCACCGTGCCCATGGTGTACATCTGGGCGTGGCCGGCCGCGGCGCTGCCGCCACAGCGGTTGACCGTCTCGAGGATCACGGCGCCGGCGCGCAGCGGCAGGCCCGACCCGCCGTAGTCTTCGGGAATCAGCGCGGCGAGATAACCTGCCTCGGTCATGGCGTCGATGAATGCCGTGGGATAGGACTCTTCGACCGGCTGCCTCTCGAGCTCGCGCCAGTACTCCCCGGGAAAGCGGGCACACAGCCGCGTCACCTGCTCGCGCAGCTCGGGATAGTCCTCGCCGAGCTCCATCACCGGTGTTTCCGCCATGGTCAGGCCGCCCGGCTCGCGGGCACGAAGCCCTTGGGCGCGCCGGCCTTGACAAAGGTCCCATGGGTCGACTCGCCCGGCAGGTGCGCTTCCATGATGCGCCGCGCGGCGAGAAGCCTCTCGAGGTCGATGCCCGTTCTGAGTCCCATGGATTCGAGCATGAAGACGAGGTCCTCCGTGACGATGTTGCCGGTGGCGCCTGGCGCATAGGGACAGCCGCCGAGGCCACCCATGCCGCCGTCGAACTGGCGCACGCCCGCTTCCAGCGCGGCCAGCACGTTGGCGAGTCCGAGACCGCGGGTGTCGTGGAAATGCGCGCCCAGAGCGATGTCGGGGCCGACGGCCGCCCGCACATCCGTGAACACGCGCCGCACCTGTCCGGGGTTGGCGTAGCCCACGGTGTCGGCGATGCCGATGCGGTCAGCGCCGGCCTCGGCCAGCGTCACGGCCAGCCGCAGAACCTCTGCTTCCGGCACCTCTCCCTGCATGGTGCAGCCGAACGCCGTGGCGATGCCGCCCGATACCTTCACGCGGCGACCGGGATCTAGCTCGTTGCGCAGCGCCACGATGCGGGCGAAGTCGGCCAGGGACTCCTCGACCGGGCGGCGCACGTTGCGCTCGTTGTGGGCGGCCGAGGCAGAGAGCACGAAAGCCACCTGGTCGGGCCCCGTCGGCAAGGCGAGCTCGGCGCCTTTGAGGTTCGGAATCAGCACGGAGAGGGCAACCTCAGGCCAGCCTTCCCGCGTGCGCCGCACGATCTCCCCCGTATCGGCAAGCTGCGGAATCAGCCTGGGCGGCACGAAGCTGCCGACCTGGACTTGCGGGACGCCTGCCTCGCAGACCGCGTCGATCCACTCCATCTTTGCATCCGTTGGCATGGTCCGCTCGACATTCTGCAACCCGTCCCGCGGTCCGACCTCCTGGACGACGACATCAATCTCGCTCATCTCACCTGCCCCTGAACTGCGGTTTGCGTTTCTCGTTGAAGGCGTTGACGCCCTCCTGGCGGTCCTCGGTGACGACCAGCCGGTTGTAGGCCTCCAGCTCGAACTGGAAGCCGGAGGCGAGATCAAGATCGCCCGCGATAGCGGCGGCGCGCTTGATGCGCTGCACGGCGAGCGGCGCGTTTCCGGCGATCACGCTCGCGGTCTCGAGTGCCTCCTCCAGCAGGCGGTCCGGCTCGCACACGCGGTTGACCACTCCCCACGCGAAAGCCTCTTCGGCCGTGAACGGCATGCCGGTCATCAGGATCTCCTTGGCCCGCCTCTCGCCCACGGCGCGCGGCAACTGCTGGGTGCCCATGGTGCCCGGCAGGATGCCGATCCTCACCTCGGTCAGCGCAAATGTCGCGGTCGACGAGGCATAGGCGAAATCGCAGGAGAGCACGGTTTCGCAGCCGCCGCCGTAAGCCACGCCATTGACCGCCGCGATCACCGGCACGGGGCACTGTTTGAGCGCCATGGCGCCCTGCTCGAAGATCGCGTGCTGGCGGCGCCAGGCGGCATCCGACATGCCCTTGCGCTCCTTGAGATCGCCGCCGGCGCTGAACGCCCTCTGGCCGGCGCCGGTCAGCACGATGCAGCGCACGTCCTCCTGGTCGACGTAGAGGCCGCCGAAGAGTTCCAGGCGTTCGCGGCCCATCGTCGTGTTGGTCGCGTTCAGCACCTCCGGACGGTTGAGCGTAACCAGCAGCACGTGGTCGCTCACGCGCTCGAGTTTCAGTGTCTCGAAGTCGCTCCTCATTCCACCTCCTTCAGTGCGTCGTGCTCGCCGAGATCCGGCGGCAGGTTGCGCAGCGGCGGCCGGACACCGTCGAAACTGAGCGGCAGGCCCATCAGCGGAATCTCGGCGCCCAGACGCTGGACGATCCCGAGAGCCTCGGTCTGCGGGTCGGCCAGCATCTCGGTGATCTCCCGCACCGGCGCGCAGGGCACGCCCGCGTCATCAAGCACGCCGATCCAGTGATCGCGGGTCCGGGCTGCGAGGACCGGCTCGATGAGCGCATTGAGGTCGCCGAGATTGGCGTAGCGCTCCTGGTTGCCGGAGAAGCGTTCATCCCCCGGCCACTCGGCATGACCGAGCGCCCCGGCAAGCCGTTCGAAGAGACGGTCGTTGGGCGCGCTCACGACCAGCCAGCCGTCACGGCAGCGATAGGCCTGGTAGGGCGCCATGCCACGCGCCCCCGAACCGACCTTTTCCGGGTTGACACCGTCGACCTGCACCATGGCGGCCTGGTTCGCGACCCAGCCGAGCGCGGTCTCGTAGAGCGAGGCATCGACGATGCAGCCCCGCCCGGTGTGCTCGCGCGCGTAAAGCGCAGCAAGGATGCCGATGCCGCACCACATGCCCGTTCCCATGTCGACGATCGACACGCCGACGCGCACAGGCGGCCGGTCAGGCTCGCCGGTGACGCTCATGATGCCACCGGCGGCCTGCATCAAGGGATCGTAGCCGGGCCGGTCCTTCATGGGTCCCGTGGCGCCAAAGGCGCCGAGATTGCAGTAGACCAGGCGCATGTTGGCGGCGACCAGAGAGGGACCGTCGAGGCCATAGCGCGCGATCTTGTTGGGCCGCATGTTCTGTATGACGACGTCGGCCCCGGCGCATGACCGGGCGAGCCAGGCGCGATCGTCCTCGTCCTTGAGGTTGACCCGCACCGAGCGCTTGTTGCCATTGAGCGCAAGAAAGAAGGATGACCGCCCGTCGGGCAGCATGCGGCCCCAGCGCCGGGCGTCGTCTCCGCCGTCGGCGTTCTCCACCTTGATCACGTCGGCGCCCAGCATGCCAAGGATCCATGTCGCGTAGGGCGCGGCGACCGAGGAGCCGATCTCGACCACCCTGTGGCCGGCGAGCGGGAGTTCGGGTCTGGCGGCCCCGGTCATCTGTCACCCGCACCCAGGACGGCGACGCGCTCCTGCGGCGGTCGCGGCGCCATCGCGACGTCTTCGCGCAGGAAGGGCGTGGTGGCGGCGAGATCGAATCTGAGGTCGCGGGCGAAGCGGTGACCTGCATAGACCGCCGCCGCAATGACTGACGGTGCCAGACAGTCGCCAAGGGCGACCGAACGCGGCCCGTCCGTCAGGGCCGCGAGCTCCCGGCAAAGGGCGTCGTTCGGCACCTGGCCCGTCACCATCACCACGCCGTCGCAGTCGAGCGTAGAACCGGATCCGCCGTGCACATTCGCAAGCTCCACGCTGCCCTCGGCGATGCGCGTCACGGCATGGTGGCCGACGATGGCGGCACCGAGTTCGGCGAGGCGGCGGTGAATGTGATCGAGTTCCAGGGTGTATTGCGTGTAGGCCGCCACCGAAGCCTGGGGTGTCACGATGGTCACACAGCAGCCCGCCTGAATGAGCAGTTGGGCGAGCACACTCGCCATGTAGTAGTGATCGTCGTCCCAGATCACGGCGTGGCCCGCGATCTCTTTTCCGTCCATGAGATCGTCCGGCGTCACCACGTGCGAAAGCTCGTTGCCTGCCACCGGGCTGCGGTGGTGGCGGCCGACGCCGTCACGCCTCCAGGATGCGCCGGTCGCGATGCCGACGAGCGTTGCGCCGGTCTCCAGCACGTCGGTGGTCGTCATGGGACTTTCGAGGAACATCTCAACATTGGGCATCCTGGCGATCTGACCCAGGCGCCAGTCGCGCACGCGCGCCCAGGCGGCAAGTCCGGGCAGGCGCGATTCGCGGCTCACCCGGCCGCCCGGCTCGCGCATCGCCTCGGCCAGCAGGACATCGTAACCCCGCTGGCCCAGTGCACGGGCCGCCTCGAGGCCTGCCGGACCGGCGCCAACGATCAGGATGCTGTCGGACGTCGACTTCGGGGGGATGCGCTCCGGGTGCCAGCCGCGGCGCCACTCCTCGCCCATCGTCGGGTTCTGGGTGCAGCGAATCGGCACCATCAGGTAGTTGTTGGTGGTGCAGACATTGCAGCCGATGCACTCCCGGATGTCTTCCGGCCGCCCTTCCTCGATCTTGCGCGGCAGGAAGGGATCAGCGATCGTCGGACGCGCCGCGCCGATCATGTCGAGGATGCCGCGCCTGATCTGCGAGACCATGGTGTCCGGACTGGTGAACCGTCCGACACCGACGACGGGCTTCGTCGTCACCTGCTTGACGAAGGCGACATAGCGTTCCTGGGAACCCTCCTCGCCGAAGCGTGACGTGATCGAGTCGTTGGCCCATGGCGACACGTTGACATCCCAGATATCAGGCAGCTCCGCCAGCATCTCGACGACCTCGCGGCCCTCGCCCTCGCATGTGATTCCGGCCTCGCCCACCATCTCGTCCACTGCGAAGCGCACGCCGACGGCGCAGCGGTGGCCGATCGCCTCCCTGGTGTCCTCGATCAGTTCCCTAAGCAGGCGCACACGGTTCGCGAGACTTCCGCCGTACTCGTCACTTCGTTGATTGTAGCGTTTCGAAATGAAGTGCATGGGCAGCGCCAGGTCATGGCCGGCATAGACGTTGACGATATCGAAGCCTGCCTCGCAGGCGAGCAGAGCGGCGCTTCGGTGCGCCTGGCGCAGGGTGCGGATGTCGGCCTTGTCGAGCGGACGGGCATGACCGGGAGCGGTGCCGAACAACGGTATCAGCGACGGCGCCAGGGGCGTTTCGCGGCTGATCAGGTTGGGCGTGACGAAGCCGTTGTGCGCCAGCATGAGGCCCGCGAGGCTGCCGTGGGCGTGCACCTCCTCGACCATGCGGGTGACGATGCTGAGGTCCTGCGCGTCCCACAGGCGCACGTTGCGCGGGTTGTCGGTGCTGTGATGAAAGTCGCACTGCTCGGCGAAGACCACCCCCCAGCCACCCTCGGCCTTGATGCCGCGCATCACGGCCCACGACGAGGGGTAGTTCCGTCCCATGCCGCTGCACTGGGGAGTCTGATAGAAGCGATTCGGCGCCGTGACCGGTCCGATGCGCACCGGCTCGAAGAGAATGTCGTGGCGTGGATCTCGGGTCATGCGCGGTGTCGTGACCTTCCGGGAAGGGGAGAGACCAGCATTTCTATCTGATCAATTGCATTGCATGACAGTCAAGGTCTTTGTGTGCGGTCCACGGGCACGATGCAACCTCCTTCCATCGCCAGGCGAGGTCACCTGGTTCCTTGGGCCTTGCGCACAGACGTCTGGTCCTCCGGAACGGCCCTATCGGGAGTTGTGGAGGTGAGGATAGAAACCGACGGAGAGCCAGGTGGCGCTCTCCGTCAGCAACCTCTCGGCTCCGTGCGGCGCCATCGCGTCGAAGGTCAGCGAATCGCCGGGCCTCAAGTGGAAGGTCCGGTGTCCATGGCGATAGATCACCTCGCCCTTCTGCATGTGGAGGAACTTGAAACCTTCCTCCTGCAGCACCGGATAGGGTTCGGCCCCGGCATCCATCGTGACCAGGAAGGGTTCGATACCCATGGTGTGGTGCAGGTTGTGAGCGAGCAGCTCGTAAATCTGATTGCCACGGTTCCCGCTGCGGTCAGTCACCAGTCCCTTGCCCGCAGGCACGAAGTTGACCGATGGGCGCCTGTTCAGGCGATGGAAGAACATTGAGGTGGGGACCTCGAGTGCGTCGGCAATGCGCACGAGCGTCTGGATCGAGGGCGCCACGTCCCCTTTCTCGATCTTGGTCAGCATGCCCGCCGACACCCCCGAGAGATCGGCGAGCTTCACGCCGGTCAGGCCACGATGGTTGCGCCAGTATCTGAGTTCCTGGCCGATCGCGACCTTGAGGTCGGACGACGGTTCATGATTGCCAAGGCGATCTACCGCGAGCTCGACCAGGTTCCGGGCCGACTGCTCCTCGTCCCTGCCGGACTGCTTGTGTTGTCGAGAGCTTTTGGCAGAACCCATCCGATCACCGTTGGCTGAGGGGACACGACACCACTTGCGGAATTGAACCACGCTCAATGGTTTGTCAATGAAGGGGCTTGTCACGGCTACTCGGGTACCCGGCCCTGAACGGCAAACGCAGCGGAGTCGACATCAACATCCCTGGTGGTCAAGGTAGGCGCCCCCTTCATGGTGGAAGGCGAGAATCCGTACCGGCGATATCGAGACGTTCGGGAAATCCCGGAAGAGAGACAGACATGATGCGTGCCGCGTTCCTTTCCGGGTTGCTGGCGTTGATCCTGTTCACCACCTTCAGTGTGGCCTTCACGCCGGGGGATCCAGTGCGTGGCGAGAAGGTGTTCAGGAAATGCAAGGCGTGTCACTCGGTCGAGGCCGGAAGGACGAAGCCGGCCGGTCCGAACCTGCTCGGTCTCTTCGGACGCCAGGCGGGAACGGCGGACTACAGGTTCTCCACCAGCATGGTCGAGGCCGGCGAGGCAGGTCTCGTCTGGACGCCCGAACTGGTGGACGCCTACATCACGGATCCCAAGACCTTCCTGAAGGAAACCCTGGACGCCACCAGGGTGCGCAACAAGATGGTCTTCAAACTGAAGGACGAGGATGAGCGCGCCGACGTGATCGCCTACCTGATGTCCCTCGAGGACGAGGACCCCTGATCGCTCCTCGGGCGGCCGGTTGCCGGTCCAGCCGGCAGGAGTATTCTCCCCTGCCATGACAGATCCTGCTTGCGCGCCGGACACTCCTTCCTGGGTTGGCGCCATGAGGCGGGGCGAGCGCGCGTCCGTCGCCCGTGCCATTACCGCCGTGGAGAACGACTATCCGGATGCTTCCGCGATCGTCGAGACCGCGCGCGCCGAGGCCGGCCATGCGTTCGTCCTGGGCCTGACCGGCCCTCCCGGCGCCGGAAAGTCGACGCTGACGGACGCCCTGGTGCGGGAGTTCCGCCGCCGATCGAGGCTGGTCGCGGTCCTCGCCGTCGATCCGTCGAGTTCCGTGACCGGGGGTGCCCTTCTCGGTGACCGCATCCGCATGTCCGGCCACTCTGCCGACCGCGGAGTCTTCATCCGCAGCCACGCCTCCAGGGGTCGTCCGGACGGTCTTGCGGCGACCACGTCGCGCGTCATCGACGTCATGGATGCTGCCGGATGCGACATCATCATCGTCGAGACGGTCGGTACGGGCCAGTCCGAGACCGGGATCACCCGCCTGGCGGACTGGAGCATCCTGGTGTGGCCGTCCGGGTCCGGCGACGACATCCAGGCGGCAAAGGCCGGGATTCTGGAAACCGTGGATCTGATTGTCGTCAACAAGGCCGATCAACCAGGTGCACTTGCCGCGAAAGCCGCACTGGAGGCGGCAGTGTCATGGAGAGGCGAACACGTGCCTGCGGTCCTCATGACGGTCGCCACGCGCGGCGACGGGGTTGACGAGCTTGCCGGTCTCCTCGTTGACAAGGGTCATCGTGGCGCGCAGTCGCCACGGCGCACCCGGCATGGCCTGCGCCAGGACATCATCGAGACGGCCCTGGTGCTGGCCCGTGAGCGGGCTCTTCACCACCCCGGGTTGACCGATCTTGCCGATGCCGTGGCAGACGGTACCAAGGGAATCGATGATGCCGCCCTTCTCCTGCTGGAGACTCTCGTTGGCCGTGACGATTCCGGATGACGCTCCGCCGCGAGAGTGTCCCCATCTGCAGGCGTCAAAACAGTGGTCAATCCCCGTGGTTGGAGAGTAGTATGAACGCTCGGCCGGTTCATGAGGCTTCAGGACTGTTGGCATCGCCATGCTGCCTGGATGAGCTGATCAGGGCGGGAGTGACTGTTTTGGGCCTGGTGAATGGAACCCTCCGACACACGCGACTTGTCGCGTTGGCAGCCTTGGTGACCGGATGGTCGGGGTTGCCCGTTGCCGCGGACGTTCCCGAGTCCTTTGTCGAGGCGATGACGTGGTATCGCGTCGAAGCGCAAGCGGGCAACGCCGAGGCGCAGTTCCTCCTGGGCTATGGCTACGAGACCGGATCGACATTCGGTCAGGTGTGGGGGGACCCCACTCCCTTTCCGGTTGATCTGGTCGAGGCACGGCGCTGGTACGGCGAGGCTGCCGCACAGGAACACGGCCGGGCGAGGGTGCGCCTTGCCCGCCTGCTCCTCGAGGCGAAGGGAGGTCCGGCGGATCCGGACGGTGCCCGGGCCCTTCTCGAGGCTGCGGCCGAGTCCGGGGAACGGGACGCCATGTCGCTTCTCGGATTCCTGCTCCTGACCGTGGAGCCATACGACCCCGTCGGCGCCTATCTGTGGCTCAGCCTCGCTGCCCGGGCGGGTGATGGCATCGCGTCAACGAACCTGGCCAGTCTCGAGGACACTCTCGACGACGTCACGCGGGAACGCGCCGCCGCCGCCTTGGAAGAGTGGCTGGAAGCTGAGACGAAGTAGGGACTCCAGCCGGTGATGCGGTCTAGAATGGCCGTGTGATGTCCAGGCGCGCGCTCTTCATCCTGGTTGCCGTCGCCGGCCTCGTGCTGGCGCCTTCCCGCTCCGACTCCTCCCGGGCGCCGCTTCCCGATGTGGTCGTGATCTCCATCGAACAGGTGTTCGAGTACCGCAAGGCGTCACTGCCCGAGCCCCACATTCTGGAGGACTATGAGCTGCCGCTCGTCGATTATGCCGAGGACATGCTCCTGGCGGCGGACATCGAGCCCCTCGACGGTGGCGTCGACGGCGAGAGCTGGGAACTCCGGGTCTCCCTGGAGGGGCGGGCGCTCGGCAGGCTCTACGTTGGCCAGGAGAGAGCCTATCTCTACACCGGCGCCGACCTTGCCGGCGATGTGGCGATCACCGGTCCCGGGGCGAGCGAAAGCATGCGGCTCTTCACGTCCACGGTCGAACGTCCCTTCGAGATCCTGATCGATCACGGGTACGAGAAGCCGGAGAACGCCCCGTTTCGTGAAGCGCTGGTGAAGCCGGACGGCTTTCTCGAGGCGCTGGTCAATGTCATGATCGATGTCTGGGGAGTGGCGAGCGTTCTCCCCGCTCTCGACGAACCGGGCGATGAGGTGCGCTTTTCGGTGGCCTCGGCCCTCGGCGACACCGCTGACCCGGCGGCTGTGCCAGCGCTTGTCGAGGCCCTCGAGGACGAACATGACCGCGTTCGCTGGGAGGCGGCATGGTCGCTTGGCCGCATCGGCGACCCGGCGGCGGTATCGGCGCTGATCGAGGCCCTCCAGGACACCTCGCAGGATGTTCGCTGGTTCTCCTCGTGGTCACTCAGGACCATCACCGGCGCCGACATCGGACCGGACTACGACCGGTGGACGGCGTGGTGGAGCAGCCATGGTGGTGACGCCAGCGGCTGATCCGCCGCCGGCCCTCAGGCCCTAGAACCTGTCCTTGCGGGCGCGCAGTTCGGCGAACACCGTCACCGGATCGGCGCCCTCCATGCCGAGGGCCTTCATGACAAGCTGACTGCGCGGCCGCAGGAAGGGGTTGGTCGCCCGTTCCTCGGCGATGGTCGAGGGAACTGTCGGCAGATCCCTGGAGCGCATGTCGTCGACAACCGCCATGCGGCGCACGAGGTCGGTGTTCTGCGGATCGACCGTGAGCGCAAACCGGCCGTTGGTCTGGGTGTATTCGTGGGCACAGTAGACGCGCGTGTCGCCGGGCAGATCCATGAGCTTCTGCAGCGAAGCCCACATCTGGACCGGGGTTCCCTCGAATAGCCGGCCGCACCCCATGGCGAACATGGTGTCGCCGCAAAAGAGCGCCGCCGAGTCGGCGAACCAGTAGGCGATGTGTCCGCGCGTGTGCCCGGGGACGAAGAAGACACGGGCCTCGGCCGCCCCGAGCATGAAGGTGTCGCCCTCGTCGACCATGATGTCGATCCCCGGGATGCGGTCGCGGTCCGGTCCCGGCCCGACAATGGTGCACCCCGTGGCCCGCTTGATGTCGAGATTGCCGCCCGTGTGATCGTCGTGATGGTGGGTGTTGATGATGTGCGTGATGGACCATCCCTTGTCCGCGGCCGCGTCGAGCACGGGTTTCGTGACCGCCGGGTCGACGACCGCCGTGGCCGCGGTCTCGGGGCAGTGCGCGAGATAGACGTAGTTGTCGGAGAGAACCGGAATCTGGTGGATCTCGAGACGGCTCATGGGCGGCTCCTCATGCTCGGGGCAAGGTGGCCGTTACTCTATCCTGCGGCAATCCAGGCGTCGATCAGGGCGCGGGCGATGGAATCGCGTCGTGGCAGTTCGACACCGCTGGGAAGCGACACGAGCTCGTCGCGGGTGAACCAGCGGGCGGCGGCCAGCTCGTCGGTGTCGATGACGAGGTCGTCGTGCGTGGCGACGGCAAAGTAGCCCAGCATGAGCGAGGACGGATAGGGCCATGGCTGGGTGGCGTGGTAGCGGACATTCCGCACGTCGAGTCCCGACTCCTCGCGCACCTCGCGCACCACGGCCTCCTCCGCCGATTCACCGGGTTCGACGAATCCCGCCAGGCAGGAATGCAGGCCGCCCGGCCAGTTCTTCTGGCGGGCCAGCAGGCACCGGTCGGCGAACTCGGTCACCATGATGACGGCCGGGTCGGTCCTCGGAAAGGCGAGGGTCCTGCAGTCGTCGTTGGTGCAGACCCGCACGTGCCCGGCTTCCCGCGATTCGGTGACATGGCCGCAGACACCGCAGTAGCGGTGGTGCCGCCGCCATCGCACGAGCCAGGCCGCATGGGAAAGGAGCGAGGCGTCGCGGCGAAACAGCTGTGTCGCGATGCCATAGAGTTCCTCGAGGACGCAGTCCTCCCCCTGGCCGGCGAGAACCCTTTCATCGAGATGCGACACATCGACGGCAAACAGTGGACCCGTCTCGTCGATTCCCAGAAAGATCGGCTCCATCAGCGGGGAATCGGGGAATCCGTCGACATCGCCGGGCGCCAGAAAGGCCGCACTCCTGCCGCGCAGCAGGTTGCGCCCCCGGTGAACGGGAACGAGCCGGGTTGCGGGATCGCGCAGCCTGGCGGCAATCCACTGATCATCCCGGCGCAGCTCGCTGGCGCGATCAATGAGATCGCCTCTGTAGTGGGAGACGTCGGCCATAGTATGACGTTCGCACGAGGCCCGTTGTCGTGCAATCGGGCTTGCGTGCCGTCGGTCGTGGCGGCTAGTGTTGCCGACGGGGGCCGGAATGGACGGAATTGGCTCGTGAACCCGGTCAGGTCCGAGAGGAAGCAGCCGTAGCGTGTTCAACCGGGTCAGGCCGGCCTTCCAGTCATCCGTTGCACCAACGGTTGCGCGATCCCCCGCCCCGTTCATCAGGGACCGCGATGGCACCTCCTGATCAAGACAACCCGCAGTACCGTGTCCTGGCCCGCAAGTACCGGCCACAGACCCTGGGAGAACTGCTCGGTCAGGACGTTCTCGTGCGCACGCTGACCCATGCGGTGGAGACGGGAAGAATCGCCCAGGCGTTCCTGCTGACCGGCGTTCGCGGCGTCGGCAAGACGACGACGGCGCGCGTTCTGGCGCGCATGCTCAACTGTGCCGGCGAGAACGGCACGGGCAATGTGACGGCCGAGCCATGCGGCGTCTGTGAACACTGTGTTGCCATCGCCGCCGATCGCCATGTCGATGTCCTCGAGGTCGATGCCGCGAGTCACACGGGCATCGACAACATGCGCAGCCTGCTCGATGCAGCGCGCTACCGGCCCTCCCTCGGCCGCTACAAGGTCTACGTCATGGACGAGGTCCACATGCTGTCCGGACCGGCGTTCAACGCGTTGCTGAAGACTCTGGAGGAGCCGCCGGAACACCTGAAATTCGTCTTCGCGACGACCGAGCTGCGCAAGATTCCGGCCACCATCCTGTCGCGTTGCCAGCGGTTTGACCTGCGCCGGATCGATGCCGGCGAGCTTGCCCGGTACTTCGGCGAGATCGCCTCGAAGGAACAGGCATCAGCGAGCGACGAGGCACTGGCCCTGATCGCCCGCGCCGCCGATGGTTCGGTGCGTGACGGCCTTTCCATCCTCGATCAGGCCATCGCCCAGGGCCGTGGAACGGTGACCGAGGACGATGTGCGCGCCATGCTCGGACTCGCCGACAGGGGGAGGACGTTCGCACTCTATCGTCATGTCATGGCCGGCCGGATCGCCGATGCGCTCGAGAGCCTGGCGGAGCAGTACACATCGGGCGTGGATCCGGTCGTCGTTCTCGAGGATCTGCTCGAGCTCACCCACTGGCTGACGCGTTGCAAGGCCACTCCCGACGCTGCCCTGCAGGCGGCCCCCGAGTTCGAACGTACGGAAGGGGCGGAGATGGCCGGGACCCTCGGCATACCGCACCTCACGAGGGCCTGGCAGATTCTTCTCAAGGGTATCGGCGAGGCGAACGATGCCCCTGACAGCCTGCAGGCCGTGGAAATGACCCTGGTCCGGCTGGCCTTCAGCGCGACACTGCCGACTCCCGAGGAGGCGCTGAAGGCGCTCGAGGGGTCGACGCCACCGGCGCCGGCAAAGGCGTCCGAAAGCCGGGCGCCTGCGGAAACCGGGGACGCCGGCAGCGAGGTGCCACGAAGCTTCGAAGCGGTGCTCGATCTCGTGAAGCGCCACCGCGAGGCCATCCTTCATTCCCACCTGCGCAACAGTGTCCACCTCGTTTCATTCGCCGTCGGCGACATCGAGATCAGGCTTGGCAAGGATGCGCCCCGCGAGCTTCCCTCCGACCTTGCCAGGCTGCTCGGCACCTGGACGGGCATGGCCTGGCGGGTGACGCCGTCGACAAGCGACGGCGCTCCCACGATTGCACGCTCGGAAGAAGAGGAGAGGAAGGCCCTCCTGGAAGAGACCGCCAGGGAACCGGACCTCACACGCATACTCGAGGCCTTTCCCGGAGCCGAGATCGTCGATGTCCGGAAGGGCGACAAACCGCACGCAAGGAACGGCAGCCCATGAATTTTCTGAAGATGATGGAAAAGGTGCAGGAAGTGCAGTCGCGCATGGAGAGCCTCCAGGAGGATCTCGGCCGGATCGAGGTCGAGGGGGTCTCCGGCGGCGGCATGGTGAAGGCCTCGATGACCTGTCAGCACCGGCTCAACAGCCTGTCGATCGATCCCTCTCTCGTCACGGCCGACGACAGGGGCATGCTCGAAGACCTGATCGTTGCGGCCATCAACGATGCGCACAGCAAGGCCGAGGAGACGGTCCGGGAAAGAACGGCCGACATCGCCGGCGAGTTCCAGCTGCCCCCGGGACTGAAGCTGCCCTTCTGATGGGTTGCGCAAGACCCTCGTTTGCGGGTCCTTGAGAGATGGTCCATGCCAGTCCCGAGATCGACCGCCTGACGACCCTGCTGGCGCGCCTGCCGGGTCTGGGGCCGCGCTCGGCGCGCCGTCTCGTCCTCCACCTCCTCAAGCACCGCGAGACCCTGCTGGTCAACCTCGTGCAGGCGCTCGAGCAGACGGGCGAGGCCGTCACGACCTGCAGCTGTTGCGGGAATCTCGATGTTCGAGACCCCTGCGCCATCTGTTCGGACCAGCGGCGTGACTCCTCGATCATCTGTGTCGTCGAGAATGTCGACGATTTGTGGGCCATGGAGCGTTCGGCCGTGTTTTCCGGCCGCTATCACGTCCTGGGTGGCACCCTGTCGGCACTCGACGGCGTCGGACCCGAGGATCTTCGAATATCGGGCCTCATTGCCCGCGCCCGATCGGCGGATGCCGGGGAAGTGGTTCTCGCCACCAGCGCCACGGTGGCCGGGCAGACCACGGCCCACTATCTCGTCGACATGCTTGCCGACTGCGATGTCACCGTGTCACGCCTGTCGCTTGGTGTTCCGGTTGGCGGGGAACTCAACTTCCTCGACGACGGTACGCTCGGCGCCGCGATGCAGGCCCGGCGCACGCTCACGCCGGGCTGACATTCGCCGGTCCGCAAGAAGGCCACGTCTTGATCACCCCGGACCCTGAACCTACTCTTGCGTCATGCCGATCAAGGTGAAGAGGGCGAGTTGCAATGACGGTCATGCCAGTCATTCATGCTCCCGATCCGCGTCTCCAGGTGGTCTCGGAGGCCGTAGATAGCGTCGATGACGGTGTCCGCCGGCTCATGGAAGATCTTCTGGAGACCATGTACGCCGAAAAGGGACTCGGTCTCTCGGCAATCCAGGTCGGCATCCCCCGGCGCATCATGGTTGTCGACGTGGCGCAGCGCGATGGCACCTCAGAGCCGCTGAGGCTCGTCAACCCGGACATCACCGCGGCGTCACAGGAACGGGTGGAGTTTGACGAAGGCTGTCTTTCGTTTCCGGAACTCTATGCCATGGTGGAACGTCCGGCATCGGTCGACATCACCTACCTCGACGAGAATGGCGCCGGCCGGGAGCTTCACGCCGAGGGCCTTCTGGCACGCTGCCTGCAGCACGAGATCGACCACCTCGACGGCATTCTTTTCGTCGATCACCTCTCGGCCCTGCGCCGCCGGCTGATCCTGCGAAAGATGATCAAGTGGAAGAAGGCGCGGCTGCGCGACATCGCGTGACCCCCCTGAAGCTTGCGTTCATGGGAACGGCGCCCTTCGCCGTGCCGGCGCTCGAGGCCCTCTGTCGCGATGGCCATGACATCGTGGCCGTCTACACGCAGCCGCCGCGCCGCGCCGGACGCGGCCAGCGCGTGCGCGCCTCCGTGGTCGCTGAACGAGCCGAAGCCCTCGGCCTCGACGTACGGACGCCGGTCTCGCTGCGGGACGACGCGGCCTCGGCCGCCTTCCGGGCGCTCGATGCCGACGTGGCGGTCGTTGCCGCCTATGGACTGATCCTTCCCCGGCCCATTCTCGACGCGCCGCGGCTGGGCTGCATCAATCTTCATCCATCGCTTCTGCCGCGCTGGCGGGGCGCCACCCCGGTCGCCCACACCATCCTCAATGGCGACCGCGAAACCGGCCTGACGGTCTTCCGCATGGACGAAGGCCTCGATACCGGAGCCATTCTCTGCCGCCATCGCCTGCCCGTGCCCCGCCGCGCCACCACGACGAGCCTGGAATCCTGTCTTGCGGACCTTGCCGGAGATGTTCTTCCGGGACTTCTTTCGAGTCTCGGGCACCATCTGGCGAGAGCAGAGCCCCAGAACGACCGGGACGCCACCTACGCCAGGAAACTCGCACGGGCAGACGGCCGCATCGACTGGCGCCGCAGCGCCGAGGAAATCGATCGCATGGTGCGGGCTCTCAATCCGCGCCCCGGGGTTCACTTCGGACCTCAAACGGCGCCGGTGAAAGTCCTCGAGGCCGAGGCGGTCGCCGGCGAGGCCCCGCCGGGAACGCTGCTTGACCGCAGTGCCGTGGTGGCATGCGGCAGGGGTGCGCTGCGTCTTGTGAAGGTCCGCGCTGCCGGCCGCGAGACCACCGATGGCGCTGCCTGGCTGCGTGGCCAGCGCCTCGAGCCGCCCCAGTGTCTCGCCTGACCATGCCGCGCTATCGCCTCACACTGGAATACGACGGCACCGGCTATGCCGGATGGCAAAGGCAGCATGACCGGCCCTCCATCCAGCAGGCGGTTGAGGAGGCGTTCCGGTCGTTCTGCCAGGATGACGTGAACCTGGTGGCGGCGGGGCGGACGGATGCCGGTGTTCATGCCCTCGAGCAGGTGGCCCATGTCGATCTGGTCCGGGACTGGCCGCCCGCCACGGTGAGGAATGCGGTCAACCAGCACCTGCGTCCCCAGGCGATTGCCATCCTCGAGGCGGCTAGGGCCGGGGCGGACTTTCATGCCCGGTTCGATGCCGTCGAGCGCCTCTATCGCTACCGGATCGTGTGCCGACGGGCGCCCTTGACGGTTGATCTCAACCGGGCCTGGCACGTGCCGAGGTCTCTCGACGCGGTGGCCATGAATGAGGCGGCTGAGGGCCTCGTCGGCAGGCACGATTTCACCACCTTCCGGGATGCCGGCTGCCAGGCGTCCTCGCCCGTCAAGACGCTCGATGAATTGAGCGTCACGGGTTCCGAGCGCGCCATCGTGATCAGCGCCCGCGCCCGTTCCTTCCTGCATCGCCAGGTCCGCAGCATGGTGGGCTCGCTCGTCCATGTCGGGGAAGGCCGGTGGACGGCCGGCGACCTGCGGCGTGCCCTCGAGCAACGGGACCGCCAGGCCTGCGGCATGATCGCCCCGGCCCACGGACTCTACCTCGCCGCCGTCCGCTACCCGGGGACGGCTGACGAGGGAACCGGCAGCGATGGGCCGGCTCCGGCATGACGCGCGGAATCCAGAAGGTGGTGGCGAACGACGCCGGGCGCAGGCTCTTTGCGCGGCCCTGCAGGTTCGTCACGGCGGCAACGTCGCTCGAGGGGCTGCCCGAGCCTGAGGTTCCCGAAGTCGCCTTTGCGGGGCGTTCGAACTGCGGCAAGTCGTCGCTCATCAATGCGCTCACGGGGCGGCGAGGTCTGGCGCGAACCTCCAGGACGCCGGGCAGGACGCGCTCGATCAATGTCTTCAGCCTGGATGGACGCATGCATCTCGTCGATCTGCCCGGATACGGCTACGCCGTCGCCGGCAAGGCGGACATCGCCGGGTGGACACGGGCCGTGGACGACTACCTTGCCCTTCGCCCGGCGCTGCGGCGCGTCTTCCTGCTGCTCGATGCGCGCCGCGGGATCACCGACAGGGACCGTGCGACGTTCGACAGTCTCGATACCGCCGGTGTCGCCTGGCAGGCCGTGCTCACCAAGTCCGACAAGGTGAAGGAGCCCGGTCTCGACGACGTGGCTGGAGAGGTGGCACGCGAACTCCAGCGGCGGCCCGCCGCCATTCCGGGTATCCTCATCACCAGCGCCCGCAAGGGCCGGGGCATCGACGATCTGAGGTCTGCCGTCGCGGCCCTTGCTTCCTGAGCGGAGACGACCGGTTCACACCTCCTTGCCGCCTGTGAAGGAGCCGCCGGACCACGCTTGCGAAGCGCTCACCGGCGAGGCGCGCGCAATTGACAGTCGGGGCCCGGTTGGGAGAGGATGAGACCCTCGTTGTCAGAGGCACGCTCCTGGCATACGAACAACACTGAAAGGGACCAAGACACATGAGAAAACTGATCTTACTGTTCGCAGCCGGAGCACTGGCAGCCGTCACGTCCGTCGCCGGGGCGGCGACGCTCGATGATGTCCGGGCGAAGGGTCATGTGCAGTGCGGCATCAACACCGGTCTGCCGGGCTTTGCATTCAAGGATGAAGCGGGCGACTGGCAGGGTTTCGATGTTGACTACTGCAAGGCACTGGCCGCCGCGGTGTTCGGCGATGCCGGCGCGGTGAAGTACACGAACCTCACCGGCGCCACGCGCTTTGAAGCCCTCAAGGCGGGCGAGATCGATGTCCTGTCGCGCAACACGACCTGGACATACAGCCGCGACAACGATCTCAAGCTCACCTTCGTCGGCGTCAACTACTACGACGGCCAGGGGTTCATCGTGAACAAGGCTCTCGGCGTCGAGAGTGCCCATGATCTCGAAGGCGCTTCGGTCTGCATCCAGACCGGCACGACCACCGAGCTCAACCTCGCGGACTTTTTCCGGGCGAACGGCATGAACTACGAGCCGGTTCCCATCGAAAACAACGAGGAAGCGCGCCAGAACTACCTGGCAGGGCGTTGCGACGTCTACACGACGGACCGTTCCGGTCTCGCCGCGACCCGCGCTTCCCTCGACAATCCCGATGACCACGTGGTCCTGCCCGAGATCATCTCGAAGGAGCCGCTTGGCCCGTTGGTGAGGCACGGTGACGACGAGTGGGGCGACATCGCCCGCTGGACGCTCAACGCGCTGATCCTTGCCGAGGAGTACGGCATCGATTCCGGCAACGTGAATGATCTTGCCCAGGGCACCAACAACCCCGAGATCAATCGCATGCTCGGCACCGAAGGCGAGTTCGGCGCGATGCTGCGGCTCGACCAGGACTGGGTCGTCAACGTCATCAACGCCGTTGGCAACTACGCCGAGATCTTCGATCGTAACATCGGTCCCGATACGCCGATCGGCCTTTCGCGTGGCGTCAATGCCTCCTATCTCGACGGTGGCATCCTCTACGCCCCGCCGTTCCGTTGATCTGAGCTGATCTTCGAGAAATCGCAGCCGGCACCCGTTGACTGCAACGGGTGCCGGTTGTGGCTCCTGGCATGATCACTGACCTTCCGGGACCGGAGTCGCAGTGACAGTTCATCCGGGTGTTGAACCGGGCAGCACCTTTCGCCTGTCCGACATATGGACCAACGAACGGTCCCGGTCCCTCGTGATCCAGATTGTCGCCCTCGTCGTCCTGCTTGTGACACTGGGCTGGATCATCAACAACACGGTCCAGAACCTCGAAAATCTGGGTGTCGAAACCGGGTACGGCTTCCTCGGGCATCCGGCCAGCTACGACATCAACCAGCGACTGATCGAGTACACCTCGCGCTCGACCCACGCCCGCGCTGCCCTGGTCGGATTCCTGAACACGGTGCTGGTCGCGGTGACCGGCATCATCTTCGCCACGCTCCTCGGGTTCATGGTCGGCATCCTGCGCCTGTCGCACAACTGGCTCGTTTCCAGGCTGATGACCGCCTACATCGAGTTCACGCGCAATGTGCCGGTGCTCCTCCATATCCTCCTGTGGTACGGCATCGTCGTCCACTTCCTGCCGCATCCCAAGCAGGCCATCGAGCCGATCAGCGGGCTCTTCCTTTCCAACCGGGGCTTCTACCTGCCGCGTCCCATCTTCGAGGATTTCGCCTGGGTGATTCCGGCCAGCCTTGTCGTCACCCTTGTCGGCATCTACCTGTTTGCCCGCCATGCGCGGCGCGTCCAGGAACAGACCGGACGAATCTATCCCGTCCTGTCGATATCCCTGGCGGCCATCGTCGCCGTTCCCGTCATCGCCTACCTCGCCTCCGGATCGCCGGTCAGCCTCAACTGGCCAGCCCTCAAGGGCTTCAACTACCAGGGCGGCATCGCGCTCAAACCCGAATTCTTCGCCTTGTGGTTCGCCCTCTCGATCTACACGGCGGCGTTCATCGCCGAGATCGTGCGCAGCGGCATCGTGGCGGTCAGTCACGGACAGACCGAGGCCGCCTATTCGCTCGGCATCAAGCCCGGCTGGACCATGCGTCTCGTCATCATCCCGCAGGCACTTCGGGTCATCGTTCCGCCGCTCATCAGCCAGTACCTCAACCTCACCAAGAATTCCTCCCTGGCGATCGCCGTCGGCTACATGGACCTCACCGCCACCATCGGCCGCATATCGCTGAACCAGACCGGCCGGGCCCTGGAGTGCATGTCCATCCTGCTCACCATATACCTGCTGATCTCACTGACGATTTCGGCGTTCATGAACTGGTACAACCGGCGCATCCGCCTGGTGGAGCGGTGAGGCCATGGAGCGCGCCACCCATATCGTTCACGAGAAGGCGCCGACCCTGCCGCCGCCCGTGATGTCGGTGGGGATCGCCCGCTGGCTCAAGGACAACCTCTTCTCGTCAGCCTCCAACATCGTTCTCACCTTCGTGGTGATCTATCTCATGTGGCTGATCATCCCGCCCTTCCTTGACTGGGCGATCTTCGACGCGGTGTGGGTCGCCGCCTCGCGCGCAGAGTGCTGGGATACCGCTGACGGCGCCTGCTGGGCGGTGGTGGTGACGCGCTTCGACCAGTTCGTCTACGGCGATTACCCGAAGAGCGAACGCTGGAGAGCGAATCTCGCCTTTGTCCTGCTGTTCGTGGCCCTGGCGCCGGTGCTCTACGACAGGATCCCGTGGCGGCGCTACCTCGTCGGGTTCTCCATCTGCTATCCCGTGGTCGCCTACTTCCTGCTGATCGGCGGCCTCGGCCTGCCGGAAGTGGAGACCGCGCGATTCGGCGGGTTCCTGCTGACCATCGTCATCGGCATCACCGGAATTTCCGCCTCGCTGCCGCTGGGCATCCTGCTGGCGCTCGGCCGGCAGTCCGATCTCTTCATCATCAGGGTGCTGTGCGTCGCCTTCATCGAGTTCATACGCGGCGTGCCGCTCATCACGCTGCTCTTTGTCGCCTCGACCCTGCTCAACTATTTCATGCCGCCCGGCACCAGCTTCAACCTGCTGGTGCGCGTCCTCATCATGGTCACCCTGTTCTCGGCCGCCTATCTCGCCGAGGTCATCCGCGGCGGGCTCCAGGCCATGCCCTCGGGGCAGTACGAGGCCGCGAAGTCCCTGGGCCTTCCCTACTGGAAGACCATGAGACTCGTCATCCTGCCCCAGGCGCTGAAGATTTCGATCCCCGGAATCGTGAACTCCTTCATCGCGCTCTACAAGGACACGACCCTGGTCATCATCATCGGCCTTCTCGATCCCCTCGGCATCGGCAAGGCGACGCTCTCCGACACCACGTGGCAGGGCCTGTCGACCGAGGTCTACATCTTCGTTGCCATCTTCTTCTTCCTGTGCTGTTTCGGCATGTCGCGCTACTCCGCATGGCTTGAGCGCAGGTTGCACACCGGTCACTAGGACGATTGCGATGACTGAACAGGACATCCCGGGTTCCCAGGAAGCCTTCACCGGCGCGGTCAGCGACGAGGTGGTGATCGACATCACGTCCATGAACAAGTGGTTCGGCGACTTCCACGTGTTGAAGGACATCAACCTGACCGTCTACCGCGGCGAGCGAATCGTGATCTGTGGTCCCTCGGGGTCAGGCAAGTCGACCATGATCCGCTGCATCAACCGGCTCGAGAAACACCAGCGCGGCAAGGTCGAGGTCGACGGCATCGAACTGACCGACAACATCAAGAAGATGGACCAGGTGCGCCGCGAGGTGGGCATGGTGTTCCAGCACTTCAATCTGTTCCCGCACCTCACCGTGCTGGAGAACTGCACCCTGGCGCCGATCTGGGTGCGGCGCATGCCCAGGGCCGAAGCCGAGGAATCCGCCATGCGCTATCTCGAGAGGGTGAAGATTCCCGAACAGGCCTCCAAGTACCCGGGCCAGCTGTCCGGCGGCCAGCAGCAGCGGGTGGCCATCGCCCGGTCGCTGTGCATGGAGCCGCGCGTCATGCTGTTTGACGAACCGACCTCGGCGCTCGATCCGGAAATGATCAAGGAGGTTCTCGAGGTCATGGTGGATCTCGCGGAAAGCGGCATGACGATGCTCGTCGTCTCCCACGAAATGGGTTTCGCCCGCCAGGTCGCCAACCGGATCATCTTCATGGACGAGGGGCAGATCGTCGAACAGGCTCCGCCGACGGAATTCTTCAGGAATCCGAAGAGCGACCGCACCAAGCTCTTCCTGAGCCAGATCCTGCACTCCGCCGAGGCCTGAGGCCCGATACCGGGCGAGGCGGCCGGTTTGCACCTGCCGGAACAACCGGACTATCCTCTGAGCCGTCCCTTGCCGGATTCGGATGAATGAAGGCGGCCCTCCATGATCAGGCGCGGCACTGCCGAAAAGAACATCGCTGTCACCAAGCACTGGTTGAGAACCGCCGAGACCCTGGCGGAAGCGCTGCCCTATCTGCGCCAGTTTTCCGGGTGCACCTTCGTCATCAAGTATGGCGGTCACGCCATGGGGAACGACAAGCTGGCGCGGGACTTCGCCCGCGACGTGGTGCTCATCAAGCAGGTGGGAATCAACCCGGTCATCGTTCACGGCGGCGGGCCGCAGATCGGTTCCATGCTCGACGACCTGGCGATCGAGTCGCAGTTCGTCGACGGGCTGCGAATCACGGACAAGAGATCCATGGACGTGGTGGAGATGGTCCTGGCCGGCTCCATCAACAAGAAGATCGTGTCGTCGATCAATGCCGAGGGCGGTCTTGCGATCGGCATCTCGGGCAAGGACGGGCGTCTGCTGCAGGCCCGGAAGGTCGAACGGCTGACCCGTGATACCGATTCGAACGTCGAGGGGGTCATCGACCTCGGGTTCGTCGGCGAGCCCGAGAAGGTCAACGCCGACATCCTGACGCTCCTGGCGTCGACCCAGGCGATACCTGTCATTGCTCCGGTGGGGATTGCCGAGAACGGCGACACCTACAACATCAACGCCGATACCGCGGCCGGCGCCATCGCCGTGGCGCTGAAGGCGCCGAAGCTGCTGTTGCTCACCGATGTCCCGGGGGTGCTCGACGCCGAGGGCACGCTCATCTCGGAGATGTCGCTCCTGGAGGCGCAGAAGCTGTTCGACACCGGAGCCATCACCGGCGGCATGATTCCGAAGCTCGAGACTTGTCTGAAGGCCCTGGAGAACGATGTCGGCGCCGCCCACATCCTTGACGGCCGCATTCCCCACGTTCTGCTGCTCGAGCTGTTCACGGAAAACGGCACCGGCACGAAGATCAACGCGTGAGAACCGCAGAACGCATTCTCGGAAACGTGGACACCTGGATCTTCGATCTGGACAACACGCTCTATTCCGCCCGCTTCGGCTTCTTCGACCAGGTCACCGACCGCATGACCATCTACATCGCGGAGTTCCTCGGGCTCGGACATGACCAGGCGCGGGCGTTGCAGAAGCAGTACTATCTCGAGCACGGCACCACGCTGAACGGCCTGATGAAGGTCCATGACTGTGACCCTGCGGAGTTTCTCGCCTTCGTGCACGACATCGACTGGTCGCCGATACCGGAGAACCCGGACCTCGCCCGCACGCTTGAAGAGCTGCCCGGGCGCAAGCTGATCTTCACCAACGGCGATGAGCCGCATGCCATGCGCGCCATGGAACGCTTGGGCGTCGCCGGATGTTTCGAGGCCGTGTTCGACATCGTCGCCTCGGGCTACATCCCGAAGCCCGATCCCGTCGTCTACCAGGCGCTCATCCGGCGCCACGACATCGATCCCGCCCGGGCCATCTACTTCGAGGACCTCGCCCGCAATCTCAAGCCGGCCAAGGATCTCGGCATGACCACGGTCCTGGTCGGGGAACCGTCAGACGCGGCCGGCGATCACATCGACCATCACGCGCCGGACCTCGCCGGCTGGCTGGCCGCCCTGCTGCGGTCCGGCGGCGCTTCGCTCTCCACCAGACGGGAAGGTATCCCCCGATGACGCACGATCTCCAGACCACGATCGAGGAGGCCTGGGACGCCAGGACCACGATCAACACCGCCACCGAAGGGCCCGTCCGGGACGCGGTTCTCCAGGCAGTCGACCTGCTGGATTCGGGCACATGCAGGATTGCCGAACCGGGCGGTGACGGCTGGATCATCAACGAGTGGCTGAAGAAGGCGGTTCTGCTGTCCTTCAGGCTGACCGAAACCCGGACCATTCCGGGCGCCCCGGGTACCGATGCCAGCTGGTACGACAAGGTGGAGAACAAGTTCGAGGGATGGGACGAGGCCCGGTTCGCGGCGGCCGGATTCCGGGCGGTGCCGCACGCCATCGTCCGTCACGGCGCCTATGTCGCTCCCGGTGTCGTGCTGATGCCGAGTTTCGTCAACGTCGGCGCCTGGGTCGGCGAGGGGACGATGGTGGATACCTGGGCCACCGTAGGGAGTTGCGCCCAGGTCGGCCGCAACTGTCACATTTCCGGAGGCGCAGGTCTGGGCGGCGTCCTCGAACCATTGCAGGCAGCACCCGTCATCATCGAGGACGAATGCTTCATCGGCGCCCGCAGCGAGGTTGTCGAGGGCGTGATTGTCGAGAAGGGTTCGGTGCTCTCCATGGGCGTCTTCATCGGCGCTTCCACGCGGATCGTCTATCGCGAAACGGGAGAGACCATCACCGGACGCGTCCCCGCCGGTTCTGTCGTGGTGCCGGGAGCCCTGCCGCCGAAGGTCCCGGGCGGCCCCTCGCTCTACTGTGCCGTCATCATCAAGCAAGTGGATGAAAGGACGCGCGCCAAGACATCCATCAACGAACTCTTGAGAGACTGACTTCCCGTCACGAGTTCGTGAAGTCGGGTGAGCGTTTTTCGATGAAGGCGGCCATGCCCTCCTTCTGATCGTCGGTGGCAAAGAGAGACTGGAAGGCGCGTTTCTCGAAGGCCAGACCCTCGGAGAGCGAGGTCTCGAAGGCGCGGTTGATCGCCTCCTTGGCCATGCGCGTGGCGAGGCGGCCGTGTCCGGCGATGGCATGCGCCACCTCGAGGGCCTCGTCGATCAGCCGGTCAGCGGGCACGACACGCGCCACCAGTCCCGATCGTTCGGCTTCCGCGGCATCCATCATGCGCCCCGTCAGGATGAGATCGACGGCCTTGGCCTTGCCGATCGCCCGGGCAAGACGCTGCGTGCCGCCCATGCCCGGCATGACGCCGAGCCTGATTTCCGGCTGGCCGAAGCGGGCGTCCTCGGCGGCGATGATGATGTCGCACATCATCGCGAGTTCGCATCCGCCCCCCAGGGCATAGCCGGCGACAGCGGCGATGACGGGTGTCCGCAGGGACCGAAAGCGGTCCCACTCGGCGAAGAGGTCGTCGCCGAAAACGGAGGCGAAGTCCCTGGATGCCATCTCCGGGATGTCGGCGCCGGCAGCGAAGGCCTTTTCAGAACCGGTGATGACAAAGGCGCCGATACCGGGGTCGCCGTCGGCCTCTTCGAGGACACAGACGAGTTCCCTGGCGAGGGCAGTGTTGAGCGCGTTGAGCGCCTGTGGCCGGTTGAGACGGACGAGCAGGACCTTCCCGTCGCGCTCGACCACGATGTGCTGCGACATGCCGGATCACTCCCTCATCAGCGAGCGGACATGCCGGATGACGGCCGAGAAGTCGAGGTGGCCCATGCCCGACGCCACCATGGCCTCATAGACGGTTGCTGCCATCGCTCCCATCGGGGTGGCGACATCCACCGAAGCGGCCGCCTGCTGGCTCAGACCCAGGTCCTTGACCATGAGAGCGGCGGCAAATCCTGGCGCATAGCCGTGATCGGCCGGGCTCTCCGGCCCTATACCCGGGAGCGGGCAATAGTCGTTCATCGACCAGCACGATCCCGACGAGGTCGAGACGACATCGAACACCCGCTCGGGCTCAAGCTCGAGTTTCCCGGCGAGGGTGAGGGCCTCGCAGACGCCGATCATCGAGATTCCGAGGATCATGTTGTTGCAGATCTTGACCGCCTGGCCGCATCCCGGTCCGCCGCACAGGACGATCGTTCGACCCATGATGTCGAGCAGCGGACGGACGGCTTCGCAGGCGAGTGGATCCCCGCCGACCATGAAGGTGAGCGTCCCCGCCTCGGCGCCGGCGATGCCTCCGGAGACCGGGGCATCGACCGAGGGCAGGTTCCGTTCCGCCGCCATGTCGTGCGCCTTTCTTGCCGAAGCGATGTCGACCGTCGAGCAGTCCATCACGACCGTGCCCGCCCGCACGTCGGCCATGATCGCGCGGTAGACCTCGCTGAGGGCAGCGCCGTCCGGCAGCATGGTGATGACGACATCGCGGTCCGTTGCCGCGGCGACCGCGCTGTCGGCGATGCTGACGCCCCTTGCGCCGGCCGCGGCGCGGGCTCCATCCGCCACGTCGTGGCCGGTGACATGGAGCCCCGCTGCCACCAGATTGCCTGCCATGGGTGTTCCCATGTTGCCAAGGCCGATGAATCCGACTGAGGTCATCGTTCTCTCTCTCCCTTGAGGTCAAGTTCCTCGTCGCCGAGGGGCGCGAACAGTTGGGCGACCTCGGCGGGTGTCACCTCCTCGAGACGGGCATGACGCCAGCATGGCCGGCGATCCCTGTCGATGATCGCGGCGCGGATGCCCTCGAGGAAGTCGCTCTGCTGCGTCGCCCGCCAGGCGAAGCGGAACTCCATGGCAAGGCAGCTTTCGAGATCTGCCAGGCGGCGTGCCGCGCGCACGGCCTCCAGCGCACAGGCGACCGAGAGCGGCGAATGCCGCCGGATGGCGCTGGCAGCCTCGTCTGCCCATGGGGAGGAAGTGTTCTCCAGCCGGGCGACGATGGCCGGGCCGTCGGCCGCCGAGAACGCCTCGTCGATCTCGTCGAGGCGCTCTTCGAGGAGACCGCCGGGCGGTTCGGTGGCGAGGCAATCGACGGAGCCTGGTCCATCGGTCTCCAGTCGCCTCACCAGTTCCGGAAGGCGATCGGATGCCATGAAGCGGTCGGCGAAACCGGCGGCAATGGCGTCCGCCGGACCCAGGCGTGTGGCCGTCATGGCAAGATACTCGCCCAGTCTCCCCGGCGCGCGCGACAGGATCCAGGTGCCGCCGACATCGGGGATGAAGCCGATGGATACCTCCGGCATGGCGACGACGGACCGCTCGGTCACGATGCGGTGCGATCCATGGGCGGACACGCCCACACCGCCGCCCATTACGATGCCGTCCATGAGCGCCACGAAGGGCTTGGGATAACGCGCGATCATCCGATCGAGCCGGTATTCGTCGCGCCAGAAGGTGCGCCCGAAGGCGTGGTCCCCGCGCCTGCCGTGCTGCCACAGGCCGAGAATGTCGCCGCCCGCCGAGAACGCCTTGTCGCCGTTTCCCTCGATGACGACACCACAAACGTCGTCGGCATCCCTCCATGCGCCGAGCACCCCGAGGAGGTCCCTCACCATGGAGTGGGTGAGGGCATTGAGAGCCCCGGGCCGGTCAAGCGCGAGGCGGCCGAGACCTCCCTCACACCATGTCCGCACCTGCTGTGCTGAATCAGTTTCTAACAATATGTAACAACGCCATTGTCTCTCTCATGATCCCATGTCTGGGGCGCGGAGTCAGGGCGTTTCCGTGTCCCGGGTACGACAGGAAAGGAAGAGAAAACTATGGCGACAAGCCGTCTCACGCAACATCGCGTCAATTCGCCGAAGCCGGGCAGGAAGGTCCGTGACATCCGCAACAGGGGCCTCAAGGGATTCGGTGCCCGGACTTTGCCTTGGGGCCGGAAACGATATGTCTTTCATTGCCAGGCCGATGCTTGACGCACTTGGCATGCCACCGGTGATGACGAGATTGTGCGCCTGGCGCACGCCCGCTCGAAAGCGAGGACGCGGCATGAACGCCCCGGTGCGGGCCAAGGCAAAGGAACCCGGCCCGCCGGGAAACACGGTCAACGTCATCGCACCAGGCTGTATCGCAACCGAACTGACCCGCGGATCGCAGGAGATCACGTTCCATAGTGTTTCTTGTCGGCAGACACCGGTCGGCCGTTGGGGTGAGGCTGCGGAAGTCGGCTGAGCTGCTCGCTGCCTTGCTTCCGATGCCGCCGACTATGTAAACGGACACGCGCTGACCATTGATGGCGGCATGACCGTGTCGCTGACCGGCTGACGCCTTGGCCCGAAACCCACAACTCAGTTCTGGCCAGACGGGGCTCCCTCGGCATCGAAAGCAGCGTCTCTTGGAAAGGAAACGGCCTGACTTCGGCTGCTCGGGTTCGTTCGGATGACGACCTGTCGGGTTGGCGAACGAATGCCATTCATTGTGCTATCGTTTCGGCGCAACCAGCGGGGCAGCATGACGAACGAAGGACATACCGCTGCCATCTCATGCCGAGGTGTCTGGAAAGTGTTCGGGCCAGGCGAATCCGATGCCCGCCGCGCCGCCGGCGACGGCAACCGCATCGACGAAGGGGTGCTGGGCGACAACGACATCGTCGCGGTGCGCGATGTTTCGTTCGACGTCCGCCGCGGCGAGACTTTCGTCGTTATGGGCCTGTCGGGCAGCGGCAAATCCACGCTGGTACGCTGTGTCTCGCGCCTGATCGAACCGAGCCTCGGAGTCGTGCTGATCGACGGCGACGATGTGACGGCGATGGACCGACGCGAGCTCATCGAACTTCGCCGTCACAAGCTCGCAATGGTGTTCCAGCATTTCGGGCTCCTGCCCCATCGCAACGTGATCGACAATGTCGCCTTCGGCCTGGAAATCCAGGGCGCCGACCGGCAGTCCCGAACCGAGCGAGCTCACGAGGTCATCGAGCTGGTCGGCCTCTCCGGCTGGGGCGAGCGATTCCCGCACGAGCTCTCGGGCGGCATGCAGCAACGCGTGGGTCTGGCGCGCGCACTTGCCGTCGATCCGGAGACACTTCTCTTCGATGAGCCTTTCAGCGCGCTCGATCCGTTGATTCGACGCGAGATGCAGGACGAGTTGCTGCGGCTTCAGGACTTGCTGCACAAGACCATGATTTTCATCACCCACGACTTTCCCGAAGCCGTCAAGATGGGCGATCGCGTGGCGATCATGCGCAACGGCGGTTTCGTCCAGATCGGCACGGCCGAGGAGCTGGTGTGCCAGCCTGCCGACGACTACGTCCGCGAGTTCACCGAGGATGTGCCCCGTTCGCACGTCCTGACCGCCGCCTCGGTCATGCAGCCATCGAGCGAGTCGTCCCCTTTGGCGCAGGCCGACGCGGTCGCGCACGATACGCCTCTGCGCACGTTGATCCATCTCACCGCACGGGACGACCGTCCCGTTGCCGTCACCGATCGCGAAGGCCGTCTTGCGGGATATGTCGATCGCGCGGCGATTCTGAACGTGCTCGACACGGGGCGCTAGGCTCATGGTCGCAGGCAACCTGCCGGCCGCGTCCGGAATGCGGAAACCGCGGACCGCAACGGCAGCCGCCTTCGCAACGCTTGTCGCCCTTCTTGTCACCTACAAGGCGACAGGCTTCGAGAGCGCCTTTCCCGCTGTCCTGACCGTCGACATCGCCACGCCGGTCGATCAGTTTGCCGACTGGATCTCGATATCCTTTCGCTTCCTTCTCAAACCCCTGAGCGACGGCCTCAAGCAGGCCCTCAAGGATTTTGACAACTTCGTCCTCGCTCTGCCCTGGCTTGTCAGTCTTGCAGTCATCGCCCTTCTGGCCGCGGCGACCGCAGGTTGGCGCCTCGGCCTTCTCGCCATCGCTGTCCTCGTCGCTGCCGGTCTCCTCGGCTTGTGGGACGCCACTCTCAAGACCCTGAACATCATGGCGCTGTCGGTCGCCATAACGGTCGTTCTTGGCGTACCCGCCGGCGTCTGGGCGGCCGGCAGCGACCGGGTCGATGCGGGCATGCGCCCCGTGCTTGATGCCATGCAGACCATGCCAACGTTCGTGTACCTGATTCCCGTGATGCTGCTGTTTGGCATCGGCAGCACGTCGGCGGTGATCGCCACGGTCGTCTACGCCGCTCCGCCTGTAATCCGGCTGACCAATCTGGGACTGCGGCAGGTGCCTGTCGAGACTGTCGAGGCGGCGCGCTCGTTTGGTTCGACCTCCTGGCAGGAACTCTTCAAGGTCCGCCTGCCGCTTGCCCGCCCCTCGATCATGATGGGCGTCAACCAGACGATCATGATGGCCCTTGGCATGGTGATCTTCGTGGCGCTCATCGGCGCCGAGGGCTTGGGCAAGGAGATCTGGTCGGCGATGCGTCGCCTCAAGATCGGCGCCGCGCTGGAGGCTGGACTCGTCGTGGTCCTCATCGCGATCCTCCTGGACCGCTTCGGCTACGCTCTGGCACGACGCATGGAAGCGGGCCGCAGGCGCACCGCGGGCCGGGGCGGCCACTCGCGCACGGACCATGGCTCTATGGCGCTGTCGATCCTTGAGCGGATGCGAGACGGCACGGTCGCCACCATCGCCGGCCTGCTGGCAGTCCCCTTCGGTGTCGTGATGGGTCAGTCCCGTGTCCTCGATATCCGGGCACGGCTCGTGCGCCACCCGGTTCTCCTCCTGGGCATCCCTCTCGTCGTGGTACTGCTTCTCGTCGACGCTCTGGTTGTGGACCTGGGCAGCTTTCCCCGCGGCCTCCGCATCGACGTGACGCGGCCCATCGATGATGCCGCGCGCTGGATGAACATCAATCTCGCGATGCTGACCGACCCTGCACGGGAAGCCATCTACATCTACGGCCTGGGACCGGCCAAGACAGTGCTCGCCTGGCTACCCTGGCCCGTCATTGTCGCCGCAACCTGCCTCGTCGCCTGGAAGGCCGGGCGCTGGAGCGTCACGGCCGTGACCCTGGCCGGGTTCGCGTTCATCGGGGTGTCGGGAATGTGGCACGACACCCTCGTCACCGTAAGCCAGGTCACGGTCGCCCTCGTGATGTCGCTGCTGCTCGCCATTCCTCTGGGGATCATGGCCTCGAAGTCCGATCGCTTCGACGCAATCCTGCGCCCCGTACTCGATACCATGCAGACCTTGCCGGCTTTCGTTTACTTTCCGCTGGTGGTCATGCTCTTCAAGATTGGTGATCTCGCAGGAATCATCGCCACAGTCGTCTACGCCATGCCCCCGGCAGTGCGCCTGACGAACCTGGGCATCCGCCAGGTGGCACCCGCGGTGTGCGAAGCGGCGCGCTCGTTTGGTTCAACCCCACGCCAAACCCTGGGCAAGGTTGAACTGCCGCTGGCGCTCCCCTCCATCATGATGGGTATCAACCAGACCACCATCCTGGCACTGGCCATGGTCGTCTACGCCGCACTGATAGGAGCCAAGGGACTGGGCGCGGAAGTCCTGGTGTCGATCGGGCGCTTCGATGTCGGTGGCGGGTTCGTCTCGGGCATGAGCATCGTGCTGCTGGCCGTGATTCTCGACCGCATCACTCAAGGATTTGCACGATCCTACCGTCGCAAGGCAGGACAGACGAACTGACTGACCGGCGCTTCCGGCGCTACGTGGCCTTTACTGCAGCCAACTCATCCAGGTGTCCTGGTTCGCCTCCATCCACATTGCGACGGCGTCCTCGACGCTGTGGCCATCAATGTCGACCAGGACCAGCATTTTCTGCTGTTCCTCGGTCGCAAGACGCATAGCCTGAAGAACTTCGTATGCACGAGGGTTCTCGTCACGGAAGCCGGCGCGGGCGACGTTGTAGGTCACGTCGGACGGCCAGTCGCAGGCATAGGTCGCAGGCTCCTCGGTGCCGACGCCGTAGCACGCGTCGGTGTAGGGCGGCAGCATGATCTCGGTGAGGTCGTAGACGGCCTGCACCCAATGCGGTGTCCACATGTCACAGATGAAGAGCGGTTCCCCTTTGGCGTAAGCCGACTCGATCTCGGCAACGAGGGCACCCTCGGTGCCGGCATAGACGTTGACGAGATTGACGCCGAGGTTGGCCAATCGCTCCTCGTTGTGGATCTCCCAGCTCTGCACGGCGTCGATGCAAAATCCCTTGTCACCGGTTTCGGGCCGCGCGAAGAGTTCGGCGTAGCGGTTGACATCCTCCCATGTCCTGAGATCGGGTGCCATCGGCTCGATGCCGCGTTCGGCATCGCCCTCGATGACGTAGGTCGGCACGTACCAGCCTGACTTGCCGACCACGCCAAGCTCGCCAATGACCTCCACCGCTCCTTTTTCGTCGATCCATTCGTCGTGCGCGGCGACGCTGAAGGAGGGCCAGATTTCCATGGCGACGTCGAGGTCGCCGGCCGCAAGGCCGGCCCACTGCGCCGTGTAGTCGGCGAACACCAGTTCGACCTCGTAACCCTCGTGCTCAAGTACATTCTTGGCCAGGTTGATGGTTACGAGATTGCCGGTCCAGTCGTTCTCCGCGATGCGGATGGGATCGTTGGCTTCCGCGTCAACCGCGGCATGGCCGGACAGCACGGCAAGGGCCGCGACGAGTACGCTGCGGGTAACGAGTCTTCGGGACTCATGGGTCATGCGTCTTCTCCTGGAACTTGCCATTGTGTTGAACAACTCCATGACACACGGCAGCCCGCCGTCCGTCAAGCCGACGTGAACTTCACGACGTCGCCGGCCTTCACGACCAGGCAGGCCGATTCAAGTGCGGCGGGATCAACAAGGGGATCGTCGGTGACGCCGACGAGGTCGGCGTGGGCACCGGGCGCCAGGGTCCCCAGTTCGCCGGCCTGGCCGAGCAGGCGGGCGGCGTCGAGCGTCGCCGCCCGGATCGCGGCCGCGGGTGTCATGCCGCAGTCGCGTACCATGCGACCGATCTCCTGCGGATTGGCACCATGGTGGACACCCGGTGCGCCGGCATCAGTTCCCATGGCGATCGGCACACCTTTCTCGAAGGCCTTGGCCACGACACGGCTATGGCGCGGCTTGATGGCTTCAAAGCGCCTGACGATCGACGGCGGCGCCTTGGCGCGCAGGGCCGGATCATCGAGATAACCCGACATCACCATGCAGGTCGGCACCAGAAATATGCCCGCGCCAGCCATCGCGTCGAGCGCGGCCTCGTCGGCGAAGGTTCCGTGCTCGACGCTGTCGGCACCGGCCGCCACAACGTTGCGGATGCCGTCGAGGCCCTCGGCATGGCAGGCGACCTTCACGTGCCGGTCCCGCGCAAAGCCGACAATCGTGCCAAGCTCGTCGACCGAGAAGTTGCAGGCGTGCGGATCCTCATCCCCATCCGACAGAGTCATGCCGGTCGCCATCACCTTGATGAAATCGGCCCCGCGATCGAGCTGACGCGCGCAGGCCGTTCGCAGGCCGTCGGGACCGACGGGAATCTCGGCGCTTTCCGGGTAGTCGCGTGCGCCCGGCGACTCGCACCAGATCAGCTTGCCCGAAAGGAACATGCGCGGGCCGACGCCCCGCCCCGCCGCAATCTCCTCGCGAACAGCCATCTCGATGTAGTCCCAGCCTCCGCAGTCGCGCACGGTGGTGACGCCGCCCAGAAGCGTGGCGCGGGCCGCAGTTCTCGTATCCCGGCGGATCTCGTCTGGCATGCGGGCACGAAAGTCCTCGGGCATGATCGCGTCGGGATTGAGGGTGAGGTGCACGTGACAGTCGATCAGTCCGGGAAGGACATAAGCACCCCGAAGATCGACGATGCCGCCCGGCTCTCCCTCGCGGGGCGCACTCTCAAGGGCAACGATGCGGCCATCCCGGACCAGCAGCGCGCCGTCCCGCCAGGCGGACTGCTCGACATCCAGGAACCGGCCGTTGGCAAACCATGGCATGACTCCCTCCCCTCACAGGATCGCTCCGCAGGACCAATCGTCTCTCGACCGCTTCATCCTGTCACGTCGGCGCGCCTGCGTGAACGTCACTCGAGCACACCGACGGGATGGCCGTCCGCGATTGACCAGCGAACCGAGCCGCGTTCGCGGAACATCAGTCCCGTGTCAGCGTGCCGCCGGGCAACGTTCGGCCGCAATTGTGGAGTTCACGCGAGGCAGCACGTCGTCGCGCAAGCGCTCGACGGAACGCAGCGTGTGCCGGTGGTCGAGGCCCGGCCAGCCGGTCTTGAACGAGACCTGGTCAATCCCGGACTCGCGGTGGAGAGCCAGCAGCCTGTCGACGACATCGTCGGGCGAACCGAAGAGAAGCGACCGCTCCTTGACAAAGTCGAATGTCAGTTCCGTTTCGAGCTCCTTGCGAAGAGCTGGCGACAGCTCCTCACCGGGCGCGAGATAGATGGACGGTCCACGCCAATTGCTGAAGTTGAGCGCGCCCATCACGGCCTCACCGGCAATCTCGCGCGCTTCGTTCTCGCTCTCGGCCACGAACGTGTCGCGCATCACCGCGGTGCGCGGTCCAAAGCTGCCGCCCGATGTGCCCGGCGACGGCCGCCAGGTGGTGCGGTAGAGATCGACACGCTGCCGCAGCATGGCGTTCGGAGGGCGCCACATGATGATGCCGCAGTCGTTTTCGGCGGCGTGCCGGATCGAGAGATCCGAGTTCACCACCACCCAGAGCGGCGGGTGCGGCTTCTGGAGGGGATGGGGCAACGTTGTGATCTTGGCGAGCTCGCCAGTCGCCGGATCGACGAAGCGCGGGTCGTCCACCGTATGCGCCCTGTCGGCGCGAAAGCCAGGGGCTGGATAGCGATAAAAGTCGCCGGTGTGAGAGAAACGCTCCTCGCTCAGCGCCTTCCTGAGGATCTGGAGTGTCTCATTGAAGACGTTGAAGTTCTCCCGCGGATTATTGGGATCGGCAAGAGGGTTGAGATTGCTCGCCTCGAGCCCGTAGTTGCCACGACCCAGGCCGACCTCGAGGCGGCCGCCAGCAAGGTGGTCGAGGGTGGCGATGTCCTCGGCGAGTCGCAGAGGGTGCCAGAACGTGATGATCACGGCCGCCAGCCCGACCCGCAGCCGTTCGGTACGCGCCGCAAGATCCGATGCCAGGAGAATGGGATTGGGGCACAATTCGCGTCCCCAGACGCTGAAATGATGCTCGGCAAGCCAGAAGACGTCGAAGCCACCCCGATCGCAGGCCGCCGCGAGTTCGCGCATCTCGGCGACGATCTCGCTGTAGCTGCGCTTCCCGGTCAGGTCGTGGGGAATGTGAAACAAGCCGAATCTCATGGCCCCTACCCTGTCGTATCGACGCGGTGACGACCAGCCCTCGGAGGCTCCCCGCCGCCGCCGACGGTCTGGCAGACCGTACGTTCGGGGCCGAGCCGCTGCTGCCCGATGCACCGGGTCGAAGGGGACCAGCCCAGGCGTGCGCTGGATTCCGACGATCGAGACGAAAGCAGCGGGTCTTTCCGGCAACGTGCCCTGATCCGCCCCGAAGCAGGCAACAACCCGGTGACTTCCGGCAGCACCTGCACGAAAAAGCGTCATGTGAATTGGTTGACTTCAGAAATCCGGGATCTCCTCCCTTGTACGACACGGTTGGGCGGAATTCGTGATCCAGCGTCGCAAGGAACACCATCTCTGGAGGCCCCCCGTCACGCACGCGGACCGGTCAGCGCGCGGCTGATGATGAGGCGCATGATCTCGTTGGTTCCCTCGAGTATCTGGTGCACCCGGAGATCGCGCACGATCTTCTCGATGCCGTAGTCCGCGAGATAGCCGTAGCCTCCGTGGAGCTGCAGGGCGTCGTTGGCCACGCGGAATGCCGTGTCGGTGACGAAGCGCTTCGCCATGGCGCACTGCACCGTGGCATCGCCGGCGCCGTGATCGAGCTTCCACGCGGCCTGGCGCAACAGGGCGCGCGATGCCTCGAGTTCCGTCGCCATGTCGGCCAGCCGGAACCGCAGGGCCTGGAACTGATCGAGGGTGGCGCCGAAGGCGCGGCGCTCGCTCATGTAGGCGACACTGCGGTCGAGGGCTTCCTGGGCCGCGCCGAGTGAGACGGCGGCGAGGTTGAGACGGCCGCCATCGAGCCCCGCCATGGCCTGGCGAAAGCCGGCGCCGGCCTCGCCCACGAGGTTGCCGGCCGCGACGCGGCATCCGTCCATGATCACGTCGGCCGTGGGCTGTGCCCGCCATCCCATCTTGTCTTCCGGCGCGCCGAAACCAAGGCCGGGGGTGCCGGCCTCGACAGCGATGCAGGAGATGCCTCGCGGACCCTCATTCCCGGTGCGCGCCATGACGAGGTAGAGGTCGGCAAGTCCGGCGCCGGAGATGAAGCTCTTGGTGCCGTCGAGCACGTAAGATTCGCCGTCACCGCGGGCACTTGTGACAAGGGCGGCGGCATCGGATCCGCTGCCGGGTTCGGTCAGGCAGTAGGCGGCGACGAGATCCATCGCCACCAGTCCCGGGAGCCATCGCGCGCGCTGGTCCGGCGAACCGTAGCGGTCGATCATGGCCGCACACATGTTGTGAATGGAGATGTAGGCCGCGATCGAGGGGCACCCCGCACCCAGGGCCTCGAAGACGAAGGTGCCGTCGAGCCTGGAAAGGTCGGCGCCCCCGAATTCCCCCGCGACAAAGAGGCCTCCCAGGCCCAGTTCGCCGGCTTCGCGGAGCAGGGACCGCGGTATCGTCCCGGCGTCCTCGAGATCCCGGGCCACGGGCGCCAGGCGGTCGCGCGCGAAGGCCCGGGCCACGTCGAACAAGGCCATCTGTTCCGCACTCGGTTCAAGGTTCATGCGACGTCAATCCCGGCCGCGCCAGCGTGTGCGGGCCCCGGTGCCGGCCTGCACACTATTGTCCGCCCCCGTCGGCGTCCACCACAGGCAGGCCCCGGCATCACAGCCGCACGCTCGATTCCATCCGCCAGGACTCCGGACCGCTTGTTCCACGGCACCGACACCCTTTCGCCCGCTCAGGGATCCCTTCTAGGTCCCAGGAAGCCGATGCGGGTGAGTGCAAAGAGAGCGAGGGCGGCAACGACAATCGAGGGGCCTGTCGGTGTGTCCAGCCGTGCCGATGACATGAGTCCCCCGATCACCGCGGCGACACCGGCGAGTGCCGCCAGCCCTGCCATGATTTCAGGAGTCCTGGAAAGGCGCCGGACCGTGGCGGCAGGGATGATCAGCAGGGCGACGATCAGCAGCACACCGACGATCTCGATGGCGGCGGCAATCACTGCCGCCAGCAGCATGCCGAACACCAGGCGGGCCCGTTCGGGGCGCAATCCGGCGACCGTCGCGAGGTCGGCATTCACCGTCGCCGCCAGCAACGGTCGCCAGATCCACCACAGGAGCCCCAGCGCTGCTGCGCCTCCGATCCAGATCAATGCAATGTCATCGCGCGAGACGGCGAGAATGTCGCCGAACAGCAGGCCGTGCAGGTCAAGCCGCATGGGCGGAAGAAAGGAGAGGACGACAAGACCAAGGGCAAGACCGCTGTGGGAGAGAATGCCAAGCAGTGTGTCCACCGGCATCCTGTCGAGCCGTTCAAGATAGAACATGGTCACGACCACCAATGAGGCCATGGCGAAGACGCCGATGACCAGGTGAGCGTCCGCGAGGATGGCAATGGCCACGCCGAGCAGGGCCGAGTGGGCAATGGTCTCGCCGAAATAGGCGAGACGGCGCCACACGATGAAGCATCCCATGGGTCCGGTGACGAGTGCCAGCCCCATGCCGGCAACGAGAGCGCGCACGAAGAAGTCATCCAGCATGACTCATCCTTCTCCGGCGCCGTTGCCGGCGGAGGTGTCGTGTTCACGAGGCACCAGGACGACCACGTCGTCCCCTGTTCCCATGGTCTGCCGGAGGTCGTGAGAGATCATGACGACACCGCATCCGAACTCGCAGCGAATGCCATGGATCAGGTCATCGAAGACATCCGCTCCGGCGATGTCGACGCCCTGGCCCGGCTCGTCGAGGACCAGAAGATCCGGCTGGTGTATCAGGGAGCGCGCCAGCAGCATGCGCTGGAACTCGCCGCCCGAGAGATTGGCAACCGGAGGATCGCCAAGCCGTTCCAGACCCACGGCGGCTAATGCGGCATCGATGTCGCGTGCCGCGAATCGACCGGTGAGCGTCATCATGCGACGCAGGGTCAGTGGCAGCGTCGGGTCCACCACCAGGCGTTGCGGGACATAGCCGATTTCCAGTCCCGCAGCCCGCTTGATGGTGCCTTCGTCGATGGTGATCAGACCGAGGAGGGCCTTCACGCAGGTTGTCTTGCCGGCGCCATTGGCGCCGATCACGAAGACAAGTTCGCCGCGCGAGACCGTCAGGTCGACGTGCCGGAGGATCCATCGGTCTCCGCGCTTGACGCCCAGATCGGTGGCTTCAACAAGACACCCCGGTCTGTCGGATGGCGAAGGTCGGAACATGGTGATCGATTCAAGGCACACGGCCATGGCCTGCGCAAGAGCATTGAGCCGACAAGCGACGGCCAGGGGTCGCTTCACGCACCTGATACGGTATCCTGAACCGCAGTGATTCGAGGAGATGCGGGATGACCTTCAGGCGGATTCCCCTGTTGCTTGCTGCCACATTCCTGTTGTTCAACGGCCCGGCATCGGCCGACTCCGAGCTTCATGTCGTCACCTCCATCAAGCCGGTGCATTCCCTCGCAAGCGCCATCATGGCTGGCGTTGGTGAGCCCTTTCTGGTCATACGCGGGGCCTCGCCACACGCCTTCACGATCCGTCCATCGGCCGCTGCGGCGCTTCAGGAGGCGGATGTCATCTTTCTCATCGCCGACGGACTCGAAACACCCCTCGTCGGACCAATCGAGTCGCTTGCCGCTGCGGCGCGCGTGGTTCGGCTGGCAGAGGCTCCGGGCCTGATCCTCAAGCCTCTCCGCTCGGGAGGCACGTTCGAGGAGGATTCGCACCATGACCATGGGCATGGCGCCGGCCACGAAGACGACCATGACGACGAGGAAGAACACGCGGGTCATGACCACGATGCCCATGAGGACGACCATGACGACCACGCTCATGGCGCCGGTCACGAAGACGACCATGCCGACGAAGAGGAGCATGCGGGTCACGACGACCACGCCCATGAGGACGACCATGATGATCATGCGCATGGCGCCGGACATGACGATGACCACGCCGACGAGGAGGATCACGCGGGTCATGACGACCACGCCCATGAGGATGCCCATGCCGGTCACGATGACGGTGCGATCGACCTGCACGTCTGGCTTGATCCGATGAACGGCCGGGCGATGGCCCGCAAAATGGCGGCTGTGTTGGCGGAATCCGATCCCTCCAATGCCCCGGCTTACTTCACCAACCTCGTGTCGCTCCTCGAACGCCTCGATGGTGCGACAGATGGCATTGCCGCTGACCTCGAGCCCGCTCGCGGCGTTCCATTCCTCGTTTTCCACGATGGATACAGGTACTTCGAGGACCAGTTCGGCCTCACGGCAGCGGGCTCGGCGGTGGTTCACGCCGGCACGTCGCCGGGGGTCAAGAGGGTTCGCGAACTGCGTGACAAGATCATCGACCTTGGCGTTGTCTGCGTGTTCAGCGAGCCCGGGATCAACCAGCGCTTCGTCGACACCCTGATCGAGGGTACGGACGTACGCGTCGGGACGGTCGATCCCATCGGTGCGGAAATCGAGGAAGGACCCGACATGTACTTCACCCTTCTGCATCGCATGGCAGCATCGTTCAGGGACTGCCTGGTTTCCGGGTGAGGAGGTCCCGGCAGAGCCTGGCCATGATCGAATGCCGGTTCGCAGAGACAGTCTCTGCGCAGTGATGCCGTGGCGCGGACTCCGTCGCCGGATTGGCAGGGCCCGGACATCATGCCTGCGTGCGTGTCACGGGCCTTGCCGCCGGTGAACGGTCCTTGTCGGACGGTCGTTGAGGGGGCATAACCGGACGGAATCGCCAACTTCGGGAGGACCGGGATCATGCATGTGCGACTGTTTCACCGGGTGATCGGCGCCCTCGTCTTTGTGGCCATGGTTTCCGGCGCTTCGGCGGCCGACATGGCTGAGGCCCGAATCGCTGATACAGAGGGAGCGACGATCGGCAAGGTCACGTTCGAGCAGGCTCCTGGAGGTGTGCTGGTGTCGGTTGACGTCACGGGATTGCCGCCTGGTGGTCATGGCATCCATCTCCATGCCGTGGGTTCCTGCTCCCCCGACTTCAAGGCTTCCGGAGGCCACATCAATCCCGAGGGCGTCGCGCACGGCCTGCTCAACCCTGGAGGCGGCGACAATGGGGATCTGCCCAATCTCTATGTGGCGGCGGACGGCTCCGCGCGGGCCGAGTTCTTCACCACGCGCGTGTCGCTGAAGGGCGCCGATCTGCCCGCATTGCTCGATGCGGACGGCTCGGCCGTCATCATCCACGAAAACCCGGACGACCACATGACCCAGCCCATCGGTGGCGCTGGTGGCCGCATTGCGTGCGGCGTGATCGAGGGATTGTAGTTCCGCGACGAACGCGTCCTGGCGCCGCGCTCCACAAGCCTCAGGCGGGTACTTGAGCCCGATCCGGATCACTTGGTAGGCGGTCGCCTGCCGGTGAAGGGTGAGGCCTCTTCGAAGGCCCTCGCGGCGCGCAGCACCAGGGCATCCCCGCCGCGTGGCCCGACGATCTGCAGGCCCACCGGGGCGCCGCCCTTGGTGAAGCCGCAGGGAAGGGAGATGGCGGGCTGTCCGGTGAGATCGAAGGGAAACGTGGTCGCCATCCATCCGGCCCCGCTCTGGCGCTGCGAGGTCTCCCATCCCTCGGGCGCCGAGCGTTCGGCGGCGAAGGGTGTCGCTCCCAGGGTGGGCAGGACGAGGAGATCGTAACGGCTCATGAGCGCCTCGAGACGGCAGGTGATTTCGCGGCGCCCGGCCTCGGCCTCGAGGAGATCGAGGGCGCTCAGGCGGTTGCCGCGTTCGGCCGCGGCAAGGAGCACGGGCTCGTCGGGAGTCCGGGGCGCAAGGCGCCTTGTCAGGGCGGCGGCAAGGGAATCGGAGAGAACGTCGGCCATCCGTGACGGATCGCCGATGTCGGCTCTGACACGGGCGACCCTGGCTCCGAGCGCGGTGAACACCTCGCGGGCGGCCCGTCCGGCAATGCGCCTCACCACGGGATCGACGGTGGCGAAGCCGAGATCGGCCGACCAGGCGATGCGCATGCCGGCGACACCGCGCCTCAGTCCCGAGAGGACGTCTGGCGCCGGCCCGGTGAGCGCGTAGCCGTCGCGCGGGTCGTGACCCGCCATCACCGCCAGCGCCAGGGCTGCGTCGTCGACCGTGCGGGTGATCGGGCCGATGTGTTCAAGGGTCATCATCGGGCTCGCCGGCCATACGGGAACCCTGCCGAAACTGGGCTTGAACCCGACCACGCCGCAGAAACTGGCCGGTCCTCGGATGGAACCTCCGGAATCGGTTCCCGTGGCGATGGCAACCATGCCGGACGCGACGGCCGCCGCCGAGCCACCGCTTGAGCCACAGGTGGTCCAGTCCGGATTCCAGGGGTTGCGGGTAATGCCGTGAAGCCTGCTGTCGGTGGTTCCCTTCCAGGCGAACTCGGGCGTCGTGGTCTTGCCGACGAGGACGGCCCCGTGAGCCCGCAGGCGCTCCACCACGATCGCATCGTCGGGCCACGGCCCTTCGGGAGACATGGCAAGGGAGCCGTTGAGCGTCGGCCAGCCCCGGGTTTCGGTGACATCCTTGATGGCAACCGGGACGCCGTCGAGATGACCTGCGGGCCCGCCTGCCGCCCATCGCCTTGCCGAGGCCCGGGCATCACGCCTGGCGGCCCGGGCGTCCACCAGCTGCCAGGCATTGAGGCGAGGCTCAAGCTCCTCGATGCGGTCGAGCGTGGCGTCGAGCACGTCCACAGGCGTGAAGCGCCTGGCGCGGTAGCCCGAGACCAGGGCCGCCGCGCTCATGGTGACGAGATCATCCGACATCGTTTCTCCAGATGACGGCAGTGGGGCCTAGTCGACGCCCTCCCGTTTCATGATGAACCACTGCTGGGCGATGGAGAGCAGGTTGTTCCACGTCCAGTAGATCACCAGCCCGGCCGGGAAGGTGGCGAAGATGAACAGGAAAATCAGCGGCAGGAACATGAAGATCTTGGCCTGGGTGGGATCCGGAGGCTGTGGACTGATCCTCTGCTGCAGCCACATGGTCGACGACATCAGGAGTGGCCAGGCGCCGATCATCAGGAAGGGCGGCAGGAAGACCGCGGGATCGAAGGGAAGCAGTCCGAAGATGTTCCAGATCACGATCGGATCGGGCTCGGAGAGGTCCTCGATCCAGCCGTAGAACGGTGCGTGCCGCATCTCGATGGTGACGAACAGCACCTTGTAGAGAGCGAAGAAGACCGGAATCTGCACCAGGATCGGCAGGCAGCCCGAAGCCGGGTTGACCTTCTCCTGGCGGTACAGCGCCATCAGCTCCTGCTGCATCTTCTGCTTGTCGTCGCCGAAACGCTCGCGCAGCTCCTTCATCTTCGGCGCCAGCTTGCGCATCTTGCTCATCGACCTGTAGGACTTGTTGGCAAGGGGGAAGAAGATGATCTTGATGCTGACGGTGAGCGCCAGGATGGCGAGACCGAAGTTCCCGATCGAGTCCTTGAGCCACAGCAGGACGAAGAAAATGGGCTTCGTGAGGAAGTAGAACCAGCCGAAGTCCACCGCCCGGTCGAAGAGAGGAATGTTGAAGGCCTCGGCATAGTCGTCGAGTTCGGTCACGACCTTGGCGCCTGCGAACAGGCGGTCCTCGGCGGTGACCGTCGCGCCCGGCGCCACGCTGAGCGCGCTGCGATAGAAGTCCGCCTGGTAGGTGTCCGTGGTTCCTCCCTGGAGGTGATGCAGGAAGCGGCCGCGGAACGGATCGCTCTGGTCGGGTATCAACGCCACGAGCCAGTACTTGTCGGTGATGCCGAGCCATCCGTTGGGGCTGTCGTACGAGATTTCCGGTGAATCGTCGGGGTCCGAGAGATCGTCGTAGTCGACTTCCTCGAGGGTCTCGTTGAGGACTCCGATCAGTCCCTCGTGCAGGATGTAGAATCCCAGCGTTGGTGGTGTGCCGTATCGCTTGATCCGGCCATAGGGGAGTAGGGAGACGGTGTTCCCACCCTGGTTGGTGACACTCTGGGTCACCGTGAACATGGACTGCTCGTCGATCGCGAAGGTGCGTTCGAAGACCAGGCCCTCGCCATTGTCCCAGTAGAGGGTGACAGGTGTCTCGGGTGTCAGCGCGCCGTCGCCGGCCTGCCACCTGGTGGTCGAATCAGGCAGGGTCGCTCCGGAGCCCCCGTCGAGCCAGCCGAACTCGGTGAAGTAGGAGGACGGCCCCCCCACCGGGGACAAGAGGATGACGTCCGGCGAGTCCGGTTCGACCGCCGTGCGGTAATGGAGGAGCGTGAGATCGTCGATGCGCCCGCCAATGAGGGCGATGGAGCCGCTCAGACTCGGCGTCCGGATGGCAATGCGGGGCGATTCCGCGAGAGCCTCCGCGCGGGTGAACTCCCGGACGACGGGCTCCTCCCCGCCGATCGTGGATGTGGAGACCTGGGGCAGGGTGGAATCGTCCTCGGTGGCGGCAAGTTCCTGCTGGCGGGCGAGGGTCTCCTGTTCCCGCTGGATTCTCGGGAGTTCGTAGAAGAACTGCCAGGCAATGAACATCAGGAGGATGATTGCCGTGGCCAGCCACACGTTCCTCTGTTCCTGGGGCATCATCGCTCGTTCGCTCTCTCGGGAACCGGGTCGTAGCCGCTGCCGGCCAGGGGGTGGCACCGGGCGATGCGGCGGAGCGCCAGCCAGGTGCCCGTCAATGGGCCGTGCCGGCGGATTGCTTCGCTGGCATAGGCCGAACAGGTCGGCAGATAGCGGCACGAAGCTGGTGTCCAGGACGATATGCCATACCGGTAGATCAGGATGAAGGCCTGAAGCACGGATGAAGCGGCGCGTCTCATGACCGTGGCGCGGTGTTCCCGAGGCGGACGAGCGCCTTCTCGAGGTCGCCAACGAGACGGGCGAAGGGGCGATGGACGGTTTCAGGTCGGGCAATCAGGACATAGTCGGTCGACCTGTGGCCGGACCGGGCGAGAATCGGCGGAGCGAGTGCGTTCAGCCGGCGCCGCGCCCGGTTGCGCCGGACGGCGTTGCCGACCCGGCGGCTCGCCGTGATTCCGATACCGATTGCATCGTCTTCCCGTGGCGCTGCCTGGACGATGATTCCCGGAGTGACCGCCTTCAGTCGCGTTGCCGCCACGCGAAGATAGTCGCTTCTCCGTCTGAGGCGCACGACATCGACAGACATGAAGTCAGGCTGACAGGCGCTTGCGGCCTTTCGCACGCCGGCGCGCGAGTACGGCACGTCCGCCAACGGACTTCATGCGTGCACGAAATCCATGGCGTCGTTTCCGGACAATGCGGCTGGGCTGGAATGTGCGTTTCACCGTCGGGACTCCAGGCATCGGCCGCGCACCGGAGGGGGTGCGAGCGGCGGTGCTGTATAGGTGAGGGGTCTCTCGAAGTCAACGACGACATTTCCTCCCACCTGTCATGCCGCTAGTGTGTCGTGCCGATGGCTGAGGCGGGATGGCGCGTGATGGTCCAGCAATCAACGACAGTGCGGCGGCTCAAGCGGCTGCTCCCGGTTCTGGTGGTGGCGGCACTGCTGATTGCGCTCTTCGCCAGCGGCCTTCACAAGCAGATCAGCTTCGAGACCCTGAAGGCGCATCACGCCGAACTGAGCGCCTTCGTGGAAGGCAACCTGGTGCTGGCGGTGGTGGTTTATGTCCTTGCCTACGCATTCCTGACAGGCATCTCGCTTCCCGCTGCCTCGCTGGTCACCCTGTTCGGCGGTTTTCTCTTCGGCTGGATTCTCGGGACCATCCTCACCGTTGTCGGCGCGACGGCGGGTGCCACGGTGGTGTTTCTCGTGGCCCGCACATCCGTCGGCGAGGCCCTGTGGGAGCGCGTCAAGCCGTTTGCCGGCCGCATGGAGGAGGGATTTCGCGATGGCGAGTTCAACTACCTCCTCTTTCTCAGGCTGCTGCCCGTCTTCCCGTTCTGGGTGGTCAATCTCCTGCCGGCCTTTCTCGGTGTGAGAACCGGCATGTACGTGCTGACGACCTTCATCGGCATCATTCCCGGCACCGCGGTCTACAACGTGATCGGTGACGGACTGGGCGAAGTGTTCGAGACCGGGGCCGAGTTCTCCCTGGAGAACGCCGTGTCGACCGAGATCGTCGTCGGCCTGGCCGGTCTGGCCGTGATCGCCCTGGCGCCCGTGGTGGTCAGGAAGATCAGGGCCCGGCGACAGGATTCCAGATGACGAAGGGCGGCGACAACGTCGACATCTGTGTCATCGGGGCCGGATCGGGAGGACTCGTCACCGCCTACGCCGCATCCCACATGGGACGCACAACGGTGCTCATCGAGGGCGAGCGGATGGGCGGCGACTGCCTCAACTTCGGCTGTGTGCCGTCGAAGGCCCTGCTGGCGGCCGGCAAGGCCGCCCAAGCGATGCGCCACCCCAGGCCCTTCGGGATCGCGCCCCATGAACCGGAGATCGACTTCGCGGCGGTCAACCGGCACGTGCGCGACGTCATCGCCACCATCGAGCCCAACGATTCCGTGGAGCGCTACCAGAGTTTCGGCGTCGATGTCGTCACCGGTCACGCCCGGTTTGTCTCACCAGGGTCCGTGGAGGTGGCAGGACGGACGATCCGCGCCCGCCGTTTCGTCATCGCAACGGGATCCAGGGCAGTCATTCCTCCCATCCCCGGTCTCGATTCCGTGCCGGTGTTCACCAACGAGACGCTGTTCGACAATCAGGTGCTGCCTGAGCACCTGATCGTCATCGGCGGCGGTCCGATCGGTTCCGAGATGGCCCAAGCCCATCGCCGCCTGGGCAGCCGCGTGACGGTCCTCGACATGGGGCCCTTGCTGCCCCACGACGATCCCGAACTCACCGCTGTCGTGAAGGAGAGCATGACGGACGACGGCATCGAGATCGTCGAGCACGTCGCCATCCGGGAGGTGTCGGGAGAGGCCGGCAGAATCACCGTGTCCTGCAACCGGAACGACGAGGTCCTCGTCTTCGAAGGCACCCATCTCCTGGTGGCGGCCGGACGCCGCCCCAGCATCGCCGATCTCGGCCTCGATGCAGCCGGTATCGCACATGACCGGAGCGGCATCCGGGTGGATCGCCGATTGCGCACCACCAACCGGCGTGTCTTTGCCATCGGCGACTGTGCGGGAGGGTTCCAGTTCACCCATCTGGCCAGCTATCACGCAGGCATCGTCATCAGGAATGCCCTGCTGCGCCTTCCGGCGAAGGTGAAGCTCGACGCCTTCCCGTGGGTCACCTACACGGATCCGGAACTGGCCCATGTCGGCCTGGCGGAAGAGGCGGCACGCAAGCGGCACGGGAAGGTCACCGTCCTGAGGTTCCCCTGTGCCGAGAATGACCGCGCTATCGCCGAACGCAGGACCAGGGGCCTCATCAAGGTCGTGACCACGCCGCGGGGCCGGATCCTGGGAACGACCATCGTTGCCGCTCATGCAGGGGAACTGATTGCGCCCTGGGTGCTGGCGATCGGATCGGGCTTGAAGATCGGCGCCGTGGCGGGGATGATCGCGCCCTACCCGACGCTGGGCGAAATCAGCAAGCGGGCAGCGGGTTCCTTCTATACCCCGCGCGTCTTCGGCAAGGGCATGAAGCGTCTGGCGAATCTTCTCGCCCGCTTCGGTTGACAAGGGAGAGGCCGGTTCCATGCAGTCCATCTTCTGGCTTGCCGATTCCCTTCTCAGCATCTACTTCTGGATTCTCATCCTGCACGTCATCCTGAGCTGGCTGGCCGCCTTCAACGTCATCAACGCCCGCCAGCCAATCGTCAGCCAGGTCGGCCGTTTCCTGTGGCAAGTCACCGAGCCGGTCCTGGCTCCCATACGGCAGGTCCTGCGCCGCCTGTTCGGCGATCTTGGCGGTATCGATCTCTCACCGCTGATCGCCCTTGTCCTGGTCGCCTTCGCGCGCCGCTTGCTGGCCGAGATGGCGGTCTCGTTCCGCTAGCGAGGCGACGGATCCGTGCACGCGGCGTCAAGGACGCCGACGGGTGTCCGCGAACGTTCGGATCCGGCGTTGTCCGGACTGCCGGAGCTTCAGCAACCGGTCGTGTCGGCCGTGAATGTGCCCCGGGGGTTCGGCTGCGAGTTTCGATCGCGCGGACCGCGAGACAAGGCCTATGGTTAGAGAAGGACCAGTTCGTTGGCCATGACACCTTCAATCCGGAAGCGAGCACCTGTCATGCTTCGAGCAACTTTCCTGGTGGCCATGCTGCTGTTGAGCTTCGCGAAGCCGGCATCCGCAGACGATGAAACGGACCTGAGAGCGGTTTCCGAAGCCTACATCCAGCACCCGGTCATGCAGCAGATGCTGGACGAGATCCTGTCCGAGGAGACCATGCGTTCCTTAGTTGCCCCCCAGATCCAGGGCGTTGAAGGAGCGCTTGGCGACGACGCGCTTGAAGCGCTCATCATCATCATCGCGGAGGAGGTGGCACGAATACGTCCGAAGCTGGAAGCGCTCATGATCACCGCTGCGACACAGACCTTCGAACTGGATGAGATCCAGGCGCTCAAGAGTTTGCTCGATACGGATGCCGGCGCGCGAGCGATGCTGAAGTCCGGAACATTCACACAGGTCTTCTATGCCAACGCAGGAACCGTGCTCCCGGAACTCTACGAGCGGATTTCGGATCGCGTCGAGACGGAACTCTTGGAGTAGCGGCGTCAATCCATCGGCCAGGCCTCCCCGCTCTCATCCTCGACCGCGATTGCATGCGCGCTCGGCGAACCAGCCGCGGATCCGCCGGGCACCGCAGGACATGTCAGCGATCAAGCGCACAGACCCCGACAAGATCTTGGATCTGGCCGGCCGAGAAGGTGAAGGCCACCGGCTGTGGGCGTCATCGGTCAGCCCGTGACCGCCCGTTCGCGGGCGATCGGTCCTTGACGGCGCGGCGCGCGGTTCACTATGGGTGCGATGTGGAAATCAGGGAGCCGAAACGCTGACCATGAGTGAGGCAACGATCATTGACGGCAAGGCGATTGCGCTCGAGGTGCGCCAGGACGTAGCGGCCCGGGTGGCGCGGCTCACGGCCGCCACCGGGGTGAAGCCCGGACTTGCCGTTGTCCTCGTCGGCGAGGATCCGGCCAGCGAGGTCTATGTCCGCAGCAAGGGCAAGGCGACACGCGAAGCGGGCATGGAGAGTTTCGAGTTCCGCATGCCGGCATCCTCGACGGCCGAAGAGGTGCTCGCAAGAGTCGCTGAACTCAATGCGTCGGATGAGGTCAACGGGATTCTGGTCCAGCTGCCGTTGCCCGATCAGGTCGACGAACACCAGGTCATCGACGCCATCGACCCTCTCAAGGACGTTGACGGTTTCCATGCCATCAACACCGGCCGCCTGTCGTCCGGCCAGGAGGCGATGGTTCCATGCACGCCGCTGGGTTGCCAGATCCTGTTGCGCCAGACTCTCGGGACTGACGGCCTGAAAGGCGCCAATGCGGTGATCGTCGGCCGCTCGAACATCGTCGGCAAGCCCCTGGCGCAGCTGCTTCTCCAGGATCACTGCACGGTGACGATTGCCCACTCGCGCACCCGCGACCTGCCGGACGTGGTGCGCCGGGCCGATATCGTGGTGGCTGCTGTCGGCCGTCCCGAAATGGTGCGCGGCGACTGGATCAGGCCGGGGGCCACGGTCATCGACGTCGGCGTCAACCGCCTGGCCCGCGATGACGGCAGGACGCGACTCGTCGGCGACGTCTGTTTCGCCGAAGCGGTCGAGGTCGCAGGTGCCATCACTCCGGTCCCCGGGGGTGTCGGGCCGATGACCATCGCCTGCCTGCTGGTCAACACGCTTCACGCAGCGTGCCGGCAGAACCGGGTCGAGGTGCCCGAAGGCTGAAGTTCAGCGGCGTTTGCTGGCGAGAGCGAGGCGCAACGCATTGAGGCGGATGAATCCCTCGGCGTCGCGCTGGTTGTAGACGGCGTCCTCCTCGAAGGTGACGTGGGCCAGACTGTAGAGCGAGTGCGGTGACGCGCGTCCGGTGACGGTGACGTTTCCCTTGTAGAGCGTCAGGCGCACCGTGCCGGAGACATGTTCCTGGCTGCGATCGATGAGCGCCTGGAGCATCTCGCGTTCCGGCGAGAACCAGAAGCCGTTGTAGATGAGTTCCGCGTACCGCGGCATGAGCTCGTCCTTGAGATGGGCAGCTCCCCTGTCGAGGGTCAGCGACTCCACGGCGCGGTGTGCGGCGATCAGGATGGTGCCTCCCGGTGTCTCGTAGACACCGCGACTCTTCATCCCGACGAAACGGTTCTCCACCATGTCGACACGGCCGATACCGTTGGCGCCGCCGAGTTCGTTGAGACGGGCGAGCAGGTTCGCCGGTGTCAGGTCCTCGCCGTCGACGGCCACGGCATCGCCCCTTTCGAAGGCGATCTCCACTTCCGTGGGAACATCCGGAGCGTCCTGCGGGGAGACGGTCCGTGACCAGACGTGGTCGGGAGGCGCAGACGCCGGATCCTCCAGGACCTTTCCCTCGGCCGATATGTGGAGGAGGTTGGCGTCGACGGAGAAGGGAGCCTCACCCCGGCTGTCGCGGGGAATGGGGATCTGCCGGCTCTCGGCATAGGCGATCAGCTTCGTCCGCGATCCAAGATCCCATTCGCGCCACGGGGCGATGACCCTGATATCGGGGTCGAGCGCCTGGTAGCCGAGTTCGAACCGGACCTGGTCATTGCCCTTGCCGGTTGCGCCATGGGCCACCGCATCGGCGCCCGTCTCATGGGCGATCGCGATCTGGCGCATGGCGATGAGCGGCCGGGCTATCGCCGTGCCGAGGAGGTAGACGCCCTCGTAAAGGGCGTTGGCCCGGAACATCGGCCACACGAAGTTCGCGGCAAACTCCTCGCGCAGATCCTCGATGAAGATCTCCTTCACGCCCATCATCGCCGCCTTGGCGCGGGCGGGCTCGAGATCCTCGCCCTGTCCGAGGTCCGCCGTGAATGTCACCACCTCGCACTGCCAGGCGTCCTGGAGCCAGCGCAGGATGACCGATGTGTCAAGTCCCCCGGAGTAGGCGAGGACGACTTTCCTGACATCGCTCATGACGACTGCTTCATGGCGAAGACATCGATCTCGATCACCATGGAATCGTAGGCCAGAACCGGAAGTGGCACGCCGGTGGAGGCGGGGCCGGGATCGTGGAAGTAGGACGAGCGGATGGGCAGGTTGGCGTTGAGCGCCTCGGCGCCGCAATCGCCCTTGTAGACCGTCGTCACCTTGCAGACGTCGTCGTAGCCGGCCCCGAGAGCCTCGAGAATGGTGCCGATATGGACCATCGCCTGGTGTGTCTGGCGCGAGAGGTCGTCCGGGTGAACCGCCGTGCCCTCCCTGTCGAGGGAGACCTGGCCGCCAAGGAAGATCATGTCCCGGCACTTGAGCCCGTGCTTGTAGGGAAGATGCACATGCCAGTCCCACAGGCTGTCGGGCCACACGTGGGTGCGCTCGAGATGTTCGCCATCCTCGCCAAGCATGGCGACCAGGGAAATCTTGATGAGGACATCGTGATCGGCATGGCGCGGGATGGGGACGCCGGTAGCGGCTGGACCCGGCTCATTGAAGTGTGCCGCGCAGGCGAGGGCTGCCGCCTCGAAGTCGGCAATGCCGGAGCCGCCGGCATACCATCGGTTGATCTTGACCGCGTCGTCGAAACCGGCGCCGAATTGACCGAGGACGTGCCCTGCGCGCTCCATGACCAGCCTGGTCTGGGCAACGATGTCGCCCCTTGCCGCGACGCGGCCATCGTCGCCCAGGGGATACTGCGCCGATACGAAGATCATGCTGTCCGACCGCAGCCCCTCCACCCAGGGTGCGGCGAGGGGAGAGCCGGACCGTCCCGGAGCGATGTCCCTGCCTGTCGGCGTGCCGTCCTCGCGGCGCATGGCATAACCCTCGATCTCGATCATGAGGCCTTCGTAGGCGAGCCAGGGAACCGGAACGGCATTGACGGTGAGACGGCAGTCCTCAGGGAGATGGCGCGCCACCATGGCGAGCACATCCGATTCGTCGAGGGAACCATCGTTGACGTAGAAGATGAGAAGCGTGACGAGATCCTCCGGCACGCAGTCGAGATCCTCCAGGACCCGGACGAGATAGGTCATCGCGTTGTCGGTCTGGGTTTCGATGTCCCCGGGATTGCGGACCACTCCCTCGGGAGTGAGATCGACCTGGCCTCCCAACCAGATCATCGAGCCACAACGCACGCCGTGCTTGTGGTTGATGGTGATGGGCCAGTTCCAGTGGTGGTCGGGCCAGCTGTGTCGCTTGTCCATCGGTTCCTCACAAGGCAGGGGGCGGGGCGGATGTCATGGCGCTACGGGGAATCTTGACCGTGTCGGACTTGAGTTGTCCGCAGGCGGCCATGATGTCGCGTCCGCGTGGACGGCGGACAGGAGCGGAGTAGCCGCCGTCATTGACAATGCCGGCGAATGAGGCAATCCGCCTGGCCGGAGAGCATTCGAAGGGGGCTCCGGGCCAGGCATTGAACGGGATGAGGTTGACCTTGGCCGGGATTCCCTTGAGCAGGCGCACCAGTTCGCGGGCATCGGCATCCGAATCGTTGACATCCTTGAGCATGACGTACTCGAAGGTAATGCGCCGTGCATTGCCGGCTCCGGGGTAGGCGCGGCAGGCATCGAGAAGCTCGCCGATCGGATACTTCCTGTTGAGAGGGACGAGTCGGGTGCGGACATCGTCGTTGACCGCATGGAGCGAGACGGCAAGATCGACGCCAAGCTCCTCGCCACATCGCTTCATCATCGGCACCACGCCCGCGGTCGACAGCGTGATGCGCCGGCGCGACAAGGCAATGCCCTCCGGATCCATGATGATGGTGAGGGCTGTCTTGACGTTGTCGAAGTTGTAAAGCGGTTCCCCCATGCCCATCATGACGATGTTGGAGAGCAGACGTCTGCCGTCCAGCGGAGCCGGCCACTCGCCCAGGGTGTCGCGGGCGAGCATGAACTGGCCGACGATTTCTCCGGGTTCCAGGTTGCGCACGAGACGCTGCGTCCCGGTGTGGCAGAACCTGCAGGTCAGTGTGCAGCCGACCTGGGACGACATGCAGAGCGCACCCCTGTCGTCCTGCGGGATGTAGACACTCTCGACGAGGTGACGCCGGTCCATGCCGAGCAGCCACTTCATGGTCCCGTCCGTGCTCTTCTGGTGGCGCACCACTTCGGGCCGGTCGAGACTGAAGGACGCCGCGAACTTCTCGCGCAAGGCTCCCGAAAGGGAGGTCATGTCCGCGAAATTCGTGACCCCGCGGCAATAGATCCAGTGCCAGAGCTGCTTGACGCGGAACGGGGCCTCACCGAGACCGGCGACGATGTCAGCAAGTTCGCCCCGGTCCAGTCCGATGAGATTCGCCCGGTCACCCGTCATTCGGCGCAGGTCTGGCTGATAACATCGTAGGCAGCCGTGAAGCCCAGCAGCGAATAGGTATCGGTGGTCACGGTGCCCCGCCAGGAGCGCCCCTCGATCACCATGCGGACACCGGCCTTCATGGCGGTCACGAGGTCCCTGTCGTCATGACGGGTGAATGCCCAGGCACTCTCGCCCTCGCCGAACAGGGTAAAGGTCTCGTCGCCGATCGTGACCGTGACCGGCGCATTCTCCATGTAGTTGTAGCCCGTGCGGACCTGGACGACATCCCGTTCGCCCGCCGGCGAACGATGCGTGACGAGTATCCAGATGTCGCCGCGCTGGGTGTAGTTTCCTTCTGCCCTCGTCGGCTGGCTGGCGATGAAGCAGATCAGCGTGTCGCCATCAGTGTAGCCGAAGGCCGACCAGTCCCGGAATGTGCCCAGCGATTTCGGCTCCTCGGCTCCGGCGTCAGGCCCCGGCATGAAGAGTGCGAGAACCAGCAGACAGCATGAGAAGATGCGCGAACTCAGGTTCATGACAGCCATTCCGTCCCGTGTCGTGGTTGTGGGTGTCGTCGCCATCGCAAATCCATAGCACAGATCATCCCGCCGATTCACGCCCACCCCTGCCACCTCCCAAGGAGGGGCAGCCCCATCTCTGTCACATCCCGCAAGGGAACGTGTGGCGAAACTCAGTCCTCCAGGGCTTCCAGGTTTTCGAAGAGACTCAGGGATTCGGGATTGGCAAGGGCTTCGGTGTTGGCCACCGGCCGGCCGTGAATGACGTGACGTACGGCGAGCTCGCTGATCTTGTTGGACCGGGTACGCGGAATGTCGGCCACTGCGATGATCCGCGCCGGCGTGTGGCGGGGAGACGCGTGGGTCCGGATCCGCATGCGAATCCTGGAAACGAGCTCATCGTCGAGTTCATGGCCCGGTTGCATGACCACGAAGAGAATGATGCGAACATCGCCGGCGACATCCTGGCCGACGGCGAGGCTCTCCTGGATTTCCTCGAAGATGTCCACCTGGCGGTAGATCTCGGCGGTGCCGATGCGCACGCCTCCGGGATTGAGCACGGTGTCGGAACGACCGTGAATGACGGCGCCGCCGGCAGCCGTGATCTCGGCCCAGTCGCCGTGCCGCCAGACGTTGTCGAAGGTGTCGAAGTAGGCCTGGTGGTAGAGGCTGCCGTCGTCGTCGTTCCAGAATCCCACCGGCATGGAGGGGAAGGGTCGCGTGCACACGAGTTCACCTGTCCGGCCGGCGGGCAGGCTGCTGCCGCGATCATCGAAGATGTCGACGGCCATGCCGAGACCGCGCGCCTGGATTTCCCCGCGGCGCACGGCGCCCTCGGGGTTGCCGAGAACGAAGCAGGAGATGATGTCCGTTCCGCCGGAGATCGACGCCAGCTGAACATCCTCCTTCACGTCGCGATAGATGTAGTCGAAGCTCCCTGGCGCCAGGGGCGAGCCCGTGGAGAGAACGAGGCGGAGATCCTCGAGATGGTGGCTCCGGGCCGGCCGGATACCCTCCTTCTCGATGGCCGCGAAGTACTTTGCCGAGGCGCCGAATGCGGTGAACCTCTCCTCCTGGCAAAAGTCCCACAGGACGTTGCCGTCCGGCGATGCCGGATGGCCCTCGTAGATCGCCAGGGTGGCCCCCGATGCCAGGGCGCTCACCTGCCAGTTCCACATCATCCAGCCGCAGGTCGAGAAGTAGAACAGCCGGTCTCCGTGGCGAATGTCGCAATGCAGCCGATGTTCCTTGAGATGCTGGAGGAGGGTGCCGCCATGACCATGGACGATGCACTTCGGCACGCCCGTGGTGCCGGAGGAATAGAGGATGGCGAGAGGGTGATCGAACGGCACCTGTTCGAAGTCGATGCCGTCATGGGATGTTGCCATCACCTCCTGCCAGGTCACGGCATCCCGCAGACCCCCCGTGTCGCAGGCCTGGTCCGCCCAGGGAATGACGACGACATGTCCGATGCCCGGCATGGCATCCAGAATCTCCGCTACCCTGGGCCTGCTGTCGAAGTGGCGGCCGCCATAGATGTAGCCGTCGGCGGTGATCAGCACCTTGGGGTCGATCTGGCCGAAGCGGTCGAGGACGCCCCTGGTTCCGAAATCAGGCGAAGAGGACGACCACACCGCTCCCAGACTGGCCGTCGCCAGCTTGGCGACGATGGTCTCGGGCAGATTGGGGAGATACCCCGCGACACGATCGCCGCGGCGGACTCCCTGCCTGGCGAGCCACGCGCTCATGGCCGCAACCGCGTCATGGAGTTCCGCGAAGGTCATGGCGCGCCTGCGGCCACCCTCTCCGCGGCACACGATGGCCATGGTGTCGTCGCGTTTGCAGAGCAGGTTCTCGGCATAGTTGAGGCGGGCTCCGGCGAACCAGCGGGCCCCGGGCATGGCATCGCCATTCTCGAGAACCGTCTCCCATGTCCGGGAGGCCCTGACGCCGGCGAATGTCCAGACGAGCGACCAGAAGGACGCACGGTCTTCGATGGACCAGCGCCACAGCGACTCGTAGTCCGGAAATGCCCGTCCGCTCGCCTCCTCGGCCAGGCGCCGGAACTGCCTGAGGGCCGTTGCCTCCCGGCGCTCCTCGCCAGGGGACCAGAGAACGTCGTTCATCAGATGCCGCCGGTCTCGCGGTCGGGCATTCCCGACTTCCTGGCCGCACGGTCCATGAAGCGGGCCATCGCGATGTCGCGGCGCGTGATGCCGCCGGCATCGTGGCTCGTCAGGGTGACGTCGACACGGCTGTAGACATTGAACCACTCGGGGTGGTGATCGACGACGTCGGCGTAGACGGCGACGCGTCCCATGAAACCGAATGCCGTCATGAAGTCACCGAAGCGGTAGGACCGTTCCAGTGCGGCTCCGCCTTCGGCCACGGTCCAGTCGGGAAGGGAGGCGAGCGCCTCGTCGAGCGCGCCTTGAGAGAGCGTGTCGGCCATTGAACGTTCCCCGTGGTCCTGATCCCCCGCCGATTGTCCGGCGAGTTGGCCGCTTCGGCAAGAGAGGCTATTGTCCGGGCCCCATGACGCGACGTTTCGGCCCACCTCCCGATGCCGACGAGATCGCGGCGATTGCCGACGATGCGATTGCCATGATTCCCGAGATTCTGAAGGTCCGCGTCAAGGGCATCGCCATTCTCGTGACCGAGTTCCCCGAGGCCGAAGTGCTGGACTCCCTCGGTATCGACAGCGAATTCGGTCTCCTTGGACTCTACCAGGGCATCTCCCTCGACCAGGCCTCCGGCCACGACGTGATGGACGATCTCAACCGCATCTATCTCTACCGGCGCCCGCTCCTCGATGCCTGGGCCGAAGGCGACGATTCCCTCGAGGACCTCGTGCACAACACGATCATCCACGAGATCGGCCACCACTTCGGACTGTCGGACGACGACATGGAACGCCTCGAGAGCGAGTGACGGTGCCGGCCGACTGCGTTGACCCCGGGGACCTTCCCGATGATGTCCGCGCCTGACGGACGCTGTTTCAACCTGTTTCCCAGGCGGGTGAGCAAGGCGATCCGGTTCCGCCTGCGCGCCGGGTGATCACAGCGCGTCCTCGGCGCGCAGCATGCGGATGGCATCGCGGACTGCGTCCACCGTCACGTCGAAATCGGCGCCATCCATGACGCCCGACACGTAACCGCCGGGCGAGCCGCCCATGGTGACGCCGCCCAGCATCATGGCGAGATCGAAGCGCGTGGCGAGCGGCTTGGGCAGGTACAGCAGGTCATCGGGCGACACGCCGGAATCGTCAAGGGAACCCGGCGCCACGTCGAGGCGGCGGGGATTGAGAAAGATGTGGAAGGACGAGTGGGTTCCGTAAGCGGCCCAGGGGATACCGGCTTCGCTGATGACGCGGTTGATGCCGTCGCGGAGCGCGGCTGCGTTGGCGCTGGCGCGCTCGCAGATGGCGCCGTCGGCGATCTGGTCCAGGGCGGCGATGCCGGCTGCGGCCGACACAGGGTTGGCGTTGAAGGTGCCGAAGTGGTCGACCTTGATGCGGCCATCCCGGCGCGTGGCCTCGAAATCGAGCATTTCCATGACATCCCGGCGTCCGGCCACCGCGCCGCCGGGAAGACCGCCCGCCAGGATCTTTGCCAGGGCTGTGAGGTCGGGAGCGATCCCGAACGTCTTCTGGGCACCGCCCGGCGAGACGCGGAATCCGGTGACGACCTCATCGAGAATGAGGAGCGCGCCGTGACGTTCTGTCTCGTCGCGCAGGAGCCGGATGAAGTCCGGATCCACCGGAACCCTGCCGAACGTGGCGCCCGTCGGCTCGATGATGGCGGCGGCGATGTCGTCGTGGGTGCGGAACGCCTCTCTGAGTGCGGCGTGATCACCGGCCTCGACCACGAGGAGATCCTCCTCGATTCCCGGAACGACGCCCGCCGCAACGTCACCGCCGCTCGATACCCGGGCCGAGGCGACATGGTCGTGCCAGCCGTGAAAGTGATGGGTGAAGCGCAGCACCCTGCGCCGGCCGGTGAACGCGCGGGCGAGACGCAGGCACATCAGGGTTGCCTCGGTGCCCGAGGAGACGAATCGCACGCGTTCCGCCGAGGGCACAAGGTCGCAGACCATGCGGCCCCAGCGCACTTCCGCCCTGTGACCGGCGCCGAAGTGGGTGCCCTCGCCAACGGCCTGCCTCACCGCTTCCATGACAGCCGGGTTGCCGTGTCCGAGGATGAGCGAGCCGTGGCCACCGAAGAAGTCGACGTACTCGTTGCCGTCGACATCCCACTTGCGGCTCCCCCGGGCGTGGTCGACGTAGAGTCCGTAGGGCTCCCGATACCGGGAATCGTGGGTTATGCCACTGGGAAAGATCCCGCCGGCCTCGCGGGCGAGATCGCGCGAACCTTTGGTTCTCTCAAGCCAGGCGGCAACGATCGGTGAATTGGTCGGCATGTCGGGCATCGTGCTCACGCGTTGCTGGTCCCGGTCATGGTATCGCCAGGCCACCACCCATAGAACACCTGCTGCCGGATTTCAGTGTATCGTGCCGACGGACGCGACAAGCTGTTTCAACAACCGGCGCAGCGTGCCGGAGCGTTGCTCCTGACACGACACGTTCCAGGTTGCATCTTGCCCTCGGCTCAATGTCACATTGGTCAAGGAAAATCGGCATGACTGAACTCGACAAGCTCACCACCACCGTCTCGACGAAGGGCCGGGTTACTTTGCCCAGGGCGGTCCGCGAGGCGCTGCGCTGGCACGCCGGAACCCGCCTGACGGTCGAGAGCACCGCTGACGGCGTGCTGCTCAGGCCTGCGTCTGAGTTTGCGGCGACTCGACCAGAGGATGTCTTCGGGTGCCTGGGCGGAGATGTCTCCCCCGGATCCCTCGCCGACATGGAGGCGGGTATTCTGGAAGAAGCACGGCGTTGGCATGCGCGCCGTTGAACCCAATGTCGTTTTAAGATGCCTGACCGGAGACGATTCTGACCAGGCCGCCAGGGCGAGAGCGACAATCGGTGAGGGTGACATCTCGCTGGGCAAGGCCGTCCTGCTCGAAGCAAGTGGTGTTGTGCAGTGTCTTCGATCTTCCCGGAACGTCGGGGATCGACGCCACGTCATGACTTGGTGGGCCGACGCCATGGCTCGGTGCCCACAGAACAACGCCAGACGTCCGGACGGTTCATCATGGGCGGCTGGTCGCGGTAGTCCAGGGTTGCCGGGGTCCGCGCCCGGATGCCACCGACACGGTTGCCTGGGGTCATGAATCCAGCGCGTACTCCTGAATCATGCGGTAGTGGGAGCCGTCGCTGCGCCGATGGCTCTCGTGAAGGCTGAAGGAGCGGATCTCGAATGGCGGTGACTCGATGAGGTTGTTGGCGGCCACAAAGTCGCCGATTCGCTGCGCCGAGGCATTCTTGAGGCGGGCAAGGGTGATGTGCGGGTGGTACTTGCGTTCCCGCGGCGGGAGACGCAGCTGCAGCAGCAGGCCTTCCACCTTGTGGTGCAGTATCACCAGGTCGTCGTGCGGACTGACGCCGGCGTAGAGAAGGCGGGGGTCGCGCCTCTTGCCGAAGAAGCCGACGCCCGACACTTTCAGCGTGAACGGAGCATGGCTGACGGTGGAAAGAGCTTCGCAGATCTCGTCGGCCAGCATGGTGTCGATCTCGCCCAGGTAGCGCAGCGTGATGTGCATGTTCTCCGCCGGCACCTGGCGTCCGCCAGGGATGCCGCCACCCAGTGCCGCCAGTCTCGCGGCAATGGTTGACGGCACGGCGACGGCAATGAAGAGGGGTGGCGTCATGGCCCGGAGGTTGCGCGTTCGAGAAGCCGGAGTACATATGGCACCATTCTCTCGACAATCACCTCCACGCCCCGGGCGTTGGGGTGGATGCCGTCATCCTGGTTGAGTGACGGCACCATGGCCACACCATCGAGGAAGAACGGGTAGAGAATGGCTCCATGCTGATCGGCGAGTTCGGGATAGATGGCATCGAAGGCCGCGACGTAGTCGGAGCCGAGATTGCGCGGCGCAACCATGCCGGCCAGCAGCACCGGTATGTTCCTTTGCCCGAGAACCGAGAGGATCCGGTCGAGATTGGCCCGGCTGACGCCCGGATCGATGCCCCTCAAGGCGTCGTTGGAGCCGAGGGCCACGATCGCCGCATCCACGCCGCCGGCAAGAGTCCATTCGAGGCGTGCCAGCCCGCCGGTGGTGGTGTCGCCGGAAACGCCGGCATCGATGACCCTGACGTCGTGTTCCACGAGGTCCAGGGCGGCGCCAAGACGGGCGACGAAGCTGTCGGCGGCGGGAAGACCGTAGCCTGCCGTGAGGCTGTCACCGAGCGCCAGTATGCGGATTTCGGCGCTTGCCGCGGGGACACTCGCCAGGAGTCCCACAACCAGAACCGCCATGCGGCCAACCTCCTTCATCCGCGATGCCCGATCCTGTTGTCCGTCTGAGCAGCCTTCATCTGAGGCTCACCGGCGCCGCCGGCACCGTCAACATCCTGCGGGATGTCTCCCTTGTCGTCGAGGAGGGGTGCCATCTCGCCGTCATCGGTCCGTCGGGTTCCGGCAAGTCCTCCCTCCTGGCGCTGACGGCAGGACTGGAACGGCCGACATCCGGGACAGTCGAGATCGACGGTCAGAGTCTTGCCGCGCTCGACGAGGATGAGCTGGCGAAGTTCCGCGGACGGACGATCGGCATCGTCTTCCAGTCCTTCCACCTGATCGCCACGATGACGGCACTCGAGAATGTCGCCCTTCCCCTTGAGCTGGCCGGCGACGCCGATGCCATCCCGAAGGCGCGGCGCGTGCTTGCGGAAACCGGGCTGGAGATGAGATCGGGGCACCTGCCGGTGGAACTTTCGGGCGGCGAGCAGCAACGCGTGGCCCTTGCCCGTGCCCTCGTCAACCGCCCGCCGCTGCTTCTGGCTGACGAGCCGACAGGCAATCTCGACACCGAGACCGGTTCGGCGGTCACGGACCTGATGTTCGAAGTCGTCGCGCAGGCCGGGGCCACGTTGATGCTGGTCACCCACAATCACGACCTGGCGCGGCGCTGCCAGCGCGCCGTGGCCATCGAGAACGGCACCTGCCGGGAGGTGAGGTGATGACGCTGGCCTGGACCATCGCCCGGCGAAATCTCAAGGGCGGCAGGAAGAGGTTCCTTCTGGCCGTCTTCGCCCTTGCACTCGGGGTCATGACCATAGCGGGTGTTGGCAGTTTCGGCGCCGGTCTCGTGGAGAGCCTGCGCGAGAACGGGCGTGTCATTCTGGGTGGCGACATTGCACTACGCACGACCTTCACATCGCCGGATGACATACAGATCCGGTGGCTGGAAGCGCGAGGTGCGTTGTCGCGGTCGGCCGATCTCTTCGCCATGGCGCAACCACCGGACGGCGAACCGCTGCTGGTGAACTTGCGGGCCGTCGATAGCAGCTGGCCACTCTACGGCGAGGCGCTCATCGATCCCGCGATCCCGCTCGACGACGCCCTTGCGGAGGGCGCTATCGTCGACAGGGACTTCCTCGAGTCCACCGGCCTTGCGGTCGGCTCGTCGTTTTCCCTGGGAGAGGCCGCGGTTCCCATCGTGGCAGCTCTTGTCGATGAACCTGATCGAGCCAGTGCTCCCTTCCGCCTCGGTCCGCGGGTCATTGTGTCGCTGGACCAGCTGAATTCTGCGGGTATCGCCGGAACGGGCAGCCTCGTGCGTCACCACGTGCGCATCAGGCTCAACGAGTCCAGCGATGTGACCGGGGTCATCGCCGACCTGCGTCAGACCTTTCCGCAAGCCACCTGGCGCATAAGGAGCGCCGATGACGCCAATCCGTCGCTACGCCGGTTTCTCGAGCGCCTTTCCCTCTTCATCACCCTGGTCGGCTTGACGGCCCTCCTGATTGGAGGGATCGGCATGTCGAGTGCTGTCACCACCTATCTCGCGCGCCAGGTGCCGACCATCGCGACGCTGAAGTCCCTGGGTGCCTCACAGCGGCTGGTTCTCATCAGCTATCTCTTCGAGATCGCCCTCATGGCTGGATTCGGCATTGCCGCCGGGCTGATCGCAGGGGCACTTCTTCCGGTTCTGGCAGCCGAACTCGCGGGCGAAGCGCTGCCCGTCACCATCAGTCCGGACCTTCATCCAGGACCGCTTCTCGTTGCCGCGGCCTGCGGCATCCTCATCACGCTTGTCTTTGCGTTGCCACCGCTCTTTCGCACGAGGGAGATCTCTCCGGCCAGTCTGTTTCGTGTCTCCGGGCTTCCCGGCACGACGATGCGACCGCGCGACAGGCTGATAGTCGTTCTCCTGGCTGCCGGCGTCGTGGCGATTGCCATCGCTGCCGGCAACGAGCCTCTCTTTGCGGCCATCTATTGTGGCGTCATCCTTGCCGTTCTTGTGCTGTTCCGAGTGGTTGGCGAGGGAGTATCCCGCCTGGCGCGATCCGCCGGCAGACCACGTCTCGCGGCCTTGCGTCTGGCGCTGGCCAACCTCCATCGTCCGGGGGCGGGGACGGTTCCGGTATCCGTGGCGCTCGGAACCGGGCTCGCCGTTCTCGCGGTCATCGCCGGTGTCGAGGCGAATCTTGCGAGAGAACTCGACGTCGCCTCCTCCCGCAAGGTTCCGGCCTTCTTCGTGATCGACATTCAGTCCGATCAGATCGATCCGTTCATCGACACGGTGACCGCCCGTCACGATGTCACGGCGTTCGACTCCTCCCCTGCCATGCGCGGTCGGGTGGTCGCCATCGATGGCGTGCCGGTGGCCGACGCCACGATTGAGGACGATGCCATGTGGTCCATCAACTCGGATGTCGGTGTCACCTATAGAGGAACGCCGGAGAACGCCGACGTCGTTGCCGGCCTGTGGTGGAAGGAGGACCACAAGGGACCACCGCTCCTGTCTTTCGATGCCGAGCTTGCTGCCGGTTACCACGTCGGCATCGGGGATACGCTGACCGTCAACGTGCTTGGCAGGGAGATCACGGCGGAGATCGCCAACCTGCGGCACATCGACTGGACGTCCGCCGGCCTCAACTTTGTCCTCGTGTTCTCGCCGGGCCTGCTCGAAGCGGCGCCGCACACCCACATCGCAACGCTCTATGCCGATGTCGACGCCGAGAATCCGCTGCGCCGGGAACTTGCCCGGCAGTTTCCCAACATCTCCATCATCAGTGTGCGTCATGTCATCGAGGACATTCGCGACATGCTGGACAGCGTTGATTCTGTCGTTCGCGGCATCGCCTTCATCGCCTTTGCCAGCGGGTTGATCGTCATCGCCGAAACGGTCGTGGCGGCACAGCGGCGGCGCCTTGGGGAGGCGGTCATTCTCAAGGTTCTGGGTGCTACAAGGTCGTTCGTGCTGGCCGTCTTCACTCTCGAACACGCGATCCTCGGAATGGCGGTCGCCCTTCCGGCGCTCGTGATGGGGACGGCTGCATCGTGGGCGATCGTAACCTTTGCGCTTGACCTTGCCTGGGTCATGCCGTGGTCGGCGACTATCGTCCTCCTCATGCTCGCCCTCGGCGTATCGCTGATCGCCGGCGTCGTGTCGGGATGGTCCCTGCTTTCGGCTCCGGCAGCTCCGATTCTGCGCAACGCCTGATCAGGCGCACTGCAATGTGATCTTGACGGTTTGCCTCCGGATCACACATAAGTGACAAGGGAACCGGGCATGAGCCCGGCATACCACTCGACGACACAACCTGAGGATGAAGAACATGGCTTTCGGCAACGCAGGACCCCGCGCTGCTGCGTTCACCCGGACAACGGCCGTCTATGATGAGGGCCTGCGGAGCTACATGCTGCGCGTCTACAACTACATGGGTGTGGCGCTTGCCATCACGGGCATCATCGCCTTCGGCACGGCGCAACTTTCGGTTGTCACCAGTGCACAGGGAGACATCGTCGGATTCACCCAGCTGGGAGTCCTTCTGTTTGGCTCGCCTCTCCAGTGGGTGGTCATGCTGGCGCCGCTTGGCCTCGTCTTCCTGTTCTCCTTCCGCCTCCACAGGATGTCTCCATCCTCTGCCCAGGCCGTATTCTGGATCTTTGCGGCCCTGATGGGGCTTTCGCTGGCAACGATCTTCATCGCCTTCACGCAGGAGAGCATCGCCCGCGTCTTCTTCATCACCGCAGTGACCTTCGGCGCCATGAGCCTCTATGGCTACACCACCAAGCGGTCGCTTGCCGCATGGGGTTCGTTCCTCTTCATGGGGCTGATCGGCGTCATCATCGCCATGGTGGTGAACATCTTCCTGCAGAGTTCCGCGCTCCAGTTCGCGATCTCGGCAATCGGCGTCATCGTGTTTGTCGGCCTGACGGCCTACGACACGCAGCGCATCAAGGAGAGCTATGACGTCCACATGAGTGGCGCGATGATGACGAAGTCGGCCATTCACGGGGCCCTGAGACTCTACCTCGACTTCATCAACCTCTTCATCATGCTCATCCAGCTGCTCGGAGTTGCCCGCAGCGAGTGAGGAGCGTCAGTCAAGGTGCTCTTCAGAACGGCCCGGCTTTTGCCGGGCCGTTTTCGTTGGTGTTGACCGCTACCGGTGATTGGGGGCACCGTTCGTCCCCGCACGTGCCGCGGCAGATGGCAGGAGGATGCCCCATGCTGACGCCCGACGAGGTACGGTTCTATCGCCGTGAAGGCTATCTGCTGGTCGAGGACGTCTTCGACGCGGAGGAAGTGGCCGAACTCAACCGCGTGACGGACAGCTACATCGAACGCTCGCGGGGCGTTGCTGCCAGCGATTCCCTCTTCGACCTGGCGCCACATCACACGCCCGCACACCCGGTGGTGCGGCGCATCAAGAATCCGGTTGCGGTCGACGAGGTCTATGCCCGCGCCGCCCGCAAGAAGCGACTGCTCGACATCGTTGAATGCCTCGTCGGTCCAGGCGTGCGCTTCGACCACTCCAAGATGAACATCAAGACCATGGGCGGCCAGGCAGCGATCGACTGGCACCAGGACTGGGCCTTCTATCCCCATACGAACGATGACCTGCTTGCCGTCGGCCTCTACCTCGGCGACTGCGCCCTGGAGAACGGACCGCTGATGGTGATTCCTGGGAGCCACAGGGGAATGGTGTTCGATCACCACCACGAGGGTCTCTTCGTGGGGAGCTGCCGTGCCGGCGAACTCGGTGCGCTTGCCGATAGCGCGGTGCCTCTCGCCGGCAAGGCGGGTTCGATCACGATACACCACGTGCGCACGCTGCACGGTTCGCTGGAAAACCGGCTGCGCCGGGACCGCCGCCTGCTCCTCATGTGCTACATGGCGATCGATGCCTGGCCGCTGGCCAGCGACGGATCGTTCGATCTCGCCGAATTCGACAGCCGCATCCTCAGGGGCGAACCGACCCTGCAGCCTCGCCAGGAGGCCCTTCCCGTGCGGTCCCCCGTTCCCAGAATTCCCGACTCCGACTCGATTTTCGAGGATCAGGAGATGGTAGCCGGCCGGTCATTCGCGACGTGACCCGCCGGGCGAGTGTGCCCGATATCCTTCATGCCCATGTAGCGGCGCCGGGACCGTTGGTGACGGTTTCCGGGATCACATCGACGAGCACATTCCGGGGGAACGTGACTGCGGCAAGGTCATCCAGCGGGCGTCGAGGAGCGCGAGACCTCGATGGCGGGTGGCGATGTCAGGGTCTGGAAGATGACGCAGTACCGCTCGGTCAGCTTCATCAGGCGATCCAGGGTGTCGTCATCGGCATCCGTGTCGAGGGTGAAGCCAAGGCGAATGGACCTGAATCCCACAGGGGCGTCACGGTCGATCCCGAGTGTGCCACGGAAGTCGAGATCGCCTTCGGCGGTGATCGCGCCATCCTTGAGGGCGATCCCGAGTGCGCTCGCCACGGCATTCAGCGTGACACCGGCACAGGCCACCAGGGCCTCAAGCAGCATGTCACCGGAGCAGGCGGCAAGGCCGTCTCCTCCCGTAGCGGGGTGCAGGCCGGCCCTGATCATGGCCTTCGAGGTCTCCACGCTGCACGTGACATCGTCGAGCCCGATACTGCCCGTGGCCCGAAGTGTGACGATCGCGGCATCGGGTTCGTCGCGATAGCGGTCCTTGAGGGGCGCCTGCATGGCGCGCAGGGTCTCACCGTCGATCATCATTCTCCTCCGCGGGTGCCGTCCGGATTGATTGTTTCGCAAGAGAGATCAGTCTGCGGGACAGCGCAGTGAAACTCTCGCATCCCGTTGCCATGACGAGGATCATGTCCTCGACGCCGAGGCCACCCAGGCTGCTCGCTTACAGTATGGAGTTTCGGGCTTCGTGACCATGCCGGGCTTGAAGGGCGTCTCCTCGACCTGATCGTCGAGCCCGATCAAACGACTGTCGCGCCCGCACCGACACAAATGCCTTGCAAACGTGATGTTGTGACGGGGGCCGATTGACCATGATCTCTCTTTCCCGGAATCGATGTCCCTGCCGGAGATCATCGGCTGACGCCGGCGTCAACGAATTCGACGCTGGACAAGGCCTGTCGGACTGCCGAACATTGAAACACATTTCTTGCCAACAACATGGGGAAGTGACACATGCCCAATGATCGGTTGAAACTGTCCCGTCGCCGTTTCATGGAAACAACGGCTGCTGGCGTGGCCGGAGGGACACTGGCGATGGCCAGTGCTTCCGCAGAGGCCCAGGAAGCGGGCGACACCCTGAGAACGAGGAACTACTCGGACATCCAGGTCCTTGACCCCGGTTACATCCTGTCGGCTCCGGAATCGGACGTGAACGCCTGTCTGCTTCACGGCCTCGTCACGGTCAGCGCGGGCGATCAGTGGGGCTGGGAAAAGGAAGCCGCGGCCGAGATCGAGCAGGTGGATGACACCCATATCAACTTCACCCTGCGCGACGACGTTGGCTGGACCAACGGCTTTGGCGCCATGACGGCCGAGGACGTCAAGTACTCCTACGAGAGGATCGCGGATCCCGCGATGGCATCCCCTTATGCCGAGGATTGGACAGCCCTTGATCGTGTCGATGTCCACGATGAGCGCAGTGGGACGATCGTGTTGAAGGAACCGTATGCACCCCTGTGGACGACGACGATGCCCGCGGGGCGCGGCATGATCGTTTGCAAGGCGGCCGTCGAGTCGCTGGATGGCAAGCGCTACGAGGCGGAACCGCCGGCGGTGTCGGGGGCCTACGAGATCACGGACTGGCAGCCGTCCCAGAAGCTCACCCTGTCAGTGCGGGAGGGTTACACAGGCCCCCATGCCAATCCCGATTTCACCACCATCGAGATCTACCCGATCGTCGACGAGCAGGCCGCGGAAGTCGGTTTCCTCGCCGGCGACCTCGACGTCACCCGCGTGCCGATCACTTCGGTGCCAACGCTCATGGAGAGCCTGCCCGAGGATGCCACGCTGGTTCAGCATCCCTCGCTGAAGTACGTCTGGATGGGGATCAACCGCGACAACGAGGCGATGGCCGACATCCGGGTGCGGCGTGCGATCCAGAACGCGGTGAATGTCAACCAGATCCTCGAAGCAGCGTATTTCGGGCTGGCGGCGCCCGCCACTGGCATCATTCCGCCGGGCCTTGTCGGGCACCGTCCCGAACCTCTCGTTCCCTACGAGGGCAATCCGGAGTATGCCCGCCAGCAGCTCGAGGAAGCGGGTCTTGGATCCGGGTTCTCGTGCCGGATCGACACCCTCAACAAGGCGGCCTACACGGCAGCCTGCCAGGTGATCCAGGCCAACCTTGCCGACATCGGCATTGATGCAGAGATCAACGTGCACGACCCGGGCGTCTGGTGGACCATGGGGGACGAGAGTTCCGGTGACGACTGGAAGTCGCTCCAGATTCTCTATTCCCGCTTCTCGTCCAATCCCGATCCGGGGTGGTACACCATGTGGTTCACGCCGCAACAGGTCGGCGTGTGGAACTGGGAGCGGTTCAACAACCCGGAATTCGGCGACCTCCACGCCGAAGCACTCGCCACCATGGATCCTGTCGCGCGTGACGGCATGTACCGGACCATGCAGGACATGATGGAAGAATCCGGCTGCTACCGGTTCATCACACATGAATTCGAGCCGACCATTTACCGCAACACCATCGTTCCCGCGCTCACGCCCGACGGGCGCATGCTCTGGGAGCGTTTCAAGAAGGCCTGACGGCTTCGCTTCGCCTGCCTTTCCGACCGGGAAGGCAGGCGGGGCTCATTTCTTGCGACGGGCAGTTCGACGGATCATCGGGAAAACCCGATGCTGACCAGGCCGCTTGATGCAGACGTGTTCAGTCAGATCGGGGCACCATGCCTTGTCTTCGTCTGTCTCCGTTTTCGCACCGACCTTGCGCCGGTTCATTGACTGCCACAAGCAGGCGTTGATCAGAGAGCTGCCGTGTCGTTGATCCAGGGGGGCCAGGCGGCGCCGGTGAGGAGGCCTTCCGCGGGGTCCCTGGCGACGGCCGCGACGCGGGCGAAGGCGTTGAGGCCGGGCATATCGCGCTGCAGGCGGATGTCGTGTCCCATGGCGGCGAGCTCATCGATGACGGCGGCGGGGAGGCGATCGTCGGCGAAGGTTTCGCGGCTCTGGCAGTGTATCCTGGGAGCCTCGATGGCCCCTTTGAGGTCCATGCCGTGAACGGCCCAGTTGACAAAGGTGTGCATGACACCGGTGAGGATCCGGTAGCCGCCGGAACCGGCTGCCGCGAAGACGGGCTCGCCCTGGCGTGTGGCCACGAGAACGGGGGCGGCGAAGATCGGCATCTTGCCTGGCTTGATGGAGTTCGGCCGGCCCGGCCGGGGATCGAAGTTCTGCATGCCGTTGTTGAGCACCACACCGGTGCCGGGACAGTAGACGAGGGAGCCATGGGCATCTGAAAGGCTGATGCAGAGCGCCGCCATGTTCCCCTCTCCGTCGGTGACGGCGACCTGTGTCGTTCCTCCAAGCTTCGGTGCCCACGGAGTCGTTTCCACTGACTGCGGGAGCGCTTCGTGGCTGGAGAGCGCAAGATCGTCGGCCGAGGCCGGTTGCGGTGGCCGCGGCATGGCCCTTGCCGGATCGATTGCCCTGGCGCGCCGCCTGGCGAACTCGGCCGACGAGAGGGCGGCAACGGGGGCGTCCTCGAAGTCCGGGTCACCGTACCAGTGGATGGTGTCGGTGAAGGCAGTGAGCATGCACTCGGCCATCAGGTGGTGTGACGAGGCACCGGTGATCGAACTGAGGTCGAAGTTCCCAAGGAGATTCAGAAACTCGGCGGAGGTCGGGCAGAAGCAGGTGATGCAGTCCAGCCCGTGGAAATTCAGCGGAGTCTCCGCAAGCACCTTCGGCCGGTAGGACGCAAGGTCCTCGGCGGTCATGATCCCCCCGCCTTGTCTGATTTCCTGCTCGATGAGTTCGGCTGTTCGGCCCTCGTAGAATCCGGACGGCCCTTCATCGGCGACGAGACGCAGCGTGCGCGCGAGTTCGAAGAGGTCGAGGACGGTGGCGCCACCGAACTGGCCGCCGATTCGGGGAAGCTCGCCTCCGGGACAGAAATGGCGATGCATCGGCGGATAGCGGCGCATGAGCCTGTGAACCTCGCAGATGTGGAGAAGCTGGTTCCAGGTCACGGTGAGACCGCGTTCGGCCAGGCGGATCGAAGGCTCCAGAACACGCGCCCAATCGAGATGCCCCCAGCGCTGGTGGACTTCCCACATGGCGGCAACGGCGCCCGGAACGCCCGCCGCGAGATGTCCTTTCTCGCCCTTCAGGTCCTTGGTCCATGGCGTTTCGTAGTACTTGAGCCCCCGCGTATCGTCGATCTCGAACATGTCCTCGCGGGCGGCGGCGGGCGCCCTCAGGTAGCCGTCGACCGAGACCAGGCGACGCGCACGGGCATCGAAACCGGCAAGGCGCGCATAGCCACCCAGACCGCACTGGGCCGGTTCGACGACAAAACTCGCAAAGGCCGCACCGACGATGGCATCGAAGGCATTGCCGCCGGCCTCCAGGAGTGTCAGTGCGGCTCCGACCGCATCGGGGTGTCCGGCAGAGACGACGCCGTCCTTTCCTCGCGCTTCGCTGCGTCTGGCATGCATGCGGTTTTCGGTCATGGCGGCATCTCCCGGGATCCTTGAGGCAGATGCTGGTGGTCGGGGCAACAGGAAGTCAACCTGTTGGTCTTTGTTCCAGCTTCGGTACAGAATCCCTGAATGGATTTGAGGGAGTCGCTCATGTCGATGATGGTTCTGCTGGCAATCGTGACGCTGGCTTATGTGGGCTACAACCTGCTCATCAAGGTTTCGGGAGACCACGTGCCTGCCGAAGCCACCACCACCGTGCTCGCCGCCGTCTGCCTGCAGACCGGCGCATTGCTCACTTCGATGGCCTTCATCACGGTTCTCGGAATCCAGGGCGGACACACCTTCCGCCTCTCCCTGCCAAGCTATCTCTGGGCCCTTGGCGCCGGCGTTTGCATCGGCATCGCCGAGATCTGCTACCTCACCATCTTCAGTGCCTCAAATCCCTTGCCGGCGAGCGTGGTGATCCCGACCGTGGTGACCGGGACCGTCGTCATCACGCTCATCGTGTCGGTGCTCGTTTTCCAGGAACGGCTCGGAATCCTGCAGGTTGCCGGCGCCGCCCTGGTCGTTGCCGGGATCGTCTGCATGTTCGCCGGGCGTATCGATCAGGCCTGAACGCCATCGGCACACCGTGAACCGGGTGTGGTTCTGTGCTTGAATGGCGAGGCACGGTCACAACTCCGTGCCATGCACCGCCTTTCGAAAGGAATGCACGATGACACAGTCAAGTCTGGTGGCCCGCAGTGGCCCGTTCAAGGGACTGCACTCGGGCATGGGTATCGCGGCGAAGGTGATGGTGGTCGTCTTCGTTGTCTTCACGGCCATCAATGTCGACTTCGCCAACGGCGTCTACCAGGCGGTGCGTGGCTGGATCGAGTACGCGCTCAACTGGTACTACATCATGGCGCTGGTGATCATGCTGTTCGTCTGTTTCTACCTGATGTTCAGCCGCTTCGGCACGGTCCGGCTCGGTGATGACGACTCCCGGCCCGAGTTCTCCAACTTCTCGTGGCTGGCCATGCTGTTCTCGGCGGGAGTCGGCATCGGACTGCTGTTCTTCGGCATCGCCGAGCCGATGTTCTATTTCGACAACACCGAGCCTTGGGGCTATCCCAACAACCCCTTTGCCGAGCAGGCGGGGCTGGCTGCCATGAATGAGCAGCGGGCCGCCGCCGCCATGCGGGTCACCTATTTCCACTGGGGCTTCCATGGCTGGGCAGGCTACGTGATCGTCGGCCTGTGCCTGGCCTATTTCGGCTTTCGCAAGAAGCTGCCACTGACACTGCGCTCGGCGCTCTACCCGGTGATCGGTGATCGCATCTATGGCCCCATCGGACATGCCGTGGACCTGCTGGCGGTGTTCGGCACCGTCTTCGGCGTCGCCACGTCACTGGGCCTTGGCGTCAGTCAGATGGCTGCCGGTCTCAACCACCTGTTCGGGGTCGATCCGGGAATCGTCACGCAGATCATTCTCATCGTCGTCATCTCGATCGTCGCCACGCTCTCGGCGGTCTCCGGGGTCGGCAAGGGCATTCGCATCATTTCGGAGTGGAACATCTGGCTCAGCGTCGTTCTGCTCGCCTTCTTCCTCTTCGGCGGACCCACCAAGTGGCTGCTGGGATTCTTCGTCAGCACCACGGGCGACTACCTGTGGAATGTCATCCCCATGGGCTTCCAGACCTTCAACGACGAAGCCAATGCCGCCTGGCAGAGTGGCTGGACGATCTTCTACTGGGGCTGGTGGATCTCCTGGGCGCCGTTTGTCGGCATGTTCATCGCCCGCATCAGCCGCGGCCGCACGATCCGGGAGTTCATGATCGGCGTGATGTTCGTTCCGACGACGCTGGCCTTCTTCTGGCTGTGCATCTTCGGCGGGACGGCGATGCACATGGAACTCAATGCGGCAGGTGGCGTGGGCACTGCCGGGATTGCGGACCTGGTGCGGGGCTGGGATCTGCCTTCGGCGCTCTACGGCACCATCGCACAGGTCAGCGCCGTGAACTGGCTCAACTGGATCATGGCCGCGCTGGCGACCTTCCTTCTGGCGACGTGGTTCATCACATCATCCGATTCGGGGACGCTGGTGATCACCACCATGCTGAGCATGGGTTCCGACAATCCGCCGCAGCGTTTCCGCATCATCTGGGGTCTCGGCGAGGGATTTGTGGCCGCCGTGCTGCTCGTTGCCGGTGGTCTGGCGGCACTGCAGACGGCATCGATCGCCGCGGCCCTGCCGGTCAGCGTGATCATGCTGCTGATGGCCTTCGGCGTGGTGAAGTCGTTGCACACCGACCCCGGTGCGGTCGCATCGCCGGATGAGACCCATGCACCCGACGGCACCCGCATGGCCCAGGAACTGCACGCCTGAGCCCTGTTTCGCGCCGGCCCCGGAATCGCCGGGGCCGGCGCGACCGATGCGGGATGCAATGTTCCTCCCTGCGATGGCTGGCCGTGCCTGGGCTTGCTATGGTTGGCGCCTCATCAATCAGGCGGACCTCAAGGAGGTGCCATGAATTCCCGTGATCTGAAGCAGTTCAAGAGCGACCTTGCCAGTGGCCGCATGAACCGACGCGAAGCCCTCTCGATGATGGGGGCATTGGGGCTGGTGGCCACGGTCGCCACGCCTCGCGGCCTGCGGGCGCAACAGCAGCCGATGGTGTTCGAATGGAGCGGCTACGAGGCGCCCGAATTCTACCCGTCCTATGCCGCCAAGTACGGTTCTCCTGATTTCTCCCACTTCGCCAGCGAACAGGAAATGGCGACCAAGATACGCAACGGCTTCGAGGCCGACATCACCCACCCGTGTGCCGAGAGCTGGGGCAGGATGGATGACGCCGGCGTCCTCAAGCCCATCGACACCTCACGCCTGTCGAACTGGAACGATGTCTTCGACGGCTTGCGCAATCACCACGCGATCCGCAATGCCGCCGGCGACGTCATGATGCTGCCGGTGGACTGGGGGAACAGTTCGATCGTCTACCGCACCGATCTCTACGAGGGCGAGGAGAGTTGGTGCATGCTGTTCGATGAACGCTACGAGGGCCGTATCTCGAGTTTCGATTCCGAGAGCTCGGTCCTGGTCGCCGGGCTTTGCCAGGGTTACGGCGCGGACTCCTTCAACATGTCCGACGAGATGCTGGCGGAGATCCGGCCCCTGGTCGAACGGCAGGCCCGCATCGTCCGTTTCTACTGGAACGACCAGACCGAGGTCGAGAACGCCATGGCGGCGGGCGAGATCGTCGCCGCCTACGCGTGGAACTCGGCCGTCAAGACCCTCAAGGAACAGGGCATTCCGGTTGCCTATGCCGTGCCCAAGGAGGGGATTCTCAACTGGTTGTGCGGCCTTTCCATCGTCGCCAACGGCTCGGGCGACGAAGGTCTCGTTTACGAATTCCTCGATGCCTGGCTCGATCCGGAAGCCGGACGGCATCTCATTGAGGGTTTCGGTTACGGCCACTCCAACCGGATCGCCTTCCAGATCGCCAATCCGGCTCTGGTGGAAGCCCTCGGCTTCCCGAGCGACCCGGTCGAGATGCTGGATAACGGCATCATGTTCCAGCCCTATCCGCCGCAAGTCCTCGAGAACATGATCAACATGTTCGACGAGATCAAGATCAGCCTGTAGGGGAGCGGGAACGCTTCGTGGTGCGGCTCCTCACGATCTCCGGGGCCGCTCCACGACCTCTCCCCCGTGCGCCTTCCAGGCGGCGAAACCGCCCGCCAGCTGGGCAACGGGTCCGAATCCCATGTCCTGCAGGGTCTTCGTCGCCAGAGCGGAGCGGGCGGCGGCAGCGCAGTAGAGGATGAACTTCCGGTCGCTGGCGAAGACGTCCCGGTGGTAGGGACTCTCCGGGTCCACCCAGAATTCCAGCATGCCGCGCGGTGCGTGACAGGCCCCCGGAATCATGCCCTCGCGGTCGAGCTCGCGCACGTCGCGGATATCGACAAACTGCACGGACTCGTCATGCACGAGGGCAAGGGCGTCCTCGACGGAAACGCTCTCGATGGCGGCAGTGGCCTCCTCGACCATCCGCCTTGCCGTGGTCTTGAGCGCCATGGGACTAGTGGAGGACCGGCATGACGAACTCGGCTCCCTTGCGGATACCCGAAGGCCAGCGTTCCGTCACGGTCTTGAGGCGGGTGTAGAACCGGACGCCCTCGGGTCCGTGCATGTGGTGATCGCCGAACAGCGAACGCTTCCAGCCGCCGAAACTGTGGTAGGCGACGGGAACAGGTATGGGAACGTTCACCCCGACCATGCCGATGCGCGAGCGCTGGACGAAGTCCCTTGCGGCGTCGCCGTCGCGGGTGAAGATCGCCGTTCCGTTGCCGAACTCGTGGTCGTTGACGAGACGCAGTGCGTCCTCATAGGCCTGCGTCCTGACCACGCACAGGACCGGACCAAAGATCTCCTCCCTGTAGATGCGCATGGTGGACGTCACGTGATCGAAGATCGATCCGCCGATGAAGTTGCCGTTCTCGTATCCCTGCAGGCCGAACCCGCGTCCGTCGAGGACGAGGTCGGCTCCCTCTTCGACGCCGCAATCGATGTAACCACTGACCCTGGCATGGTGCGCGGCCGTCACGAGCGGGCCCATGTCCGCCTCGCTGTCCGTGTAGGGGCCTATTCTCAGGGACTCGACCCGTGGCTTCAGGCGCTCGATCAGGGCGTCCCCCACCCTGTCGCCCACGGCCACGGCCACCGAAACCGCCATGCAACGCTCTCCGGCCGAGCCGAAGGCGGCGCCCATCAGGGCGTCGGTCGCCTGGTCGAGATCGGCGTCCGGCATCACCACCATGTGGTTCTTGGCGCCACCGAGTGCCTGGACGCGCTTGCCGTTCGCCGTGCCGGTGCGATAGACGTGTTCGGCGATGGGCGTGGAGCCGACGAAGCTGACGGCCTGGACCGTCGGCGAGGCGAGCAACGCCTCCACCGCTTCCCGGTCGCCGTTGACGACATTGAGGACACCTTCGGGCGCACCTGCCTCCTCCAGGAGTTCGACCAGGCGCAGGGCGCAGGACGGCACCTTTTCCGAAGGCTTGAGAACGAAGGTGTTGCCGCAGGCAATGGCCATGGGGAACATCCACATCGGCACCATGGCAGGGAAGTTGAAGGGCGTGATGCCGGCGACGACGCCGAGCGGCGCGCGCAGGGACCAGCTGTCGACACCGGTGCCGACGTGGCCGGAGTATTCGCCCTTGAGCATCTGGGCGATGCCGCAGGCGTACTCCACGACTTCCAGGCCTCGGGTCACCGAGCCCCTGGCATCGTCCAGGGTCTTGCCGTGTTCACGCGACACCAGCTCTGCGAGCTCGTCCATGTGGTCCTCGACGAGGGCCTTGAAGCGGAACATCACGCGGGCGCGATTCTGCGGCGTCACTGCTGCCCAGCCGGGCTGCGCCCGGGACGCCGCGTCGATCACCTCATCCACCTCGCCGCTTGAGGCAAACGGCACCTGATGAATGACCTCGCCGGTTGCCGGGTTGGTCACATCACCACAACGGCCCGATTTTCCGGTGACCCGGCGTCCGCCGAAATAGTGGTGAAGCATGTCAGCCATTGCGGCCCCCCAGTCGGATTGCAGGAAGCCCCGAAACAATCAGAAATGGCCCGTCGAAGGCAAGGAGAATCTCTGCTCCGGCGCCCTCGGGAGGCCTGCATGACGCACGACCCCCGAATGCGCCGGTTCAGCCGCAGCACGCCTCGCGCGCCGCGGACGTGATCGTGCGACCGTCCTTGTGTGCCGAGGCGGCGATGGCGCCGTCATCGATCCGGTCCGTGCCGTAGACCGTGGCACCGGCACGGGTGTGGAAGGTCTCCCAGGGAACGCCGGCAGGGTCGACAGACCACGACTTCATGGATTGGGCGTAGCAGCATACGCCATCGGAGATCTCGCTTGTCGCCTGGCCGGCGGCCTCGAGTCTCTCTGTCACCTCGACCAGCTCCTCTTCGCTGTCGACATCGATTCCCATGTGATCGAGACCGGTCGCGCGGCCCCTGGATGTCATGGAAAAGTTGATCGAGGGCTCATCGAGACGGAACCTGGCATAGTCCTCCTTGAGGACATCGGGTTCGGCTCCGAAGAGCGCCGCGTAGTAGCGCACGGCTTCCTCGAGGTTGTCGACATTGACGCTGACATGCACGCGCTTCATGGCTCATGACTCCGTGACAAAGTTTGTGGGATCCAGCCCCGCATCGAAACCCAGGCAGCAGTCCTCGACGAGAAAGTCCGTGAGGTCCTTCATGACGTCCAGGTCAGCCGCGTACATCACGTGGCGTCCATGACGCCGTGACACGACGAGGCCGCACCGGGCGAGACAGGAAAGATGGAACGACAGGACCGGAGGCGCAATGCCGAGGTGGCGGGCAATGACTCCCGCCGGTGTCTCCTCCGGCCCTGCCCTCACGAGAAACCGCCAGGCCGCAAGCCTGGTGTCCTGGGCGAGGGCCTGCAGGAGGTCGATGGCACGGGACGCTTCCATAATTCTATAAATATAAAACAGTCGTTGTCCGTGTCAAGACATGAGCCTCCTGCTGTCGATCGCGTGTGATGCGTCGCCGACTTGTTCCACGCTGGCGGATGCCTGAGACTGCGGAGTCACATGACACGGCTCGGGATCATCGGCGGTACCGGATTTCTCGACTTCGAGGGGCTTGAGGTCGAGGCGCGCCGGGAAGATGAAACCCGCTGGGGCATGCCTTCCGGGCCGGTTCTCGAAGGTGTGCTCGAGGGGGCCCGCGTTGCCTTCCTGCATCGCCATGGCACGCCCTCGCGCATTCCGCCTCATCGCATCAACTACCGGGCGAACATCTGCGCGCTCGCAAGTGCCGGATGTGATCGCATCGTTGCGGTGGCGGCGGTCGGTGGAATCCGAGCCGATCTGCTGCCCGGATCGCTCGTCGTTCCGGACCAGATCGTGGATTACACGTGGGGGCGCAAGCATACCTTCTTCGAGGACGACCTCGAGGCGCCCCGTCACGTCGACTTTACCGCTCCCTATGAAAGTGCGCTCGGCTCGGCGCTGCTGCGCTCCGCCGCGCGCGCCGGCATCGCGGTCACCGCCGGGGGCGCTTACGCGTGCACTCAGGGCCCGAGGTTCGAGAGCGCGGCTGAAGTCGACCGCCTGGAACGAGATGGCTGCGACGTCGTCGGAATGACCGGGATGCCGGAAGCGGCGCTCGCGCGCGAAGCCGGCATCGCCTATGCGCATCTCGCGATCGTGGTGAATGCCGCGGCGGGGCGCGCGCCTGCCCCGATCCGGGTCGAGGACATTGCCGGCATCCTGGCGGCGTCGACGGGAAAGGTTCGGCAGATCATCCGCGGCGTCGTCGCTTCGCAGCCCTGACAGGTTCTCGGCCGATCCGGCTGTCTGCAGCATCATGGACCGGCGTGGCACGCCAACCCCGGATCAGTCCATGGGTCAGCGAGGCGACTGTGCCGCGCGCTTCTTCGCTTCGGCGATGGCGCGGGCCGGATTAAGGCCCTTGGGGCAGGCATTCGTGCAGTTGACGATGGTGCGGCAGCGGAAGAGCTCATCGGCGCCATCGAGCTCGGCGATCCGTTCGTCGCCAGCCTCGTCGCGGCTGTCGGCCACCCATCGGTAGGCCTGCAGGAGAACGGCGGGACCCGGAAATGTCTCGCTGTTCCACCAGTAGCTCGGGCAGGCCGTCTGGCAGCAGAAACACAGGATGCACTCGTAGAGGCCGTCGAGTTTCTCGCGCTCGTCCGGCGATTGCAGGCGTTCCTTTGCTTCCGGTGCGGCACTTTGCGAGCGCAGCCATGGCTTGACCGAGGCGAGTTGCCCGTAGACATGCGAGACGTCGGTGACGAGATCGCGGATGACCCGCATGTGGGGCAGGGGATAGACCCGAACGTCGCCGGAGATGTCGTCGAGGGGTTTCGTGCAGGCGAGCGTGTTGACGCCATCGATGTTCATGGCGCAGGAACCGCACACGCCCTCGCGGCACGACCGGCGGAAGACGAGCGTCGAATCCATCTCGTTCTTGATCGTGATGAGGGCGTCGAGAACCATTTCGCCACAGGTGTCGCGATCGACCTCGTAGGTGTCGAGTCGCGGGCCGTCGCCGCTGTCAGGATCATGGCGGTAGATCTTGAAGCGGGTGCGCCGGGAGCTGCCCTGCGGCACGGGATGAGCCTTGCCGACCCTCACCCTCGAGTTCCTGGGCAGTCTGAACTTAGCCATGGTGAATCGCTCCGGTGCGTGGCGGACGGGAACCCGGCATGGTCAGTACACCCTGGACTGGGGCGGAATGTTCTCCACCTCGTCGGTCAGCGTGTCGAGATGCACGGGCCGGTAATCGATTCTGTGGCTGCCGTCGTCGTCAAGCCAGGCGACGGTATGTTTCATCCAGTTCTGGTCGTCGCGTTCCGTGTAGTCCTCCCGGGCATGGGCGCCGCGACTTTCCTTGCGGTGTTCGGCGCAGACGATGGTGACCACGGCCTGGCGCAGCATGTTGTCGAGTTCCCAAGTCTCCATGAGATCGGTGTTCCACACCAGGGAGCGGTCGCTGACCTGGATGTCGGAGAGTCCGGCAAAGACTTCCGCCATCCTGCGGCATCCCTCCTGGAGCGATGACTCGGTGCGGAATACCGCGGCGTCATTCTGCATGGTGCGCTGCATCATCTCGCGCAGGCGTGCCGTCGGCGTGCCGCCGTCGGCATGACGCAGCCGGTCGAATCGTTCGAGCGTCGCGTCACCGGCGCCGGTCGGCAGCTCCTCGCGTGCCCCGCCGGGCGCGACAACGCTGGCGGCCCGCAGGGCCGCGGCGCGGCCGAACACGACGAGATCGAGCAGCGAGTTGGATCCCAGGCGGTTGGCGCCGTGCACCGAGACACAGGCCGCCTCGCCGGACGCCATGAGACCCGGCACCACGGTGTCGGGATCGCCGTCCCGCGGCACCACCACCTCGCCGTGATGATTGGTCGGGATCCCTCCCATGTTGTAGTGGACCGTCGGCAGCACCGGTACCGGTTCGCGTGTCACGTCCACGCCGGCGAAGATCCTGGCGCTCTCGGAGATGCCGGGAAGACGCGCGGCGATGACGTCGGGATCGAGGTGGTCGAGCTTGAGCAGGATGTGGTCCTTGTCCTTGCCGGCGCCGCGGCCCTCGCGAATCTCGATCGTCATGGAGCGCGACACCACGTCGCGGCTCGCCAGATCCTTGGCCGAGGGGGCGTACCGCTCCATGAACCGCTCGCCCTCGCCGTTGACGAGGTAACCGCCCTCTCCTCGCACGCCCTCCGTGATGAGGACACCGGCGCCGTAGACCCCGGTCGGGTGAAACTGGACGAACTCCATGTCCTGCAGCGGCAGTCCGGCGCGCAGCACCATGCCGTTGCCGTCGCCCGTGCAGGTGTGGGCCGAAGTGCACGACAGGTAGCAGCGGCCGTATCCGCCGGTCGCGAGGATGGTCAGCGCCGCGGAAAAACGGTGAAGGGTGCCGTCCTCCAGGCACCAGGCCATCACGCCCCGGCAGGTGCCGTCGTCGTCCATGATGAGGTCGAGGGCGAAGTACTCGATGAAGAACTGCGCTTCGTGGCGCAGGGACTGCTGGTAGAGCGTGTGCAGGATTGCATGGCCGGTGCGGTCGGCAGCGGCGCAGGTCCGCTGGGCCGTGCCCTTGCCGTACTCCGTGGTCATGCCGCCGAAGGCGCGCTGGTAGATGGTGCCTTCGGCGGTGCGCGAGAACGGCACGCCGTAGTGTTCGAGTTCGATCACCGCGGCCGGAGCCTCCTTGCACATGTACTCGATGGCATCCTGGTCTCCGAGCCAGTCGGAACCCTTGACGGTGTCGTACATGTGGTAGCGCCAGTCATCGTCGCCCATGTTGCCCAGCGCAGCCGAGATCCCTCCCTGGGCGGCGACGGTATGGCTCCTGGTCGGAAAGACCTTGGTGATGCAGGCGGTCGACAGGCCGGCCTCGGCGAGGCCCAGGGTGGCGCGCAGACCCGCTCCGCCGGCGCCGACCACGATCACGTCGTAGGCGTGATCGACGATTGTGTAGGCGGTCTTCATGCCTGGCCCACCATGAGCATGGCCAGCGAGACGACGGCGACAGCCGCGAGCACGACCGCGGCGGCGATGACGAGGACCTTGAGCGCGGAACCACAGGATCCCCGTCCCACGTAGTCGTCGATGATGGTCTCGAGACCCAGTTTCATGTGCCAGAGGCCGGCTCCCAGGAGCGCCACCAGGAAGACCGGAACGATGACGGTCTCCATGAGACCCACGACGGCTTCATGATCGGCGGTCGCGAGGGTCGGCAGCAGGCCGATGAAGACAAGGGTGAGGGGAATGAGGGCAAGCGCCGACAGGCGCTGGTGGCGCCAGTGCAGCGCGCCTCGCTTCAGGTTCGCCATCTACCCGGCCACCATGGCGCCGAGCACCCAGGCAAGGGTGGTGAGGACAACCGTGCCGCCGACGACCGCCCATCCCGACATTCTCACCGGCCTCAGCCCGAGACCGCGACCCGTATCCCACACCAGGTGCCGGATGCCGTTCAGCAGGTGGTAGACGAGGCTCAAGGACCAGATGAAGAGGACGAGCAGCCCCGGCCACGAACCGGCAATCTCGCGCGCGACTGCAAAGCTCTCCGGTCCTGCCGCCGCAGCCGCCAGCCAGGCCACGAGGCCGGCGATGCCAATCGAGAGCAGCACGCCGGTTACGCGATGGGTGATGGAGAGAACGGATGTGATCTGCGGGCGATAGACCTGGAGGTGCGGCGACAAAGGCCGCACGGCACCGGCCTCGCCATCGGGTTGAGCAGTCGACATGGTTGCTGAGTCTATTGTCCCGGCGCGCTTTGGGTCAACGCCGGGGCATCACCACCCAGTAATCGAGATCCAGCACCTTGTCGGGATGGTCGCGGCCATCGTCATCGTGATCGGGGAAGTCGTCGCACGGGTGATTCTTCGCAGCCACAGTGCGCAGGCGCGCCAGACCGATGTCCTTGTGGCCTTCGATTTCCGCCTTTGCCAGCACCTCCGACCAGGCATAGATGGTGTCTCCGGCAAAAGTCGGCGCCGTGTGCCGGCCGCCGTTGAGGGCAACCACGAGGCAGGCATGGGAAAGGCCGTTGAACGAGAGGGCGCGGGCGAGGCTGATGATGTGGCCGCCGTAGACGATGCGCCGGCCAAAGCGGGTGGCGGATGACCGGTGCTGATCGAAGTGGACCCGCGCGGTGTTCTGGTAGAGGCGTGTCGCCATCTGGTGCTCAGCCTCCTCGATGGTCATGCCGTCAACGTGGTCGAACCGCTGACCGCATTTGAGGGAGTCCCAGTCCGTGCCGTTGCCGGCAGCCGCCCAGTCGTACCCCGAAAGATCGAGTCCCTCCGGGATCACGATCGAGGCGGGATCAACCGCATCGGGAAGTTCCGGCACGATGATCTCGGGCGCCGGACTCGCCTGATCGCGCTTGTTCACCATCACCCAGCGCACATAGTCGAGCACGGTCCTGCGGTCCTGGTTGCGTCCGGTCGAACGCACCCAGACGATGCCGGACCGACCGTTGGAGAGTTCCCGCCGGCCGATCACCTCGGAAATGGCGTCGAGCGTGTCCCCTTCGTGGACCGATGCGGTGAACCGCCCTGAGGCGTAGCCGAGATTGGCGATCGCGTTGGCCGAAATGTCGGGGACCGTCTTGCCGAAGACCATGTTGAAGACCAGGACGTCATCCACCGGCGCCCTGGCGAAGCCACAGGACGCGGCAAAGCTGTCGGCCGACGCCATGGCGAAACGCGATCCCGTGAGAGCAACATGAAGCGACCGGTCACCGGCCGTAATGGTGCGTGGCGTGGCGTGATGGAAAACCCGTCCGACGTCGAAGTCCTCGAGGAAGTAGCCGCTGCGGGTGCTCATGAACCGGCGGTCGTCAATTCGATGGCGCTGGCGAGGGCAAGGGTGCGCCGCGCTTCCGCCACGTGGAGGTTCTCGATCAACTTGCCGTCGACCACGACCACGCCTTCGCCCCTGGCCGACGCCTCGGTGTGGGCATCGATGATGCGCCGCGCCCAGGAAACTTCCTCGGCGGTCGGTCCGAACACGCTGTTGGCCGGCTCGATCTGACGTGGATGGATGATGGTCTTGCCGTCGAAGCCCATGTCGCGGCCCTGGATGCAGGCGGCCTCGAACCCGTTGCTATCCTGGAGGTCGAGGAACACGCCGTCGAGAATCGAGACGCCGAAGGCCCGCGCCGCCAGGACGCAGGTGCCGAGACTCGTCAACATGGCGATGCGATCGGGCGTGTGCCGTGCACCCAGATCCTTGGTGAGATCCGACGTCCCCATGACCAGGGCGCCGATCCGGGGACTGGCCGAGGCGATCCGTTCCGCATGGAGAATGCCGAGAGGCGTTTCCATCATGCACCAAACCGCCATGGACTGCGGAGCCCCGGCGACGTCCATCAGGGACAGTGCCTCGCGGATGTATCCGGCGCCCTCGACTTTCGGCAACAGGATGGCATGGGCGCCGGAGCCCGCCGCCCGCATGATGTCGTCACGCCCCCATGGCGTCGTCAGGCCGTTGACGCGGATGATGATCTCGCGCTCGGCGTAACCACCCTCGGCCACCGCCGCGCAGACCAGGCTGCGGGCCTCCTTCTTCGAGTCGGGAGCGACGGCGTCCTCGAGGTCGAAGATGAGCGCGTCGGCGGCAAGTGTCCTCGCCTTCTCGAGGGCCCGGGCATTGGATCCCGGCATGTAGAGAACGCTGCGCCGCGGACGTATCGTGTGCTGCACTGTTCCTCCTCCCAGAATGCGCTGCAAACACTACAGGTCCACGACCGGATCGGACAACCGCACCTCGGCGCGGTCGCGTACGCAGCCGGAGGCCTGAAGACCGCGGCGGGGCAAGCGAAGGTGATGTACGGGACTATGAAGGCGTCATCGAGTCGTTCCTCAGGTGCTCCGCTCGCCCCGTCTCGATGTCCGACTCGGAATGACGTCCACTCATCCCCATCACACCCGGTCCAACCCGCCTTGAGCACATACTTGGGCGCAGAACTTGCCACCGGAATCCGGTAGATATTGACTGATAAAACAGTCATGAATATACTTGTGACTGATACAACGGTCAATACGGTGCCATGACGAGAACACCGCGCTCCTATTCGCGCCTTACGGAAGAGGCACTCCTTCTTCTGGGCAAGCAAATCAGACTCGCTCGGAAACGCCGTCGCATGTCTGAACACGATCTCGCGGCCCGCATAGGCATTGCCCGGAGCACATTGCAGCTCATTGAGAAGGGCAGTCCCTCCGTGGCGATCGGCCTCGCGCTGGAAGCCGCCACCCTCACGGGAGTAGATCTGTTCGTTCCAGAGGCGACCACTCTCGCGTCTCAGGTCGAGCGAACCAACGACAAGCTCGCCATGTTGCCCGGCTCGATCCGCAAGCCCCGCCTTGAGGTCGACGATGACTTCTGACGCGGCTCAGCCCGGCGAGGCGTTCGTTTGGATCTGGCTGTCGGGGAAGACCGCTCCAGTGGTTGCAGGCCGAATTCACGCAGAAGACGACCACATCGTCTTCAACTATGGCCGCTCTTATCTATCCAATGACGATGCGATCCCGATTTATGCGCCGGAATTGCCCCTTCACCGCGGCGCCATCGTGCCCGAGCCACCGCTTGAGATCGCCAATGCCCTGCGCGATGCCTCGCCCGATGCATGGGGCCGTCGCGTGATCGCCCATCGCCTCGCCGGCGGCCAAGGCGGAGCGAACGGGATTGCCGATCTCGACGAGCTCACGTTCATGCTTCGGTCTGGCTCCGACCGCATCGGCGCGCTGGACTTCCAGGCATCCTCCAGGGACTACGTTCCGCGCGAGTCCGACAATGCGACTCTCGAACGGCTGCTGGAATCGGCAGACCGGGTCGATCGCGGCCTGCCGCTGGAGCCGGAACTGGCCGAAGCGTTGCAGCACGGTACGGCAATCGGGGGAGCGAGACCGAAAGCGCTGATCCGGGATGGAAGTGCCAAGTATGTCGCGAAGTTCTCTTCCTCAACGGATACCCATAGCGTCGTCAAGGCGGAGTTCGTCGCCATGCGCCTTGCGGCCCTGTGCGGGCTGAACGTCGCGCCAGTCAGACTCGCCCTGGCGTTGAACAAGGATGTGCTGCTTATCGAGCGTTTCGATCGGGAGCCGGTAGAGACCGGGTGGATCCGGCGCGCCGTGGTTTCGGCGCTGACGCTACTCGGCCTCGATGAGCGCTTCGCCGCACACGCGTCCTACGAAGCGCTTGCGGACATCGTCCGGGCGCGCTTTGTCTCTCCCGCTGAGACCCTGGCGGAGCTCTTCGCGCGCATGACCTTTAACATTCTTGTCGGCAACACGGACGATCACGCTCGCAACCATGCCGCCTTCTGGGACGGCGAACGTCTCACTCTCACGCCAGCCTATGACATTTGCCCGCAGTCGAGGACCGGCCGTGAGGTCTCGCAGGCCATGCAGATCCGAGGCCGCGAGCGACGCAGTCAACTATCGCTTTGCCTTGCATCCGCCAACAAGTTTCTTCTCGCGGAGGAGCGCGCCGTGGCAATCATGAAGCAACAGGTCGCCATCATCCGGTCAAACTGGGAACCGGTCTGCGACGAGGCGGGCTTGGACGATGCCGATCGACGACTGCTATGGCGACGGCAATTCCTGAACGACCTGGCATTCGAGGGTCTCGAGGACCGACTCGCCGACGTTGTGAAGGATCTGTCCAATGCGTGAGCTCCTTGACGCATTGATGGCGCAATTGGACGGAGTGGGCCCAGGGACCGGCCTGAGGACAATCTGTGGGAGGTCATGTGACAGTTCCGGAGAACCAGATCAGGACATGGGCTCAATCAGAGGCGCAAGTTCGCTCGCAGCGACCGTACGAGTCGATCAGAAATGCGCTCGGCAGGCACGAATGGCCATCAGCCATGTACTCTCCGTCTACCCGCAGGGCTCGTGCCGAAACCACACCGGGCACGTCCGTCACCTGCGGCTCACCGCCGCTCTGTTGGGCAAGCAAGCATCGCGAAAGTCAGCCGCCAGGATCGGAATGATCGTGCCGTGGCGCCTCGGCGCGGTCGCGCATGCGGCCAGGGGCTTGTAGTCTGCGCCGCGGCAGGCGAAGGTCAGGGCATGGTGACGAACGACCGCGAGGCGGCGCTGAAGAGCCTCTACGACGACGTCCATGGCGCCTCGATGTTTCCGTTCTGGGCGACGACGAGTGATGTCGATCACGACGAGGTGCGCCAGTTGATGGCGGTGTCGAAGGCGGTTCCCCATGTCTGGGACTACGACAGCGTCATCGAGCCGTTGCTCAGGCGTTCCGCCGAGCTCGTCTCGATGTCGGATTCGGAACGCCGTTCGCTCATCCTCGTCAATCCCGGCCTGGCGCCGCGCCGCGCCACGGTGACCACCATGTACACCGCCTATCGCCTCAATGATCCCCGCGAGGTCATGCCGCCCCACAGGCATTCCCCCAACGCCATACGCTTCGGACTGACGGGCAACAGGAATTTCACCGGAGTCGAGGGGGAGGACATCGTCTTCGGTCCCGGCGACATGGTGCTGACGCCGCACGATACCTGGCACAACCACGGCAACATGGGTGACGAGCCGGCGGTGAATCTCTCGGTCCTCGATCTCCCCCTGGTCGAGACCCTGAATGCCATCTATTTCGAGCACGACTACCGGGAAGAGGACGTGCCAAAGGACCGGCAGACGGCGCGGTACGGGCCTGAGTACTCGCGGGAGGTCTACGGCCGTGGCGGGCTCAAGGCGTGCTTCGTCGACCACGTGCGGGGAACCGGAATGGCATCGCCGATGTATGCCTACCGCTGGGAACCGATGCGGGAGTTTCTCGAGGAGAACGCCGATCACGACGGCGACCCCCATGACGGCCTCAAGGTCGAGTACGTCAGCCCGCTCGACGGCGAGCCCGTGTTCCGCACCATGACCTTCTTCGCCCAGATGCTGCGTCCGGGCGAGCACACCCAGCCGCTCAATCAGACCGCGAGCCAGCTGGTTGCTCCCTTCGAGGGTGGACCGGGCCACTCCATCATCGATGGCGAGCGCCACGACTGGCGCCGGTTCGATACCCTTGCCGTACCCGGCGGCAGCTGGGTGGAGCATGTCAACGAGACGTCGTCCGCGATCGTGCTCTTCGTCGCCAGCGACGAGCCGGCTTTGAGGAGGCTCGGTTTCTACAAGCGCCGGGGCCGGACGGCCGCCGGCGAAACCGTGCGTCTCGCCCCATGACCGTCAACCGTGTTGGACATATCGACTGCCCCGGCGGCGGACAGGTCTGGATCGATGGCCGCATTCTCTATGTCGGACACATGCGCCCGCCTGCCGGCACCTCGATCTGGGACGTCGGTGACCCTGCCCGGCCACAGTGCCTGGCGACCATCGAACTTCCTCAAGGCATGCATTCCCACAAGGTGCGGGTCGCAGACGGCGTCATGATCGTCAATCACGAGCGGCTCGGTCAGGTGGACGGCACGCCCGAGGGCGGTCTGGCGATCTGGGACGTGGAGAACCCCCGCCAGCCGCGCCTGATCACCAAGTGGGTGACGGCGGGCAGGGGCGTGCACCGCTACGACTTCGATGGCCGCCACGCGTACATCTCTCCCACGGTGGAGGGCTATGTCGGCAACATCGTCATGATCCTCGACCTTGCCGATCCGGCCCGGCCGGAGGAAGTCGGACGCTGGTGGCTCGAGGGCCAGTGGCAGGCCGGCGGCGAGACCTATCCCTGGTCGGACTACGTGCCGCCCCGTTGCCATCACCCCTTGAGGACGGGATCACGTCTCAATGTCAGCTACTGGCATCACGGTTTCTTCATTCTCGACATCTCGGACATGGCGAGACCACGCCTCGTCTCCGGACGGAACACCAGCCCGTCGTTCCCGCATCCCACGCACACCTGCCTGAGGATGCCCATGAAGCTCAAAGGGCGTGACATCATGATCGTGGCCGATGAGGACGTCGCCAAGCTCTATCCGGCGGCGCCCGCGTTCACCTGGGTCTACGACATCAGCGATGAAGGCAATCCGATTCCCGTCTCGACATTCCAGGTCGAGGGCGTCGATGCCGACGGCGAACCGCAGCAGCCGATGACCGGATGCCATCAGCCCAGCGAGCGCCTGACCGGCACGACAGTGGTGCCCTTCGCCTGGTTTGCCCAGGGACTGCGCCTGGTGGACTTTGCCGACCCCTTCCAGCCGCGCGAGGTGGCACACTATCTGCCCGAACCGCCACCGGGAGCGGACCGCGCCTCTTCGAACGATGTCACCATCGATGACCGCGGTCTCATCTATCTCGTCGACCGCCAGCGCGGTGTCGACATTCTCGAGACGACCGTCTTTTGACGATGCCCGCCCCTTCCTTGCGATATCGCATCTCATGCCTGATCCGGAGGCGGGCGTGAGCATCGCCGCCGTCATTGGTCTGGGCACCATGGGCGCCGGCATTGCCGCCGTGCTGGCGCGTTCGGGCATGACCGTCAGGGGCCATGATGTGAATGCCGGGGCCATCGAGGCAACACGCCTGAAACTGCCTGCCATCGCCGGCGTGCTCGACGATCTCGGCGTTCCCGCACGAGGTCCGGCGAGCGATGTCTCGTTGACGGGCAGCCTGGAGGATGCCGTCGCCGATGCTGACCTTGTCATCGAGAACGTGCCCGAAGAGGTTGATCTCAAGCGCGCGGTTCTGGCGGAGATTGCCGGCCTGGTGTCAGGGAACTGTGTTCTCGCCTCGGATACGTCGGGGATTCCCATAACCAGACTCCAGGAGGGCCTGCCCTCTCCCGGTCGGGTGGTGGGTATGCACTGGTCCAATCCGCCCCATATCATCCCCGTGGTCGAGGTCGTTGCCGGCGATGAGACGTCGGTCGACACGGTCGAATGGATGGTGGCGACGGTGCGCCGCCTCAATCTCATCCCGGTGCGCGTGAAGTGCGATGTTCCGGGTTTTGTCGAGAACCGCATTCTCTATGCGGTCATGCGCGAGGCCCTTGACCTGGTCGAGCGCGGCGTGGTCGACGCGGAAGACCTCGATACCTGTGTCAGCTGGGGCATCGGCTACAAGCTGGCGGTCGTCGGTCCGATGAGTCTCCTCGACATGGCGGGGCTCGACATCTATGGCTCCGTGGCAGGCTATCTCAACCGTGATCTCTGCAGCCGGGACGATGTCAGCCCGTGGGCGGCAGAGAAGATTGCCGCAGGCCGGCTCGGGCTGAAGACGGGAGAGGGAATCTACGCCTACGATCAGGGCGAGGCAGGCTCGCTGGGGGCGGCGAGGGCCCGGCGCCTGGTGGCGGTGCGCCGCGCGCTCGAGGCAGCCGGGGAGGGTGAACCATGAACTGCCGCAAGTCTCTCTTCATTACCGAGACGGTCTGTTCGGAAGCCGGTCATGCCGCCACGGAGCCGGTGACACGCGTTGCCGCCATCGCCGTCCTTGACAACCCGGCGGCCGGGCGATTCGTGGCCGACCTTGCCGGTCTCGCCGACATCGGCCTGGCATTCGGCGAGTCCTTTGCCGCCGTTGCCGTCGACATGCTCCGCCGCGCGCCTGTCGCCTACGGCAAGGCGGCCATCGTCGGTGTTCATGGCGAGGTCGAGCACGCCGCCGGCATCCTCCATCCCAAGCTGGGCAAGCCCATGCGCGCAGCCTGCGGTGGCGGCGAGGCGCTCATCCCGTCGGTTGCCAAGGTGTCGTCGGCCGGTGCCGCCATCGATGTGCCTCTCGCCCACAAGGATGAGATCTGGTCATTCAACGAACTCGACACGATGACGGTCATGGTCGCGGATGCGCCGCGTCCGGACGAGATTCTGGCCGTCATGGTGTTTTCGGATGGCGGACGCCCGTCCCCGAGGATCGGCAGCGGCCGTGCCATCGTCTAGCGCGAACCGTGCGATGGTGGGAGATCTCGTCGATCTCGATCGCTATCCGATCACGGATATCGCGAGTCCTGACGCGGTCGCACTCGTGCGCGAAGGACGCCGGCGCCTCGACGCAGACGGTGTCTTCACCATGCCCGGTTTCCTTCACGGCGACGGACTTGCGGCCATGGAAGAAGAGGCCGACAGACTGTGTCGCGAGGGGTTCCGGCGGCTGGACCACCGCAACGCCTTTCCACCCGGCATGGGAGAGAAGACCCGGGTCAGCCTTGTTTGCGCGGGCTTCGACCAGATGCCTTCCGGATCGCCGCCGCACCGCCTCTTCCTGTGGGACGGGCTCACGCGGTTCGTGTCGGAAGTGCTGGAACGGCGTCCTTACTACCGCAACGCGGATGCCATCGCTTCGTGCATGGTGAGCGAGTACGCTTGCGGCGACGAGCTGGGATGGCACTTCGATACCAATGACGGTGCGGTCACCATCATGCTTCGCCAGGCGGGCTCCGGTGGCGCTTTCGAGTACATTCCCGACATCCGGCATCGCCCGGACCTTGCGTCCCTCATCGATGACCTGGTGGCCGGCCGCTCGTCACGCGTGCGGGAGCTCGATGTTCCGCCGGGCACGCTGACGATCTTCAACGGTCTCCGCGCACTCCACCGGGTCGCGCCGGTCCACAGCACGCCGTCGCGCCGCATACTGACGCTGAGTTACGAGACGGAGCCCGATCAACTCTTCAGTGACGAGATTCACATGCGCTATTTCGGCCGCAGTCAGCCGTTGACACCGGTTCCGTTCCGCGGGAACGCGGCCGGCTGATACCGGTCCAGTCACCGGAGGCTCTTGCCAATTGCGCTCAAGGGCGCATGACGTGCGGCGTTCCGTGTACGGTGCGACTGCTGTAGGATTGTGCTGACGGTGCACGGTATACGGTATGTCTGCGCCTGAGGGGCAGGAAGAAGGGATTTGATCATGGCCGAACACGGACTCCCGGGGACGATGCATGAGGTGGAGAAGGCGGCGGCGCGTCACCTCTGGTTTCATGGCTCCGAAGAGAACTGGGAAGAGCTGACCGAGCAGGAGGGCATGCGGGTGTTTGCCCGCGGCGAGGGATCAACGCTCTGGGACGTGCGCGGCCGCGCCTATCTTGACGGCCTCGCCGGACTCTTCGTCGTCAATGCCGGGCACGGCCGGCGCGAGATCGGCGAGGTCATGGCCGAACAGGCCGGACGTGTCGCCTATACGGCCGCGTCGACCTGCAGCAACGACAAGGCGGTCCGCCTTGCCGGGAAGCTCTCCGATATCACGCCAGGCGACCTCACGCGCGTCTTCCTTGTCTCGGGCGGTTCCGAGGCCGTGGAAACGGCAATCAAGATCGCCCGACAGGCACAGGCCATGCGCGGGTTCCCGAGGCGCTACAAGATCATCGCCCGGCGCGGTTCCTACCACGGCATGACCCACGGCGCGATGAGCCTCACCGCGTCACGTGTCGAGAAGTACCATGGCCCCTTCATGTACGGCGTCAGCCATGTGCCATCGCCCAACCGCTACCGCAACGACTTCGGTCTGACGGGTGAAGACGGCGATGTGATGTGCGCGCGCTATGTCGAGCAGGAAATCGAGAACCAGGGACCGGAGACCGTTGCCGCGGTGATCGGCGAGCCGGTGTCGACCTCCAACGGCAACCACGTGCCGTCACCCCGCTACTGGCAGATGCTGCGCGATATCTGCGACCGGCACGGGGTTTTCCTGATCATGGACGAGGTGATCAACGGCTTCGGACGGACCGGCAAGATGTTCGCCGGCGAGCACTTCGGCGTTGTGCCCGACCTGATGACCATCGCCAAGGGCCTGTCGAGCGGATATGCGCCGATCGCCGGTGTGATGGCGCGCGAGGAGGTCTTCGAGGGGTTCACCGGAGAGGGAAAGCCCATCGAGCATCTGCTGACATTCGGCGGGCACGCGGTGGCCTCCGCCGCCGCCCTGCGGAACATCCAGATCATCGAGGACGAGAATCTCGTGGAACGCAGTGCCCAGAGTGGCGCCTACCTCATGGAGGGTTTGCACTCCCTTGAATCCCATCCCACGGTTGGCGATGTCCGCGGCATCGGGCTGATGTGCTGCGTCGATCTCGTGAAGGACAGGACGACACGCGAGGCGTGGGGCGCGACCCACGCCTTCACGAAGGACCTCGCGGCGCGCATCCGCGACCGCGGTCTGCTGACCCGGGTCTGGGGTGAAATCCATCTCGGTCCGCCGCTGGTCATCACCAGGGACGAGATTGATTCCATCGTCGGAATCATCGACGAGAGCCTCACCGAGACGGAGAACCGGTTCGCCTCGGAGATTGCCTGACACCTTTCGGAACCAATTCAGACCGGGCGTCGCTCTTGCCGCGTGGGTCAGGGATGGACCGTCGGTGTGTGTCAAACCCTGAAGATCGGGTGGACACACGTCGGCTCCCGCCTTACGAACCCCTCTTGCCCCCGGGGCTGACCATTGGCGCAACAGGGAGGAACCAGACCCAGCGATGATGAGACCCCGCGTCGGTGTCATCGGTTCCAGGTATCTCGTCAGTGATCACTATGTGACCCAGATGACCGGGGAGAAGAATCTCTCTGCCGTGGCGGAGGTCGCCGGGGCCCTGCCGTTGATGTTCGCCGGAACGCCCGACATCACCGATGTCGCCTCGCTGATTGATGCCGTTGACGGGATTGTGCTCACCGGGGCGCGCGCCAACGTTCACCCTTCCTGTTTCAATGTCGATCCTCACCCGGACCACGAACCCTACGACCGGGAACGGGACACGGTGGCGTTGTCCGTGGCACAGGCCTGTGTCGCAAGGGGCGTGCCGATCTTTGGCCTGTGCCGCGGCATCCAGGAACTCGGCGTGGCCTTCGGGAGCGTTCTTCACCCCGAAACCGGTGATCTGCCAGGGCGGATGAATCACCGGGCTCCCCGGCTGGAGAACGGTGAGGTCCATCCCGACCCCGAGGTCGTGTTTGCCGACAGGCACGAAGTCCGCTTCACGCCGGGGGGTGTGTTTGAAGAGATCCTTGGCAGGCAGACCATACGTGTCAATTCGCTCCACGGTCAGTGCATCGTGGAGCCGGGAGACCGTGTGATCGTCGAGGGCGTGGCGGAGGACGATACCATCGAGGCCATTCGCATTGCCGACGCACCTGGTTTCGCCCTGGGAGTGCAGTGGCATGCCGAGTACGACCCCGAGACCAATCCCGTCAACCGGGCTCTCTTCGAAGCCTTCGGCCAGGCACTGCGAGACCATCAGCGAACGTAGCGACCCGAGCTCCTCGGGTGTGAACAGTGTTGCGCCGTGACAGTCACTCCGGAATGGTGACCGACCGGATGATGGTGGGCCTTCCTCGTTGCCTCAATCCGGCTGCGGGTGCATGGGATCCGGCCCGGATTGCCTTGTCTAGGGAGCGCCGAGGATGTTTGACAAGGCGGAAACGGATGGCGCATGACATGACGATCAGGATCAGGGAGATGGAACGGTGAGACGATTCGAGGGACGCGTGGCGATCGTGACCGGAGCGGCAAGCGGAATCGGTGCGGCTGCTGCCGCCAGGCTGGCGAGCGAAGGGGCCACCACGGTCTTTGTGGACATCGACGGCAACGGCGCCGCTGCCAAGGCGGACGAGGCCGGAGGATCCGCCCTGGCCCTTCAATGCAACATCGCCGAACCGGACTCGGTCGCCGCCCTGCACCGGGAGGTGCTGGAGAGGTGCGGCAAGATCGACGTCCTCGTGAATGCTGCTGCCCAGGTGCCGTTCGTCGCCTGGGACGATCTCACCTTCGAGGAATGGCGGCGCGTGCTGCGTGTCAATCTCGACGGGCTCTACCTCATGTGCCGCGCTTCGTCGGACGCCATGCGGCAGAACGGCTACGGCCGGATCGTCTCGGTCAGTTCCAATTCGATCTTTGCCGGGACGCCGAACATGGCGCACTACGTCGCCTCGAAGGGGGGCGTGCTGACGTTCTCGCGGGCGCTGGCGACCGAGCTGGGCGCGGCGAAGATCACCGTCAACTGCGTGTGTCCCGGCCTCACCGACACCGAAGGCGTGCGCAAGACCGATCATGTCAATGTCTTCGAGTTCGTCGACATGCTGCAGGCGATCAAGGGACGCGGGGTGCCGGGAGACATCGTCCCGGCCATCGCCTTCCTGGCTAGCGAAGAAGCGCACTGGATCACCGGTCAGGCCCTGACGGCGGATGCCGGCATGGTGCGCTGGTAGGCGGCAGGCGATCCTGTCACGGAGGGCGGCAGGCGAGGCGGTCCCCGTCTGTTGAACACCTGAACGTCCGGTCATGGCCGGAGACCGTGGCGAGATCGGTGTTGCCGACGCTCCGGCTCCAGTCCTCGTGCCTGCCGCAGAGCAGGTTCTCCAGCATCATCGGGCCCATGTCATGGTGTGCCATCGCCAGGCCGCCATCCGGGGTATCGACGAGGGTGAACCGGTAGGTGTCGCCGGCGGGGATGACGGGAAGATCCACGGTCACGAAGTGCGCCAGCACGGCGACGCAGCGGATATCGCCGTCCGTGACGTTGGCCAGCGCGATGCGGATGCCGTCGTCGTGTCGGCATGCGACAAGGGCGTATATCATGGCAACCGCAACAATGAGGTGACGGGGAATGGACATGACGGCGACAAAACCTCCGGTTCTGACGTTGAGCGCCGGGCCGGTGCAGAGCTACCCCAATGTGCTTCAGGCCATGGCGCGGCCGATCGGCTACGATTTCGATCCTTCGTTCCAGGCGTTCTATGAGGAGACCGCGCTCGAGTGCGGTCGCGCCATGCGCCAGGACGAGCCGGCCCTCATCCTGCAGGCCGAACCGGCGGTCGCCATCGAGGCTGCGGCCGCCTCGCTGATCTCGGCCGATGATGTCGTCCTCAACCTCGCGTCGGGTGTCTACGGCAAGGGGTTCGGCTACTGGTCGGCGCGCTACCACAAGTCGATGGTCGAGATCGAGGTGCCGTTCAATGACGCCATCAGTCCGGCGGCTGTCGAGGCGGCGCTCCGTGACCACCCGGAGATCTCGGTAGTCTCCGTCGTCCATCACGACACTCCGTCGGGCACCCTCAACCCCATCGTCGACATCGGCCGTCTGGTGGCTGATCACGGGGCGTTCCTCATCGTCGATGCGGTGTCCTCGTTCGGCGGCATGGATATCCACCCTGGGGACTGCCATGCGGACATCTTCATCACGGGCCCCGGAAAGTGCCTGGGCGGCACTCCGGGAATCACGTTCGTCGCGGTGTCGCAGGCGGCCTGGGAGCACATGGAAGGCAATTCCGCCGCGCCGCGCGCCTCGGCGCTGAGCTACCTCGACTGGCGGAATGCCTGGAGCCGTTCGGCGCCGTTCCCGTTCACCCCCTCCACGGCCGAGGTCTGCGGGCTGGCGGAGGCCGTGGACCACTACTTTCGCGAAGGGCCGGAAGAGGTCTGGCGGCGCCACGCTCTCACCGCCAGGGCCTGCCGCGAAGGCCTCAAGGCCAGCGGCGCAACGCTGTGGGCGGCCCGCGAGGAGATCGCTTCGCCGACCACCACGGCCATCGCGGTTCCCGAGGGCCTCAAGGACACCGATCTCTTCGATGTCGCGCGGCGGGACTATGGCGTGGTCTTTTCCCTGGGCCGGGGCGCGACAGCCGGCAAGCTCATGCGCATCGGTCACATGGGCCCGACGGCGGAGCCGGCCTACGCTCTCATCGCCGTGGCCGCCATGGCTGGCGCCATGCGCAAGCTCGGCTTTCCCGCCGACGTCGGCAGGGGCATCGAGGCGGCTCTGGCCGTCATCGACAATCAGGAGTAGTAGCCGTCGGGCGCCTTCACGTAGTCGACGAAGCTCTCCGGATCGTGGGAGTAGAAGAGTTCCGCGTCATGGGTCTCCGCCAGGTCCTTGAGACGTTGCATGGACTGCAGGCTGGCCGTCGGATCGAGGTGGAAACTCGAGATGCACATCAGGTCCATGTTCTTCTGGCTGTAGCACGCATCGGCGGTGAAGAGCATCGGCCGCCGGTTGGCCAGTTCGACCATCATCGAGTAGTGGCCCGCCGTGTGGCCGGGAGTCTCGAAGAGCCACAGGCCCTTGGCGATCTCCTGGTCGCCGGTCAGGGTCTCGAACTTCGGCGTGTAGATGTCGAGTTCGGGATCCCCGGAGCCACCGACTGAACTCTCCTCGTCGCCGCCCTCGCCCTTCGTGAAGCCGAGATCCGAATACCCCAGGTGCTCGAAGGGTTGATGGTGCGTGCAGGCCTCGAGTTCCTTCGCGTGGCACACCGTGCAGGCTGTCTGGAGGTGCCGGTTTCCGCCGCAATGGTCGAAGTGGTAGTGCGAGTTGATGACGTAGTTGATGTCCGAAGGCTTCAGGCCGACGAGATCGAGGGCTCCCGGAATGGTCTGCTCGGGTGTCTGCAACGGCTTCTCGAAGGGCAGCACCTTCATGACGTGGTCGTAGTCGTACCCGGTGTCAAAGAGATAATGGCCGTCTTCATGTTCGACGAGGACGGCATAGCAGGGAAACCGGAGTTCGCCTCCCGGTCCCCGGTTCCAGAAGGCGTGGAACCCGTCAATCACCAGGGTTCCGCCATCGAGAAGGTGGACTTTGGTATCGGCCATGAGTTGACCCTCCTTGGCAGGTTACGTCGTCAGCGCGCCCCGCGCTGGTAGGGAAGCCCCAATGCCGGCGGCAGGTAGCTGTGTCTGGCAAACAGTAACAGAACAACGATCACCATGGCGAAGGGCAGCATCTGGATGACGTCGGTGGGAATGTTGACACCAATGACCTGCAGGGCCGTGGTGAGCGCAAGGCTGGCACCGAACAGGAAGGCTCCGAAGAGGATCCACAAGGGATTGCCGCGCGCCAGCATGGCAAGGACGATGGCGATGAATCCGGCGCCGCCGGTCATGAACGGCAGGAAGAGGCCGCCGCCGACGGTTGCCATGTAGGCTCCCCCCAGACCGCCCAGGCATCCGGTCACCAGCACCGATGCGAAACGCGTCACCGTCACGCTCACGCCTGCCGCATCAAGGGCGGCCGGGGCGTCGCCGGCAGCCTGCAGGTTGAGCCCGACTTGGGTGCGCCTGAATACCCAGATCATGAAGAAGGTCAGTGCGAAGGCAAGGTAGATGAGGGCGTTGCGGTCGAAGAAGGCCGGTCCGATGTAGGGGATGTCCGCCAGGCCGGGAATGGTCCAGGTCTCGACCCGGGAGAGCCGCGGATAGGAGCGGGAATAGAGGACGTGATGCAGGAGGGCGGTGACGCCCTCGGCGCCAAGCGTGATCGCGATGCCGACGACAATCTGGTTCATGCCCAGAACGACACACAGCACGGCCATGATGAGCGCCACGGCCATGCCCGCCAGGACGCCGGCACAGAATCCGGCAAGGAACGAGTCCGTGGCGTAGGCGGCGGCAAATCCGGCAAAGGCGCCGGCCAGCATCATGCCCTCGAGGCCGATGTTGAGGACGCCTGCCTTTTCGGACACCTGCTCGCCCAGTCCGGCAAGAAGCAGCGGCACTCCGGCGGTGACGGCGCCGAAGAAGAGGGAGGCGATGAAGACTTCGCTGAGCAGGCCGCCGTCCACGGCTTTCAGTCCCTTGCCGTCAGGCGCCGGCGGTGGTCCAGGAACTCCGTGACGGCCAGAAACAGCATCACCAGACCCACCAGCACCAGCACGAAGTATGTCGGGACGTCCAGCCGCCGGGCGGCGCTTTCACCACCGATGACGAGGACGGCGAAGACGAAGACGAAGGCAATGACGGCATAGCCATTGAAGCGCGCCAGGAAGACCAGGGGGATGACGACAATGCCGTAGGCCGGGTTCCAGTCGGCGCGGATGGTGCCATGGACACCGAGGACGTCAACGGCACCGGCCAGACCGGCCAGACCCGCACTGATGGCGAAGGCGACGACCACGAGAAGCCGCAACCGGAGGCCCGCGTGGACGGCCGTCTTCATGTTCACCCCGACAATCTGCAGTCTCATCCCCAGCGCCGTCATCGTCATCGCGTGATGGACGGCAATCACCACGGCGAGCGCCAGCAGCACCCCCCAGTGGATGGTCGTATCCGCCAGTCGCGAAAGTCGGTCTTCGACGGCAAGGGTGGCGGTCTGCGGCACGGTGGTCAGCGGATCGTTGAACGGGATCTTGATGAGAACATTGGCGAGACTGACTCCCAGAAAGCTCATCATCAGGGTCGAGATGATCTCGTTGACGCCGAACTGCGCCTTGAGGAGAGCGGGAATGAGCGACCAGGCGGCGCCAACGGCCATGGCCACGGCAAACGAGACAGCAACCACCATGACCGACGGCAGTCCGCTCGCGAGTTCGGGCGCCAGGGCCGCCGTCACCACGGCGGCGAGCAGGAGTTGACCGTCCACGCCCAGGTTCCACAGACCGCTGCGAAAGGCCACGATCAGTCCGGCGGCGATTAACAGCAGGGGAGCGGTGCGGGTGAGCGAGGCCTCAAGTCCCGTCGGGCTCAACAGCCCCCGTTTGACGACGTAGCCATAGTAAGCGAGGGGGTCCTTGCCGAGCGCCAGCAGCAGGATGGCCCCGACGGCGAGGGCGAGAACGACCGGCAGCAGCACGGAGACCATCCCGTGAAGCCAGGAAACGAGAGCGGGCTGCTGGTTCATCTCAAGCAGCCTCGACCCCCGCCATCAGGCGGCCGATGGCTGTTCTGGCACCGGGCCGGTTCTTCACGATACCGGCAATGCGGCCGCGCTCCATCACGGCGATGCGATGCGACACGTCGATCAGTTCCTCGAGTTCATTGGAGATGACGACTATTGCGGTATCCGCGTTGCCGCCGATGCTCTTGATCCAGTCCCGCGCCCGGCGCGTATTCTGAAGGTCAAGGCCGTAGGTCGGCTTGGCGACGACAAGGAGCCGGGCATCGCCGGTCCACTCCCTGGCCAGAAGGACCTTCTGGATGTTGCCGCCCGAAAGCCCGGCAAGGGGAGCCCGTTCCGACGGCGCCACGATGCCGTAGGTCCCGATCATGTTCCGGGCATGATCGTAGATGCGCCTCCACGAGGTGATCCCGCCTTTCCAGAATCGCGGTGAGCCGATCTCCTTGATGACGAGGTTGATGGCCAGCGAGTGGCGGGGCGCCGTTCCCTCGCCAAGGCGTTCGTCGGTGATGTAGCGCACTCCGAGGCGACGGCGGCCGGCAACGCCGAGATGGCCGATCTCCCTGCCTGCCAGCGAGATCGAGCCGGTTGTCATCATGCGCTGGCCGGCAAGGACCTCGGCCAGGTGTTTCTGGCCATTGCCGTCGACACCGGCAATGCCCATGACTTCTCCGGGCCTGACCTCGAGATCCGTGCTATCGAGAGCGCACTCGCCCCGCTCTCCGGCCGTGTGCCCGCCACGGAGCACGAGAAGCGGCTCCACCCCGGCGCTGGCGTGCTGCCGGCTCTGCGGTTCCGTGACATCTCCGACGAGGGTGGCTCGGAGGTCTCCCGCCTTGCCGCCGTCTCCGAACATCATGGCCACGACGCGTTCAATGATCGCGTCGGGCGACATCGTGTTGAGTTCTGCAGGCTCGACCTCACCGACAACGCGCCCCTGGCGCAGCACCGTTATGCGATCGGCAAGATCGCTGGCCTCCTTCAGCTTGTGGGTGATGAAGACGATGGCGACACCATGGTCGCGCAGCCGGCGCATGACGACACCGAGATCGTCCACGCCCTGGGGTGTCAGCATCGACGTCGGTTCATCGAGGAAGAGGACCAGTTCGCCGTGCCACAGGGCGCGCATGATCTCGACCTGTTGCTGTTCCCCCAGGGAGAGCCTGCCCACCAGGGCGTCCGGCGCCACCCTGACGGAAAGCAGTTCGGCCAGCTCGGCGAATCGCTCGGACGTCGCGGCACGGTCAAGGGTGCGCCACCACGGGCTTCCCAGCATCAGGTTCTCGAGGACGCTCAGGCTCGGAACGAGCAGGACGTGCTGATAGACCGTGCCGATACCCAGGCGCAGGGCGGCAGAAGGCGACGTGATCCGCACCGGCCGGCTCGCGACCTCGATGGAGCCGGAGTCGGGGCGCACCATGCCGGAAACGATGCCGATGAGTGTGGACTTGCCGGCGCCGTTCTCGCCCAGAAGGGCGTGAATCTCACCGCGGCGGAAGACCAGCGACACCCGGTCGTTTGCGAGGACGCCGGGGAATCGTTTGGTGATGTCGTGGAGTGCGAGGGCGGCATCGCCGTCAGGTGCGCCGACGGGTTCAGGTTCCACCCGTCGACGCTCCTGACGTTGTGACTCTCGGCGTGGCGTCCGGTTCAGCCCTCGCCGATATCGATTGACGTCATCAGTGCCCGGACCTCCTGGGCATCCGTGATGAGGTCGATCATCATGCCGGAGAGAATTTCATCGCGCTTGGCCATGATCGACGTCCAGACGTCGTCTGGAATGTTGTCGGTCTTCAGCAGCTGGACGGAATCATCGGCCAACTGGATCTTGTATCCCACGGTTCCGAAGGTGCCCGCCTTGAGGTCCTCGACCATGGCGGAATAGACCGGAACCATGTTCCACAGGACGGAACTGAGGAGATGACTGGCGGCCTGCGATGTCTTGTCGCCGATCACGTCGATGAACCACACCTTGCCACCGTCCGCGGCCGCGGTTGTCTCGACCGCCTGGATCATGCCGAAGCTGGAACCGTTGCCCTGTCCGAAGATGATGTCGGCGCCTGCCGCAATCACGGTCTCGGTGACACGGCGTCCACCGGCGACATCGCCGTATGCGGCCGGGCCGATGACGGCGTAGATGATGTTGATATCGGGATTGGTGGCGCGGACGCCCATGGCAAACCCGGCGGACTGGGAATTCCAGGACGGCGGTTCACCGGAAACGACGATGCCCACGGTTCCCGAGCGGCTCATCATCGCGGCCATGGCGCCGGCGAGCCAGGCGCCTTCATGCCCGTGCAGCGTGTAGTCTGCGACCAGCCCTTCCTGGACGGCATCGGGACTGTCGACGATCGCCACCGGCACACCGGTCTCGGCAGCGATTTCAGGGGCCGCCGTGTTGTATCCGCTGGCATGGGCGATCATCAGGCTGGCGCCGTCCTCGGCGAGTTCGCGCAGTGTCGGACGGACGTCTCCGTAGCCTAGGCCCTCTGCCGGCATGAACTCGAGGCCATGCATCTCGGCGACGGCGCGTGCGGCATCGACGCCCTGCTGGTTCCAGCCAAAGTCCGTGCCCTGTTCAGGAACGAGAACCGCAATGCTCGTGACGTCGTCGGCCAGACTGGCCTGGACCACGCCGAACGCCATGACGGCGCCCGCCGCGAGCCCGGCAATGAACTTTCTTCCGGATTGTTTCATGGGGATCTCCCTTGTCAGATCAATCCGTTCCCACGTGGACCAGGGAACCGGATCAGGGTGCCAAGCCTACAGGATGCGCTTCGCCGTCCGCAATGACCTCCGCCTCCGGAGCCAGCGGCGGCCTGCCCAGGATGAGGTCGGCCGCACGCTCCACTACGGCGACGACGGCGGCGTTGATGTTGCCGCTCACGAGACGGGGCATGACGGAAGCATCGACGACCCTCAGACCTGTGGTTCCATGGACTTGCAGGGCCTGGCCGACGACCGCCGCCGGATCGCCGTCACGTCCCATCGCGCAGGTGCCCAGAGGATGATGCACGGTGATGGCGGTCGATCGAATGTGATCGTCGACATCGCCGTCTCCCGGAGCGATTTCGGCATCGATGAAGGGCCCGAGAGCAGGCTGCGAGGCGACGTCGCGGGCGAACTCGACACCCCGGCGCATCGCCTTCCAGTCATTTTCCCTGGCAAGGAAGTTCGACTGCAGGAGCACCTTCCCCGCCGGATTGTCGTCGGCCAGTGTGATCCGCCCCCTGCTTCGTGGGTGCAGCAGCACGATGCGGCAGGCGAAGCCATCGGTGAAGGGCTTGAGCCACCACGGACCAACGCCGAGCGGCGCTGCCGTGAAAAGCAGCTGGATGTTGGGCGCCGGCAGCGCGGCGTCGGTCTTGAGGAACGCGGTGATGCCCCCCGGCACGTCGCTGGCGAAACCGCTGCCGAGAAACCGGGCCTGCAGCATGGCGAGCGCGATGCGGTCATAGCGCATGGCCCTGGCGAAGGGGCCGGGTTCCCGGCGTCGGTAGGGCAGGATCGTCGAGACATGGTCCTGCAGATTGCTGCCGACACCGGGCAGGTCGACGAGGACCGGAATACTCCGTTCACGCAAGGCATGGGCATCGCCGATGCCGGAATGCATGAGGAGCTTTGGTGAGTTGATGACCCCGCATGAGACGATGACTTCGCGTTCGGCCCGGATGGTGCGCGTCCGTCCGCCCTGGTGCACCTCCACGCCCACGGCCCTTGCGCCCTCGAAGAGAATGCGCGTGACCTGGGTGTTCACGATCACGCTCAGCCCGCGCCTGGAGAGCGCCGGGCGCAGGTAGGCCGAAGCGGCACTCGCCCGGCGGCCGCGGCGAATGGTCATCTGCAGACGGCCGAAACCATCCTGGTGTGCGGCGTTGTAGTCGTCGGTCCAGGGATGACCTGCCTGGCGGCCGGCTTCGCCGAAGGCCTCCACAAGAGGATCCTGGTACTTGCAGAACTGGACATTGAGGGGGCCGCCGGCGCCGCGCCAGGCATTGGCGCCATCCTCCCAGTTCTCCTGGCGCTTGAAGTAGGGAAGCATGCTGGCCCAGGACCAGTCGACCAGACCGCCGGCTGCCCAGGTGTCGTAGTCGTGTGGATTGCCCCGGACATGGGCCATGGCGTTGACGGAAGACGATCCTCCGACGACCTTGCCCCTGGCGCACTCCACGCTGCGGCCGCCAAACCCCTCCGCAGGTTCATAGAAATACATCCAGTCGTGCAGCCGGTTCTGCAGGATCTTGCCCCATCCCAGGGGAATGTGGATCAGGGGGTCGCGGTCCCATCCCCCGGCTTCCACCACCAGCACACGGGTAACGTTGTCGGCAGACAGACGGTTGGCCAGCGTACACCCTGCCGAACCGGCGCCGACAATCACGTAATCGAAGGTTTCCTTCACGGCGGTCAACTCCCGTCACGGTCTCCATGGTGACACCCGTCGGACCGGGTTTCCATGGCGGCGAGAACCTACCCGTTCACCCCACTCCGGCCAACAGGGTCTGTCATCCCCGATCCCGCGTTGCACCCGAAGGCGGCACGGCTTATCACTCGTGCCTTGTCCAACAGCGCGCGTCGGGCGGACGACGGGGCGAAGGAAGCCATGGATATCCTGACGATCCAGTCCCATGTCGCGCGGGGCCATGTCGGTCTCAACGCGGCGGTGCTGCCCCTGCAGCTTCTGGGCTTCGAGGTCGATGCCGTGCCGACGGTGGTGTTTTCCAATCACCTGGGCTGGCAGGACTACGAGGGGCGGGCTCTTGAACCCGCCTGGGTGACGCGGGTGATCGACGGCGTCGCGCGCCGCGGTCTCGGCCAGTGCCGTGCCCTGCTGACGGGATTCATCGGTTCGCCGGAACTCGGTGACACCGTGCTCCATGCCCTCGACGTGCTGCGCCGGGCCAACCCGGGAGCCCTCTATGCCTGCGATCCGGTGATGGGCAACGAGGATGGCTTCTTCGTCGAGCCCGGCGTGCCCGAGTACCTCAAGGACCACATCGTGCCGAAGGCCGACATTCTCTTTCCCAATCACATGGAGCTCGAGTTCCTCGCCGGACGGCCGGTCAACACCATCGACGATGCGCTCCAGGCAGCCCGCGACGTCCAGGAGATGGGCCCCGACACGGTCCTCGTCACCTCGCTCGAGGCTCGCGCCGGGTTTCCCCGGACAATTCCCGTCATCGCCGTTGACCGTCACTGCGCCTGTCAGGCCAGCGTCGAACGCCTTGACGTCCCGGTCGATGGCGCCGGTGACCTTGTCGCGGCGGTGTTCACGGCGGCGACCCTGCGGGGTGCCGCACTCCCCGATGCGCTGGCCCATGCCCTAGCCGCAACCCACGGCATTATGAGAAGGACGGCGGAATGCAATGCCGATGAACTCGCTCTCGTCTCCGGCCGCGAGGAAATCGTCCACCCCAGCCAGCCCGTCGAGGTGACGCTCATCGACGCTCCCTGATCGCTCCCGCAAGCGTCCCACATTCGACATCGGGTCCGAACGGCGGCCTTGCCAGAACGCACGGATGTGGCGCGCAGCATCGACCTCAGGTCAGGGAGGACGGGTTCCATCGATAGGTGACGTCGGGCTCGTTCTCCTCCTCGCTGTGGCCGAATCTGATCGCGACAAGACCCCTGGCTTCATAGAAGGCACGCGCCGCCCGGTTGGCGCGGAATGTGCGCAGGGTGAATCCGGTCGATCTCAGAGCCATCACGTCGCGCAACAACCTCGTTCCGACCCCGTGCCTCTGGGCCTCGGGCGCGACAAACAGCTGATCGACGACATCCTCGCAGAGACAATGAAAGCCGGTCGCCCGGCAGCTCGCCTCGGCGATGCGCACCGCGTCCCAATCGTCGAAGGACGCGCGAACAAACTCGGTGAAGTCGTCATCACTGTGAGTCCACGGCATGAAGGTGTAGGCCAGGCGCGACGAGCGCATCAGGATGCCCGCAATCGCGGGAATGTCGTCATGAACCGCATCACGCACAAGGACGGGAATCATCTCTGCGGGCTCTTCACCCCCGGTCCTCCCGGCGGGTTCGCCAGGCCTTTGCGAACGGGTCGACGGCGGCCTCCCGGTGCCGGGTGTGAACCAACAGGTCACGCCAACGCATAGCAAAACGCTTGACTAACGTACTCATTCCCTTCTCACTAATCGGGCACCTTATCAAAGACATGCAGGGCATGTCAACGCCCGTATGGCGCAGTCCAGATGACCGCATTACATAGGTTTTGTATACGCAAGGAGTTGCAATTGCGGTACGAACGTAAAGGTGACGTAAGGTTCGCATGAAGCACTACAATCCGATGGTCTGAACAAGACAACTCGGCAGACATCGCACATTACCGTGGGATTACCCACGGTAATTTCTCCTCCGTTGTTCCGTGCATGCACCCTTGCCGTCTCGGTTATGGTCACCAATCACCTACCCCTTCCGGATGCCGGAGAAGGCCTGGCGCGGTCCTTTCAGCACACCATACCACCACCACAATCGAGGCGTCTCAAGCGACTGCGCACCGCACCATGCATGTACCATGTCGGAGATCGGAGACCGTCGATCATGTTGACCACAACCTGACCATATTCGCGGACCACAAAAAGACCCTGATGTCGAAACGATGTCGTGGAGACTGAGGTTGTGTCGGACGAGACCGGGACGCAACCTGCCGTTCGGATAGAGCTCCGGAACGTCAATCACGGTTCCCAAAGCGGGCGGCCTCATTCGAGTGCTTCCTGCTGCTGCTGTCCCGACAGATTTCGCGCCATCAGGTCCCGCAATGCATCGTCATCGGTCATCCCCTCATCCCACCCGTAGGCCGCCGCCACGACAAAGTCGAGCGCACGGTGTGCATCGTCAAGCCACTGCGGGCGGGCGTTGTAGAGGTTGGTCAGCGTGCGCGCCTTGAGTCCCTTCGCCGCCGCCTCGTCGCGGCTACCGGACAGCTCGGACATCGCCACCAAGGCAAGGCTGTTGCGGCTGACCGTCAGTCACTCCCGGCAACCGGCCTGGCCGCTACGGCCTGGGCTTCAGCGAAGCTGATGATTCCCATCCCGTCGAGGGCCTTGCGATAGAGATCGAGCGGGCGCGCGGCCATGAACTACGGTCACCGGCTGTCACACAATCGGTTGGGCCCGAGCGTTCAACGAACAGTCGTTCACGGGGATGTTCCAATCTCTTCGATCGGTTCGAAGATGGCGTTTGTCTTGACGATCGCCACAGGCACCTCGCAACGCAGCACGTCAAGATGTTCCTTCCAAGCCTCGTTGTTGCATTTCTTTCCGTCATCGAAAATCACCAGCCGGGGGTTGTCCTCAAGCGCAAGTGCGCTGTCGGGTTCCGCGGCCGCCAGAACCAGCGGATCCAGACAATGGGCCTCGCGAACCTGGGACGCCATTGCGTGGAGGCCGCGGATGGCTCGGCAGCACTCCCGATAGGCTTCGGTCACCCGTTGTCTGCGATCGGCGTCTGCAAGATACGATCGGTAACCGCAGATCTGTTTGAACACCTCCGGTTCGTGTTTCCTCGATCGCAGCCTTGAATCCCCGATCAACTTCGCTTCCCAGAACACCAGCCGCAAGTCGTCCGGGCTTCCCTCCAGAGCCACCATGTCCATCCTCAGTGCGCTCTTGCGTTTTCCGACGGCGGGCAGTCCCATCTCGAGATCGATCACCTTGGGCGATACGGCGACAAGCTTGTCGACGCAGCATTTTTCTTCCGATGTGTAGCAGCGAGTCCTAGCTATCCACGTATCGAGCATCGTGCGGCCTCCCCAGGGGGCGGGGCGGCCATCGGCATCAGCACCCTCGTCGCACGGGAGCTTGACGTAGTTCTGTCCACTTCCGGGACATTTCTTCACGTACTTCTCGTGAATGGACATCGTCGGCGAGGCACCGCCTCGCCCGAAGGAGATCTTCGCAACGGATTGCCCTGCCGCATAGAAGTTCATGTACCCATTGCGAATCGCTAGCCGCAGCGTACCAGCATGTCCGCTTGGAGCCCAACATTCGAGGAGATCCGGCCACCAGCCGATCCTGGCCGAGGCGAGTTCCTGGAGCCGGTCCCAGCTCCTTTTCGGCAACCTTCTGTTAAAGTCAGACATACTTGGTTCGCCCTCCATGGCAACCTACAAGCGTGCCGGTGTTTATGTTTGCCACCATACGCAATCGTCCTTCCGGTCGCTATGGTCGGAGAACAACGCGATGCGGTGCGTCTCCGACACGCCGATCGACGAACCCCAGGTTCATGACTCCGATCAGCGTGGTGTCAGTCTTCCAGGCTGTGGGAACAGCGGTAAGAGGTTCGTAGGCCGGGAGGCGTGTCCTCGCCCCTTCTATCTCGATCCAGACACCACCGGCCAGCCCGACTCCTTCCCTGCAAATGCACAGTCTCGAGGTCCCTCCGCGCGGTGCATCGATGTCCCGTCCTGGCAGACTGATGGGCAGGATCAGTCATCAGGTGCGTCGCCATACTTTCTCGCCGTCGCTTCGATCATGGAGATCACGTCCGGCAGTTCGGCTTCGAGGCTCTCGATCGAGTCGCCTTCCATGACCAGTGCACGGACATTCTCGCCGAACAGTACCCAGCGGTCGCACTCGGGATCGTAGAGATATCGGACCTTGACACGTCGCCCGCGGTAGCGAATGGCAAGTGTCTTGCGTTGTTGTTTCATCGGATATCTCCGCGGGTGTGTAATACAGGCCATATGCTGTATTCGAATGAGAGGCCGAGAAGTTTAGTCATCTCCAAAAGAAATTTGCCGAACAGGTTGTAGCATGGTCTCGAACGTTGGTGGCTCGAGTGTCGAGGCTGGTCGCGTTCGGCTCCACCGCCTGGAAAGGTGTCGCAATCATCAAGGCGTTCCGGCCGTCGCCCCGATCAAGCAAGGCTATCGGAACGATGCGTCGGATCCGGCCGCATCGTCGAACGGCGCAAGGCCTTGCGATTGACATGACCCGGATGCGACCGGAGAGTGGCTGCTGCCCTTTGCCGGGTTTGCCGGAAATCGCCTCGCGAAGAGCGCTCACAGGCATGAAGGACAGGGAATGAGACTGCGCATTCACCGCGGCACGAAGGAGATCGGCGGAACCTGCATCGAGGTCGAGGCACAGGGAAAGCGCATTGCTCTCGACGTCGGTCTTCCACTCGACGCCCCGGACGAGGAGCAGGAGAGGCTGTTGCCGGATGTGGCCGGATTCCGGGAACCGGACGACAACCTGCTCGGCGTGGTGATCTCGCATCCCCACCAGGATCACTACGGCCTGGCACGGTACATACGTCCGGGCGTACCGATCTGGATCGGCAAAGCCGCGCACGATATCATGACGGCCGCGAGCGCCTACGTTCCGAACGGACAGGCATTCGCCGGTCCGGGCTTCCTCGCCGACCGGACGCCGCTGACGATCGGCCCGTTTCGCATCACGCCGTTTCTCGTCGATCACAGCGCCTTCGACGCCTATGCCCTGATGGTCGAGGCTGACGGCAAGCGGGTGTACTACTCCGGCGACTTTCGCGGCCACGGCCGCAAGGCGAAACTGTTCGAGGCGATGGTTGCCCGCCCGCCTCGTGATATCGACGTCCTGTTGATGGAAGGCACGACAATCGGACGCGAAGGAGCGGGTGAACGTTTCCCTACCGAAGCGGATTTGGAGGACACGTTCGTCACCGCGTTCCGCAAGACCGAAGGCATTCACTTCGTCTGGATGTCCTCGCAGAACATTGATCGCTTGGTGACGGTCTTTCGTGCCGCCCGGCGGGCCGGCCGCGTGTTCGTGATCGATCTCTACACCGCCGTTGTTCTTGAAGCGACTGGCCGGGACAGCATACCGCAAGCTCACTGGTCCGACGTGAAGCTCTACATTCCGCATGCGCAGCGCGTGCATATCAAGCGGAAGGGTCTCTTCGACGACTTGGGTCGACACAAGGCCAATCGCATCTTCGAAGAGCACCTGCTCGGTCTAAAGGATCGTGCTGTCATGCTGTTCCGTCCCATGATGACGAGAGACCGTGACATTGGCGCAGCCCTGAGCGGCGCTCGGCTGAGCTATTCCATGTGGAAGGGATATCTCGGAGACGACCACACGAAACGCATCACCGACTGGCTCGGCGCGAAGGGTATACCGATGGAGATCGTCCACACGTCGGGCCACGCCTCGCCCGCCGACCTGCAGCGCTTCGCCAGCGCCCTCTCTCCACGGAGGCTGATTCCCATTCACTCGTTCGAAACGGACAGGTTCGGCGAGTTTTTCGACAACGTCGAGCAGAAGGAGGATGGCGCATGGTGGGAGGCGTGAGGGTAATCGAGCGACGGATTTGAATGACGCGTGACCTGCCGAGGCCTGCCTGGCGCCCTTCACCTTTGCCAGTCGCACCTGTCGCGACTTTCATCTCCTCGTGCCGCTTTACTTCTGCCGCCAGTGGAACGGAGTGATCGCGACCCGGAAACACTGCGGCCATGCCTGGGTCCGTCCCCGGTGCCCGGCCTCCTGGCCCATGCCGCCGGCCGACGCGCCCCTCGTCGCCATGCTCTGCGAACTGCCGTAGCACACGTATCCATCATAAGACTCGCATTCCGACCGGTGGCCAACCGTCATCTTCTCGCCCGATGACATCATCACGCGGACATGATTGCGATGCATGTCCTTCTGACGGTGCTGTTTGCTGCTCTGCTGCATGCGGCTGGAATGTCGCGGTCAAGGTGCAATCCGCGCTGCTGGTCGGCATGGCGGATGGCGTTATCCTGAATCCCAAGCCATACTTGGACCGGAACCTTGACATCGTTGCATCGTGCAATGGCCGGATCGCCTTCCCTCGCCAGATGGACGAGCCGCAGCACAACCGCGCTGGCGACACTTGGTACACCGTGCTTGCACCACGCCCGGAAGGCGGGCCGGTCCATCCAGCTGATTTTCCCTGACGTGACGTGGCAGTTCGAAGCCCGCTTCTGAGGAGAGACCGATGAAGAAATCCACCATGGCGGTGGCCGGCCTCGCCCTGCGATCCAATGCAATCCATCTGTCGCTTTTTGGCGTGATGCACTGACGGTCCGGATCGTTTTCTCCCCTGTTTTGACCATCCTGTCGGGCCAGTCTGGCGGGTTCGCCGGCCTGGCGTGGTGTGTGGTGGAACTGCGCTGTCGAGACATCATCCTCGCCGCAAGGGCAGGTTGAATGACCTGTCCGGGTTGTTTTCTTCCTGATGATCGATGGCATGGGTTTTCTCATGACGAGCCTTCCATCAGCAAGAATTGCCCTGCACAGCCAACCACAGTCGGCCCTGCAACCAGAGACAACCATCGATTTCCTGGCCGAGCCGTGGCGGTTCGTCACCATGCCATGCGCGCTCCGTTACGAAGACATCCAGATCGGCGCTCTCGTCATCGAATTCCATCACCCCGACCCTCAGCCTCCATCCGGATTGCCCGAGCCAATTGTCGAAGATCGTCACATTGCGCACCGGGCCGCGAAAACGGTAGTCGTCACGATCCCAGTCCGTGACAGGAAGGAAGATCCTGGAACCCTCCAGACCGATGAACGCGGCCTCTTCTTCCAAGTGCCCGCCATGGGTTCGCCGCCAGTCAACCAACCGGGATTCGGGGGCGAGCGCCAGCCTGTCGACTTTCGGCGGCCCGGCTTCGTAGGCAATCCCCGCCAGAACAAACTCGCACCGTTTTCCGGCTTCGTACCAGGTGCGGTTACTGAGAAATGCGAGATCGAAGAAAGAGACCTGCGCCTCGCCCCAGATGCCTTCGACCTGCGCTTCCGCTCCGCTGGTCCAGACATGAACCCTTTCGATCTCGATACCCACCTGTACACCAACGCCGGCAAACGGAGACATGTTCATGAGTTCCGCGGCGTCCTTCGTCGCGCACAGCGTCGCGACGAGACCCCGATTGGCGCTTGGCCAGCAGAGATGGTCGCCTGTCATCCAGTCCCCGGGAACATCATGGGGTCCGGAGTAGATGTCGCCAAATGTCGTCAGAGGCACCGAAGCCGGAACAATCTCGGGAAGCATGCCAAACATCTCATCCGGGCTGTCGAAGAACGGATCCCAATGCGAGCCGCAGTAGTGTTCCTGGTCGTCGTCCTCCCACACGAAGGTATCGCCGGGCCATGATTTCTCAGTGCTCATGGTCGCTCCATGTTTGCCAAGACGAGGGAGAGGCCCACGGAAATGCACCGGTGACGAGGCAGTGCGCCAACGTCATCCCTTCAGTCGGCAACAGGCCCCTCATAACGCTTCCACGCATGCCACCAACCGTCCTCGGGAAAGAAGACGTAAGCGTACCCGTCGTGCAGCCGGCTCGGATCGTCAGGAGTCTCCGGACGGCACTCACAGACCCAGGCATCAACCGACAGTGAGAATTCGGGATCGGAGATTGTGCCAGCACGGATATGGCTGGTGCGAAACCACGCAGACTTCGTGCCGTCTTCTCCGGCAATCTCCAGACAGACAAGGAGATCGTCGGGATAGTAGTGTTTGTCGGGTTCCATCAGTTCGATCACGGTGCCTCGCTGCTTCCCACACCACTTCCTCTTGATGACAGGAGCGTAGTCCGAATCCGGGTGGAGGGTCGGAACGTCGACCACGGTTCCGATAGCGGGCGATTTCATGCGGGAGCCTCGCGTGGCCGCATTCCGGCCTGATCCGATGGCTGCTGTCCCGACAGATTTCGCGCCATCAGATCCCGCAACGTATCGTCATCGGTCATTCCCTCATCCCACCCGTAGGCCGCTGCAACAGCCGCATCGAGGGCCGCGTGCGCATCGGCGAGCCATTGCGGGCGGGCATTGTAGAGGTTGGTCAGTGTCCGCGCCTTGAGTTCCTTCACCGCCGCCTCGTCGCGGGCGACCGGTCGCCTGGGGTATCCCGGCACCGGTTCGTCGACCCATGCCACCCACTCGGGCGGGTTGAGCCAGCGGGCCCGGAGTTCCACCAGCGTCCGCGCCGCATCGGCGATAGCGACGGCGCGCTTATCATCCGCGTGGTCGGTGGCGGGGATGTCAGGAGAGAGGCCCTCCGGGAAGGGGAAAGTTTCGAAGGTCGTAGTCGGCGTATAGCGTGGATCGTTGCCCTTGCCGAGCCACGTGCCAAGCCGCAGCGACCATGCCTCGTGAAACCGGCTGTGCAGGATGCCGAACGTCACATCGTCGTCGCGGGCGATGACGATCAGCTGATGATCGGGGCAGACGGATGTGTCGAGCCATGCGAACAGACGGTGCTTGGAGACGGTTGGAGTCACGATGCAGCGTGGCAGGCCGGCGAGCGCGCGCCACATGCCCTGTCGCGGCTCGACATGCCGCCACCAGTTGACGCGATACGCTTCCCGGCGGTTGCCCTGCCGCATCGGCCAGACGTGTGCCCTGACGTGTGCGAAGGGCGCTTCGTAAAGCGCAGCGTCCGCTTCCGTCTTCTCCCATCCGAAGTCCACGATCCACTTACCTGCCGGGCGGCGGGTGAGATCCATGCCGTTGACCCAGGGCTTGAGAACGTCGGCATTGGGCCGGCCGTTGGGATTGGCCGGGAGGTTCAGCCATCCCCGTGCGAGATCGCCCGGAATGTCGAACGGACCGCCCTTGGTGTCGCCCATGAAGGCGACCCCGACGTTCTCCGGCATGCCCTTCGCTTCGGTCAGATCGATGCCGGTCGCGCCGCGCCTGGTCGTGAGGTCGGAATGGATTGCGTCAACGGGTTCTCCGTCCATGCGCAGCGCCGGCCTGTGCTCGTCATCCGCGTCGGAGAAACAGATGAGCGACACCCGCACCGCCGCGCCGTCGATCACCCAGGGTTCGTCCGCCCAGGCATCGAAGATCGGGCGTCCTTGGATCGCCGCCTGCAGGGCCCGTCGGTTCGCGCCACCACGTATCGAGTTGGTGGCGACGAGGCCGATGCGCGTCGCCTTGCCCGCCGCGACCTGTTCGCCCGCCTTGACGAACCAGTAGCAGACGAGATCGGCCTCGCGAGGCACGCGGTCCTTCCACACGGCGAACATCCGCGAGACATACTCCTCGCCCAGCCCGTCAATGAGCAGCTTGCCGCCGAGGAACGGTGGATTGCCGATGACGACATCAGCCTCCGGCCAGTCGGGTTCGCTGCCATCCGGCGCCAGGATCGCGTCCCGGCACTCGATGGTCTCGAGCGGATCGAGAACGGGATCGGTGGCGTGGCTGAAGCTGTTCCGGCGCATCCATTGGATATCGCCGATCCATACCGAGACGCGAGCAAGTTCCGCTGCGTAGGAGTTGATCTCGATGCCCTTCACGTTGGCGGGGCCGACCTCTGGGAATCCGCGCTGAAGGCCGAGCGTCTCCGCTTCCAGCCGCACCCGGTGCTCGACATCCTTGAGCGCGTGCAGCGCCAGGTAGAGGAAATTCCCCGACCCGCACGCCGGATCGAGCACGGTAAAATCTCGCAATCGTCCAAGGAAGGCGTCCAGCGCCTGTTCCGCTCGTCCCCGCAACCTGTTCCGAGCCCTTGGCGAGGCCGCGTTGGCGCGTTCGACCATGGCCGTGATCCCGGTCTTCGCCTTCTCCCACTCCGCAAGCAACGGCTGAACGATCACTGGATCAACGATGGCCATGATCTTGTCACGGTCGGTATAGTGCGCCCCGAGCTGCGACCGCTTGTCCGGGTCGAGGCCGCGCTCGAACAGCGTACCGAGGATCGACGGGTCGATCTCCGACCAGTCCAGCGCTGCCGCCTTGAGCGCGGTCTCGATCCCGTCCCGGTCCAGCGGCAACGCGGGGGCATCGTCGAACAGCCCGCCGTTGAACCATGCAACGGCCTGAAAGTTGATGTCGCCGCCGGTCGCCATGGCGTCGAACAGCTGTGAGGCGTAGTCCTTGAACCGTTCTGGATTGCGGCGGGCCCCGGTGAGCATCCGGGTGAACATGTTGTCCGGCAGCAAGCCGACATCTTCGGCGAACATGCAGAACACCAGCCGATTGACGAAATGAGCCACCGTCTGTGGGTCGTGGCCCTGGTCCCTCAATCCCTGCGCAAGTTCCGCGAAGGTCGCCGCCATGCGTTCCGTCACCGTCTGCCGCGTCTCGCCGGGCCGCAGCCGCTCCGGATCCGACATCGCCCACTTGAGCTTGTCGCGCGTTGCGGCATCGGACAGATCGTCGAGCGCAAACTCGTGCCTTTCGCTGACGCAGTTGGTCCAGTTCGTGTGAATGCGGAACCGTGCCATGTCGGAGACGATCAGCAGCGGCGGGTTCTCCAGGGCGAGCGCGTATCGCCGCAACTGGTCGAACGCCAGGTCGAGGTCAGCCTGATGGCCCTTGTACTCCCACGCGAAGTGACGGCGCTTCCAGACATCGGCCCAGCCGTCCCCGCCGGTGTCCTTGCGTGCTCCGCGTTCGAAGCAGTACCACTCGCCAGCCGGATCCGCTTCCGCCGGCGTCGGCTCGTCCAGCAAACGGCACAGATCGATGAAGTGCTCCTGCGACGCCGAGCTTTCCTTCAGCTCCGACGCCCGCCACTTGGCGATGAACTCGCCGGGCGTCATCGCGCCATTCGTTTTGTGCATCGCCGGTAACGTCTTCGCGCGAATGAGGTGGTGCCGGTCATCGAAACACAAGTCCTCCGTCAGCCCACGATGCAGCCGCTTCTGGCGAGCCGCAAGCATGGCGCGGCACGTGGCACCGGTCGAGCATCGTGGGAGCAACGCTGCTATACCGCCGGAGGGATCTTCAGCAAGGATGCAACGGACCGATTGACGATGGTGCCTGCCGGAGGTGTCCCGATTCGCAGATACCGGCTGTCGCGGCGCCTGTTGGGTCGACGTCGCCGCTGACACGCATAACGACGTCACGCCTTGTCATGCTACGATGCCCCGTCTCTTCCTGGGGACCTGGTCCGGTCTCTGCCCTCGATCAGGACCAGAGCCGCCCGCCATCTTCGGTCTTCCGGCGGGCGGCATTCTTCCAGTCCGAACACTTGAGTGCCGTCACCCAAGCTCCGAGCAGGATCAGGTCATCTGGCAGAGAATCGCCTGCTCGTTCGGACTGAGCCCTTGTTTCGACGACAGCCGATTTCGGTGCGCTGGTGCAAGAGTCGGCGGTGCAGAAGCCATGGGGCGCCGGCGGGCGAATAAGATCGGTATGACGCTTCCCATGCTGAAGTCGGGGATACATAGTGACAGCCGAAGCCGACGAGCGTGACACCGATGGGAGATGCAGACCGTGAAACTGGCAGCCTGGAGCATCGACCGGCAGCCTTCCGACGAGGCCTTGCCACCGCCTACACCAAAGAGGATCGGGCGTTCCCACATCGGACTGGAACGACACCTTGAGGACTGGATTGCCGACGACGTCACGCTGATCGGTGAAGGGTTGACGCTGGTCGGTCGCCAGATAGCGATCGACGATGGGCGGCTCGACCTGCTGGCCATCGACACGCAGGACCGATGGGTGGTGATCGAGATCAAGCCCGGACAGCTCGACTCTGGTGCGTTGACACAGGCGCTCTACTACGCCTCGTCCCTCGCGCGCCTCGGCGCCGACGAGCTCCTGGAAAAGCTCAAGCCCCGCTTCGACGAGTTCGGCGATGCGGAACGGCTGTCAGCACACGTGAAGCGCCAGCTTGATGGCGAAGACGAAGGACGCGTGATTGCCGTGCTGCTCGTCGGTGCCAGTGTTCACGCCGGACTGGAGCGCATGAACGATTTTCTGGGTGCCTTTGGCGTTCCCATCGGCATCGTCAGTTTCGAGGTCTTCGAGCTCGATGGCGGCCCGCGGTTGCTCATGCGCGAGGTGCTTGACGAACAGGTCGATCAACCGGTTCTTCCTCGCCGGCGGCTCAGCGTCGAGGAGATCCGGCGGCGGGCCGTTGAGGTGGGTGTGGGCGATCCGTTCGACCGTTTCGTGGACATCGCGCGAGAGGCCGGACTAGCGACGCAGCCCCAGCGGGCGTCCGTGAGAATTGCGCCGCAAGCCAACCGCACCCGGTTCCTGATGTACGCCAGGCCCGACACCGGCAACGACGGCGGCGTGCTCCATGTCGCGGTTGGGCCGCACGTGTTTGCCGAGTTCTTTCCTCATGTGACCGAAGAGGAGGCCACCAAGGCCCTGGAAGGAGTGGATGGGACGTACGGGAAGGGAAAGGAACTCGACGCCGTGCTCGACCGGATCGAGGGTTTTCTCACCAACCACGTCAATCAGGTCGCCGCCGGACCATAGCCGAAAGGGGATCCGCAGCCGGGCTCGACTGCGTGCGTCTCGACATGCGAGAATTGGTGAGGAAGCACAGCAATGGAATCTCCAACGCGGAGCGTAACAGCCGGCGAAAATGGCCGACCGGGTCAGTAAGGAAAGTGATCTCTCGGGGCATAGACGCAGACCTGCTCCGTTAACTGACGGATGATGTTCCGAGCAGCCTTGAAATCACCTTCCCGATCCGCTTGGCAGCGGCTTCCGTCTCTCGGTCACCCGTGTGAGCGTAGCGCAAGGTCATGGTCGAATCGCTGTGACCGAGAAGGCGGGAGACGACGGGAAGCGGCGTTCCCTGCATGACTGCATAGCTGGCATACGTGTGACGAAGATCGTGGAGGCGGACATCGTCCAGACCGGACTCCTTGCGAATCCGGTACCATTGCGGGAGCTGGTCGTACATCGGCTGGCCAGGATCATTCGGCGATGGAAAGAGATACTCGCTGCTGCCTCGCAGCCTCCTGTCGATGATGGAACGGGCCTCGGCGTTCAGAAACACGGTTCTGGGTCCCGTCTTGCTCGTCCGGAGCCGGAGCTGGCTGCCGACCACCTCGTCCCGGCGCAGGCGGACAATCTCGCCTCTGCGACAGCCGGTGAGGAGAAGAAGACGGATCATGTCGATCTGCGCACGCACGGATGGCCGAATCCGCCTGGAACGTTCACGGTCGTCGAGCACGCGATGCAGCCGGTCGAGTTCCTCCCGGGAGAGGAAGCGGGTGATCTTCTTCTTCGGATTGGGCTTGACGCCTGCCGCCGGGTTCGAAGCGAGCCGCCCGGAGGCGATCGCATGGTTGAAGATCTGCCGGAGGATCTGCAGGCCATGGTTGGCGTTGCCCGGTGCGGTTCTGCTGAAATCGTCGAACCATCGCTGCACGGCGGCGGCTGTTACGCGATCAAGCCGCAACGCCCCGAACGCCGGAAGCAGGCGTTTGTCAAGCATCCAGTCACGCTCTCTGACGGTTGCCGGCTTGCATCGGTCAACCCAGGAGTCGCGCCATGGTCCGACAGCGAAGTCGCGGAACATCGGCATGGCGCGGTTGTCCGGGATGCCGTAGGCAAGCAGCGCGAGGCTCTCGCGGCGTGCCTCGCGGACGGACTTGAGCACGGTCGGACCCAGCGACACCCGCCTGCCATCGGCGACGTGAACATAAGCGCCGTTGCCGGATGCATGCACCCGAACGCCAAGGGACGGCACTGTCGTGTCACGGATCGTGTACTCGCGGGCGGCGGGCTTGAGACGCCGGACGAGGGCGTCGTCCAGTCTGGTTCTCCGGTTCATGCCGCCCTCCTCGCGAGAACGGGCCCCAGGATCTCGGCCGCCTCGGCGACTTCATTGTCGGCGAGGTGGATGTACTTCAGGGTGGTGCCGGGATCGCTGTGGCCCAGCAGGCGGCCGATGGTGAGGATGTTCTCGCCGGCCCTGACGGCAATGCTGGCGTAGGAGTGGCGCAAATCGTGAAGCCGCACGTCCTGCAGACCGATATCGCAGCGCGCACGGCACCAGAAATCGCTGACGGAGTTCGCATGGACCGGCTTGTCGGTGCCGCTTGCCGGAAAGACCCACGGCGAAGTCCGCGGCTGATCCTCAAGTAGACGCCGTGCCGGCGTGGACAGCCAGACCATGCGGGGTCCGGTCTTCGAGTCCTCGAGGTGGAGATGGCCTTCCCGGTACTCCCGCCAGCGCAACGCAACGATCTCCTGCCGGCGGCAGCCCGTCAGTAACAGCAGGCGGATGATCGCCACGAAGTTCGGGGAGGTTGCCTTGTGTTGCACAAGAAGCCTCCCGAGCCGGCGAATCTCCTCCGCCGACAGGAAGCGCTCCCGTCCCTTGCGCCGGTAGCGCCGGATGCCCCGGCAGGGGTTGCTGCCTTCGGGGCGATAGCCGTAGGCCTCCGCGTTGGCCATGATGACGGAGAGAACCGGCATCGAGCGGTCGGCCGCCACGGGCGTGGCGTGAAGCGAGGCAAACCACTCCCTGACCTCGGTGACCGCGATCTCCGAGATCGGCCGACCATGGAACCACGGCAGGATCTGATTGGCGTAGTAGTACTGATTGACCTTGAGCGTCCCGGGCTTCCAGTTCCTGCCGTAGCGTCGGAACACCTCATCGGCGACAGTCTCGAACAGCATGGTGTCCGGCGAGACGGGGGCATGGGCCCTGGTCGCTGCCAGCATCGATCTCGCACGTTCCCTGGCGTCATCGACATCCATGTCGGCGGCATCGCCGACGATCTTCCAGATCCTCCGGCCTTCGTGCTGAGTATGGATGAAGTAGCGCTTGCGTCCCGTCGGGTAGATGCGGATGCCGAAGCCCTTGAGTTCGGAGTCGCGGATGTCGCGGGTGGTTTTGCGGGGTCGGAGCGCCTTGATGCGCGCCTCGGTGAGTGTCGTGGCCATCGATTCCCTCTCGCCAAGAGTTGCAGGGGCGGGAGAATCCGTGGTGGAAACGTCCCGCAGTTGCAGTGGAAAGAGGAATTTAGTTACGTTAGGTCAGTTGTTTAGCACCAAAGGTGCGTTGCCGGGTGTACTCGGCCCAAAGCGCGGCATCTTCCGCTGCCTCTTTTCCAAGGGTCCGGGAGATGAACGCCAGGGCCATGTCCATCCCGGCGGATACACCCGATGACGTGAAGATGTTGCCGTCTTCGACCCACCGCGCTTCATGTTGCCAAAGCACTGTCGGTCCCTGAGAGGCCACCCAGTCGAAGTTCATCTTGTTGGTTGTGGCCTTCCGTCCGTCCAGCACGCCTGCCTTCGCGAGCAGTGCAGCGCCCGTGCAGACCGATGTGACGAACTGGGCTTGTTCGGCCCGACGCCGGAGCCATTCAACCATTGAACGATTGTTGACTTCCCGCCGTGTGCCTTGTCCGCCAGGAACGAGGATCGCGTCGTAGGCAACGTCGTCATCAAACGCATCCTCCGCCAGGCACTTGGGGCCCTGAACACTGGAGACCATTCCCCGTGTTTCGGCAATCATTCGAAGCTGAAACGATTCCGGATACATTCCGAGCATCTCAACGGGACCGAAGACGTCCAGTATCTCGAAGTCCGAAAACAGAACGACTCCAATTGACATGTGCATCGCAGTAGCCTCGATTGGACGCATGGCAGGGTGTGACGTTGGCCAGGACCTCGAGTTGTCCCGGAACCGCTGGAGGGACGATCAAGAGCGCAGACCGCAGCGTTTCAAACCAAGTCGTTGCCTCCATGAACTGCCGCGGCTGCTACCAACCGATAGCGACGACTGTTGGGCGGGGTTTTCACCAGCGAGGAAGACACACCTTTCCGCCAGGCGCTATTGCCGGGTTGCATCCCGGCAGCCGTGCAGTTGTCGCATGCGGTCTACGCCTTGATCCGGCGATCCGCGTCACGCGCAGACATCGCCCGCAACCCTCGAACCACCCAAATGTCCCGGGCTCAATCGAAGCGGCGTATCGAGGGTTGCCGTCATGGCGTTCCGCCGTAGCTCTCGACGATCGCGTCGTAGCGACCGGAGGACCGCAGCGCCGCGAGCGCCACGTCGAAGGCATCGCGCGTCGCCTCGTCGCGGAAGCCGACGCGGTAGGACGTGGGCGGGAAGATCGCGTGCCGGGTCACCGACTGCCGGGTGTCGGCCATCGAGGTGACCCTCGGGTCGTCCGTGAACCAGTTGAAGATGTTGATGTCGGCCACGACAACCTCGACCTCGCCCGCAAACAGAGCCAGGTTCTGACGGTACTGTTCGGCGACCTCGCTGTAGGCGGGATTGCCATCGGCGACCGCGCGATAGGGATCGGGCAGATAGAGCCGCGCGTTCTGGAACGCCATGACCGAATGGTCCGCCAGATCCTCGATGGCGTCGATGGTGATGCTGCGCTCCGCCAGCGTCATCGCCTGGTTGTGGTAGACAATCGCGACTTCCGACAGGGCTGCGCCCGGGTTCGCGTCCGGGCTGACGGTCATGGCCGCGTCAACCTCGCCTCGTGCCAGCGCCTCCGGGACGGCACCCAGGTCCATGAAGACTGGCTCCATGTCGTACCCGGCGTCTGCCAGCGCATCGCGGACGATGTCGTACTCCATGCCGCGGCGTTCGTCGGCAATCACATAAGGCGGCATCGAGAGGCCGACAGCGACCGTAATCGGCTCCAGGTCCTGGGCCGGTGCGGCCGGTGCCAGGAAGACGAGGCCGGCCAGGAAAGAGATGAGACGTGCCATTGCTGTGAACCCTGAGCTGTGGATCGGTTCGGCTTTGCAGGCCGTACTCTCGACGATCCGCGCACTCCGGGTCAATGCGGACGGAGCGGCCATGGGCAAGGCCAACCTAGAGCAGAGCCGCGCCAGTGTGCTTGTGTCCGTCGACGACAGCGACCAGCACCACATCGCCCTGTTTGATCGATCTCAGGAACTCCGGCAACCGCGTCCTGGCTTCAGACGAACCGACTGTTCGCACGGTATCACTCCTGTCAGCTCAGCAGACCGTCCATAGCATTCAGTTCACCAGACTTCACATTGCTCAAGTGTTCCATGCCGGGTTTCGTTCCGTGGAGCGACTTCGGCTACCGTCACCGGCCGCCAGTGAGTCCGTGGTGGAGGGCCCACGGTCTTTCGATCATCCCCGCGCACAGTGGCATGAGCGTGATGACCTGGAACAACTTGTCCTGCAGCGGAACGATGTTCGCCCTCACCGGCATTACAGGAGATGGCGGCGGTCGAGTTCCTCGGCGATCTGCACGGCGTTGAGTGCGGCGCCCTTGCGCAGGTTGTCTGAGACCACCCACATCGAGAGACCGTTCTCAACGGTCGGGTCCTTGCGGATGCGGCTGACGTAGACGGCATCCTCGCCGGCACACTCGCGCGGTGTCATGTAGCCGCCCGGTTCACGATCGTCGATGACAAGGACACCGTCGGCCTCGCGCAATTGCTCGCGGGCGTCATCCTCGTCGAGCGGCCCGGCAAACTCGACGTTGATCGCCTCCGCGTGACCGATGAACACGGGCACGCGCACGCAGGTGGCATGGACCTTGATGGCGGGATCGAGAATCTTCGCGGTCTCGGCCACCATCTTCCATTCCTCTCTTGTCGAGCCGTCCTCCATGAAGGAGTCGATGTGGGGAATGCAGTTGAAGGCGATGTCCTTCTGGAACACCTCCGGCGCGTGAGGTTCGTTCCAGTACCGCTTCCTGGTCTGCTCGTAGAGCTCGTCCATCCCCTTCTTTCCGGCGCCGCCCGTGGCCTGGTAGGTGGCCACGACGATGCGCCGGATGGGGACGAGATCGTGCAGCGGCTTGAGGGCGACCACCATCTGGATCGTCGAGCAGTTCGGGTTGGCGACGATGTTGCGGCGCGACGCCATGTCGAGGTGATGGGCGTTCACCTCCGGAACGACGAGCGGCACATCGTCATCGTAGCGGAAGCGCGACGTGTTGTCGATGACCATGGCGCCGGCTTCGGTTGCCCCTGGCGCGTAACGGCCGGAGACCTCTCCCCCGGGCGAGAAGAGAGCGACATTCCAGCCGCGGAAGTCGAAGGTCTCGAGATCCCGGCAGGTGAGGACGGCATCGCCGAAGGAGACCTCCTTGCCCGCCGAGCGGGACGAGGCGACCGCAGCCACCTCGTCGACCGGGAACTCCCGTTCGGCGAGTGTCTGCAGCATTTCGTGTCCGACAGCGCCGGTGGCGCCGACGACGGCAACGCGGTAACCCATGGTTCAGGCCCGTTTCTCGATTTCCGCGACGACAGCCTCCGCCATGGCAGTGGTCGTCGCCTGGCGGGCCCCGTCTTCCATGATATCGGCCGTTCTGAGACCGCTCTCCAGGACGGCTCCGATGGACGCATCCACGAGAGCTGCCTCGTCCTGCAGATCGAAACTGTACCGCAACATCATGGCAAAACTCGAGAGCATGGCGAGCGGATTGGCCCGGTTGGTGCCGGCAATATCGGGGGCGGTCCCGTGTACCGGTTCGTAGAGTGCCGGAATCCTGTCTCCGGAGCGGGCTCCCAGAGAGGCCGACGGCAGCATGCCAAGCGATCCCGTCAACATGGCGGCGCAGTCCGACAGGATGTCGCCGAACATGTTCGTCGTCACCATGACATCGAACTGGCGGGGGTCACGGACAAGCTGCATGGCCGCGTTGTCGGCCAGCATGTGGGTGAGTTCCACATCCGGATACTCCTCGGCTCCCAGGCGGGTCATCTCCTGGCGCCACAGCAGCGTCGATTCCAGGACATTGGACTTGTCGACGGAGCACACCCGGCCGCCCCGCTTGCGGGCGAGTTCGAAGGCCACGCGTCCGACGCGCAGGATCTCACCGGTCGTGTAGACGAGGGTGTTGACCCCGCGGCGCTCGCCGCCGCCGGCATCCTCGATGCCGCGCGGCTCCCCGAAGTAGATGCCGCCGGTCAGTTCGCGCACGATCATGATGTCGAGACCCGAGACGATTTCGGGCTTGAGCGACGAGGCGTGGGAGAGGGCGGGATAGACCACCGCCGGGCGCAGGTTGGCGAAGAGCTTCATCTCCTTGCGTAAGCCCAGGAGAGCCCGCTCGGGCCGCACGGAAAAGTCGAGCTCGTCCCAACGCGGACCACCGACGGCGCCGAAGAGAACGGCGTCGACCGACTTCGCCCGCTCCAGGGTGTCGTCCGTCAGCGGCGTGCCGTGGGCATCGATGCTGGCGCCCCCGACGAGGGCATCTGCGATGTCGACGTTGAGACGGTTTTCCCTCTCGAACCAGTCGATCACGCGCCTCGTGGCATCCATGACCTCCGGTCCGATTCCGTCGCCGGGCAAGAGCAGCAACGACCGGTTCGCGGTCATCGTCCCCACTCCCCTGTCAGAGCCATGGCTGGAGAGCGGCGCGGCGCTCCTCGAAGGCGGTGATGTCGGCCTCCCTGGCGAGGCTGATGCCGATCGGATCGAGCCCGTTCAGGAGACGGTGCTTCACCGCTTCGTCGATGGAAAAGGCGATCCGGCTGCCGTCGGGTCGCGTCACGGTCCGGCTCTCGAGGTCGACCGTCAGACGCGCGTTGTGCCCGGCCCGGGCATCGTCCATCAGCCGCCGCACATCCTCGTGCGGCAGGGTGATGGCGAGAATGCCGTTGTTGACGCAGTTGCCGTAGAAGATCTCGGCGAAGCTCGGAGCGATGATGCAGCGGATGCCAAAATCGAGAAGGGCCCACGGCGCATGCTCGCGGCTCGACCCGCAGCCGAAATTGTCTTCCGTCACGAGAATGGACGCCTGGCGCCACGGGTCGCGATTGAGGATGAATTCCGGAAGTTCGCGACCTTCAGTATCGTGACGCATCTCGTCGAAGAGATGACGGCCGAGTCCGGTCCTGCGGATGGTCTTGAGGTACTGTTTCGGGATGATCTTGTCGGTGTCGACATTGATCATCGGCAGCGGCGCGGCAATCCCGGTCAGCGTGGTGAACCGTTCCATGGTCCTACCTCCCGAGTGTCCGGACGTCGGTGAGGGCGCCGCGAATGGCTGCGGCCGCGGCCATGGCCGGGCTCACCAGGTGGGTGCGTCCGCCACGACCCTGGCGTCCCTCGAAATTGCGGTTTGAGGTAGAGGCACAGCGCTCACCGACAAGCAGCTTGTCGGCATTCATCGCCAGGCACATCGAACACCCGGCCTCGCGCCAGTCGAAACCCGCCTCCGTCAGGATGTGGTCGATTCCTTCGTCCTCCGCCTGCTGCTTCACCAGCCCGGATCCCGGCACCACCATCGCGTGCACGCCGTCCGCCACCTTGCGGCCCTTCACGACATCGGCCACGGCGCGCAGGTCCTCGATGCGGCCATTGGTGCAGGAACCGATGAAGACCCGGTCGATCGGGATGTCCATCAGCCGGGTGCCGGGCTCGAGGCCCATGTAGTCGAGGGAGCGTTCCATTGCTGCGCGCCGCTCGTCGTCCGCCACCTCTCCGGGATCGGGGACGACACCGGAGATCGGCAGGACGTCCTCGGGACTGGTTCCCCAGGTGACCTGCGGTTCGATGTCACCGGCCTGGATCACCACCTCACGGTCGTAGGCGGCGCCTGGATCCGACACCAGGGTCGCCCACCAGGCCACGGCCCGATCCCAGTCCTCATCCGAAGGCGAGAAGGGCCGTCCCTCGAGCCAGGCGACGGTCTTGTCGTCCGGTGCGATGAGGCCGGCGCGGGCTCCGGCCTCGATCGACATGTTGCAGACCGTCATGCGTCCGGCCATCGAAAGGGCGCTGATCGCTGGACCGGCGTACTCGATGACGTGTCCGGTGCCGCCGGCCGTGCCCACGGCACCGATGATGCCGAGGATGAGATCCTTGGCCGTGACTCCGGGGCCTGGCGTACCCTCCACCGTGATGCGCATGTTGCGCGATCGCCTCTGGACCAGCGTCTGTGTGGCGAGGACGTGTTCCACTTCGGAGGTGCCGATGCCGAATGCGAGAGCGCCGAAGGCGCCGTGGGTGGCGGTGTGGCTGTCACCGCAGACGATCGTCATGCCCGGCTGGGTGAGTCCCTGTTCGGGTCCGACGATATGAACGATCCCCTGCCGCGGATCGTCCATCCCGAAGAGAGCAATGCCGAAGTGCTCGCAGTTCTCCGCCAGGGTATCGACCTGGATCCGGCTTTCCTCGTCGTCGATCCCCTGACTGCGGTCCGTTGTCGGCACGTTGTGGTCGGCAACGGCCAGCGTCGCCTCAGGCCGCCGGACCCGCCGACCGCTCTGGCGCAATCCCTCAAAGGCCTGCGGGCTGGTCACCTCGTGGACGAGATGGCGGTCGACATAGAGCAGGGTCGTGCCGTCTCCCATGTCGGCAACGGCATGGCTGTCCCAGATCTTGTCGTAGAGTGTCTTCGGTGCGTTCATGGTCGAAAGATGCGGTCATCTGGCGTCAAGGGGTTCTGCGACGAGCCCGGGGTCAGGACTTCTTGGCTGCCTTGGCCCGGTCGTCGCGCTTTTCGGGGATGCGCGCCGCCTTGCCGGTGCGTCCGCGCAGGTAGTAGAGCTTTGCCCGCCGCACGGCGCCGCGCCGCACCACGGTGATCGACGCGATGCGTTGCGAATAGAGGGGAAACACCTGCTCGACACCCTCGCCGTAGGAGATCTTGCGGACCGTGAAGGAGGAGTTCAGACCGCGATTCTTGCGCGCGATACACACCCCCTCGTAATTCTGGATGCGTTCGCGGGTTCCCTCGACCACGCGCAGGGCGACGCGCACGGTATCCCCCGGCGCGAATTCGGGAATCTCCTTCGTCTCCAGGAGCTTCGCGATCTGCTCCTGCTCCATCTTCTCCAGAACGTTCATCCCTCTTGTCCTCCGCTGGCCTGCGTCAGCCCTTACTCTCTTGATTCCTGATATCGGGACCAGAGGTCAGGCCTGCGCTCCCGGGTTGTCTGTTCAGCCTTGTCATGCCGCCACTGGCGCACCTTCCCATGGTGCCCCGACAGCAGGACTTCCGGTACCGTGCGGCCTTCCCAGGTGCCGGGCCGCGTGTAGTGCGGATACTCGAGCAGGCCGGTCTCGAAACTCTCGTCAAGAAGCCCTTCGGGGGCATGGACCACTCCTTCGAGGAGTCGCACACAGGCGTCCACCAGCACGATGGCTGCCGGCTCGCCGCCCGACAGGACATAATCACCGATCGAAATCTCCTCGAGGCCGCGTGCCTGGACCACGCGCTCGTCCACCCCTTCGAAGCGTCCGCAGACGACGACCAGACGCCGCTGCCTGCTGAGTCGGCGCACGCGTTCCTGGCTGAGCGGTACGCCGCGGGGCGTGAGAAGGATCAGTGTCTCGTCTTCACCTCCAGTGGCCGTTGAGTCGATGGCCCGCGCCAGGACATCGGGCCGCATGACCATGCCATTGCCGCCGCCGAAGGGCGCATCGTCGACGGTGCGGTGCTTACTACACGCATATTGGCGAATGTCCACTGTTTCCAGCGCCCAAAGGCCCGATTTCAGCGCATGGCCCGGCAGGGAAGCGCCCAGCGGCCCGGGAAACATCTCGGGAAACAGGGTGAGGATGGTGGCGGTCCATGGTGCGCCCATGATCATCCCTCCTGCTTCACGAGGATGCCGTCGGGCGGATCGACGATGACCCGGCCACGCTCGAGGTCGACCACCGGAACATTGCTCTCGGTGAAGGGCACCAGGAAGTCGCTCCCGGGGGCCTCACCGCTGATCTCCATGGTGTTCCCGGCCCCCCAGTCGTGCACGGCGCGCACGTGGCCGAGTGGCGAGCCATCGACGTGGAAGGCGGCGAGGCCGATCAGGTCGTGGTGATAGAACTCGTTGGCAGGCACGTCCGGCATGCGCGAACGCGGAACAAAGAGGCGGGTCCCTGCGAGGGCGGCGGCGGCTTGCCGGTCCGTGACTCCGTTGACCGCCACCACCAGGTGGCCGCGCCGGGGATGCTCAAGAACGGTGAGATCGAGGGTGCGGCCGCCAGGTTCCGCGTGCACCGGGTTGTAGTTGCCGATGGCAGCCGGATCCTCGGCATAGCATGAAAGACGGACGGCGCCGCGAAGCCCCTTCGGCGCCCCTATGACGGCCAGACAGACCCAGTCCGGGTGGGTGTCAGGAGTTGTCCCCTTCCGCATCGTCCGTCACCTCGCCGGTGCTGCCCCCGCGGCGCTCCGGCATGGGAATGATAACGGCCTTTCCGAGAAAGACCGCGACCCGGTCCGTTGGCTTGGCGCCCTGTCCGAGCCAGTAGCGAATCCGGTCCTGGTCCATGATGACGCGCTCTGGATCATCGGCAGCCAGCAGCGGCCGGTAGACGCCGACACGTTCGATGAAACGGCCATCGCGCGGTGAACGCGAATCAGCGACGACGATTCTGTACATCGGGCGCTTCTTGGCGCCGCCACGTGACAGGCGAATCTTCAGGGCCATGAACCAGAACCTCCAGGAGGCTGCATCGCGAATGAGGAACCGCAGGAGACGCCGCTGCCGGATCACCGACCGCCATCACACGAAGGAGACGGCACGAGGCATCGGCGCCACTACCTAATGGCGACAGGCGCCGTTGGCAAGCCAATATTGGCCTTTACCACTGCGGGCGGTCTGCCAGAATGGTGCGGTAGATGAATCAACCAGAATGCAGGTCATCATGTCGGGTGAAGGATTGTTCAAGCCTCTCGATTCGGGCGTTGTCCCGCGCTACCAGGAGCCTGCGAGCTTCATGCGCGCCCAGCGTCACCCGGTCTCCCGCCGTCTCGACATTGCCCTTGCGGGCGTGCCGTTCGATACCGGCGTCACCTTCCGTTCCGGAGCCCGCCATGGTCCGGCAGCGGTGCGCGAGGCGAGCCGGCTCATCCGGGCGGTCAATCCGGCAACCAGGGTAGCGCCCTTTGACCTGTGCAACATCGCCGATGTCGGGGATGCGCCGACCCATCCCCTCAAGGTCGAGGAAAGCTGCGACATGATCCAGGCCTTCTTCGCCGAGATCCATGACGCCGGCGTCTGGCCCCTTTCCATCGGCGGCGATCACACGGTGCCGCTTCCCATCCTGCGCGCCATTGCCCGTGATGAACCGCTGGGTCTCTTCCACGTCGATGCTCATGCCGACACCTTCGACAGCTTCATGGGAACGAAGATCAACCACGCCACCTTTGTCCGCCGTGCCGTCGAGGAAGGACTGGTTGATCCGGCGAGGACCATCCAGGTCGGCCTGCGCGGCACCCGCTATGGCGATGACGACATCGACTACGGCAACGAGGTCGGCATGACCATGGTGCCGATGGACGAGTACGAGGCGATGGGACGCGAGAGTTTCATCGACCTTGCCCGCAGCGTTCTGGGCGACCGGCCCTGCTATCTGACCATCGACATCGACGGCCTTGATCCGCGGGACTGCCCGGGTACCGGGGTTCCGGAGCCAGGCGGCATCTCCATGCGCGACATGCAGGTCATCCTGCGCAGCTTCACCGGACTCAACGCCGTTGGCGGCGATGTCTGCGAGGTGTCCCCGCCCCACGACCCGATCGGCATCACCTTCGTCAATGTCGCCAACCTGATGTTCGAAATGGCATGCGTGATGGCCCGCAACAGAAAGAGGAGCCGATGATGCAGACATGGAATCTCGAAGGCCGCAGGGTCGTCAACTGGAAGACCTGCGACTGGCAACCCTATCCCGGACTTGACGGAGCGGAACCTGGCCTCTCCTGGTGCCCCATCCGCGCCGAACCCGGACGCGACGTCGGCTACTTTCTCATGAAGGCGGAGCCGGGCTGCGGTGCGGCATTGCACCTCCACAGTGCCGGGGAAGACTTCATCATGCTCGAGGGCGAACTCGTCGACGGTGACGGCACCGTGCTGCGGGAAGGCGATTGCGTGAGCTATGCGCCGGGAACCCGCCATCGCACGCACTCGCCCGGGGGCTGCACACTGCTTGCCGGCGTCAAGGGTCCGATCTCCACGATCGAGGGAGACGATGAACTGGAGACCATGCGCGAGGGCCGCAAGATCGTGAACTGGCACGACGGCGGCTTCGTGCCCTATCCCTCGCTGCCTGACGATTCCGAGGCGATCCAGTGGCTGCCGGTGCGGGCGAATGCCGAAACCGGGGAGGGATTCTACCTGATCAGCTTCGAACCTGGCGCCTGCTCGACGCTGCACGAGCATACCGACTTCGAGGAGTTTGCCATGCTCAAGGGAACCCTGACCGATTGCGACGGAACGACCTACGTCGAGGGCGACTGCATCAGCATGCCGCCTGGAAGCTCGCACTTTTCCCGTTCGTCCGGAGGCTGCGTCGTCATCGACATGATTTCCGGCCCGTTGCGCGTACTCGAGCAGTAGCCGGTCGCGTTGTTCATGGATCCCGTGACGAGGGCCTGATGCCCCTCTTCCTGCAGCGCTACGTTTGCGTTGTCGAGGCCATCAGCCGGCGGGTGGGCGAGGCGGCGATGTATCTCGTCTTCGTCCTCATGGCCATTCTCCTCTATTCGGCGTTCTCCAAGGCCTTTCTCCTGCCGGCGCTGTGGACGCTCGAGATGGCCCAGTTCACCATGGTCGCCTACTTCATTCTCGGCGGGCCCTACTCCATGCAGCGTGGCGAGCACGTCCGCATGGATCTCCTCTATTCGACCTGGACACCGCGCACCAAGGCGACGATCGATGTCGTCACCGTGCTGTTCCTGCTGTTCTACCTTGGCGTCCTTCTCTACGGCGGCATCAACAGCACGACCTACGCTCTCGTCGTGGGTGAACGCAGCTACTCGGCCTGGGCGCCCTACATGGCTCCCATCAAGATCCTCATGTGCCTGGGTGTCGTCCTGATGATCCTGCAGACCACGGCAGTCATGCTGCGCGACATCGCCCGCGCCCGCGGTATCAAATTCTGATGGACTACGAACTCATCGCCATTCTCATGTTCTCCAGCATGATGGTCATGCTGATGACGGGCCAGCGCGTCTTCGGTGCGATCGGGTTTGTTGCGGTCGCCGCGGCTCTGGCGCTCTACGGCACGGGCGGCGGCGAGTTCGGCTTCTCCGCGGCGATGAAGCTGATGAAGTGGTACCCCCTCATCACCCTGCCGCTCTTCATCTACATGGGGTTCATCCTCTCCGAGTCACGCCTGGCGGACGATCTCTACTCCATGTTCCACGTGTGGATGGGACCGGTGAGGGGCGGTCTCGCGATCGGCACCATTCTCCTCATGGTGGTGATTTCGGCGATGAACGGACTGTCGGTGGCCGGCATGGCGATCGGCGCCACCATTGCACTGCCGGAACTGCTGCGCCGGTCCTATGACAAGATCATGGTGACCGGGGTCATCCAGGCCGGCTCGTCGCTCGGCATCCTGGTGCCGCCCAGTGTCGTCCTCGTGCTCTACGGCATGATCGCCCGGCAGCCGGTCGGCCAGCTGTGGCTGGCAGGCGCCGTGCCGGGGCTGATGATGGCGGCGCTCTTCATCGTCTACATCGCCGTGCGCTGCCAGGCCCAGCCCCACCTCGGACCGCCGCTGGCGGCGAAGGACCGCCAGGTCAGGTTGGCGGAGAAACTGCGCCTGCTGAGGGCCGGCATCCTTCCCTTCTTCATCTTCTTTTCGATGACGGGCCTCTTCCTCGCCGGTATCACCTCGCTGGTCGAGAGCTCGGCGGTCGGCGCCGTCACCACCACCATCGCCGCGTGGATTCGTGGCCGTCTGACCCGCGAGGTCCTGCGGACGAGCCTGAAGAAGACCCTGGGCGTGTCCTGCATGTTCATGTGGATCATCATGGCCGCACTGTGTTTCGGCGCCGTCTTCGATGGCCTCGGTGCGGTGCGGGCCATCGAGGGATTCTTCCTTGACCAGCTGGGGCTGGGACCCTGGGAAGTCCTCATCCTCATGCAGCTGTCCTTCATCCTGATGGGGACCTTTCTCGACGACACCGCGATGCTGGTCATCGTTGCCCCGCTCTATGTGCCCCTGGTGCGGGCCCTGGAATTCGATCTCATCTGGTACGGCGTGCTCTATACGATCACATGCCAGATCGCCTACATGACGCCGCCTTTCGGCTACAACCTGTTCCTCATGCGCGCCATGGCGCCGCCGGAGATCCGCCTCATCGACATCTACCGCTCGATCACCCCGTTCGTCCTCGTGATGATCCTGGCGCTGGCCATCGTCATGGCCTTCCCGCAGATTGCTCTCTGGCTGCCCGGCCTGGTCTACGGCAACTGACGGGGCTCGAGGCCACCGCAACCGTCAGGCCAGTGTCTTGTTGCAGCATGTGCCCAGGATGATGCGTAATTTACCTTGCGAATTATCTACGATATGGATAGATTGCAAGAATGATACCGAGACTGATCGCAGCTGACGTCAGAAGTGCTCTCGACCGCCAGGCGGCCGTGGCACTCATCGGACCACGGCAGGTCGGCAAGACAACCCTCGCACTGGACATCGCCCGAACGCGAGACTCGCTCTATCTCGATCTGGAAGACCGGGACGACCGCAACAGGCTCGGCGAGCCTGCGCTCTTCCTCGATCACGTGGAAGACCGGCTTGTCATTCTGGATGAGATTCACCGGTTGCCGGACATATTCCAGACACTGCGCGGGGTCATCGACAGGGGGCGCCGCAGATCAAAGGGAAAGGGCCGGTTCCTCATCCTCGGCTCGGCATCCATCGACGTACTGCGCCAGTCGGGAGAGTCGCTTGCCGGACGCATCTCATACATCGACCTTGCTCCGCTCTCGGCGCTCGAGGTCGAGGATGACCGGAACGCGCGCGAGCGGCTGTGGTTGCGGGGCGGGTTTCCGCAGAGCTATCTCGCGGCGAGCGACACGGACAGCCTGGCGCTGCGCCGGGACTTCATCCGCACGTACCTGGAGCGTGATGTCGCCATGTTCGGCCCACGCGTTCCCGCCGCCACCCTGGAACGGCTGTGGACGATGCTGGCCCACCTCCAGGGAACGATGCTCAATGCATCCACGCTTGCGCGGGCGCTGGAGGTGAGTGCGCAGTCGGTGACGCGCTACATCGATCTTCTGGTCGACCTGCTGCTGGTCCGTCGGCTGGTGCCGTTCCACGCCAACGTCGGCAAACGCCTCGTCAAGGCGCCGAAGGTCTACGTGCGGGACAGCGGACTGGTGCACGCCCTCCTGGGCATCGCCTCACTGGAACAGCTCGCCGGTCATCCGGTCGTCGGAGCAAGCTGGGAAGGTTGGGTCATCGAAACGTTGCTCGCCAGCCTGCCGTCGCGCTCCACGCCAGGTTTCTACCGGACGAGTGCGGGCGCCGAAATCGACCTCGTCATCGAACACGCCGGCGGCACGCTCTGGGCCGTTGAGATCAAACGCTCCCTTTCCGCCCGGGTCAGTCGCGGCTTCCATGTCGCCTGCCGCGATCTGGAGCCGGAGCGTGCCTTTGTCGTGCATGCCGGAGACGATCGCTACCCAGTGTCTCGTAGCATCGAGGCCATCAGTGTCCGCGAACTGGCCGCGGAGTTGCAGGCCCGTTCCTGAACACTGCCTCCAACTCCATTGGCCCGTGGTGAGCGACCTGACATAATCAGGTCAACCGATCCCTCCGGGATCAACAACCCATGACAAACAGGGGGCCTGACATCATGACCAAGACGAGACGTACCTTCCTCAAGACCGGCGCCGCGGCGACGGTCGGCGCCGGTGCTGCCGCCCTTGCCGCACCCGCCGTGCATGGCCAGTCGATGATTCGCTGGCGGCTCCAGACCTATGCCGGCCCGGCTCTTGCCGAACACGTGATCAAGCCCGCGGTCGACGCCTTCAACCAGGCCGCCAACGGCGAGATGGAAATCGAGCTCTTCTTTGCCGACCAGCTTGTTCCCACGGGCGAACTCTTCCGCGCCATGCAGAACGGGACGATCGATGCGGTGCAGTCCGATGACGATTCGATCGCCGCACCCACGGACGTCTCCGTCTTTGGCGGCTATTTCCCGCTGGCGCTGCGATACAGTCTCGATGTCCCGGTGCTGTTCAGTCAGTACGGTCTGGGCGAGATCTGGGATGAAGCGTATTCGGAGGTGGGCGGCGTCAAGTGGCTTTCCGCCGGTGCCTGGGATCCCTGCCATTTCGCCACCAAGGATCCGATCCACTCCCTGGCGGATCTCGAGGGCAAGCGGGTGTTCACCTTCCCGACGGCCGGCCGCTTCCTGCAGAAATTCGGCGTCGTTCCGGTCACCCTTCCCTGGGAGGACATCGAGGTCGCGGTGCAGACGGGCGAACTCGACGGGGTCGCCTGGTCCGGCATCACCGAGGACTACACGGTGGGCTGGGCGGACGTGACCGACTACTTCCTCACCAACAACATTTCCGGGGCCTGGATCGGTCACTTCTTCGCCAATGAAGACCGCTGGAACGAGTTGCCGGAGCATCTCAAGACCATCTGGCGCCTCGCCATGGATTCGTCGCACTACTACCGCCAGTACTGGTACTGGGGCGGCGAGGCCCATCTGCGGACACAGGGTACCAAGATGTCGCTGACCACCATTCCCGATGACGAGTGGGCCCTGGTCGAGGCGGAGGCCGTCAAGTTCTGGGACGAGATTGCCGCGACCAGCGAGCGCGCTGCCCGCGTCGTCGGCATCTTCCGCCAGTACAACGAGGTGATGGCGCAGGCGGGCAAGCCGTACCGCTACAGCTGATCCTTCAACCGTTGCCGCATCCCCTTTGGTCTTGCCAAAGGGGATGCTGGCCCGCCAGCGACATCCACCGCACCCCCGCCTTCGTTGGTGGTCAAGTTGCCGCTTGTGACGGGCCCCACGACGTCGGCATCGAGGCCAGCATCCTCCTCTCCCGCACGCGGAAGCGCCCGCCCGCCTGACGTGACCGGCCTGCATTTGACCGAGGCGGTCACAGGTTGGAGACTCCCACCCCATGAAAGCAGTTCGAGCCGACATCAAGAGGCGTGTCGTTATTCCGGGTGCCAGACCGGGAGACCTCTTTGACGTCCAGCGCGAGGGTGACGGGCGCTTCGTTCTCGTTCGCCTGCACCGGGCGCGCGAGGCGCCGGAAATGAGCCGCGAGGCGTGTCTTGAGGCAATGGACCGGTCGCCGCTGAACATGGCTTTCTCATGGGAGCAGATGCGACGGATCACCCGCGAGCCATGATGCTCCTGGACACGAACGTGTTGCTCTACGCGGCGTAGCGCGGATCGCAGTATCGGGACTGGGCCAAGGAGACGATTGCGCAGGCGGTTTCCACCGAAGGGGCCGCGATCAATGCGGTGTGTCTCGCCGAGATTTGCGTCGGCGAGGCAGAACCAGCTACCGCCGCGGATCGTATCCGCGGCTGGGGAGTCGAAGTATTCGACGTTCCTGCCGCCGCGGCGGACATCTGCGCGGTCGCCTATCGCCGATATCGTAGCCGGAGGAAGCGTCAGTCCGGCAGGGACTCGCCACGCACGCCATTGCCGGATTTCTTCATCGGCGCCCACGCCGAACTCATGGGCTGGCCGCTGGCTACCGCAGATGCAGGCAGATTCGCGACCTATTTCCCGTCGGTGCAGTTGCGGATCCCCTGAGTTCCCTGCGGGTGATCGTCGACGGGTGGCGATCCGCTTGGGCTGGATGCACAGCCAGGCCCATCGGATCCGGTCGCAACGGGCGAGTTCGTGTCCGAACGGGAGTCGATCGGCGCGGCTCGGACGGAACCACGCGCTCGATCATGGGTGATTTCGCCGGGACGCCGGTATTCGGTCCACCACAGGCTTCTGATAACTGCTCTGGCCCTTTTCTCAGGAAATGATGTTCGGTCTCCGGACGTTGCAGGTCTGTCAGGGTGCCAGTTTCTCGACGCGGTGGTGGCGCGCCTTTTGCCGTGCCTGAGCCAGATCCCAGGCGGACTGAAGCCGATACCATGTATCGGCTCCTCCGCCGAATGCCTTGTCCAGCCGGAACGCCATATCCAGGGAAACTCCCGAACGGCAATTGACGATATCCGACAGTGTGCGTGCTGCTTCGGTCACGCTGAGCCCCAGAGGTTCCAGGCAGTCGTCACGCACCGACAGACCGGGATGCGGAGGGTTCTTCATGGGCATCGCTGGTTCCTTCTCAAGTCAGTGATAGCCGACAAGGTCCACGTCCCTGACGTTGCTCCCGTCAGAACGAAAGACGATACACCAGTTGCCAAGCACGCTTTGCCCGCCGCAGTGGGTTCGCAGTATTCCTCGGCAATGCAGGCGCCCGCAGGGCAAACACCCTCGTGCTCTTGACCTGGCTGTCCCAAACGGAGTGAGCGATGCAATGGCGAACTTCTACCTGGTTCTTTGCGTGGTGGGCGTGATCGTGCCCTACGGTTTCTTCGTACCCTGGCTTCTCGACCACGGGCTCGATCTGCCGCTCTTCATCACCGAGTTGCTGTCCACGCGCATAGGCGCATTCTTCGGCGCCGACGTGATCGTTGCCGCTGTCGCCCTGTTCGGCTTTGTGGCTGCCGACGGGCGGCGTGTCGGAGTGAAGGGACTTTGGGCGCCGGTGCTCGGAACCATCTGCGTTGGCGTCTCGCTCGGGCTGCCGCTCTTTCTCTACCTGCGGGAGCGCGCCCGTGCCAGGGGTTGAGGAGCGCCTAGGAGGAATCAGGCCCGGCCGGTTGCCTCGCCGTCGGCGAAGAGTTTCGATCCCCGCTCGTCGATGATCTGCTTTGCCTTGCGGACCGAATTGGTCACGGCATCCTCATGGGTCGTGAACGTGTCGGCGCGGGTGAAGGTACGTTCCCAGTCGCCGTCTTCTCGTTGTTGAATGATGGTGCCTGCGATCCGCCATTGCTGTCCTTCGCGTTCCGGCGCCGGGTGAATGAGAAACCCCTCATAGGCCTCGGCCTCGGCGCTTCCGGCGGGCCGTTTCTCCTCACCGCCGGACTGCCCGGTGAGGCCCTTGAGAATTCGCGATACGAACGATGCCATGATCGCAATCCCTGTTGTCCCAGGGACCAGACAACCACCTGACTGCGGTGAAGTCCACCGCCCGAACCGAAGCCCGGACGACATGCCGTTGGAACAAGGTCCGCCACCGGACACGTCAAGCCTGCTCTTGGGGCAGTCCCGGTCTTGACCGAGGCAGCGCGAGTCTAGTCGAGTTCGGTTGCGATCAGTTCGGCAAACGAGCCGTCGCGTACCATCGCCGAGACCGCCTCGATGTCCGGCGCCATCAGACGGTCCTCGTCCCAGAAGGGCACCCGTTGGCGGACCAGTTCGTGCGCCCGCGCCAATGTCTCGGAGGTCCGGAGCGGCTGGCGGAAATCGATCCCCTGGGTCGCTGCCAGGAGTTCGATGGCGATGATGTCGGCAAGATTGTCGTTCATGCTGGCCAGTCGTCGTGCCGCATGGGTCGCCATGGACACGTGATCCTCCTGGTTGGCCGAAGTCGGCATGCTGTCGATGGAGGCGGGCGCCGCTCGTTGCTTGTTCTCGGCAGCAAGCGCTGCGGCGGTGACGTGGGCGATCATGAAGCCGGAGTTGACGCCGCTGTCCTCGACGAGGAAGGGCGGCAGTGAACTCATGCTGCCGTTGGTGAGCAGCGCCGTGCGCCGTTCGGACATCGATCCGATCTCGGCCAGCACCAGGGCAAGGATGTCGGCCGCCATGGCCACCGGCTGGGCATGGAAGTTTCCGCCGGAAAGGACGTCACCTTCGTCGCAGAACACCAGCGGATTGTCGGTCACCGCGTTGGCCTCGCGCAGCAGCACATCGCCGACCGATCGCAGATGGTCGAGGCAGGCGCCCATGACCTGAGGCTGACACCTCAGCGAATAGGGATCCTGCACCCGATCGCAGTCCTCGTGCGACTTGCGGATTTCGCTGCCGCGCAGGAGGTTGTGGTAGGCGGATGCGACCCTGGTCTGCCCCGCCTGTCCGCGTGCCGCGGAAATGCGCGGATCGAAGGGCGTGTCGGCGCCCAGCGACGCATCAACCGAAAGGGCGCCGGCCACGACGGCTGCCGCAAAGTTGCGTTTTGCCCGGATCAGGCCGTCAAGCGCCAGCGCTGTGGAGACCTGCGTTCCGTTGAGCAGCGCCAGGCCCTCCTTGGCGGCGAACGTCACCGGCTTGAGGCCGACACGCCTGAGCGCCGTGGAGGCCGGCACTGTCTCGCCACCCATGCGCACCTCGCCGCAGCCCAGGAGAATGGCGCTGAGATGAGCCAGCGGGGCCAGGTCACCGGACGCGCCTACCGATCCCTTGGCCGGAACGACGGGGAGCGCGTCATGGTTGTGGAGTCGCACTAGCGCCTCGATGGTCGTTCGCTGGCACCCGGAAAGACCAAGGGCGAGCGCGTTGATCTTGAGTGCGAGAACCAGTCGCACAATCGGATCAGGCAGGGGTGCGCCGGTGCCGGCCGCATGGCTCAGGACGAGGCGTCTTTGCAGGTCGTTGATGCGGTCGCGCGAGATCGCGGTCCGCGCAAGACTGCCGAATCCGGTGTTGATGCCGTAGACCCTGGCGTCGCCTGCGGCAACATCGAGTACGAGCCTTGCTGAACGCTCGACCTCGGCCCAGGCCTGCTCCTCGAGGGCCAAGGCAAGTCCACCCGATCGCAGGCGCTCAATGTCGGAAAGCGACAGCGTCCCTGGCGTCAGGGTCAGGGTCTCGGGCATAGGTCCCTCCTCAAGCTGCGGCATACGCCGTGTTTACACCGTAGAGGCCCGATGCGAACAGCGTTGGGACGGCCGACGGAGTTGAAGGCTCGGGGGGTGGGTCAAGCCGGATCCATCAGCGAGATGGCCTCGGCCATGGCGATGGTCTCGAGCTGGTAGGAGAAATCGGCGGCACTGTCGTCCTCGAGGACGCTGAAGAACGCCACCACGGTGCCGCTGTCGGGGTCGACGAAGAGGAACTGGCCACCCCAGCCGCCATGGCCGATCCAGCGACCGTTGGTGCGCATCTGGTTGCCATAGGTGATGTGGTCGGCCGGCGGCGCGTAGCGCGGACCGGTCTGTGCCCGGGTCGCGTGGATGAAGGCCTCGCTGCCGATCTTCTCGCCGTGGATGCCCCGGCCGCCGCGAACGAAGATGAGACCATAGCGCGCCAGGTCGCGGGCGCTCATCGACACGCCGCCGTTGAGGTTGGGCACACCGTCGCGGTCGCACGACAGCCAGAACGTGTCCTCGATGCCCGCACCCTCGACGATGTCGATGAAGTGATGCCTCAGCGGCCTCTTCGCCGTCCGTTCTGCGACCCAGCCGACGACATCGGTGTTCGCCGACTTGTACTGCGGCTCGCCGGAATGGTTGGTGAGGTCATCGCTTGCGATGCTGCAAAGGAACGACCGGTTGACGGGCTCTTCCCCGTCATCAGCCGGCAACCGCCAGCCCATGGCGACTCCGTGATCGGCAAGAGCCGTCGTCATCGGATCGGAATAGTCTTCCGCATAGTCGTTGACGATGTTCATGTCCATGACGTCCTGGACCGTCGCGTCGGCGTAGCCGCTGCCGATCTCCGGCAGGTGCTCGCCGACGCGTGAGCGCATGTCGAGACGCCCGTCCTCGACGAGGCGGCCGATCAGCAGGTTCATCGCCGTCTTCGAGATGGACATGACCGTGTGGGGCCGGTCGGGACCGAAGTCGGGCGCGTAGGCCTCGAACACGAGCTCGTCGTGGCGCAGCACCACCATGGCGGAAAAGAAGGTTGTCCCCGTCAGGCGCCGGACCTCGGGCATGTCGCCGATCCGCCGGTCAATCCGGCGGTTGAGCGTCAGTACGTTCGGACTCCTCAGGAAGAGGCCGTAGCGCGTCAGTCGCCACAGATTGTGGAACCCCTGGCGCCGGTTGCTGGAGGTGACCCATGCTTCCCGCTTATCCGGGCCGACAACGAGGTCGGGATTGTCGATGACGGTGCTCATTGGTCTGCTCCTCTCGGGACCACTTCCTGGCCGGATTCTTCCGGCTCGTCGTCGATCATCTCCGCCGGAAAACCGGGGGCAAGAATCGAGACGCCGCAGGCCTCCTCGAGTCTGCGGATGATGTTGGGCGACCATTCCCTCGGGCCGTAGCGCGCCTCGCCGTCCTGGAAGATCTCGACCAGCTTCGGTGCGATCTCGACGGGGACCCCGGCCCGTTCGGCGATTGTCTGGAAGATTCCGATGTCCTTCGACACGAGGTCCATCGTGAAGTTGATGTCACGGCTGCCGTTGAGGATCACCTGGCTTTCGGTCTCGTGGACGAACGAGTTGCCCGAGGAGATGCGGATCGCCTCGTAGGCGGTGGACAGATCCATGCCGGCCATCTTCGAGGTGACGAGAGCTTCCGTGAGGGAGACGAGATTGGCCGTTGCCAGGTAGTTGGTGACCACCTTGAGGATGGATGCGGATCCGAGCGGTCCGGTGTGAAGGATGCGCCGGCCCATCGCCTTCAACAGAGGGAGCATGCGTTCGAAGACGCGGCGCTCGCAGCCGGCGAAGATGGCGATGTTGCCCGTCGCCGCCCTGTGGCATCCACCGGAGACGGGACAGTCGACGGCTTCGCCGCCCGCAGCCTCCACAAGCGTTGCGAGGCGGCGGACTTCCGCTTCGTCGGTGGTGCTCATTTCCGCCCAGATGCCTTCTGTCCGTAGGCCGGCGAGAACTCCGTTCTCCGCCTCCATGACCATGGCCGATGCCGCCGGGGACGGCAGGCAGGTGATCACCACGTCGCACGTGCGGGCCATCGATTGCGGACTCTCCGCCCAGGCGGCCCCTTTCTCCAGGAAGGGGCGCGCCGCATCGCGGTCGAGGTCTCTCACCACGAGGTCGAATCCGTTGCGCTGAAGACTTCCTGCGAGCTTGCCTCCGACATTGCCCAGCCCGATGAAACCGACCTTCATGATGGGGTGCTCCGCGCCACGATCACGAAATCCTGCACTGCCGCCAGACCGGTGTCGACACGTTCCCGTGCATCGTTGCCGACCCTGGGTCCCTTGACCGGCGCCGGAGCCGGCCATGACAATGGCCAGGAGACCGGGACGGCTCCGGGAGGGACCAGTGAGCGACGAGCGCGACATCTTCTGGGACGAAAGGGACCTCCCCGGACCCACGCGCGACCCATCACGGCTCAGACGTGACATGGACCGGTGGGGGTATTGCATGATTGCCGAGGCGGTGGGGGCCAACACGCTGCGGGTCATGCGCGAATGCCTCGAGGAGATCGCGGAAACCGAGGCGGGAATGGGCGACCATGTCTTTGCCGACAGGGTCAACGCCGCCGACAGCAACAACCAGTGGGTCCTCATGCTCATCAACAAGGGCGAGGCCTTTCTGCGCGCGGTCGATCATCCCGACACGCGGCCGATTCTCGAGCACCTCCTGGGGCCCGAATACCTGCTGAGCGAGTCGTCAGCGCATCTCACTCGTCCGGGCAATCCGGCGATGGCGCTTCACACGGACCAGTGGTGGATGCCGCCTCCCGTGATGCCGGGAGAGCGTCATCAGCCTGGCGGCACGATCACCCGTGAGGGTGCTGTTCAGGGTCCCCTACGGAAGGCAACCCGGCCGATCGCGGCGCCCATGGTTGCCCAGACCATGCTCTTCGTTTCGGATTTCACGGAAGCCAACGGCGCCACCCGCCTGGTGCCGGGGAGCCACATGACCGGCAGTCAGCCGGACCAGTCCGTGCCACACGTGGTCCCCTCCGTTGCCGCCGAGGGGCCGGCGGGCACGATCGCGATCTGGGAGGGCCGGACCTGGCATTCGGCGGGTCCCAATACCTCCAACGAGACGCGATACGGGATGCCGACGCTCTACGCCGCACCCCAGATGCGGACACTCATGAACTTCACGCTCGGCACCCGCAGCGACATCGTGGATGAAGCACCGGAGCGCCTGCGCCAGCTTCTCGGGTTCAGGATCTGGAGCGGCTACGGATCGACCGGCGAAATGGGCGCCCAGTGGGCCCGTTCGGGCGATGTCATCGCGACCGACAAGGACCGCCGCGACACTCGCGAACCCGGTTTGGTGAATTCGGATTGAGGCGATGGCCGCGGCGTTGGCCGGAACTGTGGGTAGATTCGTGACCGAAGCCCACTCCACGTGCGACAGGTACGCTCCGGTCCTTTACACATGGATGGTGGATGCAACGGACGAAAGCAATGCCACGGTCAGCGTTGCAATCTGACGAGGTGCCAGTTCACGCCGCCCCCGATCTCCTTTCTGCGACCGTCTATTCGGGCGAGCGCACGATCGAGGCACCGGCTGTCGATCTGCCGCCGGACCTGAAACCGAACACGCGGCTCAAGATGGACGGCCTGGAGTTCCTGTCGAAGATTCCTTCGGGCGTGATTCCTGTTGCCTTCCTTGATCCGCAATACCGGGGAGTGCTGGACAAACTGGCCTATGGCAATGAAGGCAAGCAGCGCGGCCAGAAGCGGGCCGCGCTGATGCAGATGCCGGATGACGTCATAGGCCGTTTCATCCTTGGCATAGACCGGGTTCTGATGCCTTCCGGCCACCTCTTCCTGTGGGTGGACAAGTTCCATCTGTGCCAGGGAATAAGGCCATGGCTGGAGAACACGGGCCTCGACATCGTCGATCTTGTCACGTGGGACAAGGGCATGTTCGGCATGGGATATCGAACACGGCGGCGGGGCGAACACTGCATCGTGCTGCAGCAGGAGCCCCGCAAGGCAAAGGGAGTGTGGAAAGCCCACAACATCCCCGATGTCGTCCGTGAAAGGATCACACACAAGAGCCATACCCATGCCAAGCCGGTGGGCCTCCAGAGCGACCTGTTGTCTGCCGTCACCAACGAGGGCGACTTCGTGATCGATCCGGCTGCCGGTTCGTTTTCCGTTCTGACCGCCGCCGTGAGCCGGGGCCGCACCTTCCTCGGCTGCGATGTGAATGGGTAGCGGAGCACATCACGAACCTCTCCGGTCATTCGCAGTCATGGGCGGCCGGTCACCCGACGATCCCTGGCCAACTGCGAATGTCGGAGTTCATGGGCGATCAGCTGAGCATTTCTCATGTCCTGGGTCTGTCGGGCGCCACGTGAGTCGAGGATGTCAAGCTGCCCTGGGCGTTACCTCCCGATCGATGACAGGCCGTACCGTGCGTTCGGCTACGTCGAGGTCGTAACGGGCCTGCAGATTGATCCAGAACTCCGGCGTTGTCCCGAAGTAGCGTGCCAATCGCAGCGCAGAGTCGACAGTGACGGCGCGCCGTCCACGCACGACCTCGTTCAACCGCGGTCGCGACACCTTGATGTCCCGGGCCAGTCGATAGACGCTGAGTCCCATCGGTTCCAGGAATTCATCGCGCAGGATTGTTCCAGGATGCACCGGATGCAATCGCCTTCCCGAAGCGACGTCAGAGAAGTCAACCTCGAGTCGGTCCAGTTCTTCTCGGTCAATGGTCATGTTCGATGTGGCTCCTAATGATAGTCAACAATCTCGACGTCCCAGGCATCGCCATCACGCCAGGTGAAACAAATGCGCCATTGCGCATTGACGCGAACGCTATATTGCCCAAGCCGGTCCCAGCGAAGAACTTCCAACCGGTTGCCGGGCCCCTCAGGTCATCGAGGCAACCAGCCGCATCAATCGCGACCAGCTTGGCGCGAGCCCGTTGCTGGATCTGCGAGGGCAATCCGCGAACGGCATGACCTGCAAAGATGGCCGCCGCGTTCGTGCTGGCAAAGCTCTTGATCACGGACAAACGTAACGAGGAACGTTACGTTGTGTCACGTGCCCCGAATGTCGGGGAGCGTAGATCACAATACTGATGGATGAGTGTGGTGATTGCGCCCTCCAGCCACACACCTCGCCCTTCAGTCAGGGTCAACCGCATGCCGGTCGTTTCGGCACCCCGGCGAAGGACGACACCAACCGGTCTCTTTCCAGGATCGCGACCGTCGAGTGGGTCGTTCCGGCCCGGGCACGGTGACTGCGGGGTTCAAGGCGTGCCTTGCAGAGATGTTCATTGCCGGGACGGATGGCCGTACTCTTGTCAACCGGTGGAGTGAGGACGAGGCATGAAGAGACCACGCATGCTCATTGCCATGCAGCTGGCTCAGACGACGATGGAACGTCTGGCAGAAGCCGGTGACGTCACGGTCATGGATCCGGGGGAGGCGGGGGATGATGCGTTCGAGCGCGCCCTCGCCAGCCATGACGGAGTCCTGTGTTCGGCGATTCAACGCATACCCGACGAGTGTCTCGAACGGGTGTCGGATCGACTGCGGGTGGTGAGCAACTTCGGTGTCGGATACGACAACGTCAACGTGGAGCTGGCGACGAGGTGCGGAGTGAGGGTCTGCAACACGCCGGGCATTCTCAGTGACGCGGTGGCGGAACTCGTCATGCTGCTCATTCTGGCCCTGGCGCGCCGCCTGGACGAAGCCACAGGGTTCGTGCGCGGTGGCCACTGGGGAACGGCATCACTTCCCCTTGCCCACGACATTTCCGGCAAGACCCTCGGGCTCGTCGGTTTCGGCCGCATCGGCAGAGCGGTTGCCGAACGGGCGCTGGCCTTCAACATGCGTGTGGTGGCGAGCGATGTCCGCGACATCGCCGAAGGTCCATGGGAGCAGGTGCCCCTTGCAACCCTCCTCGCTGAAGCGGACTTCGTCAGCGTTCACGTCAACCTGTCTGAGGCCACCAGGGGGCTGATCGGCAAGGAGTTGCTGGCGTGCATGAAGCGGTCGGCTTACCTCGTCAACACGTCACGCGGTCCTGTCGTCGATACCGCGGCACTGCGCGGGGCACTGGCCTCGGGCACAATCGCCGGAGCAGCTCTCGACGTCACCGACCCCGAGCCGCCCGCGCCGGACGATCCCCTCCTTTCGATGCCCCAGGTCATCGTCACTCCGCATGTCGGGACGGGGACAGTCGAGACACGCGAAAAGATGGGGGATATGGCGGCGACCAACCTCATCGAAAGCCTGGCCGGGCGCCAGCCTCCGGCGGTCGTCAACCAGGTGGACCTTCAGCTGGCCGGAGAAGTCTGAAGACCGATACGTTCTTGGGCCACCGGGCGTGCTGGAGACTGGTGCGCTGATGGGTTCAGGAGGATTCCGAATGGCGCTTCTTCCGCATGACCGGCGGTGCCCTGTCATCACGTGATCGGTCCCTGCGGGGGAGGAAGGCCTGGAACGAGACGGCTGTCAGGATGACGATGCCGCCGATGATGGTCAGGAGCGTCGGGATCTCGCCGAGGAAGAGAAAGACCCAGAAGGGGGACAGGACCGATTCGACCATGGAGAGCAGGGTCAGTTCTGCCGCAGGCAGGTGTCGTGCGGCAAGCGTGAAGAGACCGTTGCACACGGCGCTGATGAAGACACCCTGGACAACGCACAGCGCCAGATCGTGGAACGAGATGGAAAGGTGGTCGGCTGTCAGGGCCGCGGCCGCGCCCGCCATCATGCCCGAGACGGCAACGGTCGGCACCATGTCCCGTCCCCGGCCAAAGCGACAGGCGACGATATAGAACGAGGCGAGGAGCGAGCAGGCAAGCGCCAGAAGATTGCCCTCCCAACTGCCGCCGGCGAATCCTTCCCACACCATGAGGGCGATACCCCCCATGGCGATAGCCGACGCCAGAATGGTGCGCCGGCCCATCGGTTCACGCATCACGATCCAGGCGAGCGCCCCGACGATGAAGGGTGCGGTGGCAACCAGGAAACTGATGTTGGCAATGGTCGTGCGCTCGATCGCCATGATGAACGTGATGGAAGAGAATCCGAGACCGGCGCCACCGATGACGCCTGGCCAGCCGATGGCCCTGAAGGCGCGCAGCGTGTTGATGCGGTACCTGAAAACAACAAAGGACGTGATGGCCGAAGCAAGGCCAAGGCTGCGGTAGAACACGACCTCGAGGACTCCGGCCTCCTCGATGAGACGGAAGACGAGACCCGTCGTGCTCCATCCGACAGCGAGGACGAGAGCGACGATGACCCAGAGAAGACGGTTGTCTGACCGGAACCAGCGCAGCATGGCGTTGCACCTTGATGCCGATTGCGGATCCTTGCGGACTCCCGGCAGGCAGTCCGCACGTTATCTCAAGATCAAAAGACCCCTGCCGTCCAGAGGCTGGCCGGAAAAAACTGTCCGTACGTGTCAGGCGTCCGGGGGCACCTGTGCTTTCCTGGTGTAGGCAATCCAGATGCCTTCCTGCCTTTGCGCCACGCCGTGGGCCGGCGCACGCGCAGCCCTGCATCTCGCTGGTCTTGGTGGCGACTCGGTGGCGCTCCATGCGGTGTGGCCGGAAGGTGAGGCATTACGTCGCTCAGGCACTGACCAGTGCATTCGGAAGGGCGTTGGCAATCTTGCCAATGCCCTCAGGAATGAACGACTTCTCTATCACCGAGTATCCCAGGCGGATGTGATTGCGATTGTTTCGCTCGTCGGCAAACGTGAATCCGCCGGTCTCGAAGAACACACCCTCCGGTTCGACCAACTCGCGCAGCAGCCCGGCATCCGCGTCCTCCGGAAGCCCCAGCCACACAATGGCGCCACCGTATTCCGGTTTCTCGGAAGCGCCGGGGAAATGACGCTCAAGGGATTCATGCATCACGTCGCATCGCTGCTTGTAGATCTTCGTCAGCGTGGCAACGTATCGATCAAAGTATCCCCTCTGAAGAAACAGCGCCACGCATCTCTGGTTGTTGACCGGAGGGTGCCGGAGCATGTGGTGCCGAAGGGCTCTCGCTTCGCGGATGAACTCGCGATCGGCAACCAGATACCCCATGCGCAAACCCTGCAACAACGACTTTGACAAACCGCCGGCGTAGATGACATTGCCCCATCTATCGAGGCTCTTCAGCGCCGGCGGCGGTGTCCTGTTGAAACTGATGTCGGCCTCATAGTCGTCCTCGATGACGAACTGTCCGTTTTCCTTCGTGAACTTCAGCAACTCCCGCTTGCGCTTGAGCGGCATCGTCACCGTGGTTGGAAACTGGTGACTCGGGGTCACGAAGAGACACTTGCATCGACCCGTGCTGTCTGAAATGACCAGCCCTTTCCGGTCGACCGGAAGCCGCAGCACGTCGATACCCTCGATGCGCGCCATGTTGATGACATCCGGATAGCCAGGGTCTTCGACACCAATGGTGTCACCCGGCGACAGCAGAAGCTTGACGGCAAGATAGATGGCCTGTTGCCCGCCAACCGTGACGAGGACCTCGTCCGGATGGGCGACGATTCCCCGCCTTGCGAGAACACGCTGTATCAGCTGCTCGATCAGCATTTCGTCGTCGATCGCGGAGTAGTCGGTGGCCCAACTCGCGACCTCGACAACGTTGACGGAATCGCGCACGCACTCCCGCCAGCTCGTGATGGGAAAGAAAGACGGGTCAATGAGGCCGCACACGAAAGGGTATCGATATCGCACGAGGCAGTCCGAGGGCTTTACGACCCGCTCGAGATTGAAGCTGCAGCCCGCGAAGAACTCCCGGTAGTCAATTCTGCTGGATGGTACGGCGACGTCGCTCGGTGCATCACGTTTCAGCGTGTGACCCGGATCCGTCAGTGCATCTGGATTGACATAGAACCCCGATCGATTCCTGACCTGGACGAAACCGTCTTGCTTCAGGGCCTCGTAGGCGAGCGCAACCGTTGTCACGCTCACCCTCAGCTCCTTCGACAACCGGCGAATCGACGGAAGTGGCTGATGCATGGGGTACAGCCGATTGACGATGCCGATCGCCAGCTGGCGCCGGATCTGCTTCTGGAGACTCTCCGGGGCGTCCCGGTCGATCACGATCATGTTCTCGTACATGACGCAGGCTTTTCCGTAGCAGATGACGTGTACCGTGGGTGATTCGAGAATCGCCCGACCCGACGCTGCTTCGACTTCGCCGCCGCCGCAACCCTCTCTCGCGCTGTCTACATATCCTTTCCTGTCTGTATGTACGTCCCGCCCCGCTCACCCCATAGCCTTCCTCGCAACAACGCATGGCGACACCGCAAGTGGCGGCGGCGTCCATGCAGAAAGTGGCGAAATCGCGTGGAAGCGGACGTGCGCAGCGACAAGCAGTACCTCGGGATCGAACGCTCGTTGCAACGGGCCTGGGCGAAGGGCGCCGGGCTGATCGACGAGGAGTTCGAGCGGCCGATGATCGCGGTCGTCAACACGTACCAGGACTTTTCGCCCGAGAACGTTCACCTCAGGCAGGTCGGCGATGCGGTCAAGGCGGGCATTCGCATGGCGGGAGGGACGCCGTGCGAGTTCAACACCTTCCACGTCACCGACAGCGAGACCTTTGCTTCGGTCGGAATGCGCTACGTGTTGCCAAGCCGCGACCTCGTGGCCGACATGATCGAACTGATGGTTGAAGGACATCGCTTCGACGCGATGGTCCTGATCGGTTCGGGCGACAAGGTCGTGCCCGGCATGGTCATGGCAGCTGCACGGCTCGATCTGCCCGCCATCATGCTCTATGGCGGGCCGACCAAGGCCGGACTCTACAAGACTCGCAAGGTCTTTCTCGAGACCGTTTACGACGGCGTGGGCGAACACCTTCTCGGCAAGCTCACGAAGGAGGATCTCAAGGGTCTCGAAGACAATCATTTTCCGTTTTCAGGCGCGTCCGATACCGCGACGTCGGGAAACACCGCCGGCATCTACACCGAAGCCCTTGGTCTGGCCTTGCCCCACAGCGGCACCTTTCCGGCCGGAAGCAACTACCAGCTTCGCGCCGCGAAGCATGCCGGCATGCGGATCATGCGACTGGTGGAGCAGGACCTGCGTCCCTCCAGCATTCTGACACCGCAAGCCTTCGAGAACGCCATGCGCGTCGGCATGGCCGTCGGCGGTTCGACCAACATGGTGCTGCACATGATCGCGATGGCGAAGGAGGCTGGCGTGGAGGTGAACTTCGACACCTGGGACCGCCTCAGCCGGGACACTCCGACACTGGTCGAGCTGGCGCCGTCGGGACCGTGGGGGGTGACGGAGCTCGGCGAAGCAGGCGGCGTGCCCGCCGTCATGAAGGCACTGGGCGATCTCATCCATCCGATGACCGCGACAGTCGGCGGCCAGGTGACCGGGGAGCTGGTCGAGAACGCCCGGATAGCGAACCACCACTGTGTTCACCCCAGGAGCGAGCCTGTCGCGGCGGAAGGCTCCATCTACATTCTCAAGGGCAGTCTCGCGCCCGGCGGCGCGGTCGTCAAAGCGTCCGGCGTGGCCGGACACATGTGGAAGGCCGACCTTACTGCTCGCATCTTCGAGGACGAGGAAGGTGCGATCGACGCGGTGCGCAGCAACGCCATCGAGCCCGGCACCTGCATAGTCATTCGAAACGAGGGAACACGGGGCGGTCCGGGCATGCGCGAAATGCTTGGCGCCAGGTCCGCGTTGATGGGAGCCGGAATCGGGAACAGCTGTGCCCTTGTCACCGATGGCCGGTTCTCGGGAGCCACGCACGGGCCCGCCATCGGGTACGTGACGCCGGAGGCGGCGCGCGGCGGACCGATCGCGCTTGTGGAGGACGGCGATCCGGTCCGGATCGACCTGCCGAACCGCAAGCTCGACCTCGTCGTCGCTGCGGAGGTGCTTGCCGAGCGTCGACGCCGACACTCGCCGCGGCCACCCAGAGTAGAGCGCGGCTACCTGAAGCACTACGCCGAGCATGTGGCCCCCGCATCCGAGGGAGCGGTCATGCCTCGATAGCCATGGACGAAACGACTGCAGCTACAACCGGACACTCCGAGTGTCGTTCGGGCGAGGCCGAAGGCAAACCGGCCTTTCGCAACGATCCCTCGCGCCACGTCGTCACCAACGCCGCATCCTCCGGCATCCGGATCGACAAGAAGCGCCTCAAGACTCTTGCGCGCCGAAGCGACACGCCGGGGTTGACCTATCTCGGCGTCTGGATCGTCGCCATGATCGCCACGGGATGTCTGGTGTGGTTCGCGCTTGGGACGCTCTACGTCTGGGCGGCGATCTTCGTCTATGGCGTTGTCCTGACGGTTCCGGCCTATTCGCTCAGCCACGAGACGGCCCACGGGACGGCATTTCGCACGCGTTGGCTGAACGAAACCGTCTTCTGGTGCACGTCACTGCTCTACGGCGAGGAGCCGCTGCACCGACGCTACACGCACACCAATCACCACACCCACACCTGGTATGTCGGTCTCGACAGCCAGATGCCCTTCGACACGCCGCTCACCTTCAGGGGCTGGCTCTACGACATCAGCGGTCTGTCGGTACACAGGTTCCAGTTCCGGGTGCTCTGGCAGCTCGCGGCCAGACGATACACGCCTCTGATGCGCGAGGTGTCCCCGGAGGCGGAACTGCCGAAGATGACCCGCAACGCGCGCCTCTTCTGCCTCGTCTATCTGGGCACCGCGGTCCTGATCGTGACCGGCCAGGGGTGGCCGCTGCTTTGGTTCTACGTTCTTCCGCGTCTCATCGGCGGCCCGATCATGCTGATGTTGGATTGGCGTTCATACTACACCCCGGTTTGCGTGCCTTGATCGAACAGGCTGGGACTGTCGGTTGGAACCCTGATTCGCAACGCTTTTTTTCTTCCCGCCTTGATGTGGATGGCGTCCAGCTCGCCGCGCTTTACACGCTGCAACACGGTCTGGCGTGACACGCCGAGGCGGTTCGTGGCCTCGAGCATCGGCACATAGCCAGGCGGCGCCTCTTCCATGAACCGGGGACGGAATGCCTCGTTGATGCGGATGCGCCAGGGGGCGCCGGGAGTGGCCTGTTCGCCATCAAGGAAGCCGTCGGCAAGCCATCGATGGACGGTCGAGGTGGCCACCCCGAGGACGTTCGCGGCTTTCCGGATGTTGACGAGGGTTCCGTCATCGGTCCGGGTCGATGGGTCAAAGCGCGGGATTTTCCAGTGACCGCGGAAGTGGCGAACGCGGTCGGCGGTGAACCGGAGACCTTGTGCGGTGGTTTTCCCCTGGCGGCAGAGGATGCCGGCGATGACATCGTCAGGGTGGAACTGCGCGAGGCGGCGCACCAGATCGACGGTGTTCTCGTCGGTCCGGACTCCACCCTGGCGCTTTTTCGGACGGTCCAGCTCGATTTCCGTCAGGCAGCCGGTGCACCAGTGAAGGGTGAGGTGGATGTGCGATGCCTCCCTCGGAGCCCGAATGACGACATCCTGGAGCACGGTGCGCAGCAGTTCTTTCTTGTCCCGAGCCGTGGTCGTGGAGGCATTCCAGACCTGGCGGAGATCCTTTCCCAACGCGATGAGGGCATCAAGGTCCGCCGGTTCAAGGGGACGGGGACGTTCCTGCCGGCGGCGGGCCAGTTCCGCCTGGCTGTCGTCAAGCGCCTTGAGGCATTGCTCCCATTCCGCCTCCAGCCCGCGCGCCACCAGGCGGTTTTCCGGATCGACGGCACGATAGCGCCGTTCGGCTCTGGCGGCTTCATAGCGAGCCCGCTCGACCTCCATCTCCCAGTGCGCAAGAATCCGCTCCCGGTCGGCCTCGACCTTTCCGGCGGCCTGCAGCGCCGCTTCGATCCCGGCCGGCTGGATGGCGTCCAGCACGGCCTCGCCGACGGCATGGTCGATCTTTGTGGCGCCCACATAGAGGCACAAGCGGGTCCGTTCCGCCGTCAACTCGCCGGCCGACCTGCAGTGATAGCCCGGCGATGCGGTGCGGCCGGTATAGTGGGTCATCAAACGGCGGCCGCATTCCCCGCAGACAGCAAGGCCCTGCAACAGGGCCGATCCTTCCCGGACCGCACCCTGACTGGCTCCGTGTTTCTGCGGCCGGGCGTTGGTGGCGATGCGGGCAAGGATCGCTTCGTGGGTTGCCCAGTCGATGTAGCCTTGATGGTGGTCGCGAATGAGGACGGGCCATTCCGAACGTGGCCGCATGCGGATGCGCTTGCGTACGGTTCCGGTATCGTCGATCACGGTGTCCTGACGCCTTCGTCCATAGGTATAGGCTCCGGCATAGACCGGATGGGTGAGAACCATGTGGATGATGCGGTAGGACGGCTTGACCCAACGGATGGTCTCGCGCGGCCCGCGCACCGGAAAGACCCGCTCCTGGCGCGAGAACCAGCGCCACACACCGCGCGCAGAGCCGAACTCGGGGAAGCGTTCGAACACCGTGCGGATCGCCGCCTGGACCTGCTCGTCGGGGTCGATGAGGAGTTCTCCGTCTCCGTCACCGCGAACATAGCCTGCCGGGACGCTGCGATAGAGTTCGCCGCGCGCCGCCTTGCTGCGGATGCCGCCGTCGAGGCGGGCGCGCAGGAAGTGAAGTTCGGCCTCGCTCATCGTGCCCTTGAGGCCGAGAACCAGGCGGTCGTTGAACAGGCCAGGATGGTAGATGCCGTCGGCATCGGCGATCAGGGTGTTGGTGAGGCTGCACAGGTCGATCAGCTTGTACCAGTCTGTATTGTTCCGGGCCAGGCGGGACGCCTCCAGGCCAAGCAGGATGCCGACCTTGCCCATCGCCACCTCGGTCGTGACCCGGGCAAAGCCGGTTCTGCCTTCCGTACTGGCGCCGGAGCGTCCGAGGTCTTCGTCGACGACATGGATCTGGTCAGGCCGCCATCCCAGATCCCGTGCACGGTCGACCAGGGCGTACTGGCGGCGGGTGGATTCCTGGTTGTGCTCGACCTGGGAAGCCGAAGACTGGCGGACATAGACGATGGCGCCGCGTTCCAGATGCGCCGGGGCGATTCGCATGTCAGCCATCATCCGTCTCCTGCCCGCAGACAGGCTGGAGCACGGTGCGTGCCATGAGATGGGCGAGGTGTTCCAGAACCGCCTGGCGGACAGCCGCATCGAGGGTGGACCACACGCGAGCATGAGACGCCTGGTGTGGCAGGAAGAGGTCCAGCTGCATGGCCATGCCACTTGATCGTGCGATGCATCATGTGATGGAGCATGGTAACGTTACTGGGGGTCGGGATCAATCCCGTCCGAAGCCGCGCGGCAAGTCCACCTCGTTCAGGGCGTCGAGATCGAGCGCATCGATGGCCTGCAACTTGGCATGAACCGCCGTATCCTGAAGCCCCTCGGGCAAGGCTTGAAGCCAGTTGCGATAGTGCTCCTGCAAGGCGATCAGGGTGTCCACCGCATCGTGCCAGCGTTGCGGCTTCGAGCGCCGGTCCTTGGGACGCCGGTACTGCACGGGGCAGGCGCCGGCCTTGAGCCGCTCGCGGTAGCGGCGTTGCTTCTCGGCAGGGGTAAGGGGCATCGTCATTCTCCTGACGGCGGATGGGCCATGTCGATGCCATGTTAGCGTGACCGCTCAGGTTGGGCGTGGGACGACTGCCCTGGCGAACATCCTGCGGTGAGCGCGGGAGCGGATTCCGGAGAACCCGTCGGGGAGTCCGGGCCCACCTCGGTGCGTTGGCGAATCCTTTCGATCCGGTCACGCAATCTCTGCAGCTCCCGCACTCCGACAGTGGGCAGTTCGGAAGTGTCATCGGTATCGGACGGCCCGGCGGTTCCCGCATCGGTCCATTCCACGGGCACATATCGCTGGCTCTCATCCGGGAACAACAGCAGGAACTGGGGCTGGTTCTGGCGGCGGGCCCGGCCCAGGACATTCAGGGACTGTCCCTCGAACACGTGGGCCTTGCGGGTGATGCGCACCACATCTGGAAAGTCATGGATGTGGGTAGTCTGTGACGTGTTCCTTCAACATCATCCAGCATGCGGAGATGCAGGAGAACTCGCCCTCGATCATCGAGAGCACGCGGACGTTTCGAACGAACCGGGTAGGACGGTTCCTCTATCTCAACATGAACAATCATGTCGAGCACCACCTCTATCCGCAGGTGCCGTTCTTCTCGCTGCCCGCACTTCACAAGGAAGTGGCCGATCAGACGCCGGAGCCGGACCCGGGCTTCTGGCGCACAAACCTCGACCTTGTCTCGGTCGTGCTGCGGCGATCCCTGGGGCGAAGCACCAAGGCCGCCTGGATCCGGCAGGCACCACACATGGTCAGCGACGGCGGGACACTGCCGAAGATTGCAAGGGCGACGATGCAGTGACGCCCAGGCGCATCTACACCTACGGCGGCAAGCCGGCCCGGCGCAACTTCACCGTGGCTGATCTTGCTTCGCTCAAGGGCAAGACCAGGCTCTGCCAGACCTGTCCGGCGACCGAAGAGGAAGCGGCCGCCTGCGAGGAAGCCGGCATCGACGTGCTGAACACGTCGGACGCGGATCTTCCAGCGGTTCGCGCCGGCGCGCCGGACACGTTCATCATCGCCGATTTGCCGATGACGGCACACGAGACGCCGGACGACATCCTGCGCGCCGCCGTCAGGGCGGCCGAGGCCGGCGCCGACGCGGTCTACACGCCGAGAAGCCTGAGCATGGTCGAGATGCTGGCCAGGGAAGGGCTGGCTGTCCAGGGCCATCTCGGGCTGGTGCCGAGGCTTTCGACACAGCGGGGCGGCCTGCGGATCGTCGGAAAGACGGCACAGGAAGCACTGGAACTGGCCGAGGACTTTCGACGGCTCGAGGATGCCGGCGCCTACGCAGCCGAAGTCGAGTGCGTGGCGGTGGAGGCGCTGGGCGCCATCGGCCCGAGAACCAAGCTGGTTACGCATTCCATCGGGGCCGGTTCCGCTGGCGACGTCATCTTCATGTTCCTCGTGGACATCTGCGGAGAATCCGAGCGGCCTCCCGGGCACGCCAGGGCCTTCGCCGACCTTCGAGCCATCCGCGCGCACCTGGCCGACGAACGCCGGCGGGCCCTGCAGGAGTATCGATCCGCGGTCATGACCGGCACCTATCCCGACGCCGAGACCACCGTCTCAATGCTGCCCAACGAGCACGAGAAGCTTGTCGAGGCGCTCGAGGCACGCTGGGTCATCACACCCTGAGGAATGACCATGGCCGAATGGATACATGCCTGCGCCTGCGACGACATTGAGGTCGAAGATCTCGTCCGCTGGGACCACGGGACCCGCACCTTTGCCATCTACAACACAGGCGACGGTTTCTTCTTTTGCACCGACGGCCTGTGCACGCACGAGGACGAGCATCTCGAGATGGGCCTTCTGACCGGTCACGTCATCGAGTGCCCGCTGCACCAGGGCCGGTTCGACATCCGCTCGGGAAAGGTTCTGTCTCCTCCGCCCTGCGTCGATCTCAACACGTACCCGGTGAAGGCAGAAGACGGTCAGGTCTACGTCATGATCTAGTTCCAGCGAATTGAGGTCATGCGGAAGCAGTCCCTTGAACCAGTTCAACAACAGGAGGAAATCATGCAAAAAACACTGTGGAAATCGACCCTGCGCGGCCTGGCTGCGCTGTCGTTGGCGTCCGCTGCCGCAACGATGCCGGCGACTGCTGACGAGGAGTTCATCCTTGCCCATGCCATGAACACCGATCACGTGTTCCACGCCATCTCGGAACGGTTCATGTCCGAGCTGGGAGACGAGAGCGGCGTCTCGATCAACTATCACCCGGGTGGTGACCTGGGAGACTGGACTTCGCTGTTCGAGCAATCGATGCAGGGCGTCGTCCCGATGACCCTGACCTGGGCATCGTCGGACTTCGACCCGCGTCTTGACCTCATCTACCTGGGCTACATCGTCTCCAACTGGGAGGAGGCCAAGGAGCTTTACGGACCCGGCGCCGGCATGCTGGACGTCTACAACGACATGTTGGGCGATCTCGGCCTTCATGCCGTCGGAATCATCCCGACCGACTTCGGTTCCGTCGTGATTCGAAAAGGGGTGGGCGAGCTTCCGCTCAATTTCCCCGACGATCCCGGCGGCATGAAGATCCGCGTCCCCGGCCTGTCGATCGCAGTCGACCGCTTCAACAACCTGGGCTTCGCCGCCGTGCCCATTCCGTTGTCGGAAGTGCACACGGCGCTGCAGCTGGGAACCGTCGATGCGCGTTCGTTCTCGACCGCTGTGGAGACCTACACCCTGCGCGACGTGCTGGAAGCCAACATCCTCACCAACGACTACTTCGAGGTTGCCTTCTGGCTGGTCAACAAGGATTGGTGGGACGGTCTCTCCGACGACGTTCGAAGCGCGCTGCAGAGTGCGGCGGACGAGACGATCGGGTGGTCGTGGCAGGAGGCCGAACGCAAGAGCGAGGAGTTTCTGCAGAAGGCGCGCGATGCCGGCATCAACGTCGTCGAGTTGACCGACGAGCAGATGAGCGCGGCAAAACAGATCGTCTACGACACTGAATGGCCCGCGATGGAAGCCGTGGTCGGCGAAGACATCATGAACCAGATTCGGGGCGTCGTGGGCATCAAGTAAAGGGACGTCCTTCCCTGCAATGCGTCCGGGCGCTTCGGCGCCCGGACCGCCTGCCGACAGCGGACATGTGAACATGGATCGGAAATCCAAGCAGCGTTCACGCCCACCCGTGGGCGCGGATTCCTTCATCTATGACGCCGAATTGAGCCAGCCCGAGCCGCCACCCCACCTGACGGCCATACCGGAGGGTGCGCTGGCAGAGAGAATTCGGTGGCTGGTTTCCATCGAGGCGGTGTTCGAACGGTTTCTCTACTTCTTCATCATCGTGTTTGGCCTCCTCCTCGGCGCCCTGATGTTCGCCCAGGTCGTGCTTCGATACGTCTTCGCCTCGCCGTTCGTGGGGATCGAGGAACTGTCGCTGCTGTTCGGCGCCTGGTTCTACTTTCTCGGCGTCGCCTACGTCACGCGCAACGGCGAGCATATCCATGGCGGCATCCTGACCCTCGTGGTGAAAAGCCAGAATGCCGTGCGCTGCGTCCGCCTGGTCATGACCGTGCTGGGAATCCTGGCCTGCGTCGTGTTCGGATACTTCGCCATTCGCTACGCCCTGTTCGAAATCCAGACCGGTCGGCTGAGCTCCTACATGCGTTGGCCGAAGGGCTTGTGGTCGGCCTCCATGATCGTCGGATTCACGGCGACCGCGATCTACATGGTGCTCCAGGCAGTCAACCAGTTCTTCGACCTGAGATCGCAGTCGCGTGATTCCGAATGGACGAAGAGATGATCGTCTTTCTCGGATCCATCGCACTCATCGTCGCGCTGCTCCTGGCCGAAATGCCGATCGCGTTCGCCTTCGGCATCGGCGCGCTGGTGTTCGGTCTGGCAACCGGTTCGGACGTGTCTTTCCTCATCCCCTTCGCCTACCAGACGACCTCGAGCTTCGCGCTGCTCGCCCTGCCGATGTTCGTGATGGCCGGAACATTGATGGCCGAGGGCGGGATTTCCGACCGCCTGCTCAACTTCGTGAACGCTTTCGTCGGCAGACTCAAGGGCGGCCTTGGCGCCGTGACCGTCGTGACCTGTGCCCTGTTCGGCGCAATTTCCGGCTCCTCTTCCGCAGCCATTGCCGCTATCGGCCAGATCATGATTCCGCGCATGGTCAAGGAGGGGTATCCGGCGGGCCATGCCACCGCGCTGGTCGCCTGCTCTTCCGTGCTCGCCTTGATGATTCCGCCGTCCATTCCGATGATCGTGTTCGCAGTGACCGGGGGAATCTCGGTGGGCGCGGCGTTCCTCTCCACGGTGATTCCGGGCGCCATCCTGACGGTCGTCTACGTCGTTCTGAACTTCCTGTTCCTCAGAAAGGTGAAGTCGATCACGGTCGAGGAGCCTGTCCCACTCGGCATCGCGGTGCGGAGGATCGGGAAGACGGGTGCGGAAGCGTTCTGGTCGCTCCTGCTCCCCGTGATCATTCTGGGAACCATCTACTCCGGGATCGCGACTCCGACCGAGGCGGCCGCGATCGCCCTCGTCTACGCGGTCGTCGTTGGGTTCTTCATCTATCGGGGACTGAAGCCTCGCGACTTTCCGGCGGCGATCGTTCGCGCCGCCATCACGACGGGTTCGATCATCGCGGTGCTGTTCTTCCTGTTCGTGATGAGCCGTGCCATGATTCTGCAGCAGGTGCCCAAGGACGTGGCGGATGCGCTGGTGGCCCTGACCCAGGACCGCATCTTCGTGCTCCTCATGATCAACGTGATCCTGCTCCTGATCGGCATGATCGTCGACGACGTGTCCGGCAGCGTGCTTGCCGCGATCGTCCTGCTGCCGGTGGCGACGGAGATAGGCGTCCATCCCATTCACTTCGCCGCGATCGTCGGAACCAACCTCGGCCTCGGGAACGTGTCTCCTCCCTGCGCGCCGATGCTCTACATGGCGGCGGGGGTGAGCAAGCTGACGCTCGACAAGTACGTCGGACCGACGATGAAGCTGCTGATGCTGGGTCACCTTCCAATGGTCCTGATCGTGACGTTCGTGCCCGAACTCTCGCTGTTCCTGCCTGGGTTGGTGCTGGGAATTGAATGAATCCTGGCGGCCGACCCGCTTGGTCCACGCCGCCATCGGCATGCTCGAGCTAGCCCGAGTTCACCAGGAGGCTGACTGCTGCAGGACGCGATGCGGCACTCTCGCGGGTGACCACAGACAGGACCGCCCGGAACGGAGCTCAGAATGGGTCGATTGTCGCGAATCGTGGTAGTGGGCGGCGGGCAGGCAGGTGGTCAGGCCCTCAGCAGCCTTCGCCGCAACGGGTTCGAGGGCGAGCTGTTCCTCGTGACTGCGGAGGACATGGCCCCTTACGAACGACCGCCGCTCTCGAAGGACTATCTCGCGGGCCGATGCGGGCGTGACCGGATGCGGCTCCACGCGGAAGGGTTCTTTGTCGAGAACTCTGTGGAACTCCTGACGGGCACCAGGGCCGTCGCAATCGATCCGGGTTCCCGGCGTGTCGAACTCGAAACGGGCCGCGCCCTGGATTACGACAGGCTGCTTCTGGCCACCGGAAGCCGCGTGCGCCGGCTTGACGACATGCCCGGATCCGGACTTGATCGCGTTTTCTATCTTCGCACCATCGAGGACTCGGACAGGATCCGGGCTGCGATGAAAGACGCGGATCGGGTCGCAGTCGTAGGGGGCGGCTACATCGGTCTCGAGGTCGCTTGCGTTGCGGTCGAGATGGGGTTGGCGACGACCGTGATAGAGACGATGCCGAGATTGCTGGCGCGCGTGGCCACGAGTGAACTCGCAGCATTCTATGCGAAGCTGCATCGACGACACGGCGTCGATCTTCGGCTGGGGACGTCCGTTACCGGCTTTCGCGGCAGTGGCATCGTGAAATCCGTGGCACTGGCGGACGGGAGCGAGATCGCGGCCGACCTTGTCGTAATCGGAATCGGGATCGAGCCGGTAACGGAACTTGCCCAGGCCGCAGGTATTGCGTGTGACAACGGAATCGCGGTCGACCGCGCATGTCGCACGTCGTGCCAAGACGTCTTCGCGGCAGGAGACTGCGGGAGTCACCCCAGTTCGTTTCACGGCCGCCGCGTGCGCCTCGAATCGGTCGACAATGCCATTGCGCAGGGGCAGGTGGCCGCATCGGCCATGCTGGGCGCCAATAGTGCATGCGAACGGGCGCCGTGGTTCTGGTCGGACCAGCACGGCGTGAGGCTCCAGATGGCGGGTATCTCGGAGGGTGCGGACCGGACCGTTGTTCGCGGCACCTTCGAGGAAGAGTCATTCATCGCATTCCATCTGCGTCAAGGGGTGCTGATCGGTGTGGATGCCGTCAACAGCATGCGCGAGTTCCCGGTCTGCCGACGCCTGGTGGATCAGCGACGGTGCCCCGATCCGGCTGCGCTCTCGGACACACTCGTCCCCCTCAAATCCCTCTTGTAACGATTGGCCGGACGGGCGCGGCTGCGTCCTTTCCATTCCTCGTGGCTGCAGGTATCGCGATGGCGCATGACCGCGCCTCGGAAGGGGACATGGCGTCGCCAACGTCACGCCAGGTGCGCTGGCCTTCGTGCTGGTGACGGAGGACGTAGCGCCTGTGGCCCGACGGCGTCACGCGGACTCCGAACCCCTCGAGCTCGGTGTCGTGGATGTCGCAGGCATTCCTGCGCAGGCTGAGGTTGTCGACCCGGCGCTGGGTCAGGCGTCCGGAGGCGGCTCTTCGCTCCCCTTTTGCCGGGGCACCAGCCGCACGCGAAGATTGGCCGGGAACATCGTGAAGGCGAGATGCTCCTCGACGTTGGCAGTGGTTGGGCGGATGTCGAAGTTCCGTACCAGCATGGCGAGCACCGTGCGGATCTGGGTGAGAGCGATGTTGCGGCCCGGACAGAGCCGCGGGCCGGCGCCGAACGGCAGGAAGGCGCGCGGATCATGGGGTGAATGCTTGTCCCTGGAAAGCCAGCGTTCGGGATCGAAACGGCGGGCATCGGCGAAGTGCTCCTCGCGCGTCGCTTCGCGGCGGACCAGCATCATGATTGCAGTGCCTCGAGGAACGTGGCAGCCCATCAGTTCGACGTCGCTGACCGGTTCCAGGACGTGAAGCGGAGCCACCGGCTTGAGGCGCATAGCCTCGTTGTTGAAGGCATCGATAAATGGAAGCTGCTTCGTCTGTTCCAGGGATTCGATGGCTTGAGCCGGTGCGATGATCCTGTCGACCTCCTGGCGTGCCCGGTCGAAGTGTTCCGGATACTGCATGAAGTAGTGAACGGCCCAGCCGGTGGAGTTGGCAGTCGTGTCCTCGCCGGCCAGCAGCAGTGTTCCGGCGTTGGCAAAAATCTCTGCATCGGTAAAGCCCGACCCCTCATCCTCCAGGGCAGCAAGTATGGCTTCGATGAAGTTGGTCGGCTCGGGCTTCTCCGCCATGCGCTCCCTGGCGGTGCGGACCATGGCGTTGACCTCCTCCTCGAGGCGGTCGAGCGCCCGGGCGAGCGTCCGGTCCGAAGGCATCGGCAAATGGCGCCAATAGGGAAAGGGCGCATTGACCCGGCGGTGCAGTACGGGGAACACCTTGTCGAGATGGCGCTGGATCACGGGCCCGGGGGTTTCCAGCGTGTTGGCGTCGATACCGAAGGCAAGGCCGATGGTGACGTCGACGGTGAAGCGCATGAGGTCGCTGCAGAGATCGATTGTGTCCCCTCGATCGGCTGCCTGTTGCCAGCGCCGCCGCAGGCGCTCGGCGGTCACGACCAGGCGTGGGAAGAAATCCTCGAGATGCGCACGATTGAGCGCGGCGGCAACAATCCTGCGCTGACGCCGCCAGTCGTCGCCTTCAGCGGCAAAGACGCCCCTCAATCTCATTTCCGTCGCGACCGATTCCAGGGCACGTGTACGCCGGAACGCCTGGGGTCGCTGGACGAGGAGCCTCTGGATCGTCGCCCGATCCGACACCACGACGACATCGGAAGGTCCCATACGGACCCGGTAGATCGGACCGTAACGGTCCGCCCATTTCTCGAGATGCAGATGCAGTCTCGAGAACCGGATCTGGTGAAGGTTGCCGATCAACGGGAGGCCTCCCGGTCCCGGGAGATCCCGGACCCTGGCCGGTGCCGAGGCGGTTTCCTGGTGCAGTGTCATGGCAATCTCCCGAATCCGAAGAACCTGGCACCCGTCGGCTCCTCCGGAGGAGATGTCACCATGCCGTAGGCCGCGCCGCAACCGCCGCTTGACGGGGGATCCTTCGCAAGAGCGGAAAGGGTCGGGAATCGAGGAAGCCGCCAGGAGCGTTGTTCCGGCGACCCGTCGATGACAGTTCCAGCGGCATGGGCGCAAGGAACCTCGATCCTGACCCCGACCATCTCCCCTCCGGGATGAGGGGGAATCCCCGTTCAGAGCGGATACGACGGACGGTCAGGGGCTTTTCGTCCTGCGCGGTCGAAACAGCCACGCACCCAGCGCCGGCAGCAGGACGACGGCGCCGACCATGTTGACCAGGAACATGAACGTGAGCACCGTACCCATGTCGGCCTGGAACTTCAGCGGTGCCACGGTCCATGTCGCGACGCCTGCCGCCAGGGTGAGGCCGGTCAACACGACGCCCGCCCCGCTGGTGGCCAGCGCCCGTTCGTAGGCCGCCGCGAAGTCGAGGCCCTCCGCGAGGTGGGTTCGCAGCCGTCCGTAGATGTAGATCCCGTAGTCCACCCCGATCCCCACCCCGAGCGCCACGACCGGCAGGGTGGAGACCTTGAGGCCGATCTCAAGCAGCGCCATGAGCGCGTAGGCAAGGAGAGAGACCACGGCGAGCGGCACGACGATGCACGCTGTTGCCGCCACGGAACGGAAAGACACCAGGCACAACGCGATGACCGCAGCGTAGACGTAGGCGAGAATGGGAAACTGTGACGCTTCCACCTCCTCGTTGGTCGCCGCCATGACCCCGACGTTCCCGGAGGCGAGCCGGAAGGTGATGCGCTCGTTGGTGTTCGCGGCATCGAATTCCTTCACCGCGTCGACCACCCGCTTGATGGTCTCGGCCTTGTGGTCGGCGGTGAAGATCGACACCGGCATCACGCTGCAGTCCAGATTGAGCAGGCCGCTGCTCGTCGGCACCGGGGAGACGGCCTGTACGAGCATGTAGTGATTGCGGGGCAGGGTGCGCCACTTGAGGCTGCCCTCGTTCCAGCTTGAGTTGATGGTCCGGGCGACACCGGCAAGCCCCAGCACCGACTGGACGCCGTCCACGTTGCGCAGCCGCCATTCGAAGTCGTCGAGGGTGCGCATCACCTCGTAGTCGATGCAGCCTTCCGTCACCGTCTCGGAGATCACCGTCAGCACATCCACGCCGATCTCGAAGCGGTCGGTGATGGCAGCCGAGTCGAGGTTGTACACCGAATCGGCCCGCAATTCCGGCACGCCCTGGTGCTCGTCGCCCACCCGGACCTGCCGAGCGTACTCCCAGCCAACCGCCAGCAGCACTGCGGCCGCGACGATCACCACCGCTGCAGGCCGTCGATGAGCCAGCCGCGCGATCCGCATCCAAACCGGCCGCAGCAGGCTGTCGCGCGCCCGCGCTGCGCGGCGATGTCTCTCGTCCGGCTCAACGTAGGAGAGCAACACCGGCAGCAGCGCCAGGTTCGTCAGGATGATGGCGGCCACTCCCAGACTTGCGGTGACCGCGATTTCCCGGATGACCTGCACCTCGATGTGCGAGATGGTGATGAACCCCGCCGAATCGGAGGCGAGCGCCACAGTACCGGGCAACAGCAGACGGCGGAAGCTCGCCCGCGCGGCGACCAGGCCTGAGGCGCCAGCGGCCACCTCCGCGCGGACCGAGCTCACCATCTGGACGCCGTGGCTCACCCCGATCGCAAAGACGAGGAACGGCACCAGGATCGACATTGGATCGACGCCGTAACCCAGCGCGGTGAGCCCGCCGAGCTGCCAGACCACCGCGATGAGGGAGCAAGCGAGCGGAGGCGCAGTCAACCGGACCGACCGCGTGTAGGCGTAGACGAACAGGGCGGTGATGAGAAATGCCAGCCCGAAGAACGCCATGACCCGGACCGCGCCATCGGCGATGTCACCGACCATCTTCGCGAATCCTATGATGTGCAGGTCGACGTGAACGTCCACGTCCGCGTCTGCACTGGCCTCGCGGCGGATGCGCTCCAGTTCGTGTGCAACCTCGATGTAGTCGAGCCGCTCGCCGCTGTTGGGATGGAACTCCTGAAGCTTGGCGGCGACGATGGCGCCGGTGAAGTCGTTCGCCACCAGGCGACCGACGATGCCGGCCTTGATGATGTTCTCCCGCACCCGGGCGAAGCCGGCCTCGGTCGGCTCGAAGTCCGTCGGCAGGACGTTGCCGGCGGCGATGCCGTCCTCCACCACCTCGATGTAGCGCACGTTCGGCGTCAGGATGGAGAAGACCTGGGCCCGGTCGACACCGGGAAGGAAGAACATCTCGTCGGTCACCTTGCGCAACGCGGCGAAGAACCCGGGCGTGAACATGTCGCCGTCCCGCGCCATGACCGCGATCAGCACCCGGTCCGCGCCGCCGAACTCCTCGCGGTACTCGAGGAAAGTCTGCATGTACTCGTGCTCGACCGGCACCAGCTTGGTGAAACCGGCGTCGACCCGCAGGCCCGACGCGAGCCACCCCATTGCCAGGGTGGCCAGCACGAACGCCGCCAGCACGAGGGGTCGTCGGGCGAAGAGCAGTCGTTCGATGTGGGCAGTCACGCAGGGCCTCCCCGGCGTCAGTCCGCCAGACGCCGGACGCCGAACTCACCGATCAGCAGCACGCCGCCGTCCGAGAGCGGCAGCACCGCCGATATCCCCTCGCGCAGGGGAAGCCTTGCGGTCGACACACTGCGACCTTCGTCGCGGCTGGTGAGCACACTCCCTTCCAGGCCCGTCACGACGATCGCACCCGACGGCAGCCGGGCGGCCCCTGTCAGCAACGCCTGGGTTCCGGTGGCGAGTTGCGTCCAGGTCTCGCCGCCGTCTGCGGAGCGGAACAGGTGGCCCCTGAGCCCGGTCAGCAGCACCTGGTTCTCGTCGAGCGCAATCCCGCCGAACCACGATCCGGCGTAGGGCGAGGGAAGCTCGCGCCAGGTCGTGCCGCCGTCGTCGGAGCGGTAGACGACGCCCGCCTCCGCGGCGATGTAGAGGCGCCGGGACGCGGACTGCTGCGTGCCGGCGTCGTCGGCGACCACGGGTATCAGCGCGTTCAGGTGGAAGTCGTCCTCGCTGACGGAACGACGGGTCCAGGTCTCGCCGCCGTCGTCGGTGGCGACGAAGTAGCCATAGGCCCCGACCGCGAAGCCGGTGCGTTCGTCGCGAAACCAGACATCGAGCAGGGGAAGCTCCTCTTCCGGCGCCTGGTGCACCACGGACCAGGTCGTACCGCCGTCGACGGTGCGCAGGATGACCGCGTCGTGTCCGACGGCCCAGCCGGTGCGCTCGTCGTGCATGTGAACCGCCGTGAGCAGGACGCGGGTGGGGACCTCCGCCTGGGTCCAGCTTGCGCCGTTGTCGGTCGAGACCAGGATATGGCCGCGCTCGCCCACCACCACGAGCCACGCGCCGGCCGCCGCGCCGTCGAGCAGAAGGGATTCGGCCGCCAGCGGCGCCCTCACTGCCTCCTCGGCTCTCGTGGCAGGCGGCGCGAGAAGCGCGAGCAGGAGTACGACTGACGCAAGCCCCGTGGCTGCCGACCGCCGCCACGGCATCGGTCTCGGGGTCGTCACGGCCCTGGCAGGATGAGCGGCGTCGGGAATGTCGAGGCTCAGGCAGCCGACGCCGGACTCGTCACCGTCCTTCGCTACGCAATGCCGCAGGCGTGAAATTCCGGGAGGTCAGGTCGGAATCCCAGGTGCACATCCGGTACTCGTTGTCGAGGCCGAACGCGAGGTAGCGCCCCGCCTGGAGGTCGGAGTGCACCTCCAGGGTCGGCCACATCAGCGGCTTTTCATAGTAGTTGATGAGGTGGCCTTCCGACAGTCGCCAGAGCTGATCGCGGTTGTCGTAGATGTCGGTGACCAGAATCTGCCAGGAATCCTCGTCCACGTAGAAGGTGCGCCGCTTGTAGATGTGCGTTGCGCCCTCCTTCAGCGTCGCCTCCACGACCCAGACCCGGTGCAGCTCGTAGCGCAGGAGCTCCGGGTTGACGTGAAGCGGCTGGAGGATGTCGTCGAAGGAGAGATCGCCGCCGTGCAACCGGTACGAGTTGTACGGCACGTACATCTCGCGCTTGCCGACGAGTTCCCAGTCGTAGCGGTCGACCGCGCCGTTGAACATGTCGAGCTGATCCGCGGTGCGCAGTCCGTCCGAGGTGGTTCCGGGATTGTCGTAGGCGATGTTCGGCGCGCGCCGAACCCGCCGCTGCCCCGGATTGTAGACCCATGCGCTGCGGGGTTCGCGAACCTGGTTCATGGTCTCGTGGATCAGCACGATGTCGCCCGCGAGCCGGGCCGGCGCGAGCGTCTTGTTCTTGTAATAGATCATCGTGTTGCCCAGCTCTTCCAGCGTCATGCCGGGTAGCGAGTAGCGCAGTTCGGCCTCCAGGCTCTGCTTGACAACCGTGTAGTCGCCGCCGCGGGTGACAGCGGCCTGTCCGACGATGCACGACAGCGTCTCGCCCCGGTAGCGCAGCAGGTGATTCCAGATCACCTCAAGGCCGTTGGACGGGATCGGAAAGGGAATGCCGATCACGGCGTCGCCGACGCCGTTGCCGCCGTCGACGAGCCTCGCGGTGGCGGCGGCGGTTCGGGTGGCGTCGTAGATCCGCTCCGGCACGGAGGCGCTGCGCCGGGTGGGATAGATCTTCATGCTGAAGCTCGGATAGGTCTCCAGCATGCGCTGGTGCCCGACCGAAAGCCGGTCGCGGTGCTCGTCGAGATTCTCGGCGGTGATGACGAACAATGGCTGGTCATCGGAATACGGGTCGCGGTGGTGCTCGCCGACGCTGTAGCCCGCCGGCGGCGCGGTGATGCCGCCGGTCCACTCCGGGATGGTCCCTTGGGCGTTGCCGGATCTTTCCCCGCCCAATGGCGTGAGATCTGCGCCGAGCCGCGCGATCTGGTCGGCGGGTAGTTCGGCCGAGGCGGGAAGCGCCAGGGTACAGCCGAGGATGAAGGCGGCACCGAGACGAAGCGTGGACGGTTTCGTGTGGTTCATGGCGTCGGACCCTCAGAACGAGTACTTGACGGAGGCAGTGACGAAGTCGCGGTCGCTCAGTTCGTTACCGTCGCCCGCGAGGCGCGTGTAGCTCACGTTGGCCTGCCAACTGCTCAGGTAGTCGGCGCGCAAGCCGAGCGTGACCGCAGTCCGGTCCTCGACGAACGGACCGCTGGGCGCGGGGCTGTTGCCGCTGACATCGTGCAGGAACTGCATGTAGGGGTAGAGATTGATCGACCCGACGGCGTTGTTGTAGTCGAGCCGCGCCGCGAGCCTGTAGCCCCACGAGGTGGCGTCGGCGTCGGCTTCGCCCTCGGCAAGGATGCCGCCGGCGGGGCTCTCCAGGGGCGTGACGGCCTTGTCCGGCATGTCGTGCACGTGCATCACGGCCGCCTCCGTCACGAAGACAACGGCGTCCGCGCCCATGGCGGGCCCGAACACTTTCGTGGCGGTGGCCTGGAGCTGGCTGACATCGCGCCTGATATAGCCCTGGACTGCGCGCGGGGAGTAGCCGCTCAGGAAAGCCTGGTAGGCGGCTCCCGCCTGTTGCGCGGCCTGCACGGCAGCCGGTGCCCCAGGGTCGCCGGCTGCAACCAGCGCGGCTGCCCGAGCCTGGGCCGCCCCCGCGGCGCCCGCCAGTCCCAGACCGGAGATGATCGGATCGAGACCGTCCCTGAGCACCTCCCGTTCGGCTCTCTGCAACGGTGCGTCGCGGCGGAACGAATACTCGCCCTGCAACGCCCAGCCCGAGGTCCCGAGCAGGGTGTTGAAACTCAGGCCGAAGAGCTGGATGTCCTCGGGGTACTCGAGGAAGTACTGCCCGGACTTGCCGTACCTGTCGATGGCGAGGCCGGCGGCGATTCCGCTCACGGTTTCGGTCACGGTCTGCGTCACCCTGCTCTGGATAATGCCGGGCGCGGCGGCTGCAGGGATCAAGCCGGCCTGCACCGCTTGCGTCACTTCCGCCGAGACCGCCTGGGTGACGGCCTGGGTGACGGCTTGCGCGGTGACGGAGTCGGGTGCACCGACCGCTCCGGCCGCCGCGATGCCGGCCTGAACGGCGCTCCGGGGTGAGGTCTGCGCGCCGACCGTGGGCAGGCGGCTGTGGTAGTTCATGGCGTAGAGGCCGAATTCGGTATCGTTCAGGTCGGCCGCGAAGTAACGCAACGCCAGTCCCCACTGTCCGGAGTCGCCGGCGGCGCGGTCCGCGCCGCGCAGCACGCTGGCGAAGTCGGGGTCGAACGCGGCCTGGCTCGGCAGCGATGCGCGGCTGAGATCCGCGTTGATCGCCGGTGTCAGGGGGCCGAAACCGAACCCCTGGTCGTTCGTCGTGATGTTGGTGATCACCGCTTCCCTCGCGCCCGGTCCCGCGTAGTCGGTGCTCGAGAAGTAGCTGCCGACCGGGTCGATCCGCGTCTCCTCCCACTCGAGCTGGTAGAAGGCCTCCAGCGCCAGATCGTTGGTCGGCGACACAGAGAGCGACGCCAGCCCGACCGGCAAAAGCGCCTCGCGCAACTCCGAGCCCGGCTGCCTCAGCTTGCTCACGTCGAAGTGGTTGACGGCGTTGACACCGTTGGGAATGAAGGTGCTCTCGCCCCAGTTGAGCACGTGGCGGCCAAGCCGCGCGTCGACGATCGCATCGCCGACGTCGAAGGCTCCGGTGACGTAGGCGTCGAGCACCTCGAAGTCCTGGCCCACCAGTTCCTTCGCCTCGTCGCTCAGCGCGGTGCGCTCCCGCGTCCCGCGCTCGTTTTCGAAGTCGATGAACCCGGTGGCCCGGACGAACGCGCCGAACGGGCCGCGGCGGACATCAAGGTCGGTGGTGAACTTCGACGTGTTGGAGACGATGCCCCGGTCGTAGTTGAGGTCGCCGTCGTTGCCGTTGGTGTCGGCCGCCAGCTCGGGGTCGCGATCCTCGACGCGAATCGTCACGCCGTGGGTGATCGTGGTGCCCAGGCTCCCCTGGAGTTCCCCGTCGCCGAACTCGATCGCCCGCGCCGGCTGCGTCTGCAGGAGCCCGCACAGGAGAGCGGCCGCCGCGGCCACGGCGACCGGGCCCGTGGCGCGCCCCGGATGAAGCCATCCGGCCGCGTCAGATTCGCGTGTGTTCCTCATGGTGCCCCCCTGTCATGATCCAGGCCGCGGACGCGAAAACGTCCGGCGATCCTCCCAGCAAACTGCGCGGATTAGAACACAAATCCATGCGCCAGACCAAGCCCCCTCGAACGGCCCCTTCGAACGTCCGGGGTGGACCATGCGGGAGCCGTCTCCGGCATGGCGGCAATCCGGTGGCCGTTGACGTCGGAAAGCCGGGTGCGATGCGTTCTCAAATCCGGCGATTTCGTCATGTTCGACAACCACCGGACGCTGCATGAACGCGTCGGTCTTGCCGACCCCAGGCGGCATTGCCGGATCTGCAACGTTTCACGCGAGATGCTCCGTGAACGATTTTGGTCTTCCGGCGACGGAGACGTGGTTGTGCCGGTGAGGCGCGGAGACATCGATCAGGCCGGCGCGCACCTCGAAATCCGCGTCGACGCTCGACAAAGTGCGGACGACACCCTGTCGTGGTTGCGTGCGCCGTCGTCCGAGTTCGGGCCAGTGGGGACCGTTTCCGCCGAATCCGCACTGCAGGTCACGTCGGCGTTAATCTCGATGGCGAAAGGGTACCGGAACGGTCGGGACGACGCGCCAGATCAACTGTCTCGTCACGCACTCCGTTGACGGGTAACGAGTGCCGGGAAGAGCCGGCATCATTGCCGCAAAGCACCAGCGCATGGGCGCCGGATGATCAGGGCTTGATGGTCCATCGCGCATGGCGGGATTCGGTGCTGATCACCAACCGGACAAGTCGTGCGGCCTCACGCCAGACAGTGGACACCGGCCGGTTCCTGGCGACGGCAAGCGAGAGTGTCCTGGCCATGACGGGCTCAACGATCCTGGAGGCGGCCAGGGTCGCGGAATGTCTGCAGACAACGCTGAAGGGCAGGATGGCGAAGCCCTCGCCAGCCTCGACGAGGTCGATCAGCGGACCGTTGGTGTCTATCTCCATGACGACATCGGGCGTGAGGCCGCTTGATGCAAAGGCCTTGTCCGTCACTGACCGGAAGCCGCCGGGAAGGGCATTGAGGATGAGCGGCAGGCGCGCCACGTCGGACAATGGTATCGTCGGGTGCCGCGTCTCCGGCGCGTCCGCTGGCCCGACAAGATAGAGCTCCTCGGTGAACAGGGCCTCGACATTGCCGGCCGGCCGCGGATGGGTGTCGGCGACGATGCCGAGATCGGCGGCATTGGTGTCCAGCATGCTGGGAATGTTGGAGCTGTGGGCGGCGATGGTGCGCACGGCCGCGTTCCTGTGGAATTCCCGGAACTGCTTGACGAGCGGTGCGAAGATGACGGCGCCGACACTGTCGGGAGCGGCGAGCCGGACCTCGCCGGCAAGTGTTTCCCGCAATGTCTGGAGTTCATCGAGAGCGCGGTCATGGAAGTGGAGAACCTGCTCGGCGTTCTCGAGGAAGTGCTGTCCGGCCGTGGTCAGGGAAACGCCGTGGCCGGAACGGATCAGCAGCGGCGTGTCAGCGAGGGATTCAAGGCGTTTCACCAGGCGGCTGACGGCTGGCTGAGGCACCGACAGGGCATTTGCGGCCCCGGTCACGCTCCCGTGTCTGGCCACGGCGACAAAGCCCCGCAGCTGGTTGAGCGTGATATCGGGCCGGCGCGGCATGGTAGGGACCGTTACGCCTGCTGCCTTGGAATCCGGAGACACCATACCCTCAACAGCATGGCGAATATACCTTTTCAGGAAGGATGTGTGGACGGGCCGCGAGCGTATTGTTGCAACCTGGGCCAAGCGAATGGAGTGGTCATGGACACCATCGCGCATTCCGGTCCCTGCACCGTGTCCGCAGACCCGCTGCGCATCAGCGGACTTTCTCGTGGCGAGCGCGGATTGATCCTGCGCTGGCGGGATGGTTCGCAGAGTTTCTTTCACCACATCTGGCTTCGCGACTGCTGTCATTGCCCGACGTGCGGCGATTGCTATTCAAGCAACCGCTGGATGGTGCCGTGTGATGTTCCGCTGGATGTGCATCCCCGCGGCGTGCGGATCGATGCCCGTGGCGACCTCGTCGTGGAGTGGGAACCGGATGGCCATGCTTCCCGCTATGCGGGTCGCTGGCTTCACGAGAATCGGTACGACGCCTCCGCAAGGGAGAATCGCCGCTATCATCCGATCCTGTGGGACAGCCAGACACCTGGCCAGCCGCCCACATTCGACTTCGCTCGCGTGAGGGATTCTGACCCGGATCGTCTCGCCCTTTTCAGGGCATTGCGTGACTGTGGTTGCGCCTTCATCTCGAATGGTCCGTGCCGGCCGGGAGCCGTCGAGGACGTGGCATCGCTGGTCGGCGGACTCGGCGAGTCGGCCTACAGCCAAATCTTCGACCTGACGCCGAAGGGAAGCGTCCGCACCGCCGGCAACACCACGAGGCCGGTTCCGCCGCACACCGACGAGGCATACCGCTACGCGCCTCCCGGGCTGATGGTCCTTGGTTGCGTTCACCAGGCGAGCGAGGGGGGCGATACCGTGCTGGTCGACGGCTTCCGGATCGCTGCGGCGCTGAAAGAGGAGGACCCGGATGCCTATTCGCTGCTGGTCCGGCATGAACAGAACTTCGTCCGGATACACGAAGGATCACTGAACCAGCAGGTACGTGCGCCGATGATCGCGCTCGACAGCCAGGGCGAGGTTTGTGGCGTGAGAATTCACACCCGGTCATCGGGTCCGCTGGATCTTCCCGCCGACCTCGTGGAGCCATACTACGCTGCCTACCACCACCTCACCCGGTTGATGATGGCGACTGAATACCAGGTGCGCCGCGCCCTCGCCCCCGGCGATTTCGTCATGTTCGACAACCACCGAACGCTGCATGCACGCATGGGCTTTGCCGACACCAGGAGGCATTTCCAGATCTGCAATGTTCCGCGCGAGACGCTCCATGAACGCTTGCGCCTGCTGGCGGCGGCTCAGGGTTGTGCCGGCGAGGCGCTGATGATGCTTCCGGCCGGCGCCATCCGCTGAAACTCGACAACCGGGGTTGCCCTGCCGCCGCTCAGGGGATCGATCATCCTTGCCACTCAGATATCGCAGCAACGCTGGCCTGGAACGGGTGATTCGGTCAGGTCCTGGACGGACTCTTCGAGCGATTTGCCGAGGAAACGGATGGCTTCCTCCACGCCGCCTTCACCGTGGTCCACCTTGAGCGCGGCCATGGCGGTTTCGATCACCGAGAGTGTCCCGAGCACCATCGGGGCATTGACATGACCCATGTGGGCGATGCGCAAGGCCCTGCCCGAGAGTTCGGGCCCGATACCGATGCCTATGGTGACGCCGCAGACATCACGGCAGAAGGTGATCAGGGGCGCCGGGTCGATACCGTTTGCGCGCACGGTGGTGACGGAATTCGCGCGCTCGCCGGGCTCGGTGATGTTGAACTCGAGAGCATCTCCGCGGCACCACCGGGCAACGGCTGTTCTTACCGTCTCGGCGAGCACGCGGTGCCGTTCGATGACGTTTTCAAGGCCCTCCTCGAAGAGCATCTTCAGGGATTCGTCCAGGCCGAAGAGGAGATGTTCGGGCGCCGTGCCGCAGTACTTCATGTAGTGCTCGGGTCCGTCGCGGAACTCCCAGTCCCAATAGCGGGTGACGAGGTCGGCCTTTCCGCGGCATTCCCTGGCCCTGCTGCCGACACCGTTGAACGCCAGACCCGGAGGGAGCATCAGCCCTTTTTGCGATCCGGCCACCGCGACATCGACGCCCCAGGCATCCATCTCGAAGGGCATGGAGCACAGTGAGGCGATAGTGTCGACCATGAGGAGGGCGTCGTGGCCAGCCATGTCCATGGCCCCGCGAATCGCCGGAATGTCGTTGACGACACCGGAGGCGGTGTCGATCTGCACCGTGAGAACCGCCTTGATGCTGTTCGATGTGTCGTTGCGGAGCCTTTGTTCGAGGGCATCGGCATCAACGGCCCTTCGTGGACGTCCGGGCAGGACCTCGACCTCGAGCCCCAGCACCTCGGCCATTCCTCCCCAGGTGACGGCAAAGAGACCGCTCTCCAGAACGAGAATCCTGTCGCCGGCGCTCAGGCAGTTGGAGAGGGCCGCTTCCCAGGCGCCGTGACCGTTGGCCGCGTAGATGTAGGTCTGCCCCTCGGTTTTCAGCACCGCGCGCAGACCCTCCAGGCAGTTCCGGGTGATCTCCAGCAACTCGCCGTCGTAGATATCGACGGCCGGACGGTGCATGGCGGCCAGGATCCGGTCCGGGACGGTGGTGGGGCCTGGTATGCTCAGAAACTCGCGGCCGTTGCGAACGTGCATGATCAGCCCCTCTCCGTTCGAGAACGCTGCGGGCGAACGCCGAGCCTATCATGGCGTCCCAAAGAGGTCAGGATGGTGCCGCGAGGCGCAACTGCAGGTCTATTCCAGAGCCGGAGGGAGTTCCCGAAACTGTCGTATGTTCCGAGCTTCGTTTTCCTCCACCTGCTCGAGATGCCCGGACCTCACGATGAAATAGAACGTTTCCTCATGCATGCACCCCGAGGGGCAGTCGCCCCAGGCGTCGCGCATCGCAACATGCCATGTTTCGCCATCATTGGCCGCCAGGATGTCGGGGCCGTCCCCTACAAACCAATCGAACTCCACGTGCCGGACACCGTCGATGGCCGCATAGGCCTCGTGAGCTGCACGCATGTTGGCGAGCTTGCTGAATGACACGACGACCATGGAGGAATGAAGGTAGGTCTTGGCCCCGTGAAGGCCGATCCTGGCATTGAGTTCATCGAAGATCGCATGACCGGTCCGGGGCAGGGGCTCACCATTCCAGTTTTGCCAGTGCTCAATGACCGCATCGAGAAGGTCGCCTTCCAGATGGAGAATCAGCCGAGCAGGCGCGTACCACCACCGAGCGAAAATCTCGCTCATGCGAGGGTGACGATCCCGAATCTGCGCCAGGACCAGATCGATTTTCCGGCCCAGTTCCTGAAGCTTCGGATCGTCCATGACCAGATTTCCGGTCATCGCCTGGTGAAGACGTGTGGCAAGAATCATCGCGTCTTCGGAAACGCCGGAGTCGCATGAAGGGGCAACAGTCTGGAAGGACTTGTCCGAGCCGCTCGCCGAAGCAATGAAGGGAACACCACCAGGCATGGCAAGACCCGAGATGCTGCACGCGACAATCGCCAGCATGGTCACAAGACGCAGCTGGCGCACACAGTTCACATGTCCAGGGAGACGCCGCACCCGCAAGGCCGGATCATTGCACTGCATCTGATTCCATTGCCTCCGTTGCCGGACCAGGGCGCTCCGTTCGGTATCGACACAACACCCGAGGGAAACACTGTACGGCATTTGAATCAGAGCCTTGAGGGTTCGCTTGATGCCAGGTGAAATCCCGGAACGCAGAACGACTACCGTTGCCACTCTCGGTCAACGGCCTCACCGGATCACTGTCGGCGGACATTCCGGATCGTGAATTGAACTCGTTGGCCGTGGCGTCGATAGTATCGAGGCGTTTCAGACAGCCCGGGGATGTGTTCATGAGCGTACGCCCGGACCAGCGGTAATGGTCTCCGGAACGGGTCTCGTCATACGCATTGTCTCGGTCACGGTGCTCGGGCTTGTGACGGGGGTGCTGGCGTCGCTGGCAACCGTCGTCTTTCTCCAGGCCATCGAACTGATGAACGACTGGTTCCTGATTTCGTCTGACAGACGGGCCGCGGCCGCGGGCACCGACTGGCTCGTTATCGCCACCATCGCCGTGCCTGCGCTCGGCGGTCTCGTGGTCGGGCTGGTCACCTGGAAGATTCCGGGGAAGAGAGCAGGCGGACCCCAGGACGTCATCGAGGCGGTGCATGTCACCGACAGCCGGATGGCGCCCCGCTCGGGTTTCCTGTCGGCCGCGGCGAGTCTGCTCTCTCTCGGAACAGGAGCCTCGGTCGGACACTACGGGCCCCTGGTCCATCTCGGGGCCACGTTGGGATCCCTCGTCGGCTTCAAGGGTGCAGTGAGTACGTGGACGATCAGGGTGGGGGTCGCCTGCGGTGTGGCGTCCGCCATTGCAGCGGCGTTCAATGCGCCCATCGCCGGAATCATCTTCGCCCACGAGGTCATTCTCCGGCACTATTCCCTGCGCGCCTTCGCTCCGGTCACCGTGGCGGCCACGGCAAGCCACGTCATCGTGACGGTCGTCTTCGCCCACCCGCCTCTCTTCGAGGTGGCTCCCGTCAGTATCGGTCATGTGGGCGAGTATCCCTGCTTCATCGTCATCGGCATTCTCGCCGCCCTTGTTGCCGTCGCCTACATGCGGGCGATCCTCTTCAGCCAGACACTCGGCGAGCGCCTGCCGATCCCTTCCTGTTTCAAGCCCATGGCGGCCGGTGCGGCACTGGGGGTCGCCGCCCTGTGGCTTCCCGGGATCCTGGGAACCGGCACGGACACCATGAGGCTCGCCGTTGTCGACGGCGCCTTCGGGTCGACCGAACTGGCCACGCTTCTCGTCGCCAAGATCCTGGCGACGGCGCTGTGCCTGGGATGCGGTTTCGCCGGAGGCGTTTTCAGCCCGGCCCTGTTCGTCGGCATCTTCTTCGGCGCCCTTGCCGGCGATGCCGCCTACCTGGTGTTCGGGGACCTTCGCTCGGATTTCTCCGTTTACGCGATCTGCGGCATGATGGCGGTGGCCAGCGCCGTCATCGGTGCCCCACTTGCCACGATCCTCATCGTCTTCGAACTGACACGCAACTATGACCTCACCACGGCAACCATGGTGAGCGTGGTCTTCTCCAATGTCGTCTGCTACCGGATGTTCGGCCGGTCCATCTTCGACGTCCAGTTGCGCCAGCGCGGGTTCGATCTGTCACTCGGCCGTGACCAGCTGATGGCCGGCAACATGCTGATCGACCCCCACGTCAGCCGCGACTTCACGGCACTCGAACCCGACACGGCGCCCGAAGAGGCCATGGCACGTCTCGTCGAGACCCATCATCACGAGGCCTATGTGCTCGATCATCGTGGAGTCATAGTCGGCAGGGTCAGGTTTGACGATCTTGCCGATAATCCCCGAAAGGCCACGACAGTTTCCGATCTTGTTCTGCCGACCGGGCCAGTGCTCAAGTCCGGTATGTCCATTCGCGATGCCATGGAGCGTATCCGCCGGTCAGGTGACGCCAGCATTCCCGTGGTGGACGCCGGTGAACCGGCCGCCATGCTCGGCACCGTAACGGAAGCGGACCTCGCCAGGGCCTTTCTCGACATGGCGAGCGGAATCCGCCGGGAAGAACACGCTTCGTGAGACAACGCCATGCCTCCCGCGCGGACCCGCATGTCCTCAAGTCAACGCTGGGATGTGTCGACGGGTGGCAGGTCCTCGCCATAGGCTGATCTGAGGTCGTCATAGTAGAACCTCAGGCCCCGCGAGATCGGGTAGGCCTGCGGCATGTCGAGCCAGGCGCGCAGCATGAGGCGCCCGCGGCCCTCTCCAGGGTCATCGGTGAAGGCGTTTCGTGCGTGCAGCGTGTTGTAGTTGTTGATGAAATACGCCTCCCCCTCGTTCAGAGCGAGTGTCAGGACGATGTCCTCGCGTTCGCACATGCGGGCGACGAGATCGAGGGCCTCCGCCGCGGTACCGGTCAGCGTGGTGCCGGCGAGCTCGGCTGCTTCGCGGATCTGGGGAGGCAGATGGCAGACCGAGATTCGCCCGTCGTTCCAGGAAAGGACCGGAACGTCGTAGTCGCTGTAGCCGTTGGTGGACCGGTCAGGAGGTTCTTCCCCCCAACCGACCGGGAACCCCTTCACGAGCGGCTCGAGAAGGTCGGGCCGGGACGCCCGGATTTCGTCGTGGATGGCAAGGGCGCTCGCCAGCCTCGATTCCCCGCCCTCGCTGGCCCTGCGTACGCACAGCATGCCAAGGACGGCCTCCATGTCGGTATGCAGGACCTGCCGACCGGCTCTCTCGTAGCCCCTGAGTTCGAGGATCCGGTCCGGACGGTGGGCCACGAAGCCGATGCGTTCCCTGCGCTTGCTCTGGCTGAGCAGGCGGCCCATGCGGCAACAGAATGCACGGTACATGAGGACGATCGTGCGCTCGTCGTGGTCGCTCACCGGGAAGCCGCGCACGATGGCCATGCCGCGGCCTTCCATCAGCACGGCTGCGAGGCCGTCGATGGTTCCGTCAAGACCGGGGAGGGACACATCCTCACGGCAAACAGGTTCAGGCATGGTCCCGGCGCCATCGCGCCATGGGGCGATGGCGTCTTCGAGGATGGCGATGTCGCGACCGGTGAGGTCCATTGAGAGATCGTCCGGCGAGGCAAAGTCGCCTGGCCGCCATGCCGAAGGGTGGCGCGTGTCAGTGCCGTTCATGTCCGGTTCCCGGATGACAGGGGACCATCATCCGGCGGATGACGGGGTCACGGCGGTTCATGCCACCAGGCCCAGATGTCGCTGCCGTAGAGTACTGGTCGTTGCGGCCGCCTGAGCGAAGACCAGTAGGCCACGAGATCCTCCGTGCGATGGTAGAGGGGAAGGACATGGCGGCCCCACATCAGGACGCGGTCGAGTGCACGGGCTGCGGCTTCGAGGTCTTCCCTCGATCGGGCGTCCGAGAGGGACGAGATGATCGAATCAAGCACCGGGCTGCGGATGCCGGCGTAGTTCCGGCTTCCCTCGTCATCGGCTGCATTGCTTCCCCAGTAGATCCACTGTTCATTGCCTGGGGACAGCGAGACACCCCAGCGCCAGACGAGGGCGTCAAAGTCGAACTGCCGCATGCGGTTGCGGTGCTGCGCGGCATCGACCGTCCGCATGACTGGACGAATGCCGAGACGCTCGAGGTTGGCGAACCAGGCAAGGAAGATGCGCTCCTCACGGGGATCGTTGAGCAGCAATTCAAAGGTGAGAGGATCACCTGTTTCCTCACTGACCAGGACACCGTCGCGCAGGACGTAGCCCGACTCCTGCAGCAGGCGCGTCGCCTCCTTGAGGCGCTGGCGCAGGGTGCCTTCGGCCGGCGACCAGGGCCTTTCGAAAACGACGGACTCCAGTTCGTTCTCCCAGGGATCGAGAAGGGCGCGTTCCCCTTCCGCTGCGACGCCACGTGCCCGGAGCGTGGAGCTGTCGAAGAGACTTGTCGTGCGCGTGTACTGGCCGTGGAGCAGGTTCTCGTTGATCCAGTCGAAATCAAAGGCGAGCCCGAGGGCGTCGCGTACCCGGACGTCGTCGAATGGCGCCCTTCTGTGATTCCACGCGACGGCGTAGAGACCTGACGGGCGCCCGCTTGCCACGGAGGCCATGATGATGCGGCCGTCATCGCGCGCCGGTACGTCATATCCGGTGACCCAGCGCCGGCTGTCGCCCTCGAAGCGTATGTTGGCATCGCCGGCCAGGAAGGCTTGATGAGCGACATTGGAGTCCCGGTACCAGGTGTAGGTGATCGTGTCGAAGTTGTAGCGGCCGGCGCTTTGCGGCAGGTCACGGCCCCAATAGTCCGGATCACGCCGGAAGAGGACGCGATGCCCCGGATCGATGGTTTCGACCCGATAGGGGCCGGTCCCGACCGGAATCTCGAGGCTGGTCTCGGTGAAGGCCACGGTCTCGAAGTACCGCTTCGAAAGGACCGGCATGAGACCGAGCAGAAGGGGAAGTTCCCAGTTGTCTCCCCTGAGGTCGAAGGAAACAGAGAGTGGGCCAAGTTTGCGGGCGCTCGTGACACCGGAAAAGTAGGTCTGCGTGTGGGGACGGCCGTCATTCAGCAGGGCGTCGAAGGTGAAGAGGACGTCATCGGCCGTCACCTGCGTCCCGTCGTGGAAACGGGCGCGGGGGTCCAGGTGGAAGACGATTCTCGTCCGATCATCGGCGATGTCGATGGCCCGTGCCACCTGGGGGTAGAGCGTGAACGGCTCGTCGGGAGATCGATAGAGCAGCGACTGAAAGACAAGCGCCTTGAGGCCATTCGCGGGAAGTCCCCGGATGATGTAGGGATTCATGCTGTCGAACGTTCCGACGACGGCGAGGCTCAGGTCCCCACCCTTGCGCGCCTCCCGGTCGACCCACGGAAAATGGTGCCGGGGTACGTCGGGAAAGGCCTCGTCGCCGTGCATCGAGAGAGCGTAGGCCTCTTCGGCGCCTGCTGGCGCGATGGCGGTGCCGGAAAGGAGTGCCATCGCTACGGCGACAATTGTTCCAGCGAGGAAACGGTGCATGGCAGGCTCGGACTTGCTGCCTGAATCGTCACCAACGGCAGCGTCGACGCAACAGGTTTCTGGGGTGCGAACGAGTGATGCCAGAAGGGGCTGACCGGGCCTTGGCCGGATGATTGTTCCAATTGAAGAGGTGCGGGGAGCCCGGCCGGCAATGCTCTTCCGGGGTGCTGGTTCGGCCCAATTTCCATCCACTGTCTACTGCGTGTCGGAAGGTCTCCGTCTCTCGTGCCAGGGGTCAGCCAACTGCACGTGCGCCGTCGACGTGCTTTCCGCCGTCAGCGCCTGCACTTGCCTGGCTGCCAACCGTTCGCAGGACCGGTGGGCGGTGGTGTCGGCATGGTTTCTGAGGGTGCTGGAATAGACTTGATCTGCGGAGGCACCGGTTGTGATGATGATTCTGGTTTCAGACCGGCTGGAGAGGATCAATCCATGCGACATGCGCTCAGCAGATCTGTTCGGGCTTCATGCGGGTTGGATCTCAACACGAAGGGTCGGCCGCGGCAGATGGCCCACCGTTTGCTGCTGAACAACCTCAAGGTTGCGGAGGACTGGAAACGGATCATCGTCTTTGGCGGCCGCGGCAAGGCGGCGCGTGACCGGCATTGCTGTTTCCGCGACATCGACATGCTAGAGGCCTGAGGATGCTCGCCGACCTACTCGTCCGGAACGTGCGCGAGGCGGCGACGGCGCGAGGCGCCTCGACGGCTCCCCTCGCAGGCCCGGCCCTGGCCTCCACGGATGTCGTTTCCGATGCTGCGCTCGCCTCTCACGATGGCAGGATCGTCGCCTTCGGTCCGCTCCGCGAGGTCATGGCCGGCATTGAACTCACCCCCAACGCCGGGATCATCGATGGCGGCGGGCGCGTGATGGTGCCGGGCCTGGTGGATCCCCACACCCATCTGCTCTTCGCAGGCAGCCGCGAGGACGAGTTCTCCATGCGGGCCGCCGGAAAGAGCTACATGGACATCATGCAGTCCGGCGGCGGGCTCTATCGCACGGTCCGCGAAACCCGCCGCGCCTCGGCCGCAGACCTGCGCGACCACGGCCGGCGGATGCTCGCCATGATGATGCGACAGGGCTCGACAACCGTGGAGATCAAGAGCGGGTACGGCCTTTCGACCGAGTCCGAGATCGCCATGCTGGAGTGTATCGACGCCCTGGGCCGTGCCGGCCCCTCTACCGTCGTCGCGACCTTCCTCGGGGCCCACGCCATCCCCGAGGAGCACGCCGGCCGTGCGGATGCCTACGTCGATCTCGTCATCTCCGACATGCTGCCGGCGGTTCGCGAAGCGGGTCTGGCCCGCTACTGCGACATTTTCTGCGAGGAGGGCGTGCTCGACGTCGATCAGTCACGTGCCGTTCTCGAGGCTGCCGCCGGCCTCGGTTTCGAGCTCAAGGTCCATGGCAACGAACTCGGACACTCCGGCGGCGTCGGCCTCGCCGCGTCGCTCGACGCGGTCTCGGTCGACCACTGCAACTTCCTCACCGACCAGGACATCGCCGATCTCCTGCAATCGGAGACCATGGCCGTCGGCCTTCCCGGCACGCCGTTCTTTCGCCTCGCGCCACGCTACGCCGACGGACGGCGGATCGCCGATTCCGGCGTGCCCCTCGCCCTGGCCACAGATTTCAATCCCACAGCCTCGGTCTCGTCGATGGTTCTCGTCATGTTCCTGGCTTGTCTCGAGATGGGGTTGACGCCGGTCGAAGTGTTCAATGCCGCGACCATCAACGCCGCCCATGCCATCGGCCTCGGGCATCGTGTCGGCAGCCTCGAAGAGGGCAAGGCCTGCGACATCCTCCTCCTGGATGTCGATGATTTCCGGCACATCCCCTTTCACGCCGGACGCGACCTCGTCGATCTCGTCATCAGCAACGGTCGCGTCATGTGCGGCAAGAGGCTGGAAGCCCACCGTTTCCCCTGAGTGCGCGTCCGGCAGGGGCCTCTCCCGGTCTTGACATGGTCCGGCTGCCGGTCTTGCATGGAACCGGCGGCTGTCCTGAAGGGGATTCGCGGGACGGCTCGAACGAAAGCAGGAGGATATCGCCATGGATACGCGTGAACACCCCTATCTGATGACCCTCAGGGAGAAATTCGCCGCAGGACGGATAGACCGCCGCGAGTTTCTCCGCACCTCGACGCTGCTCGGACTCTCGGCGACGGCGGCCTATGCGTTCGTCGACGGAGGAGACTTGGCGCAGACGGCACGGGCCGATCGCAAGACGGGCGGCACCGTCAGGATTGCCCACCGGGTCCAGGAGATCGAGAGCCCCCATACCTACGCTTGGTTCCAGTCCAACATCACGCGCCAGGTCTGCGAGTACCTGACGCGCACCGGCGCCGACAACATGACGCGGCCCTGGCTGGTCTCCTCGTGGGAAGCGAGCGAGGATCTGAGAACCTGGACGCTCAACGTGCGTCAGGGCGTGACGTGGCGCAACGGCCGCGCGTTCACCGCCGATGATGTCATCTGGAATCTCCAGCATGTCCTCGATCCGGCCACGGGATCCTCGGTCCTGGGCCTGATGAAGGGCTACATGATGAATGACGATTCGACAGGCCTGTGGGACGCCAACGCGATCGAGAGGGTGGATGACCACACGATCCGCCTCAACACGAGGGCCCCGCAGCTGGCCGTGCCGGAACACCTTTTCCACTATCCCCTCCATATCCTCGATCCGGAGGAAGGAGGCGTCTTCGGCATCGGCTCCAACGGCACCGGCGCCTTCGAACTCGTCGAGTACGAGGTCGGCGTGACCGCCACCAACAGGGCCCGGGAGGGCTACTGGAACGAAGGCCCGTGGGTCGAGGCGTTGCAGTACGTCGATCTCGGGGACGATCCCTCGGCGCTGCTCGGCGCCATGCAGTCCCAGCAGGTGGACGGCGCCTACGAGATCGACACGGCGCTGGTGGACACCTTCCAACAGATGGGCCATGTCCAGATCTACGAGGCGACGACGGCGCAGACCGCCGTGGTTCGGGGCCGCTCCGATTCGCCGCCCTTCGACGATCCCAGGGTGCTGCGCGCCATCCGCCTTGCCACCGATCCCTCGGCGGTGCTGTCGATCGCCCTCCAGGGACGCGGCATGCCCGCCGAGCACCACCATGTGTGTCCCATACATCCCGAGTACGCCCAGCTTCCCGTCATCGAGCGCGATGTCGAGGCGGCCAGGGCGCTGCTTGCGGAAGCCGGCTATCCCGACGGCATCGACCTTTCCCTCGACTGCAAGAACAATCCGGCCTGGGAGCCGGCAGCCGTCCAGGTCATGGTCGAGCAGTGGAAGGAGGCGGGAATTCGCTGCGCCATCAACATCATGCCGGGGGCATCCTACTGGGATGTCTGGGACAAGACGCCTTTCGGCTTCACCCAGTGGACGCACCGTCCTCTCGGCGTCATGGTGCTCGGTCTCGCCTATCGCAGCGGCGTGCCGTGGAACGAATCGGCTTTCAGCAACGCCGAGTTCGACAGTCTGCTGACCGAGGCCGAGGGACTCGTCGACGTGGAAGAGCGCCGCGAGGTGATGGCCAAGCTCGAGACCCTCATGCAGGAGGTCGGACCGATCGTGCAGCCGGCGTGGCGCTCGCAGTTCACCGCCTACCACACGAAGGTCAAGGGCTTCCAGATGCATCCCACCTCCTACATCTTCGGTGAGGAACTCTGGATCGACGCCTGATCCTGCCGGGCCGGACACCCTTGAGGGGTGTCCGGCCCTGAATTGGTCATGAGCGCCCGCCGGCGGCGGCCAGCGGCCAGGCCGCGCCGCCAAGCGCAGTCCTGGCATCAGTCGCCGTGGCGGAGGGTGACCAACCCCTACCCGCCGCTTGCCATCCTCGACGAGGCCGGCATCGAGGCGATCCACGACACCAGCCTTGCCATCCTCGAGGAGATCGGAATGGACTTTCTCCATTCCGAAGCCCTCGACATCCTGCGCGCCGGCGGCGCCGACGTCGAGGCGGGCAGCCAGCGGGTCCGCTTCGACCGCTCCCTCGTCGTCGAGGCGGTGGCGCGCGCGCCCTCTTCGTTCACGGTTCATGCCCGCAACCCGGACCACGACATCGAAATCGGCGGCCGCTCGATGGTCTTCGGCAGCGTGTCGGGTCCGCCCAACGTCACGGACCTCGACCACGGGCGGCGGCCCGGAAGCTACGAAGACTTTTGCAATCTCGTGCGCATGTGCCAGACGCTCAACATCGTCCACTGCATGTCGGGCTATCCCGTGGAGCCGCTCGACCGCGCCCCCGAGACCCGCCATCTCGACTGTCTCGCAGGCTTCGTCAGCCTTACCGACAAGGTGCCGAGCGCCTATTCGCTGGGCCGCACGCGCATCCGCGATGCCCTGGAAATCGTCCGGATCGCCCGGCGCACCGACAGGGCCGGCCTCGCCCGCAAACCCGGTCTTGTGAGCGTCGTCAACACCTCGTCACCGCTGCGCTACGACGGCCCGATGATCGAGGGATCGCTGGAAATGGCCCGCTGGGGCCAGCCGGTCGGCGTCACGCCGTTCACCCTGAGCGGCGCCATGGCGCCCGCCACGCTGGCCGGCGCGCTCGCGCAGCAGAACGCCGAGGCGCTTGCCGTCATCACGCTCCTGCAGCTGGCAAGGCCCGGATTGCCGGTCATCTACGGCGGGTTTACCACCAACGTCGACATGAAGAGCGGCGCGCCCGCCTTCGGAACGCCGGAGTTCCTCAAGGCCACGGTGATCGGCGGGCAGATGGCTCGGCGCTATGGCCTGCCCTACCGCGCCTCCAACGTGAACGCCTCGAACACTGTCGATGCCCAGGCCACCTGGGAATCGGTCTGGTCGTTGACGGCGGCGATGCTGGGCGGCGTCAATCTCGTCATGCACAGCGTGGGATGGCTCGAGGGCGGCCTCTCGGCTTCTTACGAGAAGCTTGTTCTCGATGCCGAACTCCTCCAGCAGCTCGCCGAGATCATGGCCGGTGTCGACGTGAGCGAGTCTGCCCTCGGCCTCGATGCCGTGCGCGACGTCGGGCCGGGCGGGCACTTCTTTGGCACCCCGCACACCCTCGAGCGTTACGAGACCGCCTTCTACGCCCCCTTCCTCGCCGACTGGCGAAACTTCGAAAGCTGGCAGGAGGCGGGCTCGATCGACGCCACACGGCGCGCCCACGGACTCGTCTCCGAGATCCTCGCGGCCTACGAGGAACCGCGCCTGGCGGAGGATACGAGGGAGGAACTCGACGACTTTGTCGCCCGCCGCAAGCGCGAGGGGGGCGCCGGGCCCCTGTAGATCTCAGCGGAGCAGTACATCCTCGAAGGGGAACCCGGACAGCACCCCGGCGCCGGATTCGGTGATGAGCACCTGCTGTTCGAGCTTGACGCCCTCCCGGCCACCCACGGCGCCGATGTAGCTCTCCACGCAGACGGTCATGTTCTCGTGGAACATGCCCTCGTAGTTGGGACCGGTGGCAAGATCGGGCGGACCGATGAGGGGATACTCATCGCACAAGCCGACTCCATGGATGACCGCGCCGTAACGTTGCCGCCGGTAGCGGTCCGGCGGAGACCAGGATACCTCGGCAAACTCCTGGAAGGTCATGCCCGGCTTCAGGAGGCCGATGTTCGTGTGCACCTGTTCGTAAGCCAGGCGATAGAGTTCGCGCTGTCCTTCACTGGGCGTGCCCGGGCCGCAAAAGAAGGCCCTCGAGACGTCGGACATGTACCCGTGGGGGCCGACGAGGTCGGTATCGAAGACGACGAGGTCGCCGGCGCGGATGATCCTGTCGCTGCTTTCCTGGAACCAGGGATTGGTGCGCGGTCCGGACGTCAAGAGGCGCGTCTCGATCCATTCCCCGCCGCCGGCGATGTTGGCCTGATGCAGCAGGGACCACAGCTCGTTCTCCGTCATGCCCGGCGCCAGGGCCTCGCGCATCCGCGCCATGCCTGACTCGCAGACGCTGAGCGAGGTCATCATGCAGGCGAGTTCATCGCACGACTTGATGACCCGGGCCTGTTCCGTGACCTCAAGGCCGTCGAACACCTCGACGCCGCGCCGCCGCAGGGCGTCGGTTCCGGCGGGATTGACGTAGTCGATCGCCAGGCGCCGGTTGGTTCCGCCGTGTTCGTGCACGAGATCGGCGATCTCGTCGGCCCAGCGGTCCACGAGCTCATCCATCCTCGAGCCGGCGAAAAAGTAGAACCATCCGACCGCTGGACGGATGTCGCCGATCGTCTCGAGGCCCCTGGAGAGGTGCTCGCAGCTGTCGAACTCGAACATCACCGCCTTGCCCTCGGCCGGCACGAAGGCGTAGCGGGCCGGATTGTGGAGGCACCACACCGTCATGTTGCGGCTGCCCGTGGCGTAGCGCACGTTGATCGGATCGACAAGAAGGCAGGCCGCGTAGTCCCGTTGCCGCAGCTGCTCCTGGATCCTGGCGAGCCGGTAGGTCCGCATGCGCACCATGTCGACGGTGGGCTGGGTGTCGTGGAGCGATGTCCGGCTCGAATCGGCGATGGGAAACCCGGTTGTCTGCACCGTCATGATCCTCCGTTCGCGCCCGAGATGGATTCCGCCTCGTCCAGGATGTCGCCATCGCGCACCGTCTCGACGATCGGGGCGATCTCGAATCGCTGTTCCCCCTCCCTGCCTATGGGAAGGAAGGGGAGGATCCTGTTCCGGGCCGCCCGCACGCCGACACCGAGGCGGTCATCGCCGATGTCCCTGCGCGCGATGGACCAGCTGGCGATGATCATCTCCAGGGTCGCCACCATCCAGGCGGCATCGTTCGAGGTCTCGGCGAGAGCCGTCGACTGCATCGCAAAGCCCGCCGCATCCTCGATGCCGTTGCACACCTGGCCCGCGGCCACCGGCAGGACCGGCTGGGAGGCCATGGCGACACTGCAGACATGGGCCGCGCCGATATGGCCCAGGTTGAGGAAGTCGACACCACCGAAGGCGGTCGCCTCGTCCGCGAGCCCCTCGGTCAGGCCAGCGAACGCGGGCCAGTGAAGCTTGTGCTGACGCTCTCCGCTGACATTCGCAAGCTTGGCGTTGAGCAGGCGAAGAACGTCGATGACAAGGGTCTCGCCGCTGCTCTCCATGTTGCCGTGGGAGACCGGTCTCGCTTCCTCGAGGTCCATCATCGGGTTGTCGTTGGCCACGTTGAGCTCGCCTTCCCAGTCACGCAGGAGCGTTCCCATTGCCCGATGAGCCGTGCCGTGAATGGCGGGCACGCAACGAAAGCTCAGGGGATCCTGGATAAAGCGGGGCACATCCGGCTTCCACAGGTGGCTTCCGGCGAGGAACGCGCGAATCCTCCGCGCGGCACCGGCACGCCCGGCGCGCTCGAGGCTGGCCAGAGGAGCATTCATGTAGGGAGAGGGTGTCCCCTGAAAACCTTCCAGGGACATCGCCGCCGCGAGATCGAAGGTCCTGTGGAGACGCCCCGCCTCCTCCATCACCAGCGTGCCGCGCCCAAGGCTCGTCGCGTTGTTGTTCATCAGGGCCACCGCCTCCTTGGCCTCGATCTCGAAACCGTCGCCAGTGAGGATACCCGTGGCGAGCTGGGCCATGGGCGTGAGATCGGCGGAACCCATGGAGCCGCCAGCGGTCACCGGCGGCAGGCGATCTCTTGCAAGGGCGTCCTGCAGCAGGGCGACAAGGGAGGAACGGACACCGTTGGTGCCGCTGGCCAGCTGGTTGATGAGCACCACCAGGGCGGCCCTCACGGCGGTGCTGGACATCAGCGGTCCCGCCGGATGGCTGGCGTGCCCCTGGAGGACCCGGTTGTTGAAGGGGATCATGTCGCCGGCACCGACGCCATAGACCTTCTGCGCACCGAGACCCGTCGTCACGCCGTAGACCGTCTCGCCCGATTCGACGATGGCCTCGACAACGGCGCGGCCGCGCTCGATGTTTCGCCAGGCGTCGGAGGCGATCTCGAGCGCCTCCCGGTTTCTGGCGACGGCTACCACATCGGCAACCGTGAGGTCCTCTCCCGTGATGCGAACCATATCAGCGCTGCCGCCACCTCATCCGGAAGGGATGCCGATCAGACCACCAGTCGATGGTCGTGTCCATAACCGTTGCTGTGATTGGCAGTGCGGCTGGTCTACGATGCGACCCTTTGTGGCCCACAAGGATACACTGACCCCTTGGCGAAGCTGATTGCCCGACGCTGCACCCACCTGGTGCTGACGATGCTCGTCGTTTCCATCCTCGTGTTCCTGTTCCTCGAGGTCAATCCGGGCGCCGTGGCGACCAAGGTGCTGGGCCCCTACAGCACCATCGAACAGCGCCAGATCTGGCTCGAGGCCAACGGTTACCTCAGGCCCATTCATGAACGCTATCTGGCGTGGCTCGGTCAGGTCGTGGTCGGAGATTTCGGCGACTCCGTGCGCTTCAAGGTGCCGGTCGCAGACCTTCTGTGGCCACGGCTCGTCAACACCGCGATCCTGTGTGCGGCAACCATGGCCATCGTCATTCCCCTGTCTCTGGGCCTCGGCATCCTGGCCGGCATGCGCGAGGGATCGAGGCTCGACCGGACGATCTCGGTGAGCTCGATCGTTACGACATCGGTGCCGGAGTTCGCAAGCGCCGTCCTGCTTGCCGCCATCTTCGTTTTCACCCTCGCCATCCTGCCGGGCACGAGCTCCATGGTGGAGGGATTTGATCCCACCCAGCTGGTGCTGCCGGTCATGGTGCTGGTGCTCTACGACTTCGGCTTCGTGACCCGCATGACGCGGGCCTCGATGATCGAGGTCATGACGACGGGCTACATCAGGACCGCGGTTTTGAAAGGGCTGCCCTACAGGACGGTGATCTTCCGTCATGCCCTGAGGAATGCGCTGATCGCCCCCTTCACGGTCATCATGCTGCAGTTCAACTGGCTGCTGTCCGGCGTCATCGTCGTCGAGTTCTTCTTCGCCTACAAGGGATTCGGGTCTCTCCTCCTCGAGGCCTCGCTCAACAGCGACATCTACCTCATCGAGGCCTGTGCGCTGGTGGCCGTGTTCGTCGCCGTCGGTACCCAGGCCATCGCCGACATCGGCTACATCTACCTCAATCCGCGCATCAGGTTCGAATGACCGATTCGACGTCACGGCTCACCCGCCGCCCTACCGGCATTGTGCCGAACCTCCCCCGGGCCGTCCGGCGCCTGGCGGCCACCATTGCCCTGCTGCGCGAAAGTCCGGTCGGCATGATCGGCGCGGCCCTCGTTCTCTTCTGGGTCATCGTCGCCCTCATTCCCGGCTGGCTGGCGCCGTTCGACCCGCTGAAATCGATCGCCCCGATGAAGACCGTGTGGACTCCCACGCCGGACGGGACCGGCACCTTCTGGCTGGGAACCGACATGCTGGGCCGCGACATCCTCTCGCGGATCATCCACGGATCGCGCCAGGTCCTGATCTACGGACCGCTGGCCACCTTCTGCGCCTACATCGTCGGAATTCCCATGGGTCTGGCGGCGGCCTATCGGGGTGGCGTCACTGATGACGTCCTGAGTTTCATCGCCAACGTCATCCTCTCGTTTCCCGTGCTGGTTCTCTACCTCGTTATCATCGCGACCATCGGCGCCTCGGCGCTCAACATCGTGCTCGCCGTCACCTTCGCGAGCGCGCCGGGCATCATGCGCATCGTCCGCGGACTGGTCCTGGACCTGAGAAGCCGCGAGTACGTCTTCGCCGCCCAGACTCGCGGCGATTCCGAATGGCGCATCATGCTGGTTGAAATCCTTCCCAACGCCCGGGGACCGCTGGTCGTCGATTCGTGCCTGCGCCTCGGCTACGTCATCATCACCATCGGAGTCCTCGGCTTCCTCGGTCTGGGCCTGCCGCCGCCCGAGCCGGACTGGGGCGGCATGATCAACGAGAACCGGAACATGGTCCTGACCTTTCCGCACATGGCACTCTTCCCGTGCATCGCGCTGTCCTCGCTCGTCCTGGGATTCAATCTCCTCGCCGACGGCATGCGCGAGATCGCGCTGAAGGACTAGGTGACGTGACCTGGACCTCCGACATGCCCGTCCTGGAATGCGAGGATCTCAGCATCTCCTACTTCACGCGCCGGGGAGAGGTTCCCGCCGTGGTCGACTTCAACCTGAAGCTCTTCGAGGGCGAGAGCGTCGGTCTCGTCGGAGAGTCCGGGTGCGGCAAGTCCACCGTCGCGCTCGCCATCCTGCGCTACCTCGGCAACAACGGGCGCGTGGTCGGTGGCCGAATCCTCTTCAAGGGACGCGACCTCGCCACCCTCGGCGACGAAGACCTGAGAAGGCTGCGTGGCAACGAGATCGCCATGGTCTACCAGGAGCCGGCGAATTCCCTCAATCCCAGCCTCACCCTGGGCAGGCAGCTCGCTGAGGTGCCGCTCTGCCACGAGACCATCGACGAAGGCGAAGCCTGGAAACGGGCACGCCACATGCTGGAGCGGGTGAAGCTTCCCGATCCTGACCGCATCATGGAATCCTACATGCACCAGGTGTCCGGCGGACAGCAGCAGCGCGTGGTGATCGCCATGGCTCTGTTGTCCGGACCGGACCTGCTGCTTCTCGACGAACCGACAACGGCGCTCGACGTCACCGTGGAAGCGGGAATCGTCGAGCTCATCGCCGACATCGCCCGGCACGACAACATGTCGATGCTCTACATCTCGCACAACCTCGGTCTCATCGTTGAGACCTGTTCCAGGGTGACCGTGATGTACTCTGGGATCGCCGTCGAGGACGGTGATATCGCCCGCGTCTTCGGAGCCATGAAGCACCCCTACAGCCAGGGCCTCATGCGCGCCATCCCGTTGCCCGGAACCGACCGCAGGACGCGGCCGCTCGAGCCCATACCAGGCCAGTTGCCGCTTCCCGACGAGCGCCCGCAGGGGTGCTTCTTCGGGCCGCGGTGCGACTTCTTCCAGCAGGCGACCTGCGGCGCCGCACCGATCCCGATGACGGCCGTCATCGAAGGCCAACACCATGTCCGCTGCAGCCGCTGGGAGGAGATTGCCCGCGAGGAGCGCCTACGGGACGCCGCCCTCGCACCCGTCACCATCGGCGAGACGGTTCTCGAGGTCGACGGCGTGAGGAAGGTCTACGAGATCGAGGACACCTCCCTTGCCGCCTTCTTCGGGGGCGGCAGGCCGCGCGAGCTCAAGGCGAACGAAAAAGTGGCTTTCGATGCCCGGCAGTCCGAAACCGTCGCCATCGTCGGTGAGTCGGGATGCGGCAAGACGACCTTCGCCAAGGTGCTCATGGGCCTCGAAACGGCGACCTCGGGCGAGGTGCACTTCGAGGGCAGGGATGTCGCCCGCATGCCGGTGAGGAAACGTCCGGCCGCCCTCATCTCGACCATCCAGATGGTCTTCCAGAACCCCTTCGACACCCTCAATCCGAGCCACAGCGTGGGCGCCCAGCTCGGCCGTTCGGTACGGCGCTTCTCGAACCTCGCGTCACGTGCCGATGTCGAGGCAAGAGTCCACGAGCTTCTCGATCTCGTGAAGCTCCCGCGCGAGTTCACCGCCTACAAGCCGCGGCAGCTTTCCGGCGGGCAGAAGCAGCGCGTCGGCATTGCCCGCGCCTTTGCCGGCAACCCGGTGCTGGTTGTCGCCGACGAGCCCGTTTCGGCGCTCGATGTCTCCGTCCAGGCGGCGATCACGCGCCTTCTCCAGGATGTCCAGCACGCCCACAAGACCACGTTGCTGCTGATCAGCCACGACCTCGGCCTGGTGCGCTACCTCGCCGACCGCGTCGTCGTGATGTATCTCGGCCACGTGGTGGAAACGGGAACGGTCGATCAGATCTTTTCTCCACCCTACCACCCCTATACCGAGGCCCTGCTCTCGGCGATCCCCATCGCCGACATTTCGATCGAGCGCAAGCGGATCATCCTCGAGGGAGATCTGCCGAGCGCCCTCGATCCGCCCAGCGGATGCCCGTTCCACACGCGCTGTCACAGGATGGTTCCAGGCCTGTGCGACAGCGCCGAGCCGCCGGTGCTGACCGCGGACGAGGGGCACGACATCGCCTGCCACTTGCCGCTCGAGGATCTCGAGGCCGTCGAACCCGTCTTTGCACGCGGCTGAACCCGGCGCCACGGCAAGGCCGCGCCAAAGGGCATGGCGCAACGGGCACCCCATGCGGTGCTCGGAATGGCCGCGGCGAGAACATGAACGGTCGAGTGCGCCGGCGGACATGTTTGCGCAAAGTGGCGACTGTGCCACAGTACCGCAACGGGAAACCCATCCAACAGGAGGACCATGACGCGATGAAACGAAGAACCTTCATCCGGACAGCCGCCACGGCGGCGCTCGGCGCCGCTGCAGCACCCCTCGCGGCTCCGGCTGTCGCCCAGGGGATCACCCAGTGGAACATGGTGACGGCCTGGCCAAGAAACCTGCCGGGCCCCGGTGTCGCCGCGCAGATGCTGGCCGACAGGATCACGGCGCTGAGCGGCGGCAGGCTGACCGTCGAACTTCATGCCGCAGGCGAACTGGTGCCGGGACGCGGCGTCTTCGATGCGGTGTCGGAGGGCACCGCCGACCTCTACCACGCCGTCCCCGCCTACTGGGGTGCGAAGTCGAAGGGCATCCTGCTCTTCGGATCGCAGCCCTTCGGCCTGCGCGCCGACGAGCAAGTGGGCTGGCTCGTCCACGGCCAGGGCCAGTCGCTCTATGACGAGATGTACGCCCGGTTCAATCTCAAGCCCTTCCTTGCCGGCAACTCCGGTCCGCAGTGGGCGGGTTGGTTCCGTGACGAGATCGGGTCCATCGACGACCTGCGCGGGCTGCGCTACCGCACCACCGGTCTTGCCTCCGAGATGTGCGCGAAGCTCGGCATGGCGGTCCAGGCCATGGGAGGCCGGGACATGTTCCAGGCGATGCAGTCGGGCGCCCTCGATGCCGGCGAATTCGTCGGACCGTGGACCGACTCGGCCCTTGGCTACTACCAGATCGCCCAGAACTATTACTGGCCGGGTGTGGGCGAGCCCTCCTCGGCCGAGGAGTGCGTCATCAATCTCGAGTCCTACAATGCACTCGAGCCCGGTCTGCAGCTCGCCGTCGAGGCGGCGTGCAAGTCGCTCTACAACGATGTCTGGACCGAGTACCTCACGAAACACGCCCTGGCGCTCGAGAGTCTCGTGAACGACCACGGCGTGGTGCCGCGGATGCTTCCCGAAAGCGTGATCGTCGCGATGGGCAACGCCGCCGGGGAGGTCATGGCCGAACTGCGCGACGATCAGGATGAGCTCGTGCGGCGCATCGTCGAGAGCTTCCTCGCCTACAGGGAGAGCGTGGCAGGATACATGGTTCATGCCGACAACGCGCAGATGAACGCGCGCGCTCTCGACTACACCTACTGACGACGGCCCAGGCAACCGGACGCCCTTCTGCGTCCGGTTGCCGATCCGGGGCGCCATGGAAGCTCTCGCCGACCTCCTCGACCGGATCAACAGGACCACGGGCCTCGTCATCCGATGGTGCGCGGTGGCCATGGTGGCCCTTCAGTTTGTCATCGTCCTGCTGCGCTATGTCTTCGGTATCAGCTTCATCTTCCTCGACGAGGGCGTTCTCTATCTTCACTGCATGATCTTCATGCTCGGCGCGGGCTACACGCTCCTCGTCAACGGTCATGTCCGTGTCGACATCTTCTATTCCCGCCTGTCGCCCCCGGGTCAGGCGCGCATCGACATCCTCGGCGCCACGCTCGCCCTGCTGCCCGGCGCCGCCGCCATCGCCTGGTTCACGCTGCCCTTCGTGGCGAACAGCTGGAAGAACCTCGATGGCGCGATCTCGGTTGGCGGCATTCCGGCAACCTTCCTGCTCAAGACGCTGATACCCGCCCTCTGCCTCCTGCTCTTCCTTCAGGGCCTGTCCTGTCTCCTGCGCGACATCCTCAGACTGCGCCTCAAAGGCGGCAAGGCGGGGGCCGGGTGATCCTCACGGAGTCTCTCGACATCCTCATGGTCGTCGCCCTGATGGGCGCGATCCTGTTGGGCTATCCGGTCACCTTCACGCTCTTCGGCGTGGCGTTCGCATTTGCCCTCATCGGCTGGCTGACCGGCCAGTTCGACGGCGGGCTGCTTGGCGCCCTATCCCAGCGGATCTACGGCATCATGACCAACTCGGTTCTGATCGCCATCCCGATGTTCATCTTCATGGGCGCCGTGCTCGAGAAGAGCCGCATTGCCGAGGATCTGCTGACCAGGATGGGCACGCTCTTCGGAACGGCGCGGGGCGGCCTCGCCGTTTCGGTGGTCCTGATCGGCGCCCTGCTCGCCGCCTCGACCGGAATCGTCGGCGCCACCGTCGTCGCCATCGGACTCATCGCGTTGCCGACGATGCTCCGCGCCGGCTACGACACGAGACTGGCAGCGGGGACCGTGACCACGACCGGCACGCTGGGGCAGATCATTCCTCCCTCGACCCTGCTCATCATCCTCTCCGATGTCATGTCCAACGCCTACCAGCAGGCGCAGTTCGAAAAGGGCTCGTTCACGGTGAGCACCATCAGCGTCGGCCAGACCTTTGCCGCCACCCTGCTCCCCGGACTGGTGCTCGTCGCGCTCTACATCGTCTTCATCCTTGGCATCGCCCGGCTCAAGCCATCCGTCGCCCCGCCCCTTGCCGAACCACGGGGAGCCGCGGGCGACATCCTGAAGGTGCTCCTGCCGCCCATCCTCCTGATCGTCGCCGTTCTGGGATCCATTCTCGGCGGCGTCGCCACCCCCACCGAGGCGGCGTCGGTCGGGGCCATCGGCGCGGTCCTGCTGGCGGCCTTCCGTTTCGGAAGTGCGCGCCTGAAGCGCTGGATCCTCCTCGCCGGAGGTGCGTTTGTGACCCTGGCGCTCCTCGCCGGGCTGGCGCCGGTACGCCTGCAACGGCACGATCTCGAGGTCTCCGACTGGGCCCTCGGCGCCCTCGGGATCGCCCTTGCCGCCATCGCTCTCCCCGTGCTCGCCCGCTCTTTCCACGTCACCGGCCGCTCGGGCCACCTCGGTGGGGCCGCGACCGGCACCCTGACGATCAGCGCCATGATCTTCGGCACCATTATCGGCGCCAGCGTCTTCGCCCTGGTATTCCGCGGTCTCGGTGGTGATGACCGGATCGAGTTGCTGCTGTCGCTCATGCCCGGCGGGGCTGACGGCGCCCTCGTCTTTGTCATGATCCTGATCTTCCTCTTAGGGTTCATTCTCGACTTTGTCGAAATCTCCGTGATCCTGCTTCCCATCGTGGCGCCGGCGCTCATTCTCATGGGCCATGATCCGATCTGGCTCTCCGTCCTCATCGCCATCAACCTGCAGACGAGTTTCCTCACGCCACCCTTCGGATTCTCCCTCTTCTACCTGCGCGGCGCGGCGCCGCCGGAGGTCACCACGGGCGCGATCTACGCCGGCGTCCTGCCGTTCATCGGCCTGCAGGCCCTTGGCGTCGCCGCGGTCTGGTTCGTGCCATCCCTGGCGACCGCGCTTCCTGCGTGGCTTTTCTGATGGATCCCGAGGCGGCAGCCCTTCTCGGTGCCGACAGGTCCTTTCTCGAGACCATGCAGGCGCGATTCGAAGAGAACCCCGGAAGCGTGAACGAGCGCTGGCAGGCATTCTTCAGGTCCCTCGACGCATCCCGCGAAGCAGAGTCCGACAAGCCGTCCCCGGTCGCCCTGGAGGTGGAGGTCGGGCACATCGCCTGTCGGCAGCGCCGGGCGTGGGCAAGAAAGACATTCGAACGCCTGGCCGCCGAAGGGACGACGGACGGGGATGTCGAGCGCATCACCGTCTGCCTCGTGCGGGCCGCGACTTTCGAGCGCTTCCTCGAACGCCGATTCACGACGGCGAAGACCTTCGGTCTGGGAGGTGCGGAGACCCTCGTCGTCCTGCTCGAGGAACTGCTCGCCAGGGCCGCCGGCAGCGGCATTGGCGAGATCGTCGTCGGCGGCATGCACCGCGGTCGTCTCAACACGCTCTATTCGGTGTTCGGCAAGGCCGCCGCCGCCATCTTTCGCGACCTGCTGGGGCTGAACGAGGACGGCGACGCCGTCCCCTTCCACCGGGGATTCGAGGGTGTGAGGACGCTGCGGAACCGCGACGTAACGATTCACGTATTGCCTCACCCCTCCCATCTCATGGCCGTGGCGCCCGTGGCCGCCGGCTACACCCGCGCCAGGCAGGACATCGTTGGTGAGGGCCGCCAGTCGCCCCTGTGCCTGCTGCTTCACACCGATGCCGCCGTGGCCGGACAGGGCGTCACGGCGGAGCTCCTCCAGCTTGGCGCCCTGCCGTTCTACCGCCTCGGAGGCACCATCCACATCGTCGTCAACAATCGCATCGGCTTCACCACCGATCCCGCGGAAGCTCGGTCATCGCGCCATCCGACCGATATCGCCAAGGCCGTCGAGGCGCCGGTCATCCGGGTCGACGGTGATGATCCCGAGGCCGTGCTCAAGGCGGCGCGCTGGGCCGTGGCCTGGCGCCATCACACCGCCGGCGATGTCTTTGTCGATCTCGTCTGCTACCGCCGCCGCGGACACAACGAGACCGACGAGCCCAGGATCACCCATCCACTGCTCTACCGCGCCATCGACCGCCAGGTTCCGGTCAGCCAGCAGTGGACGGCGTCGCGGCGTCAGCTGGCAACGCCTCTCGAGACAAGAACCTGGGATGAACTCGATGCCGATCACCAGGCGGCCGTCAAGGCGAAGGGCAGGGCGCGGCCCGCGTCCGGGTTCGAGTCCTTGCCGAATGTCGACACGGGCCTTGCAAAGGAACACCTCGATGCCCTTGTCATGGCCATCACCACGTTGCCCGACTCCTTCACCGCCGACCGCCGCGTCCAGAGGACGGTCGCCGCCCGGCGTGCCGCCGTCCTTGAGCGAGGCACCCTCGACTGGGGAGGAGCGGAGGCCCTGGCGCTCGCCAGTGCGCTTGCCGCAGGCACGTCGGTGCGGTTTTCGGGGCAGGACAGCGCGCGGGGCACCTTTTCCCACCGTCACGCCCGCATCGTCGATCAGGAGACAGGCCTCACCGTGACTCCCCTGGCGAACGCCGCCGCCAGCGCCGCAACACTCGCCATCGCCAACACGCCGCTTTCGGAGTACGCGGTTCTCGCCTTCGAGTACGGCTACAGTCTGGCCGCCGGCGACTGCCTGGTGATCTGGGAGGCGCAGTTCGGTGATTTCATCAACGTCGCCCAGGTGGTTCTCGACCTCTTCATTGCCGCCGGGGAGGAGCGTTGGGGCCTCACCTCGGGGCTCGTTCTCCTGCTCCCCCACGGCCTCGAGGGACAGGGTCCCGATCATTCGTCCGCGAGGCCCGAGCGCCTGCTGCAACTGTGCGCCGGCCACAACATGACCGTGGCCAATCCGACGACGGCGGCGAACTTCTTTCACCTGATGAGGCGCCATCTTCTCACGCGCCGCCCGAGACCGCTCATCGTGCTGACCCCGAAGTCCATGCTGCGCTCACGGCAGGCCGCCTCCGCACATGCCGAATTCCTGTCAGGTACGCGGTTTCGCGAGGTCATGGCCGACAGACGAAGCGGCGGGGAACGGCATGCCATCCTCTGCAGCGGCAAGATTGCCCACGAGATCGAGGCGGCTCGAAGCGGCGAGGACGTCGCGCTCGTCAGGCTCGAGCAGCTCTACCCCTTTCCCGCCGCCGCCCTCAGGGTCGCCATCGAGGGCATCGACCATCTCGTCTGGTGCCAGGAGGAACCGGCCAACCAGGGAGCGTGGCCCTGGGTCAGGGAACGCCTGCGGGACGTCGCCGGCGCGAACGTCGGCATCGGCTATGCGGGCCGGCCGCCTCAGGCCGCCGCGTCGCAGGGCACGTCCAGCGACCACCTCGCGACAAACGCCGCCATCGTCACGCGGGCGCTTCGGCGACAGCAATGAGCGTATCGCCTGAGGTCCGCGTCATCACCATCGGCAGGACACCGCCGGATCTCGCCGGATTCCTTGCCGCCAGCGAAGCGCCGCTTCCCGTGCGCCTCGAACTGCCGGACGACCTTCCGCGCCGACTCGACGAGGCACGCGCCGCCATCGCCGACGCCCTTGCCGCCGGTGTTCCGGTCTACGGACTCAACACGGGCCTCGGCGCAAGATTGGATGAGAGAATCACGAGCGACGCTGTCACCGCCTTCCAGCACCAGATCCTCGCCGGCAGGGCGACGGGTGTCGGTCCCGCCCTGGCGCCCGGGCTCTCGCGCTCGGCCCTGCTTGCCAGGATCGTGTCGGCGGCACGAGGTCGAAGCGGCATCTCACCGGCGCTCCTGCGCCACCTCTGCCATGTCTTCGAGGCGGGCCTCGCGCCGGTGGTTCCCGAGCTCGGATCGATCGGCTCGAGCGATCTCGTCAGCAACGCCCACATGGGCCTCGCTCTCACCGGGCATGGGCGCCTGTGGCGCGAGGGCGAACCTGTCGAAGCCGGCGAGGCCCTGGCTTCCTGCGGACTTGCCGTCCCTCCGCTCGAGCCCAAGGACGCCATGGTTCTCGTCAGTCACTCGTCCTTCACTGCGGCGCGCGCTGCCCACGCGCTCAGGCAGGGCATGACAAGCGCCGCCGCTCTGCGCAGCGCCATCGTTTTGTCGTGCGAGGCCTATCGCGCCAACCGGAGCATCTTCGATGACGCCATCAATCGCCTGAGACCTGCGCCCGGCCAACGTGAGGCGGCGCGCTGGTTCCGCGAGGCTCTCGCCGATTCTACCGCGAGTCCCCGCCGCACGCAGGATGCGCTTTCCTTCCGCGTCGTCGCCACGGTCACCGGCGCCCTCGAGCATGCGCTGGCCCACGCCGTGGACGTTCTCGAAGGCGAACTCGGCGGCATTCCGGACAGCCCCGTGATGGCCGGCCCGGGCGGCATGCTCTCCACGCCCAACTTTCACACTCCGGCCCTGAGCCTCGCCCTGGAGAACCTCTCCCTTGCCGTGGCCATGGCGGCTTCCGGGAGTGTTCATCGCATGCAGCGGATGATGGATCCGGAGTTCTCGGGCCTGCCGCGCTTCCTTTCGCCCCGGGGCGGGGCATCGGCGGGCATGGTCGCCCTGCAGAAGACCGCAGCCGCGTTGCTCGGCGAGATCCGCCACGACAGCCGCCCTGTCGACAGCGACCCCGTTGCCGTCTCGCTTGATGTCGAGGACCAGGCATGCATGACGCCGCAGGCCGCCGCCAAGCTCGCCCGGCAACTCGGATCCTTCCGCCTGCTCATCGGCATGGAAGGCCTGGTGGCGGCGCAGGCCCTCGATCTCGGGTCGCCGCGGCAGGCCGGATCCCACGCCGCGACCCTCCACCGCGCCATTCGCGACTGCTGTCCCCGTCTCGAGGCCGACCGCCCGCTCGGAGAGGATGTCGAGACCGCCGCCCGGGTCCTGGAGGCCAGGAGCGTTGCCGGGCTCGTGCGTCAATAGGGCAGCGTTCTCCCGACGCCCTGATCGCGGGCCTTGTGGAGCAGCATGGCCGCGAAGGCGATGTCGAGGATGGCCTGTCCGCGGTGCCAGAAGAGGATCGTCTCGTCGTCGCTCTCGCGACCCGCTTTCGCGCCGATGACAATCTCGCCGAGTTCGGCGTGAAGTGTCTGATCCGTCAGCTTGCCGCTGTCGACCTGATGGCGCAGGGCGCCATAGGGGCCGGCGTGGGCATGGGACCACGTGTCGACGACGGTCTTGTCGATGACGTCGAGGAAGTTGTCCTCCAGGGAGCTCTGACTGCCGTAGGGGACGACGAGGGATCCGGGCTTGACCCAGTGCGCGAGAAAGATGGGACGGGGCTTTTGCAGCCGGGTGGCCTCGACGGTGATGTCGGAGCCGGTGATCGCCGCCTCCCAGGTGTCGCAGGCCACCACGTCGGCATCCAGCTCGTTTCCCAGGCGTTCGGCAAGCGCCTCCCGGCTCTCGGGGCGCCTGGAGTGGATGCGGATCTCCTCGAGGGGGAAGAGGCCGGCGATCAGCCGCACGTTCCAGTAGGAGCTGCCGCGGGCGCCGATGTTGGCGAGGACCTTCGGCGCGGCAGGCGCGAGGTGGCGGGCGCCGAGCGCGGTGACCGCGCCGGTGCGCATGTCGGTGATGTGGGAAGCGTCGACAAGGGCAACGGGAATGCCCGAATCAGGGCGCATGAGGGTGATGAAGCCAAGTTCCGAGGCCAGTCCGAGGCGGTAGTTGTCGACAAAGTCGCCCACCACCTTGAAGCCCGCCAGGTCGAGGGGTTCCAGGTAGCCTGCGAGAACATTGTAGAATCCCTTGTTGGTCGGATCGTGACGCAGGTTGGCACGGGGGTTCTGGGCGTAGGCTCCCCGGCCCTGGGCGGCGAATGCGGTCTCGACGGCGCCGATGATGTCACGGTCCGGGATCTCGATCGACTCGACGTCGTCGCGGTTGAGATAGGTGATGTCAATCTCCATGGATCCTCCTTCAGATCCGGGCCCAGCCGACAACCGCCTTCACCATTGCCTCGAGCAGCGGTTTCACCTGGCGCACTCGTTCGGGGTCGATCACGGGCGTGGGCGACTCCTTCATGTAGATGGCCTGGGACTGTTCGAGCTGGAAGGCGTGAACGCCTTCTTCGGGCCTGCCGTAGTGGCGCGTGATGTAGCCGCCCTTGAAGAGGCCGTCGACCGCGACACTGTAGCGCCCGTCGCGCCCGAGGACGCCGGCGATGGTCTTGCGCAAATCCGCGGCACAGCTCGTTCCGTCCGCGGTTCCGATGTTGAGGTCCGGCAGCCGGCTCGCCTGATAGCGCGGAACGACGGAACGGATCGAATGGCAGTCGAAGAGAACGGCTCGGCCGTGACGGCGCCGGGCGGCTGCGACGAGGGAGTCCAGGCGGGCGTGCCAAGGCCGCCAGTAACGCTGCAGGCGTCCCGCGATCTCCGCCGACGTCGGCTCCTCTCCCTCGTGGTAGAGCGGCACGTCGTCGAAGCTCGTGACGGGCACGAGAGCGGTGTGATTCATGGTCCCTCCCGGATAGAGGGGGAGACCGTCCGGATGACGGTTGAGGTCGATGACGTAGCGTGACCAGGTGGCGCGGATCACGCTGGCGCCAAGTTCCGGAAGCCAGTCGTAGAGCCGGTCGAGATCCCAGTCGGTATCGGGAATCATGCGGCCCGTGGCACTCAGTCGATGGTCGAGTTCCACCGGCATCCACGATCCCGTATGCGGCATGCTGACGACAAGTGGTCCCTCGCCTTCGACGACATGGAAGATGACAGCGTCGTTCATGCGCTTCCCCTGGCGAACGCCCTTGATCTTCGCGGCTGAAGTTGCACATCCTGCGCCAAGGCAATGAATGAGGGAACACGTCATGCGCCATGCGCCGAATGCGCCTGTGAGGGCACCCCGCGGTCTGGACCTCCACACGAAGGGCTGGCCGCAGGAGACGGCCTATCGCTTGCTGATGAACAACCTCGAGGTGGCGGAGGACTGGCGGCGGCTGATCGTCTATGGCGGACGCGGCAAGGCGGCGCGCGACTGGGAGTCCTACTACCGGATCGTCGAGATCCTGGAGACCCTGGAGGGAGACGAGACCCTCGTCGTGCAGTCGGGCAAGCCCGTGGCCATCTGGCGGACCCACGAGTGGGCGCCCCGGGTGCTGATTTCGAACGCCATGCTGGTGCCCCACTGGAGCACGCTGGAGCACTTCAACGAGCTCGAGACGAAGGGTCTCATGATGTACGGCCAGATGACGGCGGGCTCGTGGTGCAACATCGGCTCCCAGGGCATCGTCCAGGGGACCTACGAGACCTTTGCCACGCTGGCCAAGATGAAGTTCGGCGGCACGCTGAAAGGGCGTGTCACGATCACCGGCGGTCTCGGTATGTTCAGCGGCATCATGCCGCACTGCATCACGCTCAACGGCGGTGTGAGCATCGGCGTCGAGATCGATCCCGACAGGATCGCCCGGCGTCTCGAACTGGGGTTCGTCCACGAGGTTGCCGACGACGCTGACGACGCCCTCGCACGGGCCCGCGGCCATGCCGCCCGGGGCGAGGCCCGGGCGATCGCGGTTGAGGGCAACATGTCGGATGTCCTCAACGGCTACCTGGAACAGGATGTCGCCTTCGACATCGTGACGGACCAGACGTCGGCCCACGACATGCTGGAGGGATACGTTCCAGGCGGCATGGCGCTTGCCGAGGCGCTGGACCTGCGCCGCAAGGACCCCGCGACCTACATCGAGCGGGCCCGCTCGACGGCGGTCCGCCAGGTCCGCGCCATGGTCGAGTACCAGAGGCGCGGGGCCATGGTGTTCGACTACGGCAATAACATCCGCCAGGAGGCCTACAACCACGGCTACAAGGACGCCTTCGCCTTCCCGGGGTTCGTGGAAGCGTTCATCCGGCCGCTGTTCTGCGTCGGGCGCGGCCCCTTCCGCTGGATCTGCCTGTCGGGCGAGGAGAGCGACCTGCGCAAGAGCGAGCAGGCGGCTCTCGAGGAGTTCGGCGACGACGAGGTGTTCGCCAACTGGGTGCGTCTTGCCTCAGAGCACCAGCCCATCGAGGGCCTGCCGGCGCGCCTTGGCTACCTGGGATACGGCCAGCGGGCGCGCTTCGGCAGGCTGCTGAACGACATGGTGCGTTCGGGCGAACTTGCCGGGCCTGTGGCGATGAGCCGCGACCATCTCGACACAGGCTCCGTGGCCTCGCCGAACCGGGAGACGGAGGGCATGATGGACGGCAGCGATGCGGTGGCCGACTGGCCCATTCTGAATGCCCTGCTCAACACCGCCTGCGGGGCGACCTACGTGGCGGTCCACAACGGCGGCGGCGTGGGCATCGGCTATGCGACCCATGCCGGGCTGGTGGTTCTGGCCGACGGCACGGACCTCGCCGAACGCAAGATCGAGCGCTGCCTCACCGTGGACCCGGGCATGGGAATCGTGCGCCACGCGGATGCCGGCTACGACCTGGCGAAGGACGCCGCCCGCAGCCATGGCCTGCGCATGCCCATGCTCGGAGACTGAAACCCTCTGGCAGGCCGGCCGACGCAGGCCTACAGCAATGCTGCCTCGAAAGGCATGTCGGAGAGGAGCTCGATGCCGTCATCCTTCACGAGAATCTGCTGTTCGAGCTTGACTCCCTCCTTCCCGCCGGGCTTGCCGGCGTAGCTTTCGATGCAGAAGACCATGCCGGCCTCCACCATGCCGTTGTGACCGGCTTCCTTGTGTCGGAAAGCGTGGAGGACGATCGGGTACTCGTTGACGAGACCGACACCGTGGGCGACGGCCGGAATCTGGTAGTCCGAAAAACTCCCCGGCAGGGCGTAGGCCTTGCCGGCGATCTCGTCGAATGTCGCTCCGGGGCGGAAGAGTTCCTGGTTTCGCATCACCTGTTCGAAGGCAAGGCCGTAGAGTGTCTTTTGTTCTCCGGTCGGCGGTTTGCCGTCGACGATCCAGCTGCGCGAGATGTCTGCCGAATAGCCCATCGGGCCGACGAGATCGGAATCCAGGCTCACCATGTCGCCTGCCTCGACACGGCGGTTCGATGCCTCCTGATACCAGGGGTTGGTACGAGGGCCTGAACTGAAGAGCCTTGTCTCGATCCACTCCCCGCCCATGCGGATGTTCGTTTCATGCAGGACCGACCAGATCGCGTTCTCGGTCATGCCCGGCTCGGTCGCTTCCATCATGCGGGCGATGCCTCTCTGGCAGACGGCAACCGCGTCGCGCAGGGCATCGACCTCTTCAGGGGTCTTGATGCGGCGCGCGCGCTCCGCCACTTCCCGGCCGTCGACGACCGTGCATCCTGCGCCCCGCAGGAGATCGAGGCCCTGAGGATCGGCGCGGTCAACGGCGATGCGCCGGTTGCCGGCGCCATGAGCCGCCACCAGATCGAGGATCTCCGTTGCCCAGACTCCGGCATTCTCGCCGGCTCTGGGACCTGAGACGCTGAAGTACCACGGGACGGCGTTGCGGACCTCGTTCACGGCAACGCAGTTCCTGGAGAGATGCCCGCAGCCCCTGAACTCGAAGAGCGTGACGGGCCCCTCCACCGGCACGAAGACATATCGGCAGGGATTGTGAAGGGCGTAGACCTGCATGTTCGAGGTGCCGGTGGCGTAGCGGATGTTGACCGGGTCATAGAAGAGACCGGCTCCGCAGTCGGCCCGCGCGATTTCGTTTCTCAGGCGGGCGAGTCTGCCGAGATCCAGACGCTCGCGCCATTCCTGTCCCCGCTCCGGCAGCAGGTGGGCATCCGTTGTCCGGGGCTCGTTCATGGCGACCATCAAGCATGTCCCGCAGCGTTGCGCAACCCTCGCTCGCGTCCGGTCGCGGCGGCGCCAGGTCCGGGGTGGCGGGAGACCGTCAAGCGGTGGTATGGAGACCCTAGCCTCTGGTCGTTTGCCGGAGAGTGATCGCAAGAACAAGGGAGACCTGAAGCCATGGCCGAAACACGGGACGCTATCGTGATCGGAGCGGGCATCATCGGTGCCAGCACGGCGCGTGAACTTGCCGCCAGGGGCATGAATGTCCTGGCCATCGACCGTCTGCCGGCGGCGAGCTACGGCTCGACCGCCAATTCCTGCGCGATCGTTCGCCCCTACTATTCCACGGTTCACGGATCGGCCATCGCCTACGAGAGCCATTTCTACTGGTCCGACTGGGAGAACTACTGCGGCATCGTCGATGAACGCGGCATGGCGCGATACAACAACGTCGGCTGCATGATCATGAAGACGCGGCAGAACAATTTCCTCGAGAACATCCTCACGGTCATGGACGAGATCGGCTGTCCCTACCAGGAACTCACGCCCGAGGAAGTCCGCGAGCGCATGCCGTCCGTGTCGACGGCGTGTTTCGGGGAACCGCGCCGCACCGACGATCCGGATTTCGGCGAGTCTCTTGATCGCGAGGTCGTCGGCGCTGCCTACTTCCCGTGCGGCGGGTACATCTCGGATCCTCAGCTTGCCGGTCACAACGTCCAGAGGGCCGCGGAAAAGCGCGGAGCCACGTTCCGCTTCAACACCACCGTGACGGCCATCCGCCGCGACAACGGGCGCGTCAAGGGCGTCACCCTCAACAATGGCGAGGAGATCGATGCGCCCGTGGTGGTCAACGTCGCCGGCCCGCACTCGTCGAAGGTCAACGAGATGGCGGGCCTTGCCGGCACCATGCGCATCACCACGCGCGCCCTGCGCCACGAGGTCGCCCATGTGCCGGCGCCGGACGACTACGATTCCAGCGTCAGCCACGTTTTTTCGGACAGCGAGATCGGCACCTATTGCCGCCCCGAGACTGGCAATCACATTCTCATCGGCAGCGAGGATCCGGCCTGCGACGACAAGGAGTGGGTGGATCCCGATGACTATCTCCAGGAGTTCACGGGCATGTGGACGACCCTCGTCATGCGCCAGGCGCAGCGCTTTCCGGGGCTGAAGATTCCGGGTTCCTCGGCCAGGGGCGCGGTCGACCTCTACGATGTCACCGAGGACTGGGGACCCATCTACGACAAGTCGGACCTCGGCGGCTTCTACCTGGCGATCGGCACCAGCGGCAACCAGTTCAAGAACGCGCCCATCGCCGGCGAGATGATGGCGGCCCTGATCGCGGCCTGCGAGGACGGCCAGGACCATGACGTCGATCCGGTAAGCTTCCATCTCCCGCACATCGATCGCGACATCGACATATCCTTCTTCTCGCGCAACCGGGAGATCAACCGGAACAGCAGCTTTACCGTTCTGGGATAGCAGCCGATGCGGTCCCATGTGCGCGTGGCCGTCATCGGCGGCGGCGTTGTCGGGTGTAGCGTCCTCTATCACCTGACGAAGTTCGGCTGGTCCGATGTCATGCTCATCGAGCGCTCGGAGCTGACCTCGGGCTCGACGTGGCATGCGGCGGGTGGATTCCACACGCTGAACGCGGACCCCAACATGGCGGCCCTGCAGGGCTACACCATCCGCCTCTATCGCGAACTCGAGGAGATCACCGGCCTTTCCTGCGGCCTCCACCATGTCGGTGGCCTGACCATCGCCGAATCGCCCGACAGGATGGATTTCCTCAAGGCCGAACGGGCCAAGCACCGCCACATGGGGCTCGAAACCGAGATCGTCGGCCCCGGCGAGATCGCCGACTACACCCCCATCATCAATGCGGAAGGACTCCTCGGGGCGCTTTGGGATCCCCTCGACGGACACCTCGACCCCTCCGGAACGACTCATGCCTATGCCCGTGCGGCGAGGATGGCCGGGGCCGACATCTCGCTCCACAACCGTGTTCTCGAACTGAACCAGAGAAACGACGGCCACTGGGATGTCGTCACCGAGAAGGGATCCGTCGTTGCCGAGCATGTCGTCAACGCCGCCGGACTGTGGGCCCGCGAAGTGGGCATGATGGCGGGTGTCCGCCTGCCTCTCCACCCGCTCGAGCACCAGTATCTCGTCACCGGCGACATTGCGGAGGTCTACGGGCACGGCACGGAACTTCCCCATGTCATGGATCCCGCAGGCGAGAGCTACCTCCGGCAGGAAGGCCGGGGCCTCGTCATCGGCATCTACGAGCAGGCCTGCCGGCACTGGGCCGTCGATGGCACGTCCTGGGATTTCGGGCACGAACTTCTCGCCGATGACATCGACCGCGTTGCCGGACCGCTGGAAACCGCCTACCGGCGCTATCCCGTGCTGCAGTCAGCCGGGATCAAGCGCATCATCAACGGTCCCTTTACCTTCGCTCCCGACGGCAACCCCCTGGTCGGACGGGTTCCAGGCGTGGACGGATACTGGGCCTGCTGTGCCGTCATGGCCGGGTTCAGCCAGGCCGGCGGCGTCGGACTTGCCCTGGCGGAGTGGATGGTCGAAGGCGAGCCGTCGCGGGACATCTTCGCCATGGACGTGGCGCGTTTCGGAGACTGGACGACGCCTGCCTGGACCCGCGCGAAGACGCGCGAGAACTACCAGCGGCGCTTTGCCATCGCCTATCCCAACGAGGAGCTTCCGGCCGGTCGGCCCTTCCATACGACGCCGGCCCACGGCATCTGGAAGGAGCGGCGGGCCGTCTTCGGCAGCGCCTTCGGCATGGAACATGTCAACTACTTCGCGCCGCCAGGCGAGCCGCTCTACGAGACGCCGAGTTTCCGCCGCTCCAATGCCTTCGCCGCGACGGCCCGTGAGTGCCGCGGCGTTCGCGAGGGCGTGGGCATCAACGAGATCCACAACTTTTCGAAGTTCCGCATCGAGGGGGAGGGCGCGGCAGCCTGGCTCGACCGCATCATGGCCGGGCGTGTGCCGAAGGAGGGACGACTCACGCTGTCGCCGCTTCTCAACCACCGTGGCCGTCTGGCGGGGGATTTCACCATCGCCAGGGACGGGCAGGAGAGTTTCAGGGTGCAGGCTAGCTATGCCGCGCAGGATGCCCACATGCGCCTCTTTCTCGATCTCCTGCCCGAGCACGGGGTGACACTCACCAACATCTCGCGAGACCTCGTCGGATTCCAGATCGCCGGGCCGCGGGCACGGGAACTGCTGCAGCGCACCACCGATGCCGATGTCTCGGGCAACGCCATGCCGTTCCGTTCCGTCCGCAACATCGCCATCGGCATGGTCGAGGCCACCGTGCAGCGGGTGACCTATACCGGGGATCTCGGCTACGAGATCTACGTGCCGCCCGTTCTCCAGCGCGCTCTCTTCGAGACTCTCGAGGGTGAGAGCTCCGGTCTCGGCCTCGTGCCCTTCGGCATGCGCGCCATGATGAGTCTCCGCCTGGAGAAGTCCTTCGGTTCGTGGCTGCGCGAGTACCGGCCCGACTACACCGCCGCCGAGACCGGTCTCGATCGCTTCATTGCCTTCGACAAGGAGGACTTCCCCGGCCGTGACGCGGCCTTGAGGGAAGCCGCGGAAGGACCACGCCGACGGCTGGTGACGTTCGTTGTCGATGCCGCCGATGCCGACTGCGTCGCCGATGAACCGGTGTGGAGGGATGGAAACGTCGTCGGTTTCGTCACGTCGGGAGGATACGCGCACCACGTGGAGAAGTCCGTGGCGCTGGGTTTCGTGCCGGTCGACATGGCCGAGACGGGGGCCGAGTTCCAAATCGAGATCCTGGGCGACATGCGCCATGCCACCATTGTCGACGCGCCGCTCTTCGATCCGTCCGGTTCGCGCATGCGCATGTAGGTCCCGGTCCGGCAACAAATCTTTACGCGCCCGCAACATTCGGGACATCGGCGGCGCCCACGATGTGTTTCATCACTGAAAGAGGGCCCGACCCATGACCGACATGACTCAGAAACCCCGCCGCCGCCGCTGGTGGATCGCCGGAGCCATCGCTCTGGTGGTCGTCGTGGCCGCAGGTGCCGTCGCGTTCTCGTTCCATGGCCACGGGGTTGAACGATTTGCGGAGAAACGCATCGATCGCATGCTGGACAAGGTCGATGCCAGTGACGGCCAGCGCGCCGAGGTGACAGGCATTGTCCGGGAGGCGGTTGCCGACATGAAGGAACTCGGCGGCCTCTTCCGGGAAAGCCGGCAGACCCTGCTCGACACCCTCGGGGCGGAGACCGTCGACCGTGAGGCCCTGGAGGAGCTGCGCCTGGCGAATCTGGAGACCGTCGACCAGGCCAGCAGGCGTCTCGTCACCGCCCTTGCCGATATGGCGGATGTCCTCACGCCCGAGCAGCGCCGCGAACTCGTCCAACACATGCAACGCCACGAGCGCCCATGACCCACCTGCTGATGATCGAGGATGACCGTGATCTCGCCTCGATGGTGACGGTCTACCTTGCCCGGGCGGGCATGACTCTCGAACATCACGCCAGCGCTGCCAGGGGCCTTGCCGCCGCGGCAAGGGGCGGGTTCGATGCGGTCATCCTCGATCTCATGCTACCCGACGCCGACGGACTCGACGTGTGCCGGACCATCCGGGCACGCTCGGACGTGCCCGTCCTGATGCTGACGGCCCGCGGCGCGGAGGAGGACCGTATCGTCGGCCTCGAGATCGGCGCCGACGACTATCTCGCCAAGCCCTTCAATCCGCGCGAACTTCTGGCGCGGCTGCGCGCCATCCTACGCCGGCGCACGTCGATTCCCGACATCATGCGTTTCGGCCGCCTGGTGATCGACCGGTCGACCCGCACCGTGACCCTCGATGGCGAAGAACGGGCGCTCACGGGCCATCAGTTCGACCTTCTCATCGCCCTGGCAGAGAATGCGGGACGCGTGCTGAGTCGTGATCAGCTCATGGAGAGGGTGCGGGGCACGTCTCTCGAGGCCTTCGACCGGAGCATCGATGTGCATGTCTCGAGAATCAGGGCGGCGATCGAGGACGATCCGGGCAATCCGCGACGCATTGTCACGTTGCGCGGCGCCGGGTATCTGTTCACGGGCCGTCGGGACGACGAAGGGTGAGGCGGCGCCTCTTCTTCCAGGTCTATCTCACGTTCCTTGCCATCATCGTCCTTTTTGGCGTGCTGACCGCGCTGGCATGGTGGTTCATCCCCGATGAACACCGGGCAGGCGACTTCTCCCGCGGCATGGGGCCCTATCTCCAGGAGACGCTGCCGCCGGCCGGAGCGCCACGGCACCAAATTGACGCCCATCTCGCCCGCCTGGCGAGGCACTTTGATGTCAACCTCACCCTGCTCGCTCCCGACGGCAACATCCTGGGGAGTTCCGGCTCCGGCCCCGGGGAGGAGAGGCGGCGCCACGCCCACGCCATCATGCTTCCCGACGGCCGGACCATGGAGGTCGACTGGTCGAGGGATGGTGTCTCCGGAATCGGATTCATTGTCGTTCCCGGGCTTCTCGCGCTGGCCGCCGCCATCGGCGCCTGGCCCCTGTCGCGCCGCCTCGCCGGCCGTCTCGAGCGGCTGAAGTCCAGGGTCGAGGCCCTGGGCTCCGGAGACCTCCAGGCGCGTGTCAAGGTCGAGGGCAGGGACGAGATCGCCGCCCTCGCGACGAGTTTCAACCGTGCCGCCGGGCGTATCGAGGGCCTTGTGGAGGCCCAACGCAACACCCTGGCGGCAGCATCCCACGAACTGCGATCCCCGCTGGCGAGGATCGCCATGGCCACAGGATTGCTCGCCGACAAAGCGGAACCACAACTGGTGTCCAGGATCGAGCGCGACATTGCGGAGCTCGATCAGCTGATTGACGAAATCCTGCTCGGCAGCCGCCTTGAGATCGAGGAGGGGCCGGCCCGTCTCGTCGAGATCGATCTTGGCGCACTCGCCGCCGAGGAGGCGGCCCGTTTCGAGGTCGCGTTCACGGGCGGCATGGCCGTGATCGAGGCCGAGGAACACCTGGTCCGTCACCTCGTGCGCAACCTTCTCGGCAATGCGCGGCGTCATGCCGCGGGAAGTGCGGTGAGCGTCGATGTGGCGGTCGACGGACCAAAGGCGCGCCTTCGTGTCGCCGACAGGGGTCCCGGGGTGAGCGAATCCATGAGGGAGAGCATCTTCGAGCCGTTCCGCTCCTTCGCCGCTGATGGCAAGGGCGCCGGTCTCGGTCTCTATCTGGTGCGGCGCATTGCGAGACGCTACGGTGGTGACGCAGTCTGCCTCGAAAGACCGGGCGGAGGCGCGCTCTTCGAGGTGAGCATGCCCGCCAGTGGAGGGGAGCAGGGTCCATGACAAGCACGCTCGATGCCGGCGGCTTTGACGTCTCTGCCGAGCATTCGACCACGCTGCCCTCGAGCTGGTACCGGGATCCCGCCATCTGGCGCCTCGAGCACGAGGCGATCTTCTACCGCGGCTGGTGGTACCTCGGACACGTCAGCGATCTCCCCCGGCGCGGCGACTACCTCACCGGCAGGATTGTCGATCAGAATGTTCTCGTCATCAGGGGTCACGACGGGGTGTTGCGCGCCTTTCACAACGTATGCAGCCACCGCGCCCATCCTCTGCTCGAGGGCTGCGGCAACACGGCCTTCATCACCTGCCCCTACCATCAGTGGACCTACGACGCGAACGGCCGCTTTCGCCAGGGTCGGGGATGCGAGCCTTTGAAGGGCTGGACGGCGGCGAACGCCGACCTCAAGCCCGTGCGGCTCGAGGACTATGGCGGCTTTCTCTTCGTCAATCTCGATGCCGGAGCCGTTCCCCTCATCGACCAGGCGGGCCGATTTCTCCAGGACATGCGCCGCGCCTGCCCACGGTTGCCGGACCTGGTGCGCGCCTGTCGCTGGGAAGTCGACGTGGCGGCGAACTGGAAGACGGTGATCGACAACAATCACGAGTGCTACCACTGCGACGTCAATCACCGGTCGCTGATGGAGCTCGTCGACTATGACGGCCAGGCCGCCTGGTCCGATGACGGCATCACCTTCAGCCACAGGATCGCCGCCAGGGATCTCGACAACACGGCCTATCGCCTCGAAGCGGCGGATGTCGAACAGCAGGAAGCCCTCTTCGGCTACATCTGGCCCACCGCGATCCCCCTCATGTACCCCGGCAGCCCCCATCTGGCGATGTTCCAGGTTCTGCCCACCGGCCCCGAAACCACCCGCGAGAGATGGGACTTCTACTTCACATCCCGCGAGCCCTCCGAGCTCGAGAGGCGGTTCATGGACTACATCCGCACCGTGCTTGTGGTCGAGGATGTCCGGCTCTGCGAGAACGTCCAGCAGGGTCTCAACTCACTCGGCTACCACCAGGGGCGGTTCGTCGTCGACAGGGATCACCCCGAATTCAGTGAACACCACGTGCACTTCTTCCAGTCCATGGTGCTCGACTCGCTGAAGTCCGTCACGGCGTGACCGGAAGGAGGCGGCCCAGAACAAGTCCGGCAAAGACCAGGAGGCCAATCCGGTTGTTGGCGGAAAAGGCCCTCAGGCACGATCCCGGATCATCGAGATCAACGGTGACGAGCTGTCTTGCCAGATCGGCGGCGGCGATGGCGAGGACCACCAGGAAGGGCCACCCGGTTCCTGTCAGGTAGCCGGCCAAGGCCACCCCGGCGACAAAGATGCCATAGAAGAGACCGGTGACGAGCTTTGTGCTCTCGCCGAAGGCAAGGGCCGTCGACTTCACGCCGATCCGCTCATCATCCGTCTTGTCCTGGTGGGCATAGATCGTGTCATAGCCGATCGTCCATGCGATGGCGGCCAGGTAGAGCACCAGGGGTTCGGGCGAGAGCGTGCCCCTGACCGCGACCCAGCCCACCAGGGCTCCCCAGCTGAAGGCGAGGCCGAGAAAGAGCTGCGGCCAGTAGGTAACGCGTTTCATGAAGGGATAGACGGCCACCAGGCCAAGGGAGGCGATGCCCGTGATGATCGCTGCCTGGTTGAACTGGAGAAGCACGATCAATCCCGCGGCAAGCAGCATGCCGAGGAAGACGAGGGCGCCCGGCAGCGTGACGGCGCCGCTGGCGAGTGGGCGATCGCGGGTCCGTTCAACCCTGGCGTCGATCCGCCGGTCGACGATGTCGTTGACGATGCAGCCGGCGGACCGCATCACCACGGCCCCTGCAGCGAAGAGGCCAAGGAGCGTCCAGTCCGGCCCTCCCGGCGAAGCCAGGGCAACCGCCCACCAGCAGGGCCACATCAGGAGCCAGAAGCCCGCAGGCCTGTCGACGCGCGCCAGTTGCAGCCACGGCCGCCACGATTCGGGCGCCCGCGCGTTGACCCACTCCCTGAAGAACGGAGGCCGGCTCATTCAGGTGACTCCCGGGATGGCGGGCTGACTCGACATTGTCGGCCCGCCGGCCTTCTTTGCAAGGGCCCTCTGTGCGGGATATCGTGCGCGCCGCCAATCGAGGCGCCCGGGGAGTCCTATCGACCGTGTCCATACCCTCCGCACAGAACGCCACGCCGGTCACGTCCCGCAACCAGCTCGTCGAAGTCCTGGAATCGGGATGCAAACCGCCCGAGGAGTGGCGGGTCGGTACGGAACACGAGAAGTTCGCCTACGACGCCGCGACCCACACGCCTCTCTCCTACGACGCTCCCAACGGCATCCGCGTCATCCTTGAGGAGTTGCAGCGATTCGGCTGGCAGCCGCTCATGGAGGGAGACCATGTCATCGGGTTGAAGAAGGACAACCAGCACGTTTCCCTGGAACCGGGGGGGCAGGTGGAGCTCTCCGGCGCGCCTCTGAAGACGCTCCATGAATCCTGTCGCGAGGTGAATGCCCACCTGGACCAGTGCCAGGAAGTCGCCGAGGAACTCGGCATCATCTTCCTCGGCCTCGGGCTCAGACCCCTCGACCGTCGGCAGGACGTGCCCTGGATGCCCAAGGGCCGCTACCGGATCATGCGGGAATACATGCAAAAGGTCGGGACCATGGGTCTCGACATGATGGTCGGCACCTGCACCATCCAGGCCAATCTGGATTTCGGTTCCGAGGCGGACATGGTGCGGAAGTTCAGGGTCGCCCAGGCGCTGCAGGCGGTGACGACCGCGCTTTTCGCCAACTCGCCCTTCAGCGAGGGAAAGCCGAACGGCTACCTGTCGATGCGCGCCCACATCTGGACCGACACCGACAATGACCGCAGCGGCTTGCTCAAGTTCGTCACCGAGGACGGGTTCGGCTTCGAGCGATACGTCGACTACGCTCTCGATGTACCGATGTACTTCGTGCTGCGCGACGGACATTACATCGACGCCTCGGGCCAGTCGTTCCGCGACTTCATGGATGGCCGTCTGCCCGCCCTGCCAGGAGAAATCCCGACGATCTCCGACTGGGAAGACCACCTGACCACACTGTTCCCGGACGTCCGGATCAAGCGGTACATGGAAGTGCGTGGTGCCGATGGCGCCAGCTGGCGGCGCATCTGTGCCCTGCCGGCCCTGTGGACCGGGCTGCTCTACGTGGACTCGGAACTCGATGCGGCCTGGGAGATGGTGCGGGACTGGACCTGGGAAGAACAGGTGCAGATGAAGGCCGACGTGCCGCGGCTCGGGCTGAGGGCGCCGTTCAGGTCGGGCACCGTCCAGGATGTCGCCCGCACCATGCTGCAAATCTCCTGCGAAGGTCTCTACCGGCGGCGCTACTACGACGGCAGCCTGGACGAGGTGCATTTTCTCGACTCGCTGATGGAGATCGCGATGTCGGGAAGGACCCCGGCGGACGTCCTTCTGGATCGATGGGAGAACGCCTGGGGCGGCAGTATCGATCCGGTGTTCAGCGAGTTCTCGTTCTGAAACTGCCCATGAAAGGAGCGCCACCGCCGTGCTGAGACGATTCAATCCCGAGGGTGTTGCGCCACCCCTGTCGAACTACAGCCACGGAGTCGTGATTCCCGATGGCATGAAGCAGCTGCATGTCTCAGGCCAGATCGGAATCACGCCCGACGGCGCCATCCCCGATGATGTCGGTGAACAGGCACACTGGTGCTTTGCGAATATCCTGGCGATCCTCGCGGCGGAAGGCATGGCGGCGGACAATCTCGTGTCACTGACGACCTATGTCGTCGGCGAGGACAATCTCGCGGCCGTGCGCCAGGTGCGCCAGCAGGCTCTCGGAGAGGCTGCGCCGGCCTCGACACTGGTGTTCGTCACGGCCCTTGCCACGCCCGCACTCAAGGTCGAGGTCCAGGCGATCGCCGCCTCGGTGGTCTGACGTCAGGAGGCGGTTTATCCGGCCCGCGTGCCGCCAACGGTGAGGCCTTCGATCAGCATGGTTGGCTGACCGACGCCGACCGGCACGCTCTGGCCGTTCTTGCCGCATGTCCCCACGCCCGGGTCGAGCCGCATGTCGTTACCAAGCGCCTTGACATGCTTGAGGGCCGACGGTCCGTCGCCGATCAGTGTCGCGCCCTTGACCGAAGGGCCCACCTTGCCGTTCTCGATGAGGTAGGCCTCCGATGCGGTGAAGACAAAGGTGCCGTTGACGATATCGACCTGGCCACCGGAAAAATTGACCGCATAGAGACCATTGGGAACCGATTCGATGATCTCTTCGGGGTCGCTGTCGCCCGACAGCATGCAGGTGTTGGTCATCCTCGGCATGGGCTGGTGGGCATGGCTTTCGCGCCGTCCGTTGCCGGTTTTCGCCGCGCCCATCAGGTGGGCATTCATGCGATCCGTCATGTAGTTCTTCAGGATTCCGTCCTCGATCAGCACCGTCCTCTCGGTGGGCGTGCCTTCGTCGTCGATGGTGAGCGAGCCCCGCCTGCCGGCGATTGTCCCGTCGTCGATCACCGTGACTCCCGGGGCAGCCACCCGCTCACCCATGAGACCGGAGAATGCCGACGTCTTCTTGCGGTTGAAGTCGCCCTCGAGGCCGTGTCCGACAGCCTCGTGCAGCATGACGGCCGGCCAGCCGGGACCGAGGACGACGGGCATCTCGCCAGCGGGAGCATCGACGGATTCGAGGTTGACGAGGGCGATGCGCAAGGCCTCGTCGGCATGATCCTTCCATTGCTCCCGGCCAATGAACTCGTGATAGGGAAGGCGGCCGCCCGTGCCGTGGGAGCCGGCTTCCATGCGGTCGCCCGACCGCACGACGCAACTGATCCTGACCGAGACCAAAGGCCGGACATCCGTCACCATGCTGCCATCGGCGCGCAGGATGGAGACCACCTGCCAGCTTGCCATCAGGGCAGCTGTCACCTGGTGGACCCTCTCGTCCTTCGAGCGAAGCCAGGTGTCGATGTCCTCGAGCAGCGTCACCTTGTCGGCGAAAGGCATCTCCGAGACGGGGTTCTCCTCTCCATAGAGATGACGGTTGGTGCGCGCCGGCGCGACTGCGACGTCTGCTTCGCGCCCGTCGATCTCGCGCACGGTCCTGGCGGCGCGCTTGAGGGCGGCTTCGGAAAGTTCCGAGGTGTGGGCATAGGCGGTCACATCGTCGACGATGCGCCTCAGGCCCATGCCCTGGACCACGTCGTAGCCGGCCTGCTTCAGGCGCCCGTCGTCGAACACGAGGGTTTCGGACTGACCGAACTCCATGAAGAGCTCGCCGTCATCGGCACCGTTGAGGGCATCACCGACGATACCGGTGACCCGGCTTCTCTCCATGCCGCTTCTATGGAAGAAGAGTTCATCGGCTGACGCGTTCATCCCTGGGGGCCTCCACCGGAACGCTTCACTTATAGCGACTGCATCCCGTTTGCGCCAACTTGCGGCCAGCGGAACACGGGCGAACAGGGCCGCCCGCCAGATCGCCGCCGACATCCACGGCGCGGGACGGCAACGACTCGATGGCGTCGCATACCAGGCGCCCGCGGCGCATGGCCAGGTGATCTGTCAAGGAGCGCACCGGCTACCGCGCAATGGCAGTGCTGTCCGGTCGACTCTTCCGAAGCCGCTGCCAGGGCATGAAGGGCAGCAACCGCGCCGCCGCGAAGCGGGAAAGACGCAACCTCAAGGCACAGATACGAGTCCGGCGATGCCGGGATTCACGTCGAGGCTCTCCGGTTGAGCTCAGGACCCGTCCTTGCCGGTTCACGCAGCGCCGGAGTCACCCATATGGGCAAGGTAGGTATCGTGAAAATGCCGCACCATGACTTCGGACACTTCCTCGTTTTCCGGATCGATCATGTACCAGCCATGCGTGAAGCAGCGTTGCGACATGCCTTCGTGCACCGATTCAATGAAGGCGATGTCTTCCGGTTGAAGGACATCCCTGGCCCAGACGGTCCTTTTCTCCTGTCGCGCCAGCATGTCCGGATCGGTCGGCTCGGCCACGTCGAGCTGCACGATCTTTCGCCAGGCCCGGTTCGGTCCGAGCGGGAACCACTGCGACAGCGAGAGATTCCCCGGGCCTGCGAACCGGGCCAAACCCATGTTGGGAAACAGGTGCCAGAAGTGCAGATCCATGGCGTCGTGCTCGGGGTCCAAAGGGTACGCACTGTTCTCGGCCTTGCCGGACGAAGGGATGAAGACATAGCTGTGGTTCCTGAAGAGCACCTGTTTCTGGCCCGTCACGTCCAGCATGTCGGAAAACGACCGATGGCCGATGCGGCAGTGGTAGCATTCAAGAAAGTTGTCGACATGCACCTTCCAGTTCGCCTGCAAGTCGACAGGGTGAAGGGCCGAAACCGAATCGCTGAGGGCAAAGGAGGCGACATCGGGGCAGGTCGCAAGGATGTGTTCTTCCAGGCCGGGCCAAAAGTCGGCAATCGGCTCGGCCTGCGGATCGAGATTGACGAAGACAAAATCCAGCAGCCGATCGACCCGAACGGCAGAGAGATGAATGAGCGCCCTTTCCGGCGCATGGCTTGTAGGCGTCGTCCGCGTTCCGCGGACAGACCCGTCCAGCGCGAAGCTCCACTGGTGATAGGGACAAACGATGGTTGACTTGCTGCCCTTGCCGTCGACGAGCTTGTGGCCCCGATGCGGGCAGACATTGTAGAAGGCCCTGATCTCGCCCCCTTCGCTGCGCACCACAAAGACGTTCTGTCCCAGGACCTCGGTCGTCACGTAGGCGCCCGGCGCGCCCAGCTCGTCGACATGGCAGGCGTACTGCCAGGTCCTGAAGAACAGTTGTTCCTTTTCGCGATCCAGTACTGCGTGATCGACGTAGTATCGCGCCGCCAACGCCCGAAGCCGGTCGCTCTGCGGATTGCGGGACACGTGGGACGGCATTCCAGGCTCCTCTCGAGCTTCCGCTTCGCTGCCGACCGGGAATCCGGCCTGCAGCTTGGCGGCTGAAGGCAGGGAGGATGCAACCGATCCCGTTCCTGCCGCTGGCTGTCAACGTCGCGCGGATTATGTCGCATCGCTCGTGTGAGCGCAGTACATAATCCGCCATGAACAAGGCCCAAACGGACAAATTGTACGAACGCGAAACGCCCCGCGAAATCGTCATTCTCACCGCGCCAAAATACTCCCAGCTGACCCTGGCGGCGCTTGTCGAACCGATGCGCATGGCCAACACCGTGTCGGACAGACGCGTGTACAACTGGACGCTGTGCAGCGATGGCCGCGCCAAGGTGGACTCGAGCAGCGGTTTCACGCTGGACATGGACGAGGACATCGCATCAATCGGCGACTGCGATGCGCTGTTTGTCGTCGCGAGCTACGAGGCGATGCGCTTCGTATCGTCGCGTGTCGTCTCTTTCCTGAGGAAGGCCGCGCGGCGCGGCACGCTGATCGCCGGGCTCGATGCCGCAGCCTATGTTCTGGCCGAGGCTGGGCTGCTCGATGGCTACCGGGCGACGACACACTGGGACGACCTGGTCGACTTTCGGGAACGTTACCCACGCATCGACGTCGTGTCGGAACGCTATGTCGTGGACCGAAAGCGAGCCACGACGAGCGGATCCCTGCCGTCCTTCGATTTCACGCTCGACTTCATTCGCCGGCATGACGGACTGGCGCTGGCCATGAAGGTGTCGGGGAACTTCCTCTATGACCAGGCGCAGCCCGGGTCCGAACCGCAATTCATGATCGCCGCGTCGAGGCACCCGAAGGTCTCGAAGGTCATCAAGCTCATGGAGCAAACGTTGCGGGCGCCTTTGACGGTGGCGCAGCTGGCGGCATCGGTCGGTCTCAGCGAGCGGTCCCTGTTGCGGCGGTTTCGCGAAGCGCTCGGCGTCAGCCCGCAGCAATTCTATCGGGAACTGCGGCTCGATGTCGGCAGAAGACTGCTTGACAACAGCGACCGCAGTGTGACGGAGGTCGCCCTCGCATGCGGCTTCAACTCGCGCGCCGCCTTTACGCGCGCGTTCAAGGACGTCTTCGGAACCCCGCCGTCAAGGCGTCGGGCAATCGGAGAATCCTGAGGTGGGGAGTCCCGGCTTGAACACCCTCGAGGGGCCGCGAAGGCTCTTGCCGAAGGCATCGGCCATCCCCTGGCGCCGTCGGCCGTGGACCTGCTTCTCTCCGGCGAGGAACTGTTCGGCAGGATCCCGTCGACCGTCGGCGCTTCGCCTTCCGCGAGGCCGGCGAGCACTGGTGTTGGCGTTCTCCTTGACCGCTCACACGTCAAGGGAGATTCGGATCCTGCAGGCTTGTGAAGCGGATTGCGGGTCGTGTATGGTCCGCCTCGCCCGAACCGGTGGATCGGACCGGTCTGCCTGCGGGTCGAATGTCTGGAGGAGAGTCATAGTGACACCGTTCCTCATGGTGGCGGTCCTGGTGGTCGCCGTGCATGCAACTCCGGCCCTGGCCCAGGAAACAGTCGGCCTTCCTGAGGACTGGCAGTGGGGTTTCCAGCCGGCGGCGTCGCCGAGCATGGAGGACATCCACTGGCTCTACGACGTCTTCCTGTTTCCGGTGATGATGGTCATCTCGGCCTTCGTGCTACTGCTCATGGCCTACATCTTCGTCCGGTATCGCCGTGCCGCCAATCCGAATCCTTCCGGCACCACCCACAACAGCCTTCTCGAGGTGGTCTGGACCGGGATTCCGGCACTCATCCTGATCGTGATTGCCATTCCCTCCCTGCGCCTTCTCTATGATCAGGAAACCCTGCCCGTGGCGGAACCTGACCTCACCATCAAGATCACGGGCCACCAGTGGTACTGGTCCTACGAGTACCCGGATTATGATGATCTGGAGTTCGATGCATACATTCTGGGTGATGACGAACTCGCGGAAGGCCAGCCACGGCTGCTTACTACCGATTCGACGGTCGTGGTGCCGGTCGACAAGTACATCAGGCTGCAGATCACGTCCGAAGACGTCATCCATGCCTGGGCCCTGCCGGCGGCCGGGGTCAAGATGGACGCCGTTCCAGGACGTCTCAACGAGATCTGGATGAAGCTCGAACTGCCGGGGATGTATTACGGACAGTGTTCGGAACTGTGCGGTCTCAACCACGGCTACATGCCGATCATGGTCGAGGCCGTGTCCGAGGCCGAGTTCGGAACATGGGCGAACGAGCAGCTGGCGAATCGCGGGACGGCCGATGACGCGGTCGTGACCGTCGCGCAGAACTGAACATTCCTATGAGGCGAAGCCCTGCAAGGACACCGATGAGATGAGTCAAGCCCAAGCGGTCGAAGACCACCACGCGCACCAGCCCACAGGGTATCTGCGCTACCTCTATTCCACGAACCACAAGGACATCGGGACGATGTACATCGTCTACGGGTTCGTGTTCGGCTTGATCGGCTTCCTGATGTCGATGCTCATCCGCATCGAACTGGCCCATCCCGGTGACGGCATCCTGGGTGGCGACTATCACCTCTACAACGTTCTGATCACGAGTCACGGACTGATCATGATCTTCTTCATGATCATGCCGGTGTTCATCGGCGGGTTCGGCAACTGGATGATACCGTTGATGATCGGTGCTCCCGACATGGCGTTCCCACGCATGAACAACATCAGTTTCTGGCTGCTCATCCCGTCAGGGATTCTGCTCGTGGGATCGGTGTTCATCGGCGGGGGCACCGGTGTCGGCTGGACGATCTATGCGCCGCTGTCGACCTACGGTAACCAGGGGAACCTGGCGATCGACTGCCTCATCCTGTCGATCCACCTTGCCGGTGCGTCGTCGATTCTGGGGGCGATCAACTTCATCACCACCATCTTCAACATGCGCGCACCGGGCATGACGCTTCACCGCATGCCGCTTTTCGTGTGGGCGGTTCTTGTGACCGCCTTCCTGCTCGTGCTGTCACTGCCTGTCCTGGCCGGCGCCATCACCATGCTGCTGACGGACCGCAATTTCGGCACCGGCTTCTTTGACCCTGCCCTGGGTGGCGATCCCGTCCTCTACCAGCACCTGTTCTGGTTCTTCGGCCATCCTGAGGTCTACATCCTCATCCTGCCGGGCTTCGGTATCGTCAGCCACATCATCTCGACCTTCTCGCGCAAGCCGATCTTCGGCTACCTCGGCATGGCCTACGCCATGGTCGCCATCGGCTTCGTCGGATTCATCGTCTGGGCCCATCACATGTACACGGTGGGCATGGGGCTGGACACCAAGGCCTATTTCATCATTGCCACGATGATCATCGCCGTGCCCACGGGCATCAAGATCTTCAGCTGGCTCGCCACCATGTGGGGTGGTTCCATCGAGTTCAGGACACCGATGCTGTGGGCCATCGGCTTCATCTTCCTGTTCACGGTGGGTGGCGTGACGGGTGTTCTGCTGGCCAATGCCGGTATCGATACGGCCATGCACGACACCTACTTCGTGGTGGCGCACTTCCACTACGTGCTGTCGCTGGGCGCCGTGTTCGCCCTCTTCGGCGGTTTCTATTACTGGATCGGCAAGATGACCGGATACCAGTATCCCGAATGGGCCGGCAAGCTGCATTTCTGGCTCACGCTGATCGGCGTCAACGTCACCTTCTTCCCGCAGCACTTCCTCGGAATGGCGGGCATGCCGCGGAGAATTCCGGATTTTCCGGATGTCTATGCCGGATGGAATCTCGTGTCGTCCATCGGATCCTACATCACGGCTGCCGGCATGGTGGTGTTCCTCTACGTGCTCTACTACGTCTTTGTGGCCAACCGCGCGCGCTGTCCCGACAATCCCTGGGGCGAAGGTGCGACGACGCTGGAGTGGACGGTGTCCTCGCCGCCGCCTTTCCATACATTCGAGGATCCTCCCTACATGGGTGCCCCGGCCAGGGCGGGCCACTGACGAAGGGGTGAGATCCTGACCACGGATACCCAGGCAGCGCATCCGGCCGGCACGCTCGCCGCGTCTCCGGGCGACTATCTTGCGCTCCTCAAGCCGCGGGTGATGTCGCTGGTGGTGTTCACCGGCGCCATAGGTCTCGTCGTTGCCGAGGGAAGTCTCCACCCGCTCCTTGCCGCGGTGGCGCTCCTGTGCATCGCGCTGGGTGCCGGCGCCGCCGGGTGCATCAACATGTGGTATGAGCAGGACCTCGACGCCCTCATGCACAGGACATGGCATCGACCCATACCAAGCGGCCGGATCGCCGGGACGACTGCCCTGGAGTTCGGCGCGACGCTGGCGATTGCCTCGGTCATGATGATGGGCGTGGCAGTCAACTGGATGGCCGCCGGTCTGCTGACCCTCGCCATCGCCTTCTATGTCTTTGTCTACACCGTGTGGCTCAAGCGCCGGACACCCTGGAACATCGTCATCGGGGGCGCTGCCGGCGCCTTTCCTCCGGTCATCGGCGAAGCCGCGGTCACCGGCAGCGTATCGGCCGCATCAGTCGCCCTCTTTGTCATCATCTTCATGTGGACTCCGCCGCACTTCTGGTCGCTGGCCCTCTATAAATCGGATGACTACCGCCGCGCCGGCATTCCAATGCTGCCGGTCACGGCCGGTGCCACGGCGACGCGCTGGCAGATCCTCGCCTACAGCGTTCTCATGATTCCGGTGTCGATGACCCCCTGGTTCATTGGCAGCGCCGGCGCTCTCTATGGTGCGGGTGCCGCTGGCCTGTCGGTCATTCTCACGTGTGGCGCAGTTGCCCTCCTGGTGCATCGCAGCGAGGCTTCGGCGCGCTGGATGTTCAGGTACTCCATTCTCTATCTTGCGGCGCTCTTCGCTCTCCTTGGCATCGATCACGGGGTCCACTGGTCATGAGCGAAGCCGAACGCATCAAGACGCAACGCCGCCGCAGGAGCATCGTGATCGCCCTCGTTCTCGCCGCGTTCATCCTCGTCATCTATGGCGTCTCGATCGTCAGGATGGGCGGCTGAGCGATGAGCAAGCGGACCACCGTCGCCGGGATTGTCGCCGGCATCGCCCTGATGACGGCGCTGACCGTGGCAGCTGTGCCGCTCTACCGCCTGTTCTGTCAGGTGACGGGATTCGGCGGCACGCCCGCCACGGCGAATGCCGCCCCCGGGTTCAGTGGGGATCCGACACTCGTCACGGTACGGTTCAATGCCGATACGGCGCGCGGACTCTTCTGGGAGTTCCGTCCACTGCTGAAGGAAGTCCGGACGCCGACGGGTGAGCAGGTCACGGTCTTCTACGAGGCCTTCAATCCCACCGGCAGGGAGATTACCGGAGTCTCGACCTTCAATGTCACGCCTTTGAAGATTGGCGAGTACTTCGCCAAGATCGATTGCTTCTGCTTCGTCGAGCAGACACTCAAACCCGGAGAACGAGTCGCCATGCCGGTCACGTTCTTCGTCGATCCGGAAATGCTGAAGGATCCGCTGACCGCTGAGGTCCGCAGCATCACACTGTCCTATACGTTCTTTGCCAGCGACAGGATGGCCGAGGTCCTGCTTCCGGATCCGCTGGCCATGCACACCATGATCGGCGGCCGGATTCCGGCCGCACCGTTACGAGGAGAGACCTGATGGCCGATCATTCATCCACGCATCCCTACCATCTGGTCAATCCCAGTCCCTGGCCCGCGCTCGGCGCCTTCTCCGCCCTCGTGTTGGCCGCCGGGGCGATCGGCATGTTCGACAACCCGGGACGGTGGTGGATGATCTTTCCGGGACTGGTACTTGCCCTGACGACCATGTTCTTCTGGTGGCGCGACGTGGTGAGCGAGGCCCAGGTCGAGAAGGCGCACACGCCGGTGGTGCAGATCGGACTGCGCTACGGCATGGCGCTGTTCATCGCCTCGGAGGTGATGTTCTTCCTTGCCTGGTTCTGGGCCTATTTCAACGCCGCCTTGTTTCCGACCATCCAGATGGGCGGCATATGGCCGCCTGAGAACATCCTCACGTTTGATCCCTGGGACCTTCCCTTCATCAACACGCTGGTGCTGCTGACTTCGGGCACCACCGTCACATGGGCACACCATGCCTTGAGGGAAGGCAAGCGCGATCAGCTGATCGCCGGCCTGTGGGTCACGGTGGTGCTCGGCATCACCTTCACGGCCTTCCAGATCGTCGAGTATGCCGAGGCGCCGTTCTCCTTCAGCGGCGGGATCTACGGATCCACCTTCTTCATGGCCACCGGCTTCCATGGCTTCCACGTCATCGTCGGCACCATCTTCCTCGCTGTCTGCCTGGTCAGGGCCTGCAAGGGCCACTTCACCCCGCAGCAGCACTTCGGGTTCGAGGCGGCCGCCTGGTACTGGCACTTCGTCGATGTCGTCTGGCTCTTCCTGTTCTGCAGCATCTACTGGTGGGGTGCGGGCGAAATCGCCCCGCACTGACGCTGCGCCGGGAACCTGATGTTCCCGGCCGGTTCGGCAAGAGTCCTGTTGTCCTGAACCGGGCGGCGCCCTGTCAGGCCATGTGGGCGCCACCATTGACGGAGAGGGTCGAGCCGGTGATGAAGCCGGCATCATCGGCGGCGAGAAACAGGACACAGCGCGCCACTTCTTCCGGCTGCGCCACCCGGCCCACGGGGATGCCGGAGACGATGCGCTCCATCATCGCTTCGCTGACATGGGCAATGAGATCGGTGTCGACATAGCCCGGCGCGACGGCATTGACTGTGATCCCCTTCGAGGCATTCTCGAGGGCCAGGGCCTTCGTCAGGCCAAGCATGCCCGCCTTGGCGGCCGAATAGTTGGACAGTCCCAGCATGCCCGCCTGGCCGTTGACGGAACTGATGTTGATGATCCGTCCGAACCCGCGGCTGCGCATGCCGCCGATGACCGCGCGGCACATGTGAAAACATGAACTCAGGTTGACGTCCACGACCCTCGACCAGTCCTCGTCCGCCATCTTGTGAAGGAATCCGTCGCGCGACGTGCCGGCGTTGTTGACCAGGACCTCGATGCCGCCGATCTGCTCCTCGACGAGGGCCACGCCCTCCTGGCAGGCATCGTGGTCCGAAACATCCCAGCGGAACGACGGAATGTCGGTCCGCGCGGTGAAGTCCCGGGCAGCCTCGACGTTGCCGGAATAGCTCACGGCGACCGTGTAGCCGGCGGCAGCGAGGGCTTCGGCGATGGCGGCTCCGATACCGCGTGTGCCACCGGTAACGAGAGCGTTCCTGCTCATGATGACATGGTCTCCCGATCTGCTGCGCTTCAGCGCTCGACGCACATGGCAATTCCCATGCCACCGCCGATGCACAGTGTCGCGAGGCCCTTCCTGGCATCGCGTCGCTGCATTTCGTGAAGCAGGGAGGTGAGCACACGCGCTCCCGATGCCCCGATGGGATGGCCGATGGCGATGGCGCCGCCGTTGACGTTGACCTTTTCCGGGTCGAACCCGAGGTCCTTGTTGACGGCACAGGCCTGTGCCGCGAAGGCCTCGTTGGCCTCCACGAGATCAAGGTCTGCGGCCTCCCATCCGGCTTTGGAGAGCGCCTTGCGGCTGGCCGGTATGGGGCCACTGCCCATGATGGCGGGATCGACCCCTGCATGGGCCCAGGAGCGGATGGTTGCCATGGGACGCAGTCCGCGCCGTTCGGCTTCCGCGGCGCTCATCAGGACAATGGCGGCAGCACCATCGTTGATGCCGCTCGCATTGCCGGCCGTCACCGTGCCTTCCTTCTCGAAAGCGGGCCGCAGCTTGGCGAGGTGGCTGATCTCGACGCCGTGGCGGATGTACTCGTCCTCGGCAACGACGGTCTCCCCCTTTCGCGTGGTGATGGTGACCGGGACGATTTCGTCGGCGAGCCTGCCCGCCTTCTGCGCTGCCTCGGCGCGATTCTGGCTCGTGACAGCGAACGCGTCCTGGTCTTCCCGGGTGATCTGCCAGCGCCGGGCCACGTTTTCCGCGGTCACACCCATGTGGTAGCCGTTGAAGGCGTCCCACAATCCGTCCCTGATCATGGTGTCGATCATGCCGGCGTCGCCCATCTTGGTGCCATTGCGCAGATGGATGCAGTGGGGAGCCCGGCTCATGCTTTCCTGGCCGCCGGCCACGACGACGCCTGCATCGCCCCCGGCAATCTGCTGGGCGCCCACGGCCACCGCACGCAGGCCCGAGCCGCACAGCTGGTTGAGACTCCAGGCGGGGCTCTCGACCGGGATGCCGGCGCCGATCGATGCCTGCCTGGCGGGGTTCTGGCCCTCGCCGGCCTGCAGGATCTGGCCCATGATGACCTCGTCGATGTCGCCCGGTTCCACGCGCGCACGTTCCAGGGCGCCGGAGATGGCGACCTGGCCCAGGTCGTGCGCGTCCTGGCTGGCAAGGGCGCCGTTGAAGGAGCCGACGGGTGTTCTCGCTGCGGCAACAATCACGACATCGGTCATGACGGGGACCTCCACTGCTGGCTGGCAATCCCTTGTGCCACAGGACCGGCAATCGAGTCGAGATACGGCAGAGAGCCGGTCGGGCGTCAGACCGTCACGTGGAGAGGGATTCCGGTGTCTCGTGGGCGGGTCGGCGAGGCTCGCCAAGGATGACGTCGCCCCGCATCATGCCGTCAGCCTTCGGGGCCGAAGGTCGCGTGCTCCGACCACCACAAAGGCACCTTGATGGCGTCACAGGTGAGCGGTCCCTTTCCTTCCGCGACCCGGCGGGCGGTGTCGTATCCGGACTGGGCATAACGGACGATGCCGATACCGCCGTCGGTGGTCATCGCCGCCTCGATGCGCACGGCGCTCTCCGCGGTGCCGTCCGCAATGATGGTGACGCCTGTGTGATGGGAGACACCCATCGTGCCGTTGGCCTGTATGGAGACGAGATCGGCCATGGCCGCGGTGTTGAGCAAGGCGTTGAGGAACGGCCAGTCCGAAATGGCGTCGGAACCGTCCTTCATGGTCTCGGTCTCCATGGCCGGGTTGGCGATGGATCCGGCATCGAGATTGTCCCTGGAGAAGGCGATCGGCCCCTCGACGTCGCCACGGCCAACGAGCCGGTTGACGGCCAGCGCAAAGTCCTTCCTCTGCCCGAATCCTAAGAAACAGACCCGTGCGGGGAGTCCCTCGACGGGAAGATGCTTGCGTGCAAGCGGTATCCACCGCTGCGTGACGGGACACTCCGGAAACATCTCCAGCGCCAGTTCATCGAGCCGGTCGCGATCTGCCGTCGATCCCGATATGCAGGTCCAGCGAAAGGGGCCCCTGCCGAGTTCGAAGATCTGGGGGCGCCAGTACGCGGAGACAAACCCCGGATAGCCGAAGGCCTCGTCCTGGTCCATGCCGGCATCGAAGGCCTCCTTTCGGGCAAAGGTGCCGAACTCGAAGACTTCGCACCCGTGATCGCGGAAGCGATTCATGGCTCCCACGATGCGCTTGATCGACTCCCGGGCGTACTCCAGGTAGATGGCGCGGGATTGCGCGCGAACGCCGGCGGCGCGTTCCGGCGAGAGACCGGAGGGAATGACGGCGAAGGGATCGTGAAACGGGCACATCTCCGTCACGATGTCGGGAAACCAGCCCTTCGAAAGGGCTTCTTCGCAGACGTCCACCATGTTGCCGCAGAGGACGATCGAAAGGGGTTCCCTTGCCCGGGATGCGCCGCGAGCCAGTTCGATGGCTGACGCAAGGTCGTCCGCCTCGACATCGACCCAGCCGTCCCTGAGCCGTTGCTCCACGACGTCCTTCCTGACCTCGACAGTGACCGAGACACCGCCGTGCATGGTCATGGCCCTGGGCTGGGACCGTCCCATGCCGCCGAGTCCTGCGGTGAAGAAGATGCGTCCGGCGAGGTCGCCGTCCCACCGCTTGTCGGCAATGCAGGCAAGGGTCTCGAAGGTCCCTTCCACCACACCCTGGCTTCCGATGTATTCCCACGGGCCGGCAGTGTAGGACGAGAAGGTCGTCAGGTTGCGGTCCATGAGGTCGTAGAACTTCGGCCAGTCGGCCTGGATGACATTGGAGAGCGCCATGACGACACGCGGCGCCAGCCTGTGCGTCCGGAAAACCGCCACCGGCATACCCGCCTGGATGGCGAGGGTCTCGTCATCCTCCAGGTTCTTCAGGGTGTCGACGATCGCATGATAGCTTTCCCAGTTCCGCGCCGCCTTGGCGATTCCGCCGTAGACGATCAGGCGTGACGGGTCTTCCGCGTTCTCGAGGTTGTTCTCCAGCATGCGCAGCAGCGCTTCCTGCTTCCACCCCTTGCAACGCAACCGGGGTCCGCGCTCAGCCTTGACGTGCCTCAAGACATCTGCCGGCATGACGCCCTCCACTCTGGTAGCGCGAGTTTGCCATCGACGCGCCACGCGCGCGATGGCGGGACACGTTATCGGCGGTCCCTGCCCATGGGCGGCAAGCTGAGGGGCGCGATCGACGCGGCACTGCGGCCGGCGAAATCGCGCTTCGGACCGTCGGCCAGCATGCGGGCCTGCGCCTCCTGCAGGCGATCATGTGCCGCCGCGGGATCAAGCGTCGTGACCTTGCCGTCGGCGACGACCTGACGGCCGTCCACGAAGACGTCCTTCACCGCACGGTCCGCTGCCGAGAAGACGAGGCTGCGCAGGGGATCGCGCACGGGCCGCATGTGGTGATTGGCGAGATCGGCGATCACGATGTCGGCCTTGGCGCCGGGCGCGAGGCGGCCGAGATCGTCGCGGCCCAAGGCGTTCGCCCCGCCGATGGTGGCGGCATCGAGGATGTCGGCGAGGCCGAGAGCCCGGATGTCGCCGGCCGCAATGCGCGCCAGTACGGCCGCCTTGCGCATCTCCTCCAGGAAGTTGTGAGGCAGGGTGTCCGTGCCGATGCCCATGGCCACGCCGGCCCTCAGATAGCGACCAAAATCCTCCAGCACCTGGCCGTAGCGGCAGAACGGGGTGGGGCAGTGGGCCACCGTGACGCCGGTCTCGGCGAGAATCGAGAGATCGCGCCGGGTGCGCCAGTGGAGCCAGGAGTGATCATCGATGAAGATGGCGTGCGCCAGGAGCGCGCCGGGCGTCAGGAAACCGATCGATTTCGCCCATTGCACGGAGGTCATGCCGTGGCGCTCGACCATGATGTTGAACTCGACGACCGACTGCGCGATGTGGGTGGTGTAGGGGAGGCCGCTTGAGCGGGCCGCAGCAACGGTGTCGCGCAGGAGCTCCTCGGTGCAGGTGTCGATGGTGCCGGGGGAATACATGCCCGAAAGCCGGCCGCACATGTGCGCCTCGGCCTCGGACATGAGCGCTTCGGCTTCGGCCATGCCGCGAACGCCGTCCGCTTCGTCCCACACGAAGCCCAGCCTGTGGCCGGCGTCCATGCGCCACGAGGCGGAGCCGTACCAGGGCGCGACCCAGGCTCTGAGCCCACTCCTCGCGAGCAGATCGATCCAGCCCGGATAGGCGTGCGACACGTCCGCCAGAGAGGTGACGCCGGAGCACAGAAGTTCCGAGAACGCCACCTCGGCCGCGGCTGAGGCGCCGTCATCGTCGGTGCGAAAGGCGCAGCTGCGCTCATAAAGCCCGGTCATGTACATCTCGGGCACGCCGTGTTCCTCGCGTACGCCCCGGTAGGCCGGCTCCGACGAGGGATGGGCGTGAAGGTCGATCAGGCCGGGCAGGACAAAGAGCCCGCGTCCATCGATTTCCCGGTCGGCATCGCCGGTAAAGCCGGGACCCACGTGTACGATGCGGTCATCGGCAAAGGCGAGATCGGCGTCGCGGAGATAGGCGTGCCGGCCCGCCGTCCGGTCCCACGCGACAAGCCAGGCGGCGTTCCGGATCAGCGTCGTGGGCACGTGGCGTCCGATCCGTTGTCGCGGGACGTGTCGACATGGCCTATCAGTCCCGCATTCGGCGGCACATCCGGTGCACGGTCAAGAAGCCTTGTCAGATCGCCTCGACTTGCCGTACCGGCACGCGCCTTGAGGAATTCACCGGCTGTCTCCACGGCGCCGATCTTCTGCGCGACCGCCGAGACGATCCACTGGTTGAGCGACACGCCGTCCTCCCTGGCCAGGCGCGCTGTCGCATCCCTGAGCGACTGCGGCAGCCGCAGCGAAATCCTGGAGCGTTGGGTCCGCATCATGTGTCCGGTCTCCTGACGATCCCACCCCGGTGTTACCATGGTCGCTGCCCAGCTTGAATGCCCCTCACTCCAGGGAGGTGAGCCAGGAGAGTACCGGCTGCCACAGTGTGGCGAGGGACCGGCGGCCGGCAACCATGCCGACGTGACCTGCATTTGACTCGATCCTGGTGGCGTGGGGGATGAGGTCTGCCAGGGATCGCGCGGATTCCGGAGGAACGATGCGGTCGCGTGCCGGGAGGGCGATGAGGACGGGAGACTCGAGGGCAGCAGGATCGATGGCCCGGCCCAGCGAGATCCAGCTCTTTCTGGCCGGCAGATTGTCGCGGTACCAGCCGTGGAGGCAGTCGGCGGCAACACCTGCGGCAAGCGGGACACCGTCGTTGAGCCAGTCCTCCAGGGCCACGAAGGTGCGTGCGTGATCACTGTCGGGATCGAGGCGGGCGAAGGCGCGGAACTTGGTTTCCACGTTGCCTGGCTGGATGGAGGCAAAGAGCGCCTGGACGACGTCCACCGGGACCGGCGGCGCCGAGGGACGGGACGCGAGTGCTGCCACGGCAGCCAGCGCAGCGTTCCAGGATATGGCACCGGCATGGAAATCCCAGGGCGTGGCAAGGAGGGCAAGGCCCTTGACGCGGTCCGGACGGGCGAGGGCGCCTGAAAGGGCGATGAGGCCACCCATGCAGTAGCCGAGAAGCGGGACCGCTGTGCCGGTGACGCCCGTGGCGGCCTCGAGCGCCGGAAGAAGCCTCTCGGCGATGTAGGCGTCGAGGTCGAAGCCGGCTTCCATGTCGCCGGGTTCACCCCAGTCGAGCAGAAGCGGCCGTGCGCCGTGCTCGCGCAGCCATGAACAGAAACCCTCTCCGGGGCCAAGGTCGAGAATGTAGGACCGGTTGATGAGGGAGGGGATAAGGAAGAGCGGCAGGCCGGATCCGCCGTAGTCGAGAAGCGACGTCGAACCGCTGCGCCACAGGACATCGAGAGAGCGATCGGAACGTCTCCAGGGATGCTCATGATAGGCGCGTACGCCGGCGATGAATGATCCGAGCCGTCGGCCGGCTTCGGCGCCGACGACTGCGGCAAAGGCGTCGGCGTCAACGTCGTGAAGGGCGTGGTTCAGGCGTTCCGCCTGCGGGGCAACACTGCTGTTCCAGGAGATCAAGCCGTTCCTCGCAGCGAGCGATGCGGCTGGCGAGGTCGTCAAGACGCTCGCCGAGAGAGTCAGGTGCATCGCCAATGGCCGCGGTCCCCGTCGCGTCATGCGGCATTCCCGCAAGCCACATAGTGGCCCACTTGGCCAGTGCCGGGTCGGACAGCGTCGCGGCGAGGTGTTCCTGCCAGAGCTCGACAAAGTCCCGGGCCAGATCCTCGAGATCCTGCTTGTCCGTCATGGTGGCGATGATGGCACCTTTTGCGGCATGCGGCCATGCCGCAGTGCAACAAAGTCTGGCCGGGGGCCACACTCGGGGTCATACTGACATCCTCCAGGAGGAAGGCTCGAAGACGATGGCGAAAGCCAGAAACCGGCACACAGGGGATACGATCGTCATCAAGAAGTATGCCAACAGGCGACTCTACAACACCGCGACCAGCAGCTACATTACCCTCGACCAGCTCGCCGACATCGTGAAGGAAGGCGCCGAGTTCGTCGTTCAGGATGCGAAGAGTGGCGAGGACATTACCCGTGCGGTGCTGACGCAGATCATCGTCGAGGAAGAGTCCAAGGGGGCCAACCTGCTGCCGATCAGCTTCCTCAAGCAGCTGATCGGGTTCTATGGCGACAGCATGCAGACTTTCGTGCCGCGCTATCTCGAACTCAGCATGGAGAGCCTGGCGAAAAACCAGGAACAGGTGCGCGACATGGTCTCGCGCACCTTCGATCAGATGTTCCCCACGCCGACGGATGCCGTTGACGGCATGGTCAGGAACAACATGGCCATGATGCGCCGCACCATGGAAATGTTCTATCCCGAGGGCGACCAGGCGACTGACAAGACGCCGGACCGCGACGAAGACATCCGCGCCCTCCAGGAGCGCATCGACAGCCTGCAGAACCAGCTTGACCGGATCTCCCGGAACAAGTCGTGACGCAGCACAGGGACGGTTCAGGCGACAGTCTTGAGGGTTGAACCGATGGTCTCGAAGATCTGGTCGACGTGGCTGTGTTCCGCGATGAGTGGCGGCGACAGTGCGATGGTGTCGCCGGTCACGCGGATGAGCACACCGTCATCGAAACACTTCTGGAACGTCTCCATGGCCCGAGCGGTTGGCTGACCGGGCCTCGGTTCAAGTTCGATCCCGGCCATGATGCCGATGTTCCTCAGATCGATCACGTGGTGACCGCCCTCCAGCGACCACAGGGCGTCCTGCCAGTAGCCGGCAAGATCCCGGGCCCTCTCGAAAAGCCCCTCCTCACGGTAGAGATCAAGGGTCGCGATACCCGCCGCAGCGGCCAGCGGGTGGCCCGAATAGGTGTAGCCGTGGAACAGCTCGATACCGGCCGATGAACCGGCCATGAAGGCGTCGTGGATCTTCCTGGAACACAGCACGGCCCCCATGGGAACGGTGGCGTTGGTGAGCCCCTTGGCCGTCGTCATCATGTCGGGAATCACGCCGAAGTGCTCGCTGGCAAAGCTGGCGCCCAGGCGTCCGAAGCCGGTGATGACCTCGTCGAAGATGAGCAGGATGTCGTGCTTGTCGCAAATCTCCCGCAGACGCTTCAGGTAACCCTTCGGCGGGACCAGGACACCGGTGGACCCGGCTACCGGTTCGACGATGACCGCGGCGATCGTCGATGAGTCGTGAAGTGCCACGAGGCGCTCGAGATCGTCTGCCAGGTGGGCGCCCCACTCGGGCTCCCCTTTCGACCAGGCCTGGTGCTCGTAGTCATGGGTATGGCGGATGTGGTCGACGCCGGAGATCAGGCCACCGTAGAACTGCCTGTTCTTGACGATGCCGCCGACGGAGGTGCCGCCGAAGTTGACCCCGTGATACCCGCGTTCGCGGCCGATCAGGCGGACCTTCGATCCCTTGCCCCTGACGTTGTGGTAGGCCAGCGCGATCTTGAGCGCGGTGTCCGCGGATTCGGATCCCGAATTGGTGAAGAACACGTGATCGAGGTCGCCAGGCGACAGATCGGCGAGGCGCTTGGCCAGTTCGAAGGGAGCGGGGTGTCCCATCTGGAAAGTCGGCGCGAAGTCCATCTTGTCCGCCTGCGCCTTGATGGCCTCGGCGATGCGGGTGCGTCCATGACCGGCGTTGCAACACCACAGGCCCGCGGTGCCGTCGAGGATCTTCCGGCCGCCGGGCGTCATGTAGTGCATGTCCCGGGCGCTTGCCAGAAGTCGGGGGGACGACTTGTAATCCCTGTTCGAGGTGAACGGCATCCAGAACGATTCGAGATCGTTGGGGAGATCGGGGTAGTTCAGTTCATCCATCGTGCATGTCCTCAAGGGGGCAGGGCAGCGACTATAGACCACGCCTGTGCGGGTGCAACCGGCGACGCGTTGACGTGTCCGGCCGGCGGACCAATACTTTGTGCAGGTGCGAAGGAAGCGGTTCACCATGACGGAGTTTCCAGAAGCCTGGCGCTCCCAGGCCGGAAAGGAACTCAAGGGCGGTTCTGCCGAGGATCTCGTCAGGGAGACGGCCGAGGGCATTGCCGTCAAGCCACTCTACACGGAGACGGACCTCGAGGCCCTTGGTCATTCAGCGACCCTGCCCGGGCTCTTTCCCTATGTGCGTGGCGTGCGCGCGACGATGTATGCCAACAGGCCATGGACCATCCGTCAGTACGCAGGGTTCTCGACCGCCGGCGAATCCAACGCCTTCTACCGGCAAGCCCTGGCCGGGGGGCAGAAGGGTCTGTCGGTGGCCTTCGACCTCGCCACCCATCGCGGCTACGACAGCGACCATTCCAGGGTGGCCGGTGACGTCGGCAAGGCAGGTGTGGCCATCGACACCGTCGAGGACATGAAGATCCTGTTCGACGGCATTCCCCTCGACGGGATGTCGGTCTCCATGACCATGAACGGGGCTGTCCTGCCGGTGCTCGCCATGTTCGTCGTGGCGGCAGAGGAGCAGGGCGTTGCCCCTGACCGCCTGACCGGGACCATCCAGAACGACATCCTCAAGGAGTTCATGGTCCGCAACACCTACATCTATCCGCCGGCGCCCAGCATGCGTATCGTCGCCGACATCATCGCCTGGTGCGCGGCGTCGATGCCCCGCTTCAACTCGATTTCCATCAGCGGCTATCACATGCAGGAGGCGGGGGCGACGGCGGTCCAGGAACTTGCCTACACCCTTGCCGACGGAGTCGAGTACGTGCGCGCCGCCCGTGATCGCGGTCTCGACATCGACACCTTCGCGCCCCGGCTTTCCTTCTTCTTCGGCATCGGCATGAACTTCTTCATGGAGATTGCCAAGCTTCGTGCGGCGAGGCTGTTGTGGGCCCGGCTCATGGAGCCCTTCAACCCGGAGGACCCGCGGTCCCTGATGCTGCGCACCCACTGCCAGACCAGCGGCGTTTCGCTGACCGAGCAGGACCCCTTCAACAACATCGTGCGCACCACCGTCGAGGCCATGGCGGCCGTGCTCGGCGGCACCCAGAGCCTCCACACCAACAGCTTTGATGAAGCCCTGGCGCTCCCCGGCGACGAGGCGGCCCGCATTGCTCGCAACACGCAGCTGATTCTCGCCGGCGAAACCGGCATTCCCCACGTCGTCGATCCTCTCGGCGGCAGCTACTTTGTCGAATCGCTCACCGCCTCTCTTGTCGAGGCCGCGTCGCGGTTGATCGATGAGGTCGAGGAGATGGGTGGCATGACCCGCGCCATCGAGGCCGGGCTGCCGAAGCTGCGCATCGAGGAAAGTGCTGCGCGCCGCCAGGCACGCATCGAGCGCGGCGACGACACGGTGGTGGGAGTCAACCGCTTCAGGAACGAGGCGGAGCCCGAGGTCGAGATTCGCGAGATCGACAACACCGCGGTGCGCGTCGCCCAGATCCGGCGCCTCGAGGAGGTGCGCCTGAGCCGTGATGACGGGGCAGTGAAGACGGCTCTCGATGCCCTTGCCGCCGGTGCCGCCGAAGACGGGAATCTCCTTGAACTTTCCATCGCCGCGGCACGGGTGCGGGCCACGCTCGGCGAGATCTCGGACGTCCTGGAGGGCGTCTTCACCCGGCACAGCGCGGTGCTCCGGCCGGTCTCCGGAGTCTATGGCGCGGCCTGGCAGGGGGCGGATGAGTTTTGCCAGGTGAGGGCGCGCGTCGACGCCTTCTCCGTCGAGGAGGGACGGCAGCCGCGCATGCTTGTCGCCAAGCTCGGCCAGGACGGCCATGACCGGGGTGCCCGCATCATTGCCAGCGCCTTTGCCGATCTTGGTTTCGACGTCGACGTCGGGCCTCTCTTCCAGACTCCCGCTGAAGCGGCGCAGCAGGCCGTGGAAAGCGATGTTCATGTCGTTGGCGTCTCCACCCAGGCGGCAGGTCACCGGACCCTGGTGCCGCAGCTTGTCGCGGCCCTGGCGAAGCTCTCTGCAACGGACATTCAGGTCGTGGTCGGTGGTGTGGTGCCGCCACAGGACCACGCCATGCTCCGCGAAGCCGGAGTATCGGCCATCTTCGGCCCCGGAACCCATATTCCGGATGCGGCGGCACATGTCCTCGATCTGATCCGTTCGCAGCGCCGGGCGGCCTGACATCTTGATCGCCAAGGCTCTGAGATCCGGTGACCGCCGGGCGCTCGGACGTGCCATCACGCTCGTCGAGTCGACGCGCGCCGAAGACGAGGAATCGGCTGCGGGTCTGCTCGAGAACCTCGCGCAGGTCACACCGGCACGCCGGCGCATCGGCATTTCCGGCGCCCCCGGAGTCGGCAAGTCCACCTTCATCGAGGCCTTCGGCCTGAAGGCTCTCGATGAAGGCTGGCGGGTTGCCGTCATCACCATCGATCCGTCCTCGATGAGGAGCGGCGGTTCCATCCTTGGCGACAGAACCAGGATGGAACGCCTGTCGCGCCATCCGCTGGCCTTCATCCGCTCGTCTCCGTCGCGCGGCACACTCGGCGGCGTGGCGCGGCGCACACGGGACGTCATCCGGCTCGTGGAGGCGGCAGGCCACGATCTCGTGATCGTCGAGACCGTCGGCGTCGGCCAGTCGGAAGTGACGGCCGCGGCCATGACCGACATGTTCGTCGTTCTTCTGGCACCCGGCGCCGGCGACGGCCTGCAGGGCGTCAAGCGCGGGATCATGGAGCTTGCTGACCTCGTCATCGTCAACAAGGCCGATGGCGACCTCGCCGGCATGGCGCGTCACATGGTGACGGATTTCCGTCAGGCGCTCTCGCTCATGCGTCCCGGGCGCAGCTTCTGGACGACGCGCGTGATGTCCTGCTCAGCACTCACCGGGGACGGTCTCGATGACGTGCGGGGCGCCATGGACGAATGGTTCGACGCCGCCAGCCCTCACCTCGATGAGGAGCGCCGCGGGCAGGCGGTCGAGGCCATCAGGAACGAGGTGGCCGATCTCACCCTGGCGCGGCTGATGTCAGGTGATGGAAACAATCATGCGTCGCGTGCCCTTGCCGACGACGTTGCCAGTGGACGCCTGCCGCTGCGGACCGCCGCAAGGAAGATCCTCGACGACACGTGATCAGGGTTGCGCCGGCTTTCCCCGAACATCGTCGATCATCCGTGCCATGCCTCACAGGACCGGGTGATCTCGATCCCGGTGGTGTTGCTGATACGATAGGCGAGGTTGATGACCGGTCCACGATACCCGGGAGGGCAAGGGATGGAAATCAGTCACGAGGCACGTCGTATCCATGCATCGTCAATCGTGATCGACACCCACGTCGACACCGTAGTGCGCTGGATCGACCTCGACGAAGACCTCGGCGTCGAGACCGGCAACGGCTACATGGACCTGCCGCTCATGAAACGGGGCAACCTCACGGCATCCTTCTTTGCCTGCTGCGTCGGCTTCCACCACGTCGCCGAAGGGACAGCGATCCGTCGCGCTCTCGACATGATCGACGGCGTGAAGGAGATCTGCCGGTTCTATCCGGATGACGTCGAGGTGGCCCTTGGCGCTTCCGACGTGCGGCGCATTGCCGCAGCGGGCAAGCTCGCGGTGATCATCGCGATCGAGGGCGGGCATGCGATCGACGACGATCTCAGGGTCCTGCGCCAGTACTTCGATCTGGGCGTGCGCTACATGTCGCTGACCCACTTCAACACGCATGGCTGGGCCGATTCCGCGACCGACGTGGCGCGGCACGACGGATTGAGCCCGCTCGGCCGCGACGTCATCGCGGAGATGAACCGGATGGGCATGATGGTCGATGTCTCGCACGCCTCCGACAAGGTGTTCCGGGACGTGATCGAGATGACGAAAGCGCCGGTCATGGCTTCGCACTCTTCGATGCGGGCCCTGGTCGACCATCCCCGCAACATGTCCGACGACATGCTCCGGGCGGTGGCGGAGGGCGGCGGCATCGTCTGCGTGACGGCATGGCCCGAGTACATTTCGCGAAGCTATTGGCAGGGGCTCGAGGATGTTGCCGACCGTCGTGCGGGACGCGGCGGCGCCAATCGACGACAGAGCGCATCGGGCTCGACGTCGGCAATCTCGGACCTGATGGCGATGACGGGCGGCGACAGCACCGGAGGCTACAACGTGCTGGTCGATGCGGGGATCCCGTTTCCCTCGCTCGACGACCTGCTGCGTCATATCGATCACGCGGTCGGGGTGGCCGGCGCCGATCATGTCGGTATCGGCACCGACCATGGCGCCGTCCGCTTCGACCTCGTGGACCTCGAGGACTGCTCCAGGCTTCCCGTCCTGACCGAGGCCCTGGTGCGCCGCGGCTATCGCGAGGACGACATCCGCAAGATTCTCGGTGAAAACGTCCTGCGGGTCATGGAAGACGTGATCGGATGCTGAATGCGGGCCGCGGCTGCAGGAGTTGACCCGGAGCCGTTGGCGCTATAGGTACGGCATCGCTTAGTCGAGTTCCGGAGCCGAAGAGATGTCGCGCACATGTTCCCTGACCGGCAAGTCCGTCATGTCGGGAAACAACCGCAGCCATGCCGAGAACAAGTCCAAGCGGGTGTTCCGGCCGAACCTGGTGAGGGCCAGCCTGTGGTCCGAGACGCTCGGCGAGCGGGTGCGCCTGCGCATTTCTGCAAACGCCCTGCGTACCGTCGAGAAGCACGGAGGCATCGACGCCTTCCTGATGCAGGAGCGCGACAGCCGGCTGGCCGGTCCGGCACTGAAGCTCAAGCGCCGCGTCGAGAAGGCGGCGGCGCGGCGGAACGCCAGCGCCTGACTCTCCTGCCATGACACGCCCGGCCGTCGCCGTCGGAGCGATGTCGGCGGTCGTCGTCGTCTCGAACCTGCTGGTTCACGCTCCGATCAACGACTGGCTGACCTGGGCCGCTTTCACCTACCCTTTCTCGTTTCTCGTGACGGATCTTTCCAACCGCGCCTTCGGGCCGGCACGGGCGGCCCGCGTGGTGCTGTGGGGGTTTGCCGTCGGCGTCATCATGTCCGCCGTCCTTTCGGACTGGACGCCCTTTTCCATGCCGCAGGTGTTCTCGGAGACGGCCCTGCTGACCGCGGTGGCGTCCGGTTCCGCCTTTCTCACGGCACAACTCCTCGACATCCTCATCTTCCGCCTGCTGCGGCGGTCGGTCTGGTGGCGGGCACCTCTCATTTCCTCGGCAGTGGCCTCTGCCGTGGACACCCTCATCTTTTTCTGGCTTCTGTTCGGCGTCTTCTTTCCCGAATGGGGGCTCGACTGGGTGAGCTACGGTGTCGGTGACTACGCCGTCAAGGCGTCGATGGCCCTGGTGCTCCTGGTGCCCTACCGCGTGCTCATGGGGCGGTATGTGGCGCCGCCGGCTGCCGGCTGAGACCGTGCCGTTCCGGATTGACGGGAACGGGAACGGGTGGCCGGTGTTTCCTCGTCGAAGAGGGACGCAAGCTCGCCGAGCACGGTGCCGCCGAGCTGTTCGACATCGGTGAGCGTGACGGCGCGGCGATAGTAGCGCGTCACGTCGTGCCCGATGCCGATGGCGATCAGTTCCACCGGCGAGAGGCCCTCGATCTTGTCGATGACCTCGCGCAGGTGACGTTCGAGATAGTTGCCTGAATTGACCGAAAGCGTGGAGTCATCCACCGGGGCGCCATCGGAAATCACCATGAGGATGCGCCGCAGTTCGGGTCGCCCCATCAGCCGTTCGTGGGCCCACAGCAGCGCCTCTCCATCAATGTTCTCCTTGAGCAGACCCTCGCGCAGCATCAGGCCCAGACTCCGCCGGGCACGCCGCCAAGGCATGTCCGCGGACTTGTAGACAATGTGGCGAAGATCGTTGAGACGGCCAGGCGTGGCGGGCTTGCCGGATGCCAGCCACTTCTCGCGGCTGCGTCCGCCCTTCCAGGTGCGCGTGGTGAATCCGAGGATCTCGACCTTGACGCCGCAGCGTTCCAGGGTCTGCGCCAGGATGTCGGCACTCATCGCGGCGATGCCGATCGGCCGGCCGCGCATGGAACCGGAATTGTCGATGAGAAGCGAGACCACCGTGTCGCGGAACTCGGTCTCGTGTTCGATCTTGAAGGAGAGCGGCATCAGGGGATCGACAACCACCCGGGACAGTCTCGCCGAATCGAGAAGTCCCTCCTCGAGATCAAACTCCCAGGCCCTGTTCTGCTGCGACATGAGCTTGCGCTGCAGGCGGTTCGCGAGCCGTGATGTGACGCCGCGCAGATGGGCGATTTGCTGGTCGAGCTGGGACCTCAATCGTGCCAGCTCCTCCGGATCGCACAGATCCGAGGCGTCGATGACCTCGTCGAACTCCTGGGTGAAGGCGCGGTAGAGGAAACGGTTGCTGGCCAGGTTCAAGGGATCGTCGGCACGTTCCATTTCGCCGGCGGGATCGGTGTCGTCGGTGCTGGCCGACACCATCTCATCATCCTCCGATTCCCGGGAGTCGGCCTCCATGGAGTCCTCGGACATCTCTTCCTCGGCGCTGGCCTCGGAACTTGATTCGCTTTCCCCTTCGGCCTCCGCCTGTTCGGGATCGGCCTCTTCGCTGTCGTCCTGGTCCTCGGGCGCGGCGTCCGCCTCTTCATCGGGCAGATCGAGATGGCGAATGAGCGTGCGCAGCGTTTCGGCAAAGGCCACCTGGTCACCGACGACCTCGTGGAGCGAGTCCAGTTCATTGCCGATCTTGTCGTTGAGCCAACCGCGCATGAGCCGGGTGGCCTGTGTTGCCGAGGGCGGCGGCGCCACGCCGGTCAGTCTCTCGCGCACGAGAAGGCCGATCACGTCGGCCAGCGGCGCATCCTCGCGCTGCTCGATGCGGTGCAGTCCCCTGGTCCGGCAACGCTCCTCGAGAACCGTCTGGATGTTGTCGGCCACACCCTTCATGCGCATCGCCCCGATGGATTCGCAGCGCGCCTCCTCGACCACATCGAAAATCGAGCGACCCAGTTCGCTGGCCGGCCGGCGCCGGGCATGGGTCCGGGTGTCGTGATGGCGCAGCTTGAGCGCCAGAGCATCGGCTTCGCCCCGCGCCATGGCGACGGCATGGCGATCGAGTTCCCGCGGCACCTGCGTCAGCCGCGCCGTCTTGCCGCTGGCGCCAGACTCCCTGACGCCAAAACTCACCTCGAGTTCCGGTTCACGGGCCATGGCGCGCATGGTGCCCGCAACGACCCTTCTGAAGGGTTCAGCCCGGTTGCTGTCCTGTGCCAGGGGGTTTCCTCCGGAGGCTCTGCCGGTCTACTGCGCCGCGGCTCCGGCGACGACGGCCTCGCTGATCTCGGATCCGAAGCAGCGCTGGTAGAATTCCGCGACCTGCGAACGCTCGGTTTCGTCGCACTTGTTGAGGAAGGTCAACCGGAAGGCGAAGCCGATATCGTCGAAGATGTCGGCGTTCTCCGCCCAGGTGATCACCGTCCGGGGCGACATGACGGTCGAGATGTCGCCGGCGACGAAGGCGCCGCGCGTCAGTTCGGCGACGGCCACCATCTGGCCGATGGTCTCGCGGCCCCGCGTCGTGGCGTAGTGCGGCACCTTGGAGAGGACAATCTTCTCTTCTTCCTCGTGCTCGAGGTAGTTCAGCGTCGAGACGATGGACCACCGGTCCATCTGTCCCTGGTTGATCTGCTGGGTGCCGTGATAGAGCCCCGTGGTGTCGCCGAGACCGACGGTATTGGCCGTGGAAAACAGGCGGAAGGAGCGATGGGGGACGATCACCCTGTTCTGGTCGAGCAGCGTCATCTTGCCCTGGACCTCGAGCACTCGCTGGATGACGAACATCACGTCGGGACGGCCGGCGTCATACTCGTCGAAGACCAGGGCGACCGGATTCTGGATCGCCCAGGGCAGGATGCCCTCGCGGAACTCGGTGACCTGCATGCCGTCGCGCAGGATGATGGCGTCCTTGCCGATGAGATCGATCCGGGAGATGTGACTGTCCAGGTTCACCCGGATGCACGGCCAGTTGAGACGCGCCGCCACCTGTTCGATATGGGTGGACTTTCCGGTGCCGTGGTAGCCCTGGATCATCACCCTGCGGTTGTGGGCGAAGCCGGCGAGAATGGCCAGGGTGGTCTGCGGATCGAAGACATAGGAGTCATCGATATCCGGAACGTGTTCGCCACGCTCCGAATAGCCCGGCACCTCCATGGTGGTGTCGAGTCCGAAGGCCGAAGCAACCTTGACGGTCATGTCGGGGGCGCCCTGCGGAAGCAGGCTTGTTTCGCTGGGATTCTTCACGGTCTCACACGTCTTGATTGTCTGCCGGTCCGGATACCCCATCCAAGGACAGGTGACCACCTCGTCGCCACCCCAGATCCGGATGGGCCAACAATGGCATGGCCGCGGGATGGGGCGCAAGGGACCATGGCTGGCAGGACACCCGCCGGTGGGGCTGCCTTCAGTCGGGTGCCGGGCCGGTGAGATGCTGGTAGGCCCAGATGACGTCGCGCAGCCGGCCATTTGCCTTGCCGCTGCCGCCGTTGACGTCCGGATGGCATGCTTTCACCGCCTTCTTGAATCGTCTGCGGATGGCGGCCGTGTCAGCGTCGGGTCCGACATCGAGAATGGAGCGCGCCTTGCGTTCGCTCGCCGACATGACTGCCTGGCGCGCCGTTGCCGGATCGCACCTCCCGTCCTCGGCGATGCCGAAGACGTCCCGCACGCCGTCACCGGTCCACACCCTGTGGAGGTGATGCGGCGCCGAGGTCGGCCATGTCGGCCGGTGCCAGGAGAGGTCCGCGTGCTGCCATGCCTCGATGGCCTCCTTCGACCAGCCCTCGAAGAAGTTCCAGGAGCGGTTGAACTCGCGAACGTGTTCCAGGCACAGGTACTGGAAACTGTCGGTCCGGTCGGGCCCCACGGGCGCGCGGTACTCGCCCGGCCGATCACAGCCCAGGCGGGAGCATGGCCTCGAGGTGGTTTCTTGCCTGGCCGATCGTCGCGACATGGTTCCAGTATAGGATGATGCACGAGCGTGAGGCCACCGGGTTCGGCCAGATGGCAGGCCTGGAGGTTGCGTTGATCTGACGGATGGTCGAGTGTCCTGCAGACGAGGGAGAGATGAAGTCATGCGGGTTCGCACGACCATCGTTGACAAGTTGACGCGAGCGCTCGAGCCGGACGAACTCGAGGTCATCGACGAATCGCACCTCCACGCCGGCCATGCCGGCGCACGCGAGGAGGGCGAAAGCCATTTCCGGGTGACCATCGTCTCGCCGGCCTTTGCCGGCCTTGGCCGCGTCGCCCGGCAGCGGCTGGTCTACCGCGCGCTCGCCGAGGACATGGCGAGCGACATTCACGCGCTGGCAATCGACGCGCGCGCGCCCGGTGAGACCCGTTGAGCCAGGCAGCCCGGCACGCGTGAAGGAAGCCCCAGGCGCACGAGCGCTGTGTGTACCATGGCCTGATTGCTCGTCACGACCGCCCGGCCGGTGCGGCGCTCGAGTTCGTCGATGATCTCGACGGCGCGCATGTCGGTGCAGGAAAGGACGATGGCATCAGCATCGGCGTGGCTGGCCCGCAGGCCCAGTTCGAGAACCTCTGCCGGTGAGAGGTCGCTTTGACCGTAGCTTCCGAGGTCCCGGCCGACATCGGCAGTGTTGACCACCTCGAAGCCGGCATCATCGAGGAATGCCGCACCTTCGAGATTGAGCGTCCTCGTGTACGGGGAAGCAAAGGCGATGCGCCGGGCTTCGAGTTCCTCGAGGGCGCTGACAAGCGCGCCGGCGGCCGTCACGGCGGGAACACCGGCCTCGGCCTCGATGGCGAGACGGAAGTCTTGGTCCATGGCGGGCCCGGAGGAAAGTGTGGCCGACGTGCAGCCGTAGAGAAGAACATCGGGCCGGACAGCCATGATGAGTTGGAGCACGTCACTCAGCCCGGCACGGGCGAAGCGGCGCATTTCGTCGGAATCGGGAATGCGGTCGAGGTCGTAGCCTCCGGCGCGCGCCACGTGGAAGGACACGCCGGGCGAGCGCAGCAGAGTAAGGTCAGCCTCGAGATTGGTGTTGGAATAGGGCGTGATGACGCCGATGCGCGCCAGGCCGCGTGAATCGCAGGCCATCATGAACCCTTGCCCGTGTACCAGTCGGGAAACTCCCTCCTCACCACCGGTCCATCGGAGGCCCAGGCGTGACAGCCGTCGATCACCCAGGGCTTTTTCGTCTTGTCGACGGGTTTTCCGGACCGGCGGCGGCCATACATTGCCTGCATGGCGACGGTTCCCAGCCGGCCCAGCATTTCGGCGATGTGTGTGCAGCCCCGGGTGCCGCCGAAGAGTTCGCGAACCCGGCGATTCCAGCCCGGTCCGATCTTGACGCCCACGAGCCCGCCGTAGTCGGGCTCGACAGCCGGGCAGATGGCGAAGGGTGTCTTTTCCATCCTGACGGCAACGTCCCGGATCTCGAACGCGTCGTCCACGGTGAGGCACAGCCACATGCCGTGGATCGGGTCGCCGGCCTCGATCGTGCCGCGGTCCCTGTTGGGTATCGGGTAGGTCTTGGTATCGCTCAGGCTGGCCTCGAGGTCCCACAACCCGTCGTCGCGTTCGTAGGCTTCACAGAAAATCTGGCGTCTGTGAATGAGCTTTCGGGTCTCAGGTTCCGGTGCTGGCATGCCTCGGTCCGCGTCCATTGTGCGTTGCAACACTGACGGCGCCCGACACGTATTGCAAGCGCCTCAGGGGGCCACCCCCGCCATCCACCAGGCCAGCGGGATGATGACCGGCAACAGGCAGAGGACCGCGAGCGTCGACACGACGACATAGCTTGCCACCTCGTCCGGCGAACGGTCGTAGCGCATCGCCGCAAGGTAGTTGAAGACGGCTCCGGGCATCACGCAGCAGATCACCATCACGCCGCTTGCCGTTCCTTCAAGATCGAGGATGGCGATCAGGGCCCACGCCACGCCCAGCCCCGCGACGACGCGCAGCAGCGCCAGCACCAGGGGCCGGACGATTGTGGACACCCTGAACCGGGCCAGCGATGTGCCGAGCATGATCAGCAGCATCGGAATGGTCAGTCCGCCGATGAGGTCTGTGGTGTTGGTGAGCCATGTTGGTGGTGCGGTTCCGGAAAGGGTGAAGGCAAGCGCCACGGCGATGGCATAGACATGGGGCGTCTTCGCGAACATGCCGGGCGACGCTCGGCCGGACATCAGCCAGAAGTGGACGGTGAAGAAGAGCACCGATTGTGTGGCAAACATGATGAGACCGAGTTCGAGGCCGGCATCGCCGAAGGCAAAGAGATTGAGCGGCAGGCCGAGATTGCCGAGATTGCCGAACACCACCGGTGGCAGGAAGACACCCGCGGGCAGGGCCGTGAGCCTGATCAGCAGGCGGCCGGACACCAGGAAGGCGCCGATCATGAGCAGGGTGGCGAGAACCATGATCCCGAGCTCCAGGGCCGGCACCACGAGTGTCGAGAGCGTCGAGAACACGAGGCACGGTGTGCCCACGTTGAGGATGAGCGGCGTCAGCCGCTCTGGGTCGACGGGCCTTCCCCAGCGAGCCCAGGCGACGCCGACAAGGATTGTCGCCAGGACCGGAACGAGGACCGGTACCAGCGCGTCGACAAGAGCCAAGAATCCGCTCCGTTCAGTCGTCGCCGGTGTCGCCGGAGGGGGGTGTCACGCGCAGTTGGACGATCTGGTTGCGTTGGCGCTCAAGCACCTCGAAGCGAAAGTTGTGGAACTCGAAGACCTGTCCGGCTTCGGGAATCTGCTGGGCCTCCTGAATGACCAGGCCGGCGATGGTGATGGCGCCGTCCTCCGGGAGATTCCAGTCGAACTCCCGGTTGAGGTCGCGGATGGTGGCGGCGCCGTTCAGCATCAGGGTTCCGTCGTCGCCGATCTTTGCATCAACCTCCCGGACATCGTGCTCATCCTCGATGTCGCCGACGATTTCCTCGAGGATGTCCTCGAGCGTAACAACCCCCATGATGCCGCCGTACTGGTCAACGACGACAGCGAAGTGAAGATGACGCTCGCGGAACACGGACAGTTGCTCGCTCAGCGACGTGGTGTCCGGCGCGAACCACGGTTCGGTGGCGACTTCCGTGATGTCGAAGACACCCCTGTCGCGGTGGCGGTAGAGCGCCCGCGCAAGATTCTTGGCGTGCAGGATGCCGACAATGTTGTCGGGATCGTCGCGCCACAGGGGGATGCGTGTGTGGGAACTCGCCAATGCCGCTTCGATGATGTTCTCAAGGGGCTCGTCGGCGTTGATGGTCTCCATGGAGCGCCGGTGGGTCATGACTTCCCCGATGACCACATCCGAGAGATCAAGGACACCGTCGAGCATGGCATGCTGGTCCTTCACCAGCCCGCCTTCGTGCCGGTAGAGATCGAGGATGCTGCGCAGCTCCTCGTCCGAGGGAATCGTCTCGTCACGGGAATCCCGGGCTCCGGCGAGGCGGAACATGATCTGGACGACCCCCTGGAGAACCCAGGTGAGCGGCTGGGCCAGCCACACGACGCCCCTCATGAAGGGGGCGACGGTGAGGGCGACGAACTCGGCATTCCTGATGGCGTAGGTCTTGGGCATGATCTCGGCGAAGATCACCACCACGACGGTCATGGCGGCGATGGCATAGGCCACACCGGCCTCGCCCACCAGTTCCGTGAAAACGTAGGTGGCCATCGAGGCCACGGCGATGTTGAAGAGATTGTTCCCGATCAGAATGGCGCTGATCAGGTGTTCGCGATCCTCCATCAGTTCGGTCGCCTGCGCCGCCCTTCGATTTCCGGCAAGCCTGAGGCCATGAATTCTGGATCGGTTGGCTGCGGTCAGCGCCGTTTCGGAACCTGAAAACACAGCCGAAAAGACGAGAAGAACCACGATCAGGACGAAGTAAACTTCCAGGAGATTAGTCATCGTATGCCATCCGCAAGATGCGCCTTGAGTGTGTCCGGTTCCGTCCTGCGGTGTACTTCAACCGCAAGGCGGCGGGTTGCCCGCCGGTCGATGACCGGCAACGATGGATCGTCACCAATGGAAGGGAACATCGTCTTGTCCGTTCTCAGCAACCCCGAAGACTGGTGGATGTCCCCCGCCGACTATGCCAGGCGGCTCAGCGGACTGACCGTCAATCTTCTTTCGCGTGATGTCGAGGGCGTCGTGCCGTTCCACACCCGTGTGCTGGGAGCGACGGCGGAGTATGTTTGTGTGGACTTCGCGTCCTTTGCCTTTGGCGAGGCCACGTGGATGGTGCATGCCGACCACACCTATGACGGTCACGCGCTCCACGCCAGCCTTGGCGCCGGTCACCGGCGGGGAATAGGCGCCGAGCTGCGTCTCCACGGCCGCGACCCGGACGTGGCCTGTCAGGCTGCCGGCGAACTTGGCGCCGCCATCCTGGAACCGGCGACCACCAAGCCCCACGGCACGCGCGAAGCCTTCATCCTGGATCCAGACGGCTACATCTGGGTGCCGGACATCCTTGCCTGAGTGCAGAGCGCCACGGGGCGCCAGGTCGGGCACGATCATGGCGTCCGGGCCAGCGTCGACGTCAGGAACTCCGCGACCGTGTCGAGGGCGACATCGCGGGTCAGGAAGGCCTCGCCAATGCCGCGCACGAGGATGAATGCGACCCTTCCCCCGGCCACCTTCTTGTCCTGAGCCATGTGGTGGATCAGCTCCCCGGAATCGAGTGTTTCGATCCCGAGGCCTGAGGGGTGAACGGGCAGTCCGGTGCGGGCAAGGTGACGGCGCACGCGGGCGGCGTCGCCGGCCGGGCACAGCCCGAGGCTGACGGAAAGATCGAAAGCCATGGTCATGCCGATGGCAACCGCCTCGCCGTGAAGCAGGCGGCCGTCGTAGCCGCAGGCTGTTTCCAGGGCATGGCCGAACGTGTGACCGAGATTGAGAAGCGCTCTCTCCGCGCCTTCCCTTTCGTCCCGGGCGACGATTGCCGCCTTGGCGGCACAGCTTTTCTCGACGGCATGCTGCAGGTGGAGCGCGTTGCCGGACAGCACCGACTCGCCGTGATCCTCCAGCCATTCAAAGAAGGACCGGTTGCCGAGAAGACCGTACTTCACCACTTCGGCATAGCCGGCGCGCCGTTCGCGTGGCGGTAGCGTCGCCAGCACTCCCGTGTCGGCGAGAACCAGGCGAGGCTGGTGGAAGGTACCGACGAGGTTCTTGCCGTGACGCGTGTCGATTCCGGTCTTCCCGCCAACGGAGCTGTCCACCTGGGCGAGCAGGGTGGTGGGGATCTGGACGAGAGCGACGCCGCGGCGAAGCAGGCTTGACGACAGCCCGGCCAGGTCGCCGATGACCCCGCCGCCAAGCGCCGCCACGCCGTCGCCCCGCTCGATGCCCGCGTCGAGGAGTTCGTCAAGCAGGTCCTCGAGGTGACGGAAGGACTTCGTTTTCTCCCCCGGCGGCATGATCACGGTGTGGCAACGTATCCCGGCCCGGGCGAGGGACTTTTTGAGAGTTTCGAGATGGAGACCAGCGACGGTCTCGTCGGTGACCACCGCTACGCGGCCCGGACCACAGGCGGTAGCGATGTGCTGTCCGGCGTCCTCGAGAAGGCCATGGCCGACGACGATGTCGTACGCCCGCTCGCCGAGCGGAACACGGATCACTGCAGGGTCTGTCATCGTGCCTGGTGCCTCTTCAGGGCCTGAATGATGTTTCCGGCCACCACATCCTCGTCATCGATACCACTGTCGACGACCATCGCCGCGAGAGCATAGACCGGAGATCGTTCTTCGATCAGCATCCGGAGGATGGCCAGGGGATCTCCCCGGGCGAGCAGCGGGCGCGTGTGGCCGGCGCCGACACGCCGCAGGAGGATGTCGGGGTCGGCACGCAGCCATACCGTGTCGGCTTCCTCCAGGATCTGGCGACGCGTCGCCTCGTTCAAGAGAGCTCCGCCACCGGTGGCGATGACCGCCGGACCTGATTGCAGCAAGCGCCCGATGACGCGGTGCTCGGCGCAGCGGAACTGCTCCTCGCCGGACCGCTCGAAGATGTCTGCCACCGAGGTTCCTGCCGCCTTTTCGATCTCCTCGTCCGAATCCCTGAAGGGCAGACCGAGCCTTTCTGCCAGGCGCCTGCCAACGCTCGTCTTTCCTGCGCCCATCATCCCGACAAGGACGATCGGCCGGTCTGCCTTCACGATGCCATCTCCGGCGGCAACAATTGCCGCACCCCTGCCATAGACGTATAGATTGTACTGACCAATGTGTTCAACGTTCCACGACTGCGCTCAGCCATGCGATTGATCAAGCGCTTCCTCATCCTGCTGGTCCTCCTCGCTGTCGCGGCCGGAGCCGGCTACCTGGCAGTCTGGGACATCCAGTCCCCGATGCGCACGATTGTCGAGGATGTTCCCGATGACAGGTTCGACGACTAGGCGTCTTCTTGGCGCCGGCCTAATTGTAGCCACCTTCCTGGCGACGGCCGGTGCAAGCGGTCAGGACGCCGAGCCCCTTGACATCATTCCCCTCGAGCCCATCGAGTTCGACATCATTCCCCTCGAGCCTGTCGAATCCGACATCATCGATTCAGGGACGATTGAATCGGTGGAAGTGGTCGAGGACATCGTCGAACCGCCACCGGTGACCTTGCAGCAGCTTGAAGAACTGGCGGCGGACGGGCTCGAGGTGGATACCCTTCCGGCCCTCGATACCGGTCGTGTGGGGACGATCGACGAGACGACAGGAGGGTTCTCCCGGAACCTGTGGCAGAAGAGTGACGGTGCCTTCATCGTCTCCCTCATGGGCATGCTCGAATCCGGAACCGAGAGAGTGCCGGATCTGGCGCGGCGTCTGCTGCTGACCACGGCCGATCCCCCGGCCGATGCCGTGGAAGACTGGCTGGGGCTGAGGATCGAGACCCTGATCGCCCTGGGCCTCACCGACGATGCCGCTGATCTCATGCAGCGAGCCGGGCGCCGGGCCCTGCAGGGAGCCGGCAGCAGGGGCAAGATCGACGTTCTCCTTCTCTCTGGTGACAGCGGGGAGGCGTGCCGGGAAGTCCGCGCGCAGCTTGACGAGGCCGATGACCTCTATCTGGCCATCGCGCTGGTGTTCTGTCAGCGTCTCGAGGGCGCCCACGCCGCCGCGGAACTGAGTCTGACCGTGCTCCAGGATGCCGGCGTTGACATCGATCCCCGCCTCTTGGTGCTGGACAGGGCGCTTGCGACATCCACGCCGGCGGATCTCGTCACGCTTGGCAACGTCACGCCTCTCATGTTTGCCATGGTCCTTGCCGGAGCGGCAGAGGTCTCCATCGACTTCCTGGAACACGCATCGTCGCCGGTTCTGCGGGCGATCGCGGATCGGGCCGGACTTCCCGCCGCCCTGCGGCTGGCCGCCGCGGAGCGGGCAACGGCCCGTGGCTTCATGGAGCCGGCCGATCTCGCTTCCCTCTACCTGACTGCCGGTCCGTCCGATGACACTGACGCCGATCCTCTCTCCCGGGCACAGATGTTTCGGGACATCAAGAGCGAGGCGCTGGCGGAGGACAAGGCGAGACTCATCACCACGTTCGTCCAGCACGGCGCAAGGGCTCCGGAGCCCTGGGCGTTCCGGGCCGTGGCCATGGTGGCGGCCACCGAGGTTGCGGCCCTGACTCCGGGCAACGAGCTCGGCTGGTTCTCCACCCAGGCGGTCCTCACGCTGCTGGCGGCGGGAGCGGCAGAGGACGCTGCCAGATGGTGGCCCCTCATTGAACAGCGTGCGCTCCTCGACCACGCGGCGGCGGCGGAGGCGGCCGTCTTCTGGCCGCTGCTCCGGTTGTGGATGGGCGACGACCTCTTCGATGACGGCACCGCGATGCACACCTGGTGGCGCACGGTCGTCGGGGTCGCACCCGAACGCGCCCGTCGACTTGGAGAACTCTACCTTGTCCTCCTGGCGGCCCTTGGCGACCGGATCGGCGAGCCGATCATGCACGATATCCTTGTCGCCGCGTTCGGCGACAGGCAGCTTGTGCCACATGAGAACACCGGCGATGCCGGACTTGTCGTGGCGCTCTCCGCGGCATCCAGTGATGGTCGTCTCGGCGAGGCGCTGCTGCTCTCCACCATCCTCCTGGCGTCGCAGGATCCTTCCCGTGTCGACATCCGGAGCGCGGCTGCCGTGATCAGCGCCCTGAAATTCGTCGGCCTGGAACGCGAGGCGAGGCTCCTTGCTCTCGAGGTCGCTTTCGCGAACGCAGTCTGACGGGCCGGAAGGGAGTCTCCGCAATCATGGCCCGCACGGTGCGACGGTGACAAAGGCGAGCCAGGAAGTGGCGGACGCCGTCGGCCTCTTCCTCGAGATGATGGTGGTCGAGCGCGGCGCATCCGGCAACACGGTTGAGGCCTATCGCCGGGACCTCGCCGATCTCGCGGGATTCCTGGCGCCCGTTTCCCTTCAGGACGCGTCATCCGACGACATTCGCCGCTGGCTCGGCGCACTGCGTCGCCGCGGTGCCAGCGCCGGGACCGCAGCGCGGCGCATGTCGGCTGCCCGCCAGTTCTACCGCTTCCTTGCCAGCGAGAAACTGCGCGGCGATGATCCGGCGGCAAAGCTGGAGTCGCCCCGGTCCGGACAGGCCCTGCCGAAGGTGCTGTCCCAGGACCAGGTCGGCCGTTTGCTGGAGACCGCTCACAGCGGCGAGCGTCCGGAAGACCTGCGCCGGGCGGCGCTGGTGGAACTGCTCTATGCGACCGGTCTGCGTGTCTCCGAGCTCGTGTCCCTGCCCGCCAGTGCGATCGAGCGCGACGCGCCCTTCATCATCGTGCGCGGCAAGGGCGGGCGTGAGCGTCTCGTGCCCATTGGCGAGAGGGCACTGCGAACGGTCAGGACCTGGCTTGCCGTCCGTCCGCGTCCCTCACCATGGCTGTTTCCGTCCCGCGGCGCTTCCGGTCACCTGACGCGCCAGTCTGCGGGCAGGATCCTGAAAAAACTGGCCCTGGACTCGCGCCTTGAGCCGGCGGCGGTCTCTCCCCACGTGCTGCGTCATGCCTTCGCCAGCCATCTGCTGGACAACGGAGCGGACCTGCGTTCCGTCCAGACCATGCTGGGCCATGCCGACATTTCCACCACGCAAATCTACACCCACGTGCTCGAGGAGCGCCTCAAGTCCGCCCTGGCCAGACACCACCCTCTGGCTTGACAGTCACCGTTGGCGCAAGGCATGGACTCGTGCCACTCATTCACCCCGGGGGAGAACCGGATCATGAGTTTTACCATCATCGATGCCGCTCCGGCGCGGCTCAACCGCAGCGAACTCGCGGTCCCTGGAAGCCGCACGGAACTCTTCGCCAAGGCGGCGGCCGGCGCTGCCGACGTCGTCTTTCTCGATCTCGAGGATGCGGTTGCACCGGACGACAAGCCGCAGGCCAGGAAGAACGTGATCGAGGCCGTCAACGACCTCGACTGGGGCTCCAAGACCCTGTCCGTGCGTATCAACGGGCTCGACACGCACTACATGTACCGTGACGTCGTCGACGTGATCGAGCAGACGAATGGCCGGCTGGATCTCATCATGATCCCCAAGGTCGGAACGCCGGCCGATGTCTATGCCGTCGACATGCTCGTCACCCAGGTCGAGGATGCGATGGCGCGTTCGAAGCGGATCGGTTTCGAACTCATCATCGAGACGGCGCTCGGCATGTCCAACGTCGAGGCGATCGCCGGCGCCAGCGGGCGCAACGAGAGCCTGCATTTCGGCGTGGCCGACTATGCCGCCTCGACGCGTGCTCGCATGACGACCATCGGCGGACCCAATCCCCTCTATGGCGTGCTGACCGACGCCGAGGGCGACGCCCCGCGTGACTATCACTGGGGAGACATGTGGCACTTCGCCATTTCCCGCATGGTGGTGGCGGCCCGGGCGCGGGGCTTGAGACCCATCGACGGACCTTTCGGCGACTTCCGGGATGCCGACGGCTATCGCGCCCAGGCCAACAGGGCTGCCGCCCTGGGATGCGAGGGCAAGTGGGCCATTCATCCGGGGCAGATTCCTCTTGCCAACGAGGTGAACAGCCCCTCCGAAAAGGAAGTCACCCAGGCGCGGCGCATTCTCGAGGCCATGGACAAGGCGCAAAAGGAAGGCCAGGGAGCGGTCTCCCTGGACGGCAAGCTGATCGATATCGCGTCGATCAAGCAGGCCGAGGTCATGGTGCGCAAGGCCGAGCAGATCAGTTCTGCCGGATAGGGACAGCACTTCCACCATCATGCGCCTGGCACTGGAATTCGAGCGGCCGATCGTCGAACTCGAACGCAAGATCGAGGAGCTTCGCCGGCTGTCGGTCGATGACGGCGTCAACATTGTCGATGAGGTCAATCGCCTGGAGACGAAGCTCGACCGTCTCCTTGTCCAGACCTACGGCAAGCTCAGCCCGTGGCAGAAGACCCAGGTTGCCCGGCACCCGGCACGCCCCCACACGTCGGTCTTCATCTCGTCCCTGATCGAGGATTTCGTGCCGTTCGCCGGAGATCGTCTTTACGGCGAGGATCCCGCCATGCTGGCGGGGCTCGGCACCTTCAACGGTCGTCGGGTGGTGGTCATGGGCCACGAGAAGGGCAATGACACCGACAGCAGGGTCCGGCACAACTTCGGCATGGCGCGGCCCGAGGGCTATCGCAAGGCCGCCCGGCTGATGCGCCTCGCGGACCGCTTTGGCCTTCCCGTGATCACCTTTGTCGATACCGCCGGCGCCTATCCGGGAATCGGCGCCGAGGAGAGGGGACAGGCGGAGGCGATCGCCCGTTGCATCGAGACATGCCTGGCCATCCAGGTGCCATTGGTGTCCGTGGTGATCGGCGAGGGCGGCTCAGGGGGCGCCATTGCCATTGCCGTAGCGGATCGCGTGCTGATGCTCGAACACGCCATCTATTCCGTCATCTCTCCGGAAGGATGCGCCTCCATCCTGTGGCGCAGCAGCGATGAGGCGGAAACGGCTGCCAATGCGCTGAAACTGACCGCCACCGACCTGGAGGGACTGAAGATCATCGACCAGGTGGTGAAGGAACCGCTGGGCGGCGCCCACCGCGACCCCGACGCCGCCATACGCACGACTGCCGAGGCCATTTCCACTGCGCTGGAGGAGCTCGATCCTCTCGATGGCGATGCCCTCGTTGCCGGGCGCCGCGACAAGTTCATGAAGATGGGCCGCCATCTCTCCCCGTGACGCTCGGCGCACCTCGGACTCCACCGGACCCCATCCCTCTCATGGGGACTTGCACTCGACGATGTCGTCGGCTACCTAGACACGTGAGCGAGCGCACCCCTAGCTCAACTGGATAGAGCACCTGACTACGGATCAGGAGGTTGGGGGTTCGAGTCCTCCGGGGTGCGCCATTTGTCATAATTATCATTGAGTTACCCAAGTATAGCGTTTCGTTCCGCTCCGCTTTCCAATTTGGGCCTTCTCACCGGCGTCATCTCCTCTGGCACGCGTCACTCGCCGGTTCGGGACGTCTATTGGTCACGTACTCTCGATCTCATGCCGGGCTGCGGTTGCAAGAAAGGCCGAACGGGTCATGCGGCGTTGCCTGGCTTCATCGTCGATGGCTTCGAGCAGGCCGAGTTCGAGGGAGATGGTGACCCGCCGCGACGAACCGCGGTCCAGGAGGAGTGGAATCAGCACCAGGTCGGCCCCTTCGCGCCAATCGGCGAGTTCCGGATCGGCCTTGATGGCGTCGATGGAGCGCGGAGGTGGAATCCGCTCGCCGTCATTACCAAGTCCCTTCACGTGGAACGCAAGGGCTTCGCAACCACGGTGGACGGCGGCATCGACCGAATCGCCGACGGACACGCAGCCTGGATAATCGGGGAAGCTGATGCCGTAACCGGCGTCATCCTGGTGGATGAAGGATACGTACCTCATCGGTTCTTCCTCTCGCGTGGTCCAACCTGCCTGCCGGTAGATCGATGCCACCGGTCCACGCGGGATGTCCCTGTTCGGGTGCGGAACGATGACCCGTCCCGGTTTCGCGGGATGTGTGAACTGCCAGAGGTCGGCGCTGGTGACAACGCCTCCCCAGCCGTCCCTGAGCCGCGTTGACCGTCGCGCTACGGGTGCACAATCGCACTTCGGACAGGAAGTTGCCAATGCTTGTCCGTGTTCCGAGTCTGATTGCGGCCCCAATCGTCCGGGGTGCGCCACGTTCTCTTCCGTTGTCGTCAGCGGACCACCAGGGTGAGGGCGACGAGGACAAGCAGCACCGTGACGAGCTTTCGGAAGAGTCGTTCCGGCACGCGTCCCGCGATCGCTTGACCCAGGAACGTCCCGGCGACAACGGGCAGCGCCAGCCACAGGCATTCGTCCACGACCCTCTCCGAGATCCCGTCGACGAGGCCCTGCAGGGCCAGGGCTGCGGGATAGCAGACGAGGGCAACGATGAGCAGGGTGGCGCGCGTTCGCGCCTTCTTCAGTCCGGTGGCCGAGGCCCAGGCGGCGACAGGAGGACCGGGCATGGCGAGTGTCGCCGTCATCGTGCCGCTCATCAGGCCGGTCAGCAGGCGGCCCGAGACGCTGTTCCCACGGATCGTGACCCGGCGTTCGTGAAACCCTGTGGAAAGGACGGCCATGGCCAGCACTGCCGCGGCCGCTCCCCACGTCAAGTCGGCCACCGTTGCCGTGGCGAAGAGCAGGGTGCCCACCACCAGCCCGGCGGCGGCACCGCCGAGGAGGTGTTTGAGCAGGACCGGATCGGCCGCGTCGAGGGACCTGCGGACCAGTATCAGCGATGGAATGGTCGAGAGCACGATGGTCACCTGGATGGCCGCCGTATCGCCCATAGCGACCAGCAGGATCGGTCCCGCGATGATGCCGAATCCCATGCCTGTCGCCGCCTGGAGGAGTGCTGCCACGAACACCACACAGACGACGGCAATCGCAACGGCCGTCATGGGGTTCTCCGGCGAGTCAGCGGGACGAGGCCCGTTCCCTCAGGACGAACTTCTGTACCTTGCCGGTGGAGGTCTTCGGCAGTTCGCCGAACACCACGTGCTTCGGGCACTTGAAGTGGGCCAGGTTGTCCCGGCAGAAGGCAATCAGCTCGTCAGCGGTGACCGTCATGTCGGGCTTGAGCGTGACAAAGGCACAGGGTGTTTCACCCCACATGTCATCGGGGCGTGCCACCACTGCCGCCTCGGCCACGGCAGGATGGCGATAGAGAATTCCCTCCACCTCGATGGTCGAGATGTTCTCCCCTCCCGAGATGATGATGTCCTTGCTGCGATCCCTGATCTCGACATAGCCATCAGGATGAGTGACCGCCAGATCGCCGGTGTGGAACCATCCGCCACGGAAGGCTTCCGTGCTCGCCCCGGAGTTCTTGAGATAGCCGGACATGGTGATGTTACCGCGCATCATGATCTCGCCCATGGTCTCGCCATCCGCCGGCACGGGTTCCATGGTCCGGGGCTCGGCGACCATCATCGCCTCCTGAACGGCATAGGTCACACCCTGGCGGGCCTTACGGTCCGCCTGCCCGGAAGCCGGCAGACCGTCCCATTCGGGATGCCAGGCGCACACGGTGGCCGGTCCATAGGTTTCGGTCAGGCCGTAGACATGGGTGATGTCGATGCCGCGCGCTGCCATGCGCTCGAGAACGGCGGCGGGCGGTGCGGCGCCCGCGGTCATCATCTTCACCTGGTGACGTATGCCCTGCCACAGGGCTTCTGAACCGGCCAGCATCATGTTCATGACGACAGGTGCGCCGCACAGGTGCGTCACCCCGTGCTCGCCGATGGCGCCCAGTATCGCCTCGGCGGAGAGTGCGCGCAGGCAGACATGTGTTCCCGCCATGGCGGTCACCGTCCATGGGAAACACCAGCCGTTGCAGTGAAACATCGGCAGGGTCCACAGATAGACGGGGTGGTGCGGCATCGACCAGGTGATGGCGTTGCCGAGAGCGTTCAGATAGGCGCCACGGTGGTGGTAGACGACACCCTTGGGGTTGCCGGTGGTGCCGGATGTGTAGTTCAGCGCAATCGGCTGCCACTCGTCGTCGGGTCCCGTCCATTGACCCGCTTCCTCCCCCTCGGCGAGCAGCTCCTCGTAGGTCAACTCACCGAGAAGCCGCCCTGCGCCATCGGCCTGGGGATCGTCGATATCGACGACGAGCAACCGCTGTTCGAGACCGGCAATGGCCTCGCTCACCGTCGGTGACAAGGCCCTGTCGGTGATGAGAACGCTCGCTTCACCGTGTTCGAGGATGAAGCGGATGGCGGTTGCGTCGAGACGGATGTTGAGGGAATTGATGACGGCGCCTGTCATCGGCACGGCGAGGCTCGCTTCGACGAATTCCGGCAGATTGGGCGCCATGATGGCCACCGTATCGCCCCTGCCCACGCCACGCCCCTTGAGTGCCGAGGCAAGCCTGCGGCAGCGCCCGGCCGTGTCGCGCCATGTCCTCTTCAACGGGCCGTGAATCACGGCGATACGGTCCGGCCACACCGCAGCCGTGCGGTTGAGGAACGACACGGGAGACAGCGCCACATGGTTGGCGTCGTTGCGTCCGAGTCCTTCGGTCCAGATGTCAGCCATTGCACGCGCCTCTTGCCACACCGTGCCCGATTTATCGCCGTCACCGGGATCATTGCAAGCGGGCGACGGCCACTGCACCATGACGGCCATGCAGGTGCCCCGCACGACAAGACGTCCCCGTCACATCGTCGATACGTGGTACGACGCGGCGAGCGACGATCCCTCCGTCCTGCAGATCTGGGCCTACACGTCGCGCCTTTCCTGTCGCGTCGGCGAGGTCATCGAACTCCATGTGTCGACGAATGCCGACACCTTCGACCTCGACATCGCCAGGGACGGCCTTGAATTCGTGCCGGTTCATCACGAAAGGGATCTTGCCGGGCGCTGGCATGAGACACCGCATGACGCCTCTACCACCGGCTGTGGCTGGCCGGTTGCCTGGCGCATGACCATTCCCGCCACCTGGCGTCCCGGCGGCTACATCATGACCCTCGCGGCGCGGCGCGGCGGCGAGGTGGCCACGTACGATCACGTCATCCTCATCGGGGGTCCCCGGCATGAAGCGGGTGCGCCGCTGCTGTTGCTGGCGGCGACGCCGACCTGGGTTTCCTACAACGAGTGGGGCGGCTCGAACGCCTACGAGGGAATCTCCGGCGCCTCCGGCGACCGGTTCTCGACACACTTGAGTCTTCAGCGGCCATGGTCGCGCGGCTTTGCCAGACTGCCTTCGGGAGCGCCGAGGACCCTTCCGGCGACGCCACTGCCCCAGGGAACGGTCGCGCGCTATCCCTACATGGAATGGGCATGGTCACACGGCTTTTCCAAGAAGTACGCGTCGGCCGGATGGGCAAGCTACGAGCGCCACATGGCGCGCTGGCTCGAGGCGGAAGGCCACGAGGTGGACGTGGCGGCGCTCCACGACATTCATGACACGCCGGACCTGCTGGCCCGCCACCGCTGCGTCGTCATCGTCGGGCATGACGAATACTGGAGTCGTCCCATGCGTGACGCCATCGATCGCTTTGTCGAGGCAGGTGGCAGGGTGGCCCGCTTTGCCGGGAACTTCTTCTGGCAGATCAGGCTGGAAGACGAAGGCCGAACCCAGGTCTGCTACAAGTACGTCGCGACCGAGGAAGACCCCGTCATGGGCACGTCGCGGGAACCTCTCGCCACCACCTCATGGGAATCGCCTCAAGTGAACTGGCCCGGATCCCGCACCTTCGGGGTCAACGGTTCGAAGGGAATCTACGCCGGCCTCGGCCACTGCGCCGGGCGCGGAGCGGGCGGATTCACGGTCTACCGCCCAGACCACTGGGCCCTTGCCGATTGCTGTCTCGGCTACGGCGACATCCTCGGCGCCGACAGCAGGATCTTCGGTTACGAGGTCGACGGACTCGATCACGTCATCCGCGATGGACTCCCGTCGCCGGTTCCAGGCGAGGACATACCCGGTGACCTCGAGATCCTGGCGCTGGGTCCCGCCACCACCGTCGAGGCCGACTTCGGACTGTGGGGAGAGGATCTCTACATCGCCGACCACGACAGGCGCTTTCTCGCCCGCATGGTTCATGGTGAGGAAACTCTCGAGGCGCTGGAAATGGTGACACGAGGCAGCGGCATGATCGTGACCTTCTCCAAGGGTGCCGGCGAGGTCTTCACCGCCGCCACCTGCGAGTGGGTCAATGGCCTGCGTCTCGCCGACCCCACCGTCTGCCAGGTCACCCGCAACGTCCTCAACCGTTTCCTCGCCTGACAGCGGCGGTCCAGGGTACGGATCCTGGCTCTCGAGGGGTGGCAGCATCAACCTCACGGTCGGGACGGCTGTTCAGCCTCCAAGCGCGACGGACCCGCTTTATGGCTTGGGGCGTTCGAAACGGCACCGGGAATGGATCTCGATCCAACCCTCGCTGGTGTCGCTCGCTGCTGCGCTGTAGTCGCACGTGGCCTCGAGACCCCGGTAGGCGCCGTCGACACCGATCATGCCGTGAATTCCGGACGTTCCGCTCCTGCGCGAGAGCACGTACAGCTTGCCATTCGGCAGGGTCAATTCGGACAAGGCAACGATGTCTCCGTTGCCGATCCAGGTCAGGCCGAGTGCCGTACCCTTGTGACCGGCTTCGAATGGCCAGTCCACAGGCTCCGCGATCTCCACATCGCAGCGGGACGGGCCGGCTGTCGTATCGCCTACCTCGACGTAGGCGGGCTGGCACAGGCTGACGGCTGAGAACTCGCCGGAATCATCGGCGGTCACCGTAACGGAGGCCGCGAGAAGAACGGCGCACGCCAGAATGAATGGCCTCATGCTGTGCTCCCGTCTGTTGCAAACGGCACACAGTATGGGTCATGTGCCCCGACAGCAACGATCCGGATCCGGTCCCGTGCGACCGGTTGAGGACGCCGGGCCCCCAGGGGTCCGGCAACACGCCTCCCGCTATGGCGCCAGGCTGTAGAGCCTCACCGGTTCGGACCGGCCGCGCAGGTCAATCGGTCCCATATCGGTGAATTCGAACTCCGCTGTGCCGGCAAGGCGGTCGACGACGTCAGCCGAAATGAGAAGGTCTCTGCCGAGTTTCCTGCAGGCGGCTTCGATTCGCGCCGTCGTGTTCACCGTATCGCCGAGATAGACGATGTTCCGTTTCGCCAGTCCGACTTCTCCCACCACGACCTTTCCCATGTGGAGAGCAGCTCGAATGCGGGGCTTGGCGCCATAGGCCTTCACGTATGCGTCGCGACGTTCTTCCAGGACGCGGCGGATGTGATCGAAACACTCAACGCAACGTCCTCGTCCGAGCCCGCGACCGGTCGTCCACGTCACAATGATCTCGTCGCCGACATAGTCGTGAATGTCGCCCTGCGCAGCCAGGATCGGTTCGGTGGCATCGCATATGACATCGTTCAGCAGGCGGTGGAACGCAACATGGCCGATCCGCTCGGCCGTTGCGGTCGAATCGACGAGGTCGATGAACATGAACACCCGTTCTTCGACCCGGGGGTGGTGATAGTAGCCGGTGATCAACCTGATGAGCACTCCGCGACCCAGCATCCGGTCGATTCTCACGATGAAGTTGAATGTGATGCCTGCGGCGAACGAGGCTCCTATGGCGATGATGAAGTCTCTTCCCTGCCAGCCCCATCCCTCTGGCTCGACATCGAAGACGAGGAAGCTCGACTGGATCACGATTGCAAAGACGACGAGATAGATCAGGGTGCGCAGCACAAGGCTGACGATGAACGGCGAGCGATTGAGCCAATGACCCGCCGCAGCCCGGAAGAGGTGCGCTTCGAACCCTGTGACGATCAGGCTGATGAGGAAACCGTTGTACATCCCGATCAAGACCGATACCGGGTAAAGGGCACTGCCCGGACCGCTCATGGCGAGACCGAATGTGCCGCCGCCGAAGGTCGAACACGCGATGATGATGAAATGAACGCCGAGGGTGTTCCGGTCTGTTGAGGTCAGCTGCATAGCAGTGTGACCCCTCTCGGACGGTGAGCGATCACTGGTCTAGCCTTGTGCGGGACTTGCCAGCCAATGCTGGATGCGGCGAGGAGGGTTCGGCGCCAACCGCCGTCGTTCGCTCTCCGGGACCGGCGGCCTGGTGCACGCGCCGTCGCCGATTGTCCGCCGGCCGGCTGTCGTTCCCTCCCAGGGCAACCGCGGAGGCATGGAGCCTGGTCAGTGGCGAGGGTAAGGACGACGCGTTCCATATCCGGGGTCTCCCCATCAGACGCCTGCACCGGACCGGACTCTAGTCACAGCGGACGGGCATCATCAACGGCCGTTGCGCCAGCGAACTGGAGGATTCGCGAACGGTGCGGCAGCGGCTGTCAGGGACCCGGCGACCGCCTCCGCTCCCTCGAGCAGGTTGCTCCATGTGAGATCGGGCGATCCGTCTGGAAAGAGGTGGCTGATACTGTCCGGTGTCTGGCGGGCGCGCCGCTCGACCCAGTCGCGGATCGTGCCGGATGGAGGATCTCCCCCTGCAATCAACGGCCGCACACGGCCCAGTAGTCCGCGAACAGGTCCTCGAGGCAGGGCTCGACCGGGGGAATGGTCCGGACCACCCTGGTGACGTTGAAGAAGTGCTTCCAGTGGAGGTTTTCGTCGATGGAGTTGCCGCCCCAGCTGCCGCAGCCCATGGAGAGCGAGAACGGAAGACCGTTGTCGAAGGAGCCGCCGGTGGCGATGGCGTGAGCCTGGTTGACGATGATGCGGCAGACCGGAAGCACGCGTCCCAGTTCGATGGCGCGCTCATCGCAAGAGGTATGGAGTCCCACAGAGTGTCCGGCGCCCGCATGGTCCAGAACGCGTGCGACGATGGCCCGGGCGTCGGCGAAGTCCCGGGCCCGGTAGAGTGCGACGACGAGGGAGATCTTCTCACCCGAAATCAGGTGCCCTGGGCCGGCATTTGCCGTCTCGACGGCGATGAAACGCGTGTCGTCCGGGACCTCGTCGGTGAGTTCGAGGACGTCGATCAATACGCGAGCGTCTCGCGCGATTGCCTGGGGATTCAGTCGGCCGCCAGGCCACAGGCGCTCGACGACATGGCGCTCCTTCGTGGAATCCACAATGGCGCACCCCTCGTTCCGGAGTGCCGCCAAAAAGGTGTCGTAGAGCGCATCGACCACCACCAGGGCGTTTTCCGCGGAACAGGACGTGGCGTTGTCGAAGGTCTTGGAACGCGCGATCAGCCTTGCCGCCGCTTCGGCATCGGCCGTCTCGTCGACGATAACCGGCACGTTGCCGGTGCCGACGCCAATGGCCGGTGTTCCGCTAGTGTAGGCCCGTCTCACGTTGTCCGGTGAACCCGTCGCCAGGGCCAGGTCCACTGATTCGAGGAGTCTTCCGGTCCGTGCCTTGTTGGCCGGCGCCGGGATCATCTGGACGAGATCAGGGTCGATGCCGACGCGGACGAGTTCCTGGTGTACATACTCCAGCAGCAGCCGGCAGGCCTCGAGTCCGCCTGGTGACGGCGACAGCACGATGGCGTTGCCGCACTTGAGCGCATTGATCGTGTTGTTGGCGGGCGTCGCGACCGGGTTGGTGGAGGGCACGACGGCTCCGACGATCCCGACGGGCCGGGCGATTTCCGTGATTCCGGAAGCTTCGTGCGAGGCAACGATGCCCCACGTCCGTGCGTTCGCGAGGTCGCGCATCAGGCCCAGGGTCTTGCGGTGATTCTTGGCGACCTTGTCCGCGACATTGCCGAGGCCCGTGGTCCGCACCGCGAGTTCCGAGAGCGCCTGATTGCGGCCCGGTTCCAGGAGCGCCCAAGCCGCCGCCTTGGCAGCCTTGTCGTAGCGATCCTGGGAGCCTTCCGCCTCGAAACGCCGCTGCGCCCTCCTCGCCCGGCCAACCAGGCTATCGACGATCGCGGTGTCGCGCGCGGCCGAAGGGGGTGACATCGCCTTGTTCACAGGCGCGGGAGTCATGACGACCGCCGGGAGAGCGGCAACGCGGCAGCAGGGGCGAGGGCACATGTCGTCATCGCTCAGTCTCCGGCATGAGGTTGCAGCACCTGTTTGCGGCAGTGGCATGACGACTCGATCGCGATGTCGCTCCGGGCGAGGGCGGCTGCCAGGAGCGGCGCCAGTTCGGCTGCCTCCGTGCCCCGGCCAAGGCGTTTCAGGCACTCGTGATAGCCGTGCAGTCCCCACACGTTGCCGCGATTCTGCAGGCAGCGCCTACCTTCATCGTCGAGTCCGAGATCGCGCCGGTAAACCGCTTCGGCTTCCTCCACACATCCCCTTTCCAGCAACAGTGCGCCCAGGGCATGGCGCGGCGGATGCATCCAGGGCCAGGGTTCGCTGTAGGCGAGCAGGTCGGCGCGACGTACGGCCTCGCGAAGGTGGGCGAATCCCGTCTCGTGGTCTCCCTGGTGATACGCCAGTTCGCCGCAGAGCATGTCCCGGGCGATCGCCATGATGTTGACCGCCGTGTCGTTGAAGAAGAGTCGGGCGTCGGAGAGGTCGTTGCACCCCGCAATCAGATTGTCCAGTTGCCCGTTCGCCGCATCGAAGTTGCCGAGAGCAGCGTGCGCCACCCCCTTCGCGTAGTGGTGCATCAGGGTTGTCACCACGTAGAGTTCCGGATGGGCGGGCATGGGAAGGTCCACGATGTCGCGCCACAGCCCGAATCGCACCGGCACATGGACCGTCGAGGAACAGTAGTCGTCAAGGGTCTCGACCAGGTGGGGGCTGTCCTGGCGGAGCAGGTCCGGCGTGACCGTACGGGAAACTACCTGCGCTGCTTCCATGGCGCTGCTGCGGTCCCCCAGCATCATCGCCGCGGACATCATGGCGTGGAGGTCATGGCAGCGCGCGGTCGTGTAGAAGTTGTAGGGTCCCACCCGACGCGCGTACTTGGCGCCCGCCCGCACGGCCTTGCGGCTCACCGCGACCGCGTCTGCGTAGCGACCGCACTGCAGGTAGACGTGGCACGGCATGTGGTTGAGATGGCCGTTGTCGGGCGACACCTGGTGCAGGCTGTCAGCTGCGGTTTCGCCAAGCTCGGGAGTGCGCGACATCTCCACCACGTGGATGTACATGTGCAACAACCCGGGATGTGGCGCCACACCGTCCTCGCCGCGTTTGCGCATGGCGGCTTCCAGCACGGCCTGAGCTTCGAGGGTGTCGGCGCCGCTGGCCGGTTCTCCGGTGTCGAGATCCCAGAGCTGCCAGGGCGTGCGGGTGATCAGGGACTCCGCGAAGAGGGCCGCGACATCCGCGTCATCAGGGAAGCGGCGATGGACGTCGCGCATGCGGTCGGCGAAGGCGTCATCCCAGCGGGAGAATTCCTCCATCGGCACGACGTGACTCTTCTGGTAGCGCGCGGGAAGGGCCTCGATGAGAGCCCGCTCGACCGGTGTCGTGCCATCTCGTCTTGCCATGGCCGCCGCGGTGGCGGCAAAGCAGGTGTCGAGCGAATCCTTCGCTTCGGCCTCACTCTTCCAGCACCATGGCAGATTGATGAAGGGACCGGCGGCGTAGGCCTCGCCCCAGAACGCCATCGCACAGTCCGGATCGGCCTGCTGTGCCTCGCGAAAGCAGACGATGGCTTCCTCATGATTGAAGCCGTAGAGCCACACCAGCCCGCGGTCGAACCAGGTCTGCCCCTGACGACTGCGCACGGTGACCGGCCGGGAATACGGGCCAAGATCGAAATCGTAGTCCATTGCACACACCTCGCCGCCGGCTCGAAGGATGATCCGGGGCCGAGACGTCCCACGGCAGTCCGGATGAAGTTCAAGGAAGGGTGGTCCGTCGCGGATTTCAGCCGACACAAGACCATGCCCGGCCATTCGGCCCGGGAGTGTAACGCGTTGGATTTCGGCCTTGAAGGGGCCGATGCGACACGATGCGAGGAGAGGCTGTGAACGTGCGGTGTGAGACCTCTCTCCCAAAGACGTTTGCTCCGGATGGGAGCACATCGCCCGTGCCTGCGTGGTCACGGGCCAGCCGTTCCGTCACAAGAAGCGGCGAGACCGGGAAATGGGCGTATTCGGGAACAGCGGTGGTTGCTATCCAGCGCCGCCGAAGGGATTGGGCATGCCGTCCGCGAAGCGGCGAAAACGGAAGGGGGTGAGATCCACGGAGGGGGTCTGGCCGGTCACGAGTTCGGCCGTCACGCGGCCCGCTCCCGGGCCGATGCCGAATCCATGGCCGCTGAACCCGGTCGAGATATGGAATCCGGGAATGCCGTCCACCGCGGAGATCACGGGGATGGCGTCGGGGGTGACATCGATCAGGCCGGCCCAGGTTTCCTCGATGCCGATGTCGGAGAGGGCGGGAAATGTGTGCAACAGGTTGGAAAAGGTCTCGATGATCACGTTCCGGTAGGGCTTCGGGTTCATCACGCGGGTGGCCTCGAAGGGGCTGGTGTCGTCGAGGGACCATCGCCTGCGGGTCACCATGTCTCGCAGGCTCTCGCGCGACAGGCGAAACTTCAGGGCATTCTTTTCGTGGCGCCACGCGGGCATGAAGTCGCTCATCCAGCGCAGCGCATCGGGGCCAAGATGAAAGTCGGCCTGGTAGCCGTGAGCCACCGTGTAGCCGCCGTCCTCGCGCCGCCTCAGCGCAAGGTCGTCGGCCCAGATCGCGCCTTCGAACACGGACGGTGCCGGCGTGGTCCGCATCACGTTGTTCTGGATGCGAAGCTGGGGAAGGGCGACATCGTGATTGCCACAGAAGAGTGATGACCAGATGCCTCCGGCGAGCACCACGGTCGAGGTGGCCGTGACGCCGCGTTCCGTCACCACGCCGGCTACCCGGCCGCGCTTGAGATCGAGGCCCCGGACCGCACACCCGGTGACGATGCGTCCGCCAAGTCGCTCCGTTGCCCGAGCCAGTGCGGGGACCGCAAGGCGCGGTTCCGCGCGGCCGTCCGTCGGCGTGTGGAGGGCCGCTCTGAACGTCCCCTTCATGTCGGGAACAAGCGCGTTCAGTTCCGCTGCCGACAACAGCTTTGAGCCAATCTGGAACTCCTTGGCATGGTCGACAAACGCCTCGAATGCAGCGACGTCGTCATCGTTTCTGGCGGTATAGAGAACGCCGTTCTGGTGAAACCCGACATGATCGCCGATGTCGGCTTCGATACCCCGCCAGATTCGCAAGGATTCGACAATGAGCGGCAGTTCTTCGGGCGCCCGTCCCTGCTGGCGCACGAAACCCCAGTTGCGGCTCGACTGTTCTCCCGCGATCCGGCCCTTCTCGAAGACGACGACGGGGATCTTCCGCCTGGCCAGGAAGTAGGCCGTCGAAACGCCGATGATTCCGCCACCGATTACAACGACCTCAGCCGACTCCGGTATCCGGTCGGCCCCGTCGGTCATGAAGCAGCTATCCCCGGCAACTCCGGCGCGGTAGCCGCTTCAGGCCACGAGCGCGGGAATCTCGTCATCTTCGGGGAACCGGCCGAGGTCGAGTTTCGAGAACAGGACCTCATCTCCCCTGGTGATCTCGAAGGACCCGGTTCGCCCTCCAAAGATCTCGACGTCGCCTGCACCTGCACTGATGAGCTGGTCCCTCGCACGGAGCGCTCGTGGCTCATAGTTTCAGGAGCGGCAATATTCAATTCTGATCGAGTCACTCATGGGTCTTTCCCGTTCCGACGGCATCATCCTAGATCACTGTCGCACAATGATCCAAGGGTCAGCCAAGGAGACGCCTGTTATCGGGGTCGAACGGCGCATTCGGGGCAATGCGCGCCTGTCGCAGTTCCCCGAGAATCTCGACGTGGAGCGGCGATGCAGGGTCGATCCCGGGATCGAGGTAGGCCAGCGCGATCGATTGCTCCACATGATGACCAAAGCCCCCCGAGGATACCGTTCCCACCACCTCGCCGTTCATCAGGACCGGCTCGTTTCCCCAGGCGTCAGCATCGTCGGCATCGACGAGGAGGGTCACAAGCCGGTAGCGGGGGCCCTGGTTGTGCGCCTTGCGAAGCGCGCCTCGGCCGATGAAATCACCCTTGTCCATGGCAACGAAGCGCCCGAGTCCCGCTTCGAAGGGTGTCGTGTCGGCAGTGAATTCAGCACCCCAGCGTCCGTAGCCCTTCTCGAGCCGCAGAGAGTCGAGGGCCCTTGCGCCGCAAGGGGCCAGGTCGAGATCCATGCCCTCCGCCATGAGGGCGCCATGGAGGGACCGCAGGTCGTCGCGCCTCACATGGATCTCGTAGCCGAGATCGCCCGTGAAGGCGATGCGCATGACAAAAGCCGGCAGGCCGGCGACCGCCATGTCACGCGCCGCGAGGAACGGGAATGCGGCATTCGAGACGTCTTCGTGCGCAAGGCGTCCGAGGAGTGTCCGGGCGCTGGGCCCGGCAATGGCAAAGCCGCCGTAGTCGCCGGTGACGCTCTTCAGCGTGACGTCGCGGCGGGTGAGAAAGTTCGCGAAGTGACGCAGGTGGAAGGCCTCGGCAGCACCCGAGCCGACCAGCCAGAACGCCGTATCGGAGAGTCGCGTCACGGTGAAATCGCCGATGATTCCGCCGGCGGCATTGAGCATGGGCGCCAGGACCGTGCGTCCGTGCTTTCGGGGAAGCCGGCAGGCCAGCAGCTGATCGAGGAAGGCGGTCGCCTCCGGACCCTCGACCTCGTAGCGGGCGAAGCCGGTGATCTCGATCATGCCGACAGCCCGCCGCAGGGCCCGGCATTCGCGGCCCACGGCGGTGAACCAGTTGGGCCGCCGGAAGGAGGGAGTGTCGCGGGCGTCCTCTCCGGGATCGGCAAACCACAAGGGGCGCTCGAGACCGAAGGCGGCACCGAAGACCGCGCCGCTCTGTGCCAGCAGGTCGTGCACCGGAGATGTCTTCACAGGTCGTCCCGACTCGCGTTCCTCTTCCGGCCAGCCGATGGCGAATCGCTTCGAGTAGGTCTCCGCCGAGCGTGCGAGGACAAAGCTCCGGTCCGCCCAGTCGCCGAAGCGGGTGACATCGAGAGGCATCATGTCCAGCGGCGGCACACCTTCGAGAATCCACTCGGCCAGTGCCCAGCCGACGCCGGCACTCTGGGAGAATCCCGGGATCATGCCGGCGGCGACAAAGTGACCCTCCTTGCCCGGGACAGGACCGACGAGGGCCGCACCGTCGGGCGACCACATCATCGGGCCGTTGATGACCCGCTTCACCCCGGCGGATCCGAGGCAGGGAACAATGCCGATGGCGGCGTCCATGTTGGTCGCGATGCGGTCGATGTCGTCGGGCAGGAGTTCCATGCCAAAGTCTTGCGGCGTGCCGTCAACGGCCCAGTGGACACCTTCGCGCTCATAGCACCCGATCAGCATGCCGCTGCCTTCCTGGCGCATGTAGAATTCGCTGTCCTGATCTCGGGTCAGCGGGACTTCGCCGTCCAGAGCGGCGACCTCGGAGATGTCGTCGGTGACGACATACTGGTGTTCCATGGGAACGAGCGGCAGCGTGTAGCCGGCCATGGCAGCCACCTCCCTCGCCCACAGCCCCGCGGCGTTGACGACCGTTTCGGCAACGACCGTGCCCGCTGGCGTGGCGACGTCCCAGTCGCCGTCGCGGCGGCGCGTGAAGCCGGTTACCGGCGTGTTTCTCGCGATGACACCACCGGCCTGGCGCACGCCCCTGGCAAAGGCGTGGGTCACTCCGGAAGGATCGACGTGGCCGTCCGTCGCCCCCCACATGCCGCCCAGAATCCGGCTGGTGTCGACAAGCGGATTGAGCCTGCGGATATCGTCGAGGCCGATGATCTCGAAGTCCTGGCCGAGATAGCGCGCCCGCGCTCGCTGGATCTTCAGCTCGTCGAGGCGGTCCGTGCTGGTGGCAAGATAAAGCCCGCCACAGCGATGCAGACCGCAGGACTGCCCGGTTTCCTCCTCGAGGCTGTCATAGAGCCTCAGCGAATAGTCCTGCAGGCGGGCCAGGCTGGCGTTGGCGTGCATGGCATGGATGTTGGCGGCGGCATGCCATGTCGATCCCGACGTCAGGTCCGCACGCTCAAGCAGCAGGACGTCACGGCAGCCGGCGCGCACCAGGTGCCAGGCAACCGCGCAGCCGACGACACCGCCACCCACAATGACGACACGGGCATGGGACTTCATCAGGACACTTCCTTAATCAATGGGGATTCCGGTACCCGCGCGGCATTCCAGGGAAAGGGTAGGGAGCGGCGACGATGCGGATCGTCCTCTCGGGACCTGGCTCGCCAGCATCGACTCGCATCCTGATCACACGACACCAAGGGCGCACAGTACAGATCATCAGACCGCTGACAACTCCCGCAATCCCGTCCCCGAAAGCGCGACTGCGGCCTCTGATCCGCAGTGATTCGTCAGGCCTGTCTTGATACGGTCATCCAGGATGTTGCCGCCCTCGACCGCGAAACCTGAACGCCTGGCGCCTTCCGGCGGTTCGCCACAAGGCTCCGGATCGCCGCTCGTGTCAGTTATCCCGAAGGCGGACACGAGGACGTTGGCGACAGGGCTCTGCATCCATGATGTTCCGAAGCACGGTGCTGTTCGTCAGATCCACGCCCGGCTGCACGCCTCGGCCGTCAAACACCGGGATTGGCGGTGCGTCTCCACCAGCGGCGGCTGGGCCTGCGAGAAGTTGCCGAAGTGCCTGCTCGAATGCAGCCTTAAGTGTCATGCGCTCGCCCGCCGCGTAGACCTTGACGGACCGCAGCAGTTCGTCTTCGAAGTCTATGGTTACTTTCATGCGCGGATATGTAGCAGAACGTGTGCTTCTGCATAGACGATGCCTCCCGGGATGATTTCCCACCGGACGTTTCCATTGCGGTGCGCAGTGCGGCTCTACATGCTTCTGGCGACACCTTGCGAGTCCGTGCACAGTGGACGTGCATCGCGGCGTTCGCGACCGGAACCGGCACGAAGGAGGAGCAGATGGCGGATTACAGCAGCCTGAAGGCGAGATTGCACGACAGGGAGATCATCATTCTCGACGGGGCGGTCGGCACCCAGCTCCAGGCGACGGGTGTGCCCATGCACCCCCATTGCTGGGCGGCAATCGGCAACCACACCCATCCCTCCACGGTGCAGAAGATGCACGAGGACTACATACGCGCAGGTGCCGACGTGATCACCACGAACACCTATTCCGCAGCCCGCCACAACTACGAACTCGCGGGTCTGAGCGACCTCGTGATCGAACTGAACATCCGCGCCGTGCAGTTGGCGCAACAGGCCCGGGAACGTGTCGCAGACCGGCCGGTCTACATCGCCGGTTCGGTTTCGAACTTCGGCGCCTGGAGCGAGTCCGAGTACCAGTGGTTCAGGAAGTTAGCTCCCGCCACCGCGGCATCGGGCCTGCGGGAACGCAGCCTCATTACAGAGGCTCAGGTGCAACGCAATCTGGCCGAGCAGGTGGCCATTCTTGTCGATGCCGGCGTCGACCTCCTGATCGCGGAAGCAACGGGCAACACTCTGCAGCGCGAGTGGGTCCTGGAGGCGGTTGCCGGTGCCGGTATTCCCTACTGGGCCGGTTTCAAGTGTCACGTCAACGAGGGCGAAGAGGCACCCCGCTCGGGCTACATGTCCGACGACTTGCTTTCCGACGAACTGGATTCGCGCCTTCCCCTCGATGCCGACGTCTTGTGCATCTTCCATTCGACCATCGAGGACACGAACCAGGCCATACCGGTGGTGCGCTCGAAGTGGAAAGGCGCTCTCGGTGCCTATCCCGAGGCGGGGCGCAAGGACTACACGCAGGCATTTGCGGATCCGAACACCGAGAATCCGCACACGCTGGACGAGTGGGTGGCGACCGCCAAGGGATGGACGGACAACGGCGTGCAGGTGATCGGTGGCTGCTGCGGCATGGGACTCGATCACATCCGTGCCCTCGACGGACAGCTCCCTCATCGACTGGCTGCCTGAACGACCGCAGCCCGGTCCGCATGGGAGCGGCAGGCGTCGGAATGCCGGCAGGAATGGCTTCGCAAGGATTCTAAGCGTCCAGGGTTGCCGTCATGCCGGAGGTGACCCTCCTGCCGACCGTTCTCCCGGGAAAAGGGGTCCGTGCCAAGGTGGTGGGGCGAAACCGTCGCAACTGTGCGGGTTGACGTAGCCAAAAGCAGCGACGCCGAGACCTGACGTTCGGCATCATGCGTGGAGAATGGGACGATGCTGTCCGGCCGGTTGTGATGCTGCCGGAACATACGATACCGCGTCGGCGAGCGCGTCCACCAGGCGGGCGCGGCTGGCCTCGTGCCGGTCGTGCGGCGAGAAGGGTGGAACGATGGCATCGTACTCCGCCATGGCGTGGCGGACATTGCGGGCTTCCTCCGGCGAATAGGAGATCCTCGTCCCGTCGCCCGTGAGACGTTTCAGACGTTCGACGGCGACAGTCTTGCGGGCGATGTTCCGGATGTCCCAGGAGTCATGGACACAGATGCCCCATGTCCCGGCACGCCAGTTGGTCCAGACATAGGTGTCGAAGTGGTGGTCGAAGCCCGTCTCGTCGACGGCGCCGTCCTCAGCCATGAAACCCCCGTACGCAATCGCGCCGCCGCCATGGCGAACGAGGCCGTCGAGAAATCCGCTGCGAAGCTCCTTCTTGAGAACCGGGGCAAGGCGCCGGGGAGAGCTTCCTTCAAGGCGTGGCGCAATCGACAGGACCCAGGTGACGACGTCGGCCGCGAAATGGCGGGAGACGGTCTTCAGCGACACCGTGTCGGCTTCGCCGTTGATGTGGGCCCATATCTCCTCGCGGTGGCGACGCTCGTAGCTGGCACCCGGCATGCATCCGGTGGCGATCAGGTCTTCGAGAAGGTCTGTTGCCAGACCTGTCCTCTCCGCGATGTCCCGGAGCGACACGTAGCGCGCTTCGAGATAGGATTCGAGTTCGTCGGTGGTCCAGTTCGCCATCCCAACCCCAGGCTCTTTGGCATGCAAATTTTATCTCGTTCTAAAATATGAATGTCAAGTCGGCAATGGTGACTGTCGGGTCGATGATCGGCTCACCGGTCCGGGCGACGATGCTTGCCGCTCTCCTTGACCGGCATGCACTGACAGCAACCGAGCTGGCGCGTCTGGCATCAGTGTCGCCGGCTTCGGCAAGCCAGCATCTGGCGAAGCTCACCGCATCAGGACTTCTGGCTGTCGAAAGACACGGGCGGCATCGCTACTACAGCATGGCTTCCGCCGACGTCGCTTCGGCACTCTCCGCGCTCGAAAGTCTCGGTGCGCCTCTTCCCAGACCCCCGGCGCCCGAGAAGTCCGACGCAATTCGCGAGGGGCGCCTGTGCTATGACCATGTGGCCGGCGGTCTCGGCGTTGGCATCACCGACGCCATGCTTGCCAAGGGATGGCTCGAATCGACGGGCCGCGACTACCGGCTGACGGAACCGGGTGACAGGTTCCTGCAGCGCCTCGGTGTCGACGTCGATGGCGCCCGGGCGAAACGCCGCCTCTTTGCCCGCGCATGCCTTGACTGGAGCGAACGCCGCCCGCACCTGGCAGGAGCCCTCGGCGCCGCTCTCGCCAACCGGCTGTTCGAACTGGACTGGCTGGAACGTTCGGAGCGACCGCGCGAGATCCGTGTAACCGCCGGAGGCGAAGCGGAGCTGGCCCGCCTGTTCGGCATGACGCTCGCGACAAGGGATGAGTGACTGCCAGGTCCTCAAACGATTGTTCGAAAGCGGCGGTGCCTGTGCCATGGTATGAGGAGCGCCGCAGCGAAACCCTCCCACAGGAAACAGGACCCGGATCGAACAATGCGCCAGCCTCCTCGGCGCAGGCCGTCCCTGCTTGTCCTGGTGATGATCTCGTCGATCGGTCCGCTGGCGCTGCAGGTTCTGGTCCCGGCGATGCCGGGCCTCGCCAGTGACTTCCACACGGATTTTTCCGTCACCCAGATGTCTCTTTCGGTCTACCTGATCGGCATCGTGGCGGGGCAACTCGTCTATGGTCCGCTCTCGGACCGGCTTGGCCGCCGCCCGGTCCTCATCACGGGGCTCGTGGTCTATGTCGGTGGCACGCTCTTTTGCCTGGTGGCCTGGGATATCGTGGCGCTCATCATCGGCCGGGCGTTCCAGGCGCTGGGCGGCAGCGCCGGGATCGTGCTGGCGCGCGCCATCATCAGGGACATCCACGATCGCGAGGGATCGGCGCAGATGCTCGCCTATGTCACGGGGGGCATGATTCTCGCTCCGATGATCGGCGCCATCGTCGGCGGTTATCTCTACGAATGGTACGGCTGGCAGTCGGTCATGCTGCTGGCGCTGGCCATCGGTCTCCTCGTCACCGGAGCCTGCATCGTTGTCCTGAGTGAAACCAACACGAGGCGTACATCCCGCACCTCGTTCCGGGACATGACGAGGGATTGCGCGCGCCTGCTCGGCAAGCGCCTGTTTCTGGGCTACGCCCTGCAGATCTCCTTTACCACGGCAACGTTCTTCACGTTCCTGGGAGGCGCGTCGGCGGTGGCGGTGACCATCTACGGTCGCAGTCCGTCCGAGTATGCCCTCTGGTTCGTGCTGGTTTCAGGCAGCTACATGACCGGCAACTTCATCTCCGGGCGCATCAGCCGTCGCGTCGGAACCGACCGCATGATCACCATCGGGACCTCGTTCTCGTCTACGGCCGCTCTCGTCATGATGTTGCTTTTCGTCTCCGGCTGGTTCGGGCTGGTCCACTTCTTCGTGCTGGCCGGCATAATGTCCCTGGGCAACGGCTTCAGCATGCCCAACGGCTTCGCCGGCATCGTCAGCGTCGAGCCCGACCGCGCCGGTACGGCCTCAGGCCTCTCCGGCGCCATGCAGATGGGCCTGGGCGCCATTGCCATGACTGTCGTCGGCCACACCCTGGCGGATAGTCCGATGCCGGTGATCGTCATCATGCTCGTCCTTACGCTGCTGGCACTGATCGCCCATTTGCATGGCACGAGGGGAAACGTACCTTAAGGTGATGCCGAACCGGGAGATGCGACGTTGAAAGCCTTGCTGTGCCACACGTGGGGGGGACCTGAAGACCTCGTCGTGGGTGATGTGCCCGACCCTCAGCCCGGCCCCGGTGAAATCGTCATCCGAGTCGAAGGCTGTGGAGTCAATTTCGCCGATACCCTCATCATCCAGGGCACGTACCAGGTGAGGCCTGAACACCCCTTCACGCCGGGCATGGAAGTGGCCGGCACGGTCCTGAAGACCGGGTCCGGGGTGGAGGATCTCAGGCCTGGCGATGCGGTCATCGGCATGCCCGGTGTCGGTGGTTTCGCCGAGCAGGTGGTGTGCAAGGCCTCCCAGGCGATGCTGCGTCCCGCCGGCATCGATGCCGTGACGGCCGCCGCCATTCCTATCGTCTACGGCACGGCACACATCGGCCTCGAGGTGCGGGGCATACTTCAAGCGGGCGAGAGCCTCCTCGTGCACGGAGCGTCGGGCGGCGTCGGCCTCGCCGCAGTCGAGGTGGGCAAGGCCATGGGCGCCTTCGTCATCGCCACGGCGAGCAGCGCCGACAAGCTGGAGACCGCACGCCGTCACGGGGCGGACCATGTCATTGACTACCGCGCCGGAGAATTCCGCAACGAAGTCAAGGAGATCACGAACGGAGGCGCCGACGTCATCTTCGATCCCGTGGGTGGTGACGTCTTCGACCAGTCACTGCGCTGCATTGCCTGGGAGGGACGGCTGCTCACGATCGGATTTGCCTCGGGCCGCATTCCCCAGGCGCCGGCCAACATCCTGCTGGTCAAGAACATCTCCGTCATCGGCGTTCACTGGTCCAACTACCGCGAACGCCAGCCCGAACTCCTCAGGCGCTCCTTCGACCGGATCTTCACATGGATATCCGACGGCAAGCTCAACCCGCTGGTCTCGAGGACCTTCACCCTTGAGGAGGCTCCGCAAGCACTCGCCGACCTCGCCGGACGCCGGGCCCGGGGAAAGATTGTGGTCACTCCCTGACATGACGAGGACAACGTGATGAAGCATGAAGGCAAGGTTGCGGTGGTGACCGGGGCAGCCCAGGGAATCGGGCTCGCCTGTGCCAGGCGGCTTGCGGGGGAAGGCGCCCTGGTCGTCATGGGGGATATCCAGGCGGCGAAGGTCGCCGAAGAAGCAGGATCGCTGGGCGCCGTCGCCATGACCGCGGACGTGTCGCGTCGCGAAGACGTCGACGCCCTGGTCCGGTGCGCCGTCGATGCCCACGGCAGACTCGACATCATGGTCAACAACGCCGGGGTCGGCTTCAGCGCCGGCGTCCTGGACATCGAGGAGGAGGATTTCGATCGCATTCTCGGCGTCAATCTCAAGGGTGTGCTGTTCGGTTCACAAGCCGCAGCACGCATCATGGTGGAGCAGGCATCCGGTGGCGCCATCGTCAACATGTCGTCTGTCCAGGCCGAGCTTGCCATCCCCAACAGTGTTGCCTACGGCGTCTCGAAGGCGGGGATCAATCAGCTCACAAGGATCTTTTCTGTCGCCCTGGCAAGCCACAATGTCAGGTGCAATGCCGTGGGGCCCGGCACCATTCTCACCGACATGGCGCGAGGCGCCGTGCTGTCCAGCGACGAGGCCTACCGGATGATCCTGTCGCGCACGCCGCTGGGTCGTCTGGGCGAAGCGGACGAGGTCGCCTCCGTCGTCTCGTTCCTGGCAAGCGACGATGCAACCTATGTCACGGGCCAGGTCATCTATCCCGACGGCGGACGCATGCCGGTGAACTACACCGTGCCGGTGGACGCGCTGCCCGCGATCGAATGACGCATGATCCCGGCGCTCCTCGACTGCGACACCGGCCATGACGACGCCATGGCCATTCTCATGGCCGGGCAGCGGCTCGATCTGCGGGGAGTGACCACCGTCTTCGGCAACGCGACCGTCGCCGATACCACGGCCAACACGTGCCGGATCCTGGAACTTGCCGGACTCGTCCATGTTCCCGTCGCCGTCGGTGCTGCCGCACCACTTGAAGGCGCCTTTGTCCATGAGGCCGGAGTCCATGGCATGACGGGAATGGTTGGCCACGACCTGCCGCCACCCACCGAAGGGCCCATTGATGAACCGGCCGTGGACTTCATTGCCCGCACGGCGGCCGCCACCAGGGGACTTCATCTCGTCGCCACCGGCCCGCTCACCAACATCGCTCAAGCCCTGACGTCCTTTCCTGGAACACGGGCAGCCCTCGCCGGAATCAGCATCATGGGGGGATCGACCGGCCAGGGCAACGCCACGCCGGTTGCCGAGTACAACATCCAGGCCGATCCGAAGGCTGCCGACATCGTCTTCGCAAGCGGCGTTCCGATCCGCATGGTGGGGCTCAATGTCACCCGCCAGGTGGCGGCAACGCCAGAGCGGCGGCGGCATCTGCGAAGCCTCGGCAACCGCACGGGCCAGGTGGTGGCCGATCTCCTCGACTACTTCAGCGAACGGCTCGAGGAACGCTATGGGCTCGCCGGGGCATCGATGCATGATCCCCTTGCCGTGGCGGCGCTCTGCGATCCCGGCATTTTGCGATTCGAGGCCATGGAGGTGAGAATTGAGAGGGAAGGGGCCCATACCACGGGCATGACGGTCTGTGATCTTCGCCACCTCTGTCCGCTCACCCTGCGTCGTCAGCGGGATCCTCTGGGTTGTCCCAATGCCGAGGTTGCGGTGGCCGTGGATGCCGGTCTCTTCTGGGAGCGATTCATCGACGTGGTGGCGGCCTGCCCATGAGAAACGAACCGGAATTCGACACGAACGAGATGCTGGAGGGCCTCAGCGCCTGGGTGCTCGTCGAGAGCCCCACCGACGTGCCCGAGGGTGTCAATGCCATGATGGATCTCGCCGAAGCCGAGATGGTGTCGCTGGGAGCGACCATCAGCCGGGAACCGGGAGGCGACGGGTACGGTGACGTGCTCATTGCCCGCGTGAAGGGCGCCGTCGAGGACGAGGGCATCCTGGTTCTCGGCCACCTCGATACCGTGCATGGCGTCGGCACCCTGGCGGGCCCACTCCCGTTCCGCCGCGACGGGGACCGGCTCTACGGTCCGGGCATCTACGACATGAAGGGCGGCATGTATGCCGCCTGCTATGCCATGAAGCAACTGTTGCGCGCCGGCCGCTCGCCGGTTCTTCCGGTGACCTTCATGTTCATTCCCAACGAGGAGGTCGGCAGCCCGACGACCCGGCAGCGCATCGAGGACGAGGCGCGGCGCCATCAGTTTGTCCTGGTTCCGGAACCCGCCAAACAGGGCCGGCTGGTGACCGGGCGTCACGGTATCGCGCGCTACATCGTCACCACCCGGGGCAGACCCTCCCATGCCGGGGCGACTCTCGCCCGGGGTGCGAGCGCCATCCGTGAAATGGCCCATCAGATCCACGCCATCGAGACGGCGTCGGATCACCGTACCGGGGCCACGATGAGTGTCGGCATCGTCAACGGCGGCACCTTCGTCAACGTCGTTCCGATAGAGTGCCGTGCCGAGGTTCTGGCGGTCTTCCCCACCCGCGAGGCCTTCGATTCCATTGCCGCGTTCATGTCTTCCCTGAAGCCGGTCAACGCGGATGTCACGATCATCGTGGAGCCCGGACCGGTGCGGCCGCTGTTCGAACCGGGAGCGGAAACTCTCGCCCTCTATTCCCGCGCCGAGGGGATCGCCAAGTCCATCGGTTTCGTACCGGGCCACGGCAGCTTCGGCGGAGGCAGCGATGGCAACTTCACCGGTGCGCTCGGCATTCCCACGCTCGACGGCCTCGGGCTGTGCGGCGACGGTGCCCACACACACGACGAGCACGTCCTCGTTTCCTCACTGGTTCCCAGGGCGCGACTTCTGGCCGGTCTTCTCGAAAGCCTCGGTGATCCGGAACTCGACGCCCGGTGAACGGCAGAGTTGCGACCTCTTCGTTGCGCTGTTCGTCCGCCTTGCCCAGGCAGAGGCCGAACTCGCCGCGCAACTCCGCACTTGAAAGGTATCTCCTGAAACCAGGGCTCGTTCTCGCACCTGCCCGAAACTCGGGGGTCAACAACCTGTCACGGTCACGGGATTCGGGAGAGCGCCAACCGCAACGTTGGTGTCTCAGGCGTTCAGGCGAGTTCAGCCACCGTGGCGTTCCAGAGCTTCGAGCACCTGCGAATGGAAGGTATGAAGCGGAACCTCGGAGAACCACGAGTCCTCCGGGTCACAAACGTAGCGCCCCTGATCGTAGCCCAGGCTTGTGAGACCTCGCTGGACGCTTTCGACAATGGCGATGTCCTGCTGGTTGAAGTGATCCATGAACAGGCTCTTCACGGCAAGGAGCTTGGGATCGACGGGTCCCTCGGGGGCATAGATGTCCACGCGCTCCGCGCATCGACCGACACCGTTCGGGAGCATTCGCAGCACCAGCAGGTTCCTGGAACCCGGCAAGCTCAACATGTTCAGCGTTGGCCAGGCCATCCAGGCGACATAGGGGGAGCCGGCCTCGATCTCGAGACCCTCGAACCCCGTCCGGCTGCGATAGAGGAAGTAGGAGAACCGTTCCTCCTGGACGAAATCGTCAAGGCCTTCGTCCAGCACCCTGGCAAGTTCCGGGTGCGCGACGGGAATGTGATAGGCCTCCGCGAAGTTGTCGACGACGACTTTCCAGTTCGCTTGGATTGGCGTTCATACTACACCCCGGTTTGCGTGCCTTGATCGAACAGGCTGGGACTGTCGGTTGGAACCCTGATTCGCAACGCTTTTTTTCTTCCCGCCTTGATGTGGATGGCGTCCAGCTCGCCGCGCTTTACACGCTGCAACACGGTCTGGCGTGACACGCCGAGGCGGTTCGTGGCCTCGAGCATCGGCACATAGCCAGGCGGCGCCTCTTCCATGAACCGGGGACGGAATGCCTCGTTGATGCGGATGCGCCAGGGGGCGCCGGGAGTGGCCTGTTCGCCATCAAGGAAGCCGTCGGCAAGCCATCGATGGACGGTCGAGGTGGCCACCCCGAGGACGTTCGCGGCTTTCCGGATGTTGACGAGGGTTCCGTCATCGGTCCGGGTCGATGGGTCAAAGCGCGGGATTTTCCAGTGACCGCGGAAGTGGCGAACGCGGTCGGCGGTGAACCGGAGACCTTGTGCGGTGGTTTTCCCCTGGCGGCAGAGGATGCCGGCGATGACATCGTCAGGGTGGAACTGCGCGAGGCGGCGCACCAGATCGACGGTGTTCTCGTCGGTCCGGACTCCACCCTGGCGCTTTTTCGGACGGTCCAGCTCGATTTCCGTCAGGCAGCCGGTGCACCAGTGAAGGGTGAGGTGGATGTGCGATGCCTCCCTCGGAGCCCGAATGACGACATCCTGGAGCACGGTGCGCAGCAGTTCTTTCTTGTCCCGAGCCGTGGTCGTGGAGGCATTCCAGACCTGGCGGAGATCCTTTCCCAACGCGATGAGGGCATCAAGGTCCGCCGGTTCAAGGGGACGGGGACGTTCCTGCCGGCGGCGGGCCAGTTCCGCCTGGCTGTCGTCAAGCGCCTTGAGGCATTGCTCCCATTCCGCCTCCAGCCCGCGCGCCACCAGGCGGTTTTCCGGATCGACGGCACGATAGCGCCGTTCGGCTCTGGCGGCTTCATAGCGAGCCCGCTCGACCTCCATCTCCCAGTGCGCAAGAATCCGCTCCCGGTCGGCCTCGACCTTTCCGGCGGCCTGCAGCGCCGCTTCGATCCCGGCCGGCTGGATGGCGTCCAGCACGGCCTCGCCGACGGCATGGTCGATCTTTGTGGCGCCCACATAGAGGCACAAGCGGGTCCGTTCCGCCGTCAACTCGCCGGCCGACCTGCAGTGATAGCCCGGCGATGCGGTGCGGCCGGTATAGTGGGTCATCAAACGGCGGCCGCATTCCCCGCAGACAGCAAGGCCCTGCAACAGGGCCGATCCTTCCCGGACCGCACCCTGACTGGCTCCGTGTTTCTGCGGCCGGGCGTTGGTGGCGATGCGGGCAAGGATCGCTTCGTGGGTTGCCCAGTCGATGTAGCCTTGATGGTGGTCGCGAATGAGGACGGGCCATTCCGAACGTGGCCGCATGCGGATGCGCTTGCGTACGGTTCCGGTATCGTCGATCACGGTGTCCTGACGCCTTCGTCCATAGGTATAGGCTCCGGCATAGACCGGATGGGTGAGAACCATGTGGATGATGCGGTAGGACGGCTTGACCCAACGGATGGTCTCGCGCGGCCCGCGCACCGGAAAGACCCGCTCCTGGCGCGAGAACCAGCGCCACACACCGCGCGCAGAGCCGAACTCGGGGAAGCGTTCGAACACCGTGCGGATCGCCGCCTGGACCTGCTCGTCGGGGTCGATGAGGAGTTCTCCGTCTCCGTCACCGCGAACATAGCCTGCCGGGACGCTGCGATAGAGTTCGCCGCGCGCCGCCTTGCTGCGGATGCCGCCGTCGAGGCGGGCGCGCAGGAAGTGAAGTTCGGCCTCGCTCATCGTGCCCTTGAGGCCGAGAACCAGGCGGTCGTTGAACAGGCCAGGATGGTAGATGCCGTCGGCATCGGCGATCAGGGTGTTGGTGAGGCTGCACAGGTCGATCAGCTTGTACCAGTCTGTATTGTTCCGGGCCAGGCGGGACGCCTCCAGGCCAAGCAGGATGCCGACCTTGCCCATCGCCACCTCGGTCGTGACCCGGGCAAAGCCGGTTCTGCCTTCCGTACTGGCGCCGGAGCGTCCGAGGTCTTCGTCGACGACATGGATCTGGTCAGGCCGCCATCCCAGATCCCGTGCACGGTCGACCAGGGCGTACTGGCGGCGGGTGGATTCCTGGTTGTGCTCGACCTGGGAAGCCGAAGACTGGCGGACATAGACGATGGCGCCGCGTTCCAGATGCGCCGGGGCGATTCGCATGTCAGCCATCATCCGTCTCCTGCCCGCAGACAGGCTGGAGCACGGTGCGTGCCATGAGATGGGCGAGGTGTTCCAGAACCGCCTGGCGGACAGCCGCATCGAGGGTGGACCACACGCGAGCATGAGACGCCTGGTGTGGCAGGAAGAGGTCCAGCTGCATGGCCATGCCACTTGATCGTGCGATGCATCATGTGATGGAGCATGGTAACGTTACTGGGGGTCGGGATCAATCCCGTCCGAAGCCGCGCGGCAAGTCCACCTCGTTCAGGGCGTCGAGATCGAGCGCATCGATGGCCTGCAACTTGGCATGAACCGCCGTATCCTGAAGCCCCTCGGGCAAGGCTTGAAGCCAGTTGCGATAGTGCTCCTGCAAGGCGATCAGGGTGTCCACCGCATCGTGCCAGCGTTGCGGCTTCGAGCGCCGGTCCTTGGGACGCCGGTACTGCACGGGGCAGGCGCCGGCCTTGAGCCGCTCGCGGTAGCGGCGTTGCTTCTCGGCAGGGGTAAGGGGCATCGTCATTCTCCTGACGGCGGATGGGCCATGTCGATGCCATGTTAGCGTGACCGCTCAGGTTGGGCGTGGGACGACTGCCCTGGCGAACATCCTGCGGTGAGCGCGGGAGCGGATTCCGGAGAACCCGTCGGGGAGTCCGGGCCCACCTCGGTGCGTTGGCGAATCCTTTCGATCCGGTCACGCAATCTCTGCAGCTCCCGCACTCCGACAGTGGGCAGTTCGGAAGTGTCATCGGTATCGGACGGCCCGGCGGTTCCCGCATCGGTCCATTCCACGGGCACATATCGCTGGCTCTCATCCGGGAACAACAGCAGGAACTGGGGCTGGTTCTGGCGGCGGGCCCGGCCCAGGACATTCAGGGACTGTCCCTCGAACACGTGGGCCTTGCGGGTGATGCGCACCACATCTGGAAAGTCATGGATGTGGGTAGTCTGTGACGTGTTCCTTCGATGTCGTAATGGAGACGTTCCACCGCGACGAAGTTCTCGATGTCCGGCAGATGCCGTGTGATTGTCCCGCCGAACCGGCCCATCGTCGTCTCGAACGGTTCGCATCCGGAATCGAGATTGACGAACAGCAAGCCGGCGCTCTCGGCGACGTTGATGCTTCGCAGCGAGAACTGCGCACGATCAAAGTTCGCGAGCGACTCGGTGTGCGGGGCGTTCCGCAGCGTGCCGTCAAGGCCGTAGAACCACGCGTGATAGGGACAGGTGATGCCGACCTTGAGTGAACCGCGGCCTTTGAGCAGTTCATGGCCCCGATGCTGGCAGACATTGAAGTATGCCCGAATTTGACCGCTTTGATCGCGCATCACGACGATCGGCTGGCCTGCAATGATGTCGGTAAAGTAGTCCCTGGGATTGGGAATGTCGCTGACATGTCCGACATAGCACCAACTCTTGCAGTGGACGGCGAGAAGCTCACGCCGGTAGATGCCGTCATCGGTGTAGTAGCGCGAGGGCAGGGTCACGGATTCCAGGTGGTTGGTCTGGAAGGCGCCCCGTTCACCGACGGGCCGCTCGGTAACGTTGAACGAATCGTTCATGTCGGGGCTCCCCTGGACGTCATGGATGGGGTAGAGGCGGCGGCGTCCTCTCGTTTGGATTGTCCAGGGCGCGAGCCCATCCATGCCCGGCGTGGACTGCGCCCGCAATCAGATGCGGCGCATCGCAATCGCCGATTTTCGAGATCGTGATCGGAGCATCCCGCGGCACATTCGCACACAGGTCCTGATAGAGCGAGTCTTCGGGCGCGCGCGATGTCAGCAACACGACCGACGAAGCCGGAAGATCCAGGCCTTCACCTCCGTGAACGCAATCGAGGACGACGTGATCATCGGCGATCCTGCTCATGGACTTCAGGCGCACGACCGCAATCTCAAGCTCGATCATGCGCGCGGCAACGATGTGCTGCTCCATCGTCAGGGCCAGGAAGGGAGCAACTTCCGATGCCGGTGTCACCAGCGTGACATCGAGCCCGAGCGATTTGAGCCGCTCCGCGATGACGTTGCCGAGATACGTGCCGTCCTCGTCGTAGACGACGACCCGTCCGGTCGGAACCATGCCGTCCATGATGTCGTCGGGTGTCAGAACGTGAGCACCGGTAGAGACCGGCAAGGGCTTGGCCGACCATCGGCCGCGGCCGTCGCGCCGCCATGTTGCGCCTGTCGCCGCCACGATGTGCTGCGCGCCGAAGGAGAGCGCCGTCTCGGCATCCAGAGCGCTGGCGGTGTAGAGTTCGGCGTTGGCCATCTGCTGCAGACCGTGGACGCGGTGATCGGCGACTCGCAACCATTCGCCCAGCCCGGGAAGAGCGCTTTCCCGCAGCACGCGTCCGCCCAGCTCCTCGCGTGCCTCGGCGAGTGTGACCGTGTAGCCACGGCGAGCCAGGACATGGGCGCATTCAAGACCTGAGGGTCCTCCTCCAATGACGAGGATAGTATCGTTTGAACCTGCTTCCGGCAGGTTCTCGGGATGCCACCCGCGCCGCAACTCCTCCATCATCGTCGGGTTCTGCGTGCAGCGAATGGGCGAATAGGAGAACTCGCCCGAGACGCAGACGTTGCAGCCGATGCACTCACGAATGTCATCGGATCGCCCCTCCCGGATCTTGCGAGGCAGGAACGGGTCGGCGATTGACGGACGTGCCGCGCCCACAAGGTCGATGACGCCCCGCCGAACCTGGGAGACCATGGTATCGGGCGACGTGAAGCGCCCCACGCCGACCACGGGCTTGTCGACGACAGACTTGACGAACGCCGTGTCCTGCTCCTGGAAGCCTTCCTTCGCAAAGCGGGAAGTCTGGGAATCCGCCGGCCATTCGGAAATGTTGACATCCCACAGATCCGGAATGTCCTTGAGCATCTCCACCAATTCGCGGCCCTGGACGGGATCGTTGTCAATCTCGTTGACTGCAAAGCGCAACGCCACGGCGCAGTCGTCGCCGATGTCTTCCTTCATGTCCTCGAGAGCCTCGCGCAGCAGCCGAGCACGATTCTCCAGAGAACCACCGTACTCATCTCCCCTGTCGTTGAAGCGCCGCTGCAGAAACTGGCTGAAGATCGACAGGCCATGACTTGCGTACGCGTAGACGACATTGAAGCCGGCAGATCGAGCGCGCCGCGCGGCGGCTCGGTGCTGCTCGCGCACACGCCGGATGTCGCAGGCATCCATGGCCCGCGACTGGAACGGTTCCACCGACTCAAGTGTCAGATGTGACGCCGGCGCCAGCACAGCGAGACGGTTCGCCCGGTTTCCGGAAGCCAACCCAAGGTGCCCCAGTTCGACTGCGGCAAGGGCGCCGTGGCGATGAATGGCGTCGGCAATCCTGGCAATCGAGGCGATATGGTCGTCATGCCAGAGATGGAGGGACGGATAGGGCCAGAACTCGGATTCGGGTCCGACTTCCGCAAGCTCGGTTGAAACGATTCCCCAGCCGCCTTCCGCCTTGATCTCGCGCATGCGGGCAACAGCTTCAGGAGCCCAGTCGCTCATGCCGGTGCAATGGGGCACCTGAACAAAGCGATTGGGGGCCGTGACCGGCCCGATCCGGACCTCCTCGAATAGTATGTCGTATCGTGGGTCGCGTTGCGTCATGTCGTCAGTTCCCGTCCAGGATCAACGGGGCGGCAGCCTTGGATGACCACCGCCCCGGCGCACGTCACAGTCCCGCCTTGACTTCCTCGAAAAGTGTCTGGAGATCGGACTCGCCCTGAATCGGCTGCTGATAGATTCCCGCAGCGAGTATCTCCTGGGGGTTCTTCGAGAGACCGAGCGCCGCAAGTACATCTTCGCTCACGAGTTCGAAGGCCGACTGCGTGGCGGCACCGTAACCGAAGACCTCCATCTCGTATGCGCGCGAGCGCGGATCGAGAAAGGCGTTGATCAACGCGTGGGCCTTGTCAGGGTATGGACTGTCCGTCGCAATCGACAGGCCACAGACCCAGGTCATGGCGCCTTCCTTCGGGTTCATGAACGCAACCGGAAGACCCTCGCTCTTGAGACGGACGACCGACTCGTTCCAGGTCGTGGCGGCGACCAGTTCGCCGCTTGCCAGACCCTGCTCCATGCTCGTGTAGTCGTTCGAGTAGTAGCGCAGGTTGGCGGTCAGATCCTCGAGATAGGGACGGATCGTGTCGAGAGCCTCCTGCGTGGAGTAATCGAACGGGTTGTCGAGACCCGCAACGATTCCGGCGATGACAACGCCATCAACGAGACTGTCGAATGCCGCCACCTGGTTCCTGTACTTGGGGTCCCAGAGAATCATCCAGGATTCGTCGTCGACATACTCCGGAGCGAGATCGGTTCGGTAGAGAATTGAGGTGAGACCCCAGTCCACCGGCACCCAGTAGTGGTCGCCATCGATGGTGCTTCCAGGAACGTCCTTCAATGCCGGAATGATGTCGTCCCAGTTGGAAAGGCGCGAGACATCGACAGGCTGGAGCAGGCCCGAATCGACCCACTTCTTGATGCTGTAATTGCAGGGAAACACCACATCGGGTTTGAAGCCCGCACGCATCTTGGCGATGCCCTCTTCCTCGTCGCCCCAGAACGTGAACTCCGGAGCAGCGCCTTCCTGTTCGACATAGGCCTGCCAGAGGTTCTCGTCATCGTAGCCGGCCCATCCGAAGTAGGTGGCCTGGCCTTCATCGGCCCGCACGCCGCGGCTGATCGAGGCAAGGTGGAACGTCGGAACGACGCCTGCCGCCGTCAACCCGGCCAACACGTTGCGTCGGTTCAGCGCAACTAGGGGATGTTTCACGGTAGCCTCCTTATGTTTGTCGTCGCGTGTCTGCGTGGGAACTGGGCCCACGACTGCCGACCAGTATCGGTTTGGCTGACCACAAGGTTCAATTGTCCCATTTGGGACACACGGCAATCGGCGCTATGATTGCTCCATGCAGTCCATCACCGACATGCTGATGGAAGTTGCCGGTTCGATCGGAACCAGATCATTCTATTGCGACGTCATGCGTGGGGTGTTCGAGACGGTAGCGTCCGACGACTGCCAGGTCATTCACTACCCTGCGGGCGGTCGACCCGAATACGTCGTCGACGAACACACGCCGGAGCGCCTGCGCCGTCTCTATCGCAGGTTCTGTCCCTACGATCCCTTCTATCGCGATTGGCGCATGACCCATCGGCCAGGATTGCGCCGGCTGCGCGATGTCCAGCCACCGGACTACGATGAGGGTGGCTACTACACCAGCTTACGCACCTGCGGTGCTAAACGGTGGAAATAACGACAATATTTTCCTCTCTCCAGTGCAACTACGGGATGTTTCCGCACGGATTCTCCCGCATCTGCAACTCATGGCGAGAGGGAATCCATGGCCAAGACACGACTCACCGAGGCACGCATCAAGGCGCTTCGACCACGCAAGACTGTCCGGGACATCCGTGACGCAGACCTCAGAGGTTTCGGTGTCCGCATTTATCCAACTGGGCGCAAGTGCTTCTTCATCCACGGCCAGCACGACGGAAGGAGGGTCTGGAAGATCATCGGCGATGCCGCATCCCTGAGCGTGGAGGATGCCAGGGCCAGGGCCCGGTCCATGCTGGCAGCCAATAGAAACGGCACTTCGGCAGAATCGGAGCACAACCTCTTCGAGGAGGTGGCTGAAGAGGTCTTCCGCCGTTACGGGAGGAACTGGAAGCCCGGGACGCTCAAGGTCAACCGGTACTACCTCGCCAGGCAGATTCTGCCGTGGTTCCGGGGACGACCGATTGCGGACATCGCGGCTGCGGATGTCAGGGAGTGGTTCGCTTCTCTCCATGACACGCCGGTGGCGGCCGACCGCTCCATGCCAGTCCTTTCCGTCATCATGACCTGTGCCGAGACGTACGGGTACCGGCCTGAAGACAGCAATCCCTGCCGTGGCATCCGGCGCTACAGGCGTAGAGGGCGGGAGCGTTTCTTGTCGCAAGAGGAAGTTCATCGGCTCGGAAGAGTTCTGGCACAACACGAGGACGACCACGCGATGTATGTCGCCATCGTCCGCCTCCTGCTGCTGACCGGGTGCCGCCGAAGGGAGATCGTGACATTGCGGTGGAAGGAATACCGAGATGGTCACCTCCACCTCGACGATTCCAAGACAGGGCCGCGCATGGTCTGGCTGAGCACCCCGGCACGGGCGATCCTGGACCAGCAACCTCGGACGTCTGCCTGGATCTTTCCGTCGACCCGGTGCGGCAAGTCTGTCGATGTGTCTTCTGTCAGTGATTTCTGGGGAGATCTCCGCTCTGCGGCCGGTCTGCACGATGTCAGGCTCCACGATCTTCGCCACACATACGCCAGCGTTGCCGTCATGACGGGAGAGAACATTCTCACCGTCGGCCGACTCCTCGGCCACAACGATCCCGGCACGACGTTGAAATACATTCACCTTGCGGATGACGCAGTGGCCAAGGCGGCCGAGGCGATGGGATCGTTGCTTGCAGGAGTACCTTCATGAACCGCCGGACAAAACTGACCGATGCACTGATCCGGCGTCTCAAACCCGGTCCTCGCGAATACACGGTCCGCGATACCGTGGTACCCTCGCTGGGAGTGCGGGTGCATCCCTCCGGCGGCTGCGCCTATGTCCACTTCGTGGACGGACGGAAGGTGTCGCTGGGACCGGCGGCGTTCAAGGCGGTCGAGGACGCCCGCGCCGAGAGCCTTGTGCAACTGTCAGGCGGCGTTACGGAGAAGAGGAGTGCCCCGCTCTTCCGGGACTTCGTCGCCGGCCCGTGGCGGGAATCCTGGGTTCACCGCTGCAAGCCGACAACGATCAGCTTGCGCGACAGGCTGGTTCGAGGCCGACTGCTTCCCGAGTTTGGCGACCGGCGCCTCGACCGTATCACGCCGATGATGATTCACCGGTGGTTCGACGACTGCAGCAGAACTGCTCCGGGTACCGCCAATCTCTCTCTGCAAACCCTTCGCCACATCCTCAATCACGCGCTCGCCTGCGGACATGTCCCCTCCAATCCGGCCCGACGCATCAAGTCGAACCCGGGAAGGAAGATCACACGCTTCCTTTCCCGGGAAGAACTCGAGAGGCTGCACAAGGTACTCGACCGCCACGAACGTTCCGAATCAACACGGGCATCCCAACGCCCGCAAATCGATATCATCCGTCTCCTCCTGCTGACAGGCTGCCGCAAAGGCGAGATTGTCCGCCTGCGTCGGGACGAGGTGGCCGGACTCTGTCTCCGGCTTCATGACAGCAAGACCGGCCCCAGAACCGTGTTCCTGAACGGTGAGGCCCGGGCCATCATCGAACGCAGGATGACAGGAGGAACGGAGTTTCTGTTCCCATCGCCGAAGGGTGATGGCAATCGACCGATCCACAACGAACTCCCGATATGGTATCGGCTTCGCGAGGAGGCGGGTCTGGAGGATGTCCGTCTCCACGATCTGAGACACACATATGCCAGCCATGCCGTCATGCAAGGAACGCCGCTTCCCGTCGTGGCAAAACTACTTGGTCACTCGCAGACGACAATGACCCTTCGTTACGCTCACACGGGCGACCGGGAGGCCGAGGCTGCGGCCGAGAGGGTTGGGACGGTGATTTCGAATCTGCTCGGAAGCTGACCTACGCAAGGCCGGCGGGCAGAGGCTCCGATCACTCATTGGTATTTTGGGGTTGCAACACGGCTTCACAGAGTGTAAGTAGTTCACATCCAACCGGGGTTGTTCGCGGCCTCGGATAGGCCGCTCCCTCGGGAGCGGCTTTCTATTTCTGAGGTTGCTTTATGCCGGAAAAGCGGGTGTCGGTGTATGTGGACGGGTTCAACCTGTACCACGCGCTAGACGCGTTGGGCGAAGATCACCTGAAGTGGCTGAACCTCTGGGCTCTGTCGGAGACCTTGGTACGTGAAGGCGAGACCGTTACGGCAGTCAAGTACTTTTCGGCCTACGCTACTTGGAAGCCTGCTTCCTACCGCCGTCAGCAGCGCTATGTTGCTGCGCTGCAGGCCCACGGCGTCGAAGTTATAGAAGGACGTTTCAAGAAAAAACATTGCGGTGTCGGGTCTGCAACAGGCTTTACACGACACATGAGGAAAAGGAAACCGACGTAAACATCGGAGTTCACCTCATGGCGGATGCCCTGAAGGACAGGTTTGACAGAGCACTGGTGATCTCCGCTGATACCGACCTAAACAAGGCGGTTGTTTTGGCTCGAAGTGAAACCACAGGCAAACTAATTGACGTTGTAGCTCCACCCGGTCGAATGAACCGCAACACCACTGCAAGATTCTCCATTTCCAAAGGAAAATTGCAAAATTCTCTTCTACCCGCAACAGTCACACATGACGGCAAAACAATCAATAGGCCTTCGACATACGATCCGCCGTGACTTACATGATGCCAAAGGCAAGGGACATCCCACGACAACCCCGACCACCTACACTGACGGCCAGATGATCATTTTGTCGGCGACAGAGAGCGCCACGAACGATACCGTGGTCTATCGGGACGGGTCCCAAGCTTGGAATGAATGGACGTGAACATCAAGAGGTTTCCTATCGATTCCTGGGTACGCGAGAAAAATCGCAGGGGAAAGCGAAGTGTTCTCTGCATCCACTCGAACCGTTGGTTGCGCTTCGGAAAACCCAGTCAGCAGCCGCTCAAACACGGCACGCCCATATGGCTCGACGTGATGACGCAAACTGAGGATGAGAACGGCGACGTCAAGTCGAAGAAACTATGCTCTCTGTGTGTCACGGTCGAACAATTGCAGAAGTTGTTGGATGAAGTTGGCAATTGCACCTAGCGCATGATACTGGCGGCTACCTTGCGCGGTATTCGTACTGGTTCTGACTGCCAAGTGATTTTCGCGGCTAGCGGTCGTGCCAGAGGGGCATCGGCGTGCCTTCGAATGAATGATCTCGCTGGAGTGCTCCTGCTCTCTGACGACCATCGCACTGAACCAATAGCCTAACTGCCTGTGAAATGGTATCGGTCGAGCGAGATGTATCAGTGGATCGCTTATGTGCAGTACAGGCCCATCATTGACGATCGGCATGCGATGCCGCACGGCGACATTACCCGCTTGACGCACAAGGATCACGAGGAACTGACCATGTTTCGCGACGAAGGGATGCGGAAGGTAACGATGGGTTGGCCCGGCCCTGTGTTGCTCGAGTGCATTGCTTAGTATCGGAGTGTTGTTTACTATTTCGCGACCGGTAGAATAATCGGCTCCATCTAGGCGTGATTTCCTGCGAGGCAACTGATCGTGATGCATGCAGTTTGATACTGATATCTTGCGGAATCTCCACATGCGCAAACTCCACAGAATCCGGGACACGGCAATCCTCGGCTTCTTCCAGCCATCGTTCGTACATGTCGTGTTTAGTAAAGATCACAATCTTCTTCCGAGCATCCGCTAGAAGAAGAAAGTAGATATGGGATCTAGCCTTGTTGATGTTGCCAACAGCGTGCTTGCCGCCTGCCGTCTTCGAGCCGCTCGTCAATATGGTGGCGACGATTTCGCCGTCCGCGCTAACTGCTCCGAAGTTGAAGAGTCCCGCAAGGTTCAAAGATACCGGCCTACGAGTGAAGTCCTGCCTGTATTCTCTGGACATCCATTCACTGCGAACCCAGTCCGAAACCAACCATTCTGTTCAACGTGGAAGCGCAGACAGTCCGCCGACTGACTTCAAATCGCACTGTAGCCGACTTGGAGGAGATCAACTCGCTGTGAAAATGCACCGCTGCCCTACGTGCTCCCGACCTGCGACTGAGTAACGTGTCCAGCATCCACGGAGATACTGATGGCTCACGGGACTGTCGAGGTCGAAAATTGGCACATCGTCCAGCGCAATGGTCCGTGGCACGAGTTAGCGCAGCTGTATCCGGTCATTCCAGGACGGTCTTGAGCCTCTGAACACTGGCGATATCCCTTGGCGTTTTGTCGCACGCGCGAAGGGAGAGTTTGATGTCAGACAACGGTGTTGTTCGCTCACGGTCGCCGAGGAGAGGTGCGACCCTACTAGAAAGCGCAACGCCCCGCAGGTTTGACGGCCAGCGCGGGGCGATTGCAGAGAGCACCTTCGGTTGGAGTCTTCTGGCCGGAGCGTCTCGCCGTGTCCAGTGCCGAGATTATCGACTTTGCGGCCGCTGCAAGGCGGATTGTATCCCCGCAAGATAGACCGCAATGTCCGAGAGTTGCTTCCGAATTGCGCGAAGCTCCACTACCTCCGCCGGACTTGAAGAGTCGGTCTTGGGAATGGCACTTAAGTCTAGCGAAACTCTGTGGTCTCGACCCTCGATATTCGCTTGAAGCACAAGGAATGCGCGAGACTCGATTTCTATGAGTCCGGATAGAGTCGCTTGCGGGAGCTCTTCCGCCGCTTCTGATCGTGCCGTGTCGTCTGTCATTGCGAAAATTCGCAAGTACCATTCCAAGGATCATCGGAAGATGGCACGAATATAGCGGTTTGGTCATCGAAGAGGGCCTGGCATACAGCGCCTAAACGAGGCTGTAGCTGGCCTGGAGACAGAGACAGGGTGGTTAGAGGTACTGTGAAGCTGAATTCCCCACTCGGGTCTCCCTCCGGGCTCAACCTAATAGTCCCTGTCACCGTGCCGTTGCCGCACCCTGCGAGCATCAATCCACACATCGTGAGGGCCGCGATCATGCTCTTCATAGCCTTCCTCTCCCCGCTTCCGTCCGTGGTTTACCGGCCTGATATCCGAATTCTCTGGCTCAAGATGCGGCTGGAAGTTAGGCTAGATTGATGGTTTTCGCTGAGTCAAGCGGATAATCTCCGTTCCGATGTTTGGCATCCCGGGCAATCTCCTCCAAACACTTGGCTGCCATACGGTCATTCAGGGAGCGCCGCTTCCCGTCGTCGCTGGCCTTCTTGGTCATTGCCAGATGCAAATGGCCCTGCGTTGCCCTCACACATGTGATCGTGAAACAGAAACTGCTGCGGAGCGGATCGGAGAGGAACTTTTCGGGATGCTGGGAGACTGCGCACGACTTTGACGGATCCATGCCGTCATTCAGCATGTCTGTGGTATAGGTTCCGCTCTACCCTTGTGGCGTGTCACCCATGAATGCACTGGACCATCTTCTCGAGACCTACCGAGCCAATGCCCTGAGCGAACGCGACAAGGGCACAGCGTTCGAGAAACTGGTGGCCGCTTGGTTGGTTATGGATCCGGTGCAGGCCCAGTCTTTCGGGCGCGTCGACCTCTGGTCCGACTGGGCACGACGCCAGAAGCAGGATCGAAGTGATGTTGGAGTCGACCTTGTAGGAACACGACACGATGGTGAACTGATTGCCATCCAGTGCAAGTTCTTCGATCGTAACAGGACGATCCGCAAAGAAGACATAGACAGTTTCGTGTCGGCGTCCGGCAAGGAGATGTTTGCCGAACGCCTGATCGTTGAGACCACGGACGTGCCCTGGAGCCCCAAAGCCGAGTCCATGTTGCAGGGTCAGACGATCCCGATCCGGCGGATCGGTCTGCGCGACCTCCAGGAGAGCGCGGTGGATTGGTCCGCGTTCGCGGCGGCGGGCGAAATGGTCCGGCCCGAGCCGAAGACCCTGCGTCCCGACCAGACGGAGGCCGTTGACGCGGTGCTGGAAGGCTTGTCGACCGCCGGTCGGGGCAAGCTCATCATGGCATGCGGCACGGGAAAGACCCTGACCGCCCTGCGCATCGCGGAAGAGATGGTGGGAACTGGCGGGCATGTCCTGGTCCTGGTTCCGTCTCTGGCCCTCATGGCGCAGACGGTGCGCGAGTGGTGCGTCGACGCCGTCCAGCCCCTGGTAGCCTTCGCGGTCTGTTCGGACACCAAGGTAGGCAAACGGCGGCGCAGCAGGGACGATGTGGCCGAACTGGAAGTGACCGATCTCGCCTTCCCGGCCACGACCCGGGCCGACTTGCTCGCAAGAGCGGTCAGTCATTCGGACGCCGGTTCGATGCATGTGGTCTTTGCGACGTATCACTCGATTTCCACGGTGGCGAGTGCGCAGGCTCAGCACGACCTTGCGGAGTTCGATCTCATCATCTGTGATGAAGCCCACCGCACCACCGGTGTCACGTTCGCCGGCGAGGATCACTCCAATTTCGTGAAGGTGCACGACAACGAAGTCATCCGGGGCCGCAGGAGGCTCTACATGACGGCCACACCCCGGATCTACGGCGACAACGCCAAGACGAAGGCGACCAAGGTCGATGCCGTGCTGGCCTCAATGGACGATCCCGACCTCTACGGCGAGGTCCTCTTCCACCACGGTTTCGCGAGGGCCGTCGAGAGCGGTATTCTCAGCGACTACAGGGTGATCGTCCTGGTCATGGACGAGGGTGTTGTCAGCACAGCCGTCCAGAAGCGCCTGACCGACGAGCACAGTGAACTGGTCCTTGATGACGCGACGAAGATCGTCGGATGCTGGAAGGCTCTGTCGAAGGCAGGATTGACAGAGGTTTCCGATGCCCCCGATCCGATGCGTCGTGCCCTGGCCTTCTGCCGGAGCATCGATAGTTCGAAACTGGTTCGGGACGAGTTTGAACAGGTCGTTGCCGAGTACCGGACGGAAGGCGACGACGAGACCGGACTCATGTGTGAAGTCCGCCATGTTGACGGAACCTACAACGCCCGCGAGCGCGGTCATCGTCTCGACTGGCTCGAGGAGAACGCCGACACCAATGTCTGCCGGATCCTGAGCAATGCGCGATGCCTGACCGAGGGCGTCGATGTCCCGGCCCTCGACGCGATCATGTTTCTCCATCCGCGCAAGAGCCAGATTGATGTTGTGCAGGCTGTTGGCAGGGTGATGCGCAAGACGCCCGACAAGGACATGGGCTACGTCATTCTCCCGGTCGGCATTCCGCCGGGTGTTGCGGCGGACCAGGCTCTGAACGACAACGAGAAGTACAGGGTCGTCTGGCAGATCCTGAACGCCCTTCGCGCCCATGACGACAGATTGGACGCGGTGATCAACCAGGGTGGCCTTGGCCAGGATGTCAGCAGCCGAATCACCATCGTCGATGGCAGACCATCAACGATAGATATCGAACTTCAGTCGGTGACAGCGACGATCGACGATCTGCCAACGCGAACAAGGACCAGGGGTTCGGGAATAGGTCGGGGCGGAGGAGGCAACGACGACACCGGCGACCCGCAGCAGCCGTTGCCGCTGGTCATCGACAGCTTTTCACGCGCCGTGATGGCCAAGATCGTTGAGAGGTGCGGCACGCGCGACTACTGGGAAGACTGGGCAAAGGACGTTGCAGGCATCGCGGAACGCCATGTCACGCGAATCTCGAGCCTCGTCAGTCAGCCGGACACTGATGCTCGGCAGTTCTTTCAGGATTTCCTGTGTGAACTCCGCGATGACCTCAATGAGTCCATCACGGAGCAGGATGCCATCGAGATGCTGGCTCAGCACCTGATCACGCGGCCTGTGTTCGACGCACTGTTCAAGGACCATGCCTTCGTCGACAGGAACCCCGTATCGGCGGCGATGACGGAGGTGCTCTCGGTGATCGACGAAGCACAGGTCGAACGCGAGGCAAAGGCGCTCGAGGGGTTCTATGCCTCGGTGAGGCGGCGCGCGGCCGGCATCACCGATCCCCTGGCGAGACAGAACCTGATCGTCGAACTCTACGACAAGTTCTTCCGGGGCGCGTTTCCCCGTACCACGCAGATGCTCGGTATCGTCTACACGCCGATTGAAATCGTGGACTTCATCATTCGCTCGGTCAACGAGGTCTTGGAAGACGAGTTCGGGCAGACGCTTGGATCCGACGGCGTCCACATCCTCGATCCGTTCGTCGGCACCGGCACCTTCATCACCCGACTTCTGCAGTCGGGGCTGATCGCGCCCGAGGATCTTGAACGCAAGTATCGGGAGGAGATCCATGCGAACGAGATTGTCCTCCTCGCGTACTACATCGCGGCCATCAACATCGAGACGGTTTTTCACTCGATTACCGATCGTGATGACTATCTGCCCTACAAAGGCATTTGCTTGACCGACACCTTCGCTCTGCATGAAGGCGACGACGAGTTCTCATTCTACATGCCGGACAACTCTGATCAGAGGAAACGGCAGAAGGAAACCGACATACGGGTGATTGTCGGAAATCCGCCCTATTCGGTCGGCCAGAAGAGTCAGAACGACAACGCCAAGAACGTTCAATACACATTACTGGATCAGAGAATAAGGAGTACTTATGCCAAACGCTCGAATGCCTCACTGTTGCAGAACTTGTATGACAGCTACATCCGTGCGATCCGTTGGGGCAGCGACCGACTCGGCAACGCCGGGGCTATGGCGTATGTTACCGGTAGCGCATGGATCGAACGTGCATTTGCCGACGGTCTACGCAAGTGTCTAGTAGACGAGTTCGCAAGCGTACACGTTTTCCACCTTCGGGGCGACATCCGCAAGAATATGCTGTCTGGCGGACGCGCGGGCGAAGGCGAGAACGTGTTTCGACAAGACAGTATGACTGGTGTTGCGATCACGGTGTTCGTCAAGAACCCCGATGCGGTAGAGCAGGGACGTATCCTGTTCCATGACATCGGAAACGGTCTTGATAGGAAGCGGAAGCTCGATACTGTAAAGTCTCTCGGCAGCATAAGGGGAATCAAGCAGATTTGCGGATGGGATCGGATTACTCCAGACGCTCACGGCGACTGGTTGGACCAACGCGATCAGAACTTCGACGCCTATACGAAGTTGGGCGACAAGAAGGATAGGAGCAGACGTGTCCTGTTCGACAGCTTCTCCCTTGGCGTAGTTACCAATCGGGACCCTTGGTGCATAAACCCCTCTCGGACCGAATTGGCTAGGAACATTGAGGCAACAATCTCCTTTTACAACAGCGAACTATCGCGCTGGCGGGCGACGAAACAGGATGTGGAGGCCAATGCCAGAAGGCTTCCTTCAATCGACGATTTCATAACGATTGATACGAGAAAAATCAGCTGGACTCGTTCTCTCAAACAGGACATTCGACGAGAGAAGAAGCTTCAGAAGGAAGATGGCATATTCGTACCATGCATGTATCGCCCCTTCACAAAGCAATGGCAGTATTACAGTCGCCGCTTCAACGAAGTCGTCAATCAAATGCCGCGCATTTTCCCGAACGGGGAACTTCCCAACAGGGTGATTGCCGTAACGGGCAAGGGAGGACGATCCGGCTTTTCTGCGTTGATGATGGATGCGTTGCCAAACCTGCACACGGTTGATACCGGCCAGTGCTTTCCGTTCTGGCTCTACGAACGAGTTGAAGACGAGAATGCGGCGCAGGGCTTCCTCCCTGATGACGAGGGCGGTGAGTACAGTCGTCGAAATGCCATCACAAACTACGGGCTGAAGATGTTTCGCGATGCCTATCCGTCCGAGGCTGTCACGCGTGAAGACATCTTCCACTACATCTACGGGTTGCTCCATTCAGAGGACTTTCGCTGCCGTTATGCGGCCAATCTCACCAAGGAATTGCCACGCATCCCGTGTGTCAAGTCGACGGAAGACTATCGTGCGTTCCGTGATGCGGGAAAGCGTCTCGGTGAGCTACATGTGAACTACGAGGCCGTTGTGCCGTATCCAGCGACAATCGACACCGGTGGCCAACTTCTGATGGATGCTCCGGAAGCGACCTACCGAGTAACCAGGATGCGGCATCCTGGCACGGGGATGAACAAGGATCGTTCGACGGTGATCTACAATTCACACATCACAATCCGTGATGTGCCTGGCGCAGCGTGGGAGTACGTCATCAACGGAAAGCCAGCATTGTCCTGGGTTATGGAACGTCAGTGCGTGAAGACCGACAAGGCGAGCGGTATTGTGAGCGATGCCAACGGGTACGCTGTCGAGACAGTTGGCGATCCCCGATACCCACTCAACCTGTTCCTCCGAGTTATCAGCGTAAGCATAGAGACCCAGAATGAAGTCAGTTTACTACCTGCATTGGACATTGACTGATGGCGTTCCTTCCCCGACGTTGACTACAAGCGGAAAGCGCGATGACAAAGAATGGCTCAAATTGGCCACCCCCGACCAATAGCCCTTGGCGCGTAGCCCTCAGTGTGACTGTAGCGGTCGTTGTATTCATCCTCTATGTTCTCATGTTTACAGTGCACCATTGGTGATGCAATCTTGGCAAGTCATGGTGTCGTGCGAAAGCAATGGAGTGGACGACCACACACGACGGCATTGCCGAATCACGCTGCAAGGCTGGAACATGTCGCACACCGAAAACTTCAAAGTCCTTGCTTGAACGGAAGTGGAAGTGTTCGATGTCAGGCAGGATAGCCTCTTAATGACGCGGCAAGTGGGTCTGCCATGGAACAACGCAACTTGGTGGCAGTCTCCTGCGGTCGGTTGAAGCCTAGTCATGGCGTTTTGGACAGCGTTGATATCCGCTGCCCCGTGAATCCCGTGAAGTGTTGTGTCCATACCCTCATCCTCATCCACAATTGCTATCCATGGTATGCATCGCGCCATGCTTTTGGAACTTGTATGGCACTTCGATAACCTGCCAATCCAAAAAACCAGATCCATACCCAAAGACGCACAGATGGTTGCGGTAGCCAAAGCAACAATGAGCGCAATCATGCAGGAGGTTTTGCCTTCCGGGCGGTGTAGTGCAGCAGAGTGGAGGCTGCCGTGAACAGACGGCCATGCTCTTCTCGGACTTCGAGAAGGTCGTCTCTGCTTCCTGCGACTGCTTCGATTATCTCGTGATCGGCCAGAGTTCTGCAAAGCAGAAACTTCAGCAACATTCGAGTATCTTGCCCTGTTAGGTGGACCTCTGTCGTCCACAATTCCTTGTCGCCATCACTGCAAGCGACCTTCCACACTTCTTCCATAGTTTTCACCTTCGGAATGTTGCTTGTCGCTTGCAATTGTCCCGTACATCCCAGAAGGCTGTCTGGCATGCCTAACAGTTTTCTCAACGATACGCTTTTCTGTTTACGAATTCGGCCTTATGCCTTGCGTCGATCATTGCCAATGAACCGACGATGTATTGCGACAAGTCAACATTCATGCGCATCGCACTTTGCATGATTGTATAATGCCTCGAGTTTGTCAAGGAAGCTGAAACAAAATTTGCATTGAGTCGCCTTCAACTTTCTCTATTGAATAGCTTCTCAAGCATGTTGTTTGCACTTGCCTTCGCTTCAGCAGGCCGGCGACGATAGTCGATCGTCTTTGCAATGGTCAAAGCAGGAGGAGGCCTGAAGGCCCAGCGCCTCACAAACTTGTCTCCTTCCGGCATTTTGGCTATTTCCGACGGCGACTTGTATTCCGGGTCCTTCATGGCCAGAGTCCCATACGTCATATCAAGAGCTCGTTGAGCACCTTCTTTCCAAACACGGTTTGAGTTGCCATTGACCAGCTTCCAGCCCGGAACCTCGTTGCCCTTCTTGAGTCGGGCCAGTGCGATCTCCCGGTCAGCCTTGTTGATAGTCTTGGCAAGCTCGAACAGTGCAAGGCGGCGACCGAGTTGATCAGCGGTAAGTCGGGATGCTGACATCATTTCCTCCAATTCATCCATGGCTTCCATTAGCGCAGGGCAGGCTCCGAAACGGGCCGGACAATGTCTGCAGTGATCTCCGGCATTGGTATCACGTGATACCGTGGCCCGCTCCATGCCCGGGATCAGAACCTCCACCATCCATCGCACGATTTCCTTGAGAGAGTAGGTGCAACGAGTGTTCGCTCTGTCCGGGTCAGCTTTCCTCGGCTGGCTGATTGCGACCGTCACGGCATTTACGTCTTCCCAAAGGTCTTGCGAGTGCAGCATGCCAACGGCGTTGTACAGCAAGTGCGGATTGTCCCTGGCGGTCGCCATGTTCCCTGTGCCGTGCCTGTAGTCCCGGACGTGCAGCCACCGCAGGTTCGGATGGTAAACGGCATGATCGCAGGTTCCGCGGAGTTGTTCATGGATGTCCGGGCAATGGAACCGATGTTCGATCCACGTTACGCAGGCGGGGTCATCATCTGCATCGTTCTCGACATGATCGAGATACTCCTGCACGGACATTGCCATGGCGGCATCGATCAAATGTCCGTCGCCCTCCGTGAGTCTGCCTTGCACGATCCTCCCCATACGCGATCGTGCAATCTGAACGACCTTGCCCTCCTTCACGACACCGCCCATCAGGGAGTACGGAGCTTCATTGTTCCGCAGACAATGTGCAGCCAGGATATGCGCCGCTTCACTCAGTGACGTGTTCTGGCTGTCCGGGTTCTCGTGACCATGAGCCAGATCGATGGAGCCCGGGCACTCGAGCCAGTGATCAATTCCACAAGCATCGAGGAACCGGTTGCCAACAGCAGGCTTGTCCATTGCGAACGCCATCGTGAGCGACCGTTCCAGAGTAGTCCGCCTCCCTTGTGAGGACCAGCAGTCCCTGACATGATCGGGTTGGCCGGAAGTCAGGATTGCGAGGCAAAATCTGTTCCAGCAATTTCGAGTTCGGGAGGTGCCAGTGTGGAGAAGATCGAGGCGGTAGGATTGACGGCCGATGTTGGGCTTATGGTTGTCGTTTTGCGCAGTTTGCTGCGCATGCTTGAATGACGGTGTTGGTTTTCGATGGTCGCCACGGTCACCCGCCTCAGCGAAGCGGCCTCGACGGTCCACTACTTCGAGGCCGATGGCTACTATGCCAAAGATGACCCGGAGCACCGCAAGGCGAGCCGCTGGCACGGCGCCGGCGTCGAGGCCCTCGGCCTCCACGGTCCCGTCAAACCCAAGCGCTTCGAGGAGGTCCTCTCCGGCCGCATCCCAGGCACCACCACCCGCCTGGGACGCCTGCGCAACGGCAAACACGAGCACCGTCCAGGTCTCGACATCACCTTCTCGGCGCCCAAATCCGTTTCCCTCGAAGCCCTGGTCCACGCCGCCCCGAAGGCATCGGCGCGGATCATCCGCGCCCACGACGAGGCGGTGACGGCGACCCTTGATTTCATCGAAAGCGAGCTGCTGGAGACCCGGGGCTGGGACCCGGCGACGCGCAGGCGTCCCCGCATCAAGGGCCATGGCCTGGTGGCGGCCACCTTCCGCCACGTCGCCAGCCGCAACCTCGATCCCCAGCTCCACACGCACAGCGTCGTCGCCAACATGACGCAGAACGCCGAGGGCGAATGGCGAAGCGCCGACTTCATCAAAATCGAACGCGCGAAGCACTTGATCGGCGCCCACTACCGCGGTGAACTCAAGCGCCGCCTGGAGGCACTGGGCTACGCCACGGAGCAGACCATGGTGGGCAGCGTGCCCGGTTTCGAGATCGCCGGCTACGACCGGGCGACGCTGAGGGCCTTCTCGACCCGCCGGGCGGAGGCGCTGGCCTGGGCGAGGGAACGCAACCTCGATTCGGCCTCGGCCGCGGTCATGCAGCAGGCGGTGCTCTACACGCGCAAACGCAAGGACGAGCCGTCACGCGAGGAGCTGAACCGCATCTGGCAGGCGCGCATGGCGGAACTGGGACCCCGCAACCGGCGCGTTTCCCGCAACCGCCCCGCGTCCCATACCCGGCTCGACCGCGAGCGCTGGCATCTGGAGCGCCGCGAGACGGCGAACCGGCAGTCGCCCTCGGCGCTTCATGCGGTGCGCAGGGCGGTGGAGCACCTCGAGGAGCGGCGCACGGTCTTCACCGCGGACATGCTGCGGGCTCTCGTCCTGGCGCCGGGCCGGTGGACTTTGCCGGAGATCGATTCAGCCATCGCCCGGCTCAGGCGCGAGGGTCACCTCGTCGAGGCCACCGCGGCGCGTTCCGACCTCGCCTTCGTCACCGATCGCGCGGTGAAGGCCGAGCGCGCCGTCATCGCCTGGATGAAGAAGGAGAGCTGGGCTCCCGCCCTCTTCGAGATCGATGCCGACGACGTCGAGCGCCACCTCGCGGCCGGCGCTCTCAATGACGGCCAGAGGGAAGCCGTTGCCACCCTGCTCTTGTCGTCGAATCACCTCGTGGGCGTCCAGGGTCACGCCGGGACCGGCAAGACGACGATGCTGAGAGAGGTGGTGGAACTGGCGGGACCTGAGAGGATCGTCGCCGTGGCGCCCTCGAGCAGCGCGGCCCGCACCTTGCAGCGCGAGACCGGTCTCGGCACGAAGACGCTGCAGTGGTTCCTCACCCGCTACCGTGACGTCGGCGACGGCTGCGCCGATGAAAAGGCGCTGGCAAAGGCCCGCAAGGCCCTGGAAGGCAAGCTCCTGGTGGTGGACGAGGCGTCGTTCGTCAGCATGGCGCAGATGCACGCCCTCGCACGCATCGCCGAAGTGACGGGGATCGCCCGGGTTGCCCTGGTGGGCGACTCCGCGCAGCTGCGGTCGGTGGAGGCCGGGCAGCCGTTCAGGGTGCTGCAGAAGGCCGGCATGGAGACGGCGGTGATGGACGAGGTGCTGCGGCAACGCAACGAGAGTCTCAAGGCGGCGGTGCTCCACATGATCGAGGGCAAGCCGGACCTTGCGATCGATGAACTCGGTCCCGGCGTCCTGGAGATGGACACGCAAGAGATGGGACCCGGAGCCGCGGCCCTGTGGCTCGACCTCGATGCCGACTCCCGCGAGGCGACGAAGGTGCTGGCCCCCACCCACGCCCGGCGCCGCGAGATCACCGGGAGCATCCGCGAGGGCCTCAAGGCCGAAGGGAGTCTTCACGGTCGGACGATCGAGGTGGAGCGCTACGTCAATCTCCACCTGACGCGGGCCCAAAAAGGGGATCTCGCCAACTGGCGCGAAGGCGACGTGGCGGTGTTCCATGCACAGGTCTACGGCGTCCAGGCGCAGTCGGGCGACATCTTCGAGGTGATCGGGTCCGAGGACGGGAAGGTTCTTCTCAAGCATCCCGACGGCAAGACCCGGCGGGCGGATCCGTCGAAGTACCTGCGCTACAGGGTGGATCTCTTCGAGACGGAGGCCATCGAACTCCAGGCCGGCGAGCGGATCCGCTGGACCCGCAACGACAGGGACCGCGCGCTCATCAACGGCGAGGAGGCGCGGATCCTCTGGATCGGCGCCAAGACCCTCAAGCTCCGCACGGCCGACGGCCGCACGCTCAAGCTGGCCTGTGACGATCCCCAGCTTCACTTCATCGACCACGCCTGGACTTCGACGGTCCATGCGGCCCAGGGGATCACCTGTGACCAGGTGATCGCGGTTCTCGATGCCGACCAGGGCGCCATCGCCGGCCAGGCGGCGTTCTACGTCGAACTGACGCGGGCGCGCGACAACGCGGTGCTGCTGACCGACGACCGCGACGGCCTGGTGGAGGCCCTGGAGACGGCGACCGGCGACGAGCTCTCGGCCCTCGAGGCGATCGGCCACCAGTTCCGGGACTCCGCGCCTGTGACGATGTCGGAGAAGGACGGGATGACGCCTCAAGGCCTGAGCGCGGTGCAGGACCCGGCGGAAATCGTGCACGCCACCCTGGAACGTCACCTCGACGATCGTCTTGCCGAACGCGAGGTCCTGCTGCAGCGCGCCCGCCATCCGCGCATGGAGGAGAACTCCGCCCTTGCCGGCACGGAAGGCCACGATGCGTGGCGCGACAGGACGCTGGCGACGGTGGCGGCATGGCGCGACGAGACGGGCGATGAGCGAGGCGACGGCGCCGGCAAGGCCGATCTCCTCGAAGAGCTGGTGGTCTTCGACGACGAGCTCGGCGCCTTCGACCGGGATCTGCGGCTTCATGCGAGAGCGGCCAACGCGGCGGACGAGGAGATGGCGTTCCTTCCCGGGATCGACGCGCTGATGGCCCGGGGCCAGGCCATTGTGGAGACCGCCCCGCGCCCGGAGGAGGTCCCCTGGGGCCACCACTCCTTCCTGGAGATGATCACCACGACGATCAGGGAGCATGACGAGGCTGATGCGCGGGCCGCGGCCGAGACCCTGGCCAGGTTCGATCGGGCCGAACAGGCGCTTCACGCTGTCAAGGGCGAAAGGCGTGCGCTGAGGGAGAAGGCGCAGGGCGGACCCCTCCACGAAGCCGAGGGCTATGCTGCGTGGCGGGAGCGGGCCGAGGCCGCCATCGACGCCTTTCCGCGGGCGGTCGTCCGTGATGGCGTACACGAACAACGCGGTCTCGACGATACGCTCCGTCTCCGCGAGGCTTGCGATCATGACGACGAGGTGGCGGCGTCGATCGCCGACTGGACGGCTTTCGAGGACGAGGCGCGCGCCCGGGGCATGGAGGCGGTGGACATGGGCGCAGACGCTCCGCTGCTGGCGCGGGTCCGCCGCCTTGCCGGCAACCCGCCCGAGGGCGAGGAACCGCCCGAGGTACTGACCGCGATCCTCGCCCGCCACCAGGCGCGAAACGAGGAACGGGAGGCTGCGGCGGCCGCCATCGCACAGGCTCTCGACGACTATCGCGCCTGCCACGCGGCGACGGATGATACGGCCGGCCGGCTCTCAGCCATCGGGGAGTGGCGCGGCGAGGTGAACGTTGCCATCGACGCGTGGCGGGCGATGACGGTGGCCGACGAGAGGGATCCGGCATTGACGGCAACGGTGGAGGTCCTCAAGGACATCGTCGCCTTTGAGGAACGCGCCCTCGACGTGGCCGGCAGACTGCGCGACGCCAGGGGCAATGACGGGACGGCCAGGCCGTTCGCCGGGGCGGACGGCGATGCCCTGGCCCGGGACCTGCGCGCCCTGGAGGTCGATCTCCCCGGCCACGCCGTGATGCTGCCCGAGCTTCGGCAGGCGCTCGCGGACCTCGACGGCCACGAGAGGGCGATCGCCCGGAACGCGGAGCGGGAGAAGGCGGCGGCGGTGATCGCACGGGGCCTCGACCGCTATCGCGCCTGTCAGATGGACACGATGAGGACGTCCTCCCGCATCGGGGAGTGGCGCGCCGAGACAGAGGACGCCATCGGCGTCTGGCAGGCGACGACGGCGCCGGAGGAACGGGACCCCGTGGTCGCGGACGCGGCGGCGGTCCTCGATGATCTCGTCACCTTCGAGGAACGCGCCGGCGAGCTTCAGGCGCGGTGGAACGATGCCTTCCACGCCAGTATCGTCGACGGCGCGGCGCCTCCCTTTGGGGCGCCCGGTGGCGAGGCCCTGGCCCGGGACCTGCGGGCTCTCGAGGCCGGCCTTCCCCGTCATGCGGTGCTGCCGTTGCCGCTCCGGCAGGCGCTCGACGAACTCGCCCGCCACGAGGCGCGGATCGTCAGGCGGGAGAAGGCGGCGGCGCAGATCGGGCGGGCCCTGGACGACTACCGCGCCTGCCACGAGGCGGAGAACGCGGTCAGCGAGCTCAGGATCTGGCGCCACGAGACGCGGCATGTCATCGGCGCCTGGCGGGCCATGACGGAGGCGGGGACGAGGGATCCGGCGGTCCTCGAGACGACGGCGGCCCTCGATGATCTCGTCGCCTTCGAGGAACGCGTCGACGAGGCTCTTGTCCACTGGCGTCTCGCCCGCATCGGAGTCCACGATGCGCACGTCTTTCTCAGGTCCCAGGGCGAGACCCTGGCCGCGGAGATCAAGGCGCTGGAGACCGGTCTGCCGCGCCACGCGATCCTGCTCGACGATCTTCGTCCGGCGTTCGAACAGCTGGCCGAACACGAGCGGGCCGTCGACCGGGCAGGAGAGCTGATCGAACGCGCCGCCGAGGTGGACGCCATGCGGCGCTCCCTGCTGGAACGCGAGGGCGGAAAGTCCCGGCCCCTCGACCGCCGGTTCAACAGGGCCTGGAAGCGCTGGCATGCCGCGGCCGAAGCGGTTGTGGCCGACATCGATTCCATGGATGCGGCGGTGATCGCGCAGGTCGACGAGACCGGCGTGGCCGGGCGTGTCAAGGGTGACCTTGCCGCCAGCAGCCGCCTCGACTGTCTGCCGGGATGGCTGCTGCTGCGTCTCCACGACAACGCTCATCACGCCGGGTCAGCCATGCATCCGGCCATGACGAAAGACTATGCCGGGATCGTCAACGACATGCGGCGCTTCCGCGACAGCCTCAGGGAGAACGACCCGCGGCGCAGCGCGCTCCACGGCGAAATCAACGAGTACCAGGTCCTCATGGAAGCCCGGCGCAAGGTCGACGGTCTCCTCGACGATCTCAAGGGCCACGCCGGCGACACGGCGTTCCTCAGGGCGCGGGCACGACGCGAGGACCTGCCGTTGAAGCAGAGCATGGCTTGGGAACAGTGGTACGACGAGTCGCGGCGCCTCGAGAAACAGGCCCGCAGGGTTCTGACCGGCGGCGACCGGGACACCCGTGTGGTTCTCCACGACGGCCGGAGTACGCGCCAGACATTCGAGAATGTGATCGGCCGCTTCGAGCAAACACGGAAGGCCCATGGCGAGCCGGACGATTCCGTGCGGCTGGAACGAGAGCGCCAGGAGGAGGAGAAGCGCCGGCAGTCCTGGTCGCAAAGCCGTGGCCGCAGCCGCGGGTTCTCCATGTGACCCGTGCCTGCGATTATTCCGGGATGTCGTCGCGCCCCGTGCGCTCCAGCCAGGCGGCGACCAGGCGCGCGCCCTCGCCGGCGCCGAACTGGCGGTCGAGGTGGCGTTCGAGATCGCCGCGGCGCCCCTCATCCAGCATGTCGTTCATCGCCATGCGCACCAGGAAGGAAAGGCGGTCGCGCAGGCTCTTCCAGAGCGGCACCGCCGTCTCCGACGGCTCAGGCGGAAGATGTGCGACGATCCGCCGGGCGGCCTCGGCGATGGTCTTCTGCTGTTCCAGGGCAAGGGCGGCATCCACTTTGGCACGGGTCGGATCGACCGCCAGGGCGGCCCGCACGAGGAAGGCCGAGACCGGCATGCCGGCACGCGACGCCCGGGCGGAGATCCTCTCCCAGGCCTCGTCGGTGCAAGAGAGCGCGTACTTCCCCGGTCTCTTCGGGCGGCGCTTCATGGACCAGACTCCGGCGCCTTCAGGCGGCACAGAAACTCGAGCGCGTCGACGACGGACATGCCGAGATCCGGCACCGGGGCCATGAGGCGTGTGACCACCTCGGCCGAGGCCGGGAGATGATCGAGGAGGGCCCTGAGTTCGTCCGGCGCCGCCATCGTCTCTGTGCCAACCGGATCGTCGTGAAGGGCGCAGGCGACCATGAAGGCCGAGCGGCTCATGCCCGCCTTCTTCGCCCTCCTGGCGATGATCGCCTGTTGTTTCGCCGAACAGTAGTACGAGCGTTGCCGGGCCCGGTCTTCGGCCATCATCTTAGCCTCCGCTCCAGGGCGAGGCGTGTCTCGACCCGCTCGTTGATGGCCTTCCAGGTCTCCGGATCCTCGATGAGGCGCAATCGCTCGATCTCCTCGAGAAGGACGAGCGAGCGTTCCATGCGGGCCAGGGTGTCGCCGGCATCGAGTTGGTCGGCGTCGACGCTGGCGGCGCCGAGGCGGTGGACGATGAAGGCCGAGACGCGCATGCCGGCGGCCGCGGCGGTCTCCTTCAGGTCCTGCCATTCGGCGTCGGTCATCATCACGGTGCGTTGCTTTCTTGTGGCGTCGGTCATGGTTGCTCCTGAGGTCATCTTGAGGTCAGGGTGGATGGTTGCGTCCGGCTCTCGTTGAGGTCTGGTTGAGGTCTATGCGATGGTGCCCGCGTGAGACGTCTTGAGGTCAGATTGAGTTCAGCCGTCAAGACTTCCGGGCGATGTTCGAAGGAGTCCTGTAAGGGTTGGGCATCATTGACCTCAATCGGAAGGGTCGGAGTGCCCGATTGGATTGAACTGATCAATATTGCCATGGGTATGCACATGGTAGCAATGTCGGATGCTTGCGATGCACAAGTTCCTACAACGAGCGGTCCGTTGATTGCGGGATTTTCCGGAAATGCAACTCTTGAGTGACGTAAGACTGACGTATTGCGCTCAAGGAGAAGGAGCCACAAGGCCGTTGACAGGGCACGCATCTTGTTGATAGTGTGTAGAATAGGTGAGAGGGTATGTAGGGCGTAAATTGATTGGTTAGCAGCGTTTGTACGTGACCTTGTGGTTCACACCAACTTCTACAGCGTCACGGGCTATGCCGACGAACTGGGGCTCCTGTTTCCCGCCCTGAAGGGCTCGGCCATCGGTGTCTTCGTTCAGCGCGGCGATGCCTACCGCCGGACCGAAGTTGAATACCTGACACGTCTGTTCCCGACTCTCCGGCGTCTTCATGTCGCTCACAGGCGACAATTGCTCCATGGCTTGGCGACGAATCACGCCAGCCTTGACTCCAGCGGAGTGGCGATTGTCGAGCCTTCAGGACGGATCGCCTATGCGACCGACTCGTTGCGGGCAGTTCCACGGCACGAAGACGCCACCATCGAAGCGGTGCGCTGTCACGCCGCGTCCGATGTCACGATCGTGCCGACAATAATTGGTCCGGCGACGGTGACCAAACTCGATTGTTTCCCCCTGTCGCCATCAGCATGGATCGTGGTGTTTGGCGCCGATTCGCATCACATCGACGATCTTGACAGCGCGTTGGTGAGTTTCGGAGAAGGCTTGTTGAGCAGACGGGAACACCAGATCTGTTGCCTTGGCTTTTCCGGTCTTGGCAATGTGCATATCGCGGACGTGCTCGGCATCAGCGAAGGCACGGTCAAGAACCTGCGCAAGAGGCTCTACTTCAAGATGGATGTCACGTGTGAACGCGAGCTGTTCGCCCTCTTCCTGGCGCACCTTCGTGCCAGCAAGAGGGCGTAAACATGGCCGGCCGTTTTCCCGTGACGGGACACAGGGGTTTTCAGGCACATCGCCTGGCATGAAGCGTCGACAACTCAACGCCCGATGAACGGCAGAGTCGTGACCTCTCCGGCGCGGTCGCCGTCCGGAGTCGCGACCGAGACCGGCGTTCCCGGATCCCAGGCGTCGCGTTCCATCATGGCAAGGGCGATGTTGGTGGCAAGGTCGGGCGAGCAGGCCGCGGATGTCACCTGCCCGGCCGGTATGCCGGAGCGCAGCACGGGCCAGGGTTCGATGCAGGCGGGCACTGCGGCGCCATCGAGCCTGATGCCACGGATGATTCTCGCTGGACCGCCCGAATCACGGATGCGCTCAAGGGCGTCGCGGCCGATGAAGTCCACGGGTGATTCGAGGTTCACGAAACGGTCGAGTGCACACTCGAAGGGATTGTTGGCGAGCGTCATGTCGTTGCCGTGCGAGAGCAGGGCACCCTCGATGCGCTCGATGAGATTTGGGCAGCCCGGCCCCACGCGGAGGTCCCCGCCGACGGCGAACAGCGCATCCCAGAGGGCCTGTCCGGTGGCAGCATCGTCGATGTAGATCTCGAACCCGCCCTGTTTGGACCATCCCGAACGCGCCACCACGAATGCATGGTCGGCAAAGGGCAGCACGTCGAAGCCGAAGAACCGGATGTCGCGCACCTGATCGCCTAGCACTCTCGAGAGAAGGTCGTCGGCCTTGGGGCCCTGTACGGCGATGGGTCCGACACCCGGCTCGAAGACACGCGCATCGAGACCCAGGCCAAGGGCCAGGCCCTTGCCCCACAGCGCAACATCGGAATCGGCGAGGGAAATCCAGAAACGGTCGTCCGCCAGCCGCAGAATGACCGGATCGTTGATCATGCCTCCCGTCTCGTCCACCAGGGGCGCATAGGCGCACCGACCCGGAGCCAGCCGGGAAAGGTCGCGCGGCGTCATCAGCTGCACGAGGCGGGCCGCGTCCGGGCCCACCACCTCGACCTGCTGTTCGCAGGTGACATCCCAGACCTGAACATGCCGCTTGAGATGATGGTAGTCCTCCTCCAACCCGCGGAAGAACGTCGGCAGGAGCATGTGGTTGTAGACGGTGAACCCGCCGACACCCTGCGCCTCGATACGTGACGAGAATGGCGTGCGGCGGGTGCGGCGCGACATCGAGATCACGGGTTCATGCATGGTCCGGTTCCTGGAGGCCTGGAAAACGCCGCAATCGTGCTACGGTCGGTGGCCGGTGTATAGTGCCCGGCGAGAGGGGCAGGACATGGTGAAACTCGATATTCTGCAGAAGGTCTACGAGAGCGGGGATCTCGACGAACTGCGTGGAATCTATGATTCCTGGGCCGAAACCTACGACGCGACAATATCCGGGGCAATGAGGTACCGCGGTCACGAGTACATTGTCGACGCCGTGCGTTCCCGTCTTGGCGACGATGCGAGGATCCTTGATGCCGGAGCCGGCAGCGGCATGGTTGGACTGGCAGCGGCACGGGCGGGATTCACCCACGTCGACGCCATGGATCTCTCGGCGGGCATGCTGGAGGTTGCGAGGGACCGCGGTGTCTACCGCGAGGTGCGCACCGGAGTTCTCGGCGAAGCGCTGGACTATCCCGACAATGCCTATGATGCCGTTCTCAGTTCGGGTGTCTTCACGCCCGGCCATGCGCCACCGACCTCGTTCGATGAAATCGTCCGTATCGTGAAGCCTGAAGGGCTCGTCTGCTTCACCTTGCGTCACGACCAGACTCCACCCGGGTTCATCGAGAAATTCGATGAACTCGCAAGAGCCGGATTGTGGCAGCAGGTGTCGGTGAGCGAGCCGTTCCAGTCCATGCCCGGGGGTGAACCGGAGATCCGGCACAGGACCTGGCTCTTCCGGGTGACATCGGGACGCCCATCGGCGTGATGGGCGCGAACCCGGAGCCCGGACGACAGGTTCGCGTCTGGGATCGCCCGACGCGCGTGTTTCACTGGGTTCTCGTCGTCCTTTTCGTCGTCTGCTATGTGAGCGGCGACCGTGGCAGGTTCGATATCCACATCATTGCCGGCCAGGCTTTGCTGATCCTTGTCGTGGCGCGGATCATCTGGGGGTTCGTGGGCAGCGATACCGCCCGGTTCCGCCACTTTCTGCGGCCCGTTGGCGAGATCATGGCCCATGTGCAGTCCCTTGGTGAGCGACGGCCCGGCCACGACACCGGTCACAATCCCCTTGGAGGACTGTCCGTTGCCCTGATGCTGTTCGTTCTCGTCGTCCACACGGTGTCCGGGCTCTTTGCGGTGGATGTCGACGGATGGAACGAAGGACCGCTGTCGCATGTCGTGAGCTACGAAGCGGCACGCAACGCCTCGGGCGTTCACGCCGTCACGGTCGATATCCTGCTCGTGCTTGTCGCCCTCCATGTCGCGGCTGTCGGTTTCCACTGGCTCTACAAGCGCGACAACCTCATCATTCCCATGGTGACGGGCCGCAAGCACCTTCCTGCGGAGCGTCATGCCCCGCGTCTCGTCCCGGATCTCTTTGCCCTTGCCGCCCTCGCGGTTGCAGCTTCAGCCGTGCTCGGAGTGCTGGCGCTCGCCGGATAGCGTTCAGTGATCCTCGGCGCGGAAGACCGAGTGACAGCCGCCGCAACCGTCGCGTCCAAGGGCCATGAAAGCCTCGGCCTGTGAGTCGCCATCTCCCGACGCCAGCGCCGTCTCGAGCAGGGCCGCCCGTTCTCCCAGGAGCTGCGCCGCCATTTCGAAGTCCGACCAGTTCTCCCAGATCGCATCGAGGGCGCCGGTCCGGGGCAAGGCATCCACGCCGGTCCCCGGGGGAAAGAGCGGTGGAATGGCAGTGGCCGCGTCCTTCAGGACACCGGCTGCCGCCAGCGCCTCCTCCGCATCGTTGCGGCCGGAGAGGAATCCCTTGATGGTGCGCATGGATTTGCCCAGTTCCTTCATGAACACATGGCGCTCGTCGCTCAACCTCTCGGCCTCCTCGAGGCTGACGATATCGTCGTCTGACCAGGCCACGGTTCCCAGCATCAGAGAGACAACTGTCGTCAGGATGATCGTACGCATGGCCGGCTCCTCCACGTCTTGATATGCACAAGAGACTGGAACAGGTTGCCTGGGGCCTGCAAGTCCTGGACAACGGTCCGGACGAAATCCGGCGGTCAGCGGGCCTCCACGGGGGTCTCGCGCGAGGGGCCGGAACGAAGGCGGGACTTGACCCGGCATCCCGATTGCGTGAATCGTGGGGCCTACCAGGGCCACGGCGAAATGGACGAGGCGGCTGACACGATCCCGGGTCATGGGTCAAGACCACTGGCAGTTCGACAGGGCGGGGAGGTGCAGCAATGAGCAGGGGCACCACCGTATTTGCCCTGATCGTTTCCGTGCTGCTCATCGCCACAGCCGGTGTGCTCAACATGCTTGCAAGGCAGAGCGATGACGCGGCTTTCGCCGATGCGATCGCGATGGCGACAGAGATTCGCAACGGCGTCCAGGAAACAGGAGCGTCGGCTGTCGAAGGTGCCCTGGAGACCACATTGCGGCTGGTTGTGACCCTAGAATCCGTTCCCGACATTGCCGGGCAAGCCGATGCATTAGGAGAGGAGCTGCAACAGAGAAAGCGCGCGATCGATGCCATCCGTGATGCGGAAGCGGCGCTCTCCGAAGCAACGGATGCCTGGAAGTCGGCGGTGGAAATGGCGACCGACGAGGCCGGCGAGGAGGCACCGGATCTCGCCGCACTCACGGAAGACATGGACCGATATCTCGCCGGGACCGGACCCGCCCCGACCCTTGAGGCCGTGCGCTCCCGTGGCAATGTGACACTCGTTGCGGCAGCAGACAGGCTGGTGACCGAAAGACGCGCTCTGGACGAGCTGCAACAGGGACTCGCTGTCGACAGGGTGACCGGTGTGGCCGAGCAGCTTGTCATGTCCCTGGAGATCGAGCGTGCCCGCCGGGCGCTTGTCGTGCGCAATTATGATGATGGCACCGTTGCCGCTCTCGGTGCTCTGGTGCTGTTCTGGGTTCTGCTCGGCATCCGCGGACGCCGTCGCAGTGAGCCGGCGCATCGGAGAGCTGATCCCGGAAGGGGGACACTGTTCATCCGCGGTACGGCGGCAGCGGTGGCGATGCGGGCGCAACGTCTCGCTTCGCACACCAATGCGCTCAGAGAGTCCCGCCAGAGGCTTGGCAACGCCATCGCGGAGGCCGGGCTCGACCGGTCGCTCAATGACGATGCTCCCCTTCACCGGGAAGTGGAGGCCATGGACGGTCATCTCGCCACCTTGCGAGACGAGACCGGCGAACTGTCGGCACTGGGCCAGCGTCTGTGGACTCTCGCCGGGGAGACAGCGCCAGCGTCGACGGCCAGTATCAACGCGTGCATCAGAGAGGCACTCGAGGCGATCAGGGCAGGCCACCGGATTCCCGTCATGACGGAACTTGCCGATGTCGGTGCTGTCAGGGGTGTGGCATCCGACATTGTACTGGCCCTGACGGCCCTCATCGAACGCGTCCTCACGGCCTCCCGGGAATCGGGACTGGGCCACAGCGCCATTCGCGTCTTCACCACGGCCGGTGATGACCAGGTGCATGTCACCATCACCGGAGGCGCTCCCCTTCCGCGGTTCACGGAACGCACGTTCAGGCCGTCCGGCACCTCCCACGAGCTGGCCCTGGCCATCGCTCTCCTCAGGCGTCATGGCGGCAGCGTGACCCTGGGTTCGTCCATCGCCGGGGAAGCCTCGGCGCGCATATCCCTTGCCGCCGCATCGGGAGACCAGACATGAAGGCGCTGCGCTTTCGGGTTCGCAACTATCGCAACATCGAGGACAGCGGCTGGGTGCCACTCGATCCGGTCACGGTCCTCGTCGGACGCAACGAGTCGGGAAAGACGTCCCTTCTGAAGGCACTCAACAAGTTCAATCCAGGCACAGCGGAAACCTATGATGCCCAGCGCGAGTTTCCGCGTGACCGCTACACACGCGACTACGTCCTTGCGGGTTCGACGGGCGCGGAGTGGCCTGTCTGTTCCATCGAGTTCGAGATTCCGGAACAGCAGAAGAGCGATATCGCGACCCTGCTGGGCCCGGACCGGGACGTGCCTGAGACGGTCACCGTCACGCGCCACTATGATGGCTCTCTCGGTTTTTCCTACATGCCTCAGATCGGAGCCAAACCGGCGCGGCCAGACCCTCTCATGGAGACCCTCGAGGATCTCGCACTTGCGGACGACTCGCCGCGCCTGGCTGCATGGTCCAGCGCGTGGCACGACCGGTTCGCCGAACTCGATGACGTCACAAGCGCCACCGGCCGCGCCCTACTCACCGAAATCGACGGCGAGATTTCCGGGCTCGACGATGAACGTCTCGGCGCTCTTGGCGCGATCGTCACCACAATGCTGCGGATGCCTTTCGGGAGCAGGGTGATCGATCACGTCAACGCCCTGGTGGAACGCGAACTGCCGCGCCTCGTCTACTTCGAGAACTACGGCGTACTCGACAGCGCCATCTGGCTGCCGGAGATGTTGCGGGGCCTTGAACGCGAGGAACCGGAGCCGCGCTTTCGAACCGCGCTGGCGCTCTTCCGCCATGCGGGCCTTGATCCGCGGGATATCGCGGAACTCGCCGCCCCGGGCAGCAGGGCCTCGGGCGAGGACATGCAACGCCAGATGGAGGAGCGGGCCATCCGGCTCAATGCCGCGTCGGTCGACATCAGCCGCCGCTGTAGCGAGCTGTGGTCGCAGCGGCGCCATCGCATCCGCTATCACGTCGACGGAGACTATTTCCGCATCAGGGTTGCCGACGATTCACTGGAGGATGTGGAGATCGAACTGGAATCCCGCGGCAAGGGTTTCCAGTGGTTCCTCTCGTTCTTCCTCGTCTTTGCTGCGGAGTCCGAGGGCAGCATGGGGGATGCCATCGTACTGCTGGACGAACCCGGTCTCAGCCTTCACCCGACGGCGCAACGTGAACTGCTGGTGTTCTTCGAGCGTCTGTCCTCCCAGAATCAGGTCATCTACACGACTCACTCACCGTTCCTTGTCGACGGCGATCACCTCGACCGCGTGCGTCCGGTGTTCGAGGACGACACGGGCCATGCCCGCATCCTCAAGGGTTCGTGGCCCGCCCATCCGGAAACGGTGTTCGCACTCAAGGCGGCTGCCGGATATGCGATGTTCGATTCCCTTGCGGAACAGGATCGATCGCTGCTTGTCGAACAGGTCAGCGATGCTTGCTACCTGGAGGCACTGTCGCGGCAATGTGGCCGGACCGGAAGGAGCGCGCTGGACAATTCCGTCGACGTGGTGCCCTGCGGCGGTGCGGCCGTGTGCGGCTACCTGGCATCACTTCTCATGGCCGAGAACCGTCGTCCTCTCATCCTCTTCGACGGCACCGACGCTGCACGTCTTCGCCGGCATGGACTGGTGAGAGATCTTCTTGGCGAGGGAGACAGCTCGATTGTTCTCCTCGACGAAGCCCTCGGCTGGTCCGGACATGACGTGTGTCTCGAGGACCTGCTTGGAGAGAGCATCATCCTCGAAGGCCTCGGAAACGCGACCGGGATCAGCCTGTCGCTTGCCGATGATGGACATCAGGCCGGCCTCGTCGGTCGTATCGAGAGCGCAGCGGCGGCGGCGAACGCTGCGCTACCCCGCTCCTGGCGGCTGTCGACGGCCCTGGCGGTGACATTGTCAGATGCGTCCCTGCCGGATGACGTCCTCGATTCGGCCTCGCTTCTCTTCACCAAGCTTGCCGGTGACGGCCAGGAACGGTGACGGCAGATTCGCCGTCTACTACACGCCTGCAACCAGGTCGGGACTGGCGCGATTCGCTGCCGCCTGGCTGGGCAGCGAGGCTGGATCCGCCGCCGGCATCCCGGAAGACCTTCACCGCGACATCGTCCGCATTCCCGCAGCTTACGGGTTCCATGCAACGCTGAAAGCCCCGTTTGCCCTCGCCCCGGGGGCCACCGGGGACCAACTCGCCACAGCCACCGCCGCCCTCGCCAGGGACTTTGCCGCATTCAGCGCTCCGCCGCTGGATCTCGCCAATGTCGACGGGTTCCTTGCGCTCGCGCTTCGTGAACCATGCCCGGCCATGGACGACCTGGCCGCGGCGTGCGTGACGGAACTCGACCACTTCCGCGCGCCGTTGACCGAAAGGGAAAGGGAACGCCGTGTCGCGCAAGGCCTGTCGGCGCGCCAGGAAGCGTTGCTCGATCGCTGGGGCTATCCATTCGTTCTCGACGAATTCCTCTTTCACATGACCCTGACCCGGCGCCTCGACGACGGTCTCAGCGCACGCATCGCCGAGTCACTGGAGCGCAGGCTCGGACATCTTATCGGGCGGCAGTGGTGCCTTGATTCCATATGCCTCGTCCACCAGGCGTCGCGCCAGGAGCCCTTCACCATGAGGGCGCGCTTGCCACTCGGACAATCTGAAGGGTGACGGATCTTCTACGCCCGATCGTGCAAGGCGCAGCGCATGGTCCGCACGACATCTTGTCGAGCGAAACCGGAATCAAGCCCGTTCGTTGATGCGAAGCGAACCCGGGCGTGCCGCCACATGCGTCATCGACATCCTCCCCAAGGGGACGCGGAAAGATACTCGCGACGGCCCGATGACATCGTCGAGGACAATCCGGGGCTCATCCGTCCGTGCCGCGCGCGTGTCGAATCCGTTGGTCTCGGGGTGGGCCGTGTTGATCGGATGATCCGTTGAGGCGGTTTGCATTGACACCGTGAAGCCGCTATACACATCAATAGCAGGAAACTTCGTTTCATCAGAGGAAACAGGCCATGTGCGGAATTGCCGGTATCCTGTTGAAGAATGGGGACAGCGGAATCGATACCGGGACGGCGCTGATCGACATGCTCGACGGCTGTCAGCACCGGGGACCGGACTCCACGGGGTTCGCCCTCTACGAGAGCGGCGAGGAAGGGCAGCTGAAGCTGCGGTTCCATGTCGGTTCCGACAACGAGGCGGGAGACGCCATCGCCGCCCTCAAGACGGTCTTCGACGAACACGGCGCCGAGGTCATCGAGGAAGAGCGCATCGCCGGCAGCTATCGTGTCGTGGTGCGTTTCGGCGGTGACCTGCAGAAGTTCTCGTACGCCGTGGAACACGCCGCCAAGGTGGTGTCGATCGGCGAGAGTCTGGAGATCGTGAAGGACGTGGGCGGCGCCCATGATGTCGACGACACCTATGATGTCCATCTGTTCAGGGGCTCGCATGGCCTGGGACACGTGCGCCTTGCCACCGAATCGGATGTCAAGCCGGAAGCCTCGCACCCCTTCTGGGCGACCGGGTTTGCCGATGTCGCGATCGTTCACAACGGACAGATCACGAACTACTGGAAGATGCGCCGTCGTCTCGAGCGCCGCGGGTTCGCATTCGCGACCGACAACGACAGCGAACTCATCGCCGTCTATCTCGCCGACAAGATGAACCAGGGGATTGCCCTCAAAGACTCCCTGGCCTCGTCCATTGACGACATGGACGGGACATTTTCCTTCCTTGTGTCGACCCGTGACGAGATCGGTTACGCGAAGGACCGGCTTGCTGCCAAGCCGATGATCATGTTCGAGAACGACGACCTCATTGCCATTGCCTCTGAAGAGGTCTCGCTCAATCGCCTGTTCCCGGGCCGCGCGCTCGATACCCGTGAACCACCTCCGGGAAGCTACAGAACATGGTCACGATCGATCTGAAGGACCAGTCGACCCGCGAAGCCAACGAGAGCATTCGCGAGGCGGCGGCACGGGGCGAGACCATCGAGGTTCTCAATCCCGACGCTCGCCACCACATCGGTGTCGGCGTCGTCCACCCGGTTGACATCCATGTCCGTGGATCGGCCGGATACTTCTGCGCCGGATTGACCGACACGCCGCGCTTTCACATCGAACGCAATGCCGGCTGGGGGCTGGCAGACAACATGTACCGGGGATCCGTCGTCGTCGGCGGCAACGCCGGCGCCATAGCCGGGGTGGCGATCCGCGGCGCGGAAGTGGTGATCCAGGGCAACATGGGGTCGCGGGCCGGACAGGTCATGAAGAAGGGGACGCTGCTGTGCTGCGGCAACGCCAACTTCATGGCCGGCTACATGATGTATGGCGGACGCATGATCATTCTCGGCGAGTCAGGCGAGCGTCTCGGCGAGGACATGACGGGAGGCGAGATCTTCCTTGGCGGCGATCTGGTGTCACTGGGGTCCGATGCCATGGAGATCGATGCCGCGGGAGACGAGATCGACGACATCCGGGCCTTTCTCGACCGCTACGAGATTCCCTTCCGGGGCAGCTTTCGCAAGATCGTGAATGCCGGAAAGAAACTGCGCTACGGCACCCCGGAGCGGCAGGTGCGCTCGATTCCCTACTTCAACTTTTCCGGCGACAGCGACTACTGGAATCACAAGGTCCAGGAAGACGTCTACATCAAGTCCCAGATCGGACGCTACCGGGTGAGGGGATATGGCGGCGCCCGCGAGTTGCCGCACCTTTCCGACCTTGCCTTCGCCAGGGACGTCATTCCGGGTGCAGTCGGCGACGATCCGGTCTCCAGGGTCCGGATGCACACGCTGATCGGCGGCAAGAACGGCGCCAAACCCCTGGACCTGACGATGCCTGTCCTCATTGCCCCGATGAGCTACGGCGCTCTTTCCCGCTCCGCCAAGCAGGCGGTCGCCATCGCCTCGGGCATGGCGGGAATCGCCGAGAACACCGGGGAAGGTGGCATGAGCGACGCCCAACGCGATGCAGCAGGTCAGCTCATCTTCCAGATGCTCGGTGGTCGTCTGGGCTGGAACATCCACGACATGAACCGGGCGGACGGTCTGGAGATCTACATTTCCCAGGGTGCCAAGCCGGGGTTCGGCGGTCAGCTCATGGCCAAGAAAGTGACGAAGGAACTGGCCGAGATCCGCGGCATCCCTGCCGGCATCGACCTTCGTTCGCCGTCACGCCATCCCGACATCCTCGGCGCCGACGATCTTGTCATCAAGGTCGAGGAGTTGCGCGAGGCGACGGGCTACCGTCTGCCGGTCAGCGTCAAGCTGGGGGCGGGTCGGATTCACGACGACATCAAGATCGCCGTCAAGGACGGCTTCGACTTCGTCGAGCTCGACGGCATGCAGGGGTCGACCGGCGCCGGTGGTGCCGAGGTAATGGAGTATGTCGGCATCCCGACCATCTCTGCCATCTGCGAGGCGGAACGCGCTCTGGCGTCCATCGACCGTCGCCAGGACATCGAGATTGTCCTCATGGGCGGGCTGAGAGACGGCGTCGATGCCGTCAAGGCGTTGTGCCTGGGGGCCGACGCCGTGGCGCTGGGAACCGCCGCCATCATTGCCGGGGGCTGCATTGCCTGCATGCAGTGTCATGTCGGCCAGTGCGTGACCGGCATCGCCACCCAGGATCCGGAGCACGAGAAGCGCTACAAGCCCGAAATCGAGGCGCAGCACATCTACACCTTCCTGGAAAGCGTACGCTGGCAGATAGCGGCCATCACGTGGGGACTGGGATACGATGACGTACGCGGCCCCTGCCGCGACGATCTTGTGGCTCTCACGCCCGAGGCGGCGGAGATCACGGGCCTTCCCCTCTGTCCCGAACGCCGGAATGCGGGGCTTCCCGAAATCGATGCAGCGATGGAACGGGCTCTTCGATGACGGATGCCAATCTCCTGCCGGAGGAACTCGCGGACGACACCGCCGACCGGCATTTCGTGCCCGCTCCCTGCCAGATCGCCTGCCCGGTCGGCACGGATGCGCCATCCTACATTGCCCACATCTGGGAAGGCAGGTTTGCCGAGGCCTTCGAGGCCATCACGGCGACCAACCCGTTCAGTTCGATCTGCGGGCGCGTCTGCGACGCACCCTGTGAACCGGCGTGTCGGCGTACAGCAAGCGACGGCCCCGTGCAGATCCGCAATCTCAAGCGCTTTGTCATGGACAAGCTCGGAGCCGAGTGGGCGCCGCAGGCGGCGCAAGTCACCCGCGAAGAGAGTATCGGCATCGTCGGAGCCGGGCCGGCCGGACTGGTGGCGGCCCACGATCTTGCCGTCGCCGGATTCAGGGTGGATGTCTACGAGATGACCGACCGGCCAGGCGGCATGATGATCTGGGGCATTCCGGCGTTCCGCCTGCCTGCCGGCACCCTGAACGAGGACATGGAGAGGCTGGAGGCCCGCTGTCCCGGTCTCACCATCCACACGAACGTTGCCCTGGGTCGGGACATCACGCTCGCCAACCTCAAGGAACGCCACGCCGCGGTGGGGCTCACCATCGGTTCCTGGTGGGGCAAGACCATGGGGATCTCCGGTGAGAATGACGACCGCGTGATCGACGGTGTCGAGTTCCTGCGCCGGGTCAACGCCGGAGAACGCCCGGAAATGCCGGCGAAGGTCGTCGTCGTGGGCGGCGGCGATGTCGCCATGGATGCCTGCCGGGCCGCCCTGCGCCTTCCGGGGTGCGAGGAGGTCACGGTCATCTACCGGCGCGGCCCGGAGGACATCCCGGCGCGCAAGATCGAACTCGAAGGCGCCATCGAGGAAGGCATCGAGTTCATCTACAACACGCAGCAGGTCGGGGTTCTTGCCGACAACGAGGATCGCTTGAGATTGCGTTGCGTGCGCACCACGGCCGGCGAGCCGGATGCGGATGGCCGCCGTCGGCCCGTGACGGTCGATGGGTCCGAACACGACATCATGTGCGGCATGGTCATTGCCGCGGTCGGTCAGTACGGCGCCTGCAGCGACCCCGCCACCCGGGACCTCATGTCTGGCGATCGCGTGCGGACCGACTGGGAGACCATGCGGACCGATGATCCGCAGGTCTTTGCCGCCGGTGACGGCGCCTTCGGGGGTTCCACCATCGTCATGGCCATGAGCCATGGCCAGCGGCTGGCCTACTACATCAAGGCGTGGCTCGATGGCATCGACGATCCCGTTCCCTATCGGACGCCGTGGCGGACGCGGCGTGTGCCGGTAGCCCAGGATCTCAAATGGGAACTCCTTGGCCTTCACCACCCACCGTTCCACGGCGTCGGCGACAATCCGGTGGCATTCCCGGAAATCGAGTCGACCTATACCTGGGAGGAGGCGCGCAACGAGGCGGCGCGATGCTATCGCTGCGACGCCGAGACGGGCTCGGCCGACTACTCTGTCGCCAACCGGGAGGACATCTTCCTGATGGCGCGGATGAAGCGCGAGGACACGTCGCGCCAATCCGGCATGCTGGCCAAGCGCCTGCGGCCGCGTGACAATCCGTTTCCCGGGGATCGGCCGGCCACCGTCGACGACCTGGTGTTCCTGCCGGCCAATCTGTCGAGACTGGTCATCGACCCCTATCGCGAGGCCTGCAAGGTGGCGACGGACCTGGGCTTCGGACGCATGGAGGTGGCGCAACCCTTCTTCGTGGCCGGCTTTGACAACGCCCCGGCGGATGTGAAGCGGGGGGTTGGCCGGGGAATTGCCGAAGCGGCAGCGGGCTACATCGGCATGCAGCCGATCGCCGACGATGTGGCGTGGTTGCAGCTGGTGGTGGAGGGGCAGATTTCGCCACAGGAGAACGCCGCGGGCCTCATTCATGTCATCGGTCCCCGCTTCGAGGCGCCCACGAGGATCCAGCGGTTTCGCGAGGACCAGATCCTCGGCCTTGCCGTCTCCCACGGGAGCGCTCTCGAGGATGCCATCGGGTTTGCACTCGATCAGGACCTCGACGTCCTGCTGGTCAACGGCAACACCGCCACCGGGCGCGACTGGCCGGAACTCACCGGCGCGCCCGATCTCACGCTCATGCGCGACACCATTGCCTGCCTGCGTCGGCTCAACATGGAAGAGGAGATCGACATCCTCTGGTTCGGCGGTCTGCGTTCCGGAACCGATGCCGCCAAGCTCATCGCCATGGGTGCGAAGTCGCTGGTCATGGGCATGACCGTGGCCCTGGCGGCCAGAGCCGAGTTCGACGAGTCCCACCGGCTTCGGTTTGCCCCCGACATCACGGCCGATGAATGCTCCCGGGCGGTTGCCAACATCCTGAAATCAGCGGTGGGCGAGGCGTCGATGATGGCCCGCTGCACCGGCAAGACCAATCTCCACAACCTGGAACCCGAGGATCTGCGCGCCCTCACGCTCGCCACCGCCGAGGCCACCGGACTGGTCCTCGCCGGACACACGTACTGACGCACCTGCGGTGCTAAAACACTGATATAACGTACTTGTTTTTCTCTCGTTTCTGCAACAATGGGCGGAAAGGCGCTGCCTTTCTTCCCCCAATGTCACAGGACACCGGAGGAAAGCAGTCATGGCCACACTACACCTCACCCAGCGCCGGGTTGATACGCTCAAGCCAGGAAAGGTCCTCTTGGATGTGCGCGACACCGAACTGAAGGGCTTCGGCATCCGCATCATGCCCTCGGGCGCCAGACGCTACTTCATTCACTCCCAGCACGAGGGAAGGCGACTCTGGAAGACTTTTGAAGATGCCGGCACCGTGAGCGTGGAGCAGGCGCGTCAACGGGCACGCACAATGCTGGCTGCGTACAGAAATGGCGGCTTGTTGGATCCCGGGATCGAGAAGGACGCTCTCTTCGAGGCTGTCGCCGAGGACGTCCTTGTTCACCACAAGCGGCTCTGGAAGCGCAGCACCATCGCGGTCAACCGGGGCTATCTTCGCAGGCAGATCCTGCCCTTCTTCGCCGGCCGCGTGATCAGCACCATCAACCGGCAGGACGTCGAAGCATGGTTCCGGTCACTGCGTGCAACGCCCGCGACGGCGAACCGCTCTCTACCACTCCTTTCCGTCATCATGCAGAAGGCCGAATCCTGGGGCCACAGGCCGGAGAACAGCAACCCCTGTGTCGGTATCCGGCGCTACCGCGAGACCAGGCGCGAACGGTTCCTCCTGCCGGAGGAGTACCGTAACCTTGCCGCCGTTTTGACAGGCCACCAGACAACCCATCCCTTGCACACCGCAGCCGTGCAACTGCTCATCCTGACAGGCTGCCGCAAGAGCGAGATCATCATGCTCAGGTGGGCGGATTACCGTGAAGGCAAGTTGTTCCTGCGCGACAGCAAGACCGGCCCGCGCACGGTCTGGCTGGCGCAAGCCGCGCGCGATGTGCTCGACAATCTGCCACGACAGTCCAGATGGGTCTTTTCAGCAGGAAAGCCCACGCAGTGCCATCTCGACGAGTTCTGGTGGCGGGTCCGCTCGGAAGCCGGACTGAACGATGTCCGCCTGCACGATCTGCGTCACTCCTATGCCAGTGTCGCGCTCCGGAATGGCGAGACCATTCTCACCATTGGCAAACTCCTTGGCCACACCAGGGCCTCCACGACCCTGCGCTATGCGCATCACAGCGACGGGGCCATTCGAGAGGCCGTCGATGTTGTTGCGCCAATCCTGTCGGAGGGGTTGACATGAGAACCACGGCTCGGAAGGCAAGGTTGACGGACGCTGCTGTCGAGAGACTGCGTCCCCACAAGGTCGAGTATACCGTCTGGGACACCTCCGTCGCCGGCTTTGGTGTGCGGGTCCGGCCCTCGGGCCATCGCAGCTATGTCTGGCAGGTCTTCAGGAACGGTCGTCCGGCGCGAACAACCATCGGGTCTGTCGCACTGAAGTCCATCGACGAGGCGCGTCGGGAATGCCTCGCCCTCATGCTCGAGGAGCGATCGGGCGGGCGCAAGACCGACGCGGCTGTCCCGCTCTTTTCTGCCTTTTGCACGGGGCCATGGAAGGAAGCGGTCCTCGACCACTGCACACCCCGGCGGCGTGCTCGTCTTGCCCGGGAACTCGAAAGACAGTTGCTGCCGTCATTCGGTTCCCTGCGGCTCGATCATATCGGAACGCGTCATGTCGAGACGTGGTTCCATGCCTACAGTCAGACTGCACCGGGCGGCGCTAACCCGGTGCTGCAAACGTTGCGCCGCATCATGAAACTCGCCGTTGCACACGGCCACATCAGCAGCGACCCGACGCGAAGCATAAGGCGAAACAGGCGCCCGCCACTGACGCGGTTCCTGTCGAGGCAGGAGATCGTCCGTCTCTACCAGACACTGGACAGAATGGTTGAGAAGCGTCCTTCGTCCCACACTCAGGCCGACATCATCCGCCTGCTCCTCCTGACCGGGTGCCGACGCAACGAGATCGTCAGACTGCAATGGTGCGAAGTCCACGGTGCCACTCTCAGGCTGATAGACTCGAAGACCGGGCCCCGCGACGTCTGGTTGTCGGCCGCCGCCCAGGCACTCATTGAGCGTCAACCAAGATCGGGCAGCGCCTGGGTCTTTCCGTCACCGCGGAATCCTGCGAGGCCACGCGGACGCGAAATCGGACTCTGGTACCGGGCCCGCCGGGAGGCCGGCATCGAGGACGTTCGCCTGCATGACCTGCGCCACACATTTGCCTCCCAGGCAGTCATGGGCGGAGTTCCGTTGCCGATCGTAGCCAAGCTCCTGGGTCACAGCCGTTTATCCATGACGCTGCGCTATGCGCACGTTCAGGATAAAGACGTGGCCGCCGCTGCCGAACGGACTGGAACGGCCATCACCCGGCTATGCGCTCAGTCGAACATGTGAAGTCGACCGGTAACCGGTCACTCCGGGACGGCCTTCCGGGAGATCCTACTGTGTCTAGCCCTACCATGTCCTGACAAAAGGGTCTGGACATCGTGAATCCGGTGATGTAGACCTGTGCCATGATGGCACAGTCTCAGATCAGCCGCACCCTGGGCGGCACGGCGGAGCGCGCGCGGGTTGCGGCGATTCTGGCGCAAGAGGAGTTTGGCAGCCGCCGGGCGCTGGGGCGGCGGATCTGCCAGGAGTTCTCGTTCATCGACGCGGCCGGCCGGCCTCAGCTTGCCGGCTGCATGAAGGCGCTTGCGGGTCTTGCCGAGCGGGTGCCGGAGATCGTCCTGCCGCCGCCCCGGACCGGCGGGCTGGACAACCGTCCGCGCCAGCTTGACACGGACGTACCGGCGCCGGTCGGGGTTCCGTCGCACCCGTCGCGGATCGACGGTCTCGAGTTCGTGCCGGTCGAGACGGCATCGCAGCGTGAGGTGTGGAACACGCTGATCGCCCGGGAGCATCCCCATGGGATCACCACCTTTGCCGGGTGTCAGGTGCGCTACCTGGTGGGCTCGTCCCATGGCTGGCTTGGTGCCGCGGGGTTCTCCGCCGCGGCCCTGCGGCTGACGGCCCGCGACCGCTGGATCGGCTGGAGCGACGCCGGGCGCCGGGCGCATCTCAACCGCGTGGTCTGCCTGAGCCGCTTCCTGATCCGTTCATCGGTCCGCTGTCCGCACCTGGCGAGCCATGTCCTGGGCCACCTCCTGCGCCGGCTGCCGGGGGACTTCGCGGCCCGCTACGGCTTGCGTCCCTGGCTGGTGGAGAGCTTTGCCGACGAGGGCTCGCACGGCATCTGCCTGCGGGCCGCCAACTTCCTGAAGGTCGGCCACACCCAGGGCCGCGGCCGCCAGGACCGCACGAAGCGCCGGGAGCGCACGGTCAAGAGCATCTTCATGTATGCTCTGACCCGGAACTGGCGGCGCACGCTCGGGGTACCCGAGGTCGAGGTCGCACCGGTCCTCGAGCCGGGTGCCGGTCTGGGCTCCGGGGTGTGGGCCGCCAACGAGTTCGGAGGGGCTCCCTTGGGCGACAAGCGTCTGGCTCAGCGTCTGGTCAGGAGCGTCGATCTTCTGGCGGCGTATCCGGGAGGCAAGATCAACGCCAACAGTGCCAGCGACAGGACGGCGATCAGCGCCTTCTACCGCCTGATCGAGGCGCCGGCCGAGTCGGCGGTCACGGTGAAGAACATCCTGGCGCCGCACCGCGAGCGCAGCATCCAGCGGATCCGCGGGCAGAGGACGGTGCTGGTGCTCCAGGACGGCACGGACCTGAACTTCACGACGCGGCCCGGGTGTACGGACCTGCAGGTGATCGGCAAGAACCAGACCGGCGCCAGGAGCTTCGGCCTGCACCTGCACGCGACGCTTGCCGTCACACAGACGGGACTGCCGCTGGGTGTCCTGCGCCTGGGCTTCGACGCGCTCAAGCAACGGCCGCCGGAGGCCGAGGCGCGGCGCACGACGCGGCGCTGGGTGGACGGCTTCGCCGACATCGTCAAGGCGGTGCGCGAGGTCGGCGGCAAGACGCGGGTGATCTCGGTGTGCGACCGAGAGGCCGACTGCTTCGAGCTGTTCGACACCCAGCGCCGGCATGGCCGTGTCGACCTGCTGGTTCGTGCCAGGCATGACCGTACGCTGGGCCCGGGAAAGCTGTTCGCGACCATGAGCGGCGGCGCCGCCGATGGCCTGATCGATGTCGAGATCGACGGGCTTGTGGCACGGCCCAAGTCCTCCGGGAAGAAGGCCCGTCCCGCGCGGCGCAAGCGGCTGGCCGGCTGCGAGATGCGGTTCCGCCGCGTCACCCTGCCAGCGACGGCCAGCGTTCCGCAGGCCGACCCCGTCACCCTCAGTGCGGTCCATGTCGTGGAAAGCGATCCCCCCGACGGCGAGGACCCGGTGCGCTGGTTCCTCTTGACCACGCTCAAGGTCACGACCGCCAGGGAGGCCGCTGAGGTCGTCGGCTTCTACCTCCAGCGCTGGAAGATCGAGGACCTGTTCCGCGTCCTCAAGTCGGGATGCCGCTCCGAGTTCCTGCTGTTCCGCACCGCCGAGCGCCTGCAGCGCGCCATCGCCATCAACGCCGTCATCGCCTGGCGCATCATGGTCATGACACTGCTGGGACGCCAGGTCCCCGACTGCGACCCCGAAGTGATGTTCGCCGATCATGAACTCGACTTCCTCGGCGACTATGCCCGCGAGAACGCTCTGCCGGCACCCGAACGGCTCGGCGATGCCGTCGCCCTCGTCGCCCACCTCGGCGGCTATCGCAACCGCAAGCATGATGCGGATCCGGGAAACCAGATCATGTGGCACGGCCAGACACGCCTCTCAAGCGCCGCACTGGGCCACCGGATCGGCTTCAAGGCCGGTCAGAGACACGCACTGCGCAGCGAAACATAGCCCGACGCTACGCAAAGTTGTCATGACTCGGTAGGTCTAGCCATCATAATGTTGGTGCCAACATTGTCCCAAGTGCCCGATAAAGGGTCAGTGCTTCATCTCGAGTTTAAGAGATGGCTCGCATCTCTCCATCAGGATAGACCAGGATGATATACAAGACGTGCTGATTCGGGGGTCCTGCTAACCTTTATGTAGTGCTGTCCTTTACGCATTTCCGGTAGGAGCCCATATGGTGTTAGTGTTGCACCTTGCTGTGCGCGCCTGCATTAGACGTGCTGCGTTTTACAGGTATGCGTGCGGCTAGACGCAACGAGAAGAGCCTGAACAGGCCAAGGCTGCTCAGGCTCTTCGATTAGAGTAGGGAGACCTCTATGTTAGGGGATAGGAGGCCTCAAACTATGGATCATCCCCACCTTGGCGTGGGTCACTCGAGGATCCTGCCCTCGAGTCCGCAATTCGGTCCCCTTCACGGGGTGTAACTTCGATGGTCAAGCCATCCGCGTCTGTTGGCCCAACAGGGCCTAGGTCACGGAGGCTTAGTCACGAGAGTAAGGCATAGCGCCTCCCCTTATGGTTGGCGGGAATGTCAGCGCTCCCGCGTTCCCTGTCAAGCACTAATTCCCGGATGGCTCCTGCATACCTGCGGATAGAAAAGGCGGCTCGGTACACACGAGCAAAACCGAACCGCAGTTGTATTCGGAGAACAGAGAGACCGTCTGGTCCACTCCTCCGCCAATGATATCACCGTCTGTGTCGCATGTTTTTCGATGTCCTTGACGCCGGGCGTACCGCGCTCCTGAGCAGTTTGTGATTCAGGCTTCCTGCGGCGCCTTCACGGGCCTAGCCCGGATCGCTCACCAGAGCTTGCTCATGGGGATGGATTCTGTGATATATGTGAATGAGTCCAACCATTTACATACACAGAAGAGCCCACCCCCATGGCGACACACTGTACAGCACGACAACTGGAGTTTGAAGGCCTTGCTCGACGCCGGGTTGTGGCCAAATTCGACGGCGGCCGCATGACGTCTGACGGCGGTGCGCTGCTGCTTCGGGAGGCCGACAGTCTCTTCAATGTCACAGAGCGCGTTGCCGGTGCCTTTGTCGATTATCGTGATCCCGGGCGCATCGAGCACGACGTGACGACCCTGGTGGCGCAGCGCATCTTCGCCCTGGCCCTGGGGTACGAGGATCTCAACGATCATGACCGTCTGCGTGACGATCCCGCTCTCGCCCTGGCCTGCGGCAACGACGACGTGGAGGGAGAGGACAGGGTCCGCGAGCGGGACCGTGGTCATGTGCTGGCGGCATCGAGCACGCTGAACCGCCTGGAACTCAGTCTGCCGGATGAGGCGGGCACCGATCGCTACAAGAAGATCGTGGCCGACCACGATGTTCTGGACCGCCTTCTCGTGGACCTGTTCCTGGAGAGTCACGGCGAGGCGCCCGGGGAGATTGTCCTGGATCTCGATGCCACCGACGATCCGATCCACGGCCATCAGGAAGGCAGGCACTTCCACGGGTACTACGATCACCATTGCTTCCTGCCGCTCTTCATCGTCTGCGGCGAACACATCCTGTGCTGCCGGCTGCGGTCCGCCGACCGTGGCGCGGCGGCTGGCTCGGTTGACGAGCTGTCGCGGATCGTGGCGCAGATCCGCCGCGCGTGGCCCACGACCCGGATCGTGGCCCGGGGCGACTCCGACTTCGGCAAGGATGAGATCATGGCCTGGTGCGAGGCTCATGATGTCGACTATGTCTTTGGATGCGGGCAGAACTCCCGGCTGAACGCCATGATCGCCGGGGAGCTCGAGAGGTCGAGGCGGCGCTGCCTGGTGTCGGGCAAGGCGTCCAGACGGTATCGGGATCTGCGGTATCGCACACTCAAGTCATGGTCCCGCGAGCGCCGTGTGGTGGCCAAGGCCGAGTGGCTGCCGGGGCTGCGCGGCAGGAACGCCCGCTACGTGGTCACCAACATCTCCAGGAAGGAGGTGGGCGCCCGGGAACTCTACGAGCGGTGGTACTGCGCCAGGGGCGACATGGAGAACAGGATCAAGGACCAGCAACTGTGGCTGTTCTCCGACCGCACGTCGGCCCACATCATGCGGGCCAACCAGCTGCGCATGTACTTCTCGGCCTTCGCCGGGGCCATCGTCGACATCGTCCGCCGGGTCGGTCTGAAGGGCACGGCCTGTGCCCGCTGGCGCGTCGACACCATCCGTTCCCGGTTGTTCAAGCTTGCCGGCAGGGTCACGAAGACGGTGCGCCGGATCCGCCTCTCCCTTGCCTCGGCCTTCCCCTTGCAGGATGTCTTCGCTCGCACTCTCGTCAACCTGCGTGCCGCGGCACAGGCGCCACCCGGGTAGGTCCCACCACACCTCATCACAGGCTGATCACGGCGTCTCCCGAAAGCGTCTGAAAAGACGCGCCTGGCGCACGCCCCGGCACCGCCGCAAACGCCAGGAAACGGCCTTCGACTTCCTCAACTCGCCAAAATGAACCAAAAATCCATCCGAATTACGCTATAAATCCATCATCACCGCGCTCAGCGTGATCCCTGCTGGCGCCCAGGGTCCACAATCAGGCTGTCACTCCCCGTGGTGATGGATGCGGGCTAGCCCTGCTGACGCCGGATGTCATCGGATCGTCGGCGAAGTCGTCCTTCCAAAGGCGTGGCGTCAGCTGGGCCACGTCCCGGTCCGAATGGACCGAGATCCGCTGCAGGACATCGACCAGCCACGTGTAGAGTGAAGAAATCCGACTCCTAACAGGCGGAATGGTGACTATTCGATGTAAGCCCCATTCGTTTGGGGACAATGTACGAATAGCGTCAACGCGTGTATGGCCGGTCATCGGAATCTCCACAGAAGGATTGCCGCCGCGATCCCAATGGCAAGCGGCATGATCGAGTCCTGATCAATGCTGCGTTCAATGCCGATGCCGATGAATGCCAGGCAAACAATCAGGGCAACAGTGGCTTTAGCCTGCATCGACTAGCGCTCCGGCTTGCGCTTCCAATCCACGTCGACGGTTCGGACAACAGCCTTGGCCAAGTCTTCTGGCGTTCCTTCCGGGAATTCAGCCCCTTCCTCCTTCTCGGCCTTAGATGGCTGGTAGCCGGATCGGACTAGGGAAACGCGGGGAGCGGGGTTGCGGGTCATGATCGGCTCCATTCAGCATGAACTGTGCACGCGGAAAGCTGAATCCGCCGGATGGTGATTTTGGCGTCGGATCTATCCAGCGCGATGATTGCGGCGGGCTTGCCGTCGATCTCTGATGCAATCGTGGGGGCATCGCGCTGGAAGGTGTCCAGCGGAGCCAGTTGGATCGTGTCGAAGATGCTGGCCGGGATTTCGATGAGCTGATAGCGGTTGGGCATCACGTCCCGTGCAGGGCGGAATGCCCGGATCATGATGATCTCGGTGACGGCAGCTTGATACTGTTGAAACAGTTCCCGCGTCTTGTTGCGACGTCCTGTCGCCGTCCGCTCATCTTGTATCCACGCAGCTTCGGTTAACTTCGAAATGTGCGCCGTTGTCTCGGATAGATTGGCGGCGGCGGTCGACTTGAGGGACAACCGCCTTTCCGCTCCGTCATCTGTTGTAACCGTCAGATCGACGAACCGCCGGGTTCGGGAGCCGGGTGGATCAACCGCCCACCCTACGTGCTCGCAAGCATTTCGGAACGCGGCCTCAAAGGCGGTCAGCCCCAACGGTTCGATCGTCGCACTGTGATGAACGGAGAGCGCAAGTCCGAAATACTCGATCCATTCGGGAGTGCCTGTCAGCCACGTCCCCTCACTGCGAATGTCGGCACTCGGCGGATTGGCGAGCGAATCCACCGCCCTCGCCACGAATTCGATCTGAACGGGCGAGAATGAGTCCAACCGTGCCTTAAGGTCGTCGAGCGTCAATGTCCTGATACCCGAGCCTCGATCAGATCCACGTAGGTCGGCTTGATCTCGGCACCGATCCAGCGGCACCCGACTTGTTGGGCGGCTATGAGGCTCGTTCCACTTCCCGCATAGGGATCGAGTACGATTCCTTCCGCCCGACCGGTCATTGCCACGCACTGGCGAGCGAGCGACAGGGGCATCATCGCCGGGTGATCATCGGTCCACCAGTCCGGCCGCTGTAGCGGTTCTGTTGGCAAGTCCCATACCGTCCTGATCCGCCGTCCGTTGGCACCACGTACCGCCTCATCATCGAAATGATAGTCCTGTGCCTTCGACAGCAGAAACACAGTCTCGTGCGCCTTGGTCGGGCGGTCCTTCACGGACTCCGGTTGCACGTTGGTCTTGTGCCAGATCACTTCACTGCGGAGCCACCACCCAGCATCTTGCAGAGCGAAAGCAAGCCGCCATGGCACGCCAATCAAGTCCTTTGGCTTCAGGCCTTCGGGCGTGGGCGGGCGGACATCCATCGCCCGCGCCCGGTTCTTCTTGTCCGGCGCTCGATACCGGCGATTGCCCGACGTGTAGACGTCGCCCACATTCAGCCAGACCGTGCCATCGTCGCGAAGGACGCGCCGCACTTCCTCAAAAGCTTGAACGACGCGGGCGACATAAGAGCCCAAGCTGTCGTCACAACCGATTTGATCATCAACCTGGTAGTCTCGCAACGACCAGTAGGGCGGCGAAGTCACAACAGTCTGAACACAGGCGTCCGGGAGAAGCGCAAGCGCCTTTTCGGCATCTCCGCACAGCAACAGGCATTCGTCAATCTGGCTGATCGGATCGCGGTCAAGATTGTCGATTCTCGTGTATCCGGCTGAGGTTGCGGTCCAGTACTCCGCTTGCGCGATACTCACGACCGCGCCCCACTGTTGAGGCCATTGTCCGCGATCAAATCCTGATACCGGAGATGCCGGCCTTCAAGGCCGGAGACAATGGCGCCCATCATGTCGGCAGTGTCGTGCTCACGGAGATTGTGCCTCCCGGCAAACTCGGTGACGTAGCGATCCAGATGCTTGGGCGAGAACTTGTAGAAGGTGCCCTTGTGCGCCCGCTTGAGCATGGACCAGAAGGACGCGATCCTATTGATGCGCGCCTGACCCCGGACGTACTCGGCAACGCCGTGCTTGACCGCCTCGTGGCCGCAGTCGCGAGACAGGCCTGCATAGGCGCCTGCTTCCTCCGTGTAGACCATCGCACCAGACTCCGCGTTATCGCGTACAAAGCCTTGCAGGGTCTGGGCATCGGTGCCAGTAACCACCTGGGCCGCTACTTTGCCGCCATCCCTGTCCTTGAGTCCGGCAACCACAGCCTTGCCCACAGCGCCGCGCCCGGTGTCCGCCAGTTCCTTCCGGCGCTTGTTGGACAAGTTCCTGCGGCTACCGCCGACATAGGTCTCATCGGCCTCTGCAGGGCCGGAGAACAGCGGGTTCTTGCCGCCGTAGGACTTGCAGAGACGATGAAGCAGGTGCCACGCGGACTTCTGCGTGATCTCCAGGTCGCGGTGCAACTTCATAGAAGACACGGACTTGTAGTTCGTCATGGAAAGGTAGATGGCGATGGCCCATGTCTGGTAGCCGAGGTTGCTGGCCTCCATGACAGTGCGCGTCTTCGTGCTGAATCGCTTGCCGCATTCCTTCTCCCGGCACCGGAACGGCATGGTCTTGTGAGCGCACCCGACCTTTACGTTGACGGACCCGCAATGTGGGCAGGAGACGCCATCGGGCCACCGCTGTTCGATGAACCACGTCTCGGCGGCGGCATCATTCGGGAACATCCTCATCAGCTTGACGAGAGAGATTCCTTTCCGATAAGCCTTACCCAGTGCCTTCTTCGCCAACTCTACCGCCATGAGTCCGTTGACTCTTATATAATGGTGCCGCGTTGGCCCATCAACATTTTTCTGGCACTATCGTATATGACCCCCATTCGTTTGGAAAATTTGGGCCTGAGTAACAACGACCCTCACACGGACGTGAGGTTCAACTACACTGGTTTGAAGACCTTCTCCGCGTGACGAATGAAGTACATGGTCTTCCTGCACCACCATCCAATCCTCGCCAACTCCGTGTCCTTGCCCCTTGCGCGTCTGACCTCGTTGTCGCAGTCCGCCTCTAGCGCCCAATAGATTGGTGGTTCATCTTTCTCGATAGAAACCCGTTCCCCCATCCATTCTCTGTATGAGGCCTCGGTCTGCTCCTCCGTGCGAATCTTAATGGCAAGGTCGCTGAAACGTCTGAATAGCATTTCGTGGTCACGGGCGCGGTGAGACAGCCCCCAAACCAGATCGATTGCAGCTAGAACGGCTGCTATCACCGCGAAGACGCCAGAGAGTCCCGAGAAAGTCGCTGATGATCCTGCGACCACGATCAGAAACATGAAGGCCTTGTGGAAGAAGTCATAGAACCCACGCCTGCGCTGATGATAGCGCATGGACTTCTCGACGCCGAAATCTAGGTCACTGACACTTGCTTCGAGAGTGGTTTGGTCCATTGGAGCATTTACTCGCGTGGTGGCGGACGGCGGTCGGGGACCCCTTCATTTTCTTTCCGTATGGGTGTAGGCGACTCGCGTATTGGTTCCGGCCTTGGGCTTGGGCGGGGTTCTGGACTCGGCCGAGATGGTGGAGTGGGTTTTACGGGGGGCGTGTCATTGACTTTCGACTTTTCGCCAATCGATCAGGGGTTCTACACAGTTGATCCTACGTCGGTCAACTCAGTGGAGTAACTTCGCGTGAAGCCTCTTCCTCATCAGTGCGAGGCCCCTGACGCGTCTCGCGAGCCTCGCCTTGACAGCACCGTGAAGGCCCTTGCACGCCTTCCTCTCGCGGTGGTTGCTGGCCCTGTTCCTCACGGCCTTGCGGGTGTCGAGCATCTCCACATGCTGCGTGTAGTCGCGTTCGTTGCCAGCCCAGTAGCGGGCCATCCACTTGTTGTTGAGTTCGACGACGTACTCCGCCTCGGGATCCGGGGGGCTAATCCCTAGAGCCTTGTCTCGATACCATCTGCATTGGGGTCACGGTGGAGGCGGTTCTGGCCATGGCCCGCTCCTTCAATTCGCGATCGGCATTTGGATAGATGTAGGTGGTCTCGACGGATTCGTGGCCAAGCCACAGGGCGACGGTGGCGCGGTCGACGCCATTGTGAAGCAGGTCCATGGCGTTGCTGTGCCGCAAGGCGTGGGGCGTCACCCGTTTGCTTCCCGGCGACGGGCTGCCTGCCCGGGCGCACGACCGCGTCACGTTCGGCCTCGAGAGGCTCGATCTGCCGCCGGACCACGTGGACCACGTCCAGCCGGTCGGCGAGCCGTTCGATCTCCCGACGCGCCCGCGGCGGGAACGGCTTACCGCAGGCCGTGGTTGCGGCCGCGAATGTCGCATCGAAGTCGGCGGCTGATCAAGTCGCCGTCGACCAACCGTCAAGTGCGCCATTTGACGCGATCTCGCCTGGTGACAGTGGGCATGGCAGAGCGCGCTGTCAACAAGCGTTGCCGCGGCTGTGCGGCCTTCCCTGTGGCCTTGACTCCGGGCCAGTGCGTCACCAAATCCCTTGCACACAAACCGGAGTGGCAAGCAATGGCCCGAAAGAAGTCAAAGAAGGCGCAGCGCAAGAGGCTGCGGAAGATGGCCGTCAGGTACGGGGTGCCACTGGCAATCGCCGGGCTGACAGGTGTCGGGCTTGGTTTGTTGCGCATGGGAACGCCGTTGCAGAGCGACCATGTTGAAGTCCTTCTGGAGGACAGTGGGTTGTGGGCCTACATCTTTGAAGGGCCAGGTGACTTGGGTTGGGAGACAAGCTAACCACCGCCGTGTTTTGGCGGCCCTTTAACGGCAGTGAAAGTGCTTGGTTGGGAGGATGGTCCTGACGATACTGCCAAGGCGTGACCGGGGTTTAAACGAGAGAGAACATCCCTTCAGGATATTTCCAGTCCGTCGCGCCGGCGTGGCGGCAACGCGGTCAATAGTGTCGCCGCCACCTGTGCCCATTGCCTCGCCGAAGTTTGGGCATTGTCCTTTCCATCCTCGCTAATGTTCGGCAAGGCGGTAGTCAGGTTCATTCATCGAGTTCGGCCATGGCCCTGCCGTACAGTCGTGCCGCCAGCGGATTGCCGCCAGCCTCGATGTAGTCCGTTGCGTGATGTTCATGGTCAGCCATCGTCAGTCCTTTCAAGGGTTGCCAAGGTTTCTAAGGTCGCTTTCAGGAGGCCTCGGGAATGAGGTCAACCAGTGAGTCACGGCCTCTTCTCCAATGCCGTCAGCGGGATCGACTGGTCCCTCGCCGTGATGGTACCAATAGCACCGAGCATTCTTGCCATCCGTGGATAGTTCACCGACGACCATGACGAGAGAGTTAGTAGACTTCAGTAGAACCACGTCGCCCGCCTGAATCTTGTCGCCCATGACCATGTCTCCTTGGTTTCGATGCCCCTAGGTGGTGCTGGTGACCGGGTACCGCAAGTGAAAAGTTTGATCACGCCTCACGCGGGCGCGAGGTCGGTTGTTACTCAGGCCAATAATCTCCATTCGTTTCGTGGCATCGTCCAGAGTTCTCCGTAAGTCCGCCACAGCGCGACAGCCAAGGCCATCCTGATGCAACCGTCGACTTCCGGGATGGTTTCGACAAGTCGCGTGAACATTGGCGCGACGCACCGCGACCCGTCCATGCATCCCGACTGTGGATGACGATCACGATTGTCCGCTCAATCTCCTGCGCAGCACCGCACGGACTCTGTGGGTAACGTCCGTCCCTTCCGCTGCCAGCCCCCGAGACGTTCCAAACCTGCCGGCCTCCATGGTGACGAGCGTTCCCAGGGCTCTCATGGCCCGGTGGGTCTCCTCCTTGCGCCGGCGGTAGTCCTCGTCCTCGAACCCCATGACCTCGATCATGAAGTCGACGCTGTCCCTGCCTTCCCAGGCTTCAGGCCGGGCCCGGATGACGAAGTCGGGAAGGCATGGACCATGCTGCGTATCGGTCTCGAACAACGGCTTTTCGAGGCTGAACGTCACGGTCTCGAACTCCCGCCGCAGGATCCCGAGGGTTTTCCTGAGCGTGCCGAACGCCTGCCGCTCCGCATTGGATTCCACCGCAATCGGACAGTTCATCGCGACGATCGGCTGGGCATGGCCGGAGAGGCAGGCCCAGGCGGTGGCACCTTCCTCCAGGCCGACGACGCCCATGAAGAGGAAGGGCGGACTCACCGATCGCCCGCCGATCGCGGGCCGCGTGACCCGGGCGACGACGTCGAGGCGCGTGCCCCTGGAGCCGGTGACGCCGTGATCGTCGACGCCCCAGACGGCGCCGCAGACGAACGCCTGGGGCCTGTGGCCCTCCGCCCAGGTCCGCGCCAGGGCGTCCATCCTGTCGCCGACACGCTCCATCCGCCACATGTGCCTATAGGGGAAGACGAGATCATCCAGCGGACGGCCGGGCGCGACCTCGAACGCGCTTGCGGCCCGCCTGATCCGGTTCCACCACGCCCTTGCATTGACGGCTTGGGCATCGGGATACCGGTTGAGCCCGGCATGCACCAGGAGCTCGAACAGTCTCTGCCGCAGCTTCGGGGAGCGGTTTCCGTGGCCTGTCCCGAGATGGTCGGACAGAGCGTCCGGTTCCGCGAGCCTCGGATCTTCCGGCTCGTTCGTCAGCACCGAGAAGAACTCGTCGCCGGGCTCTTCCACCGGCGCCCGGGGTTCCGTGGCCCCGCCCTGATGCGAGACCCGGGCGTATTTGTAGACGCAACCTTCGGCATGGGGCACGTGCGAGTCGGACGACAGGCGGCGCCAGTGGTAGACGCGCTTGCGGAGGCAGGGCACGCTGATCGGAGGTCTGCCGGCCTCGCCCCGGCAGTCGCAGGCCAGCCACAGGCCTTCCGCGTGCGCCCGCACCAGGACCGCGAGGACCGCCGCTCGGACATCCTCGCTCTCGTCTCCGACGGCCCTCTTGCGAAGGGCTTCTTCCTCATCGTCCGTCAGGGCGCCTGCGTAGACGAGAACACGTTTGTGGACAAGGTGAAGCGCCATCGTCGCCGCCTGCTGGTTGCGGGCCCGGTCGGCCAGGGCGCCGCCGGCCTCCATGCCGGTTCCGGCATCGCCGTCAACCGCTCGTTCCCCGTTCGAGGCGGGCAGGCGGTGATTGGGAACCGTGGTCGATGCCGCTATTCTTGTCCGCGGGGGACATGGACGCCATCCCTTTCGCCCGTGGTTGCCACAAGCCAGGGGACGGCATGACGGACCGGCGGCATGTCCCCCCTCGTCTTTCCCGACAAGGCGATGCGTGGTGAGGTCTTGCCGGGAGCTTCGGACGATTTTCCCCTGCGGGGTGAGCAGACGGTATGATGAGAGTCCTGCCACCAACGCCATCTCATGAGGATCATGCGCGACGCCCCGCAGACGCCTTTCCGCCCCTCGACGGGGTCCGTTCCGCTTCCAGGCATCGCGTGCCCTGCAGTGCGCCGCCGCGATGACGAGCCATGGTCGCATCGGTCCGTAACCTGACATCGGCGTCGGCCACGGCCGACTACCTGCGCCGCGACGGTGGCTACTACACGGCGGCCGGCGAGAAGAGCGACGAGGGGCGGGCGAAGAACGCGGAACACCGCAACGGCAGCTTCTGGCACGGCACGGGCGCGCTGGCCCTGGGGCTGCGGTCCGACCTCCATGTCGCCGCCGGCAAGTTCGAGTCGCTGCTGGCCGGCCACGTGATCGGCACAGGCATCCGCCTTGGCCGCAAGCGCGGCGGCGCCCATGAACACCGTCCGGGGCTGGACATCACCTTCTCGGCGCCGAAGTCGGTGTCGCTGGCGGCCCTGCTGCCGACCAGGCGCCATCCCCATGGCGACCGCGGCGTGATGCACGCCCATGACGAGGCGGTGCGCGCGACGCTGGACTGGATCGAGGGGAACCTCCTGGAGACCCGCGGCTGGGACCCCGCCACACGCAAGCGTCCGCGGATCTCCGCACCCCACATGGTCGCCGCGACATTCCGCCACGTGGCAAGCCGCAATCTCGATCCCCAGCTCCATACCCATGCCGTGATCGCCAACATGACGCGCGATGGCGAAGGACGCTGGCGCAGCATCGAGGCCACCCTGCTCCACCGCCATGCCCGGCAGATCGGCGCCTACTACCGCAACGAGCTGTCGCGCCGGCTGATGGAACGGGGCTACGACATCCGCCCCGCCATGGCGGGACGGATGCCGAGCTTCGAGATTGCGGGCTACGACCGGAAGCTGCGCAACGCGTTCTCGACGCGCCGCAGCGAGATCCTGGACTACATGCGCGAGAGGGGCTGGGACCACAGCCAGGCCGCAGCGCAGATGGCGACGCTGGCGACGCGCCGGCGCAAGGACGAACCCCTGCGGGCGATGCTGGAGACGGTGTGGGCGGAGCGGGCTCAGGCGCTCGGCGTCGGCGCCGACCTCGCGGCAGCCCGGCCCTGCCGGCCGGTGCATAGGGCTGAGGACCTGTCGGCCCTGGAGATCGTGGCCCGCACGGCGGAACGCCTCGAGGAGCGGCAATCGGTGTTTGCGGCGCACGACCTCGAAACCCTGGCGCTGGCGCATTCGCCGGGGCGCCATACGCTCGACGGGATCAGGCAGGCGGTGGGCGAGCTGGTGCGCGACGGCCACCTGGTGGAGGCCAGTCTGCGGCGCGCCGACCGCGCCTTCGTCACCGACCGGACGCTGAGGGCGGAACGCTCAGTGATCGCCATGATGAAGGCCGGCATCGGCGATGCCGGCCGGCTGGCTTGCGACGATGTCGCGGCGCGGCTGGCGGACTCGGGCCTGACCGAAGGGCAGTGCGAGGCGGTGCGGACCATTCTGCTCTCCGACGATCACGTCGTCGGCGTGCAGGGCCGCGCCGGGACCGGCAAGACCACCATGCTCAACGCGGTTCGCGGGCTCGCCGGCGAGGAGCGGCGGATCGTCGGCCTTGCGCCGTCGGCCGCCGCGTCGCGCGTGCTGGAGCGCGAAGCGGGGATCCATGCGCGCACGCTGCAATGGTTCCTCACGCGTTGCCAGACTGCGGACGTCGAGAACCCCGACGCTGCGCCCGAGAGTCTGCGCGAGCTCTTTGCCGGGTCGGTCGTGGTGCTGGACGAGGCGTCGATGGTGTCGACCGAGCAGATGCGCTCCCTGATGCGCATCGCGCAGAATCTCGACATCGCGCGCCTGGTGCTGGTGGGCGACACCGGCCAGCTCCGTCCGGTCGATGCCGGCCAGCCGTTCCGGCAGCTGCAGCAGGCCGGGATGACGACCGCGCTGATGAGCGACATCCGCCGCCAGCGCAGCCCGGATCTCAAGGCGGCGGTCCTGGCGGTCCTGGAGGGCGAACCCGCTGCCGCGGTCCGTCTTCTCGGCGCCGGCCTGGTCGAGGTCGATCACGACGACCTCGCCGAGAAGGCGGCGCGCGCCTGGCTGGAACTGGACGGGCAAGCCCGCGCCCGCACCCTGCTCATGGCGCCGACCCATGCCCTGCGCGCGGAGATCAACCAGACGGTCCGCGAGGGCCTCAGCGCCGAGGGCGTGCTGCGCGGACCGGTCCTTCACGTCGAACGCCTGGTCGGACTCGGCATGACGCGCGCCGAGAAGGCCGACGTGCGCAACTACGCGGAGGGCGACGTGGTGGTGTTCCACCAGGACCTCGTCAACTACCGGGTGAAGGCCGACGATGCCTGCACGGTGACCGGCATCGAGGGCGACCATGTGCTGCTCTCCCATCCCGACGGCACAACCCGCCGGATCGCGCCGGAGGGCAACATCCGCTACCGCCTGGAGGTTTACGAGACCCGCGGAATCGAACTCCAGGCGGGCGACCGCATCCGCTGGACGCGCAACGACAAGGCGCGCGCCCTGGTGAACGGCGAAGTGGCGGAGATCGCGGCGATCACGTCGAAGAGGGTGCGGCTCCTCACCGCCGACGGGGCCGAACTGTCGCTGAAGCACGACGATCCTCAGCTGCGCCACATCGACCATGCCTGGAGCTCGACGGTTCACGGCGCCCAGGGCAGCACGGCCGACGGCGTCATCGCGGTCCTGGATTCCGGTCACGGTCTCCTGACCGACCAAGCCACCTTCTACGTCGAGATCAGCCGCGCCCGCGATCATGTCATGGTGCTGACCGACAACGGCGAACAGCTGATCGAGACGCTGGAAGCGAACACCGGTGAGAGAGCGACGGCGCTGGAGGCGATCGGCGTCACGCCCGAGGCGCTCCGGGAGTCCCTCCCGGAAAAGTCGATGCGGCGCCATGGGCAAGGCAAGGCGGTGGTGGCGGCGCGACGACAGGAGGACGCCGCCGGCGCCCTCCCGGCCCAGGGTCTGCCGCTTCCCGAGGAGACAGGCGACCGGGGTGGCGGGGCGGCCCGCGACCGTCTTCGCGAAATCGAGGCGGCCGTCCGGCGCGATGCCGCGATCGCCGCGTTCGATGCCTGCTGGCGCTCGGTAGAGGACGACCCTTCAGAACGGCCGCGCCCCGATGTTCCCGGCTACGACCGGCTGCTGGAGAGTGCCCGGGCCCTCCTGGAGGATCCGGAGCTGCCTGCCGCGGTCCGGCAACGCGCGACAGCGCTCGTGGACGCCGACGCTGCCTGGCGCCGGATGGACGCCCGTATCGAAGCGCTGCAAGGCGAAGCCGACAGGCTTCTTGCCGTGCGCCGGGCCATTGTCGAACGGGCTGCTGGCGAAGAGCGCCCCGTGGCGGAGACCGCCGGCCATGCACACTGGCTCGCGGACGTCTCGCGACTCGAGGCCGCCTGGGAGGACATGAGCGACGGTGATGGTCAGACCATCCCTGCCGCCCGGCCGGCCGCTTCCAGGGCGATCACGGCATGTCTCGGGACACTCCGGGCGGCCCGGGCGTGCGACGAAGCCGCGTCCCGGTTCGAGGCGCTGCGCCGGGACGTCCAAGGACGCGCATCCGCCGGCAACACGATCCCGTTCCATGTCGACGGTCATGACGATCTCGTCCGCCAGGCACGGCAGCTGGCGGCGATGAAGAACGTTCCGGCCCATGTGCGCTCATCCGCGCGCGCGGTGATCGCCCACGAGATGGAGGCCCGGGACCGTCGAGCGAAGGTCCTGGCGCTGGCCACCGAGGCCGGCAGGTTGCTCGAAAGCCACCGCCGTCTGGCGGACCGCGATCCGGAACGGCCAGCGGCCAACGCGAAAGGCTATCCGGCGTGGCGGGAGCGCTGGCTGAAAGCACGCCGACAGTGGCGGGCGATGCAGCGCCGGCCCGACCTGTGGCAGCCCCACCTCGACCGGCACGCGGGCGACGTGGCCGAACGCCTCGCGCGCTGCGAGCGCCTTGCCGGGAACGATGCCGCCTGGGCACGGTTTGCATCGGCTCGCGACCGAATAGAACAGCGGGCGCGTGACGCGGAGCGGAATCCCTTCGGCATGGCGGGCTGGCACGGCCTTGTCGCGCAGTCCAGGGCGCTTCTTCAGCGCGACGGTCTTCCCGACGCCGCCGCCCGTCAGGCCGGGAGCGTTCTGGCGCGCGATGCGGAAGGCCGGGCATGCCGGGACGCCATCGGCCGATTCCTCAGCGATGCCCGCGGACACACCCGTCACTGGCGTCTTCTCGATGGGGAAGCGCGGGAGCTCTCCCGCGCGGGCCGCGACACCGTCATCACCGACCTCGACGGCTACCGTCCGCTGGCCGCACGGGCCCGCGAACTCGCCGACGTGGGCCGTGCCCTTCTCGGCGGCGAGCGCTACCGTCCCCATCTCGCTCACGACCCCGCCACCGCCAGACGCATCTCGCGGGCGCTCGAAAGACTGGAGCGGATGAGGCCCTTCGACCGGTTCCTCGAGGTGGTGAGGGATCTGGAGAAGCTGGACCGCCAGGCGCGGCGCGATGGCGTCCCGGCCTTTCATGCGGAAGGCTATGGCGCGGTGTTCGACGAGGTGAAATCGCTGGCCGGCGATCGCGATCTTCCCGCCGCAGCGCGACGCCGGCTCAAACCGGTCATCGAGGAACACGCCAGGTGCACGGACGAATGCGCCCGCATCGAGGCTCGGGCGAGTGAGCTGGCCGTCCTCGATCGCGAGCATCGCTCGCTCGAGGAAAGGGCCGGAAGGGGCGACCTGCCGATCACCTTGCTGGACGACTGGCCGCGATGGCGGGAGAAGGCCGCGACGTGGCATGACAAGGCGCAGGAACTGCTGGACCTGGATCGCTTCGCGCGGCACTTGCGTTGCCGGCCCGCCGTCGAGGAGCGAATCGACACCGGGCTCAGGGATGTGGCCGAAAGGCTCGCCGCTCCCCGCCGCGACCGGGAACGCATCGAGGACCTGGTGCGCGACGAGACCGCCCGGCTTCGTGCCCGCCCGCCCGGCGGCGCGTTCGCCATCGCCTGGCGCGGGCAGGATCAGCTGGTCGCCGGCGACCGGCTCCGGCGCCGGCTGGCCGATGACGGCTCCGTGCAGGAACTGGTGGTGGTGTGGCCCGGAAACAGCGGCGGACGCACTCCCGGTGACACGCTCCTCGTCGAACACCTCGGCACGGAGCGGAATGCCGACGGTTCATGGAATGGGCGGGTCGAACCCGTGGAACGCAAGGATCTGATGAGCGATCACGTGCGCCGCGCCACCTGGAAGGACGAGCGGCTGCGCGATGCCGCGGCGGCGCGCGAGCTTTCCGCGCCGGACGCCGTGCATCGCATCGCCTGCCACCGGCATGTCGTCGCCGGCGACGAGCTGCGCTGGACCATGATGCCCGATCCTTCCTCCGGGTCTCCCGCCCGCGACGCCATCGATCCCGGTGTCGCAATCGCGCCGCAACACTGTGAAGGAGTCCTTCTTCGGATTGCCGCGGGCAAGACCCGCGCCGAGGATCTCTGCGTCGTAGAGGTGCGGCGGGTCGACGGACGGGAGAATGTTCACGAGGTGGAAATGGAGCGCCAAAGACTCGTCGGGCGCGGCTGCTACCGGGCGCCCTGGGCTGACGAGAACGAGCGTTCCCGCAAGATGCGCGAACAGAATGACGAACTCAGGGAAGGGTGGCGCCTCCTGCAGGTCAGGGGACCACACTGGTCCATGTGATCCTGTTCGGGCGTGGCCCTGACGTCAGCGCGGTCTCTGTGCCCAGTCCTCGATCCATTTGGCGCGGTCCTCACCGAACACCTCCCGAAGCCTGGCGCGCGCTTCGGTGGCCCGGCCCTGTCGCGTCATCGCCCGAACGCGGTTCCGCAGGAGATGCCGGACGTCGTCCTCGATCCGCTCCAGCGTCTCCGGGTCTCGCGAAATCCCCCCGGCAAGACGCTCGGCCGCCAGGACCACGTTGCGTTGCTGCGTTGCGTCGAGGACCAGCGGAATCGGCCTCTCCGGCCGCAGGTCGACGTTGAGGGCGCACTGCGTGAACCATGCCGATTTGCTCATGCCGGCCCGTGCCGCCCCCCTGCCGATCATCTCCCATTCCTCGTCCGTGCAGGAGATCGAATACGACATGCCCTTCTGTCGCCGGCGCGGTTTCTTCATTCCCCTTCCACCGGTTCGGTCAGCCGCAGGAAGCGCATGACGTCGCTCATGAGCACGCCGATCTCGGTCGTCTTCGACTCGTCCAGCATGATGTTTCCGGCGCGCCAGATGGTCGCCATATCGGTGTAGAACCGGTGCTGCTGGTCCTGCGGTATCGCCAGCGCATGGCCGGTCGGTCGAACCGGCTCGCCCGTTCCTTCCTCATCGGCCTTGCGGCAGCACAGCACGCCGAAACGCGAGACCGGCATCTTCGCCCTGCGGGCGCGCCTGCGGGTCTTCTCCCATGTCTCGGGCGCACAGTAGCAGCAATGCCGTCGCGCGAGTTTCATGGCGTCGGCCCGGTCATCCCAGCACCGCCTCGCCTTCGAGCCATCCATCGACCTCGGTGACGATCTCCTGCCATGCAGCACCCATGTCGGCCTTGTCGAGACGCATTCTCTCGATGCACTCCAGCACCAGCACGGCGCGCGCCACCCTCAACTGCACCCTGGCAGGCAGGGCCTGATTCGCGTCGTCCGACGGAGACGAAGGCGGAGTCAGGAGAACCCGCATGACATGGTCCGAGATCGACAGGCCCGCCGCCGCGGCGGCCTCCCGGATGCGTTGCCACTGGCTGTCGGTTGCCATCACGCAACGCGCCTTGCGCTTCTCGCCTGTCGGTCTTCGAGCCATGGGAACCTCCCGTATCGTGAGTGGATGGTGTGTGAAACAGCACCTCAAATTCCATGCAGTGGACCGAGAATGGAAGCAATCAGAAGAATAAACCCATATGCAATCTCAATGACGACAGGTCGCGGGACGGTGAGCATACAGGCGCTTCCTGAAAATCTGCAAGCGCCCCTACACTGCGACGAAGTCGCCGGATTGCCATGTCATGCTGTTCTTCTTTTCCGTCGCCAAGGCCAGCATATCCCCGGGTGTCACAATCGGTCACGTGTTTTCTTCTAGTGCATGGAAACCCTGTCAATCCATGCATGGATTGACAGGCATGCAAAGGTCTGTATGATAACGATGAAACGAGAGATCATGTAATTCCTGTAGACAATCGCAGTATCCACAACTGTACCTCGTGGATTGCTACACGTACTGAAGCGACCGTTTTCAGGCTCTCGTGGCGGATGTCAGATCGATGACCCAGGGGTCGTATCCGCAGGCCGAAAGGAAGCGCAGGAGATCGCGCGGATGAAGGGCCGTCGTCCGGTCGTTGACGAGCGGGTGCAGGTTGACGAGTTCCGTTTCCATGAGGGCGCGATCGATGTAGACGCCAATGTCCTCGCCCGTGTCATTGATGAGCGCAAGGGGCGTCACGGCCCCGGGCTCGACACCGAGAATGTCGCGCACCCTTTCGGGGCGGGCGAAGCTCAGGCGGGCCGAGCCGAAGAGTCCGGCGAGAGCCTTGAGGTCGAGTTCGCGTGATTCCTCGACCACCGCGAGCCACAGCCGCGCCTTCTTGTCCTTGAAGAACAGTGTCTTGCAGTGGAGTCCCGGGAGGCTGCCGCGCAACGCGCGGTTGTCGTCCACGGTGTAGACCGGTTCATGTTCGTGGGTCGTGCACGGGATGCCGAGATCCTCGAGCCTGGCGATCAGGTCGCCAGGCGTCGCCCTGCCCGGCATCGTCGTCGTCGGTCGCTTCATGGGGCATGTGATCCGGTCTGGTGGCGCAATCAGGTCCCCGGCTTTCCGGCGGACGATAAATGTCCTACACTTCCGGGGACCTGATGCAAGGGATCTCGAGCCCTTGTTGATCACTTCTGGGAGGATCCAGAGAGATGACTGATCAACTAGCTTCGCTTACCGTCATCTTCACGGAGTTCTACTACTGGGTCACGGTCGTCATCATGTTCCTGATCCACGTAGGGTTCTGTGTCTATGAGGTCGGCGCCTCGCGCCGCAAGAATCTTCAACACACGCTGATGAAGAACACGATGCTGATCCCGCTGGTCACCATCACGTTCTTCTATTTCGGATGGTGGATCTATTTCGCCTTCCCCCACTTCCCGCTGATGGGCGGATTTCTCGATGCGCCCTTCGCCGTGCCGTGGTCCGAACTCATGGGCACCCATATGGGCGGTGCGGTCACCGTCCAGGCTGCGAGCCTGACGTCGGATGACACCATGTTCTGGGCCCGTATCAACGGGGTCTTCTGGGCAGCCTTCCTGCTGTTCTCATGGACCACCGCGTCCATCGTCTCCGGTGCCGTCATCGAACGCATCAAGACCCAGGCGTTCCTGCTCGTGGTCGTTCTCGTCGGTTCGGTGACATGGATCATCGATGCCGCCTGGGGCTGGAGCTGGAATGGCTGGATGGTGCAGCTGTGGGGCTATCACGATGCCTACGCATCCTCGGTGGTGCACGGTATTGCCGGTGGCTCGGCACTGGGCATCCTGGTCGTTCTGGGTCCCAGACTCGGCAAGTTCGCCGCCGATGGGACACCGCGCAACATACCCCAGAACAATCCCTGGCTCGTCACGGTCGGGCTGTTCCTGATCTACACCGGGTTCTGGGGATTCTATGCCGCGTGCAACATTCCCATCATCGACTACACCGCTGATGTCATGGGAGCCGAGGGAGCAGCCTTCTTCACGGCGACCAACATCTACCTGACACCGACATCACTTTCCGCCATTACCTTCAACTTCCTGATGTCGCTCTCGGGCGGTCTCCTGGCAGGCTATCTGGTCTCGAGGGGTCAGCCGTTCTGGAGTTATTCGGGTGGTCTTGCAGGCGTCATCTGCGCCTCTGCCGGCAACGATCTCTATCATCCGATCGAGTCCATGGTCATCGCCATGGTCGGCGTGTGGATCGCCTACAAGATGCACCACTGGGTGGAGAGAAGGTTCAAGATCGACGATGCGGTGGGCGCCGTGGCCGTACACGGTTACGCCGGTTTCGCCGGGACGGTGATCGCGGGTTTCATGCTCTGGGGTTATCCCTCCAACGTCGCCTACGAAGCGACGGGCTGGTTCGGCAACACCGACGGTGTGGCATCCATCAATCCGCTCGGCCAGTTCCTTGGCGCCGTGCTGATGTTCTGGGGTCTTGGCTTCCTGCCCTGCTGGGTGCTGGCCAAGGTTCTCAATGGCGTGGGCTGGTTGCGTGTGCCGCGCGAAGTCGAACTTGCCGGTCTCGATACCCATGACTACGGGGATGCCTTCCCGTACCACGCCTATCGTGACACGGCGATGGAAGACATTGACCGCGATCTCGCGAAGAGCTGAGCGGTTCCGGAAAGGAGACAGGAAACCATGTCTACCAATGTTGAAAGCTGGTCCGATGTTGCGTCCCTGGGCGCCATCTATCCCTTCCCGGGTGTTGAATGGCTCCTTGTCCTCGCTGGCGTCGCCATCTGGGTGATCTGGCACGTCTGGCAGATCCGTTCGGAGAATTCCGAGTACGATGCCGCGGTCCAACACTACAAGGACGTCGGCATGGACAAGGCCCTCGATCATCGAGGGCGCCATGACGCCATGCTCGACTGACGGGCAGTAACCAACTCCAGGAGGGCGGTGACCCACCGCCCCCTGTTTCACGCGATCGGCGGATGGCGCCATGCCGTCCGCCGATTGCTGTTTGGAATGGGCAGACAGGCGGCGGGAATCGGAAACGAAGATTACGGGCAGGCCTTCACGCTGCCAGGAGACCGGGGTTCCCGCAGGCCTGGGTCGCGTGACCTGATTCTCTCGGATTGCGCCACACGATATGTAGCGCGGCGGGATGTTCGATCGGCGTTCGCAAGCAGCGGACGTCTTGATGCTCACAGGCGGACCGGCCAGCAGGGCTCCACTTCGGTCCACTCGTCATCCGAGTCTTCAGGCCATGGCGGCATGGTCACCGCGAAGGCCGACAGTGCCGTCTTGTCGCCGGCGCGAAACTGGAAGGATGTGCCGAGCGGGATTGTCAGGCAGAGACCGGGTGTCAGCGCGACAACCTGCTCTTGCCCGTCCATGCGGCGCCACATTTCGCCGCGGCCCTCGAGAATGTACCAGATTTCCTCCACGCTCCGGTGGCGTCCGGCGCGCGACACCCTACCCGCCGCCAGACGGAAGTGCGCGGCACTGCCGCCGGCAAGGGAGCAGAGGATGCGGACCTCCGCACCATCGGGCGCGAGCGTGTCGGCTTCGTGGGGCAGCTGCCGGGTGGCGGGACGCCGTTTCTGAGAGTCGGCAGTCATGGGAGGAGGTGACAGAGATCCTCGGGAATGTCGCGGATGTTCATCAAGCGTGATCCCGGAGATTGCTCCGGCCCGACCCTTACCATGTCACCCCTGTCTGGAGAAGGAGCAGCCCTCCGGTACGCACGGGCGCCGGGGCTGGAGAAGCGGGGCCCTGGCGGGTATCGTTGCGGCCATGAAACAGGAACTCGATGTGCGGGGGCTCTCCTGTCCCCTGCCCGTGCTCAAGGCTCGCAAACGCCTCAAGGAGATGGCGAGCGGGGACATTCTCGTCGTTCATGCCACGGATCCCGGTTCGCAGAGGGACTTCGAGGCCTTTGCCGACACCACCGGCCATGTGCTGCTCGCCACATCGATGGATGCCGACGTCTATACGTTCGAAATTCGCCGCCGTTGATCCTTGTCTTGTGGATTGTCACTTCTTGATCTAGGGTGATGTCAGTCACTCACGGGGAGCTCCTTGGGAGCTGAGAGATGCCGAGAGGCATCGACCCGTTGAACCTGATCCGGATCATGCCGGCGTAGGGATTGAGGCGACAGTCTTTTCTCACCAGGAAGACACCCTCCCCGGCACCGGCGCCGAAGGAGGAACCATGTCAAGAACAGTGACCTTTCTGTCGGCTGCCCTGCTGACGATCCTGTCAGCACGCGCCGAAACACTTGATGTCTACACATATGAGTCCTTTGTCAGCGAGTGGGGCCCGGGACCGCAGATCGAGGAGGCCTTCGAGGCCCGCTGCGCGTGCACCATCCGCTGGACGGCGGTCGACGACGCCGCGATCCTGCTGTCGAGACTGCGTCTCGAGGGGGCAGGCGGCGACGCGGATGTGGTGCTCGGGCTCGACACCAACCTGATGGCCGAAACCCGCGATCTCGGCCTTGTCCGTGCCCATGGCCTTGCCGGCCTGGAGTTCGATCTCCCCGTTCCGTGGGACGATCCCGTCTTCGTTCCCTTCGACTACGGGTACTTCGCCGTGATCTACGATGATCAGGCGCTGCCTCAGCCACCGGCATCACTCGACGACCTGGTGTCGGGCGGCAACGGCGCCGACCTCATCATCCAGGATCCCCGCACCAGCACCCCGGGGCTGGGGCTCATGCTGTGGATGAAGGCCGTCTACGGCGATTCCGCGGCAGACGCCTGGCGCCGGCTGTCGTCACGTGTTCTCACGGTCACCGCGGGCTGGAGCGAGGCTTACGGGCTGTTCCTGGAAGGCGAGGCACCGATGGTGCTGAGCTACACGACCTCTCCTGCCTATCACCAGCTCGTCGAGGGCGAGACGCGGTACCGCGCCGCCATGTTCGAGGAAGGCCACTACATGCAGATCGAGGTGGCGGCCATGGTCGAGGGCACGGACCAGGAAGACCTCGCCCGCGACTTCCTGCGCTTCATTGCCACGCCGGAGTTCCAGGGCGCCATCCCGACGGGTAACTGGATGTACCCGGTGATCGACCTCGGTGACGATCTTCCGGACGTCTTCCGTGAACTGCCGGCACCTGCCGTGTCACTGCTGCTGCCGCCGGAAGAGGCCGGTGCCATGCGCAGACAGTGGATCGACGAGTGGCTGGAGGCAGCCATCGGGGAATGATGGTCGGTTTGCGGCCCCTGCTATGGCCCGGAGTGCTGGCGCTCGTCGCTTCTCCGGGCCTGGCGGTGCTGGCGCTTGCGGCGCTTCTCGAAGCGGCGCCCCTGGGAGAAACGGGACGCCTGCTCGATCGCTATGCGCTTCACGTGCTCTCCTTCACGGTTCTCCAGGCGACACTCTCCACGGTGCTTTCCCTTGTGTTCGCCGTCCCTCTTGCCCGGGCCCTGGCGCGCCGTCCGGTCTTTCCGGGACGCGGCATCGTGATCCGCCTCTTCGGCATCCCGCTGGTCCTGCCGGCCATCGTCGCCGTGTTCGGGGTGGTGGCCGTGTGGGGACAGAACGGCGCCGTCAACGCCACACTGGGAACGGTCGGAATGGAGAGGTTCGGACCGATCTACGGACTCGAGGGCATTCTCATCGCGCACACCTTCTTCAACATACCCCTTGCCGTGCGCCTGCTGTTGCCGGTCTGGGAATCCATTCCCGGGGAGACATGGAGGTTGGCAGCGCAGCTCGGCATGTCATCGTGGCCGATCTTCCGGTTGATCGAGTGGCCCCGCATTGCCGAAGTCCTGCCTGGCATCGCCATGCTCGCCTTTCTCCTCACGTTCTCCAGCTTCACCGTCGTTCTGGCACTTGGCGGCGGTCCGGGGGCAGCCACGCTCGAGGTGGCGATCTACCAGGCGCTGAGGCTGGATTTCGACATCGTCCGTGCCGTCTTCCTCGCCGTGCTCCAGGTGGTGATCTGCGGTACCGTCGCCATCGTCCTCTTCCGTTTCGCCCGCTTTTCGCTGAGCGAGGCGGGGGCGGGCAGGGTCGCCAGGCGCCCCGATTCCCATGGCCGGCTGGGCCGCATCGGCGATGCCCTCATGATCGCCGCCGGCATCTTCTGGGTTGGCGCGCCGCTTGCCGCGGTCGCCATATCCGGCCTGGCCGGGCCACTGGTGGATGTTCTCGCCCGCCAGGATGTCTGGCTTGCGGCGTTGCGCAGTGTCGTGGTCGGGCTTGGCGCCGGTTTCGTTGCCGTCACCGTCGGCCTTCTGCTCGGCGCCACCACCTGCGATCTGGCAATGCGCCGCCACCGCCGCCGTCTGGCTGATGTTCTCGAGATTGCCGGCAGCCAGACCCTTATCGTGTCACCGGTGGTGCTGGGTGCCGGCCTCTTCGTTCTCCTCCTCGGGCATGTCCGGGTGTTCGACTGGGCCCTGCCGCTTGCCGCCCTGGTCAATGGGCTGGTCTGTGTCCCTTATGTGCTGCGACTCGTCTCTCCGGTCCTGCGCCGGACCGCAGCCCACCATGACCGGCTGTGCGCCAGCCTCGGTCTTGCAGGCATCCGCCGGATTGTCTGGCTCGAGGGCCCCCTGGCGCTGCGCCCCCTGGCGACGACGCTGGCTCTCGCCACGGCCCTGGCCGCGGGCGATCTCACCGCCATCGCGCTTTTCGGAACCGAGCGCGAGGCGACCCTTGCTCTGCTTCTCTACCGGGCACTGGGCAGTTACCGCATGGATGAGGCTGCCGTGATCGCGCTGTTTCTGGTGCTGGTGTGCCTTGCCATCTTCGTTGCCATCGAGGGTCTCGGCCGTGTCGCCGCCCGGACTTGAACTCGACGGCATCACGTTCGGCCAGGGAGGCTGGACCCTTGCCGCCGATCTTGCGGTGCGCCGCGGCGAACTGCTGGCGCTCATTGGCGCCAGCGGCGCCGGCAAGAGCACGCTGCTTTCCCTGGCCGCCGGATTCGAAAGCCCGCTCTCAGGGCGCGTTCTCGTCGATGGAAGGGTGGTGACGGATCTCCCCCCGGCATCGAGACCGATCACCACGCTCTTCCAGGAGCACAATCTCTTTGCCCACCTCTCGGCACTCGAAAACGTCGCCCTTGGTCTTCATCCCGGCCTGAGATTGACGGCATCCGACCGGCGGACGGCCCATGAGGCCCTCTCTCGCGTGGAGCTCGAGACCATGGTGCACCGGCGGCCCGGCGAACTCTCCGGTGGCGAGCGCCAGCGGGTCGCCCTTGCGAGGGCGCTGGTGATGAAACGCTCCGTGCTGCTGCTGGACGAGCCTTTCGCGGCTCTCGGACCGGCGTTGCGGCGCGCCATGCTTGATCTCGTGTCAAGGCTGAGGAGAGAGTCCGGGCTGACCGTTGTGATGGTCACCCATGATCCCGGGGATGCCCGGCGCATCGCCGACTCGGTCGCCTTCATGGACGGCGGGCGCATTCTCCTCACCGGTTCCACGGTCTCCGTTCTTGACACCCCTGAGATGCCGGAGCTGGTGCGTTATCTCGATCCCGATTCCGATCAGGATCCGTCGTGATCCTCCAGAGCGGCGGCAAGGGCTGCCCTCTCAGGGCCGGCGACGAGGGTGCTGGCGAACACCGCGTCCGGCTCCATGAACTGCATGTCGATCTCCTCGCCAGCGGGTACGCACGGAGAATCGTCCGATTCGACGAGGTAGTAGATGGGCGTGTAGGGCGCCCGTGTCCACGGACTGATCAGGGTTCCCGGATCATGGAGTTCTCGCACGATCCGGATTTCCATGCCGGTCTCTTCCCGGAATTCCCTCTCGAGTGCCTCACATGCGGTCTCGCCATGATCGACGCCGCCGCCTGGATACTTCCACACGAAGAGCCCGCCGACGTATTCGGCGGCAATGAGGACCTGGCGGTCGCGCAGCAGGATTCCGTAGACACGGTAGTTCTGTGGATGGGTCATGGGGAAGGCACCGACCGCATTCGTGTCATGAAGGATCGCCTGTTGTAGAAACACCGACTGTCGGCTCTACCGGAAGATGCACCATGGCAGCAAGCACGAACATTCTCGAGACTATCGGCAACACGCCGATGGTCGAGGTGAGATCCTTTGATACCGGTCCCTGCCGCCTGTTCCTGAAGCTGGAAAACCAGAATCCGGGAGGATCGATCAAGGACCGCCCGGCGCTCTCCATGGTGGAGGCTGCCGAACGATCGGGGGCCATCGGGCCCGGCGGCACGCTGATCGAAGCGACGGCGGGGAACACCGGCATCGGGCTTGCACTCGTGGCGCGCCAGAAGGGCTATCGCCTGCTTCTCGTGATCCCCGACAAGATGAGCCAGGAGAAGATCTTCAACCTGCAGGCCATGGGAGCGGAAATCCGCCTGACGCGGTCCGATGTCACGAGAGGGCACCCGGAGTACTACCAGGATCTCGCCAGCCGCCTGGCCGACGGGACTCCCAACAGTTTCTTCGTCAACCAGTTCGGCAATCCTGCGAATCCGCTGGCCCACGAACAGGGAACGGGGCCGGAGATCTGGGAGCAGATGGACCACAAGGTGGATGCCGTTGTCTGCGGAGTGGGATCGGGCGGCACCATCACCGGGATCGGCCGCTTCTTTGGCCGGCAGGCTCCGCATGTCGAGATGATACTCGCCGATCCCCTCGGATCGGTGCTGGCAGACCAGGTCAACACGGGCACCCCGGGACCCTTGGGATCCTGGCTCGTCGAGGGCATCGGCGAGGACTTCATTCCCGAGGTGAGCGATCTTTCCCTCGTCTCGAAGGCCTACAAGGTGGCGGATGCCGAGGCCTTTGCCGCGGCGCGCAAGCTCCTCGTGGATGAAGGCATCCTGGCAGGCTCGTCGTCGGGCACCCTGCTGGCGGGCGCACTGGCCTACTGCCGTGAACAGGGCGAGGAGAAGAACGTGGTGACCCTGGTCTGCGACAGCGGCAACAAGTACCTCTCCAAGATGTACAACGACTACTGGATGCTTGATCAGGGATTTCTCGAGCGCGAGACCTATGGCGACCTGCGCGATCTCATCGCCCGCCCCCATGCCGACCGGGCCTCCGTCACGACGTCACCGGACGATACGCTCGCCAACGCGCTCACGCGCATGAAACTCTATGACATCAGCCAGTTGCCGGTGCTGGCGGACGACAACGTGGTCGGCATCATCGATGAGTCCGACATCCTGTGGGCCATTCACCGCCGTCATGGCGCCTTCACGGATCACGTGGCATCGGCGATGTCGGTGAGTCCGGAAACCGTCGAGGCGACCGCCGACATCGATACGCTGATGACCATCTTCCGCCGTGACCTGACGGCGATCGTTGTCGACGGCGACGCCTTTCTCGGAGTCATCACCCGCATCGACCTCCTCAACTGGCTGCGCCGGGAGCGCCGCCAGTAACCATCGCGCCGGTCACCGCATGGCTTGATGAACGTTGGCCTGGACCGGTCTTCTGTGCGGCAGATCGGTCCCGATCGTTGTGCGGCGGTTGGCTGTGACCTGTTCCGGGACGGCCATGGAATAGGGTGTTCAGTGCCACGGTCCCGACATCGAATGCGACGGGGGTGTTGATGTCCGAGATGGCAAACGAGGCATGCTGCAGGTCAACTGCGCTCCATCCGCTTTATTGGATGGAATTGGATGGACAATTGGATGTCGACGCGGCATTCTTGAATCGGATGAAATTGGATGGATGAATGGACGCCGCGATCAACACCTCTACTTTAGAGGTCACCAACGAGATTCTGTCACTGGTCTCTGAAATCGACGAGTTCAAGGGTGCATGGCTGGCGCTCGGACGCATGGCTCCTGATCGGCTGACCAACCTCAAGCGCGTCGCCACCATCGAAAGCATCGGATCGTCGACACGTATCGAAGGTGCGAAGCTGACCGACCGCGAGGTCGAGAAGCTGTTTTCGAACCTCGAAATCAGGTTCCTGGCGACCAGAGACGAGCAGGAAGTTGCCGGTTACGCCGATGCTATGGAAACGATCTTCTCGAACTGGGAAGTGATCGACCTCACCGAAAATCACATCAGGCAGCTCCACCGTGATCTGCTGAGGTACTCCGTTAAGGACGAGCACCATCGCGGGGAATACAAGACCCTCCCCAATCATCTCGAAGCCTTCGGCCCGGATGGAGAAAGCCTGGGCGTGGTGTTTCGGACGGCTTCGCCGTTCGACACACCTCGTCTCATGGCCGAACTGGTCGATTGGATTGGTCAGAGCTCAAATGCTCGAGAGTTCCATCCGCTCCTGGCGATTGCCGTGTTCGTGGTCGTGTTTCTGGAAATCCACCCGTTCCAGGACGGCAACGGGCGCTTGTCCCGCATCTTGACGACACTCCTGCTCTTGCGGGCGGGCTATGGCTATGTGCCCTACGGCTCCCTGGAAAGCGTCATCGAGCAAACCAAGGAATCCTACTACCTAGCCTTGCGTCAGACCCAGGGAACCATCCGCACGGTCCAACCTGATTGGCAGCCATGGGTACTCTACTTTCTGAGGACACTGAAACAACACAAGCATCGACTGGAGCGAAAGCTCGAGCGCGAACGGCTCATTCTGGGGGATCTACCGGAACTGTCGGTGCGGATTCTGGAGCTGGCCCGCGAACACGGCCGCACGACCGTTGCCGAGGCTGCCAGCGCGACCGGCTCAAGCCGGAACACCGTCAAGGACCACCTTCGCGCGCTGACCGAGGCCGGACACCTTGAACGCCACGGTGCAGGCCGCGGCACGTGGTACTCGCTCGCATAGTCACGGATCCCTTGAGTGGTGTTCAGGTCGTCGCCCGGTACATGTGGTAGCGGCCCTGGGCGATACCTCCGGGGAGATCGAGTGCGGTCCAGGCGGGGTTGGGAAGGGGTTGATCGCCCATGACTATGGCGCCGCCGGCGAGAAGGGACGGCAAGGCTTCGGCGAGCCAGCTGGCGAGATCGAGGCTCGCCTGACGATCGCCTGAACCGATATCGGCGTGGGCAAGGACGGCCGTCGGTCCGAGACGGTGCGCGGCGAGGGGGAGTGTCTCAGCGAGCTCGCCAAGAAACATGTGGTCTTCGTCCGGGATGCAGTCTGGATGGGCGGCGATCCGGCGGTCGAAACAGTAGATGTCCCTTTGCGGAAGGAGACAGCGCAGGTGGTCGTAGGTGCGGCCGTTGCCCAGCCCGATTTCAAGGATGTGACCAGGCCGGCCGTTGACAAGTTGGGCGGCTTCGCCGAGGCACAGTCGCTGGGCCTCGAGGCGGCGGATGGCGCTGTCGAGCCGACTCACTCTTTCAGGTGCCGGTGCGGTTGGCCATGGCGTCGCGCAGCATGGTCGTCGTCTTCTCTACCCGGCGGGCGAGTTCGCGCATGATCTCGATCGAGATCGACGGGAACTGGTTGATCAGCTGGAAGAAGAGCTCCTTGGAGATCATCAGTGTCTCCACCTTCGTCACGGCCTTTACTGTCGCCGTCCGCGGCACGTCGCACAGGATCGCGTTCTCGCCCAAGAGATCGTTGGGGCCCAGCGTCGCCACCTTCACGGGCCCGGACTCCGATTCGACGAGGACGTCGGCGTCGCCGGTGATAATGATGTAGGCGGCATCACCCTCGTCACCCTGGCGGCACAGGAGATCCCCCGGGGCGAACGTCAGGCGCTGGGCCGTGAAGGCCAGGAGCTTGAGCCGGCTCGGCTCAATCCTTGAAAACAGCGGGATGGTGCGCAACAGGTCGACTTCTTCCTGCAGACTCATGAGTCCTGCTCCCCCTTGTCATTCATGTGCCACCAGGGTGGCGAGCACCGAGTTGTCGCGCTCCATGAGCTCCCCGAAGGTACCCCTTTCGGCCAGCTTGCCGAACTTCATGACGAGAACCTGGTCGAACCGGGCTGCATCGCTCGGCCTGTGGACCACCCAGATCAGGGTCCTCGCGCGAAACTCATCGCGAAGATTGTTCATGACTGCGGCCTGGGAGGCTCCGTCGAGCACGGCTGTCGCTTCCGACAGGACCATGATGGCCGGGTGCTTGAGAACGGCCCGGGCGATGGCCGTCTTCTGCCGTTGTGCCGGCGTGAGCCGGGCGCCGCCGATGCCGACTTCTGTTTCCAGACCGAGTTCGATCACCAGCGGGCGAAGATCGAGGTCGCCAATGACGTCGGCTATCAGGTCTCCCACCTTCGTCTGGGACCCGGCCACGCCCCAGGCGACCTTGCCGAAGAGAATGTTGTCCTGGAGCGACAGCGCTGAATTGTACTCTGCCCGGTCGAAGAACGAGATGGCGCCCCTCAAGTCTTCGGGCAGGTTCTTGGCGAACGCGTGACGCACCTCGAGAAGCCGGACCTGCATGGCGTCATCGATCAGGCCGAGACGATGGCGCGAGGGGGCGAGACGGAAGGGGAGTGCGAGGAATCGCAGACGTTCCTCGTCGTCGAGACTCTGTTCCCCGCTGCGCTCCACCTTTGCGAGCAGAGCGCGGTATCCGGGAAGGTCGTCCGGCGAAATGAATGAGAACTGGGGGAAGAACTCGTGATCTGCCGGCAGGTCCGCAAAAAGCTCGACCATGGTACGGGCCACCTCGCAGCCCATGGTCAGGAACTCGTCCGTCAGCCCGGCATCGGCTAGGAGAGACATGATGTGTTCGTTTTCCGGCAGGCGATCAAGGTCGAAGGTGTCGCCGACGGGAGTGCCGAAGAGCAGGTTCTCGCCGACCGTCGCATTGGTGTTGTAGGTGTCGCGATCGAAGGGCTCGACCAGTCCGGAGAGAGTGTCGGACGCGAAGCGCTCCTCGAGAATGCGCCGTGCCTCGAGAAGCCTTTCCGCCTCCCGGGGGCGCGTTGCGGGATCAAGCTGGCGCCTCAATCCCATGCGGTAGACATCATCTTCGAAGTCGGCGACCGCCAGGGCGTGGCGTACCGCATCGATCAGGCCTGACCTCGTGTCCACACCTGCCAGGTCAAGGTTGACCCAGTCGTCCTCGACGTCATCGGAACTGTTGGCGGTCAACTGGCGCTCCCGCGCCTGACGGGCCACCACACCTTCCATCGCCTGCGGGACACTCCGGGGCGTTTGCGGAGTCTGGCGCAGTCCGTAGAGGAGATTGTCGAGGAGCGATGCGGAAAAGAGTGACGTCGCGGCCCGACATAGCCGATCCGCCGCCCCAGGGTGGTCTCCGGAAGATCACCGGCGTCTTCGGCGCCGTAAGCGAGACGGCCCTGGCTGGTGTCGACGAGGCGGGCCATCAGTGCCGCGATCCTGTCCCGGCCGCTCACCGCATCGCCCGTGACAGCGACGTGACTGCCAAGCGGAATGTCGAGATTGAGACCATCGATGAGAGTGTCGTCGTCCTCGACGTATTTGACATTGGTTGCCGCCAGACTCCCCGCAAACGGCATGATCTCGCGGTCGTCAAATACGACGGCGTCGCTTCTCATGCCAGCTGGTGCAAACTGGGTGACCACCTGGTCGTACTTGATCCGGGCGTCCTCGCGGATCTGGTAGTGATTGAGCAGTTCCTTCCAGGGAGGTGGCAAGTCCTTGTAGGCGGCCAGGACGGCAACCAGTCCGCCCAGGGTGAGCGAACCATCGATCACGAACCAGCCGCCGATGGCGTAGAAGAAGAACGGCGTGATCTGTGCCAGGAAGTTGTTGAGGAACTTGATGAAGAACTTCTTGCGGAAGATCTGGTAGCGGATGTCGAAGATCCGTCCCATGCGCGCGGTGAACTCGGCCGCCTCCCAGCGCGCCATGCCGTTGGCGTGCAGCTCCTCGACTCCCTGCACGGTTTCCGAGATGCGTTCCGAGACCTTGCGCACTTCCTGGACGCGCTCCTTGGCAAGGAGATTCACCTGGCGCTGGAGTTTCGGAATGATCCAGCCCTGCATGGGGTAGAGCGCCACCGAGGCGAGGCCCATCAGGGGGTCCTGCATGAAGATGAAGAAGAGAGCCGTGATCAGGAGGCCGCCCTGGTACATGGGGAGAGCCAGGGCATCGCCGATGAAGCCGCCGAGAGGTTCGACTTCCTGTGTCACCATGGGGATCAGTTCGCCGGAGCTCACCCGCCGGAAGTGAGGAGAGGGAAAGCGCAGGATCCGGCTGTAGAGCTGGTAGCGCAGCCGCCGCAACATGCGCTCCCCGAGAAGCCCCTTGTAGACATTGATGACGTACTTGAAACTGCCGTTGGCGAGCACGAGGGCCAGGAAGAGACCACAGTAGAGGGCCAGCAGCGCCAGGCGTTCCATCTCGCCCAGGGGAATGCCGAGGATGACGACAGGGCGCAGATCCGCCGAATCGGCAGAAAGGGAGTCCGGGTCCGCCAGCACGTGGTTGACGATGAGCTTGGGAATGTCGAGGGAGGCGTAATAGAACGGCAGGGAGAACAGCGTGAAGAGCAGGATGAAGACCTGCTCCTTGCGCGAGTACCGGAAGATGAACTTGTAGACTGTGGATTCCATGGTCCCGGCCAGGCACTCCTTTCCCAAGGATACTAGGTTCGCATGGCGGCGGATCAAGGTTCTCCGAATGCATCGTCATTTCATCCGGTGACGGCAGGCTGGCGAGTGTGGCAGGATGCGCGCCGTTTTTTGGAAACTGACGGGTGTGTCATGAGCAAGGTGCCGGAGCGCCCGCGCGTTCTGATCTACAGTCATGACAGTTTCGGACTGGGGCATCTGCGCCGGTGCCGGGCCATCGCCCATGCCATGGTGGGAGCGGTCGACAACCTGGCTGTCCTCATCCTCTCGGGCCTTCCCATCATCGGCAGCTTCGATTTCCGTGCCCGGGTGGACTTCGTGCGCGTTCCCGGCGTCATCAAGCTGCGCAACGGGGAGTACTCACCGCTCAATCCGATGCTTGGTATCGAGCAGACCATGGCGTTGCGCTCTTCCATCATGCGGCACACCGCCGACATCTTCGATCCCGACATCTTCCTCGTCGACAAGGAGCCGCTCGGATTGCGGGGCGAGGTCCGCGAGACGATCGACATGCTCAAGGAGCGCGGCACCAGGATCGTCCTCGGTCTGCGTGACGTCATGGATGACCCCGAGCTCCTCAAGCCTGAATGGGAACGCAAGAACGCCGTGCCGGCCCTGAGCGATCTCTACGACGAGATCTGGATCTACGGTCTGCCCCAGATTCACGACCCGCTTGCCGAGATCGAATTGCCGGACTCGGTGCGCCGCAAGGTGGTCTACACCGGGTATCTCAAGCGCACGGTGCCCGAGTTGAGCCCGGAGGCGACGCTGCCGGAAGCCATTGAAGAGCCCTTTGTGCTCGTCACCACCGGTGGCGGCGGCGACGGTGATCTCCTGGTCGATCGGGTACTGGCGGCCTATGAATGCGCCATGGCGCCCGAGCTTCCGGCTCTGGTCGTCTTCGGGCCTTTCATGCAGCCCGAGGTCAAGACCGATTTCCAGACCCGGGTCGATCGCCTTGAACGGGTATCGGCCATCACCTTCGAAACCCACCTCGAATCGCTGATGGCGCGGGCCGCGGGCGTGGTGGCCATGGGGGGCTACAACACGTTCTGCGAGATCCTGTCATTCGACAAGCCGGCGCTCATCGTTCCAAGACAGGCGCCGCGCCGCGAGCAGATCATCCGGGCCAGCCGCGCCCGCGAACTCGGTCTTGTCTCCATGCTGACCGAGGAGGCCGCCGCCCGGGCCGATGCGATGGCGACGGCGATTCGCCAGCTCCCGCAACAGCGCCGTCCGGGCCAGGTCGTGGTTCCGGGACTCCTCGACGGCCTGGAGAATGTCAACCGGCTGGTCGGGATGCACCTCGCCGAAGACCGCGCCGGCCCGCCCCGGCGCCACGCCCTGCGTCAGCAGGGTTGACCGTCAGCCGGCGGCGCGGCGGTGGACGAGAGCACCTCGTGCGAGCCACAGCGCCGGTATGAGGAAGAGCGGTATCGAGGTGAGGATGAATGTCGACCAGCCCAGGGTCACGGTCAACGCTCCCGAGGCGAAGGATGCAACCGCAGCGGCGAGCGCGATGAGAGTCTCGTTGAGTCCCTGGACCCGCGACTGATCCTCGGGCCGGACGTGTGCGGCAAGGAGGCTTGTCGCTCCGATGAAGCCGAAGTTCCAGCCGACCCCGAGCAGGACAAGGGCAAGATAGAAGTTCTCCAGAGCAACACCGGACCACGCGGCCAGGGCCGCCGCCGCCAGCAGGGCAAGACCGATGGCAATGACACGGTGCGACCCCCAGCGCGCGATCAGCGATCCTGTGAAGAAGCTCGGGCCGAACATGGCGACGACATGCCAGCGCACCACGTCGGCGGACTGATCGGTCGACAGTCCGCAGTCAGCCATCGCGAGGGTGGTGGGCGTCATCACGAACACCATCATGGCGTGGGAGGCGGCAGCGCAGATGATGGCGGTCACCACCGGCGGACTGCCAAGGATCCGGCCCAACGGCTGGGCCGTTGTCCGTGAACGCGGAGGAGGCTTTGCAAGATCGAGAAAGGCGACCGGAAGACATCCGACAAGACAGATGACCACGATGGCCGCATAGGCGCCGGCAAAGGGCACGGGGAAGAAGTGATCGCGAGTGTGGATCAGGATTTCCGGACCGAGCAGCGCGGCAATCAGACCCGCACCGGTGATGATGGCGATCGCCTTGGGCTTCCAGGGCCCGTGGACGGCATCGGCGGCGGCGAAGCGGAAGTACCACAGGCTGCTCTGCATGGCGCCGAAGCACACGTGGGCGAGGCAAAGGTAGACGAAGTCCCTCTCGAAGAGCGCCACCGCTCCCAGCCAGCCTCCCGCCATGGCGCATCCGGCGCCACCCAGGAATCCGGCGCGGCGTCCGAACCGCCCCATGATGAGGGATATGGGGGTGGCCGTGACCATGGCGCTCAGCATCTGCAGGGAAATGGCGACAGTGGCGAGGCTGGGCACTGGCGCCACGTAGGCCCCGGCAAGTCCCCCCATGATGATGAGCATGGGCATCTGGGCGCCCAGCACGGCATTGCCCGCGAACAGCACGACGAGATTTCGTATCATGGTGCGCCGTCCGGGGGTTTCCCCGGGTGACGAAAGGGAAGCACTGTTCATGACGGACCTGTCCAGATGTCCGGTGTCCGCAAGAGACTACTTCGCCGGCGCTGCGTCCGATACAGGCGCTCCTGGCGGGCGCCGCTGACTCGTGCCCGGTAGCGTTGCCTTCGTGGTGAAGGGCTGGCCCCGGCTCTCCGAGACCTTCATCGCCCAGGAGATCCTTGCCCTCGAGCGTCGCGGGCTCAAGATCCGGATCGTTTCCCTGCGCCATCCGTCGACGGCTGATCGCCACGCGATCCACGATGCCGTGAACGCGCCGGTCACCTGGTTGCCTGAGTACCTTCACGAAGAACCCCTGCGCACCTGGAAGGCCTGGCAGCGGGCCCGGAAGCTGCCCGGCTACGCCAGCGCCAGGCGGCACTGGCTGGCCGATCTGTGGCGGGACCCGACCCGCAACCGGGTGCGGCGCTTCGGTCAGGCCTGTGTCGTCGCCACGGAGGTCGCACCGGCCGTGAATCACCTTCATGCCCATTTTCTCCATACTCCGGCATCCGTGACCCGCTATGCGGCGATGATGACCGGGCTTTCGTGGTCGGCATCCGCCCACGCGAAGGACATCTACACCACGCCCCACCGCGATCTTGCGGACAAGATGTCCGGCTGCTCCTGGCTGGTGACGTGTACGGCGGCCAACCGTGACTGGCTCGAGTCCCTGGTTCCGGGACGACCTGTCTCGCTCGCCTATCACGGGATCGATCAGGCGCGCTGGCCATCGCCGCTTCGTTCCCCGGCGATCCGCGACGGCAGCGATCCGGACGATCCCGTGCGCCTTGTCACGGTGGGGCGGGCCGTCGAAAAGAAGGGGTACGGCACGCTCCTTGGCGCACTGGCCCTGCTGCCCGACGATCTCCACTGGCATCTCACCCATGCCGGGGACGGACCGCTGCTCTCTTCGCTTGTCGAAACGGCCGCCCGGAAGGGACTGAAGAGGCGAATCACGTGGCTTGGCGCCAGACGCCAGGACGAGATCCTTGACATGCTCCAGGAAGGCGATCTCTTCGTCCTGGCGCCCCTCATCGCCCGTGACGGCGACCGTGACGGACTTCCCAATGTTCTCCTCGAAGCGCAGAGCCAGGCCCTGGCAGTGGTCACGACGGATGTCTCGGCGGTCGGCGAACTGGTGACCGACGGCGTCAACGGCTGCCTGGTTCCCCCGGACGATGCCCCGGCGCTGGCCTCCCGGCTGTGCCACCTTGTCCGCAATCCGCAGCTGCGCGAGCGCATGGGCCGCAACGGTGAAGATCGCGTGCGAACGGAGTTTTCCATGGAGAGCGGCATCGACAGGCTTGTCGACCTCTTCGCGTCGAGCGGGGTGACATGCGAATAGCCTTCTATGCACCCATGAAGGCGCCTGACCACGAACGGCCCTCAGGTGATCGAACGATGGCGCGCCAGTTCCTGCGTCTTCTGGGTGAACTCGGGCACGACGTGGAAATCGCCTCGACGCTGCGCACGTGGGAGGCGGGCAGCGAGGAACGCCAGGAGGCGATCCTCGCTGCGGCGGTCCGGGAGAGGGAAAGCCTTCTTGCCCGCTGGCAGGCCCGGCCGCCCGACCTGTGGTTTACCTATCATCTCTATCACAAGGCGCCGGATCACCTCGGGCCGGCCATCGCCGACGCCCTCGACATTGCTTACGTCGTTGCCGAACCGTCGATATCCCCTGCCCGGGCGAACGGCCGGTGGCGGCGCCCCTGGGCCCATGCCCGGGCGGCCATCGAGCGTGCCGATGCGCTGCTCGCCATCACGCTCAAGGACGAACGGGGCCTCCTCGCCGCCGGTCTGCCGCCCCGCAAGATCGTGCGTCTGCCCCCCTTCATCGACGCCACGGAGGTGTCCACCTGCAGGAAGGAGGCCCGTGGCGCCCTTGTCCGGGAGTTCTGTCTCGATCGCGACCGCGTCATCGCCATCGCCGTCGCCATGATGCGCCCCGGCGACAAGCTCGAATCCTACCGGGTCCTGGCCCGGACCCTTGCCTCACTGGACCGCGACGACATGCAGCTTCTCGTCATCGGCGATGGACCGGCACGCGGCGAGGTTGAACACCTTCTTGCCGGCCGCGCCGTCTTCGCCGGGATCCGCGACGAGGAGTCGATCCGCCGGATCATGGTCGGATGTGATCTCTTCATCTGGCCCGCCATCAACGAGGCCTACGGCATGGCGATCCTTCTCGCCCAGGCCTGCGGATGCCCGGTGGCCGCCGGTGATGCACCGGGAGTGGGCGAGATTGTCAACCATGGCGATACCGGTCTTCTGGCGCCGGCAGGTGATGCGGAAACGCTGGCGGTGGCCGTCTCCGATCTGCTCGACGATCCCGCTCTGCGCCGGTCCATGGGCGATGCCGGACGACGCCATGTCCTCCGGCATCACTCGTGCGATACGGCCCGGCACATTCTGGCCCGGGTGCTGGAGATGCGGCCGTGAAGATCGCCCTCCTCAGACATGCGCCGACAACGTGGAACGAGGAAGGCCGGCTCCAGGGGCTGAGCGACATACACCTCTCGCGGGCAGGCAGGGCCGCGGCCAGGACCTGGCGGCTGCCTGATCACCTCTACGGCTGGCGGCGCATGTCGAGTCCGTTGCTGAGAGCGCTGGAAACGGCCGCGCTGACGGGTTTGGGAGATCCGGAGATCGACCCGCGACTGCGCGAAATGGACTGGGGAGACTGGGAGGGCCAGACACTCGACAGCCTGCGTCATGCCGATCCAACGGCCATGGCCACCAACGAGGCATCGGGTCTCGACTTCCGTCCGGCTGACGGCGAAAGCCCCCGGGAGGTCCGCAACCGACTTCTCGATCTTGTCCGGGATCTTGGCGCAGACGGCCGCGACACGGTCGCCGTGACACACCGCGGTGTGATGCGCGCCGCTCTTTCGGCGGCCACCGGCTGGGGCTTCACCGGCGCACCACCGGTCAGGATGCCGCGCTACGGACTGCTGATGCTCACCGTGGACGACTACGCGGCTCTCTTTCCCGACGATCCCCCGGTCATCGCAACAGGAGGGGGTTGATGAAGGGGCCGGTTCTCTTCTGGGTTCAGCACCTCTTGGGGAGTGGTCATCTCCGGCGCGTGGCGCGCATCGCATCGGCATTGGCCGAGAGCGGTACCGCGTCGGTGATCGCGTCGGGAGGCATGCCTGTGGCGACCCTCGATACGGCAAGGGCCCGTCTCGTCCAGTTGCCTGCGATCCGTGCCGGCGATGAAGGATTCCGGACGCTGGTTGACGACACCGGGCGGCGGGTGGACGAGGCCTGTTTCGACGAGCGCCGTCGCCGCCTCGAAGACCTGGTCCGCCAATTGGATGCGCGCCTTGTCGTGACCGAGACCTGGCCGTTTGGCCGGCGCAAGTTCACACCGGAAGTACTGGCCCTCATCGCGGCCGCCCGTCGCAATCGTCCCGGCACAGTGGTGGTCAGTTCGGTGCGGGACATTCTTCAGCGCCCGTCAAGGCCCGAACGCCACGACGCGATGCGAGACTTGGCGCTGCAGCACTGCAATCATGTGATGGTGCACGGAGTCGAGAGTTTCGTGCCATTCGAGGAGACTTTCCGCCATGCGGGCGCCTTGGACCACCTGCTTCACTACACGGGCTACGTTGCCGACATGCCGCAGGCCGTCAGCGACTGTGGTCCCGGGCGGGGCGAAATCGTGGTGTCTGCCGGTGGCGGGGCCGTCGGAAGAGGACTCTTCGAGGCAGCGATAGCCGCACCACCCTATTCGAAACGAGCCTGCCGGAGACGTTGGCGCGTGCTCGTCGGCGACAGCGGCATCGCTCTGCGCGATGGTCAGCGCATGGTGGTCGAAGCCAACCGGCCCGACTTTCCCGAACTTCTGCGACGCTGTGCCGTTTCGGTGTCGCAGGGCGGCTACAACACGGTGGCGGAACTCCTCGGCGCCCGCGCCCGGGCCGTCGTGGCGCCATGGTCCGGGGCCGGTGAAACCGAACAGGAGGAGCGCGCGAAGCACCTGCAGCGGCGCCGGCTGGCCGTGGTTCTCGATGAAGCGGCGCTGACACCTCGGGGCGTGGCCCGGGCTGTCGATGAGGCCTTCGATCTCGGGCCCGGCGACATGGAGGACATCAGCCTCGACGGAGCCCGCGAGAGCGCCAGGATCCTCGGTGAATGGCTGCGCCATGGCTGACTGGACTGCACTGACGCAGGAACTCGACGCGTGGGCGCAGTCGGGGCAAACGGCGACGTTCTGGTGGCGTGATGACGATGCCGGCGCCGATGCCGTGAAAATGAGGGAGCTCCTTCATCTGCGGCAGGGTCTGGGAGTTCCTCTTGCCCTGGCCGTGGTGCCGGACTGGCTGACGGGCGACGTCGCTTCACTCATCGCCGGGGCGGGCGACATCCGGGTTTTGCAGCACGGCGTTGCCCATGCCGACCACAGCGGGGGCAGGGGACGCAGAATGGAACTCTGCGCAGGGGCCTTGCCTTCCGGTCTCCGGCAAGCCCTGATACGGTCGCACAACGTGCTTCGCCCATCCTTCCCGTCGTCTCTGATCGAGGTCATGGTGCCGCCATGGAACAGGATCGACGAGGCGGTTCTCTCCATCCTTGCCGGGAGCGGATTTCTTGGTCTGTCGACACTTGGTCCACGGCGCGGCGCACGAGAGCACGGTCTCGTCGTCAACAACGTTCACATCGATATCATCGACTGGAAGGCCGCAAGGCGGTTTGCCGGCGATGAGGCCTGCCTGGAGGCATCGCTCCGGCATCTCGAAAACCGTCGCCGCGGTGTCGTGGACTTCGCGGAAGCCACCGGACTGATGACCCACCATCTCGTCCACGACGCGGCATGCCACGCCTTCATTGACCGGTTCGTCCGTACCGTGGGGCGGCACCCGGCGGGCCGCTGGCTCTCCGCCGACACGGTGTTTGGCACCGCAAGGGGAGCGGATCCATGAGAGCGCCCGGGATCCTGCGCTATGGCACCCGGAGCATCGCAGCCGACTACGCGCGCGCGACGTTCGGTGCGGTGGTGTGTCTCGCGCCGCCACTGCTTGTGGACGTGACTGCCGTGCTGGCGTGGATCCTGGTGGCGGTGGGGGCGCTGTTCGTGGCCTTCGGCCTGCGAACCCTGCTGCGCCACCTGACCGTGTACGAGCTCTCGACGGAAGGAATCAGAGCCACCGGACCGTTTGGCGCTGCTGTCTCCTGGAAGAATCTGACAGCCGTCAATCTCGCGTACTTCCAGACCCGCCCAAGGCGGAAAGTCATCGTAAAGTCCCCTGGAGGCTGGATGGAGCTCACGCTTCGCGAGGGCCGCCAAACCATCAAAATCGATTCCTCCCTTCAGGGATTTGATGACGTCGTCGGCGAGGCCGCCCGGGTTGCCCGCGAGCGTGGGCTGACGCTGAACCCGGTCACTCTCGCCAACCTGGCGGCCATGGGGTTCGTCCACGCGTCGGGCGAGGGCGAGGAGATTTCGTCGTGACCCCCCTCATCGAGGTCAGGGATCTCCACATCCGCTTCCGGGTCGGTGACGGCACCGTCGAGGCTGTCAAGGGAGCGTCGCTGAGCTTGTGGCCGGCGCGCACCCTTGCGCTGGTGGGTGAGTCGGGGTCCGGCAAGACCGTGATTTCCCAGGCGATCATGCGCATTCTGCCGCGCGCAGCCGAGATCACGTCGGGCCGCATCCTGTTTCACGATCCTCAGAATCGTGACGGAGCGCCGGTCGACATCGTCTCCCTCGAGGAGAATGGCCGAACGATGAGAGCCATCCGCGGCGGGCGCATATCGGTGATCTTCCAGGAGCCCATGACATCCCTGTCGCCGTTGCACACGGTGGGTGACCAGGTCAGCGAGGCCCTCCGTCTTCACCGCCGCTGCTCAAGGGCCGAAGGCCGTGAACTGACCATCGACATGTTGCGTCTCGCCGGTTTTCCGGATGCGCGCGCCGCCTTCAACAGCTATCCCTTCGAGCTGTCAGGCGGTCTGCGCCAACGCGCCATGATCGCCATGGCGCTGGTCTGCCGTCCGGCGCTGCTGATCGCCGATGAGCCCACCACTGCTCTCGATGTCACCGTCCAGGCGCAGATCCTCAAGCTGGTGAACGACCTCAAGGCCGAGCTTTCCATGGCGGTGCTGATGATCACCCACGATCTGGGTGTTGTCGCCAACGTCGCCGAGGACATCGTGGTCATGTACCACGGCAGGATCATGGAACGGGGCTCCCTCAACGACATCTTCCATCGGGCCCGCCATCCCTATCTCAAGGGCCTGCTGGCGGCAGTGCCACGCTTCGGCCTTCGTCCCGGTGAGCGACTGGTTCCGCTGCGCGAGATACCGATGGCGAACATCGCTTCCATGGGCCGGACGGGAACTCGTGGGGGCATCGGCGAAACGCTGCTTTCGGTCGAGGGACTCACCAAGACATTCACCACCCGCAAATCCGGACTGCTGTCCCGCGCCAGGGCCTCTCATGTTGCGGTCAACGATGTCAGCTTCGAAGTGCGGCGCGGCGAGTGCCTTGGTCTGGTCGGCGAGTCGGGATGCGGCAAGACCACGACAAGCAAGCTCATACTGAAGGCGCTCGACCCCGATTCAGGAACCATCACCTTCTTTGGCGACGGCGAGCCGCGGAACGTCTTTGCGCTGAAGGACACGGACCTCTTCGCTTACCGCAGGAAGGTGCAGTTCATCTTCCAGGACCCCTTCGGATCGCTCAATCCGCGCATGACGGTGTTCGACATCATCGTCGAGCCCCTGCTGATTCACGGTGTGGGCAATGCCGAAGCGCGCGCCGACAGGGTCAAGGACCTCATCAACGTCGTCGGCCTGGATGTCCGCCACCTGCGCCGCTATCCGCACAGCTTTTCGGGCGGGCAACGTCAGCGGATCGGCATCGCCCGGGCCCTTGCCCTCGAACCGGAACTGCTGATCTGCGATGAACCGGTCTCTGCTCTAGACGTCTCGATCCAGGCACAGGTTCTCAATCTGCTGAAGGACCTGCAACGGGAGATGGGTCTCACCTACATCTTCATTTCGCACAATCTCGCCGTGGTCGACTACATGGCTGACCGCATTGCCGTGATGTGTGCCGGGCGCCTCGTCGAACAGGCGAGCCGCGAGGAACTCTTCAGCAATCCGGTGCATCCCTACACTAGGGCCCTGCTCGCCGCCGTTCCGGAGCCAGACCCTGAACACCAGCTTGACCTGTCGCTCCTCATGGAAGGCCGCGCCTCCGTTCCGGGCGAGTGGCCCGAGCCCTTCACGGAGACCGGTGGTCTCGGGATCGTGCGTGTCGGAGACAGTCACTGGGTGCGGGCCACAGCCGCTCCGGGGGATGTCCCGTCTTGAGCGGGAGGGCCATCGTGGCGCTCCTTGTGGCGATTCTTGCCACGCCGGCCGTCGCCGATGACGTGCCCTGGCTCGTGGCGAGGGTTGCGGCCGGTGATCTGCCGCCCCTTCATGAACGTCTGCCTGATGAACCTCTCGTCGTCGATGACGGCCGGGTCATCGGTGACTACGGCGGTGACTGGAACATGCTGATCAGCCGCAGCAAGGACACAAGGATCCTTGCCGTCTTCGGTTACGCCCGGCTGATCGGATATGACGGTGCCTTCACTTTGGTGCCCGACATCCTCGACTCCTTCACCGTCGAGGAGGGGCGAATCTTCACCTTCCGGTTGCGCCGCGGCCACAAGTGGTCGGACGGTCATCCCTTCACCTCCGAGGACTTTCGCTACTGGTGGGAGGATGTTGCGGGCAACCCGGAACTCTCTCCGTCAGGTCCGCCGACTGTCATGCGCGCCGGCGGCGCCCTGCCACTCTTCGAAGTCATCAGCGACGTGGTCGTGCGCTATACCTGGCCCGCTCCCAACCCCGATTTCCTGCCGGCGCTGGCCGGCGCGGCTCCCCTCTTCATCTACCGTCCTGCCCACTACATGAAGCAGTTCCACGCGGACCATGGCGATGCCGAGGCGATTGCGCGTCAGGCCGCCGAGGTCGGCAAGCCGGGCTGGGCATCACTCCACAACGCCCTCGACAATCTCTATCGCTTCGACAATCCCGACCTTCCCACCCTGCAGCCATGGGCCATTACCAACGAGGCGCCGGCCCAGCGGTTCATTGCAGAGCGAAATCCCTTCTTTCACAAGGTGGACGCCCGGGGCCGGCAGCTCCCCTACATCGACCGCGTCGTCATGACCGTCGTCGACAGCAAGCTCATTCCGCTCAAGACGTGGGCTGGAGAAGCCGATCTTCAGGTACGGGGGCTTGCCTTCAACGACTACACCTTCCTGAAGGAAGGAGAGGAGCACAACGACTACCGGGTGCGGCTGTGGCAGACGGCGAGAGGGAGCCAGCTGGCACTTTATCCCAATCTCAATGTGGCCGATCCGGTGTGGCGCACGGTGCTGCGGGACCTTCGCTTCCGGCGGGCCCTTTCGCTGGCCATCAACCGCCGGGAGATCAACCAGGTCATCTACTTCGGCCTCGGCATCGAGGGCCAGAACACCGTTCTTCCCGCATCGCCCCTCTACCGCACCGAATTCCGGGATGCCTGGGCCCGGTTCGATCTCGAGGAGGCTAACCGGCTGCTCGATGACATGGGGCTCGACGACGACGACGGCATGCGCCTGCTTCCCGATGGCAGACCGCTGGAAGTCATCGTCGAGACCGCGGGCGAGAACCCTGAAGAGACCGACATACTCGAACTGATCCACGATTCGTGGGCGGCGGCCGGGATCAAGCTCTATCCCAAACCCCTGCAGCGCGAGGTCCTGCGCAACCGCATATTCGCCGGAAAGACGGTGATGGCCATGTGGTTCGGCAATGAGAACGGCGTGCCCGTGGCCGACATGAGCCCCGGCGAGTTCGCTCCCACCACCCAGCAACTGCTGATGTGGCCGCGGTGGGGCCAGTACCACGAGACCGGTGGCGCCGCCGGGGAGCCCATCGACATGGAGGCGCCGCGCCGCCTCATGGATCTCTATAGTGCCTGGCGCACCAGCCGGACCTCCGACGAGCGCCGGGTCATTTGGGAAGAGATGCTGGAGCTCTACTGCGACGGCGTCTACTCCATCGGCCTGGTTGCCGGCATCCTCCAGCCCCTTGCCGTCTCGAACCGGATGAGGAACGTGCCGGAGGAAGCCATCTACAACTGGGATCCCGGAGCCCAGCTCGGCGTGTGGCAGCCCGATACGTTCTTCTTCGTCGACGGCGACGACGGCCGGCCATGATCGCCTTCACCGTCCACCGGCTCATCATCATGGTGCCGACGCTGATCGGCATCAGCCTCATCACCTTCATCATCATCCAGCTTCCGCCCGGCGACTTCCTGTCGACCATGATCGCCGAATGCGAGGCCCAGGGTGAATCGGGCTGCATGGAACAGATCGGCATCTACCGCCAGGAGTTCGGCCTCGACCGGCCCATGTGGCAGCAGTACGTGATCTGGGTCGCCGACCTTGTCCAGGGCGACATGGGAATCAGCTTCGAATACAACAAGCCGGTGGCCGAGGTCATAGGCGAAAGCCTCTGGCTCACCATCATTGTTTCCGGCGCGACCATCATCTTCACCTGGGTCGTCGCCTTTCCCATCGGGGTCTACTCGGCGACCCACCAGTACTCCTGGGGCGATCACGGGCTCACCTTCCTCGGTTTTCTGGGTCTGGCCACGCCCAACTTCCTGCTGGCCCTGGTGCTGCTGTTCCTCGGCAACGTGTGGTTCGGGACGTCGATCGGCGGCCTCATGGATCCGGTGTACATCGATCAGCCGTGGACCTGGGGAAAGTTCCTCTCGATCCTGGAACACCTGTGGATTCCGGTGGTGGTGATCGGCACCTCCGGCACGGCGGGCATGATCCGCCGCCTGCGCGCCAATCTGCTTGACGAACTCCACAAACAGTACGTCGTCACGGCGAAGGCGAAGGGGCTGCATCCGGCGAGAGTGCTTGTCCGCTATCCGCTGCGCATGGCCCTCAATCCGTTCATCGCGGATATCGGCAACCTGCTTCCCCAGGTTATCTCCGGAGCGGTGATCGTGTCAGTGGTGCTGTCACTCCCCACCACCGGGCCGATCCTGCTGCGCGCCCTGCAGACCCAGGACATGTATCTCGCCGGTTCGTTCCTGATGTGCCTGGCGCTGCTCACCGTCCTCGGGGTGCTGGTCTCCGATCTGCTGCTGGCGCTGCTCGATCCGCGCATCCGTCTGGGCGCCAGCGGGAACCGGTGATGCGCGGCGCACCCGGCCAGTCCGATCACTGGACCGACTCCCGGCCGTGGGATCCTCATGACGTCGACAGGCTGTCGCCGGAACTCGAGCGTTTCTACCTCGCCAACCAGTGGACGCTGATGTGGTGGAAGTTCCGCCGCCACCGCCTTGCCGTCATCTCCGGCATCGTCCTTCTGGCGACGTTCCTTTCCATCGTCATTTCGGAGATTCTCGCCCCCTACAATCTCCACACGCGCAACACCGATCACATCTACGCGCCGCCGCAGATGGTGCGGCTGTTTCACGAAGGCCGGTTAGTCGGACCCTTCGTCTACGGCTACGACTACCACCTCGACATGTCCAACCTGCAGCGGGTCTACACCCCGGACCGGACCAAAATCGAACGTCTGCGGTTCTTCTGCCTGGGCGATGCGTACACGTTCTGGGGCATGGTCGAGATGCGCTTTCACGTCGTCTGTCCGGCCGAGGGCGGCACGCTCTTCCTGCTGGGGACCGACAGGCTGGGACGAGATCTGCTGTCGAGAATCCTCATGGGCGCCAGGATTTCGCTCACCGTGGGCCTCATCGGCATCGCCATCAGCTTTCTCTTAGGGATAGTCCTGGGTGGCCTTTCGGGCTACTACGGCGGCTGGGTCGACAGCCTTGTCCAGCGCACGATCGAGATCATTCGCAGCTTCCCCGAGTTGCCTTTGTGGATGGCGTTGTCGGCGGCCCTGCCGATCACCTGGAGTCCGGTCCTGGTCTACTTCGGCATCACCATCATTCTCGGCCTCTTCGACTGGACCGGTCTGGCGCGGGCCGTTCGTTCCAAGCTGCTGGCCCTGCGGGAGGAGGACTTTGCCACGGCCGCCGTGCTCATGGGTGCGAAGCCGTCACGGGTCATCTTCCGTCACCTGCTTCCCGGCTTCACCAGCCATCTCATTGCCTCGGCAACCCTTTCCGTTCCCGGCATGATCCTCGGCGAGACGGCGCTCTCCTTTCTGGGTCTGGGCCTTAGGCCGCCGATCACGAGCTGGGGTGTTCTCCTGAACGAAGCCCAGAACATCAACATCGTTGCGCTCTACCCCTGGCTCATGCTGCCCGTCGTTCCCGTCATCATTGTCGTTCTCGCCTTCAACTTCCTCGGCGACGGATTGCGCGACGCCGCCGATCCCTATCGCTAGTCAGTCATCAAGGCGGTACTCGCTGAACGTGATCGGGCCGGCGTAAGGGGCGCGGGCAACACGCATGACGCGCTCGGTCGTATCCATGATCACCGTGGCGACGGTTGACGAGGGCTCCATGTCGCCCTGGCTGTCCGCGCCGGGGGAGGCGAGGACGGCCGACGGCGTCCCCCATGTGTCGGCGAAGGCCTCCTCCATGTCGGTGGTGGTGATGTGGCCAAGGCTCTGGCTGAGGCGCCGTTCCACCCGGCTGTCGCGGTAGATCGAACTGGGCGCCTGGGCAAGGCCCGTGTCGATCACCCGGGCCCGAGCCGCGGCAGTGCGAAAGTGATTGGCGTGAACAAGGAGCCCGCGCCCGGGCTTCTCCCAGAAGACCTCATCGGGTGTCGTCTCGAGATCCACGGCCTCGCCCGCAGCATCGGAAATCATCAGGTTGACGGGGAAGGAGCGTCTTGCATTGAGAACGCAGCCCACGGCCATCGCGAGCCCGGCCGATTCAAGAACCCGGCGGCGAATGAAGGGGATCGGCACGGCGTCTTGCGGAGGAGATCCGGGACAGGCCAGGAAATTGCCGGTGACGGCGATCCCGTGGCTGTTCATGCCGGCGCGGGCGACGATCCCGGCCTCCACGAAGATCAGCAGCCGCAGGCCGTCCTCGCGCTCGATACGCAGGACCACGGCCGTGTCCTTGCAGGCATCGAACCAGTCCCAGTTCTGACCGTGGAGAAGGTGCCCGTTGGCCGTCGCTTCCGGCAGCGCGATGGCGCCGGTGCAGCCATCGGGACCGGAGATGCCGCCGATGTCATGAATGAGTTCGGTCCGGGCATTGAGAGCGACAATGTCACCGATCGCCCGCTCCGCCCCCGCGGCGATGCCGCGCATTTCCTCGACAAGGACCGGATCGAAGGCCTCGAGACGCGGCAGGTATTGCATGGCGATGCGGCGGACATCCTCCCAGTCGGGGTCCAGCAGCCGGTCGTAGAGGGCAATGCTCCTCGCAATCCTCTCGCCGCCTTGGCGCCCGATCGCCACCCCCCGCTCGAACGGTGGTCCCGCCGCCTCGATGAGAGGAAACGCCTCCGTCACGGCGCCCGCATGTCCCGCTGGTTCGTCATGACACAGTCAAGGGTCTCCCTGGAGTCGGGCGCGCACATGTCCAAGCCACTCACCTCCACACCATGGGTGCAAGGATTCATTATGGAAGGCGAGCGCCGCGCCCGGCAAGTTCGCAGAAGTCGTGCAACCCAATCCGGAGATCAGAAAACCCACCTGAGGTGACGCGTCATTCCGTCTGCGCTCCGTGCCATGCTTTCCCGGTCCGACGGGCGCAATCAGGACGTTCGTGGCGACGACTGTTCCGGTTGGTCCATCACATCGTAGAGAGCGTCCCGGTTGTCGATATCCACATTGGGCGGCTGATCTCCCTTGATGGTTTTCAGCTGCATGCGGAACCGGTCCCTGCTGTGCTGCGCGATCGCGAGTCGCTCCCTGAGAGCGTCTTCGACAAGTCTCGTCAGCGTGATCCCGTCTCGGGCAGCCAGATCGCGAGCCTGGCCCAGAATCTGATCGTTCAGATTAAGGGTGATCTTCATCAAGCTGCCGTCCTGCAGGAAAGGCGCAACCATATCACCGTGCGATTGGCGCCGGAAACGGTGCCCGCGACCGTCCATGGAAGATACCAGGACGACAAGGAACCAGGATGAAGAAGTTGTCGCCTCTGCAGTTTGATCCATGCCATCACGGGACAGGGCAGGGTCAGACGATGTTGGCGGGTGGCACTCCGGGGCCTACCGTACGGGAAAGACGATGATCGCCTGGATCACCCGCCTTCCCTTGAGCAACAGCATTGAGTCGAGGCGATCCCTGTCTCGCCGTGGTGTCCGTTGGGCAGGCTGCCAGCAAGATGACGGCCCCTCTGCAATTGCCGAAGGAGCGCGAGGCTGTACAGTCGCGTAGACGAAGCCCTCCTGTCGCTCAATGGAGATCATCATGTCAGAGCAGGAAATTGCCGAACTCGAACGGGAGATCTTCGATCTCACGGCGCGGCTGAACAGGTTGCGCAAGGCGACGGAGCCGAAGCCGGTGCCGGACTACCGCTTCGCGACCCTGAGTGGTGATGTCACGCTGCTCGAACTCTTCGCAGACAGACGACATCTGCTTGCCATCCACAACATGGGCCAGGGATGCCGCTTCTGCACCCTGTGGGCGGACGGCTTCAACGGCGTTCTGGCACACCTGGAATCCGCCATGTCCGTGGTGCTGCTCTCGCGGGATCCACCCCGCCTCCAGCGTGACTTCGCCAACTCCAGGAACTGGCGCTTCCGTCTCGCCTCTCACGGTGGCGGATCCTACATCCGCGAGCAGACCGTGATGGAAGGAGGGGACAACATGCCAGGGGCGGTCCTCTACGAGCGCTCTGGCGACCGGGTGCTGCGCAGGAACAGCGTGGTTTTCGGACCCGGTGACCTCTACTGCTCCTTGTGGAACCTGCTGGCGCTCGCCGGCATGGACGAAGACGACTGGAGGCCCCAGTTTCGATACTGGACCCCGCCAGCCAAGCTGGATGACGAGTAGTGGCACCTGCCGGAATTGCAGCCCGCACGGACTCCCGGAAGACGCCTTGCGGGCTCGGATGCGGATATCGCACCGCCTCTCGAAGCGGGATAACGACCCAGGAGATCACGGACCTGCGAGCGGTCAAGGAATGCCAGCCGGCCGCACGTCCAGATGCGCTCCCCGTCAATCAGGGAGCAGGCTGCGCGTGCCGTCGAGGAGGCCGATCATGAGGGTCCATCGTCATAGGAGAACGCCCTGGCCATCCGCGATACCAGATAGTCGCCGCAGGCAATCGGATCGTGACCTGGAACCTCGCCGTCCGTGCACGATACCAAGGGATCGATCAGGGTGTCGAAATCGGGGTCGAAAGCCACAACGATCGACAATCTCTCGCGCCCCGACCTGTTGATCACCCGGTGCGGTGTCGAACGCAGCTTTCCGTTGCTCCACCGCTCCAGCAGGTCACCGACATTGACGACAAGCGTGCCCGGGACGGGAGGTGCGGCGACCCATTCGCCTTCGTAGTCCTGCACGTGGAGGCCTCCGACCTCGTCCTGGCAAAGCACGGTCAGAACTCCGAAGTCAGTATGCGGGGACACGCCGAAGACTTCCGTGCCCAGTGTGTCGGGTTGGGGCGGATAGTAGGTCAGTGACGCCCGGCTGAGCGGCCTTGAAGTAGTTTGAAGAAAGGCGTCGGCCGGCAGGCCAAGCCCCAGGGCGCAACCGCGCAGGACATGCCGGGCAACGTCGCTGGCGGCCACGAGATAGCGTTCCAGAACCGGACGTAGGTCCGGCATCGAGATCGGCCACTGGTTGACACCCTGCAAGGGCCGGCTCCGTTGTGAGAGGGGGAAGTCATGACCCCACACGAAACTCTCCTTGAGGTCCGGAATGGCGTCATCATCCATTTTCGAGGCGCCGGGTCTCAGGTAGCCCCGGTGGTCCCTGCTGATGGAGACTTCCCGCTTGATCTCGTCGTCCTGCCGGAAGAACGCCAGGCCCATGCGATGCGCTTCGGCGATCAGCTCCGGATCAATTCCGTGATTGCGGATATAGAGAAATCCGACATCCCGGCTAGCTTCGTGGATCTCCCGGGCAACACCGAACTCCGCGGATCCGTCGCGCAACGGACCGATATCGATGATCGGTATGACAGAAGTGTCGATCTCCTTATGTGCGGCGTAACCCATGTCAGGTCTCTCCTGTCGTCTCACCGGCCGCTTTCTCGGGTGAGACGTAGAATCCCACCACGTCACCCTCGAGGGTGACGCCAAGCCCGTTGAGCAGGCGGTTGACGTAGTTGAAGTAGCCGCAGATCTGGTTGACTTCAAGAATTGCGCCGTCGTCAACGCCGCATTCCCGCATGGCTGCAAGATCGCTTTCGACCATCGCGCCGGGTTCGAGGGTCAGTTTCTCGGCATAGCGGAGCATGGCGAGATGAGCCGTCTCGAAGGCAGTTTCCGGATGCCCGGCCTTGAGCGCGTCCAGGATGGCGTCGGCGCGTTCGTCATCCGCGATGAGGTGGCGGGCGTTGGCGAAGTGGTTGGAAAGGGAGTAGTCGCAACGGTTGAGAATGCTGACCCAGGAGGCGACCACCTCCTGAAACCACATCGGCAGCTCGTTTCCATCGTTGTGCAGGACGCTCATGTAGAGTTCCCAATGGCCCATCATGGTGTGCGGCCGCAGCGAATGGACACGCATGACATTGTCCACTCGGCCGGAGGGGCCGCGGGCCTTTTCGAGAGTGGCCTTCAATTCGGGCGAGGCCTTCGCATCCTCGATCATGGTGATCCAGGCCGTCATGGATTGTTTCCTCTCTCACATCGCTTTCCGACAAGAAACCCGGAAGCCGGGGCACATGGGAACCTTGCCTGGAAACTCAGCTTGATCGTCAGCTCCGTGGTCGCGAGACGGCTCTTGCAGGACGCCAGCCACGTCGATGGAGGCTCCACCGACTCCATCAGTTCCGGGTTCCAGAGCGTGTCAAGCGATCGCCCGCATCGGCGAGCATGGAGATGGTGCGGCGTATGTCGTGTTCGCTTGTTCGCGGGTTGATGAGGCACATGCGCTGGACAGTTCGACCGTCCAGAACAGTTGAGGTGACGACAGCCTCACCAGTCGCCATGATCTCGTGCGGTATCGCGCGATTGATCTCGTCGAGCCTTGCGTCCCCGTAAGGTCCGTTGCCGACATAGCGAAACGTGACGATGCCCAATGAGGCCGGCGAGGTCACCTCGAACCGGTCGTCGCGTTCGACTTCCCTGGCCGCCACCTCTGCAAGGACAATGCCCCTGTCGATCGCCTCCCTGATGGCGTCCAGCCCCAGGCATTGAAGGCTCACCCAGAGCTTGAGGGCCCGGAATCCGCGGCTCAACTGGATGCCGTAGTCGCAGAAGTTGATTTCCTGACCGATTGTCTTTGCGTCCTGCATGTAGTCGGCGGAAGTGCGAAACGTCTCGGCCAGCAGGACCCTGTCACGAACCAGGACGGCGCCGATTTCGTACGGCTGGAACATCCACTTGTGGGGATCGAGAACCAGGGAATCGGCGCGCCCGAGGTCCGCCAGCAGTTCCCCGGACCGCCGGCCGAGCGCCGCGCTTGCACCGTAGGCACCGTCAACGTGAAACCACATCTCCTCCTCATTGCAGATGTCAGCCAGGGGAGCCAGTGGATCGACGGCACCGGTGTTGGTCGAGCCTGCATTGGCAACGACACAGAACGGCTGTTTACCCTGGGAGCGATCACTGGCAATGGCCTGGCGAAGACGATCGGGGTTGAGCCTGAAGTCGCGGTCGGCCCCGATCCGGTGCAGTTGATGCGATCCGAAGCCGAGCAGGTAGAGCGCCTTGTCGACGGACGCGTGCACCTGATCGGAGCAATAGATGACAGCGTCGTCTGTTCGATCACCGAGCCTGTCGCGGCGCGCGACCGCCAGACCGGTCAGATTGGCCACCGAACCGCCACTGACAAACAGACCCCCCGACTGTGGCGGCAGGCCGACCGTCCGGCACAACCAGTCGATCAGGGAGAGTTCGAGGGCAGCCGGTCCGGAGCTTTCGAGCCAGGTGCCGGTAAAGACGTTGAAACCGGACGCCAATACGTCGCCCAGCACGCCATAGAAGTTGCTGGGACCGGGTACGAAGGCGAAGTATCGGGGGTGATTGCAAAGCAGGCTGTTGCCGAAAATGTCTTTCTCGACGTGTGACAGGACTTCCGCGAAGGGGCGTCCCCTGTCGGGTGGATCGGCGGAGAAGAGTTCCGCCATCTCGCCCGCGGAGCCGACATGACCGACCGTACGGTCCGAAAGCGTGGCGAGGTGTTCGACCAGCAGGTCGATGGCGGCATAGCCGTCACGCCGCATCTCTTCGAGGTCGGGCTCAAGCCGTCCTTCTCCGGACATGCGGTCTTGCTCCGGCCGATGGTTCATGGTGCTGATCCCGGACCGTCGGCATGCTCCGGTACAACAATGTCAAGCCAGCAGATCGGGTCGGCCATCGTCCTTTCCCCGAAAGGTCCGTCGTGACACATTCACAAAGCACCGACCTTCCACGCTCACCAGCCTAGGTAGCCGGTCCGCCCCCCGTCAACACTGTGATCACAGTACCGGGCGTCGGGGTGTTCCCTTCTTCCAGCGACGGTTCCACGGGAGACGTCATCATCGAACTGATTCGATGATGGAAAATCCTTCCCGGTTGCTGAACGTGAGCCACAATTGAATGTGGGCGGGGTGAAGAACTCGCTTGTCCCCGTGAAGTCCGGCTATCAAGTATCTGCGGGCAATGTTCGGCGATCGGGATGCGCATAGTCACGTGGAATTGCAGGATGGCATTGCATCGCAAGATTGATGCCCTGATGGCGCTGCGCCCGGACCTTGCCGTGATCCCGGAAGCGGGCGCGCCGGAACGTCTGGTTGAGCGGAATCCGGCCCTGGCCGACGCGTCCCTGGTCTGGGTCGGCAGGAATCCGAACAAGGGACTCCTGGTGGCAGGATTCGGCGCGACCCGTCTCGATTTCAGCCGACACCGCCATGACAGCAGTCTTCACTGGATGGTGCCTGTCGCGGCGCACGGGCTTCCCGGCCTGGACGGACCTCTCCACCTTCTCGGTGTCTGGGCGCAGAACGCCAGCGAAGGCAACTGGCGCAAGGACAATCCCGGATACGTTCAGCAGGCACTCCGGCGGTATCGCAGGTTCCTGAAGTCGGCTCCCTCGGTCGTTGCGGGCGATTTCAACAATCACGTCCTGTGGGACCGTCCCGGATGGCAGATGAACCACGCCAACGAAATCCGCAGCCTGGCGCGCCTCGGACTGGTCAGCGCCTACCATGTCTCGCGCGGTGTCGAGGTCGGCAACGAGCCTGAACCGACATTCTACTGGCGCAGTCGGACGATCGACACGCCGACCTACCACATCGACTACGTGTTCATGCCGCAGGATTGGACGAAACGCTCATTCAACCTCGACGTCGGTCGATACGAGAACTGGATTGGATCGGGCTTGAGCGACCACGTACCGCTGGTGCTCGAGGTGACGCCTTCACAGAACGCGCAAGGACGACAGCAATGAACATGGGGCGGCGCGGTCTGAATGTGTCGCCAGTCTTCATCCGCTCTCACATGCCCGCAGCGAGGCCAGGCACTCCCGTGTCCCCGAACGAGTGTCGAGCCTCAGCCTCGAGCAGTCCCCGCCACCCGTCCAGACTGTGATCACAGATTGACAGGAAAGGTCGGGACCGAGCAGATTGCCGGCATGTGCCATGGCCCACTACTCTTTCTTGCACCTGGCGGCCGCTGCTCTCGGTCTCGGTCCCCGTTCGGAACCCGTGTTCGGCCGGGCCGAGCCCCGGGCACGATACGACGTCGCGATCGTAGGTGGCGGCGGTCACGGTCTGGCGACCGCCTACTACCTGGCCAAGGAGCACGGTGTCAGCGATGTCGTGGTCATCGAGAAGGGCTGGCTCGGCGGTGGCAACACCGGGCGCAACACGACCATCGTGCGGGCCGATTATCTGCTGCCGGGCAACCTGGAGTTCTTCGGCCATGCGCTTTCCATGTGGCCGGAGCTGTCGCGCGAACTCAATTTCAATGTCATGTTCAGCCCGCGCGGATATCTGGACCTTGCCCATTCAGACAGCCAGCTCGATCACTTCATCCGGCGCGCCAACATGCTGAACCTCAAGGGGATTCAGGCCCGCGTTGTCGATACGCGGGCCCTGCGCGACCTGGAACCAGCCCTCGACATTGGCCCGAAACCACCGGTCCCGGTGCTCGGCGGTCTGGTCCAGGACGGAGCCGGGACAGCCCGCCATGACGCCGTCGCCTGGGGATACGCCAGGGGCGCTCACGGGCTCGGCGTCGACATCGTGCAGAACTGCGAAGTGACCGGACTGAAGCTCGAGCGCGGACACATCGCCGGCATCGAGACCAGTCGCGGCATGATCAGGGCCGATACCGTCGTCGTTTCCGTCGCCGGCCATTCCAGCCGGCTCGCGGCCATGGCCGGAGTCGACCTGCCGATCGAGACCTATGCCGTGCAGGCCTTCGTCTCCGAGCCCTTGAAACCGGTTCTCAAACGCGTCACCAACATGAACATCGGCTTCGCCTATGCCAGCCAGACCGACAAGGGCGAAATCGTCATGGGCGGCAATCTCGAACCGCTGGCGAGCTATGCCCAGCGCGGCAGCGTCGTCAGGCTCGGCGAGACCGCTTCCAGGCTCGTGCATATCCTGCCGTTCCTGAGTCGCGTGCGGCTGATGCGCGCCTGGGGCGGCATTGCCGATGTCACCGCCGACGGCAGCGCGATCGTCGGTCCGACACCGGTCGGCGGCCTCTATCTCAACGCCGGCTGGGGATACTCCGGCTTCAAGGCGACACCGGCCGCCGGCTGGTGCATGGCCCATACGGTGGCGACCGGTGAGGTCCATCCACTGATTCGGCCGTTGGGTCTCGAACGGTTCACGACCGGCGCCCTGCTCGATGAAGGCGGCGCCGGTCCCTACACCTGGCTCCACTGACGTCGCGCCATGCTGATCATTCCCTGCCCGTGGTGTGGCGAACGAGACGAGAGCGAATTCAGCTACGGCGGTCCCGCGCGGCCCCTGCCGTCGCTGGATTCGGACACGACGGCCTGGCGCCGCGCTCTCTACATCCATGGCAACCCCAAAGGGTGGCACGAAGAATTGTGGTTCCACGGCCTTGGCTGCCGGCAGTGGATCATCGTCACCAGGCACACGGTGTCCCAGGAGATTGCCGACAGCCGGCCACCGGAGACCCCGCCGTGACCACAGGAGGCCAGACCCGCCGCCTGGCAGATGGCGGGTTGATCGACCGCACACGGCCGCTTGCCTTTGCCTTCAATGGCCGTGCCCTGTCCGGCTACGAGGGCGATACACTGGCTTCGGCCCTGATGGCCAACGGTGTCGACGTGGTGGCGCGCAGTCTCAAGTACCACCGGCCGCGCGGCATCATGACCGATGGCCCAGAGGAGCCCAACGCCGTCGTCACAGTCGGTGAAGAGTCATCGCGCACACCCAATCTCAAGGCCACCGAGGTCATCCTCCATGACGGGCTCGTCGCTCGGTCACAGAACTGCTGGCCGTCCGTCGATCATGACATGGGTGCCGTGGCGGGCGTCGCCGCCCCCCTGCTTGGCGCCGGGTTCTACTACAAGACATTCATGGCGCCTCGCGGCGCCTGGCCACGTCTCTACGAGCGGCTGATTCGCCGCGCTGCCGGTCTGGGACGGGCGCCGGAAGGCCATGATCCCGATTTCTATGAACACCGTTACAGCCATTGTGACGTCCTCATCGTCGGCGCCGGCCCGGCGGGGCTCGCCGTGGCACGTGTGCTCGCCGAGGCCGGGTTGCGCCTTCTTCTGTGCGACGAGCGGCCAAGACCCGGCGGTTCCCTGACCGGCACGATGCAGCGCATCGACGGCGAGGCAGGCAGCGCATGGGCGCGGCAGACCGTCGCAGACATCGAGACTTCACCGCGTGCGACGGTATTGCTGCAGACGTGCGCCGTGTGGCTGGGAGATCATCGACTGGTGACCCTGATCGAGCGCAGACGTGACGCAGGTGGCGTTGCCGAGCGGCTCTGGCTCGTGCGGCCACGCCATATCGTGCTGGCAACCGGCGCGATCGAGCGGCCTCTTTGTTTCCCCGGGAACGACCGGCCCGGAATCATGCTGGCCTCGGCCACTGCTGCCTACATCCATCGCTATGGAGTCGCGCCCGGCAAGCGAGCGGTGATCCACACCAACAATGATTCCGGCTATGGCGCTCTCCAGCATCTCCGCCAGGCGGAAATCGACGTGAGGGCGATCATCGATACGCGGTCCCACGAATTGATCGGTGAGGCGGCGTTGCGCATGATCCGCAATGTCGACGTGCTGGCCAGCCACCGGATCGTTTCAACATCCGGTCGTCACCGGCTTCGCCGCATCGATGCCTGCCCTGCTGACGGTTCCCGCCGGTCCGTCGCTATCAACGCCGATCTCCTGTGTGTCGCTGGTGGCTGGTCCCCGACGCTCCACTTGCTGGGTCATCGCGGCGGCACCGTCCACCATGACGAATCAAACCCCGCCTCTTCGGCTGCGGCGCCCGGAGATGACGTGACAGTCGCGGGTACTGCAGCTGGCATCACGGGCCTTGCCGAATGTCTCGCCGACGGTGCCAGAGTGGCCGGCGCAGTGCTCAAGGCGTTGGGCCGGGAAGCCCCGACGCCCCGGATGCCGGTGATTGATCCTGAGACCGGGATGCAGTCGGGAGAACAGAATGGTCCCTCCTGCTCAACCCTCGACGTCAGGCAGCAGCGCAAAGCCTTCATCGATCTGCAGAATGACGTCACGGCCCACGACGTGATGCGGGCGGTCGACGAGGGGTACGGCGCAATCGAGCACCTGAAACGCTACACGACGTCCGGCATGGGAACGGACCAGGGCAAGCTCGGCAACGTCATGGCGATCGACATGGTTGCCGAAGCGACCGGAATGCCGGTCGAAGAGATCGGCCACACAACGTTTCGCCCGCCCTACACGCCGGTGACGCTGGGCGCGCTTGTCGGCCACGCCAGGGGCGAACGCCTGCTCTCGACTCGCCAGACCCCGTTCCACCACCGTCATCTGGCCCACGGCGCGCTGATGGAACTCGCGGGACCCTGGCACTACCCGAAATGTTATCCGCGCGACGGCGAAACGGTGGACGCCGCGATTGAGCGCGAAGTGCGGACCGTGCGCAACGCGGTCGGGTTCGTGGACATGTCCACCCTGGGAAAGTTCGAAATCGTGGGGCCCGATGCCGGGATCTTCCTTGAACGTGCCTATGCCAGCCGTCTCTTCACCCTTGCCGAGGGACGCTGCCGCTACGCGCTGATGCTGCGCGAGGACGGTATCGTGCGTGATGACGGTACCGTTGCCCGGATGGCCAAAGACCGCTGGCACGTCACCGCATCGACGGCCCATGCCGTCGACGTCTGGCGTCATCTCGAGCGCCTGCGCCAGGTCGAATGGCCGGGGCTTGATGTCCTCCTTGTCGATGTCGGTGAACAGTGGGCCGGTCTTGCCATCGCCGGACCGCGTGCGCGCGATGTTCTCGCCGCCGTCGTACCGGAGCTTGATGTCTCGCCCGAGGCGTTGCCGTTCCTGGGTTTTCGGGAAACCGGATTCGACGGCGTTTGCGCGCGCATCTTCCGCATCAGCTATTCCGGCGAACTGGGCTTTGAGGTCTATGTCGGCGCGCGGCATGCCGAGCGGTTGTGGGATGCGGTGGTGGCGGCCGGCACACCCTTCGGCATCGTGCCCTACGGCGTCGAAGCCCTCGATGTCATGCGTATCGAAAAAGGCCATTGCGCCGGCAGCGAGTTCGACGGCCGCACGACACCGGCCGAACTGGGTCTCGGCCGCATGACCAGGCGTGATACGCCGTTCCTGGGTCACGCGCTTGCGCGCCAGCACTCCCTCCGTCAGCGTCTGGTTGGTCTTGTTTCGGCGGACCGGCGCACACCCATTCCCCGCGGCGCGATTCTCGTTGCCGGAACGACGCGGACCCGGGCTTTAGGCCACGTCACCGCAGCCGTCGTCAGTCCGACGCTCGGCCTGCCCATCGCTCTGGCCATGCTGCAGGGATCAGTCAGCCCCGGTGACGGCGAACTCCGTGCCGTTTCGCCCGTCGCCGGCCTCGATGTCGCGGTCGAGATCGGCGATTTGCCCTTCCATGATGCCGATGGCTCCAGGATGCGCGCATGACGGCGTTGTCGGAAGTCGCACCGCTGTCGGTCCATCGACTCCTCGGCGCCAGGCGAGGCAAACATGTCATGGACGCACCGAAGCTGCCGTCACGGATCAGCGAAGCCCTACATGAGGGGTCGAGGACGGCGATAATGCTCGGCCCGGCAGAATGGCTCGTCCTCGACCAGGAGGCGAAAGGCCCGCGGGACCTGACGATCGCTCCCGGGCAGCCATTCGTCATAGTTGTCGAAAGCGACGCGTGGAGGCTGTTCCGGCTGCACGGAGAGGATGTCGGAGACATCATCACGCAGTTTTGCCCGATCGATATCGGTGCAGTCGAAGGAACCGCCTGCGCCACCCATCTCGCCAGGCACCCGGCCATCGTGATGCCACGGTCAGCCGGTGAGATCGCGATCCTCGTGCCGCGCAGCTACGCGGCGTCCCTCGTCGCCCTGATACGTGACGCGATCACGCGCTCTGACTCGTCGGTATGTGGCCGTTACGGTGTCGGGCAGCAAGACGCCGACTTCAAGACGGACCCGCCCCCGGAACGTTGCGTGGGCATCAAGCGGGACTGAGGGACGGACGGGCGAGTCTGCTGGCAACCGCCCGGAACAGGAGTTGAACGCGCCTCCAGGCACGACCGGTGCCAACGCGTTCCGATCCGGGCTGAGGGAGAAGCGCGGTGCTTCGATCAGCCCGGTTTGCGTGCCTTGTGAAAGTACATCGGGGTGAAGATTCCGAGGCGCCCGGCCGCCACCAGGCTGTCGGCGGCGCCGTTGAGAACCTCTGATACGGCGAACGAACCTCTCGGCACCGCGCGCACGGTCTCGAGCACGCGGAGCGCCGTAGAGGTGACCCTGCGGCCGAGCGCCGTCCGCGGGAATCCCTTGAGCGTCAGGCCGTTGCCTTCCAGCGGCCGGTACCACGGGGCCCGAGGATCAGCGTCGAGTGCCCGGTCATGCGTCTTGATGCTCTCGAAGCCGGCCGCGCGCAACCCGTCAGAGATCTCGGCGAAGGAAGCGATTTCCGGCAGCGCGTTGCCGTATTCGATGCTCTGCTTGAGTTCCCGGTGCACCGGGTCGCCCGGGTCGTAGAGCGGTGTCATGCACCAGTCGTAGCCGGCGAATGCCGCCCCGGGGCGCAGCACCCGGAACACCTCGCGATAGACCGCCGTCTTGTCGGGTGCATGAGGGATGGCCTCGACATGGTAGGCTGCATCGAAGCTCAGGTCTTCCGCCGGTATCGCCATGAAGTCGCCGTGGAGCACGCTGCACAGATTCTCGAGCCCGGCCTCGCCGTTGTAGGCGGCGCACTTGCCGAGCTGGTACTCACTGATGTTGAGCCCGACGATCTCGGCACCGAATCTCCTGGCGAGGGCGCGCTGGGGACCGCCCACGCCGCAGCCGACATCCAGCACGCGCAGGCCGGGCGCGAGGCCGAGGGCCTTGCCCAGATAGTCCTGGTGGTCGGCCATGGCTTCCTCGAAGGAAGCCCCCTCCCGTGCCGGAGCGAAGTGAAACGACCGGCCCCAGCCATACTCGTAGAAGTCGGTGATCAGGTTGTAGAACGTCTCCACCATGGCGGCATGTTCTTCCTTGCCCCGGCGCTGGCTGTCGCGGTAGCGCGCCAGCGCGTCGGCGGTGTCCTCCGGCCGGACCGCCCGGGAGATCGGGTTGTGGAACTCACTCGCCATGGTCACGTGCTCCACACGGGTGTTCGGCAAATCCGTCAGGGTAGAATTGTCCGCACCACGCACGCATCCTGCCCAACGGGTCGTCGTTCGCGGACCCTGGAGGGATTCGCCGATAGATCTTTCCCTGCCAGATCTTCACGTCCTGCCGCCTTGCGAGATCCAGTTCCCTTTCACGTAGAACACCAGGATGCGCGGGATCCGGCGGGCAGCGAACCAGCGGCAGATCACCTGCTGCTTGAGCGGTTCTACCGGGGCGTGGGTCTGGAACATCGCTATCTCGCCGATGCCGGGTACGTGAAAATCGAATCTCACGATACTCCCCGGGGCCGAGAAGGGTAATCAACGCTCTGGATCGCGCTTTCTCGAGGACCCGGCTCAACCCTCATACTTCATCGGTAATCAGGATTCGATTACGTCGCAGCCCGCAATAGCGCTTGATGCCGGCGCAGGAACCTGCCCGACTTGTAGGTGTCGACGCGATGTTGCGCGAGACGGCTGGTCGCCATGATTTTCTCTCCCTCGCGTGTTGCACAGGGGTCACCGAAACGCCCAGGTTCCGCGTTCCAGAAGTGGAATCGTGAGAGAGCAAACGGTGTTGCTTCAGGCTCTTGCACTCTTGTTCAGCACCGAAGGCGCGTCGTCGTTGGCCGAAGCGCCGCTGTCGGCCAGTTGATCGTAGACCCTCGTGCCCCAGCCGATGTCCTGTTCGACGAGATCGCGTGCCAGCCTGGCGTTGCGGGCCCGAATGGCTTCGGCAATGCGCGCGTGGAGCAGGCGCCAGTCCTCGGTCGTCTCCAGCACGCGCACGACATCGGCGAGATAGGGTCCCGACTGCGCCCACAGTCCCTCGATGATCGACGTCAGCTCCGGATTGCCGGCGCCGGCATAGATGGTGAAGTGGAACCTGTAGTTGTTGGCGAGATAGTCCCCCCTCACTCCGCTCTCGATGTCCCTGTTCGTCTGGTGCGCGAGTTTCTCCAGTTGATCGATCTGGGCCGGGGTCATGCGGGGCGTGGCGAGTTCAGTCGCCGCGCCCTCCAGGTTGGCGCGCAGGAAGAAGAGGTCGGAGACTCGCTCAGGATCGTGCCTGGGAACGCGGAACGAGCGGTTCGCGGACGCGATGAGAGCGCGTTCCGATGCCAGGCGTTTGAGCGCTTCGCGTACCGGCATCATGCTGGTGCCCATTCTCTCGGCGACCGTGCGGATGGAAAGCGCGCTGTCAGGACCATGTTCGCCGACGATCAGCGACCATTTGAGTTGCTGATAGATCCGGTCGCTGAGCGACATGTCGCTTCGCGCGGATCGTGGGTTGGCGCCGCGCTGCATCAGTTTCCGGCCGCCTGCTGGCCGGTCCGCCGCCGGTGTTCCATGACGCTCTCGAGCCAGCCGACCTTGAGGTCGGGAACGGACCTCACCAGGAGATCGGTATAGTCATGGTGAGGCGGCCGCAGCACCTCGGCAGTCGCCCCCGCCTCGACGATTTCGCCGTTACGCATGACCGCCACCCTGTCGGCGATGCGCGCGATCGTCGAAATGTCATGCGAGATGAAGATATAGGCCACATTCAGCCGGTTCTGCAGGGAAACCAAAAGGTCCAGGATGGCCTCGGCGACCACCGTGTCGAGCGCCGAGGTGATCTCATCGCAGATGATGAGCTGAGGATCGGCGGCAAGGGCCCGGGCCAGGTTGACCCGCTGCTTCTGACCGCCTGACAGTTCGCGCGGAAGGCGCCGTGCAAAGGCGGGATCGAGACCGACCAGTTCCAGGAGTTCGCCGACCCGGCTCTCGATCGCCTGGCGGTCCGCACCGAAATAGAATGCCAGCGGGCGGCCCAGGATCTTCGCGACGGTATGACGCGGGTTGAGCGCCACATCGGCCATCTGGAAGACGATCTGGACATCGCGCAACTCGTCGCGCGTGCGTTGCTTCAGCGAAGCGGCAAGCGGCTCGCCCCTGAGCAGGGTCTCGCCTTTCCAGGGTGTCATGAGGCCGCTGATGACACGGCCGAGCGTCGACTTTCCCGAACCTGATTCACCGATGACGCCGACGGTTTCCGCGACGCGCACGTCGAGGGAGACATCGCGCAGGGCCGGCACCTCCCGCTGGCGGCCATACCCGGCCGAGACACCGCTGACCGAAAGCAGGGGCGCACCGTCGCCGCTCGAGGCTCTCTGCTTGACCTCCGTCGGCATGACATGGGCCGCGGCGATCAACTGCCTGGTGTAGTCCTGCCGCGGAACGGTGATGATCGTTTCCGTGGAACCGTACTCGACCATTCGGCCGTCTTTGAGCACCAGAATCTCGTCGGCGATCTGGGCGACGACGGCGAGGTCGTGGCTGACGTAGATTGCGGAGGTCTGGTTCTCGCGAACCAGGTTCTTGAACGCCTGCAACACTTCGATCTGGGTCGTGACGTCGAGCGCGGTGGTCGGCTCGTCTAGGATCAGCAGCTTCGGGCTGCACATCATCGCCATGGCCGCCATCAGGCGTTGCAACTGGCCGCCGCTGACCTGGTGGGGATAGCGTCGGCCAATTGTCTCCGGCGACGGCAGGTCGAGCTCGCCATAGAGCGCGGCTGCCTTGCGGGTCGCGTCATCCCGGCTCATCAGGTTCCGGATCAGCGGGATCTCGGTGACCTGGTGGTTGATCGAGAGTGAGCTGTTGAACGATGCGGCGGCGCTCTGGGCGACATAGGAGATGTCGACGCCGCGGATCTGCTGGCGCCTGGCGAGGTCGAACTGCAAGACGTCACTGCCGTCAAGCAGGACCTCGCCGCCCCTGAAGGCACAGCCCGGGCGGGTATAGCCCAGACAGGCAAGCGAGATCGTCGTCTTCCCCGAACCGGACTCGCCGATCAGCGCCACCACCCTGCCGGGAGCGACCGAGAAGGAGACATCCTGGACGATCGGTGTGCGCTCGCCGCGCTTGGCGACGGCATCGACCGACAGGTTGCGCACATCGATGACGTTGCCGGTCATCACTGGAGATCTTCCGGCGAACTGGCGTCGTTGCGGCGTAGATACCAGTCGACCAGGAGGTTGATGCTGACGGTGATGGCGGCGATGCAGAGCGCCGGATAGAGCGGCGAGAATGTGCCGTAGAGGAGGCCTTGCATGTTCTCCCGGATCAGCACGCCGAGATCCGCCTGCGGCGGCTGGACGCCAAGGCCGAGGAAGCTCAGCGCGGAGATGAACAGGATCGCGTAGGTGAAGCGGATACCGAATTCCGCCGCCAGCGGGACCAGGGCATTGGGCAGAATCTCATGCCACATCAGCCAGCCGAACCGCTCGCCACGCACGGTCGCGGCCTCGATGTAGTCCTGGACCACGATATCGACGCCGAGTGCCCGGGCCACCCGGAAGACCCGGGTCGAATCGATGAAGGCGATTGTGACCACAAGAACCGGGATCGACGGGCCAAGCGCCGTGAGGACGATCAGCGCCAGCATGATCGCCGGGAAGGCGATGAGGGCGTCGACCAGACGGCTGATCAGCATGTCGAACCGGCCTCCGAGGACGGCGGCCAGGAAACCCAGGCTGCAGCCGACCAGGAACGCCAGGAAGGCGATCATGAAGGAAACGACGACGGTCAGCCTCAGACCGTAGAACAGCCGGGAAAAGAGGTCGCGACCCAGATAGTCGCTGCCCAGCAGCAAGCCTTCGCCCGGCGACACGAAACTGCCGGTGGTCAGGATCTCGCCTTCCCTGTAGGGCGCCAGGAATGGCGCCAGGATCGCGGCAAGCAGGACCAGACTGATGATCACCAGGCACACCGTGGCCGTCGGCGTCAGATCGCGCCTGGCTTCGCGAAGCGCTATGGCGATGTGTTGGACCATCTACTTGGGATGCCTGACGCGCGGGTTGGCGATCAGCGAGACAATGTCGGCAGCCAGGTTCAGCACGACATAGGTCGAGCAGAAGATCATCGCCGCGGCCTGCACCAGCGGGATGTCGCGCGTCGTCACGCCTTCGACCATCAGCCTGCCAACGCCCGGAAAGTTGAACATGGATTCGATCACGACGATGCCGGTGATGAGGTAGGCAAGGTTGAGCGCGATGACGTTGATGATCGGCGCAATGGCGTTGGGCAGCGCATGGACCAGGATGATCCGCCACTTCGGCACGCCCTTGAGGATCGCCATTTCGATCGGAGACGAGGTCAGCACGTTCAGGACGGCGCTGCGCGTCATCCGCGCCATGTGGGCCATGACGGTGAAGGAGAGCGCAGTGACCGGCAGGGCGAGAACCCGCGCATACTCGAGAAAGCCGTCGACGCGGTTCAGATTGGCGATCGCCGGCAGCCAGCCGAGCTGAACGGCAAACAGCGATACCAGGAGGACTGCAATCAGGAAGTCGGGTACGGAAATGAGCGCCAGGGTCGAGGTCGAGATCAGCCGGTCGATCGCGCTGTCGGGTCGGGTCGAGGCGACCAGGCCGAGCACGATCGAGAGCGGCACGGCAATGGCCGCCGTGACCGCTGCCAGCAGAACCGTGTTGCCGATGCGCTCGCCGATGACATCGTTCAGGATCGCCCCATTGGCCAGCGAGGTGCCGAGATCACCGCGCAACAGTTCACCCAGCCAGGCGAGGTAACGCAGGTGGGCCGGTTCATCGAGGCCCAGCCGTTCCCGGATGTTGGCGACCAGTTCCGGCGTCGCTCCCTGCCCCAGGATGGCATAGGCGACATCACCGGGCAGGATCTCGGTGCCGACAAAGACCAGGAGCGAGACGATCAGCACGGTCAGAATGCCCAGCCCCAAACGCTGCACGATGACGCTGAGGATGTTCATGGGTTGTGCCTGGCCCGCACCCGGTCCCTACCACCTCCAGACTACCATGGAACGGCCACCGCGGAAGCGATGCCCCGCAGTGGCCGTTCCAGGTGAAAGGGAGCGGTCGCCTCAGCTCTCGGCGCGCTCAATCCAAGCGGTACGCGCAATCTGGTAGAAGCCGAGCGGCCCGGACGGGTGCGGCTCGACACCCTGAACTTCGGTTCGGGCGGCATCCATGTAGTCGGCGAACGCCATGGTGATATGGCCGCCGTCGTCCTGGAGCATGCGCTGCAGTTCGCAGTACATCTCGCTGCGCAGGTCGAAGTCGGTGACACCACGCGCCTCGATCATGATCCGGTCGAAGTCCTCGTTGTTCCATGCCGTCTCGTTGTACGAGGCGCCGCCGGCAAAGGCGATCGACAGGATGAGATCGGGCACGGGCCGCGCGTCCCAACCGGAAACGCACATGGGCTTCACCAGCCACGCGGTCTGCCAATAGGTATCGGCCGGCGGCTGGATCAGGTTGATGTCGATACCCGCAGCCCGCGCCGATTCCTGGAAGACCTGGCCGGCGGCGAGGCCGCCCTGGCCCGGCACGTCGGAGGCATAGAAATCGATGGGCGTGCCCTCGAGCCCGGTCTTCTGGAAGTGGAACCTGGCCTTGTCCGGGTCATAGGAGCGCTGTTCGATGGCGTCGCAGTAGTAGGGATCGATCGGCGAGACCGGGTGATCGTTGCCGACATGGGCGAAACCCTTCATCACGTTGTTGACGATCGCCTCGCGGTCGATGGCGTACTTCATCGCCAGTCGGAAGTCGGGATCGCTCGTCGGCTCGCGGTCGAGCATCATGGCGATGTTGAGGAAGGAAGCGCTCTTCGCGTTGAGAACCCTGACGTCGTCGCGCTGTTCGATCAGACCGACCGCCTTGGGATCGAGATAGAGCAGCACGTTGATGTCGTCGGACAGCAGCGCGTTGGTCCGCGCCGTTGGATCGCCGATCGCCACCGTCTCGAACTCGTCGACCCAGGGTCCGTCATCGCCCCAATAGTCATTGTTGCGCTCGAAGACATAGCTCAGGCCGGCCTGGAAATCCTTGACCTTGAACGGGCCCGTGCCGGAGGTGTTGTTCGTGAAGTCGGTCCAGCCTTCCTGGGAGACATGGACGCGCGTATCGCTCAGGACGATGGGAAAGTCCGCATTGGGCGAGGACAACCTGAACGTGACGACGTGATCGCCGTCCTTCGTCATCTCGACGATCTGCCCCAGGTAGGCCTTGGCAGGCGACTCCGAGTCCTCCGTCAGGTGGCGGGCAAAGGAAAAGATGACATCGTCGGCGTTGAAGGTCTTGCCGCTGTGAAAAGTGACGCCCTTGCGCAGTTCGAAGGTCCACTCCGTCGCGTCGTCGTTGACGTCCCAACCCGTGGCGAGCCAGGGAACGGGACGCAGATCGGGTCCGCGGTTGACCATGAGGTCGTAGACCGAGAATCCGCGCAGAATATCGGAGGTCGAGTAGAACGCTGTCGGATCAAGCGAATCGATGTTCTGCGCTGCCTCGACACCAACTGTGAGACGACCGCCCATTTTCGGCGATTGCGCCCTGGCGGCGCTCGTGATCAGCCCCGGAAGGACCGAAGCGCCGACACCGGCAGCGGCCATGCGGCCGGAAAACTCGCGCCGCGAAATGCGACGCTTGACGAACAAATCAGTCAGATAGTCGATCTTTGACATGGCTGTTTCCTCTTCAGTCTCTGGGCCGCCCTCATGGGGCACTGGTACGATCAATGCGAAACTGTGATCACACATTGTAGGGGCTTGATGAAGCGTTTCAAGGACATTGCAAACGGCAGTGATCGGACGACTCTCCAGGCTGTCCAGGCGTGCCCTTGTGCACCCGGAAAGTCGATCCCCGCTCTAAGGGACTCGACATCAAGTGGACCTTGCCTCTTGATGAACTGTGATCACCGTTGTCGTCTAATGGTCCTGGGTGCAGTGGGGCTGCCATGACATCGCAAAGTGAACCATCGTCGACACGCGATTCTCGCTACGACATCCTTTTCGAACCGGTAGAGATCGGGCCGGTCACGGCGAAGAACCGTTTCTACCAGGTGCCCCACGCGACCGGCACGGGCTGCGCCATGCCCAACACCCGCGCCGGAATTCGCGGGGTCAAGGCCGAGGGTGGCTGGGCGGTCGTGTGCACCGGCTACTGCTCGATCCATCCGACGTCAGACGATCGGCACTATCCGTTTTCCAGTCTGTGGAATGACGCCGACGTCAGGGCCCAGGCCATCATGGTCGATGCGGTTCATGACCACGGCGCGCTGGCCGGCGTCGAACTGTGGCATGGTGGTGGCGTGGTCGCCAACAAGGTGACGCGCGAGGCGCCGCTGTCTCCCTCCGGGATCGGCGAGCCGGTCTGGATCACCCACCCGGTCCAACCGCGAGTGATGGACAGATCCGACATCGCTCACCTTCTTTCGTGGCAACGCGAAGCTGCGAAGAGGGCGCGCTCGGCAGGATTCGACATCGTCTACGTCTATGCCGGCATGGGATATCTGCCGTTCCAGTTTCTCCTGTCACGCTACAACAAGCGGACCGACGGCTATGGGGGCACCTTCGAGAACCGTACGCGTCTGCTGCGCGAGATGATCGAGATCACCCGGGAAGCCGTCGGCGATGACTGCGCGGTTGCCGTGCGACTCACAGCCGAAGAGAACATGGGTGTCAGGGGTTTCCGGGGTGAGGTCGAGGGCGAAGCTCTCCTGGACCTGATCGGCGACTTGCCCGACCTGTGGGACGTCAAGCTGGGCTTCACCGACGACGGCGTCACGTCGCGCTTTGCCGAGGAGGCGTACCACGAACCCTTCATCCGCTACGTCAAGGCGAAAACCGGCAAGCCCGTCGTCGGTGTCGGTCGCTTCACCTCGCCGGACACCATGGTGCGCCAGGTCCGCGAAGGCATTCTCGACCTGATCGGCGCGGCTCGGCCTTCAATCGCCGATCCGTTTCTGCCCAGGAAGATCGAGGACGGCCGGATCGACGAGATTCGCGAGTGCATTGGCTGCAATGTCTGCGTGGCGACCTATGCCGAGGGCGTGCCGATCCGCTGCACCCAGAACCCGACCATGGGCGAGGAGTGGCGCCGTGGCTGGCATCCCGAGAAAATCCCGGCGAGGGGCAGCGATGACAGTGTCCTCGTGGTGGGCTCAGGCCCGGCCGGCCTGGAATGCGCTCGCGCCCTTGGCCAGCGGGGATATCGGGTGACGCTGGCCGAGGCGGGCAGGGACCTTGGCGGACGGGTCTTGCGGGAAAGCCGCTTGCCGGGCCTTGCCGCCTGGGGCCGCGTCAGCGCCTGGCGTCTCGGCCGCCTCGAGACCATGCGCCATGTCGAAATCTATCGCGAAAGCCGCCTTGCCGCCGACGATGTCGTGGAAGTCGGCGCCGCGAGGGTCGTGCTGGCCACCGGAGCGCGCTGGACGGCCAGTTTGCCGGAAAGCCCCGACGGCGGCGAACCGGAGGTCGCGGTCGAAGTCATGACGCCCGATGACGTCATGGACGGCCACACGCCATCGGGCGCCGTGCTCGTTCTCGATCTCGACCCCTACTACATGGGCGGCGTGATCGCCGAGAAACTGGCACGTGATGGCCACAAGGTCAGCCTCGCTACATCCGCTCCGGTCGTCTCGCCCTGGACCGCCTATACCGGCGAACAGCACAGGATCATGGTGCGCCTGCTGGAGTGCGGGATCGACGTCGTCACGGCCCATCGTCTTGTCGCGATCGATGACCGCGGCGCGGAACTCGCCTGCGTTTACGGCGGCCCGTCGCGCAATCTGGCCTGCGATACCCTGATCGTTGTCGGCGCGCGCGCACCGGTCGACGATCTCGAACGGGCGCTTTCCGAACGTCCCGATGACGTTGAGGCCGCCGGTATCTCAGAAGTCAGGAGCATCGGCGATCTCCATGCGCCAGGCGCGATCGTCCATGCGGTGGCGTCGGGACACCGCTACGCCCGTGAACTCGACGTCAACGACACCATTGTGCGCGTGGAACCGGGCGCCGGCACGTACGCGATAGCGAGCAACTGATTGGAGGCGCTCTACAGGGTCGCTCCTCGATGTTCCGAGATCCACTCGTACTCGTAGCTCGTAATCTCGAACGGATTGCCGTAGGGATCGCTGAAGTAGATTGACCACGACGATTCGTGGTCCACAAGGTCGATCTTCTTATCGAGCACATCGCTGAGATGATGCTGCCAACTGAGCAGCCCCTTGCCATCGACCTTGAATGCTATGGTTGCGTGATTGTGCGGCATTTCGCGCTCGAACATCGCCAGATGGGTGTTGCCGTCAGCATCCTGGATGGTGAGCGGCCCCCCGCCGGCAGCCCAGTCCTCAAGCGCTGCCACGCGCTCGAATCCCAGAACCTCACGGTACCATTCTTCCGCCTGCGGCCGATCGGGTACATACAGATGGATGTGGTCTATTCCTTGAAGTCGGGGAATCATGGCTGCCTCTATCGTTGAATCACGAACCGGGCGCCTTTCGCCTGGCGTCGACCAATTGTGTACGCTGCCATCCAGTTCGCGCAAGTTGAAGGGTGGTGCTCCCGGTTGATGATGGTCGTCTTCAGCGCCCGTGTGTTCAGAATTCAAGGGCATGGCACGCAGACTCAATCTGCGAAAAGCCCCGGCGGAACGTCAGTGTCTTGCCATCATGGCTCCTTGGCCTTGTCCCGGACGAGGTGACGGAACAGCTCCTCTTCACGTTCCTTGAGCAGCGCCGAGCCGTCGCGATCGCTCCAGTCATACACGCCCCGCCCCGAAGGCAAACCGCGATGTCCAGCATCAACCAGTTCGGCTATCGTCGAAGCGGGTTGGGTACCCGTCTTCAGGTGCGGCATGAGGTAGGCGCCGAATGCGTACAGCGTATCAAGGCCTCCGATATCGGCCGACTCGATGGGTCCGGTGATCGCAAGACGTCGCCCGATGGATGTCTTGACCACCGTGTCGATCGCCTCGGCCGATGCTGCCCCCTCCGCCCACAGTGCCCAAGCCTCGCGCAGTATCGCGTACTGAAGTCGGTTGCCAACAAAGCCCGGAACCTCCTTGTCGACGATCACAGGTTCCTTCCCGGCTGCCCGGAGGACGTCGCAGAGCCACGGCGCCACGTCCGGGTCGCTTTCCGGCCCGGCGCAGACTTCAACGAGCGGAACGAGCTGCGGCGGATACCAGAAGTGGGCGGCGACCACACGCCCACGGTGCGTGACATTCGACACGAGTTCGCTGGCAGGCTGCCCGCTCCCGGAAGCGAGAACCGTCGGAGGGGCACAAATCTCGTCCAGCCGCCCGTAGACTTCGTCCTGCACACGCCGGTCGGCCGGAACCGCCTCGAGGACGAGCTGCGCATCCGCCGCGTCCTCAAGTTTGACCGAGGTGCGGATGCGCCCGAGAGTGGCGCTCACCTCACTTGATGTGACGAGCTCTTGCGCTTCGAAGGCGGTGAGGCTCTTCGCAATCCTGCTTGTTGCCGCGGCGAGGCTCTCCTCGCGCCGGCCGATCATAACGACCAGGTGGCCCGCAGCTGCAAGAGTTTGGGCCATGCCGTGGCCCATGAGGCCATTGCCGACGACGGCAACGGTATCGAGCGTTGCAGGGACAGTCATTGAACTCTCTCCTCCACATGCGCTTGCCGCCGAACCGAGGTCGCAACGTCGCGAGGCGCATCTGTGGGAGTATGTGGACGCCCCCACCGGATGCAAGCGCGCACCCGGCTTGCGCCAATGCGCCATCTGTGCGGTTCCCCGGTCTCCAGGCCATGCCGGCGGCAATGACAGGACGAGGCCGCGAGATCAGAACGGGTACCGGACGGATTGGTGCATGCTGGAAGGTCGTCTGGGGCGACGCGTCATCCGGCGGCAGGATCGTGACCGTTCAAGACAAGTGACGTGTGGTTCCCGAGCACACGCCGAATGGGGGCGGATTTCCGAACATTCGGAGTGGATGAGCCGTTGAAATCTGGTGGCAGGAGTCAAGTACGTCGTCCATACTCGGATCTTCAAGGGCAATTGGGAATTCCGGGTTGTCATTGTCAGTTGCAGGATCATTCTCTCGTGTCTGGCGAGGGGTCTGTGAGCAGGCCGTCCCAGCCGTATGCGACAACGATGCTCGGCTGGTTCACCACGTCCTCCCGCGCCGTCGCGGCACACCTTGCGACACGAATTCCGACGCACGCGGTCCAGCTCTTCTGCAGGACATGACCAGCGCGGCGACCGGAGGAGGACGAACAACCGGGTTCCATGTCTGAAACGGAACGTCTCCGGCCCCTTCCGGCCCTGCGCCATCCCTTGGCCTGCGACATGCAGGATGCGGTGTTGCACCCGCCTCAGGCCACTCCGGCACGCTACGAGCATTTTCGGCTCATGCCTCTCACCGGTGCCCTCGGCGCGGAGATCGTCGGCGTCAATCTGGCGATCCTGTCGGACACGGCGTTTCACGAGATCGAGCGGGCGATCGCCGATCACCTGGTGCTGGCATTTCGGGACCAGGAACTCGAACCGGTCGACCAGATCGCGTTTGCCAGCCGCTTTGGTACCGTCGAGCCTTGGCCCTATGCCAGGCCAATGGATGGCTACCCCGAGCTCACCGAACTGGTCAGCGAATCCGGCGACATCAACAACTTCGGCGGCGCCTGGCACACCGATTCACGCACCTGCGGTGCTAAACAACTGATATAACGTTAGTTGTTCCCTCTCTCCACTGCAACTGCGGGACGATTCGATGACGGATTCTCCCGCGCCTGCAACTGGCAGCAAGGGGGAATCCATGGCCGCGACCAAACTCACCCAGGCCCGCATCAAGGCGCTCCGACCCCGCAAGACCGCCCGGGATGTCCGCGACAGCAGTCTCAGGGGATTCGGTGTCCGCATCCACCCGACGGGACGCGGGTGCTACTTCATTCACACCCAGGTCGAAGGAAAGAGGATCTGGAAGATCGTCGGCGATGTTGCCGACATGGATGTCGATGATGCCCGGGACCGGGCGCGACTGATGCTTGCGGCATCCAGAGGCGTTGCCGCGGATGTCGAGGCGCCCTTGTTCGAGACCGTCGCCGAGGAAGTGTTTCAGCGCTACGCCAGGAACTGGAAGCCGCGAACACTCGCGGTCAACCGTGGCTACTACGCCAGGCAGATCCTGCCGTGGTTCCGCGGACGGTCGATCGCGGATATCACGGCGGCGGATGTCAGGGCGTGGTTCGCCACTCTCCATGCCACGCCGGTGGCCGCCGACCGGTCCGCTCCCGTCCTGTCCGTCATCATGTCCCAAGCGGAGGCCTATGGGTACCGCCCTGAAGGGAGCAACCCCTGCAAGGGCATCCGGCGCTACCGGCGCAAGGGGCGTGAGCGCTTTCTCTGCGAAGAGGAGATTCGCCGGCTCGGCAAGGTTCTGGAACAGCACGAAGGCGATCACCCGGCGTACGTCGCCATCGTCCGCCTCCTGCTGCTGACCGGGTGCCGCCGGCGGGAGATCGTGACGTTGCGGTGGAGGGAGTACCGGGACGGTCATCTCCATCTCGAGGATTCCAAGACGGGCCCGCGCATGGTCTGGCTGTCGTCTCCGGCACGGCGGATCCTTGCGGAACAGCCCAGGACGTCGCCGTGGATCTTTCCGTCAGGCATGACCGGGAACTCCGTCCATGTGGAGACGGTCGAGTTCTTCTGGAGACGCCTGCGTTCCCGGGCCGGCCTGCAGGATGTCCGGCTGCACGATCTGCGGCATACATTCGCCAGCATCGCTGTCATGTCGGGTGAGAACATTCTCACCGTCGGCCGGCTGCTCGGCCACAACGCTCCCGCAACGACCCTCAAGTACATCCATCTCGCCGACGATGCGGCCGTCGAAGCCGCGGAGAACATGGGATGCGTGCTTGGCGGTCCTGCGGCATGAACCGAAAAGCCAGACTGACCGACGCCCTTGTCCGCAAGCTCAGGCCCGGCGACCGCGAATACACGGTCCGCGACACCGTGGCGCCTTCGCTGGGCGTGCGGGTGCATCCCTCGGGTGGTCGCGCTTATGTTCACTTCGGCGAGGGCAGGAAGGTGTCGCTCGGCTCTGCCGCGCTCGGGACAGTGGAGGAGGCGCGCCGGCAGAGTCGCCTGCTCGCGGCGGATGGCGTCCCGGACAGGATGCCTGTTCCGCTCTTCAGAGACTTCGCCACCGGGCCGTGGCGCGAGTCCTGGGCTCGCCGGTGCAAGCCGTCGACGATTCGTGGCCGTGACTGGAACCTCGAGAAGCGCCTGCTCCCGGAGTTCGGCCACCTCCGCCTCGACCGCATTGCGCAGTCCGCGGTGATGAAGTGGTTCGACACCTACAGCAGGCGCGCTCCGGGCAACGCCAACCGCGGTCTGGAGATTCTGCGGCACATCTTCAACCATGCCGTCGCCTGCGGGCATGTCGCCTCCAACCCTGCACGAAGCATCAGGCCCAACCCGCGCCGGAAGATCACGCGCTTTCTCTCCCGGGAGGAACTCGAACGGCTGCATCGGGTCCTTGATCACCGTGCCGCTGCCAGGCGGATCAGTCCGTCGCAACGCCACCAGATCGACATCATCAGGCTTCTCCTGCTGACAGGCTGTCGCAGAGGAGAGATCGTCCGCCTTCGCCGGGACGAGGTGGTTGCAAACCAGCTCCGTCTTCGCGACAGCAAGACGGGACCACGAACCGTGTTCCTGAATGCCGAAGCCCGTTCCATCATCGAACGCCGACTGCATGACGGCGGAGAACATCTGTTTCCATCGCCCAAGGATCCCGGTCGACCGATGTGCGACGAACTGCCGCAATGGTATCGGGCTCGCAGGGAGGCCGGGCTTGAAGACGTCCGCCTCCACGATCTCAGACACACATATGCCAGTCATGCGGTCATGCAGGGAACGCCGCTTCCCGTCGTGGCGAGGCTCCTTGGTCACAGCAGGACGGCCATGACGCTGCGCTACGCCCACACCGGCGATGCCGAGACCGCGGCCGCCGCCGAGCGGATCGGCCGCGTCATCGCCGGACTCTGCGGATGCGCCGGCGACTCCGGCGCACCCGCCTGACCCCGGGGCGGAGGCCCCGGGGCCGCGCGGGGGACCGTCCGCATCCATGACGCGGCGATCACCGCCGCCTCACCAGCGGATGGCGAGATCGACCCCGATGCCGTGCTCCGCCCCGGCCGCATCGCTCTCCCGGCGCGTCGCCTTCACCCCGAACGACAGGTCCGGTGCGCCTGCCTCCGGCGCGAGCCGCCAGCCGAGGCTCCAGTCGCGCACGCCCGTGGCGAGCCCGAGGCCCGCATGCGGGCTGCCGGTCCAGCGCCCGCCGAAGGCCGGCAGCCCGTAGGCCGCCTCCACCGCCCAGCGGGAGGTCGCCTCGCTGCCGCCGGTGCGGTCGTCGAGCGGATCGGGCGCGAACAGCGCGTCGAGACCGCCTTGCGCCCGGCCGCCGAAGTCATGGCGCAGGCTGAGCGACGCGCCCCGCTTCGTCGCCGGGGCCGGGTCGTATGCCAGCGCCGCCGCGAAGCCGCGGTCCTTCAGGTCGTCGTTGCCATGTGCGATGAGCGTGCGGCCCGACAGGTCGAGCATGAGGCCCATGCCCGGATCGGTCCACGCGATCCCGCCGCCGAGCTCGACCCCGAAGCCGGTCTCCGCGTCGCCGCCGTCATGGCGCGCGCCGACCTCCAGCTTCGGCACGAGGCTTGCCCCGCTCTCCATGGCAACATGGTAGCTGCCCTCCAGGCCGACCCTGAGCCGCGTCACGTCGGACTCCGACGCCGCGAGCCGGGACGTCTTCTCCGAGGAGGTCCGCGTCCACAAGGCGTCCGAGGTCACCGCCAGCGCCGGGCCGGAGCCTTCCTGCGGGGCTTGGAGCAGGTCGCCCCGCAGCCCCGCCGCCGCCATGCTCCAGCTCGTGTCGGCGCCGTAGTCGCCGCCCAGCTCGGTCTTCAGCGTCACCTCGCCGGTGCCGTAGCCCGCCGCGCCCCAGAGCCTGAGGCGCTCCGAGGCCTGGAAGGCGGCGTAGGGGATCGCCGCCGTCAGCGACGCCGCCACCGTGCCGTCGCCCTCCCGCACCGCGCCCCGGCACAGTTCGGCCGCCTCGGCCGGGCAGTCCTGCGAGGCGGCGCGGGCCGCGATGTCCGTGTCGCGGTAATCGCCCTCGCCGTCGCTCTGCGCCAGCGCCAGGCCGATCAGCCACCTGCCCCGGGCATAGTCCGCCCCCAGCATGCCGGTGGTGACCGTGTCGTCGAGCGAGAAGGTCCCCTCAGCACCATCGAAGCGCGCTTGCGCCGCCCGGCCCCAGAAGGCCATGCTGCCGCCCGAGGAGTCCTTCTCGCCGGTCAGCGTGAAGCTGGAGCCCAGCAGCGCGTCGCGCGCCGTCATGGTGCGGGAGTGCGGCGGCGTTTCAGCGAAGCCGGTCCCGCCTGCCCCGGATAGCGATCCGGGGGACATGAATCCGGGGCCGTTGCCGATGCCGGTCCCCGATCCGGGGCCGTTCGCCGGGGCCGCGCCGGGCGTCGCGCCCGCCGCCGGTGTCCCGCCTGCCCCGGACCCCGATCCGGGGGAATCCGTCGGGCCGAAGCTCATCGCCTGGCCGGCGATCGCGCCCTGCATGCCCGCCGTGCGCGGCGCGGACATCCGCCCCGCGATGCCGTCCAGGGCCTGCTCCGCGACCGTGCGCCCGAACCGCGCGAGGAACGCCGCCGGCATCGGGTCGTCGTTCACGATGGTGCCCACCGCAACACCGTCGCCGATCACAGCGCCCCGCGCGTTCGACAGCACCACCTCGAACGTCTCCGACCCCTCGTCATGGCTGTCGTCGTAGATCCGGATCCACACCGTCTTCTCCGTCTCCCCCGCCTGGAACGTCAGGTCGGAGCTGCCCGGCGCGTAGTCCTGGCCCGGCTCCGCCGACACCGGCGTCGACGGCCGCGTCGAGACATACACCCGCACCGGCCCCTGGGCGGGCGGAGCGAGGCGCACCGTGAACGGCATGATCGGGAGGCGGCCGCCCTCCTTCGCCGTCGAGTCGCCCACCGACAGCGCAGGCACCGTCGAAGGCACGTCGTCGTCCTTCACCTCGACCGACGCCGAGGCCGGATCGCCCGCCGTATAGCCCGTGCCGGCCTGCACGGTTACCGTTGCCGACGTGTCCGGCTCGTCCACCGCGTCGTTCACCGTGGGAACCGTGAACGACGCCTCCGTCGCGTCCTTCGGGATCGTGACCGTGGCCGGACCCTCGTCCGCCGCCGCCACGTGGTCGCCGTCCCCGGTCTCGGAGACCGCCAGCGTCACCGTCAGGTCCGCGTCCGGCGCGCGGTCGGCGGTGAGCGTGAAGACGGCATCGCCGCCCTCGGTCACCGAGACCGCCTTCGCCGCGATCGTCACCACGGGCAGCGGCGCGTCGTCGTCGCGCACCGCGACCGTGCCCGATCCGGCAGCGCCCACCGTGTAGCCGCTGCCGGCCTCGACCGTCGCCGTCACCGAGCCGTCGGGCTCGTCCGTGGCGTCATCGGTCGTGGACAGCGTCAGCGTCGCGCTGCCCGACGTCGGGATGGTGACCGTCTGCGTCCCGGCGGCGATGCCGTAATCGCCCTGGGCCGCCACCGTCACGCTGACCGCCAGGTCCGCCGCGGGGGCGGGATTCGCCGTGAGCGTGAACACCGCATCGCCGCCCTCGGTCACCGAGGCCGCCTTGGCCGCGAGCGTCACCACGGGCAGCGGCGCGTCGTCGTCGCGCACCGCCACGGTGCCCGATCCGGCAGAGCCGACCGTGTAGCCGCTGCCATCCGCCACCGTCACCGTCACCGAGCCGTCCGGCTCGTCCGCATCGTCGCCCGCCGTCGCCAGGGTCAGCGTGGCGCTGCCGGTCGTGGGTATGGTGACCGTCCGGCTGCCGGCGGTCACGCCCCAGTCGCCGTCGGTCGCCACCGCCACGCTGACCGCCAGGTCCGCCGCCGGGGCCGGGGTCGCCGTCAGCGTGAAGACGGCATCGCCGCCCTCCGTCACCGCGCTCCCCGCCGAGACCGCGATCTCCGGCGGGGTCAGGGGCGGCGTGTCGGGCGGCGTGTCGGGCGGCGTGTCGGGCGCCGCCGCCAGCTTCTCCAGCGCCTCGACGATCTTCGGCCACAGCGGGCTACTGTATTTCTGGGCGTTGGCCTTCGCCTCCGCCAGCGTGGTCGGCGTCAGGCCCGGATACTCCTCCACGCCGAACGCCACCAGCACGCGCCGCCAGCGCTTCACATGCGCCGCGCCGTGCTGCGTCTGCGCCGCCATCGCGCGCACCTCCGCGACCAGCGCCGGGTCCACCGCCGGGGTCGCCGCATCGTCGTCGTCCAGGACGGAGACCGTGCCGGAGCCGGACGACCCCACCGTGTAGCCGCTGCCGGCCGCCACCGTCACGGAGACCGAGCCGTCCGGCTCGTCCGTGGAATCGTCGCCGGTCGTCAGCGTCAGCGTGGCGCTGCCCGACGCCGGGATGGTCACCGTTTGCGTGCCGGCGGCGACGCCCCAGTCGCCGTCCGACGCCACCGTCACGCTGACCGCAAGGTCCGCCGCCGGGGCCGGGCTCGCCGTCAGGGTGAACACCGCATCGCCGCCCTCAGTCACCGCGCTTCCCGCCGACACCGCGATCTCCGGATCCTGCTGCTGGTCCTGCCCGCCCTGCGCCTCCACGCAGTCCAGGTGGTCCGAGGCCGCCATGAAGGGGCTGTCCGGCCACTGCGCCGCGTTCGCGTGTATCTCGGACGCCGGCATGGACGAAAGACCCGTGCCCGTGTCGTGCCCGATCGCCTCGAGCACCCGGTTCCACTTGGCGACGTGCGCGGGATTGCCCCGCACGGCCGTGTTCTCCGGGTTGTCCCGCACCTCGACGAGGTAGGCCGCGACCGCCTGGCGGGCGCTGCAGCCCGAAGGCGTGTCCGCCGTGATCACCTGGCCGTCCACCAGCGGATCGTCGTTGAGGATCGTGAGCGTGATGCTGCCCGGCGCGGCGACCCCGTAGCCGCCGCTCGCCTGCAGGATCAGCACCACCGTCTCGCCGGTGTCCTCCACATCGTCGTCCACGATCGTCACCGGGATGGTCGCACGCCCGGCCCCCGCGGGCACCGTCAGGGTCCCGCCCCGGCCCGACAGGCCCGGAATGGTGTAGTCGGTGCCCGGCGTCGCCGTCCCCGCCACCTCGAACCCAAGGGCCAGTTCCGACGACGGCGCAGGCACGATGTCCACATGCACGTCCACCGTCCCCGCCTCCTCGCGCACGAGCCGCGGGCCCGTCGTGAACGAAACCCCCGCCTGCGCCGCCCTCACCGGCCGCGTCGCGATGGCGTTCGCGCCCACCGTGTAGGGCAGGTTCAGGCGGTTCTGCCCGAGGTTGTACACCCGGCCCGCCGGGACCGCGCGCACCGCCACCTCCCGCCCGCCAAGGCCCGCCGTGTCCACCTTCACGCAACCCTCCGCGCGCCTCCGGTCGCCGGGCGTCGCGTACGACAGCCCGACCCCGATCGTGCCCCCGGTGATCCGGGTCCAGGGATCCGTCGACGTCGCCCGGGACAGCGCCTCCACCGTCACCGTCACGCGCCGGTCCAGCAAGCCGCCCTCCACGCCCACACAGAACTCCGCCCGCTCGCCCCGCGTCACCGCCGTCCCGGCGGACACCACCGGACCCGGCGTGAACACCGTCGAGCCCGGGATGCCGGGCCTGTTGAGGTACTGGTAGCGGTGCTCCGCGCTCACATAGACCTCCGGAGACACGTAGGCCGAGGCCTTGGAATCGTCGTTCGTCACCTCCACCGAGATCTCCCGCCCCCGGTTGAAGTAGGCCGAGATCTCGTGCGAGGGCCGGTTCTTCCGCACCGTCTCTCCCCCGCCCCATATCTTCGCCCGGACCGACCCCGGCGCGTCGTAGACGGCGTCGTCGACGGTCGGCACCATGTGCGTCACCGAACTCATCCCCGTCCCGATCACCAGTCTCTTCCTGCCCTCGTCACGGCCCCGGACGTAGTCCGGGAAGTAGCCGTCGGCGTCCGACCGGAACAGCGCGTCGAAGACCACCAGGTCCACCTCGATGTCCTCCGTCGGCGGCGGGTGCGCGTGAATCGTGAACGGCACCGCGGTGCCCTCCGACACCGCCCCCGACGGGGCCGACAGCCAGATGCAGCCCTTGGTGATCGGATTCCGCCCGTTGCGGTCGTACCAGGGCCCGGTGACGCAGTTCGACGGGATGACCGCCGGTGGCGCTTCGTCGTCCCGGTAGGTCAGGCGCACCGTGTTGTCGGTGCCGTGCCGGTCGCCGTCGCCGCCCACGTTGGTGAAGCTGTTGGCCCAGTCGCCGGAGGAGAACGCGGGGATTTCAAGTTCCACATGCCCGTCGTTCATGTCGGCGTCACCGCTGCTCGTGGGCGTCAGCGTGACCGTGGCCTCCTGCACGACGTTCGTGTCGTGGCCGGTGAAGCGCACGGAGAAGGGGGCGAGTGTCAGGTCCTCGCCGGTCGCCCCGTTGCCCGAAACGGACAGGGTGTAGCTCGGAGTTGTGGCTGTATGATCAGAGAGTCCTTGATAAGCGACGATGTCCAGCGGCACCGCCAGCTGCTCGCCGGCGTAGAGACGGCGCGACAGGTGAACCGTCACCGCCGCCGTGTCCGTCGGCGTCTGCTCCGTGAAGGTCACGTCCGACGAGGCGACGAGGCTTGCCACCGTCGCGTCGTCGTCGTTGACCGTCACCGTGCCCGAGGACGCGCTGGCGTCCACCCCGTAGCCGTCGCCGTCCCGGACCGTCACCGTCACCGCGCCGGAAGGCTCGTCGGCGGCGTCGGCCACGGTGGCGAGGTTGAAAGTGGCGGTGGAGAGGCCGGACGGAACCGTGACCGTCTGCGCGCCGTCGTTCGCCGCAGGCACGAAGTCCGCGTTCGGCGCGTCGTCGACGCGCAGGTCAACCGTCAGGTCCTCCGCGGGCACGGGGCTGGCCGTCACCGTGAACGCGCTGCCGGTGCCCTCCGTGACCGTCGAGCCGCCGGAGGAGATGCTGACCACGGGCTCGTCGTCGTCCGCGTAGACCAGCGTCACGTCGCGGTCCGTGCCGTGCCTGTCGCCGCCGCCGCCCACGTTGGTGAAGGCATTGGTCCAGTCGCCAGAGAGCAGGTCCGGAATATCGATCTTCAGGCTGCCGTCCTCCACGTCGGCGTCGCCGTTGCTTGTGGGCGTCACGGTGACCGTGGCCACCTGCACCGTGTCCGTGGCGTGGCCGGTGAAGCGCACGTAGGTCGTGCTGCTGCCCGTCAGGTTCTCGCCGGTCGCCCCGTCGCCCGAAACGGACAGGGTGTAGCCTGGATTTGAGGCTCCATGGTCGGCGACTCCATCTGTGGCGAATTCCAACGGCACCGCGAGCTGCTCGCCGGCGTAGAGGCGGCGCGACAGGCGCACCGTCACCGCCGCCGTGTCCGACGACGTCGCTGCTCCGTGAAGGTCGTGTCCGCAGTCGCGACGAGGCTCGCCACCGTCGCGTCGTCGTCGCGGATCGTGACCGTCACCTCGGACGGCGTCCCCGCCACGGTGCCCGAGGGCAGCGCGCCCAGTTCCACCACGACCGTCTCGTCCCGCTCGTCCGCGCTGTCGTCCGTCACCGTGAACGTCGCCGTGCCGGCCGTCGCGTTGTTTGCAATGCTGATCGAGCCTGCCAGCGTGTAGTCCGCCGGCTGGGCCGTGGTGCCCGCCGCCTTCACCCGGATCGGGATCGACAGCGCCGAGCCCGACGTGTTCGCCGCGCTCCGCGTCGCCGTGACCGTCAGCGTCCGCGCGCCGCTCGCTTCCGAGGCGGAGCCGCCGCCGGAGACCGAGAGGGACACCGAGGGCGCGTCGACGATGTCGAAGTCCGCCAGGCTGTCCGTCCCCGACGCGCCGCCGCCAAGGCCGGTCGGGACCAGGGTGCCGAGCCCGATCTCAACCGTCTCGCCCGCGCTCTCCACGGCGCTGTCGGCGGCCGCCGACAGCGTCAGCGTCACCGACGTCGCCGACGTCCCCGTGGACGGGCCGGTGAACGTCACCCGGGGATTGCTGCCCATGGTCACGGCGTTCAGGTCGTCGCAGGTCACGCCCGCGGGCAGCGTTCCCGGGCAGGCCGTCGTGTAGTCCGTGCCCCGCGTCGCCTCGCCCCCGAACGCCAGGGGCACCTCGACGGCCTCGCCGCTCCTGAGGCCCCGGCCCAGCGTCACGTCGAAGGTCCTGGTGCCGCCCTCCGTCACGTCCCCCGCCGACCCGGACAGGGTCACCGCCGTCGGGTCGTCATCCACGATCAGGGCCGTGTCGCTCGCCTCCGTCGAGGACACCGTGTACGCGCCGACCGTCGACGGGCAGCCCGTCGTGCCCGGCGCCACCGCCTCGACCAGCACCGTGGTGTCCGGCTCGTCGTCCGTGTCCTGCGCCCAGTCGACCGTGAAGACCGTGGAGCCGGTCGTGGGCACGGTGACCTGCCTGAGCCCCTCCGCCGACGCGGCCAGCCGGTCGCCGTCGCCGGCCTCCGTCACCCGGACGCAGACGTTCAGGTCGGCTGCCGGCGCGGGCGAGGCGCTCAGGTCGAAGCCGACGCCGACGCCGGCCTCGGACTCGTTGCGGACCTGCGCGCCGTTCCTCCTGGTCACCCCCTCCACCATCGGCAACGCGACGGAAACCTCCGAGAGGGTCGCGACCTTGAACACGGGGGACATCGCGAGGAGCCTCTGGCCCTGGCTGCTGGCGAAATCGCTTCCGCTCAGCTGCTGGGCAACCCTCGCCCGATGCGCGTTGGCGTTTCCAAGCTGGCGGCTGGCGCGACCGGTCCCGTTGTCATCCGAGCCTGTCCAGTAGGTCACGGTCCAGGCCACGTCCGTTCCGTCCTCGTCGGTCCCCGTGTTGTCCCCGTCCCAGCTCCCGTCATAGAAGTCGGCGTAGTCGTCGGCCACCTTCTCGTCGTCCAGCCAGTAGATCGCTGCGTCCGTGTCGGCCGCTTCCGAATCGGTGTTGGCCCGCGCGCTCGCCGCTGCCGTCGAGCCGACCGCCGCGAACAGGTCGCCGCAGCTGTCGCTGATGCCGGAATGCCCGTCCTTGGCGCGGGTCTGGACGAAGGTGTTGTAGGTGGCGATGGCGGATGACTGCGCGGTGCTTGTGGTGCTGGTGATGAACAGGAGCCGGAAGTTCTGGCCGGCGGTCAGGGCGGAGGGCTTCAACTCCCAGTCGGCGGGGACCGTGTAGGAGCCGTCCGTGTTGGCCGTGGTGCATTCCACCGCCTGCGCATGCGCCCCGGCCGGCATGAGCGGCAAGGACAGCAGAGCCGAGGCGAGAACGGCGTGCAGGCCGCGCCGCAGGCGGAAGGCGGCATGGCGGACGCTCGCACCGGTATGCGCCGCGGAAGGATCGAGCCCGCCGTCGCCGGTCGCGGAAAGGCCGGGGCCGTCCGGGGAGGCGAGGCCGGAGGCGCCGGGCGAGCCGTT
>CBDBNO010000008.1:0-8725 GCA_965207785.1 Alphaproteobacteria bacterium | reverse complement strand
GGACCGCGATACCTCGCCCCCGACACACCCCGGACGGCGAGCTCATCGAAACAGCACCCCGGCAGACCGCTGATCCGCTTCGATACGGCGCCCCGCAGGCCCGACAACCACAACCGAAGCGGTCAATTCAGAATGTTCCCGATACCGATTATCGCGCAGGATTCCACGCAATGTTGCTGGCATCGGCTTGCCACCTGGACCCACAGGCCATTTCCGTGCAGTACACGCACGCAAACTGCGGGGACACTCCGCTCACCAGTCCGAGTCCGGTGCTACCGTTGACAGGAAAGTCGGCTTGCAGGAAGCTTTGCGGTGAGCGGGCAGGGAAACCATGCGGTCGGAGTTTGTCTCGCGCCGCGTCAAGCGCCTTACCGTTTTTTTGCGAGGATCGGAAAATCCCTCGGAAACTCCAGCCAGACATTGCGAATAACGGCTTGATAGCCGTGTCATGGTAAGGGAATCAAGAGATGGCAAAAATTCATGGTATCAATCTGGCAATGCAAACCCCGTTCAATGACGATGGAAGCATTGACTACTCGAGGTTCGAAGAACTGATCGATGTCTACCTGGACTGTGGTATGCACGGCCTCGTGCTTAGCTCCGGCACCGGACAGCACGCCTATTTGACCGAGGAGGAATGCAACAAGCTCTTCAATCTGGGCATCGATCGGGTCGGCGGGCGCGTCTCGGTGATTTGCCAGTCCTCCGCGTTGAATCTGGACGAACTCGTTCGCCGCTCCAAGAGCGCCGAAGATCTGGGCGCTGACGCCATCATGGTCCTGCCTCCGTATCTTGAAGGGCCAACGCATGATGACGGCATCTTTGCGTTCTATGAGCGTGTGAACGAGGCGGTTTCGATCGATATCATCGGCTACAACATTCCGCAGGCCACCGGGATCGAGATTTCGCCGGATCTCTTCAAGCGATTGAGCGAACTGGAGCATTTCAACTATATTAAGGACAGTTCGGGCGACATCGCCAAACAGCAGGTATTGCTGGCGACCGGCGGCAAGGTCCTGAACGGCGCCGACCCGACGGCGCTTTATTCCTTCATGGCCGGCTGTACAGGCACAATTTGGGGCTGTGCCAATTTCTTCCCACGCGAGGCGGTGCAGCTTTACGATTTGGTGCAAGCCAGGAAATACGACGACGCAACGGCTCTCTGGGCACGCATGTTTCCCTCGATCGCCTACTGCTGGTTCAGCGACTACATGCCGGCGGTCAAGGCTGCCTGCCGACAGATGGGCTTTGACGGTGGAACGGTCCGCGCGCCTGTCTGCGAAATCGGGCCGGAAAATGAATCCAGGCTCGCCGCCGCGCTGGCACCGCTCAAGGGCGAGGCAGGTCTGCGCGAGGCGCACTGAGAAATCCGGGTCTGGTCATCATTCCAGAGGGCATGTGCCGTCCATGAAGGCTGCGCGTTCGCTCAAAGGGCGCACGGACTTCGTGATTGAGAGCATTCCAGCTGAATCGCCTCCGGAGCGATAACCGGAATGGCCGCAATTGAATGCTCGTCGGGCAAGCGCGGTAGTTGAATAGGTTCCGACTGTTGTTCTGGCGGCGGACCCCCATGCGAAAATGGCTCCAGGTGGCCGACAGCCACTTGATATGCGGTGAACTGCCGTTTGGGAAAGAAAGTCCAGAAAGCACGTCTGCGTACTCTCAACCTCCTATTGCTCGCCCGTCTCCAACACGGAGCGGAAGGTGTCCAGCGCGATGTTGCGACCGCACACCACCACCGCGATCTTCCGGCCCTGATAGTCGCTTGCGGTCTTGAGAGCCGCTGCCAAGGCCACGCCCGCCGACCCTTCGATAATGAAGTTTTCAGTGGCCGCCATGTCGCGCATTGCGCTGGCAATCTCGGCTTCGCCGATCAGCAGATGCCGGTCAATGACCTGTTGGCAAAGCGGGAAGGTAATGGCCCCCTCCTCTATACTGCCGGCAGTCCCGTCGGACAGGGAGTGGGTCTCAGGGGTATCATGGATCTCACCCTTTTCAATGCAAAGATACATGGCCGGGGTGTTTTCGGCCGAACAGCCGATGATCTCGACATCCGGTCGATGCGCTTTCAGGTAACTGCCGATTCCCGCGATCAACCCACCGCCGCCGACACAGACATAGACCGCCGCCAGATCGGGACATTCGTCCGCCAATTCCAGCCCCACGGTCCCCTGTCCCGCAATGACGTCCAGATCCGCATAGGGCGAGACATAGGTCTTACCCTCTCGTTCCGCGACCGCTCGCGCGGCTCTCTCCCCCTCGACGGCGTCGCCCGGCACCAGAACCGTGTTCGCGCCTAACCCGGATCGCTCACCAGAGCTTGCTCATGGGGATGGATTCTGTGATATATGTGAATGAGTCCAACCATTTACATACACAGAAGAGCCCACCCCCATGGCGACACACTGTACAGCACGACAACTGGAGTTTGAAGGCCTTGCTCGACGCCGGGTTGTGGCCAAATTCGACGGCGGCCGCATGACGTCTGACGGCGGTGCGCTGCTGCTTCGGGAGGCCGACAGTCTCTTCAATGTCACAGAGCGCGTTGCCGGTGCCTTTGTCGATTATCGTGATCCCGGGCGCATCGAGCACGACGTGACGACCCTGGTGGCGCAGCGCATCTTCGCCCTGGCCCTGGGGTACGAGGATCTCAACGATCATGACCGTCTGCGTGACGATCCCGCTCTCGCCCTGGCCTGCGGCAACGACGACGTGGAGGGAGAGGACAGGGTCCGCGAGCGGGACCGTGGTCATGTGCTGGCGGCATCGAGCACGCTGAACCGCCTGGAACTCAGTCTGCCGGATGAGGCGGGCACCGATCGCTACAAGAAGATCGTGGCCGACCACGATGTTCTGGACCGCCTTCTCGTGGACCTGTTCCTGGAGAGTCACGGCGAGGCGCCCGGGGAGATTGTCCTGGATCTCGATGCCACCGACGATCCGATCCACGGCCATCAGGAAGGCAGGCACTTCCACGGGTACTACGATCACCATTGCTTCCTGCCGCTCTTCATCGTCTGCGGCGAACACATCCTGTGCTGCCGGCTGCGGTCCGCCGACCGTGGCGCGGCGGCTGGCTCGGTTGACGAGCTGTCGCGGATCGTGGCGCAGATCCGCCGCGCGTGGCCCACGACCCGGATCGTGGCCCGGGGCGACTCCGACTTCGGCAAGGATGAGATCATGGCCTGGTGCGAGGCTCATGATGTCGACTATGTCTTTGGATGCGGGCAGAACTCCCGGCTGAACGCCATGATCGCCGGGGAGCTCGAGAGGTCGAGGCGGCGCTGCCTGGTGTCGGGCAAGGCGTCCAGACGGTATCGGGATCTGCGGTATCGCACACTCAAGTCATGGTCCCGCGAGCGCCGTGTGGTGGCCAAGGCCGAGTGGCTGCCGGGGCTGCGCGGCAGGAACGCCCGCTACGTGGTCACCAACATCTCCAGGAAGGAGGTGGGCGCCCGGGAACTCTACGAGCGGTGGTACTGCGCCAGGGGCGACATGGAGAACAGGATCAAGGACCAGCAACTGTGGCTGTTCTCCGACCGCACGTCGGCCCACATCATGCGGGCCAACCAGCTGCGCATGTACTTCTCGGCCTTCGCCGGGGCCATCGTCGACATCGTCCGCCGGGTCGGTCTGAAGGGCACGGCCTGTGCCCGCTGGCGCGTCGACACCATCCGTTCCCGGTTGTTCAAGCTTGCCGGCAGGGTCACGAAGACGGTGCGCCGGATCCGCCTCTCCCTTGCCTCGGCCTTCCCCTTGCAGGATGTCTTCGCTCGCACTCTCGTCAACCTGCGTGCCGCGGCACAGGCGCCACCCGGGTAGGTCCCACCACACCTCATCACAGGCTGATCACGGCGTCTCCCGAAAGCGTCTGAAAAGACGCGCCTGGCGCACGCCCCGGCACCGCCGCAAACGCCAGGAAACGGCCTTCGACTTCCTCAACTCGCCAAAATGAACCAAACGCCCATGATCCTGATGCCTCAAGCACACCCGGCGTGGTGATGTAACGGACCTGCTCGGAGGCGTGCGCGTGTTGTCCATCTGCCGTGTGTGCAGCACACTCACGGCGGAAGCGGGTTCGTGGACGCTTGTTTTTCGAGGCTTCATGCCCGTTACCAAACTGTCCCAGACTGAAGGCTCGCACCCCGCGAAGTACCCGGTTCAATCCGTGGACGAACAGCAAAACGCACGATGTCGCCTCGATATCTGTCAGCTGTCCGGAGGTCTCCCGCTTCCGCCACCCCCAACAGACGGAGGAAGCGTCATGGTAGAAAACGACCATCTCAATGTCATCCATGAGCGTGCGGCCGGTCTTGACATCCACAAGGTCGAGATCACGGCGTGCGTGAGGGTCGCGCAGCCCGGCAAGGAAGCGGTTGTCGAGACCCGGCAGTTCAGCGCTTTCCCCAAAGGCCTTGCCGAGATGGTGCGCTGGCTCAAGGGGCATCGGGTGAGTGCCGCGGTGATGGAGGGCACCGGCATCTACTGGGAGGCGCCCTTCCGCGCCCTCGAGGACGCCGGCATCAGGCCCCTGCTGGTCCATGCCCAGCACGTCAAGCAGATCAAGGGACGCAAGACGGACGTCGCCGACAGCATCTGGCTGGCCCGCATCTGCAGCTTCGGCCTGTGCCGTGACAGCATGGTGCCGCCGCGTCACTTCCGCAGCCTCCGCAAGGTCTCGCGCATGCGCCGCCAGGTGGTCCGCGAGCGGGCGCGGATGCGGAACCGGATCAACAAGATCCTCGATGCCGCCGGCGTGCGCGTCTCCGGCATCCTCTCCAACCTCTTCGGCGCCAACGGCATGCGCATCATGAGGGGCCTGGTCGACAACGAGCCGCGGGAGGCGATCATCGCCTCGCTCACCCATCATGTGCGCCGCCACGACGACAAGCTGCTCGATGTCCTCAACGCCGAGCTCGACGAGATGGGCCTCTTCCTTTTGCGCGACCAGCTCGACGCCTTCGACGCCGCCACCGAACGGCTGGCCCGCTACGACGCCGTCATCGATGCCGGCCTCGCCGAGTACACCACCCAGATCGAACTTCTGATGGCGATCCCCGGCATCGACAGGACATCGGCCTCGGCCATCCTGATCGAACTGGGCCCCGACATCTCCGTGTTCGCCTCAAGGCGCCACCTCGCAGCATGGGCAGGTCTGTGCCCCGGCAACAACGAGAGCGCCGGCAAGCGGCGCTCGGGAAGAACACGGCGCGGCAACACCACCCTGCGCGAGGTCCTCATCGAATGCGCCCAGGGCGCCGCCCGAACCAGGAACTGCCAGTTCCAGGGATACCACAAGGCCCTGGCCGTGCGCCGGGGATACTGCAAGGCCACCGTGGCCACCGCCCACAAGATGATCCGCGTCATCTACTGCGTGCTGAAAAACGGCATCGTCTACCTCGACCCCGAAACCGACTACGAGGCCGCCATGGTCCAGCGCAATGCCCCACGCTGGATCAGGATGCTCAAGAAACACGGGATCGATCCAACCAGGGTGCCCGCCGCAGCCTGACGCACGGGCATCAAGACAAGCACCCGTCACAGCGAAATCCGACACAGGGCCACAATGCGGGACGCCCCAACCGCCGGGCTTCGTCCACGATACGGTGCTTCAGCAAATCTGCCCAGCGGGGAGGCCCTGCAACTCGCCTGAATCACGCAAATGTTACACAGCAAAAATCCATCCGAATTACGCTATAAATCCATCATCACCGCGCTCAGCGTGATCCCTGCTGGCGCCCAGGGTCCACAATCAGGCTGTCACTCCCCGTGGTGATGGATGCGGGCTAACCGCTTGATGTTCGAATGCTTCAGGGAGGACACGGCTTCCGGCAGATAGATGGTGGCTTCCACGCCGCCCATCCGGGCTGCCTGGGCGGTAGCCCTGCCGTGATTGCCCGACGAAGCGGCGATGATACCACGTTCCCGGTCTTCTTCATTGAGGCACAGCACCTTGTTCATGGCACCGCGCATCTTGAAGGAACCGGTGCGCTGCAGATGTTCGCCCTTCAGGAGGAAACTGGCGCCTGTCCGATCGCTGAATTCGTCCGATTCGTCCAACGGGGTTTCCCGCACACCACCATCGACCGCCTTGATTCGTCGATTGGCGGCAATAATGTTGTTCACCAAGTCCTTCACGGTGCAGTTTCTCACTTCCTTTAGACATCATGGATCGACTTGCCCTGGCCTCGAGATTCGTGGGTTATGCTCGAGATCACGAACCATTGAACACAGAGCCTTATCGAGGAGGGCAGGTCATGGTCGAGTATAGAACCTATGAGGACCGCTGTGCGGTCGGCGCTACAGTGCCGTCCTTTCACTCTTGAAGCGGAGACCTCACGATGTCCTTGGGGATCGAATCCGCGGCGCCGACCGGTGCCGAGACTACCACATTGCATGTTGCGATCGAGATCAGCCGGAAGATCTGGGCGGGCGGGATCAAGAGTCTGCAGGGCGAGAAGATTGGATTGCACACGCTCCGCACTGCGGAGGTTGCGGATCTCGAGACCCTGATCGAGCAGCGCCGCTCCCGAGCGGAGCGGGCAAGGACACGCTCATCAGCGGCCTACGGCGGCGCCTGCTCGCTTTGGCTTCGTCAGGCGCATTGTCGCCCGCCCAAGCCACCCCCCGGGACACTTCGAACGCGCCGGGAAGGGGCCACTGCGTCATCGCCAACGTCTCGCGCGGCGTCACTGCCGAAAGCGCGCAAGGCCTTTCCCGGGATCCGCGTCATCCATGTCGATGCCCGGTCCACGCTGCTGAAGCAACGGCTCGCCTGACGGAGTCGGGAACCCATGCACGAACAGGAAGAACAAATCCAACGCTCGATCCCAGTCGAGGGGGATGATGTGGAGTCCCTGGTCAACGACGGCCCGGTGGATCACGCCATCGATGCCATGGTGCGAATCCCACGCCGCGGCTGACGCCTGTGGAGACCGGCCCCGCCGCGACGCGCTCTCCTTCGGATCGCAGACAACCGGCTCCGCCACCCCTTCTTGCAGGTTGAGCCAGCGGGCGCTCAGCCTGATCAGTTCCCGCGTCCGCCACGTCGTTTTTCTGCCGCCCAATGGACGCCCTGACCTATGCCGGCGGGATCAATCGGACCTCGCGCCCGAGTTTCCTGATCTCCCGCGTGTCGCGTGGAAGCCGGAGATGTTGCCGACCGGCGTGGTGAACCACGGCGGCTGGAACGCGGTGTCGGACACGGGAGATGGTGTGCATGCGACAACAGATCGGGCCGTCTTGGTGTCACGTCCCCACCGTTGTGCTGTAGTGAGATCTTGACGCTCCATATCCACGCGTATCCTGTTGGGACTGTGTGAAGTTGCTGAAACAACGGCTCGGACGAACGGGGAGGAACCCATCATGTACAAACTGTTTTATGCGCTAGGCAGTGCCGCTCAGGGGGTACGAGTGATCCTGGAAGAAATCGGCAGGCCCTACGAACTGATCCAGTCGACGATAGACATGAGCTTGCCACGCCCGCCGGAACAGCTGGCGATCAACCCCAATGGCTGGGTACCGGTTCTCCTATGGGACGACAAGGGCATGTACGAGTGTGCCGCGATCACGGTGTTCCTGTGCGATCGTCATCCCGAGGCAAACCTGGCGCCCGGATTCGACGCGCCGGAACGGGCACGGTATCTGCAGACACTGGTGTACTTTTCCAACACCGTGCAGATGGCCTTCCAGACCTTCTATTATCCGGATCGTTTCGTCGATGCGCCCGCTGATGAATCAAGCGCGCGAAGACGGGGCATCAGGCGATTGCGCGAGTCTTGGCAAGTGATCGACGATCAGATTGGCGACAACGAATGGGTCCTGGGCGAACGGTTCAGTGCGGTTGATATCTACCTCTTCATGTTGACGACCTGGCTTGCTCCGTCGCTAGGCCATCCAACAACAGCGGAATTCCCCAATGTCAGGCGGATTGCCGATGCTGTCATGTCCCGGCCAAGCGTACAGCTTGTCTATGCGGAATGGATTGCCGCCCAAAGGGACCAGGGGTCATGAAAACAAGCCACTGATGTTCAGCGCAAGAACCCCGGGCGAGCCGTTCCTGCGTCCGCCCGGCGCTCCACGAGCGCCCGGGTACGCTCAGCGAAGGTGCTCGAGGTTCTCCGGAAACCGATGCGCAATTCGTCTTTGTTCGACGGAGCCCGGAACAGCGTCGGCTCCGTCAAGGTGCGTTCAATCACCTTGATTCAGGTGGCATGGCGCACCCTTTTGGCATGAGCAAGGGAATTCAACATGACCAGGACCCAACCCAACATCGTGATCATCATGGCCGACTTCATGAGCGCCCTGGCGCTGCCCATGTACGGCGACGAAACGATCAGAGCACCCCACATGAAGCGGCTCGGCGAGGAGGGCGTCGTCTTCGAGAACGCATACTGCAACGCTCCCCTGTGCGGACCGTCCCGCGCCTCGTTCCTGACAGGGCTCCTGCCTTCGAAGGTCGGTGTCTACGACAACGGCAGCGAGCTTCCGGCCAGTATTCCCACCTTCGCCCACCACCTGCGGCGGGCGGGCTACCGGACCATTCTTTCCGGCAAGATGCACTTCGTGGGCCCCGACCAGCTGCACGGCTTCGAGGAACGCTTGACGACCGACGTGGTACCGTCGGACTTCGGTTGGGGTCCGCCGCCCGGAGGCGCGCGCTGGGAAGACGAGGGATTTCCCGACTACCCGAATCTCGACGAAGTGATCGATGCGGGACCCTGCG
>CBDBNO010000007.1:0-197524 GCA_965207785.1 Alphaproteobacteria bacterium | reverse complement strand
ACTGGGTCGTGCGCTACAATGGAGCGAATGTTGAGGGCTTGCGTGATGCGAGGCCATCCGCCGACATTGGATGCCTGTCAGAAGGCGCAACTCGTGGCCTGGATGGATGCCTGTCCAAAGCCTGACGCCGACGGTTCACCCTGCTGGACATGCGGTGCGATATTCGGCACTGGATGACGTGCCGCTTTGCCGTGGACTTCACCCTGGAGCGTGTGTGCCGGATGACCCGCCGCCTTGACTTCCGGCATGTGTCCCCACGGCCGGTCCATCCCCAGGCCAAGCCTGAGGACCAGGAGAGCTTCCGGCAGAACTTCAGGGCGCTGGCGATCGCGGCCCTTCCTGACGGCCTGTCCAGCGAGGACGTTCCGGTGTTCTTCCAAGACGAGGCCCGCATCGGTCAGAAAGGGGTGCTGTCACCGGTGTGGAAACGCAAGGGACAACGCCCACGCATCCCGCAGGACGACCGCTGTTGGCTACGTTTGTCTGTTCTCGGCAGCCTGCCCCGAGACCGCAAACGCGCTCGGTCATGTCTGCGACAAGGCCAACACCGACGAATTGAAGCATCATCTGCGAGACGTCAGCAGCGCGCCGGGCGAGAGCATACATGCCCTGATTCTCCTCGACGGGACAGGCTGGCAGCGCCGAAGGATCTCGACATTCCGGCAAACGCCTCACTGCTCCGCTTGCCGCCCTGCAGTCCGGAACTGAACCCCGTCGAAACTCTCCTCTCAGTCCTCGAACACTGACGCCTTGCCGTAAGCGGCTAAAGCACGGCGTTCTGCATTCGTCTTGATCCGGCCTGTCCTCGCGCGAGAGGGTCTTCCGATCCATTCATTCATCTTGATCGGAGGGTTTTGTCATGTCGGACGATGTTTTGGCGACGCCGGTGGACGGCTCTGCCCATGAGCGTGGCGACGAGGCCAAGTGGCGTGCCTTGATGGTGGATTTCGAGCGCTGGGAGGGCTCGCAGGTCAGTTTCTGCGAGGCCCGCGGGGTGCCGCGGAAGTCGTTCCAGAACTGGCGCCGCCGGTTTGGTCTGACTGCCGCCAGGCCCCGCCGCAAGCGCGGCGGCTTTGTCGAGTTGGCGACGGCACCCGACCCGGGCTGGGATGTCGAGCTTTCGCTGGGCGACGGGGTGGTACTCCGCCTGCGGCGGTCCTGATGCTGGGCGGCTGGCCGGCGGGCGGCATCTGGCTTTCTGTGGAGCCGGCGGACATGCGCCGCAGCTTCGACGGTCTGAGCGCGCTGGTGGCGAGCCATCTCGGGGAGAACCCGGCGAGCGGGCGCTGGTACGTGTTCATCAACCGGCGGCGCACGATGGTGAAGGTTCTCGGCTTCGAGCACGGCGGGTTCTTCATCTGGTCCAAGCGCCTGGAGCAGGGCCTGTTCGCCCCGCCCCGGTGCGCCGGGCACAGGTCGCTGTCACTGTCGCGGACCGAACTGGCGGCGTTGCTGGAGGGGATCGACATCACCGTACGGCGCTACCGCAAGCGTTATGCCGTCCCCCTGGCTCATGCGTGAAGCCGCACCGCTCAGATGTCGGATGTCAAGGAGAAGGGCGGCCCGATGATGCCGGGAGCATTCCGGTTGTTGGTGCCGGGCACCGGTAACGTGACCACGCTCAACGGAGTTCCGCGGTCCTGCGTCGCGTCCGTAGCCGCGCGGCGGTTCGATCTCCCCGAGGGCCTCGATGTCGGCTTCGACGATGATCTGCAGGCGTTCTCCTTAAGGCCGTGTCGCGCAGGGAGTCCGGGAGCCTCTCGAGACAGTCCCGATAATGCTCCTGCAGCGCGCCTCCTCGGCCACCGCATCGCACCAGCGCTGGGCGCGGGAGCGCCGGTCACGGGGCGTACGGTAGCGGACGGGGCGGTTGCCGGCCTTGAGCCGTTCGCGGTATCGGCGCTGCTTCTCGGCGGGTGTCAGGGCCATGATGGATCTCCTTGTCATGCACCGTCCCCGGGGGTCGGCCTGAAGCCGCACTGCGGGCGTGATGTCGGAGGTCATCGGGTTGTCGGCGAACAGTGTCTTCCACCGCCGCGGCGTCAGCTCGTCGACCCGGGAGGCCGGGTGGTGAGCGATGCGCAGCAGGACGTCGATCAGCCAGATGCGGGGATCGACGCCCTGCATCCGGCAGGTGGCGAGCAGACCGTTGGCGATGCCGATGTGCTCGGCACCGAGTTCGCTCCAGGCAAAGAGCCAGTTCTTCTGGCCGAGCTTGGGGTCCCTGATCTTGTTCTCGATGATATTGGTATCCAGCGGCACATCCGGGTTGGCGAGGAACACTTCCAGCGTGGTCTTGCGCTCGACGGCGTACGTGATGGCCTTGCGGATGGGGTGCTTCGGCGTCAGCGCCGGATCGTCAAGCGTCCTCTCGCACCAGGTCCAGATCCTGTCGACCACCGCGCGCGAGCGCGTCTGTCGCGCCGCCAGGCGTTCGGCTGCCGGTGCCGAGAGGATCTCCTCCTCGACTGCGTAGAGTTCGCCGATCATCGCCAGCATCGCCCCGGCCATCGCCGGGTGGCTGTCCTTGTGCTCCCAGAAGTTGCGGCGAGCATGGATCCAGCAGCCCTGGTGGGTGACCGCCCCGTCGCGCGCCTCGACCCAGGCCTTGTAGGCGCCGTAGCCGTCGCTCACCAGGACTCCGGCATACTCGCCGAGGAACGCGGCCACATGCTCGTGCCGGCGGGAGGTGGCGAAGGGGAACACCACCTCGCCCTCCTCGCCGAGCATCGGCCAGAAGAAGCCTTTCTTCATGGCTCCGGGCTTGCCCGGATGGCGCCCGGCCCGGATCGGCGTCTCGTCCATCTGGATGACGGCGCTTTCCAGCACCGAGCGCCACTGCGCCTCGTGGATCGGCTTCAGGAGCGCGATCGCCCGGTTGGCCCACAGGCTCAGGCTTCCCCGGTTGATGGTGATGCCGGCGGCGGCCAGCATCCGGTGCTGACGGTAGAGCGGCAGGTGCCAGAGGAACTTGTCGATGATGAGGCCGGCAACGAAGGAGACATCGGCGCAGCTGTTCTTGAACACGCTTTCGCGGGCCGGCGCGCCCACCAGGGCGCCGGTCTGGCGGATCTTCGCCGTGACGTGGCGATAGCGGATGACGACGTGCCGGTAGTCGAGGGTGGCGATGCGGCAGTGGATGCGCTCCGAGACCACCTCGTAGTCGTCCTCGGACAGCCCCTCGATCTGCGGCGGCGTCACGGTGATGTCGACGACCGGGGCCTTGTGGTCGAAGCGCAGCCCGCTGTCGTTGAGGGCATCGCCGCGATCCTTCTTGCGGCCGGGCTTTCCGCCCGCCCGCCGGCGTGCCGTATCGGCGACGCCGGCGGCGTCCGCGGTGTCCTTGCGCTTCTCCGAGCGCGAGCCGTAGAGGTCGCGTTGCAGCTGGACGATCTGGGTGGTCAGGGTGGCGGCCTGTGCCGCGAGGTCGGCGATCTGCCCCTCCTGGGCGGCGATCGTGGCCGCCATGGCGGCCTTGTCCGCCGCCAGCCGCCCGGCGAGCGCGATCAGCGACGAGAGCGCCTCTGCGGCCTCTCCCGGAAGGGCGCCGCCGGCGAGCAGACGGGTGAGATCGCGGCCGAGCTCGTCGACCGCGCGGACATCCGGCGATGCCTTCATGCCTCGGCCTCGACGGCCATCAGCGCCGCCAGCACCGCCAGCCGCTCGGCTCGCGGCATCGCTTGATAGCGGCGGCCCCAGCTCGCCGCCTTGCGCTTGACGGTCTGGCGATGGGTGAAGTTGCGCCCGGCGCACGACACCCAGTGCACCCGGTCGGGCTCGAAGTTGAACCACAGCTTCTCGGTGACGATGCAGGACTGGTTGTTGACCTGGATCTCGAGCGAACGCCAGCCGGCCAGATGGTCGTCGTAGAGCCGGCAGGGATAGCCGGAGACCATCACCTGACAGGGCAAAGACTTCAGAATGCCGAGAAGCGCCGCATGGTCGGCGTCCGTATAGTCGAAGCGGTAGCGGCGCTCTGAGCGGCGCGTCGACTGCACATAAGGCGGGTCGCTGTAGACCAGCTCGCGGCCCTCGAACGCGAAGTCCGACAGGAAGCGGTGACAGCAGCCGTGGTGAAGCTCGACCGGGTAGTCGCAGCGGAAGCTGTCGATGGCCCGGCGGTTGAGATCGATGCCGACCGAACGCAGCGACGGCGGCTTGCGCTTCATGATCGCGCCGCCGCCAAGATGCGTCTCCACATAAAGATCATGCGGCGGCATCAGGCTCACAATCGCCTGGCAGAGCCCCGTCGTCGCCTTCGATCCGTACCATGCCGCCATCAAACCCCTCCGACGCTGTGCGCCCGAACGGCAGCTCAATAGGACGGACCGCCTATGCTGTCAAACGGAAATCCTCCTCAAATCGACGCCGCGGTTTAATCGCTTACGATGGAAGGCAGCTCGCCAACGTCGTCGACATGCCGGTGACGATGCGGAGCGGGGCGGCGCCGGGCACGCCCGCGGCGCCAACCGTGACGCAGGCGTCCGGGACCGGCGTGACGCTGCGCTGGGCGGCGCCGGGACGTTCGATCTGCGCCGGCTTGCCGCGGGGACGAACCGGCGCTCTCACCGGAGGCGCTGGAGGCGGATGCGGTGGCCGAGATCGCCAGTCCCGACTTCCCCGGAGAACGGCTCATGGTGTGCCTCAACCCACGCCTCGCCGAGGAACGCCGGCGCAAGCGCGAGGACCTGCTCGAGGCCACCGAAGGGGTGCTGGAGGCGATCGCCGCCGCGGTCCGCGCCGGCACCCTCAAGGGGGCGGCGAGGATCGGCCACCGGGTCGGCCGCGACGCCAACCGCAGCAAGGTCGAGAAGCACTTCGACATCACCATCACCGACACCTCCTTGTTCTGGCACCGCCGACAGGACAAGATCAATCGGGAGGCCCGCTTCGACGGCATCTACGTCATCTGCACCAGTCTTGCGGAGATTGCCCCGGATGCCGCCGTCGAGGCCTACAAGAGCCTGGCCACCGTGGAACGCGCCTTGCGTGTCGCCAAGAGCGATCTGAAGGTCCGACCGGTCTGGCTCTACACCGAGGACCATGTCCACGCTCATGTCTTCCTGTGCATGATGGCCTGGTACGTGGAATGGCACATGCGCTGGCGCCTGGCGCCGCTCCTCTTCGAGGACGACGACCGCAAGGCGGCGCGGCGCCAGCGCGACGCCGGTGGAGAAGGCACGGGTGTCGCCGTCGGCCGGGCGCAAGGCGCAGACCAGGGAGACTCCCGAGGCTCTGCCGGTGCACAGCTTCCGCACCCTCCTCGACGATCTCGCCAGCGTCGTCGTCAACGTCATCCGCCTGCCGGGCGGCGATCAGGAACGCATCACCATCGTCACCCGGCGGACCAGGCTGCAGAGCCGCGCCTTCGAACTCCTCAAGGTCAACCCCGACCGCTCTGTTCCCATAAGCATGACAGGTTGAGAGCACAGCCTTCAGCCCAACAATGGCGTCAAATCACAACGTTGGGAGACCCTTGGCCACTTCAAACCCGATGAAGTTCCGGCTAGCCTTCAAAGCACAGTTCATCGGGGCGAACTCATGACATCACGAACACATCTGGCGTTGGCCGGCGCAGGCCTGCTGTTCCTCACGTCCTGCGGCGGAGGCGGCGGCTCGGGTGTGGATCGATGCCCGGTCGATACGGTGGAGGGATGCCTCTCCACGGACACCTACTTCGCACGGATCGAAAGCGCTGCCGAGGATATCGCCTCGACACCAGGCTTCGAGGATCGATGGTCCCTGCCGGCAATCGGTGTCCCGGAAGCCTGGGCCCACCTGCGGACCGTTCACGGCGTGGAGCGGCCCGGCGCCGGCGTCACCGTGGGCGTGATCGATACCGGCATCGACCTCAAGCACAGCACCTTTGCCGAAGGAGCGGTGGCCGGCGAGGTGACGGAGGAGTTCTTCCAGGGCGCCGTGGACGAGACCGGTGCGAAACTCCTCTCGCACGGCACCGCCGTCGCCAGCATTATCGCCGGCAGGGTAGAGCCGATGGACAGATTCCAGTACACCGGCATCGCTCCCTACGCCTCGCTCAGGATGTTCGCGATTCCGCTCGGCGATCCGCCTCCGCATGACGCACCCATCGAGGCGACCCCGCTCTCCAAGCTGGCGTCCTTCGACGTTGACGAGGCAGAATTCTATGGCGACGTTCTTTTGCGGGAATTGGACGTCCTGAACATGAGCTTCGGCGTGACGGGTGTCGTCGAGTTCTACGACGCACCGGCCATTCGGACCGCGCTGAACGAGACGATCGATGCGCTCGCCCAGGTCGATCGGGCGGACAAGACGATCGTGGTGTGGGCGGCCGGCAACAGCCATGACCATCTCTGCCGTCCCGGCAGCGAGAACTGCATCGGCGACTCAGAGACCGACTACCTCGGCCGGAAAGCCGGTCGCCTGGATGCCAGTTCTCCCGACCTCTTCGCGGGCATGATGGCGAGAATCGAGGAGCTGCGGGGGCACTCGATCGCAGCCGTGGCGACGGGCGAGGACGGCGAGATCGCACCTTTCTCGAACCGTTGCGGCATCGCGGCCGACTGGTGTATCGCCGCACCGGGTTACCGCGTATGGACCGCATACTTCGGAACCTACGAGAACGAACTGGCACGCGGCTACCTTCCCGTGAGCGGAACATCCTTTGCGGCTCCCATGGTGTCCGGCGGCCTCGCCCTGATGACACAGATGTTCCGCGATCAGCTCCCGAGCGAGGACCTCGTGACGCGGCTCTTCCACACCGCGGACCGCAGCGGTCGCTATGCCGACCGCGCCGTCTACGGCCAGGGCCTGATGGATCTGGACGCCGCGCTCTCGCCGGTCGACGCGCCGGTCGTCTCCACCGGCAACACGGTTGGAAGCGCGGGGGCCCTCATGCAGGAATCCGGTTTCCAGCTCGGCGGAGCCTTCGGCACCGGTCTTTCAAGCGCGTTGTCCGGCCGGGAGATCGCTGCCTTCGACGCGCTGGGAGCGCCGTTCTGGTACGACCTTGGCCGCCTTGTCGCACCATCCGCCGCCCCCTGGCTCGGCACCGAGTTCAGCGACTTCATGTCAGCACCGGCGCTCCGGCGGCCCGCGGACGACATCGCGCCGCCTGCATCGCTGCGCTTCGATCTGGGCAGGACCCCGGATGTTGACGGCATTGGCCATGCGCCTCTCGCGCAAAACTCGTTCAGCGTGACGATGAGCCAGGCGGAAGGGATCGTCGCGACGGCCTTCACGACTGAGGGAATCGACAACCTGCTGCCGGCCTCGGGCGCGTCGCTCTCCTGGCGGACACCGGACTCGCCGCTCGGCTTGCGGGTCGGCTGGTTTTCCGAGCGCCAGAGCATGCTCTCCGCCACCGCTCAAGGGGCGTTCGGCACGCTTGCGGCCCACTCCGTTTCGCTCGGCCTAGAGATCGACCAGCAGGTGGGTGACTGGCAGCTGGGCGGCGGGCCTGAAGTCGGCGTCGTCCACGCCCGCGCCGAGGACGGCATCATTGCCGGCGTTTCGCCTCTGGCCACCAGCGCCTTCGCCGTCCACGCCATCCGGCCGGTTGGCGCGGGCGGTATGCTGAAGGTGACACTCGGCCAGCCTCTGCGAGTGGAGGAGGGCGACGCGCGACTCTCGGTTCCCGTGGGCCGCACCCTGGACGGCGGGATCGTGCGCCAGCAGATCCAGGCCGACGTGACACCCTCGGGCCGGCAGCTCGACCTTGCGGTGCGCTGGGATCGGCCGCTTGCCGAAGGCAATCTCCGTCTGGGCGCGGTGGCGACCCGCCACCCCGGTCACGAAGGCAACGCCCAACCGCGCGTAGCGGTCTTCGCCGGTTGGCGCACGGCGTTCTAGCAGGGGTTGCCACGAGGTCGTGTGAGCGTCTCGGGAACGGTCCTGAAACGGACACTGATTGCGCTTGCGTTGCCGGCAATCGACACGCCTTGACACCCGACATCCCCTTTCGCCACACTTTCGCTGCGTGTCATCCGTCGAATGGAACGTAAGCGATGGAGTGGACGCCCCTCCCGACGGCATCGCGATGTGCCAAGGTGGCGGTGTTGTTACAGCCACGACGAAGGAGAAGGCGTCCATGGAACAGATTACCACCATCGGGATCGATCTGGCGAAGCAGAGCTTTCAGCTGCACGGTGCGTGCGCGGACGGGTCGGTGTCGTTCCGCAAGAAGCTCAGTCGCGGGAAGCTGCTTGACTTTCTGGCCTCGCAGCCGAACTGCGTGGTGGCGATGGAGGCGTGTGCGAGCGCCCACTACTGGGGCCGGGAGATCTCGGAGCTCGGTCATGACGTCAAGCTGATCGCGCCGATCTACGTGAAGCCGTTCGTGAAGCGGCAGAAGAATGACACGACGGACGCGGAGGCGATCAGCGAGGCTGCGCAGCGTCCCACCATGAGCTTCGTGGCCGTGAAGACTGCGGAGCAGCAGGCCAGGGGGATGCTGTTCCGCACGCGCGATCTTCTGGTGCGCCAGCGCACGCAGACGATCAACGCGCTGCGCGGTCACCTGGCGGAGTTCGGTATCGTTGCGCCTCAGGGACCGGCCCACGTCAAGCGGTTGGCGCAGGCCCTGGAAGATCCGGGACTGCCGGACCAGGTGCGCACCTTGGGTACGCTGCTGTTCGACCGTATCGAGGCCCTCGATGCCGAGATCTCTGATCTGGCGAAGGAAGTTGGCGAGGCGGCCCGGCGCGACGACGACGCGGTACGGCTGATGACCATCCCGGGGGTCGGGCCGGTCACCGCGATGGCGCTGCAGGCCTTTGCACCGCCGCTCGAGAGCTTCCGGCGCGGCCGGGACTTCGCCGCCTGGCTGGGCCTTGTGCCGCGCCAGCACACGACCGGCGGCAAACCGAGGCTGGGCAGGATCTCGAAGAGGGGCCAGCGCGACCTCAGACGACTGCTGATCACCGGCGCCATGGCGGTCGTGCGTCATGCGGACCGCCGCGGCTCAACGCCGGATCCCTGGCTCGCCAGGATGCTGGCGCGCAAGCCACGGATGCTGGTTGCAGTGGCCTTGGCCAACAGGATGGCGCGCATCGCCTGGGCGGTGACGACGACGAAGCAGAGATACCGGGTTCCTGCCGCCGCCTGATCGGGCGACGCGTCGCAGGAAGCTGTCGGGGATGTGGGCAGGACGGAGGACAGGGCAAGGGCAAACGGTCAATGAGACGGGATCGGGAAAACCACCCTCCGGACGCAGAGCGATCGAGCTCGCGTAAGCGATTTGGACCCAATCCGCGATTCTCCATACGGGCCCGCGGCGTCAATCCAGCCGCAACACGAGGCCGGATAGACGACAGCACCTGACCACATGCACCAAACGCCCATGATCCTGATGCCTCAAGCACACCCGGCGTGGTGATGTAACGGACCTGCTCGGAGGCGTGCGCGTGTTGTCCATCTGCCGTGTGTGCAGCACACTCACGGCGGAAGCGGGTTCGTGGACGCTTGTTTTTCGAGGCTTCATGCCCGTTACCAAACTGTCCCAGACTGAAGGCTCGCACCCCGCGAAGTACCCGGTTCAATCCGTGGACGAACAGCAAAACGCACGATGTCGCCTCGATATCTGTCAGCTGTCCGGAGGTCTCCCGCTTCCGCCACCCCCAACAGACGGAGGAAGCGTCATGGTAGAAAACGACCATCTCAATGTCATCCATGAGCGTGCGGCCGGTCTTGACATCCACAAGGTCGAGATCACGGCGTGCGTGAGGGTCGCGCAGCCCGGCAAGGAAGCGGTTGTCGAGACCCGGCAGTTCAGCGCTTTCCCCAAAGGCCTTGCCGAGATGGTGCGCTGGCTCAAGGGGCATCGGGTGAGTGCCGCGGTGATGGAGGGCACCGGCATCTACTGGGAGGCGCCCTTCCGCGCCCTCGAGGACGCCGGCATCAGGCCCCTGCTGGTCCATGCCCAGCACGTCAAGCAGATCAAGGGACGCAAGACGGACGTCGCCGACAGCATCTGGCTGGCCCGCATCTGCAGCTTCGGCCTGTGCCGTGACAGCATGGTGCCGCCGCGTCACTTCCGCAGCCTCCGCAAGGTCTCGCGCATGCGCCGCCAGGTGGTCCGCGAGCGGGCGCGGATGCGGAACCGGATCAACAAGATCCTCGATGCCGCCGGCGTGCGCGTCTCCGGCATCCTCTCCAACCTCTTCGGCGCCAACGGCATGCGCATCATGAGGGGCCTGGTCGACAACGAGCCGCGGGAGGCGATCATCGCCTCGCTCACCCATCATGTGCGCCGCCACGACGACAAGCTGCTCGATGTCCTCAACGCCGAGCTCGACGAGATGGGCCTCTTCCTTTTGCGCGACCAGCTCGACGCCTTCGACGCCGCCACCGAACGGCTGGCCCGCTACGACGCCGTCATCGATGCCGGCCTCGCCGAGTACACCACCCAGATCGAACTTCTGATGGCGATCCCCGGCATCGACAGGACATCGGCCTCGGCCATCCTGATCGAACTGGGCCCCGACATCTCCGTGTTCGCCTCAAGGCGCCACCTCGCAGCATGGGCAGGTCTGTGCCCCGGCAACAACGAGAGCGCCGGCAAGCGGCGCTCGGGAAGAACACGGCGCGGCAACACCACCCTGCGCGAGGTCCTCATCGAATGCGCCCAGGGCGCCGCCCGAACCAGGAACTGCCAGTTCCAGGGATACCACAAGGCCCTGGCCGTGCGCCGGGGATACTGCAAGGCCACCGTGGCCACCGCCCACAAGATGATCCGCGTCATCTACTGCGTGCTGAAAAACGGCATCGTCTACCTCGACCCCGAAACCGACTACGAGGCCGCCATGGTCCAGCGCAATGCCCCACGCTGGATCAGGATGCTCAAGAAACACGGGATCGATCCAACCAGGGTGCCCGCCGCAGCCTGACGCACGGGCATCAAGACAAGCACCCGTCACAGCGAAATCCGACACAGGGCCACAATGCGGGACGCCCCAACCGCCGGGCTTCGTCCACGATACGGTGCTTCAGCAAATCTGCCCAGCGGGGAGGCCCTGCAACTCGCCTGAATCACGCAAATGTTACACAGCAAACCCAACCAACAAATGCTTGCATCATCGGGGGCGTCCATAGACGGTCCGGTGCTCGATGGTGTCCACCATCGTTTAGTGGACACTATCGGAGGAGGCTCTTGCGGTGGCGCGTCGTGTACGCCGGTTCTGGTCAGAGGACGAGAAGCGCCGGATCGTGGCGCAGACCTGGTCGCCGGGGATCTCGGTGTCCCAGGTGGGACGCCGCTATGACGTCAACGCCAACCTGATCTTCAAGTGGCGTCGCGATCCCCGCTTCCGGCCGGCAGGGGATGGCGAGGGCGTGCCCTCGTTCCTGCCCGTCGAGGTAGTTCCCGAGCCATTGACACCATCGATGGCGCCAGCGGCATCGGACGGCCGGATCGAAGTCGCTCTGGCGAGCGGCCACCGGGTGAGCGCGAGCGGTTCGTTCAACGTGGATGCCCTGTGTCGCGTGGTGCGGGCACTCGCGGGATGATCCCGGTTCCGTCTTCGACCCGGGTCTGGCTGGCGAGCGGCGTGACGGACATGCGCAAGGGCTTTCCGGGCCTGGCGGCGCTGGCCGAGCAGGAGCTCAAGGCGGATCCCTACAGCGGGCATCTGTTCGTGTTCCGGGGGCGCCGGGGCGACCTGGTCAAGGTGATCTGGTGGGACGGCCAGGGAGCGTGCCTGTTCTCGAAGCGTCTGGAGCGCGGCCGCTTCGTGTGGCCGTCGGTGTCCGGGAGCAAGGTGACGATGACGCCGGCGCAGCTGTCGATGTTGTTGGAGGGGATCGACTGGCGGGCCCCGGTGCGGACGTGGAAGCCCCTGGTTGCGGGGTGATTCGTTGTTGATTAACAACAGGATGACCGCACTTTGAGCTTCCCTTTGGTGGCGCTTTCCGCTAGGTTGCCGCCATGCTCGCCGAAGCCCATTCCCTGCCCGACGACGTCGCCGCGCTGAAGGCGATGGTGCTGGCCTCGCACGCCGAACTGGCGGCGCGGGACGCCGAGCTGCGCAACCGAGACCTTTTGATCGAGAAGCTCAAGCACCAGCTTGCGGGTCTGCGCCGGCGGCGCTTCGGTGCCTCTTCGGAAGCCCTGGACCAGCTCGAGCTCGCCCTGGAGGACGAGGAGATCGCACGGACGGCCGAGGCGCTGTCCGAACCGCCGGTGCCGGCGAAGAAGCAACCCCGGCGGCGTCCCTTGCCGGATCATCTGCCGCGCCAGGAGACGATCCTGGCGCCGGGCGAGGTCTGCACGGACTGCGGCGGGCATCTCAAGCGGGTGGGCCAGGATGTCACCGAGGAGCTGGAGTACATCCCCGGCCGCTTCGTGGTGAACCGCATCGTCAGGCCGCGCCTGGCCTGCGGCAGCTGCGAACGCTTCCACCAGAGACCCTTGCCGCCGCGGCCGATCGAGCGCGGCCGTCCGGGACCCGGACTTCTGGCGCATGTGCTGGTCTCGAAGTACTGCGACCATTTACCGTTGTACCGTCAGAGCCGGATCTTCGCCCGCGACGGCGTGGAGCTCTGTTGTCTCGCACATTGATTGACCGCGAGTTTCCCGGATTGTTTCGCGCGACTGGCGTGTAGATTTCCCGGATTGTCGGGTCGTTCCGATCTGGCGGAGTGTCTGACGGCCGTCGACGCGTCGATCTGCCATGCATCTCCTGCGCTCTGGTCGGTCGGGTGACCCACCGCCGCCCGCCCGGGTGAGTGCGTCCATGGCCACGAGCGGCGCTTTCGGCCATGGGCCGATCGCCTGACGGCCGGTTGGGGGTGGTTCCCGAAGGCGGTTCCGCCTCGAAGCCCTATGCGTGAGCGGCGGGAACCGGGAACCGGGCGGCGTTCGCAGGACAGGCATCGGCGTCCGGCGGTCGCGTTTCGAAGAGGTCTGCGACGAGACTGTACCGGCCCTCGGCGTCGTGGTGGACGCGGCCCTCCCGGACGAGCTTGTGGAGGACGTCGCCGACGGTCTTGTGGCGGGTTGCGGCCTGCTGGCGGATCTGGCGCTGGGAGAGCGCTGCATCGGCCTGGGCGAGGGATGGGAGGAGTCGCAGGCGAGGGCTTTGGCGAGGAGAGCGCTGCATCGGCCTGGGCGAGGGCCTGGAGGATGCGCCGTTCGGGGTTTTGGGGCTGCGGGTCTTCGCCGGCCGGGAGCGGCTGGCGCAGACGCAGGAAGGGTTCCGGCTCATCGTCGACGAGTTCGATCTCGATGTCGTCGAGGCCGCGGGCGGCGCGATGCTCGACGGTCAGGAGGGTCTGCCGGTCGCGCCGGCGCAGGTAGAGATTGCTGTCTCCCCAGGCATGCAGCTCGCTGCTCCCCCGCAGGGCCTGGCCGGGCCGCGTGGCCCCGCTCTTGCGGGCATGGTGGACAACGATGACGGCGGTGTGGAAGCGGCGCTGGATGTCGCGCAGATGGCCGAGGACGGGGGCGACGTCGGCGGCGGCGTTCTCGTCGACGCCGTGCAGGCGGACCAGGGGATCGAGGACGAGCAGACGCGGCGCGACGCGCTTGACGGTGTCGCGCAATGCGCGCCGGTCGCCCGCCTCGTCGAGACGCAGGGTGGCGACGTCGATGACGGCGATGTCAAGGGTCTCGAAGGAGGCGCCGGCGGCGCGGGAGATTCCCTCGAGACGCCGGCGCACGAGGTGGCCGGCGTCCTCGGCGCAGAACAGCAGCACCGGGCCGGGGCGGGCGGGTGCGAAGTGACGCAGGCAGGGGACGCCGGCGGCGACGGCGACGGCGAGGTCGAGGGCCAGCATGGACTTGCCGCACTTGGGCTCGCCGCCGACGATGCCGACGGCCTCGTCGCCCCACAGGGTGTCGACGAGCCACTGCTGCTCGCGCGGGCGCTCCTCGAGTTCGGCCGGGGCGCGGGTCGGGAAGCCCTTCATGGCGAGAGCTCGTCGAGGGCGGCTTCGAGGTGCTCGGCGGTGACCGTCCTGGCCTCATCGAGGGCGGCGGCCGAGAGCGCGTAGTGGGCGATGCGGTTGATCTGGCGCGGCAGGCCGCGGGCGCTCTGGAACAGGGCCTCGAGGGCGGCGGCCTCGAACAGCGGCAGCTCGCATCCGGCGAGCCGCAGGCGGTGGGCGACATAGGCCTCGACCTCGTCGCGGTCGAGGCCGGCGAGATGGTGTCTGACGACGAGGCGCTGGGCGAGGGATTCGTGCATCGCCATGGCGAGGCGGCGGCGAAGCTCGGTCAACCCCACCAGGATGAGACACAGGCGCTGCTCGGCGTCCATGGCGAAGTTGGTCAGCAGGCGGAGATCCTCGAGCACGTCGTTGCGCAGATGATGGGCCTCGTCGATGACCAGGACCGGCAGCTGCCTGGCCTCGACGGCGAGCCGCGAGATCTCGTTGCGCAGGGCCTGGCGGGCGCCTGCGCGGGAGTTCTGGGCGGGGACGCCGAGTTCCCATGCGATCTCTCTGTAGATGTCGAGCACGCTGCCGGTGGTGAGCGAGACGTAGTGGACGCGGTGGAGCCCGGGATGGAGGCCCGCGGCGACATGGCGGCAGACGGTGGTCTTGCCGGATCCCACCTCGCCGGTCATGAGGCCGATGCCGCGCAGGTCGACGAGATGGCCGAGGCGGGCCTCGGCCTCGCGGCGGGCGTTGGACTCGAAGAGCTCGTCGGTCTCGGCCGGGGTCTCGAAGGGCAGGCGTGTGAAGGCGAAGTGCTTGCGGTACATCAGGGGTCCCTCTTCTTGAAGTTGCGCATTCTGAGCGGCGACGGCGGCGGTTCCGGCGGCGGCGCATCGGCCTCGATCTCCCTCGCCGGCCGGTTCCGCCTGACCGCGGTGTTGGCATAGGCGTCGAGGCGTGTTGCCTTGCCGGCGGGCTTGCCGTCGTGGACCACGTCGAGGGGCCGTCCGGGCGGCGCCTCGGGGTCGTAGCGCAGGGTGACCTTGTGGCCGACGAGCAGGGCATCGACCTCGTAGACGCGGCCGTTGAGGCTGACGGTGCGGTCCTTGTAGACGTGGCGTCTGGCCTCGAAGAGGAAGAGGTCGTCGAGGTCCAGCTCGGGCCCGGGGTAGCGGACGGCGTCCGAGGCCAGGGCCCACTGTTCGAGGGGCGTGCGGCCGCCGAGGCCGCGATGGGGCGTATGATGATATTCGCCCTCGATCCACGCCCACAGGCTGCGGTTCAGGCTCTCCAGGGTCTCCCGGTCGGCGTCCTGAAGGTGGTTCAGCCAACTCCCGCGCAGGGTCCTGAAGAAGCGCTCGATCTTGCCCTTGCTCGCGGGCTGCCAGGGCCGCGCGTGGATCAGCGCCACGCCCAGCCTGGCGCAGATCAGGGCGAGATGACGCGACCGGTAGGCCGAGCCATTGTCGACGAACAGTCTCTCCGCGAGGCCCCTCCTGACGATGGCGTTCCTGAACACCGGCAGGAAGGCCGCGGTGTTCTCGGCCATGGCGAAGGCCGCGAACGGGATTGCCCGCGTGGCATCGTCGATGAAGGCTATGAGGTAGGTCTTGCGCCGGGTTCTGCCGTGCCGGACCTTCGGCCCGTGCATGATGTCCGACATCCACAGCTCGCCGGCGTTGCGGAAGGCGAAGCGGCGGCGGTCGGCGCCGTCGTTCGCCGCCTTCTCGAACAGCCCTTCACGGGCGAGCAGCCGGTGCACGGTCGATGGAGCGAGCGGATGATCGACGCCTTCGTCGCGGGCCGCCTTGATGATGAGGCGCACCGAGAAGTTCGGGTTCTCCGTCTTCAGTTCGATCAGGCGGTCGGCAACCTCGACCGGCAGGCGCCGGGGCTTGCCGCGGTCGCCGCGCCGCTTCGGGTAGAGCGCCTCGAAGCCGCCATGCCGGTAGTCCTTGATCCAGTCGCGTATCGTCTCGGCAGCGACGCGGGTGCGGCTGCTGCCGGGGATGACATACGTCCGCCCGGCCTTGGCGCGCAGCATCGCGCCGGTGCCCGGCGTGCCCACCGGCAGGTGCACCAGGTCGGCGATCACGCCGTATCGGAAGAGCGCGACCGCCTGGCGCCGCTCGTCAGTCGGTTCTGTCATGTCACGGTCCTCGCATCAGAGGGCTCTCATGCCCCTTGGACCATGACGCTACGCCGCCGCACCGGGCGGATCAGGCCCCGTCGAGTGTTGGAAGGCACAGATGCGATCCGTCACGCCGAGGCCACCGGCCTGGAAGCCCAAAGGCGAGGGCAGTGTCCGCAGCTGCGCCGAGACCAGTGCGCGCAGCTTCATCAGGGCGCCGTCGCCTCCGAGACGCTCGCGAACCGCCACCATGGTCGCCGCACAGCCCGCCAGCCGGTCGGGGATCAGGCCGATGACCCGTGACACAATGTCGTGAATGAGACGCATCCGGCGGCGCACCCAGCGCATCGCCCCGGGAAGCTCGATGGCGTCATCGTCCTCGGGGCGGCGCACCGCGTTCGCCGCTTCCTCCAGGCTGCCGGCCTCCTCGGCCGCCACCACGACCGCCTCCAGATCGTCCAGCGTGCCCGGCAGACGCGCCGCCAGGCAGTCCGGCAGAAGGCCGAACGTCGTGTGACTCTCCGGGCAATACCAGCGAGCAACCCTCGCACCGCGCGGACTCTTGCGCGCGTAGGTGCCGTTGGGTCCCAGGGAACATCCGCCATGCGGGTGGTTCGGGCAGCGATCAAGGCTTGCATCGCGCCACGCCTCGGTCCTAACGTAGTCCTCGCCGGAAAGCCCCGTCGCAAAACGAAGTTGCATACCGGCCACAGGCCCGGCGGGGACATCCTCCCGCGCGGGCCTACTCCTTGTCGGAAGACCAAGACTACAGGCCCGGACCGGCGCCGCAACAGCGTCCCTTCCCGCGCTCGCCCACCATCCCGGCCAATCCACCTCTCACGCAATGTGGGAAAAATCCACGGGCTCCTAACGAACTAAACAGAGACCCAACACATGGCCGCCGCGCGTTCCGGTCCTGGGAACGGCGCCCAGGCGCCGCAGGCGCCCATGGACCCGGCCGCCAGGCCGGGCTCGCTTGAGGGACCGTTGTCGGGAGGCGGCAACGCGAGAAGGCCGACCTGATGGTGCCGGGTGCCGGTGACGTTACCGCCCTCAACGGAGTTCTGCGGGTCATGTGTCACGCCCGTAACCGAGCGGCGGATCGAGGTCCTCGAGGGTCTCGATGTCGGCCTCGGCCATGGCCTGCAGGCGCTCCCCGTAAGGGGTGTCGTGGAGCGTATCGGGAAGGGCGTCGAGGCAGCGGCGCCAGTGCTCCTGCAGGGCGATGAGTTCGGCCAGAGCATCGCGCCAGCGTTGCGCGCGCGAGCGCCGGTCCCGGGGCTTTCGGGTGATGACGGGACGGTGCCCGGCCTTGAGCCGTTCGCGGTATCGGCGCTGCTTCTCGGCGGGGGTCAGGGCCATGGCGGATCTCCCCTCATGCACCGCCCAGGGGCGGCGGCCGGTTGCGCTTGCGCTGGGATTCGCCGGTGATCTCGATGCGGTAGGCATTGTGGACGATGCGATCGAGGATGGCGTCGGCGATGGTGGGTTCGGCGATCACCCTGGGCCAGTGCTCCACGGGGATCTGACTGGCGATCAGCAGCGAGGCCCGGGCGTGGCGCTGCTCGACGATCTCGAGCAGGTCGCGGCGGCTCTCGGCGGAGAAGTTCTGCAGACCCCAGTCGTCGAGCAGCAGCAGCGAGACCCTGGCGAGCCGCCGCATGAGCCGGTAGTGCGTTCCCCTGTCGCGGGCGCGGGCGAGTTCGGAGACGAGTTCGGGCACGCGCCGGTAGAGCACGGATACCTTCTGGCGGCAGGCCTGATGAGCGAGGGCACAGGCCAGGAAGGTCTTTCCGGATCCTGTTGGTCCGACGATGATCAGGTTGAAGGCCTGGCGGATCCAGTCGCCGGCGGCGAGTTCGGTCAGCGTGGTGCGCGTGATGCCGCGGCCGGCACGGCAGTCGACATCCTGGAGATCGGCGCGGATGCGCAGCTGGGCCTGGCGGAGGTGGCCGAGGTAGCTCTTGTGATCGCGGTACTGGACCTCGCGTTCGATCATCATGGCGAGGCGGTCGTCGAAGTCGAACTGATCGATGTCGGCGATGTCGCGCTGTTCCTCGAGGGCCTCGACCATGCCGACGAAGCCGAGTTGCAGCAGGCGTTCGACATTGGGTTGACGCAGCGTCATGGGGTGTCTCCCTGGTTGTTGTCACGGTAGTAGTCCCCGCCCCTGATGTTGCTGTGACGGGGGATGGTCTCGCGGACTTCCGGGCGTGGCGCCGGCGTCGGGATGCCGTTCCTGAGGCGCTCCCGGAGGAAGCCCGAGGCGAGGCGGTTGAGGTCGAGAGCCTCGCCACAGAGCGCCTCGAGGCGATCGGCGCCGTGGCCGTCGGCGAGACGGATCATGCCCTGCACGGTGGCGAAGGCCTGTTCGGGGAAGTCGCGGGAAGCGAAGCAGCGCTCGGCCCAGGCGAGGGCATGAGGTCCGATGCGCCGGGCCTGGGAGAGCAGGATGTTGCCCCAGTCGGGCTTGCGGATGTCGCGCACCGCCCGGAGGCGGTCGGGCATGTGTTCGGGGCTTGTGGCGTACTGGTTGGTGCCGCTCTTGAGACGGTGCACGGCGATGCGTTCGCCCTCCCTGGCGACGAAGATCTCGACCATGCGTTCGCCGACGCGGACGTCGACTTCGGCGCCGATATGGCGTTCGGGCGCGGAGTAGTGGTTGCTCTGGATTCGGACATGGCTGTTGGGTCCGACCTTGCGTTCGATCCATTCGCCCCATTCCCAGGGGTCCCGGGGCAGGGGCTTGAGAGCGGCCCGCTCGCTGGCCTCGAAGAGGTCGCGCCGGGTCGCGCCGCATGCCATCGGCGCCTCGTTCAGCTGTTCGAGCTGGCGCCGGATCGCGGCGTTCATGGCGTCCAGAGAGAAGAAGGTCTGATGACGCAGCGCGAGCAGGATACGCGTCTGGACGACACCGACGGCGGCCTCGACGGGGCCCTTGTCGGTGGATCGCCCCTTGCGTGCCGGAAGCACGGCGAGATCGTAGTGTTTGGCGAACTCGCGGAAGCTGGGGTTGAGCTGGGGATCCTCGCGGTCCGCCCTGGTGACGCCGGCCTTGAGGTTGTCGATGACCCAGCGCTCGGGACAGCCGCCGAACGCCTCCAGCGCCCGGCGGTGGGCCATCGTCCAGTATCGCACGCTCTGGTCGGGCACCGCCTCGGCGTGGATCAAGTTCGAATGCGCCAGCACGGCCACGAAGATCTCCACATCCTCATCGCCGCGGCCGCTCCTGAGGCTCAGGGTCTTGCCCGAGAAGTCGGACATGCCATAGAGGCCCGGCGCGTAGTCGAAGCGCGCCTGCGCCTGCCCGGGCCGTTCCTGCCGGCGCTTCTTGAGGAGCCCGCAGAAGCGGCTGTAGGTGTAGGCCCTGCCTCCTTGAGCCAGGGCCTCGTCGCGGTACTCGGACCACAGCTGACGACGCGTCAGGCGGGCGCGGCGGCGATCGCGCGGCGCCTCGAGTTCCTCGATGATCGCCTCCCAGTCGGGCTGCACCCGGTCGCTGTCGCGATCCGCCGCCGGATAAAGCCGGGCCCGCAGTGTGCCGTCGTCGAGATCCTCTGGCAGCGGCCAGGAAAGGCCTGCCGCCTCGCTGCGGGCCAGCACGTGCGAGACGGTTCCCGTGCTCACCCCGACCGCCACGGCGATCTCGTCCCGCGACAGGGCGTGATCGTGACGGTGCCGAAGAATGTCCTTGATGTTCATCATGCCGATTCTCTTCATCGCGCTCTTGCCTTCCGGTTCGATACGCGAACCGGTCTGACAGGGATGGAAGAGACAGGGCACCTCGGAGATCCCGCTGGCCGCCTCGCCACGCCGCTCGGCAGGGCAGGGTCAGGCTCGGACCAGGACCGTCAAATGCTCAGGATTCGCCGTCAAGTGTCCAGGAATCACCGTCAAGTGTTCCAGGAATCGCCGTCAAATGTCGTAGGAATCGCCGTCAAATGCGCCAGGATTTTGCATCACTCATCGAAGTGTCCAGCATCCAGCGTCAACGCGAACGCTCCTGTCATCAACGTTGCCAGCTTCATGTCGGTTTCTCCGATCGATCCGGGTGGCCCCCGTGGTGATGCGACTACCCGCTCCGTCAAGAGTTCTGGTGAATCGTGATCATGAACTCGTCCACTTCAGACGACACCACCTTGACCAGGCTGCCGCCGTTCTCGCCGATAGCGACGAAAGTCGCCGATTTCGCGAAGACCGCAAGCCGACACAAGTGTCCGTAGCCCGTCACATCATCCGGACAAACCTCGAGACCGGCATGAGGCATTTGCGACATGAACATGATCACCGATCAGGCAAAGCAAGTGCGACGAAGGAATGGGAGTCCGTGACTGAGAAAACGTCAACGGGTTAACGTCCGAACCGGATCGGTCGTTGGGAGACTTGGAGATGAGCCATTCACTGCAATCTTCATGGCGCGTTGAGCATTGCGCAATGGCCTTTCAGGCGTTTGCGCTGCGCATGCTTCGGAACCTGTTCGCCGGCCTTTCGGCTACCCTGTTGCTCGCAGCGAGCGTACCGGAACCGGCAACGGCTCACGACTTCGAAGACAGCACCCCGCGTATCGCCGTGGTCTCCGCGTTCGCCCCGGAACTGGAGATCCTCAAGGGCGAACTGCGGGACGGGTCGGAACATTCGGCAAACGGCGTCGTCTTCGCGACCGGCATGCTGGAAGGACATGACGTCGTGCTGTTCCTGAGCGGAGTCAGCGTCGTCAACGCGGCGATGACGGCACAGCTCGCGCTGGACCAATTCGCCATCGAGAGGATCGTGTTCTCCGGCATCGCAGGCGGCGTCGATCCATTGCTGGGCATCGGCGACGTCGTGATCGCGGAGCGTTGGGGTCAATACCTGGAAATGCTCTTCGCCCGCGAGCTCGACGGCGGCTGGGCGCCGATGCCATTCTTCGAGTATCCGTACGGCAACTTCGGCATGATGTTCCCGCGCTCGGTCACGGTTCAGCGTGCAGGAGCCGATGGCCCCGAGGCCCGCTTCTGGTTCCCTGTCGACGAGGCGCTGCTGGAGGCGGCGCGGCGCGCGGCGAACAATGTGGCGCTAGCACGCTGCACGACGGACGGGCGTTGCCTGGACAGGCCTCCGCGCATCGCGGTCGGAGGCAACGGGGTCTCCGGCGGAGCCTTCGTCGACAACGCGGTGTTCCGGACCTGGGTCTTCGAGACGTTCGGCGCGCGGGTCCTCGACATGGAGGTAAGCGGCTAAAGCACGGCGTTCTGCATTCGTCTTGATCCGGCCTGTCCTCGCGCGAGAGGGTCTTCCGATCCATTCATTCATCTTGATCGGAGGGTTTTGTCATGTCGGACGATGTTTTGGCGACGCCGGTGGACGGCTCTGCCCATGAGCGTGGCGACGAGGCCAAGTGGCGTGCCTTGATGGTGGATTTCGAGCGCTGGGAGGGCTCGCAGGTCAGTTTCTGCGAGGCCCGCGGGGTGCCGCGGAAGTCGTTCCAGAACTGGCGCCGCCGGTTTGGTCTGACTGCCGCCAGGCCCCGCCGCAAGCGCGGCGGCTTTGTCGAGTTGGCGACGGCACCCGACCCGGGCTGGGATGTCGAGCTTTCGCTGGGCGACGGGGTGGTACTCCGCCTGCGGCGGTCCTGATGCTGGGCGGCTGGCCGGCGGGCGGCATCTGGCTTTCTGTGGAGCCGGCGGACATGCGCCGCAGCTTCGACGGTCTGAGCGCGCTGGTGGCGAGCCATCTCGGGGAGAACCCGGCGAGCGGGCGCTGGTACGTGTTCATCAACCGGCGGCGCACGATGGTGAAGGTTCTCGGCTTCGAGCACGGCGGGTTCTTCATCTGGTCCAAGCGCCTGGAGCAGGGCCTGTTCGCCCCGCCCCGGTGCGCCGGGCACAGGTCGCTGTCACTGTCGCGGACCGAACTGGCGGCGTTGCTGGAGGGGATCGACATCACCGTACGGCGCTACCGCAAGCGTTATGCCGTCCCCCTGGCTCATGCGTGAAGCCGCACCGCTCAGATGTCGGATGTCAAGGAGAAGGGCGGCCCGATGATGCCGGGAGCATTCCGGTTGTTGGTGCCGGGCACCGGTAACGTGACCACGCTCAACGGAGTTCCGCGGTCCTGCGTCGCGTCCGTAGCCGCGCGGCGGTTCGATCTCCCCGAGGGCCTCGATGTCGGCTTCGACGATGATCTGCAGGCGTTCTCCTTAAGGCCGTGTCGCGCAGGGAGTCCGGGAGCCTCTCGAGACAGTCCCGATAATGCTCCTGCAGCGCGCCTCCTCGGCCACCGCATCGCACCAGCGCTGGGCGCGGGAGCGCCGGTCACGGGGCGTACGGTAGCGGACGGGGCGGTTGCCGGCCTTGAGCCGTTCGCGGTATCGGCGCTGCTTCTCGGCGGGTGTCAGGGCCATGATGGATCTCCTTGTCATGCACCGTCCCCGGGGTCGGCCTGAAGCCGCACTGCGGGCGTGATGTCGGAGGTCATCGGGTTGTCGGCGAACAGTGTCTTCCACCGCCGCGGCGTCAGCTCGTCGACCCGGGAGGCCGGGTGGTGAGCGATGCGCAGCAGGACGTCGATCAGCCAGATGCGGGGATCGACGCCCTGCATCCGGCAGGTGGCGAGCAGACCGTTGGCGATGCCGATGTGCTCGGCACCGAGTTCGCTCCAGGCAAAGAGCCAGTTCTTCTGGCCGAGCTTGGGGTCCCTGATCTTGTTCTCGATGATATTGGTATCCAGCGGCACATCCGGGTTGGCGAGGAACACTTCCAGCGTGGTCTTGCGCTCGACGGCGTACGTGATGGCCTTGCGGATGGGGTGCTTCGGCGTCAGCGCCGGATCGTCAAGCGTCCTCTCGCACCAGGTCCAGATCCTGTCGACCACCGCGCGCGAGCGCGTCTGTCGCGCCGCCAGGCGTTCGGCTGCCGGTGCCGAGAGGATCTCCTCCTCGACTGCGTAGAGTTCGCCGATCATCGCCAGCATCGCCCCGGCCATCGCCGGGTGGCTGTCCTTGTGCTCCCAGAAGTTGCGGCGAGCATGGATCCAGCAGCCCTGGTGGGTGACCGCCCCGTCGCGCGCCTCGACCCAGGCCTTGTAGGCGCCGTAGCCGTCGCTCACCAGGACTCCGGCATACTCGCCGAGGAACGCGGCCACATGCTCGTGCCGGCGGGAGGTGGCGAAGGGGAACACCACCTCGCCCTCCTCGCCGAGCATCGGCCAGAAGAAGCCTTTCTTCATGGCTCCGGGCTTGCCCGGATGGCGCCCGGCCCGGATCGGCGTCTCGTCCATCTGGATGACGGCGCTTTCCAGCACCGAGCGCCACTGCGCCTCGTGGATCGGCTTCAGGAGCGCGATCGCCCGGTTGGCCCACAGGCTCAGGCTTCCCCGGTTGATGGTGATGCCGGCGGCGGCCAGCATCCGGTGCTGACGGTAGAGCGGCAGGTGCCAGAGGAACTTGTCGATGATGAGGCCGGCAACGAAGGAGACATCGGCGCAGCTGTTCTTGAACACGCTTTCGCGGGCCGGCGCGCCCACCAGGGCGCCGGTCTGGCGGATCTTCGCCGTGACGTGGCGATAGCGGATGACGACGTGCCGGTAGTCGAGGGTGGCGATGCGGCAGTGGATGCGCTCCGAGACCACCTCGTAGTCGTCCTCGGACAGCCCCTCGATCTGCGGCGGCGTCACGGTGATGTCGACGACCGGGGCCTTGTGGTCGAAGCGCAGCCCGCTGTCGTTGAGGGCATCGCCGCGATCCTTCTTGCGGCCGGGCTTTCCGCCCGCCCGCCGGCGTGCCGTATCGGCGACGCCGGCGGCGTCCGCGGTGTCCTTGCGCTTCTCCGAGCGCGAGCCGTAGAGGTCGCGTTGCAGCTGGACGATCTGGGTGGTCAGGGTGGCGGCCTGTGCCGCGAGGTCGGCGATCTGCCCCTCCTGGGCGGCGATCGTGGCCGCCATGGCGGCCTTGTCCGCCGCCAGCCGCCCGGCGAGCGCGATCAGCGACGAGAGCGCCTCTGCGGCCTCTCCCGGAAGGGTGCCGCCGGCGAGCAGACGGGTGAGATCGCGGCCGAGCTCGTCGACCGCGCGGACATCCGGCGATGCCTTCATGCCTCGGCCTCGACGGCCATCAGCGCCGCCAGCACCGCCAGCCGCTCGGCTCGCGGCATCGCTTGATAGCGGCGGCCCCAGCTCGCCGCCTTGCGCTTGACGGTCTGGCGATGGGTGAAGTTGCGCCCGGCGCACGACACCCAGTGCACCCGGTCGGGCTCGAAGTTGAACCACAGCTTCTCGGTGACGATGCAGGACTGGTTGTTGACCTGGATCTCGAGCGAACGCCAGCCGGCCAGATGGTCGTCGTAGAGCCGGCAGGGATAGCCGGAGACCATCACCTGACAGGGCAAAGACTTCAGAATGCCGAGAAGCGCCGCATGGTCGGCGTCCGTATAGTCGAAGCGGTAGCGGCGCTCTGAGCGGCGCGTCGACTGCACATAAGGCGGGTCGCTGTAGACCAGCTCGCGGCCCTCGAACGCGAAGTCCGACAGGAAGCGGTGACAGCAGCCGTGGTGAAGCTCGACCGGGTAGTCGCAGCGGAAGCTGTCGATGGCCCGGCGGTTGAGATCGATGCCGACCGAACGCAGCGACGGCGGCTTGCGCTTCATGATCGCGCCGCCGCCAAGATGCGTCTCCACATAAAGATCATGCGGCGGCATCAGGCTCACAATCGCCTGGCAGAGCCCCGTCGTCGCCTTCGATCCGTACCATGCCGCCATCAAACCCCTCCGACGCTGTGCGCCCGAACGGCAGCTCAATAGGACGGACCGCCTATGCTGTCAAACGGAAATCCTCCTCAAATCGACGCCGCGGTTTAATCGCTTACACATGGAGAGCGCCGCCATGGCTCATGTCGCCTACGCCAACGACGTGCCGTTCCTCGCGGTCCGAAGCCTCGCCGACCTCGCTGGTGGAGGGGAAGGCACGAACCAAATGGAGATATTCCTCGGTCTCGCAGCGGGCAACGCGGCGGCTGTAGTCAAGGCAATGCTGAAAGAGATACCCGACCGCCGCTGAAAACACTGCAAGGCAAAGGCCTGGGTTGCAAGCCCCGTTCCCTGCAAGCGGGCTTCCGAGCGCGACGCGGATGACCGTCCGCCGCACCATGAAGCGACCATGGCCACAGGCGTCGACCGTCGATCGCGTCGACCACGGGATCGCCGCATCGGCTGACCCCAACCTGACCGCAATGTCGCAACGATGTCGTGGAGACGGAGGCCGTGCCGGACGGCACCGGGACGCAGCCTGCCGTTCGGATGGAGTGCCGCGGTTCCGATGGCGGGCGGCCTCGGCCGTGAACCCGGCATGGATGAGGCCGGGCCCGGGCAGCGAACTGCGCCCGGCCCCCGCATGGGCATTCAGCAGGAGGTGCCGGCATTCAGGATGGTGACCGCGGACAGCGAAGGACTCACGAGCGTCGCCGAGCCATCCGCCGCATCGCCTCCGCTTCCCAGGGAAAGCTTGACCAAGAACACTTCGGCACTCTCGGTGACGTCGGCATCGGCGATCGTCTTCACCGTGATCGTTTTCTCGGTATCTCCGGGTGCGAAATGAAGGGATCCGGATGTCCTCACGTAATCGACCCCGACCGTGGCCACCGCGTTCGGGTTCGGGCTGTCCGCGTCGACGGTGGCGTAATCGACGGCTGCCTCGCCGTCGCCGTCCTTTTCCACGGTCAGGGTCACCCTGCTGCCCTCGCACCCGGAATAGTGCCATTGCGAGAAGGAGATTTCGGGAGGAGCCGCAGCGGCGGGGTCCTGGACGGTCTGCGCAAGGGCGGGCAGGAATGGCGCGGCAACAAGGGCCAGGGCCGCGATAACGAGCATCTTCATCGGTGTTCTCCTCATGCCTGGCGGCTCGGATGAACCGGCAAGGCAGATACTCGCATTCGCGTTCCGACGAATCCAGGACCGTTCATCGCCGCGACGAGAATGTTCGATGGAGCCGCTTGCAGAATTCCCCGGACGAGGGACTTTTGCTGCCGCGCGGGTGCGATGCGGGTGGAACCCGGGAGCGCTCTCGCGATCCTGTCGGGTTTCCCGCAACCCGGGCAGGGAGAGCGGCCCCGTGTCGCACGGGACACTGCTTCAGACTCTGGCCGGCCGGGGCGCAAGGCGGAAGTTCGTGCGCGTGCCGCCGGCGGGCCGGTCACGCGCCGTCAGTGTCCATCGAGCGATCCTGTGTTTGCACTCCTGCAGGAATCTGCTTACGAATTGCCGATGGAACAGGCGTTGACCGGCGGGCGTGTGCCTTGCGGGGCCTGCCGGGAGACAGAGTTGGGGACCAATGCGATGACCATGTTGGACAGGATCGGTGACATTTTGCGCGCGGCGAAGGTTGCGCTCGCGGAGGCTCCGAAGGGCGGGGCGAGCGAAATCCGTTCGCCCGGCGGCTTGACAACCGGTGACGATGCCGGCGTTATAATGGTCGCCGGGTCGCCGGGTCGCCGGGTCGCCGGGTCGCCGGGTCGCCGGGTCGCCGGGTCACCTGCGTCCGCGCTTTCGGCATGAGCGCGTTGGCATGGCTGCGGCGCCCCTGCCGTCCGTCCTCCTCGCCTGACGCTTCCTCTTACGCCGGCCGCCGCCCGGACGCGCGCCGGCCCGCTACTTCTTCCGACAGTTCCGCTTCTTCCAGAGCCCGCGCCGCCGCGGGCGTCCGCCATGGCGCCCGCCGCTTGGGGCGCGGCCTGCGCCCGGTCCTCGCCGCCGCGCTGGCCCTGCTCCTGCTCGCCGCCCTGCCGACCGGGGCCGAGGCGCAGACCGTCTCGATCAGCGCCCCGGCGGACGCGGACGAGGGCGACTCGGGACACAGGGACCTTGTGTTCACGGTGTCATCAACGGCAACGGCATCGAGGGCCATTGTGTACCAGGTCTGCTTTTCCGGCACGGCGACGAAGAACACGTCGATCCAGATCAACACCCTTTCGCCGGCGGACGCCGATTACCAGCCACAAGTTGGCCTCAACCCCGTTACCTCCACCTCGGGCTGCGTGGAGGGGGTTGGCATCCACGCCGGCAACCTCTCCAGCACTGCCAGCGCGCTGGACACGATGAAGGCGCTGACGGTCTTGCCTTCGACGGAGGCCGCCTGCTCAATACGCCGCTTCGCGGATTCGCTGAGCCGCAGGTTAATGCGCTCGCTGTGGGCCGTGCTCACCTGAACCATTGCGTCGCCCCCTTCCGGACAGAAATGTACGTCGTTCCGGTGCCTCGCGCAAGCTCAAGCCAGGTTCGGCTGTTACTGATCGTTGAAATTCGGGCTCCGTCCACACACCTAACCAATAACTGACCTGAACCGGGCCACAACGGAAGGAGAGACAATGAAGAAGCTTATCCTTGCCGCGACGATGGCGATCACCTTGGGCATGACGGCCATTGCGGAATCTCACGATGGTAGCCACCGATTCTCACGCATGGTAGCCGCCTAATCTCACCATGGTAGCCACCCCCTGGAGCGAACGTTTTCGTTCGACCCAAGGAGCTGTCTGTCGTCTGGATTGTCGCGATCGATCCAGGGAGTGCGGGATGGCACAGGAGAGGCTTCCCATGAGGAAGGTGAAGAAGGTGGGGCTGTTGAAGAACCCGGCTTCGAGTCCGGGCTCATGAAGAGCCCGGCGGGAACACCGGTCGGGGTGTCCGGCGGTCAGCTGAGTGCGATCAGGCTCGAAGAGCGCGCAACGGAAGTTGCTGACCAGTCTTGATGGCTCGAATAGCCAGCAAAACAGCCAGAAGAGCGGTGGCGAGCCGCTTCAGGTTGATCGCCGCAGCGGTCAGGTAAGCTTGGATCTTCATGTTGTCGAGACCGCGCCGGACAGCGCGGCCGAGCCCATGCCAAGTCTTCGCCTCGCCGTGGAATCCTTCCGAACGCCACAGGTGACGTTGATACAGCCGCCGGTCGTCCTCGCTCCAGCGCGTGCGTCGCCGTCGAGCCCGGAGTAGGGCCGGATAATCGTACGGACCCAACACAGTCTTGTTGGCCCGCGTCTTCGGCAGGCAGTCGCCCCTGAGTGTACAGCGTCGACAGTCACGCGCCTTTGCGCGGAAGTAACGAGCATCCCGAGAGGCATGGATCGGGCGAAGGATCTTGCCCCGCGGGCATTTCACGACGTCGTTTCTGGCGTCGTAGCGGAAGCGGCTCAGAGGGACCCGGCTCCTGAACCCCTCTTTCTTCGCAGGGATGAGTGGATCGATGCCGCGGCGCTCAAGTCCGCCATAGACATGCGCGTGCGCGTATCCCGCATCGCCCGTCACCGTCGCCACCTCCCGTCCCGCAATCGCACGAACCTCGTCAACTTGCGCCTCGATCATCGTGCCTTCGTTCGTCTCACCCGTTGTCACCGCAACGTCCAGTACCACCCCTCTTGCGTCATCAACCGCCGTGTGCTGCTTGTAGCAAGGCTCAAGCCGGTTGCGGCTGGACGCCGTCGCCATGCTCGCGTCCGGATCCGTCATGCTCACCTTCTTGGTCTTGCCGCCCGCCCGGCGTCGCCTCCTTCCAGCGGCCGCCCCATCGCCAGGGTTCTCGGTCATCACCTCATCGGCGTGACGCTCAACCAGACTCTCCCAACTGACATCAGCACGAATCAGCGAGGCATCAACATGGACCACTTCAGCCGTGGCAATCTTCGCCTCCAGACAGGCCTCCACCGTACGTTGGAAAATCTCCCGAAACCGCTCCGCTCCCCAGCGCTGGCGAATGCGGGTCAGACTCGAATGGTCGGGAAGACGCTCGTGCAGGCCATAACCGATGAACCAGCGGATCGCGATGTTAACCTGCGCCTCGCGCATCAACTTGCGGTCGTGCACGATCCCAAGAAGCAGGCCAGCAAGCATCAAGCGAACCGCCACCTCCGGATCAATGCCCGGGCGGCCATTGTCAGCGCAATAGCAGTCGGCAACTTCGTCAAGCAGCCAGCCAAGATCGAGAACCCGGTCGACCCGGGCCAGGACATGATCCGCCGGCACCAATTGCTCCAGCGAACCGGTGACGAACAACTCCAGTTGACTGCGGTCCCTGCGCCCCAACATCTCGTGGCTTCCTCGGTTCCAATACAGGATCTTGACCAATCGAATCACAGCACCAAGGCTTTTTCAACAGCCCCAAGGTTCTGTCATGTCACTTTGATGAGGGACGCAGCGGTCGCTTCATTGCCCGGCACTGCGGCATGGCGCGGCGCTCGGTGGCGCAGACGCTGGAGCGGTTTGCGGCCTCGGGGCTGAGCTGGGTACAGGCCCGTGATCTGGACGACGAGGCCCTGGAGGCGGTGCTCTATCCGCCGCCGCAGGATGCGTCGGGGAGCGACGTGGACTGGGCGCGGGTCGAGAAGGATCTCGCCGACCGCGACATGACGCTGCACGTGTTGTGGGAGCGATGGCGGGAGACGCACCCCGACGGCATGAGCTATCCGACGTGGTGCCGACGGTTCCGGGAGGCGCGCTCCCGGCAGGATGTGACGATGCGCCAGAACCGCGTCCCCGGCGAGCGTCTGTTCGTGGACTACGCCGGCACGACCGTGCCGCTCGTGATCGGCGGCACGGTGCACGCCGCACAGGTGTTCGTGGCGGCGATGGGGGTGTCGGGTCGGCTCTATGTCGAAGCGACGCTGACCCAGAAGGTCGAGGACTGGTGTGCCTCCCATGTGCGCTGCTTCGAAGACATGGGATCGGTACCCGAGGTCGTCGTGCCCGACAACATCAAGGCGGCGGTGATCAAGCCGTCGCACAGCGAGCCGGTGTTGAACGAGACCTACGCCGATCTGCTCAAACACTACAACACCGATGCCCTGCCGGCTCGCCGGCGGCGGCCCCGCGACAAGGCCCTCGTCGAGAACGGGGTGCTGCACATCAACCGCCGCGTTCTCGCACCTCTGCGCCACCACGTCTTCCATGATCTGGCGACGCTCAACCGGGAGATCAGGACCCTGGTGGGTGCTCTCAACGCCAGGCCCTATGCCGACCGTTCCGGCGAGACCAGGAACAGCCGCTTCCGGAGCATCGACCGGCCGGCCATGAAGCCCCTGCCGGAGACACGCTGGCAGTACACGGTGTGGCGCAGGAACACGGTCCACCCCGACTATCACATCGCCATCGACCGGCACCTGTACTCGGTGCCCTACCAGTACGTCGGCAAGGAGGTCGACGTGCGCCTGCGCGGCCCGGCGATCGACGTCTTCCTGCGCGGCCGCAAGATCGCCGGTCATCTGCGCTCACACGACCGCGTCACCACGATCAAGGAACACCAGCCGCCGAACCACCAGCGCGCCGGCATCGAGGAGACCCGGGAGCGCCTCGAACGGCGGGCCCGGGAGATCGGGCCCCATGTCCATGCCTTCATCACCGCCATCATGAAGCGCACCAACAACCCGGAACTCGGCTTCCGTTCCTGCTACGGCGTGCTCCGGCTCGCCGCCGGCCACGAGGCGGAACGCTTCGACGGCGCCTGCCGCTACGCCATGGATCTCGGCACCCGCTCCTGGCGCGGCCTCAACACCATCCTTGCCACCAACGCCGACCAGGCCGACGCCGAGCCCGAAGGCGTGGCCATCGATCACTCCAACGTAAGCGGCTAAAGCACGGCGTTCTGCATTCGTCTTGATCCGGCCTGTCCTCGCGCGAGAGGGTCTTCCGATCCATTCATTCATCTTGATCGGAGGGTTTTGTCATGTCGGACGATGTTTTGGCGACGCCGGTGGACGGCTCTGCCCATGAGCGTGGCGACGAGGCCAAGTGGCGTGCCTTGATGGTGGATTTCGAGCGCTGGGAGGGCTCGCAGGTCAGTTTCTGCGAGGCCCGCGGGGTGCCGCGGAAGTCGTTCCAGAACTGGCGCCGCCGGTTTGGTCTGACTGCCGCCAGGCCCCGCCGCAAGCGCGGCGGCTTTGTCGAGTTGGCGACGGCACCCGACCCGGGCTGGGATGTCGAGCTTTCGCTGGGCGACGGGGTGGTACTCCGCCTGCGGCGGTCCTGATGCTGGGCGGCTGGCCGGCGGGCGGCATCTGGCTTTCTGTGGAGCCGGCGGACATGCGCCGCAGCTTCGACGGTCTGAGCGCGCTGGTGGCGAGCCATCTCGGGGAGAACCCGGCGAGCGGGCGCTGGTACGTGTTCATCAACCGGCGGCGCACGATGGTGAAGGTTCTCGGCTTCGAGCACGGCGGGTTCTTCATCTGGTCCAAGCGCCTGGAGCAGGGCCTGTTCGCCCCGCCCCGGTGCGCCGGGCACAGGTCGCTGTCACTGTCGCGGACCGAACTGGCGGCGTTGCTGGAGGGGATCGACATCACCGTACGGCGCTACCGCAAGCGTTATGCCGTCCCCCTGGCTCATGCGTGAAGCCGCACCGCTCAGATGTCGGATGTCAAGGAGAAGGGCGGCCCGATGATGCCGGGAGCATTCCGGTTGTTGGTGCCGGGCACCGGTAACGTGACCACGCTCAACGGAGTTCCGCGGTCCTGCGTCGCGTCCGTAGCCGCGCGGCGGTTCGATCTCCCCGAGGGCCTCGATGTCGGCTTCGACGATGATCTGCAGGCGTTCTCCTTAAGGCCGTGTCGCGCAGGGAGTCCGGGAGCCTCTCGAGACAGTCCCGATAATGCTCCTGCAGCGCGCCTCCTCGGCCACCGCATCGCACCAGCGCTGGGCGCGGGAGCGCCGGTCACGGGGCGTACGGTAGCGGACGGGGCGGTTGCCGGCCTTGAGCCGTTCGCGGTATCGGCGCTGCTTCTCGGCGGGTGTCAGGGCCATGATGGATCTCCTTGTCATGCACCGTCCCCGGGGTCGGCCTGAAGCCGCACTGCGGGCGTGATGTCGGAGGTCATCGGGTTGTCGGCGAACAGTGTCTTCCACCGCCGCGGCGTCAGCTCGTCGACCCGGGAGGCCGGGTGGTGAGCGATGCGCAGCAGGACGTCGATCAGCCAGATGCGGGGATCGACGCCCTGCATCCGGCAGGTGGCGAGCAGACCGTTGGCGATGCCGATGTGCTCGGCACCGAGTTCGCTCCAGGCAAAGAGCCAGTTCTTCTGGCCGAGCTTGGGGTCCCTGATCTTGTTCTCGATGATATTGGTATCCAGCGGCACATCCGGGTTGGCGAGGAACACTTCCAGCGTGGTCTTGCGCTCGACGGCGTACGTGATGGCCTTGCGGATGGGGTGCTTCGGCGTCAGCGCCGGATCGTCAAGCGTCCTCTCGCACCAGGTCCAGATCCTGTCGACCACCGCGCGCGAGCGCGTCTGTCGCGCCGCCAGGCGTTCGGCTGCCGGTGCCGAGAGGATCTCCTCCTCGACTGCGTAGAGTTCGCCGATCATCGCCAGCATCGCCCCGGCCATCGCCGGGTGGCTGTCCTTGTGCTCCCAGAAGTTGCGGCGAGCATGGATCCAGCAGCCCTGGTGGGTGACCGCCCCGTCGCGCGCCTCGACCCAGGCCTTGTAGGCGCCGTAGCCGTCGCTCACCAGGACTCCGGCATACTCGCCGAGGAACGCGGCCACATGCTCGTGCCGGCGGGAGGTGGCGAAGGGGAACACCACCTCGCCCTCCTCGCCGAGCATCGGCCAGAAGAAGCCTTTCTTCATGGCTCCGGGCTTGCCCGGATGGCGCCCGGCCCGGATCGGCGTCTCGTCCATCTGGATGACGGCGCTTTCCAGCACCGAGCGCCACTGCGCCTCGTGGATCGGCTTCAGGAGCGCGATCGCCCGGTTGGCCCACAGGCTCAGGCTTCCCCGGTTGATGGTGATGCCGGCGGCGGCCAGCATCCGGTGCTGACGGTAGAGCGGCAGGTGCCAGAGGAACTTGTCGATGATGAGGCCGGCAACGAAGGAGACATCGGCGCAGCTGTTCTTGAACACGCTTTCGCGGGCCGGCGCGCCCACCAGGGCGCCGGTCTGGCGGATCTTCGCCGTGACGTGGCGATAGCGGATGACGACGTGCCGGTAGTCGAGGGTGGCGATGCGGCAGTGGATGCGCTCCGAGACCACCTCGTAGTCGTCCTCGGACAGCCCCTCGATCTGCGGCGGCGTCACGGTGATGTCGACGACCGGGGCCTTGTGGTCGAAGCGCAGCCCGCTGTCGTTGAGGGCATCGCCGCGATCCTTCTTGCGGCCGGGCTTTCCGCCCGCCCGCCGGCGTGCCGTATCGGCGACGCCGGCGGCGTCCGCGGTGTCCTTGCGCTTCTCCGAGCGCGAGCCGTAGAGGTCGCGTTGCAGCTGGACGATCTGGGTGGTCAGGGTGGCGGCCTGTGCCGCGAGGTCGGCGATCTGCCCCTCCTGGGCGGCGATCGTGGCCGCCATGGCGGCCTTGTCCGCCGCCAGCCGCCCGGCGAGCGCGATCAGCGACGAGAGCGCCTCTGCGGCCTCTCCCGGAAGGGTGCCGCCGGCGAGCAGACGGGTGAGATCGCGGCCGAGCTCGTCGACCGCGCGGACATCCGGCGATGCCTTCATGCCTCGGCCTCGACGGCCATCAGCGCCGCCAGCACCGCCAGCCGCTCGGCTCGCGGCATCGCTTGATAGCGGCGGCCCCAGCTCGCCGCCTTGCGCTTGACGGTCTGGCGATGGGTGAAGTTGCGCCCGGCGCACGACACCCAGTGCACCCGGTCGGGCTCGAAGTTGAACCACAGCTTCTCGGTGACGATGCAGGACTGGTTGTTGACCTGGATCTCGAGCGAACGCCAGCCGGCCAGATGGTCGTCGTAGAGCCGGCAGGGATAGCCGGAGACCATCACCTGACAGGGCAAAGACTTCAGAATGCCGAGAAGCGCCGCATGGTCGGCGTCCGTATAGTCGAAGCGGTAGCGGCGCTCTGAGCGGCGCGTCGACTGCACATAAGGCGGGTCGCTGTAGACCAGCTCGCGGCCCTCGAACGCGAAGTCCGACAGGAAGCGGTGACAGCAGCCGTGGTGAAGCTCGACCGGGTAGTCGCAGCGGAAGCTGTCGATGGCCCGGCGGTTGAGATCGATGCCGACCGAACGCAGCGACGGCGGCTTGCGCTTCATGATCGCGCCGCCGCCAAGATGCGTCTCCACATAAAGATCATGCGGCGGCATCAGGCTCACAATCGCCTGGCAGAGCCCCGTCGTCGCCTTCGATCCGTACCATGCCGCCATCAAACCCCTCCGACGCTGTGCGCCCGAACGGCAGCTCAATAGGACGGACCGCCTATGCTGTCAAACGGAAATCCTCCTCAAATCGACGCCGCGGTTTAATCGCTTACGTTGATCTCGCCGAGATAGAGGACCTGACGCTGAACAACCCGGCCGCCGTGGACCCGGACGTTCTCCACCACGCTCCAGTAGCGGTGCTCCTTGCCGTCCTTGAAGCGTCTCTTGCAGCGCACGAACATGGGCACAACGTCCGGCTCTTCGCCAGCCCGATCAAGGGGGTAGGTCGGCACTACAAGCGCTTGCGGAGAGACACTGCACGGAAATCCGCCGGTTCTCGCGCCGGAAACACGTCAAACTAGTTGAATCGGATGCCGAGTTGCGGAAGTCGGGCTAAGGCCTGCCGACAACAGATAGAGGATCACGCTTGAGCCGAGGCAGCTCCCATAGATGACCATGATTGCCTGGTCGACAGAGAAAACGCCGACGGTCGCCAGACCGATGCCGAAGACGCAGACCGCATTCGCGGACTGCAGGATGGCCGTCAGCAGAGCGGCGACCAGAAAGGCGAGCATGAGCGAATTCCCCGTGCCTTCGAGCATGTCCCGAAACCACGGCTGCTGAGCCAGGGGCGCGGCGGCATCCTTGAGCAGGATCAAACCCAGGATGAGCATGGCGCCGCCGAAGAACGACGCCGCGATGGGTCGGAATCTCGACAGGTACTCGCTGGCCATCACGGCACCGGAAAGACCCAGCAGGAAGAGCGCGATCACCTTGATGTCGAGGGTGACGATCACGACCAGCAGCGATCCGCCCACGCACCCGCCGAGAATCAGGGCGAGCGCGCCCCGTGTCCCGATCAGCCCCGATCGCAGGATGCTCACCACGATGAAGGTCAGCGCAGTCATGCTCTGGGTTATGCCGCCGGCGAAGAATCCCCAGAGCACCGCCGAAAAACGGTTACCCGTCCATCGGCCGGCCGACCACCGCAGGCGCCTGCCCGCCAGTGTCTTCAGGTTTTCCGTGAGGAACCACATTCCCGCGATCAACAGGCCGACCCCGCCCGCGATTCCGGCAAAGAGCTCGCTCATGACCGAACCAACTTCGGTTTCGCCAAGCACGGGACGACGCGATCAGAGCCCGTCCTGCAGGCGGTGGAACGCACGTCCGCGTTCAGCCACGAGCATCCCGAGCGCCGCCCAGGGATTGCACCAGCCGCATCAGCTCTGCCTGCCGGGTGAGTCCGTGCTTGGCGAACATGTGCTTCACGTGCGAGCGGATGGTGCTCTCCTTGCGACCCGTTGCCGTCGCGATCTGGCTCACGCTCATACCCTGGGCCAGCAGCACCGCAACCCGGCTCTCCATCCGCGTGAGATCCAGTGCCGCCGCGGCAACGGCGGGATCGACGGCGGCCCGGGTTGCCGGGTCAACGAGCAGCACCAGCGCCGCCACCGGCCAGGCGGGACAATCCGGCTCCTGCCGGCCCACCGGTTGCACATGCAGCACGAGTGGCAGGGCGCCCGGACGCCTTGCCGTCATCGATCCTCCGACACTCTGGGCTCCGAACGACGGCAGGGTGCGGCTCAGGAGTTTCTGGAGGCCGTCATTGTCCTTCGGATTGCGGGCGAACAGGAAGCCGTTCTCGTCGAAAAGGCCGTCGCCCGTCCGCAACAGGTTCCGGGCGCGGTCGTTCGCCGCCGCGATACGCCCGCGCGCGTCGAGTTGCACGAAGCCCAGTCCGTCGGCGTCGAGCAGTTCCGTCAACGCCGCACCCAGGGCGCCGGCGCCGGCCAGCGTCTGCCGAACATGCACGGTCTGGCGGATATGCGGCAGGAGACGACGGATCAGGTGGAGCTGCGCGGACGTCCAGCCCTCCCCGTCCATTGGGTCGTTCACCTGCCACATGATGCGCGAGCCGTCGGGACCGGTCAGACGCACGTCGATCCCGTTCCCGGAATGGGTGAGGGTCCGCAGCGCGTTGTAGGCCTCGGAGGTCTTCAATTCCTCTTCGGTGTAGAGGTCGGTGACGGGGATCAGCCGGTTGAAGGGGAGACGCCGCAGGCGGGGCATCCCTTCGTCCACGGGATAGTAGGTCTCGAACCACAGGCGTTCCAGATCCCGGCGCCGTTGCCCGCGCAGGCAGGTCCACATGAAGTAGATCCGGTAGTCCTCGTCCGTCTCCCCGTCGCCGCACATCAGGGAACTGCCGTGCGTGCCGAGAGCTTCGTCGATCAGCGCCGAGGCGCCCGGCCAAAGAGCAGGGTCGAGCGCCGCCTCGTGCAACGCGTCGAGGATGCGCTCGAACGCATTCAGTTCGCTTACCACCACGGCTTCATGGGCGGACGCTCCTTGCTTCGCGAGACGTGCCTCCCTCGTTGCCGAAATGCCCGGCCACATGCCTGCCCGGTTCTGTCGGCACGGCCGCTTGCGGCAGCCTTGCTGCCGCATGAACAAGGCAACCTGTCCGCATGCCTTGACACCTCCACACACGAGAATATTCGGATTATCGGTTTGTGTGCTTCCCCAATTTTGGGGAGCCACGACAGGGTTGTCGCTTGCGCGCCCGAATTCTGCTGCGGTTTCTCGCTCCAGGAGACGTTTCCCCGCCTCTTGCATTCGGCGCTCGATGTTCTGCGCCGGCACCGATGGTTCAGGTCGGGACCACTCCGCCGAAGCGACGACACGGGACACCCCGCTGTCAGAAACCTCTTGAACACCGGTCTCCGCGCGCCTTTCACCACTCCTGCGTCCTGTTCCACACCCGGGCTGACGAAGTCCTCGCCAGATCGATGCAGACCGCCAGGGACGCTCCAAAAAAAGTTGCCCATTCTCCCCAAGGTTGGGGACGCGCGAAAGCAGGCAGTCCAACTATCGTTTACGCCACTGTCGGCGATGCCTTTCCGAATCGATCGCAGGGCTCGCCACGATCCAGGGGAGGGCCCGGGCGTGATTTCGACGATGCCGCGGAACACCGGGACGCCAGGATTCGGCGCATCACACGGCTCACCGGCGGTTGCCGTGGTGGAGAGTTCGTTCGTCACCCAGGGGGCTGCCGGGATGTTGCGCGATGGCTGACGTGCTTCATCACCACGTCGGCGGGCGCAGGGTTCCCGGCGACGCGGCGCCCCTGGGCGATGTCACGAACCCGGCGACGGGCGAGATCATCGCGCGGGTGCCGTTCGGGTCGGCGCCGCTGGTGGCCGAGGCGGTACGCACCGCGACGGAAGCACAGCCGGCCTGGGCCGCGGTGACGCCACAGAACCGTGCGCGGGTCATGTACCGCTTCAAGGCCCTTGTCGAGGAGCACATGGACGAACTGGCCGAGCTGGTGTCCCGCGAGCACGGCAAGACGCTGTCGGATGCGCGGGGATCGGTGACGCGCGGGCTTGAGGTGGTGGAGTTCGCCTGCGGAATCTCGCAGATGCTCAAAGGGGAGTTCAGTGCCGATGTCGGCACCGGCGTGGACAGCCATGCCGCGCGCCATCCGCTCGGCGTCGTGGCCGGCATCACGCCGTTCAACTTCCCGGCGATGGTCCCGATGTGGATGTTCCCGATGGCGATTGCCTGCGGCAACACGTTCGTGCTGAAGCCGTCGGAAAAGGTGCCGTCCTGCGCGTTGCGTCTCGTGGAGTTGCTCGAGGAAGCGGGCGCCCATCCCGGCGTGCTCAACGTCGTAAACGGTGACAAGGTCGCTGTCGACACGCTGCTGGCTGATCCAGCCGTTCAGGCTGTGAGCTTCGTCGGCTCGACGCCGATCGCCGAGTACGTCTATCGGACCGGCACGGCCAACGGGAAACGGGTGCAGGCCCTGGGCGGCGCCAAGAACCACATGGTCGTGATGCCCGATGCCGATCTCGAGCAGGCTACCGATGCGTTGATGGGAGCGGCGTTTGGTTCGGCAGGCGAACGCTGAATGGCGGTCTCGGTGGCTGTAGCCGTCGGCCAGCCGGTCGGCGACGCCCTGATCGAGCGCCTGCGGCCGCGCGTCGAGAGTCTCCGAATCGGTCCCTACACCGATCCCGATGCCGACATGGGTCCGCTCATCACGCGGCAGCACTACGAGAAGGTGCGGGGCTACATCGATCTCGGCATCGAGGAGGGCGCGGAGCTCGTCGTCGACGGGCGCGGCTTCTCGCTGCAGGGCTACGAGAACGGCAACTTCATCGGCGGGTCGATCTTCGATCGCGTCACACGCGACATGCGTATCTACAAGGAAGAGATCTTCGGGCCCGTGCTCTCGGTGGTGCGCGCGGACAACTACGAAGAGGCGCTCGGGCTCGTGAACGACCACGAGCTCGGCAACGGCGCGGCGATCTTCACCCGCGACGGCGACGCCGCGCACGACTTTTCGACCCGCGCCAGAATCGGCATGGTGGGCGTCAACGTGCCGATTCCGGTGCCGGTCGCCTACCACAGCTTCGGCGGCTGGAAGCGCTCGCTCTTCGGCGACCACCACATGCACGGTCCCGAGGGCGTCCGGTTCTACACCCGGCTCAAGACCGTCACCGAGCGCTGGCCGTCCGGCATCCGGCAAGGCGCCGAATACGTCATGCCGGTCCTGCAATAGAGCCAGCATCGACGGCGAGGACACCTGCCCATGACGCGCAGCAACGGCCAGCAGGCAGGAAGCACATTCGCCGGGTCGGAAACGGGTTTTCTGCGGTTTGTCGACGTCAAGAAGAGCTATGACCGGAAGACCCTGGTCGTGAACGGGTTCAGCCTCGACGTTGCCAAGGGCGAGTTCATCACACTTCTGGGACCGTCCGGTTCGGGCAAGACCACAATCCTGATGCTGCTGGCCGGTTTCGAAAGCGTGACGGGGGGCGATATCGAGATCGACGGCGTGCCGGTCACGCGCATCGCGCCCTATGACCGCAACATCGGCGTGGTGTTCCAGAACTACGCCCTGTTCCCGCACATGACGATCTCCGAGAACCTCGCCTACCCCTTGAGGGCACGGAAGATGGGCCGCCAGGCGATCGCTCCGCTCGTCGAGGAATACCTGTCGCTGGTCGAACTGGACGGGTTCGCCAACCGCTTTCCCGCGCAGCTCTCCGGCGGCCAGCGCCAGAGGGTCGCGCTGGCGCGCGCCCTCATCTTCGAGCCGGCTCTCGTCCTCATGGACGAGCCGCTCGGCGCGCTCGACAAGAAACTGCGCGAGCAGATGCAGTTCGAGATCACGCGCCTGCACCAGAAACTGGGCTTCACGGTCATCTACGTCACGCATGACCAGACGGAAGCGCTGACGATGTCGGACCGGATCGCGGTGTTCAACGATGGCGTCGTTCAGCAATGCGCGACCCCCGACGAACTGTACGAACGGCCCCGGAATGCGTTCGTCGCCAACTTCATTGGCGAGAACAACATGATGCCGGGCGAGGTCGCCGAGACCGCAGGGGACAAGGTTCGTGTTTCGGTCGCGAACGGGAAGGAGATCACCGCCCGATTGGCCGACGTGAGTACTGCCGGCGCACCGTGCAGGATCTCGGTCAGACCGGAAAAGATGTTCATCAAGACGGACCGCACCGGGTACGACAACGAGATCCCGGCGAAGTTCATCGTCCGGCACTATGTCGGCGATTTCATACGCTATTACTTCGAACTCGACGACGGCACGGAAGTGACGGTCAAGCTCCTGAACGACCTGGATGCGCCCAGACTTGGTCAAGGCGAGATTGCCGGCCTCATGTGGCAGGCAAGTGACTGCTATGCCTTCAACACGGATTGATCGGACATTCCGTGTCGGACCGCATGGCGAAGTTGGTTCTGATTGGACAACAACCAAGGGGAGAAGGAGATGAAACGTCCCAGTGTTCTGTTGAGTGCTGTCGCCATGCTGACGTTGGGTGCGACGGCCGGCCAGACTGACGATCTGACCGCCGTGTCGTTCGGCGGCGCATACGGTGCGGCGCAGAAACTTCACATGATCGATCCCTACATCGAGGCGACCGGAAACAACGTCCTCTTCGAGGACTATTCCGGGGGCATCGCGGAGATCAAGGCGCAGGTCGAGGCGGGCAACATCCAGTGGGATGTCGTCGACATCGAGGTAATCGACCTCGAGAGAGCCTGTTCGGAAGGTCTGCTGGAGGTCATCCCCCGGGATATCCTGCCACCCGGCGACGACGGCGTTCCGGCGGAAGAGGACTTCTTCGCCGAGGCGCTGGCCAACGAGTGCGGCGTGGGCGTGATCTTCTGGACGATCATCTACGCCTACAACACGGAGACGATCGAGGGCGGCGTTCCCGGCACGATCGCCGACTTCTTCGACACCGAGACGTTCCCCGGCAAGCGTGCCTTGAGGAAGCGTCCTCAGGTCAACCTCGAGTGGGCCCTGATCGCCGATGGCGTCCCCCGGGACGAGGTCTACGATCTTCTCGCGACGGACGAGGGCCAGGCGCGAGCGTTCGCCAAGCTCGACACCATCAGGGACGACCTCGTCTGGTACGAGTCCTGGTCGCAGGCGCCCCAGCTCCTGAACGACGGCGGCGCCGTGATGGTTCAGTCCGCCAACGGCCGCATCTTCAAGGACATCCAGGATCACGGCCGGCCGTTCGTCATGGTCTGGGACAGTCACGTGTTCGACCTCGACGTATGGGCTATCACGAAGGGATCTCCGAACCTGGAGCTGGCCCTTGATTTCGTGAAGTTCGCGACGGGCACGGTGCCGCTTTCGGGCATGCAGGACGTCGCCTACGGTCCAACGCGGCGGTCGGCGGCGGCGCTTGTCGATCCTGCCGTCGTGAACGACCTGCCGACGGCGCACATCGACAAGGGCCTGAAGGCCGACGGCATCTTCTGGGCCGACTACGGCGAGTCCCTCGGCGAGAAGTTCAACGAGTGGCTCTTGCAGTAGGCCTTGCCGCAACGGGCGCCGCCAGCGACGGGGCGGCGCCCGTTGCACCGATCCGCTCCCGACGATGACCGCGGCCTCCCTCCAGGATCGCACGTCTCCGTCCGGCAGCACGCTGACACGCGAGGAGATGGCGGTCGCCACCCGCGCCCTGAACCGCCGGCGTCTCACCGCGTTTGCCCTCGTTACACCGCTGCTGGCGTTTATCGGCTTCGCCTTCGTCGCACCGATCACGACCATGCTGCACCAGGGCGTCTACAATCCGACCGTGGCCGAGCTCATTCCCGACACCCTGGCCAGGCTGCAGGACTGGGACGGACACGGCGTGCCGGACGATTTGGTCCTGGCGACAATGGCGGTCGACCTGAAGCGCCTCGCGAACGATCGTACGGCCGGCAAGCTCGCCGAGGAACTCAATCGCGGGCTGCCCGGAACATCCAGCATCGTGAAGGCAACGGCCCGCAAGCTCCGGAACGTGGCGGACCATGATCTGCCGTCGGTCGGCGCCGCACTCCTTGTTGAAGCCAACGACAGATGGAGCAGTCCGGAACTGTGGCGCACGGTTCGCGAATCCGGCAAACGATACTCCGAGAGGAACTTCCTGACCGCTCTGGACCTGGAGCGGGGTCCTGCCGGCGAGATTCAGCGCCGGGAGGCAGCGCGCATCTACATCCAGCTCTACGTCAAGACCATCAAGATGGCGCTGATCATCACATTCCTCACCTTCCTGCTCGGTTACCCGCTTGCCTACATGATGGCGAATTCGTCTCCAAGAGTCGCCAACACCATGCTCATCTTCATCCTGCTCCCGTTCTGGACGTCCCTTCTGGTGAGGACGACATCGTGGATTGCGCTGCTGCAGACCAACGGCGTGATCAACTCGCTTCTCATGGGCATCGGGATCACGACGCAGCCCCTCGAGATGATGTACACGGAGTTCGCGACGATCGTCGCGATGACCCATGTCCTGCTTCCGTTCATGGTGCTGCCGCTCTACAGCGTCATGAAGGGCATCGACCCCAGCCTGATGCGGGCGTCGCTGTCGCTGGGGGCGCGTCCGATTCCGTCGTTCCTGAGAGTCTATTTCCCGATGACGCTTGCGGGCCTGTCGACCGGCGGGCTCCTGGTCTTCATCATCTCGGTCGGATACTACATCACGCCCGCGCTGGTCGGCGGAACGGACGGCCAGATGATTTCCAATGTGATCGCGTTCCACATGCAGCAGTCGAACAACTGGGAGCTCGCGGCTGCACTCGGCACGCTGCTCCTCGTCGTGATTGTCTGTCTCTACTGGGCCTACGATCGCATGGTCGGGGCCGGAAACATCAAGCTCGGCTGAGCCATGGCGGAATTCCCGGCCTACTACAACTGGAAGCACAAGGCGGGCGTCTACATGCTGCGGTTCTGGGCCGCAGCGGCGCTCTTCTTCCTGATCATGCCCATCCTCGTCATGGTGCCGCTGTCGTTCAACAGCCAGCCCTACTTCACGTTCACCGAGGGAATGCTGGCGCTCGACGCGGATGCCTACTCGCTCAGGTGGTATCAGAAAATCCTGGACAGCCCCAACTGGATCCTGGCGATCAAGAACAGCTTCATCATCGGGTTCTTCGCGACAATTGTCGCCACCGTGCTGGGCACTGTTGCGGCGGTGGGTCTGGCGAGCGCACACATGCCGTTCAAGCGCATCATCACGGCCCTGCTGCTGTCGCCCATGATCGTACCACTGATCATCATCGCGGCCGGCATGTTCTTCTTCTACACGCAGTTCGGACTGGTCGGCACGCTCCCCGGACTCGTGATCGCCCATGCGGCGCTGGGCATTCCCTTCGTCGTCGTGACGGTCACGGCAACGCTCGTCGGCTTCGATCGCGCGCTCTACAATGCCGGGTTGAGCCTGGGGACCAACCCCGTTCGCACCTTCTTCGAGGTGGTGTTCCCGCTGATCCGGCCCGGCGTGATTTCGGGCGCTCTCTTCGCATTCGTGACGTCCTTTGATGAAGTGGTTCTGGTGTTGTTTCTCGCAGGACCGGATCAAAGGACGATACCGCGGCAGATGTTCTCCGGCCTCAGAGAACAGATCAATCCGACCATCCTGGCCGTGGCGACGCTGCTGATCCTGTTGTCGGTGTGTCTGCTTGTCGTTCTCGAGCTGCTGCGCCGACGCTCGGAGAGACTTCGCGGCCGGGAATGAGGTGAAGCGGCAACGTGCCTCGACTTCGGCGAGACATCGCAGGGGGAAAAAGGCGATGCTCGGCAACACGGCCTGCCGCTTCAAGGGTGGCGTGAGCACGCAGGGTGCTTCGCGACACGCCAACTTCCTCGTTGCTGCAATGGCATGGAGGACCAGATTGAGGCCCGACCCTAGAGTTCTGCAACCGCGTCTGCCAGGCGGGCGACCTCCTCCCCTGTGTTGAGATAATGCACCGCCGCGCGGCACAGCGGCGGCAGGTTGCGGCTCTCGAAGTCGAGCAGGGTCGACGAGGGTTGCGGACTGCCGATGACGATGTTCCGGACGGCCAGGCGGGCGACGAGATCGTCAGGCGAGAAGCGGTCGTGGGTGAAGGTGACGATGGCGCAACGGTCCCCGCCGGCGTCGCGCACGGTCACGCCGGGAATCGCGGCCAGTCGCTCGCGCAGATCCGCGGCCAGATCGCGGTTGCGCTCGGCGATCGCGTCCAGCCCGAGCGCCAGGGCATAGTCGACGGCAACGCCGAGGGCCGCCTTGCCCGCGACGAAGCCCTCCCAGTTTTCGTAGCGGCGTGCACTGGGGTGGAGTTCGTAGCGGTCGGGGGCCACCCAGGTGGCCGAAAGCAGATCGAGCATCGGGGGCTCGCATGCCGCCATGGCGGCCTTGCGGGCATAGAGGAACCCCGTGCCGCGGGGACCGCGCAGGAACTTCCGCCCCGTGGCCGACAGGAAGTCGCAGCCGATCGCTTCCACGTCGAGCGGAAGCTGTCCGGCCGACTGGCAGGCGTCGAGTAGATAGGGCACGCCTCGGCGGCGCGCGATCCGGCCGACCTCCGCTGCCGGCGTGACGAGGCCGCCCGAGGTCGGCACATGGGTCATGGCGATGAGCTTCGTGCGGCCGTCCACCAGCCCCTCCAGCGCCGCGACATCGACCTGGCCCGCGCCGTCGTTCGGAGCGACGACGATTTCCACGCCCCGGCGTTTCGCGGTCTGCAGGAAGGCGATGAAGTTCGAGGCGTACTCCGGGATCGCCGTCACGATGTTGTCGCCCGGCTTCATGTCCTGGGCCACGCCGTAGAAGGCCTGGCGCCAGGCCACGGTAGCGTTCTCGACGAGTGCCACCTCTTCCTCCTCGCAGTTCAGCAGGCGCGCGATCGAGGCGTAGGCCGCCCGCAGCGCGGGCTCCGCCTCGTCCTCGGCCGCGTAGCCGCCGATGCGGGCCTCGAGATCGAGATGGCCGTGCAGCGCGTCGAGCACCGGCCGCGGCATCAGGCCCGCGCCACAGCTGTAGAAGAAAGCCAGATTCTTCACGGCGGGCGTGTCGGCCCGGGCACGCGCAACATCGATCATGGCGCTTGTCTGGACGCCTTCCGGAAAGCAAGGTTCAACTTTGTCATGGCAGGCAGATTGCAGATTTGTATCCGGCCTGTTGGTGCGGGGTCTTCGACCCATCGGCCCTGATGGATCCTGCAGACCCGCCTATCGTTTTTCTCGGGGGCTGTTTGCTCCAGGCACCATGCAGGCTTGGCGGATCGCGGTCATTCCTGTTCGCCATCACTCCTTGTCGTAGCTTGCGCAACCCTTCAGCGACCACCTCCTCTGTCAGTTGGGTCTTGTACGGACAATCAGCCCCATTGGATCGGTTGCCGAACCGGGGCCGCGCCCTTCGAATGTGATGTAGCGGCCGGATTTCTAGAACGGTCGTTCGCCTTCGATGACGATGCGTCGCAGGTGGCGGCGATAGCCCGGATAGTCGCTGTGGGCGTAGTGGAGGCAGCAGCGGTTGTCCCAGATCGCCAGGGATTTCGGCTTCCAGCCGAGCCTGCAGGTGAATTCGGGAATGATGGAGTGCCTCCAGAGACGGCGCAGCAGCGGGAGGCTTTCCTGCTGCGATCTTCCCTCGATGCGGGCGGTGAAGGAATCATTCGTGTAGAGCGCCTTGCGGCCCGTGACCGGGTGCGTGCGGCAGATCGGGTGCAGAACCTCGTTGAACTGGTCTGCGGAGTAGACAATGGGCGTGGCCGTGTTGCCGGTCACCTCCTGATCGATTGACGTGGTGCCATACCCCAGCGCCGAGGAGTTGACGCAGCGGACACTCGTGAGCTCGGTCTTCAGCGCTTCGTCGAGCGTCTCCCAGGCAAGGTACTGGTTGGAGAAGGCGGTATCCCCTCCGACCGGCGGACAGGTGACGGCATAGGCCATCGTGTACTTCGGCGGACGTTCGAAGTTGCATGAATCCGAATGCCAGGTGCCGCCGAAGGCATACTTGTCTCCAGGTTCCTGGATGAGCTCGGTGATCTCCGGAAAGCCCTCCATCGTCCGCGCATAGGGCCACGGCAGCGGCGTGCCGAGACGCCGTGCCAGGTTCACCTGGTCGGCCGGCTCGAGATCCTGGTCGCGAATCATGAGGGCGATGTGATCGGTGAGCGCCTGCTCGAGTTCGCCGATCGCCTCGTCGGAGGCGTTTGCCAGATCAATTCCCTCGATCACTGCACCGATCGCTCCCGTGGCCGGCGCCACTGAGAAGTGGCGGTATGACCCGGGAGAGAACTGCGGCGCATGGGAGACTGCAGCCTGGTAGGAGAAAGTGGCGACGTAGCCTGCCATGACCCGACACCCCCTCATCATCACGAAGCGGACTTCACTATAGGCCCGCCGGAGGCCTCGCTCCATTGGCCTGTGACAGTCAGTTGTCCGTTTGCGCCACTCGATTGGCCCCCGATTTCGAGGCGTCTATACTGTGACCCTCACGTAGGTTCCCGGGAGTGCAGGTTCGCGGACATGGACGACCTCTCCAGGCACACCTTGGACCAATCCTCCCTGAATGGACCGCTCGCTGCGGCGCGCGAGGTTCTGAGCGAAGCGGCCTCGTGTCTCGGCGCGGCGGCCGACGCCATCGGCCCTGACTTCCTCGCCACGGCCGAAGCGCTCGGCGCACCGGAAAGCCGCACGGTGGTGCTCGGCGTCGGCAAGTCCGGCCATATCGGCACGAAGTTCGTCGCCAGCCTGGTGTCGACCGGTCACCGCGCCGCCTTCATCCATCCCCAGGAGGCGCTTCACGGCGATCTCGGGCAGGCCCGGGACGCCACACTCGCCGTGCTCCTCACCCACTCCGGAGCGACGGACGAACTGCGCATCCTCACCCCTTACCTGAAAGATTTCGGCGCCCGCATCGCCACCATCACGGCCTTCAGGGACTGTCTCCTCGCCGAACACAGCGACTGGGTGATCGAGACCAGGGTCAAGGCCGAGGCGGGGCTGCACCGCCTGGCGCCCACATCGTCTTCGACCACGACGCTCTCGCTGTGCGATGCGTTGATGACCGCCAGCCTCACCATTCGCGGGTTCACGCCCGAACAGTTCCGCGGCCTTCATCCAGGAGGCCTTCTCGGCCGCGGCCTGATGACGGTTCGCGAGGTCATGCTGAAGGCATCCACGCTTCCCTGGGTGAAGCCGGGCTCCTCGATCTGGGAGGTGCTCGATGTCGTCACGACCGGCGCCCGCGGCTTTGCCGTGGTCTGCGAGGCGGACCCTGCCTCGGCACCGCCTGTCGGTTCGGTCGGCGTCATCTCCGATGGCGACATTCGCCGGGCGCTCGCCGACCGTACCGGATTTGACGCCCTGACCGCGGATTCCATCATGTCTGCCTCACCCATGGCGATCACCGTCGATGCGCTGATGTTCGATGCCCTGCGGCTGATGGAAGAAAACCGCTTCACCTTCCTCGTGTGTGAGCATGGGGGCCGCCTCCAGGGTGCGGTGCACATGCACGAGATTCTGGCGCGTGATCTCGGTGTTCCGGTGCGCGGAGACCGCCTGCCCTGACGAATGGGTTAGTCGCTCTCGGCTTCCTTGTCTTGCTCCTGCCGGGCGAGGGCGTGCTGGCGATAGAGCCCGAGGAAGTCGACCGGCTCCATGAGGAGTGGCGGGAAACCGCCATCGCGCACGACATCGGCAATGATCCGCCTGGCGAAGGGGAAGATCATCCTCGGGCCCTCGATGAGGAGCAAAGGCGCACGCGCCTTGTCATCGACATCGGCGAGCGAGAACACACCCCGGTAGTCGAGTTCGATCAGGAACCAGGGTTCTTCGTCCCTCGTCGCGTTGACCGTGATTCTCAGCGCCACCTCGTAGAAATCCTCCTGAAGCTGGCGTGAGTCGATGTTGAGGTTGACCTCGATTTCGGGCTTGTTGTCCGCCGCCGCGGCAATACTCGCCGCACCCCTCGGGCTCTCGAAAGAGAGGTCCTGCAGGAACTGCGTGTGCAGCCGAAGCTTGGCCTGTACCCGTTCTGCGGCCGCGGTTTCCTCAGCCATGCATCGACACTCCCGGTTGCACTGTCGGCCCGTTCATAGCCCATTGTTGGCGGAAGGGCGACATGCACCTCATCACTCTCATCCCGCCTTCGCGGTGGTTTCCGCGCTGCAGTCCGACGGCGACGTCCTCTCTTGCTGGCACCACCTTCTTGTGCCCTTGAGTCATTCCCGCACGGATCGTGCCAAACCCTGCAGCCACCGCTCCACCCTCCCCCGTCGACAGCATCGAGGGGGCACTTCAGGACTGGTCAGTCGGGGCGGGAGAGCCCCAGGCGCTCGTGCCACTCAGCCAGCGACTCCTCCGGGTAACCGTCGAACTGCCGGTCCTTCGGCCCGAGGTGAACCTCGACCCAGGCGGGCTTGTCGGAGAGCAGCAAGTGCGTGCGTTCGGGAGGAAGAGGGAGCTCCGTATCGATGGCGGAGGCGAGGGGATGCACGAGGTCCGGCCAGCGCGGGTCCCAAAGCCATAGTGAGGTGCCACAAAGAGCGCAGAAGCTTCGCTCCGCCGGGCTGATCTCTTCGCGTCCCTCCTCGCGCATCACCGCGTGGTAGACGCTGCGACTCTCGTCCCCCTCGACCTCCAGGCTCTCGTACTCGGCGCCGAGGTTGATCGCATAGCCCCCGCCCCCGCCGGTCTTTCGACAGATGTTGCAGTAGCAGAGGTTGAAGGGATAGGGGTGGGCGGAACGGACACGGAACCGGATGGCGCCGCAATGGCACGAACCTTCGAGCAGCATGACAGGCTCCCTCGTTTCGGATTCCCATCAATCTCCATCATGCGGAATGGTCAAGGCAAGCCGGACACGGGAACGACGTCTCCCATGGACCGGAATTGACCTAACCGATGCCTGACGTTGCTGTCGGGCTGTGGGGTCAGGGGCGGTCGAGTCGCCCGCTCGGGGGATCGTCCACGGGTTCCCATTCGCCTTCGATCGTGCGGCCGCCGGGACGGGACTGCGTGGCGGCGACGCGGATGAAGCGGTCGAGAGCGATAGCGAGGAGACCGCGGAACGGCGGCAGGAGGAGCAGGAACCCGGCTGCGTCGCTGAAGAAACCCGGGACCAGGAGCATCGCGCCGGCCACGAGAATGCAGGCGCCGGCGAACAGGTCACCCAGAGGCATCCTGCCCTGACGCAGGGTGGTGCGTACCCTCTCGAGGGTCGAGCGGCCCTGGTGGCGCACGAGGGCCGCACCGGCAACGGCCGTCGCGATGCACACGGCGACGGTCCACCAGGCGCCAACGAGACCGCCGACCTCGACGAGCAGCCATACCTCGACGAGGGGAAGGCCGATGAAGAGGGCGAGGAGAAGGATAGGCATGGCGCAAAGGTCTAGGGCTACCCATCTATAGGGGTGTTGGCCCCTCCGCGCCACTGGTGACTCGACCCCGGCGCGGCAAGGGACTAGATTGGCTGGGATGCGGCATCATGCATGCCGTCGGACGACGATTCGACGTGGCGGGCGGACTCGTGGACATTCTGATCTTCGCCGTACTGGCGGCAGTGATCTTCTTCAAACTGTTCAATGTCCTTGGGCGGCGAACCGGGAACGAACAGCCGCCGCCCGCGCCGATGCCAGGTCCGGTCGCCGACAACGATGATCAGGGAACCGTACTGCCCTTCAGGCGCCAGGAAAAGGAAGACGGCGAGGCGGATGAATCCGGGGATCCCCTGGCCCAGGGCCTCGACGGGATCAGGCGCGCCGACCGCGGTTTCAATGTGGATGAGTTCCATGCCGGGGCGCGCCAGGCGTTCGGCATGATCCTCGATGCCTTCCACAAGGGCGACCTTGAGCCTGTTCGGGGGTTTCTTGACGACGAGGTCCATCGCAGCTTCAGTCAGGCCATCACCGATCGCGACCAGCACGGGACCAAGCGGCAGATCGAACTGGTGGCCATTGTCGACTGCGAGGCCATCGAAGCCGTCATGAGCGGCCGCCAGGCGAGCGTCACGGTGCGTTTCCGCTCCAACCAGATCGACGTGGTGAAGGACAGCGAGAACCGGATCATCGCCGGAGATCCGACGAGCACCATCGAGGTGACGGATATCTGGACATTCTCCCGCGACACCCGTGCACGCGATCCCAACTGGCTGCTGGTCGCCACCCGCAGCCCCGCCTGACGTGGCGGGATTTCGCCGGCTGGCCACCCCGGCGCTTCTTGGTCTCATGCTCGCCGCCGCCGGTTGTGATCATGCGGGAGGCCGTCAGCCGGTCTTCGCTCTCGAGGATGCGCACTTTGCCGACCTCCCGGGCTGGGGCGAGGACAACCACGCGGAAGCCCTGCACGCTTTCGTGACATCCTGCGAGGCCATCGAAAGGCAGGACCCGGACGCCTCCCTTGGCCGCAAGCCTGCCATGGCGACAGTCTCGCTTTGGAAGGAACGATGCCGGCTGGCCCGCAACACGGCTGGCGGCAACGCAAGGGCCTTCTTCGAGACCTGGTTCCGCCCCTGGCGCGTCACCGGAGTCGGCGGGAGTCTCTTCACCGGGTACTTCGAACCCCTTCTGTCGGGTTCAAGGACAAGGGGCGGGCCCTGGCGCTGGCCGCTCTACCGGGTGCCGGACGGCCTCTTGCCGCTCCCCGACCGTGCCGCCATCGATGCCGGCGCCCTTGACGGCATGGGCCTCGAGCTCCTCTGGGTGGACGACCCTGTCGATGCCTTCTTCCTGCATGTCCAGGGGAGCGGCAGGGTGCGGCTCGAAGACGGCAGCGAGGTCCTGGTCGGATACGCCGGCGGCAACGGCCACCCCTATACTTCGATTGGCAAGGAACTCATCCAGCGCGGCGAGATCGCGGCCGATGACATTTCCATGACGACCATTCGCGCCTGGCTTGCCTCCCATCCAGACGAGGCGGCCAGCCTCATGGCCGTCAACCGCAGCTATGTCTTCTTCCGTGAACTCGAGGGCGAGGGACCGGTGGGGGCACAGGGCGTACCCCTGACGCCGGAACGCAGTCTCGCGGTGGACGACGCCTTCATCGCATACGGGGTACCCGTCTGGCTGGAGACGACGCTGCCCGATGGCGCACCGTGGCAGCGTCTCATGATCGCCCAGGACACGGGCAGCGCCATTGTCGGTGCGGTGCGCGGCGACATCTTTTTCGGCGCCGGCGACCGGGCCGCCCGCATGGCCGGCGCCATGAAGTCGCCGGGGCGCTCCTGGATCCTGCTGCCGGCGACCATCGCGGTCTCGCTCATGGCCTCCGCCGAACCATGAGCGAGCCCCGTCCCCGCGTGGCACTTCTCGTCACCTGTCTCGTCGACCTCTTCCGTCCTTCCGTCGGGTTTGCAGCGGTGCGTCTGCTTGAGGATGCCGGGTGCGATGTCGAGGTCCCGGGGCAGTCGTGCTGCGGGCAGCCAGCCTACAATTCCGGCGAGCGGCATCTTGCCCTGAAGGTCGCCCGGACCATGCTCGATGTACTGGAACCCTATGATTACGTGGTCGCGCCCTCGGGCTCATGTACCGGGATGGTGACACGGCACTACCCCGTCCTCTTCCAGGGAACCCGTGACGAGGAACGCGCCCGCGTCCTCGCCCGACGGACCTTCGAACTCACCCGCTTTCTCGTCGAGGTCCGGGGAGTCACGACGACCGGAAGCCGCTTTGATGGGACGGTCACCTGGCACGATTCATGCTCTTGCCTGCGCGAGGCCGGCACCCGGGAGGCTCCGAGAACCCTGCTGGGAGCTGTCGAGGGCACGGTCCTGAAGGAGGCCGGGGACCGGGAGGTCTGCTGCGGATTCGGCGGCACCTTCGCCGTCAAGTACCCCGCCATCTCCACCGCCATGGCGGAGGACAAGGCGGCCAGGCTCGAGGAAACGGGCGCCGACACGGTTCTCTCGGCCGATCTCGGTTGCCTGCTCAACATTGCCGGTGTCCTGCGGCGTCAGGGTTCGCCGATAAGGGTGCGGCACGTGGCCGAGGTGCTGGCCGATGAGACGGCAGGTCCTGCCATCGGCGAGCCGGATCCGTGACACTCCACCGGCTCAAGAGCGAGCGGTTTCGTGACGGCGCCGACGAAGCGCTCGCGGATGCCGAGCTGCAGGCCAATCTCGCCAAACTCCGGGGCAATTTCCTGGCGAGGCGGGCCCGTGCCCGGGACTCGCTGCCGGAGTTCGATGATCTCGTCGACGAGGCGGTCAGTATCAAGAATCACGTCCTGGATCACCTCGACACCTATCTCGTTGCCTTCGAGGAAGCCGTCGAGGCATCGGGAGGGACAGTCCACTGGGCACGTGACGATGCCGAGGCACGCCGGATTGTGCTGCAGATCTGCCGCGACGCCGGGGCATCGACCGTCACCAAGGGAAAGACCATGGTGAGCGAGGAGATAGGCCTCAACGACTGGCTCGAACAGGCCGGCATCGAGGCGGTTGAGACCGATCTTGGCGAGTACATCGTGCAGCTCGCCGGCGAGACACCCAGCCACATCATCGCCCCCGCCATCCACAAGAACCGCCGCCAGATCAGTGCCCTCTTCAATCATCACCACAAGAACCTCCCGGACCGCGAAGCCGACGATCTCGACGGTCTTCTCGCCGATGCAAGGCAGATGCTGCGTGGCCGCTTTCTGGCGGCTGACGTCGGAATCACCGGCGCCAACTTCCTGATCGCCGAAACAGGTCAGACGGTGATCGTGACCAACGAGGGCAACGGGGATCTCACCCAGCTTCTCTCCGGCGTCCATGTGGTGCTGGCCGGGATCGAGAAGATCGTCCCGACGCTGGAGGACGCCTCCACCCTGTTGCGCCTTCTCGCCCGTTCGGCGACCGGCCAGGACATGACGTCCTACACGACTTTTTCGGCCGGACCCCGGCGCCATGACGACCATGACGGTCCCGACGCCTTTCATGTCGTCCTGGTCGACAACGGACGCACGGGCCTCCTGAGCGGGCCGAACCGCGATCTCCTGCGCTGCATCCGTTGCGGGTGCTGTCTCAATGCCTGCCCGGTCTACTCCAAGGTCGGCGGGCATGCCTATGGCTCTCCCTACTCCGGTCCCGTGGGTGCCGCCCTGACACCGTCCCTCGCCGGACTCGCCCGCACCTCCCACCTGCCCAACGCCTCGTCGTTGTGCGGGCGATGCGAGGAAGTCTGCCCGATGAGGATCCCCCTGCCCGGCATCCTGCGCCGCCTGCGCAACGAGGAGGCCGAGCGCGGCGCATCGCCACCGGTCATGCGCACCGGCCTCCAGCTTTGGTCCGTGATCGCTGCCCGGCCATGGCTTTACCGCGTCATCACCTCGTTCACGACACGCCTCCTCGCCGCCATGGGACGACGCCGGGGACACCTGCCACATCTGCCCTTCACGCGTGCGTGGACACGGACACGAGACCTCGCGAGCCCTGCCGGTGCGACGTTCCAGAGCCGGTGGAGGGCGGGACAGCGTCCATGAGTGACGCCCGTCATGCCATCCTGTCACGCATTCGCGAGGCGTCTCATTCCGGTCGGGAGCGCGACGCTACGGCAAGGCTCAGACGGCACCGGCGCAACCTGCAACCGGAGTGCGCCCAGTCGTCGGGCGTCGATCTCATCGACGTCTTCGTCAGGAAGGCCGAAGCAGTCCAGGCAAGCGTGGTGCGCGTGTCAGGCCTCGAGGACGTGCCGTCGGAAGTGTCCCGCTACCTGCGCCGGCGCAATCTTCCCGCCCACGTCGCCGTCGCCCCCCATGACGATCTCGAATCCATGGACTGGGCGGCGATGGCCGTCACCGCCGAACGGCGCAAACCCCTCGACAGCGATCACTGCGGGGTCAACCGGGCCTTCTGTGCGGTCGCCGAAACGGGCACGCTCATCATGACCTCGGGCCCTGACAGTCCGTCGACAATGAACTTTCTGCCGGAGACGCATATTGCCGTCCTGAAGGAACGCGATATAGTCGGCGCCGCCGAGGACGTCTGGGACCGGCTGAGAGCCTCCGGCCGTGCCTCGGCAGGGTCCCTGCCCCGAACCGTCAACATGATCACCGGCGTCAGCCGCACGGGTGACATCGAGCAGACCATCCAGACCGGTGTGCACGGGCCGCGACACCTTCACATCGTTCTCGTGAAGGAGACGTGACAGCCGTCGGAGGCCCGCCCTTCATGCCTGGTATCGACGATCTTCTAGCCTCTGTCGCCGACACTGCCGCACGGCCCTTTGCGGATGCCGTGACATTGCCCCGCGGGGCCTACGTCGATCCGGACTTCGCCGCCCTCGAGATCCGCCGGCTGTTTCTCGAAGACTGGGTCTGTGTCGGCCGGGTGGACGAAATCCCCGAACCCGGAGACTACATCACCCACCGCATCGTCGACACGCCCGTGGCGGTGATCCGCCAGCGGGACGGCACCTTGCGCACCCTGGTCAACATCTGCCGCCATCGCGGCGCCGGACTTCTTGACGGGTGCGGTCACGCCGAACGGATTGTCTGTCCCTACCATGCCTGGACCTATGATCTTGAGGGGACCCTGCTTGGCGCGCCGTTCAGCGGTGACAGGTCCGATCTTTCGTCCATCGCACTGCCACAGGTGCGGACTGACATCTGGGAGGGATGGATCTACGTCACGCTCGATGACGACGCGGCGCCAATGTCATCAAGGCTTGGCAGCCTGTCGTCGCGAATCGCCCCGTGGTATCCGGCGGACCATGTCATGGTCTGGCGCGCCAACGAGATCTGGGCCTGCAACTGGAAGACGCTCGCCGAGAACTTCACGGAGAGCTACCACCTCTTCTCCAGTCACCGGGAAACCCTGCAACCCCACACCCCGACCCAGGGAGTTGAGTGTGAACCGGGAGAACCGGACTGGAATATCCACTGGATGGAAACCACCCGGCCGGCGGAGAAAACCCGGCCCGAGGCCAGCGACGAGGCTCGCCGGCGCTTTCCCCTCATGCACATCTATCCGGGTCACGTGGTGTCCACCAGCCTGGCGCGCGGATTCTGGATGTCGTTGCAGCCCGACGGCATCGATCACGTCAGGGTGCTCTGGGGCGTGACCGTTGCACGACCGATGGTGCCGGCGGATGCCGACGGGTATGCCGCCTTCCAGGATGACATGAGAACGACATTCGAGGCCGTGAATCTCGAGGACAGGCAAATCGTCGAATCGATCGCCCGCAATCTGAAGAGCGATCATGTCCAACCCGGACCCCTGTGCCCCAAGGAAAGGACCCTGTGGGAGTTCTGGCGCTATCTCGCCAGGAGGCTGACATGAACTGCGACGATGACGACGCCCTGTGGAGCCGGGTGACGCGTTCGGTGACGCCGCTCAGGAACCGGTCGCCGGCTGCCGAGCCGCCAGTGGAACCGGAGAGGCCGGCCGTCGCCACCCGCCACCGGCAACCGACTCAGGCCACACCCCGCAAGGCGATTGCCAGACCGCTTGTTCCCGGTGCCGTCGACGGGCTCGACCGCCGTCAGGCGGATCGCTTCAGGCGTGGCCAGCTGGCTATCGAGAACCGCCTGGATCTTCATGGATTCACCCAGCGTGACGCCCATGCGGAACTTCAGGCCTTTCTTGCCCGCTCCCAGGAACAGCGCCACCGGGTCGTCCTGCTGATCACCGGCAAGGGACAAAGGGGTCCGCTCGAGGAGCGCACCGGCGTGCTCCGGCGCCTGGTGCCGGAGTGGCTCAACGAGCCCTCCATGCGCCGGCGCATCGTCGCCCTGGCACCGGCCAGACCGCAGCACGGGGGCGATGGCGCCTACTACCTCTACCTGAAGAAACTGCGTTGACGGGAAGCGGGGCGCCTTGATCGCGGAAACCGGTCACTTTGCACTGATCCTGGCTCTTTGCCTTGCCCTCTTGCAGGGCACGCTGCCGCTTGCCGGTGCGGCCCGCGGCCATGAGGCGTGGATGAAGCTGGCGATCGGCGCCGCATTCGGCCAGGCGGCCATGACGATGATCGCCTTCGTCGCCCTCACCCTGGCCTACGTCCACTCGGATTTCTCTCTGCGCAACGTTTTCGAGAACTCCCACTCCCTCAAGCCGATGCTCTACAAGGTGACCGGCGTGTGGGGCAATCACGAGGGATCCCTCGTTCTCTGGGTCCTGATCCTTGCCCTCTTTGCCCTCGCGGTCGCCGTTCGCGGCGACCGCCTGCCGCTGGAGACGAAGGCAAGGGTTCTCGGTGTCCTGGGCCTCATCGCCGCAGGCTTCCTCGCGTTTTCCCTCTTCACCTCCAATCCTTTCGAACGCCTCGACCCGCCGCCGGTGGACGGCCGCGATCTCAACCCCATCCTCCAGGACCCCGGTCTCGCCTTCCATCCGCCGTTTCTCTATCTCGGCTACGTCGGTCTTTCGGTGACCTTCGCCTTTGCCGTGGCGGCCCTCATCGAGGGCCGGGTCGACCGGCGCTGGGCCCAGTGGGTGCGCCCCTTCACGCTCGCCTCATGGACCTTTCTCACCACGGGAATCGCGCTGGGAAGCTGGTGGGCCTACTACGAACTCGGATGGGGTGGATGGTGGTTCTGGGATCCGGTGGAGAATGCTTCCTTCATGCCGTGGCTGGCAGCCACCGCCCTTCTCCATTCGACGATCGTGACCGGGAAGCGTGAAGCCCTCAAGAGCTGGACCATCCTGCTGGCAATCCTCGCGTTCTCGCTCAGCCTGCTCGGAACGTTCCTGGTGCGCTCCGGCGTCCTCACCTCCGTCCATGCATTCGCGGTCGATCCGGCGCGCGGCGTCTTCATACTCGCCATCCTGACCGCATCCATCGGCGGAGCCCTGGCGCTCTATGCGATGCGGGCGCCGTCACTGCGGCCAGGCGGCCTCTTCGCTCCGGTGAGCCGCGAGGGCGCGCTGGTCCTCAACAACCTCTTCCTCGCCGCAGGCTGCTTCACGGTGCTGACGGGAACCCTCTACCCCTTGCTCCTCGACGTTGTCAGTGGCGCCACCGTTTCCGTCGGGCCGCCCTACTACGAAATCGTCTTCGTCCCCCTCATGGTTCCGCTCCTCATCCTCGTTGCCCTCGGCATGATGGCGCCCTGGAAGCGGGCCGATCTCGCGGGCGTGCTGTCACGCCTGAAACTGCTGGCGCTGGTCTCCGTCGCGACCTTAGGCGTCGCCTGGTGGTGGACCCTGCAGTCATCGCCTCTCCCTGCCTTCGGCATCGCCCTTTCGGTCTGGATCGCGGGGTCGGTGATCCTCGAGTACGGGGAGCGAATCAGGATCTTCAGGTGTCCCTTGCGGCAAAGCTGGCAACGTGCGCGGCGACTGCCGGCAGCATCCCATGCGATGAATCTCGCCCATCTCGGTCTGGCGGTGTTCGTCGCCGGCGTGACGGCGTCATCGGCGTGGCAAACCGAGATCATCCGTACCATGGCGGCAGGCGATCGCCAGGATGTCGCCGGGTACACGCTCGTCTTCGAGGGAGCGCAGATGGTTGCGGGACCCAACTACGATGCCGAACGCGGGTCGTTCCTGGTGACGGCCGACGGACGCCACATCACCCGCCTCGAACCGGAACGGCGCTCCTACCTCGTCCAGGCGACGCAGACGACGGAAGCCGCCATTCACACCACGCTCTTCGCCGATCTCTATGTCGTCATAGGCGATGCCGTCGGCAACGGCGCCCATGTCGTGCGCCTCTACCACAACCCCCTGGTCCCGTGGATCTGGGGCGGCGCCTTGCTGATGGCGGCAGGAGGCGCCATCGGCCTCGTCCGCCGGAGAGGGGGGCCACCATGATCGGCGGTCGGCGGCGCCGGGCTCGCGGGGTCGGCTGGCGTGCCGTGCTGCGCGCCCTCCTTCTTCCCGGCCTGCTGCTCCTCACCGCACCGGAGCCTCTCCATGCCGTGGAGCCGGACGAGATCCTCGCCGACCCGGCCATGGAAGCCCGTGCTCGCGATCTGGGCCGCGAACTGCGCTGCCTGGTCTGCCAGAACCAGTCGATCGAGGATTCCGATGCGCCCCTGGCACGCGATCTGAGGGTGATCCTGCGCCAGCGTATCGAGGCGGGGGACAGCGACGAGGCGGCCGTCGCCTGGATCGTCGAGCGCTACGGTGACTACGTGCTGCTCAAGCCGCCGCTGCGCGGTGACACCGTGATTCTCTGGGGAGCACCGCTGGTGGCACTCGCGGGAGGCGCCCTGGTGGTCTTTTTCGCCTTGCGCCGCAATCGGCATACAGGGAACGGGAACGGGCCGTGATCCATCTGGCGTTCGCCAACATCATCGCGGCGGCCCTCGTCCTGCTGGCACTGCCCCTTCTCTCACCAAGCGATGGCTTGCGAGGCCGCGGCCTGGTCGTTGCGATCTCCTTTGCCGTCATCGCCGGAGCGATCGCCATCTATGCCGCAATCGGATCGCCGCATCTGGCCGACCGGCCCCTTGCTGGCCGCGATGTCGCCAGCGGTGACCCCGAACTCGCCGCTCACCTGGAGCGCGCCCGGAGCCGCCTGGTCGAGGAGCCGACGGATATCGATGCCTGGATCTGGATCGCCAATGCCCAGGGTCTCTCCAGACGCTATGACGAGGCGGCACTCGCCATGGCCGAGGCGGCTGTCCTGGATCCCGGCAATGCGGAGCTTCTCGCCCGGCAGGGCGAGTTCATCGTGCTCGCCCACGGCGGACTTGTGACTCCCGCAGCCCGGCTCCTGTTCGCGCAGTCCCTCGGCATCGACGCCAGTCAGCCGGTGGCGCGCTTCTATGGCGGCGTTGCCCTGGCGCAGGCCGGCGATGCGGGGGGCGCGCTGGTTGTCTGGCGCGATCTTCTCGACGATTCGCCAGCGGACGCGCCCTGGATCGGTGAACTGCGCCGTCACATCTCGGATGCCGGGGGAACGACAGGCGACTCCGGAGACGACACCCAGGCCATGATCACGGGCATGGTCGAGGGCCTCGCCCGGCGGCTCGAGGATGAGCCGGACGACCTCGAGGGATGGAAGCGCCTCGCCCATTCCTACACCGTGCTGGAGGACTGGCCGAAGGCCCGCCTAGCCTACGAGCGGGCCCTTGAACTCGCGCCCGGTGACTCTGATCTCGTGGACGGCTTTGCGGCCGCGGTCGCCGCGCCCGTCGACCGGACGACAGGTGTTTCCGCCAGCGTGCTGGCCGACATGGAGCGGGTTCTCGAAGACCGTCCCGCCAACCCCCATGCCCTCTACGTCACCGGCCTGGCGGCGGCGCTCAAGGGCGATACCGACGGAGCCCGCGAGAGGTGGACACGCCTCAGGGATCTCTTCGAGCCGTCGACGAGCGAATACGGGCGGGTCGGAACGCTCCTGGAGAGCATCGAGTGAGAAGCCGCCTCCCCTACTTCTCGTGCCGGTTGAACCAGACTTCTCCTCCCAGGCGCAGCTTGACGCCGAGACGCGTGAGGAAGGCAGGGGGCAGCGCCTGGGGAGTCCCGAGACTCTCCATGTAGGAGATGAGGTCGTTGTCGCGCCCGCTCGCCATGTCGGCGGCGAGCAACCCGCCGATGGTGCCCTTGGTGACGCCTACCGCGTTCTGGCAAACGGCGGCCCAGACGTTGCCGGCGACCTGGCCAAAGCCCGGCGCACCGTTGCGCGACAGGCAAATGAACCCGGTCCAGGTATGCTCTATCGTCACGCCGCCAAGCATGGGAAACCGGGATTGGAAACAGGCCTCGTGGTCACGCCGTGCCGCCCGCTGCTCCGATCCGGTGATCCGCAACTCCGGTGAGTAGCGAAACCCCTGGCGAATCAGGATCCGGTGATCCCTGGTGAACCGCATGGTGACGCCGGCAATGGCATTGGCCGGCGTGATTCCCCAGTCGTCCTCGCCTCCGAGCGCCTGCCGCTCCGCCTCGCTCAAGGGACGCGTCAGGCTGGCATGGGCGGCAATCGGCACGAGATGGCGCCGGAAGAACCCGAACTCGCGGGCAAAGCCGTTGGTGGCAAGAATCATGCGCGCCGCCCGCACGCTGCCTTCCGGTGTCGCGAGTTCCACACCGTTTCGCAGCGTCATCGACGTGACGGGCGTGTTCTCGTAGAGGCGGACCCCCTCGGGAAGGTGATCGGCCAGGCCGCGGGTCAGCGCCGCCGGATTGAAGAGGACGCAGCCCGGCGTATGGACCGCCGCGTGGAACGCCGGTGTCCCGACCTCATCTGCTAGCGCATCCCGGTCCAGCCAGCGGAATGGCTCGCCAAGCGCCTCGAGCTCCCGGGCGAAGGGCTCGAGAATCTCCCTCTTTCCGCGTTCCGAACGGGCGGCATGGTACTTGCCTCGCCGGCTCCAGTCGCAATCGATGCCGTGTTCTCTGACGGCTTCGTCGAGGTGATCGATGGCGGCCCGCGCCAGGGCCATGAAGCGATGGCTGCCCTCGAGTTCGGCCAGCGAATCGCCGACGTTGTGGGGAAGGTCGATGGCAAAGCCGCTGTTGCGACCCGACGCGTTCTCTCCAGTCTCGTCCGCCTCGACAAGGACGATGCTGTCATCCGGCCTGTTTTCGGCGAGACGGCGCGCCGCCGCCAGACCGGCCCATCCCGCTCCCACGACCGCCCAATCGGCCACCACATCCCCGGCAAGCGGAGCACGAGGTGTCCGTGGCCCGAGAATGCGGCTCCAGCCGTTACTCGTGTCATTGACCGGCAGAATTCCGATCGTTCGTGTATCCGGCATCGTCCGGCCTCTCCCGTCATCCCCGGCGTTCCCTCGCGAGCCACCGGGGTGGTCACGAAAGATCCTGCTGCAGCACACGCAAACATAACATGGCGCCTTCCGTACGACGACGTGCCGCGCCGCTCGTCGAGGGTGTCTGTCACGGGAATTCCGAGCCATTGTGAGTCCGAGGACACCAGGACTCCACCGTCCTGCGTTGAAGCGACCACCGGCTTGAGACCCTATGACGTTCCGGTTGGCGCTCCGGTGAGTCAGAGGTTTGACTGGCACAGCCGTGTTTCCGATCGATCCAGCCACAGCACGTACAGTGCCGCTGCCAAACCCAAGGCTGAAGACAAGAGCATCATGCCCAGCAACCCGTAGGCCGCATTTGCCGATTATCGTGAGGGCATCATGACGACCCTGGTGGCGCAGCACTGGCCCGGGGCTACGAGGCCTCAACGATCATGACCGTCTGCGTGTGCGCCGTCAAGATGGCCCCGGTGACCGCCGCGATCACCGCCCCCACCGCCACGGTCAGTGCGCCGGACAGGCCCGAGGCGCTTCCGGCCAGGGTTGGTCGTACTGACATGGCCCCGGAACTGCCGCTCGGCATGGTGATGCCATTGCCAATGCCGACGCACATGCAAGCACCGAACAGGGTCAGTTCATGCAAAGTCCCCAACGCCAGGACCAACAGTCCGAGGATCAAGCCGAGGCAAGCGATGATCCGCCCGCCCAGCATCATGGCGGTGAGCGTGAATCGTGCGGCGAGGCGGCCGGAAACATAGCTGCCAAGCACAAATCCTGCCGTGATGCTCCCGATGTACACTCCTAGCAGCGCAGGGGGCACATCGAACAGCGTGCTGGCGACCACCCGGATCATGGCACGGGGCGAGGGGGCGCCGCCGAGAAAGGCGTAGAAGCCGCCGGTGCCCGGACGCTCTACGAGACCCTGAGAAGGCCATGAAGGGCACCGCCTGTGCCCGCTGGCGCGTCGACAGAGCGCATAGCCCCAGAAGCGGTGCGAGCGCAGCAGTTCGGGATAGGCCCGAAACTGCTTTGTCAGTGTCTCGGAAGGAGATTGGTTGGTTTCGCGCAAATCGATCCAGCAAAGGGCCAGGGCAAACATGCCGAAGCCCAGAAAAACCCAGAAGCTGGCGCGCCAACCAAAGAGTTCGTCCAAGAGGCCGCCGAGCATCGGCCCCAGCATCGGGGCCATGGCCCAGGCCATGGCCAGATAGCCGATCAGACTCGCCGCGCGCTGCGAGTCGGCGGTATCCCTGACGACGGCGAGCGACACTGTATAGCCGGAAATGATGGCCGCCTGAATCATGCGAAACAGCAGAAATGTCCAGACATCGGTGGCCAACGCACAACCGAGGGACGCCAGGCAGAAAATGAATAGCGCGGCCAACATCACAGGCCGACGCCCAAAGCGGTCTGAAAGCGGACCGGCGATCAGCTGCAGGGCCACTGTAGCCCCGGCGTAGCCGGCTATGGCCAGATTGACGAGAACATAGGGTGCCGCAAAGTCCGTCGCGATGTTCGAAAGCGATGGCAGGAACATGTTGAGCGAGAGGACCGACAGGCCACTCAGCACAATCAGCGTCATGAACCTTGGTGTATTCAGGTCGCTTCGTGGCATCTGTTCTCTCCATCCCAGATCTCGGGACAAGCGTCAGATCAGGCAAAAAAAAGCCCCCGATTGTGGTCGGAGGCGCACAGGGTCTCGGTTTGGAGTCCGTTACCGGTCCAAGCGCCAAGCTCCCAAGACTACGATCGTCGCTTTCATACCGGTCAATCTCGCAAACGCTAGCGGAACACGTCAAGCAGGATCCCTGCCGGTTTCAAGAGTCAGGCATATCCACTGCCAGTGTCGACTTGCACCGATTGCCCTTCCTGGTGGCCGTCGACGTCGTGCACCACCGCATCATCTGCGATGGGGCTCCCATGCTCTGCGGTTCGGGCAGAGGAGCGAGAGGCGTCGGATCAAGACTCCCGGCATCGATACTGGCCTTCACACCGCTTCACGGGCCGGAAGGTGCGCTCTTCAACAGCCGGCTAGCGCCAACGGCGAACAACGCTGGCCGAATGGTGTGACCGCCGACGCGGTCTCCAGGAGCCACTCACAAAAAGCGCTGACTTCCGGTCGCTGTCTTGCATCAACAGTCGTTACCAGGTCGAACCCGATATCGGTTTCGACGATGCTGTCCCCGAACGGACAAACCAGCAGCCCTTCTTCCAGAGTGTCCATCAGCGCCGGCCAGCCTGCCAGAATGACACCCTGCCCGGATATGGCCGCCTGAACGGCCAGACCATAGTCACTAAAACGCTTGCCTCTGGATGTGTCCACACCGTCGATACCCGCATTCTCGAGCCAGCTTTCCCACGAGAACCAGCGACGTGTGGCGAGCGCCCAAGGCATATGCGATGTGTCCCAGTGAATCAGCGGCACCGTTCCCAGCTGGCTCAAAGTCCGAAGCCCGGGATGGGTGTTGGCAACGGTCGGGCTGCATGCGGGAAAGACCAGGTCCTCGAAGAGTCGATCTGAGATCAGGCCATCCTCTTGTTCGACACCGTAACGGATGGCGATGTCGATACCGGATCGCTTGAGATCAAACACCCTCTGGGAGGCATCGACAAGGACGTCGATGTCCGGGTTCCGCGCCAGAAACGCATTCAGTCTGGAGGCGAGCCAGGTGGTAGCCAGCGATGCCTCTACCGATATGATCAGACGCCTGTTTGCGCGGAAGGCTCGCATTCTCCGGACAGAATCAGACAGATGACGCATCCCGAGCGAAACGTCTGTCTGTCCGGCCTGTCCGACCGGCGTCAGCTCCAGCCGATGCCCGCGGCGTTCGACGAGCTTCACGTCCAGGGCCTCTTCCAGTTTGGACACTAGGTGTTTCACCGCACCCGGAGTCACCCGCAACTCTTCGGCGGCAACGCTGTAACTGAGGTTCCGGGCCACCGTCTCGAAAGCCCGGAGCGCATTCAAAGATGGCATCCAATCACTCATGGAATTGAGTATTTCTCAATTTCATTGGGAGATCAAATGATTCAGCGAGTCGACTACCCTCTGTTAAGAGTGTTCTTATGGCCAGGACGGGCTGGCTGAGTGCAGAGGAAACATCAAACGCGAGAACTTCGAAGATTCGCCAGACGACGGGATCATCAGGCAACGGGAGGGGTAGAGCGATGCGGTCCAGTGACAGAGATACCAGAGACCTCGTTACGACAAGGCCCGGCGCAGGTTGGGACTTCTCGTTGACCCGGCATCCGTTTCATGACCACGAGAAACCCCTCGGCCCGCACTACTGCGTCTACAACAGGCGTCTCATGGTGGTCTGTTTCGACGAACGGCCTGTCGAAGAGGGGTACTGGACACTCCGTCAAAAGGTCGGTTTGCAGCATACCGGCGAATACGTGCTGCAATTCGCAGGACCCGATGCCGAGCGCCTCCTTGACAAATTGCTCACGCGCGACATCACCAAGCTGACGGTCAACCGGTGCGGGTACGGCCTGGTCTGCTACGAAGACGGTGGAATGCTTGTCGACGGCATTGTCGTGCGACTCGATACCGATGTGTTCTGGTACGTCCAGGCGGACGGTGACTTCTATGGCTGGGCCCGCGCGCATTCAATCGGCATGGATGTGAAGATTGCAGATCCGGATGTGTTCGTTTCCCAAGTACAGGGTCCCAACTCACTGGAGTTTCTTCAGGCTGCAAGCAATTGCGGTGTGCCGGACGTCTTCACCTACTTTGGCGTGGCGCGTGTCGACCTGGGCGGACAGACGTTCGTGATCACCCGTACCGGCTTTACCAACGAGTTGGGATGGGAATTCTACACCGAACCACATCACGACCCGGATGCGCTGTGGGAGCACTTGCAGAAGCATGGCGAACCGTTCGGACTGGACATGATGCCCGTCGATGCCTCAAACCCTCGCCGAATCGAGGCCGGGATTCTCAATGCCGGTTCAGACTTCAACCGCTCTACAACTCCCTATGACGTGGGCCTTGGCCGCTTTGTTGACGAGGCCAAGGGTGATTTCCTTGGCAAGGAAGCCCTTGGCGCAGCACCCAAGGGACGGCGCCAATACGGGGTGAAGTGCCTGAGCGGCGAAATGGTTGTTTCGGGAACGGTGCAACAGGACGACAAGACGATCGGAGTCATCACGGCTGCTGCTGTGTCACCGTACCTTGGACACAGTGTCGGATATGTTCTGCTCGACAAATCCGGTATCGGGCCTGGCGCCATAGTCAACGTCGGCTGTCGCGACGGCTCGTCCCACGAAGCGAAACTGGTCGAACTCCCATTCTACGACAAGGCACGACAGATTCCGCGCGGAAAACTCGTCGACGTTCCGACGCGGCCCATGTGACTGAAACCAAACGAGACAGCACACACATTGGCGATTGCCTCCACTGGGCGTCCCGGAACACCCCCCTATCGGACGCAACTCGCAGGCGTCTTCCGGCGTCATGTCCCGTACTGGAGTCAGGCGCATCCCGTCGGGTGTGGGCATGGTCGACTCCAACATAAGGCCCGTCTTCTCCGGAAGCACCAATGCGGCGGCCGCTGTCTCCGCTCGTGGCGGAGAAGCCACTCCAGACGGATGCCGTGCTAGAGCACTCCGGCTTGGCTTTCAGGAAGGATCTGGCCGCCGTCGACAACGATGGTCTGGCCGGTCACGTAGCGCGCCTCGTCGCTGGCGAGATAGAGCGCCGCATAGGCGATGTCCTCGGGCATGCCGAGCTTTCCCATGGGAATGGCGGGGACCATCGTGTCCTCATGTTCACGCGCCTCGCGCGAACCGGGGCGGCGGATCAGGATGTTGCCGGGTTCGACGGCGTTGAGGGTGACACCTTGCCGGGCAACTTCCAGGGCCGCGGCCTTGATGAAGCCGTTCACACCGGACTTCGAGGCACAGTAGTGACTCCACCCGGGCATGGCCACCCGCGGGCCTGAGATCGATGACGTCACGACGATCCGCCCGTAGCGGCGGCGAACCATGTGGGGCAGAACCGCCTTCGTGATCAGAAAGAGGCTTTTGAGGTTCGTATCGAGCACGTGATCCCACTCGGCCTCTTTCATCCTCGTAATCGTTGATGACGGGAAAACGCCAGCGTTGTGGGCGACGATGTCGATTGCGCCGAGGCGCTTGCGGGCATCGGCGATCATTGTCCTGACCTGGTCCGCATCGGCAACATCGGTCGCCATCGCCCAGGCCACTCCTCCAGCCTTCGAGATCTCACGGGCCACCGTCTCCCCGCGGCCGACGGTGCGTGTCGCGATCACGACCCGCGCGCCCTCGCTTGCGAAAACCCTCGCGATGCCGGCTCCAATTCCGCGTCCTCCCCCGGTTACAAGCGCGGTTTTCCCGTCAAGCCGTCCACTCATGGTCCGTCCTCTTCGCTGGCCCTGACGCACAAGTCTGGGCGAAGAAGGAGGGCACGGCAATCACGGGTGAGACGCGGGCCGCGAGCCCGTTGCCATCCTGCCTGTTGGTTCGGGGCGTCGATCACCCAGTTGCTGTGACCGGCACGGCGGTCACGGAACGCCCGGATGCTTCGCAGCTCGGTTCCATCAGTCGGAAGGAACCGGAACCCTTCAGGCCCCGTCGAAATTCCATCGCGAAAGTCGAAAGGGCATTCGAAATCGTGCCATAGGTCGAAAACCGCCAGAAGTGCCGCGGCGGTCCTCATCGCCACGAACGCTGGATCGATGCGCGTGAAAGACCGTCGATCAACTCTCCTGTGACATGACATGTACGTGCCCATGGTTGGTTGACTGACGGGCGACGTCATGTGCCGGGAGACGGGTACCCTGGTACATGTGGGACAGGACATACCGCCGGATCAACCGCTCCGCGAAGTGTGTTATGCATGGTGAATTGTGTGGATCCAGGCCCATGAATGACCCCCTGCTGCAGCCCTACCGCCTGAAACATCTCGAGTTGAAGAACCGGATCATGTCGACGGCGCATGAGCCGGGCTACACCGAGGACGGTCTCGTGGGAGAGCGCTACGTGCGCTACCACGAGGAGAAGGCCAGGGGCGGCATCGCTCTCACCATGATCGCCGGCTCCACCGTGGTCTCGAAGGATTCGGCCCAGGCCTTCATGAACGTCCAGGCGTGGAAGGACGAGGTGGTGTCAGGCCTGCGCCGGCTCGCCGATGCCTGCCACGACCACGGCACGGCGGTGATGATCCAGCTCACCCATCTTGGGCGGCGGACCAACTGGAACAAGGAGCACTGGCTCCCCGTCCTGGCGCCCTCCATGGTGCGCGAACCGGCCCACCGCGCCTTTCCCAAGGAAATGGAGGACTGGGACATTGAGAGGGTCGTGCGGGACTATGGACTGGCTGCCGCGCGCATGGCCGAAGCGGGACTCGACGGCCTCGAGTTCGAGGCCTACGGCCACCTGATGGACCAGTTCTGGTCCCCTGCCACCAACCGTCGCGGCGACGGGTGGGGCGGCAGTCTCGACAACCGGCTGCGCTTCGCCATGGCGGTGCTCGACGAGGTGCGCGGCGCCGTCGGCCCCGACTTCATCGTCGGGCTGCGCATGTCCCTGGACGAGGACTGGCGCAAGGGCTACGGGCGCGCGGCGGGCCTCGAGATCGCCCGGCGCTTCATCGCCACGGGCAAGATCGATTTCCTGAACGTCATCAAGGGCCATATCGACCACGACCGGGCCCTCACCGACATCATCCCGGTGGCCGGCATGGCGGCCTCTCCCCACCTCGAGTTCGCCGGCGGCATCCGTGCCGAGACACGCTTTCCGGTCTTCCACGCCAACAAGATTGCCGACATCGCCACGGCGCGCCACGCCATCGCCACCGGCCAGCTCGACATGGTGGGCATGACCCGGGCTCATATCGCCGATCCCCATATCGTCAACCGCATCGTCGAGGGTCGCGAGGACGACATCCGGCCCTGTGTCGGCGCGACCTACTGCCTCGAGAGCGTCTATGCGGGAACCGGTGCGCTCTGTGTCCACAATCCGTCGACGGGCCGCGAAGCCTCGCTGCCGCAGTTGGTGGAACCGCGTTCGGGACCTCGACGGCGCATCGTCGTGGTGGGCGCCGGACCGGCCGGCCTTGAAGCCGCCCGCGTCGCCGGCGAACGGGGCCACGAGGTGGTCGTGCTGGAGGCGGCCAACCGGCCTGGCGGCCAGATTCTCCTGGCGGCGCGCACGCCCAACCGCAAGGACCTGATCGGCATCGTCGACTGGCGCCTTGCCCGCCTGACGCGACTGGGTATCGACGTGCGCTGCAACGTGCTGGCGGATGCGGATGACGTGCTGGCCCTCGACCCCGACATCGTTCTTGTCTGTACGGGCGGCGTACCCAACAAGGAGATCCTGGACGAGGGTTCCAGTCTAGCCGTCAGTTCCTGGGACCTGCTTGCCGGAACCGTCTCTCCGGCGGCCGAGGTTCTGGTCTTCGACGACAACGGCCATCAGCCGGGCATGCAGGCCGCCTGGCTGGCGGCCGACGCGGGTTCAAGGGTGGAGATCGTCTCGCCGGAACGCACGTTCGCGCCCGAACTGGGGGCGCTCACCCATGCTCCCTACGCCGAATTCTTCCAGGAGCACGGCGTCACCATCACGATCAACACCAGGATCTCGAGACTGGAACGCCGGGGCAACCGCCTGCGGGCGACGCTGTTCAGCGAATTTACCGGGGGCGACATCGGCGAGCGCCTGGTCGATCAGGTGGTGATCGAGCACGGTACCCTTCCCGCCGATGATCTCTACTTCGAACTGCGCGACCAGTCGGTCAATCGCGGGGAGGTGGACTACGAGGCGCTGATCCAGCGCCGGCCCCAGGAGATCCGCAGAAACTCCGAGGGCGCCTTCCAGCTCTTCCGCCTCGGCGATGCCGTCGAGAGCCGCAACATTCACGCCGCGGTCTACGATGCCGTGCGCCTCGTGGGCGTCATGTAGAATCCGGAGGGCAGCCGGCCGGAGCCGGCTGCCCTTCGAACAAGTGGTTACTTCTGTTCCTCTTGCAGACGCTTTGCTTCTGCCTCTGCACGGTTCTCCGCGATGATCGACGCGACGACCGTGCCGACACACAGGAGGACCGAAATCCACAGGAAAAGATGGACGCCACCGGATCCGGCATAACTGTAGATCGCTGCGGCTCCTTCCCAGGACTCGATCGGACTTCCACCAAACATGATAGTTCTCCTTTCAGATTATCTGCCCTGAACGCAGCTCAGCCGCGCCAGTGAAGATGTGAGGTGATCTGCTCGGGATAGGCAGGAGACGGAATCTCCAGATCCATGCCGACCTGCTGGATTTCGTCGCTTGCACGCAGGATGCCCAGCATCTTGAGAATCAACGACAGCACGTAGCCCGGCACGAAGCCGATGAGAACCATGACCACGCAACCGACAAGCTGACCCCAGAAGGTGATGCCCGGTATGGACTCCGAGACGGCCGGATAGCCGTCGAGGAAGATGCCACAGGCCAGGACACCGAGGATTCCGCAGAAACCGTGCACCGACACGGCGCCGACCGCGTCGTCGATGCGCAACTTCTCGAGGAAGCGCTGGCCATAGGGAATCAGGACACCGCCGGCAAAGCCGAGGGCGAAAGCCAGTGGCGGATAGTAGAGATCGAGGCCGGCAGCGGCCGCAAAGATGCCGCCGAGCGCCCCCGACATCATCCAGAATGGATCACGGGTGACCGCGTAGGCGCCGATGATTCCGCCACCGAAGCTCATCAACAGGTTGAACGACCACGCCGAAAGCGTCGTCGGGCCACCGTAGATGTTCCCCCACTGGCCGGTGCCGTTGTAGAGCAGGCAGGCGCCCATGAAGCCAACGAAACCGATGATGATGATCATCAGGCCGGCAATCGTCATCGGCACGCTGTGGCCCTGGAGATTGTTGATCTCGCCATTGGGACCGAACTTGCCGATACGCGGACCGAGGTTGATCAGCACGCCAAGTGCGAAGAAGCCGGAGATGATGTGCACCACGCCGGACGCACCGACGTCATGGTAACCGAATTCGGTAACCAGCCAGCCTTCCGGATGCCATCCCCACGAGGCGCCAATCAGCCAGGCGAAGGAGCCCAGGGCCACGGCGAGGATGATGAACGATCCCATGCGGATGCGTTCGATGACGGACCCGGACATGATCGAGGCGGTGGTGGCCGAGAACAGCACAAAGGCGCCCCAGATGACACCGGTGATGTTGTCGGAGAGATTGGGCCCCATGAACTCGTTCCACGGTTCCCCGAACAATCCGTACTCCATGTTGGGGACGATGCCGTGCGGAAAGGCGAGATAGACCCACCAGCCGAACATGAACATCGTCGGAATGATGAAGGCGAAGGCGAGAATGTTCTTGCATCCCGACGCCAGTGTGTTCTTCACCCGGGAAGCTCCCATCTCGTACATCAGGAATCCCGCATGAATGGCGACCATGAGACCGATCGACCACCAGTAGTACCCTTCGGCACTGATCTTCGTCGACCACTCAACTGCCGCTTGAAGTTCTTCAGGAGTCATGTAGTTGAACCCTCTTTCCAGTGTTGAATGCTCCCTTTCCGGCTCCTCCTCGGATTAGCCGGCCGCCGGGCCGCGGATGTCAGAAGAAGCGCAGGTACCGGTCACGCTCCCATTCGCTGACATGGTTGAGATAGGCCAGCCACTCGTCCCGCTTGTAGGCGAGCCAGGCCCCGAACATGGTTTCTCCGAACGTCCTGCGCGCCAGATCGCTCGACGCAAAGGCATCAAGAGCCTCGCCAAGCGTGCGCGGCAGGGTGTCGACGCCGGTCTTGCGGCGCTCGTCCTCGGTGGTGACATAGAGATTCTCGCGGTGCGGTTCACCGGGATCAAGTTTTTCGCGAATGCCCTCGAGGCCAGCCGCCAGCACCATGGCGGCGCCAAGATAGGGATTGCCGGACGAGTCGGCGAGGCGCAGTTCAACGCGCCCTCCACCACCGGGGATGCGGATGGTGTTGGTGCGGTTGTTGTTGCCGTACGAACAGAAGACGGGCGCCCAGGTGAACCCCGAATTGCTGCCCTTGAGGATGAGGCGCTTGTAGCTGTTGACCGTCGGCGCCACCACCGCCGATATGGCGGGCAGGTGGCGCAGCAGCCCGGCAACGAAGTGATAGCCCAGCGCGGAGAGATCGCAGTCTCTGGGGTCGTCGTCCGTAACAAACAGATTGTCGCCGCTGGCGACATCGAAGAGCGACATGTTGAAGTGGGCGCCGCTGCCGGCGTAGTCGCCAAAGGGCTTGGGCATGAAGGACGCAAAGCCGCCATGGCGCCTCGCGAACTCGTTGGCCATGCGGCGGAAGAAGACGACACGGTCGGCCATGGTCACGACGTCGGCATAGGAAAAGTCGATCTCGAACTGGCCGATGCCGTCTTCGTGATCGAAGCTGTAGACGTCCCAGCCCAGCGCATTCATGGCGTCGACGAGTTCGCCCATCCAGCCGATGTTGTCCAGCAATCGCGAGGTGTCGTAGGCGGGCTTGTCAAGATTGTGCCGCGGACTCATCGGCTGGCACAGCGAACCATCATCACGGAACACGAAGAACTCCGTCTCGACACCGAGATTCATGCCGAGACCAAGGGATTCAGCCTCGCTGACGACACGGCCAAGAATGTTCCGGCTGCATGGCTCGAAGGGTTTTCCCTCACAATGGAGATTGCTGGCGAACCACGCGACATCGGGCATCCACGGCTGGATTGTGCACGAAGCGGGATCCGGATGGGCCGCCACTTCCTCGTCGCTGATATCCTGAGGCACGCCTTCGACCGCTGCACCGGTGCACAGTTCCGAGCCTTCCATGGCCCGGTCGAAGTGACTTATGGGCACCATCTTCGACTTCGACACGCCGTGCATGTCGACGTAGGAAGGCAGCAGAAACCTTACGCCGGAATCGACAAGGACAGATTTCAGGTCATCAAGACTGCTCGTCTGGAACCGGGAAACGGACTTCTTCACACACCCTCACTCAGCACCGGCTGCGGAACAACACCCGCAATTGTCCGCAAAGTCAAGGCGGGTTAAACCGCCTGTCCCCACCGGCGCCCGCGTTTGCCATGAATGACCAGCCCGGACTTGCCATTGCCTCGGTGATCGCCGGTGTCTGCCTGCTGACCGTCTGCGACGTCTTCGCCAAGACGGTAACGCAGGACATCGATCCCTTCAGTTTCATACTGCTGAGAAGCTGCGTCGCGTTCCTGCCGGTCTTCGTCGCGCTCTCCCTTAGCCGCACCTGGCGCTACCTCAGGACCCGGCGCCCCTGGGGACAGGCCTGTCGCGGTATGGCTATGGCACTGGCCTACACCTTCTTCCTGCGGGCTATTCAGGAGCTTCCCATTGCCGATGCCACAGCCGTCACCTACTCGTCACCGTTCATCGTGGCAATCCTGAGCCGCATCTTCCTGGGGGAAAGGGTCTCGCTGGTCCGCTGGGCGGCGATCTCCGTCGGCTTCGCAGGTACCCTCGTCATCATACAGCCGGGGAGCGACGCCTTCCGGCCGGCGGCGCTGTGGGGCATTGGCGCAGCCATCTCGGTGGCCGTCACGGTGCTGCTGGCGCGACGCCTTGGGGCGACGGAGCCGGCGCCGGTGACCGCCTTCTACACCACCGTCGCCTTTGCCCTGACGGGTCTCGTGCCGGTTCTGGTCGTCCCCGGCACCTGGCAGATGGCCGGGGGAATCAACCTCTGGTTCATCGTTCTGGCCGGCCTGCTCGCAGGCTCCGCCCACTTCCTCATCATCTTCGCCTACCGCAAGGGAGAGGCGAGCTTTGTCGTCCCCTTCGAGTACTCCTCCCTCCTGGTGGCGGTGGCCCTGGGCTACCTCGTCTTCGGTGACGTCCCGACCGTCATGGTAGCCATCGGCATGATGCTGATCGCCCTTGCCGGGATCATCCTCGCACGCCGCGGGTAGGGCCCTTGAGCGGGATCGGGGAGGTGCCGTCGTCTCCGACCGTGCGTTCCAACCGGCCTCAGGGTCGCGTTCACCGGTGCCCCTTCATCGGATGCCGTTGGCGCGCTGGAGTTCGCGGACATAGGCGATGATCTCCGCCACGTCGCGCCGGTTCAGACCCTCGACCGGCGCCATGTCGCCGAAAGGCCAGTGATGGGCCCGCACACCGAGCGCGACGGCGCGCTGAAACGACTCGTCGCCATGATGGCCGGGCTCGTAGATGATGTGGACCAGCGGCGGGGCGACCCCTTCCTGTCCCACCGCATGGCGGCCGTGGCAGGACGCGCAGTTGGCGTCCCAGGTCTTCTGTCCGGCCAGCGCCTGCGCCGAGAGGGCTTCCGGCACGCTGATCGTCACGATCGGCGGTCCGCTGCCGACAGTGTCGTCGCTCTGGCCGAAATGGACATAGCCGACGATGCCGACGGCAGCCGCCAGGGCGAGCAGGACCGAGACTCGTTTCAGCGACATGTTCTCCCAAGCGCTTTCAGCCGCCAGTAGTTGTAAGGCAACGGGGTGAGGAATCCCACGGCCAGCATGACCGGCACGACCCGCCACGTCAGCTCCGCGCCGCCGGTCAGCACCCAGCCCACCGCGTTCATCATGGTCTCCATGGCCATCATCGCGATGAAGGACATGCCGATCGCCGTGCGGAATGCGGTCCGCAGCTCCGTCTGGCGGGCCAGGATGACGATCGAGGTCACAAGGCCATTGAAGGTCGCAAGAGCCATGATCGCCAGGGTCGACCAGGGAACTCCGGTGAACTGGAAGAAGGCGATGGTGCCGAAGTCACCGATGACGCGGCCGAGCAGGCACCAGGCCGCGTTCTTCGAGGCCTGGCGCCACGTGCGGCTGTTGTTCCAGTCGATGGCAATGGTTGCGGTTGCGGCGGCGGCCCTCGTGGAAAGTGCCGCTGTCGCGACCTCCAAGCCAGATGACTTCAATCGGTTTGCCCCATTCGGACTGACCTGGCCTAGACATCAGGTGGTTGTTCCGGGGTGCCCCGGGCCGGCAGATAACTTGCCTATGGCGTCTCCGTCGGCAGCGCCATGGCTGCATCGAGCATGTCCATGTGGTCGCTGCCGAAATAGAGCTTGTCGCGGAAGATGAAGGCGGGAACGCCGAAGAGGCCGGCCTCGGCAGCCTCGCGCGTGTTGGCGGCAATGACTTCCCGGTAATGGGGATCGGCGGCGATATCCGCCATGGGCCGGGGACCGAGACCCACCCGGTCAGCCATCTCCTGGAGAACATCCGGATCGGTGATGTCCGCGCCTTCGGCCCAGTAGGCGCGCATCACCTGTGCCACGAAGGGTTCTGCAAGGTTTAAGTCGGCGGCATGGGCCATGCAGCGCAGTGCCCGCGACGGCCTCATCGGCTGGCCGGCATGCGGATGGTAGGGCAGGCCTGCGGCGGCCATGCGATCCTCGATGTCCTGGAGATACCAGGCGCGGCGCCGCGGATTCTGTTCCATGGGCCTCATGCCATCGACCGCAGTCATGAGATTGCCAAGATGGAGCGGACGCCAATCGAGGGCGACACCCCGGCGCCGCGCCAGCCGGCCAATGGTGAGCGAGGCGAGGTAGGACCAGGGAGAGATGACGTCGAACCAGAATGAGACCCGCTCTCCTGCCGCCGGTGTGGACCGGGAGTCGCCGTCGCCTTCGAGGAACTGCGCCAGAGAAACGACAACCCGGTGGTGCTCCCCGGTCATCACCTCGCGGCCGTCCTGGCGGGCGGCCACGGCGAAGGTGATCCGGCGTCCTTCGACCGCCGCGACCCTTGCCTCGACGGTGACCGGCCTTGCCGTCCGGGCGGGGCCGCTGTGATCGACGGCAACCCGGGCGCCCACGGATGCCTCGCCGTCCTCGAGCGCCGGGTGCAGGAGATCGCCGCACACTTCCTCTATCCAGAGAATCAGCGTCACCGTCGCTGCCACGTCGACCCCGGCATTGCCGACGGCCGCAGCGGTATCGCGCGCATCGGGCGTGAAGACACGGGTACGGCTCAGGCCCGTGGTCAGGTGACGCACGATGCCCGGGACCAGCAGAGCGGGAACTCGGGCGCGATCATTTCGTCGCCCGGATCGAGGGTGACGCCCTGGAAGGGCGGAGAGGTCGGACCGGGCCGCACCGCGAAGCGCGCATCGTCGCCGATCCATCGAATCGAGATGGCCCGTCTCGGCGTCACCTGGGAACGGTTCGCCGGCGCGCCATGGACCGTCAGGAAGTGGAAGCAGATGGCGTCGCCCGGTTCGAGATCGAAGCCCCGGATGTCGAATGCCGAACGGTCGGCGTCGATATCGGGCAGCGGCTCGTTGTCGTCGCCGTCTCCATAGAGCGGCTGGCGGTTGAACCGCTCGGGCGTGAAGGTGCGCTGCCAGCGGTGCGAGCCGGCAATGAACTCCGGACTGGTGTCGCGCGCCACCGGGTCCACCGGCACCCACATGGAGACATTCTGCCGGCCATCGACGCAATAGTAGGGCTGGTCGTGGTGCCACGGCGTCCCGAGGCCGGCGCCCGCCTCCTTGACGAGCACGTGCTCGTGGAAGAGGCGGACCGTGGCGGAGTTCATGAGTTCGGCCGCAATCCTGGCGCCGGGCCCATGCCGCGCGAAGGTCTCGTACTCCGGAATTCTCTGCCAGTTGCAGTAGTCGCTCATGAACAGCCTGCCGGCGTCATCGCGGTAGAGTTTCGCGTCCGCTCCCGGTTCGTCGAGGTTCTTCTCGATCCCCAGGCGAAGCATGTCGACCCACTCGGCAAAGACACCGCGCAGACAGACGACGCCGTCACTGTGGAAGGCCTCTACCGAGTCTGCCCCTCCCGGGGTGACGGACTCATGGATCGCCATGGCTAGCCTCCGGCGACACGGGGCATGAGATAGACCTCCGCGCCATCGGGCACGGGCTGCAGCATCGAATCGCGATAGATGCGGCCGTCGATGGCAACCGCCACGCCCTGATCGAGCACCGGCGAGAGTTCAGGGTAGGCGCCCTCGAGACGCTCGAGCACCTGCCTGACCGTGCCGGCTTCGACCGGAAACGACTGCCGTCCTCCCGCCATGGAGCGCAGCGTTGCACCGAGCCGGACGTCGATCATGACGCCCTGTCAATGGCCGCAAGTATGCGCGGAGGCGACATCGGGGTCTCGGTCATGCGCCGATCGATGGCGCGCGACACGGCATTGGCCACCGCCGCAAGCGGCGGCACGATCGGCGTTTCGCCGACGCCCCGCACGCCGTAGGGGTGGCCGGGGTTGGGCACTTCGACGATGACGGTGTCGATCATCGGCAAATCGGAAGCAACGGGAATGCGGTAGTCGAGAAAGCCCGGGTTCTGCAGGACGCCGTCGCTGCCGTAGATGTACTCCTCGTTGAGAGCCCAGCCGATGCCCTGAGTCACCCCGCCCTGGTACTGGCCCTCGACGTAGTCGGGGTGAATGGCCTTGCCCGCATCCTGAACCGCGAGATAGCGCAGGATGGTGACCCGCCCGGTTTCCGGGTCCACCTCGAGGTCGCAGACATGCACGGCAAAGCTCGCCCCGGCGCCCTCGGCATTGATTTCCGCATGGCCGGCGATCGGTCCGCCGGTGGCAGACGCCATGGCGGCAATCGCATCGAAGGTCAGCGGTTCGTGGTCGCCGGCATTTGCGCCTGAGGGGCGCACGCACCCCTGTTCCCAGACCACGGCGTCGACATCGATGTCCCACATGGCGGCGGCGCGCCGTTTCATGATGTCGATGACCTTGCGCGATGCCTCGATCGTGGCGAGGCCCGCCGAATGGGTGACCCGGCTGCCGCCGGTGGTGTCGTTGTGCCCCAGCGCACTGGTGTCGGCGATGATGGCCTTCACCCTCTCATAGGGAATCTGGAGTTCCTCGGCGGCCATCAGGCACATGCTGGCGCGGCTGCCGCCGATGTCCGGCGTGCCCAGCGACACGAGAACGGTGCCGTCGGTGTTGACGTTGACCGTCACGCTGGTCTGGCCGCCGAAGTTCGGCCAGAAACCGGCTGCGATGCCCCGCGCCTGGTTGGATCCGGGGACAGCCTCGAGCGAAGGGTGGTCCCGCGCCGCCTCGAGGCACTCCACGAAGCCGATGCGTCCGAACGTCGGGCCATAGACGGAACTCGCGCCTTCCTTCACGGCATTCCTCAGACGCAGTTCGACAGGATCGATGTCGAGCTTGCGGGCGGCCTCATCGAGAAGGGATTCGATGGCGAAGGAAGCCATCGGCGCGCCCGGCGCGCGGTAGGCGGCGGCCTTGGGACGATTCACCACCACGTCATAGCAATGGAGAACCACGTTCGGACAGTCGTAGGCAGCCATGCCGCACACGGCTCCGATGCCCACGGGTGATCCAGGGAATGCGCCTCCCTGGTATCTGAAGGTGGCATCGCAGGCCGTGATCCGGCCATCGCGGGTGACGCCGATGCGGGCCGTGATGCTCGTCGAAGACGTGGGCCCGGAGCCACGGAAAACCTCGTCGCGGCTCATCGTCATCTTGACCGGCCGACCGGACTTGCGCGACAGGAGGAGGGCCACAGGCTCGAGAAAAACGGTGGTCTTGCCGCCGAAACCGCCGCCGATCTCCGAGGACGTCACGCGCAGGCTTGCCAGATCCATGCCCAGGATGTTGGCGCACATGTCGCGGACGGAAAAGTGACCCTGGGTGCAGCACCACAGCTCGGCGACACCGTCCTCGGAAGCCGACGCCACGCAGGCATGGGGCTCGATAAAGCCCTGGTGTGCGGCCTCGGTCCTGAATGTCTGCTCGACGATGATATCGGCAGCGGCGAATCCGGCTTCGATGTCGCCCATTTCGACCTTCCGATACTCGGCGATGTTGGAAGGCTCTTCGGGCGCCGGATCCATGCCGGCCGTGATCATGTCCTCGTGCACCAGGGGCGCGTCGGGCCGCATGGCCTCGTCGACGTCCGTGACATGGGGCAGCACCTGCCAGGTGATGTCGATGAGCTTGAGCGCCTGGCGGGCCACCGCCGTCGATGTCGCCGCTACTGCTGCCACCGCGTGGCCCTCGTAGAGCGCCTTGTCCCGGGCCATGACGTTGCGGGCCACGTCCCAGACACTCTCCTCGACCTCTCCCTTCACCGTTCCTTCCGGGCCGATATGCGGAAAGTCGTCGCGGGTAACGACCGCCTTGACGCCTGGCAAGGCTTCGGCCCTGGAGGTGTCGATGGCCAGGATTCGGGCGTGGGCATGGGGGCTGCGCAGCACCTTGCCGACAAGCATGTCGGCTCCGGAGAGGTCAGCGCCGTAGAGCGCCCGGCCGGTGACCTTGTCGGTGCCGTCGGGGCGGGGTGGACGGGTTCCGACCTTGTCGAATGTTGTCCGGGTGGTGAATTCGAGTTCCATGGCTCACTCTTCCCTCAGGTCGGCGGCGGTTTCCAGGACCGCGCGAATGATCTTGTCGTAGCCCGTGCAGCGGCACAGGTTGCCGGCGAGCCAGTAGCGCACCTCGGTCTCGTCGGGATCGGGGTTTTCGTCCAGCAACGCCTTCGCGGCAACGAGGAACCCGGGAGTGCAGATTCCGCACTGCAACGCCCCGAGTTCGAGGAACTTCGTCTGCAGCGGGTGGAGCTCCCCGGTTCCGGCCATGCCTTCGATGGTCTCGACCTCGCGGCCGTCCGCTTCTGGCGCCAGCACCAGGCAGGAACACACCAGGCGGCCGTCAAGCATCACCGAACAGGCGCCGCAGTCACCCGATGCGCACCCTTCCTTCGATCCGGTGAGGCCGAGGCGATCGCGCAAGGCATCGAGCAGGGTCTCCGTCGCATCGCACAGGAACTCCGCCGCATCACCGTTCACCGTTGTCGTGACATGCTCAAGACTCATGATTTCTCTCCGGCTCGGATACCCGCAATGTGCGCCGCCCGGCGGGCGAGCACTCCGGCCACCTTCCTGCGGTAGGGTGCGGTACCGCGCTTGTCGTCAATCGGCTGGGCCGCCGCCGAGGCCGCCCTCTCGAGCGCCGCCAGGGCTTCGTCGTCGAGGGTCGTGCCGACGATGGCCGCAGCGCCATCCTCCACCACCAGGGCCCGGGGCCCGACGGCGCCAAGCACCACTCTCGCTGCGGTGCAGCAACCGCCTGCGTCCACGGTCAGGCTGACCGCAGCGCCGACCACGGCAATATCCATCTCGGTTCGCGGAATGAGCCTGAGATAGGCGTCCCCGGACCGCGCCGGGGCCTCCGGCAGGAAGATCGACGTCACCAGTTCTCCCGGAGCGAGAGAGGTGACTCCGGGGCCGGTCGCCACCTCGCCGACCGGAACATCGCGCTCCTTGCCGTCCGGTCCGGCAATGCGCGCCAGGGCGCCGGCGGCCATCATCGCCGGCACACTGTCGGCCGCCGGCGACGCATTGCAGAGATTCCCGACCATGGTGGCGCGGCCCTGGATCTGCGTCGAACCAATCAGCTCCACCGACTCGACAACGCCAGGCCAGGCGCGGCGCACGCCGTCATGGTGTCCCAGCACCGCCCCCGGAACCGCGGCGCCGACACGCCAGCCGCCATCCTCGGCAACGATGTCCGCCATTCCCGGGATTCGCTTGATGTCGACAACGAGCTCGGGCTCCATGAGACCGGAACGCAGGGCGACGAGAAGATCGGTGCCGCCGGCAAGGACCCGTGCGGTGCCCTGGCACGATGCCAGCATTCCGGTGGCATCCGCGAGTGTTCGCGGTGCTTCGTACCGCATGTCGGACCTACTCCCTCGTCACATGATCGAGGAGGATCATTCCAGAGAAGGGGACACCTCGGCAACTCTCATTTGTCGCGCCGCTGCCAGGATGCGAATTCCTCCCCGGCGGCCCCGCGAAGTGCGGACACTTGACCCGGTGCCTGTCGGCGGGTGAGAAAGACGGCACACTCGAAGGACAACCGGGCCAGCACCATGACGAGTATCTACGGTCAGACCATCAAGCTCTTCGGCTCGCACCCGGAACCTGCCTTCGAGAGCGAAGCCGGGCAGACCTCCGTGTGGGGGAGGCACTGGGGATGCGACAACGATGTCGGCGCCCTGCGCGTGTGCCTCATGCACCGTCCCGGCACCGAGATGGAGATCGTGGACCGCAACCGGCGGATCGAGGAGATCGGTTCGTTCGGAGACCTCGAAAGGGGCTGGTACTTCCAGAGCGACACGGTTCCCGACTGGGACGAGTTCCGCGCCCAGCACGACGGCCTGGTCCGCACGCTGCGGAGCGAGGGTGTCGAGGTGGTCTTTCTGGACAGCATCGAGCCCGATGGCCTGAAATCCATCTACACCCGCGATTCGTCGGTCGCCATCAAGGGGGGCAGCGTGATCTGCCGCCTGGCGCGCTCGATCCGCCGCGGCGAGGAGGCTCACGTCACGAAGACGATCGCCGGCCTCGGCATGCCCGTCCTGCGCACCATCCACGGCACGGGCATGGTGGAAGGCGGCAGTTTCGCCTGGCTCAATCACCGGACAGCCGTCATCGGCCGGTCCATCTGCGTGAACGAGGAAGGTGCGCGCCAGCTCGAGGAAGTGCTCGCCTGGCAGGGTGTCGAACTGCTGCGCGTCGACCTCACCGGCTATTCCATCCACATCGACGGCGCCATGACGATGATCGACGTCGACGTCGCCATCATCGATCCCGACATGCTTCCCTTTGCGTTTCTCGAGAAACTGAAGGAGCTCGGCATCCGCACCGTCGAGATCACGGCGCAGGACAACCACGCCATCATCAACTGCCTGGCAGTCCGGCCCGGCCGTGTCGTGATGCCGCGCGGCATCTCCAATCGGACAGCCGACACCCTCGCCTCGATGAACATCGAAATCATCGAGATCGACTACGACAAGGTCTATCTCAACGGTGGCGGCATCCACTGCTCCACCTGTCCGCTGGTCCGTGATTCCGTGCACTGACGCCACCACCTCCCGGACTTCGCCCGGGGATTGAAGGAGACACCCATGACATGTGCCGTGCGCATCCACAGGACCGGTGGCCCCGACGTCCTGACCCTCGAGACGGTCGATGCCGGTCGACCCGGGGCGGGCGAGGTGCTGATCCGCCAGACCGCGGTCGGCCTCAATTTCATCGACACCTATCAACGCTCTGGCCTTTATCCCCTCGCCTTGCCGGCGATCCTGGGCATGGAGGCCGCAGGGGTCGTCGAGGCGGTTGGTCCCGGCGTCACGAATCCTGGCATCGGCGACAGGGTTGCCTACCCGATGACCGCCGGAGCCTATGCCGGCGAGCGCATCATGCCGGCGGACCGGCTGGTCAGGATCCCCGACGGCGTGTCGGACGAGACCGCCGCCGCCATGATGCTGAAGGGCATGACCGTGGAGTACCTGCTCATGCGGACATTCCCCGTTCAGGAAGGGCAGACCATTCTCTTTCACGCCGCGGCAGGCGGCGTCGGTCTCATCGCCTGCCAGTGGGCCCGGGCGCTGGGCGCCCAGGTGATCGGCACCGTATCGACCGCGGAAAAGGCGGCTCTCGCATCCGACCACGGATGCCACCATCCGATCGTGACCTCCAGCGAGGACATCGTCGAACGGGTGATGGACATCACCGGCGGCAAGGGCGTTCCGGTTGTCTACGATTCGATCGGCAGGGACACCTTCGATGCGTCGCTCAAGGTGCTGGCGCCACGCGGCATCCTGGTCTCCTTCGGTCAGTCGTCAGGCGCGGTCGAGAGCTTCAATCCGGCGCGTCTCGCCGCCGGCGGTTCGCTCTACTACACGCGGCCCGGCCTCGCCCACTACATTGCCAGCCGCGCGGAACTCGATCTTTCGGCACAGCGCCTCTTCTCCATGGTCGACTCGGGCAAGGTTCGTATCGAGGTCAACCAGACCTATCCTCTCGACGATGTCGAGCGAGCCCATCGCGATCTCGAGGGCCGTCGGACAACGGGTTCGACGGTTCTCCTTCCGTGAGCGCGACCACAAGGGCCGTGCGCCTCGCGCGTTGTGACGGCCCTCAGGTCCTGGAACTCGTCGACACGGTCCTTGACCCTCCCGGCGCCGGCGAGGTGCGGGTGCGCAACACCGCGATCGCTCTCAATTTCTACGACATCTACGAACGCAGGGGACTCTATCCCGTCGATCTTCCCGTCACGCCCGGATCGGAATCGGCAGGCGTGGTGGAGGAAGTCGGCTCCGGCGTCCAGCACCTTTCCACGGGCGACCGTGTCGCCGTTCTCTCAGGCCCGGGGAACTGTGCCGAGGCGATGATCGCCGATGCGTCCCGGGTGGTGCGGCTGCCCGCAGACATGGAAGAGACCGTTGCCGCCGCCATGATGACCAAGGCGATGACGGTCGAATACCTGCTGGAGCGATGCGTTCCCGTGCGCCGCGGTCAGACCATCGTCTTCCACGCGGCAGCTGGCGGTGTCGGTCTCATTGCCTGCCAGTGGGCGAGAGCGCTTGGCGCCCGGGTGATCGGCACCGTCTCCAGCGACGCCAAGGCGCGCCTCGCACGCATGAACGGCTGTCACGTCCCCGTCATTTGGGGCAAGGACACGCCCGAAGAGGTGGTGAGTGCCGAAACGGGCGGCAGGGGCGTTCCGGTGGTGTTCGATTCGATCGGCCGGACGAGTTTCGAATCCAGTCTCGCATGCCTCGCCCCACGCGGCACCCTGGTGTCTTTCGGTCAGTCCTCGGGCGAACCTGAGCCCTTCCGCATGCTGCTGCTTGCGGCCAGGGGGTCGATCTTCGTCACCCGGCCGACACTCGACGACTACACGGCGACGCGCCTCGAACTCGAAGCCAGCGCCCGGCGCGTCTTCGACATGGTGGGAACCGGAAAGGTGAAGGTCACCATCGGCCAGACCTTCGACCTCGCCGACATCGCAACGGCCCACGAACTCATGGAAGAGCGGCGCACAACCGGATCCACCGTCCTCATCCCCTGAAGGCAAGGGAATGCTCTGCGCCCGGACCTGAAGACAACCCCGCCGCGACAGGTTCCACAGATCGGGGCCCTGAAGTTCCGCATCATTCCGTCGAGACGCGCATGACGACCCGGATCTTGAGATCGGCGATCCGCCTCACCTCAGGTTTCGGTCCTGACCCTGTACTCCGCGGTCCTATGCGGGGGCTTGCTCCGAAAGCCCTTCCTGAGCGGCGTTCGCCGACATGAACCTGTCCGAGACCTGTCCGAATTTCACCAGGTTCCCACTCGGGTCCCACACATGGAATTCGTCCATGCCCCAAGGTGTATGGACGACCTCACCCACATCGATACGCCGGCCAAAGTCAGAGCGCAGCGCGTGAACATCGTTGACGCGGACATAACAGGAGGTGTTCTCGGCGATGCGCCTGTCCGCACAGAGCCAGAAGTGGATCTCAATGTGCTCTCGGATCGCGATGCCATAATCGTTGTCGTCGAAGTTCTGCGTGTCGAAGCCGAGCTTGCGGAAGAAGTCGAGTGACACCGCGATGTCCAGCGACGCGAGTACGGGTATGGCACGATCAAACAGGGATGTCGTGTTCGACATCGGTCAAGTCCCTCCTTTCGGGGTCAGGCCAAAGCGTTCGTATCAACGGCGCGTCGCTGTGAGCCTGACCCGCCCCGCATGATACATGGCGTATGGCGTGATGCGGGAGTATTGGCCTCTGGGAGGCTTGGAACGCTCCAACACGACGTGGCTGCCAACACTGAAAGCGTCCGGACGCGTTACATCCCGCAGCAAAGATGCGCGGAGTATGCCAACCGGCAACTTGACTATGCCTTTGCCTCGCGCGGTTTCCACGAACGGGTGAGCGTACGATCAATGAACGGTATCGAGGAGTGGGAACCGAGCGATCATTGCCGGCTCCTGATTGAGGTGGACCCGGGGCAAGGGACGCGTGACGGGCTCACGCCGACCGGTACGGGCGGCACTCGATGGTCCGTCAGCATCGGCGGATCAAGGTATCAGTAGAGTCTGTTCTGCTCGGCGCTCTTCATGTAAGCGTCGGCTTCGGCCGCCGTCTCCTTGAGCTTCGCCTGGGCAACGATCGCCGCGCCGAAACTCTGCATGCCGGAGGTGTCCGGCCATGCCTCGGGCTTCCACAGGTTCGAGCGAACCATGCACTTCGTGCAGTGGAAGAAGGCGCGCTCGACATGAACGACCATGACAAGGCGGGGGACCTTTCCCCGTTCAGTCATGGAGCGGCGGAGAGTCTCGTCGGCCACGATCTCGGCGCGCCCGGCCACCCTCAGCGTGTCCTTGCGCCCGGGAACCAGGAAGATGAGGGCCACCTTCGGGTTCTCCAGCACGTTGAGGAACGTATCCATCCGGGCATTGCCCGGACGGTCGGGGATGGCCAGCGTCATGCTGTCGATGACCCTCACGAATCCTGCGGGATCGCCCTTCGGCGAGACATCGACCTCGCGTGAACCGCCTCCCGAACCGATGACGAAGAACGGCGCGTGACGGATGAAGTCGATGCAGAAGCTGTCAAGATGATCGATCACCTTGGTGACCGCAGCCGGATAGACATCGCCCACGATCTCACGCAGTTCATCCGACGTCGTCACGACGTCACTGAAACGTCCGGACTTCCCCATTGTTCCTGACTCCAGGGTCGTGGCCATGGATCCGGACAGTAGAGGGGGATCCGGTTTCCGGCAATCTCGCGCCGGTTCCTGACCGTTTCGCCAGGGCGTCAAGGCCGAGGCCCCCGCAGAACGGTCGAGCAGGCGTCTCTGAAGAACCTGGGAGTCATCCACTCGATCCGGATGGCCGCGGACGCGTCAATCGATTCGAACAGCGGCGCAACGAGATTTGAGAAGCGTTGCTGACTTGCCGAGCACATCGTCTGCCGTGCCGATACGCCGGCGGTTTCAGGCAACACTCGCCATCAACCGAGCGGCACGGCCGCGCTTCGGATCCTGGCTCACAAGTATCGGGTAGAAGACTCCAGCATCGATGGACATGCCATCATCCATAGATGACGGCGTCCATCTCGTCGTTGCGTAGCGATTCTCCTTCTTCCACAGCAAGTTCGCTCAGACGATAGATCGGGTCATCAGCCGACACGGTCGGGCGCGAGCAGGGTGCCAGCCGGGCCACGGGGCGACCGCGATACGTCAGTATCAGATGTTCGCCTTGCTCTATTCGCCGGAGAACACCTTCAGCGTTCCGCCGAAACTCCACCATGGAGATCGATGTCATGACAACTTGCCCAAACAAGGTTGATGTTCATGTTACCTCTGTCTCGGGCGGAATCCGCGTCGCAGGCGGGTACCCCAAGGATCCGAAGGGTCGTTGCCCGGGTGATGGAGGGCGAACTTGGCAGCTGGAAGACGTCAGAATCTGGCGAACTTCGACAGGCGTACACCTTCGGGTTTCGGAACACCCTGTCGATTCGAGCGATACCGCAAGCGGAGGCATCACTTGCTGCCGGAAGGGCTTTGCCGGCACCCACAACGCGATCACGGAAATCGACCGCCTCGTTTCGCTCAATTCCGTACGGTCCCCGGCTCATAATGCACCGGTGAGGGAGAAGACGAGGATGTGCGTTTCAGGATTGAGCGTCTGCGTCCCAGTCGACGCCTGTGGCAAGGACATCTCCTCGGACAAAGATCTTGTCGCGCAGGCTGCCGATCAGTTCCGCATCGTGGTGTTCCAGCGGGAGAAGGTGGGCGACAGGCCTGCCACGCCTGGTGATCATCAGGCCGTCGTTGCCGAGATTGTCGAGCAGCTCCAGGAACTGTTCCCTGAACGTTGTCGCATCGACGACTTTCATCGCATCACTCCCTCTCGATACGGTTGGATGTAGTCGAACCTGTCTTCAGGGTGCTTCCCCCGGCACCGGTACTGTTGCCGCATGCTGCCCCCTGCGGCAATGAGCGTGGTCCCATCACCTGCTTGTCGCAAGGCGACATGGTGGGAGACGGACTGGGTGCAGGTCATCGTCGGACTTGCCGACATCGCGAAGAGGTCAGGAACGCAGCCAGATCGGATCCTTGACGTGCTTGCGCAGGAAAGCCTCGTGGCGGGCGATCTCTTCTGCCGTGGCCTCGTGGGGACGGGGCGGACGGAACGTGCGGGACGGCTCGCCGGATGCCGCAGACAGGAGGGAGCCCTCGGGACCCGTGAAGTCGAGGGCCGACTGGCGTCCGCCGACCAGTTCGAGATAGACCTCGGCCAGCAGTCGCGCGTCGACGAGGGCACCATGGGCCTCTTGGCGCGTCGAGGCATCGATGCGAAAGCGCCTCGTCAAGGCATCGAGACTGTTCTGTTCGCCGGGATACTTCTGCCGCGCCAGGGCGAGGGTATCGATGGCGCGGCCGGCGTCGATCGGGCCGAGACCGCACCGTTCAAGCTCGCTGTTGAGAAACCCCAGATCGAACTCGGCGTTGTGGATGACGAGGCGGCTGTCTGCCAGGAACTCCAGGAACTCCTCGGCCTTGTCCGGGAACGACGGCTGTTCGGCGAGGAAGGCGGCAGTCAGTCCGTGAACGGCGAGGGCCGCTTCCTCGCTGTCGCGCCCGGGATTGAGATAGGTGCTCCAGGAACGCCCCGTGGGGACGTGGTTGCTGAGTTCGACGCAGCCGATCTCGACGACGCGATGACCGGCGGCGTGATCGAGCCCTGTGGTTTCGGTGTCGAGGACGACTTCACGCATGGTCTTCCCTGTGCTTGAGGAGTGCGATGTAGACGGCCGCCAGCAGCCTGGCATCGGAAAGGGCGCGATGGGTGCGCCCGGGGATGATCTCGATGCCGAGGCGCTGTGCCAGGGCGCCAAGATCGTTGGCTCTCCCGGGGAAAGTGCTGCGCGCCATGCTGAGCGTGTCGATGGCCCTGGAACCGCGGATCGGCTCCATGCCTTCCAGAACCAGTTCGTTGTTGAGGAAGGCGAGATCGAACGCCGCATTGTGCATGACGAGGCGGCTGGAGGCGAGAAAGCCCATCAGGTCCTTTGCCCTTTCCCTGAACAGCGGCTGCTTCTTGAGGAAGGCATCGGGCAGCCTGTGGATGTCGAAGGCTTCGGCATGGTTGCAGCGCCGGGGATTGAGAAAGGTATTCCAGGTCCGCCCGGTCACTACCCGGTCCACGAGTTCAACGCAGCCGATTTCGACGAGCCTGTGACCATCCATGATGTCAAGGCCGGTGGTTTCCGTATCGAGAACGATCTCGCGCATGACGATCACGAGTCAGGGACCGTCATGGTATCCCGCGGACACCCGGAAATCGACATGACCGGACTTCGATCATCAACAGGTGCCGGCGAACCGGATTCTATGGTGGCCAGATCCTCCCCTGGCGGACCGAGAGATGGCGCCACAGTCTGTTGACGCGGGCCCGGGTATGGCCCTTGGCAAGGCCGGTCATCACGACATGGTCCGCCCGGCGCAGCTTTTCCCGGTCCGGCATCTGGCGGCGGCGGATGTCCTCGAGAATCGCCCGGGTCATGCCGGGACGGCGCAGCACCCGGGCTGCCTGGATGAACGGTGGTGCATGGACCACACAGGTGGCATCGACCCGCGCTTCGCCGCCGGTCTCGAAGAGAAGGGGCACATCGAACACCACGAGACGGCAGCCATGCCGGGCCGCCCACCTGAGAAAGCGGGCCTGATCGCGGCGCACCAGGGGATGGACCAGCGATTCAAGCCGGGCAAGCAATTCGGCGTTACCGATGACACGGGCGCCAAGGAGCTGACGATCGATGCGAGCTCCCCGTCCTTCACCTGTCACCACCCCGGGAAAGGCGCTGCCGACAGGTCCGACGGCAGCGCCGCCTGGACCGTAGAGCCGGTGCACACAGCCATCGGCATCGTGGATGAGGGCGCCACAACGGGCGAACATGCCGGCAACGGCTGACTTTCCCATGCCGATCGAACCTGTCAGGCCGAGCACGAACACCGTTTCTGATCCCCAATCCCGTCACTTGCCGAGCCTGCAGGATTCGAAGTGTGGCAACAAGGCCGCACGGCAGGTCATCCGGTGGTTCCGGCGCGAACAGGTGAAGGTCAGGTCGGGAAGCCCAAAGTGTGTCATGACAGTGTATTGACATCCTTTCCTCACGTCCTGAGGATACGCGCCATGGCGAAGACCGAGCAGCTTCAGATTCGTGTCAGTCCGGAGGAAAAGTCGCTGATCCGTGCCCGGGCGACCCAGGCTGGCGTGGGCATGTCGGACTGGGTGCTGCTGCAGCTGTTTCCACCCGTCGAGGCACGGTTCCGGGAGTGCCTGGAGGCGCTGGTAGCGGATCCCGACAGGACTTCCTTCACCCTTGCTGAACTTCATGACCTGCTGGCCGGTTTCAGTGGACGCCAGATCACACATGGACTTCGCAATCCGCCGGGAGTCAGCCTGCCGCCCGTCGAGGCAAACTATGTCGCGGCGATGACCGAGTTTGCAGCCATGAAATGTGGGGTGCCGCCCCCGGCGTGGACGGGCGATGTTCCGCCACTGGATCGACCCTGGTTCGGCACGGATCTCATGAGCTTGCGGTTGCATCTTCTGACGAACTCGCCTGCCGTGTTCCGGCGCCGCAACATCTTCATCGATACGTCTGTCGGGGGGCGCGTCTGATGGAGGAACTCTCCGCACGGGATATCCGCCATCTCTTAGATCGGCTGAATGCCGAACTCGCACGCACCGGCGTCGTCGGAGAGGTCTACCGGGTCGGCGGCGCTGTCATGTGTCTGGTCTTCGATGCGCGTCTCACGACGAAGGACGTGGACGCCTTTTTTCGCCCGGCAAGGGAGGTGAGGGAGGCGGCACGTCGTGTCAATTTCGGTACCGACTGGCTCAACGATGCCGTCAAGGGATTCTTAAGCGAACGCGGAGAATTCCACCTTTGCCTGGAACTGCCCAACCTGAGGGTCCTCACCGCAGCCCCGGAGTACCTTCTGGCCATGAAGTGCATGGCGATGCGCATAGGACGGGAGTTCCACGACATCGACGATGTGCGCTTTCTCCTGCGTTACCTCAACCTCACGGAACTCGATGCCGCACTCGAGATCATAGGCCGCTACTACCCCGTTGAACGCATACCGCACAAGACGATCTACGCACTCGAGGAGATGTTCGCCAGAACATCACCCGATCCGCAAACACGATTTCCCGGCCAAGATCACCGGAAGACGGCCGGTGATGAACCGGAACAAGGCGGAATCGCCTTCGCCGCCGAAAGTCTCAAGGGTGACCGATGAGTCCGTGTGCCCGGACCCCTGAATCATGCCACGGCTTGGTGTGCGCCAAACCGGCAAAGCCGCACTCTTCGCGCAACTCCGGATGATCGCGAAGACCGCGGGTCGCCGTGGAAATCACGGCTGGCGCAGATGCCCTGCAACGCCCGGGCAGAAAGAGACCGCATCACAATCCCTGTGACACCACGGAGCGAAGCTCCTCCGTCACGGGCGGATCGACACCGAACCACGCGGCGAAGCCCGGCCGCGCCTGGTGCAGCAGCATGCCGAGACCGTCGACCGTGACGTGTCCGCGCTGCCGGGCGCGTTGCAGGAGATCCGTGACGAGCGGCACGTAGACGAGATCGCAGACCACCGCTTCGCCATCCAGGTCGTCGAGTGCCAGGTCGAGTGCCGGTTGTCCGGTCATGCCGAGCTGGGTGGTGTTGACCACCAGGCCAACGCCGTCGACAGCCGCGGCCCGTTCTTCCCAGCCGACCGCTGTCACCGAAGGCCCGAACCGTTCGACGAGCGCAGCGGCGCGCTCGAAGGTCCGGTTGGCAACGCGCACCTCGCGGGCGCCCGCATCAAGGAGAGCGACGACGACGGCGCGACTCGACCCACCCGCTCCCAGCACCAGAACCGGCCGGTCAGTCCGCCACCCGGGAGCCCGGCTCTTCAGGTTCTCGAGGAATCCGAAGGCGTCCGAGTTGCTCGCCGCGAGAGCGCCGTCATCGCCGACAACGATCGTGTTGGCGGCGCCGATCCGTCTGCTGAGGTCGTCGACGCTGTCGGCCAGCGCCAGGGCCTTCTCCTTGTGCGGCAACGTCACGTTGCAGCCCCTGAAGCCAAGATCGGGCAAGGCCCGAAAGGCGGCCTCGAAACGGTGCGGCGGCACGGCAAGGGGCACATAGACGCCGTCGATACCGCAGGTCTCGAGCCAATGGCCATGCAGGAGAGGGGATCGTGAATGGGCCACCGGCCAGCCCATGACTCCGGCGACGCGCGCACTTCCTGTCAGTCCCACGGGCCGAGCGCCCCCCTCGCGTCAAGTTCATTGAGAACGGCCAGAAGCGGCAGCCCGATGATGGCGTGCCAGTCGCCCTCTATCCGTTCGAACAGCCTGATTCCGCGTCCCTCGACCTGGTAGCAGCCCACGCTTGCGAGAATGCGTTCTCCGGCAGCGGCGATGTAGGCCGCGAGCGAGTCGTCATCAAGGGAGCGCATCGTCAGCATGGACGTCTCCGTGTGATCCCATTGTCGTTCGCCATTGACCACCAGCACGGTGGCGGTCACAAGACTGTGCGTACGCCCCTGGAGGACCTCGAGATGCCGGCGGGCCTCGCCCAGGTCTGCCGCCTTGTCAAGGCGGCGACCGTCGCACTCGAGCATCTGGTCGGCCCCGAGAATGAGGGAATCGGGCTCGTCCCGGCTGACGGCAAGGGCCTTCTCGCACGCCAGGGCCAGGGCCATGTCGGCGAGTGGCACTGCGCGGGACTCGAGGTCCCGGCGCAGCGCCGCCTCGTCAATGGCGGGAGGCACTACCCGGAATCGCACGCCCGCGTCATGCAGCAGTTGCCGCCTTGCCGAACTCGCGGAGGCAAGGACGAGGGGCGCCTCAGGCGGCAAGGGTCGGCCGGCGGTGGTGGACATCGAACAGGCGTTCCAGGGATTCGCCGACATGGAGCAGGTGTGATTCCTTGAAGAGCCCGGTCCACAGCGAAAGACCGCGGGGCACGGTGAAGGTGCGTTCCGACGACGTTTCATGGCCGAGTTCGAGTCGCCCTTCGGCCAGCGAGAGTTCCGAACGGGTCGCCAGGTCCTCGAAACCGCACCTCAGGTGCAGACAGGGATGGCCGGTGAAGTTGCTCGCCACCAGCATCGGGCCGGTCGAAAACGGACCGACGAGCACGTCGATTTCCATGAACAGCCTGTCCAGAGCCTCCATCACCAGGCGGCGCAGACGGTCGAACTGCACATGGTCCACCGCCGAAAGAAAGCGCGCCTTGCGGAATGCGTTGGGCCAGGCACCCTCGTCCTGGCGTGTCAGCGTGTCGTCGATGTCGTCGAGCGTGAGGTCCTCGAAGGCAGCCGCGGCTTCCGCATAGAGCACGGCGATCAGGGTGTCGTAGGGAAGATCGGGGAGGCCCACCTCGCGAATCGAAGGGAAGAGCGAACGCACGGCATCCAGCGCCCGGCGGTCGACGTCCGTCACATCGTCACCCTCGTAGGCTTCCGGCAACCAGCCAAGACGCAAACCCTCCGGCGGTTGCGTCGCGTCGTGAAGGAACGGCATGTCGATGGAGCCCGGATCCGTCGCGTCGCCGCCGTTGATCGCCGCCAGCACGAAGCCGGTGTCCTCGACGGTGCGGCAGATCGGCCCCACCTTGTCGAGCGACCAGCACAATGCCATCCCGCCGGTGCGCGACACGCGGCCGAAGGTGGGTCTCAACCCCGTCGTGCCGCAGCGCTCCGAGGGCGAGGTGATGGAGCCGAGAGTTTCCGTGCCGATGGAAAAGGCGCACAACCCGGCAGCGGTCGCCGCTGCCGAACCGGCACTGGAACCGCTCGCCCCCTCGTTGAGGTTCCAGGGGTTGCGGGTCTTGCCCCCGAACCAGATGTCGCCGTAAGCCAAGGCGCCAACGGTCGACTTGCCGAGCAGCACGGCGCCCGCCTGACGCAGTCTCGTCACCACTGCGGCATCTCCGGATGCGATCCGTTCCTGGAAAGGCTCGGCTCCCCAGGTCGTCCGTGTCTCCCGCGCATCGAAGAGATCCTTCAGAGCATAGGGGATGCCGTGAAGCGGCCCCTGCCAGTGGCCGGCGCGCGACATGGCATCCATGGCATCTGCCTCGGCGAGCGCCCTCTCGCCCGTCACCGTGACGAAACACTCGAGCCGGCCGGCCAGGCGGTCGATCCGGTCAAGACAGATTCCGACAAGCCGCCGGCTGGTGAGGGCACCTGACCGGATCCACCCGGAAAGCGTGTGAACCGGGGCAAAGGCGATGTCCTCGTCCGATTCGGGGAGCGGCCGCACATCGCGGTCATGCCAGACCGGGGGAGGCCCGGACGGCGGCGCCTGAAACCCGGGCAACCGCGGATCGAACCGGGTGGCAGGCCCAAGATCGTTGGCAAAGACGAGCGCCCTTCGTCTTCTGGCATTCTCGATCTGCGGTGCAAGGTTGTCGCGCATCAGCGTGCGTTCCGAATCGCTGTAACGCACGCCGAGCACGGCCTCGGCCGCGGCGATGGTGTCGTTGCTGATGTCGCTCATCACTGCCTCGCTGCCGGTTGCGCTTTCTTCCCCGATACCTCGGGCGCCGAAGCGATCAGCGCACGGGTGTACGGGGACACCGGGTTGCCGATCACGGCCGCCGTCGCGCCCCTTTCGACCACCTCTCCTGACTTCATGACGAGGAGATGGTCGCACATGAAGCCGACGACCGGGAGATCGTGGGTCACGAGAATGAGGGAGAAACCATAGCGCCGTCGAAGATCCTTGAAGAGGTTCAGGACCTGTGCCTGAACCGAAACGTCGAGGGCGGACGTCGGCTCATCGAGCAGCAGGAGATCCGGCCTGACCGCCAGCGCTCGGGCGATGGCAGCTCGCTGCCGCTGGCCTCCGGAGAGTTCGTGCGGCAGCGCCCGATCGAGATCGGGATCAAGACCGACGTCGTCGAGAAGACGCCTCACCTCCTCCCTGACCTCCCCACGCCGGTGTTCTCCCAGGAGTTCGAAACCCAGGCCGATAGACGAGCCGATGGAGAACCGCGGATTGAACGTCGCATAGGGATCCTGGAACACCGGCTGGACGCGCCGCCGCAGATCCTTCAGAGCCGTGCCGGAGAGCGAAGCGATCTCGGCTCCGCCGAATGTGAGACTTCCCGAGTCATAGGGCGTGAGACGCAGAATGACCCGCAAGAGCGTTGACTTGCCGGATCCCGATTCGCCAACGATGCCCAGTGTCTGGTCTTCAGCCAGACTGAAGGAGACCTCGTTCAGGGCCCGTACATCGCCACCCCGGCGCAGCAGGCCCCTGCCACGGAAGGTTCTGGAGAGGTTCCTTGCATCGAGAAGCATCGCTTCAGGCGTACCAGCAGCGAAACGCATGATCACCGCCCGCCGTCTCGAGGCGTGGCGCCTCCACGCACGCCGTACCGGCGTCGGGGCATCGCTCGCGGAACCGGCATCCGCGGATCTCCTCGTGGGGCCGGGGAATCCTCCCCGGGATCGTCGGCAGCCTCTCCGGATTGCCGGCAAGGCGCGGCGCGGCGCCTATGAGCGCCCGGGTATAGGGATGGCGGGTCTGGTTGAAGATGGCGTCCGTCGTCCCGCTCTCAACGATCTCTCCGGCATACATGACATAGATTCTGTCACAGAAACTGGAGACCAGCGCCAGATCGTGGGAGATGAAGAGGAAGCTGGCCCCGGTGGCTCCCCGCAGTTCGCCGATGAGATCAATGATCTCCGCCTGGATGGTGACATCGAGAGCCGTCGTCGGTTCGTCTGCAAGGATGAGCGGCGGCGCCATCGAGAGCGCCATGGCTGTCAGGGCCCTTTGCTGCATACCTCCGGAGAACTGGTGCGGGTGATCGGCGGCACGACGCCTTCCATCGGGAATGTGCACACGTTCGAGAAGGTCCCCGACAACGCTCGCGATGCGCCGCCGCCGCAATCCGTCATGCACCTGCAGCGGCTCGCCGACCTGCCAGCCGATCGTCTTTACTGGATTGAGCGCATGGAGGGCGTCCTGGGGAATGAGCGCGATGTCCCTGCCGCGCACGCGCGCCAGATCTTCACCATCGAGAAGGTCGCGCCCGCGGAACCGGACGTGGCCGGAGGCCACTTCCATGCGGTCGGGCAGCAGGCCGATCAGCGACTTGGCGGTCATGGTCTTGCCACTGCCCGACTCGCCGATGAGTCCGACAATCTCACCGGCATTCACATGGAGCGACACATCGCGGGCAATGGTCGCTGGTGGCCGGCGGCGGTGGCGGAGCACGATGGTGAGGCCTTCGACCTCGAGAAGGCTCTCGGGTGCGAGGCCGGTGTCAGTCATGGAGTTTCGGGTCGAGCACGTCGCGCAACCCGTCTCCCAGGAGATTGAAGCTGAACACTGTGACGAAGAGCGCGGCGCCGGGCGCCAGACTGATCCACGGCGCCTGGTCGATGAAGCCGCGTCCGGTGTTGATCATGTTGCCCCATGACGGCTCCGGAGGCTGAGCGCCCAGACCAAGGAACGATAGCGCTGATTCGAGAAGCACCGCATAGGAGAAGGCAACGGCTGCTTCAACCAGGACCGGGCCGATGACGTTGGGCAGAATCTCGCGGGTAACAAGGCGCCAGGGCCCGACTCCGAGGCAGATCGCCGCCTCGAGAAAGGGCTGGCGCTGCACCGTCTGCGCCACGGCTCGGGTCAGCCGCGCAAATCCGGGGATGAAGATGATGCCGATGGCGAGCATCGCGTTGAGAACGGAGGTCCCCAGGTTGGCCATGAGGATGACGGCCAGAAGGATCGCCGGAAAGCAGAAGACGATCTCCATGAAGCGCATCAGGACGGAATCGACAGCGCCCCCGAAGTGGGCCGCCAGAACCCCGATGAGAACGCCCCCGGTGGCGCCGATGGCGACGGCGACGAGACCGACGACGATCGAAACACGTGAAGCGTGGATGACCCGCGACAGGATGTCGCGTCCCAGTTCGTCGGTGCCCAGGAGGTGGCCCTCGCTGGGGCCCTGCAGCATGACGAGAACATCGAGCTCGAACGGGTCATAGGGGGCGATGAAGGGAGCAAGGGCGGCTGCCAGAAACACCATGGCCACCACCGGCAGGGTCACGGCAACGAGACCGTAGCGTCGCCAGTTGAAGCGCCGGATCATGATCCGTGCCCGGTGCGGACCTGGCGCGGATCAATCACCTGGGCTGCCAGATCGACGATGAGATTGACGATGAGAACGATGACGGTAACCGTCATGGCCGCCGCCAGGAGCACCGGATAGTCGCGGTTGATGATTCCCACAAGGACGAGGGAACCGATTCCCGGAATCCGGAACACGTCCTCGATGATGACGACGCTGCCGACAAGGAATCCGAACTCGACGGCGCTGACGGTGAAGAACGGGATGAGGGCGTTGCGCAGCACGTGGAAACTGACGAGACGCAGGTCACCGACCCCCTTGGAACGTGCCGTCTCGATGAAGTTCGAGGACATCACCTCGATCACCGCGGTGCGCATGATGCGGATGAGAAGACCCGACGAGACGACGCCAAGAGCGATGCACGGTAGCAGCATGCGCTCGAGATTGCCTGCCGGATCCTCGGCAAACGGAATGTAGCCCCCGGTGGGCAACCAGCCCATCTGCAGCGAGAAAAACCAGATCAGCAGCGTGGCCAGCCAGAAGTTCGGCGTCGAGCCGAAGAGGGTGGCCAGTGTCGTCACCACTCCGTCGGTGCCGGTCTGGTGGCGGAATCCGGCCACCACACCCAGGGGAATCGCGAGCACGATGGCCACCACAAAAGCCATGCCTGCCAACTGCAGGGTGACGGGAATGCGCTTCCTCACCTCCGGCCCGACCGGCACGGCGTTCTGGAACGACGTGCCGAAATCGCCCTGCAGCGCCTTGCCTGCCCACTCTACGTACTGGATGGCAAGAGGCCGGTCGAGACCGTGCTGGTGCTCGAAACGCTTGAGGGCCTGGGGCGTGGCGTGGATGCCAAGCGCTGACAGCGCCGCCGAACCGGGAACGACGTTGACAGCGACGAACAGGATGGCCGACGCCACGATCAGCGTCGGAATGAAGGAGGCAAGCCTCCAGAAGACAAGCGCCAGCATCGTCAGGTGCACCCGGTGCCGGCTCGGATGAGCCGGCACCGGAGCGCAGGATCTGGTATTACTCCAGCCAGGCGTCCTTCAGGGTCTTGAGGAACCCGGTCCGCATTGGCTTGAAGTTCTTCAGGCTGTCGCTGTGCGCCGTCAGCACCCAGCCGTTCACCACGGGAATGACGTCCATGGTATCGAGAGAGAGCTGCTGCTGTTCGAGATAGAGCGCCTTGCGCTCCTCGACGGTGACGGCCGACTTGGCTGCCAGCATGAGATCGTCCATCTCCTGCGAACCGCCGAGCTGCACGTTGACGGCGGATGTTGTGGCGTAGGTGTTGGTCACGAAATCATCCGGATCCGCCAAAGGCGACAGCCAGTACATCACCGTGAGATCGAAGTTGGAGGGGCCCCAGACCTCGTCCCAGTAGCGCGGCACTTCCATGGTGTCGATCGTCGCATTGAAGCCGATCTGCGCCAGGTTGGCCTGGATGATCGGCGCCATCGACATCATCGGGGGCCATGACGACACCATGGTGAGCGAGAGCGGCGTTCCGTCCGCGACCCCGGCCTCGGCCATCAGCGCCTTTGCCTTCTCGATATCGCCTTGGGGGGCAAACTCGGCGAGGTCCGCATAGCCCCAGTTCCACTGGGGGATCACCCCGCCCAGGATGGCTGTGGCCTGACCGTAGAACGCGCCCTGCACGATCGCCGCCCGGTTGAGGGCGTGGGCAATGGCCCGGCGCACGAGCGGATTGCCCAGGGGTTCACGAGTATGGTTCGGCACCATCCAGAAGTAGCGGGATCCCTCGATCGCCGCGTCGACCATGTTGTCCTGCGAGACGATGGCGCTCCAGTCCTTGGGCGGCACCTCGTTGGAGAAGTGGATCTCGCCGGACTTCAGCCCGTTGGACAGCGCCGTCGGGTCCGAGATGATCCGGTAGACCATGCCATCGAAGTAGGGCCGTCCCTCCTCGTAGTAGTCCTCGTTCTTCTCGAAGACGATCGAATCGCGGGGTGTGTATGAGACAAACTTGAAGGGTCCGCTGCCGACCGGGTGGGCATTGAGATCCCAGTCCGATTCAACGAGATCCTTCGGCACGATCGATGAACCGGGGAAGGCCATGTAGATCTCGAACGGCCCCGTCACGCGGTTGAGCCGGAACTCGACTGTCAGGTCGTCCACCGCCACGACTTCCGCGATGGTCTCGATCTGTGAACTGTAGGCGTAGCCCGAGTCCGGGGCGAGGATGCGCTCGAACGAGAAGACGACATCCTCGGCGGTCAGCGCCTCGCCGTTGTGGAACGTCAGGCCCTCACGCAGGGTGAACGTCCACGACAGCCCATCCTCTGCCTGGGACCAGGATTCGGCGATCCCGGCATAGGGCTTGGCATTCTCGTCCAGGTTGAGCAGTGTCGAATAGACCTGCTCGATCACTACGTGCGACATGCCGCTGGGGCCGCGTGCCGGATCGAATCCTCCCGGATCGGCCGAAAACGCCGCCACCAGCGTGCCTCCGTAGGTCCCTTCCGCTGTAGCGGGACATGCGAGACCCGCCGCGGCAACAACCGCCGCGCAACGCAGCATCCATTTCCTGATTTGCATGGTTCCGGTGTCCTCCTCAATGAATGGAGCGGCTCTCCATGTGGCCGCTTCCGGAATGCCGTGGATGTTATCGCGCGCCACCCGAACGCACAAACGGCGCCACGCCGGTATCGGAGTTCGTGCGGGCGAGCGCCTGGCATCAATCAACGCGAGATGCAGGTTCCCGGCAGCTGTGCCAAGGTGACGACATGTGCGGTCGCTTCACACAGCGCTTCGGCTGGCGCGAGCTCCACGAACTGCTCGACCTCATCGGATCACCGGCGAACCTGGCGCCACGCTACAACGTGGCGCCGGGACAGCAGGTCGCGACCGTGCGCGCTGAAGAGGGCGGGCGGCGCCTCGCCATGATGCGCTGGGGCCTGATTCCCTCGTGGGCGAAGGAGCCCGGCATAGGCTACCGGTTGATCAATGCCCGCTCGGAGACAGCGCGGACGAAACCGTCCTTCCGTTCGGCCTGGCGGTCGCGCCGCTGCCTGATCCCCGCCGACGGGTTCTACGAGTGGACGGGGGAGAAGAAGGCGAGACAGCCCTGGCTGATCACGATGAAGGAGGGTGGCGTCTTCTGCTTCGCCGGCCTGTGGGAGCGCTGGAGAGTGCCGGCTGGTCTGGAGTTCAAGGGATTGCTGGCCGACTTGCAGGAGGGCGACACGCTGGAGACCTGCACGATCCTGACGACAGCAGCCAACGCGGATATCTCGCAGGTGCACCACCGCATGCCGGTGATCCTGCCGTTCGAGTCATGTGCGCCGTGGCTTGCCGGAGATGACATGTCTCTCGGCCCCTCACCGCCGGACACGATGACCCTCCATCAGGTGAGTCCACTGGTCAACAAGGCCACCCACGATGATCCTCGCTGTGTCGAGCCTCTCGCCTGAAAACGAGCCCATGACACAGCGCACCCTGATTCTGGCCGACCACGCGTTCATGCAGTGTCCGTGGCATCACAGGACAAGACGCTCATGCAGTTGCCTGGTACCGCAGATGCGTGCCCCGGTGTGGCGGATGATGACATGATCATCCGTCGTGGGTGGAACACGGGGAGGGCAAGGGCTGATTGACGTCTCCCTTGTGCCGGTGATCCTCGTCGCGATTGCGGCTGTTGAGGACCTGCGCCGGCAACGGATCCCCGATCCCGTCGTACTGGCGATCGCCGCCACCTCGCCCCTCGTCGCCGTGCTTGGCGGCGACCGGGATATCGCCTGGCACCTTGCCTGCGGTGGCGTCATTCTCGTCATCGGCCTTGCTCTCGCTCGGGTCGGATGGCTCGGCGCCGGGGACGCGAAACTGATGGCGGCCGTCTCCTGCTGGACGGGTTTCGGCGGCCTTGTCCCCTTCCTGTGCGTCACGGCACTCTCCGGCGCTCTCATCGCTCTGGCGTTCCTCATAGCCGGTCGCCGGCACCGCGGCATGCCCTTCGCTCCGGCCATCGCCGTCGGCACGCTCGTTGCTGTCCTCGTCCCCTGACAGCTCCGGCAATCATCCATCAGGTTCGGTGCGGGGCAACGCGGGCTCCTGGCCGCGGACTCGCTCGAGGACATTGTCGGGAAGGAGAGCGACCGGGTTGTCGCAATCGTTGACCGGCAAGGCCGGACCGAAGGCCATGGACCCGGCGAAGACGTTTGCCGCAGCGGCCTGCCGGACCGGACTCGCTCATCCGTGCGCCTTGCTTGCGGCCACCGCGCTCGCCGGGTGCAGGACCGTCTCTCGGGAGTCCGGAGAGGTGAGTCCGGCTAGAGGGCGTGCCGGACTCACTCTCAGTTGTGTGGTGCGGATTCCGTCAGTAGCCGGCGCGCACCTCGTCCCACAGCCGGATGTACTTTTCCTCGATATCGGGAGCCAGGGCCTGGAAGAAGATTCCGTTGTTCAGAAGATTCTCGGGCGTCGACAGTCCCAGTTCCTCGAGAACGTCATCTGAAACAAGTTCGAACGCCTTCATGTTGGCGTGACCATAGCCCCAGTTCGAGATCTCGAAAGCACCGGCTTCCGGACTGGCGAAGGCGTTGATCAGGTCATAGGACTCGTCGACCAGTTCGGTTTGCGAATGCATGACCAGACCGCAACACCACGTAAAGATTCCCTCCCTGGGTATCCCCAGGCCAACATCGATGCCCTGGGACTTCAGGGTCACATAGGCGTCGTTCCAGCCGTAGCTTGCGACCAGTTCACCGGACGCCAGGGCCTGCACGGCTTCCGTCTGGTCGCCCCAGTACATCCGCATGTTGTCGCGCTGGATGGCAACCATCTTGCGCACTTCGACCAGCTGTTCGTCGGTCAGTGTGAAGATGTTGTCGTAGCCGAGCACAAGAGCGGAAATCTCGACAATCGCTCCCGCGGAATCGTAGAAACCCAGACGATTGCGGAACTCGTCCGTATAGAAGATCTCCCAGGAAACGTTTTCGTCGCGCCACTTCTCGCCGACCAGGTCGCGGCGATAGATGATCGTGGAGTTGCCCCAGTCAATCGGCATCAAGAAGCGCTGACCGTTGATGACCGATCCTTCGATGTTCTCGAGGCTGGGGAACATGTCGGGAAGGTGCACCAGGCGTTCCGGGTCCAGCGGAGCGAGAAGGCCTCCATCGTTCCACTTGAACAGTTCATAGGTACAAGGAGCCATGACGTCCGGCTGGAAGCCGCCGGCGCGCATTTTCTGGAACGCCTCGTCCTCCGATCCCCAGAATGCGTATTCGGGCGGTGTCCCGTGCTTTTCGAGATAGGAACCGATGAATCCCTCGTTGTCGTAACCGGCCCAGCCGAAATAGATGGGTGTGCCGGCAGCAGCGGCGTTCCGGGCCACGGGAACGGTCACGAGACCGACACCCAGCGCGGATGCAAGCTTGTTGAACTGACGACGCGAAATCTGCCCACTCTTGTAGAGATTCGCGATTTCTCTGGCCTTCATGTTGTTCTCCAGAATGAGGATGAGGGACGCGATTGTGACTGCCTTGTACGGCGATTACAACGCGAACGGTTACGAGGCCAGCGTGTCGTGCCGCGCCTGGTCGGCCGGCCCATGAGTCGCACATGGCGCCCGGCGGAACTGGAATGGGCCGGCGCCAGCCGGCCCATTCCGGGAACGACGACGGGAACCGGCTCAGAAGCCGGCTTTGATCTCGTCGAACAGATTGATGTACTTCTCGCGAACTTCGGGCTCGATCTCGCCAAAGAACCGGCTGTTGGCCATCATCGTGTCGGGATCGGAGATGCCGAGGGCCTCCAGGGTGGTGGGATCCACCAGTTCGAATGCCTTGCTGTTCGAACTGCCGTAGCCATACATCTCGATCAGGTTCTTGCCCGAGGCCGGTGAAATCCACGCATCGATGAACTCGTAGGCCTTGTCCCGGTCGCCCGGACCACCGGCGAGCAGAACAAGCCCGCATACCCAGGTCCAGATCCCCTCCTTCGGGTTCATGTAGGTGATTTCGACGCCCTGGTTCTTGAGTTCGACGACCGCACTGTTCCAGGCGTAGGACGCCACAAGTTCGCCAGCAGCCAGCGCCTGTTCGACGCTGCTCTGATCGGTCCAGTAGAAGCGCAGGATCTCGCGTTGCTTGCGCAGCAGCTTGGTGGCTTCCTCGAGTTCTTCGTCGGTCATGTTGAAGACGTCTTCCGCTCCGATCACGGACCCGACGACCGCCATCACGCCATCGACTGAATCGAAGATGCCGAGACGACCTGCGTACTTCTCGTCGAACAGGATGGCCCAGGATTCGTTCTTCTCGGTGGCGGTGTCGACATACTCCGGTGCAAGGTCGTGGCGGAACAGCACCGACGAGTTGCCCCAGTCGGAGGGAATGAACCAGTCCTGTCCGGTTTCGTCCTGACTGCCGGGCAGCGTCTTCAGGCTCGGAAAGACATCGCCGTAGTTGGTCAGCCGGGACGTGTCGATCGGATCGAGCACGCCGGCGTCTCGCCAGCGTCGGGTACTGTAGGTGCAGGGATGGCCCACATCCGCGGTGAAGCCGCTGCGCAGCTTCTGGAGCGCCTCCTCCTCTTCGCCGAATAGCACGAAGGCAGGCTGCATCTGGTACTTGTCGACATAGCTCGTATAGAACTCGGGCAGATCGTAGCCGCCCCACTCGAAGACATTGAGCGAATGGTCGATGGCCAACTCGGTCTGCGCGCGCGCCATGCCTGGCCCGAACATCATCGTTGCCATGCCGACGCCGGCGGACGCCAGAACCGCAGATGCCTCGCGGCGGGTGATCTCCGCGTTGGCGAGCCGTTCCTTGAATTCATCAACCTTCATGGTTGTTGTCATCTCAATTCCTCCCTGCAGATAAACGGGACCTCACGGGTCCGTGAGCAGCCAGACTAAACCTGAACAGCCGAACACGCTACGGTCGAATGTCAGGATACAATCGAGTGACGCACGCGTGACACCACCATGTCTGGACAATCAGGTCTGGACGCGGTCCCCGTCAGCACAAGCCACAAGGTCCCAGCGTTCACAAACGACCTGCATGTCTTCCTGCCACGGCATATCCCAGAAAGCGCACTGGCGGCTGAAGTAATCCCGGTGGGCATCTCGCCACCACGCCAGGCTGCAATCGCCTTCCCCCTCCACTTCGGCCCAGGATTGCGGGACATCGCTGAACCGGAAAACAAGAACATCGATGATCCGGACCAGGTAGAGGGGCACACTGTCGAAGTCCACGATGAGCCAGTAATCGCCGATCGCGCGGCGCGGAATCCCGTTGATCACGAAATCGATCTCAAGGTGGGCCGTGCCATTCTTCTGGCGGTTTCTGATGAGGCGTGGGTGATCCGACAGGTCCAGGTTCGGCACTGACGGATCCAGGTACCGCGGGTCGGCCAGCGAGCATGCATGATAACCGGATGTCTCGATATCGAAGATCTTTCGGCATTGTTGCCAGAAGAGATCAACGGCCTTCGTCTTCTCACCGATCATCGTTTTCGCTCCCGTGTGCGCTCATGGGTCACATTGCGATCAGTCCGCCGTCCACGACGACAACGGATCCCGTCATGTAGGACGACTCGTCCGATGCCAGAAACGCGATGACATTCGCAATCTCCTCCGGACGGCCAAGGCGTTTCAGGATCGTGGCGTCAACAAAACTCTGAAGCTCCGCCTGCGGGTCCTCGACACTCGCCAGGAACGTGTCGATCATGGGTGTCTTCACCGGACCCGGCGCCACGCAGTTGATCCGGATCCCCTCCTCTCCGTGATCGATGGCCATCGATTTCGTGAGCTGGATGACGCCGCCTTTCGTCGCGGTATAGGCCGCGTTGGTGGCGGTGCCGACCAACCCCTGCTCCGACGCCACGTTGACGATCACCCCGCAGTGCCGTTGTCGCATCACCGGAATCACCGCCCTGGCACACAGGAAGACTCCCTTGAGGTTGACATCAAGGAGCCGGTCCCATTCGTCCAGGGTCGTGTCCGGGACGGTTCGCGCCAACACGATGCCGGCGTTGTTGACGAGGACATCCACCCCGCCATCGCGGGATACGACGCCGTCGATCAGAGCCTGGACTTCCGCTTCCCGGCTGACATCCGTACGCACGAACCGCACGTCGTTTCCGGCCCCGGCGAGTTCGTCGGCTTCCTCGCTGGCATCCTTGACATCCGCCATGATGACCGTCGCACCGTCAGCAGCGAACCGTTGCGTTGCGGCGAAGCCGATACCGCTCCCCGCGCCGGTAACGATGACTGTCTTTCCGGCAAACGTCATGACCAGCCACCCAGGATTTCACGGTCGGGCCCAGCCTGAGTGCACGGCATCACGGAACCGTTGTGCATGATGATTGCCGGGTCTGCCATGTGTCATCCGCTCCCGACAATCGCCCGGGCCGCCGAGAGGATCCTGTCCTCGTTCGGGATGACTTCGCGCTCGAGGGAAAGGGCTGCCGGGATCGGCAGGTCGGGATTCGCGAGGCGGGACACTCCCTTGACCACAGTCGGTCCGAGGTTCTCGACGACGCGTGCCACGAGCTCGCCGGACAATCCGAAACTCAGGTAATCCTCGTCAACGACAAGCAGCCGTCCGGTCCTGGCGACGGAGTCGGTGACCGTGGCGTCGTCGAGCGGCACAACGGAGCGCAGGTCGATGACCTCGACGCCGATTCCTTCGGCCTGCAGGACGTCGGCTGCGGCAAGACTCTTCTCGACCATGGTGCTCAGGGTGGCAAGCGTCAGGTCTCCACCACGGCGAATGACATTTGCCTCGCCGAGCGGCACGGTGTAGCGCCCGCTCGGGATCTCGGTACCAAGCGGAAACTCCGTCGTCTTGCGCAGATATGCGTCCTTGTGTTCGATGACGATCACCGGATCCTCCGACTCGATCGATGCTGCAAGCAGTCCCCGGTAGTCGTAGGGATTGCTCGGCGCCACGACCTTGAGTCCCGGCAGATGGGCCAGCATTCCCCACAGGGTCTGGGAATGCTGCGCCGCAACACCGATACAGCCGCCGGCTGCCCGGATCGTCACCGGCATGGCGACACGACCTCCCGACATGTAGCGATTCTTGGCAATGGCGTTGTAGACCGGTTCGAGGCACACACCGATGAAATCCACGAACATGATCTCGACGAGCGGCCGCCATCCGCTCATGGCGAGACCGACGGCCATGCCGGCGAATCCCATCTCGGAAATCGGCGTGTCCCGGACTCGCCATTCCCCGAAGCGCCGGAACAGGTCGCGGCTGGCACCGAACGTTCCACCCGAGTAACCGATATCCTCTCCGAGGAACACGATACCGGGATCCCTTTCCATCTCCATTCCGATCGTCTCGGCAATCAGTTGGGAAATGTTCAGCTGTCGTCCGGCGTGGGCCTCAATACCGTTCTCACTCATGCCGGCGCCTCCGCAAAGACATCCCGGAACGCCTCCACCGCATCCGGGTCGGGAGCCTCCCTGACCCTCTGCAGGATGTCGAGGATGCGGTCCCGGGCCTCGCTTTCCGCGTCCGCAATCTCGGTTTCGTCGACCTCACCGCGCTCAAGCAGGCGTCGGCGGACTTTTGTCAGGGGATCACCCTCTTCGCGCATTCGCCGTTTCACAGAAGTCTTCCGGTAGTGGTCAATGTCGCCCTCGTAGTGCCCGCGGAACCGGAAGCACACGGCCTCCAGCAGCGCCGGTCCGTTGCCGCCTCGCGCATGCTCGACGGCTTGCGCGAATGCGACGGCAACCTCGTCGACATCCGTACCGTCAACACGACGCCCCCATGCACCGTAGGCTTCGGCGCGTTCGGCGATTCCCCTTCCGGCAATCACCTCCTCGGCCGGCACCGAAATGGCGTAGTGGTTGTTTTCGACCAGAATGACCAGAGGGAGCCGCCAAATTGCGGCCATGTTCATCGTTTCGTGGAATTGTCCTGTGTTGGTACCCCCGTCGCCCGTGATTCCAACGGCGACAGAGTCGGAATTGTCCAGTCGACACGCATAGGCATGCCCAAGCGCAACCGGCAACGAGGATCCGACGATTCCCGTCACCGAGAACCTGCGTTCCATGTCAAACAGGTGGACATGTCCGCCCTTCCCCCGACTCAGGCCCGTCGCCCGCTCGTAGACCTCCGCCATCATCTCTTCGAGGGGGACACCCTTTGCTATCGCATGTTGGTGGCTCCTATGCGTGCTCACCATCCAGTCTTCAGAGCGCAGGGCGCCCACCATTCCTGCCGCCACCGCCTCCTGACCGTCGGCTAGATGAAGCTCGCCGCGCAGTTCGCCGGTCGAAATGCCCTGTGCGCAGGCTTCCTCGAACGCCCGCATGGTCACCATCAGGCGGTATCGGTCCAGCAAGGTGAGAGCATTGGACATGCCGGTCGCCCTCTCCGGTCGGCATGCCGGTTCGGTATCTTGAGTATGTCCCGGCGGCAACCCTGCCGTGTCGCCCATCATCGGCTATCCTCCTCACGGAGTGACCGGCCTGCCCTTTCTGCACGATGGCCCATTGATCCCTCCCGAGTGTCGATCATCGTCACGGCTCTTCCGAATACCGGCATCAATCCCTGAGAAACCGCACCCACCTGGGATCAGGCCTGATGCCGACAAGGTCACCGGACCGGGCCGCCTCATTCTCACCAACCTCTCCCTGCACGCGAACTTCGTGAGGTCCGACGTCAACACGCCATATGACATGCGCCCCGAGAAAGCTCCTGTCGGTGACCTTGCCCACGATCCCGGCATCGTCGGGAGGCGTCAGGCGGAGGGTTTCGGGACGCATGCTGATCCAGCCGTTCCGCACATCCGCCGGGATGTCATCGACGGGTACCGTGACGTCGGTGTCCGTTACACGCACGCGGTTTCCGGTCTCGTGATCACTGTCCACGACCACCGGGAGGACGTTGGCATTGCCGACGAAACTTGCCACGAAAAAACAGTTCGGAGCGTGATAGACGTCCATCGGCGTCCCGCTTTGCCGGATCACTCCTTCATGCATGACCGCGATGCGATCGGACATCGCCATCGCTTCCTGCTGGTCGTGAGTCACGTAGAGAAAGGTGACACCGGTCTCCCTGTGAATGCGCTTCAGCTCCGCCTGCATCTCCATGCGGACCTGAAGATCGAGAGCCGACAGTGGCTCATCCAGCAACAGGACACGGGGCTGATTGACGAGCGCTCTGGCAAGGTTGACGCGTTGCGCCTGACCGCCACTGAGCTCGTCCGAGCGCCTCCTTTCAAAACCTGCAAGGCGCACCACATCAAGCATGCCGGTCACCGTCTCGTGGATCGAGTCTTCGGGCATCCGCCTTGACCGCAATCCGAAGGCGATGTTCTCGAAGACATCCAGGTGAGGCAGGAGCACCGGCTTCTGGAAGACCGTGTTGACAGGTCGATGGTAGGGAGGAAGCCGGGTGATGTCCTGACCATCGAGCACCACGGTACCATGGTCCGGCCAGTCGAACCCGGCGACGATACGAAGGAGTGTGGTCTTGCCGCAACCGCTCGGGCCCAGGAGAGTGACGAACTCTCCCTCCCGGAACTCCAGGCTGACACCGTCAAGGGCGACGACCTCCGAGAAGCGCTTGCGGACATCCGTGACGAGGAGCCGTCCTCCCGAGCCTTGCTGCGTCATCCAGCACTCCTCCTGCGGCTACGTCCGGAGGATCTCGCGAAACGGTTGAAACGCGCGCCGACGAGGCCGAGAGCCCCGATCGCGGCAGTGATGCTGATCACCAGAAGAATCGTGGCCAGCGCGTTGACCGTTGGATCGCTGCCTCGTCTGAACTGTCCCCACAGCACGATGGGAATCGTACTGTCGGGGCCGATGGTAAACAGTGTGCGAACAAATTCATCCGTCGACAGCGCGAAGGCCAGGACCGCCCCGCCGATAAGGATGGGGAAGGTAAGCGGCAGAACGATGCGCCTGAACTGTCCCATCGGGGCCAGGCCGAGATCGGCGCCCACTTCCTCGTATTGCGGGTCGAGCCGGTCCAGTCCGGATCGAGCCACGATCAGGAAATAGGGAAAGACCCACAGAAAATGGGCAACCGCCACCGTCCCGTGCGACAGGGGAACACCCACGGTATCGAAGTAGGCGAGAAGCGCCAGACCGACGAACAACGACGGCGTCGCCAGCGGCATGAAGAACAGGATGTTGCCCAGCGCGCCGAGCCGGCGGCCAGCCCGCCTGAGACCGAGCGCCGTCATCGTTCCCAGGACCAGCGCAATGACCATGCTGATGGCTGCCAGAACGATCGTGTTCCGGAATGCGTCCATGTAGACGGTGTTGTTGAACATGCTCCGGTACCAGTGAAGCCCGATGTCCTCGAGCGGCGGTCCAAGCCTCGGTGGCCCCTGGAACGAGAACACGATGACGATCAGAACGGGTGCGAACAGGAACACGAAGACGATCGTGACAAACAGTCCCGCAAGGATGCGGTTTGCCAATGCCGGCTTTCTTCCCATCGCCCCGCTTCCTCCCGCCATCGCCTAGAGACGTACCGAAACCCGATGGAGCCGGGTCGCGAACAGGAGCGATGTCAAGGCGAAGTACAGCAGCGAGAAGACAGCGAGGAGCACGAGTGACATCGCGGCTCCCATCGGAAAGTTGCCCGCCTCCGCAAACTGCTGCTGTACGAGAACGCCAACCAGCGTGCCCTTTGTTCCACCAAGAAGCTGAGGCGTCGCAAAGTCGCTCGCAGCGAGACCGAGGGTGAACATGAAGGGAGCGAGCGATGTCGAGGCCATCAGGGGGAGAATGACACGCCGCCAGCTCGTGAGTCCGGTTGCCCCCAGATCCTCGGCGACTTCAAGTACCGTACGAGGGAGATTGCGCATTGCCGCGTAGATCGCCAGCGTGACGAAGGGCAGATAGATATGCACGAGGGCGATGACCACCAGCGTGCGCGTGAAGAGCAGTTGCGGGGGCTCGGTGACTCCCAGTGATTCGATGAAGACGGTGAACACTCCGCTCGAGGTGAACAGTGCTCGCCACGCGTAGATCCTGGCGAGGTAGCTCACAAACAGGGCCACGACCAGCAACACGAACAGCGTCGTCTCGAGACGGCCTGCCCGGAACCTGAGGTAGAACGCCAGCGGCAGGGCAACCACGAGGCAGATGCCCGCCACGATGAACCCCGTGACAAGTGACCGAACGATCAGCAGTCCGACGAAGGGGTCCGTCAGAACGGTCACGAAGTTGTCGAATGTGAAGTCCCATGTGACCGTAAACAGCCCGCCGCGTGCAAAGGCATAGGCCCCGAAAAGCAGGAGCGGTGCAACGAACGTCAGCGCAAGGGCAATGACACCGGGCGCGAGGAGAACCCAGGTTCTCCCCGCACCATACTGTCCCCCGGGCAACGAGGGGGTGCCAACTATCCGCCTGCCTTCAGTTTCGCCCATTCACTCAACCATTCCAGATAGCCCACAACCTCGTCGGTTGTTTCGTCCGGCGGCCATGGGGTCAGAGGGCTGCGCGCCAGCGCATTGTCAAGATCACCGTAGTCGTAGAGACTGGCGGACTTCTCATCCATCAACGGCACGGCGTCCATGTTGACGACCGCCACCTGGATGTTGGAGCCGATCGCCGCCTGGACTTCGGGCTCAAGCACCTTGTTGATAAACGCCAGAGCGGTTGCCTTGTTGTCGGAAATCTCCGGAATTGCGAAGGCCTCGACCCAGCCGATTCCGCCTTCCTTCGGTTCGACATTCGCCGCATTGGCTCCACGATCGTTGGCCCATGCCGAGACGGGCTCCCAACCGTTGTAGGTGCACCAGATGTCGCCGGACGCCATCAGTTCGGCCACATCCCCGAACGACATGCCGACCGCCGGCACCTGATCGCGCATCTTGCGCATGAAATTCATGACTTCGTCGAATTCCTGCCGGTTGTAGAGCGGGGTACTCTCAATTCCGAGCGTACGGCCCGCGATCACCATACCGCCATCGGGGCCACCGCCCCAGCCGACATGGCCCCTGTACTCATCCTTCAGGAGATCAAACCATGACTGCGGCGGATCGATGCGATCCGGCAGATAGTTCGTCACGGAACGGCCCCAGGTGAACGGGACAAGAATCCAGTCGCCATTCTCGTTTATGAAAAACCGTTCATCGGCAAAGGTCGGATGGATCTTGTGCGAGAGCGGAACCTCGTCCTTGCTGATGGGAACAACCAGATCTTCGAGCCTGCGTGCGAGGCCATTGAACGTTCCGATCAGGTCCCAGGTGACACCTCCAGGACGCCGGAGCTTGGCAATGACGTCGGCGTTGGCCGAAATGTACGACGATCGCATCGTGACCCCGGCCTCCGCCATCCAGGCGTCCATGGGCGCGAGGCCCAGCATGTCGTAACCCTCGTACCAGAAATAGTCGATGTCACCACCAACGGCTCCGTCTGCGAGGCTGGCCGAGGCGATCGACGGGGCAACGCTCAATCCAACGGCTGCCTGGGCCGACGCGTGAAGGAGACGACGGCGCGAGATGGGTGAACCGAACGATGAAACTGTCCTGATGATACCCTTGTCATCTGACATGACGATCCTCCCTGTTGTGTTGTGCCGGGGAAAACGACCAAGCTGCGACCCGACACGTGAGTGCAAAATAATATGGTGATATTGTCTTCCTGTCGATATGTTGTCAATCAAGCAGGCCAGTCCCCGCTCCATTCGAAGCGGGAAGACGGTGTGCCGGTCGGGAGAGAGACGTGTTGCCAACATCAGCGCAACGGGAGGGCGAATGGGACGACGGCCCCGGGCCCTCGGGCGCTCTCGCAAGTCAGCGCCGCTGGGCAATACTGAAAGCGACGAGCCAGGTCATCAGCAGACGAGGTGTCCACCACACGCGACTCGTCGACATCGCCGACGAAGCCCGCGTGTCTGTCGGAATGATCCAGCACTATTTTCGGAGCCGCAACAATCTTGTCCGTGAGACCTTTCAATGGAAACTCGAGGAATCCCTTGCCTCCTATGGAACCGGTCTGCAGGACGACAGCACGGCCTGGCAGCATGTCGAGAGCCTGTGCCGCATGCTGACGAGGGAACCCTTCGAGGCCATCAATTCCCTGTGGCTCGAGTTCTTCTCCCTGTGCAACAGGGACCCGGAATTCGCCGCTCTGGGGTCGGAACTCTGGGAGCGCTGGTCAGGACAGGTCCGGGCGGTCGTCGAAAAGGGCATCGATGACGGAGAATTCACGACCGGTTCTTCGCCTGACGACGTGGCGGCCCGCTTCGTGTCCCTGGCTGACGGTCTTGGCATTCGCGTCCTCATCCACCACAAGGGCATGTCGATTGAACGGATGCATCAACTTCTTCTCGAAGGAGCCGCAAGGGAACTCGGCATAGCGCTGGAGCGGGCACCGTAGCCCGCCGGGGATTGCTGCGAGACGCGGAACCCTGCGTCCGGCAAGTGAGGCCACATCCTCGTCGATCCGGTTTCCCCCGGGCGTCGCCTCGATCGGAGGCGGGACGATCATCCGCATGGTTCGGCGCGGGGCAACGCGGGCTCCGGCATCACAAAGGGCTCCGAGTCGCGGAATCGTTCGAGGACGTTGCCGAGGAGGCGGGCGACCGGGTTGTCGTAGTTGTTGACCGGCAGGGCCGAGCCGAAGGCGATGGACCCGGCGGAGAACACCGCCCCGCCTCCCGGGTGCTCGAAGAAGGTCATGTCGGCTCGCACCAGGGGATGATCGTCGGCAATCACCGGCTGGTTGGAGGTGAGTTCCTCGAGCACCACCAGCATGCCGGCAGCATGCTCTTCCGAGCGGGCGACGACCAGGGCATGGGGCGGCGTCCCGAGCCGGGTGTCGGCGCGGTCGATCTCGAGGCCGGCGGCACCACCTCCGACAAGGCCGGCATCGCCGATGATCTCGTCGTCGATGCCGGCAAAGATGAAGGCCGCGCGGGGATCGTCAGCCGCCGGGGTGCGCCGGTACCACGTGGAACGATCGAAGCCCTGGGCCGTGAAGCCGATGCCGGCAAGCTGCTGCGGCGGACGCCCGCTGCGCCGCCACAGGCCGCCGTACTCTCCGGTGAGACTCATGAAGGACTCGCCAGCCCGCGACACCCAGGACCGGGTGCCGCCCTCGGTCTTTCGGCACTCCAGGACCCCTGGAAGATCCTGCCTGAGCGCGATGCGCCAGTAGAACCCGTTGGCGCCGGTGTAGATCAAGCGTCCGCCCCGGGCGAGCCAGGCCTCCAGGGCATCGAGCATGGCAGCGGTGTGGTACTCGGGGTGGCTGCCCGTGACGACGACGGAATAGCCTTCGAGAACGGCCAGCCCCTCGCCATCGAGTTCCTCGTCGGAGACGACGTCGAAGCCGTCGCAGACCTGGTCCAGCCAGGAGGTGATGTGGGTGTCGGCGACGAGTCCCCACACGCGCCCCTTCGGCCTAAAATTGAGCACCGGGCGCAGGCGTGACGATAGACTGACGCCGCTGCCGTCGGAATGGGTATCGTAGGTCGAAAGCCCGTACTCCGAATGGGCCTGCAGGAAACAGTCGTCGCGCGTCATCACGGTGGCGCGGAACTGCTTCATCTCGACGGTGTCGTTGCGGAAGTGCCGGCCCGAGTTGGCGTAGGCCATGTAGGTGGCAGTCGGCATGAGGAAGCAGACGTCCGAGGTCCCCCGGCCGCGGGGCGGCACGACGGCGAAGGGAATGAAGTCCTCGGCATCCCCGGCCGTGACATGAAGCGCATGAATGGCGCTTGGGGTGCCTTCGGGCACCTGCCAGACGTGGCTTGCCGACCACCCGGCATCATGGACGTCGTCATCGTGAAAGTGGATCGCGGCGTAGTCTTCGGGCCGGTGGCGCCAGGACATCTCGCGTCCGCTCCATGTGGCACCGGTCACGGCGCGTTCGGGAAGGTGAACGAGTGTCCCGTGGTGGCCATGACCGGACATGTCCTCGATGGTGAGCGTGTCGATCCCGCGCGAGAAGTCCCAGGCGGCCAGAACCGCGTCACGGACCGCCGGCGCGGCCGGACGGGCGCCGGCGATGACGACCTCGTCGGGTGTGAAGGCACGGCGCGCCACGCGCGGCGCCTCGATCCGGCCGTTGAAGCAGCCGGCGTGATAGCCGCGGCGGTCCCCGGCATCCCGATGCCAGGCGGCCATCAGCCAGCGTGTCGCCCGCAGGACCGGCGGGAACGGAATCGCGACCTGGCGCAGCACAAGGCGGCCGGTGTCGAGTGCCTGCTGGAAAAGGCATGTCGTGCCCGATTCCGGATCGAGGGTCGCGGCAACGCGATACCAGGCGCCCGCCACCATGGCCTCGCCGGAGGTGGCAACGATGCTGGCGTGTCCGTTCCCGGTCACCAGGCCCGCGGCGCCGTCGTCGCCGACAACGAGGCTGGCCCCGGTGTGGTCACTCTCGGACCAGGTGCCGATGATGCCCTGGCGTCCCTTCTCCGGCGTGGTCGGCATAACCAACGCCTGGAGCGTGAAGGCACGCGCGGGAACAAGGTGTGGCGAGGCCGGAACGACGGCGTGCGAACCGGCATGGATGACCTGCGCCCTGCCATCGTGGAGACCGTTCACCGGCGTCTCGAGGGGCACATTCCTGAACGGGGCGCCAGCGGGATTGTCGTCCGCCGAGTGGAGACGGACGATGCAGGCGCGGTAGGTGGCGGGACCGTCGCAGCTCACATGGAAGCGGATGCTCTCCCCGGGCCTCACCGACATCCTGTCGGCATAGCCGTTGAGCGGCCGTAATCCTGGTTCCATGCCACCTCCCTGGGGGACTTGAGGGGTTGGGAATGATTCCTACAATGGCACCGGACCAGACCATGGGGAAAGAGATCATGACGGTGACGGATACCTTCAAGGACCTGTCGGGCCAGGTGTACATGGATGGCCGCTTGCGCCGCAGCGAGTCGAGCGATGGGTTCGACGCCATCGATCCGGCGACCGAAGCGGTCAATGGCGAACTGGCCTTCGCCACGGTACACGAGGTCGACGAGGCCGTCGCCGTCGCCCGGCGCGCACAAAAACAGTGGGACCGCATGAACGGCCTCAAGCGCTCCGAGGAACTCCACGAGGTGGCGCGCCGGCTGCGGGAGAGCACGCCGCGCCTCGCCGAGGCCCTGACCCGAGAAATGGGCAAGCCGTACAAGGAATCGGCGGATGAAGTGGAGTGGACCGCGACCGCGTTCGACTACTACGCGGAAGTCTCGCGCCACGAAGCCGGTCGCGTCGTCGGTCCGGTGGTCGACGGGGACTTTCACGTCGTCACCAAGTCGCCTCTGGGCGTGGTCGGCATCATCCTTCCCTTCAACTTCCCCTACGTGCTCTTCGGCTGGGAAGCCGGTGCCGCACTCGGCGCCGGCAATGCGGTCATCCTCAAGCCATCGGAACTGACGAGCTTTTCCTCGCTCATGATGATGGAGTGTTTCGACCACCTGCCGACCGGTCTCGTGCAGTGCCTCACCGGGGCCGTCGAGACGGGCAAGGCTCTGGTCGGTCATGACGGGGTCGACGGCGTCGCCTTTACCGGATCGATCCCCGCCGGACAGGCTGTCGCCCAGACCTGTGCCTCCTCCTTCAAGCGCTGTCTCGTGGAAGCAAGCGGTAACGACCCCTTCCTGGTGATGCCATCGGCCGACATGTCGATGGCCACCCAGGGAGCGGTGTTCGGCGCCTATCTCAATTGCGGGCAGGTGTGCGCCGCCGCCGAGCGCTTCTATGTCCACGATTCCGTGCACGATCACTTTGTCGACGAGGTCACGCGTCTGACGCGCCAGCTGCGCATCGGCAACGGTCTCGACAAGGTGGACATGGGACCGATGGCTGCCCAGCGGGAGCGCGATCGCTACGAAGGCATGCTTGCACGGGCCATCGACGAAGGTGCGACCGTGGTCACCGGTGGCGGCCGCCCGGAGGGTTTCAACCGCGGCTACTACTGCGATGCGACCATTCTCGCCGGGTGCACACCGGATATGGAGATCATGAACAACGAGAGTTTCGGGCCGGTGATGCCCATCTGCCGGGTCGACAGTTTCGACGAGGCTCTCGAACACGCCAACAACTCGCGCTACGGGCTTGGCTCCTTCGTCTTCACGAACGATCTCTGCGAAACCATGCGGTCCATCAACGAGATCGAGGCGGGCATGACGTGGATCAACGCCACGGCCCTTCTCGACAACGATGCCGGACCCTTTGGCGGACGCAAGATGTCGGGAACCGGCCGCCAGCTCGGCAGCGAGGGAATCGACCAGTTCCGCCACACCAAGCTCACCATGATCGATCATGAGAACAAGCCCGCGGACTTCTGGTGGTTCCCCTACAAGGACGAGGAGGCCTATCCCGGCTGAACCTTTCCTTCCTCCTGGAGTCAGGAAGAAGGAGACGCCTCGCGCGACAGGCATCGCAGCGCGTCCGCGGCGATGACGCGTTCCTCGTCCGTGGCGATGACGTGGGCGGAGGGGCGGCCACGGGTGATGGTCGGCGCATGGCGGCTGTTGGCCGCGTCGTCGAGGTGGAGGCCGAGCCAGCCCAGAGCCTCCACCACCTCCGCTCTCACCGGTGCCGCGTTCTCGCCGATGCCCCCGGTAAAGACGAGGGCGTCGAGGCCACCGGTGGCCGCCACCGCCGAACCGATTTCGAGGACCAGCCGGTCGACGAACATCCGGACGGCACATGCCGCCTTCTCATCACTGCTTGCCAGCAGCGTGCGCATGTCCGGCGAGAGACCCGAGACCCCGAGCAATCCCGATTCACGATTGAGCAGACGGTCGACGGCCCCGACATCGCCATCGTGGCGCCCCACGAGCCACAGCACCGCGCCCGGATCGAGCCTGCCTGGCCGCCGCCCCATCACCAACCCGTCGAGAGGCGTGAATCCCATCGACGTGAAGACCGAGGCGCCATCGACGAGACCGGCGAGACTGCATCCGTTGCCGAGATGGCAGATCACCGTGCGCGGCGGCATCGCGCCACCCATAACATCGGGCAACCGTGCGACGATGGACTGGTAGGACAGGCCATGGAATCCAAATCGCTGCAACCCCTCGGCGGCAAACCGCTCCGGCAACGCCATCAGCTGGCGCACCTCGGGAATAGTGCGATGGAAGGCCGTATCGAAGCACGCGACCTGGGGCAACCGGGGCAGCGCTCTCGCCAGTGCCCTGATCCCGGCAAGGTTGTGCGGCTGGTGAGAGGGCGCCAGGGCTGACAGCGCCTCGATCTCCATGGCCACCGCCGAATCGACGAGCGCCGGCCCGGAAAAGCGCGTTCCACCATGCACCACGCGATGGCCGGCCACCACGAGGCCTCCGGTTTGGGGCAGGATGACCGTGTCAAGGAGATATCCGATGATCGGTCCATGGCCGGCAAGTCCGTTGGGCAGGGGTTCACCGGGACGGCCGTCCAGCAACAACCTCGGCTCGAGTCCTTCGGCGACATTCTCCACCTGCCCGCGGAGCAGGGGCACGAGATCGTCCCCGAGGACAGCAAAACGGACAGACGACGACCCGCAGTTGAGCGCCAGCACGTGTCCCGTCATGGTCGGTTGGTCCTTCGCCGGTGGTCATCATCTTGCGGTTCTCTTGCCTTGCGGTCTACAACGTGCCTGACACTCCGGGAAAGGTGGGCTCGCCATGAAAATGACCACGGAAGAAGCCTTCGTGAAGGTGCTGCAAAGGTACGGTATCCGGCACTGCTTCGGGATCATCGGATCCGCATTCATGCCGATTTCCGATCTCTTCCCCAAAGCCGGAATAACGTTCTGGGACGTGGCCCATGAGGCGAACGCGGGGTTCATGTGCGACGGCTACACCCGCGCCTGCGGCGAGATCGCCATGTGCATCGGCCAGAACGGACCGGGCATCACCAATCTCGTCACGCCTGTGAAGACGGCCTACTGGAACCATACGCCCATGCTCCTCGTCACTCCCCAGGCGGCCAACCGGACGATCGGCCAGGGCGGCTTTCAGGAGGTTCCGCAGATGGCTCTCTTCGAGGACATGGTCTGCTACCAGGAAGAGGTCCGTGACGCGTCGCGCATTGCCGAGGTTCTCAACCGGGTGATCGAACAGGCACTGCGACGCTCGGCGCCGGCCCAGATCAACGTGCCGCGCGATATCTGGACCGCCGAGGTCGATATCGAGCTTCCCGTCACGGTGGAACTCGAACGCCAGGGCGGCGGCGAGAAGTCAATCGCCGAGGCGGCGCGCCTCCTGTCGCAGGCGGCGTTCCCGGTCATTCTCTCCGGCGCCGGCGTCGTCATTGGTGATGCCATCGACGACTGCGTCCGCCTGGCCGAACGCCTCTCGGCACCGGTCTGTTCGGGCTACCAGCACAACGACAGCTTTCCGGGCTCCCATCCGCTTGCCGTCGGACCCCTCGGCTACAACGGGTCGCGGGCAGCGATGGAACTCATCGCCAGAGCCGATGTCGTTCTGGCGCTCGGAACACGTCTCAATCCCTTCTCCACGCTGCCAGCCTATGGCATCGACTACTGGCCACGAGATGCGGCCGTCATCCAGGTCGACATGAACCCCGACCGCATCGGACTCACCAAGAAGGTCAGCGTGGGTATCTGCGGCGATGCCGCGATCGTGGCACGCGGCATCCTCGACCATCTCTCGCCCGGCGCCGGTTCGAAGGGCCGCGACGAGAGGAAGGCGCTGATCCACCAGACCCGTTCGGCATGGCTGCAGGAACTCGCCAGCATGGACCATGAGGACGACGACCCGGGAACCTCGTGGAACGTCGATGCGCGGACACGCGAACCACAGAGAATGTCGGCACGCATGGCATGGCGGGCGATCCAGGCGGGTCTGCCCGGAGATGCCATCATCTCCACCGATATCGGCAACAACTGCGCCGTCGGCAATGCCTATCCGACCTTCGAGGCAGGCAGGAAGTACCTCTCCCCCGGCCTCTTCGGACCCTGCGGGTATGGTTTCCCGGCCATTCTCGGGGCCAAGATCGGCTGTCCCGACGTGCCGGTCGTCGGCTTTGCAGGCGATGGCGCCTTCGGCATCTCCATGAACGAAATGACATCATGCGGCCGGGAGGGCTGGCCCGCCACTACCATGGTGATCTTCCGCAACTACCAGTGGGGCGCGGAAAAGCGCAACACGACGCTGTGGTACGACAACAACTTCGTCGGCACGGAACTCAACCCGGACCTGTCCTATGCCAGGGTGGCCGAGGGATGCGGCCTCAAGGGTGTCCAGGTGGCGACCATGGACGAACTCGCGGATGCCATCAGGCAGGGTTGCGCCGCCCAGCGAGACGGCGTCACCACCTTCATCGAGGTGCTGCTCAACCAGGAACTGGGCGAACCCTTCCGCCGCGATGCCATGAAGAAGCCGGCCGTGGTCGCCGGCATCGACGCCAACGACATGTTGGCGATGGGATGAGGGGCGCGTTCAGCCGGATAATGTCTGGAGCACCGGCGAGCGGGCCATGAGGCAGAGAAAGTCCTGGGCCAGCGTGGCCCCGGCGAGCGCCGTGATTTCCCCGACATCGTAGATCGGTGCCACCTCCACGAGATCGGCGCCGATCACCGATAGTCCCGACAGCCCGCGCAGGATTTCACGGGCCTGGTGGGTTGTCAGGCCACCGCAGACCGGTGTCCCCGTTCCCGGGGCGAAGGCCGGATCGAGGCAATCGATGTCGAAGGTGAGATAGGCCTTGCTGTCGCCGACGATGCGGCGCACCTCCTCGATGACCGTATCGGTGCCGTGACGGTGAACGAAGGGGGCATCGAAGATGTTGAATCCCATGGTGTCGGGATTGGGTGTTCTCAGCCCGATCTGCACCGATGTCTCAGGATCGACGTAGCCTTGGCGGGTGGCGTGCCAGAACATGGTGCCGTGATTGACGCCGTCCTCGTGCTCGTCGGGCCAGGTGTCGGAATGGGCGTCGAAATGGATGAGCGACAGCGGCCGGCCGTAGCGCTTCGCGTGGGCTCTCAACAGGGGCCACGTGATGAAGTGATCGCCTCCCAGCGACAGCACCATGACATCCTGTTCCAGCATCCACGCAACGTAGTTCTCGATGGTCTCCGGAATTGTGGCCGGTATGGAAAAGTCGAAAGGAAGATCCCCGTGATCGGCGATCCTCATTTCGGCCACGGGGTGAAAGTCCCAGCCGTAGACCCGTCTCTCGAACGCAAGGCCTGTCGATGCAGCGCGAATGCCGCGGGGACCGAAGCGGGTGCCCGGACGGTTGGTCGTCGCCGTGTCGAAGGGGACGCCAAGCACGGCGACATCGACATCGCTGAGGTCCTTGCGGTAGGGCCGCCGCAGGAAACTCGTCACGCCGGCGTAGGTGATTTCGTCGGGGAAGGCCTTCAGGTCATTCGCCGTGATCGCGTGATCGCCTCTGGACATCTCTGACCCGGTCATCGCTCCTACCCCGCTTGATGCAATGCACACTTACATCCGGGCGCCACGCCTGTCGAGACAGGACGGCATCCTGGCATCAGGATAGGACCGAAGATGACATCCGGATTCTCGTCGGGCGCCGCAGGCTGCGTGGTCACCGAGGCTGCCCGCGTGCTGCGCCAGGACGCGCCTGAGGGACCGTGCCACGCGCTTTCTTGGGAACTGTCAGCCGACGATGCCGCCATGGAAGATCATGCGGTAAACGGGTGTCCCGTCATGGGTGATGGTCTCGGTGCCGCTGAAGCGGGCAAGGGTGCCTTCGACGCTGTTGACGTAGCAGTACGGACCTCGGGCGAGTTGCGCCGGGCCGCGCATCAGGTGGTCGCGGTCGGGCTGCCCCAGCACCTCGCGCTGGAAACTGTAGATTTCGTCCATGGGCCTCAAGTCCGAGACAATCTCGGCCATGTAGTTCTGCATCCAGACGACCGCGCCGTCCCGCCACACGATCTCGTGGCCGCCGTAGGGGTTGGATCCTGCGTAGCGGTCGCGGTACCGCCAGTTTCCGGAGTCGAAGAACATGTGCCAGGTTCCGTCCCCGACGTCGGTGCCATCCGGAATCGCGTAGGTCTCGCGCCGGGCCGTCACAAGGAAATCAATCAGGTCGTTCATGGTTGCCTCACTTTGTTCCACAACTCTTGTGCGCTCGGCCTTTCGGGCCGCATCACGCGCCGGTCCGCTCTTCGCCATCAAGCCTTCGCACGTAATCCGCCGCCTCATCGCACGTACCCCACCACACGCCATCGCATGCCCGCATGCCCGCCAGCAGGCGCTCAAGCATGACAAGCCGGCCGGGCCGGCCCATCAGGTTGGGATGAAACGTCGTCTGAAAGAGACCGCCGAACCGGCGCATACCGTCGAACTCCTCGCGCCAGATGACTTCGGCCTGCGCGGCGCTCGTCAGGCTGCTGGCGCCTCCGCCGTGGAGCGAGGAACCGAACAGTGCCCAGTCGTCCAGCACCATGGAGATCGGCAGTTCGACGAGCGTGCCGGCCCGGGTGTCCACCATGTGGGGCACATCGCGCTCCATCAGGCTGGCATCGTAGGCCATGCCCATGGACGCCATGATCGACAGGGTCTGTTCGGTCACGCCCCAGCCCGGCGCGCTCCAGCCCCGGGGCCGCCGGCCGGTGACGCCCTGCAGGATCTCCGTCGCATGGGCGAAGAGGGCGCGCTCGTCAGCCTCTCCCAGCCCGTAGACGTTCTCGTGCATGTAGCCATGGTGGGCGATCTCGTGCCCGTCGCCGACGATCGCCTCCATGACCGCCGGATGACGCTCGGCCACGTGGGCCGGAACGAAGAAGGTCCCCGGGATCCCGAGGTCGCGGTGGAGCTCGAGGATGCGCGGCATCGCCGCCGTCAGCCCGTAGGCCGCCTCGGAGATGGCCGCGACGTGGTTCACCGCGCTGCGATCCGAGGCCATCGGCCCCGCTTCGCCATCGACGTGCCAGGCGATGATCACCCCGCAGGTGGCCCCGCCTGGCCAGGCGAAGTCCGGCAGCGTCCGGTAGGCGAGGTCGGGATAGGAGGGAGAACTGAGATCGATCATGTCGTGCATCCGTCATGAATGGGCGGGCATGGGCGGTCGTCGCACGGTCAAGTGCAGGTTGCAACCGCGTGACGCAGACAGGCACAGGATACCGGCCTTTGGTGCCCACGCTGGTTTGCGGATCGACGGGCCGGCATGCGTCGTCTCCAGGGGCGACACGATCAGATCGGCTCCTGCGCTCCACCCGGGATTCGGCCCCGGGGAAAGGTATCCCGAGGCCAAGCGGAAATCAGGCAGCGCTCTCGTCGATCCAGACCTCCTCTTCTTGCTGCACTACAAGCGGGGTGTCGCGACTGACGGGCTGGTGTCGTTTCTCGGGCAGCATATGGCGTTGGACCTCGGTCTTGTATGCCGTTGCGGGACGGCACCGTGATGCCCGTGGTGTGGCGAATGACGATCTGCCGGTCGATTCCACGGAGTCTTGCAAGAGCATCATGCGGAGGTTGCTTCGCATGCCTGAACTGTCACCTTCCCGGGGTAGCACTCTCCAAGAGGCGTTGTGTGCGGGGCAGTCCCCCTGTGCCCGGTGGTCACCGGAAGGGCCTTCTGCACTCCGTCTGTGATGAACATCACGCAGCGTGCATTGACTTTTCCCATGTGATCAACTCAGTTGACCAAGTACTTGACCAAGTCGATTGCTCTGCTAGTCTTTCGGATCGGACATCCACCGCACCTGCGGCGACCGCTCCTGAACGCGACTTGGACAAGGAGCATGAAGATCATGACACGACACGTGAAAATCGGCGAAGCGAAAACGCACCTTTCCGCGCTGTTGGCTGAGGTGGAAGCGGGGGAGGATCTGGTGATCTGCCGGGGCTCTACACCAATTGCCCACGTGACAAGGGTCACCGAGGAGAGCCAGCACGCCGCGCTCGTTGCAACCATGCGCCGGGAACGGGCGAAGCAGAAGCCGGTGACCACCGCCGAGATTCTGTCGTGGCGCCATGAGGGGCACGCTTACTGATGGCGTTCGTACCCGACGCTTCGCTGGCAGCTCAATGGGTGCTGCCGGATGAAGAGTCTGCGATGGCCGACCTCGCCCTTGATCGGCTGCTAACGGAAACCGCAATCGTACCGGGATTGTTCTGGCACGAGATGCGCAACCTCTTGTTGTCGGCTGAACGCCAGAGGCGGATCGACACACGTTACGCCGACACGTCCTTGGCGAGGCTTCGCCGTCTTCGCATCAGCTGCACAGATGACAGCGATGACCGTGATGTCATGGAACTGGCCCGCGCCTATCGCCTTTCAGCTTACGACGCGAGTTATCTGGCACTCGCGGTCCGCGAAGGCTGTGCCCTGGCGAGCTTGGACCGGCGCCTGAACGAGGCCGCAGCGGCCGAAGGTGTGACGCCGTTCGCCTGAACCGGGACTTGGGTGAATCTGACACTCTGTTCAGGCGGCGGTGCACTGAGACACATCCCGGGAACTGATGACATCGGCCTGCGGAGGCGCCTGTCGCTGCATGCCTTGCATCGATAGACTGCGGACCGGCGCCGGTGATGATGGAGTGGCGATGGCAGATTTGCCGGGAACCGCACGGGTGGCAATCATCGGCGAGGGCGAAACCGGAGCCTCTCGCCTCCGTCACCTGGCCTGCGCTGGTCGGACCTGGCATGCGGCCTGCGATGCACCGACGTTCCCGGCCAGCTGGTCGACCGAACTCTACCGCCCGATGAACTATCGCGTGACGGAATCGATCCGTCTGACGCACTCTGGGTCATGACCAGGCTCTATCACGACGCGATGTACGATCCCGCGCGCCCGCTGGACAGCTACTGGGAGGCGAGCGCCGGTGAGCCCGTGCCCGACTGCGATCCGGTCGAGGGCGACATCGACTGCGACGTCGCCGTTGTCGGCGGCGGTTTCACCGGCCTCTCGGCAGCTCTCCACCTCGCCCGCGATGAAGAGATCGCCGTCAGGGTGATCGAGGCCGTGGCCACCTGGCTGGGGCGCTTCAGGGCGCAACGGCGGGCATTGCTGCTTCGGCGGCGCCGGTCTCGATCCCACCGAAATCGAGGATCGGTTCGGCGAGGAAACGGCCCGGCAGAACATCGCCGTCCAGCGCGAGGCGATCAACCTCGTCCACGATCTCGCGACCACCAACGGACTCGATATCGACCTGCAGGGCGAGGGCGAGCTCTGCGTCGCGCACAACGCCAGGGCGCTGGCCGAGCTCGAGGACGAAACCGCCATGTGGAAGCGCCTGGGCGGATTCGACTGCGAGGTGCTGAGCGAGGGCGCCATGCGCGAACGCATGTTCGATGCCCCCAATGTCGCGGGCGGCATGCTCTTTCCCTTCGGCTTTGGCCTCCATCCTTTGAAGTACGCCCGGGGCCTCGCGCGGCTCGCCCAGAGACACGGCGCGAGAATTCATGGCGAGAGTCCGGTCCTGGGATGGCGGCGTGAGAACGGCCTGCACAGGCTGGAGACGCACCGCGGCTCGGTGGTGGCGCGCAAGGTCCTGATCGCAACCAACGGGTTCACCCGCGACGGCCTCCATCCGGCCGTGAACGGCTGCCTGCTGCCGGCCATCTCCGAGATCGTCGCCACGCGTCCGCTGTCCCGCGACGAGCTCGCGCGCCACCGCTACCAGGCCGGCATGCCGCTCTATGACAAGAGGCCCTTGTTCGCCTACTTCCGCGTCCTGCCGGACGGGCGCATCCACATGGGCGGGGCGGGCGGCACGACCGGCAGTCCCGCATCGAAGGACCGCTGGCGTTCCTTCCTGACCCGGCGCATTGCAGAGGTGTGGCCGGAATGGCGGGACGTGGAGGTCGAGCATTGCTGGCGCGGCTTCGTCTGCCTGTCGAAGGACAGGCTGACCCATGTCGGTGAGGTCCCGGACGACCCCGGTGTCTTCTACAGTCTGGCCTACCATGGCAACGGAGTGGCCATGGCGACATGGTCCGGCCGAGCCGTGGCGGGCTTGATCTCGGGCCGTTCCAACCGCGCCCTGCCGGCGACCATGACCCAGCCGCTCAGGCCCTTCCCGTTTCCGGCCTTCCGCAAACTCGCGCTCTACCGCCGATACGGCGGAGGGATGCTGCGGAGCATGCTCGCACGCGGTTGATCCCGTCCCGCTTTCAGTTCAACGGCCGGGCTGAAAGCACGTGCCGCACCCGCATCGCTGCGCCGCGTTGCGGGAATGTGCTGCAACCTGGCGCGCCGTCCGCTCAGCGCCTGTTCGACGACTTCGGGGGACCGGTCGTCGGCTGGCGTCGATACACGCCAATGCAGGCGCGCGGAACTTCGATGTGTGTCAGGCATCCACGATGACCTCGAAACCGCCGTGGACCATGCGCTTGCCGTCAAACGGCATCAGGGTCATGGCCTGATTCAGTCGGCTATCGGACATGATCTTCGCCATGGCCTCGTTCCGGACATCCCTGGACGGCCACATGATCCACGACAAGCATACAGTCTCATCCGCCCGGCATTTCACGGCCATGGGAAAGGACGTCACCTCGCCCTTTGGCACGTCGTCGCCCCAGCACTCGATCACCGCGAGAGCACCGTGTTCCTTGAACACGTCCGCGGCCGCTTCGGCGTGCTCGCGAAAGCTCGCCTTGTTGGCGGTCGGCACTGCGGCAACCATCCCGTCCACATAGCGCATGTCCTGCTCCTCCCGGCGCGGCGACCACGATGCCGTGAATTGAATCGCAATTTGGCAGGCCCTTCGCCAGACGCAACCGCGTCGCCGGTGCGCGCCGGAAAAATCGGCCTCCAGAGGCGCTTGTCGGTGGATACCTTCCGTCGATAGACTGCGATCGGGCGCCGGTGATGATGGAGTGGCGATGGCGGACTTACCTGGGACCGCACGGGTGGTGATCATCGGCGGCGGCGCCGTGGGAGCCTCGTGCCTCTATCACCTGGCACGTGCCGGCTGGACCGACTGCGTGCTGCTCGAGAAGAACGAGCTGACCGCCGGTTCGACCTGGCATGCCGCCGGCAACGTGCCGACGTTCTCGGCCAGCTGGTCGGTCATGAACATGCAACGCTATTCGGCCGAGCTTTATCGTGGCCTCGCCGAGGCGGTCGACTACCCGATGAACTATCACGTGACCGGGTCGATCCGCCTGGCGCATTCCGACAACCGCATGCTGGAGTTCGAGAGGGTGGTCGGCATGGGCCGCTACCAGGGCATGGATGTCAGGACCTGCACGACCGGTGAACTGAAGGAACTCTATCCCTATCTCGAGACCCACGATCTCGCCGGCGGCCTCTATGATCCCTACGATGGCGACATCGATCCGGCCCAGCTGACCCAGGCCCTGGCCAAGGGAGCGCGGGACCTCGGCGCCAGTGTCGTGCGGTTCTGCCCGGTCACCGGAGTGCGGCGGAAGAGCGAATGGGTGGTCGAAACCACCCAGGGCGACATCCGCTGCCAGTACGTGGTGAATGCCGCCGGCTACCGCGCCGGAGAGGTCGGCGCCATGTTCGGCCGCGAGGTGCCGGTCGTCGCCATGGCGCACCAGTACATGCTCACCGGGGACATCCCCGAACTGAAGGCCTACACGGAAAGGACCGGACGCAAGCTTCCCCTGCTGCGCGACGTCGACAGCAGCTACTACCTGCGCCAGGAGAAGTCCGGCCTCAATCTCGGCCCCTACGAGAGAAACTGCCGTGCCCACTGGATCAGCGACGACGATCCCATGCCGGAGGATTTCTCCTTCATGCTCTACCCCGAGGATCTGGAACGCCTCGCGTGGTACATCGAGGACGCCATGGCGAGGGTGCCGTTGCTCGCCGAGGGCGGCGTCAGCCGGACCATCAACGGACCGATCCCCTATGCGCCGGACGGCAATCCCCTGATCGGTCCGATGCCGGGCGTGCCGGACGCCTTCGAGGCCTGCGTCTTCACCTTCGGCATCGCCCAGGCGGGCGGCGCCGGCAAGGTGCTTGCCGAATGGGTGACCGAGGGCGCCACCGAATGGGACATGTGGTCCTGCGATCCACGCCGATTCACCGACTACGCCGACCTGGATCACGCCATCGCCAAGGGCATCGAGGTCTACGGCCACGAGTATGCCATGCACTTCCCGCATCACGCCTGGCCCGCCGGACGCGACAAGCGCGTGTCCCCGGTCCACGACAGGATCCGGGCCATGGGGGGGCAGATGGGCGTCTATGGCGGATGGGAACGCGCCAACTGGTTTGCCCATCCTGGCGACGACACCTCCGAGGAGGCGACGCAGACCTGGGAGCGCGACGGTCCCTGGTTTCCGCGGATCCGCGAGGAGTGCCTCGCCGTGCGTGACGCCGTGGGCGTTCTCGACCTTGCGGGGTTCTCCTGGTTCCACCTGAAGGGCGACGGGGCGCGGGATTGGCTGCGAGGGATGATCACGGGCGGTGTGCCGCGGGTCGGCCGTCTGGGACTGGGCTATTTCGCCGACGATGCCGGGCGGATCATCACCGAACTCTCGATTATCCGTCTCGATGAAGACGAGATGTACCTCATCAGTGCGGGCGCCGCACAGTGGCACGACCGCGACTGGCTGGTGAAACACCTGCCGGCACACTCTTGCCTGACGCTGGAGAACCAGACAGGACGGCGGTGCTGCCAGATCGTTTCCGGGCCTCATGCCCGCGCCCTCATCGGTGACCTCTGCGATGCCGATCTCACCCTGCCGTGGCTCACCTGGCAGGAGACGACGATCGCCGGAGCCGGCGTCCTGCTGATCCGGGTGTCCTATGCGGGCGCGCTTGGCTGGGAGATCCACAGCGACGCCGCCGACACACCCGCTGTCTACGATGCGCTGCTTGAAGCCGGCGAGCGCCACGGCCTCAGGCCCTTCGGCATGTTCGCTCTCAACAGCCTGCGCCTGGAAAAGGGCTACCGTGCCTGGAAGGCGGACCTGTCGACGGACTACACCGTCCTCGAGGGCGGCCTCGAGCGCTTCGTGAAGTGGGACAAGGACTCCTTCAGGGGCAAGCTGGCCCTGGAAAACCAGCGCCAGCAGGGAGTCGCAAAGCGCTTCGCTACCATGACCGTCGAGGCGGGCGCCTATGACGCGCCCTACATGTCCACCATCTGGAAGGATGACGCCATGGTCGGAGAAACCACCTCCGGCGGCTGGGGGCACCGGATCGGGAAATCCATCGCGCTCGGCGTGGTGCGGCGCGATTGCGCCGAACCCGGCACCCGCCTGGAGGTCGAGATGTACGGCCGCCGCTACCCGGCCACCGTTCAGCCCGACCAGCCGCTCTTCGACCCCGAGAACCTGTCGCTGAAGGATTCAGGAGCATGACGGATCTTCCACGCAAGGCCCGCGCCGTCATCGTCGGTGGAGGTGTCTCGGGTTCATCGGTCGCCTACCACCTCGCCAAGCTCGGCTGGCAGGACGTCGTTCTCCTCGAGAGACAACAACTGACCTCGGGCACCACGTGGCATGCCGCCGGGCTGGTCGGACAGCTGCGGTCGGGGCAGAACATGACGCGGCTGGCGAAGTACTCGGCGGACCTCTACACCAAGCTCGAGGAAGAGACCGGTGTCGCCACCGGCATGCGCCAGAACGGCTCCATCACCGTGGCTCTCACCAGCGAGCGACTCGAGGAGATCACCCGCACGGCCTCGCTGGCCCGTGCCTTCGGAATCGAGGTCAACGAGATCTCGCCCGGTGAGGCCGGGGACCTCTATCCGTGGCTCAACGTCAGCGATGTCGTGGGCGCCGTCCATCTTCCCCTGGACGGGCAGTGCGATCCGGCCAACATCGCCCTCGCCCTGGCCTCCGGCGCCCGCCAGCGAGGCGTGACCATCGCCGAAGGCGTGAAGGTGACGGACGTCCATCGGGCAGACGGGCGGGTGACGGGTGTCTCCTGGGAATCCGACGACGCCAGGGGGTCGATCGCCAGCGATGTCGTGGTGAACTGTGCCGGTATGTGGGCGCGCGACCTCGGCGCGCTCTCCGGAGTCAACATCCCGCTTCACGCCTGCGAGCACTTCTACATCGTCACCGAACCGGTGGAAGGACTCGGACGGCTGCCGGTCCTCCGGGTGCCCGACGAGTGGGCCTACTACAAGGAGGACGCGGGCAAGATGATGCTCGGCGCCTTCGAGCCGGATGCCAAGCCCTGGGGCATGGATGGCATCCCGGAGGATTTCTGTTTCGATCAGCTGCCCGAGGATATCGCCCATTTTGAACCGGTTCTCGAAAAGGCGATCAACCGCATGCCGATGCTGGCCGAGGCCGGCATCCACACGTTCTTCAACGGGCCGGAGAGTTTCACGCCGGACAACAGCTACTACCTGGGCGAAGCGCCGGAACTGAGGGGTTACTTCGTCGCCTGCGGCTACAACTCCATCGGCATCGTGTCGTCGGGAGGTGCCGGCATGGCGCTGGCGCAGTGGATTGAGGACGGCGAACCGCCCTTCGATTTATGGGATGTCGATATCCGCCGGGTCCAGCCCTTCCAGAGGAACCGGACCTATCTCAGGGACAGGGTGAGCGAGTCGCTCGGCCTGCTCTATGCCGATCACTTCCCCTACCGCCAGCCGCAGACCGCCCGCGGCGTGCGCCGGTCGCCGGTCCACGATCACCTGAAGGCCCGCGGGGCCTGTTTCGGCGTCGTCGCCGGCTGGGAACGGGCCAACTGGTTCGCCCGCGACGGCATGGAGCCCGAGTACCGCTACACGTGGAAGCGGCAGAACTGGTTCGACTGCGCTCGCGAGGAGCATCTCGCGGTGAGGTCGGGTGTCGGCCTCTTCGACATGACCTCGTTCGGCAAGGTCCGGGTCGAGGGTGCGGACGCCGCAGCGGTGCTGAACCGCGTCTGCGCCAACGAGATCGATGTCGAGACGGGACGTCTCGTCTACACGCAGTTCCTCAACCACCGCGGCGGAATCGAGTGCGACTGCACCGTCACGCGGCTCTCCGAGACCGCCTTTCTCATCGTCACGCCCGGCGCGACCCTGATGCGGGACCTCGCATGGCTAAAACGTCACACGCCGGACGACGCGCACGTTGTCTACACCGACGTCACGGCCGGGGAAGCGGTCCTCTGTCTCATGGGCCCGCGGTCGCGCGACGTGCTCAACGCCTGCTCCCCGGCGGATCTTTCAAACGAGCACCACCCCTTCGCAACCATGCGGGAAATCGAGATCGGTTACGCCATCTGCCGTGCCCACCGGGTCAGCTACGTCGGCGAACTGGGCTGGGAACTCTATGTCAGCACCGAGATGGCGGCCCATGTCTTCGAGACGCTCGAGGAGGCGGGCCGGCCCTTCGATCTGCGTCTCGCCGGCCTCCATGTCCTCGACAGCTGCCGCATCGAGAAGGCCTTCCGGCATTTCGGCCACGACATCACGGACGAGGATCACGTGCTCGAGGCGGGTCTCGGATTTGCCGTGCGTGTGCAGAAACCCGATTTCATCGGCCGGGACGCCGTCCTCAGGAAGAAGGACGAGGGCCTGAAACGACGCATGGTGCAGTTCATGCTCGAGGATCCCGAGCCCCTGCTCTACCACAACGAGCCGATCGTGCGGGACGGCCGCATCGTCAGCTACCTGACGTCGGGCAACTACGGTCATCATCTCGGCGGCGCCATCGGCATGGGCTACGTTCCTCTTGAGACCGGCGACACTGCCGACGGCCTCCTCTCATCCTCCTTCGAAATCGAGGTCGCCGGAACGAGAACCGCCGCCCGCGCCTCACTGAGACCCATGTACGATCCCAAGTCCGAGCGCGTGCGCATGTAGGGACCAAGCCATGACCGACCGCGAATCTGCCGACACCTCTCCCCGGCGCAGCCGCCGTGGCGGAGGACGTGCCGCCCGCGTGGCGGCGCGCGCCGCGCCCTTGCCCGACAACATGAGACCGGTGAGACCCGGTCTCGATGGAGGCACCTACAGGCCGCTCAGCGATGCCGACATGGAGAAGATCAACAACACGGCCCTTGCCGCCCTCGAGGAAGTCGGCCTGATCGATGCCCCTCCAAGCGGTGTCGAGATTCTCACCGGCGCCGGCGCCATCGCCGGCGACGATGGCCGCATCCGCTTCCCCCGTGCCCTTGTCGAGGACATGGTCGCCAACGCGGCACGCGATTTCACGCTTCATGGCCAGGACCCGCTCCACGACATACGTCCGGGAGGATACCGCGTGCACTTCGGCACCGCCGGCGCCGCCGTTTTCGTCTACGATCCGGCGACGCGCGAGAACCGCGAGCCGACTGTCCAGGACCTCTATGATTCGGCGCGCATCGTCGATTCCCTCGACAACATCCATTTCTTCCAGCGCACGCTGACGCCGCGCGACACGGTCGACCCGCGCGACATGGACCTCAACACGCTCTACGCCTGCATTTCGGGCACCACCAAACATATCGGCACGGCCTTCACCCTGGCGGACCACGCCGCCGAGGGACTCGACATGCTCCACATGGTCGCCGGTTCCGAAGAGACCTGGCGGCGGCGCCCCTTCGTTTCGAACTCGAACTGCTTCGTCGTGCCGCCGATGAAGTTCGCCACCGAGAGCTGCCTGGTGATGGAGACCCTGATCCGGGGCGGCATGCCGATCCTGCTGCTCTCCGCGGGCCAGGCCGGCGCCACCGCGCCCGCACCCCTTGCCGGTGCGGTCGTGCAGGCGGTCGCCGAGTGCCTTGCCGGCCTCGTCTACGTCAACGCGCTCTCGCCCGGCCATCCGGCCATCTTCGGCACCTGGCCCTTCGTCTCCGATCTGCGCACCGGCGCCATGTCCGGCGGCTCGCCCGAGCAGGGACTGCTCACCGCCGCCTGCGGACAGATGGCGCGCTACTACGATCTCCCGGGAGGGTCGGCCTGCGCGATGTCCGATTCCAAGGAGATGGACATGCAGGCCGGGTACGAACGGGGTCTCGCCAATGTCATGGCCGGGCTCTCCGGTCTCAATCTCGTCTACGAGAGCGTCGGCATGCACTCGTCCCTGCTGTCGCACTGTCTCGAGGCCCTCTTCGTCGACAACGACGTCATCGGCGCCTGCATGCGTTGCGTGCGCGGCATCGAGGTCAATGACGAGACCATGGCGCTCGACACGATGAAGGAGGTGTGCCTCGGCGGTCCCGGCCACTATCTGGGCGCCGATCAGACCCTGAGGCTGATGCAGACCGAGTACGTCTACCCGACGGTCGGCGACCGCTCAAGCCCGAAGGAATGGCTGGAGAACGACCGTCCCGATCTGGTGTCGAAGGCGATCGGACGCAAGGACACGCTGCTCGCCTCGTACTATCCGGCCCACATTCCGGAAGCGACCGATACCGCCATCCGCGAACGCTACGACATCTTCCTCCCCCGCGAGAACATGCAGCCGGCGGCCTGACTCTCAGGGATCCCGTGACAGGCCTTCGGCTTCCAGGCGGTCAAGATAGGCCTGCCAGACACTCTCCTGGTTGCGGCCGAGTTCGTGGAGGTAGTTCCAGGAGTAGATGCCGGTATCGTGCAGGTCGTCGAACGAGATGCGGATGGCGTAGTTGCCGACGGGCTCCACCGACATGATGCCGACGTGGCGGCGCCCCGGGACGGCCTTCTTCTGGCCTGCGCCGTGGCCCTGGACCTCGGCCGACGGGCTTTCGACACGCAGCAGTTCGGCCGGCAGCGAGACGGAGGTTCCGTCATCGAAGTCGATCTCGAGAGCCTTCTCACGCGACTTCAGGCGAATCTCCAGGGGCCGATGGCGGCTGGGATGGGCCTCGCCCTTCACGATTCCTCCTCATCGAGTCGCCGCGCCTCGTCGACCAGCATGATCGGGATGCCATCACGGATGGGGTAGGCGAGGCCCGCTTCGGCGCTCACCAGTTCCTGGCGTTCACGATCCAGCGTGAGCGGTCCCTTGGTCAGCGGGCAGACCAGAATCTCGAGAAGCCGGGGATCGACGTCGGTTCCGCTCATGGTGATTGCCTCACGCAGGCATGTCCCGTGATGTCCATGTGGTCTCCTTTGCACCCTCAGGCCTTGAACCGACCCAACCGGATGCGCTGTTCGCCTGTATCCATCAGTCAGCCGTGGTCCCAAAAACTTCTACTCGACGCGTCTACCTTGTCGCAATGGCGAAAGGAGGCCTTGGCAACGCCCTGCCGTATCGGGCCGAAAGGGGGCGCTTGCGAAGCGGCGGCGATGGGTCGTTGAGCAGGGCAATGCAGGCGCTGGTATCGAATGGGCAGCGCATCAGTCGACAACGCCGTCAAGCTGAGTTCGAGATGGAAGTTCCGGCTGGTTGCGCCCCGCGGCGAAGAAATCGCTGGAGAACTCGCCTGCAATGGCATCCAGCCACTCCCAATCCGACGCGACGGGTTCGAGGACCACCGCCGCGCCCTGCCTGCGGATGCGGACTTCTGCGCCCTTCATCCGAAACTCCTTGGGAAGCCGCACGCCTGAGTGCGGCCCGACCAGAAGAGTTTGGCTGTTCTGGACATGGGAGCCTCCAAGAAAGATATGACACTGATACATCATCAGAGCCTCGGACGGTCCAGACTCTTCACGACGAGAGGCTGGCAACGGTCTTCCTTCCAATTCGGGATCCGTCATGTCATGCCGGCTTCCCGGGGCCTCCAGTCTCGTTGCTCGTGTCACTGCCGGACGGGGCTGTCGTCGTTCTCCCGGCTGCCGATCTCGAGCCGCATGGTGAGGATGTGGTTTGATCGTGGCGCCGAACGCGGACACTACCGGTGCTCCTTGCCCGGTTCGGAAGACTGTTGCAGAGTCGACTTGTCTGGACCTTCCCCAGAATTCGAAGCCGCAAAGCGGGAGGCTTTCGCCCATGACTGTCCATGGTGTCGACCACATCAACATCAGCACCAGCAATCTCGAGCGTTGCCGCGACTTCTACTGTGGCGTGCTGGGTCTCGAGGAGGGCTGGCGGCCGTCGTTCGACAGCCCCGGCGCCTGGCTTTACGCAAGCGGCGAGCCGATCGTTCATGTCAGCGTGACCGACACGCCTCGAGTCGGCCTGAGCGCGGTCGATCACGTCGCCTTCGCCGTGAAGGGATTCGAGGCGATGAAGGTCCGGCTCGGCGAGCAGGGGATCGCCTTCGAGGCCTATGATGTGCCCAGTACGCCGACGAAGCAGATCTTCATCGAGGATCCCGACGGCGTTTCGGTCGAGCTCAACTTCCGCGACGGTACCTGATCGGGGTGACCGCGGATCAATGGCCTTCGGGTAGGCTTGCGACTTCGCGGGTGACTTTTCGGTATCCAGCTGTCTCTTGAGAAGGCGAGGTTTTCCACCTGACCGGCCAGCTCTCGACAACACGCCCTGCAAGGGTTTCGAGGTCGAGTGCTGGCCGGTCTCGGTGATCTCGCGGGGCGAAGACATTGTCGAGAAGGCAAGGGTGCTGGCAGACTGCGGACGGCCCGATCCACCGCCGGCAATGGGAGGTTCGTCATGAGTCGCATCGTCAGGGTTGGAGCCGCGCAGATGGGTCCCGTGGCGCGCCGCGAGAGCCGCCGCGCGGTCGTCGACCGCCTGATCACACTGATGCGGCAGGCCGCGGATGCGGCCTGCGACCTGGTGGTCTTTCCGGAGCTCGCGCTGACGACCTTCTTTCCGCGCTGGCTGATCGAGGACGATGAGGAGATCGACTCCTGGTTCGAGGACGAGATGCCGGGCGCCGAAACCAAGCGCCTCTTCGACGAGGCAGGGAAGCTGGGCATCGCCTTCCACCTCGGCTATGCGGAACGTGCCCGGGAGAACGGCGGTGTCCACCGCTACAACACGTCCGTTCTCGTCGACAGTTCGGGCGGGATCATCGGCAAGTACCGCAAGGTCCACCTGCCGGGAACGGCGGAACCGATCTCGGACAATCCCGGCCAGCATCTCGAGAAGCGCTACTTCGAGGTCGGCAATCTCGGGTTTCCGGTCTTTCCAGCCTTCGGTGGCCTGATCGGCATGTGCATCTGCAACGACCGGCGCTGGCCCGAGACCTACAGGGTCATGGGTCTCCAGGGCGCCGACATGATCGTGCTCGGCTACAACACGCCCGTGGGACTGGACGCAGAACCGCCCGAGGCCACGGTGTTGGCGCCGTTCCACAACCACCTAGTGATGCAGGCGGGTGCCTACCAGAACGCCTGCTGGGTCGTCGGTGTGGCCAAGGCGGGGCATGAGGAGGGTTACGACATGATCGGACAGTCGGCGATCATCGCGCCCTCAGGCGAGATCGTCGCCATGTGCCGCACCTTCGCGGACGAGCTCGTCGCCCATGACTGCGATCTCGATGCGGGGAAGCACAGCCGGGACACCGTCTTCAATTTCGCGGCTCACCGGCGAACCGAGCACTACGGACTGATCGTCGAGCGCACCGGCGTCGGTCCGCGGATCGCACCGCCGTGACGATCTGCGACACGGTGATCGTCGGCGCCGGCCTGGCAGGCCTCGTGGCGGCCCGACGGCTGGTGGAAGGCGGGCAGTCCGTGGTGGTTCTGGAGGCGCGCGAGCGGACCGGAGGACGCATTTTCGGCATGGAACGCGGCGGCCGCGCGATCCAGCTCGGCGGCCGCTGGACGGGACCGGGACAGGATCGCATCAAGGCGCTGGCCCGGGAACTCGGGATCGGGGTGCGGGTGTCCACGACCTTCCGCGAGGAGGGTGTGGAGGACGATCGCCTGGTGGCGGCCGTCCGCCGCATCGATTATCTCGCCGACTGCGTGCCGCTGGAGGCGCCGTGGCGGGCCGCGGAGGCCGCCTCCTGGGACCGCGAGACCCTGGCGACCTGGCTCGACCGCGAGGTGGGAGGGAGTGCGGCCCGGACCCTTGCCGGACTCCTGATCGGATTCCTCCCCGATCCTGCCGAGTGCTCCCTGCTGCATGCCTTGACCTACCTGAAATCGAACGGAGGGCTGGCCTCGATCATGGGTCTCGACGGTCCGGCCCACGACAGCGAACTCTTCGCGGGCGGCGCCCATGCCCTCACGGATCGCCTCACCCTTGACCTCGGGGGTCACGTCCGCCTGAACTCGCCGGTCCATCGCCTGTGCCAGGACGCAAGTGGGGTGACGGCCCATTCGGCGAGCGGAGAGGTGAGGGCCCGCCACGCCGTCGCCGCCCTGCCGCCGGTGCTCGCCGGGCGGCTCGCCTATGAACCTCCCATGCCGGCGCAGCGGGATTACCTGACGCAGCGCATGCCCATACGGGGCAAGGTGGCGTTCGCGGCGCTCTATGCAAGGCCCTTCTGGCGCGAGGCGAGGGGCATGAGAGCCGTCTCGTCGGAAGACGTCGTCGCCTGGGACGAGGGAGACGAGGGGGATCTTGCCTGCATTGGCGGTCTGTCCTCCATTGTCCGGTCCCGCGAGATCGCCACCCTGCCGGCTGCGGAACGCCGTGCGGCGGTTCTCGCCGACCTTGCCGTCCTGCTGGGGCCGCCCGCCCGGGAGGTCGTCTGCTTCCACGCCGTCGACTGGGCGGCGGAGCAATGGAGCAGGGGGTGCAACAGCTTCCTCGCCACCGGTTGCTGGACCGCCTACGGCCCGGCGCTGCGTCCGGCCGTTGGCCGGATCCACTGGGCGGGAGCGGAGTACGCGGAACGCTTCATCGGCCAGATGGAGGGCGCGGTCGGCACGGCCGAGGATGTGGCGAAGGGAATTCTCGACGAGAGTGGCGTCATCTCGACATGATGACCCGGAGTGATCGGGATTCCGTGATGGTGCCGATCAGGGAGGCGCTCACCATTCCCGCGCAGGCGTTCACGAGCGAGGCCTGCTACGCCTCGGGATCGAGCGCGTCTTCATAACGGAACCGGACCGCGGTCCTCCTTGCCTGTGAGCTGCCTGACGGCTTCGATCCGAGGCGATTGAAGATGGCAACCACGTTCGGCGGAAAGCACCGGTTCGAAGAAGTCCTTTCACGCCAATGGGTGAGAGTCGCCACACAGGTACGCCTGTCCACCGCAAACGTCTTCACTACGGGGAAGACCGTGGCCGAGACGGTCCCGGCTGCGTTTGACAAGGCGGCAGCGGACGCCGGCGCCAACGGACTGGATCAGCCGATCCTGCACAAGGTGAACGATCACTCGAGACCCTGCGCGCGTGTCCTGGAAGCGCCGGCTTGCCACGAGGGTGCTGTGAAACGCTGGAGGAACGGGCACCGCGCCGTGGCGAACCTGGAGTCCGATGCCGGGAGCCGAGCCGGGCGATGGCGCGCCTGCGACCGCTTGCCGCTTTGCTTCCGGCCATGCCGGTCCCGGGGTCGTCTGCAACCCCGTTTGACGCGTCTCTGCCGCACGGGGCTGTCGTCGTCTTCCCGGCTGCCGATCTCGAGGAGCGTGGTGAGGACGCTGGCGCGCTCGAGAAAGTCCCCGGCTTCGAGCAGGGCCTGTTTCTCCAGGGGACTGAAGGAGCAGACCATGGAGAGCGCCGTCACGAGCGTTTCGTCGTCCGCCTCTATCTGCTTCTTGCGAAAGAACTGCTTGAGGTGGGCGAAGAGGGTGGCGCGTTCGATCAGGTCGGTGGCGAAGTCCGTGTAGTCGGCTTCGGCCAGGCGACGGTCCGGCCGGCCTGGAACTGCATGGTCGTGGCGTCCGACCACTCTTCCCTTTGCCGACCGTCATCACGGGTGGTGTGCGGCCGGATCACCCCTGCGTACCGACAACACGCTCGATCCGACACAGATGAGCCTGCTTGACCTGGTCTTCCAGAAACGAGCCCTCGACGGAGTTGCGGACCAGGGTGACCAAGTCTTGCCGCCCGAGTTCCAGAGCTTCGGCGACAGCCACGTAGTTGTCCAGCAGATACCCGCCGAAGTAGGACGGGTCGTCGGAGTTGACGGTGACCTTGAGTCCCGCGTCGAGCATGCGCTTCAACGGGTGATGCCTCATGTCAGTGACACCGCACAGACGGAGATTGGAGAGCGGACAGACCGTCAGCGTCATGCCCCGCTCGACCAGACGCCGCACCAGCACCGGATCCTCGAGTGCACGGTTGCCGTGATCGACGCGGTCGACTCCCAGCGCATCCACCGTATCAGCGACATAGGCAGCCGGACCCTCCTCGCCGGCGTGGGCAACGAGCTTGAGCCCGGCTTCCCGGGCCGCGGCGTATAGGCGCAAGAACTTGGCGGGCGGATTGCCCTTCTCGGTCGAATCGAGGCCGAGACCGGCGATTCGGCCATCGGCGATCCAGGGTTCGGCCTGACGGAAGGTGGCAAAGCCGTCGTCCTCGGGCAGGTGGCGCAGAATGCAGAGGATCAGCAGCGAGGTGATACCGAGCTTTTCGCGACCCTTGGCGAGCGCAGCCAGGATGCCGTCCGTAACGGTTGCAATGGGGATACCGCGCCCGGTGTGCCCCTGGGGATCGTAGAATACTTCGACGTGAACGGTGCCGTCGGCGGCGGCGCGCTTCAGGTAGGCCATGGTGAGGTCGTAGAAGTCCTCCTCCTCGCGCAACACGTTCATGCCCTGGTAATAGATGTCGAGGAATTCCTGGAGTTCCGCGAAGCGGTAGGCAGCCCGGACTTCCTCCACCGAACGGAACGGGATGTCGATCCTGTTCTTCCTGGCCAGGGACGTGAGCATCTCGGGCTCGAGCGAACCCTCCAGGTGCAGGTGAAGTTCGGTCTTGGGCAGGCCGCGAACGAACGATCTTACGTCCATGGTCGGTCTTCTTTCGGCGGTTTCGTTCATCTGAGCCGCTCCATCGGACGGGTGCTGCCTGGCTCCGGTTCGGCGGCCCATTCCAACCTCCGTTCCGGACCACTTCAATGGAGCGGGGCGAACGGCTCCGGATTGAGAAAGCGCCGCACGACACTCCTGGTGATTTTGGCCACGTTGTTGTTAAGGCCACTGTGACACATGCCATCGCACCATGGTCAACCCCACCGACCGGTCGTGGCCTCCGGGGTCTCGCGCAGCATCGTTGCGTCGTCGGTCAACAAGTTCGCACTGTGCAGTACGGCTTGGCGACAGTCCGTAGGCGACGTCATGCCGGTCTCCCGAACAGACCCGGCCTCGTTCCCCGAGGTCCGTCACTGCCGGACGGGGCTGTCGTCGTCTTCCTGGCTACCGATCTCGAGCAGGGTGCTGAGGATGCTGGCTCGCTCGAGAAAGTCCCCGGCTTCGAGCAGGGCCTGCTTCTCCAGGGGACTGAAGGGACAGACCATGGAGAGCGCCGTCACCAGCGTTTCGTCGTTCGCCTTGCCGATCGCGTCCCAGTCCGCCTCGATCTGCTTCTTGTGAAAGAACTGCTTGAGATGGGCGATGAGGGTGGTGCGCTCTATCAGGTCGGTGGCGGAAACGGGCTTCATGTCGTCGGCAAAGTCCGTGTAGTCGGCTTCGATCAGGCGGTAGGCGCCGGCGGCAAGGGCGAGTTCCCGAGCCACGCGGTAGCGCGCCAGGCCGATCAGCGTGATCAGGTAGCGGCCGTCGTCGGTTTCGGTGAACTGGATGATGCGTCCGACGCATCCGATGGCAAAGCAATGGGCCGAACCGACGTCATCCGCCTCCTCATCGGGCTGGATCATGCCGATCACACGGCCGTCGGACTTGAGCGCATCCTCGACCATGGAAACATAGCGGGGTTCGAAGATGTTGAGCGGCAGGGTGCCACGCGGCAGCAGGAGAGCCCCGGGGAGGGGAAAGACGGGAATGGTCGACGGCAGTCCGTCGATGGTGCGGTAGTAAGGCAGGCCCGCCATCACGCCACGACCGCAAACCCTAGCTGAACCAGGCCGACGACAGCTTGCGACGGCCGTCGATGGCCGCCTGATCGGTCGGTCCCCAGGCCTCGAAGAACTTCAGGAGCTCCTTGCGCGCCGCCTCGTCGTTCCAGTCGCGCTTGAGGGCAATGATGGCGATCAGCTGATCGACCGCGTCCTCGCGCCGGTCCACGGCGGCGAGTGCGCGCGCCAGCTCGAGCCGTGCCTCGAAATCCTTGCCATCGGCCGCGACTCTCGCCTCGAGTGCCGCCATGTCAGCGGTGGCGCCGCCCAGGAGTTCCAGTTGGGCCCTGACACCCTTGATGCGTTCGTCATCGGCAACGGCGTCGTCAAGACTGTCGAGCAGGTCCTTCACCTCACCTGTGCGTCCCAGGGCAATGAGCGAGCGGCACAGACCGGCAGCCGCATCGACGTTGTCGGTTTCGCGCGTCAGAACCTGGCGGTAGATGGCTGCGGCCTGCTCGGCGGAACCCCCTTCCAGGGCTTCGTCCGCCTGGGCGAGAGCCTGCTCCACGGCACTTGGTCCGATGTTGCCGACCAGGCGTTCGACAAAGGCCTTGATCTGGCTTTCCGGCTGGACCCCGACGAAGCCGTCCACCGGCTGCCCCTGATCAAAGGCGAACACCGCCGGAATCGACTGCACCCTCAGGGCCTGGGCGATCTGCGGCTCCTCGTCGATGTTGATCTTCACCAGGGTGACCTTGCCGGCGGCCGCCCGGACCACCTTTTCGAGAATGGGGGCGATCTGCTTGCACGGTCCGCACCAGGGCGCCCACAGATCGACGATGACCGGTTTTTCGCGGGACGCCAGCAGGACATCCTGCTGGAACGTCGCCGTGGTCACGTCCTTGACGTCGCCACCGCCGGCCTCTGGCGCTGCCTGTGACTCTTCTCCCTGGATGATGAACGCCATGATCGCCGCCTTCCTGGTCTCGTGTCTGGTGCTGGTCCGTTAGGTGGGACGGCCGTCGCCGAATCGCAAGGCCGGATCCCTATTCCGCCGCCTTCATGAAGGCGCGCGAGTTCGGGAAGGCCGGCATGACCTCGTCGATGAAAAGGCGCAACGAGGACTTCTGCAGTTCGAAGGTCGGGCCGGTCACGCGATAGAGGAAATTGTCGACGCCGAGGGCTTCGTACCGGCGCAGTTTGGCAATCACCTCGTCGGGCGTGCCGAAGACCAGATTGGTGCGCAGCATTTCGGGATCGTATTCGGCGACATTGTCGAGCGAGGCAAGATCGACCGCCTCGACAAAGCCGTTCTTCACTTCTCCGAGCTGCTTGAACAGGTTCTCGAACTGCACGCCACTCCTCTGCACAGCCTCGACAAAGGGCTGCCAGCCACGCTCAAGGTCCTGGTAGACGGCGGCGTGACGCATCGTCAGGAAGCGCGGCCGCGGAATGCCCGGGACCCTCGCCAGCGCATCCTCGAACTGCTGCCGGTACTTCTCGACCTCGCTGAAGGGGCGGGTCAGCGCCCAGGACATGATGTTGCACCCCTGGGAGAGGGCCCAGTCGTAGGTCGAGGGATGGCGTGCCGCGACCCACAGGGGAGGGTGGGGCTTCTGCAGGGGCTTGGGACAGGCGGTTGCCGAGGGAAAGGACCAGAATTCGCCGTGGTGCTCGTGGTCTCCGGCCCACAGGCCCTTGAGCACCGGCAGCATCTCCTGCATGTAGGCGACCCCCTTGTGCTGGTCCATGCCCCCCATCATGCGGTCGAACTCACGCTGATAGGCGCCGCGGCCGATACCGAACTCCACCCGTCCGCCCGACATGAGATCGAGCAGGCCGACTTCTCCGGCCACCTTGATCGGGTGCCAGTAGGGGGCTTGGACCACCGCGATGCCGAGGCGGATCTGGTCGGTGTTGGCGCCGAACCACGCCAGCAGCTGGAAGGGGTTGGGCGCGATCGTCATCTCGATCGCATGGTGTTCGGCCGCCCAGACGATCTCGAATCCCCCCGACTCGGCCATCTGCACCATGTCCATGGCGTGGCGTGCGACATCCCGCATGTCGATCGACGGGTTGTCACGGGCAAGATCGATCGAAAGACTGAACTTCATGGCGCCTCTCCCCTGTCGTTGACACCGGATACTACGCCAGGATCGATTCCGGTGATATCGCGGTGGCGAGGAGCACCCCCGGCGCTCCTCGCCCGGGCATCATGCCGCGGCGAGCCCGAGTTTCTGGCGCGCTTCGGCGGCGCCGACAACCCGTCCGCCCATCATCTCGATGATCCCGGCCGCCTTCTCGACAAGCTGGCCGTTGGTCGCCAGCACACCGCGCTTCAGATAGAGGTTGTCCTCGAGACCGACCCGGACATTGCCGCCCAGCAGCATGGCCTGGGCGACCATGGGCATCTGCATGCGGCTGATGCCGAATCCCGCCCAGTTGGCCCTGTGGGGCAGGCAGTCCGCCATCGTCATCATGGAGCGCGTATCGGCCCCCGCACCCCACGGAATGCCAAGGCAGACCTGGAAGAGGGGCGGATCCTCGATGAGTCCCTCGTCGTACATGGCGCATGCGAGACGGACCTGACCGAGATCGAACACCTCGATTTCCGGCTTGACCCCCATCTCGCGGATGCTTGACGCCATGGTGCGGCACCAGGAGGCCGGGTTGACGTAGGTCTCATTGCCATCGCCGAAGTTGATGGTGCCGCAGTCGAGAGAGCAGATCTCCGGGCGCAAGCGATCGACATGCCGCAGCCGTTCGAGGGGGCCGACGATGTCACTGCCGGGACCGGGGCGTGACGGATTGTCGTCATCAAGATTGAAGTCGCCGCCCATGCCCGCTGTCAGGTTGAGAATCACGTCGACACCATCCTGTCTGATCAGATTGACGGTCTTCTCGAACAGATCGGGATCCCGCGAGCCCTTGCCGGTCTCGGGATCACGCACATGGATATGGGTGACCGCGGCGCCCGCGTGGGCCGCCTCGATCGCCGCATCGGCGATCTGTCGGGGGGTCACCGGAACCTTGTCGCTCCGCGAAACCGTATCCCCGGCGCCGGTGACGGCACATGTAATGATGACGTCCGTGTTCATGGATGGTCCTCCAGGTCAATCAATTGGCTGAATGGTCAGAAACCGGCCGCGCGACGGGCTTTGAGAACTCCGACAAGTCCCTCGTTCATCTTCGCCGACAGTGTCCGGAAGTCTTCTCCCGGGGCGGCCGCGTCACAGCCGTCGATGAGGCGCCGCGCGAGGTCGTCGGTGAGTTCAGGCGCATCGAGGCGGCTCCACGGAAACTTCAACGCCGGTCCGAACTGCTCCAGGCAATAGGCCATGCCGCCCTCACCGCCGCCGACATGGAAAACCATGCACGGTCCCATGAGGGCCCAGCGCGGTCCGGGGCCGTTGGTTACCGCAGTGTCGATCTGCTCGACCGTCGCCTCCCCGGCTGCAATCATGTGCAGGGCCTCGCGCCAAATGGCCTCCTGCAACCGCGTGGCAATGAATCCGGGAACCTCGCGGTCCATGACAAGGGGTGCCTTGCCGACGTGGCGAAAGAATGCCGCCGTCCAGGCCACGACGTCCGGGTCCGTCCGGCGACCGGCGACGATCTCGACCAGCGGCATCAGGTAGGGCGGATTGAAGGGGTGGCCGGTGACCGTGCGCTCAGGCGACGGACAGCACGCCTGGATGTCGCTCATGGAAAGACCCGAGGTCGAGGAACACAAGACAACATCCGGTGGCGCCAGGCGGCCCAGGTCCGCGTAGACCGCCTGCTTCACCTCGAGGATTTCCGGCACACTCTCCTGCACGAAGTCGGCCCCGGCAACGGCCGCCTGGAGGTCCGTGGTGACATGCAGTCGCCCCGGCGATACACCGTCCACAGTGCCGAGCTGCTCCAGGGCGCCCCAGGCCGTCGCCACCAGGGAGCGGAGTTTCTCCTCCTCGTCCGCCTCGAGAATCCAGGAGGTCACGTCATGGCCCGCGGCCAGGAAAAACGCCGCCCACCCGGCGCCGATCGGTCCGGCGCCAAGACAGGTGACGGCCGAGACGTCCTGTGGCTGAGGCCGGCCCATCGTCATCTGCCCAGGAAGACCGGCTGACGCCGTTCAACGAAGGCACTGATGCCTTCCCGTGCGTCATCGGAGGCCAGCATTCGCCGGTAGAGGGGGAGGTCGGCCGAGCGCATGGTTCTGAAGGCGCCCTCGACGGTCTCTCCCTCGATGGCCCGCAGCACCTCCTTGACCGCGCCCAGCGCCAGTGGCGCGCCGGCAGCGAGACGCTCGCCCCAGTGGCGGGCCTTCGCCATGAGCTGGGTCGCCGGAACGACGGCGTTCACCAATCCCAGCCGCCGCGCCTCGGCGGCCTTCATGCGGCGGCCGAGCAGCAGCATTTCCAAGGCGACATTGGTTGGCAGGCGCCGTGGCAGGCGCTGCAGGGCGCCGGCATCCGGGACAATGCCGAGGGGCAGCTCGGGCAGGGCAAACTCCACGTGGTCGGCGGCGACGACGAGATCACAGGCGAGCGCAATCTCGAATCCGCCTCCGATGGCATGGCCGTTGAGGGCGGCAATCACCGGCTTGTCGAGATTCCACATCTCCGTGATGCCGGCGAAGCCGCCCAGGGAGGCGTCTTCCGTTTCCCACCAGTTGTCGAGCTGCTGATCGCCGCTCTCGAGAGCCTTGAGGTCCCAGCCGGCCGAAAACAGGCGGTCTCCGGAGGCCGTGAGAATCGCCACCCTGAGGTCCGGATCATCGCGAAAGGCGACGAAGGCCTCCCCCATGAGGCGGCTCGTGGCGCGGTCGATGGCGTTGACCTTCGGTCGGTCGATCGTGATTTCCAGCAGCTGGCCGCGCCGCTCGACACCAATCCCACCCATCAGATCAGCCGTGCCGGCGTGTAGGCGGCGCGGGCCGTGCCGATGGCCTCGGCAAGATCGATGCGGCCAAGGAACAGTGCCCGGCCGATGATGCAGCCGCCGATGTTCGGCAGGTACTTCAGCATCGACACATCGTCGATGTCGGTGACCGTGCCGCTCGAGATCACCGGCACGTCGAGTGCCTCACCCATGCGCATGGTCCGGGCAAGACTGTACTCCGTGGGTTTCTTGTCGCGGTCGAGGTCAACAAAGACGATTTCCGAGATGCCGGCCGCCACCAGGCTCTTCGCCATCTCCGTCGCCGGAAAGGCGGTTTCCTCGCGCCACCCCTCGATGACCACCATGCCGTTGCGCGCCGCCACCGTGGCGATGACACGGTCCGGGTAGGCCGTGCAGGCGTCGGTGACAAGGTGCCGGTCCTTGACCGCCGCCGTCCCCAGACCCACACGCCAGGCGCCGTGCTCGAACCACCAGTGCACGGACCCGATGGAGCGGATTCCGCCCGCGACCTGGACCGGAATGGCGACGCTGTCGATGATGCGGCAGATCTGCTCGGCGTTGTGCCGGCCGCCCTGGAGTGTCCCGTCGACGTCCACTACATGAAGGCAGTCCGCACCGGCGTCGGCGAACCGGCGGGCCGCGTCCTCCGGGGAGAGGTCGAAGGGCTCGGGAGTCTCGTGACGGCCATCCACTCGATTGACCGCCTTGCCTCCCATGATTTCGATGGTGGGGAAGATCATCATGGTCGCGAACCGCATCCGGCTGTCACCATCATAGGCGAGGATCGCCTCACGATGCGACTCGGGACGTCGCGTCGAGCGGCCTGAAGGCGACGACCTCGATCTCGACGCGAACATCGACCAGCAACTCGGAGATGACCGCCGAGCGGGCAGGCGGCTCCACCGGAAAGTACTCCGCATAGACCGTGTTGAATCCGGGGAAGTCGGCGCGATCCCTCAGCCACACCATGGCCTTTGCCACGTCGCCGAGATCGCAACCCGCTTCTGCCAGGGTCTCGCGAATCGCCTCGATGACGACCCGGGTCTGCTGCTCGACGGTGCCACGGGTCATCGGCTTTCCGTCTTCGATGGGGATCTGGCCGGTCAGGAACACGAAATCCCCGGCCCGGACGGCGCGGGAAAGCGACAGCACCCGCCCGCCAATCGACAGCGGCCCGCCGATCACCTGTTTCGTCTTCGTCATGGTCCGGGTCTCCCCTGGTGTGGTGGGTGACACTGTGGGGAGTTGCGTTCAGTGTGCAAGCCTGTGTTGAATGGCCGCTGTCTGGAACGGGGCCGGGTATCATGGACGAACTCAAGCACTACCGCATGCTGATCGACGGCGCATGGGTCGATTCCGGGGACGGCGGCACCTTCGACAGCATCAATCCGGCGACGGGCAAGGCCTGGGCCACGGTCGCCGCCGCCACCGCGGATGATGTCGACCGGGCAGTCCGGGCGGCGCATCGCGCCTTCACCAGCGGTCCCTGGGCGACCATGCTGCCGACTCAGCGGGGCCGCCTGCTGCGCAATCTTGCCGGTCTGCTCGCCGAGCGCTCGGAGGACCTGGGCCGGACCGAGTGCATCGATACCGGGAAGATGTTCAAGGAGACGCGCTGGCAGGCGCGCTACATCGCCGAGTTCTTTCATTTCTATGCAGGCCTCGCCGACAAGGTGACCGGCGAGACCCTGCCCATCGACCGCCATGACATGCTCACCATCACCACGCGCGAACCCCTGGGCGTGGTGGCCGCCGTCGTGCCGTGGAACAGCCAGCTCTTCCTCGTCGCGGTGAAGATCGGACCGGCGCTTGCAGCCGGCAATACCGTCGTCCTGAAGGCCAGCGAACACGCCTCGGCCGCGATGCTGGAGTTTGCCGAGCTCGCCATGGAGGCCGGGTTCCCGCCGGGTGTGGTCAACGTCGTCACCGGCCATGGCGAACCGTGCGGACGCACCCTGACCACCCACCCCCTGGTGGCGCGCATCAGTTTCACGGGCGGACCGGCGACGGCCCGGCAGGTCGTCAGGAACTCAGCAGACAATTTTGCCGAGGTCTCCCTCGAACTGGGAGGCAAGTCCCCGATCATCGTGTTCGGCGATGCCGACATCGAGAGCGCGGTGAATGGTTCCCTTGCCGGCATCTTCGGCGCCAGCGGACAGAGCTGTGTCGCCGGCAGCCGGATCTACCTTCACGAGTCGATCCACGATGCCTTCGTCGAACGCCTGGCGGCGCGGGCCGGTGACATCCGCATCGGCGACCCCCTGGCCGAAGAGACGCAGATGGGGCCACTCTGCACCATTGCCCAGCTCGAGGGGTGCGAACGCCAGGTCGCCCGCGCCGTGGAGGAGGGAGGCACCCTGCTCACCGGTGGCAAGCGTCCGGATCATCCCGGTACCGGGTGGTACTTCGAACCGACAATCGTGTCCTGTCCGGACCAGTCAATGGAGATTGTCGATACCGAGATGTTCGGACCGGTGCTCTCGGTGCTGCGTTTCAGCGAAGAAGACGAGGTCGTCGCCCTGGCCAACGACACCCGCTACGGGCTCGCAGCCGGGGTCTTCACGCGGGATCTGGCCCGTGCCCTGCGGGTCCAGAAACGGATTCGCGCCGGAATCGTGTGGGTCAATACCTACCGCGTGGTGTCGCCCATCGCCGAATTCGGCGGTTTCAAGGATTCCGGCTATGGGCGTGAATCGGGGGCCCAGGCGATCTACGACTACACCCGGCCCAAGACCGTGTGGATCAACACGTCGGATGAGCCGATGGATAACCCCTTCGTCATGCGATAGGCCCACAAGCCATGACCATCATCATCACCAGGCGCAGCGACCTCACTCTGGAGAACGCCCGCCGCGTGGTCTGGGACAGCGAAGACGTCGAGATCGGCGCCGAAGCCCTGGCCGCCATGGAGGCCGGCCGCCAGAGACTGATGCGCATCCTCGAGCATGACCCCGACGTCACCATCTACGGGGTCACGACCGGTGCCGGCCAGATGGCGAAACAGAAGATCAGGCCGGAGGATCGCGGAAACCATGCCCGCATGTCGCCGACCGGCGCCGCCGCCTCGTGGGGCGATCCCCTGCCCGAACGGGTGGTGCGTCTCATCATCCTGGCGCGCCTGACCAACTTCATCGAGGGCCACGCGGCCGTCTCGCCGGAGATTGCCCAGGGAGTCGCGGCAATGCTCGCGCAGGAAAGCGTGCCCGTGATCCCGGCACGCGGCCAGGGTGGTGCCGGCGAAATCCTCTCGCTCAGCCACCTCTTCGCTCCCCTCGTCGAATCGGTCGGGGCCGATGTCAAGGATGTCATGTGCCTGGTCAACGGTTCGCCGTCGGCGACCGGGCTCGTCACCGATGCCGCCCTGACGGGTGAAGCCCGTCTCGATCTCGCTGCCCGGGTCTTCGCGCTTTCGTTCGAAGCGTTCAACGCTCCCCTCGGCCACCTCGCCGGGGCTCTCGAGGACTACTGGAACAATGCCTGCGACGCCTGGGCCTTGAGGACCATGCGCACACTCATCGACGGCGGCCATGGCGGCAGCCGACGGCCCTACCAGGCACCGGTGAGCTACCGCATCGCGCCACGCATGCTCGGTCAGGCCCGGCGTGCCGTCGACCTGGTGCGTGACGTGGCCAGCGAATCCCTCCAGGCCGTGACCGACAATCCGGTGTGGATCGACGAACGCGACGAGGACCACCCCTTCGGACAGTTCGTGTCGACCGGCGGATACCACAATCCCCACGCCGTTCTTGCCATGGACGCCTTGACGGCGGCCTCAGCCAATCTCTGTGTCCTGGCCGAACGCCATGGCGCCAAGCTGCTTGACGGTCATGTCTCCCTGCTGCCCGACCAGCTGATCGATCCCGGGCGCGAAGGCGGCATCCGGCGGGGATACATGGGATGCCTGCCCATGGCCCAGACCGGCTACGAGGAAGAGGCGCGGTATCACGCCCAAGCCACGCTGCTCCCGGGCAGCGAATCGGGAGGGTTCGGACAGAATGACGTGGCGAGCCCCGTGTTCCTCTCCTGGACCAAGCTGCAGCGCGCCAGCGAATGCCTCGATCTCGCGCTCGCCAGTCTTGTGCCCATTGCCGTGAGGGCCCTGGACGTCACCGGCCGGCGGGTCCCCGAACCGCTGGCCGGACTCGAAGAGACCGTGCGCAGCGTGTTCCCGGACCTGGAGGAACGCCGCGCCTTCGGCCCCCTGGTCGCCGACATCGCCACGACGTTCCGCGCCACCATTCATCCTTCCTGAGTCTTTCCCTCGGTAGTGACCCGGAGGCGGACCGGCAGCGCCATGCCGGGTACGGACTGGCGTACGTCCGGAATGGCACCGGCGGCCTTGAAGTGCGGGAATCGTGGCCTACATCAGGCCAAGGCTAGAGTGAGGCATCCAACATGGCCGAAACGCAGACCGGCGCCCATCACGAGTTTCAGGCCGAGGTCAACCGCATCCTCGATATTGTCGTCAACTCTCTCTATTCGAAGCGCGAGGTCTTCCTGCGGGAGCTGATCTCCAACGCGTCGGACGCCTGCGACAGACTGCGCTACGAGGCCCAGCTCGACGATTCGCTGATGCGGGACGATCCCGACCTCGCAATCACCGTCTCGCTCGACGACAAGAAGTCGCTGATCACGGTCACCGACAACGGAATCGGCATGAGCCGGGACGAGTTGGTCGCCAATCTCGGCACCATCGCCGGTTCGGGCACCGCGAAGTTCGCCCAGCAACTGGCCGAAGCCGAGAAGGAAAAGGCGAAGAAGGAACGTTCCGACATCAGCATGATCGGCCAGTTCGGCGTCGGGTTCTATGCCGTCTTCATGGTCGCCGGGTCAGTGAGCGTCACGTCCAGGAAGGCCGGATCCGGGGAAGCCTGGACCTGGACATCGGACGGTCGGACGGGTTTCGACGTGGCCGAAGCGCCAGACGAAACGCCGCGCGGCACCGCCATCACCCTCGAGTTGAAGAAGGACTCGAAGGAGTTCGCCGACAGGCACCGTCTCGAAACCATTATCAAGACCTATTCCGGGCATATCGGAATGCCGGTGTGGGTCGCCGCCGGCGGCGAATCCCGACAGGTCAACGAGGCCGCGGCACTGTGGACGCGGCCCAGGTCCGCCATCGCCGAGGAGGAGTACACCGAGTTCTACCGGCATGTCAGTCATGGCTTCGACGAACCCTGGCTGACACTCCACAACAGGGCAGAGGGCGTCATCGCCTACACGAACCTGCTCTTCATTCCGTCCTCGGCGCCCTATGACCTCTTCGATCCGAGACGCCAGCACGGCGTCAAGCTCTACGTCCGCAAGGTCTTCATCACCGACGAATGCGAGGGGCTGATTCCGCCATGGTTGCGGTTCCTGCGCGGCATCGTCGATTCCGAGGACCTGCCTCTCAATGTCAGCCGCGAAGTTCTTCAGAACAACCCGGTGGTCGACAGAATCTCGAGGGCGGTCGTCAAGCGGGTGCTGTCCGAACTTGGCAAGAAGGCGAAGAAGGACGCGGAGTCCTATCACGCATTCTGGGAGACCTTCGGCGCCGTCCTCAAGGAGGGTGTCTATGAGGATCACCAGCGTCGCGACACCATCCTGCCCCTGCTGCGCTTCCGCTCGACGACACGCGACGGCTGGGTCAGTCTCGACGACTACATCGCCGCGATGAAGGAAGGTCAGGACTCCATCTACCTGCTGATCGGAGACAGGCTCGAGACCATGCGGTCCAATCCCATGCTCGAGGCCTTCCGGGCCAAGGGCGTCGAGGTGCTCCTGCTCGATCACCCGGTGGACGAGTTCTGGACCATGTCGGTCGACGCCTACGAGGAAAAGACGCTCGTCAATGTCGCTCGCGGCGACATCGATCTTTCCGCCATCGCCGGAGACGACGCCGGGGCCGCCGGCAAGGAGGAGGAGACCGGTGACATCACGCCGCTCATCGCCATGCTCAAGCTCGCTCTCGAGAACAAGGTCACGGACGTGCGCGAATCGAAGCGTCTCACCGACTCGGCCTGCTGTCTCGTGGTGGACGAGGGTGAGATGAGCATGCGTCTGCAGAAGATCCTGCAGTCCAGCGGCCAGGATGCCCTGTCCGGGAAACGCATTCTCGAGATCAATCCCGCCCATGCCCTGATCCGCTCGCTCGTCGAGCGGACACGCAGCGAGGGCTCGAGCCATCAGATCGAGGACATGGCCCACCTGCTGCTCGACCAGGCACTGATCCAGGAAGGCGAATTGCCACCGGATCCGGCCCGCTTCGCCAAGCGCATGAGCGACGCGATGGCAAAGGCGGTTGCTCTCTGAACGTCGGTGCCCCTTCCGGTCCGCGGCTGCACGGTTCGACCCCGGAGCGTCAACCGTTCCCGGACACTGCCGCGACGGTCCGTTGTCCCGAACCTTGGGCAGCACTGGAATCCGGTCAACAAGGAACACGTAGCCACAGGTGACCGCGCATCACCGCGACGGAACCGAAGTCCTTGGCGACGTTACGATCTTCGACAGTGGTCCGCCTGGATCAAGCCGCCTTTTTCCGCGTCCCGCGCGGGCTTCGCACACCTCCGGTCTCTACGCGGCCTGCGTCATCCTGGACGCCGTATCCTGCAAATTCCGCAAGGGTCTCCTCCACCTCGGCGTCGCTCAACAGCGTCGGCCCGCCGATCTGCAGGCTGAGGTAGTACTGCCTTGCGATCGTCTCGAGTTCGACCGCCCGCCACATTGCCTTGGCCAGCGTGTCACCGATCGTGATCATGCCGTGGTTGGCCAGCAGACAGGCGGTGCGGTCCTCCAGGGCGGCGACGGCCAGACGGGAGAGTTCATCGGTCCCGAACCGCACATAGCCGGCGCAACGCACGTTGTTCCCGCCGAAGCTGGCGATCATGTAGTGGCAGGCCGGTATCTCCTTGCGCGCGATGGCAAGGGTCGTGCAGTAGGCCGGATGGGCATGCACGACGGCGTTGGCGTCGGGACGTTCGCGCAGGATCCTGTGGTGGAAGGGCCACTCCGTCGACGGCTTGAGAGGACCTTCCCAGGCGCCGCTCTCGTCCTCCAGAGACATCGATGCGATCATTTCGGGCTCCATCGTGTCGTAGGGCGTCGCCGATGGCGATATCAGCATGCGGGAGCCGTAACGCACCGAGATATTGCCGGACGTTCCCTGGTTGATGCCGCTCGCATTCAGTTCGCGACAGCGTTCAACCACGTCACGACGCAGGTCCTTTTCCACCTTGTTCATGGTGTTCCTTTCTCCGGAAGTCTGACTGGGGCCATGGTACCACGCGCCTGCAGGGTCGAGGTCGGCATGGCGCTGATTCAGGCCTGAAACGCGCACCCGTCACGAACCCCGGCGACCGGCGCATCGCAACAATGCCGACGGCGTCAGGGCCATCACGTCGGCCGGCGATCCGGCATCGTCACCGAACCCGCACGTTCGCGACATGATGCTCGATGCCGGCGATCAATTCCGCCAGCTCGCGGGCGATCAGGTCCAGCCCGCGCAACTGATCGAGGCGCGGGCGGTGCCGGTTCATGTCTTCGTTCGGGAGGACATAGCCGATGAGATCGCAGGCGTCCGTGAGACCGACAAGGGCAATGTCTCGTGGATCGGGGATGTCGTTGGAGAACAGGACGTCCCGGATGCGTCCCTTGACCTCCCGCTCCGCCTCGCTGCCGCCTCCCGGAGGTCTGCGAAAGAGGTCGGTCCACCGGAAGCGTCCCTCGCGCGGCGCAAGAACGTCGCGGGCGACAAGACTCTGCAGCACCGACTCGCGAATGCCGGCCGCATCCTCGACGGACAGCTCCCCGATCCAGGTTCTCGTGCTCTCCTGCGGGTCGCGGGCCGCGAGCCGCGCCAGGGTGCTATCGAGGATGACGTTGCCGGTCGGCGTCGGGTCGATGACCACGAGCCGTTCAGGGTCCGTGTCGATGCGGCCGGCGAAGGAGAGATCCAGCAGAACGGCGCCCGCGAGTGCGCACGACAGGTTGTCGCCCGGCACGCGGGTGAACAGCTCGCCGTCCCTGTCGCCCAGCAACAGGATCAGGATTTCTTCGGCGAAGGTCAGCATGGCAGTGACGCTTCAGAGTGAACTGGCACCCCCCTCCCTTACCTCAGGCACTGGAGGATCGGCGGTGGCCCCGGGCCCTGTAATGACGTCGCTCTCCGTAGCGTCGCGAACCGCCATGGCTTCCTCCTGCAGGTTGCCGGAGCGGGCCACGCTATCACACGGGATTGAGCCGGAACAAGCCGCGCGTCACCGCGCCAGACCCCGGAACAGTCAACGGTCGGAGCCTGCATTGGAGAGCCGCATCGACGCCGACGTCAGGGATCACTGAATTCCTGCGGGCCTTCTCCGGGCGCAACCGGCGGCGGGATCTTTCCGGAACAGGACGGCGAACGTCGCGCTGCGCCGGACGACTCCCGTGGACGGGGGGATCAGGGCGCTGCCACCTCGAGGGTGCCGACAATCGCGCCCTGCCCCGGCGCCTGGACGAGGATGGCGTGATTCCTGTTGCCGGCGGCCGGAACGATCAAGACGGCGGGCGCGCCATCCCAGGTTCCGACGGTTTGCCAGGTCTCGACGATGTTGGCGTGGCGCAGGGTGCGTCCGGCATTCTCGCCGGCGGTGACCTCGCTCCGTGCCTCGTCCGCAAAACCGACGACGTGAACCAGGTGGGGATCGCTGGTCGCGCCCTCGCCAAGGACGATCTCCAGGAGGCCGGCTTCCTTCCAGGAGGCGGTGATGACGACAGCCTGTCTGGTGGTGGATCGCGCCTGGCGGATGGCCGTCTCAATCGCCTGTTTCGCCGATCCGATGGCCTGGTGCGTTCCGGAGACCACCAGCTGGGGCGTGTAGACGGGTGTGCCGAGACGCCGCGCATAGACGCGCTGGCGGGCGCTGAACTCGGGATCGGCAAACCGGTCGCGCCAGCCCAGCCAGTCCCAGTAGTCGACATGCCAGCCAAGGGCGAGGACATCGTCGCGACGGCGGAGTTCGAAGAGATGCTCATCGGCCGGCGGACAGGAGCTGCAGCCCTCGGACGTGAAGAGCTCGACCACGACCGGTGTCGTTGCCCCGGCGCAGCCACCAAAGGCGAGCGCAGCGGCAAGGAGGGCGGGAAGCAGGACCTTCATGGCGCGCCTGCGGGGGATGGAACCCTGTTTCGCCACCACTCCCGGGCGGCGACCGGCACGAAGATGGCACAGAACAGGACGAGAGCGACGACCAGACCCGACGGTCCCAGTGCACCGTTGATGATGCCGACGACAGGCGGACCGGCAAGACTCCCGAGACTCCACATCAGCGTGAAGATGGTGATCGCCGATGCCAGCGCCGCGCCACGGTAGAAACTGCCGATCATGGCCAGCGCCACGACGTAGAGGCCGCTGGTCAGGCCGCCGATGAAGAAGAAAAAGAGGTAATCGATCCACGGCAGGCGCACCACCAGTTCGAGACAGGCGAAACCGACAACGGCGATGAGGAGGAGCAGGAGGCCGACGAGGCGCCGGTCCCCTCGGTCGACCAGCCAGCCAATCGGCAGCTGCAGGGCGACTGCTCCGGCAGCACAGAAGGACAGCTGATGGTAGGAGTGTTCCACGTCGTAGTGCGTGTCGACGGCATAGACCGGGAGAAAGGTCCACAGGGCCATGAAGGTGAGGGCGTAGGAGAGATTGAGCAGCATGGGCAGCGGCGTCTGGCGCATCGGTTTCAAGAGAGCGCGGACCGAGGGGCGTGAGTGTTCCCCGGGCATGGCCGGCGCCAGTCGCCGGGCGAGAATGACAGGCACGGTTGCCGCCGCCATCAGCAGCGCCGCGAGGACGAACGGAAGATTCCCGGTATGCCCCGCCCAGGCGAGAATTGCCGGACCGACAGCCACGCCCAGACCGAAACAGGAATTGTATATGGCGAGGATCCGTCCCCTGAAGGCATCGGGCGCAGCGGAGGTGATCCACACCTCGCCGGCAACCCACGACGCCAGGCCGACGGCTCCCATGATGAGGCGGATGGCGGTCCAGCCAGTGAACCCGGGAACCAGGATACAGGCAAGGTAGAGCAGACCTTCGAGGAGGCCGGCGGCAATCATGGCCCGCGCCAGACCCCAGCGCGCAAGGACCAGTGCGGCCAGCGGCGCCATGAGGAAGGGGCCGACCGCGTTGGCGGCGGCGTTAACACCGATCAACTCGTCGCTGTATCCCATGGCGTCGAGTCGTGTGGAGAAGAGCGGCGAGTTGAATCCGGCGATCATGGCAATGACGGTCATGCCGCAAATGATCGCGGTCAGGCTTGCCAGGGGGATGGCCTTGATGGCATCCGAACTCATGCTTCACCCCGAGCAGCCTGGTGGTGTGCAAACCCGCACCCCTTTCGGGAACGGAGCATGCACCCTATACCCGAGACGTGCCATGGCTCCATAGCGCAAGTCGGATTGCCGCGAGGAGAATGCAGTGAGCGAACGCGCCAGGGGCCTGGCGATCACCACGCTGGCCATGCTGGTGATCACGCCCGATGTCCTCTTGATCCGGTTGATCGACACCGATCCCTGGACACTGGCCTTCTGGCGCGGGCTCCTTTCCGCTGCCGGTCTCGTCATCGGACTTGTCGCCATCTACCGCCGCCGCGCCCTGGAGATCATGCTGGCGCCCGGCATTCCAGGTCTCGTGATTGGCGCCCTTTTCGGCATCGGCACCGTCGCCTTTGTCTGGGCCATCACCCATACCTCGGCGGCCAGCACACTGCTGATTATCGCCACCGGCAGCATGTTCGGAGCGGCGTTTTCCTGGCTCCTCATGCGTGAAAGGCTGCCGGTCTACACCATCGTCGCAATGGTCGGGACATTTGCCGGTCTGCTGATCATCGTCTCCGGGAAAGCCGGCACCGGCTCCTCCCTGGAGGGCGACCTTTCCGCGCTCGTCGTGGCCGTGCTCTCGGGTCTGACCTTCGCCCTCATCCGCAAGCACAGGATGACGGACATGGTTCCGACTCTGGCCATCGGTGGTCTCGTCACGGCGGCCATTGCCGTCGCTGTCTCCTTGCCGGTGGCGGTCGGCACCGGAGATGCCCGCCTGATCGCCGTCATGGGGCTGGTCATGCTTCCTCTTGCCTTCTCCCTGCAGTTCATCGGCGCCCGCTACATTCCGGCTCCGGAAGTCCTGCTGCTGTTTCTGCTCGAGGCCGTTCTTGCACCTCTTCTCCTGTGGGCGGCGATCGGCGAAACCCCCGCCGGAACCACGATCGTCGGCGGTCTGGTCATTCTCGCCACCCTCGCATCACACGCCGCCTGGAGCCTGCGCCAGCAGAAAGGGTAAGCGGCGCTGGAACGGCTCGCACAGAATCAAAGCGGCACGGTCTTCGGTTCGAGGTGGAGGTGGTCGTCCTCGTAGGGATGGGCGCGGGCCACGTCCTCGTCGAGTTCGACGCCAATGCCAGGCGCGTCCGGCGGGATGACGTAGCCTTCCTCCCAGCGCATCGGGGACTTGAGGATTCTGGCGTGGAAGCCGTCCCAGCGGCGGATGCTCTCGAGTATCAGGAAGTTGGGCGATGCGGTGGCAATCTGAACATTGGCCGCACCCTCGATCGGCCCACAGTAGAGATGGGGCGCGATCTGGGCATAGTGCGCCTCTGCCATGCCGGCAATCTTCTTTGCTTCCAGGAGGCCGCCCACCCGGCCAAGCGCCATCTGCAGGATCGATGCCGCACCGGTCGCCAGCACACGGGCGAACTCGTGCTTCGTCGTCAGCCGCTCGCCGGTGGCGATCGGAATGGTCGTCGAGCGGGCCACACGCGCCATCTCCTCGGGCATTTCCGCTGCCACCGGTTCCTCGAACCAGAGCGGATCATAGGCTTCGAGCCGCCGGGCGAGACGGATGGCCCCCGAAGGGGTGAACTGCCCATGGGTGCCGAAGAGCAGGTCGGCCTTCGTGCCCACGGCCTCGCGCAATGCCCTCACGAAGGCTTCCGAAAGCGCCATTCTCTCCAGGGAAGGCTGGCGCGGGTCGAAGACGCTGTATGGTCCTGCCGGGTCGAATTTCACCGCGGTAAACCCCTCGCCGACATAGGCGACGGCCTGTTCGGCGGCGACGTCCGGATTGGTGTAGACGGCCTCCTCATCATCCCCGTCGGCCGGATAGAGGTAGGTGTAGCTGCGCAACCGCTCGTGCACCTTGCCGCCAAGCAGCATGTAGACAGGCTTTGACGTCGCCTTGCCGATGATGTCCCAGCAGGCGATCTCGATACCCGACATGACCGCCAGCAGGGAGATTTCCGGACGCATGCTGTAGCCGCCGCCATACATTCGCCGCCACATGGTCTCGATATTGAAGGGGCTCTCGCCGATGACATGACGCATGGCGATGTCCTCCACCATGGCCGCCACGACATGGGGCGAGAAACTCGCCGCGTAGATCTCGCCATAGCCGACAATGCCATCGTCGGTCACCAGCTTGACGAAGACGAAGAAGCGGCCACCGAAGTGCGGCGGCGGATTGCCCACAACGAACGTCTCGATCCCGGCGACCTTCATGGGTAACGTCCCTTCCCTGGTGAAGGTGCCATGATGCGAACGCAGCCGGCCGACTCAAGGGAGACACCACGCATGATTGGTCCCCAATCCGCGATCATCGCCGATCTCCGGCGCGTGACGCCGCCCGCCAGCCGCTCGCCGACACTGCCTCCGGCGGTCTATACCGACCCGGATGTGGTGACGCTGGAACGGGATCGGCTGTTCCGTCGCGGATGGGTGGGTTGCGGCCGCAGCGATCGCTGGCCGTCTGTCGGTTCCTGCGTCCCGCTCGACATCGCCGGCGCACCGGTCCTGATCGCCAGGGACAGAAGGGGCACGCTCCATGCCTTCGCCAATTCCTGCCGCCACCGCGGCACCGAACTCATCGGCGAGCCATGCCGTGTCGCCCGCATCACCTGCCCGTTCCATGCCTGGGCCTACACCCTCGACGGTCGCCTGGTGGCGGCACCCCGCATGGAGTCCGCATCCGGCTTCGACATGGCGCACCACGGCCTCCATGCCTACCACATGGCGGAGCGGGCGGGGTTCGTCTTCGTCAGCCTAGACGCATCGCCCTGTTCGATCGACGACTGGCTCGGTGACTTCGAGGCGGTCCACGCGCCCTGGCCCCTCGATCGACTCGTCACGACGCGCCGCCTGGAACGCGACATTCCCTGCAACTGGAAACTGTTCCTGGAGGTCTTCAACGAGTACTACCACCTGGGCAGCGTTCACCGGCAGACCTTTGGCGCCGTCTACGATGAACCTGATCCGCCGGATGCGGTGGCCGGCAACTTCACATCCCAGTTCGGGACGACATCGGGCACCGGAGCGCTGAAATCAAGCGACCAGGAACACGCCCTCGATTCCATGCCGGGACTCGGCGGTCGTCACCTCTCGGGCACGCGCTACACGTGGATCTATCCGAACATGACGTTTGCCGCCGGCAGGGAAGCGATGTGGATGCTGGAGGCATGGCCTCGGGAAGCGAACTCATGCCGTGCCGTCATGTCCGTGTGCTTTCCCGAGGAAACACGCGTCGCGCCCGGGTTCGAACGCGCTTGCCGGCATTACTATCAGCGCATGGATGAAGCCATGGACGAGGACATCGATGTCCTCGAAAGGCAACAGAACGGCATGGCGTCACCCGACGCTGTTCCGGGCCGCTTTTCGGCACTGGAACCGTCGCTGGCCAACTTTGCCTTCTGGTATGCAGCCCTGCTGGCTGCCTGAGCCGTCAGCGACGGCGGTTGCGGGGGAACCTGCGGGGGTTGGCCCCGGGCACACGTGCCGCACTGCTTTCGTCCTTGTGGCGGAAATTGATGCGCGCCTTCGTAAGGTCGTAGGGCGTCATCTCGACCGTGACGCGGTCACCCGTCAGCACACGGATCCTGGCCTTGCGCATGCGGCCTGACGTGTAGGCCATCACCTTGTGGCCATTGTCGAGCTCAACTCGGAAATGGGCGTCGGGAAGAACCTCCGTCACGACACCATCAGCTTCTATCAGATCCTCTTTCGACATGCAGGACTCCCTTGTTGTTGTCGCGCCCGCCCTTCCGGAGACCCGGCAGGGTGGGTTGTCCTGCTCCATGTGGACCAAAGCCCGGCGAAGTGCAAGCGCCGGAGGCCACACAGCCGAGTCTGCAACGGCCTGCACCCCGCCTGCACAAGATGGATCCGGGCGTAGCGAACACCGTGCCGGCACGTCCAGTTGCCGGCATCAGCAAACTTTTTGCTTGTCTGTGGCAGAATTTGGTTCACCATGGGGAAAGTCCGCGGCAACCGGAGACATTGTGGCTTGCCTGCCGGAAGCCTGTACCTCCCAATGATGAGTCCCGTGATCACAAGCAGAACGGGAGCGGACACCTTGCAACACTGGAACAATACGCATGTCTAACGAGTATGAATCGGAATCCCCGGGTAGCCGTCTCAACGTCTCGGCCACCGTCAAGTGGTACAATTCGACAAAGGGATTCGGTTTCGTTCAGGTCAATCCCGACGAACCTGATGTGTTTATCCATGCCTCCGCCGTGACCCAGGCCGGCCTGAGTGATATCCCCAACGGTGCCACCATCGAGTGTGACATCATCCGTACGGATCGGGGATTCCAGGTTTCCAACCTCCACAAGGTCGACGTGTCGACGGCGGAACCGATGCCTCCCCGTGATCGAGGCAGGGGGCCTCGTGAATGGCAGGGCTCCTATGGTGACGAGCACGAAACCGACGGCACGGTGAAGTTCTTCGACACCAACAGGGGTTTCGGCTTCATCGTTCCCGACGACAGTGACCGGGACATCTTCCTTCCCGGACGCATTCTCACGAGAGCCGGCATTCCGATGCTGGAATCCAACCAGCGGGTGCGGGTCCGCTGGCGCGAAGGCGACCGGGGGCCCCTGGCAACATGGGTGGAGCCTGCCTGAACCAGCGTTCCGGTCCTGACCTACACCGCCCGGCGTTTCAGGGATCACCCATGGCGCTCAGCCATTTCGCCTGGAAGTCATGCACTGCATGCTCGCTGTACTGGCTGCGCTCGGGGTCGACGATGAACCGGCCCTGACGATAGCCGAGTGAGTGCAGTCCCTGCTGTACGCTTTCGCACAGCGGGATGTCCTCGAGGCGTACTTCGTGCACAAAGTCGATGACCTCCTGCTCCTCGGGGGTCGGTGTGGATTGCGGGAAGTACCACTCGCAGCGCTGCACTGTTTCCTCGGGCCCCAGTGGAACATGGTGGAACACGGTCAGGTTGCCACCCGGATAGGCCTCACACACCCAGTTGGGCCACAGAAGCCAACTGGCAAAGCTCTCCGGCTTCGCCGCTCCCTCTGTCACCGAACGGTAACCCACGTTCTTCTCAACCGAATAGTGGGCGTGGTGATGGTCATGGGTGGCGATGCGATAGCTCTCCCAGTCAATCGCCTCTTCGATCAGCGAACGGTGCTGGTTCGGGCAATGGAAGCACTCGTCGTAGTTCTCCACCGAGTTCTTCCAGTTGGCCTTGAGAGGGTACTCGCTGCGACCGGCGCACTTCAGATCCGCCGCCATCGGAGAGAAGGATGCGATCTCGGATTTGAGCGCCGCGGTCACCTGGCCGAAGGGTGGAGCGTTGCCATCGAGGTTGACGAAAAGGAAGCCCAGCATCTCGCCGACGGGGACCTCCTCGAGATGGTACGCGGAAGCATCAAAGCCAGCCATGCGCTCACTGCCCCGCGCCGTGCGCAGGGCGCCGCTCTGATCGTAGGCCCAGTTGTGATAGGGGCAGGTGATGATGGGACCGAGACGACCCTCACCCTCGAGCAGACGGTGGGCACGGTGCTGGCAGACGTTGAAAAACGCCTTGATCTCGCCCTTCGCGTCGCGCAGCACGATGACGCTCTGATCGACGATGTCGCGCACAATGTAGCTGCCGTTGTCCGGCACCATCGAGACATGCCCGACATACTGCCAGGTGGCATGGAAGATCCTGCGCTTCTCACGCTCGTAGATCGCCGGTTCATGGTAGAAGGATGCCGACATCGTCTGGGATCGTTCCGGATCATCCTGGAAGCCGGTGACCGGAAGAGAAGTGACCACGGCCATGACGTCTCTCGTGAAGGTGGTTTCCGGTGAACGATATACATCAACGGTGCCGCTGTTCAATCTTCAGGCCTTGCCTGTAGACTTCGCCTCGCCATGCACGACGACGCCGGAATCGAACGCCTTCTCAAGGATCGGCTCGCCCGGATCGACGATGATCAGGTGGCCACGGCCAGCGATCGCGCGCCGGTGATGCTCGATCAGTCCCGGGTCGGTCGGCTGTCGCGCATGGATGCCCTGCAGGTCCAGGCGATGGCCAAGGAGCAGGCACGGCGCCGGCGCGCCGAGCGCCAGCGGATCAAGGCGGCCCTCGAGCGTCTAGCCAACGGCACCTGGGGCCTGTGCACCGAGTGTGGCGACACGATTGCCGGGGCCCGTCTTGACTTCGACCCCACCGTTACCCTGTGCATCCGCTGTGCCCGGGAGGCCCGCTAATGTCCATGCTCAGCCACGAAAGTCCCGTGACTTTCCGGGATCCGCTCCCCCGGCGCGTCGATGTCGTCGTCATCGGCGGCGGTATCGCCGGCATTGCCAGTGCGTGGTTCCTCGCCGAGCGTGGCGACAGGGTGCTTGTGGTCGAGAAGGGCCGGATTGCCGGAGAACAGTCGAGCAGGAACTGGGGCTGGGTGCGCCAGCAGGGCCGCGATGTTGCGGAACTCCCGATCATGATGGAGTCGAACCGGATCTGGCGCGGTCTGGCAGCCGCCACCGGCGCTGCGGATCTCGCGTTCACACAGTCGGCGTGTGTCAAGCTGGTGGAGAACGAGGAGGCGGTCGGGGGCATGGAAGCGTGGCACGCCATCGCCCGGGAACACCAGCTCGACACTGTGCTCTTGGGCGCCCGCGAGGTGGAGAACCGGTTTGCCGCCATGGGCGGCAGCTTCGTCGGCGGCATGATGACGGCATCGGACGGTCGTGCCGAACCCGAACGTGCAGTGCCTGCCTGGGCGCGTGCCCTTCAGGATCGGGGTGTGACTGTCATCGAGGAGTGCGCGGCACGCCTTCCCGACATCGAGGGTGGACGGATCACCGGCGTCATAACCGAGAAGGGCCGTGTTGCCTGCGATCGCCTGCTCCTTGCCGGTGGCGCCTGGTCATCCGGATTTGCCGCCAATTGCGGCATCGACCTGGCGCAGCTGGTGGTGCGCTCGACAGCGGCGCGGACCTCCCCTTCGGAGGACATCCTGCCACTCAACATGTCGGTTCCCGGGTTGGCGACGCGCCGACGCGCCGACGGCGGCTACACGGTCTCCACCGGCGATGTCGCCGAACACTACGTCGGGCCGCCGTCCTTCCGGCAGGCCATGCGGTTCGTGCCCCTGCTGCGCAAGTCCGCCCGCGACGTCAAGCTGCGACCGGCTGCGCCGGCCGGCTATCCGGGGAGCTGGGGACTCACCCGCCGTTGGTCGGCGGACGAGGAGTCTCCCTACGAACGCCAGCGCGTCCTCAATCCACCGCCATCGCCGCTCGTCATCCGCCGCCTCGAGGAACGCCTGCCCCGGCGGGCGCCTGCCCTCGCAAGGGCGGGACTCGTCGAGGCCTGGGCCGGCATGATCGATGTCACGCCCGACGCCGTCCCCATGCTCGGCGAACTGCCGATACCTGGACTCTTCGTGGCCACCGGTTTCAGCGGCCACGGATTCGGCATTGGTCCTGCCATCGGACGAATCATGGCCGATCTTGTCACCGGCCGCAGCCCCGGTCACGATCTGCAGCGGTTCCGCCCGGGACGCTTTGCCGACGGAACAAGGATCGTGCCCGGACCCTACTGAGGCAGGATCGATGCCTCCGAACATTCTCTTTCTGTGCACCGACCAGCAACGCGCCGACAGTCTGGGCTGCTATGGCCAGACAACAGCGTCCACCCCCCATCTCGATGCCCTGGCAGCGCGCGGCCTCATGTTCGACAATCACCTCACCCCCAACCAGATCTGCTGCCCGAGCCGCGGCGCCATGATCACGGGGCTCTATCCCCGGCACCACGGCATGACGACCAACGGTCGCACCCTCAAGGACGGGCTCCACGTCCTGCCAGCCCTTCTGGCGGAAGCCGGATACGACACCCACGCCGTGGGCAAGCTTCACCTGCAACCAATTCTCGCTCACAAGGATCGTCGCTATCCGGAGTCAGTCGCCTTCTGGGCATCGGACGACCACGTGGACTGGACCGGACCCTACTTCGGCTACCGCACGGCAGAATTCGTGATCGGCGAATCCCTGCTCGTCACCGAAGGCGGCCACTACGCTGTCTGGCTGAAGAAGGAACACCCGAAGGCCGTGCCGCTCTTCCAGCCCGCCGCAGCTCTCGAGGGCCCGCTCGATGATCTCTCCGAGGCCTGGGTGTCGGCGGTGCCGGACGCGCTTCACTACAACACGTGGATTGCCGACAGGGCGATCGCTTTCCTCGAGCGCGCCCGCCCGCCCTTCATGATGTTCGTCTCGACGCCCGATCCCCATCATCCGTTCAGCCCGCCACGTCCGTGGGCAAACCTCCATGAGCCCGGTCCCCCGCCCCGTCATGACCCGGGAGAACTCGAGCGGATGCCTGACTATGTCCGCCAGCACCTTGCGACCGACTGGATCAACAATGCGGCCGCGGCCGTCGAGCAGGGAGGGATGACCCTCACCTCAGGAATGTCGGACGCCAGTCTCGGCCGGGCGATCGGCCTGACGCGGGGCATGGAATCCCAGGTGGATCACGCCTTCGGCCGGATCCTGGCCACACTCGCCCGCCTCGGTCTCGCCGATGACACGGTGGTCATCTTCACCTCTGACCATGGCGAGTTTCTCGGTCATCACGGATTGCTTCACAAGGGACCACCGCCCTGGCGCGACCTCACCCGGGTAAGCTTCATCATGGCAGGCCCGGGAATCCCCGCACACAGCACCACCGGGGCGCCGTCGAGCCACCTCGACATCATGCCGACGCTGCTTGATCTCGCCGGCAGCGCCCTGCCGCCCGGTCTCGACGGGGTCTCCCTGAAGCCGCTCTTCGAGGGTCGTTCTCTCGATCGCAAGGTGCGTTTCCTCGAATACCATCCACGAATCGATCCGCGCCTCTACAGCCACTCCATCGTCACCGATGGTTGGCGACTCACTCTCTATCCTGAAAGTGGGGCAGACTGGGGCGAACTCTTCGATCTCGAGGCCGACCCGGAGGAACACCACAATCTCTTCCACGATCCGGCCCACCGCGTCCGCCGGGATTCCCTTGCCGAAGTCCTGACCACGTCCTTCCCGGCCGATCCAAGCGTCGGCACGCCGCTCATCGCCAAGTGGTAGGGCCGGCACGAACGACCCGACCGTCGAGAGGCCTGCCGGTACGGACGTTCCGGAGAATTCCGCCAGGGGAGGCGACTGACCAGACAACGCATCCTCCCGGTCAGGCGTTCACCCACCACCGAAGCCGCCGCTGGCGGAGGACACTCAGGCGCCTGACGCGCCGGTGCTCGTGCGGAAGTCCAACGCGATGTCGGGAATTCCGGCAACAGGAAGCACGGAGACCCTCTCGTCGAGCCGATAACCCTCGTGGCCGGGATAGACGACCCACAGGTGCTGAACCGGCAGGTCGCGCAACACGGAATGTATGCTCCTCGTCATGATGGGCGCATCCTGGTACTTGAACTCCATCCCCCACAACGCCCCATGGGCCTGCCAGACAAGATCGAGTTCCGCCCCGGTGTGAGTGCGCCAGAAGTGTGGACGGGACACGCCCATCAGGCGGACGGCCTGCTCCATGGCGAAGCCCTCCCATGATGCACCGAGCTTCGGGTGGGACTCCAGCTGCTGGGGTGTCGCGATGGTGTGCAGGGAGTGAAGGAGGCCGCTGTCGCGAACGTAAAGTTTCGGCGCCTTCACCAGCCGCTTGCCGACGTTCGCGTACCACGGGGGCACCAGCCTGATCATGTAGGTCCCGCTCAGAATCTCGAGGTAGCGGCGGACCGTGTGATCGGAAACACCGAATGACCTGCCAAGCTCGGAGAGGTTCAGCACCTGTCCGTGATAGTGGCTCACCATCGCCCAGAATCGCCGCAGGGTCTCCACCGGGACGGAGATGCCAAGGGCCGGGATGTCACGCTCAAGGTGACTGCGCATGAAGTTGTCGCGCCACAGGGCGGACTCCCCGTCATCGTCGGCCAGATAGCTCCGGGGAAACCCGCCGCGGAGCCACAGACGGCGCCATGTGGAAGCGCCGGTCTCGTCGACCGTCAACGGGCCAAGATCGTGATTCGCGATCCGACCGGCGAGACTCTCGGAAACTTCCTTCACGAGGTTCGGCGAAGCGCTGCCAAGCAGCAGGTACCGTGCGGACTGGTGACGGCGGTCCGCGAGGACTCGGAGCAGGGGAAAGAGATCGGGCTTGCGTTGCACCTCGTCGATCACAACGGTGCCGGTCAATCCCTCCAGGGCCGTCTGCGGTTCGTCCAGCCGGACCAAGCTCCTCGGATCTTCAAGGTCGAAGTAGTGCTCCGCCGCCAGTTCCCGCGCCAGCGTGGTCTTGCCGCACTGGCGAGGTCCCAGAAGCGCCGTCACGGGCGCGCGGCGCAAGCCGGCCCTGACGGTCTCCAGTTCACGGGGACGAGGAAGGTAGTGCATGGACGAATGATACCATACAAACAGGAAAATTCGAACCTCGTATTCGAATTTTCCTGTTTACAGCCGGCCCCTGCTTGACCGTTCGTTCGATGCGATTCGAGCGATCAGGCCAACGGGCGCGCATGTCAGCCGCGAAAGCCTGTGATCCAGCAGCCCGGCATCACGACCGCAGTCGCATGCCCGGACATTGCGTCTCTCGCGCGGATTCGCCGGAATCACTCTTCATGGCAACGTCATAATGACCCGCCGCGCGGCTTGACCATGTCCGGCTACCCTGAAAGGATCGCGCGTGAATCCATACAAGTGCAGGGAGGCACATCGATGAATTTTTCCAAACTGTCCCGGCGCAACATGCTGCAGGCATCGGCTGCCTCGGTGGCTGCTGCAGGCCTTGTTGACCGCCTGCTCGATCCTTCGAGCGCCTGGGCGCAGTCGGGTCGGCCCTTGCGGGTTCGCGCCGACAGGACGGTCTCGTCAACCGATCCGGGTTACATGATCGGCGGCTACGAGATGTTTCTGCAGTACGCCTGCCTGGCACGCCTGGCAAAGTACACGAACAGCCTGACCGACTGGGATTGGGAACCGAGCGAATTTATGGAAAGCCTCGACCAGCCAGACCCGCAAACCATCACGTTCGAGTTGAAGAAGGGCATCATGTGGTACGACGGCACCTCGCACGAAGTGATCGGCGAGGTCAATGCAGAAGACGTGAAGTTCTCGCTTGAGCGCATGCAGGTCGCGGAGTGGAAGGACAAGGCGGTCTCGCTGGACCATGTCGAGGTAACCGGGAGCCACTCAGGCATCATCCACCTCAATCAGCCCTTCGCTCCGATCTGGCTGACATGGCTGTGCGACGGAACCGGTTCCATCCTCTCGAAGGTCGCAGTCGAGGCGGTTGGCGGCAAGTTTGACGGACTTTTCAACTTCTATTGCGGTCCCTACCGGGTCTCCGAATGGGTCCTCAAACAGAGCATCACCCTGGAACCCAACCCGAACTGGGGTGGAACACCACCTGGCATCGAGAACGTGCAGCTGGTCATCATCACCGATGAGAAGACTGCCGAAATCGCCTTCGAGGCCGACGAGATCGACATCACCCTCGTGGCGACCGATGCCATTCCACGCCTGCTGGAGAGCCCGCCCGAGGGTGGAATCCTCCGGGCGTTTCCAGGGACCCAGTGGTACTGGATGGGCATGAACGTGGATCATCCCAATCTTCAGGACATTCGCGTGCGCAGGGCCATTCAGCACGCGGTCGATGTTGAGACGGTTCTTGAAGGCGCCTGGGCCGGCGTTGGCACCCGGGCCTTCGGCATCGTGCCTCCGGGCCTCATTGGCCACCGCACCGAAGGCAAGTTCATGGAGCAGGACCTCGACGCCGCCCGCGCCCTGATGGCCGAGGCCGGCGCCGAAGGACTGAAGGTGACGCTGAAGACGATGAACCTTCAGGACCGGCTTGCGGCGGCCACCATCATCCAGGCCAACCTCGCGGAGATCGGAATCGAAGTCGAGGTCGTGCCCGTGGACGCCGGACCGTTCTGGAACCTGGGACTCGAAGTGGAGGGAGACGAGTGGAAAGATCTGGAACTCTGGATCATGGCCTACCTCGACTCTCCCGATCCCAGCCAGATGGCCCAGTGGTTCATTTCCGACCAGGTCGGCGTGTGGAACTGGGAACGCTGGTCAGATCCGGAGTTCGACGAACTCTATGCGGCAGGACTGGCGGAAATTGACACCGCCAAGCGGCACGACATGTACATCCGCATGCAGGAGATCATGGAAGATACCGGCGCCTATGTCTGGCTGATGTTCCCGCCCAGGGGCATTCTCTACCGGGAGGGCCTCGATCCGGTGATCACGCCAAACGGTTACATCTGGCAGCTTCAGTCCTTCATGTGGTCCGACGCCTGATACCTGATAGAGAGCGGCTTCCGCACTTGTCGTGCGGAAGCCGCTCTGCACTGCAGTGACACATGATGCGGAGCAGTCAAGTTCACACGCTGTCACGCGGGATGCTGTCCTCCCAACTCCTCGCCCAGATGCGCTCGTCGCCGTCATGGGCCTCGGCGTGGGCAGACAGAAGAAAACTGTCCTTCGTGGCGGTGAGAACGAACCGGGTATCGAGCCTGGTCTTCCAGTCCGGCTCCCTCGCCAGCGCGATGGCGTAGTCGACCCGGGCTCGCGCCGACAGCGGATCGCCGTCCCTGATGACATAGGTCTCGTGGCCGCCACCGGAGTACTCGGTGCCGGTCTCCTCGATGCGGATGTGACCACGATCCTTCACCATGTCGATTCGGGTCTCGCCGGTGACGTAGTCGCGGGCCATGGAGCGGGAACGGTGGTAGGGCTTCATCGTCGTCACCACCAGCGGCGGTGCGGTCGCGCCACGGCCCAGGGATGGCAGTTGCCTGTCGGCGGCGCGCCTCGGCCTCACCGGAAGCGTGAGCGTGCTTGACGCGGTGACAACCGAGACGGCTGCGGGCACCGGCGACGGCCACACCAGCGGCCACGAACCCGTCTGGATGGCAAGACGCATGCGGTGGCCCGGGGGAAAAACATGGCCGCAGTCGTTGAGCTGGATGCGGATCCTTGTCGTGGCGCCGGGGTCCAGCGGCTCGGGCGCCTCGTGGCCGTTGCGATGCGAGAGGTTGAGAACCCCGTAGGTCACACGAGTCGAGGCCCCGTCCGGCGCCACGTCACAGAGACGCACGTAGAGTTGCGCCTGCGGCACGTCGCACGACACGTCGAGATCGACAACCGGCGCTCCGAGAATCTCGACGCGCCGGCCAAGTGCGGGAGAGTCGAAGGCGAGGCTGCGGCCGTCCTCCTCGCGCTGATCCGACGGCATTTCGGCATCGAAGCCGTAGGGGCACCAGTCGCCATGCGTGATGCCGGCAAGGACCTCCGAGGCGCACACGAGCGTTTCAGGGCGGCCCGGACGCGTCGTCAGACCGTTTCGCGCGAGATGGAAAACCTTGCCGGTGACAGCAGGATCCGGCCAGGCGTCGGCCGCCACCCAGCGGCCGGGACGATGATCGTAGGAGGTCTGCGGCGGCGCCGTCTCCTGCATCCAGCAGCGCAGGCGCGGTTCGTCCATCATGCCGGTGTCGATGCCCTTGAGCCAGTGGTCCCACCAGCGCACAAGATCCTTCAGGCCGTCGATCTCCGGACCGGGCTTCGCCTTCCAGGGGTAGGCGTGGGTCCACGGACCGACGAGGCCCCGGAACGGCGCCTTCAGGCCGGCGGCCACGCGGAAGATGGCGTTGGTATAGCCGTCAGCCCAGCCGCCGACCATGTAGACGGCGGCTTCGATGGCATCGTAATCCTCGATGACGGAGCCGTGCTTCCACTGCCCGTCCCGCCGCTGGTGGGAGAGCCACTTCGCCACCAGGTTCGGTGCATTCTCCAGGCGTTCGAGCCAGATGCGGCGCCAGTCTGCGCCAACGACAGCGGGGTCGGGCGGACGCATGGCGAAGGTCGTCATGGTCGTACCCCAGTTGAGGTTGTCGTTGAGCAGGCAACCGCCCATGAAATGGATGTCGTCGGCGTAGCGATCATCCGTCGAGGCGACGGAGTAGACGGCCTTCAGGGAAGGCGGTCGCAGGGCCGCCACCTGCAGGCAGTTGAAGCCGCCCCAGCTGATTCCCATCATGCCCGTCGCGCCGCTGCACCAGGGCTGGGCCGCCAGCCATTCAAGAACGTGGTATCCGTCATCGAGTTCCTGCGGCGAATACTCGTCGTCGAAGAGACCTTCCGAATCGCCGTTGCCCCGCAGGTCGCAGCGCACCGCAGCGTAGCCATGACCGGCCAGCCAGGGATGGTGGAGCGAGTCTCCGGCAGCCGTGAAGTCACGCCGGCGATAGGGAATGAACTCGAGGACCGCTGGCACCGGATGGTCGTCCGCATCGTCCGGAAGCCAGATGGTGGCGGCAAGCCTGACGCCGTCCGGCATGGGTATCCACACGGTGTCACGCTTCGTCACCCGTTTGGGAAATCGTGAAACGATCCGCGTCATGGTCATTGTCCTCCATTCTTCCTGCGGCCGACGATGCGTCCGGGACGTGCGCCGGTGTGGCCGTCGCCGTTCCACACCTCGACTCCGTTGACGAAGACATGGCCGATCCCGGACGAGGGCTGTTCGGGGTCCATGTAGGTCGCCCGGGCGGCAATGGCGGCCGGGTCGAAGACCACGAGGTCGGCCCAGGCGCCGGCGGCCACGCGGCCGCGCCCCTCGAGACCGAACCACTCGGCCGAGGCACCTGTCATGCGGTGAACGGCGGTCTCGAGGCCGGTCAGACCAAGGTCCCGGGCATAGTGACCCAGGACATGGGGAAAGGTGCCCCACAGCCGCGGGTGGGGGTGTGGGGCAAGAGGAATGCCGTCTGATCCGATGAGAATGTCGGGATGGGCCATGAGGCGCTCGACGTTGCGTTCGTCACGCCCGAAGTAGATCGCTCCACCCGGCGCAAGAAGGCGCGCCGCGGCGAGCGCGTCGACATTCCAGTCGTCCGCGATCTCGTCGAGATAGCGTCCACCCATGTTCGGGTGCGGCTTCGACCAGGTGACCAGCACCCGGGTCCGCCGCCCGACGAACTCTGGCAGGATGGACGTACTCGACGCCTCGTAGGGGTAGGCATCGGCGATGATCCGGACACCTTGCCGGCGGCTTTGCTCGAACCACGTGAGCGCTTCGCCGGCCAGCTCCGGGTTGTCGTGCTCGTGACAGTGAAAGTGCGAGACGATGACCGGGATGTCCGCCTTCCGGCCGATGTGAACGGCCTCGTCGAACGCGTCCTTCGCCTCGCTGGCGTAGCTCCTCATGTGGGTCGCATAGACGCCTCCGGCCGCTGCGGCCCTGGACGCGAGTTCAACCACCTCCTCGGTCTCGCAGCAACGCGCCGGCGGATACTCGAGCCCCGTCGAGAGGCCGATGGCGCCAGCCGCCATCGCTTCGTCAAGCGCTCCCTTCATGCTCTCGATTTCCGGGCCGGTGGCGGGACGCAGGACATCATCCATGGCGGCGAGACGCAATGTGGCATGGCCCACCAGGAAGGCGGCATTGGAGGCCGCAGGCGCGCGGTCGAGTTCGTCGATGAGGGCCTGAAACGTGGGATAGCGAAAGTCGTTCTCGAGGCCGATGAGATCAAAGGGTTCCATGGGGCGCTCGCCGGCTACCAGGGGAGCGAGCGAGATTCCGCAATTGCCGGCAACCACCGTCGTCACACCCTGACTGACCTTGGGAGTCATGTCGCCGGCATCACGCAACATGCGGTCGTCATGGGTGTGAACATCGATGAATCCGGGAGCCACCACCTGTCCGGTGGCATCGATCTCGGTGTCCGCCGTCGTCCCGGAAAGGTCTCCGACCGCGGCAATCCGATCATCGTCGATGGCGACATCGGCGCGGAAGCCACTGCAGCCGCTCCCGTCCACGACCGTGCCGCCGCGAAGAATGAGACCGTGTCGGGCCATGGTTCCCACTTCCTGTTCTCCGGGCGGCAAGGGTAGGTTCATTTGGTTCCCTTTGTCATCCCGGCGCGCTATGTGGGATGGACCATGACACGCCATTCGATCGGCGCTTCCTGTCTGCGCAGGGAAGACAGGCGATTTCTCACCGGCCGCGGCCGTTACACCGGTGATCGTCCGCCAGCGGACGCCCTCACCGCCGTCTTCGTGCGCTCGCCCCTGGCCCATGCCTCGATGACCATCACGGACCGGGACGAAGCGCTGACCCAGCCGGGCGTCGTCGCCGTGCTGACGGCGGCCGACATGGCGGCCGACGGCGTCGCTCCGCTTTCGGCGTCCTGGAATCTCCCCAACGCCGACGGCAGCGCCTCCTTCTTTCCCGCCATGCATGCGCTGGCTGACGGACGGGTCCGCTATGTCGGCCAACCCTGTGCCATGGTCGTCGCTACCAGCGATGCTGCTGCCCGGGACGGAGCCGAGAACCTCGCCATCGACTTCCACGAGATGCCGGCGGTGGCGACGCTCGATGAGGCAGCCGCCCCGGGGGCGCCGGCGGTGTGGGACGGCTGTCCCTCCAACATCAGCCTTGACTGGACCAATGGCGATGCCCCTGCGGTGGCACGGGCATTCTCCGGTGCCGCGCACCAGGTGAGTCTCGACCTCGTCAACCAGCGCATCACGGCCATGCCCATGGAACCGCGGCTCGCCGTCGCGCGCTATGACGCCGGCACCGACCGGCTGACGTGCCACGTTTCAAACCAGCTTCCCCACGAGTTGCAGCGTGCAATCGCCGCCGCCCTTGCCATGCCGGAAACACGGGTCGACGTGGTAGCGGAGGATGTCGGCGGCGGATTTGGCATGAAGTCCTACTCCTATCCGGAGGACATCGCTCTCGCCTGGGCGGCGCGCCGGCTGCAGCGCGACATCGCCTGGACCTCGGAGAGGAACGAGGCCTTTCAGGCCGATGCCGGAGCCCGCGACCATGTCGCCCGGGTCCGGATGGCCCTCGATGCCGACTTCAACTTCCTCGCGCTCGACATCGAGATCACGGCCAACATGGGGGCCTATCTCAGCCAGCACGCGCACGCGGTGCCGACCATCTACTGCACCTATTCAATTCCTGGTCCATACAGCTTCCAATCGGCCCATGTCAGGGTGCGCGCCGTGCTGACCCATTCGGCGCCCATTGACGCCTACCGCGGCGCGGGACGCTCGGAAGCCGTCTACATGACCGAGCGCATCATCGATCACGCGGCGCGAGAACTGGGCCTCGATGCCGCGGACCTCCGCCGCCGCAACCTGATCGAGCCACGGCACATGCCCTTTACCACGGCATTCGGCATGACGCTGCAGGACGCCAATGCGCCACGGCTCCTTGAACGCGCCCTCGACACGGCCGACCGGACCGGATTCCAGGCGCGTCGTGACGAGGCGAGGCAGCGGGGGTGCCTGAGGGGTTTCGGCATGGCTCTCCACGCGGCCGCCTGCGGTGGCTGTTCCTCGGCCGACAACCTTGCCGTGGGCGCCCTGGTCGGCAACTGGGAGAGTGCACGCCTTCAGGTGCATCCCTCCGGGGCGGCAACCCTCTATGTAGGGTCCCACAATCATGGGCAGGGCCACGAAACGGCCTTCTCCCAGCTGGTGGTCGAACGCACCGGTCTTCCATTCGAGGACATCGAGGTGGTGTTCGGCGACACCCGCCGCGTGCAGCGGGGCATGGGCACCTTTGCCTCGCGCTCCGCGGTCGTCTGCGGTCCGGCGATCGCCCTGGCTTGCGACAGGGTCACGGCCAAGGCGCGGAAGATTGCGGCATGGATGCTGGAGGCACCGGCTGACGACATCGAACTGGAAGACGGCCGCTTCACCATTGCCGGAACCGACCGTTCCCTCGCCTTCGGGGACGTTGCCAGCGCCGCCTACCTGTCCGCGGGATTTGGCGAAGACGACCGGGAACCCGGCCTCGACGAGTCGGGATTCCACGACCCCCTTGACTTCACCTGGCCGTTCGGTGCCCACATCGCCGAAGTGGAGATCGACCCGGCGACGGGTGTGGTGACGCTCGTGCGCTACGTCGCGGTGGACGATGTCGGTGTCGAGATCAATCCGCTGATCGTCGAGGGGCAGATTCACGGCGGGATTGTCCAGGGTGCCGGCCAGGCGCTGATGGAGGCCATCCGCTACGACCCGGCCAGCGGCCAGCTGCTGACCGGCAGTTTCCTGGACTACGCGATGCCGCGGGCGGACAGCGTCCCGTCGTTCGTCAGCGAACGCATCGCCTGCCGCGCGACCGTGAACTCCCTGGGTGCCAAGGGAGTCGGCGAAGTCGGCACGTTCGCCGCGCCCGCCGCTGTCACCAACGCCGTTGTCGACGCCCTTGCCGTCGCCGGCGTCACCACCTTCGACATGCCGGCAACGCCCTTGCGGGTCTGGCAGGCGCTGAATGGCGTCAGCGCGCCAGACTGAGCGAACACGTTGATCTGCCCGGTATCGATGTCGAACTGTTCCCTTTTGCTCCCTTCGCCCGCCGAATCCGGGAACTCTGCGGCGTTCTGGCCAGCCATGACGCTTGGTATGTGGCGCTGGCCGAAGCTCTGGATTGCCCTCTCCTGACCCTGTATCGGAAGCTCAACCGCACGCCAGGCCCGAAGTGCGCATTCGTCGACCCGGCGCAACCCAGACCGGCGGGACCCTGACAGAGGATGCCGGTGAAGTGCGTGGCGGCACCGGCGATGACATGCCCGGGGCGTTGCCCGCGACTGTCAAGCTTCACCGCGCCGTCTGCTGATCTCCCACGAGGTTGAGGACCCTTTCCGGCGGCCGTCCGAGAACTGCCCTGTCGCCTGCCAGCACGACAGGACGCTCGATCAGCACGGGATGTTCGTGCATGGCCTGGATCAGGACGTCGTCGGAGAGATTCGCATCGTCTAGACCGAGATCGCGCCAGGCTACCTCGCGGGTCCGCATCAGGTCGCGCGGTCCGATGGCGAGCCGACGGAGCACGTCGCGCAGTTCCTCCGGCTGCGGTGGCGTTTTCAGGTACTCGACGATCTTGGGCCTGAGGCCGAGGTCATTCAGAATCTCCAGTGTCCGCCGCGATTTGCTGCAACGCGGATTGTGCCAGATTGTAATCGTCATCCCCTGTTTCGCCTCCGTTCCCGACGCGGTCCGCGGTCGACGTCGCGTGACGCCCTGACCGCCGGTTCGATCGTCATCGTTTCCCGAACAACAGACATGTCGTCCCTCGAAAGGGCCTCCCCTCGCCGATGTCGACCACTGCGTCAGGCAGAGGGGGGCGGACAGATTCCCGCCACGTTCGAATGAAGGTCACGTTACCTGCCAGCGGGGACGGAATCGGGCGGCAAGTCCGCGACCGTCACCAGTATGGCACCTTCCTCCACTCGGTCGCCGGGCTGGACGGCGACGGTCCGGGCGGTGCCGGCGCCTTCGGCCCGGATGGCAATCTCCACCTTCATCGCCTCCAGAACGACGAGGACATCACCGCGGCGGAAGGTGTCACCCTCCGCAATGCGTACGGCGGCCACGGTTCCCGGCAACGGCGCCGTCACGTCGCCCGACGCTGCGGTGCTGTCACCTGCCGCTCTTCGATGATGCCGTTGCCCGACGACATGGCTCGATCCCTGCCAGGCGACATGCACGTCCTCGTCCACCACCACGAAATCGAGATGCAGGATCCGCGATCCGGTGTCGAGGACGAAAGAGGCGCCGATTCGTCCCACGATGCGAAAAACCTCATCTGCGATGCGGCAGCACCCCCTGTCGAGAATCGTGACGGCGACATCGTGCGGCTTCCCGTCGATGGCGAGTTCCATGATTCCGGAATCGTCACCCCACAGGCGCCAGCCCGCCAGGGACAACCAGGGATCGCCGGCGGGGCCCTGATCGAGGATGCCGCTGAAGTGCATGGCGGCAGCAGCGATGACGACCCCGGGCGCCTCCTGCGGCTCTTCGGAGAACCGCTCGAGAAACCCGGTGTCGACCGCACCCTCGAGGAACTCCGAGCTGTCGAGGACGCCTTTCAGAAACCCGGTGTTGGTGGCGACGCCAAGAATGCTGACGGAACCCAGCGCCTCGCCCAGGCGGGAAATGGCCTCATCCCGGTCGTCGCCATGCGCAATGATCTTGGCCAGGAGGGAATCGTAGTGACCGCTCACCGTGACGCCGTTGCCAATGCCTGAGTCGATCCGCAGGCGGGCCGACTCCCGGGGCATGCCTTGATGATGGACGCGGCCGGTCGAGGGCATGAAATCCCGCGACGGATCCTCGGCGCACAGGCGCGCCTCGATGGCGTGCCCATGGGCTCTGATGGCGTCCTGGCGCAGAGTCAGCGCCTCGCCGGCGGCAATCCTGAGTTGCCACTCGACGAGATCGATGCCCGTGATCATTTCGCTCACGGGGTGCTCCACCTGCAGGCGGGTGTTCATCTCGAGGAACGAAAACGACCCGTTCCCGACGATGAACTCGACGGTCCCCGCACCCAGATAGTCGACCGCACGGGCCGCGGCCAAGGCCGCTTCTCCCATCGCTTCGCGCAACTGCGCCGGGAGTCCGGGCGCCGGGGATTCCTCGATGAGCTTCTGCCAGCGGCGCTGCACCGAGCAGTCGCGCTCGGGAAGATGGAGAACCGTGCCAAGGGAATCCGCCAGCACCTGGACCTCCACATGGCGCGAAGAGGCCACGAAGCGCTCGATGAGCATCCGCTCGTCGCCGAAGGCCGCCCGCGCCTCGCGGCGCGCCGAATGCAGTGCTTCAGGAAAGTCTTCCCTGGTCTCCACCCGGCGCAGCCCGCGCCCGCCGCCGCCGGCAACCGCCTTGATGATCACCGGAAAACCGATGTCGAGGGCATGATCGAGGAGGCCGGTGTCATCCGGCGACTCCTCCGCGTGGCCGTCTGAGACAGGAACGCCGGCCGCCGCCATGACGGCCCTGGCGGAGTCCTTGAGGCCCATGATGCGGCTGGCCCTCGCGGGAGGGCCGACGAAGACGACGCCCGCGTCCTCGCAGGCCTCGGCCAGCGCCGGATTCTCGGAAAGAAAGCCGTAGCCCGGATGCAGGGCCTCGGCGCCGGAATCGCGGGCAACGGCGATCAGACGATCGATGTCGAGATAGCCGTCCTTGCCACCGATGCTCCAGGCTTCATCGGCCTCCCCAACATGCCGGGCCTCCCGGTCCGGTGCGGTGTAGGCGGCGATGGAATGAAGGCCCAGACGCCGAGCCGTCCTCATGATCCGGCAGGCGATCTCGCCGCGGTTTGCCACGAGGAGTCTGGTGAACACCTCTGTCCCCTACATGCGGAAGAGGCCGAAGCGGGTCTCGCCGATCGGCGCGTTGAGTGCCGTTGCAAGCGACAGGGCAAGAACCTCGCGGCTCTTTCTGGGATCGATGATGCCGTCGTCCCACAGGCGGGCGCTGGCGTAGAGAGGATGGCCCTCGGTTTCGAAGCGCTCGACGATCGTCGCCCTGTAGGCTTCTTCCTCCTCCGCCGGCCAGTCTTCGCCGCGCCGTGTCATGGAATCCCGGCGCACGGTGCCAAGAACGCTGGCCGCCTGTTCGCCTCCCATCACGGATATCCGCGCGTTGGGCCACATCCACAGGAACCTGGGCGAGAAGGCGCGTCCGCACATGCCGTAGTTTCCGGCGCCGAAGGATCCTCCGATGATCATGGTGATGCGCGGCACGCCGGCAGTGGCGACGGCCGTGACGAGCTTGGCCCCGTCCTTGGCAATTCCCCGGGCCTCGTAGCTCTTTCCCACCATGAATCCGGTGATGTTCTGCAGGAAGACGATGGGAATCCGCCGTCCGGCGCACAGCTCGATGAAGTGCGCGCCCTTGAGGGACGATTCGCTGAACAGGATCCCGTTGTTGGCAATGATGCCGACGGGAATGCCCTCGATGTGGGCATACCCGCACACCAGCGTGGTGCCGTAGAGGGCCTTGAACTCGTTGAACCGGGACCCGTCGACGATGCGGGCGATGACGGCACGGATGTCGAGTGGCTGGCGCAGATCACCGGGAACGAGACCGGGAATCTCCTCCGGGTCATGGAGCGGCGCCTCGGGACTTCGCCTGACGGGTCCGTCGCTTGCCGGCCGGTTGAGAGAAGCAACAATGGCGCGCGCTTTTGCGAGAGCCTCGATGTCATCGGCCGCCTGGTGATCCACCACGCCGGAACGGCGGGTATGAAGGTCGGCTCCACCGAGATCCTCGGCGGAAACATCCTCGCCGGTTGCCGCCTTGACCAGGGGCGGGCCGCCCAGAAAAACCGTTCCCTGGCCGGCAACGATGATGCTCTCGTCCGACATCGCCGGAACATAGGCGCCACCGGCCGTGCACGACCCCATGACCACGGCGATCTGCGGGATTCCGGCAGCCGACATGTTGGCCTGGTTGTAGAAGATCCGTCCGAAGTGATCGCGGTCCGGAAAGACCTCGTCCTGGTTCGGCAGGTTGGCGCCGCCGGAATCCACGAGGTAGAGGCAGGGCAGGCGGTTCTCGCTGGCGATCTCCTGGGCCCGGAGATGCTTCTTGACGGTGAGCGGGTAGTAGGTGCCGCCCTTGACCGTGGCATCGTTGCAAATGACCATGCACTGCGTGCCTTCGACGCGGCCGATGCCGGTGATGATGCCGGCAGACGGAACGTCGGAATCGTAGAGGCCGTGGGCGGCAAAGAGACCGATCTCGAGAAAGGGCGACCCTGGATCGAGAAGGCGCCGGACCCGTTCCCTGGGCAGCAGCTTGCCGCGCTCGAGATGACGCCGCCGCGCTTGCGCCGGTCCGCCCTCCATGATGGCCGCAGCGTGGCGTTCCGTCTCGTCGATCAGACCCAGCATGCGCTCACGGTTGCGGCCGTAGTCCGCGCCGGAGATATCAACGGCGGACCTTAGAACACTCACGATGCGGTCCGGGCGAAGAGTTCCCGACCGATGAGCATGCGCCGGATCTCCGACGTTCCAGCGCCGATCTCGTAGAGCTTGGCGTCACGCAGAAGCCGCCCCGCCGGAAACTCCTCGATGTAGCCGTTGCCGCCGAGAAGCTGGATTGCATCGAGGGCCATGGCCGTCGCCCTTTCAGAGGCATAGAGAATGCAGCCGGCAGCGTCCTCGCGGCTCGTCTCACCGCGGTCCGCAGCTGCCGCAACGGCGTAGACGTAGGCCCTGCAGGCACTCGAGGTCGTCAGCATGTCGGCGAGCTTCGCCTGAACGAGCTGGAACGTGCCGATCGGCCTGTCGAACTGCCGTCTCTGGTGAACGTAGGGCACTACGGTGTCGAGGCATGCGGCCATGATTCCCAAAGGCCCACCGGCCAGCACGATCCGTTCGTAGTCAAGTCCCGACATGAGGACGCCGATCCCTCCGTTTTCCTCTCCGAGGACATTGTCGAAAGGCACCCGGCAATCATCGAAGACGAGCTCCGAGGTTCTCGATCCCCGCATTCCCAGCTTGTTGAGCGGCGGCCCGCTCGAGAAACCCCTGAAATCCCGCTCGACAATGAAGGCGGTGATGCCGCGCGAGCCGGCCTCGCAATCGGTCTTCGCATAGACGACGAGACAGTCGGCATCGGGGCCGTTGGTGATCCACATCTTGTTGCCGTTGAGAACGTATCCGTCGTTGCACCTGCGAGCAGCGAGGCGCATCGAGACGACATCGGACCCGGCCTCGGCCTCGCTCATCGCGAGGGCGCCGACGGCTTCTCCGGAGACGAGACCCGGCAGGTAGCGCTCCTTTTGTTCCGGCGTGCCGTGCCGCCGGATCTGGTTGACACAGAGATTGGAATGGGCGCCATAGGACAGCGCGACGGACGCCGAGGCCCGGGAAAGTTCCTCGAGGGCAACGACATGGGCGAGATAACCCATGGCCGCACCGCCCCAGTCTTCCTCCACGGTGATTCCGAGCAGCCCCAGCTCACCCATCTCGCGCCAGAGGGTGCGGGGAAATCCCCCATTGCCGTCAAAGACCGCGGCATCGGGTGCGACCCGCTCGCGGGCAAAGCGTCCGACGGCCTCCCGGAGGGCCGCGATGTCATCGGGCAAGCCGAGATTCAGTCCGGGTTCGTACATGGACGTTCCATCGCGCCGTGACTGGCTTCAGTCCGCATCCACATAACCGTGCTCGATCATCCAGTCACGCATGACGAACTTCTGCGGCTTGCCGGTAACGGTCATCGGCAGGGTCTCGACTATGCGGACGTGGCGCGGCACCTTGAAGTGAGCGATCTGGCCGGTGCAGAAATCGATCACGTCCTCTCCCTGAAGATCCGCGTCCCGTTCGGGAATCACCCAGGCGCAGACCTGTTCGCCGTAGCGGGTATCGGGGATTCCGAACACCTGGGCCTGGCTGATCCCCGGATGGCGGTGCAGGAATTCCTCGATCTCTCGGGGATAAATGTTCTCGCCGCCGCGTATGATCATGTCCTTGACCCGTCCCACGATGGCGCAGAACCCCTCGTCGTCGAGGGTGGCGAGATCGCCGGTGTGCATCCAGCCGTCGACAATGGCTTCCCTCGTCCTCGCATCGTCGTTCCAGTAGCCGTTCATCACCGAGTAACCGCGAGTCAGAAGTTCCCCCTTCTGCCCCACGGTAGTGGTTTCGCCGGATTCATCGACAATCTTCGCCTCGACGTGAGGGTGTATGCGCCCGACGGTGGCGACACGCTTTTCCAGCGGATCGAAGACATGACTCTGGAATGACACCGGGGACGTCTCCGTCATGCCGTAGCAGATCGTGATGTCGGGCATGTTCATCTCGTCGATCACACGACGCATGACCTCGATGGGACAGGAAGCGCCTGCCATGATCCCGGTGCGCATGGACGAGAGGTCATAGGAGCCGCGAGCCAGTTCGTCGAGCATGGCGATGAACATCGTGGGGACGCCATAAAGGGCCGTACAACGCTCGCGTGACACGGCCTCGAGCGTCTCGACGGCGTCGAATCCCTCTCCGGGAAACACCATGGCAGCTCCCTGGACGACACAGCCGAGTACGCCCATCACCATGCCGAAGCAGTGATAGAGCGGTACCGGAATGCAGAGCCGGTCATGTTCGGAGAACCTGATCCGGTCCGTGACGAAGCGAGCGTTGTTGACGATGTTGTCGTGGGTGAGCGTGGCACCTTTCGGGGCTCCCGTGGTCCCCGAGGTAAACTGGATGTTGATGGGATCGGAAGGATCCAGAGAGCGCGTCAGCCTGTCGAGGTGAAGGATTCCCGAAGGCTCCGCCCGATCGGATATGTCGGCGAATCGCAGGATACCCGGACCCGGATCCTCGCTCATCGCAATGACCACCTTCAGGTGCGGCAGGGTCGCCGACGCCAGGCACCCCGGTTCACAACGGACGATCTCCGGAGCAAGGGTCCGTGTCATCGCAAGATAGTCGGACGACTTGAACGTCCCGGCCGTAACCAGGGCCTTGCATGCGACCTTGTTGAGTGCGTACTCCAGCTCCGCGAGGCGGTAGGCGGGGTTGATGTTGACGAGAATGGCGCCGATTCGAGCCGTGGCGAACTGAGTGAGCACCCACTCGAGCCGGTTGGGCGACCAGATGCCGACGCGGTCACCCTTTCCGAGGCCAAGGGCAAGCAGACCGGCGGCCAGCCGGTCGATCCGGTGGGCAAACTCGCTGTACGTCAGGACACGGCGCTCGCGTGCCAGCACAACGGCATCACGGGAGCCGTGACGCATGACGATGTCGGCCAGCATGTCCGGAATGGTGACGTGGCGTAGTGGCGGACTCTGCTCTCCCGCCACCATCGACAGGCCATCTCTCGGCACGGTCATCGTTCCATCATCGTGACGCACAGGAAATCTGGCAAGTGCGTTCGCCTGACTTTCGTTCAGGATGGACACGTCCTTCTCCGTCGCTCTAAAGGGATTTCCAGTCGGCATGCTGCTCGAACGCGTGCGCCGCCCGGTAGATCGTCGCCTCCTGATGGGGAGCCGCAACCAGCATCATCCCGACTGGAAGGCCGTCAACGAGGCCGCAGGGGACCGACATCGCGGGAAGCCCTGCGTTGAACGGACAGGTGTTGCCCACCATCTCGAATGCTCGCTGGACAGTCAGTTCGAGTGGACAGTCGGCGGGGGGAATGGGTTGCGCCTTCATCGGCACCGTGGGAAGGAGCAGGAGGTCAACGTCCTCCAGTGCCGCGAGATAGGATTTCTCAACGCGTCTCATCAGGTTCTGAGCCTTGCCATAGAAGCGGCCACGGTAGAACTCCTGAAAGTATTCTCCGAGAAACATGCAAACCTTGAGGGAATCGGACAGCTCATCGGCACGGTGGCGCCAAGTGGCGACCCGGTCGATCATTGACGGCAGGAAGAGCCCACGGCAATTGGTCCCGAATGCGTTGCCATGCATCATCATGTCCTGGAGTCCCTCGACGGTTATGGCAGTCCACAGGTCGGGCGCCACGAGGTGTTCCTCGATCGAGATGTCTCTGATGTCCGCGCCGAGCGTGCCGAACCGCTCGGCTGCATCACGCACCTTCCGGTCGACGTCCGGTTCACTTTCGGGACGGGCGAACCCCTCGACGAGAACGCCGATCGAAAGCCCGGAGCAGCCGTCTGCGAGCGCCTTCGTATAGGGCTTTCCCTCGACTCCTTTCTGGCGGGGATCAAGGCCGTCTGGTCCGGCCAGAACCTCGAGAAACAGGGCGTTGTCAGCGACATTGCCCGTCACCGGACCGACATGATCGATGGTCCGTTCGATCGGCATGATCCCGGTATAGGGAACGAGACCGTGGGTCGGCTTCATGCCATAGACACCACACATCGCCGAAGGTATCCGGATTGATCCTCCCTGGTCGCAGGCGATTGCCATGTCGGCCTCCCCGGCCGCCACCAGCGCCGCGGATCCACTTGACGAACCACCCGCCATGTAGCCGTGCTTCCAGGGGTTGTGGACGGGTCCCTGCGCCCCGGTATGGGAGCCTCCCGAGAGGCAGAAGTTCTCGCAATGCGCCTTGCCGACGATGATGCCGCCGGCATCGAGAATGCGGGTGACCACGGTTGCATCGATTTCAGGCGTGTAACCTTCCATGATCGATGATCCGTTCATCATGGGCACGCCCGCCAGGCAGACATTGTCCTTGAGCACGATTCGCCTGTCGCGCAGCGGGCCGTGAAGCGCACCCCGGACATCCGTCCTGTAGTACCAGGCGTTGAGCGGGTTGTCCGCCTGCGCGGGCCGGAACCCCGGAGCGCGTGGATAATGAACCTCGGGAAGATTGTCAGCCATGGCGTCGAGTCTGCCGTAGGCCTTGAGGTACGGTTCCATGACGTCGCGAAAGGCGAGGAGTTCGTCGTCTTCCAGACGCATGCGAAACCTCTCCGCCATGCTCCGCAACTGCGAGAGAACGGGACGCTTGATGGTCATGACATCTTCCCGTGGTGGGTGGGTCCCGGCAACTTCCGGGGGAGGCCTTCGCGCAGAGCGCCTGTCCGCAGGGGGCGGGACAGGCGCTTCGGCCGCCAGACCGAGACGGTGGCTGATCCTGGATTGGTCGGCGAGGTCACGGGGCATGAGTTCGCTGTCGATCCGGCCCCGTTCAAGAACCACGGCACGATCGGCAAGACGTGCGACGAAGTCGACATTCTGCTCGACCAGAAGGATCGAGAGATTCTGTTCTGTGCGGAGGGCGCTCAGGACATCTGCCAGCTCGTCGAGTATCGAGGGCTGGATACCTTCGGTCGGCTCATCGAGAAGCAGGAGTTCAGGCTGACCCATGAGACAGCGGGCGAGTGCCAGTTGCTGCTGCTCACCGCCCGAAAGCGTCTCGCCATCACGCTCAAGCAGGTCCGCAATCCGGGGGAACCTGCCGAGAACGGATCGCAGCGTGGAAGCCTCGTCATGCAGACTGTGATCCTGCCAGCCGAAACGCAGGTTGTCGCGCACCGAAAGACCCGGAACGATGCCGCGGCCCTGAGGCACGTAACCGATACCGGCTTTCACCCGGTCGCTGGTGACGAGGCGCGTGATGTCCGAGTCGTAGAACCGGATAGTTCCCCTGGTTGCCGGCAGAGCACCGACGAGCACCTTGAGAAGAGTCGATTTCCCCATGCCGTTGTGACCCAGAACACCAACGATTTCGGCACCGTCGACTCCGAGCGAGATGTCATGGAGAACCTCGATGCGCCCATAGCCGCCGGCAAGACCGTTGACCTCAAGACAGCGCGCCATCGCAGCCGACTCCTCACGCCGTCCGGCCAAGGTAGACATCGCGCACCGTCGGATCGGACATCACACGCTCCACGTCGTTCTCCACCAGAACACGGCCCTGGTGAAAGACCGTGATCCGTGAAGCAATCGACCGGACGAACTGCATGTCATGCTCCACTATGATCATCGCGGCGGTGTCGTTGATCTCCCGCAGGATCTCCCCGATGCGCACCATGTCCTCGGCAGACATGCCGGCGGTCGGCTCATCGAGCAGGACCAGCCACGGATTGCCGGTCATCACGAGGCCGAGCTCCACCTGCTGGCGTTCCCCGTGGGCGAGGTGTGCAAGGATGCGATGCGACATCGACCCGAGGGAGAGACGGTCGACAATCTCGTCCGTCCGGAGCTCGGCCTCAGCGGCGCGGCGATGGTGCCGACGGGCCGCAAGCCAGATGTTCTCGCGGACTGTCAGCCCGTCCATGACACTGGGAACCTGGGTCTTGATGCCGACACCGAACGACGCGATGCGGTGCACCGGCCAGCCGGTTGTTTCATCGCCGCGCATGAAGATATGTCCGTCGCTTGGATTGATCAGACCCGTGAGGCAGTTGAAGAATGTGCTCTTTCCCGCGCCGTTGGGTCCGATCAGACAGCGAAGTTCGCGTGCGCGAAGCGAGAAATCCACGTTGTCCAGGGCCATGACACCGCCGAAGTGTCTGGAAAGGCCTGAGGTCTCGAGAACGATGTCAGGCAAGATCGCGTCTCCGCCGCTGCGTCCGCCTGGCAGGCGCATGCTTCCATGCAGCGTTCCAGAGATCTGCCAATGCCGGGACGAGTCCCCGGGGGAGGAAGAGAACGACGAGGATCAGGATGAGGCCCATCACCAGGGTGTTGTCGATGAGGGATTGCTGGCCGAGCAGGAACTTGAGGTAACCCATGGACGCCGCGCCCAGAACCGGCCCCAGGCGTGTGCCGAATCCGCCCACGATGCACCAGATGATGATTTCTGCCGACTGGGTGAGACCGAACAGTCTGGGCGTTACGATCTCACCCCAGTTCGCATAGAGCGCCCCTGCCAGCGCGGCGATCGCCGCACCGATCGTGAACAGGAGCGTCTTGCGCGCCCGGACGTCATAGCCAAGCAGCGACATGCGGGTTTCGTTTTCGCGGATGCCGACAGCAATCCTGCCGAAACCGGAACGCAACAGGAGTGTGACAAGGGCCAGGACGAGGACCAGGCTCGCCACGCAGACATAGTAGAATGCCTCGCCCCAGATGTAGGCCGACGGGTTGCCCGGAACATGCAGTGTCGGAAAGCCGGGGATGCCGTTGAAACCTCCGAGTCGCGCCTTGCCGATGACATAGCCCTCGCCGGCGGTGGATGACATGAACCGGTAGAGGATCAGCGTCACGACCAGGGTGATGATGGCAAGATAGACGTCGCCGAGGCGGCCGTAGAACATCATGGCACCGAGAGCGGCAGCGAAGGCGGCCGCTACCGCAACTGCTGCGATCATGGCGATCGTGCTCTCGCCGATGTTGAGGGCGCCGATCGCGTATCCATAGGCGCCCAGTCCGAAGAAGGCTGCCTGGCCGAAACACAGGATTCCCCCGTAACCCCAGACCAGTCCCAGACTCAGTGCGAGCATCGCGTAGATCGCGAGCACGGTGAGCGTGTAGGTGTCGATGACCTGGGGCAGGACGAGCGTGACCGGGACCGCCACAACCGCGATCACGGCGATTTCCCGTCCGGCGGTTCCACTCACGGCGATCGTTCTCTGAAGAAGCGCCCGGTGATTCCCCGGGGGAGCATCCGCAGCAGGATGACCGCGGCCACGAGCAGGGCAACCTCTCCGATGACCGGCGAGATGGCGAAGGTGAACAACTGGTTGACGACACCGAAGAACGTGGCGCTGCTCGCAAGACCGGCCAGCAACTGGGGCCCGCCGGCGATGACGGTGATGAAGGCCTTGGCGATGTAGGCGGCACCGGACCCGGGAACGAGACCGACCAAGGGCGCAAGAACCGCTCCGGCCAGTCCGGACAGCGCCGAACCCGCCGCAAACGTTGCCATGTAGATCCGCTCGGGTTCATGTCCGAGCACAGCCGCGATGTCGGCGCGGGCCATTGTGCCGCGAGCGATCAGACCCAGTCGGGTAACCTTGAGGACGACAGCCATGGCGGTGAGCAACAGGATCGCCACCAGGATGATGAAGAAGCTGTATCCGTTGATCCTGTAGTCACCGACCGCAAATCCCGGAATCGGCGTCGGGATTCCGGTTGTCGTGTTGCCGAAGATCACGGTCACCAGACCAATGAAGAACAGGCTCAGTCCCCAGGTGGCGAGCATGGTGTCGACGAGACGGCCGTAGAGGTGGCGGATAATGAGTCGCTCGACGACGACTCCGATCAGGGCTACGGCGAGAGGCGCGATGACCACCATGGCAACAAAGACATCGACACCAAAGTTGACGGCGGTGATGGTGATGTAGCCGCCGAGCATCATGAACTCGCCGTGCGCAAGGTTGATGATCCGCATCATGCCGAAGACAACAGCGAGGCCGGCACTGATCAGCACCAGCGACGCCACCGCGTAGAGGAATTCGACGGCGATGACCGCGACCAGGTCCACAACACCTCCAGCCGAACGGAATCAGGCGCTATCGACAGCTAACCTGGTCCTGGCCCCGTTTCAGATCCGGATCTCGTACTGAGTGTTGTCGTCCGGGTTGGCTGCGAGATCGCAGACCGCCTGGGTGTCGACCGGTGGCCTCTGCGGCAAGGTCTCGACGACCGTCATGCCCTGGTTTTCGAGAATCATGAGATGGACATCGAGCTTCGCATGGTGGGTTTGAGGATCGACCGTGACGGTCCCACCGGGACCCTCGATCGAGATGCCCTCCTCCAGCGCGTTGATCACGTCTGCGCGGTCGGTGCTGCCCGCCCTGCGAACAGCCTCCGCCCACGTCAGAACGCCCTGGTAGTTCGAGACCGCGATCTCGTGGATCGCCGACGTGTCGCCGTAGGATTCCGTCCAACGGGCCTTGAAGTCATTGTTGGCAGGCGTATCGAGTTCCTGGGAGTAGTGGTAGGCGACCATGATCCCGTTGCCCTCGTCCGCCGTCAGCACCTTGTGCTCGTTTCCTACACCCAGGGAGGTCGACGCCAGGGGGATGCGCTCGTTCATCCCGGCTGCCGCCCACTGCCGGAAGAACGAGAGGTGAGCGCCGCCGACCAGTGGAGCGATGACGAGGTCGGGATCAATCGACTGGATCTTCGCAATCGTTGAACCAAATTCGGAGACCTCCAGAGGGAAAAAGTCCACGGCGACGGTTTCACCGCCATTGTCGGCAACGTACTTCTGGATCCATTTCGCGGTGATCTGCCCGTAGTTGTAGTCCGCGGCGAGGATGTGAATCCTCTTGCCGGAACGTTCCATCGCGAACGGAACCAGTGCCTCGACCTGCTGTGCAGGGGTCACTCCATTGATGAAGATGTTGCGGTCGCAGACACCGCCCTCATAAAGCACATTGTAGAAATAGAGTGTGCCCGCCTTGCGAAGAATCTGCCGGATCGCCTCACGCGACGCCGACAGGATACCGCCATGCACGACGTCGACATCATCGTTGCGAACCAGCAACTGGGCGTACTGCGAGTAAAGCGCCATGTCCGACTGGGTGTCGTAGCTGATGACCTCCACTTCCTTGCCATTGAGACCACCCGAGTCGTTGATGTCCTTGACCGCAAGGCGCAGGGCCATGTCCATGGGCTTGCCGTAGGCATCGAATATTCCGGACGTGTCGAGAACCGAGCCAAGCCGGATCGTGTCCGACGCCCGGCCCACGACCGGAAACAGGGTTGCGGCAGCGCCCACCGCAGCAATGAAGCGACGTCTGTTCATGATCATGACCTTCTCCCTTTCGAGGTGGCTGGTTGCGTGTTCTCGTCTCCGGCGCGCTGGCGCAGGCGACTGGCGTAGTCGGCGGTGCGTCCTGCCAGGTTGGCATCAAGGTCGAGCCCGATGTCCTCACCCATCTGCTTCATTGCCGGCAGGCGGACGGCCATGGACAGGATCTGGTCCATGGCGGCACCGAACGCGCTGTCGACTCCACTGCCACCCGCTGACGGCGTCTGCGGGGTTCCGACACCGGACAGCTGGTGGATGCGAATCGAATCGATCTTTTCGACGGGTTTCATCATCTGCGTCATGATGTCCGGCAGGCGATCAAGGCGGTGTTCCTCGATTCTCTTGGCGATCACCGCATCGCTCATCGTGTTGTCAGCGGAGATGAGCGCCGCACGCCCTTCGGCTTCCATCATGAGGCGTGTCTTTTCTGCCAATGCTGCTGCTTCGGTGGCGCTGGCCTCCGCGTTGGCCTTGGCGATCAGGTTCTGCATCCGAGCATGGGTCAGTGTCTGCTCGACCGCTGCCTCCTTCTCGGCCCTGATCGTCGCAAGCCGCCTTTCCCGCTCGGCGACCGCCGCTTCCCGGTCGGTCTGAACCGCCTCACTCGCGAGCACGACCCTGGACCGGGACTCCTCTTCGCTGGCTCGCACATCCGCCTCTTCAGCGCGACGGGCAGCGAGCTGCATTGCATGCTCGATCTTGGTTTCCTCAAGGGCGAGGATGGCCGCCATCTCCCGCGTGCGAAGGTCCTGGTCATTGCCGATCCTCGCGGCAGCGATGTCCCGGTCTTTCTCGAGGTCTGCGGCTTCGGACTTGCGGGACGACTCCGCCCTTGCCATCGCCGAAAGGGCCTCCGCCTCCGCTTCTAGGCGGACAAGGTGTTCGCGTTGGGCGATGGCCGCTTCCTTTTCCTCGCGTTCGATGGCGAGGCGTTTCTGGGCACATTCAAGCCGGCTTTGCTGGACCGCAATCTCGGCGGCGGTCTCTATGCGGACCCTCTCCTTGCGGTTTTCGGCAACGAGCTTCGCGAGCCTGCGCAGGCCTTCAGCGTTGAAGGTGTTGTTGTCGTCGGCACTGACGAGATTGGCCTGATCGATGCGCAAGAGCGCAACGGAGATCAGGGCAAGTCCGAGTTGCTCGACATGCTGGCGAACCGCTTCGCCGACCTCGCGGGTGTAGCCGGTCCTGTCTGCGTGTATTTCAGCGAGGGTGCGGGAGGCCGCGGCATCCTGCATGGCGTTGACAAGCTGCCCCGTGACCAGGGCTTCGACGGCTTCTCCGCCACGCGTGATGGCACGTCCGAGCGATTGCGCCGCGGTGGCAACGCCCTCGAGGGTTGGCATGACGCGCATTTCGAACTGCACCTCAACATCGGCCCGCAGGAAATCTCCCGTCAGAAGGGCCTGCTCTCCGCGGCATGACAGCGGGAGCGACAGGGCACTCATCGAGACCTTCTGGATCTGGTGGACGATGGGAAGCGCAAGGCATCCGCCGTCTATGATGACTTTCTGTCCGCCGAGTCCTGTGCGAACAAGTGCGGTATCGCGATTGGCCTTGGCGAAAAATCGGTGAAGGAACCAGATGACCGCGAGAGCGGCGGTCGTGAGGGCGACCAGTGACAGGAACCAGACCAACCCATCCTCTCCCCGCTGCAGGGATATCCCTTGCAGTCGACCAGGTGGCGGTCAGCTTACCGGATTATTACTTTCCAAATCAAATAAATTTGTCAGGCGATTCTCGCGATGACATCGAACACCAGTCCGTCCGCTCGGGCGAGAAAGGTCGGTGCCGGGTTGTGCCGATTGGACACGTAGTGGCCGTGCCTGGCGCTGCGATAGGCCAGGGGTCCTCCCGGCTGCCCGCCGGGGCGCCGCCACCTTTCGTCTCCCCCCTCGAGGAGACAGGCCAGAAAATGCAGGCCTTCGTAGGTTGATTGCCCGAGCGCGTTCAGCATCGGCGCGCGCTGGCCATGGAAACCATGGTAGCGTTCGCGGAAGCGGGCGTTGTTCTCGTTGCCGAGGGAACCGAAATAGGACGATGAGCAATAGAGGCGCTTGAGATTGCTGGATCCGCTGGCCAGAAGACCGTTCTCCTCGATCGCGCAGGAGAGCCGGATCATCTTCCGGTCGAGTTCCATGGCGCCGAAGATCCTGTTGAAGTCCACGGCATCCTGACCCACCAGCGAAACCAGCACGGCGTCGGCGCCCGACTCGGCGACCAACTCGACCTCCCGCGCGAGATTGCTGCAAGCAAAGGGTACGTAACGCTCACAGGCCAGTTTCGCACCGATGGCTGCAAGCCGGGCCTTGGCATAGCGATGGGACGCCCGGGGCCATACGTAGTCGTTGCCGATCAGGGCCCAGCTCTCAAGACGTCTGCTCTCGTGAAGCCAGGTGATTGCCGGTCCGAGTTGTTGCGAAGGCGTATCGCCGATCGCAAACACTCCCACCCCGTTCTCCCCACCTTCGTAGAGCGGAGTGTAGACGTAGGGAATCTGTCCATTCACGATACTCGTGAGCCGCTGGCGCACGGAACTGATATGCATGCCGACGATGGCGTCGAGCGCATGATGCGCAATCATTGCGTCAACGACGTGTTCGGCCGGGATCGGCGCCTCTTCCGCCGAGTCGATAACGACCAGTTCGACTTCCTGCCGGCCGATGCCATCGGTCCTGTTGAGTTCGCTGACGGCGACCTCGGCGCTCGCGATCGATGACGGCCCCCACAGACCGGCTGCTCCGCATCGCGGCACCAGAAGCCCGACCCGGAACGCCGGCGAAGACCTGTAGAAGGGAGAGGCCTCCCACAACCACTCCGGACCGGCGCGCCGGGGTACCGTCATGTATCCGGATGAAAGAACCTGACCTGCCATTGAATCCTGTCGGAGTGCCAACGATGCCATGATCAGGCCAGGGAGCGCAGGGCTTCGCGAAGAACCTGCGCGCTTTCCTCACCAAGGCGTTCGACAATGTCCCGGTCCTGTTCCTCGGCATGGCACCGGACCTTGGCCACGAGGTCCGTCCCTGCATCGGTCAGCACCAGGTGGACGCGTCTGTGGTCCTCCGCCGATAGGGTCCGCTGAACCAGGCCGTTCGATACCATGCGGTCGACAAGCTTGGTCAATGTCGGCGGATTCATCAGCACGATGTCTGCAAGATCCCCCATCGTGAAACCGTCGTATGAACTCAGCGTTTCCAGGACTCGCCAGGATTCCACCTGCAAACCGAGGCACTTCAACCTGTCATTCAGTCGTGCATGGAGAGTCCGGTGGGCGGCCGCAAGGTCGTGAAACAGGTACTGGTTCATGGCAGAAGGTTTTCGTCCGGCCATGCTGTGTGGTCCTCAGGCTGATTGGGCATGTGACGGGCGGACCCGCTTCGACAGGTCTGAACTCTCATGTTCCGGATATGATGGATTGCTCAGTCCCCAAGGTCTACAGGTTATCCTCAAGGGCAGTGCCGACGCCACGGCGCACTTCCTGCTGTGACCGGAAAGCCCGCGATACACAAGCGTGACCGTCAGGTTGACTGCGCCGGGCGAAACGAACGTGAGCCCAGCCCGTCAGCATCCCCTCGAGCCAGCCTGACGGCCAGATGCCGGGATCAGTCTAGCCAGTGGCAATGGCGTCGACCTCACCGATGTGATCGATGCAGCTCAGCCGGAGACCGTCCACCGCATCACGCAGGGCATGTCGCCGTGCCGTCTCGGGCAACAGGGCCGGAATGGTCACATGACGAAGCGGCGGATGGGTGTCACCCACCACTTGGGAAAGGTTGTCCGCCGCTGCCAACATGGCGTCACAATCGCGCGGCATTCCGGAACTTGCAAGCCGGGCTGACCGATTGAACCGGCGGCGGAACTGCCGGTAGTGTGAGCCATGATGGTGCATGACCGTGACATGCCAGGGACCCGAATGGCGCCCATGGCCTTCGCCCCGTTCCGGTCATGACGGCCGAGGACGGCGACATCCGCTTCCGAATCAGCGATATCCGGCTCGACGACCGGCTGGTGGTGCGACGCAGCGCCGAGGTCGAGCACGAGATGGCCGTGGCCATCTACGATCTTCTGGAGTCCAATCACTTTGAACCTAACGGGCTGCCACCGGGACCCTATCGCGTGTGCCTTGCGGTCAGGGATGGCCGCAGCCTGGTGTTCGGAATTGGTGACGAAGAGGACCACCCTCTTGGAGAGGTCACCATGCCGATCAAGTCCTTTCGCCGGATCGTGAAGGACTACTTCACGGTGTGCGAGAGCTACTTCGAGGCGATCAAGAGTGCGCCTCCATCGCGTATCGAGGCGCTCGACATGGGACGCCGCAGTCTCCACGACGAGGGCGCGGAGCTGTTGCGCGAGACTCTCGACAAACGCGTGACGATCGACATGGAGACATCGAGACGGCTCTTTACCCTGCTCTGCGTCCTTCACATCCGGAGCTGACGGCATGGCCGATACGCCGGGTGCCGTGCTCTTCGCATGCAACTACAATGCCGTGCGGTCTCCCATGGCCGAAGGACTCATGAAAAGCCTCTATGGTCACAGCATCTTCATCGATTCGGTCGGCGTGCGCCCGACCGAGGACGCCAATCCCTTCATGATCGAGGTCATGGCGGAAATCGGCATCGACATGTCCGGTCATCGGCCCAAGACCTTCGACGACATCGATGACGGTGCCGAGAGTTTCGACCTCGTGATCACCATGTCACCCGAGGCGCAGCACCGTGCCGTCGAACTCACCCGCTATGCCGCACTCGACGTAGAGTACTGGATGACGTTCGATCCCGTTGCCATCGAGGGCAACAGGGACATGATCCTCGATGCCTTCCGGAGCGTGCGGGACCACATCCGGCAGCGTATCGGCGAGCGCTTTCCCTCGACCTCGCTGTCCGCCATCTGAAGACGTGGCAACCATGACCAGGCACCCAGACATGCCCCTCGTTCTGGCCTCGGCATCGCCGCGCCGCATGGAACTCCTTGCTCAGATCGGCGTGGTTCCCGCCGAGACGGTACCGGCCGATATCCCGGAAACGCCGCGCAAGGGAGAACTGCCACGGCAGTTGGCGGTCCGCCTTTGCCGGGAGAAGGCTCTCTCGGTCGCCCGTTCCCGCCCCGGCACAGCGATCCTCGCCGCCGATACGGTGGTGGCCTGCGGCCGGCGAATCCTGCCCAAGCCGGCGGATGCCGCCGAGGCACGGGGCTGTCTCGAGCGGCTTTCCGGTCGCAGCCACATGGTCTACGGCGGAATCTGTCTCCTCGTCTCCGGCGCCACGCGTTCGCGCCTCGTCATCACCCGCGTCGCCTTCAAGCGTCTGTCGAGTGACGAAATCGACTCCTACCTCGCCAGCGGCGAATGGCGTGGCAAGGCCGGCGCCTACGCCATCCAGGGAAGGGCGGCGGCATTCGTGCGGCGGCTGAACGGCTCCTACAGCAATGTCGTCGGACTCGGCCTCTACGAGACGGCAGGGCTCCTTGCCGGCCACGGCCTGGTGCCGACGCCATGACCGACCGGCGATGTCCCGTGTGCGCCAGGCCGGCGAATCCGCGCCACGCACCGTTCTGCTCCCGGCGCTGCAGCATGAAGGATCTGGCGCACTGGATCGGCGCTGCACCGCCCTATGTCATCGAAGGCGAGCCAGCGGACGCCGACGGTGCCGAAACGCCCGAGGAAGACAGGTTAACGTGATGGACAAGGCACGGCGAATTCTCTAAGAGACGCCCCCGAAGGTGCCCAGGTAGCTCAGTTGGTAGAGCACATGACTGAAAATCATGGTGTCGGTGGTTCGATTCCGCCCCTGGGCACCACCTGATCGCTCATCCCCTCGTCCGCGCGTGGTGTGCCGTGAACCCGGCGATCATCGGGCCGAGTTCGCCCTCGAGATCATGACCCATGCCGGGAATCTCGATGAGCACGCAACCGGGAATGCTGGCCGCGGTATCGCGCCCGTGTTCGATCGACAGCAGGGCGTCGTCGGTGCCGTGGATCACCAGGCTGGGCACGCGAATCGTCCGCAGGCGCTCGACCCGTGAGCCATCCTGGCGCACGGCGAGATACTGGCGCAGAACGCCCGAGGGCGTGTAGCAGCGGTCGAACGCCCTGCCGATGAGATCCGCTCTTTCACTCTCGTCGAAGGGATACCCCGGACTCCCCCAGACCCGGTCGCACTCGAGCGTGAAGGCGATGACCTGGTCACGGTCATCGGGATCGTCGGGGGAAGCGAGCAGCAGGCGCTGGACCTCCGGCGCCATGGATGGGAGCTCCGGATTGCCGGATGACGACATGACGGAGGTCATGGTGAAGACGCGCCCGGGGTGTGTCATGGCCATGGTCTGCACGATCATGCCGCCCATGGAAACACCGAAGATGTGGGACCGGGCAATACCGAAGTGATCGAGGACGCCGACATGATCGGCGACGAAATCCCGGATCGTGTAGGGCGCCTCGACGCGAAGGCCTTCGGCCTCGCGGCGAAGGGCCTCGTCCGCCGGGATCGTCTCGAGGTCGTCGAACTTCTGCGACAATCCGGCGTCACGGTTGTCGGGCACGATGACGTGCATGCCGTGATCCACGAAACAGCCGATCATTGCATCGGGCCAGTGAATGATCTGCGATCCGAGCCCCCTGACGAGCAGAATGGGCAGTCCGTCGGGATCTCCGTGACATTCGACGTAGATCCCGGTTCCATTGGCATCGATGATCGGCAATATCCGGACCCTCCAGACGAACAGGAGATCTGAACATGTACCGCCTCTATGGCAAACCCTTCACGATGTCCATGGTCCCCGAAGGCACGCTCGACGAGATCGGCGTTCCTTACGAAACGGTGACGCTTCCCGATGGACGTTCAACGGATCCCGCGTACCTCGAACTCCGTCCTGACGGCCTAGTTCCGACGCTCGTCGACGGGGACCTCGTCATCTACGAGGGCTCCGCCATCGCCATGCATCTTGCCGACAGGCACGAGGGGACGGGTCTTGCCCCGCCCTTGGGGAGCCGGGAAAGGGCGTGGTGGTACCAGTGGATGGTCTGGCTGGGCTCCGTGGTTCACCCGACAGTCGCCAACGAGTACCACGCGGACTGGTACACGGCGGCGCCTGACGGCATCGATGGCGTGCGCCAGGCGGCGCGGCGCAATGCCGATGACCTGTGGCGGCAGCTCGATGCCAGCGTGGCCGGCCAGACATGGCTGGTCGGCGAACGTTTTTCGACGGCCGACATCCTTCTTCTCGTCCAGGCCACCATGCACTGGGACTGTCATGCCATGATCGCCCGCGAGAAACACGTCGGCGCCATCGTCCACCGCATCCAGGCGCGTCCGGCCATGGCGGCGCTTCTCGAACGCCACGGCGTCGAACCCTTCGCGCCGACCTGATTCCCCCGAGGCCGGCACAGTGCCTCACCGGGGAACGAGATCGCGAATCGCCTGAATGTGATCGGGCGTGGTGGCGCAGCAGCCGCCGACGATACGTGCACCGGCGTCGAGCCAGTGTTGTGCATGGGCGGCAAGGCGTTCGGGGGAGCAGCTGGTGGTGTCGAGGCTGTGGAAGTGGCCACCGGCGGCGACGTCTTCATCGGAAAACTCGTACCCGATGTTGGGATAGGCTCCGACCGGTCCGTCGAACGCCGCCAGCAATCCGGGCAGACAGGCATCGATCTCTTCCGGCAACGAACACATGAGCAGGATCGCGCAGACATCGCGGTTGCCAAGTTCCGCGACGAGATCGGCGAAGCTCTCGCCGTGTTGCATGGTGCCGTCCATGGTCACGTGGCGCAGGCCCAGCATCACCGGCAGGCCGGCGCCGCTGACAGCATCCACGGCATTGACGCAGTCCTCGATCCAGCCGACATACTCGACAAGAATCAGGTCGACACCGGCGGCAGCAAGGTGGCGTGCCTGCATGGCGAATTCCCGGGGCAGGTCATCGCGGTCAACCGGAATCCCGGGCATGCCGCCATGGGGAGGCGCCATGCCTCCGGCAACCCAGGCGCCGGGTTGCAGCCGGTCGCGCGCTTCGACAGCGATATCGCCGGCGAGGCGCGTATAGGCCTCCGCGTGGTCCTCGAGGCCCACCAGTCCCAGCTTGACGGTGTTCGTCCAGAAGCTGTTCGTGGTGATGATGTCGCATCCGATGCGCAGATAGTCCTCGTGAACGGCGCGCACGGTGCCGGGAGCATCCCGCATGGCCGTTGCCGACCATGAACCGAGCGCTCCGGACGTGCTGACCCCGTACGAGAGATAGACGCCGCGCCGCTGGAGTTCCGAGCCCGTTGCTCCATCCATCACCAGGGGAGGCCCTTCAAGGAGCCTCGAAGCGATGGACGTTCGGTTCTCAGCGGCTGGCTGGCTCAGGATCCGGACTCCTTGCCGTCCTCATTCGCCTTGCCGTCCTCACTCGCCTTGCTCTCTTCGCCGGCTTCGGCCTCTTCGCCGGTGTCGGCCTCTTCGCCGGTGTCGGCCTCTTCGGCGGTGTCGGCCTCTTCGGCGGTGTCGGCCTCTTCGGCGGTGTCGGCTTCTTCGCCGGTGTCGGCTTCTTCGGCGGTGTCGGCTTCTTCGGCGGTGTCGACTTCGGCAGTACGGGCCGACAGGGCCGCACCAAGGATATCGCCCAGGGTGGCGCCGCTGTCCGTCGATCCGTAGGCCTCCATCGCCTTCTTTTCTTCCTCGATCTCCAGGGCCTTGACGGAAAGGGAGACGCGGCGGGAGGCCTTGTCGATGTTCGTCACCTTGGCATCCAGCCTGTCTCCGGGAGCAAAGCGGTCCGGCCGCTGATCGCTGCGGTCGCGGGCCAGTTCGGTCTTGCGGACCAGGCCCGGAACGACTCCGTTGATCAGCACCTCGACGCCGCCGTCGGTCACCCGGGCCACCGTGCAGGTCACCACGGAACCCCGCGAGATGCCATCCATGGCATCGGCATAGGGGTCGGGCTCAAGCTGCTTGATCCCGAGACTGATGCGTTCCTTTTCGACATCGACGTCGAGAACCTTCGCCTTGACCTGGTCGCCCTTGTGGTACTTCCCGATCTCCTCGTCGGCGTTCTGCTGCCAGGAAAGATCGGACATGTGGACCATGCCGTCGAGGTCGCCACCGATGTTGATGAAGAGTCCGAACTCCGTGATGTTCCGCACCTCGCCCTCGACCTCGCTGCCGACCGGGTGTTCGATCAGGAAGATTTCCCACGGATTGCTCTGGGTCTGCTTGATGCCGAGGCTGATGCGGCGCTTGCTGGCATCCACATCAAGGATCTCGACCTCGACCTCCTGGCTGGTCGAGGCGATCTTGCCCGGGTGAACGTTCTTGCGGGTCCAGCTCATTTCCGAGACATGGACGAGACCCTCAACACCGGGTTCAAGTTCCACGAAGGCGCCGTAATCGGTAATGTTGGTGATGCGCCCCGTGAATCGGGTGCCGACCGGGTACTTGGCGCCCACACCCTCCCAGGGATCCGTCTCGAGTTGCTTCATGCCCAGTGAAATGCGCTGGTTTTCCGGGTTGAAGCGAATCACCTGGACACGCACCGTCTGACCGATGGAGACGGCCTCGGTGGGGTGATTGATGCGCCGCCATGACATGTCCGTCACGTGAAGCAGCCCGTCAAGCCCCCCAAGATCGACGAAGGCGCCGTAGTCGGTGATGTTCTTGACCACACCCTCGAGCACCTGGCCTTCGGCGAGGCCGGCGATCAGCTCGGCGCGCTGGTCGGCACGCTCATCCTCGAGAACGGATCGCCGGGACACCACGATGTTGCTGCGCCGGCGGTCCATCTTGAGGATGCGGAACTCGTGCTCCTCGCCCATGAGCGGTGTGACGTCGCGAACCGGACGGATGTCGATCTGGCTGCCAGGGAGAAAGGCGAAGGCGCCACCAAGATTGATGGTGAAGCCGCCCTTGACCCGCTGGTAGATGTATCCCTTGACGCGGTCACCGGTTGCGAAGGCCGCCTCGAGCTGGTTCCAGACTTCCTCGCGCTGGGCCTTCTCCCGGGACAGGACCGTTTCGCCCTGGTTGTTCTCCAGCCGCTCGACAAAGACCTCGACCTTGTCGCCAACGGCCACGGAAGGTTCGCCTCCGGCCGTGTTGAATTCGCGAAGCGGCACCCGTCCCTCGGCCTTGAGTCCGACATCGATCAGCACCAGGTCACCCTGGATGTCGAGGACGGTTCCGCTGGTGACCGCTCCTTCGACAATGTTGACGCGTTCTAGGAACTCGTTGAAGAGATCCTCGAAGTTCTCTTCCCCTGCGGGCGTGGTGGAGGCAGACGCGTCCTGCGCCGTGCTCGTGTCGTTCGTCATGGAGCTGATTTCCTTGGATTGCCGGAAGCTGGTGGGTGTGCTTCCAGTGCCTCCGCTTTGGGATTTCGCCGGGGCGAGACGGAGGTCGCCACACCCGGTCGTTCCGCATGCGGCAGCGTCGATATAACGCCAGCCGTCATCATCTTCAACTCAAAACGGACAGCGCACCCAGCCGCTGGCGGACGATGTCGAGCGCCCTTTCCGCCGCCGCCGTGGCATCGAGCGCGGTCGTGTCGATGACGACGGCGTCCTCAGCCTGGCGCAGGGGCGCCCAGGCCCGTTGACTGTCGCGCCGGTCCCTTTCGGAGATTTCCTCCATCACGTTGCGGAAGTCGATCGTCTCACCCCTTGCAACCAGTTCCCGGTGACGCCTTTCGGCCCGCACCCGGGCCTCCGCCGTGACAAAGAACTTCACATCGGCATCGGGAAAGACGACGGTGCCGATGTCGCGCCCGTCGATGACCGCACCCGGCGGCGTTCTGCCAAAGCGGCGCTGGAACTCAACGAGAACGGCTCGCACCTCCCGTTGGGCAGCGATGCGCGAGGCCATGGAGCCGATCTCCTGATCGCGCAGTCCCGGACGATCGAGATCCGCCGCAACCAGACGTTCCGCCGCCCGCCTGCACGCTTGCGCGTTTCCGGCATCATCACCGGCCTCGAGAACGAGAGAGGCCACGGCCCGGTAGATCATGCCGCTGTCGAGGTGGCGCAGGCCCGTGCGAGCTGCCAGGCAGCCGGCGAGTGTTCCCTTGCCGGAGGCAACAGGCCCGTCGACGGCGATCACGATCACCCCGTCCATTCGCCGAACTCCGCGCCGAGCCCTTCGAGAAGTTGGATGAATCCCGGAAAGCTGGTGTCGATGGCCCCGGTATCGTCGATCGCCACGCCGTCGCGCGACAGAAATCCCATCACCAGGAAGGCCATGGCAATCCGGTGGTCGAGGTTGACGGCAACGCAGCCTCCTCCCGGAGGCCGGCTGGCCACGCCATGCACCACCAGCCCGTCCCGTTCCTCGTCGACCCTGACGCCATTGGCCGCGAGACCAGCGGCGACAGCGGCGAGGCGATCGCTTTCCTTGACCCGGAGTTCGGCGAGACCCCGCATGACCGTCGAACCCTCGGCCGTTGCCGCAATGGCTGCCAGCACGGGGTACTCGTCAATCATGGAGGGAGCCCGTTCCGCAGGCACCTCGATCCCTTTGAGCACCGTTCCCTCGACGGCGATATCGGCCACGGGCTCGCCCGCCATTTCGCGGCGATTGATGAAGGTCAGATCGGCTCCCATGTCCTTCAGGGTCTCGAAGAATCCCGTCCGCGTCGAATTGATGCCCACATGCCTGACGGTCAGCGCCGCACCGGGCAGCGCTGCGCCAAGGCCGACGAGGAAGGCAGCCGATGAAGGATCTCCCGGCACATGGACATCGACGGGAGTCAGCTCCGGTTGTCCGGCAATGCTGATCGATCGCTGGCCGTTCACGCCCGGCACGATCTCGAGGGAGGCGCCAAAGGCACGCAGGAGACGCTCGGTGTGATCGCGGAGCGGCGCCCTTTCGACCACGGTGGTGGTTCCAGGCGCGTGAAGGCCCGCCAACAGCACCGCCGACTTGACCTGCGCTGACGGGACCCGGAGTTCGTGATGAAGAGGCAACAGGGGATCACCACCTGTCACGGCCAGGGGAAGGCACCCCCCGCTGCGGCAGACGAACCGGGCTCCCATCTCCTCCAGGGGCTCGATGACACGACCCATGGGCCGACGCGAGAGTGACCTGTCGCCGCACAGGAACGTGGTGAAGGGGTATCCCGCCGCAACGCCGCACAACAGCCGCGCGCCGGTGCCGGCATTCCCCAGGTTGAGAACATCATCGGCTTCCTTCAGTCCCGAGATGCCGCATCCGTTGATGCGCCACACCCCGCAAGCGTCGCGTTCGACATGGGCGCCCAGCAACCTTATGGCCGAAGCTGTCGCCAGGACATCTTCGCCCTCAAGCAATCCTTCGACGGTGGTTTCGCCGACCGTCAGGGCCCCGAGAATGAGCGTCCTGTGCGAAATGGACTTGTCGCCGGAAACGCGCACGGTGCCCGAAAACGGGGCTAGGGGACGGGCGATCACTGCCCTAGTCGGCTGGCTCATGACGTCTTTCTCCGGCGCCCGGTATCGGAGGGCTCCGGTTCATCGTCAATCCGGACCCCGTCGGGCGCAACCTTACCCTTTGACAGATCATGGCTGAATCTATATCCGGCTTGCCGCCTTGAATGACCACTTGGATCGGGGACTGACACCATGCCCAAGGCCGAATGGGGCACCAAGCACACCTGCACGGCATGCTCCGCCAAGTTCTACGACTTCAAGCGGTCTCCTCCGTACTGCCCCCGATGCGGGACGATCATCACCACGGAACGCAACGGTCCCCCGCCCGCCGCACAGCAAGATGAGGTTGTCCACGATGGTGATGATGCGGACGTGACCCTCGAGACCGATGATGATGTCGAGGGCGAGGAGGATCCCGAGATCGAGGATTGACGGATGGCGGTCTTGCGTCCGTGGCCGCCTGTCCATAGGTTGCAGAAACACCGATTCCCTTGAGGGGCCGTAGCTCAGACGGGAGAGCGCTTGAATGGCATTCAAGAGGTCAGGGGTTCGATTCCCCTCGGCTCCACCATCCTTCAAGCCAGGGAGTTCCGGGAAAGCACCAAGAACCCGGAAAATCGGGGCTTTTGCAGTTTCGTTCTCATTCTCGTTGCGGTCAAATCCGGACCCTTCCCGCCACAATCAATAGAAGTCACGTAGCTTCGCGCCGCAGCACCCAACGACTTGCAGTTGGCGAACAAGTTCATGCCCCCATCACCAGGTCATAGCTTGTGTTCTTGCTGCCTCCCGGATTGCGGCGAAGGATTCCGCGCTCGACCAGTTCATTGATGTCGCGTTGCGCCGTCGGTATCGAACATTTGCCGATCGCTGCCCATTTCCTTGCCGTCAGCTTGCCTTCGAATCCATCGAGAAACCTGTTGAGCACCGCCTTTTGGCGTTTTGTGAAGGGCTCGCGGGCGTAGCGTTGCCAAAAATCGGCCTTGCGCAGAACATCTGCGCAGACCGACTCGGCACCGTCGATCGCTCGCGAAAAACACTCGAGGAACCAGACCAGCCAGTGGGTAACGTCGAGCGTTCCCTTCTGCGCGCTTTCAAGCGCGTCGTAGTAGTCGTAGCGTTCTTTCCGGATCCGACTCGACATGCTGTAGAAGCGCTGTCCGGAGTCCTCCGACTGCGCCAGCGCCTGATCAGCGATCGCGCGCGCGACACGGCCGTTACCATCCTCGAACGGGTGGATTGTCACGAACCAGAGATGTGCCAGGCCGGCACGCAACAGGCCTTCGGGGTCGCTTCGGCGATTGAACCATTCCAGGTACGCCTGCATCTCGGCATCGAGTTGTTGAGCCGGCGGCACCTGATAGTGCACCCGCTGACGGCCGACCGGTCCGGAAACGACCTGCATCGTTCCTTCCACATCGTCGCGCCATGCACCGGTCTTGATCCTGTACATTCCTGAATAGCCTGTCGGGAACATTGCTGCCTGCCAGCCGAACAGTCGTTCGGACGTCAGCGATGACCTGTAGTTTTCGGTAGCATCGAGCATCATGTCGACGACGCCTTCGGTCCGCCGGTCTGCCGGGGCAATTGCCGCCGTGGGCAGGCCGAGGCGGCGTGCGAGCGAAGATCGCACGCTGTCACGGTCAAGGATCTCGCCTTCGATCTCCGAACTCTTGGTAACGTCTTCCGTCAGGGCTTCGAG
>CBDBNO010000006.1:0-63107 GCA_965207785.1 Alphaproteobacteria bacterium | reverse complement strand
CAAATTGCTGATCGCGCTGTGGCGCTATGCCAACACCGGTCTCGTGCCCTCCGGCGCACACGTCGCCTGAGCCCGAAACTCCGAGTTCCCGGACCGGCTGGACGCGGCCGGCGCTGGGCCGGGTGGTGCGTGACCGGAAACTGGCTGGGCTGAAAGACGCCGGTGCACAGATGGGTCCCACCTCCGGAACGTGGCGCCCGCAAGCAAGCGGGATTGAGGGACGGACCGGCGATGCCGCCGGCAACCGCCCGGATAAGAGTGGGGTGCGCGCCACACGGTGCGACCGGTGCCAATGCGTTCCGACCTGGAATGACCAGACGCCAAACCGCTTCCCAAGGCATGGAGCCCGTTACGTAACGTCTGGTCAGTGGAAGGAGAGATCATGGTCATGAGCAATGCCGAGCGGCAACGCCGTTACCGGGCCCGCCGCAAGGGCGCGATGCCGCCGGCACCACGCCCGGCACGGCCGCCGTCAAGGACGCACCGCTGGCGCACTGCCGTGGCCACCCTGCTGGAGTTGCAGGAGAACTACAGGGAGCGGCTTCACAACCTGCCCGAGACGCTGCGTGACAGCCCCTACGGGCTCAGGCTGCAGGCCATCGACGAACTTGATCTGGGTGATCTGGAGGCCATCGAGCCGCCGCTGGGTTACGGAAGGGACTGAACCCACTGAGCTCGGCGTTACGTACGGCTATGCAAGGGGAACCAACCATGCTGTAGATCACTCCGCCCCTGTCGTTTGACAGAGAGGCCCTTCATAAGAGCGGCCTCGAGGTCTGTCTCGAGGTCCCCGACGTGCCCATCGACTCGAATCATCTCGAAAGGTGCGTCAGGACGGCGGCGCAGGGACGCCGCAACTGGTTGTTCTGCTGGACCGAGGCGGGCGCGGAAGCCGTGGAGATCCTCCAGAGACTGGTGTTGACTTGCCGCCTGCACGGCATCGATCCCTACACGTGACAGGTGGATGTCCTGTAGCGGGTGTCGGCCCATCCCGACCGGGATGGGGCCCGGCTGACGCCACGCCTGTGGAAGGACCACTTCGCCGACAACCCGGTGACATCGGACGTCAGCAGGGCCGTGCCAGTGGAGGTGCCGCAGGTAGCCCGACAAACATGAACTGGTCAGGGGTGTTGGACGCACGGCGTCAAGGACGTCGCAATGTGACCGCTTACCGCCATCGTGACCATGGAAGCAGCCCAGTGATCAGTGTCTTGGTCGGTCGCATTTGCAATGCAAATGTGGGATTAGTAGATAGGGGCTTAACAAATACCTTCTGATTCCCCATATTCATGGTGACGGAAGGAATGGACATGAACCTGATGACCATCTTCCAGCGTTACCCGGATCAGGAAGCCTGCATCGAGCACATGGAGCGGGTGCGGTGGGGCGACGTTCCGCATTGCCCGAAGTGCGGGAGCAATCATGTGGCCCGCAAGTCCGAAAATTACCGCATCGGCCGCTGGAACTGCCATGACTGCCACGCCAGTTTCAATGTTCTGTCCGGGACCATCTTCGAGAAGACCAAGGTTCCTCTCCAGAAGTGGTTTCTGGCCGTTGGGATCATGGTCAACGCCAAGAAGAGCGTGTCAAGCCCGCAGCTGGCCCGTGACCTGGAAATGAACCAGAAGTCGGCGTGGTACATGCAACAGCGCATCCGCGCCGCCATGGCGGACAACCGTGCGCCGTTGTTTCAGGGCATCGTCGAGGCCAACGAAACCTACGTCGGCGGCAAGCCGCGCAAGGGCAAAAGGCGCGACGATGACGATCCTACGTCCTCGCCGCTCGGGCGCTGCACGAAGAAGGTTCCCGTCGTCGGCGCCGTCGAGCGTGGCGGCAAGGTTGCGGCCCGCGTTTCTCACAGCGTCTCCGGCAAGGCCCTCGTGCGTTTCCTGACAGATACTGTCGACTCGCAGGGCACACTCCTGATCACCGATGAGTGGAAGGGCTACAACGCCGCCTGGGGCGACTATCAGCATGCAGTCGTCAATCACGCCCGCGCCTGCGTCGAGGGCATGGTGCACAGCAACACCTTCGAGGGGTTCTGGTCTCTCCTGAAGCGGGCATGGCATGGGACGCACCATCACTACACGCGCCACTGGATGCCTCTGTTCGTGGCCGAGGCGGTGTGGAAGTACAACCACCGCGAAACCGACAACGCTTTCGGTGCCTTCATGCAGGAGGCGCTGGCATGACTGGCGACGGCGGCCTGGCGGACAGGGCGTTCGACGAAGCCCGACGGGCGTGCAAACGCGAACTCCGGAAACAGCGCGGCCTTTCCGCCCTGGTGATTCTTGCTGGATGGGCGTGGACCGCCTTTTGCGTGGTTGGCACCGTTGGAATCATCAGCGACGATCACCCTTGGCTGGTTATATTCCTGGGAACTGCCGTGTGGTTTCTCGGGCTGTACCTCGCCTATCGAGTGTGGGGGAGCAGACTATGAACCGACTCTACTACGGTGATTGCCTGACGATCATGCAGGACATGGCGCTCGCCAGCGTCGATTTGATCTACCTCGATCCGCCCTTCAACTCGCAGCGCGACTACAACGCGATCTACAAGACCGAGACGGGCAAGCCCCTGCCGGATCAGGTCGAGGCGTTTTGCGACACCTGGACGCTCGACGAGGAAAGCGAGAGAGCGGCCCGGACCATGCCGGTCCTCATGCGAGAGGCCGGCGTTGACGATCAGGTTGCGGAGTTCTGGAAGCACTGGATGAACGCGCTGCGGTACACCAATCCGCGAGTTCTGGCGTATCTGATCTACATGACGCAACGGCTTCTTCCCATGCGCGGCATTCTCAAGCCTACCGGCTCGATCTACCTGCACTGCGATCACACGGCCAGCCACTACATCAAGGTCATGATGGATGCGATTTTCGGCCATGATCGCTTCCGCAACGAGATTGTCTGGCAGCGCCACGAGGGACACAACACTGCGGATCGCTACGGCAATATCGCGGACACGATCTTGTACTACGCGGCAGGGGCGGACCCTGTCTGGAATCCGCAATACCACGAACACAGCGCCGCGCAGTTGAGCAGATATCGAGAAGATGAGAATGGTCGCCTCTATCGCTTGGATGACCTGACCGCGCCGCGCCCCAACTCGGATTCAGGTAAGTGGGAATGGCGTGGAACCATGCCCGGCAAAAGCAGGGGTTGGGGCTACAGGCGGGAGCAGTTGGAGGAGTGGTGGGAAGCGGGCTTGATCCAGACCAAGCGTGACGGAACGCCGCGCATGGATGGCCTGAAACGATATCTCGATGAGTCTGAGGGCAAGGTGCTCCAGAACATCTGGACCGATATCGGGCGGATACCGAATACATCGTCCGAACGATTGGGATACGACACTCAAAAACCACTCGCCTTGCTGGAACGCATCATCAAGGCCAGTTCTAACCCTGGTGACGTCGTGTTCGATCCGTTCTGCGGTTGCGCAACGACCATCGAGGCGGCGCACAAACTCGGTCGTCGCTGGATCGGCATCGACATCGCCATTCACGCGATCAAGCGTGTCGCCAAGGTGCGACTTCAGGAGCGATTGCGGCTCGTTGAAGGAACCGACTTCCTTATCGAGGGCGTGCCTCGCAATCTCGAGGGCGCCCGCGATCTGTGGCAGCGCGACAAGTACCACTTCCAGAAGTGGGTGATCGAGCAGGTGGACGGCTTTGTGACGACGCGGAGGACCGGCGACGGCGGAATAGATGGTCGTCTCTACTTCCCCAGTCCCGATTACACGGGCCTGTCCTCGATGGTCATTGAGGTCAAGGGTGGGGCGAGCGTCGGCATTGGTGTCGTCCGGGATCTGCGGGGTGTGCTGGAACGCGACAGCGCCAACATGGCCGGGTTGATCGTCATGGACGACCTGGGCGACCGCAAGAAGCGGAACTTCGCGCAGGAAATGGCCCAGGCCGGAGATATCACGGTTCACAACATCGAATACCCGCGAATGCAGATGCTCACGGTCAGTGAGATACTGGATGGTGTTCGCTTCAAGACGCCAGGCGCGATCGGCAGGGGAGCGGGTGCCGCCGCGGGGAGCGGCAACACTCAAGGGGTCTTGCCGATATGACGGCCCACAAGCCCCTATATGCTAATCCCGTGCAAATGATTGTGCGCGTGTCACGTTTGGCACCGCAATGCATTCCTTTCAATTCACTCGCTGCATCAGCGAAGCGATCCGCTGCATATCTACTGTCTTCAGCTACAGCCGAAGCCATGATTGTCACAAGTGTTGCCAAGACGATCACATGATTCGCGAACTTGGCGATCGATAACAGAGCTTGACCACCAGACCGCAATGCAAGTCTAGCCTCCATTTTCAATTGTAGGGGCGCCGTATGCGGACATTTTGCGACGTTCTTGACGCCGGGCGTCCGGCGCCCTGCCCAGGTTGAGATGCGAGAGTTCGTCCGTGTCGCGTATCACTCCGCACAACACTCACGATCCACTTACGGTCCGTGAACGCGAACGCACGACGCTTCGCGTTGTCCCGGTTAGACCGGTTCCACACATGGCCACTGGACAATCGGAGCCCCCCGGGCTAGGTCTTGCGTCGCGCCAAATGACACCAAACTTCGAGAGTCCCTGAACGATACAACTGCACATCGTGGTTCTGCCCAACACAAGCTCCACTGTCGGACTATCACGCAGATTTGCCTGCTAGTCAGTGATTAGCTTCACAACAAAGGAACAAGGCATGGGTTTAGCTGCTTGGTTTCAGACGTTCTGCTCAAATCTCACCGTCACGGATCGCGGAACAATATCGACGCGCTACAACAACATTACAAGGAGGCTAAATTCAGACTATTGGAATACAACCTCCGATACAGCTCATAGTCTCTATGTTGGTTCATATGGTAGAAACACCGCAACACAAGGCTTCAGCGACCTGGATATGGTTTTTCAATTGCCATATTCCGAGTATCAGCGATACAACGACTATGCTGGCAATGGGCAGTCTGCACTGTTGCAAGCCGTAAAGCAGTCAATTGAAAAGACATATCCCAGAACAAGCATCAGAGGTGACGGCCAAGTAATTCTGGTTCCCTTTACTGATGGTATTGTCTTCGAGGTCGTGCCAGCCTTCATTAACAACGACGACAGCTATACTTTTCCGGACGCCAACAGTGGCGGGAGATGGAGAGTCACAAATCCAAAACCAGAGATTGCCGCAATAAGATCGAGAAATGCCGCAACAAACGGTAATTTAGTTCAGCTCTGCCGGATGGCAAGATCTTGGAAGACCAAATGGAATGTTCCCATAGGTGGCTTGCTAATAGATACTTTGGCGTACCGGTTTATTGAAAACTGGCACTATCGCAAGAAGTCGTACCTTTACTATGATTACATAAGCCGTGACTTCTTCCAATGGCTGGCTGTCCAAGACAGCAACAAGGACTACTGGAAAGCCCCGGGCAGCGGTCAACATGTCTACCGAAAAGGACTTTTTCAATACAAGGCAAGGAGATGCTACAATATTGCACTTGAAGCAATAGAGCATGAAATGGCCACTCCAAAACGGGAATGGTCGGCAAAACAAAAATGGCGAGCGATCTATGGAACATCATTTCCAAGCTAACGACACTCCGGAAACAAGATATATTCTTGAAGGCCAACTCAGAGAATGTTATGGCCGAGTGGTTTACTCGCATAAGACTCATGAAAAATGTTCGGATATTCTGCTTACCCGACTGTCAGATATAAAACTCTTGCAAATAATACTTTCGGCTTTGACCACGGGTGGATTTATTTCGACATTCTTCGGTGTGGGCGAGATCGGTGTCGGTGTTGGCGTCGTTGTCTCCACGTTGCTTCTTGTTCTTAACGCGTATACAAAGAACTATGATCTGGGCGAGTTAGCGCAAAAACACAAGCAAGCGGCAAACGAGATATGGCTGATCCGAGAAAAGTATTTGTCACTGCTTACTGATTTAGCAATGGGAGAGAAGTCCATTGAACAATTGCAGTCAGAAAGAGATCTATTGTTGGAATGTCTTCATTCTGTTTATTCGGGTTCTCCGAGTACCACGTTTGAAGCTTACAAAAAGGCTCAAAGTGCGCTCAAAACCAAAGAAGATATGACCTTTTCGGATGAAGAAATTGATGCCTTCTTGCCAACGGAACTCAGAAGACGCTAACAATTGTGGACTCGTGGACAGAAAAAGGCAGCGAGGCTTCCCCCGCGCTACATTCACACCACAATTTTGCTTCCAATAATGAGAGGCGTAGGTCACGGAGACCTAGCCCGACTTCCGCAAGTCGGCATGCGATTAAATTGATTTGATGCGTTTCCGGCGCGAGAACTTGCGGATTTCCGTGCAGTGCGTGTCCGCAAGCGCTTGTAGTGCCGACCTACCCCCTTGATCAGGCTGGCGACGAGTCGGACGTTGTCCCGATGTTCGTGCGCTGCAAGAGACGCTTCACGGACGGCAAGGAGCACCGCTACTGGAGCGTGGTGGAAAACGTCCGGGTGCACAGCGGGCGGATTGTTCAGCGTCAGGTCCTCTATCTCGGGGAGATCAAAGACAGCCAGCACGCGGCGTGGTGCCGCTCGATCGAGGTGGTGGAGGGTAAGTCGCGATCGTGGCAGATGGCGCTGTTTCCCGAGGATGAGGAGGCGCCGGAGCTGACCTGGGAGGTGGTGAAGATCAGTCAACCTTGCGCAGGTGGCGCTTCACGACCCGCGCCAGTGGGGGGCGTGCTGGTTGGCGCTGTCCTTGTGGGACCGCCTGGACCTGGACCGCTTCTGGGATGAGCGCCTACCGCCGAGCCGGCAGGGGACCAAGTGGCTGGACATCCTGACGATCCAGGTCTGCTACCGGCTGATCGACCCGGGCAGCGAGTGGCGTCTTCACCGTCACTGGTACGAGCACAGCGCGCTTCGCGACCTCTTGGGCGGCGAGCGCGTGATCGCCAACGACACGCTCTGTCGCTGTCTCGGCAACCGCGAACGAACAACATCGGAAACCGACATGACAATCACCCCTCGCGCATGTGACAAAACGCAAAGGGATATCGCCAGCGATCAGAGACTCTAGGCCGTCCTGGAATGGCCAGTTACGGGGCACCCCCTTCCCTCAATTCTGTGAGAAGGATCAACATCTACGTGACCAAGGGAGTAGGCTTTCATTTCTCACGCTTCGCCTCCACGCAGTTTGAACATATTGATCGTCTGACCAATGAGCTTCGAGGTTCTCTCTTCAATCTGAGCGACACTCCAACCGGTTGCGCAGGCTAGGTCTTCATTCAGTGCGAGGTTGTTTTTGTAACCAATAAACAATCCAGTCCTGTTCTTGCGATCCCTCTTATCCTCAAAACTCATATTGCCTAGAGCACTGTTGAATGCCGAAAGTGTGAGGTTTCCCAGTTGATGGACGTGAGTCTGCTGAACTTCCGTCGCTCTTGTCTCGTCACCGCCTGCAATCATGTCTATCCATGACTTGGGAATCCTCTCTCCTTGTGGAAAAACGTGTTCGATGGTCCATAGGTATTGCTTTCCTTCCATGTGCCAAAGATCCACGCGTGATTCTAACGTCATAGAGCGCTCGGCCAATGCACAAAGAACAAATCGTGTTACGCCCACGTTCTCATTGTAAATGGCGCCACTCAGGGCCTGTTGAAATGTCTCGTCTGATGCAGAAGCATTTACCAAAGCATCTTCGATGGTTCGATAAACTGCATTGGTGCGTTTCTCACGAATGTTGTTGACCACATCCATGAATAATCGATTGAGGTCCCGAGTCGGTGGGGTATCTGTCAAATTGCGCCGAACAAAGAAGCGGACGAGAAGCTGGACAATGGACGTCAGATGACTGTCTGAAAGCTCAAGTTGGTCACGTTGGACAAGAAGATACAGCAACAGCAAGTGAGACGGTGCCCCTTGAATTCGTTCTAGATCCTTTAGCGCCTTCGCAAGGTCATCTGTCAAATCAAAGGGGCCATTAAGTAGGAAAACGGAATAGCTCTCTCCCGCAACAATGATCCTTTCCAGAAAGTCCTCTGCATCGTGCCTGATAAGTGCCTGGTAAATCTTGATCAAGTTTGACCTAGTCGCGATCGGTACGGCGTAAATGGCTCGCAGCTCTTCCCTGAATGCATTGTAGTAGTGTCTGAAAAACCGCTCTTGAATGGTATAGTCATCTCCCAGGAAGCCCAACAGACGGGTCCAGCTCTGATAGTACCTGTCTATGTTGCCTTGCCCTTCGTCTTCAAGTCGCGTTAACAGTCGGTTCTTGATCAAGTCGATGGCCGTGAGTGGTACACCGCGATTGTTCAAGGATTCAAACAGGGTGTAAGCACTGGCGTGAGAATCCACCTCGATCTTGACCAAACACGCGGTGTTGATCTTTCGAAGAAGTGTTAGGGCTGAATTCAATTGGGAAGACTGATCGTTTACCTCCTTTGCAATACGATTCTTGAAGTGTCGATAAGCACGGTAGATCAAGCGGTTGCCGGCATAAAGCGGCACTTCGCGTTCGCTGATGATGTGGATCTCTCCAAGAATAGCACAGTAATCTCCATTATTGTTATTTTGCGATTGAAGAACTAATCGAACCTTGTTATTTCCATCCTTGGCGACCATCTTGCGCTTTAGGTTGTTCAGATCAGAACGCTGATCATCATCCAATTCATCCCGGTATATTTCAAGGGTGTGGTGAATTGCGGCAAAAAGCAATGAAAGTGTGGTCAGTCGCTGTTGCCCGTCAACAAGCTCAAGAATCGGATGTAGGGTATCCTTGGATTGGTTTATGCAAATGATGGAGCCAAGGTAGTAACCTGGATCATTTTCGTGTAAGTCGTCGAATAAGCTGTCCCATTGACTTTTGCCCCAGCTGTACTCCCGCTGGTAGCGAGGAATGGTGTAACTTGCATTGCTCTCGGTGTCGAAGAGCTGTGATACTGAATAACTGTGTGCAGAATTAATCATTAGAACCTCATTGAGTTCAAGAAAACTGGCGGTAGCGAGCCGGTAGGGCCATAGAGGGCAGTCGCGTCGGGGCTTAGGGAGACCATCAGCACCGTTGCCGGACGGTCTACGCGCCAGTCTCTTGGGATCTTAACCATAGCCTCAAGCATAGATGTAATCGGCGCATGAGCAACAGCAACCGGGATTGGGCTTGCTCTCTTGCCGAAGAGAAGTTTCGACGGGCGTGCACCACAGCTAGCCTGCGTCGCCTATTAGCGCATTGTCAGAGCGATGGGGAAAGCCGGATGGCTACTTGTCATATGACTTTCCGCTGCTCGTCCGATCACTGGCGAGCAATACGTCCTCAATGGGCCGTGTGGTCGGTGGATCTGCCGGGACAATCAATGCCCGTACATGTCGGCATCCCGAGCAGTCTCGAAATCGCCTCCCCGACTCTCTCGGCTGCGGTCTCGGTCTGGCTGTCACCCGTGTGGGCGTAACGCAGAGTCATGGTGGACTGGCTGTGACCAAGCAAGCGGGCGACGACAGGGAGCGGCGTTCCTTGCATGACGGCATGGCTGGCGTATGTGTGACGAAGATCGTGGAGGCGAACATCCTCAAGTCCGGCCTCTCTCCGTACAGCATACCAAAGCTTGAGAATTTTGCCGAGCGGTCGGCCAGCGTCTTTCGGTGAAGGAAACAGAAACTCTGCCCCTCCTGCCATCCTTCGGGCGATAATGGCCCGGGACTGACCGTTCAGGAACACAGTGCGCGGCCCGGTCTTGCTGTCGCGAAGCCGGAGACAGGTTCCGGCAACCTCGTCTCGGCGCAATCGGACGATCTCATTCTTGCGGCAACCTGTCAGAATAAGAAGACGAATAATGTCGATTTGCTGGCGTTGTGATACCCGCGTCTTTGTGGAGTTGTCTCGGCGGTCTAGCACCTTGTGCAACCGGTTGAGCTCCTCCCGCGAGAGGAAGCGGGTGATCTTCTTTCGCGGGTTGGGTCTGATACTGCGTGCCGGGCTGGAGGCGACATGCCCGCAGGCGACCGCGTGATTGAAGATCTCGCGAAGGGTCTTCAGGCACTGGTTGGCGCCACCGGGTGCGGTTCCGCTGTAACGGTCGAACCACCGATGAACTATCATCGGCGTGATACGGTCAAGGCGGGATGATCCAAACTCAGGAAGCAGTAGGTTCTCCAAGTGCCAGTCACGCAACTTGATGGTCGACGGCTTGCACCGGTGGACCCAAGAGTCCCGCCACGGACCGACGGCAAAGTCCCTGAAGAGTGGGACATGCATCTTCTCCGCGACGCCGTCTGACAACTGCGTCCGGCTCTCGACGCGGGCTTCCTTCACGCTCTTGAACGCTGCCGGCCCCAAAGACACCTTCCGTCCCTCGACGAAGTGCACGTAACTTATGCCGCCGGAGGAATGCACCCTCACGCCCAGCGAAGGCACCACGATATCGCGGACCGTGTATTCGCGAGGACCGGGCTTGAGGCGCCGGATCAGGGCATCGCTCAGTTTGGTCCGGCGGTTCATGACACGGTTCCTGCGAGAAGAGATCCCATGACCTCGGCCGCCTCGGACACCGCGTCATCCGCAAAGTGCGTGTATTTGAGCGTCGTGCCGGGATCGTTGTGGCCGAGAAGCCGGCCCACAGTGAGGATGTTCTCTCCCGTCATAACGGCAATGCTGGCGTATGTATGTCTGAGATCATGGAGCCTGACATCCTGCAGGCCGACCTCCGAGCGGAAGTGTCGCCAGAAATCACCGACAGTATCCACGTCGACAGAATTGCCGGTTCGGCTTGACGGAAAGACCCACCGGGATGTCCGAGATTGCTCCTCCAGGATCCTTCGTGCCGGAGATGACAGCCACACGATGCGCGGCCCTGTCTTGGAATCGGTGAGGTGGAGATGGCCGTCCCGGTACTCCTTCCACCGCAACGTTACGATTTCGCTGCTGCGGCACCCGGTCAGAAGCAGCAGACGGATGATCGCCACATGCGCCCGCGCGTTCTCTTCGTGATGACTCAATGCCCTTCCGAGCCGCCGGACTTCCTCCGTCGAGAGAAAGCGCTCGCGCCCCTTGCGGCGGTAGCGTTTGATGCCCTTGCAGGGATTGCTTCCCTCCGGTCGGTATCCGTAGGTTTCCGCGCAGGTCATGATGATGGAAAGGACCGGAGCGGACCGGTCGGCCGCCACCGGCGTGGCATGAAGAGAGGCGAACCACGACCTGACGTCAGTGGCCGTGATGTCCGCAATCAGCCGTCCTCGAAACCACGGAAGAATCTGGTTGGTGAAGTAACCCCGGTTGACTTTGAGCGTCCTTGGCTTCCAGTTCCTGCCGTAGCGGCGGAAGACCTCCTCGGCCACCTCCTCGAATCGGATGTGTTCTGATGCTGCCGAAGTACCGTTCCTGTTGGCTGCCAGCATTGACCGGGCTCTGGTCCTGGCATCTTCAACGCTCAGGGAAGCGGCATCGCCGACAATCTTCCAGACCCTCTTTCCCTCGTGTTGGCTATGGATGAAGAAACACTTGCGCCCGGTCGGATAGAGGCGGACACCGAAACCCGTAAGATCGGTGTCGCGGACGTCCCGAACGGTTTTTCGTGGTCGAAGCGCTTCGATGCGCGCCTGGGTGAGTCGTTTCGCGGCCATCGATTCCCCCTTGCCATGAGTTGCAGACGCGGGAGAATCCGGCACCGATTCGCCTCGCAGTCACGGTGGGGAGAGGAATTTGTTAACGTTGTTTCAGTCTGTTAGCACCGAAGGTGCGTCGATGGGTGTGACGGCTCCGTCACGAGCCAATCCGGCTGACGGCTTTGTTTCATGAGGATTCTTGTGATCGGTGGCGGCGGCCGGGAGCACGCGTTGGTGAGAACAATCGCTGCGTCGCCGCTTGTCACGGCGCTGTTCTGCGCCCCCGGCAATGCCGGTATCGCGAACGATGCCGAACTGGTCGACATGGCGGCTGACGATGTCGACGGCCTCGTCGTCTGGGCCCGGACCCATGCCGTCGACCTTGTCGTGCCCGGTCCGGAAGCGGCTCTTGTTGCCGGAATTGTCGACGCCATGGAAGGAGCGGGCATTGCCTGCATCGGACCGAACGCGGCTGCCGCCCGGCTCGAGGCATCGAAGTCGATAATGAAGGAGATCGCCGACGCGGCCGGTGTGCCCACGGCCGGCTGGCGGCGTTTCGAAGATGCGGGCGAGGCGAGGGCGTGGATTGCCGCCTCCGGGGCACCCGTCGTGATCAAGGCGGACGGCCTCACCGGCGGCAAGGGTGTGACCGTCGCATTCACCGAGGCCGAGGCCCTCCGGGCCGTGGATGAAGCGCTGGAAGAACGTGCGTTTGGCGATGCCGGGTCTTCCGTGGTCATCGAGGACTTCCTCGATGGTGAGGAGGCGAGCTACCATGTGCTCGTGGACGGCACGTCGATCCTGCCGCTGGCCACCGCCCAGGATCACAAGCGCGTCGGTGACGGGGACACCGGCCCCAACACCGGCGGCATGGGATGCTATTCGCCGGCACCGGTGGTCACCCCCGAAATCGAGGCACGGATCCTCGACGACATCATCCGCCCGACCATCGCCGCCATGAGTCAGCGCGGCACGCCGTTTCGCGGCGTCCTCTATGCCGGGCTGATGATCACTTCAGAGGGTCCCAGACTCCTCGAATACAACGTCCGCTTCGGTGATCCGGAATGCCAGGTCCTGCTGGCCCGACTCGACGCGGATCTCGTGCCCGCATTGCTGGCGACCCGCGACGGCACGCTCGATGGTATCCACCTCACATGGCGTGAGGAATCGGCTCTGACCGTGGTGATGGCGACGCGGGGCTATCCGGGAACCTATCCCCGGGCCACACCCATTCGCCAACTCGACGACGCGGCGGGCGACGATGGCGTCATCCTCCATGCCGGCACGGCGCGAATGGATGGTGCCTGGGTGTCGGCGGGCGGGCGCGTGCTCGGAGTGACGGCGTGCGGCCCTTCCCTCGCCGAGGCCCGCGATCGTGCCTACCGCATTGTCGACAGGATCGACTGGGCAGACGGATTCTGCCGCCGTGACATCGGTCTCAAGGGCCTCTCGCATTGTGGATGAGATTTCTCGAATTCGTCGACGCCAGGGATCTTGGCCATTGTCCTCTGACCTTCGGGGATGGTTCTTCTGCTCCAGGCCCTGCGTTGACAGGTTGCGGTTCTCCATGACAGCTTCCTCAACGGTGGATGATTGAAGGGAGGGGCGAGCGATGTGTTCCGTTTGCGGCTGCGGCCATGCTGACGAACGGCATGAGGTGCATGCCCACCATCACCACAAGGTTGATCCGGCACTGATCGAGATCGAGCAGAGCATTCTGTCCGCGAACGATTCCCATGCCCATGACAACCGCGACCGGCTCACGGGTTGCGGCCATGTCGCCCTCAATCTGATGTCGAGCCCGGGAGCGGGCAAGACGACGCTCCTCGTCGAGACCATCCGCCAGCTCGGGCACGAGCGGGCGATCGGCGTCATCGAGGGAGATCAGGCGACGTCGCGGGATGCCGAACGCATTCGTGCCGGCGGTGTGAACGCGGTTCAGATCAACACCGGGCAGGGATGCCATCTCGATGCCCACATGGTCGGTCACGCCCTGGATGATCTTGATCTGCCCCGGGGAGCCGTCGTCTTCATCGAGAACGTGGGGAACCTTGTCTGCCCCGCTGCCTTCGATCTCGGGGAGACGGCGAGAGTGGTCATCCTCTCCGTCACCGAAGGCGACGACAAGCCGCTCAAATACCCTGACATGTTCGCCGGGGCCGACCTGATGATTGTCTCCAAGACGGACCTGCTTCCCCACGTCGATTTTGACATAGACAGGGTTGTCGAACGGGCCCGGCGCCTCAATCCCGACCTCCCATATCTCGCCCTCTCGGCACGGGACGGCACCGGTATGGCGTCCTGGATCGAGTGGATCATGCGCTGCCACGGAACGGTTCCGTCGCGTGCCGGCGCCACGAAGGCGTCCGTGGCGGCATATGCATGAACTGGCACTCGCCCGCAGCCTCATCGACCTGGTTGACGATCACGCCGCCAGGGCGGGTGCCCGGCAGGTGGAGCGCATTCATGTCCGCCTCGGCCAGCTGTCGGCGGTGACGCGTGCGCTTCATGTCAGCTTCATTCCGGCATCCAGGGGAACACGTTGCGAAGGCGCCATTCTTGACATCGAGGAAGTCCCGCTGACTGTCAGGTGTTCCCACTGCGACGGGGTCAAGACACCCGGCGGTCGCTACAATTTCCGTTGTCCCGATTGCGGCATGCCGACGCCCGAGGTGGTGACCGGCCGCGAAATGCAACTGGTGGCGATCGAACTCGAATTGACACCCCCGGAGCCGCAAAACATGATGACCGAAGACCACGCGGACCAGGGACGATGACGGTACAACACTCCGGCTTCTGGGATTTTGTGCCTCATCAGCACCGGGGGCCGCACCGCGAAACGGCCGATGATGCCCACACGCGCTCGCCCAGCCGGCACAACGGTCCGGTCAAGGCGCCGGGTCTCAACACCTTCATGGGCGCTCCGTACTGCGAACCGGACCGTCACCGTATCCGGAAGGCGGGTGCGAAGATCTGTTTCCTCGGCGCGCCCTGGGATCAGGGCACCATCGTGCGCACCGGAACCTCGAGCGGGCCTGAGGGCATCCGCGATGCCTCGACCCAGTATTTTCCCTACATGTTCGAGTACGACGTCGATCTCATGACCTTCTTCCGGGTGGTCGATTGCGGGGACATTCCCATCGTGCCTGGAAACAATCCTCTCTCGCAGACCTACATGTGCGACTACATCACGGAATGCCTGGAGGGAGGGGCCAAGGTCATCCTCGTCGGTGGCGATCACTCTGTTCCCATTCCCGGTGCGCGGGCGTTGTCTGCCCATCTCGCCCGTCACCGTCCTGCTGCCAGAATGGGTTACCTTCACATCGACTGCCATCTCGATGCTGCCGTCGACTGGGGCGGGATCGAGATCACCAATGCTTCGGGCCCGCCGATGGCCCTTTCCCTGGAAAACTGCAACGCAGAGAACATGGCGCACATGGGGTCGCGCAACGGCCTCAACCCGAAGGACTGGCTGGACTTCTGGGTCGACAACGACATGCCTGTGATCACCATGGAAGAGGTTGTCGAGCGCGGTATCGATGCCTGCACCCACGACATTTTCAAACGTGCCTGGAACGGTACCGAAGCGGTCTACGTGTCCTGGGACACGGACTCGCTTGATGCCAGCTGCATGCCGGGAACGAGCTGTCCCGAATGCTACGGGATCAAGGCGCGCGAGGCTCTCGCGCTGGCCAGGATAGCCGGAGAGTATGGGGCCGACGTCCTCGAACTCGCCGAGCTCTCGCCGGTCTTCGATGCCAGCGGAATCAGTACCAAGCTTGCCTGCAATCTGATCTACCATTACCTCGGCAGCCGTGCGCAGACGCTGCGCCGGAACGGCGAGAGCCCCTGAAACCACGGTTGACGTCATGACCGGAGAGGACCGATGAATCCCGCCAGAGCATTCCTGCACCTGTTTTCCCCGCTCGGCGGCGATGATGCCGACAACTACCGATCACCCGGGCAGATTTCCTTCCTGCGTGCACCTTTCGTGGCCGTTGATCCCCAGGCATTGAGAGAGACGGGTGCGGCCTATGCCTATCTCGGGGTTCCCTATGACGAGGGCAATGTGGGCAAGCCCGGTTGCGAGGACGGCGCCCGGGAGTTTCGCGTCGCCTCCCTCGACTACTTCCCCTACTGGTTCGAGTTCAACGTCGACCTCCAGCATTCCTCGGTCGACTGCGGTGATGTGCAGATGCCGCGGGTCAACCCGGAAGTAGCCCATCAGCGCATCTACGACGCTGTCCGCAAGGTGCTCGAGGCCGGGCTGGTGCCGATCCTTTGTGGTGGTGACCGGTCGATCTCGATTCCGGCGGCGAAGGCGTTTTCCGATCATCTCGGAGCCGGGCGGAAGATGGGTTACATGCATTTCGGCGCTCACCTCGACATGGCCGACACCTGGGCAGGTGAACGCAACGTTTCCACGTGCGCCCTGGCGCGCATCAGCGAACTCCCCAATCTCGATCCCGCGAACCTGGCCCATCTCGGCGCCCGCAATTCCTTCAATCCAAAGGATCACGTGGACCTCGCCCGTCACCGTGACATCCGTTTCAACCCCATGATCGAGATCCTCGAACGCGGCGTCGATACGGTGGCTGACGAGGCCGTCTCGCGCGTGTGGGATGATACGGATGGCCAGTACCTGAGTTTCAATTTCAACGTCATGGATTCATCGGCTGCGCCAGGCGTGACGGCCACGGAACCAGGCGGTCTGGAATCACGGGAAATCATGCGGATTGCCGCCAGAATCGTCGACAGCGGAGGCCCGAGCATCGTTGATGTCACGGAACTTTGCCCGATGTTTGACGTCAGCGGGTCAACTTCGCGCATGGCGGTGTGTGTCGTTCTGCGGATCATGGCCGGTGTGGCTGCCGGCAAGGGCGACACGGTGGACGACTCGATCAGGCGACCGGGCTGGAAGCACGGTTGACGGACGAATGACAACAACGAGGAGATATTCCATGACGGAACTGAGGACCGGCGCTTTGGGTAACGGCCGATTGTCACTGGATCGACGCACCTTCGTGAAAGGTGCGACTGCGGCAGCGGCCGGAACCCTTGTGCCCGGCAGTGTTCTTGCAGACGACACGCTGAACATCCTGGTGTGGTGCGATCACGCGGACCAGAAACTCATCGGACCCTTCGAGGACGCCCACAACGTCACGGTCAACGTCAAGACCTACGAGGGAACCGGAACGGCCCTGTCGATTCTCGAGCAATCGGCCCCAGGCGACTGGGACGTGATCGTCATCGACGCGCCGGATGTACCGCAGGTCGCCGGCCTCGGCATCCTTGACGAGCTGCCGGATGACCTGGCCCCTTGGGACGATATCTTCCCGACACTGCGCAATGCGCCCTATACCAGGGTTGACGGCAAGGTCTACGCGGTCCCGGAGAAGTTCGGCTACTACGGATTTTGCTACAACCGGGACGTGGTCGACGCCGCCGACGTCAGGCGCGGAGACATCGCCTGGAACGACGCCTATAGCGGACGTATCGGCGTCTACGACTACTACTTCCCGGTCCTGCAGATGATCGGTCTTTCCATGGGTTTGAAGCCTGCAGACATCACCGTGGACCATCTCGGCGACATCCGCGAGCGGCTGCTGGCGATGAAACCCAATGTCAAGATGATCGGTGATATCGTCAGCGTGCAGAACGCGCTTGTCACCAAGTCGGTGGATGTCGTTGTCGGCGGCGCCGAGTTCACGGTTTCCAATCTCATGGCGAGCAATCCCCACCTCGACTGGACGATCTCCGATGACGGAGGGCTGATCTGGAACCAGGGCATCGGCATCCTGAGCGACAGCAACCGCAAGGAACTGGCCGCGCTCTTCCTTCAGTGGATCCTCAGTCCCGAAGGCCAGGGTCTCCTGGCGACGTCCGAGTGTTTCTGGGCGATGCCGGCCAACAGCAAGGCGGTCATCTCCGATGCCGAGAAGGCCACCCTGCGGTGGGACGAGCAGGACGATCTCCTGGCGCGTTCGGAGACATCATTGCTGCCCGATCCCGAGATCGACGTCGAAATGCTCGATATCTGGACGGAGTTCCTCCAGTCCTGATGATCGAGCCGCCCGGGGGAGGGTACGGGATCTGAATGAGACCGGGAGGAGGCTCACTCGTCCGCTGGGCGGTCTACCCTGCCCTGGTCTATTCCCTGGTCTTCTTCGCCATGCCGTTTCTGGTCATGGTGGCGGTAAGTTTCTGGCAACGTCTGCGTGGCCGTCTCGAAGCCACGTGGACGCTCGCCAACTACGAGAAGCTTGTTTCGAAGGACTATCTTCTCGAAGCGCTCGTCAATTCGGTGGAGGTGACGGTCCTCACCACCGCTGTCAGTGTGCTCATCGCCTACCCGCTGGCCTACGTTCTGGCCTATCGCGTGTCGGCGCGCTGGCAGAAGATCCTTCTCGTCGGCGCCATCATCCCGTTCTGGACGGCCTATGTTGTGCGGGCCTACGCCTGGCTCATCGTTCTTTCGGAAAACGGAATCGTCAACGCCGGCCTCCTGTCCCTCGGCATCATCGATCTGCCCCTTGACCTCGCCTATACGCGCGGTGCCACTGTTCTCGGTTTCGTTCACTTTTTCACCATGTTGCTGACCCTAACGATCTTTGCCAGTCTCATCCAGATACCCGAACACTACCGGATGGCGGCGAGCGATCTCGGAGCATCGCCGATCCGGGTCTTTCTCGTGATCACGCTTCCGCTCAGCCTGCCGGGCGTCGCCGTCGGCGCCTTCCTGACCTTTGTCATCACCATCGGCGACTACATCACGCCGCAGATCCTTGGAGGCAACACGGAGGTGCTGATACCCCAGGCGATCATGCTGCAGATTGCCCGGGCAGCGAACTTCCCGATGGCGTCGGTCATGAGCGTCTCCCTCATGCTCGTCATCCTCGCCGTGTACCTCGCCTCGGCTCGCTACCTCAGGATGGACAGGATATGACGGGACGGATCGCGGCCTTCGTCGTGGAGCGGTCGTATCTCGTCCTGGCGATGGTTTTCATTTACCTGCCGGTCGTCGTGCTCGTGCTGTTCTCATTCCAGGACGGCGTGTTGCCGGTTCCTCCGTTCGATGGACCGAGCCTGCGGTGGTACGACAAGCTCCTGGGCAACGAACGGGTCCTTTCTGCCCTGGGCAACTCCGTCCTGGTGGCGGTCGTCTCCGCCTTCGTGACCACGGTCCTGGGCTACCTTGCGGCCTATGGTCTCAGCCGTTCTCCCCCCAGGTTTCCCGGTGTGGCACGGTTTCTTCTGATCGCTCCCATCACGGTGTCCTACCTGATCATCGGAATGGGCCTGCTGACGACCTTCAATGTACTCGGGATCGCCAAGTCCCTGCTGGCCGTCGGCATCGGGCACGTGGTCATCAACCTGCCGCTGGCATTCGCCATCATCTATTCGCAGATGAACGAGAGTCACAGGAACATCGATGCCGCCGCACACGATCTCGGGGCGGGCGACCTGCGGACCATGCTGCAGATCTCTGTTCCCATGATGAGGGTGCCGCTTCTTGCGGCCTTCTGCCTGTCGGCCACACTGTCATGGGACGAGTTCATCATTGCGTTTCTGCTGAGCCGGTTCGAGGTGACGCTCCCGGTCATCATCTTCGAAATGCTTCGTGCCGGCCTGACACCCGAGGTCAACGCGGCGGGGACGATCGTCTTTGCCATTTCCCTCATCGTCATCCTGTTCGCCGCAGCGGCTCTCCTTGCCAGAAGGAAGGAACCGGCATGAGCCTGGTCGAACTCTCCGGCCTTACCAAGACCTACGGCGCCGTGGTGGCGCTCGAGCACGTCACCCTGTCGATCGAACAAGGCCAGTTCGTCGTGCTTCTCGGGCCTTCAGGCAGCGGCAAGACGACGTTGCTCTCCATTCTCGGCGGCTTCACCAAACCCACATCGGGCAGGGTGATGATTGCCGGCATGGATGTGACGACCATGCTTCCGGCTCACCGTCCCACGGCAACGGTCTTCCAGGACTATGCCCTCTTCCCTCACATGACCGTGAGAAGCAATGTCGCCTTCGGTCTTGCGACGCGTGGCGTGGCGCGCGCCGAGCGGCAGCAGAGGGCAGACGACATGCTCGCCACCGTGGGGCTTGCCGGTCTCGGAGACCGTCGGATCCATCATCTCTCCGGCGGACAGCGCCAGCGCGTTGCGCTTGCCCGCGCCATGATCGTCGAGCCAGCGGTGCTGCTGCTCGACGAGCCGCTCGGAGCACTCGATCTCAAGATCCGTCAGCAGATGCAGGAGGAACTCGTCGAACTGCAGCGCCGGGTGGCCATGACCTTCGTCCATGTCACCCATGACCAGGATGAGGCGATGAACGTCGCCGATGTCATCGTCGTCCTGAACAAGGGGCGGATCGAGGACCAGGGTTCGCCCGAGCGGGTCTATTCGCGGCCGTCGAGCGTCTTCAGCGCGACCTTCATGGGTGACAGCAACATCGTCACCGGAAAGGCCGTTGAGTACGAGGAAGGCCATACGCGTGTCGAGACGCCACTCGGTTCCCTGCGTGTCAAGGGTGAGAGCACTGTGGGCGATCAGGTCCACATCTGCCTGCGTCCCGAACACATCCAGGTTGGCGCAACCGGCGATGTCGGAACCACATGCCTCGGCGAGGCGGTTGTCGAGGATGTCGTCTTCCAGGGAACACGCCGGCGCTGTCATGTGCGTCTCGCAGACGTCGCCCTGCGGCTTCTCCTGCCTCCCCGTCAGAATCCCGCCAAGGGCGATACCGTAGCGCTTCACGTCCACGACAACGACCTGGTCCTGCTTCACGACTGACCTCTACCCCGGCGCATTTTTTCTATCCGACGATGCCGCTGCTGCGTCGCAGGTGCCGTGCGGGCCCTCAGGCCGTTGCCGCGCTGCCTGGCGAGTTTCCCACGGCTTGGGCGAACTCCCGGAACCTTGTTCTCAGATCCGCCATGCTGGACTTCGATTCGCCCGCTTGGGCAGCGACTCACAGCCCGTTTCCAACTCCGGCAAGACGCTGGTAAGAATTTCCAACTTTTCAACGACTGTCTTGCAGGAATGCCATGCCGTTCGTCACTGTGAAAGCGAAGTTCCAGGTCACCATTCCGGCCGGATTGCGCAAGGACATCGATCTTCGCGAAGGCGACCTCATGGAGGCGACCCTCGTCGGCGACGGAATCCTGCTGAGGCCCAAGGACGTGGTGGACAGGAACGCGGCGGCCAACCGGATTGCCGCCAGGCTTGCTGCGGCCCGGCCTTCGCCCCGGGACCGCGGGCTCACCGAAGACGAGATCATGAAGGACACGGTCGAGGAGACATCCGCGTCTCGCCGTGAGCGTCGTGCCCGCGAAACATGAGGGTCGTGCCGGATTGCAACGTCGTGGTGGCGGCAGCGCGAGTCGACGGTGTCTGCCGCGAGGTCATCGACAGCGTCGTGCGGCATCACGAGATCGTCCTGTCGGAATACGAAGCTGTCGCCGAGCGCCTTATCGCGACACCTTCGCCTTCGGAGAGATCGAGCGGCTGGCCGTCACGGTAGAGCCGGCGAGCCTCATGTTCGGTCTGCGCGATCCCGACGACGAGGCCTGTCTGGCAACCGCCGCGGCGGACGGTGCGATCCTGATCGCCGGCCACTCGGCGGGACTTCACGCAGCCGCGATACGGGCCGGTCGAGACATGGTCGCCGCGCGTGTTTCTCGACCGGACGGCCTGACCGGTCCTTCGCTCGTGGCGAGTTGAAGCCGACGCTATCCGGGACTGGAGAAATCTCACGGGCGGGCGAAGCGACAACGCAGCGTGGATGCGTGGCGCCAAGGCTGTGAGGATTCCGAACCGGCGTGCTTGATGCGTTCGGCAGAGCAAATGACGGTGCCGCAGACACGCCTGTCGCCGAGGATGTTCCTGAGACGCCGCAGTCCTCTGAACTCCCGGGGCCGAGCGGTTGCCCCGATCATTCTTGCGAACCAGGCTACCTTGCGCGGCGCCGTGCCAGTGGCCGGTCCAGGATCTCCTTGATCACGAATGCCTCGCGCAGTGCATCCGGGGTGCCCAGGCGCGCGCGTATGCGCGCCATAACCTCGTCGGTGGGGGACTCATGAGCGTAGGGCTGGGACTCTCGTGACCCGTTCGTGTCCCAGGGAGAGTGGCCGGGACGTTGTGCACCATGCGTCTCGGGCGCAGGTCGCGTCGCGCTCGCCGGCGCAGGGCTTTCCGGAGCGCTGCGGCTCCAGGGGCTCCGCACCGTCTCCGCCCTCCATGGCCGCGGCGGCGCGCGACCGGTTTCCCTTTCCGGCTCCCACGCCGCATCGGGCTCCGGTTCCTCGTTGCCGTACCCATGACGGGATCTCATATTGTCGCCGCGCTGCTTGGCGACCTCTTCCTCCACGGCCTGGGAGATCTGCCGGAACCACGCTCTCAGTCCCGCCATGCCTCAATCTCCCGAGCCTTCCAAGCGTCCGTTGACGAGGCGATTCGCGCTTCGGTGATCGAATGCCGCCATGCGTCATCCCTCCTGCGTTGGCGCTGCGTCATCGCCGCCGCCCGCGATGCTGGTTCGCATCCGGGTGTCCGAGATGACGTTCTGCATGCCGTAATAGTCCATCACGCCGAGGTTGCCGGCCCGGAATGCGTCCGCCATCGCCTTGGGTACCTCGGCCTCGGCGAGGACCACCTTGGCGCGGTTCTCCTGCACCAGCGCGACCATCTCCTGCTCCCTGGCGACGGCGAGTGCACGCTGGCGCTCGGCCTGGGCCTGGGCCACCTGCTTCTCGGCCTCTGCCTGGTCGATCTTCAGGCGCGCGCCGATGTTGTCGCCGACATCGATGTCCGCGATGTCGATCGAGAGGATCTCGAACGCGGTGCCGGAATCGAGGCCGCGCTCCAGTACCACCTTGGAGATGCGGTCGGGGTTTTCCAGCACCGACATGTGGTTCTCCGACGAGCCGATGGTGGTGACGATGCCTTCGCCGACCCGGGCCACGATGGTCTCCTCGGTTGCGCCGCCAACCAGGCGGTCGAGATTGGTGCGCACCGTGACCCGCGCCTTGACCTTGAGCTGAATGCCGTCGCCGGCGATGCCGTCGATGGTGTTGCGCGCCATCTGCCCCGAGGGCACGTCGATGACCTTGGGGTTGACCGAGGTGCCGACGGCCTCCTGCACGTCGCGCCCCGCGAGATCGATGGCGCAGGCGCGGTCGTAGTCCAGCGTGATGTTGGCCTTGTGTGCCGAGATGAGCGCCTGCACCACGCGCGCGACGTTGCCGCCGGCGAGGTAGTGGGCTTCGAGCTGGTCGCCTGAGAGATCGATGCCCGCCTTCTTCGCGGTGATCCGCACCGTCACGATGACCGAGGGTTTCACCTTGCGGAAGCGCATGAAGATGATCTGGAGCAGGCTCACCGTCGCGTTGGAGAGAATCGATTGCCACCACAGCCAGAAGGCGCTCCAGAGGAACACGAAGAACACGATCGCGATCAGGGCGATGACGATCGCGAATATGAGATTCAAGTCGAAAAACATGGCGTCTTGCCTCCTCAGGTCACGACGTGACGTCGCGTGGTTCTTTGTCCGTCGCCGGAGCGACGAACACGATGGGACCATCGATGTGCAGCACCACCACCTTCTCGCCGCGTCCCAGGCTGCCGCTCTGCACCTGCACGTCGCATTCCCCGCCGGCGAAACGGGCTCGCCCCGAAGGCCGCGCCCGGGTCACCATAAGACCTTCCGCGCCGGGATGCACACCGACCTCTTCGGCGTAATGATGATAGCCCGCTTCGGCCGTGATCTCGCTCTTTGGAACCAGCCGGCGCGATTTGCGGATGCGCCCGAGGCCCCAGCGCCCGAGCACCACCGCAAGCACGGGGACAGCCGCTGTCATGGCCCAGCCGGTCACCTCGGCGGCGGCGAACGCGTAGTGGATCGCGGCGATGGCCGATGCGATCGAGGCGATGAGCAATATCCCGAACGACACCACGAAGATCTCGAGGACCAGCAGTGTGATGGCGAGAACGAGCAGTCCGAGCGAGAGCCCAAGAGCCTGCCAGTCGACTTCGACCGCTGACGAAAGGGCGGCGCTATCCACGATCAGTCTCCTCGCTGCCGTCGGCCACCGATCGCACGACCACTTCGCCGAACTCGACCGACACCACCTCCACCGCTGCCCCCGCCGGCACGTAGGCGCCGTGTTCGGCCCGCGCACGGATCGACTCTGCGCCGAGCCTTACCGTTCCGCCCGGATGCAGTGCCTCGGCCGCCTTGCCGCGCCTGCCCAGCAGCTCGCCGGCACGAGCCTCGATTGTGCCCGCGCTGGTCGCGGTCACCTCGTCCGTCATCGCCAGGTGCCGGCGCAGCGCGGTGCTACGCGGAAGGAACCGCATGGCAAGCACGGTGCCGACCACCACGATGCCCACCGCGGTCGCGCCGCCGAACGCGGCATCGGCCAGCGCATCGACAAAGACCGGGTCGTCGAAGTCGAATGTTGTCTCGTTCGGCAGGAACGCCAGCACAAGACCAGTAAACCCGGCTGCACCCCCCAATGTCGCGAGCAACCCGCCGCCCACCGTCGTGTAGATTTCGAGGGCGATGAGGCCAATGCCGATCACGATCAGCAACAGTTCGATGTTCTCGATGAGGTCGAGGGAGTACTGGGCGAGGAGGAACCCTGTCCCGAGCAGGGCGGCCAGTGCGACCCACAGGCCGACACCCGGTGTCTTCAGTTCGAACAGCAGGAAAAGCACCGCGAGCCCCGCCAGGATTGGCGCGAAGCGCGACAGCGCCCAGGCCGCCCGCTCGATTCCCCGTGGCGAAAGATCCACGACATCATCCGCGGTGACGCCGAGCCGCTCGTGCATCGCGTCGAGATCGGCGACGTTGCCGGTCGCCATGCCGAACGTCACCGCCTCGAGGCCGGTCAGCGTGAGCAGGCGATCCGGACCGCGGTAGACGATGACCTGAGTCGGATCGTCGCGGTCAACCTCGGGGTGAGCGGCGAGGAACTCCGGGAGGTCGTCCTCGATGACGTACTCCGCCGGCCCGCCCAGCGGGGTCACCCGGTAGAGCGACTGCTTGTGTGCGGTCATCTTGAGCAGCATCCCGCGGTTCCAGCCGCGCTGCTCCGCCGCCTGTGTCAGCAGGGTGCGCACCACGGTCTCGAACTTCTCCGGGGCGTACTTGATCTCCCCTTCCGGGGACTGGAACACGACGCCGATGTCGCCGATGGACGCGGTCTCGCTGAGGTACACCTCCTCGTGGGCGTAGGCGATCAGCGCGCCGGCGGAAATGGCGCGAAAGTCGATGAAGGCGACAGTACGGATTCCGTCCGCCTCGAGATCGAGGATGCGCTTGAACATGGAGCGCGCGTAGTGGACCGCCCCGCCATCGGTGTCGATGCGCACGAGAAGGGTGTCGACGCCCTCGACCTGTGCCTGCTCGATGGCGCGGGCGAGGTAGCGGTCGGAGAATCGATCGATGACGTCGTCAATCTCCATGTAGCCGACGACACCATGGTCCGTGGCGGCAGAAATCCCATCCTCGGTGGCCGCCGCGTACGCCGCAGCCAGGAGGAGGCACCCCGCCAGCCATGCGGCGAGCCCGGAGCGAGTCTTGGCGTCCGCTCCTGTCTTCGCCCCGGTGGCCCCCGTCCTCGGTGATGCAAAGCGGTTCGCAAGGTACCGCAGGAGAAGGGGGCGCATCCCGTCAACTCCCCGTGCCGTCGCTTTCGAGCATCGCGGTAGCGAGCACGTCGGGCAGTCTCTGCATGACCGGCACGGGAACCGTGGTCGCCTGCGACCACGTGACCGCGTAGTCGCCTCCGTCGCGCCTGCGGTAGACGAGGAAGAGCCTGCCGTCGTCGGAGATCGCCAGCTCGGCCCATTCGTTGTGGTAGAAGCTGTCGAGATCCGCGGCCTCCACCACGGTGGCGAGCCGAAGCCGCTGGGGACGGCTCGCCGGGTCCATCACTGTCAGCATTTCAGGCACGGCCGCCGCCGCACGCTCCAGCGCATCGCTGAGCAGCGCGTCGAGTTCGCCACTCCGTGCCTCCGGAAACGCGCTCCAGCGGATCAGAATCTGGGCGCGAAGCCGAGCAAGGGGATCGCCCCCGGAGGAGGCGGCTCCGTGGTCCGATTGGACTGCATCCGACATGGCTCCATTGTCGGGATTGAGACGCGTCGCGACAAGTGCGACCGCGATGGAACCTGAACAGCACTGGCCACGAATGCGCCACACACCGGGGTCTCGCTGAAGGGAGGCGTCATCGAGTTCAGCCGGATTGCCACGCCAGGCGCAGCGGCCCATTCCGAGAATGGCGCAACAACACGCATTGGCGAAGAGATCGCTGAAGACCGTGTCGACCAGAGGGATCGACCGGCCCGTCGCCTTCAGGCTTCCCAGAGCAGCCGGACTGGAATCGCGAAGAGCCGGGAGCTGACCCGCTGGATGCGTTCACCATCGTAGAGAACGATGCCGCAGACAAACCTGTCACCGAGGACATCTCTGAGACGCCGCAGTCCCCTGAAGTCCCGGGGGAGCGCCGTTGCCGCAGCCTTGACCTCAACCCCGACGATCTCTCCGGGCGAACGCTCCAGGATGAAGTCGACTTCAATCCCGTCCTTGTCGCGGTAGTGGCTGACGGTTGTCGGGTCGTGGTCGAGGGCTATTGCCTTGGCAAGTTCTCCGTAGACGAAGCTCTCCAGGAGTGGCCCCGAAGTCTGGCGGTCCCTCGCGATTGCGGTCACGTCCGTGCGTCGGAGCGATGCGAGAAGGCCGGAATCCAGGAAGTGCAGCTTCGGTGTCCGGACGAGCCGTTTCAAGTTGTTGTTGTGCCAGGCGGGAATGCGCCGGAGCAGGAACATGCGTTCGAGAAGCACAAGCCAGCGGTCCACGGTCTTGCCATCCACACCAAGACGCGATCCAAGGCCGGACATGTTGAGCAATTGGCCCGTCGACACTGCGGCGTGCTGGATCAGGCGAACCAGTTCATTGCGCTTTCCGATCGGAGCAATGTCGGCGACATCGCGTTCGGCAAGCGCGCGCGCATAGGCGTTGAGCCAGGCACGGCGCCGTGCCGGCGTCGCGCGGATGAGGGCCGGGGGGAAGCCTCCGGCCACAACCCGGTCGAGGAGATCCGCGGAAGTTTCCGTCTCTCCGATGCCCGGGAAATCGCCGGCAAATGCGCGGTCAAGGAAGCGGGACGGTCCAGTACCGGCGAGCTCTGCCTGAGAAAACGGCAGGAGCTCGATGGTCTCGACGCGGCCGGCCAGAGAATCCGGGGAGATCGTTCCCTTGAAGAAATCGACGGATCCCGTCAACAGGAAACGTCCCGGAAAGGGATTCTCGTCAACATCGCGCTTGATTGCCAGAATGAGGTCGGGTGCGCGCTGGATCTCGTCAATCACGGCAGGTTGCAGGCCGCGGACAAACCCGACGGGATCGTCCCTGGCGAAGCGCCGGGACTGGTCATCATCCAGGGTGACGAATGTGCGGCCGTCATCTTCGGCGATCCGCCGTGCCAGCGTCGTCTTGCCCGACTGCCGCGGTCCGACGATGGCGACGATACGCGTGTCGGTGAGCGCCAGGCGAACCGGAGCCTCGGCGTGCCGGGGTACGAAGGGGTCGATTTGGGCCGTCCGATTCGGCATGAATTGCCGTCCAATCCGGAATGAGTGAGCGTCCAATCCGGTATACTCCACAAGACATGCGGGTGGAAGGACTTGAACGGCGTATTGGGGGTGCGTCAGACTCCCAGGTATCGATGGAGGGTGGCGTCGTCGAGTTTGGCGGGGCTGCCGCGCCAGGCGGTGCGGCCCTTTTCGAGAATGACGCAGCGGGTGGCGTTGGCGAGGAGATCGCCGACAACCTTGTCGACGAGAAGGATCGACTGGCCCGTGCCCTTCAGGATGGCGATGGCGCGCCAGATGTCGTGGCGCACGGTGGGAGCCAGGCCTTCGGTCGCTTCATCCATGACGAGGAGCTTCGGATTGGTCATGAGGGCACGTCCGATCGCCAGCATCTGCTGTTCGCCCCCGGAAAGCGTCGACGCATCCCGGGAAAGATGCGGCTCCAGGGCCGGGAACAGTTCCAGGATGCGCGGCATGTCCCACGCCCCCCGCCTGGCCGCCACCACGAGGTTCTCGTGGACCGTCAGGTTCGCAAAGCACCGGCGTCCCTCGGGAACCAGGCCGATGCCGGAGCGTGCAATGTGGTGGGGCTGGGCGCCGAGCACATCCTGGTCTTCAAGGAGGACCGTCCCCCGGCATGGTCTCATGAGGCCGCACAGGGCCCTGATGGTCGTCGTCTTGCCCATGCCGTTGCGTCCCATGAGAGCCACCACCTCTCCGGCGGCGACGTCAAGATCGACACCGAAGAGCGCCTGGGCAGGCCCGTACCAGGCTTGCAGGTTCTGGATGGCAAGGAGCCGTGTCACGGGTGTTCCACGCCCAGGTAGGCGGCCCGCACCGTGTCGTCGGACCGGATCGCATCGGGTCGTCCGGTGGCGATGAGACGGCCGTCGACGAGAACCGAGATCCTGTCGGCGAGGGCAAAGACGGCATCCATGTCATGTTCGACGAGGAGTACCGGCGCGGTCCGGCGCAGGGAATCGAGAAGGCCGATCAGCATGCGCGATCCTTCCTGGTCGAGGCCGGCCATGGGCTCATCGAGAAGGAAGGCCGCGGGCTCCAGGGCAAGGGCGATGGCGATCTCGAGAAGCCGCCGTTCGCCGTGGCTGATTTCGGAAACCCGCTCCCGGTGCCGGGGGTCGAGACCGACCCGCTCGAGGCACGTCCGTGCCAGCTTCCGCAGCTTCTTGTCCCGGGCGACGGGAGCAAAGAACCGCATGCTGTCCCCCAGGCGTCCCAGGTGGGCAAGCATGACGTTCTCCAGAACCGTGAACTCCGGGATGAGGGACGAGATCTGAAAGGTGCGCGCCATCCCGAGGCGCGCCCGTTGCGCCGCACTCATCTGACCGATGTCACGGCCCCGGAAATGGATGGATCCACTGTCCGGGGCGAGGTCGCCGGCCACCTGGCTGATGAAGGTGGACTTGCCGGCCCCGTTGGGGCCGATCAGCGCATGGATCTCTCCGGTGACGAGATCGAGAGAGACGGCATCATTGGCCCTGACGGCACCGAAACTCCTGGTCAGGCCGACGACGTCGAGCACGACTGGCGCGTTGCCGGATTCAGTCGCCATCGGCGCGCCGCCCGGAGATGAACCCCATGATGCCGCCCCGGGCATGGAGGACCACGACGATGAGCAGCAGCCCGACCCAGAACTGCCAGTGTTCGGTCATGGAGCCGAGGACCTGTTCGAGGAAGACATAGAGCGCCGCGCCGGCAATCGGTCCCCACAGGCGGGCCACGCCGCCGAGGATGACGAAGATCATGATCTCGCCGGACGTATGCCAGCTCAGCATGGACGGACTGACGAAGCGATTGAGATCGACGAAGAGCGCGCCGGCAAGCGCCGTGATGGCGCCCGACATGACGAAGGCCACCAGGCGTATGCGGAAGCCGCCGATGCCCACGCTGCGAACGCGGGCCTCGTTCTGTCTGACGGCGTTGAGCGCCAGGCCGAAGTTCGATTGCACGACCCTGGAGACCAGAAGGATGACGACGACAAGGGCGGCGAAGACGATCAGGAAGAACGTCATCGGATCCATGGTGTCGAGGCCGAAGAGGCTGTTGCGCAGGTAGATCGGCAGCCCATCCTCGCCGCCATAGGCCGGCCAAGAGATCGTGAAGTAGTAGATCATCTGGGCGAACGCCAGGGTGATCATGATGAAGTAGACGCCGGTTGTCCTGAGTGACAGAGAGCCGATGAGAAGGGCGAGCAAGGCTCCGCAGACGATGGCGACGAGCCAGATGACGATCATGGAATCGGTGCCGCCAAGCGCCACCGGCCACGCCATGAGGGGATGACCTTCCAGTGCGTGGTGCGCGAGAATGCCCGCCACGTAGCCGCCAATCCCGAAGTAGGCCGCGTGACCCAGCGACACCATGCCGCCATAGCCCAGCACCAGATTGAGCCCCACTCCCGCCAATCCGAGAATGGCGACACGGGTTGCCAGGGTGATGAGCCACGGTTCATTCAGGATCGTGCCGGCAAGCGGAACGGCAAGAAGCAGGAGCACGACGGCCGTGGAGGCAAGCCTCGGGGTCATGGCGCGTCAGGCGGCCTTGCCGAAGAGGCCGCCGGGCCTGAGGAACAGGACCAGGGCCATCAGCAGGTAGATGAGCATGGAGGCCAGCGAGGCGCCCGTGGCGGCCGCATCGGCCGGCTCGAGAAAGGTGGCGAAGAGTGCGGGGAGAAGGAGGCGGCCCATGGTGTCCGTCACGCCCACCAGGATGGCGCCGACGAGAGCGCCCTTGATGGAACCGATGCCGCCGATGACGATCACCACGAAGGCAAGAATCAGGACAGGTTCGCCCATGCCGACCTCCACGGACGTGATGGATCCGATGACGGCGCCGGCGAACCCCGCAAGGGCGGCGCCCAGGGCAAACACCGCGGTATAGAGCGCGCGGATGTTGACTCCGATGGCGGCAATCATCTCGCGATCGGACTCGCCGGCCCGGATGCGCATGCCGAGACGGGTCCGGGAGACGAGCTGGAAGAGGCCGGCGGCGACGGCGAGGCCGGCAGCGATGATGACGAGGCGGTAGAGGGGGTAGTCCAGTCCGCCGGGCAGGGGAACGGTCCCGGCCAGCAACGGGGGAATGTCGAGGTAGAGGGGGAAGGCGCCGAAGACCCAGCGGATGCCTTCCGAGAAGACGAGGATGAGCGCGAAGGTGACCAGGACCTGATCCAGGTGTCCCCTCTGGTAGAGGCGCCGCATGAGGGTCACTTCGACAAGGGCGCCGGCGGCGGCCGCGGCGGCGAGGCTCGCCGCAAGGCCGAGCCAGAACGAGCCGGTGGCCGACACCACCGCGGCACAGGCGAAGGCTCCGATCATGTAGAGGGAACCGTGGGCCAGATTGATGAGCCCCATGACGCCGAAGACCAGGGTGAGGCCCGCGGACATGAGGAACAGCATGACGCCGAACTGCAGGCCGTTGAGGACCTGCTCGGCGATCAGTGTTGCCGGCATCACGTGTGCCGCCCTTCCGGCAGGCCCGCCAAGGTGCCGACCGGAAGGGCAGGAATGGCTACATGGAACACTCGCCGGCGTAGGCGTCCGCGTGATCCTCGAGGGCGAGCGAAACGATACGGTTGGTGAGGACGCCGTCCTCCATGATCACCTCGCGCACGTAGATGTCCTGCACCGGGTGATGGTTGGGACCGAACATGAAGTCGCCCCTCACGGACGTGAAGTCGGCAGCCCGCAGGGCCTCGCGGAATGCATCTGCGTCGCTGACGTCGGCCTTGTCGAGAGCGCTGATCAGGAGATTGGCGGTATCGAATCCTTGAGAGGCGTAGAGCGACGGCAGGCGTCCGTAGGTCTCCTGGAAGCTGGCCACGAACGCCGTGTTGGCGGCGTTGTCGAGGTCCTTGGACCACTGCGACGTGTTCTTCACACCCAGCGCGGCCTCGCCCACGGCATTGAGGATGCCCTGATCGAACGAGAACGCGGGACCAACCACCGGAATGTCGACGCCCGAACCGGCGTACTGTTTCATGAACGAGATTCCCATGCCGCCGGGAAGGAAGAAGAAGACGCTGTCGGCGCCCGATGCGCGGATCTGGGCGATCTCGGCGGCATAGTCGGTCTGGCCGAGTTCGGTGTAGACCTCGGCCTCAATGTCGCCGGTGAAGAACCTCTTGTAGCCGGTCAGCGCGTCGTGTCCGGCAGGATAGTTCGGCGCCAGGATGAAGGAGTTGGTGAAACCGGCATCGCTGGCATAGCCGCCGGCGGCTTCATGCAGGTTGTCGTTCTGCCAGGCGACATTGAAGTAGTTCTCGTGACATCCCTCGCCAGCGAGTTTCGACGGTCCGGCGTTGGGCGAAAGATAGAACTTGCCCTGGCGCACCACCGAGGGCACCACGGCGATGGCGAGATTCGACCAGATGATGCCGGTCAGCACGTCGACGTTGTCGGACTGCACCATCTTGTCGGCGATCTGCACCGCGATCTCGGGCTTGCGCTGGTCGTCCTCGATCACGACATCGATGTCGCTGCGCCCCGACTGGTCGAGGGCCAGCATGAAACCGTCGCGCACATCCACTCCGAGAGCCGAGCCACCGCCCGACAGGGTCGTGATCATGCCCACTTTCAGGCCATCGGCCGCCACGGGCACCGACGCGGCGCACAGAACCAGTGCCGCAACAGCTGTCACAAGCGCTCTCATCTTCTTTTCCCCCTCACGTGTTGTGGACGGTCATGATACCTCACGAACCGGCAGGAAGGTGGGTAACAAGCATCGGCCTTGCGTTCAAGGATTCCGCATGCCGGGGAAGCCGGCGCGGAACGCTTGCAGACAGGGTTGAAGGGGCGCATTCTTGACCCAAGCGATGAACACGGGGGAGGAATTGAGCGATGCATGTGTTGAGAAAACCGCGTGTCGAGCAGTTGCAGAGGAAGCTGCTCAACGGCGAAATCGGACGCCGCGATTTCCTGGCTGCCGCGGCAACGGCGGGGCTGGCGCCGGTCGCATCGTCGGTCGTTCCTTCCGCCGGGGCCGCCGAGGGCGACATGATCCACTACTTCACGTGGTCGGCCTACGAGGTGGCAGAACTTCACCAGCCCTTCGTCGACAAGTACGGCCAGTCGCCGGACTGGTCGCTCTTCGCCTCTTCGGAGGATGGCCTGCAGAAGATCCGGGCGGGTTTCGCAGCCGATCTTGCGCACCCCTGCGTCGACAGTGTGCCGCGCTGGCATGACGCGGGCGTCCTGCAGCCGCTGGATACCTCGCGCATCGATCACTGGGACGACATGTTCCCGGCGCTTCACACCATGAACGGCTCGACGATCAACGGCGAAGTCTACATGGCGATCTCGGACTTCGGGCTGTCGTCGGTCATCTACCGCACCGACATCTACGAAGGCGAGGAGACCTGGAACATGCTGTTCGACGAGCGGTATGCCGGTCGCATCTGTCCCAATGCCGGCACGGCGAACCTCTCCATCGCACTCAAGCTCTTGGGTTACGATCCCATGAACCCGACGGCCGACCAGGTCAGGGAAGCCGCCGACATGGGCCGCAAGCAACGCCCGCTGGCCCGTTTCTACTGGGAGAGTCAGACCGACATGGAACAGGCGGTGGCGACAGGCGAGTGCGTCGTCGCCTATGCCTGGAACGAGGCCCTCGTCAATCTCCTCGACCAGGGCATTCCGGTGGCCTTCGCAACGCCCAAGGAGGGCGCCTTCGGCTGGGCCTGCGGTCTCGTCTATCTCGCCGCCGCCCCGAATGACGAACAGATGGCCTACGATTTCATCAGTGCGTGGCTGGCGCCGGAGACCGGCAAGTACCTCATCGAGACCTACGGTTATGGTCACGGCAACATCAAGTCGTTCGATCTGGTGGATCGCGCGACCCTCGTGGCGCTGGGCTACGACGACCCCGTGCGTCTGATGGAAGGCACCAACTTCTGGATTCCGGTCGATCCGGATATCACCCAGCTCATGTACGAGATCTGGGAGGATGTCATGGCCGGTCTCTAGAACCGGTCCATCTTTGGAACAAAACAAGGAGTGACTTGACGATGCATGTGTTGAGAAAACCGCGTGTTGAGCAGCTGCAGAAGAAGCTGATCAACCGCGAAATCGACCGCCGTGACTTCATGGCCGCCGCCGCCGCGGCGGGGGTGGCTCCGGTCGCCTCGTCACTGGTATCGCCTGCGAGGGCAGCCGAGGGCGACATGATCCACTACTTCACCTGGTCGGGTTACGAGCCGGTGGAACTTCACCAGCCCTTCTTCGACAAGTACGGTCAGTCGCCGGACTGGTCGATCTTTGCCTCGGCGGAGGACGGACTGCAGAAGATCCGGGCGGGGTTTGTCGCCGATCTCGCGCATCCCTGTGTCGACGGCGTGCCGCGCTGGCATGATGCGGGGGTCGTGCAGCCGATCGACCCCTCGCGCGTCAGTTACTGGGACGACATGTTCCCCGCCCTTCATACCATGAACGGCGCCGTGATCGACGGCGACGTCTACATGGTCATCACGGACTTCGGTCTGTCATCGATGATCTATCGCACCGATATCATCGAGGGCGAGGAGTCCTGGATGTACATGTATGACGAGAAGTACGCGGGCCGTATCTGCGCCAGGAACACCACGGCCAGCATCTTCGTGCCGCTCAAGATTCTGGGTTATGACCCGATGAATCCCACGCCCGAGCAGGTCATGGAAGCCGCTGACATGGCGCGCAAGCAGCGTGAACTCGTCAGGTTCTACTGGGACAGCCAGACCGACATGGAACAGGCCATCGCTTCCGGCGAGTGCGTCGTGGCCTACGCCTGGAACGAGGCTCTCGTCAATCTCCTCGACCAGGGGATTCCGGTTGCCTTCGCGGCGCCGAAGGAAGGCGCCTTCGGCTGGGCCTGTGGTCTCGTACGTCTTGCCGCAGCCGAGAACGACGAACAGATGGCCTACGACTTCATCGATGCGTGGCTGGCGCCGGAAACCGGCAAGTTTCTCATCGAGGCCTACGGCTATGGTCACGGCAACATCAAGTCTTTCGACCTCGTGGACACCGAGACCCTCGTGGCGCTCGGTTACGACGATCCCGTGCGCCTGATGGAAGGGACCGCCTTCTGGGTTCCCATGGATCCGGCGATTGACGAACTGATGCTGGAGACCTGGGAAGACATCATCGCCGGCCTCTAACGGGTCAGCGCATACATTCCCTGACGACCGCTTCGCAACACCCCTGATCAACGGGTGTTGCGGAGCGGCGTCATGTTCTCCTGGCGGCAAAGAAGATCTTGAGGAGTTCGCTGCAGCGGGTCTCGAGGATGCCGCCGTAGACCTCCGGCCGGTGGTGGCAGGTCGGCTGATCGAAGAGGCGTATGCCGTTGTCGACGGCGCCTCCCTTGGGGTCCTCGGCTCCGTAGTAGAGACGCCGGATGCGGGCTTCGGCGATGGCGCCGGCGCACATGGGACAGGGTTCCAGGGTGACATGGAGGTCGGCGCCGTCGAGACGGTGGCGCCCCAGCGTCCGGCAGGCCTGACGCAGGGCGAGGATTTCCGCGTGGGCGGTGGGGTCGGCGTCCCCGCGCGTGCGATTGCCGGCCGCCGCGACAATCTCTCCCCCGAGCACGACGACGGCGCCCACCGGAGGCTCGCCCCGCGCGCCGGCGGCCTCGGCTTCGGCGAGCGCGGTTTCCATGAATGTTGCCGTCCGGTCCATGGTCAGCCTTCTTGCACGTGGCGCGGTGAATCGCCACAGTGAGGTGGCCAAGCGCCGCGAAGGATACCATGCCAGGACGTCCCCTGATCGGCCTGACGCTGGACTGCGAGGAACCCGGTCACTATTCGAACATGCCGTGGTACGCCATCCGGCAGAACTACATGTCCGCCATCGTCGAAGCGGGCGGACTCCCGGTGGCCATCGGTCACGAATCCGGCCTTGCAGGGGCCTATGTCAAGGCTCTCGACGGGGTGGTGGTCACAGGCGGCGCCTTCGATATCGATCCGGCGCTGTTCGGGGCGTCGACGCGCCACAACTCGGTGACCACCAAGGACAGACGGACCCGGTTCGAGTGGGCTGTCACCGAGGACGCCCTGATGCGCGACCGCCCCGTTTTCGGGATATGCGGCGGACAGCAACTGCTCAATGTGGTGCTTGGCGGCACCCTGATCCAGCATATTCCGGATTCGATTCCGGACTGTCTCGCCCACGAGCAGGAGGGGCCGCGTACCCGGGCCGGACATACCGTGACCGTGAAGGAGAACACCCTCCTCCATGACATCGTTGGCGTCGCGGAACTTCCGGTCAACAGCGCCCATCACCAGGCGGCGGACGCGTTGGGTGATGATGTGGCGGTCAACGCGGTGGCGCCCGACGGTGTCATCGAGGGTATCGAGCATGCGGGGTACCGCTTCTGTCTGGGTGTCCAGTGGCACCCCGAATACGCCATATCACAGGGTGACCGGCATCTCTTCAGGGCCTTCGTGGAAGCCTGCCGCGGGTGATGGCCGAGCGCGTTGCCAGGCGCATCGCCCATGCCGGCGTTGCTTCGCGGCGTGAAGCGGAACGCCTGATCGCGCAAGGAAGGGTTGCGGTCAACGGCGAGGTGCTGACCTCGCCCGGCGTGACGGTGACGGCGGACGACGTCGTGACCGTCGATGGCCAGCGCATTCCGGATCGACCGCCTCTGCGGCTGTGGCGCATCAACAAGCCACCTGGCCTCGTGGTGTCGAGGCAGGACGAAAGAGGCCGCAGGACCGTCTTCGACCTCTTCGGAGACTCGCATCCCCACCTGATGAGTGTCGGGCGGCTCGACATTGCATCGGAAGGCCTTCTGCTCGTCACCAATGACGGGGATCTCGCCCGCTGGATGGAGTTGCCCCAGACAGGCTGGGCCCGGCGATACCGTGTGCGTGTCTACGGGGTCCCGGCGAAGGATGCACTCCGGACCCTGGAGGAGGGGGTGACCGTCGATGGCGTCCGCTACGGTTCCATCACCGCCCGTCTTGATGGCCGGACCGGCGCCAACGCCTGGCTCACGATGACCCTTCGCGAGGGACGCAACCGGGAGATCCGCCGCGTCCTGGGATCGCTCGGTCTCACCGTCAACCGTCTCATCAGAACCTCCTACGGTCCGTTCCAGCTTGGCAAGCTCGCCAGGGGGGCCGTCGAGGAGGTGCCCGTCAAGGTGCTGAAAGAGCAGCTTCCGAGGGACTGGAGACCGAGGCTCGATGCGCATCGTCGCCGGCCGTCATAAGCGCCGCCGCCTGATCGCCCCCGAGGGCACCGGCGTCCGTCCCACCGCCGACAGGGTGAGAGAGACGCTCTTCAACATCCTGGTCACGAGCGATGCATGGCGCGGGCTCGATGGCGCCCATATGGCCGACATGTTCTGCGGTACCGGAGCGATTGCCCTGGAGGCGCTTTCCCGGGGGGCAAGCCATGCCGTGCTTGTCGACAATGCGCCGGCAGCCCTGGACGCGGCTTCGAGGAACATCACCGCACTCGGCGAGGATCGCCGCACCATGCTCGTGCGCTGCGACGCAACGAGGCAGTTGCCTGACATCCCCCGACCTGTTGATCTCGCCTATCTCGATCCGCCCTGGCGCTCGGGCCTTGCGAACACGGCATTGGAGAACCTGCGTTCCAGCGGCTGGCTCGAGCCCGGTGCCCTGGCCGTCCTCGAGCAGCCGAAGGCCGCAGCCCTCCACGTCCCGGAGGGTTTCACGCAAATCGATGAGAGGACCGTAGGCCGGACGCGCCTGGTCTTTCTGCGCCTTGGCGGTGCGCCATAGACACCGGATCGCGCCCGTTCAGCGGCGGCCGAAGAGGCGTTCGATGTCGGCGAGCTTGAGTTCGATGAATGTCGGCCGGCCGTGATTGCACTGCCCGGAGTTGGGGGTCGTCTCCATGTCGCGCAGCAACGCGTTCATCTCGGCCTCCCTGAGCTTGCGCCCGGCGCGCACGCTGCCGTGGCAGGCCATGGTGCTGCACACGTGCTCGATGCGTTGAGAGAGCGCCATGGCCTGGCCGGACTCGGCCAGCTCATCGGCAAGGTCGCGGACCAGACCTTGAATGTCGGCATCGCCGAGGATGGCAGGAACCTCGCGGACCACCACGGCACCGGGTCCGAACTGCTCGAGGACCAGTCCCGCCTGCTTCAGTTCATCGCGTCGTTCCGCAAGGCGGCTGGCCGCATCCTCATCGAGCTCCACCACCTCGGGCAACAGCAGCACCTGGCGTGTGACGCCCTCCTGGGCCATCTCGGCCTTCATGCGCTCGAGAACGAGGCGTTCGTGTGCCGCATGCTGATCAACGATGACGATTCCGTCCCCTGTCTGGGCAACGACGTAGGTGTCGTGGAACTGGGCGCGGGCGATGCCGAGGGGGCCCGGCTCGATGTCTTCCGGGGCGGACGCGACTGTCGTTGGCGGATGGGTTTCTGCGGTGTTGTCGGCCTCTGGTCGCGATCCGGAGCGCGGAAAACTGCCGCCGGTTGGACGGCGCCAGGCCGCCTGGGGCGTCCAGCCTGCCTGGGCATGGTCGAAGAGGCGCCCCGGAAACGGCGTGTCGCCGGGGCGCATGGCCGCAAGGGCTTCGCGCGAGACGGTTGTCGACGTGCGGTGCCCGTGCTGCTCGATGGCGCGATGGATGGCGGACACCACGAGACCGCGCACCTGCTGACTGTCGCGGAACCGCACCTCGGCCTTGGCCGGATGGACATTGACATCGACAGCCGCAGCCGGGATGTGGATGAAGAGCGCCACCACGGGATAGCGCTGGGGCGCCAGGACGCCCTGGTAGGCGCCCTTGACGGCACCCAGAAGCAGACGGTCGCGAACCGGGCGTCCGTTGACGAACAGGAACTGGCCCTGGGTGTTGGCCCGGTTGAACGTGGGAAGACCGGCGAACCCGGTGACGCGAATGCCGTCACGTTCGCGGTCGACGGGCACCGCATTCTCCCGGAAGTCGTTGCCCAGCACGGTGGCCAGCCGGGCCAGCCGGCCATCCATTCCGTCACCGGGCTCGCTGCGGGCGACGAGACTCTTCCTGGCGTTGAACGTCAGCGTCATCGCGATGTCATGACGCACCATCGCAAGACGCTTCACCACGTCGGCGACGGCGGTATTCTCCGCCCGTTCGGACTTGAGGAACTTCAACCGCGCCGGAGTGGCAAAGAAGAGATCCCGGACCTCGACGGTGGTGCCCGGGTTGCGCGCGGCAGGGGCGGGGGTGCCGACCCTGCCTCCCTCGACGTCGATCATGAGGCCGGCCGCCTCGCCAGGCTGGCGGGTGACGATGCGCATTCGGGAGACGGCGCCGATCGACGGCAGGGCTTCGCCGCGGAATCCCAGGGTCTCGATCTCTGTCAGATCGTCTCCAGGCAGCTTGGAGGTGGCGTGGCGTTCCACCGAGAGGGAGAGGTCGTCGGCATCCATGCCGGCGCCGTCATCCGTCACCACGATCGATTCCCTGCCGCCGCCGTTGACGGCGATGTCGATCAGTGTGGCGCCGGCATCGATGGCATTTTCGACCAGTTCCTTGACAACCGACGACGGCCTTTCGATCACCTCGCCCGCGGCGATGCGATTGACCGTCGTTTCGTTGAGGCGTCTGATCACGCTCATCGCGTCGTGTCCCGAGGCCGGACCAGCCGACCAAGCCCGCTACCCCGCACAGGGTGCCTTCCCGTCCTGCCCGCCACAACCGGCGGGTTGTGGACACATCCGCGTCTCAGCAGCGGTGCGGCCTAGAACCAGTCCCAGAAGCCGCCGTCGTCATCCGATGTTCCGGACTCCCCTTCTGCGGGATCCTCCTCGATGATCTCCGGAACGGGTGGCGTTGTCGGGTACTCGCCGAAAAGCAGCTGATCGACGAACTCGGGATCATCCGACAACACGCTGTTGTCACGGGTGATCGTCGTGCGGATGCCCGGATCCGCGGTGCCGGCGCCGGCCTGCCGGAGGAGAACGAGCTCTCCGGCCGTCGTCTTCAGGGCCTCGAGGTCGGTGCCGGTCTCCTCCTGGCGCTCGACGAGCGAGGCCGACTCCCCGCGTGGCTCCAGTTCAGGACGCAAGGGGTAGGGCGGAGGGACGATCAGGGAGACGATCTGCGGCACGGTAGAGACGTTGACGGTGCGGTCGACCTTCCCCGCCAGAACCTCCTCCCTGTCGCATGCAGCTGCCATCAGGGTGGCAGCCACGAGGATCATGGCGCGTGTCAGCATCGCTCAGAAGATGCCCTCGAGGAGAGCTTTTTCCTGTTCTTCGAGAACTGATTCCGTGAAGTCCCCGGTATTGATCGGCAGGCCGAGGGCGGCGACGGCCTGGATTCGCCGGGATTCCTTCTCCGGATCGATGAGGACCGCTGTGCGGTCCCCGGGCGGGCGAAAGATGTTGAGATGGTCCAGCCAGGTGATGGCATCAAGGAGGGCCCGGTGTTCGGCATTGACGAGCGATCGGATTCCGGGTTCGGCAGCCGACGTACCCGCGGCTTCCATGAGGTGACGTTCGGCAACGGTGGCGCCTGCGGATTCGATGGCTCCACCGAGGAGCTCCTCTGCGGCATCCTGCGGCAGCATTTCCTGGGGTCTCGACGTTCCGCTGCTCGGTTCCGGCAGGGAGTCCAGGGTCTCGGGAATCTCCAGGGGCTCGTGGGAGACCACCATGAACTCGTCGGGTGGGTTGTGAATGAGTCCGAGGGATTCCCGTATGTCGCCGCACCCGGCGATCATGAGGGCACCGGCCACCACTGCGGAGAGGCGCTTGATCATGGCGACATCCTAACGTCTGCGGTCCGGACGCAACAAGGCATTGAGGATAAGAATGCCGACGCCGACCGTGATGGCAGAATCGGCAATGTTGAAGGCAGGCCAGCTCCATCCGCCAGCATGGACATCGATGAAATCCGCAACCGCTCCGTGGATGATGCGGTCGACCGCGTTGCCGATGGCACCTCCTGCGACGAGACTGCCGCCCGTGACTGTCCAGAGATCTCTCTGGCGGGCAACCCAGACCAGCAGGCCAGTGGCGATGGCGAAGGCGAGGGCGCTCAGCCCCCAGCGCAGCATGCTGCTGTCCTGCGCGAGCATGCCGAAGCTGACGCCCCGGTTCCATACCATCACGAGGCGGACGTGCGGCGCGACGTCGAGGGGGTGAAACCCGCGTTGTGTCATGAAGTCGATGATGAAGGCCTTGCTCACCTGATCGGCGACGAGAACCCCGAAGAACACGGCAAGGCCCACCGCGAGTCCCGGGGTCCATCTCATCAACAGCCGACGCTCCCGGTAACGGCATCGGCACACCGTGCGCACAGGTCCGGATGAGCCGGTTCGCTTCCCACCTCGTCCAGGATCTTCCAGCAGCGCTCGCACCGCCGACCCGTCGCCAGTCCGACCTCGACGGCGACATCGGCAACGTCCTCGAGGCGGAATGCGTCGCCGGGGCCTTCGCCTTCCTGCAACGTGACCCGGGATGCAATGGAGATTTCCGCCATGTCCACGCTCTTCACAATGGCGAGGTCATCGGCCGATACGTGAATGACCGGGTGTGCCTGGAGACTGGAACCGATGCGCTTGTCGCGGCGTTCGACCTCCATGGCTCCGGTCACCACGCGCCGCACACGCCGCACGGACTCCCAGCGTTGAGCCAGTTCGTCGTTGCGCCAACTCTGCGGCACATCCGGGAACAGCCGACGGTGGACGCTCGCCCTTTCCCCCGGAAAGCGGAGCAGCCATGCCTCCTCGGCCGTGAAGCAAAGGACGGGCGCCAGCCATGCCGTGAGGCATGAGAACAGGGTATCGAGCACCGTCCGGCAGGCACGCCGGCGGGGCGAATCGGCGGTGTCGCAGTAGAGCGTGTCCTTGCGGATGTCGAAGTAGAAGGCCGAAAGGTCCGTTGCGCAGAAACCGTGCAGAACGACGAACAGCGTGTGGAAGTCGAAATCGTCGCAGGCCTTGCGGACGATGCCATCGATCTCCTGAAGACGGTGCAGGACCCAGCGCTCGAGTTCCGGCATGTCGGCCACATCAAGACGTTCCTCTTCCCGGAAACCGTCAAGGTTCCCGAGCAGGAATCGAAAGGTGTTCCGCAGACGGCGGTAGCTGTGAGCCTGGTAGTCGAGGATTTCCCGCGAAATGCGCAGATCCTCGCTGTAGTCGGCCGACACCACCCAGATTCTCAAGATATCGGCGCCGTACCGGTCGATCACCTCCTGGGGAGAGATGACGTTGCCCAGCGATTTCGACATCTTGCGACCGTTGCCGTCCATGACGAAACCGTGGGTGAGAACGGCCTCATAGGGCGCCCGGTTGCGGGTTCCCGACGATTCGAGCAGGGACGAGTGGAACCAGCCCCGATGCTGGTCGGATCCTTCGAGATAGAGCGACGCCGGCCAGACGAGGTCATCGCGCGCCTCGAGAACGAAGCTGTGCGTGGAACCTGAATCGAACCACACGTCGAGGATGTCGGTCACCTGCTCGTAGTCCCCGGCGTCGTGGTCGTTGCCAAGAAAAACCTGGGGATCGGTGGTGAACCAGACGTCGGCGCCTTCCGCCTCGACCGCGTCGGCGATGCGGTCGAGGACCGCCTGATCGCGCAGGAGATCGCCGCTGCTGCGGTTGACGAACACCGTGATCGGGACTCCCCATGCGCGCTGCCGGGAGAGCACCCAGTCGGGGCGCGTCTCAATCATGCCGCGGATTCTCTCGCGTCCCGACGAAGGAACCCATCGGGTCGCGTCGATCGCCTCCAGGGCCCTGGCGCGCAGCCCTGCGGTTTCCATGGATATGAACCACTGGGCCGTATTGCGGAAGATGAGCGGCGCCTTCGAACGCCAGGAATGGGGGTAGCTGTGAACAAGCTTGCCGGCGCCAAGCAAGGCGCCTTGCCGGGCCAGTTCACGGATGACGCGACCGTTGGCGTCTCCCTGGCGGCCATCGTCCGTCAGCACGCGCGCGCCGGCAAACAGCGGCACATGGTCGAGAAAGGCACCGTCCTCGCCGATGGTATCGGGAACCTCGATGCCGTTGGCGGTGCCGAGAATCCAGTCGTCGGCGCCATGGCCGGGGGCGATGTGGACGAAGCCCGTGCCCTGGTCGGTGGTCACGTGATGGCCTGCCAGCAACGGGACGTCGAAGTCATAGCCGTGGCCGCGCAGCGGATGACGGGCGAGAGTGCCGGCGAGCATGGCCCCGGTCACATGACCGATGACCCTGTGACCGGTGATCGAGCAGCGCTCCAGGGTGGCCGCCACCAGGGCATCGAGAACGACGATTCTCTGTCCGGCAACGGCGCCCGACTTGTCACCGGTGCTCTCGACCTCGATGACGGTGTAGTCGAGGGAGTCGCCGTAGGCGATGGCCCGGTTGCCCGGCAGCGTCCAGGGTGTCGTGGTCCAGATGACGATGGCGGCGTCTTGCAGTTCCTCCAGCGGTGATCTTGTGACCGGAAAGGCGACATCGATCATCGGCGACGTGTGGTCGTTGTACTCGACCTCGGCCTCGGCCAGCGCCGTCCTTTCGACGCAGGACCACATGACCGGTTTCGAGCCGCGATAGAGCTGGCCCGACATGACGAACTTGCCAAGTTCGCGGACGATCTGAGCCTCGGCGGCATAGCTCATCGTCGTATAGGGATCGTCCCAGTTGCCGATCACGCCCAGGCGCTTGAACTCGCGGCGCTGGACGTCGATCCACTTGTCGGCGAACTCGCGGCATTCGCGGCGGAACTCGACGATGTCGACATCGTCCTTGTTGCGGCCTGTTGCCCGGTACTCCTCCTCGATCTTCCACTCGATCGGCAGGCCGTGACAGTCCCAGCCGGGAACGTAGTTCGCGTCCAGGCCCAGCATCTGCTGCGAGCGGTTGATCACATCCTTGAGGATCTTGTTGAGGGCATGGCCGATATGCAGGTGGCCGTTGGCATAAGGCGGGCCGTCGTGAAGGATGAATGGCTCCCGGCCGCGTGCATCCTCGCGCAGTGTCGCGAAGAGGTCGATCTCTTGCCAGCGATCCAGGATCTCCGGTTCGCGTTTCGGCAATCCGGCGCGCATGGGAAAGGCGGTCTTCGGCAGAAACAGCGTCTGCCTGTAGTCGGCAGTCATTGAGGTGGTATCCGTCGGGATCCAGACAAACGGGAGGAGGTGGGGGACGTCGGGTAAGTCATCTGCACGCCGAACCGGACCTGCCAACAGCAGGCCTGTCCCGCGTTTCATTGACATCAGCCCCATCTATCACCGGCATGGCCCATTGTCGAGACCGGCATCGCGGCACCGGTCGACAGTGAACGTCACGTGGCGAGGATGGCTCTCGCCCGATCGCAGTCCTCGGCGATCTTGCGGGCCAGATCGTCGGCGCTGTCGAAGGTCATGTCCTTGCGGACGCGCGCCGCGAACGCGACCCTCATGCGCTGGCCGTAGAGGTCACCGGAAAAATCGAAGAGGTGAACCTCCAGAACCATCGTCGTGCCCTTGAATGTCGGACGGGTGCCGATGTAGGCGGCGGCGTCATGCCATGTGGTGGAAGGCCCGTGACCAAGCCCGGCCCGTACCGCATAGATTCCCGGGGCCGGATGAAGGACACCCTCAAGCGGCAGGTTGGCGGTCGGGAATCCCATGTCGCGTCCCCGCCTGTCCCCGGTGCGTACCCTCTCCTCGAACTCCCACAGCCGCCCGAGACGTTCGGCAGCCTGTTCGACCTGTCCCCGGCGCACGAAGAGGCGGATGTCGGTCGAGGACACGCCCTTGCTGCCGAGAGCAAATCCGGGAACCTCGGTGTAGCCGAACCCCTCCCGCTCGGCCATGCGGGACAGAATGTGCGTGTTGCCGTGACGATTCTTGCCGAACACGAAACCGGGGCCGGTCAGGACGTGGTGGATATCAAGTCCGTCGACCAGGATGTCGATGACGAATTCCTGGGCCGTCAGCGCCGCCATCTGCGGCCCGAAGGCGAGATTGACCATGAGGTCGACGCCGGCGTCGGCCAAGACCCGGCACTTCTGGCGGAAGGTCGTGAGGCGGAAGGGTGCACCGGCTCCGTGAAAGAAGCTGCGGGGGTGCGGCTCGAACGTAAGGACGCCCGCCGGCTGGCCGGCGTCGCGTGCGAGATCGACAGCCCTGGCGATCACGCTGTTGTGGCCCAGGTGGATACCGTCGAAGTTGCCCAGCGCGATCACCGGGCGGGCGAATTCGCAAGGCAGCGGTCCAGGATGACGAAAGATCCGCATGAACCCCTCATGCCTGTACGGGTCTCACTCCTCGCGGTCGGGCACCATGACGAGTGCTTCACCCTCGATGACCGTCGTATCGCCCACGGTACACACGGTATCGAGCGTAAGGCGGCGCTTCTCCTCGTCAATGGAGCGCACGGTCACCGTCGCGCACACGGTATCGCCGACCCGCACAGGAGCGCGGAACCTCAAGGTCTGGCCCATGTAGATCGATCCGGGTCCGGGAAGCCTGGTCCCGATGACGGCAGAAATGTAGCTCGCCGACAGCATGCCATGGGTAATGCGTCCCTTGAACATGGTCGCCGCGGCCCATTCATCGTCGAAATGAACCGGGTTGTCATCGCCCGACACGTCCGCGAATCGTTCGATATCCGCTTCGGTGATCGTCCGCTCGTAGTGGTCTGTCTGTCCGATGTGGATATCCGAAAGGGCTATCGCGGAAGGGGGAAGAGACATGAAAAGCAGCTCCCGGAACGGTCATTGTGCGATGCACAATACCGCCGGTCACGCGTGGCGCAAGCGCAATCTGGCGCCGTCACCGGCGCCTGCGGGACCGGCGGACTCGCTGCCTGCCATGTGCCGGCGCCGCGCGGGCAAGACCGAGGATCGCCTCGATCTTCGCAAGTTCCGGCGCCGGTCCCGGGCTGTACCCCTGGAGGGATTCACGGATGGCGGTGACGTGCCGGGGCGCCGAACCGCAGCAACCACCGATGATCGAGGCACCGGCGTCCCGCGCCAGGCGGGCGTACGTTCCCATGATCTCCGGAGTCCCGGAATAGCAGATCCTGCCGTCCACGTACTCCGGTAGGCCGCAGTTGGCCTTGGCGACAAGGGGATGGCGGCAGGTCTGCGAGGTGTTCATGGCGGCGACCGCGGCAACGAGTTCGCCAAAGCCGTTGCCGCAATTGGCGCCGAACCCTGCCAGCGGTGCTGTCGCAAAGTGATCCGCTGCCTGTTCGGGGGTGACGCCCATCATCGTCCGTCCGTTGGTGTCGAACGTCATGGTGCACACCAGGGGCAGGCCCGCCGGGGCGGCGCCCTCGATGGCAGCCTCGGCTTCCTCGATGGAGGACATCGTCTCGATCCAGATCACGTCCGCCCCGCCCGAGGCGAGTCCGGCGGCCTGGTCATGGAAGGCCCGAACCGCATCCCCGTGCGCGAGGTCGCCGATGGGCTGCATGATGTCGCCCGTCGGGCCCATGGATCCGGCGACCAGGACGTTGCGCTCTGCCCGGTCGGCAACCGTCCGGGCCAGCCTTGCGGCTTCCCGGTTGAGTTCGCGGACCCGGTGTGCGGCGCCGTGCAGCTTCAGCCGGTTGGCGGTTCCACCGAAACTGTTGGTGAGGATGATATCGGCGCCGGCCATGACCATGGCCTCGTGATTGGCCATGACGCCTTCAGGATTGTCGATGTTCAGGAGTTCCGGCGAGCTTCCCGATTCGAGACCGGCAGAGAAGAGATTGGTTGCGGTGGCGCCGTCAGCGACGAGCACGCCCCTCGTCGTGAGGAGGTGCCTGAATCGTTCGCCATGAGGCACTGCGTGGAAGTCCAAGGCTCCGGTACGCCTGCTGACCTTCGTGATTGTGTCGCACGGCCATGCTGCCGTGCAAGGACTGTGCAGGCGGAAGCGGCGTGCTAGGCACCTTCGGTGCTTCAGTCACGCCGCTCCCGCCCGGATGATGTTCCCGTCCGTCCATCACGACAGCGGAATGAGCGGCTTGAGCGCATTGATCCGACTGGCGAGTGATGGGGAAGCGTCACGCCGGGTACGGATCGTGTCACGGCGATGGGCATCATGAATGAATTTTCTGAAAAGCATGGCAATTCTCCCTGTCAAAGTGTTTCGGAACCATGCTCTGTTCCTGGTTGTAATCTGGGGTTTTCCGTGGCATTTGACCAGCGACGATTATTCACGTCAGGCATGAGAGAAATTCATATGTCATCGCGCCGCTCAACGCCCGGAGGGCCTTCGAGGCTGCCGGCTGCCACCTCTCCTTCAACCGTGCGGCAGCGGAACCTGGCGCGACTTGGGGCCGCCGTCAGTCATCATGAGAGGAAGCTCGAGGAGCGTGCGGGCACGTGTCATGTCGATCGCCGGTGTCCCGTGGTCTGCAGCTCACGGGACACTTGAGGCATGATCCTGGAGGATTGTCCCGCCTTTTCATCACCACGGCGGAATGAGCAGTTTGAGCCTCATCATCCGGCTGGCGAACGGGGGGAGATCCGGACGCCGGGTCCTGTTCGCGTCACGGCGGTTCTCATCACGAACGCTTCTCTTGAAGAGCATGGCAATTCTCCCTGGTACAGATGTTTCGGAACCATGCCCTGTTCCGGCTTGAAGCCTGGGGTTGGCCGAGGGCACATGACCAGCGACGATTGTTCACCCCAGGCATGAGGTAAACACATATGTCATCGCGCCGCCTGCCGCCGCTCAACGCCCTGAGGGCCTTCGAGGCTGCCGCCCGTCACCTCTCCTTCACCCGCGCTGCAGAGGAGCTCAGCGTGACCCAGGCCGCCATCAGTCACCAGGTGAGGAAACTCGAGGAGCGTCTGGGCACACGTCTCTTCGAGCGCCATGGACGTGGCCTTGAACTCACGGACACGGGCGGCATGTATCTTCCGTTCCTGCGCCAGGCCTTCGACATCATCGCCGACGGCACGAACCTCATCATCAGCCAGGACACTCATGGGCCGCTGTCTGTCACCATGCTGGCGACGTTCGCCGTCAGGTGGTTCATTCCCCGGCTGCGGGAGTTCCACCGGCTTCACCCCGATGTCGAGGTGCGCATGGTGACCACGGATCGCATGGTCGATTTCTTCCGCGAGGACATCGATTGCGGCATTCGCTACGGCACCGGGTCCTGGCCGGGTCTCGACGCGGAGAAGCTCTTCGAGGACCGCTATGTCGCGGTGTGCAGTCCCGAACTCCTCGCCGGCGAGCAGCCACTGACGGCGCCGGCCGATCTCCGCCATCACACCCTTCTTCACGAACAGAATGACGAGGACTGGCACTACTGGCTTGCCGCACTTCACATCGAGGGTGTCGGCAGCGCGGGAGGATTGACCTTCGATAGCAGCGACCTCGCTCTCGAGGCGGCCGCCGCGGGACTCGGCGTCGCCCTCGGCAGCCGGATTGTCGTGCAGGGGGATGTCGACGACGGCCGACTCGTCATGCCCTTTGGCGACCTGACCGACGAGGACCTGTCCTACTGGTTCGTCTATCCAAGGGGCAGCGCGAGAAAACCGAACTTGAGCGCCTTCCGCGACTGGCTCATCGAGGAGGCACGAGAAGCCGATGATGCCATCCACCGGTTGTGATCGGTGCGGGCGCGAGTATCATGGGCGCGTTTCGTGAGGATTCCGGTCAGTGATGGGGAGCCGTGTCATGCGTATGCTGGTTGATCTGGTTCGCGAAGAAGACGGCCTCGTCAGGACCGAACGCGCCCTGCTGGCGGGAACATTCGTCATGGGGCTGCTCATCGTCCTGCTGCTGCTTGGTGTCGACATTGCCGGCTGGTTCGGCATCGAGCCTCCCGCCACCGAATAGGGCGTCCGTCCCGGCGGGCGGAGTTCTCCCGGGAGGAAACCAGCGATGACGGCGAACGACAAGCTCAACGTCGTGGTGCTTGGCGCCAGCGGCTACACGGGTGCGGAACTCCTGCGCCTCGTGGCGACTCACGGCCGCATCGAGGTGGTGGCCGTGACCGCGGCGAGACGCGCCGGTTCGCCGCTGGGCGACGTCCATCCCCATCTTGACGGCCTCATGCTGCCGGACCTCGTGGCGGTCGACGACGTCGACTTCTCCGCGGTCGATGCCGTCTTCAGCTGCCTTCCCCATGGCACGGCGCAGGCCACCATCGCCAGCCTTCCCGGACATCTGAAGGTGGTCGACCTCTCCGCCGACTTCCGGTTGAGCGATCCAGAAGTCTATGCCGAGTGGTACGGCAAGGAGCACGTCGCTCCCGACCTGCAGCGAGATGCCGTCTACGGCCTGACCGAGATCAGGCGCGACGAGATCGCCGCGGCGCGGCTTGTCGCCAACCCCGGCTGCTACACCACGACGTCTGAACTGGCGCTCGTTCCCTGCCTTGAAGAAGGGCTGATCGACACCTCGGGAATCGTGATCGATGCCAAGTCAGGCGTCAGCGGTGCTGGCAGGGAAGCCCGGGAATCCAGTCTTCATACCGAGGTATCGGAAGGTTTCCGGGCCTACGGGATCGCCCGCCACCGGCATGCCCCCGAGATCGACCAGGAGCTGACCCGGGCCGCCGGCGAGACCGTGACCTCAACCTTCACGCCGCACCTCGTGCCCATGAACCGGGGCATCCTGGCGACGATCTACGTCTCGCTGAAGCCGGGCGCGGCGCCTGAAGATCTGAGAGACGCCCTGGCCAGGCGCTACCGGGGCGAACCCTTCGTTCGCCTGACCCGGGAGGGAAGGGCTCCAGCGACTCAGGACGTGCGAGGCTCGAACCTCTGCCTCATCGGGGTCTTCGCAGACCGCGTTCCCGGACGGGCCATCCTCGTCTCGGTCCTCGACAACCTGGTCAAGGGCGCATCGGGACAGGCGCTCCAGAACATGAACGTCATGACAGGCCAGGACGAGACCCGGGGCCTCCCGCAAATCGCCGTCTTCCCCTGACATCCGGGGCAAGATCTTGGGCACACATGCCATTCGACGACGAGGAGGTTGAAGGCGCCAAGGCTTGACGCCCATCCGTTGTGGAGTAGTCGCGGCCGCTCACTCCGACGTGGCAACGCGGCGGCGGTCCTCGATCCGGCGGAGGATATGGGCCCGGCGCCGCTCCGGCGACCATCCCTCTCGCTCGAACATCTCGAACATGGCGATCTCTTCCGCCTTCAGGGGATTGCCCTCGATCGCCTGCAAATGGGCGGCCTCGACCAGCAGCCGGTCCGCGGTGACGGGCTTGGGAGGATCGCGCTGAACTCTGACCATGTACCGAAGCTATCCCATCGGTAAAGTCAGGACCAGTCAATCAATCATCTTTGAAGCTTACGGGACGGGCTTGGCACTGCTGACTCGCCTTGGGCCTCGACCAACGTTCCACGTGCTGTAGGCTCTCGTCATGGCTTGGTTCCTGTTCATTGACGAAAGCGGTCACGACCGCTCCGAATCGCCATACGAAGTGCTGGCGGGAGTCGCGATCGAGGATCGTGCCCTGCGCGAGGTTTTCAGCCGTCTGCATGAGACGGAGATCAGCTACTTCGGTCGCCGTTACAGCGATGGGCGTCGAGAACTCAAGGGCAAGTTACCGCTGAAGAGGAAGGTCTATCGTCACCGGGATCTGAACGCCGAATTGGATGCGGCGGACGTTCCCGCGCTTGCCCGCGCTGCTCTTGATCACGGCGCACTCGCTGACACCCGAATGCTCAAGGCACTGGCGACCGCCAAGCTCGACTATGTCGCCTCCGTCTTCGAAATCTGTGCACGGTTCGGCTGCCGCGCTTTCGCCAGCATCGTTGAAGACCGACGCCCATCCAACTGCTGGGGACGGTTTGCGCAAGGATTACGCCTGTTTGTTCGAGAGATTCTTCTACTTTCTGGAGGACAACGCCACGAACGAACAGGGCATCGTGGTCTTCGACGAACTCGAAAAATCCAAGAGCCACCTACTTGTTGACCAGATGCAACGATACTTCGCCGACACGGCGGTGGGTCGACACCGGGCAGATCGCATCATTCCAGAGCCGTTCTTTGTGCACAGCGACCTCACCACAGGTGTGCAGATCGCCGACCTCATCGCCTATGTCATCTCTTGGGGTTTTCGCATGCCCCGCATGACCAAGTCCGCGCGGGCGGAGTTATCTCAACTCGCAAACCAAATTGCCGGACTGCGTTACCGGGCCACGCGTGAGAGGCTTGGCAACCCCGATTTCGAGATCTGGAGTTTCGCGCACATCACCGACCTGCGAACGCAGGCCGAACGCCATGAGTGGGCTTCCTGAAACGAAAAAAGGCAATGAAGCACCGAAACGCTCCAAAGCCTCCACGGCAGACACTGGCTTCTCCCCGGGCGATTGTCAAAGGACGTCTCCCAAGTGGTTGACGGCGCGGTGACAGTGTGGGCGGGAGGTGTCGGAGGGATTGAACACTTTCGCAGTAACCCCGGTGAGTCTGCATGTGACGCCGATGTGCATAACAGCTCCGATGTCGACCCCGGGTGCGGACAAGGACTTCGGTGCTCGGAGTGAACGGCAGCGGTTCAGAAGGGATTCCATCGTCCAGGTTCGGGGATGTCGGGCCGTACGTGGGCGCCTGGGTGTCCGCCGCCGAAACGGTGTTGCCGTTCGCCTTGTCGAGGTTCTGAATCCGTCCGTCAGGCGCCAGGAGGATCCCAGTCGGAGTCCGTGGGAAGGAGGGACGCTCGTCCAAGACACGGCGTAATGTCGCGTTGCTCGCGGGAGTTCACCGAGTTCCCTATCGTCATACCGGCCGGCACGAGTGGCTCACACGATGGTCAGCTCGCGCGGGTACTCTGTCAGGTATTCGAAGCCGTGGTCGGTCACGACAATCGAGTCGCCGATCCGGCCTCCGAAGTCACCCGGCACCGTGATGCCGCCATCCACTGCGAAGGTCATGCCGGCCTGAATGCGGGTCCTGTCGCCCCGCTTGAGCTGAGGCTCTTCGAGGAAGGAGTAACCGATACCTCGCCCGGTTCGGTAACCGGGGCTGAATCCGGCTGACAGATAGACCTCCTCGGCGGCGGCGTGGACTTCGTTCGCAATCGCGCCCGGTCGTATCATCGAGAGCGCTGCCTGCTGCGCCTTGACGGCAGTCTCGTAGACCCGAGCGTGGTTGTCCGTGACCGAGCCCAGGAAGAACTCGCGATCGAAACCGAGCTTGAACTGCTTGAAATTGGCGATTCCGCAAAAGCAGAAATAGATGGGATCGCCCTTCTCCAGCTTCTTGACCGTCGAACGGCGGTGGACCATGCAGGTATGGCGACCGGACTGCATGATCTGCAGGTTGTAGATCGTCGGTGAGATGAATCGGTCCGGTCCGCTGTCGTCGAGAAACTCCGCCGCCTTGCGCGTTCCCCCGCCGATCACGGCGAGCGCCACCTCGTACTCCGGTACGCCCACGGCAAGCGCCTCTCGGCCAGCCTGGCACATGGCGACTGCGACCTTGCCGGCCTGACGCATGACAGCAATCTCATTCGGGCTCTTGATCATGCGCATGTCGGCCAGAATTGCCGTGCTGTCCCTGATCGACGCCTGCTTCGCCTCGCGCCGCAAGACCTCGACTATGCGCGGATGGGTCTTGTCGGCTTCAATTGCGATGGCTCGACTCGCTGGATGGCCCGCCAGGTTCGCGAGGTGCCCCGTCCATTCACCGTCAAGACCGTCCGTCCACTCGCGCACATCTGCAATCCAGCTCATGGCACGGGCCATTTCGGCTTCCATCGCCGGGGTCACGAGTGTGGGGTCGCCGGCACGGGGCACAACGACCATGGTCGCCCGGTCGAACTCCATTCCGAGGTAGCCGCAGAATCCGGAAAGGTAGTAGACGGAGTCGGGGTCTGCGACGACGAAGAGGTCGACTCCGTCGTCGACCATCCGGCGCTGGAGCTCTGCTACACGGTCAGCCGGAACATTGGGCATGGGAATCTCTCATGTGCTGCAAGGGGCGGAAATCTTCTCGAATACAATGAGTTGTCGCTTGACCGCGGCACAGCCGTGCTGCGGCTTTCCAGGACGAGTGTGGTCTCGTCCAGGTCGCAGGTCCCGACAAGGTCCGCCAGCCACCCAGGCAAAAGCGGGCTCAGGTCTGCGTGCGAAGATCCACCTTGACGTAGGTGCCGGGGGCATCGGCGAGGGCGGGGAGTTTGCCGGCGCCGGGCTGGCGGGCCTCGACCATGCTGCCGCCTCTCCTGGCGAGCCATGTCTGCCAGTGGGGCCACCAGGAACCATCGTGGCTCTGCGCACTGTCGAGCCAGGCTTGAGGGTCGGCGGGTGTCGTGCTGTTGGTCCAGTACCCGTACTTCATCTTCGCCGGTGGATTGACGACGCCCGCGACATGCCCGGACTTTGCCAGCGTGAAGACGGTCTTGCCCTTGACGTGGCCCGTGGCGCGGTAGGTCGACATCCAGGGCGCGATGTGGTCGTCCTGCGTCGACAGCAGATAGGCCGGCACCTCGATGGCCGAGAGGTCGATCGGTGTGCCGCCGAGTTCCAGTGCGCCGGGCTGGACGAGCAGGTTCTCGAGATACATGCGCCGCAGGTAGTAGCTGTGCATGGCGGCGGGAAGCCGGGTCGAATCGCTGTTCCAGTAAAGAATGTCGAAGGGGAAGGGGTCCTTTCCGAGCAGATAGTTGTTGATGACGAAGGACCAGATGAGGTCGTTGGCGCGCAGGGTGGAGAACACCGCGGCCATCTCCGAGCCGTCGAGAAAGCCGCGTTCATTCATGGCGCTCTCGAGGCTGCTGATCTGGTCGTCGTCAATGAAGATCTCGACGTTGCCGACGTCCTCGAATTCGACCAGCGTCGTCAGAAAGGTCGCCGAGGCGACACGCCGGTCGTCCTTCACCGCCAGGTGAGCCAGCGTACAGGCGAGCAGGGTGCCGCCGATGCAGTATCCCAGGGCGTTGATCCTGTCCTCTCCGGTGGCCTCGCCGATGGCATCGAGTGCGGCCACGGGCCCCTCGATCATGTAGTCCGCGAAGGTCTTGTCGGCGAGGGAGGCATCGGGATTGATCCAGGAAATGATGAACACCGTGTGTCCCTGGTCGACCACCCAGCGCACAAACGAATTCTGCGGGCTGAGATCCAGGATGTAGTACTTGTTGATCCATGGAGGGATGATCAGCAGGGGCCGCCGACGGACCTTCTCGGTCGTCGGCGCATACTGGATGAGCTCCATGAGCTCGTTGCGGAAGACGACCTTGCCCGGAGTGACCGCGATGTTGCCGCCCACCTCGAAGGCGTTCTCGTCGACCGTGCGGATGGCGAGCCGGCCCTTGCCCCTCTCGAGATCCTCGAGAAGGTTGGCAAGGCCCTTGACGAGATTTTCGCCCTTGCTGTCGGCCGTGGCCCTCAACACTTCCGGATTGGTCGCGGCAAAGTTGGTCGGCGACACGCCGTCGATGAAGAGCCGTGTGTAGAAGTCGAGTTTCCGTCTATCTCGCGCGTCGAGCCCGTCGACAGCGCCCATCAGGGATTGCAGCCAGTTGGAGCACAGCAGGTAGGATTGCTTGATGTGATCGAACACGGCGTCACTGGACCACTGGTCATCGCGGAACCGCTTGTCGCCGGCCTCCGGCTCGATGACGGGCTGGACGTCCTCTCCCATCATTCTCCGGGTGGTGGTCTGCCACAGGTTCATGTAGTCGCGCCACAGTCCGGCCTGGGCCTCGACGAGTTTCTCCGGGTCCTTCATCAGGCGGGTGAAGGCGTCCATGAACACCTCGTTCATGCGCCTCATGTCCTCCATGGAGTGGTCCTGGTGGGACAGGAATTCCTGAACCAGCCGGCTGCTGCGCTCGGCGACAGCTTGCCAGTCCCGGGCACTGAAGTCGGTCTCGGTCATCGTCTGCGGTTCCGTTGTCGGGAGTTCAAGGCCGGTTGAGCGACTGCCCCGGACGCGATAGGTTACCCTTGCGCGATCGGCAACCGTGCGAGATCAGGGTATACAATGGCTCATCAGGCCACCTCAAGCGTGATGTTGCCGGGACGTGTTGTCCTGGCGCTTGCCGTCGCATTGTCGATGCTGTCCGGCTGCAGCGGCGATTCCTGGCCCCGTCTGGCTTCCGTGCCGGACACCCCTCCCGATACCGTGACCCAGGAGGAGTTTGACGGCGCCGTTGACGAGCTTCTCGAGGTCAGGGAAGCGGTCCGGCAAGAACTGGAATCCTGGCCATACCCGGAAAACGGGAACTGATGGCGACTCTCGGCATTGGAATTGCCGGGCTGGGGACGGTTGGCTCCGGCGTCATCGGGCTGCTGCGGCGCAACGCCGGTCTCATCGAGGCCGGGTGCGGCCGCAGGATCGCCATCACCGGGGTGTCGGCGAGGGATCGCGGTCGCGACCGGGGACTCGACCTCGGCGACTGCCACTGGTTCGACGATGCGCTGGATCTTGCGGACGATCCCGGGATCGAGGTTGTCGTCGAACTCATCGGTGGCGAGGACGGCGTGGCTCTCGATCTTGCCAGGCGCACCATTGCCGCCGGCAAGCACCTGGTGACGGCCAACAAGGCGCTGCTCGCCATTCACGGAACGGAACTCGCGACAGCTGCCGACAATGCCGGCGTCCATGTCGGCTACGAGGCGGCGGTCGCCGGCGGCATCCCTGTGATCAAGACGCTCCGCGAGGGACTGGCGGCGAACCGGGTGCGGCGCGTCCACGGCATCCTCAACGGCACGTCGAACTACATTCTCACAGCCATGCGCGAGCACGGCGCGGCCTTCGACGACGTCCTCGGCGAGGCGCAGCGTCTGGGCTATGCCGAGCTTGATCCCACCCTCGACATCGGTGGTGGCGATGCGGCGCACAAGCTCGCGATCCTGGCCGCCCTGGCGTTCCGTCGTCCGGTGGACTTTGAGGGAGTACATGTCGAGGGGATACAGGACATCACGCCGATGGATATCGCCTTCGCCCGCGAGTTCGGCTACCGCATCAAGCTGCTCGCCATCGCCCAGGCTGCTAACGGCGGCATCGAACAGCGGGTACATCCCACGATGGTGCCCGAGGATGGTGCGATCGCGCACATCGACGGTGTCTTCAATGCCGTCGTCATCGAGGGTGATGCGGCCCCGGTGACAACACTGATCGGGGCAGGAGCGGGGGCGGGCCCGACGGCGACGGCCGTGGTCGCCGATCTTGCCGACATCGCCCGGGGCGTCCGTCACGCCATGTTCGCCGTCCCTGGTACCGAACTGGTCCATCATCCGTCGGTGGCAATCGACCAGCGTCATGGCGAGTACTACGTGCGCCTGATGGTGATCGACCAGCCCGGTGTCATGGCGGACATCTCCGCGATACTGCGCGATGAACAGATCTCCCTGGGCAGCCTTCTGCAGCGAGGCCGGGATCCCGGAGAGACCGTACCGGTGGTGATGACGACCCACGAGGCGGAGGAGGCGTCGATGCGCCGGGCCTGCGATCGTATTGCCGCTCTGGACACGGTGACCGAGCCTCCGGTCACCATCCGCATCGAGCGGGTATGACGCAGTCGGGAACGACATCCGTGACGAGCGTTGAACACCTTGTTCTCGACGCGGCGCGAGTGTGCGAGGCGGCGGCCATTGCCGCTGCCCGTCATGTCGGACGCGGCGACGAAAAGGCCGCCGACCAGGCGGCTGTCGATGCCATGCGACGCGCTCTCAACCGCATCGACATGCAGGGCCACGTGGTGATTGGCGAGGGAGAGCGCGACGAGGCGCCGATGCTCTACATCGGCGAGGAGGTCGGCACGGGAACGGGTGCGCGCATCGACATCGCCCTTGATCCGCTCGAGGGCACGACGCTCTGTGCGACGGGAGGAGCCAATTCGCTGGCTGTCCTGGCGTTTTCCGGCGCCGGAGGGCTCCTCCATGCCCCGGATACCTACATGGAGAAGATCGCCGTCGGAGCCGATCTGCCGGAAGGCGTTGTCGGACTCGACCGGTCGCCAGGCGAGAACATTGAGCGTCTTGCCGAGGCGAGGGGCAACAGGACCGATGATCTTGTCGCGCTGATCCTCAACCGTCCGCGCCATGACGAGCTGATCCGGGAGGTGAGGAAGACCGGTGCGCGCGTCCGGCTCATCCAGGACGGCGATGTCGCAGGCGTGATTGCCACGACCAGACCGGAGACCGGCATCGACATCTACTTAGGCATAGGCGGCGCTCCGGAAGGCGTGCTGGCCGCAGCCGCCCTGCGTTGTGTCGGCGGCCAGTTTCAGGGTCGCCTGGCCTTTCGCGATCACGGTGAACGCAACCGGGCCCGCGCCATGGGAATCACCGATCCGGATCGCATCTTCTCCATCGGCGAACTGGCATCGGGCGACGTGGTGTTCTGTGCGACCGGCGTGACCGATGGCTGGTTGCTGAAGGGTGTCCGTGACGACGGCGCCAGAATCGTCACCCAGTCCCTCGTCATGAGTCCCAGCGCCGTGCGCGTCATCACCACGGACCACGCGTCACACCAAGGGGATTCCTGAAAGGCAGATGGGTGCGGTTTTCGGTGTAAGCCCGGACCCTCTGGCAAACTATGGCAGGCCTCGTTCTCCACGCTACCCTTTCGGGAAGCCCGCAGTACGCCCACCATTCTTGCCGGGTGACGGACCGGTCCCTCCGGCCTCCGGCGCGCCTCGAGGCGGCCGCAAGCGAACGAACGTACGGCCGGACGTCCTTTCCATCGCTTGAATGTCCCGGAAAATCGCATCAATGTCGTAGTCGAAGCTGGCGGCGTGCGCGGCGCGCACGGCCCGGATCTAGGCGACGATCGGGTCGGTCGGTCGAATTGACATCAGGCGCCTCGATGAGTTCATTCGGTGTGCATTTGATCGGCGGCTCGTAGCCGGCCTCAAGACACACCCGGTTGATCCGGCCGCGCAACGCGGCATTGGCGATGTGCCGGAAGTTCCACGTGATCAGGAAATCGACGCCGCTCGCTGTGACGATGGCGATATGCACTGCATCGTCAGCGGCGTGCCGGGGAACTGCACCACCCTCGACGAGCAGCCGTGCAAGAGTCGCGACCTCGGCTGTGGACCCGAGAAGCGTCATGGCGTCGAGAATCGCCAGCCGGTCCGAGGCGGCGTCGGAATCGCCCGCACCCGCTTCGGAATCCACAAGCTGCGACGCGTAGATCTCGAATCTGTCAGCGACATTGGCCCACCATTCGCGCGTGATGGCCTGATTTGCCGCGATGACCAGATTCCGCGGACGGCCATGTCAGATAGCTAACGACCGATGTCTCGACATAGACAGCCCGCTTCATGGTGCACCCGGTCGTCTTGCAGCCGCCAGCCGTTCGCTAAGACTGTACTTGTAGAGTGTCACACGCGAGACTCCGACGTGGCGGGCAATGTCGCTTACGGGAATGGAGGGATCCGGGAGCAGGGCTCGCGCCGCTGCGATGGCGTCATCGTCGAGCGCCGCCGGTCGGCCTCCGGTCCGGCACGGGTTCTCTCGTCTTCCATGTCCTCGGGGCGCTGGCCGAGTTCGAGCGCGACATGGTCCACGAGAGGATCCGTGCCTGCCCTTCAGGAAGTGTCGCCAAAACGATCGATTTCTGGACAACGCAGCAACTGGGCCAAACCACTGCCGCCCTTGCAATTCTCTTGCCAGACGGCGGCGGCGCCAAATGCGGCGGCATTGACGATCCGATGCTGTCACCGCAGTCGGACAGTCGGGGGCGGCGGTCGAACTCACCGAGGCGTGGCGGCGTACCAAGCGAGATCTATCGCGCCACTTAGGCGCTGTCTCAGGTCAAGGCTCACCGTGAGTCGCGGAGGTGTTTTCCGCGGCTTGGTTTCAGTCCTTGTGCACCGACGCAAGATTGAACTCCGCGGTCGTCCCTCTCGTTGTCGGGTTTCTCGCCGATTTCGCCGCCGGCGCCATGCCCCCTTGGTACCGCTTCGACCATCTTGTTGCTTTCAGCGGCGCGGGCGATCTCTCGATCCTTGCAATCGGCTCAAAATCCTCTGCCCTAGCTGCCTGGGAAAGTCCAACTCTCCCCTGTCGCCCATGTTGACGGAATGCGCAAGGATCGCCTCCAGATCGAACCGCGCGGTCTCCGCCGTATGGTTCTGACTGAGTTCCAGCAATACAGGTCCGTGACAGGTGCGCAACTTGGCACCGCTACCGCAAGGGCAATTGTGATGTCCTCGATAGCCATGCTGGAACAGATGGAACACGACTTCCAGCGCCTGTATCTCGTCATCAAGATGGAACTTGTCCATGTAGAACCGGACGATTCCTGCGTGCCCGTGCTCTCGCTCGCCGAACGGATGAACGCCGTGCCGTTCCCAGAAGCAATAACCATAGCAGTACGGAATCAAGAGACCCGTCACGAATCCGCACAAGCAAGGGTCCCGCCGGAATACCAACCGCTCCTCGATCGGGACCGCCAGGCACAGTTTCCCGTCCGGTTCCACATGTCCGTAGTCGTCCCTGATTCTGCCACTGGTTTCACGTACCCAAGGCAGCGCCTCCGGATAGGCGTCGGGAACGATCAGGTCAATCTCGAACGTGTCCTCGATCGTTTCGAGCCCCTCAGCCGACGCCTCGAACGGTAACGGTCCGAACACCACAACGGCGTTTTCCATTTCGCGAAGCCGGGTCAGGCCACCGTACACCTGACGCAACTCCGCGATTTCCTCCGCCAGGTTCACCCTCACTCAAGGTCTCCAGGGCCTCGCTGGTCTATCGATGCGCACGCGCGCCCGACTGGTAGCGGCCTCAGTCAGAGTGACGAGGCCAAGATGCGCCGTTACCGCCGCGGGTCCGAGGGCCGCCGCGAGCCGGTCCCGCGCTGTTGCCAGCCGGTTCTCGGCAATGATCTCGATCAGGTCGTTGTTGAGTGCGTCGACCCATTGGAAAAACGCCCGGGCCCGGGCATGGTTGTCCTCATGCCAGCGGTCAGCGAAGTTCTCTGCGGCATTGACCGGGTTTCCGATGTACCACGTCCCGTCTGGCAGGCGGCGAACAAGCTCGAGCGAAGCAAGCGCCTGTCCGATCGAGTGGTTCTCGACGAGCCCCGCATGTCCGTGCAGCTTCGAGACGATTGCCGTCAGCGCCGAATACACATCGCCTTCGCCCCCGTACAGATGCGCCGCCAGGGTCGTTATGATCATTGAGATCGGCGCGTGGTCGGTGTTCCTCCCGCGACTGAACATCATGTCCCGGTGCCGTTTCATGATCTGGATCGACCGCTGGAGGGGGGTGCGAACCAGCAGATCGGGGACATCGTCGACGGAGGCAAAGACCCCCGCCGCCCGCGCTCTGATTGCCTGTTTCTGCTGCGTTGACACTCGCAGGAACGCCGCCCGGTTCTTCCCGTCGAACCAGTCGCCGTACCCTCTGGGATTGCTGGCAGACCAGTCGTAAAGGCGCCCTTGACGGTTCGTGATGGCGACGGACGTGTCGAAATGTGACTGCGGGGCCGGTACTGACGGGAGAACATCCAGATGAAACCCAATGCCGTCCTGCTCGGCATAAATCAGCGTCCAGCACCGTTTTCCCTCGTCGTCGAGCATCTTGCGATAGCGTTCATTGTCTCGCAGACGTTCGCCGACAACCCGCTTCACCGTGCTCGCATCGGTCAATTCCTTCGCGATTTGCAACTCGCACACGAGATCGATGTCGAAGTCCGCCTCAACGCCGCCCCTCATGGGTCGCACTACCGTCCCCAGACGGAATGATCCCTGAGGATAGATGTCGGGCGCGTGGGCACCGTCCGGATAGTCACCCCCCTCGAGCCAGTGCCCGACCGCATGGTATCGGTCGACGGCCTCCTGATGCTTGGCGGGTGGAATGTCGATGTCCTCCGCGACCTTCTCCAAGAAGGTCGCGTAAGCGTCAATTCTGATCGTCATGGCAATTCTCTTCCAATTGGTGAACAGGGGTGAACATTTCGGCGGGGCGATCCAGGAACACGCGATCCAGCTCCGGCAGTGCCTCACGGGCCTTCGAGTGTCCCAGACCCTTGAGGTCCTGGATCGTTCGGGCGTCATCCATCGGGAATGCGTCGTACGGAACCGTCTGGTTGATCCGGTACACCGCCTTGCGCTCGTGCTCGTGCCCGGTCAGCAGCTTTGCCATCCCCATGGCGCCGTGCGACTGGCCGTCCATGAGGAGTTTGATGGCTTTGGTCCCGAGTGTTCCTAGGCCTGCCCGCTTCGGGACGGTGTAGGTCTCCTCCAGGCACCCGAGGCTCAAGACGTGCAGGCTCTCGCGGGGCCAACCCAGCACCCCGATGGCCTCGACCGCCGCAATGGCAACCGGGTTGTTTGCCCACACGCCGCCGTCGAGCAGGCCAACGTCATGCTGTGTCACGTGATGGCGGAAGTAGGTGGGTGCGGCGGCAGTGGCCAGGGCCGCGTCTACGGCGAACGACCGGTAATCCGTTCGGAGCCGGGGGTGATGCGCGGTCTTGTAGATGTAGACAGATCGCGCGGAGGGGTTCCATGCAGGTACAATCAGACGTGTCCTGGCATGGCCGATGCGGCGATCACCCAGAACATCGCGAAGTGCACCGCGCAAGGCTTCTGAGCCATACTTGTTGCGGTAGAGCCAGCGAATTCCGCGGAGGCGCTTGCTCACGAGATTCCGGAGCACGCCCCGGTCCTGACCGAAGATGGCCGGCCCCTTGTCTTCGTAGAGCGCCAGTATCTCCTCGGCCGAATGCCCGAGTGCCAACGCGATACCGATGATTCCCCCGGTCGAGGTGCCGGCAATCAGGTCGAAATACGATCCGATCGGACGGTCGAGGTGCTGTTCCAGTTCGGTCAGGAAGGCCGCCGGAAACGCGCCCAGAATGCCGCCGCCATCAATGCACAGAAGGCGGCGCTTCCGTTGGTCGGGCTGTTTGTCTTCTCCTGTCAATGGCGTCTCCTCGTTCCTTCCTTGGCCGGTTCCGATCCGGCTCTTGAGACCGTTGCTACGACACGCCTTCACCGCGCGCATCTGGATCGACACAGCATACAGATAAGTTTGATCTTCCAACTGTCACTGGACGTTCTTGACATTTTATGTTCGAATTCGGAAACTCAACCCAGTATCGCTGATTCAGGTCTGCTTCAACCAGGAGGAGGACACCATGGACGCCAGGGAACTGGGATCACGATTGCGCTCGGCCCGGGAAACCCGCGGTCTCAGCCAGCAGGTCGTGGCGAAGGCACTCGGCCTTCCGCGCACCGCGATCACGCAACTCGAGGCTGGCAGCCGATCCGTTTCGACCCTCGAACTGACTCGACTCTCCGAGCTCTACCTTCGTTCCGTCGCCGACCTCCTGCAGGAAGAACCCCGAGAGGAGGACCGGGATGTCTTGTTTGCCCTCCATCGCGCCGCGCCAGGCCTTGAGACGGATCCAGCCACGCGCGAGCAGGTCGCCCGTTGCGTTCACCTCTGTCGCGAAGGCGTCACCTTGGAGCAACTGTTGGGCACCGAACTCCGGTCCGGCCCGCCCAGTTACCAGATACGGATTCCCCGCTCGCCCGGCGGTGCGGTGGCACAGGGAGAGGAGGCCGCCGAACAGGAACGCCGCAGACTTGGTATCGGCAACGCGCCGATCGCCGACGTTTCCGAGCTCATTGCCTCTCAGGGAATCTGGGTTTCCGGTGTCACACTCCCCGACGGAGTGTCGGGGCTGTTCCTGCGCCATCCCAGCATCGGTCTCGCAATCCTCGTAAACTCGTCCCATGCGAAGGGGCGGAAGCGCTTTTCCTACGCTCATGAGTATGCTCATGCCCTGCTGGATCGAAACGGCAACATCTCCGTCTCCAGCACCAACAATTCGTCCGAATTGGTCGAAAAGCGCGCGAATGCATTCGCAGCCGCGTTCCTCATGCCGAGGGGTGGGGTCCACGCCTCCCTGCGGAACCTCGACAAGGGCCTGCCGACCCGCCAGGACCACGCGATCTTCGACGCAGCCAGCGGCGGCCGTATCGAAGCACCTCAACGTGCGCCGGCTCGATCGCAACGCATCACCTACAAGGACAACGCCCTGCTCGCGCATCACTTTGGCGTGAGCTACCAGGCGGCAGTCTATCGGTTGAAGAGCCTTCGGTACATTTCCGACCGGGAATGCGGAGGCCTTCTCCAACAGGAGCGCTTTGGGCGCAAGTACCTCAAGGCGCTCAGCATGTTCGCCGATGTCGGGGTACGGGAGAAGCAACGCTACTGGGACCGGGAACTCCGCAACGAAATCGCCCACCTTGCCATCGAAGCCTATCGCCGCGAGGAGATATCCCGTGGCAGGGTGCTGGAGCTGAGTACGACTCTCCGGATCGATGGAGACACTCTCCTCAACCTTGCCGAGGCGGCTCGCAGTGAATGACACGGCTCGTGGGAGAACACCGGCCGGCGATCATCGTCACCGACGCGTCAGTGCTCATCAATTTTCTGCGCATCGACCGGACGGACCTGCTCGCCGGGCTCTCTCACGCATTCATCGTCACTGATCACGTAGCGGTAGAAATCACAGACCGGTATCCCGACCAGCAACAGCGCTTTGCCGCAGCTGTCGGTGCGGGCGCCATCTCGGAAACCCGTGTAGCAACGCTGGCAGAGCTTCAACTCTTCGGATCCATGATGGCGACCGGGCGTCTTGGTGCCGGCGAGTGTTCCGCCATCGCGCTCGCCGTCAGCCGCGGCTACATCCTCGCTATCGACGATCGCCTTGCCGCCAGCCATGCGCGCAGTGCCAGCGCAACCCTGCGCATCCTCGCCACGCAAGACCTCGTCCTCTCGATGATTCGCGAAGGCTTGTTGAACATCGCAGAGGCCGATCACATCAAGCAGGAATGGGCTACTCGGCATCGCTTCCGACTTACACTCGACAGTTTCCATGACCTGCTCCAGTAACGGTGCATGGCGCCGGACTGGGGGTTTGGTGCGACCATGGTGCCGTTTGTCTTGGCCGGGATCGCCTGACTCCAGTAATTCGGATTCGGACTCCGGGGGTGCCGATTGCCATGAGGCAGCGGTGGGTGCGGTGAATCACCTGTCCTGGTACGATCGGACCTTCGGGCGATAGACGCGCTACGTGCTTGAGTGAATCGAGTTGTGGCCATGGATTCCCTCCCTGTCCCGAGTTGCGGACGCGGATAGATTCG
>CBDBNO010000005.1:0-192798 GCA_965207785.1 Alphaproteobacteria bacterium | reverse complement strand
CCAGAAGAACTGGCTCTTTGCCTGGAGCGAACTCGGTGCCGAGCACATCGGCATCGCCAACGGTCTGCTCGCCACCTGCCGGATGCAGGGCGTCGATCCCCGCATCTGGCTGATCGACGTCCTGCTGCGCATCGCTCACCACCCGGCCTCCCGGGTCGACGAGCTGACGCCGCGGCGGTGGAAGACACTGTTCGCCGACAACCCGATGACCTCCGACATCACGCCCGCAGTGCGGCTTCAGGCCGACCCCGGGGACGGTGCATGACAAGGAGATCCATCATGGCCCTGACACCCGCCGAGAAGCAGCGCCGATACCGCGAACGGCTCAAGGCCGGCAACCGCCCCGTCCGCTACCGTACGCCCCGTGACCGGCGCTCCCGCGCCCAGCGCTGGTGCGATGCGGTGGCCGAGGAGGCGCGCTGCAGGAGCATTATCGGGACTGTCTCGAGAGGCTCCCGGACTCCCTGCGCGACACGGCCTTAAGGAGAACGCCTGCAGATCATCGTCGAAGCGTAAGCGATTAAACCGCGGCGTCGATTTGAGGAGGATTTCCGTTTGACAGCATAGGCGGTCCGTCCTATTGAGCTGCCGTTCGGGCGCACAGCGTCGGAGGGGTTTGATGGCGGCATGGTACGGATCGAAGGCGACGACGGGGCTCTGCCAGGCGATTGTGAGCCTGATGCCGCCGCATGATCTTTATGTGGAGACGCATCTTGGCGGCGGCGCGATCATGAAGCGCAAGCCGCCGTCGCTGCGTTCGGTCGGCATCGATCTCAACCGCCGGGCCATCGACAGCTTCCGCTGCGACTACCCGGTCGAGCTTCACCACGGCTGCTGTCACCGCTTCCTGTCGGACTTCGCGTTCGAGGGCCGCGAGCTGGTCTACAGCGACCCGCCTTATGTGCAGTCGACGCGCCGCTCAGAGCGCCGCTACCGCTTCGACTATACGGACGCCGACCATGCGGCGCTTCTCGGCATTCTGAAGTCTTTGCCCTGTCAGGTGATGGTCTCCGGCTATCCCTGCCGGCTCTACGACGACCATCTGGCCGGCTGGCGTTCGCTCGAGATCCAGGTCAACAACCAGTCCTGCATCGTCACCGAGAAGCTGTGGTTCAACTTCGAGCCCGACCGGGTGCACTGGGTGTCGTGCGCCGGGCGCAACTTCACCCATCGCCAGACCGTCAAGCGCAAGGCGGCGAGCTGGGGCCGCCGCTATCAAGCGATGCCGCGAGCCGAGCGGCTGGCGGTGCTGGCGGCGCTGATGGCCGTCGAGGCCGAGGCATGAAGGCATCGCCGGATGTCCGCGCGGTCGACGAGCTCGGCCGCGATCTCACCCGTCTGCTCGCCGGCGGCGCCCTTCCGGGAGAGGCCGCAGAGGCGCTCTCGTCGCTGATCGCGCTCGCCGGGCGGCTGGCGGCGGACAAGGCCGCCATGGCGGCCACGATCGCCGCCCAGGAGGGGCAGATCGCCGACCTCGCGGCACAGGCCGCCACCCTGACCACCCAGATCGTCCAGCTGCAACGCGACCTCTACGGCTCGCGCTCGGAGAAGCGCAAGGACACCGCGGACGCCGCCGGCGTCGCCGATACGGCACGCCGGCGGGCGGGCGGAAAGCCCGGCCGCAAGAAGGATCGCGGCGATGCCCTCAACGACAGCGGGCTGCGCTTCGACCACAAGGCCCCGGTCGTCGACATCACCGTGACGCCGCCGCAGATCGAGGGGCTGTCCGAGGACGACTACGAGGTGGTCTCGGAGCGCATCCACTGCCGCATCGCCACCCTCGACTACCGGCACGTCGTCATCCGCTATCGCCACGTCACGGCGAAGATCCGCCAGACCGGCGCCCTGGTGGGCGCGCCGGCCCGCGAAAGCGTGTTCAAGAACAGCTGCGCCGATGTCTCCTTCGTTGCCGGCCTCATCATCGACAAGTTCCTCTGGCACCTGCCGCTCTACCGTCAGCACCGGATGCTGGCCGCCGCCGGCATCACCATCAACCGGGGAAGCCTGAGCCTGTGGGCCAACCGGGCGATCGCGCTCCTGAAGCCGATCCACGAGGCGCAGTGGCGCTCGGTGCTGGAAAGCGCCGTCATCCAGATGGACGAGACGCCGATCCGGGCCGGGCGCCATCCGGGCAAGCCCGGAGCCATGAAGAAAGGCTTCTTCTGGCCGATGCTCGGCGAGGAGGGCGAGGTGGTGTTCCCCTTCGCCACCTCCCGCCGGCACGAGCATGTGGCCGCGTTCCTCGGCGAGTATGCCGGAGTCCTGGTGAGCGACGGCTACGGCGCCTACAAGGCCTGGGTCGAGGCGCGCGACGGGGCGGTCACCCACCAGGGCTGCTGGATCCATGCTCGCCGCAACTTCTGGGAGCACAAGGACAGCCACCCGGCGATGGCCGGGGCGATGCTGGCGATGATCGGCGAACTCTACGCAGTCGAGGAGGAGATCCTCTCGGCACCGGCAGCCGAACGCCTGGCGGCGCGACAGACGCGCTCGCGCGCGGTGGTCGACAGGATCTGGACCTGGTGCGAGAGGACGCTTGACGATCCGGCGCTGACGCCGAAGCACCCCATCCGCAAGGCCATCACGTACGCCGTCGAGCGCAAGACCACGCTGGAAGTGTTCCTCGCCAACCCGGATGTGCCGCTGGATACCAATATCATCGAGAACAAGATCAGGGACCCCAAGCTCGGCCAGAAGAACTGGCTCTTTGCCTGGAGCGAACTCGGTGCCGAGCACATCGGCATCGCCAACGGTCTGCTCGCCACCTGCCGGATGCAGGGCGTCGATCCCCGCATCTGGCTGATCGACGTCCTGCTGCGCATCGCTCACCACCCGGCCTCCCGGGTCGACGAGCTGACGCCGCGGCGGTGGAAGACACTGTTCGCCGACAACCCGATGACCTCCGACATCACGCCCGCAGTGCGGCTTCAGGCCGACCCCGGGGACGGTGCATGACAAGGAGATCCATCATGGCCCTGACACCCGCCGAGAAGCAGCGCCGATACCGCGAACGGCTCAAGGCCGGCAACCGCCCCGTCCGCTACCGTACGCCCCGTGACCGGCGCTCCCGCGCCCAGCGCTGGTGCGATGCGGTGGCCGAGGAGGCGCGCTGCAGGAGCATTATCGGGACTGTCTCGAGAGGCTCCCGGACTCCCTGCGCGACACGGCCTTAAGGAGAACGCCTGCAGATCATCGTCGAAGCCGACATCGAGGCCCTCGGGGAGATCGAACCGCCGCGCGGCTACGGACGCGACGCAGGACCGCGGAACTCCGTTGAGCGTGGTCACGTTACCGGTGCCCGGCACCAACAACCGGAATGCTCCCGGCATCATCGGGCCGCCCTTCTCCTTGACATCCGACATCTGAGCGGTGCGGCTTCACGCATGAGCCAGGGGGACGGCATAACGCTTGCGGTAGCGCCGTACGGTGATGTCGATCCCCTCCAGCAACGCCGCCAGTTCGGTCCGCGACAGTGACAGCGACCTGTGCCCGGCGCACCGGGGCGGGGCGAACAGGCCCTGCTCCAGGCGCTTGGACCAGATGAAGAACCCGCCGTGCTCGAAGCCGAGAACCTTCACCATCGTGCGCCGCCGGTTGATGAACACGTACCAGCGCCCGCTCGCCGGGTTCTCCCCGAGATGGCTCGCCACCAGCGCGCTCAGACCGTCGAAGCTGCGGCGCATGTCCGCCGGCTCCACAGAAAGCCAGATGCCGCCCGCCGGCCAGCCGCCCAGCATCAGGACCGCCGCAGGCGGAGTACCACCCCGTCGCCCAGCGAAAGCTCGACATCCCAGCCCGGGTCGGGTGCCGTCGCCAACTCGACAAAGCCGCCGCGCTTGCGGCGGGGCCTGGCGGCAGTCAGACCAAACCGGCGGCGCCAGTTCTGGAACGACTTCCGCGGCACCCCGCGGGCCTCGCAGAAACTGACCTGCGAGCCCTCCCAGCGCTCGAAATCCACCATCAAGGCACGCCACTTGGCCTCGTCGCCACGCTCATGGGCAGAGCCGTCCACCGGCGTCGCCAAAACATCGTCCGACATGACAAAACCCTCCGATCAAGATGAATGAATGGATCGGAAGACCCTCTCGCGCGAGGACAGGCCGGATCAAGACGAATGCAGAACGCCGTGCTTTAGCCGCTTACGTCGAAGCCGACATCGAGGCCCTCGGGGAGATCGAACCGCCGCGCGGCTACGGACGCGACGCAGGACCGCGGAACTCCGTTGAGCGTGGTCACGTTACCGGTGCCCGGCACCAACAACCGGAATGCTCCCGGCATCATCGGGCCGCCCTTCTCCTTGACATCCGACATCTGAGCGGTGCGGCTTCACGCATGAGCCAGGGGGACGGCATAACGCTTGCGGTAGCGCCGTACGGTGATGTCGATCCCCTCCAGCAACGCCGCCAGTTCGGTCCGCGACAGTGACAGCGACCTGTGCCCGGCGCACCGGGGCGGGGCGAACAGGCCCTGCTCCAGGCGCTTGGACCAGATGAAGAACCCGCCGTGCTCGAAGCCGAGAACCTTCACCATCGTGCGCCGCCGGTTGATGAACACGTACCAGCGCCCGCTCGCCGGGTTCTCCCCGAGATGGCTCGCCACCAGCGCGCTCAGACCGTCGAAGCTGCGGCGCATGTCCGCCGGCTCCACAGAAAGCCAGATGCCGCCCGCCGGCCAGCCGCCCAGCATCAGGACCGCCGCAGGCGGAGTACCACCCCGTCGCCCAGCGAAAGCTCGACATCCCAGCCCGGGTCGGGTGCCGTCGCCAACTCGACAAAGCCGCCGCGCTTGCGGCGGGGCCTGGCGGCAGTCAGACCAAACCGGCGGCGCCAGTTCTGGAACGACTTCCGCGGCACCCCGCGGGCCTCGCAGAAACTGACCTGCGAGCCCTCCCAGCGCTCGAAATCCACCATCAAGGCACGCCACTTGGCCTCGTCGCCACGCTCATGGGCAGAGCCGTCCACCGGCGTCGCCAAAACATCGTCCGACATGACAAAACCCTCCGATCAAGATGAATGAATGGATCGGAAGACCCTCTCGCGCGAGGACAGGCCGGATCAAGACGAATGCAGAACGCCGTGCTTTAGCCCGCATTCGTCACCACCTGGAGCGATGGCCTCGTTTTCAGCCTGGGGCGCAAGCGAGGATCACGCTGAGCGCGGTGATGACGGATTTATAGCGTAATTCGGATCGATTTTTGATGCATTTTGGCAAGTCGGCGAGGTCGAAGGCCGTTTCCTGATGTTTGTGGCGGTGCCGGGGCGTGCGCCAGGCACGCCTTTCCCGACGTCTGCGGGAGACGCTGGCATCAGTCTGTGAAGGGATGTTGCGAGAGCTACCCCGGCGGGGCTTGGGCCGCGGCGCGCAGGTTGACGAGGGTGCGGGCGAACACCTCCTGCAAGGGGAAGGCCGAGGCCAGACAGAGGCGGATCCGGCGCACCGTCTTCGCGATCCTGCCGGCAAGCTTGAACAACCGGGAGCGGATGGTGTCGACGCGCCAGCGGGCACAGGCGGTGCCCTTCAGACCGACGCGGCGCACGATGTCGACGATAGCGCCGGCGAAGGCCGAGAAGTACATGCGCAGCTGGTTGGCCCGCATGATGTGGGCCGACGTGCGGTCGGAGAACAGCCACAGCTGCTGATCCTTGATCCTGTTCTCCATGTCGCCCCGGGCACAGTACAGGGTCTCGTAGAGCGTCCGGGCACTCACCTTCTTCCTGGAGATGTTGGTCACCACGTAGCGGGCATTCCTGCCGCGCAGCCCCGGCAGCCACTCGGCCTTGGCCACCACACGGCGCTCGCGGGACCATGAGGTGAGTGTGCGATACCGCAGATCCCGATACCGTCTGGAGGCCTTGCCCGACACCAGGCAGCGCCGCCTCGACCTCTCGAGTTCCCTGGAGATCATGGCGTTCAGCCGGGAGTTCTGCCCGCATCCAAAGACATAGTCGACGTCATGGGCCTCGCACCAGGCCATGACCTCCTCGGTACCGAAGTCAGAGTCGCCCCGTGCCATGATCCGGGTCGTGGGCCACGCGCGCCGGATCTGCGCCACGATCCGCGACAGTTCGGCAACCGAGCCAGCCGCCGCGCCGCGGTCGGCGGATCGCAGCCGGCAGCACAGGATGTGCTCGTCGCAGACGATAAAGAGCGGCAGGAAGCAATGGTGATCGTAGTAGCCGTGGAAGTGCCTGCCTTCCTGATGGCCGTGGATCGGATCGTCGGTGGCATCGAGATCCAGGACAATCTCCCCGGGCGCCTCGCCGTGGCTCTCCAGGAACAGGTCCACGAGAAGACGGTCCAGAACATCGTGGTCGGCCACGATCTTCTTGTAGCGGTCCGTGCCCGCCTCGTCCGGCAGAGAGAGTTCCAGGCGGTTCAGCGTGCTCGATGCCGCCAGCACATGACCGCGGTCCCGCTCACGGACCCTCATCTCTCCCTCCACGTCGTCGATGCCGCAGGCCAGGGCCAGGGCGGGGTCGTCACGCAGACGGTCATGATCGTTGAGGTCCTCGTACCCCAGGGCCAGGGCGAAGATGCGCTGCGCCACCAGGGTCGTCACGTCGTGCTCGATGCGCCCGGGATCACGATAATCGGCAAAAGCACCGGCAACGCGTTCTGTGACATTGAAGAGACTGTCGGCCTCCCGCAGCAGTAGCGCACCGCCGTCAGACGTCATGCGGCCGCCGTCGAATTTGGCCACAATCCGGCGTCGAGCGAGGCCTTCAAACTCCAGTTGTCGTGCTGTACAGTGTGTCGCCATGGGGGTGGCTTCCTCGGTATATGTATGTGACTGGAATCATTCACATATACCACAGAATCCACCCCCTCCAATAGAGATTGGTGCAGGATCCGGGTTAGCCGCTTACCGGCCTTCGTCCGCTGCCGCTCGATCAGGATGCGGAGATCCTTCACGTCCGCAGCCGCCAGCGTGTGCAGCCCGATACGGTCGCTCGCCGGGCCCTTGATGCCGACGACCCAACTCTTGCGGCTGATCTCAAACGACACATAAAGCGTGGTAAACTCGGCACCGGTCGGCGCCACGGGTTCGATCCTCGGGGACATCGCGCGTCTCCTCTTCATGAGTGAAAGGACGGCACTGTAGCGCCGGCCGCACGGCGGCCCTCATAGGATCTGTATGAGGAGAATCATGTGTCTTTCTCGTCAGTGTTCAAGCCGATTCACGTCGTTCAATGAGGAGAAGAGCCCGTCTTTCGCCTCATCGCCTGATGCGGCACCCCAGACTGGCGTGAATCGCTGGGCCTTGATACGGAGCGATTCTCAGGTTCGACCAAGCCGAATACCGTCCAGCCGCAGACGTTCGACCAGGCGGTGATAGAACGGAGAATGGTCACCCCGTCGGCTCCACCAGTTCGCCAAGCAGGTGCCACCTGGCCGGATGACATATCCCCGAAACCTCTCTGAGGTCGTTGCACCGCCTTGACCCGTCCAGTCCCCGGCGATTGCAGGAAACCCGTGATTCCCGCTGGCTTTCGCGTCAATCACGAGCAGCCGCGCATGACAGGGCGTCCAGGAAGCAAAACCCTCTCACCACGTCTCTCGGCGGCGGCGCGACGGCCAATCCGGAGACCCGCCCGATCACCCTGGCGCGGTTGCTGCGCCGGAGTCCCGCGCCTGTCGGCGCCGGCTCAGACTTTCGCGTTTGCCTTGCCCCGCGGAATCAGCTTTTCGGGGTCGTAGAAGGGAAGGTCCAGGGTTTCGCCCAGCACCCCGTCGTCGCCGCAGGTGACGTGGCGGCCGATCCAGTCCCCGGCCTCCTCGAAGAGCGCGTAGCCGACGTAGTGCCCCAGGTAGGGCGAAGAGGCGGTGACGGTCAGCCGTCCGACCATTTGGCCGTCGAGCCTCATCGCCATGCCGGCTTCGATCCTGCCGTGGGCCTTCAGGCCCACCAGCCGCGGCCGCCGGTCGGACGCCAGCAGGGCGTCGCGGCCGATGAATCCCTCCTTGTCAAGATCGACGAAACGGCCCAGGCCCGCGGCAAAGGGCGTCATGGCGGGGGACATGTCAGTACCGTTGTTGAGAATCCCCGCCTCGATGCGGCGGACGTTCATGCACGCCATTGCGGCGAAACGCAGACCGTGCCGTCCGCCCACGCCCGTCAGGTGGTCCCACAGGGCGCCGTGGTCAGCGTTCTCGGGCACGTAGAGTTCGAACCCCACTTCGCTCGTCCAGCCGGTGCGGGTCGCGAGCAGAGGTTCACCCGCCATCGTGACCCAGGCCGCGCCGAAATAGGGAAAGGGATCGGGCGCACCGCCGTCGCACAGGGCCGCCAACACGTCGAGGGAGCGTGGACCCTGCACCTGCAGCACCCAGTCCGTGGTGTCGACGATCTCGACGTCGAAGCCCGGCTGGTGCGCCTTGAGCCAGCCGAAGATCTCGCCGTCGGCCAGCACGTAGCGGAAGCGGTCCTCGTCCAGGCGCACGAGTATGCCGTCCATCAGGATGCCGCCGTCGGCATAGCACATGATGCCGTAGCGACAGCGCCTGACCTTCATCGACGCCACATGGCGCGGCATCAGGCGGTCGAGGAAACGGGCGGCGTCCGGACCGACGAACTCGATGGCATGCTCGGGCACGTCGAACAGCGTCGCCTGACGGCGCAGGTGCCAGTACTCGGTCTCGACATCCTCGTCGAGGTATCCCGGTGACATGTGACCGCTGTAGACCGTAAACGAGGCGTCGGGGCCGATGCGGTCCTCGTAGAACGGAACGAAGGGCGAGGCTCGCAAGCGGTCGTAGCGCCCGCCCCACACGGGCAGGCTGGGCCGCGACGGTGGTGCGGTCGAACCGTCGCGCTGTCGGCGGAGGTGTCGTCGTTCATGGTCTTCCCTCATCTCGGATAGGTACCGGCGCGCGCATCGAATGCCGATCAGCGCTTTCGGAGATTGATACTCATCGATCCAACGGGGTCAATCTCGGGAGCCAGCAGTCGTTCGGTGCGTGACGTCGACATCGGCCGGCTTGTTGTTCCATTGACGCTGCGGCGATCAGAGTAGGTCAAGGCGAACTGCCAAAGGCGACCGAAGAGTTCCCCACTCTCGGAATCCAGAAGCTCCCGCCTTGAGCGTAGGACGTTTGCCCCGGGCTTGCAGAAGGGCATCGGGCGTCTTCGTTGTGGTCGACGTCGCTGTCCCTCGGCAGATCTTTGGAGTCTTCCCTTTCCCCCGAGCATGACGTGAAATCGTGGCAGTCGTCACCGTCACGCGACGAAGCGGCGTTGAAATCCGGAGTACGTGCGGGAAGGCGTCAGCGGGGACGAAGCGACCATCCAGGCCCACGGGCGGCCTCCGGAAACCGCCGTGGAACGTGCCAAGGGAGTCCACCGAAAGCGAAGAGTGGGGTAGTCGGCGGCCCCCCTGTATCGGTTTTCTGTCGGGTCTCTCTATTCGCCCTTGCATAGTGTTCGATACCCTTCCCCTCTTCATGCACTCCGATGGAGCGGATCGATCATGGCCGGCATGAGCAACTTCGGCCGCGCCGCGCGACGACGGCAAGCCGAGTTCCGGAATTCGTCGCCAACCATCAGCGAACGGGCGAAGTCTCCGTCGGACGACAAGGGCCTTCGCCATGACCATCTGCTGGCCCTCGGCTGCGAGGATGAAAACCTGTATCCGCCGCTGCGGGGTGAGACGGGCGCACGCCGGTTTTTTGGGGAGCGCCACATCAAATGGCACCGCAGTGCCCGTAGCGGCGACACGTCAGGCGAAAATGGGCCGACCCGCAACATGGCGAGCTCCCAGGTCGCGTGCGTCAATTTCATGCTGCCCCTGACCCGGATACCCGGTGCCATCGCGTCGGCGCTCCGGGCGATCGACAGCGACGTGAGGGATGTCGTCAACATCTGCCATGAGGGCAGGAAATCAGCTGTCGAGTTCGAATGGATCGGCTGCAAACGCTCGCTTGAGGGCGGCAGGACGAGGGGGGCCAACAACACCAGCGTCGACGCGTTCGTCATTGCCAACACGGGCGCGGAACGGCGCGCCTATCTCATGGAATGGAAGTACGTCGAGGACTACCGGGGTGCACGATACAAGGGCGCGGGAGACGCGGGCAGGACGCGTCGATGCAGGTATGCCACGCCTTACGCGGACGAACTGTCGTCATTCAGCGGCGAGGTTCCTATGGACGACCTGCTCTACGAGCCCTTCTACCAGCTCATGCGCCTGCGTCTCCTGGCAGACAGGATGGTGGCGAAAGGGGAGCTCGGGGTTACAGAGGCGAAGGTCGTTGCGGTCGTTCCAGGGGAGAATGCGGCCTACCGGGAAGGGATCACCTCCCCGGCGCTCGCGGCCCGCTTTCCGCGGCTCGGGACCGTCTCTGATGTTATGCACGCCACGCTGAAGCGTGCTGACCGGGCGTTCGCATCGATCTGCCCCTCCTTGCTGTGCGAGGCCGTGGAGCGCGAGTGCGGCACGGCCGCATCGTCGTGGGCCGCATACCAACGTGAGCGCTATGGATGAGCATCCCCAAGGCCCCCGACAGTTGTTGTCGATTTCACTCGGCGATGTTCCCTCACCGCGAGCCCGGAAGTCGAGATCTGATCGACAGGGGCGTCGGCGTCGTCGATGGTGAGTTTGCAAACGCGAGGGCCGTGGCGACCTTCTCGCAAGACTTCCACGTGCCGTGGCCTTTCCCGTTGGCGAGCCCGACGACGGTGCGGGCCGGGCGATACGGAGGCCTGCCGCGTGCATGCGACGAGCACACGTAGGACCGCTTCGCGCAGGACGGGCCTTCGATACCTACGGCATCTTCCATGTTCCCGACCCCTACGATCCGCGGCCGGCACCATGAAAAAGGAGGCAACGTCTCGCCGGGCCTTGCCACGCATCAAGTGCGGGCACCACGCGAGACCGAGCCTCCGCTTGCCAATGTGGCTGCCGGGCGGGGATTGTCAATGCGCTCTATCCGCGTTGCGCTTCGCCGAATCCGAACAGATTTGTAGTTGAAACAAAAGCAGCGGTTTCGGCCGGTGATGAGACGCAAGAGGCCGTCACGGTTCACGATTCCAACGGGAGGAGGCGTTATGTTCGCAGGCGCCTTGGACGACTGACTTTCCCTTCCTGAGCGCAGGCACCGCCTTGCCGGTTCCGGCAGGCGAGGCGGAGGAGTTCGGGGTTCACCCGGCTGATCAACTTGTGGATTGAATCGGGGTGATCTGTCATCATGGCGACACGGTTCGGCATCATGCCGACCATGTCATTGGCTTTGTCACTTTTCCAGACCACGGGAGGTCATGAGACATGGATGACACAATTCACAAGAATGGCGCATCACGGCGCACCGTCCTCGGCGGTGCAGTTGCCGCCAGCGCCACGGCGGTTGCCGGTCCGTCCCTGCTGGGATCCGGCGCGGCAAGAGCGGCCGAACCGCAACGCGGCGGCACGCTGAGGATCGGCATGGGCCACGGTTCGACCACCGATTCCCTTGACCCGGCGACGTTCGAGAACGGTTTCTCTTCAAGCATGGGCATGGGCGGCCTCTTCAACTACCTCACGGCCGTCGATGCAACCAACCAGCTCGCGCCCGAACTGGCCGAGGAGTGGGACGCCACCCCCGATGCCAAGACCTGGACATTCAAGATCCGCCAGGGCGTCGAGTTCCACAACGGCAAGACCGTTACGCCCGACGACATCGTCGCCAGCCTCAACTACCACCGCGGCGAGGATTCGATTTCCGCGGTATCGAGCCTGTTCGAGCAGGTTGAGGACATGCGCGTCGATGGCGATACGGTGGTCATCCAGCTCACGGAAGGCAATGCCGACTACCCCTACATCATGAGCGACTACCATCTTGGCATCCAGCCCGGTGACGGTGAGGGTAACATCGCCGATCCGAAGTCCGGCATCGGCTGTGGCAGCTACCGGGTTGTCGAGTACGAGCCCGGCGTGCGCTCCAGTCTGGAGCGTCACGCGAACTACTGGAAGACGGACTACGGTTGGTTCGACGCCGTGGAAATGACCACGATCGCCGACCCGGCCTCGCGCCAGAATGCCATCATGTCGGGCCAGGTCGACGTCATCGACCGTGTCGACACCAAGACGGCGCACCTCCTGGCGCAGCATCCTGCCGTCGATCTTGTCGAGGCCACGGGTACGCTGCACTACACCTTGCCCATGCGCACGGACACGCCACCGTTCGACGACAACAATGTCCGCCTCGCTCTCAAGCATGCCATGGATCGCCAGGATATCGTCGACAAGGTCCTGCGTGGCTACGGACTGGTCGGCCAGGATACGCCGATCACGCCGGCCAACCGCTTCTTCGCCGACGACATCGAGCATGCCACCTTCGATCTCGACAAGGCGAAGTGGTATCTCAAGCAGTCCGGTCTCGACAGTCTCACCGTCGAGCTGTCGACATCCGAGGCGGCGTTCGTCGGCGCCGTCGACACCGCCGTCCTCTACAAGGAGCACGCGGCGCCGGCCGGCATCACGATCGACGTCGTGCGCGAGTCGGCCGACGGCTACTGGGCCGATGTCTGGATGAACAAGCCCTGGTGCACCTGCTACTGGGGAGGCCGTCCAACCGAGGACTGGATGTTCTCCACCGCCTATGCGGCGGATGCGCCATGGAACGACACCTTCTGGAAGCACGATCGCTTCAACGAGTTGCTGATCGCGGCCCGCGCCGAGCTCGACGAGCCGCTGCGTCGCGAGATGTACCGCGAAATGCAGCAGATCTGTGCCATGGAAGGTGGAGCCATGGTGATGGCCTATGCCAACAACGTCGACGCCGCATCGACGGCGCTGTCGCACGGACCCAACATCGGCAGCAACTGGGGCCTTGACGGAGGCCGCCTGATGGAGCGCTGGTGGTTCACGGACCCGACAGCCTGAACCTTTCCTGCCATGGGGCGGGCGCCTGACCGGCTCCCGCCCCATGGAGATCATTGACAGTCGAGCAGTGCCGGCACCAGACTCGGTGACCGGGAATACAGGATCCCCTTCATGACGAGATCTGACCTCATCGCGCTCGTTGCCGCGCGCTACCCCTATCTCAAGATGTACGAGGCCGAGAGCCTTGTCGTCACGATCTTCGATGAAATCGCCCGGTCCCTGGAGTCCGGACGGCGCGTCGAGCTGCGCGGTTTTGGCTCGTTCGCGGCCCGCGAGAGGCGGGCGCGGACCGGGCGCAATCCGCGAACCGGCGAGAAAGTCGACGTGGAGGCCAAGCGCGCGCCCTTCTTCAAGACCGGCAAGCCCCTGCGCGACCGCCTCAACGCAAGGGGCGCGCAGGACTGAACCAGCCGCCATGCGCAATCCCCTCATGCTCGTTGTCGGGATGCTTGGCGCCCTTCTCGCCCTTGCCATTGTCGTCTTCGTGCTGGCCAACCGCACGGAGATGGAGGTGTCCCTGTTCCCCTACCCGCGGGTCGTGATAGCGCCCGTCTTCCTTGTCGTCCTCTTGTCCTTTGCCGTCGGGGCCCTCTTCGGCGGCCTCTTCGTCTGGATGCGCGGCCATCCGTCCCGCCGGTTGTCAGGTGAGCGCAAACGCCGCGTGAAGCATCTCGAGATGAACCTCGCCTCGGTGACCCGGGAACGCGACACCCTGAAGTCGGAACTCGACCGGCAACCTCAACGCCCCCCGCCGGTGCCGGTCTGAACGGGCCCCCGGCGATGGTCCGTTTCATCACCGGCAGGGAAGTCCACGAACTGGCGGACTACGCAGCGCTCGTCGAGGGATTCAAGCGCTTTCACCTCGAGGATGTCGACGACGTGCGCGACATACACCTGTCCCAGCCGGGGCCGTCGGGAACCGACAACGTGTTTCTGGCCCTGCCCGCCTGGCAGCGCAACGAAGCGGTGGGAATCAAGCTCGTCACGGTGTTTCCCGACAACGAATACACCGGCACCGGGCTTCCCTCGGTGCAGGGAGTCTATGCGCTCTTCGACGGCAAGGACGGCAAGCCGCTCGCTCTCATCGACGGTATCGCACTGACACTGCGCAAGACAGCTGCCGATTCGGCCACGGGCGCCAGCTTTCTCGCCCGCGAGGATGCCCGCACCATGCTCATGGTGGGCGCCGGCGCCATGGCGCCGCACCTCATCATGGCCATGAAGGCCGTACGCCCTTCGCTGGAAGTGGTCCGCATCTGGAACCGCACACCGGAACGGGCGAGAGCCCTGGCCCGGAGCCTTGCCATCGATTCCCTTACGGTGGAAGCGACCGGCGACCTCGAGGAGACGGCACGCGAGGCCGATATCATCAGCTGTGCCACCATGGCCAGCGAGCCCCTGATTCGTGGCGCCTGGCTCGCCAAGGGCGCCCATCTCGACCTTGTCGGAAGCTACCAGACACACATGCGCGAGAGCGATGACGACTGCGTGAGACGCGCCAGGATCTACATGGACTCCCGCATGTTCACGTTGCATCGCGTCGGCGACATCTCCCAGCCGATGGAGACCGGCATCATCACCGAGGACGATATCGTCGGTGATCTCTTCGATCTTGCCCGTGGGACGGTCGCCGGAAGGCGCAACGCGGACGACATCACGCTCTTCAAGAATTCGGGCGGCGGACACCTCGATCTCGGCACCGCGCGCTGGCTGCTGGCGAGGGCTGGCGGAGACTGACCGGACCATCTTGCGCCGGTGTCCCGTGCGTCCTACAAGACGCTCGCCTTCTTGATTTCGCGACGGAGGGCAGCATGGAAGCGGCTGACCCCAGGAAGCACCTCGTCTGCGCCATCGACACCACGTGCACAGAAAGGGCGTCATCCCTGGTTTCCCGTCTGGAGGGTCAGGTAGGGGCCTTCAAGTTCGGCATGGAGTTCTTCTATGCCCATGGCGTGGCGGGTGTCCGCACCGTTGCCGGCGACGAGAACCGGATCTTTCTTGATCTCAAGCTGAATGACATCCCGGCAACCGTGGCGGGAGGATTGCGCGCACTCCTGCCCCTCGCCCCCTTCATGACAACGATTCACGCAACCGGCGGGCCGGACATGATGCGCGCCGCCATGGAAGCCGTGGCGCCGGCAGGAGACGCACGGCCGAAGGTTCTGGCCGTCACTGTGCTCACCAGCATGGATGATGATGACGTCGAGGTGACCGGTGGGCGCGGCAGCGTGCGTGACCAGGTTTTGCGTCTCACCGAACTTGCCCTCGAGACCGGCGTCGACGGCGTGGTGTGTTCGCCTCGTGAAATCGCCGAAGTGCGCCGTCTTTGCGGACCCGGGTTCCTTGTCGTCACCCCCGGCATCCGCCCTGGAGGCCACGGTTGCGACGACCAGAAGCGCACCATGTCTCCCGGGGACGCGGTGACCGCCGGCGCTTCCTTCATTGTCGTCGGACGCCCGATTACCCGGGCTCCGGACCCGGCTGCGGCCGCGGCACGGATCGTCGCCGACATGAACAGGCCCTGACCGTGGCCGTCGGCGTCAAGATCTGTGGCCTGAGGGAGCGGCCCGCCCTCGATGCGGCCGTGCGCCACGGCGCGCGCATGGTCGGATTCGTCTTCTTCGACAAGAGCCCGCGAAACGTGTCCCTCGACGAAGTCGCCGCCCTGGCACGCCTCGTGCCCGAAGGGATCGAGAAGGTCGGCGTCACTGTCGATGCCGGTGACGACAGGCTCGGCGCCGCGATCGCGGCAGCCGGACTGGATACCATCCAGTTTCACGGCAGCGAGGATGCCGGGCGACTCGCCCAGGCGCGCGCGCAGTTCGGTGTCCGGGTGATGAAGGTGATTCGCGTGGCGACGGCCGACGACCTGGAATCCCTGCCGTCGTTTGACGCCGTGGCCGACATGGTCATGTTCGACGCCATGCCGCCGCGGGACGCGACACGTCCGGGAGGCAATGCGACCGCCTTCGACTGGACGCTGCTGACCGGCCTCCGGCTGCGGTCGCCATGGATCCTCTCGGGCGGTCTCGACGCCGGCAACCTTCACCGGGCCGTGGAAACCAGCAGGGCAACCATGGTCGACGTGTCGTCCGGCGTCGAGACGTCGCCCGGACACAAGTCTGCCTCGCGCATCGCCGAGTTTATGGAGCAGGCCCGGGTTATCTGATATCCATTGTGCCAGGTTCGCCCCTGGATGAGACCAACGATGACGGACAATTCCTACAGCCAGGGTCCGGACCAGGACGGCCACTTCGGCATGTACGGCGGCCGCTACGTCGCCGAAACGCTGATGCCGCTCGTTCTGGACCTGGACCGGACCTGGCAGGAGGCACGCGGCGACCCGGCGTTCTGGGAGGAGTTCCACAGCCTGGGCAAGGACTACATCGGCAGGCCCAGCCCGCTCTACTTCGCCGAACGGCTCACCCGGCACCTTGGCGGCGCCCGCATCTACTTCAAGCGCGACGAACTCAATCACACCGGTTCCCACAAGATCAACAACACGGTCGGCCAGATTCTCCTGGCCCGGCGCATGGGCAAGACCCGGATCATCGCCGAAACCGGAGCCGGCCAGCACGGAGTGGCGACGGCAACGGTGTGCGCCCGCTACGACCTTCCCTGCGTCGTCTACATGGGGACCAAGGATGTCGAGCGGCAAGCGCCGAATGTCTACCGCATGGAACTTCTTGGCGCCGAGGTCCGCCACGTGACGTCCGGCTCCCGCAGCCTCAAGGACGCTCTCAACGAGGCCTTGCGCGATTGGGTGACCAACGTCGAGTCAACCTTCTACATCATCGGCACCGTGGCCGGCCCGCACCCCTACCCGGAGCTCGTCCGCGAATTCCAGGCGATTATCGGACGCGAGGCGAAGCAGCAGTTGATGGCCGTCGAAGGTCGCCTCCCCGACACGATTGTCGCCTGCATCGGCGGCGGATCGAACGCCATGGGCCTGTTTCATCCGTTTCTCGATGACCGGACCGTCGACATCATCGGCGTGGAGGCCGCCGGACGCGGCATCGAAAGCTGTGAGCACGCGGCATCGATCACCGGCGGCCGGCCCGGTGTCCTGCACGGCAACCGGACGTACCTCCTGCAGGACGATGACGGACAGATCATCGAGGCCCACTCGATCTCGGCGGGTCTCGATTATCCGGGAATCGGCCCCGAGCACGCGTGGCTGGCGGACCAGGGACGGGTGAGCTACGTGTCGGCCACGGACGACGAGGCCCTCGAGGCCTTCCGCCTGTGTTCCCGCCTCGAGGGAATCATTCCAGCCCTCGAACCTGCCCATGCGCTGGCCCATGTCATGAAGATCGCGCCAGCGCTCCCCAACGATCACGTCATCTGCATGAACATGTGCGGCAGGGGCGACAAGGACGTGTTCACCGTCGCCCGGGCCCTGGGCGTGGACCTGTGAGCGACACACGCATCGACAGGCGCTTTGCCGATCTGGCGAGGCAACAACGGGCCGGACTGGCCGCCTTCGTGACGGCCGGGGATCCGGATCCGCATCTCTCGGCGCGTCTTGTCGCCGGTCTGCCCGAAGCCGGAGCCGACATCATCGAGATCGGCATGCCCTTCACCGATCCCATGGCGGACGGGCCGGTCATCCAGGCTTCCTCGCAACGGGCGCTCAAGGCCGGCATGACCCTGGCCGGCACCATCGACATCGTGCGTCAGGTCCGGCGGCATGACGACGACACGCCCATCGTTCTCATGGGGTACTACAACCCCATCCATTCCTACGGAAACGACGCCTTCCTCAGGGATGCCGTCGAGGCCGGTGTCGACGGCCTCATCCTCGTCGATCTTCCGAGCGAGGAGGACCGGGAACTCTGTCTTCCGGCCGTCGAAGCCGGACTCAACTGGATACGCCTCGCGACTCCGACCACCGACTCGAAGCGCCTGCCCAGTGTCCTCGCCCACGCTTCCGGGTTTGTCTACTACGTCTCGATCACCGGCATCACCGGCACCCATGCGGCAACCCGCCAGACCATCGTTTCCGCGGTCGACCGACTGCGGCGCCACACGGACCTGCCTGTCGCCGTCGGATTTGGCATCAGGAACGGCGAACAGGCAGCCGGCATCGCCCGTATCGCCGACGCGGTGGTCGTCGGCTCGGCGTTCTGTCAGGCCGTGGCCGATGGCCTTGACGACGGCAAGGGGACGGACGCTTCAGTCGACAATGCCCTGACGTTGTGCGAAGCGATTTCTCATGATGTCCGCAAGGCACGGGCATGAACTGGCTGTCGAATCTTACCCTGCCGAAGATCCGCGACCTTGTCGGCAGGACACCGAGCGAGGAGACGCTGTGGGACAAGTGTCCGAGCTGTGACCAGATGGTGTTCGGCCGCGATCTCGAGGAGTCGCGGAATGTCTGTCCGCGCTGCGGCTACCACATGCGCATCGCGCCCCGCGACCGTCTGCAGGACATCCTTGACGACGGCACATGGACCGACGTCGACCTTCCCGGCGTGGCTTCCGATCCGTTGCGTTTTCGCGACAGGAAGCGCTACTCGGACCGGCTGAAGGAAGCCCAGGGGAAGACCGGCCATCACGAAGCGATCGTCGTCGCCCATGGCATGATCGGCGGCCGCCCTGCGGTCGTCGCCGTCTTCAATTTCGACTTCATGGGCGGCTCCATGGGAATGGGCCTCGGAGAAGCCATCGTCGAGGCCGCCAGACTCGCCGTTGACGAGGAGAGCGCCCTTATCATCTTCTCCGCTTCGGGAGGTGCGCGCATGCAGGAAGGCATCCTGTCGCTCATGCAGATGGCGCGCACGACGACCGCGATCGCCCAGGTCAAGGATGCCGGCCTTCCCTACATCAGCGTACTCACCAACCCGACGACCGGCGGCGTGACCGCTTCCTTTGCCATGCTTGGCGACGTGTCCATCGCGGAGCCCGGCGCCATCATCGGATTTGCCGGGGCCCGCGTCATCCGCGAGACCATCAGAGAGGAGCTGCCGGACGGATTCCAGCGCTCGGAGTACCTCCTCGAGCACGGCATGCTCGACATGGTGGTGGCGCGTCCGAAGATGCGCGACACCATCGCCACTCTGCTCAGTCACCTCATGCCGGCGACATCCCGGCAGCTTCCGCAACCGGCGGTGAGCGATGCCGACCACCACCCCGGCGGGAAGTGATGTCGTTCTCGAAAGGTTGATGCAGCTTCATCCAAAGCTCATCGACCTTTCACTCGACCGCCTCAACCGACTTCTCGAGCGCCTCGATCAGCCGCATCGTCGACTGCCCCCCGTCGTCCATGTGGCCGGCACCAACGGCAAGGGATCGGTCATCGCCTACATGCGTGCGGCACTCATGGCGGCCGGGCACACGGTCCACGTCTACACATCCCCGCACCTCGTGCGTTTCCACGAGAGAATCGAGATCGCCGGGCAGGCGATCGCGGAGAACCGGCTCATGGCCCTGCTCGAGGAATGCGAGGCGGCCAATCGCAGCGAGCCGATCACCTTCTTCGAGATCACCACGGCCGCTGCCTACCTGGCGTTTGCCCGGGAACCTGCGGATATCGTGCTTCTGGAGACCGGGCTCGGCGGCAGGCTCGATGCCACCAATGTCATCGACAAGCCTCTCGTCTCGGTGATCACGCCGGTGTCGCTGGATCACCAGCAGTTTCTCGGCACCACGCTTGCCGCCATCGCCGGCGAGAAGGCGGGAATCATCAAGAGCGGCGTTCCCGTCGTCATCGCTCCCCAGGACGATGAAGCCATGGAGGTTCTTGTCGCCCGCGCCCGCGCGCTGGGAGCTCCCACTATCGTGGCGGGCCATGATTTTGCCTTTCTTGGAGGGACCGATGACCGCTTCGAGGTGACTCGGCCGGGGGGCAGTCGGACGGTCCTCCCGGCGCCGGCGCTGGCCGGCCACCACCAGCTGGCCAACGCGGCGACTGCCGTCGTCGCCCTTGGCCTCACCGGCCGCCTGGCGCCCGACAAGGGGGCCCTCGCGGCAGGCATGCTGCAGGTCCGGTGGCCGGCCCGTCTGCAATGCCTGGAATCGGGACACCTCGTAGATCAACTGGGGGGCGAGCAGGAACTGTGGCTCGACGGCGGCCACAATCCGGCGGCGGGTTCCGCCCTCGCCGACATGGCGCGAACCTGGCGCGACCGTCCGCTCGACGTGATCATCGGCATGATGAACACGAAGGACCCGGCGGGATTCATCCGCCCCCTGGCGCCCTTCATCCGGCGCGCCGTAGCCGTCTCCATCCCGGGAGAAAAGAACACCCTTGACGCCAACACGACCCGCACCCTTCTCGAGGATGAAGGCGTGGCAACCACGGTGGCCGCCGACATCCGGCAGGCCATCTCCCATCTTGCCGACCCGCAGGGCGAGCGGTCGAGGATCCTGATCTGCGGGTCCCTCTACCTCGCCGGACGGGTTCTCGGGGTCAACGGATGACCGGAGAGATCACACGAGGGTGAGGAAGCGGTCGTGTTCCAGCGTCGTGACGTGGCCGTTGAAGGTGTGGAACTCCGACCATGCAAGGGCACTGTAGACCCGCCACCACTCTCGCGTGAAATACCCGGGAAGGACGTCGGCCTGATCGAAGGATCGAAGCGCATCGAGCCAGAACACCGGCAGGGCGGCCGGGTCGGGGCCGGCCGGCGGACCCGGATCCAGCCGGTTCGAGAGGCCATGGTGGAAACCGGCAAGGATCGCCGCCAGGACGAGATAGGGGTTGGCATCGGCACCGGCGGCACGGTGTTCGATCCTGCGCCCCGAGGCCACGCCGCCGGGGATGCGCAGGGATACGTCGCGGTTGTTGTAGCCCCAGCTTGCCGCCAGCGGCACCCAGCCCCCCGGCGCCAGGCGCCTGTAGGAGTTGGCTCCGGGCGCCCAGATTGGCATCGCCTCGGCCATCGTGGTTGCGAGACCGGCAACGGCGTGGCGCATGAGGTCGCTTCCTTCATCGCTGCCGTCGTCGAACACATTGTGCCCGTCGTCGTCGAGGAGCGAGATGTGGACGTGCGTGCCGCTGGTAGAGAGGCCCTCGAACGGCCGCGCCATGAATGTCGCGGTCATGCCATGCGATCTGGCGACGGCCTTGATGGCGCGCTTCAGCAGGAAGGCGTGGTCGCAGGCGCCGACGGGATCGTCGCCATAGTGGAGATTGATCTCGAACTGTGCGGGCGCGTACTCCATGGTGATGACGTCCGCTGGAATGTTCTGCCTGCGGCAGGTCGTCACCATGTCATCGAGAACCGGGCCATAGGCCTCGACATCCTCCATCAGGTAGACCTGGGTCTGTGACGGCCGCCGGTTGCTGCCGGGTGGCGGCGCCGGATGCAGTGCGCCGTCACTGTCGCGTTCGACCAGGTAGAACTCCAGTTCGAAGGCAACCCTTGCCCGGTAGCCCAGGGCTTCGAGAGACGTGTTCATGCGTTCGACGACATGTCGCGGATCGAGCCACCAGGGCCGGTCGGCGGCATCGCTCATCGACAGCATGACCTGGGCATGGTCCGGGCCCAGCCACGGTACCGGGGCCAGCGTTTCGCTGACGGCATGACAGGGATAGTCCGGATCGCCGTCGGCGAAGCCCATGCCGGTGCTTTCGACGTTGTTGCCCTGCATGTCCATCGCGTAGGTGGACCCGGGAAGCACGATCCCCGTCGTCAGAACCTTCTCCATGGCCGAAGCGGCAAGGCGCTTGCCACGGGGGATCCCCCACATGTCGGGAATCAGGACATCAATCCACCGCGCATCCGGAACATCCGGGTGTGCGGTCATGGCCCGTTCTGACGGCATCAGGCGGCGTCTCACATGGAACTGTCGACCCACTCGAAGAGCCGGCTCTTCGGCAGCGCCCCCACCTTGACCGCTGCCACCTCTCCGGCCTTGAACATCATGATCGTCGGGATGCCGCGCACGCCGTAGCGTGACGGCGTGGACGGATTCTCGTCGATGTTGACCTTCACCACCTGGACCTTGTCCTGGTAACGCCGGGCAACGTCCTCGAGCGCCGGCGCGATCTGCTTGCACGGGCCGCACCATTCAGCCCAGAAATCGACCAGGACGGGTCCGGGCGCCTTGAGGACGTCCTCCTCGAACGAATCATCGGTGACGTGTCGAATGGTCATGGGTTCCCCTTCCAAGAGACGTGCGCCTGTTGTGTGTTGTGGTGGCGCACCATTCAAGAATCTAGAAGCGCAACGGTGCCCGTCAAGCCGACCGGTCAAACCACCTGTTCATGGTTCATGTCCGCTCCGGCAAGCCAGTCTCCGGCCGCTGCCAGATTGTCGATTGTATCGACGGTCATCCAGCCGCCGCCCCACACCACGCCGCGGAGCCTGCCGTGCCGGGCGGCACGGTTCCACAGGAGATTGAAGGAGAAGGCGCCTTCGGGCGCTCCCTCGAGGAGCCGGGGATGGACCATCTGCACGCTGGTGTAGACAAAGGGTGCGGAATCCCGCCCACCCCGCGCGACGAGCCGGTTCCCTTCCGTCACGGAAAAGTCGCCCGCATAGCGGTAACCCCGGGCTCGCTCCCGTTCCACCAGCAGCAGCAGGGCGTCCGTGCTGTCGCCATCCCATGCCCCGGCCAGGATCTCCAGGACCGCCTGGCCGGGCGGTTCGGTGAGAAAGACATCGCCGTTGGCAACGATAAAGGGCTCTTCACCGAGGAGTCCAAGGGCGTTCGCCACCCCGCCACCTGTGCCGAGAACCCGCTCCTCGCGCACCACGATCACCGGTGGGTCGCGTCGTTCAGCCACCGCCGCCTCGATTTTCTCCGCAAGATGACAGGCGTTGACCACCACACGCTCGAAGCCGGCAAGCCTGTCCAGCATGCGGTCAAGAGCGGAACGTCCGGCCACGGGAATGACGGGTTTGGGCATGCGATCGGTCAGCGGTCGCATGCGCTCTCCCCGACCCGCGGCAAGGATCATGGCGCGTTTCGGCACCGTCATGCCACGCCTCGCCGTGCTTGCGGCGGAATCCAGCGGTCGAGCCATGCTGCCAGCGGTGCCAGGTGGTGACTGGCGAGGCTGTCGGTGACTAGCGCCCAGGTTCTCGGCATGAACCTCTGGTAGGCTGCCTTGCCGTCGCGGCGCAGCAGGCGGCTGAAGATGCCGGCGATCTTCAGATTGCGCTGGGCCGTCATGATCGTCGCCGATGTGGCGAAGGTATCGGGATCGATATGCGGCATCAGGTCGAGGTAACGGGCCCTGCACATCTCCACGGTCTCCGGGGAGATGCTCCTCCTGACGTCCTCGAGCAGCGAGACGATGTCGTAGGTCACCGGGCCGGCAACCGCATCCTGGAAATCGAGCTGGCCCACCCGTGCCACACCGTCACGCGCCGGCAGCCACAGGAGGTTGTCGGCGTGGTAATCCCTCAAGACCACGCACGCGGGCACCCCGCGTGCCAGCGGCAGGAGGTCGCGCCACAGGGCGAGGAAGTCGTCGCGACCGGCGCGGCTGATCTCGAGACCGGCGAGCGGCATGAACCAGTCGGTCACGAGCGAGACTTCGAAGAGGAAGAGATCGTCGCTGTATGGCGGAAGGTCTTCTGGAACCGGCGTGCTGTGGAGCTGTGCCAGGGCCTCCACCGCGGCACGATAGAGAAGCCCTTCGTCGGCGCCCTCATCGAGAATGCGGTTGTAGAGATCATCGCCGAGGTCCTCGAGGAGGAGAAAACCCCTCGTGACATCGCCTGCCAGGATGGCCGGGGCGGAAAGGCCGACAGAGATGAGGTGGCGGGCGATACGAACAAAGGGCCTGACATCCTCGACATCGGGCGACGCGTCCATGAGCACGGCCCGGCCCATCGGCCCCTCGAGGCGCTCGTAGCGGCGCAACGAGGCATCTCCGGGAATCGGCCGGCGCCGCGCATCGCCCCAGCCGCAGCGTTGCAGGAACTCCCTGATCTCGTTCTCTCGCATGGCGCTCATGGAGAATCCCCTGCCGGGTTGTTCCCGCCAGCCGCCTTCGGGTAAGCCTTAAGGGACCCGTGGACAGGATACCGGCCATGCACACATCGCACGAGACCGACATTGTCATTGTCGGAGCCGGACCCGTGGGGCTCTTCCAGGTGTTCGAGGCGGGTATGCTCGACATGCGTTGCCATGTGGTCGACACCCTCGATGCCATCGGCGGTCAATGCACCGCGCTCTATCCGGAAAAGCCGATCTACGACATTCCGGCCCTCACCGTGGTCGAGGCCCGGGACCTGATCGACCGTCTCGAACGCCAGGCCGCTCCCTTCTCGCCGGTTTATCACCTCGATCAGCAGGTTGTCCGACTCGCCGGCGAGGCCGGCGCGTTCACCGTCACGACATCCGCCGGCACGGCCATCGCCTGCAAGGCTGTCATCATCGCCGCCGGATGCGGCGCATTCGGACCCAACCGGCCGCCGATTGCCGGGATCGAGGCCTTCGAGGACAAGGGATCCGTCGCCTATCTCGTGACGCGCAAGGAAGACCACCGGGGCAAGAACGTGGTGATCGCCGGCGGTGGCGATTCCGCCCTCGACTGGGTGCTGGCCCTCAACGGCATCGCCGCGCGCATCCAGGTGGTGCACCGTCGCAACCGTTTCCGGGCAGCGCCCGAGACGGTGCGCCAGTTCGAGGCGCTCGTCGAATCCGGCGATGTCGAACGGGTGGTGCCCTGGCAACTTCACGGACTCGAGGGCAGCGACGGATGCCTCGAGAAAGTCATCGTGACCGACCTCGACGGCCGCACGAAGAGTCTCGAAGCCGATCTTCTGCTGGCCTTCTATGGCCTCAGGATGGAACTGGGACCCATCGCCCACTGGGGGCTCAACCTGGAGAGGAACCTCATCACCGTCGATCCGGCGACATGCGTCACCTCGACCCCCGGCATCCATGCCATCGGTGACATCGTCACCTATCCGGGCAAGCTGAAGCTCATTCTCTCCGGTTTCAGCGAGGCCGCCATGGCTGCCCATGACATCCATTCCCTGGTGTGGCCCGACAAGCCACTTCGCTTCGAGTACTCGACGACGAGAGGTGTCCCCGGTTCCTGAACCGCACCATCAGTATCGGTAGTCGTCGGTCTTGAAGGGGCCGGCCTGATCGACACCGATGTAGTCCGCCTGACACGGGGTGAGGGTCGTCAGCTGCGCCCCCACCTTGTCGAGATGGAGCCTGGCCACCTGTTCGTCGAGATGCCTGGGAAGGACATGGACTCCGACGGCATAGGTGCCCTGCCCGCGTTCGGTCCACAACTCGATCTGGGCGAGAACCTGGTTGGTGAAACTGGCGCTCATGACAAAGCTCGGGTGGCCGGTGGCACAGCCCAGATTGACCAGTCTTCCCTCGGCCAGCAGGATGATCTTCTTGCCGTCGGGAAAGGCAATCTCGTCAACCTGGGGCTTGATGTTGGTCCACCTCAAATTGCGCAGCGACTGGACGTCGATCTCGTTGTCGAAGTGTCCAATGTTGCAGACAATCGCACGGTCCTTCATCGCCCGCATGTGGTCCATGGTGATGACGTCGGTGTTGCCTGTCGCCGTCACGAAGATGTCCGCCTCCGGTGCGGCGGCGTCCATGGACACGACCTGAAAGCCGTCCATGGCCGCCTGGAGGGCGCAAATCGGATCGACCTCGGTCACCACGACGCGGGCCCCGGCTCCCTGGAGAGACTGGGCCGAGCCCTTGCCGACACCGCCGTAGCCGGCCACCACCGCAACCTTGCCCGCCAGCATGACATCGGTGGCGCGACGAATGCCGTCCACCAGGCTCTCCCGGGCCCCATAGACGTTGTCGAACTTCGACTTGGTGACCGAGCTGTTGACATCGAACGCAGGCACGGCGAGTTCGCCGGCCGACGCCATCTGGTGGAGGCGGGCAACGCCGGTGGTCGTCTCCTCGCTGACGCCGTGGATGTGCTCGAGCATGTCGGCGTGCCTGTCATGCATCACCTTGGTCAGGTCGCCACCATCATCAAGCAGCATGTTGGGTGTCCAGCCGTCGGGGCCCTCGATCGTGCGGTCGATGCACCACCAGTACTCCTCCTCCGTTTCTCCCTTCCAGGCGAAGACGGGCACTCCGGCCTCCGCCATCGCCGCGGCGGCGTGGTCCTGCGTCGAAAAGACGTTGCATGACGACCAGCGGACTTGGGCGCCCAGGTGGCACAAGGTCTCGATCAGCACTGCCGTCTGGATGGTCATGTGGAGACACCCGGTGATGCGGGCGCCGTCCAGGGGCCTGGTGTCGCCGTAGGTTCTGCGCAGCGCCATCAGCCCTGGCATTTCACCTTCGGCGATGTCGATCTCCTTGCGTCCCCAGGTTGCCTGATCAATGTCGGCAACCCGGTAGTCCATGTCCTGTGTCATGACGATGCCATCTCTTCCACCCGAGCGGGCGCACCGCTTACCAGAGACCTGCGGAGCCGTCCACCGCCTCAGGCGAGCGCGTTGAAGTCGTCGAGCAGGCTTGCCACCATGCCAGCGTCGTTCTGTTCCATGATCGCTTCGGTCCGCCGTACGGCCTCGGTGATGTCGAGATTGCGGATGCGCTGCTTCACCCGCGGCACCCCGGACGAGGCCATGGAGAGTTCGCGGATCCCCAGTCCGACGAGAATCGCCGTCATTCTCTCGTCACCCGCCATCTCGCCGCACACGTTGACGTCGATGCCGGCGCGTCCGGCGGCCGCGGTGGTGAACTGGATGAGCCGCAGCACCGCCGGATGGAGCGGATTGTAGAGATGGGCCACCTGGTCGTCGCCGCGGTCAATGGCGAGCGTATACATGGTGAGATCATTCGTGCCGATCGAGAAGAAGTCGCTTTCCCCGGCCAGGGAATCAGCCGCCAGTGCGGCGCCGGGGATCTCGATCATGATGCCGACCGGAGGCAAGGGGTCGGCAATGGCCACACCCGCCCTCGCCAGCCGTTCGGCCACCCTGTCCCGCACCTTGCGGACCTGGCGCACTTCCGAGATCGTCGAGATCATGGGCAGCAGGATTCGCACCCTGCCATGGGCGCCCGCGCGCAGGATGGCAGCAAGCTGGTTCTCGAGGAGGTCGCCGAACTTGAGAGACAGGCGGATGGCCCGCAGCCCCATGGCGGGATTGGCGCCGGCGCCGACCGGTTCGCCGAGAGAGTAGGGCAGCTTGTCGTTGCCGGCATCAAGGGTCCGGATGGTCACGGTACGGCCGGCCATGCGCTCGACGACATTGGCGAGGTGAACGTACTGCTCGTCCTCGTCGGGGATGGTGTCGCGGTTGAGAAAGAGATACTCGGTCCGGAAGAGACCAATGCCTTCGGCGCCATGATCGAGGGCGGGGTCAATCTCGCTGGCGAGTTCCACGTTGGCCAGGAGGCCTACGCGGACCTGGTCGCGAGAGACAGCCGGGACATCGCGCAGGCGGCGGAGCTTGCGAGCCTGCAGGCGGAGTTCGCCGCGGCGTCTCTCGTATGCCTCTTCGGCGCCGGCGTCGGGATTGATCACCACGGCACCGGTGCCGCCATCGACAATCACGCGATCGCCGCTCGCCACGTTCCCGAGCAGCTCCCCGGTGGCGACCACGGCGGGAAGGCCGAGGGACCGGGCAAGGATGCCGGTGTGGTCCTGGGCGCCGCCCGACGCCGTCACGAACCCCGCAACACGGCGCGGGTCGAGGAGTGCGGTGTCGGCGGGCGTGAGTTCGTCGGCCACGACAACCGTGCCCGGGGCAAGGTCGGTGAGGGCGCGGTAGGGGGCGGCCATCAAGTTGTGCAACAGGCGCTTGCCGACATCGCGCACATCCTTGCTGCGTTCTGCGAGATAACTGTCATTCATGTCCTCGAACGCCCGGACGATCTCGCCGACCTCCTGGGAGACCGCGGCCTCCGCGTTCAGGCGCTGGTCGCGGACCCTCTCCTCGACTCCCCGGACCAGCCGGGATCCCTCCAGCATGCGGCTGTGCGCGACAAGCAGATACTCGAGTTCCTCGGCGGCGCTTCCGTGTAGCGTCCGCGCCTTTTGCGAAAGCACGGCCAGCTGGTCGCGTCCGCGTGCCACGGCATCGTGGAACCGGTCGATTTCCGCCGCCACCTGGCCTTCGCCGATCTCATGGACCGGAACTTCGAGGGCGCCGCTCTCGACGACATAGGCCGGCCCGATGGCGATGCCCGGCGCGATCCCCAGTCCAGACAGTTCGAGACCGCCCTTCCTATTCATCGAACCGGTTCCCGACGAGTCTTCCGAGGGCGTCGAGGGCGGCCCCGGCGTCGTCACCACGCGCCTCCACCTCGATGGTCGTGCCGATGGCGGCGCCCAGCATCATGAGGCCCATGATCGACCTTCCGGACACCTTCATGCCGTCCTTTTCCACCTCGACGGTGGCGCTGAAGGCGTCGAGCGCGGCGACAAAGCGTGCTGCCGCTCGGGCATGCAGCCCCCGTTCGTTGAGAATGGTGAAACTGCGGCGCATGATTTCAGGAGAGGCACCGGTGGTCACGATTCGGTCTTGAGGAGGCTGCTGGCGACGTTGATGTAACGCCGGGCCGCTTCCTGCGCGGCGGCAACGGCCTCCTCGACGGTGGCGTTCCGGCGAACCGACGCCAGACGGACCAGCATCGGCAGGTTGACGCCGGCGATGACCTCCACCTTTCCGGGATTCATGACCGAGATCGCGAGATTGGAAGGCGTACCGCCGAACATGTCCGTGAGGATGATGACGCCCGAACCGGTGTCGACGCCGGCAACCGCCTCGACGATGTCGGCACGGCGCTGCTTCATGTCGTCGTCGGGACCGATCGAGATCGCCGTCATGTTCTCCTGATCGCCCACGATATGCCTGATGGCGGCGACGAACTCGTCCGCCAGCCGGCCGTGGGTCACAAGAACCACTCCGATCATGCGTCACCTGCCGGACTGCACCATGCCACGCCTTCATCCTCCCTCTGGAGGGCATGCCACCCATTACACAAGAGGCCCCGCATTCAGCAACCAAAACCGCCGTCGAGAGTTATCGTGCCCTGGAGCGCCTTCACCGCCAGCATCACCTTTGCCACGGCCGATGCCTCGCTTGCGCGAAGCCGCCAGACCGGCAGCGGGCAGCCTGCAATCACTGTCTGCCGGGGTTCGGGAAACCTCGACACGGAATCGCAGAGTTCGATGACCAGGTGGACTGCCCAGAACGGATGATGATCGAACCTGGCGATGCCCAGTCCCCGCACCTCGATCATGCCCGCCAGGGTTTCCGGCGCCCGTGCCACCAGAATTCCGCCCCGCAGGCTGACCTCGACCTGATCGTCCGCCACCAGCCGCGCGTCGCATTCGCTGATCAGCCGCAGGGCGAGGTCGCTCTTGCCGCTTCCCGGCGGACCGCGCAACAGGAGTCCGGCGCCGTTGACTTCGACCGAGGTGCCGTGAATCAGCACGACAGGTCAGGCCGGATGGCCCGTCTCCTCTTCGGTCAGCAGGGCGTAGATGGCCTCCTGGCTGTCGGCGCCCCGGAGTTTCTGGCAGACGTCGTGGTTGCGCAGCAGGCGCGACACCCGGGCGAGAGCCTTGAGGTGGTCGGCACCGGCATCTTCCGGCGCCAGAAGGAGGAACACGAGATCGACGGGCTGTCCATCCACGGAATCGAAATCGATCGGCGAGGTCGCACGTGCGAAGACACCATGCAGGCCCGGCAGACCGGGCAGCTTGGCATGGGGGATGGCGATGCCCAGTCCGACACCCGTCGATCCCAGTCGTTCACGTTCGAGAAGGGCATCGAAGATGACCCGCTCATCGGCGCCAATGATGCGCGAGGCATGGCGCGCCAGTTCCTGGAGCACCTGCTTCTTGCTGGCCGACCGCAAGCGCGGAACCACGCCAGCAGGTGTCACCAGAGAGGAGATCTCCATCGCGTCACCCGGACCGGTGCAACACGGCGTTGGCCATGTCAGTGATGTTCGCGCAGTTTCCGCTTGTTGCGCCGGAGCTGCTTTGCGACATGTTCCATAGCCTTGCCGAACGCGCCAGACGCCGTCTGCGCATCGCCATCCCCTTCGGCGTTGATGTCGTGTCCGACATGGACGGAGATGTGCACCCGGTGAGACTGCGCCTCGCGCGAGAACGTCACGTGGGCGCTCAGCGAATCGGCAAAGTACTTGTCGATGGCGCTGCCGAGAGCCTGCTCCACGTGATGGCGCAACGTTTCACTGACGTCTGTCTGATGACCTGTGATGGAAATCTTCATTGATGATCCGCTCATCGTCACCGGAGACCGTCACCAACGGACCCGGTCGCGGACATGGACCTCGCCCGCGCTTCGTGGTCCGGAATATAGGGATCGTCTGCCTGTCCGGCAAGGGGAGGATCCCACGCGCCCCCGTCATGGCGTCACGGGCCTCACGGACCTTGGCTTGTCCTGCTGTCCGGTCCGGGACGCGCCGGGTCTCGATCGTTTCAGTCATCCCTGGGCCAGTATCGCGTGGCCAGCCAGCCGCCGTCGACGGCAATGACCTGGCCGTTGATGTAACGGGCGTCGTCGCTCAGGAGAAAGGCCGCGACGCCCGCGACGTCGTCGGGGCTTCCAATACCCATGGGCGTGTTGCGGATCATGGCCTGCCGGTACCATGCGTCCGTCCGGATGTTCCGCGCCGTCATCGGCGTGTCGATCACCCCGGGGGCGATGGCGTTGATGTTGACGCCGTCGGCGGCGTGGTCGGCGGCCATCTGGCGCGTGAGCTGGGCGACCGCGCCCTTGGCGGCAGCATAGGCGGCGGAGCCGGGAAAGCCGACGAGACCAAAGACGGAGGCGATCTGGACGATCCTGCCGCCGGGCCGCGGCAGGCGCTCAAGCGCGGCGCGCGACATGCGAAAGACCGAACCGAGGTTCACATCGAGGACGCCGTCCCAGTCCGCATCGCTCGCTTCGACCACACCGCCGCCCCGGCCGCCGATGCCGGCATTGTTGACGAGATGGTCGAGCCTGCCGTAGGCGTCGAGGACCTCCTTCACGATGCGCCCGGGCTGGACGCGGTCGGCGACATCGGCGACGAGCGTGCGCAAAGCCCGCCCGTCGGCCATGGAGGCGGTCTCGCGAAGCTCCCGTTCCTTGACGTCGACGGCCAGCACCGAGGCGCCTTCGGACGCCAGGCGCAACGCCGTCGCCCGCCCGATGCCGCCCGCCGCGCCGGTAACGATCACGGACTTTCCTGCAAAGCGCCCGCCGCTCAAGGGGACTTGCCTTCCTGGGCGGCCCAGGCGTGGATTTCCCGGAACTCCGCCTCCTCGGCCTCGGAGTCTTCGGGGTCGACCCAGAGGGTCCGGGCGTCGAAGTCGAAGCTGAGCATGACCACACAGCGCGTAGCGCCGGGCCAGGCGATCCGGGTCTCGACGATGGGTTCGGCCATGGTTCCTCCTGTGTGCCCGCGACCCCGCGTGCCGGTCAGGCCGCCGTCGCCGTCTCGTCGCGCGCCTCGGCCTCGCTGACGGCGATCGGGACGCGGCGCAGGGTGCGGCGCGCGCGCGCGTCGAAGTCGGTGCGGGCGTGCTGCAGCGTGATGTTGTTCCAGACGATCACGTCTCCCGGCCGCCAGGTGTGGCGATAGCCGATGGCGGGGTCGGCGATGTAGTTCACCAGCTCCTCGATCAGCACGCCGGTCTCGGCGTCGCTCAGGCCGTCGACGGCCGCTGTGGTGTGGGCGTGCATGAAGAGTACAGTGCGGCCGGCGCCGTCTTCGAGCGTCAGTGGATGCCAGCAGCGCGGCGCATCGGGCGCGGCGTCGCGCTCAAGGACGCGGCGGTTGTAGTCGCCGCCATAATCGAAGAGCTGGAGTGACCGGCGGCCCGCAATACGCCGCCTCAGCCCGTCGGGAAGGTTGGCGTAGGCCGCCGCCGCATTGGCGAACAGCGTGTCGCCGCCCGACGGCGGAATCTCGATGGCGTAGAGGCAGATGGCCCTGAGCGGATGACGGAAGAAGGTATGGTCCGAATGGAAGCGCAGAACGCCCGATCCCAGGATGCCGCCCTCGCGCACGTTGGAGACGTGGCTGAAATCGCGGTCCTTCATGTAGGCGCCGCGGTGCGAGACGGGACCGAACAGCGTCGCGAACCGGATCTGGGCATCCCCGTCGATTTCCTGGCCGCGCAGCAACAGCAGATGATGTTCCCGGAACGCATCGCGCAGGGCACCCGCCGTCCGGCCGTCGATCGGCCGGGCGAGGTCGACGCCGGCGACCTCGACGCCCAGGGCCGGCGACAGTGGAAACAGGGTCAGCGACATCGGGCCTCCCGGCATGGCGAAGGGCAGACGCCACGCCTATGGTAGCGGTCGGCCGGGCGGATGGACAGGAAAGACGACGACCATGGCACAGCGGATTCTGGCGATCATCGAGCGGAGCGTTCCGGAGTTCCGCCTGAACCGGCCGGAGAAGAAGAACGCGCTGACGCCGGCGTTGTAGGGCGCCCTGACCGACGCCGTTCTCGGCGCCGACGGCGACCGCTTCCTGCTGGCAACCGCGATCCTTGGAGACCCTGATGATCATGGCAATCAGCAGCATGGCCATCGGCGCGGGAGGCCGGAATGGTGAACCGGATCGTCGCTGATGGCGAGCCGGAAGCCGGGTGCCTGGCGGTCGCTCGCCGCATGGCCGAAAAGCCCGCTGGAGCCCTGCGCGCGGTCAACGCGCTCGTGCGGCGGAGTCATCCCGACATCGCCGGGGCCATCAGGGACGACCGGTCGGCAGACCGCAGCAAACGGGCAATAGGGCACGGACAGGCCCGGAACCTGCGACCTTCAGGCTATGAGCCTGACAGTGTGTCCCCTCCACCCGACGATTCGCATGTCATTCAGGTGCATGTGGTTCTGAAACTGGCCATAGCTGTTGACTCCGGACTGCTGACACATGGTGTCGGGCCGGCCGATGAGACGACCTGTTGATCCGATTCTGTCGCGAGGGCACGCCATCGAACCTGGATGGACAACGATGTCGGCAAATGAACCACGATGCTGTGCGCTGGCCCGATCAGGGCCGGTCACTCCACGATGCCTAGAGGCGGAACTGGCGGCCGAGATAGACCTCGCGAACGATCCTGTGGGCGGCCACGTCCTCGGGCGGGCCTTCCATGAGGATGGTGCCCTCGTGGAGGATGTAGGCGCGGTCGACGATGCCGAAGGTCTCGCGCACGTTGTGATCGGTGATGAGCACGCCGATCCCACTGTCCTTGATCTGGGACACCAGTTCGCGGATGTCTCCGAGCGCTATGGGGTCGATCCCGGCAAGCGGTTCGTCCAGCAGCATGATGGAAGGGCGCGAGGCAAGGGCACGGGCGATTTCGACGCGTCGTCTCTCTCCCCCCGAGAGTGCCACGGCGGGGGTGTGGCGCAGGTGCGAAATGGAGAACTCGGCGAGAAGCAAATCGAGCATGGTCTCACGGACATCGTAGTCGTCCTCGACAACCTCGAGAGCGGCCCTGATGTTGGCCTCGACCGACAGGCCACGGAAGATCGAGGCTTCCTGCGGCAGATAGCCGATGCCGAGGCGCGCCCGCCGGTACATCGGCAATCCCGTGACATCGTGACCATCGAGCATGATTGTGCCGGCATCGGCGGCCACCAGCCCCGTGATGAGATAGAAGCATGTCGTCTTGCCGGCACCATTGAGGCCGAGAAGACCCACGACCTCTCCGGCATGCACATTCAGACTGACGTTGCGGACTATGGGGCGCTTGCGATAGCTCTTGGTCAGGTTGGAGGCGACAAGACCCCGGTTGTGACTGACCAGGACGGGTCCGCTCTCATAGGCCGCGTTCACTGATCGCCTTCGTCGACAGCACTCAACAGTATGTTCACCCTTTCCTCTCCGCCAACGATGTTGACCTGTCCACTCGCCAGGTCAAGCGTCACCTTCGTGCCCGTCAGCACGGCATCGTCGTTCACCAGTCGCACATTCTTCTCGAGGATGACGATGCCCGAGGCCACCGACCACAGACCGGCGTCGCCGTGTGCCGTGCCGTCATCGGTGAGAACCACGACATCGCCGTTCGCCTCGATGGATTCGACGCGATTGCCGTCTCCGTCGTCATTGTAGTGCACGACCATGGTATCGGCGCGTACGGTCAATTCGCCCTGCATGACCTGGACACTGCCGTGCAACGTGACATCCCGCGATTCCGAATCGACATCGAGACTGTCGGCCGACACCTCGATCGGCTCGCCGCTGTTGTAGTCGCTGATCGAGAACATCTGCGCCGCTGCCGGCAACACCGGAAGGAGACCAAGAACACCAATGATCGCGAGACTCTCGAGTTTGTTCATGGGAGGCTCTTGAGTTGATCGCCGGAGAGTGCTGTCCGGAAAACGCGATGCATGGTCTGTGGATTTCCCGGACGGTTACGTTTCCACGAGGTATAGTGGAGATCAGCCATGGACACCACCCGTGAAAGTGGCCCCTTCACGCCTACCATACCTGACGCCCCGGTGGCGCTTCAAGGGATACTTGACTGCCTTCCACAGGGGTCGCGTACAGGACCATCAATCACCCGGCTGAAGCGAGATTTCAACGTCGCCGGAAAACGTGAACTTGCCGCCATGGTCGCTGACCACGAATCCCTCCGCCGCGAGATCTCCCGACGGACCGGTGCCCCTGACCATGGCATCGCTGTGCGCCATCCCCCGCTCCAGGTCGATGAGAACGCGCTCGCTTTCCAGGCGATACCCGCTGCTGGAGATGACCTGAACAGACGATTCAAGGGTGAGCACCTGGCTCTTCTGTTCAAAGTAGCCGCTATCGGCCTCCAGGGACGTCCATTCGCCTTCACCGACGGTGATGGAGCCGCTCACACCCTCGAGAAACACCATGTCATCCCGGTCCGAACCATGCCAGGCCGTCCTGGCGCGGATGGTGAAGGGCCGGCCGTCGCTGTCCGTTCCGAGGAACCTTACATTGGTCATGGTCGAGCGCTCGGCCGTCGGCTGTTCAAGTCCGCTGATCGGAATCACGTCGGGCAGTTCGATGAGGTTGAAGGTCGGCCACAACAGCAGAAAGACGGCGAGGGCGAGGGCGCACAGCGGCAACAGCCAGCGTAGCAGGCGGACGATGCGCGTGTAGCGCAACAGGGAGTGGTGACGGGGATGCGGCAGGGCGTCGTCCGGGGTGAGGCCGTCTGTGGGCGGGCTGGCCATCGGATCAGTGGTCCAGGATATCCGGATCGTTCCAGCCCAGAAGATCGAGTTCGGCACGGGTCGGGAGAAAGCGGAAAATGGCCTCGGCCAGCTCCGTGCGTTCCTCGCGCTCCAGCCGGCGATCGAGTTCCGCCTTCAGTCGATGGAGGTGGAGAACATCCGCAGCCGCGTAGTCGAGCTGCCGGTTCGAAAGTTCTCCCGCCCCCCAGTCGCTGCTCTGCATCTGCTTGGAGATGTCGACTCCGAGGAGTTCCTTGCACAGATCCTTGAGGCCGTGGCGCTCGGCAAAGGTCCGCACCAGGCGGGACGCGATCTTGGTGCAGTAGACCGGTGACACGACGATACCCATGTGGTGGCGGATTGCCGCGAGATCGAACCGGGCAAAGTGAAAGATCTTCAGGGTGCCGGGATCTGTCAGGAGCGCGCGCAACCGCGGAGCCGCGAGGTCGCCGCGGGGGAACTGCACGAGATGGGCATTGCCGTCGCCGCCAGAAAGCTGGATGAGGCACAGACGGTCGCGCAGGGGCTTGAGGCCCATGGTCTCGGAATCGACAGCAACCGTGGCCCCGAGATCAAGGCCGGAGGGAAGATCTCCCTGATAGAGAAGGTTGGCCATGTGACAGCTGAGGTGGAAGAGGGCTGACCCGCCACGCCTGCGAACCCGGGGAGACGCCGGATTGACAGGCGATCAGAGCATGGCAAGGCTAACCGCACCCGCCCACAGGAACAAGGTCGGGCGGCGCTGGTGCCCAGGAGAAGACTCGAACTTCCACGGGGTCGCCCCCACAGGTACCTGAAACCTGCGCGTCTACCAATTCCGCCACCTGGGCACGGCGCCTCTCCTAGTGGGCGCAGGGGAAACCTGTCAAGTGGCAACACCCTCTGGGCAATTGACGCCTTGCCCTCAAGGCTCAATCATCCGCAGCCGGTGTTGCTGGAGGTCTTCATGGCTGTTGGGACGGTTGTTGTCTTCGGCGGTTCCGGCTTCATCGGGCGCTATGCCGTCCGCCGGCTGGCCGCCGGCGGCTGGCGGGTCATCGTTGCGGTGCGCCGGCCAGGCAGAGCTGCCTTCCTGCAGACAGCGGGCGACGTCGGACAGATCGTCGCCGTCGCCACCGATATCTCCGACGAGCGCCAGGTCAGGGAGCGCATCGCCGGAGCCGACGCTGTCGTCAACCTGGTCGGCATTCTCTACGAAAGGGGCCAGCGCACCTTTGCCAGGCTGCACGTCGAGAGCCCCGGCGACATGGCCCGGGCGGCAGCAGCAGAGGGAGTGCGCGCCATGGTCCATGTCTCGGCCATTGGCGCCTCGGACCGGGCTCCATCCTCCTATGCCCGCTCGAAGGCTTCCGGGGAGAATGCGGTGAAGGCGGCGATGCCCCATGCTGTCATCCTCCGGCCGAGCATCGTCTTCGGACCGGAAGACGGATTCTTCAACCTGTTCGGCCGCCTGACGGTCCGCTCTCCGGTCATCCCTCTCTTCGGGGCCGGTGCGACCCGGTTTCAGCCGGTCTATGTCGATGATGTCGCGGCGGCCATAGTCGCCGCCCTCGGCGATGACGGTGCCCGGGGACGAACCTTCGAACTTGGCGGACCCGTGATTTCGACCTTCCGCCATCTCATGGAGTTCATAAGGCGCGAGACGCGCCGGCGTGTCGTGCTGCTGCCGCTGCCGTTCGCCGCCGCACGCATCACGGGGCGTCTCCTCGAGCGCCTGCCGCAGCCACCGCTCACATACGATCAGGCGCTGCTTCTCGAATCCGACAACGTGGTGGCCCCGGATGCCGCCACCCTGAAGGACCTCGGCATCGAGGCCACCGCCCCCGAACTGGTGGTGCCGTCCTATCTCTCCCTCTACCGCCGAGGTGGCAGCGCCCCGGGGTAAGTGGCACGCTACACTTCAGGTTCGTCCTGCCGGGGCGGAAGCTGGTGTCGTGGAGAAGGCGTTCGTCGACGAGAAGGGACCTGGTTGAAACGAACCCGGTGAATGCCCTGTGGGCCACCGCATTGAATCCCGGCCCGTTCCGCGGATTCCACGATTGGTCGGGTAACTGGCAAGATCACCCCGACGGGCCTAGCGACGGCGACATCAAGAATCCTTCACGTGAAGTTTTCCATGGGATCCAGGTTACTGTGGTGAAACCCGAGGTAGCATCCGAGCGCATCCGTCGGCGAAATCCATAGAACACCGTCAGATCGAGCAACAGGTGCAATGCCGTTGTTCTGGATAACCCGCCGGGTTTCGTCCAGATCCGTGGTCATGACCGTGACAGCAGCAATGCAGGGCAGACTTGGTGGAAGGAAGTCGGGAAGAACTTCCCTCGCGCCTTCAGGGCCGACGATATGCACACGTCCCCGGTCTGTCGCAAGGCCACCAGGATCCGAATCCCGACCAAGGTAGGCGCCGAATCGGTCTATGACCTCATCAGGCGCTCCTGCACAGACCATGACGCCGGTCAGGCTGTCCGCATGGTTGGGGTGCTCTGTCGAACCGGGCGGCCAGGACAATTCGGGCGTGTGAGGATAGACGAACTGGATACGGCCTTCCGGCATCACATGCGGCAGAGTACGCAAGACCGACCAGGACACTTCTTCTCTGGTACGGCCAGGCAGTCTCACCATCGATTGCATTTCGAAGCCGCACTTCACCAGTCTGGCACGCTGTGCTTCCAGGTCCGCATGGGAGAACGCGATGAGGTGAAGGCCTTCATACCTGGCAAGGGCGCTGCGCAGTTGCTCGGCAAGCGGCGTGTCGGACGTCGAGGCAAGAAACTCCAGGAAGCCTCGGCGAAGCCGAACTAGCCGGTTTGCCGTACCGGACGGCAGGGCGGCGCCTCCCGCTACCACATTCTGTTGCTGCCAGATGGCAGAGGGCGCAAAGCCGAGGCGTTGCAGCCTTGTCGCCGCATGGTCCAGATCGCCGACGAACCACCCCACATGGTCCAGAAAGATCTCTTCGCGTTCGGGAACCTGCTTGTCCGTCCAAAGACGAGGCAGGATCGACATGGCCATGGAATGAGTTTCGGGCATCGTTCAGATCCTGGGCGCTCGGACATCTTCCTTCAAGACTGCGTCGCGCCGGAAGGGCGGGCCGCGGCGCCGTTGCGCAAACTCATCGGCGGCCCATGTCACGACGCGTTCTGAATGCCGCCGGGACACGGCGGTCTACAGGTAGAGCCAAATTAGGAGCAGGGCGGCGAGGAGCACGCGGTAGACGACGAAGGGGGTGAAGGATGCCCGCGCCAGCCATGCCATGAAGAGGCGGATGGTGACGAGGGCGGCGCCGAACGAAAGCACCGCTGCCGCCAGGAAGGGACCGGTGAGGGCCGCGTCTGCAGACGCGGCCATGTCGCCGGCCGCCAGCAGCACGGCGGCGGCGATCACCGGAATGGAGAGCAACATCGAGAAGGTGGCACAATCCGTCCGCCGGTAGCCGAGAAAGCGGGCCGCCGTGATGGTGACCCCGGCGCGGCTTGTCCCGGGAACGAGAGCGGCTACCTGGAAGAGCCCGATTACCACGGCGCCACGCCAGGTGAGGCCTTCGAGCCGGCGCTCTGTCCCGCCGAGCCTGTCGGCCACGAGAAGCAGGAGTCCGAACCCGAGGGTCGTCCAGGCAATGAGTGCCGGATCCCGCAGCATGTCCGTACCCGTGGCATGGAGAAGGACGCCCGCCGCACCTACCGGCACCGTCGCCACGATGATGACCGCCAGGAGACGGCGGTCTGCGGCCTCTCTCACGCTCAAGAGGCGGACGATCTCCTTGCGGAAGTAGAGGATGACGGCCAGCAGGGTGCCGCCGTGGACGGCGATGTCGATCTTCAGCCCCTGGTCCGGCCAGCCCAGCACGTTCGATGCGAGAACCAGATGACCGGACGAACTCACCGGAAGGAATTCGGTGATGCCCTGGACAAGAGCCAGCACGGCCAGCTGCAACCACGTCATGACACACCCACCTGAAGCGACCCCCGCATTGCGGTGCCGGTGATCTTCGGACGATGGCGCTGGACCATGGGCACCCCGGGCGGTGGCACCAAGATCATGGGGGTCTCACCGGTCATGGTTCAGCATATGGAATGATACGCTCCGAATATAGGTCAGCTATGTTGACTTGAATTGAAGGACATTGCGCTCCGGGTCACGGAGAACGAAAGAACAGGGTGGCGTCGACGCAGAATTGTGGCATAATGTCTGACCTATTTTCCTGCGTCAGTTGCCATGACCCTCCTTTCCTTTGTCGACGAGCCGCAACAACGGCCCTACAGGCGCCTCGCCGGGGAGCGCCGTCGCGACTTTCGCGAAATCTACGATGAGTTCATTCCCGCCAGCGCTGTCACCCAGGCCTCGCGCTGCTCGCAGTGCGGCGTCCCGTTCTGCCAGATTCACTGCCCGCTTCACAACAACATCCCCGACTGGCTGGCCCTGACCGCCGAAGGCCGGCTCGAGGAAGCCTACGCGATTGCCTCGGCCACCAACACGTTCCCGGAGATCTGTGGCCGCATCTGCCCCCATGACCGGCTGTGCGAAGGCAACTGTGTCATCGAGAAGGGATTCGATTCGGTCACCATCGGCACCATCGAACGCTACATCACCGAAACGGCATTCGACAACGGCTGGGTGCGTGCTCCCGAACCGGTGCGCGAACGCGACCAGTCGGTGGGCATCGTCGGCGCCGGGCCAGCCGGTCTCGCAGCAGCCGACAGACTCCGGCGCTACGGGTACCGGGTCGAGATCTACGACCGGCACGACCGGGCCGGCGGTCTGCTGGTGTACGGCATCCCAGACTTCAAGCTCGAGAAACATGTCGTCTCGCGCCGCGTCGACCTGCTCCTTGAAGGCGGTGTCACCTTCCATCCAGGGACCGACATCGGACGCGACATCGCCTTCGCCGACCTGCGCGCCCGGCACGACGCCGTGCTGCTTGCCACCGGTGTCTACAAGGCACGCGACATCCAGGCTCCCGGAGTCGGACTCGATGGCATCGTCCCCGCCCTCGACTACCTCATCGCCAGCAACCGCCGCGGCCTCGGCATGGATGTCGCCGACAGCGCCGGTCCCGATGCCGCCGGTCACCGCGTTGTCGTCGTCGGCGGCGGTGACACGGCGATGGACTGTGTGCGCACGGCCGTGCGTCAGGGGGCCAGGGCCGTGACCTGTCTCTACCGCCGCGATCGCGACAACATGCCCGGCAGCCAGCGGGAAGTGAGCTATGCCATCGAGGAAGGGGTCATCTTCGAGTTTCTGTCCGTCCCGGAGGCCTTTGACGGCGACGACCGGGTGGCCACGGTGAAGGTGTCGCGCATGCGCCTTGGAGACGCCGACAACGACGGGCGGCGGCGGCCACTGCGGGTCGAGGGCATGGGGTTCGGCATCGAGGCGACGCTGGTGCTCAAGGCCCTGGGGTTCGACCCCGAACCTGTCGCAGAGATGTTCTCGCTCGATGATCTCGAAACCGGGGCTGACGGGACCGTGAAGACTGCCGGTCCGTCGGGCAGGACCAGCGTGCCCGGGGTGTGGGCCGCCGGTGACATCGCCCGCGGTGCATCGCTGGTGGTGTGGGCGATCCGTGATGCGAGGCAGGCGGCCGATTCCATTCACCAGGAGCTGGACGTGCCATGAGCGATCCCTGCCGGACCGCCGAACGGACCCGCCTCGAGCGGCACGGGCTCTACGATCCCTCCTTCGAACACGATTCCTGTGGTGTCGGATTTGTTGCCGCCATCGATGGCACCCCCGATCGCAGGGTGGTGGAGGCGGGCATCGCCGCCCTGAAGGCGGTATGGCACCGCGGCGCGGTCAATGCCGACGGCAAGACCGGTGACGGCGCCGGAGTCCAGGTTCAGATCCCCCAGGATTTCTTCAGGGAGCACATCGAGCGCACGGGACACGAACCGGGCCGCGGCCGCCTGGCGGTCGGCATGATTTTCCTGCCGCGCACCAATCTGGCGAACCAGGAAACCTGCCGGGCAATCGTCGAATCCGAGATCCTCAAGTTCGGATACCGCATCTTCGGCTGGCGGCAGGTCCCCATTGACAGCACGGTGATCGGCGAGCGCGCCAGCGCGGCACGACCGGAGATCGAGCAGATCATGATCGCCAGCGAGGATACCCTCGCCGATGACAGCTTCGAGAACGACCTCTACATCATTCGCCGCAAGATCGAGGCCCGCGTGCGCGAGGCGGGAGTGACCGGCTTCTACATCTGTTCGCTGTCGTGCCGTTCGATTGTCTACAAGGGCATGTTCGTCGCCGAGCAACTGTCCAACTTCTATCCGGATCTCTCCGACGACCGCTTCGTTTCCAGCTTCATCGTCTTTCATCAGCGCTATTCGACCAACACCTTCCCGACGTGGGATCTCGCCCAGCCCTTCCGCATGCTTGCCCACAACGGCGAAATCAACTCGCTGCGCGGCAATGTCAACTGGATGAAGAGTCACGAGGCGCGCATCGGCCATGACGCCTTTGCCGAGCATCTCGATGTCATCAAGCCGGTCATCGCATCCGGCGCATCCGATTCGGCAGCGCTCGATTCCGTCTTCGAACTCCTGGTGCGCGCCGGACGCTCCGTGCCGCTGGCGAAGACCATGCTGATTCCGGAAGCCTGGACACACAATGCACGGCTGTCGCAGGAGGTGCGTGCGCTCTATCTCTATTGCAACACGGTGATGGAGCCCTGGGACGGCCCTGCGGCCATCGCGGCCTCGGACGGCCGCTGGATCATCGCCGGCATGGACCGCAACGGACTGCGCCCCATGCGCTATTCGCTGACCCGGGACGGCTTGCTCATTGTCGGCTCGGAGACCGGCATGATCCCGGTACCGGAACACAATCTCGACCACTGCGGACGCCTCGGGCCCGGCGCCATGATCGCCGTCGACCTGGCGGCAGGCCGGCTCTTCGCGGATGCCGATATCAAGGAACATCTTGCCGCCAAGCAGCCCTATGCCCGGTGGATCGACAATATCACCCATCTCGAAGACCTGCCGTGCGGCGACGACGGGGCCATGGCCTGCGGGGGCGCCGAGTTGAGATGGCGCCAGCATGCCGCCGGATTCTCGTTCGAGGATCTGGAACTCATCCTGCGCCCCATGGTCGAGGAGGCAAAGGAGGCCGTGGGGTCCATGGGCGACGACACACCGCTCGCGGTGCTGTCAGACCACGACCGCGGCCTGCATCACTTCTTTCGACAGAACTTCAGCCAGGTTACCAATCCACCCATCGATTCGCTGCGCGAACGCCGGGTCATGACCCTCGTCACGCGGCTGGGCAACCTTTCCAACATTCTCGATCAGGACGAAAGCCAGACCCGCATCCTGCAACTCGCCTCACCGGTTCTCGACAATGCCCGGTTCGCCGCCATGCAGCGCCATCTCGGGAAGGGCGCTGTGGTCGTCGACTGCACCTTTCCGGCCCACGGGGATGATCCCGACGTGTTGGGCGACGCCATCACGCGCATCCGCCGGGAGACCGAAGACGCGGTCCGTGGCGGCTGCGAACACATCATCCTGACCGACGAGATGAGCGGTCCGGACCGTGCAGCCATACCGATGATTCTGGCCGCCGGCGCCGTGCACAGCCATCTCGTGCGCCAGTCCCTGCGGACCTTCGTGTCACTCAACGTACGCTCGGCCGAGTGCCTTGACGTCCACCACTTTGCAGTTCTCATCGGCGTCGGATCGACAACGGTGAATGCCTATCTCGCCGAGGAGAGCATCCGGGCGCTCCATGGGCGCGGCCTCTTTGGCGGCTACAGCCGGGCCGAGTGCGTTGCCCGCTATGTGAAGGCGGTCGACGACGGCCTCCTGAAGATCATGTCCAAGATGGGAATCGCCGTGATCTCGTCCTATCGGGGCGGCTACAACTTCGAGGCCATCGGACTTTCAAGGACCCTGGTCGCCGAGTTCTTTCCCGGCATGCCGGCCAAGATCTCGGGAATTGGCCTGAGTGGTATCCAGAAACGCACTCTCAGACTTCACCGCAAGGTCCACGGCATGGCCGCGGAAGCGCTGCCGATCGGCGGTCTCTACCGTTTCCGCCAGGGCGGCGAGTCCCATGCCTGGGAGGGCCGGCTGATCCACACCCTGCAGACCGCCGTGGCAAGTGACAGCTGGCAGATATACCGTCGCTACGCCGAGGGACTCCACGCCCGGGAACCCTTCAGCCTGCGCGATCTCCTGGAGTTCGACGATCGCAACGATCCGGTCGACATCGACGACGTCGAGTCCATCACCGGAATCCGCAGGCGATTCGTCACGCCCGGCATGTCGCTCGGCGCCCTGTCACCGGAAGCGCACGAGACTCTCTCCATCGCCATGAACCGCATCGGCGCACTGTCCGATTCCGGCGAAGGTGGCGAAAGTCCCGAGCGGTTCAGAACGCGACCCAATGGTGACAACGCAAATTCGCCTATCAAGCAGATCGCTTCGGGACGCTTCGGGGTGACGGCGGAATACCTGACGCATTGCCGGGAAATCGAGATCAAGATCGCCCAGGGCGCCAAACCCGGTGAAGGCGGACAGCTGCCGGGCTTCAAGGTGACGGACATGATTGCCGCTCTGCGCCATGCGACGCCGGGGGTGTCGCTCATCTCACCGCCGCCGCACCACGACATCTACTCGATCGAGGATCTCGCCCAGCTGATCTACGACCTCAAGCAGATCAATCCCGTAGCCCGGGTGTGTGTCAAGCTTGTCAGCCAGGCGGGTGTGGGAACGGTTGCCGCCGGGGTCGCCAAGGCGAAGGCCGATGTCATTCTCATCTCCGGCCACGTCGGCGGAACCGGAGCCAGCCCGCAGACCAGCATCCACTATACAGGCGCGCCCTGGGAAATGGGTCTGGCGGAAACCAACCAGGTGCTCACCCTCAACCGCCTGCGGCACACGGTGCGCCTGCGCACGGATGGCGGCATCCGCACCGGCCGTGATGTCGTCATTGCCGCCATGCTCGGCGCCGAGGAATACGGTGTCGGGACGGCCTCGCTGGTCGCCATGGGATGCCTGCTGGTTCGCCAGTGCCACTCCAATACCTGCCCGGTCGGAATCTGCACGCAGAAGTCCGCGTTGCGCGACAGGTTCGAAGGCACGCCGGAAAAGGTCGTCAATCTCTTCTCGTTCATCGCCGAAGACGTGCGCCACATCCTCGCCTCGCTGGGGATACGCTCCCTCGACGAGATCATCGGCCGCACCGACCTCCTCAAACAGGTGAGCCGTGGCAGCGAGGACCTCGACGATCTCGATCTCAATCCCCTTCTCCTCCAGGCGGATTCCGGCGGATTTCCACGCCACTCGGCGGTCGAGGGACGCAACGAGGTTCCCGACAGCCTTGACATGCGCATGCTCCGCGACGCCCGCACGGGTCTCGACGATCGCGAGAAAATGCAGCTCGCCTACAATGTGCGCAACACCGACCGCGCAGTGGGCACCCGGCTCTCTTCCGAGATCACGCGCCGTTTCGGCATGAAGGGACTCGCCCATGATCACATCACGGTGCGCCTGCGAGGCTCCGCCGGCCAGTCGCTGGGAGCCTTTGCGGTGCAGGGTGTACGTCTCGAGGTCTACGGTGACGCTAACGACTATGTCGGCAAGGGACTCTCGGGCGGCACCATCGTAGTACGCCCGCCGGTCTCGAGCGAACGGCCGGCCCACACCAACACGATCATCGGCAACACGGTCCTCTATGGTGCCACCGCGGGACGCCTCTTTGCCGCCGGGGAGGCCGGCGAAAGACTGGCGGTACGCAATTCCGGGGCCGATCTCGTGGTGGAAGGCTGCGGATCCAATGGCTGCGAATACATGACCGGAGGCACTGTCGTCGTGCTCGGTCCCGTGGGACCTAACTTCGCCGCCGGCATGACCGGCGGCATGGCCTTCGTCTACGACGGGCAGGAACGACTGGTCGAGAACATCAATCCCGATCTCGTGGTCATGCAGCGCCTTGCCAGCACAAGGTGGGAGGCACACCTGAAGTCGCTCATCGAGGACCATCTCGCAGCGACCCACTCCACGCAGGCCTCGGAACTCCTGCATGACTGGAAGTCCGAGATCGCCCGTTTCTGGCAGATCTGTCCGAAGGAAATGATCGACAGGCTGGCGTTTCCGCTGGTCGATGACGAGGAGGCGCTGATCGCCTGAACCTGCCGCAGGATGGTTGAATCCACCCCGCCGGCCGGTCCATAAACTTCCCGGCCGCACCACGAGGGATGGTCTTGCCCGAGTTGTTCCACGATCCGATGTCACCGTTCTGCCGCAAAGTCAGGGTCGTCCTCGACGAATTGGGTGTATCCTTCTCGATGTCCCGGGAGGACGCCTCGCTGCAGCGCGACGAATTCCTTGCCCTCATTCCGGACGGCGAAGTTCCGGTCCTCATCAATGACAGCGGGTCCGCCCTTGCCGACAGCCAGGCGATAGTCGAGTACCTCCAGGACATCCACAAGGAGCCGGATCTGCTTGGCAAGAATCCTGCCGAACGTGCGGAAACCCGCCGTCTTGTCGCCTGGTTCGACGGCAAGATGTACCAGGACGTCACCCGCATGATCATCGAGGAGAAAATCCAAAAGTGGCGCCAAAGGCGTGGCAAGCCCGACTCCGCGGTGCTGGCGGCGGCACGCGGCAGACTGCGGTTGCACCTGGACGACATGGAAAGGCTGCTGGCGACGCGCTTCTGGCTCGCCGGCGAGCGCTTCAGTCTCGCCGACATTGCCGCGGCCTCGCAGATTTCCTGCATCGACTATGTCGGTGACATGCCCTGGTCCACCTCGCCGGCAACCCGCGAATGGTACGCCAGGATCAAGTCGCGGCCGTCATTCCGGCCGATCCTTCACGACCGCCTCGCCGGCATGCCGCCGGACGATCACTATGCCGACCCTGACTTCTGAGTGGGTGCCGTGGACCTCTGCGCGCCCGCACCGGGTCGGGGGACAGCGCACGAATCCGCGAGGTGAAGGCGACGTTGCCGAGAGGCGGCGGAGTGAGTCGTTGTGGCGGTGACGCTTTCCAGCCGTCTGAAGGAGCAGGCGCAGGATCTCGGGTTTGCCGCATGTGGGGTCACCCGTGCGACAGGCGATCCACGCTGGCGCGAGGATCTGGGGCGCTTCGTCGAGGCAGGCTACCACGGAGACATGGCATGGCTGGCCGCACGCCTGGCAGAACGTACCGATCCGCAGGCCCTGCTGCCCGGCGCCAGGAATGTCATTGCCGTCGCCAGGGGCTATGGTCCGGACACCAGCCCCCTGGATGACCTCAAGGCGCGCAGCCGCGGTGTGATTTCCTGCTATGCGCGGGCGCGGGACTATCACCGGGTGGTCTCGAGACACCTGAAGGCCCTGGCGGCGTGGCTGGCCGGCGAGACACCCTGCGAGGTCAGGGTCGTAGTCGATACCGCCCCAGTCATGGAAAAGCCGCTGGCAGGCCGCGCCGGCATCGGCTGGCAGGGCAAGCACACCAATCTGGTGTCGCGGCAGCTGGGTTCGTGGTTCTTCCTCGGCCTCATCGTCACCACGGCGGAGCTTGATGCGGACGAGGCAGAAGGCGACCACTGCGGATCCTGCCGGAGGTGTCTCGACATATGTCCGACCGATGCCTTTCCCGCACCCTGGCGGCTCGATGCGCGACGCTGCATTTCCTATCTCACCATCGAGCACAAGGGCCACATCGACCGGGAATTCCGGGCAGCCATGGGGAACCGCATCTTCGGCTGTGACGACTGCCTTGCCGTCTGCCCGTGGAACAAGTTCGCCCGGGCTGCCAGGGACGCTGACTTCCTGCCGCGGTCCGAACTCACGCGGCCGCGGCTGACGAGCCTTGCCGCCCTTGATGACGCTGCCTTCCGCGCCCTCTTCACGGCCAGCGCCGTCAAGCGCACGGGCCGCGACCGCTTTGTGCGCAATGTCATGATCGCCCTGGGCAACAGCGGAGATGGTGACGCTCTTCCCGTGGTCGAGAACAGGTTGGCGGATCCTTCGGCATTGGTGAGAGCCATGGCGGTGTGGGCGCTCTCCCGCCTGGCGCCGGCGGCGCATTTCGCTGCCGCCAGGGCGCGCCACCTCGCCGCGGAGGACGATCCCGCGGTCAGGCGCGAGTGGATGGAGGGTGCCAGCGTCCGATGAACGGACTCTTCTGTCTTGGCCTTGGTTACACGGCCCGCCGCCTTGCTCTCGAACTCCGGGAGGAAGGCTGGCAGGTCGCCGGCACTGTGCGCGATCCGGCACGGATTGCCGACCTGGCACGTGACGGAATCGAGGCGGTGGCGTTCGGCAGTGAGGCAGCCGCGTCTCTTCTGTCGCAGGCCTCGCATGTCATCGATTCCATACCGCCGGTCCCCGGCGAGGCGCCGCTGCCGCTGGTCCGCCACGCCGACATCCTCGCCCGCCTCGAAGATCTGCGCTGGCTGGCCTATCTCTCGACCACGGGCGTATACGGGGACCGTCAGGGAAACTGGGTCGACGAGTCGGACGAGGCGGCGCCGGCGACGGAACGGGGAGCACGGCGCGTTGCTGCAGAACAGGCCTGGCTCATCATGCATGAACGCTACGGCCTTCCGGTGCATGTCTTCCGTCTGGCGGGAATCTACGGACCGGGCCGCGGGGTTCTCGAACAGGTGCGTGCCGGAAAGGCGCGGCGCATCATCAAGCCGGGACATGTTTTCTCGCGTATCCATGTCGACGACATCGTGGCCACGCTGAAGGCCTCCATCGCCAGACCTTCGCCAGGCGCCATCTACAACGTGTGCGACGATGAACCTGAATCACCGGCGCATGTCACGGAGTACGCCTGCCGTCTCCTCGAGGTCACGGCGCCCCGGCCCGTGGCCCTTGAGAATGCGGATCTCTCCGCCATAGCCGCGAGCTTCTATGCCGACAACAAGCGCGTCTCCAACCGCAAGATCAGGGAGGAACTCGGCGTTCGGCTGCGCTATCCCTCCTATCGCGAGGGGCTGGCGGCGCTGGCGGCGTCCTCGAGCCCATTGAGTGTCCGGCCGAGCAGCGCAAGATCCGGTTCACGCGACAACCGGTGATCACCATCCTTGACCAGGTGGACGCGAACGTCGTCCGTCGCCAGCCTGGCGGCGAGGTCGAGGGCGAGCGACCACTTCACCGAACCGTCCCTCATGCCATGGATCAGCCGCACCGGTACATCGATGGCAATGGAACTGCGCATCACGAGGTGACGGCGCGCCTCTTCGATGAAGCCGCGGGTCACCGTGTAACTGCCGTCTTCTTCCTCGACCGTGATGACACCGGCCCGTTGCAGCAGCTCCTGCTCTTTGGTCGAGAGGTTCCAGAAGATGTCCTGCGAGAAGTCGGGCGCTGCGGCAATGCCAACGAGAGCGGCCACGCGCCGCGGCCGCGCCAACGCCACGTTCAGCATGATCCAGCCGCCCATGCTGGAACCGACAAGGATCTGGGGTCCTTCGGTCAGGGAATCGAGAACCGCCAGGGCATCCGCTGTCCAGGCGCCGATGGTGCCATGCTCGAAACGGCCACCCGACTGGCCGTGACCACTGTAATCGAAGCGCAGAAAGGAACGCCCGCGGCGGCGACACCGTTCATCGAGCCACGTCGCCTTCGTCCCCGACATGTCCGAGGAATAGCCACCGAGAAACACCACCCCCGGTCCGGTGCCGGTGCAGCGGGCGTAGGCGAGAGCGACCCCGTCGTCGCGCTCGAGCCATCTCGTATCTGTGTCCGGCATGGCCTATACCATGGTTGCTTGGTGCAAGCGGCAGGTGTCCTTATATCATGATTGAGCGTCAGGACGGCTCTCTTGTCGTTCTCCAGGTTGTTCCGCAACTCAAGATCGGCGGCGCCGAACGCGCCGTCATCGATATCTCGCGGGCGCTCAACGCCGCCGGCATGCAGTCCCTCGTCACCTCCCAGGGGGGCGAGCTCGTGCCTGATCTGCTGCACACCAAGGCCGTTCATGTCGCGATGCCCGTCGCCTCCAAGAATCCCCTGACCATCGCTCTCAACACCCTGCGCCTCATCCACCTGATCCGCATTCATCAAGTCAACGTCATTCATGTCCGTTCCAGGGCGCCAGCCTGGTCCGCACTGGCTGCGGCGCGGCGCACCCGAACACCGATCGTCACCACATTCCATGCCCCCTACACCATCAACTCCAGGGCCAAGCGGCTCTACAACTCCGTGATGGCGCGCGGCGACCGGGTGATCGCCATCTCCGGATATGTGGCCCGTCACGTGCGTGAGGAGTACGGAGTGCCGGAGGACCGGCTGCGCTGCATCTTCCGCGGTATCGACATGGCTCGGTTCGACCCGGCGGCCGTGAGCATCGACCGCATCACCACCCTGGCGGACTACTGGAATCTGTCGGACGGCGTTCCCATCATCATGCTTCCCGGACGCCTGACACGGCTCAAGGGTCACCACGTCATGATCGACGCCCTCAAGCAGTTGAGCCGTGACGTCATGTGTCTGATGGTGGGTGTGGCCGGCGCCCGTCCCGCACTGCGCCGGGAAATCGAGAACCGCATTCTCGAGGCCGGCCTCGAGGGGCGGGTGACACTTATCGACAGCTGTCACGACATGCCGGCAGCCTACCGTCTCGCCGATGTCGTCGTGCAGCCCTCCCTCGTTCCGGAGGGGTTCGGGCGCGTCGCTGTCGAGGCGCAGGCCATGGGCGTTCCCGTCGTTGCGTCCGACACCGGCGCCACCAGCGAAACCGTCCGCCAGGGCGTGACCGGATGGCTGACGCCCTCGGGCGACGCCGGCGCCCTGGCCGGCGCACTGAACACGGCTCTGGATCTCGATGCCGAGGCGCGCATCAGGTATGCGGCGATCGCCAGGGCCCATGCGGTGTCACATTTCGCCCTCGGCAACATGTGCAACGCCACCCTCGAGGTCTATCGGGAACTGACCGCCACGCCATGACGGGAAGGATTCTCGTCATCAGGCTTGGAGCCCTCGGGGATTTCGTCATGGCCAGCGGCGCCTTCGCATCGATCCGCGCCTTCCACGACACCGCCCACGTCGTGCTTCTGACACGCCAGGCCTATGCCGGCCTTGGCCGCGCCGGCGGCTGGTTCGACGATGTCTGGATCGACCGGCGGCCGGTGTGGTGGAAGCCGGCCGGCGTCATGGCTCACAAGAGACGTCTCGATTCCGGCGCATTCGAGCGCGTCTACGATCTGCAGATCTCTGATCGCACTTGCGCCTACTACCATCTGCTGCGGCGGCCACGGCCCGAGTGGTCAGGTGTGGCCCGTGGCTGTTCCCTCCATAACCATCGCCGCGAACTCGTGCGGTACCACCCCGTCGAGCGCCATGCACGTCAGTTGCGCCGCGCCGGCGTGCCGCGAATCCTGCCTCCCGACCTGTCGATGATTCGCACCCCGCCACCCGCCGGCATGCCCGCCGGCCGCATGGCGCTGATGGTGCCCGGCTGTGCGCCGCACCGTCCGGAAAAGAGATGGCCGGCCACGCACTTTTCCACTCTTGCCCGCGCCATGCTCGAGCGCGGCATCACGCCGCTGCTCATCGGCAGTCCGCACGAAGCCGATGTCCTCGAGAGGATTGCCGCCACCGATCCCGCCATCGTCAACATGATGGGACGAACCAGTCTCGAGGAAATCGTTGCCCTGGCGCGACACGCGGTACTCGCCGTCGGCAACGACACGGGGCCGATGCACATCGCCGCCACGGCCGGCTGCGCCTGTGCCGTCCTGTTCTCTCGGGCATCCGACCCGGAGCTTTCACGGCCCCAGGGCCCGCGCGTGACGGTACTGCGCCGCGACGAACTCGACGATCTGCACCCGGAAGAGGTTGCGCAAGCCTTGCACAGCCTCCATGTATGGCATCGCTCATCGCCGGAGACCCTGAAGGCATGAACATCGGCCCGGGAACCATCGACGTCACGCTGCCTGACGGCTCCAGCCGCGCGTTTGCCTCTCCGGTCACCGGTGCGGACGTGGCGGCAGCCATCGGTTCTGGCCTGGCGCGGGCCGCCTGGGCGGTGAAGGTCGACGGTGAGCTGCGCGACCTTGGCAGGGAAATCGAGCACGATGCGGTCGTCGAGATCGTGACATCGAGGTCGGCGGAAGCCCTCGAACTGTTGCGCCACGATGCCGCCCATGTGCTGGCACAGGCGGCGAAGGAGCTCTTTCCCGAGGTCCAGGTGACGATCGGACCGGTGATAGACGAAGGATTCTACTACGATTTCGCCCGCGACGAACCGTTCACGCCCGCAGACATGGAGGCCATAGAGGCCCGCATGATGGAAATCGTTGACCGCGATGAACCCATCAGCCGCGAAGTCTGGGACCGCGACGAGGCGGCGCGCTTCTTCGAGTCCACCGGCGAGGCCTACAAGGCGGAAATCATCCGCGACCTTCCCGCCGACGAGACCATCACGCTCTACCGGCAGGGCGACTGGATCGACCTGTGCCGGGGACCGCACCTTCCGTCCACGGGCAGACTGCCGAAGGCCTTTCGTCTCACACGCCTCGCCGGGGCCTACTGGAGGGGCGACAGTCGCAATGCGATGCTGCAACGCGTCTACGGCACGGCCTGGCCCGACAAGGCGCAGTTGCAGTCCTGGCTGGACCGCCTCGAGGAGGCCGCAAGGCGCGACCACCGGCGTCTCGGGCGCGAGATGGATCTCTTTCATTTCCAGGACGAGGCTGTCGGTTCGGCCTTCTGGCATGCTTCTGGCTGGCGCCTCTACCGTACCCTCCAGGACTACATGCGCCGTCGTCTCGAGGACGCCGGCTACCAGGAAGTCAACACGCCGCAGATGGTGGCGCGGTCATTGTGGGAGGATTCCGGTCACTGGGAAAAGTTCCGCGAGAACATGTTCACGGCGACCACGGAAGACGAACGCATCTGGGCCATGAAGCCGATGAACTGCCCCTGTCACGTGCAGATCTTCCGCCAGGGAGTGAGGAGCTATCGTGACCTGCCGCTGCGCATGGCCGAGTTCGGCTCCTGTCTGCGCTACGAACCTTCAGGCGCCCTCCATGGACTGCTGCGGGTCCGCTCCTTCACCCAGGACGATGCGCATATCTTCTGCCAGGAGGAAGAGGTCGCCTCCGAGACCGTTCAATTCTGCGAGCTTCTGGCATCGGTGTACCGTGATCTCGGATTTGCCGAATTCTCGGTCCGGTTCGCCGACCGCCCGGCAGTGCGCGCCGGCGACGATGCCGTGTGGGACCGGGCGGAAGAGGCGCTCCGCGAGGCGGCGGCAGGCACGGGACTGGAAATGTCCTACAGTCCGGGCGAGGGCGCCTTCTATGGTCCCAAGCTGGAATTCCATCTGCGTGATGCCATCGGCCGTGACTGGCAGTGCGGCACCCTGCAGGTGGACTTCGTCTTGCCCGAACGACTCAATGCCACCTATGTCGCGGAGAATGGCGAACGGCACCGCCCGGTGTTACTGCATCGCGCGATCCTCGGATCGTTCGAACGCTTCATCGCCATCCTGATCGAGCACTACGCCGGGAACTTCCCGCTGTGGCTGGCGCCGGTCCAGTACGCCGTGGCGACCATCACCAACGATGCCGATGACTATGCCGAAGAGGTGCACGCGCGCCTCGCGGCTGCCGGACTCGCCGGCATCATCGACACCGGATCCGAAAAGATCGGCTACAAGGTACGGCGGCACTCGGTATCGAAGGTGCCGGTGCTTCTTGCGCTGGGTCGGCGCGAGAAAGAGGAACGCAAGGTTTCGCTGCGCCGACTCGGCAGCAGGGAGCAGCAAGTCCTTGATCTTGACGCCGCCATCCATACACTTGGCGCACAGTCCGTTCCGCCGGATCTTGCCCGAAAGACCTGAAAACCCGAGGAGTTGGTTACATAGCACGCTACGGACAAAACATGGCCCCGCCTGTCAAATCGGGACCGCGGGCCAACGAGGACATCATGGCGCCCAGCGTCCGGCTCATTTCAGCCGACGGAGCGCAGGTTGGCGTCGTCACTCTCCAGGCAGCACTGAGAGCCGCAGAGGATTCCGGCCTCGATCTCGTCGAGGTGTCCCCCAACGCCGATCCGCCGGTCTGCAAGCTTCTCGATTACGGGAAGTACAAGTACGAGGCGCAGAAGAAGGCCAACGAGGCGCGCAAGCGCCAGAAGACCTTCGACGTCAAGGAAATCAAGATGCGCCCCAACATCGATGATCACGACTACGGCGTGAAGATGCGCGCACTTGCCCGGTTCATCGGTGACGGGGACAAGGTGAAGGTCACCATCCGTTTCCGCGGCCGCGAACTGGCCCATCCGGAGATCGGCAGGAACCTTCTCGAACGCATCCGGGACGAGGCGCAGGAACGCGCCAAGATCGAGATGATGCCACGCATGGAAGGGCGCCAGATGATCATGGTGATGGCGCCGAAGTAGCGCCCCTTGCATTACCCGGGGCAAGCGGGTATGACGGCGTTCCCCTTGACCGGGGAAGTCCCTGACGGAGACCGGATTGGTCCGATGCCGAAACTCAAGTCCAAAAGTTCGGTGAAGAAGCGGTTCTCGACGACCGGCAGTGGCAAGTTGCGCCGCAACTTTGCCGGCAAGCGCCACTTCATGCGACGCCGGACCAAGAGGTTCCTGAGGACCACGCGCGGTACGACGGAGGTAAGTCCGGCAGACGGGAAGATGATCCGCCGTCTGCTGGCCGGCGGCTGACACTCACCAGACCGGACACGTTGAACGATGGCCAGAGTCAAACGCGGGACGACCTCCCACGCACGTCACAAGAAGGTTCTCAAGCAGACCAGGGGGTACCGGGGTCGCGCCAACAGCTGCTATTCCGTGGCCCTGATGCGTCTGGAGAAGGGCCTGCAGTACGCCTATCGTGACCGCCGTACGCGCAAGCGAGATTTCCGCCGCCTGTGGATTCAGCGCATCAACGCCGGAGCGAGGCAGCACGGCCTCACCTACGGGCAGTTCATGCACGGTCTCAAGCTTGCCGGAGTCGATCTTGACCGCAAGATCCTGGCCGATCTTGCGGCACGGGAACCCGCATCGTTTAGCAAGTTGTGTGACGAGGCCCGCTCGGCGGTCTCCAGCGCTGCCTGATCGACAGACAGACTGACGGACCAGAACCTGACCGGCGAAGGGGCCTCCTTAGAGGCCCCTTTGTGCTGTTTGGAACCTGACATGGACGACCGCATCTCCACCATTCTCAACGACACCCTCGGCGCCATAGCCAGCGCCGGGGACACCGCCGGACTTGACGCCGTCCGAGTTGCCGCTCTGGGACGCAAGGGTTCGATCACGCTCCTGATGAAGGGTCTCGGCGCCCTGGATCCGCGGTCGAGACGCGAGGCCGGACAGGCGCTGAATGCCGCGAAGAACGACCTTCAATCCGCCATCGACAGACGCAGGGAGGAACTCGAGCGCGAGCGCCTCGAGGCCCGCCTCGAGGCCGAACGCATCGATGTCACACTCCCGGAACGGCCCGTATCCGACGGCACGGTGCATCCCGTCAGCCAGGCAACCGACGAGATCATCGCCATCCTTGCCGACATGGGTTTCACGGTGGCGGAAGGGCCCGACATCGAGGACGACTGGTTCAACTTCGGGGCCCTCAACATGCCGGAGGAACATCCGGCGCGCCAGGAACACGACACCTTCTACCTGCTGCCTGTCGTCGGTGAAGCCCGGCCTGTGCTGCGCACTCACACCTCGCCGGTGCAGATCCGCCACATGCTGGAGAACCCGCCACCCATCCGCATCATTGCTCCGGGCCGCACCTACAGAAGCGACAGCGATCTCACCCACACGCCCATGTTCCACCAGGTCGAGGGCCTGGTGATCGACCGGGCCATCCACATGGGTCATCTCAAGGGCTGTCTGCGTCAGTTTGTCGAGGCCTTCTTCGGCGTCGACGATGTGCCGATGCGTTTCCGTCCGAGCTATTTTCCCTTCACGTCTCCGTCCATGGAGGTGGACATCGGCTGTTCCTTCTCCGGCAACCGGCTCACCATCGGCGAAGGCGCAGGCTGGATGGAAATCCTCGGGAGCGGCATGGTGCACCCCCGCGTACTCGCCAACTGCGGCGTGGACCCGCAAGCGTGGCAGGGTTTTGCCTTTGGTCTCGGCATCGACCGTCTCGCCATGCTGAAGTACGCCATTCCGGATCTGCGCGGTTTCTTCGATGCCGATCTGCGCTGGCTGCGTCACTACGGATTCAGGCCGATCGATGTTCCCACCCTCTACGGTGGACTGACGCCATGACCGCCATGTTCCCCCTGGCGCTGCCTGTACCATGAAACTGACGCTCACATGGCTGAAACGGCATCTCGAGACGAGCGCTTCGCTCGACGAGATTGTCGCCACGCTCAATCGCATCGGCCTCGAGGTTGAAGGGGTCGAGGATCGTTCGCGTGAACTCGCTCCCTTCACGGCCGCCCGCGTGGTGTCCGCAGAAACCCATCCCAACGCCGAAAGGCTTCGGGTGTGCCTGGTCGAAACGGCGGACGCGAAGATCCAGGTGGTCTGCGGCGCGCCCAACGCACGGGCTGGCATGATGGGCGTCTTCGCTCCGTCCGGCTGCCACATCCCGGGCACCGGTCTCGATCTCAAGCACACCGTGATCAGGGGCGTCGAGAGTCGCGGCATGCTCTGTTCGGAGCGCGAACTGGGCCTCTCCGACGAGCACGAGGGGATCATCGAACTGCCCGATCAGACACCGGTCGGAACCTCATTTGCCACCGTTGCCGGCCTCGACGATCCGGTGATCGACCTCTCCGTGACCCCCGACAGGGGCGATTGCTTCAGCGTGCGCGGCATCGCCCGGGATCTCGCCGCAGCCGGCCTCGGGGAACTGCTGCCACTCGACACGGCACCTTGTCCGGGAGTCTACGACAGCCCCCTTGCCATCGAACTCGACTTCGCACCGGGCAGTGAAAACGCCTGTCCGGCTTTCCTGGGCCGCCACTTCCGGGGCCTCGCGAACGGTACGAGTCCGGAATGGATGCGCCGGAAACTCGAAGCTGTCGGTCTGCGTCCCATCACCGCACTCGTCGACATCACCAACTGGCTCACGCTGGATATCGGACGCCCGGCGCACATCTACGATGCCCGCAAGGTCAGCGGACCGATCGGTGCGAGGCTGGCGCGACCGGGAGAGAGCTTCGAGGCCCTCAACGGCAAGGCTTACGAGCCTGATGACGAGATGACCGTCATCTTCGACTCATCCGGGATGCTGGGACTCGGTGGTGTCATCGGCGGTGCGGGGACCGGAGCCGACGAAACGACAAGCGAGGGCTTTCTCGAGATCGCCCTCTTCGATCCGCTGCGCACGGCGGCCACCGGCCGCAAGCTCAACCTGGTGAGCGACGCGCGCCAGCGTTTCGAGCGGGGCATCGACAATGCCTTCGCGCCCGCGAGCATGGAGATCGCGACCCGCCTGATCCTCGACATCTGCGGCGGCGAGGCCAGTCACGTGGTAACCGCAGGTTCGGTTCCGGTGGCCCGCCAGGTTATGGACGTGCGCCCGTCGCGGGTCCGTTCGCTGGGAGGCATCGACATTCCGGCGGGTCGCGCCTCGGCCATACTCGGCGACCTCGGCTTCGCGGTCCGCGAGGCGGGCGAGGACGCCTGGTCCGTTACCGTGCCGTCATGGCGCCATGACATGGAATGCGAACCGGACGTCATCGAGGAGATCCTGCGCATTCACGGATTCGACGAGATCCCGATGGTCACGCTGCCGCGTTCGGGCGGTATCCCGCGCGACGCTCTCTCGACCGGGCAGAAGAGACTGCGTCGGGCCCGCCGGATCCTTGCCGGGCGAGGTCTTGACGAAGCGGTCACCTATTCCTTCATCGCCTCTGCGAGGGCCCACATGTTCGGCGGTGGCAATGACGGGCTGGAACTGGTCAATCCGATCTCTTCGGACATGTCGGCAATGCGTCCCTCCCTGATCCCCGGCCTCCTCGAGGCGGCGGCACGCAACCAGGCGAGAGGGTTGCGGGATCCCGGCCTCTTCGAGATCGGCCCCGTCTACCACGACATCCGGAACCAGAAGACGGCCATCGCCGGACTGAGAACGGGGCGCACCGGACCACGACACTGGTGCGGTGGCGACCGGGATGTCGACGCCTTCGACGCCAAGGCCGATGCCGTGGCAATTCTCGATTCGGTGGGCGTTCCGACCGACCGGCTCGACACGACATCCGATGCCGAGACGTGGTTTCACCCCGGGCGTTCAGGTGTCCTCAGACTCGGACCCAATGCCCTTGCCTCCTTCGGCGACGTGCACCCGGAGATTCTTCGCTCCCTCGACGTTGCCGGCCCTGCCGTTGTCTTCGAACTCCACCTCGAATCACTACCCCGGCCGCGGACCCGGTCGCCGGCGCGTCCGGACCTCCACCTGTCGCGATTCCAGCCGGTGCGCCGCGACTTTGCCTTCCTTGTCGACCCGGACGTGCCTGCCTCCCGGGTGCTGCGCGCCATCACCGGCGCGGCAAGGACCCTCATCCGGGAGGTGGAGATCTTCGATCGCTACACCGGGTCCGGAATCGCCGACGGCAAGGTCTCGCTGGCCGTGGCCGTGACCTTCCAGCCCGAGAAGGCAAGCCTGACCGAGAACGAGATCGAGGCCCTCTCCGGACGCATCGTCGAGGCGGTCCACAAGCGAACCGGCGGGACCCTGCGTGCGCAATAGCCGATGGCGAAGCTCGATCACATCCGGAATGTCGCGATCATCGCCCACATCGATCATGGCAAGTCGACGCTGGCCGATCGCCTGATCGAGGTCTGCGGCGGTCTCGACGAGCGCGAGATGCGCGGCCAGGTCCTCGATGCCATGGATCTCGAGAGGGAGCGCGGCATCACCATCAAGGCTCAGACGGTTCGCCTCACCTGGGACGATGACGACGGCGAATCCTGGCTCATCAATCTCATCGATACTCCGGGTCATGTCGACTTCACCTACGAGGTCAGCCGCAGCATGCGTGCTTGTGAGGGCGCCATCCTCATTGTCGACGCCACGCAGGGAGTCGAGGCACAGACGGTTGCCAATGCCTATCTGGCGATCGAGGCGGACCTCGAGATCCTTCCCGTCATCAACAAGACCGACCTGGCCGCCGCCGACACGGAACGCACCCGACGCGAGGTGGAGGAGTCGATCGGCATCGACGCCACCGCCGCCGTTCCCATCTCCGCCAAGACCGGAACCAGTGTGCCTGAGGTGATCCGGGCCATCATCGCCAGCCTGCCGCCGCCGGTGAGCCAGGGGGAAGACCGGCCTCTCAACGCCCTGCTGGTGGATTCCTGGTACGATCCCTATCTCGGCGTCGTCATCCTCGTGCGCGTCTTCGACGGCCATCTCGAGAAGCGCCAGAAAATCAGGATGCTGGGGACGGGCGCGGTACGCGAAGTCGACCGGGTGGGCATCATGACGCCCAAGGCCGTTCTCGTTGACTCCCTTGGTCCGGGCGAAATCGGCTTCATCACCGCGGCGATCAAGGATATCGCCGAGTGCCGGATCGGTGACACGATCACCGATGACCGTCACCCCACGGCCACCGCGCTCGAAGGCTTCGCACCGAGCGTGCCGGTTGTCTTCTGCGGTCTCTTCACCACCGATTCGGGCGACTACAACGAACTGCGCGAGAGTCTCGGCAAACTCAGGCTCAACGACGCCAGTTTCCACTTCGAGCCCGAAAACTCGGCTGCCCTCGGCTTCGGGTTCCGTTGCGGCTTTCTCGGTGTCCTGCACCTCGAGATCATCCAGGAGAGGCTCGAACGCGAGTTCGGCCTTGATCTCCTGGCCACCGCCCCCAGTGTCGTCTACCGGGTGACGCAGAAGACAGGAGAGACGTTCGATCTCCACAACCCGGCGGATCTTCCCGATCCGACACAGATCGAGGTCATCGAGGAGCCGTGGATCCGGGCCACCATCATGGTCCCCGACACCTATCTCGGCTCGGTGCTGCGCCTCGTCACCTCGAGACGCGGCGAACAGGTCGACCTCACCTACGCCGGTGGCCGGGCGATGGTGATCTACCGCCTGCCGCTCGCCGAGGTCGTCTTCGATTTTCACGACCGTCTCAAGTCCGTGTCGAGCGGCTATGCGAGTTTCGACTACCATCTCGACGGCTATCTCGCCGGCGACCTCGTGCGTATCGACATCCTCGTCAACGGCGAGCAGGTCGACGGACTGAGTCTCATCGCCGAACGCAGCCGGGCCGAAGCCCGTGGCCGCGCGATCTGCGAGAAACTGAAAGAGGCCATCCCGCGGCAACTCTTCAAGGTGCCGATCCAGGCCGCGATCGGCGGCAAGATCGTCGCCCGCGAGACACTCTCGGCGCTGCGCAAGGACGTGCTGGCCAAGTGCTATGGCGGCGACGTCAGCCGCAAGCGCAAGCTGCTCGACCGCCAGAAAAGGGGGAAGAAGCGGATGCGCCAGTTCGGCAATGTCGAGATCCCCCAGGAAGCCTTCCTCGCTGCCCTCAAGCTCGCCGACTGAACGCTTGTCCGCATCCGCCGCAGTCGCTAGGTTCACGGCTGTCTCGGAAGACGGAGGGGTGGCCGAGCGGTCTAAGGCGCACGCCTGGAAAGCGTGTTGGGTGCAAGCCCTCACGGGTTCGAATCCCGTCCCCTCCGCCATCGCCAGTATCCTGAACACCGGCAACGGACATGGCCTGTCCGCATGGGTCCCTGTGTCGATTGATGCCGTCCCGATCGACAGCGGCGGGACACGGATGCCCGTTCGATCGACGATGACTCAGTAGCGTTCCGCCCAGGCGGAACGGTCGAACGGCGGCGGCCCGTTTTCGCTGAAGTACTCCTCGGCGGCGGCGATTCGACCATCCCGCACGCTGAAGAACGACACCGCGAAAAACGCGATCCGGTCGTCACCGACCTGCGTGCTGATGTCGGTCACGGTCACCACGCCACCGGCGCAGTCCTCGATCCGCCGGACCGTGCAGCGCGAATGACCCGGGTAGCTCTCATTGAGAGCGATGAAGTTCTCCCGGCCACGGATGCGCTCTCGGGTACTGGGCCAATGCGCCTCGAAGTCCTCCGTCAGCAACAGCAGCGCGTCGCGGAATCGCCCGGCATCGAACAGGCGCCAGAGCTCGGTAGCCAGCTCCCTGGCTGTCACCTCGCGCGCTCCGATGCAGGCCGTGTCAGTTCCAGTGCCATGTCGGATCCGGTGCGTCCGTGTGGTCGATCCCGCACGGGTACAGGAATTGTCCAGTACGGTTCAAGGAGACGGGTCCTGCCCTGGGGTGGAGGGCAGTCAGGCCCGGCACCGGCGGTGCCGGGCCTGACTGCGAACCTCCGGGTCGGTCAAGCGAACCGAAAGCTCAGAACCCGGCCTTCAGCTCTTCCCAACGATTGGCGAGCACCTCCGGCTCGTTCATCGTCTGCTGGAACTGGGCGGTTGCGAGGAACTCCTCGACGCGCTTGGTCTGACCGATCGAATTGAGGAACTCCTCGGTGAACCCCTCGTAGGACTTCACGTTGGAATGCCCGTAGTACCAGTTGCCGATCTCGTAGGCGCCGGCTTCGGGCGAGATGAAGGAGTCGATGATCTCGTGCGCCTTCTCGTAGAAGCCGTCCCTGATCGCGGCGGGATGGATGCACAGACCGCAATGCCACGTGAGTGCGCCTTCCCTGGGCGTGGCCCAGGTGAATTCCATCGGGGTGTCTTCGGCATGCGCCGCGAGCTGTGCGACGATTCCGTTGTCGTTCGTCGATATCACGAGTTCGCCAGCTGCCACTGCCTGGCTGCGCTCCGTGGACGAGGACTCGAGCCCGCGGTTGAGCGGCATCTGCTTGCGCAGGAGTTCCTCGCACTGGATGCGTTCGGCCTCGTTCATGTCCCAGGGGCTGATACCCAGGACGAGAGCCGCGATCGCGAAGGCTTCGTAGGAGTGGTTGGAGATCGAGAGGCGGCCTGAATACTTCTCGTTCCACAACGCTTCCCATGTCTGGTTCGCGGGATCAGCGTACTCAGGTGCGAGGTCGGTGCGGATGACCATCGAGGTCTGGCCCCAGTCCTCCGGCACGTAGACCCTGACGCCGTCCACCACCGAGTCGGCCACATCCTTGAAGACCTGCATGACGTCGGGCCAGTTTGAAAGCCGGTCGGTTTCGATTGGCGCCAGAAGGCCCGCGTCGTACCAGAGCGCGAGCGAGGGACCGCACGGGTAGGTGACGTGCGGTTCGAAGCCGCCCCACATCTTGGCAAAGGCCTCGTCCTCGGAGGCGAACAAATGGTAGTTCGGCTCGCGGCCGTACTTCGCGGTGTAGTGAACCATGAATTCGGGTTCGTCATAGCCGCCCCAGGTGAAGAAGATCGGGTGATCCTCGTCGGCTTCCTGGGCCAGCGCACCCCCTCCCAGGGTGTGCGCGGTCACAGTGCCGATACCGAAGGTCGCCATGACACGATGGGCGTCGCGGCGGCTGAGTCTGCCTTCGCACAACAGGTCGTGGAAACGGGCCGTCTCCATCAGTGGTTTCAGCGTCATAAGAACCTCCCCTTTCTCACTTGTTGGTCTCAACGGGTTCATCATAGTTGGCGCGGCTGATCAGGTCAGCCTCCGCCCTGCGCCCTGGCGTCATCCATCGTGCCCACCGTGCCGCGCGCGTTGTTCCATGCCGGATCAGGCGGCGTGTCGACCCAAGCCGGGCAGTCGCCGCGGTGGCCGCCACACCGGTCGTCGCCCGAGTCATGCGCCATGTAGCCGAGCAGCGCACGCACTCGCGGGCTGTACTGCACCGCCACCTCGGGCGGCGTGATCAGGTACTGGTTGACCTCCGGGCGCAGCCATCCCAGGCAGTAGCTGTTAATCAGCCCCAGGCGTGGTGTGGCGCTTCGGTTGGCGCCGGCGCCGTGCCAGGTCGAGCCCAGGAAGAAGACAGCCGATCCCTTCGGCATCACCACGGACTCCCAATTCGATACATCCGGAAGGTGCCACGAACGCAGCAGGCGATGGCTGTTGCGGATCACCCGTGTGCCGCCGTTCTCTTCGGTGAAGTCACTGAGCGACCACATCACGCCCAGGGTCAATTCCATGCCGGCGATATCGATCGGATAGACCGTATCGTCGCGATGAAGCGCCTGGTGGGTTTCGCCGGGCATGACCTCGATCGCCGTCAGGCTGCTGATCCGGTATGTCGCGGCATGGGGCAGGAAGACGTGGTTCGCGATATCGATCACCAGGTCATGCTCGACAAGCGCGGCAGCACTTGGCGCTGTCCGCAGCACACCACCGTAGCGATTGGTCAGGTCACCGTTGAAGGCGCCGGTCGTCTCAAGACCTCTGGAATCAAGTTCGGGCCGCAGTTCCGCGGCCACGGTATCGGCCAGGTTCTCGTCGACCAGGTTCGTCACCGCCACCACGCCGTCACGGCTGAGGGCCATCTTGATGGCCTCGGGGTCGGCGGATCGATCGAAGTAACTCAGCGGCATCGGCTCTCCGTAACTCGCTGCCTGTGGTGAAGTGCAGGCCGAAAGCATACCAATCCCGGCCCGTGGCGGACAACCGACAAGTCGGCCACTCACTCAACTCCGGATTGATCATGCCCTGACGCTGCCTCGTCACGCGCCGCAAGCCGACTGGGCGGTGACACCACTGATGATCGGACTGTCCGTCAACGTCGAGCGTTCAAACTGGTCGCATTCCGGACACAGTCAGGCGATCCCCCGCCTCCTTGTATGGCACTTTCGCATCAGCGCTCACCAGCTCCCGACCCGGACACGAAGGCGACGAAGCGCTGACTCTCACCCGAACCGCGCCATCTCTCGGCGTATCCGTGAGCCGAGGAACCCGCATGCCGCCCGCTCGCCGCCCCGACTGCACGGTTGAAGGTCCCGTCTTCCTCGAGGTTCTCGAACACCGCTTGCAGGCTCAGGCGGCGATGCCGTGATCGATCTTCGTTGAAACAGGGATGGTGATGCTGGCGCCGCATGACGGCAGGCAAGAAACGAAGTTTGCCTCAAGACTAGGAGCAGTCAGGCCCGGCATCACCGATGCCGGGCCTGACTTCGAACATCCGGGTCGGCCGAATGAACTGGCGGCTCAGAACCCGGCCTTCAGCTCTTCCCAACGGGTGGCAAGCACGTCCGGCTCGTTCATCGTCTGCTGGAACTGGGCGGTTGCGAGGAACTCCTCGACGTGCATGGTCTGACCGATCGAGTTAAGGAACTCCTCGGTGAACCCCGCGTAGGACTTCACGTTGGAGTGCCCGTAGTACCAGTTGCCGATCTCGTAAGCGCCGGCTTCGGGCGAAATGAAGGAGTCGATGATCTCGTGCGCCTTCTCGTAGAAGCCGTCGGTGATCGCGGCGGGATGGATGCACAGGCCGCAATGCCACGTGATCGCACCTTCTCTGGGCGTGGCCCAGGTGAATTCGAAGCTGCCGCCTTCGGCATGCGCCGCAAGCTCCGCAACGGCACCGTTGTCGTTCGTCGATATCACGACTTCACCCGCTGCCACCGCCTGCACACGCTCCGTAAACGAGGCCCCGATCACGCGGTTGAGCGGAATCTGTTTGCGCAGGAGATCCTCGCACTGGATGCGTTCGGCCTCGTTCATGTTCCAGGGGCTGATACCCAGGACGAGGGCGGCGATCGCGAAGGCTTCATAGGAAGAGTTGGAGATCGAGACACGACCCGTATAATTCTCGTCCCACAACGCTTTCCATGTCTGGTTCTCGGGATCAGCGTACTCCGGTGCAACGTCGGTGCGGATGACCATCGAGGTCTGGCCCCAGTCCTCCGGCACGTAGACCCTGACGCCGTCCACCACCGAATGGGGCACATCCTTGAAGACCTGCATGACGTCGGGCCAGTTGGAAAGCCGGTCGGTTTCGATCGGCGCCAGAAAGCCCGCATCGTACCAGCGCTTGAGCGAGGGACCACACGGATAGGTGACGTGCGGATTGTAGCCGCCCCTCATCTTGGCAAAGGCGTCGTCTTCGTCGGAGAAGAAGTGGTAGTTCGGCTCGCGGCCGTACTTCGCGGTGTAGTGGACCATGAACTCCGGTTCATCATAGCCGCCCCAGGTGAAGAATATCGGGTGGTCCTCGTCGGCATCCTGGGCCAGCGCGCTCCCTCCCAGGGTGTGCGCTGTCAGAGTGCCGATACCGAAGGTCGCCATGACCCGGTGCGCATCGCGGCGGCTGAGCTTGCCTTCGCACAACAGGTCGTGAAAACGGGTCGTCTCCATCAGTGGCTTCAATGTCATGGGAACCTCCCCCTCTTTTCAGTTGTTGCTCTCTTCGGGTTCACTATAGCCAGCGCGGCTGTTCAGGTCAGCCCCCGCCATGGCGTCATCCGTCGTGCCTGCCGTGCCACACGCATTGTTCCACGCCGGATCAGGCGGCGTGTCGAGTCACGCCTGGCAGTCATCGACCGGCCCGCGCGAGATATGGAAGAGGCTGTGCAGGGGCTTTCAGGAGCCTCTCGCCGTGGCGCGGCCTGTCTCGAGCAGGCGGGGCATGAGTTCGACGAAGTTGCAGGGGCCGAAGCGGTAGTCGAGCTGGTGGACCAGAATGTCGTCCCACGCGTCCCGGCAGGCGCCGGGCGAACCTGGCAGCGCAAAGAGATAGGTGCCGCCAGCGACGCCGGCCGTGGCCCGGGACTGGATCGTCGAGGTGCCGATCTTGCGGAACGAGAGCCAGCGGAAGAGTTCGCCAAATCCGGGAATCGCCTTGTCGCAGACCTCGTCGAAGGCTTCGGGGGTGACGTCGCGACCGGTGACCCCGGTACCCCCCGTGGCGATCACGACGTCGACGCCGGAATCGTCGATCCACGATCGGAGGGTTTCGACGATTGAGGCCACATCGTCGATGACAATGCGGCGATCGGCCACCTCGTGCCCCGCCGCCTCGACGCGTTCGACTAGAACGGCACCCGACCGGTCGTCATCGAGGGAACGGCTGTCCGAGATCGTCAGAACAGCGATCCGGACCGCGAGGAACGGTTTGGTGTCATCGATTCCGGGCATGTCAGGAACCTCCATAGAGGGGCCAGTCCCCGGCCGCCAACGCGGCCAGCGACGCCGGTTCGTATCCCAGTCTCCTGGTGTAGATCCAGTAGTCTGCCATCACGCTTCTGAGAAAGGAACGGGTCTCAGGAGAGGGATAGGACTCTACGAAAAGAAGGGGATCGGCCAGCGGTCCTGAGTCACTCAAACGTCTCGCCAGTCTCGCCGGGCCGCCGTTGTAGGCGGCAAGCACGAGGAAGAGATTACCATCGATATCCGGCAGATCGAGCAGGTAGCGAACATATCGTTCCCCCAGGTCGACGGAGACTCCAGGATCATCGAGGCGATACCTCCCGGTGCCCGCAAGGCCGGAATCGCCGGCAATCCAGGCCGCCGTTGCCGGCATGATCTGCAGGATCCCCCGGGCCCCGGCGCGGCTGACCGTTCGGGCCCGGAAGTGCGACTCCTGGCGCATGAGGGCATACATCAGGGCCGGCTCGACGGTGAATCCTCCCTCGGGTTCCCACGGCGGAAGCGGGAAGAGGGCATCATCGAGTCTTGCGGCGTGGAGCATCAGGAACTCCCGGGAGAGCCGGTAACGCGTCGCCGGAAACGGCATGCGCTCCGACATGGCCATGATGGCGGAGGCTGCGGCCGGGTGACGACCCACGCCGAGTCCCCGAAATTCCCGGTCTCCCCGGTGGTACTGGCCCACCTCGGCAAGCGCCAGGGCCCGGCGCATGGCCGGCATCTTCGACAGCGCCGTCAACCCGTCACCGGATACCTGCGGAAGGGGATCATTGATGAGGTCTTGGTCCATTCCCAGGGCATGCCGGGCGAGAAGTCCATAGAGTGTGTAGGGCCGGTGCGCCGCAATGCCGAGAAGATGGCCGATGTCACCCGGCTCCCCCGTCAGCAGCGACAGTCTTGCCGCCCACCAGGCACTGGCGGTCACCAACGGGTTGGCAGGATCTCCCCGGGAGGTCATCAGCATCATCGAGCGCGCCGTGTGCGGACGACCGGAGCGCCAGGCGGCCAGTCCCGCCGTCCAGCCGGCCAGGGGGACCAGGTGTCCCGATCGATGAAGGGCCGTGGTGGCGATATCGAGCGCAAGGGCGTCATCGCCATGAATGAAGTAACCGAAAGCGATCTCCGCCCCTGCCATGTCGATGGCGAGCAATCCGGCGCCGTCAAGAGCCTCGGTATCGGAGAGCCGCGACCACGCACTCCCGAGGCGACCATTCCGGACATCGCGTCGCACCTGCTTCAGGAACTCGTGCTCACCGGAGGTGAGCCCGCCGTCAGGGTCCGTTGACGAAAGGGCGCTCGAGCCGGTCCGGATGGTTACGGTTGCGATATCCGGTTCTCCCCACCTCCCGACGGGAGGGGCGGGAGCCGCCGCTCCTGCCGGCTGGCGCCTCAGTGCCAGGGCGTGGATGCGCCTGGCGTCCGGATGGTCGGCCCAGGAGTCGAGCCAGGTTCGCAACTCGTCGAAGCTCGAGATCCACCCTGTCGGATGGAGATAGCGCTGGGCGAGAACGTGGCCCATCAGGACCGGATCCCTCAAGCGGGCGATCAGCCGGTCGGCTTCGCTCCAGTCGGCTCTTTCCTGAACGGCAAAGATTCGGCGGTAGGCCTCCTGGTCCACAACGTCAAGGATCCGCCAGGGATCACGTTCGGGAGCCTCCGGCCGCACACCCGGCAGGGGCACTGCGCTGACATTGGCCGGCGCGGCCGGCTTGAGGGTGGGCAGGGGAGGCAGGTCAAGGGCCGATGCGCCGTGAGCCCACACGATCACGACACCCGCAACGAGCAGGCGCAGGGAGCCGGACACTCCGGCGTGGAGACGATCCCTTGCCATCAGGCAGTTACCGTCAGTCCGGCGGCGTTCCGGGTGTGATCCCGAGTTCGTCCATGCGCTCGCGTATGGCGAGAAGATCGCGCCAGCTCTCGCGTTTCTTGAGGGGCTGGCGCAACAGATAGGCCGGGTGGAACATGGCGATGGCCGGAACAGGTTCCCTGCCCTCGCGCTCGAGGCGCAGCCAGCGTCCGCGAAGCCGTGTGATGCCTTCGCCTGGAGCCGTGTCGAACATGGCCCGCACCGCTGTCCCCCCGGCGTAGACGAGAAGCCTGGGCGACAGGAGTTCTACCTGCCTTTCGAGAAAGGGGAGGCACACCGCGATCTCCGCAGGCGTGGGCGTGCGGTTTCCCGGCGGGCGCCAGTAGAGGGTGTTGGTGATGTAGACACGGGTTCTGTCGAGGCCGATCGCAGCCAGCATCCGGTCAAGGAGTTTTCCGGCCGGGCCGACGAAAGGCTTGCCCTGCCGGTCCTCTTCGGCTCCGGGAGCTTCGCCGATGATCATGATGGACGCTTGCGCGTTGCCGTCGGCAATACAGGTTGTGGTGGCCGTGCGCTTGAGCGGGCATCCGTCGAAGGCGTTGATGACTTCGACCAGCTCCGTGAGACTGGAGGCGCTGGCCGCCAGGCTCCTGGCGTCCTCGGGGGCAGCGGCCGTTGGGGCCGGGGCTTGCGATCCTCGCGCGGGTGCCGCTTGGACGGGAGGCAACGCCGGAGGGACAGCGAAGCGGTCGACCGCCACGGCGGTCGTGGCCTCGTCGACACCGATTTCGACATACCAGTCCAGCAGTTTGCGGGCTTCCTCTCGATCCATGGATCTCCGTTCGGCGGACGTCAGGCGGCATTGTAACGAATATCGCCGTCGGTTAAGAGAACTGGAATGACAGCGTACTGAAGGACGAGATGGAACAGCGCGAACGCGAGAGCATGGAGTTCGATGTCGTGATCGTGGGCGCCGGGCCTGCAGGTCTGGCCGCAGCCATCCGCCTTGCACAGCTGGCCGCAGATGCGGGAGAGGACGTCTCGGTCTGCGTTCTCGAGAAGGGATCCGAAGTCGGTGCGCACATCCTGTCGGGCGCGGTCATGGAGCCGCGGGCGATCAACGAACTCATTCCCGACTGGAAGGAACGCGGTGCACCTCTCCTGACACCTGTGAAGAATGACCGCTTCCTCTATCTCACCGAAAAGAGGGCGTTTCGCCTGCCGACGCCCCCGCAGATGGCGAACCACGGCAACTACATCATCTCGCTTGGCAATGTCTGCCGCTGGCTGGCCGAAGAGGCGGAGGCCCTGGGCGTGGCGATCTTCCCCGGCTTTGCCGCCGCCGAGGTCCTGTTCCACGATGACGGATCCGTGAAGGGTGTGGCAACCGGCGACATGGGCATCGGCCGCGACGGCACACCCAAGGACACGTTCGAGCCCGGGATCGAACTCCATGCCAGGCAGGTTCTCTTTGCCGAAGGGTGCCGCGGGCATCTCTCGCGACAGTTGATGGATCGCTTCGGTCTGCGTGAGGGGGTCCAGCCGCAGACCTACGGAATCGGCATCAAGGAGTTGTGGGAAGTCGACACGGAAAGGCACGCGCCGGGCACCGTCATCCATACCGCCGGCTGGCCCATGGATGGCAGAACCTACGGCGGCTCCTTTCTCTATCACCTCGACGACAACCAGATCGCCGTCGGCTTCGTCGTTGGCCTCGACTACGAGAACCCCTGGCTCTCGCCGTTCGACGAGTTCCAGCGGTTCAAGACGCACCCGGCGATCCGCCCATTCTTCGAGGGGGGCAAGCGCATCGCCTACGGCGCCCGCGCCATCAACGAGGGTGGCTTCCAGTCGATTCCACGCCTCAGCTTCCCCGGTGGCACGCTGATCGGCTGTGCGGCCGGCTTTGTCAATGTACCGAAGATCAAGGGCAGCCACACGGCCATGAAGAGTGGCATGACCGCCGCCGAGGCGGTGTTCGACTGGCTCACCGGCAAGACGCAGGGGGGTGCTGAAGTCCTCGCTTATGGCGAGCGCCTGCGCCAGACCTGGCTGTGGGACGAGCTCTACCGCGTGCGCAACATCAGACCGAGTTTTCACGGCGGCTTCGTGCAGGGTTTCCTCTATTCCGCCATCGACACGGTGATCCTGAGGGGACGGGCGCCCTGGACGTTCCGGCATCGTCCGGATCACGAATCCCTCAAGCCGAAGAATGCCTGCCAGGCAATCGACTATCCCCCGCCCGATGGCGAGATCACCTTCGATCGCGCGAGTTCGGTGTACCTTTCATCGACGAACCACGAGGAGGACCAGCCCGTCCATCTCACCCTCAAGGATGCCAGCGTGCCGGTCGACATCAATCTCGCGCTCTACGATGCCCCCGAACAACGCTACTGTCCGGCCGGTGTCTACGAGATCATCGAGGATGGCGACGGGGCGAGGCTGCAGATCAACGCGCAGAACTGCGTGCATTGCAAGACGTGCGACATCAAGGATCCGACACAGAATATCGTCTGGGTGACGCCGGAAGGCGGCGGCGGCCCGAACTATCCCAACATGTGACGGATTGCCACGGCGGGAAGGCCTGGATGAACAGTTCCAGTGCCGACCGATCCAACGACATTCTCGCGGAACTGAAATCGGTCACGTTCATGCTGCTGCCGTCCGTCAACCCGGGACCAGCGCGACTTCGCCAGTTCCCGCGGTGGGCGCGGCACCCCGGGCGCGCTGTCGCGACCCCTGCGGTCCCGAAAGGCAGACGACGACAGAGATCTCACACCGCGCGCGTGATGCCGCCGTCGGCGCGCAGGTTCTGGCCGGTGATGTAGCCGGCGCCGTCGGAAGCCAGAAAGGCGACGGTGGCTGCGATCTCCGCCACCGTACCGTAGCGCGCCATGGGGATGCGGGCCTTGAAGTCCGGATTCTCCGGCAAGCTGTCGATGAAGCCCGGCAGCACGTTGTTCATGCGGATGCCGCCGTCGGCGTAGCGGTCGGCGAAGAGCTTGCACCAGGCAGCCAGTCCGGCGCGGAAGACTCCGGAGGTGGGGAACACGGGATCGGGCTCGAAGGCGGCGAAGGTCGAGATGTTGACGATGGCGCCCGAGCCCTGGGCCTCCATCGCCGGCAACACGACACGGGTCGGACGCACGGCCGAGAGGAAGTAGACCTCCATGCCGGTGTGCCAGTCATCGTCCGTGAGTTCCATCACGGGTCCGCGGGGCCCGTGGCCGGCGCTGTTGACCAGGACGTCGATGCGGCCCCAGCGTTCCATCGCGAGATCGACGAGGCGCCGGATGTCGTCGTTGGAGTGGTTGGAGCCCGTGACGCCGACCCCGTCCAGCGTGCCGGCCAGCGCCTCGCCCTTGCCGGAGGAAGAGAGGATGGCGACGTGATAGCCGTCCGCCGCCAACCGTTCGGCCGCGGCGGCGCCCATGCCGCTGCCGCCCGCCGAGATCATCGCCACCTTGTCCGTCATCGCCTTGCTCTCCTGAAATCCGGGCCGCACTCCCAAAGAGACGCCGGAGCGGGCCTCCATCCCGACGTTGAGTACAACTCCAAGGTCGAAAACTGAAGCCGCCTGCGAGAAGAGTACGCTCTGGATGGTTCCAGAGTGCTCTCACATGACAAAGGCGTGGTCATGCCTTTCGACACCCGATGTCGTGGCTGGGTTCCGGAATCAACGATCTTGTCCCACCGCGCGGTGCAGGATGCTGGTTCCTCCGTGGCAATCGGCCCGCCGCAGCGACTACCAGGGTTGAGTCGGCGGCGGGCTGGTCACGAATGGTGGCCCAGCACTTCGATGTCGGTGCGCTCGATGTCGTTCAGAGGCTTGGCCACCCGCCAGTCCCGCATGGACCCGTCGGCCTGCCGTGCCGTGATGACTGTCTCGACCGGTGGACAATCCGGTTCATGGCAGCGCAGTTCCGCCACAGCGAGTGTCGTACTCTCAGGCAGATCAAACCGTTCCGCTATGAGCATCTTGATCCGACGCACAGCTCTCGGATCGGGGCGATTGGAATCAAACAGTCCGCGCATGCGTGTCTCCTGCCCACAGTGTCGCCCAGAGAACACCGCCCTTCGCGTCGCCAATCAACACATGCGACAGGGACTTGGTAACGGCGATGGCTGTCACTTCGGCGTCCGCAGAGCCTCGAATGACGATCGACTCCTTGGTTTCATCAAGCTCGGCCAGGAGAACGGCACCATCCTGAAATCCGGCAAAGACGGCATTCTCCTCGCTCAAGGACTGTACGCAGGTGGCCAGACGTTTGCCCCCATGGGCAACGCAAAGTGGCGCCAGACCCATGGGTCCGTCCTTCCCGTCAAAGGGCCAGCAGATCGCTTCATCCGCGCCGGATGTCACCAGGTGAGGCGCGTCGCCTGCCCACGCGAAGCTCTTGATCTTGGCCGGATATCCCTGCATGGCCATGTCGCCCTTGTCGCGGAGGCGCCAGCAATGAAGTGCATTCTCCTGCATGGCCGTGACCAGATACTGCCCGTCCGGACTGAAGGTCACGGCGCCATGGGACCCCTTCCAGACAAGCTTCGAGGGACTCCACCGCCGCTCCCTGCACTCCCAGACCGTCGCGCCGCCATAGTGGGCGGCGGCCAGACGCTTGCCCTTGGCATCGAAGGCGAGGCCCCCGACGGTGCTGACGTGCTCGAGCGATGTCGCCGAGTTTTCTCCCTTGCGCCAGACATGCACGGTCCGTCCGGAGGAACACGCCCGACGCCCATGACCAGCGGCAACGCAATCGACCCAGCGCGAGCCGAAATTGGCGACCTCTTCGACCTGGCCATCGGGCGATATGCGCAGACACCGTCCGTCATCGCCGCCGGTCAACACATGATCGGCATCCGCCGCGAGGCAAAGGACGGCGCCATCGTGGGCCTTCGTCACGGTAGGGGCCGCGTCAGGGTGGAAGAAGCGAACGGTCCCGTCACCAGAAGCCACGGCGACGGCGTCGCCTGCAGCGGTGGCACCCGTGACCGGAGCTCCGATCTCAAGCTTCCGGCCGCGTTTCTCCAACTCGGATTCCGGGAACCCGCGCCGCCGATTGACACGCCTCGGCAGGTCCGGCGTCACGCCGCCCGACAAGCCTCGAACCCCTCCTTCAGCCCCATGTTTTCGAGATCGCGACCGATGAACACCACGCGCGACACGCGGGGCCTGTCCTCTGGCCACGGCCCCATTGGCGATCCGTCCATCAGCATGTGCACTCCCTGGAAGACATAGCGGTCGCTATGGCCAGAAAAGTCCAGGATACCCTTCGAGCGCAGGATGTCCTGACCGCGCTGCTGCAGGAGTTGGCCGAACCACGTTTGGAACCTGTCGAGATCAAGCGGAGTTTCCGAGACAAGTGAAACGCTTGTCACGTCATCGTCGTGGTCGTGATCGTGGTCGGAGGTCAGGAAGTCGGGTTCCACCTCCAGGACGCGGTCGAGGCTGAACGCGTTCAGCCCAAGAACTTCGTCCAGTGGCGCCGCGCAGTGCGCGGTGCGGATGATCTTCGCATAGGGATTGATCTTGCGGATCCGCGACTCGACCCGCTCAAGCCCAACGGCTTCCACGAGATCGGTCTTGTTGAGCAGGACGACATCGGCGAAGGCCACTTGTTCCTCCGCTTCGTGATGCTCGCCGAGTTGCGCGTCGAGATGGACGGCGTCCGCCACGGTGACAATGGCATCGAGCCGCGTGCGGTCAGCGACATCCTGGTCGACGAAGAAGGTTTGCGCCACGGGTGCCGGATCGGCAAGACCGGTGGTTTCGACGATGATGGCGGCAAACTGGTCGCCGCGCTTCATCAAGCCGCCGAGGATTCGGATCAGATCGCCGCGCACAGTGCAGCAGATGCAGCCGTTATTCATTTCGAACACTTCCTCGTCGGCATCAACAACAAGATCGTTGTCGATGCCTTCCTCGCCAAACTCGTTGACGATGACCGCATAGCGTTTGCCATGGCGCTCGGTAAGGATGCGATTCAGAAGCGTCGTCTTGCCGGCGCCGAGGAAGCCGGTGAGCACGGTGACGGGAACTTGTGCGGAATTGTCCATCTTTCGTCCTTCTCATGTGTCAAGTGTCTGGTGCGGTTTCACCGCAATCGCTGCAGCGCCCGTGGATCTCGATGACGGAGCGGTCGGGCGCAAAACCTGAGTCCGTGGACAGGGCGGCGATGTCGCGGGCAAGACGCGAAGTCACATGCTCCGTGACGTTGCCGCAACCATCGCAGATCTCGAAGACCGGGATCTCGGAGTGGTGCGGTTCGCGGCATGCTGTCCAGGCGTTCAAGGACTCGATCCGGTGCACGCTGCCGGCCTCGAGCAACTTGTCCAACGCCCTGTAGACGGTCGTCGCCGCGTTCACGCCTTCTTCACGGAGCGCCCCCAGAATCTCATAGGCAGAAAGCGGGCGTCCCTGACGCCTTAGGAGTTCGAGCACCCTGTCAGCATGCGTGAGACGAGCTCGTCCCTGCGGCATTTCATCCTCCGTATCGTCGGCGCACTTGACAAAGGTAGTCGACGAAGGCACAGGAAGCAATGTTATAACATTACATTGAGTCGACATGGACCACGACCAACCGATCTTGTCGTTTTGCATGACCTGCCGAGACGGGCATGAGGCCGCCCAGAGGGATGTCCGCGGAGGTGCGCGTCTTGCCCAGGCGTTCTTGTCGCACAGTGGAACTGTGTCGCATCAAGGGTTCGAGGTGCGGGGTGTGCGGTGCATGAGCCAGTGCAAGCGCTCATGCGTCGTGTCACTCACCTCCAGCGGGCGCTTTTCGTACATGTTTGGCGACCTGGACCCTGCCGAGACGGGTCATGTCGAGGCGCTCAAGGACTTGATCCCCCTCTATCTTGCTGCGCCGGAGGGGTTTCTGCGTCGCGGGGCGCGACCCGAACTCCTGCGTGCGCGGATTCTGGGGCGCCTGCCCCCACCCGGAAGTTCATCCGATCTCGTCACCATGCTTGAAGCGACGTCCGCGTGCTCCGTTCGAACCTGAATGCGACGCTGCGGCGCGGCTCGACAATGGAAGCCTTGCTCCTGCAAGACCTGGCCTGCCTGGAGTCAACCCAAGGCCCGCAGACGGTGTCCCCGTCCGCAACGCCGATGATGGGCACATGACCGGCCAGTCGTTCCTTGTCGACGAAGAGCTGCGCTATGACGCGGCAAACGGCACCACGCTGGTCGAGAATGTGTCCTTCAGCGTGGATGGTGGAACCATTCTTGCCATCGCCGGGCCGAACGGTGCCGGGAAAACCACACTCCTTCGGCTCTTGAGTGGCTCCGAAGCACCGACAGGTGGTGGTGTGCTGATCAGCGGGCGCAATCTGAAACAGCTTTCCGCCACGGAACGCGCCCGCATGATCGCCGTGGTCAGCCAGCAGGAGCTGCCCGATGGGCGGCTTTTCCTGCGCGATTACGTGGCCCTCGGCCAGATACCGATCCAGGCCGACCGATCAAGCCAGGCACATGCGGAGGACATGGAGCGAATTCTGTGTCTCACCAGCCTCGCCGACCTGGCTGAAAAGCGGATGGCCGTTCTGTCGGGTGGCGAACGACAACGGGCGCATATTGCGCGGGCCCTGGCGCAGAACCCGTCGCTCTTGTTTCTGGACGAGCCCACCAACCACCTCGATCCGGATGCCAAGGGCCGCATGCTGTCGTTGGTGACCGAACTGGGCATCACCGTGGTCATGATCGTCCACGATCTGGTGATGATCCCCGAGTTCGCCAGTCATGTCGCCCTGATCAACACGGCCCGGCTGACCGGGTTTGGCCCCGTCAACGAGGTGCTGACGCCCGATCGTGTGCAAGACGTCTTCGGTGTCACCTACCTGCAGTTTGCACATCAGGGTCGCCTGATCCCAGCGCTGGATATCCGAAGAACTGAACTCTCGATGGAAAGGAACAACACATGATTCGATACCTCCTGCTGGCAAGTGCGGCTGCCGCCCTTGCCAGCGCCGCCGCCGCTGACAGCATCACTGTCGACAATTGCGGTGAACCGCTGGTCTTCGACACCGCGCCCGAGCGGATTGTGGTGCATGACATGAACATGACCGACATGGCCTTTGCACTGGAGCTGCAAGACAAGATTGTCGGCCTGACAGGCATCACCGGATGGTACAAGACGAGTCCTGACTTTGATGAGCTGCGCGGCGACATACCTGAGCTGGCACCGAAGTATCCAACCGTCGAGAACCTCGTTTCGGTGGAGCCGGATCTGTTCTTTGCCGGTTGGTACTATGGCATGCGCCCCGGCGGCGATGTCACACCCGACACGCTCTCGCCCTTCGGCATCAAGACCATGGTACTGACCGAAAGCTGCGTGCATCTCGACAAGGACCGCCCCGTCGCCAGCATGGACCTGCTGTTTGGCGACATTCTGCGCCTTGGCAAGGTCATGCAGGTCGAAGACAGGGCCGAAACGCTTGTGGCAGGCTGGAAAGCGGAACTCGCCGCCATCGAAACTGAGACAGCCGACCTGGAAAGGCCCCGCGTCTTTCTCCTGGATGGCCCGGCCGATGCACCCTTCACGGCGGGCAAGTTCGCCATTCCCGATGCGATGATCGCATCTGCGGGCGGCGTGAACATCACCCATGACCTCGATACAAGCTGGGGCCGCACGTCCTGGGAGACGGTGGCGGCGGCCAATCCGGAGTTTCTGGTGCTGCTCGACTATCAGACGGGAAACGGCGCGGCCGACACGTTCAGGTTCCTGCAAGAACACCCGCTGATGTCTCAGACCGACGCAGTCAAGAACGAACGCTGGATCGGCTTACGCTATGAGGAGTTGACGCCTGGCCCGGCAAACATCCGCGCCATCTCAAGAATGGCGCAGGCGATGCATTCAGGGTTGGACTGACTTGCTCCGATTGGGTCTGGTCAATCTTGTGGGGGCGGTCGTTCTGGCCGCCCTTTTTCTGGCGTCGACCCTCTACGGTACAACGCCCATTCCGCTTTCCGACGTTGTCGAGGCGATTGCCCTGAACAGCGGGATTGTTGAGGGCGATATGTCTCCTCTGCATCTGATCGTGTTCGACCTGCGATTGCCGCGCGCGCTCTTTGCAGCCGTGATCGGTGCCGGGCTGGGCATCGTCGGTGTGGTCTTGCAAACAACCACACGCAACGACCTGGCCGATCCGTTCCTGTTCGGGTTGTCGTCGGGCGCGGCTGCGGGCGCTGTCTTTGTCATCACGGTGACGGGCGACATTCTCGGCATCTGGACGCTTCCGCTGGCAGCGTTCTGCGGTGGTCTCGTCGCCTCGGGCATTGTGCTGGCGCTTGTCCACGGTTTGCGCACCAGCGCGCCAGAGAAGCTGATCCTCGCCGGACTGGCAGTGTCCTTCCTCTTTGCGGCGATTACCAACTATCTCATTTTCGCGGGCGACAGCCGTGCCGCGCATTCGGTGATTTTCTGGATGTTGGGCGGCCTCGGTCTGGCCCGATGGGAAACCTTCCCGCTGGTCTGCACCGGACTGGCGCTGATCTTGGCCTACTCCCTCTATCGCAACCGATGGATGGACGCGCTCTTGACCGGAGATCTCACGGCATCGACCCTTGGCGTGCCGGTGCAGGGGTTGCGTTTCAGCATGTTCTTCGTGGCCGCGCTGGCCACGGCCGTGTTTGTGTCTGTCGCTGGCGTGATCGGCTTTGTGGGCTTGATGGTGCCACACCTGGCGCGAGGAATTGCGGGGCCGCTGCACCGCCAGCTTGTGCCGACGGCGGCCATCGTGGGCGCCGTATTGCTCACTGTCTCGGATATGCTGAGCCGGCTTGTCCTTGCACCGCAGGAATTGCCGGTTGGGATCGTGACCACATCGATCGGCTCTACCTTCGTTTTCCTGTTGCTGTTCAGGACGCGGAAAATGCAGAGATAGCGGCGCCAACAGTTGACCGAACGACGAAGTATCATCGCGGTCTGATCTTGCTTCGTTCCCTTTCCCTGCGCCGAAGTTCCGTGGCTGCCGATTGGAGCGAGGCGACCGGACGCAGCGCGAAGCAGTGCTTCTCACTGGCCATGTATCTTCTTCAGTTCGACCTTTGCGCAATTCTTGCTGAACGTCGAAACCGCAGACCTGCCTGAGGCTTTGAGTTCCAATGTGCGGGTCGATTCCGGGTCAGCGCAACATGACGCTCCGGGCGGTCCGCCTCATGTTCGGTGTTTGATAGACGGCCACACGTGAATCCGAGAAGACCTCGGCCTCTCCGAGAATGACCGCGAGAAACGGTGACGAACGATCCGCGTCTGGCGGTGTCTCGTGGAGTGAGACCAACCACTTCCGGACATCGGCACGCCCTTGTACCGGGACCGGCATTTGGTTCCTGTGGCATCCGAAACTGACCTTGAACGCGCGCACGCCAGGGTGATGTCCGAGGCGTCACCGATGGTATGCCAGACCCGTTGACCGTCGACCTGGCTGTGGAGACAATGACGCTTGCGACCTGAAGGCAGGATCCGGATACCGAAGCCCTTAAGTTCCCTCATCGCAGATGTCACGGTTAGTCCTGCCCGGCTTGAGGATATCAACATGACGTTGCGTAAGGCGGCTGGTCGCCATGGTTTCTCTCCCTTCCCTGTTGCAACGGGGACATCGAAACGTCCTGTTTCGGTGTCCCAGGCTTAAGACTGTGAGAGAGAAGACAACGTTGCTTCCGGCGGCCAAATGCTCGTTCAACACCGAGGGTGCGTCCAGGGCGTGCCGCGGCCTCATTTGCGCGGTCATTGTGGTGCTGGGTCTGGCGATGGCGGCGGGGGGCCGTGCTACCACCTATCTCGACTCGATGAGCGGTGCCTACCTTGCGTCGAGGGCCGCCGCTTACCAGGGTCAAATGGAGGCGCGGGCCGACTTCCTTTCTCAGGCGCTTGAACACCGTCCCGGGGACGTCACACTCATCGGCCAGACGTACAAGGCCATGGTGTCTGTCGGCCGGATTGACGAAGCGGCTGAACTGGCCCGACTCCTCGCCGACATGAACGTCGTCACCGAACTCTCCCCTGTCACCCTCCTTCTTGACGCCCTGGCGGCGGACGATGCGGACGCCACGGACGACGCCCTTGCCAGGTTCGGCTCCGAAGGACCGCTTGGCACCTTCGCCGTCATTGCGCGCGCCTGGGCGGCAGCGCAAAGGGGCGATCATGCGCACGCCCTTGAAATCCTCCATACCGCCGCGCCGGGCAGTGAACCCCTCGTGGCCTATCACGTCGCCCTTCTCAGCGACGCCGCAGGAGAGACCGGGGTGGCCGAGAAGGCCTTCGGCGAGGCCATGGAGACCGGAGACACCGTCGCGTGGGAGGCCACGCGAGTCTACGGCGGCTTTCTCGAGCGCCTCGGACGGGGCGAGGACGCCGCCGGTCTCTACCGGCGGTTCATGGAGATCAATCCGGAGAGTCCGTGGTTCGAGGAGGCCGCTCTACGGGCGCTCGCCGGCGGGGCGCCGCCCGCCCGTCCCGACATGCTTCAGGCGATCACCGACGCGCTGGCGGAAACCGCACGACAGTTGCTCGGCGAACGCCGGGGACCTGCCGGCCTCGCACTGCTCAATCACGCAGCTTGGCTCCAGCCCGCGGACGACCGCATTCACTTCATGACCGGAGACGTGCTCTCCCGATTGCGGCGCGATGCCGCCTCGGCATCAGCCTACGGCCGTGTGGCGCCCGATTCGCCCCTTGCTTGGAATGCCCGGCTTCGCCGTGTCCGCAGCCTCAACGACGCGGGATTCGCCGAAGACGCCATCGCACTGGGACGCGTCCTGTCGCGGGAACGGCCGGAGAGTGCCGATCCCTTCATGACAATCGGCGACGTCATGCGCTCGCACCGGAGATGGGACGAGGCGGTGGAAGCTTACGATGAAGCGCTCCACCTGCTTGATGAAGGATCGTACCGCCGACCGGATCTCCTCTTCGATCTGGGGGCGGTACTGGAGGTGACGGGGGAATGGGAGCGCGCCGAACAGGCCTTTCTCGAATCTCTGGAATCGCGGCCGGACGATCCCTGGCTCCTCAACTACCTCGGGTACTCATGGGCTGACCGGAACGAGAACCTCGACGAAGCCCTCGATCTCATCGAACGCGCCCTCGTGAGGACGCCCAACGACGGCATGGTGATCGACAGTCTGGGATGGGTGCTCTACCGACTCGGCCGCTATGACGAAGCTGTCGTCGAATTGGAACGCGCTGTCGGCCTGGAACCGGCCGAGGCTGTGATCATCGACCACCTGGGCGATGCCTACTGGAAGACCGGACGTTACTACGAGGCACGATACCAGTGGCGCCACGTGCTGACACTGGCGCCGGACGATGAGGACCTTGTCGAAGCCGTGCGCCGCAAGCTCGAGGCGGGACTCGATGACGGTGGTCAGTGAAAGGGCGATCCCGGCCCATGCCAAGGTCAACCTGTGGCTTCACGTGACCGGGCGCCTGGCCAGCGGTTATCACAGTCTGGACAGCCTGCATGTACGCACCACTCTGGCCGACCGCCTGTGGTTCACGCCGGCAGAATCCACGGCGCTCGAGGTGACCGGCCGCTTTTCCGCGGCGTTGAAGGACCTGGACGAATCCCGGAATCTGGTGATGCGGGCGGTCGCGGCCGTCGCGCCGACGAAGTCATTCCGCATCGTTCTGGAAAAGAACATTCCTGTCGCCTCGGGCCTGGGAGGAGGTTCGGCCGACGCCGCCGCCACGCTGCGGGCAGTCTCGGGCTTGGCCGACGATCTTCCGGCAATTGCGGCAACGCTCGGCGCCGATGTTCCTTCCTGTCTTCAAGACGGCACGGTCATGACCGCGGGGACCGGCGACGTCGTCGCGCCCATGGAACCACTTCCCGCATGTGCCCTCGTTCTCGTCAATTCCGGGACTGCGCTCTCCACGGCAAGGGTCTTCGCCGGTTTTGAGGAGCCCCTGTCGGCGCCCCGGCCCCTGACCCGCCCGCCGGAGAGTTTCGATGATCTGATCCGGGAACTGGCGAAACGACGGAACGATCTCGAACCCGCGGCCTGTCGCGTCGACCCCGGGATATCCGACGTTCTCGCCGCACTGCGCGCCACCCCGGGAATAGCTCTCGCCCGCATGACCGGCACCGGCGCCACATGTTTTGGCCTCGTCGACACCCTGCGGCAGGCCGATTGCGCGGCGAGCCTGCTGCGGCGTCACCACCCCGATTGGTGGATCGAGACCACGACCATCCTCACGCAGCCCCGGGAGGGGCCATGAACCCCGTCACAGACCTCACCGCGCGCATCGCCGCCCGCAATGCCCACGTCGCCGTCATCGGCCTGGGCTATGTCGGTCTTCCCCTCGCCCTGGCGGTTCATGGAAGCGGGTTTCACGTCATCGGCTTCGACACCGATCCCGCCAAGATCACGCACCTCGCCGCCGGCACGAGCTACATCAACTACATCGATGCCGTCGCAATCGGCGAACTCGCTGCGTCGCCGCGATTCCTCGGCACCAGCACCGTCAGCGACCTCGGCGCTGCCGACATCATTGTCATCTGCGTTCCCACACCCCTGGACCGCCACCGGGAACCGGACATGCGCCATGTGGTGGACACCTGTCACGGGGTCGCATCGATCCTGGCTCCCGGACGCCTCGTCATTCTCGAATCGACCACCTGGCCCGGAACGACAGATGAACTGGTGCGACCGATTCTCGAAGACGGTGGCCTGGTGTCGGGAGTGGACTTTCTTCTCGCCTACTCGCCCGAACGCGACGATCCAGGGAACACCGCCCATCGACTCGGAACGGTGCCGAAGATCGTCGGCGGTGATCATGACCTGGCGCGGGTGGCCGCCGCGGCCTTCTACGAATCCTTCATTCCCGCCGGAACCGTTGTCGTCCCGGACACGAGAACCGCTGAAGCCATCAAGCTCACGGAGAACATCTTTCGCTCCGTCAACATTGCCCTCGTCAATGAACTCAAGGTGATCTTCGATTCCATGGACATCAGTATCTGGGATGTAATCGAGGCCGCCAGCACAAAGCCCTTTGGATACATGCCTTTCTGGCCGGGCCCGGGGCTGGGCGGCCACTGCATTCCCATCGACCCCTTCTACCTCGCCTGGAAGGCGCGGGAGTTCGGCGTCCCCACCCGGTTCATCGAGCTTGCCGGAGAGATCAACACCTCGATGCCGCACCACATCGTCTCCAGGCTCGCCGACGAGATCGATCACCGGTTCCACCGCGATCTCAATGGCGCCGCAATTCTCATCATCGGCATGGCCTACAAGAAGAACGTCAACGACAGCCGCGAGAGTCCTGGTCTGACGCTGATGGCACTCCTCGAGTCGAGGGGAGCTGCTGTATCCTTCTTCGATCCCTTCATCGGCACCATTCCCGCCACGCGCGCCCACGCCGGGCTGACCGGGCGGCGGAGTCTGGCGTGGAACGACGTCACCAATGGCATCCACGATGCGGCATTGATCGTCACCGACCACGACTGCGTCGACTACGATGCCCTCGTCGCGGCCGTGCCGCTGGTGGTCGACACGCGCAATGCGACCCGGGCCGTTCGCCGCAACCGCGAGAGAATTGTCCTCGCCTGACCGGGGCCCTTGTTCCCGTCCCGCGGTTGCGCACTCCTGTGCTTTCCGGTTTATAGGAAGCCGGCTGGGGCGTGGCCAAGCGGTAAGGCAACGGGTTTTGGTCCCGTGACCCCAGGTTCGAATCCTGGCGCCCCAACCACACCCTTCTTGCAGGTCGTCCCACCAGACACGCCCTGTCTCACCGATACACCTTGCGAACCATCACCATGCAGGATACCAGCGACGCCTTCACGGAAGCCCTTCGCCTGATCACGACCCTCGACCGCGATCTCGTCGAGATCATCCTCATGTCGCTCCGGGTCAGTCTCTTCGCGGTGTTCTTCGCCATGCTGATCGGTCTTCCGGTCGGTGCGACAACGGCCATCTCGCGGTTCCCGGGGCGCGGCGCCCTCATCACCGTGATGAACGCCTTCATGGGCCTGCCGCCCGTGGTTGCCGGCCTTGCCATCTATCTTCTGCTGTCGCGGGCCGGGCCCCTGGGTGACTGGGGTCTGCTCTATACGCCTGAGGCCATGATCATCGCCCAGACGGTACTCGTCACGCCCATCGTCGCCGCCCTGACCCGCCAGGTCATCGAGGACCTTCATCGTCGCTATGACGAACAGTTCCGCGCCTTCGGCCTGGGCAGGAGTACGACCGCCTTCACCTTGCTGTGGGAAGCGCGATTCACTCTCGTCACCGTGGTGCTTGCCGGGTTCGGCAGGGCCATCGCAGAGGTTGGCGCCGTCATCATGGTCGGCGGCAACATCAATCACGTCACCCGGGTGATGACCACGACCATCACTCTGGAAACCTCGCGCGGCGCACTCGACCTCGCACTGGGACTGGGAATCGTGTTGCTGACGATCATCATCATCATCAACGGGCTTGCCGGACTGCTCAACACGTTCGCGAGGAATCCGCGCCTTGCATGACCAGGAAGACGGAAGGGTGCTGCCCCTCGTCGGACGGAACCTCTGTCTCATGCGTGGGGCACGGCCGGTTGTCGACGATGTCAGCGTCGTCATCTCCCAGCCTGAAATCGCGGTGCTGCTGGGGCCCAATGGAGCCGGCAAGAGCCTCCTGGTTCGTATGCTGGCGGGCCTCGTCGAACCGGACCGCGGCGATGTCACGTGGAACGGTCGTCCACCGGATCGCCAGCGGGCCGTCAGGCTCGGCGTTGTCTTCCATCACCCTGTGATGCTGAACCGCACGGCGGTGGCCAACATCCGCTTTGCCCTCCAGGCTGCCGGCGTGCCCCGTCGCGAGCAGCGCCAGCGGGCCATGGAGGCACTGGTGACGGCCGGTCTCGAAGCAAGGGCGAGAGTCCCGGCCCAGGCTCTCTCGGGTGGGGAACAGCAGAGGCTCGCGCTTGTCCGCGCCATGGCAACGTCTCCGGACGTCCTGCTGCTCGACGAGGCGACCGCCAACCTCGATCCGGGTTCCAGCCTGGCGATCGAGGATCTGGTGCACAAGGCACGGGACGACGGCACGCCCATTCTCCTCGTGACCCACGACCTTGCCCAGGCGCGCCGCCTGGCCGACCGCATCCTCTACCTTCATGGCGGAGTTCTCGAGGCGGACAGCGAGGCCCCGCTCTTCTTTTCCAATCCCCCCACGAGACGGGCCCAGGCGTTTGTCGAGGGCCGCCTGGTCGCCTGAGTCCGCCGAACTGGAAAGGCCCCATGATGATGTCAAGGTTCTTCGCATGTGCCGTGGTCGTCCTCGGCCTCATTACCGGCAGCGTGACTGCTGACGACAGGTCCATCATCGTCCAGTCGACGACGTCGACTCAGAATTCCGGTCTCTTCGATCACATCCTTCCCGCTTTCGGTGATGCAACCGGCATCCTCGTCAAAGTCGTTGCCGTGGGCACCGGACAGGCCATCCGCAACTCCATGAACGGAGACGGCGATGTCCTGCTCGTGCATGCCCGCGATGCCGAGGAGGCGTTCGTCGCCGGCGGCTACGGCGTCGAGCGGTTCGACCTGATGTACAACGACTTCGTGATTGTCGGCCCCGTTTCCGACCCGGCGGGTGTTGGGGGTACCACCGATGCCGGCGCCGCGCTCATGGAAATCGCTCGCAACGGTCTTCCCTTCGCCTCCCGTGGCGACGATTCCGGCACCCACAAGAAGGAAATGGCGTTGTGGCGCACCGCGGGCTTCGACGCCACGGCGCACAGCGGCTCGTGGTATCTCGAGACCGGCTCGGGCATGGGCGCCACTCTCAACGTTGCCGCCAACGTCGGCGCCTACGTCCTGACGGACCGGGCCACCTGGATTGCCTTCCAGAACCGCGGCGATCTCGCCCTTCTTGTCGAGGGCGACGAGAATCTCTTCAACCAGTACGGCGTGACGGTGGTGAATCCGGAGCGCTTTCCCCATGTCCACGAGGAAGAGGCGCGTCTCTTCGTCAACTGGCTCCTTTCGCCGTCGGGCCAGGCTTCAATTGCCTCCTACCGCATCGACGGCAGGCAACTCTTCTTTCCCAACGCCCGGCCCTGAACCGTCACAGCGCACGCAGGGCGTCGGCAAGACGCGGCAGCATCAGGGCGTCGTAGCGATCCTGGCTGGACGCGCTGTCGTGGGCGAAGCGAAAACAGGTGATGCCGTTGGCCAGGGGCTGGATGATCTGACCGCCATAGCCCCGCATGGTGGCGATCCTCATGGTCCGGCCCGACCGGGTGACGAGTGGCAGCTGCCACCAGGCAAGGTGATAGGTGATGTCGTTCCCGTCGGCAGTGACCGTCCCCGTTGGCAACCCTTTCGTCATGGCGCCGTCGAGACATTCGCGCACCAGTGAAGGCTCCAGCAGCTGCGTCCCCTCGTGGCGCCCGCCGTTCGACAGCAACCGCCCCAGCCGCCCCACGTCGTCAAGGCCGAGGAAGAGGCCGAAGGCGGTGACTGGCACACCTCTGGCGCCGTCCTCCTCGAGGGTGCGGTTGATGTCCACCGGACCACAGCCAATGGGGCGCAGCACCTCGTGCTCGACCATGGCGAAGAGATCGGCATCCGGACCTCGGGTACGCTTCCACACCGCATCCATGGCCGCGCCGGCAACGAAGAGGTCCTGGTCCCGGTAGCGCGCCACGACGCCCGGTCCCCAGGGATAGGAAGGCACGCGGAACGCCTCGTGGAGCTTGTCCGCGCGACTGCGTGCGGCGTACCAGCTCTGATAGGCGCGGTAACAGGCGCCGTTCGGTCCGTCTGCCGAGGCGTACTCCGGTCCGGTGAGATTGTCGGCGTGGATGTCGCCGGTCTCGCCGGCGGTGCCGATACCGGTCGCCATGGAAAGGCAGTGACGGATCGTGACATCGCGCCAGCCGTCGTGGTCCGCCGTGACGTCGAGGACATCGACGATGCGGGTCTCGGCGACACCGGGACCAAGGTGATGGGCCAGGCGCATGAGCGCGGTGGTGGCGAATGCCGCCTTGGTGGCCGACCAGATGCCAAAGCGCATCGCGTGGGGAAACGGGTAGGGCCCGTGCCGCGTGGCGAACCCCGTCGTGTAGATATGCCCGTCGATCACGAGGCCGCTGGTAATCTCGCTCTCGCGCATCGGATCGTCCAGCAGCGCCTCGAGCATGTCCGCAGGAGCGATCTCGGAAATGTCGTGAATCGGCATCGGATCGTGGCGGACTGGCGCGGTCGGTGTCCCCGCTGCCTCGCGGAACGACGCCTCTGCCACGCCCCACAAATCGAGACGTTCGGGAATGTGATCGGGGAGTGTCTCGGTCACCACCTGGACGACAAGATCGCGCACCCGCGCCCCGTCCCAGGCGAATCGAGCAACCCCGTGGTGGCTGTCGTTCTCCCTCTCGCAGGAAAGCTGGAAAGGAAACGATGCGATGTCGCAAGCACCTTCACCCCTCCAGATACAACCCTCGCCAACCATGATGTCCCAGTAACTCTGCGGATCGGGTCGGCGGTGCAGCCCCCTGTGCACCGGCAGGAGACCGTTGCCGTCCGTCCGGAATGCAAGTTTGACGCCGGGGAACCGGGTCACGCCGCCGCCCAGGGCGAAGTCGACGTGCGCCGAGGCGTCGCTGGCCGCCAGCGGGGATCCGTCGATGGCGAGAGTGCCGTTGAGGGGATGGCGGCAAGGCCGGCGATCGGCGGGCGCCGTGAACATGTCGATGGGCCAGGGCCCATCCATTCGTGCGCCGTCCCGCCCGATCATGGTATCTCCCCGCCCGACACGAACGCGAAGGGGACGATGCATGTTCCGGTCATTCTTTGCCAATCGGCGCTGGCTGCACTGGTCGATCCTCGGCAGTGCCACGATTCTTGTCGTCACCTGGTACAAGGTCCAGCTCGATGTCAAGATCAACGAGTGGTTCGGCGACTTCTACGACACCCTGCAGGTCGCACTGACCGAACCGGGGGCCATCGAGTTTTCCGACTTTCTCGGAAAATGCCTCACCTTCGCCGAAATCGCCGGCATCTACATCGTCGTCGCCGTGCTTCTCGAGTTCTTCGTGCGTCACTTCGTGTTCCGCTGGCGCACGGCGATGAACGACTACTACATGTCCTACTGGCACGAGGTGCGGCACATCGAAGGGGCGGCGCAGCGCGTCCAGGAGGACACCATGCGGTTTGCCCGCATCGTGGAGGGTCTGGGCGTGGCCTTCATGCGCTCGGTGATGACGCTCGTTGCCTTCCTGCCACTGCTGTGGTCGCTGAGCGAACATGTCACCGAACTCCCCTGGATTGGCGCCGTTGATCATTCCCTGGTCTGGCTTGCCATCGTTTCGGCGGCGGCGGGCACCGTTCTTCTCGCCATCGTCGGCATCAAGCTTCCCGGCCTTGAATTCAACAACCAGAAGGTGGAGGCCGCCTACCGCAAGGAGCTGGTGTTCGGCGAGGACCACGAAGACAGAGCGCAGCCGGAATCCGTCGTGGAGCTCTTTGCCAACGTGCGCAAGAACTACTTCCGCCTGTTCAAGCACTACCTCTACTTTGACATCGCAAAGTGGTCCTACCTCCAGTTCTCGGTGATCGTGCCCTACATCATGATGGGACCCACCATCGTGGCCGGCATCATCACGCTGGGTGTCCTGCAGCAGATCCTGCGCGCCTTCGACCGCGTTGAATCGTCCTTCCAGTTCCTCGTGAACTCCTGGGGAATCATCGTCGAGCTCATCTCGATCTACAAACGCCTCAAGGCCTTCGAGGACTCCATCAAGCACACGCAACGGATGCGCGGCCTGCCACAGACCGCATGATCACATGTGCCGCAGAAACGGCAGCGCACCAAGAGGGGCAGCGGAGCTTGACCTGGAATGTGAGTGATCTCCCCAAGGGGTGCGGCGTTACGCCGTTGCTGCCGACACTGCCGCGGCATGGCCGTCGACGCCGCGCCGGCCTTCGTGAGGTCTTCAACGCGATGAGCGATTCCGCGAACCCGGAGTGATCAGATCGTAAACGAAGCTCGGTGGGGGTGAGTTCCATCTGTCTGGGGCGCCGCGGTGGCGAGGATGACTTACAGCTTACACAGCGGCATAATCGCGGTGCCTTAAGAGGAACCTGTCTGGAGACTCACCACATGGACCCGCTTGCGAAACGGACGGCGGAAACCGATACGCCGTCACTGTCAGCTTATGTCCCGACCCTGGAGCTCACCAAGGGCCAGGCTGCGCCCATTGCCGCCAACGGCGGTTTGTCCTTCATGGCGTTTGAGCAAAACGGCGATGGCGGAACGACGGCGGCGATAGAACAGGCGTTGAGTCTGGTGGCCGAGGGCGCAGGGGAACGGTTGGCGGAAAACATCAGCAACGCACCGCCGGGCCCAATTGCAACCAAGTGGGGCGAGGGTTTTCGCACGTACGACGAGTGTGTGGCGCACATTCGGTCAATCAACATGATAGCGCCCGAGGGCGGTGTGTTCATGCCGCTTCGCTACACGGTGTTCGATCAGTCCACCTATAGTTTGGTGTCGTCGCACGCCGCGTGGCGGGACACGGTGCGCGCCGCCGAGATGCAGGCGCTGAACGAGGACGGAGATAACTACGGGCGGCAATGTCTCTACTTCCCACAAGTGTTGCGCGATGCGAGACGTATCGAGGAGTACCACCCCGGTGTCTCGCCGTATAGTGCCGAATCGATGGATAAGCTCGGCGTGTCGTTGGCGCACTGCGAGTCCAAATGTAACAACTTCTACGATGCGGCCGAGGTCGAGCGCGTCTTCTACCCGGAAATGGAGCAGTTGCTGCTCGACTTCTTTCCCGGTGCTACCGATGCCCTCGTCTTCAACCACGACGTGTTCGACCAGGCGTACGGCAGTGACCGAGTGGCGGTAGAGGATCAAGACAACAAAGATCCTGGGGTCACCACCGAATACATCAGCCTCGTGCACAACGACCTTAACGACAACAGCGGCCGGGTTCGCTGCCGCGAGTTGTTGACGAGCAACCTGCGCAACTTCGGCCGTGAGCAGCACTACACGGAGGCGCAAGCCGACGAAAAGATGTCGCGGCGATTCATGTCGCTCAATTTGGCCAAGCCAATGGAGACGGTGCAGCAGTGGCCGTTTGTTCTCTGTGCCTGGCCTTCGTTCGCCGACCAGCCTTACATCAGCGACTACCGCATCTACGACGACCGGGTGGGCGAAACCACGCGGTTTACCTATCGGGCCGAGCACGAGTGGTATTGGTTACCCCAGCAGACCGCAACCGAGGTTTCAATGCTCAAGTGTTATGACTCGGTGACCGACGGGTCGGTTTCGCGCTGGTCCTTCCACACCGCGGCCAAGGATCCCACGACGCCGGATGATGCGCCGGGTCGTAAGAACGTTTTGGTTCGGGCCTACGTCTTCTTCTGACCCGCAACCGAGCTTACTCTCACGAGTGAGATCGCACTCACGGGTCGCGTGTACTTGCCTCGTTGACGATGCGGTAGACCTCGTTGCCGTCCGCCCCAATGTTCTCGAGGAAGGTTTCGGGGTAGGACATGCACGGCAGGCCGTCATCGATGTTGAGCCAGGACAGCTTGCTTTCAACCCCCAAGTGGGCCTCGGCCGGAATCGACTCGGGATCGTCGTGGGCGGTCACCGAGACCGCAAACCACCCGCTCCACTCCGGCGCGTGGTAGCGGACCAACAGTGACGTGCCGCAGTCAGGGCAAAACCCTCTGTCCGCGATATCCGAGGAGGCGTACCAGTGAATCTCGCCCATCAGCTTGAATGCGTCGCGCGGGTATAGCGTACCGACGTAGAATGCGCTGGCAGTCGAGCGCTGACACATGCGGCAGTGACAAATGAAGGCGCCGGTGAGACGTCGGCTGGCTTCGAATCGAACGGCACCGCATTGGCAACCGCCGGTGGCTGTCTTGCTATCTTTTCCCATGACACGCTCCCCCAAAGAATCGTTTCTGACCAATCCCTTCACGAGGGCTTGGTGGCGTGGAAGTAGGTCGTACGCATCTCACCGCTCTCGAGTATCCGGGATGTACCGGTCCACAAGTTGATGAAGTCATCGACTACTTCCTCGCCGAACCGCTCGCATAGCTCATCGTAGGAGTCCTCGCGAATCTTGCGGCATTCCTCCTTGATCTCTTTACGGTACCAGTCGGCGTCGTCGGTGAGCTCGACGTCGATAAAACCGGCCTCGTGTAAGAGCTCGCCGTGGTGCTCGAGCGGCATCATGAAGGCCTTATCGCCGACCACCGACGTGAAGTCCTCGCTGTGCTCGACCTCGCGCGACATCCAGTCGTAACAAGCGATCAGACCGCCCGGTTTCAGCACCCGATAAAACTCCTTGATCATGGAAAGTTTATCTTCGGTGTAAAAGAGCGCACCGCAGCTCATGGTGATGTCGAAAGAGCCGTCGGCAAAACCAAGCGGCCCGGGAACCACCACATGAAACTCCGCGCGTCCCTCGAGGCCGCGCTCTTTGGCCCGTCGTCGGGCGCCCTCTGCCATTAAGGGCTCGACGTCGAGACCGACCAGCTCCACGCCACGTTCCTCGACCAGCTTGAGACCGGGTCCACCGCCTCCGCAACCGATGTCCAGCAGCCGTTTGCCTTTGATATCGCGATCACCAAAAAGCATCGCCAGGTTTCTCTCGCCACCAGGCGACATGAACCCATCTCCCCAGAGGTGACTAAAAATGTTCGGTGCTGAGCCTTGGTAAATGGGCACGTGCTGCTTCCTTTGTGATGCGGTGGAATGGAACCGATTGTACTGTGTGCGAAATCGCGCCGCATGCGGATAGTGGTTGCCTTCAGCTGCAGAAGGGCCAGAACTGATACCAGGAATCGCAGCGATAGCGATCCTCGCACTGCGCGAGCTGCGACTTGTAGATGCGGGCCGTATCCCTGACCCGCTCGGCGGTGCGCTGCACCTCCGGCTTCGATTCCCAGCTGCCGCGTCTGTAACCGCCCCGGCCTTCGTGATAGGCCAGATAGAGTCGGTACGCGTCGGTGCGGGAAATGTCCAGTTCGCGCCAAGTCTTGTAGTTGTACCATCCGATGAAGTCGAGCGCGTCCTCCATGTCGGAACGGCTTCGAAACAGCCAGCCACGCTCTGCCTCGTACTCCGACCACACCGGGTCCTGAGCCTGTGCGTAGCCCTTCGCCGAGGAAACGCGCCCCCAGGGGATGATCCACAGGAGCCACTCGCGCGGCGGGCGGGCGTCGGACTGGAAGCTCGACTCGTGGCGCACGAAGGCCATCTGGATGTCCACCGGCGTGCCCCACTTGCCCGCCGAGAGGCGAGCGTAGTCGTACCAGTCGGGATACTGCTCGAAGATCGCGCACACATTCTCCTGCTGCGTGGGCGGAGTGGTGGCGCATCCTGCCAGCAGCAGGATCACCGCAAAGGCAAGGAAACTCGCTTTGACAGACTTCATGGCAGCAGCTGTCCCGGCTCGGCGCGCACACCGGAACAGTAACCCCCAAGCGCCTCGAGCAACAGTCCGACGGACGCCGCGCGGCCGCGAACGGCATCCAGGTCCGCTCCCCCAGGCCGGAATGCACCGGCGAACACGTGGGAAGTCGCAATCATGTCCATGGAGCCAGATACGCCGGTCTCCTCGAAACAGGTTCGTGATGTCCCAGGTCAGGCTCTCAGGCCTCTTCCGATTGCGGCAGGACGTCATCAAGGTGAAGCCACGGCAGCTTCGAGGAGACGAAGATGTGGCGCTCCCTTCGCTCGGCTCCCGGGTGAACTGGCTCGTCGAGGATCGCCGGCATGAACCAGCGGTCATCCGGCTGATAGGCAACGTCGATGGCGATCTGGCAACCGCACCGCCGGCAGAACGATCGCGTGACACCGGGCGAAGACTCATAGCGCGACAGCATGTCCTCGCCCTTCGTCAGCGTCATGGCCGAACGCGCCACCACCGCATAGGTGGCGAACGCCGTGCCATGGATCCTGCGGCACATGGAGCAGTGACAGTGGTAGAGGTCCGATGCCGGGGCGCCGACCTCGAAGCGCACGGCGCCGCACAGACAGCCACCCCGCATCATGATCAGTATTCCGTCATCTTCTCGAGGGCATCGTCGGGTTCATACCAGCCGCACCGGGATCCCCAGAAGATGTGCCGTTCCCTGCCCTCGCGGCCCCCGGGATCGGCGCCGTCATCGAGCGTGCCCACGGAGAGCGAGATCTCGTCCCCCAATTCGGCGAAGAGATGGCATCCGCAGTGACGGCAGAACCGTCTCTTCAGGCTCGGCGATGTCCGGTAGGTCGCCAGGGAGTCCTCGCCCGCCAGGACGTGGAGGCCCGAGCGGTCGACATTGGCATAGGTGAGGTAGACCGCGCCCTGGCACTTGCGGCAGATCGAGCAGTGGCAGTGATAGAAGTCGTGGATTTCTCCGGTCAACTCGTAGCGCACGGCGCCGCACAGGCACCCTCCCGTCGTCATCGTCACGTCTCCCCGTAGCCCTCGACACGCGCTGCGCCATCGCCAGGATCATGCCAGGTCACCCGCGATTCCCAGAAGATGTGGCGTTCGCTCGCCGGATCATGGTCCGGAGTCTCGCCCTGATCGAGGTTGCCAAGGCACAGGAAAACCGTGTCGCCGCCTCCGGGAGGCTCGGCGAACAGCTGTCCGCCGCAGGTTGCACAGAATCGGCGGCTGATCGCGTCCGAACTCCGGTATTCACGCAGGAACTCCCCGCCTTCAACCTTCAGGTCATCGCGGGCAACACCGCCGAAGCTCACGAAAAGCGCTCCATGCAGTTTCCGGCACATCGAGCAGTGACAATGGCTCACATGATCCACCTTGCCGGTCACCTCGTATCTCACCGCCCCGCACTGGCACGATCCCCGCATCCCGGCACCTCCCCAGTCATGTGCATGGCCAACACTACGGGACGGAGAGGGCCATGAACACACTTTCTGAAGACCGGATGCATCGGCCGACAATTCCCAGGCCACCCGCAGGGCCTGCTTCCTCCAGGCCGGTCAGAAGAACTGCAGACCTGTCCGTCGTGTGTGGTCAGCGCAGTTCGCGGGCGGCGTCGAGAAGTGTATGCATGGTGCCGGAGGTCTGGCCAATGGCGTCGAGGATGCGGACGGTGTTCTCGAGGTAGTCGATGCAGGGTCCGAGCGGACCCTCGGCAAGGGCGATATGGCGCGCCTGGACGGCAAGGGGGATGGCGTGTCCGTAGCGCTCGTAGCTGCGGTTGATGGCAAAGCTGGTGGCCGGCACCACGCGGTCTCCGAGATCGGCCATGACCCAGATCGGACGGTAGGCGCCGGCGAACATCTCGCGGCGCCACAGGAGGCGTGTCTCGCTGTCGATCCTCTCGGCAGCGATGCAGAGCGCGATGCCCCTGACCGAACCGCCCGGCTCGAGACCGAGCGAGAGACCCGGAAAGTCGGGCGTTCCCCTGCCGATGGCGAGCCATAGACTGAAGCGCCGGTGCCAGCCCCTCACCAGGGCCGGATGCGAGCCGGCGACCTCGAAGGCGGGATTCCACATCAGCGAGCCGAAACCGAAGACATAGAGGTCTTCGGATGGGGGATGGCGGCGAAGGTGGTCCCGCCGGTTTTGCTCCCGCTCGTCTTCCGGCGTGGGCGTGACGAGGCCCTCATCGACCGCTTTCTGCATGGGCGGTGAGACCCGGTCATCTATGAGGGTTTCGCGGGTGATTTCGAAACGTTCGCTCATGGATCGAGAGGGTAGAGCGGGCGGCGGACGTGGCGATAGGTGAAGCGCGAGAGATCCGGCGTCGCCAGGGCGCCCGAATCGCAGACGATCACCCTCTCCGCCATGGGCTCGTAGGCAGCCCTGAAATGCTGCATGGACTTCAGGGCGACCGTCTTCTTCCTGCGGGGATCGATACCGTGGGCAAGGAACTGCTGGAGATCGATGATCTGCATGAGATTGGACACCACCAGCACGTCGATGCCGCCGGTGCGGAACACCGCCGTCGGCCCGAAGCTCTTCGTCATGCCGGCAAACATCGGGCCATCAAGGACCGTGACACCGTCGCTCGTCGCGATTACCTCGCCGGAAAGATCGAGCGGCGGACCGCCGAAGGAGGGGTCGGTCTTGCCGCCGAGCGGCAGGGTCATGCGCGCGCCGGCGCCGGCCGCCACGAGCGTCGCGGCGGCGGCTGGATCGTGGAGGGCGCCGAAGCAGGCCTCATCGAGGCCGGCTTCGAGCATTGCCTTCAGCAGGTTCGTCGCATCACCGTAGGCGCCGGCGCCCGGGTTGTCGGCATAGTCGGCAATGACGAGCGGCTTGCCCGTGTGATTGAAGCGACGGGCAATGTCGGCAGCCTCCGTGACGTCAAGGTAGCGGTTGTTGACGACGTCCCGGGCCTCCCAGATGTCCGCCATGAGATCGTCCGCCATCTCCTTGAACACCGGGTCGTCACCGTCGCCCGTCACCGTCACGCTTGGCCCGACGTCATGGATGTCGGCCTGACTGAAACCGGCATTGATCGAGATGTCGAGCACCCCGGGATGGTCCGCCATGAACCGGGCGGCCTTGGCCTGGAGCGCGATCATCGGCTCGACATCGGTGCGCCCGCCATCGGCGCCCTGGAGCATGGCACGCCGGCTGAAGAACACCCGTGGCGCGATGTCACCGCCCATCGCCCGGTGCAGGAGGTCGCCTGCCCGTCGCGCCCGCGCTCTCATGTCGATGTGGGGATAGGTGAGATAGCTGCAGAGGATGTCCACCTTTTCGGCGAATGCCGGGGCCACGTTCGCGTGGAGATCGAGCGTGCAGCAGATGGGAACGTGCGTAATCTCGCGCAGGCGGCGGACCACTTCGCCCTCGGCATCCTCATGGGCGTCGCTGACCATGGCGCCGTGAAGGGCGAGAGCGATGCCATCGACGGGCCGCGACTGCTTCAGGCCTTCCGTGATGAGGCCGGCAACGTGTTCGAAGGCGTCATCCGTCACCCTGCCCAGCGGATTGGCCATGGCGGCAACGGTGAAGACGAGCTCCCAGCCGTGGTCCCGGGCAGCATCCATGTAGCCTGCGGTCTCGGTGTTGGTGTTCTCGAGACGCGACGTGATCTCGTCGCCACCACGGGCCAGCACCAGACGTTCGAAGGCGGCAAGATCGGTGGCAAGACTAGCAAAGGTGTTGGTCTCGTGCATGAACTGGGCTGTCAGCACGCGAAAGGTCATCGCCGGCGCTCCGGGGAGACGCTCGCCCAGTACTGGCGCGCAAAGGCCAGGTAGCCCGCAATGACATGGCCGTGGCGCGGGGCGATGCGGTCGCAAGCCTCGCGGAGGGCGTGGAAAGGAATGGACGGGAAGACGTGGTGCTCGGTGTGATAGGGCATCTGCCAGGCGAGCCAGCGCACCGCGGCGTTGGTCCTCATGGTGCGTGTGTTGTCGAGCATGTTGGCGTCGAAGGGAAGCAGCGTGTGCTCGGCCATGAGGTAGAGCCTGAGTGACCAGGCCGAAAGAGCCAGGGGAATGATCCAGTAGAGAAGCGGCGCCGGATCGGCCGCCCAGACGGCTGCAGCAAGGATCACGATGTAACCCGCAAGATAGAGTCGCGCCTGGAGGATGCAGGCCCGGCGAGCCGTATCATCGGGCACGAAGCGGTCCGTCACCCGGCCAGACGCATGGCGCACCAGGGTCTTCAGGAAACTCCACCAGAAGGACTCGAGGCCGGACAGATAGAAGAGGAAGGAAAGGCGCGTCGCCGGCTTCGGCGTGTCGAGTTCGGGATCGGTACCCTCGATGTGCGTGAAGCGATGATGTTCGAAGTGAAAGTACCGGAACCAGGTGGAGGGCAGGAAGACGACGAACCCGGTGATCCAGGCCACTGCGTCGTTGAGCCATCGCGAGCGAAAGGCCGTGCGGTGAATGGTCTCGTGGAGAGGACAGAAGAGAAAGGTGAGCAGGATGCCGAGTACGATCTCGGCCGGGACCAGGAGCCACCACGTCCCGGCCGTCAGCCACACCAGGCCTGAGGCGGCGGCAATCGCCCCAAGGTGGGAGGCAAGCTGGACCAGTCCCTTCACATCCGAACGCCTGGAGAGTGCGCGAACCTCGCTGAAGGAACAGATGTCCCTGACGGCGACAAATCCCTCCATCAGGCCGCGCGCCCGTAGAAGCCCTGGCGCTCTTCGGTGCTGAACACGACGCCAGGACGATCAAAGTAGGAGAAGACGGCGACGAGGCGGTCGGTCTCGCCCATGACCGGGATCACGCGATGAGCTGTGTTGCGGCCCCTGAAGACCGTCAGTGTCCCTGCCTGCTGCACGTGCGTGCGACTTGCCGAATCCCTGCCCTCGAGAAGGCAGGCCACACCGTCGAGGTCATCCTGGGAAAGATCGGGACGGTACTCGAGATGGCCGCCATGCTGCGGTGCCTGGATGAGAAGGGTGGTGGTGAACTCCGAGCGATCGAAATGCCATCCCAGTCCCTCGCCCTCCCGGTAACCCATGACATTGACCCGGGCGAGCGGGTCCTCCATGAGATGGAGGCGGGGCTTTCCCATGACCCGGGCCAGGAAGTCTCTGAGTGGCGGCCACTCGTAGAGGTCATGGATGATACTCCACGTGATCTGGTCATCGCACACCGTCCTGCCGGAGGTCTCCTGGAGTGTCAGCGCCGGGTGGTCGGCGGCGATGTGTGAGGGCGTGTCGGTGAAGTAGATGTTGTGGAGCCGGGAATGAAAGAAGGACTGCTCGCGCACGAGGGGCAGCAGTTCTTCCGCCGCTCTGGTGATCGTCGCCGGCCTGACGAACCCCGGCAGGCTGCACAGACCCAGCGTCGCCAGCTCTTCGCGACACCGGTCGATCAGAGATTGGCAGCGCCGGGGTTGATCGAGGGGGTAGCGTTCGAGGTCGAGGTGCTCTTGGACGGCACCGGCAGCCTGAACGCCGCTGGTTCGGTTCTGCATCCTGTCGTCCGTTGTCGATCGAGGGTGGGACGGGGTTCCAGCGCCAGTCTGTTGCATACGGAACTGGTCGGACACAATATAGACGAACAGGCATCGGAGCGGGAGTGATGGCCGGAACAGGCGGAGGTCTCGGCGCCGAGACGGTTCTTCTGCCGAAAGACGTTGCCATGAAGGCCGAGGACGTGGGCCTCATGAAGGCGCGCATGGCGCCTGCCCGTCTGGTTGTCCTTGCCATCATGGGGGGTGCCTTCATCGGCCTGGGCGCCATGGCCGCCATCACCATATGGACAGGACTCGACCCTGTTCCATTCGGCCTCATGCGCATGGCAGGCGGGCTCGGTTTCACCCTGGGGCTGATTCTGGTTGTCCTGGGAGGCGTGGAACTCTTTACCGGCAATGTTCTGATGATCATGTCGATCGCAAGCGGCCGCATGAAACTCCGGACTCTGATGCGGGCGTGGAGCTTCGTCTTCGTCGGGAACACTATCGGAGCCGTGGCTGTTGCCGTGCTGGTGTTCCTCGCCGGACACCACCATCTCGACAACGGTGAGGCCGGCCGCGTCGCCGTGCGCATCGCCGCAGCCAAGGCCGAACTTCCCTTCATGCAGGCCTTCTTTCTCGGCGTGCTGTGCAATGCCCTGGTGTGCCTGGCGGTCTATCTCTGCTACGGCGCCGCGTCGACAACGGACAAGATCCTCGCCATTCTGCTTCCCGTTGCCACGTTCGTTGCCGCCGGTTTCGAGCATTCCATCGCCAACATCTACTTCTTCACGCTTGCACTGCTGATCAATGATCTGGGCACTGCCGACGCGGCTGTCAGTGTCTCGGGAGCCGTCAACAATCTCGTGCCGGTGATTCTCGGGAACATTGTCGGGGGCGGTGTGCTTGTCGGTCTCGTCTACTGGTTCGTCTACGTCTACAGCGTACGCAAGTGAGAGCCCGGCACTCACGACCGGGGACGCAGGTTCCGGGGGTCCCAGGCTGCCTCGCCAAGAACCCGTGCGGGCCGCGGCGTGCCGAGGATCATGACGTCAAGCGACGTGTCCGGCCGGGCAGCCTCCGGCGTCACCCAGGCAAAGCCCAGAATTCTTCCCGTCCGGTTTCCGCGGGCGATTGAACTGACGGCCCCTACACGCCTCCCCTCCATGAGGACCGCCTCGCCGGCGTGGCCGTCGCAGTCATCGACGTCGTCCACCTCGAGATAGGCGCAGGCCCACTTCAGGGGCCCGGAGAGACACTCGAAGGTCGCCTGGCGACCGACAAAGGCACCCTTGTCGAGCTTGACGAAACGCATCATGCCGGCTTCCGGCATGGTGACCTCGTTGGTGAGTTCAGCCCCTCCCCGAAAGGCCTTCTCCAGGCGCATCGCATTCATGGCAAAAGATCCGTAGCGTCCCATGCCGTGTGGCGCCCCGGCATCGACGAGTGCATCGTGCACCTCTGGCAGGGCGTTGCGGTGACAGTGAAGTTCCCAGCCCAGTTCCCCGACATAGGAAAGGCGCAAGGCCCATACCGGGTGGCTGGCGATGGCCATGCGTTGCGCCGTCATCCAGGGAAAGGAGGCGTTGTCGAGCGCACTGCCGGTGACAGCAGCCAGGATGTCGCGCGACCGTGGCCCCTGGAGGGAGAGTCCCGCCCATGCAGCCGATAGGTTGGCGACCGTGACGCCCTGGCGATGAGGCAGGTGGTCAAGCAGGCGCTGTTCGAGAGCGGCCGACGCAATGAGCAGGAAGCGCTCCGCCGTCATCCTGACGATGACGAGTTCGATCTCGATGCGACCGGCCGGATTCAGCATGTGGGCAAGGACGGTGCCGCCGTCCCTGCCTGGCAGGCGGTTGGCGATCAACCCATCGAGCAGGCGCGCCGCCGGGCGACCCGCTACCTCGATCCTGGTGAAGGCGGTGATGTCCATGAGACCCGCCCGGGAGGTGACCGTCCGCACCTCTTCAGCCACGAAGTCGTCGACGATGGTGCGACGAAAGGAATACTGATCCGCCGCGGCCGCGCCGCGCGCGGCAAACCAGCGCGGCCTTTCGTGACCGCAGACATCCTCGAAGACGGCTCCGGCATCGGCATTCCGGTCGTGAACCGGCGAGGGTCTGACCGGGCGTCCGGCGTGCCTGTTGAGGTCTGGAAAGGGAACTTCGTGGCGCAGACAGTAGTCTTCCCTGGCCTTGATCACCTGCCAGTCTCTCGTCGCCCACGATCCGTAGCGTCGCGGATCGAAGGCGTTCATGGAGAGATCCGCGGTGCCATGGACGATCCATCGCGCCAGCTCCCTGGCAAGGCCGGGCCCCCATCCAATGCCGATCTGTGTGCCACAGCAGCACCAGTAGTTTCTCACGCCAGGGACCGGACCGATCAGCGGATTGCCGTCGGGGGGATGGGAAATGGCCCCGTGCACGGTCCGACGGATGCCGATCTCGCTCAGGACCGGCATGCGCTCCATGGCGTTCTGCAACCACGGCATGATGCGTTCGAAGTCGGGTTCGAAGAGTTCGTTTTCCGCCTCCCAGGGGCAGTGCTCGATCCACACCGCATTCGGGTTGCGCTTCTCGTAGATTCCGATGAGCCCCGATTTCTGCTCCATCCTGACGTAACCCGAGACCAGGTGGTCGTCACGCACCACGGGAAGTTCCCGATCAAGATCGAGAAACTGGGGAACGGTATCGGTGACGAGGTAGTGGTGGGTCATCGAGGTGACCGGAATGTCAATCCCGTTCCAAGCGCCGACCTGTCTGGCATAGGTGCCGGCGGCATTGACCACGTGTTCGCACGTGATGACACCCCTGTCGGTCGTCACCTTCCATTCGTCCTGCGAGGTCCGGGCGATGCCGGTCACTCGGCAGCGGCGCACAATCTTCACGCCTTCACGGCGCGCCACCGTGGCAAAGGCCTGGACGACACCGGAGGGGTCGACGTGACCGTCGTCCGGGGTATGGAGAGCACCCAGCACCCCGTCGAGATTGTAGAAGGGGTGAAGGGCACGGATACGTTCCGGACCGACAAGTTCCATGGCGAATCCCAGGGACGTGCCCACCCCAAGGGTGTGGCGCAGCCAGTCCATTTCGTCTTCCCTGTAGGCGAGGCGCAGCGAACCGCATCCATGCCAGGTCACCGGCTGTCCCGACTCCTGCTCGAGACCTCCCGAATAGAGGCGGATGTTGTAGTCGACGCACTTTCCCAGCGTGAGGCTTGATGTCGAGTGCGTGATCTGTCCGGCCGCGTGCCACGTCGAACCCGATGTGAGTTCGGCCTTCTCCAGAAGAACCACGTCCCGGCAGCCTTCGGCGACCAGCCCGTGGGCAAGACCGGTTCCCATGATGCCGCCACCGACAATGACGATGCGTGCGGTCTCGGGGATGGCATTGGCCATCGATGGAGATCGGATCACTCTCGGGAGAGAGCCAGGACCATGGAAAGCTGACACAACGGCAAGCCGGTCTCCTCGGCCCACGCATTGAAGGCCGCCGCGACCTGGCGCTTCGCGGCCTTGCCCGTGGGCGGGCGGGCGACGATGCCGTTGTCGATCAGCGCTGCGACCACATCGCCAGTCAGCACGAAGGTGTCCTTTCCCATCATTCTCAGAAAGGAAGGACCCGAATTGCCGCCGAGCTGCCTGAATTCCTTTGCCAGTGCCAGCCACAACCCGACGATGTCGCTACCTGGCCAACCGGCGATCCACGACCCGAATCCCCCGTGCTCCGCGGATTTGGCTACCATGGACGTGGCGTTGCTGCGAACAGACGAAATCTTGGTCCAGTGGCGGATGAGCGCCCTGTTCGCCATCAGCTCGTCAAGATCCTCGTCGCTCATCATGGCCACCCTCTTCGGCGTGAAACCGTGGAAGGCGTCTTCGAAGGCCGGCCACTTCGAATCGACGAGAGCATGCTTGAGACCGGCGCGAAAAATGCGCAGCGACATCATCGAGAGGTAACGATCGTCGCCAGTGGCGGCAAGATCCGCCGCAGACTTCGGCCGCGGGAGCCGGGCCTGGAGATTCCGGTGTCCACCGGAGCGGTTCGTCGCCCGCTCGAGAAGGGGTCCGAACGGGACGACCATCAGGCAGGCCTGAACGACGCCACCGCAGCGACAGCCGCATCCCGCAGCAACGCATGATCGGCGACCGCGAGCACCATGTCGTAGCCTCTCTCGAACATGGCCACAGGACCGTCAAAGGGAGCCGGAATGCCGCCGAGCAGACGTCCCGATTCCCTGATGCGGCGCTCCGCCTCGTCCAGCAGTTCGCGGGCTTCCGGAGAGGTTTGATCATGAAGCCGGTCGATGCTGCTCGAAAGGTCGTTGCGGCCAATGAAGAGAACGTCGATACCCTCGATGCCGCCGATGTCGGGAAGATTGCCGACAGTCTCCTCGGTCTCGACCTGGCTCAGCACAAGGACATCCTCACCGCGATTGCGGATGAAGGCATCCTTTTCGTAGCCGTAGCGCGCGGCCCGGACGTTGCCGGGAGCGACTCCGCGTACCCCGAGCGGCGGCATCCTGCAGGCCGCCACCACCTGTAATGCCGCCTCGGCGGTCTCGACGAGTGGCACCATGATGCCGTCGATGCCGGTATCAAGGGCCTTCTTGATGAACTGGGTGTCGTTGTCCCTCACCCGCATCATGGCTGTCCTTGTGCCACCCGAACGGATGGCCTGCAGCTGCGTGATGGCGGAAAGGGCGTCGCCCGGACCGTGTTCCTGGTCAATCATGATGAAGTCGAAGCCGGCGCCGGCCATGATTTCGGTCGCGATCGGGCTTTCCATGTTCACCCACGCTCCGAGTTGCTTCGCGCCCTCCTTCATGGCATTGCGAATGAGATCACCTGTCGGCACGGTCGCTGTCTCCCCGGGTCTGCGTTTCCCTGGTGTTGCCGGCCGCGACCGGCCGCAACAGGAACGCCGGCACGAACGGACCCTCGCCGAAGGGAACGGCACCGGCGTCTTCCATCTCTCTCACCTGGGCTTCGCCTTGGGCGGCCTCGCGACGGCGCGCCGTCGCATCGTCCTTTTCCCAACTCCGCCGGTCACGGCGGCGGCGCCCCTGGGGACGGTCCGCCGCGCACGTGAGGTCAACGTGGCGGATGCCTTCGATCTCGATCACCGGCAGCTGACGGGAGATGAGCTTGGCAATGGCATCGAGCGCATCGCGATCTTCAGGCGTCGCCAGCATGTAGGAACAGCCCCTCATGCCGGCGCGCCCGGTTCGGCCGATGCGGTGGACGTAGTCCTCGGCATTGACGGGAACGTCGTAGCAGATGACATGGCTGACACCGAAGATGTCGATGCCCCGGCCGGCCACGTCGGTGCACACCATGGTTGGGGACTCACCGTTCTTGAAGGCGGCAAGAGCGGCCTCCCGGTCGTGCTGTGACATGTCGCCCTGCATGCGCACGGCATCGATGCCGCGGCGAACCAGGGATCCATGGAGGGAATTGACATCCCGCTTGCGGTTGGCGAAGACCATGGAACTCGTCACCTCCTGCATGCCCAGCAGGCTGCGCAAGGCCCGTTTCTTCTCGCGATCATCCTCGACGATGACGAGGGACTGATCCACGGTGTCGGCCGGCGAGTCCGGAGGCGCCACCGCCACCTCCCTGGGATTGTGGAGGAATCTCTCCGCCAGCTTGCGGATCTCGGCGGGCATGGTGGCCGAGAACATCAGCGTGTGATGAAGTGGCGGCAACATGGTGCAGATACGCTCGACATCGGGAATGAACCCCATGTCGAGCATCCTGTCGGCCTCGTCGATGACGAGGTGCTTGACACCCATCATCAGAACCTTGCCGCGCTCGATCATGTCGAGCAGACGCCCGGGTGTGGCGATCAGGATGTCCACATGGCCTGTCAGCGCCTGTTCCTGGGCCCTCATGTCGTTGCCTCCGACAAGCAGCGCCGCCTCGAGTTCGGTCAGGCTGGCATAGATGCGGAAGTTCTCCATGGTCTGTTGGGCCAACTCACGGGTTGGCGAGATGATGAGCGCCCGCGGCATGCGCATGCGCGCCCGGCTCCCCATCAGAATGTCGATCAGAGGCAGAACGAAAGCAGCCGTCTTGCCGGTCCCGGTCTGCGCGCAACCGAGGAGATCGCGGCCCTGCAGGGCTACCGGGATGGCTTTCTGCTGGATTGGCGTGGCTTCGTGGTAACCGGCCTTTGCAATGGCCGCCAGGACTTCAGGACCAAGTCCCAGGTCTTCGAATTTCATGTCTGTCGGTATTCCTGGTCGAGTGGGGCCGTGAAGGGGGCAACGCGACGGCCGCTGCGGGGCGGATACTCCGTTGTTGCGGTCGAGGTCAACCGGCGTCCTCAGACCTCAGGCAGAAGAATGACGGGATCGAGGTCGGGCTCATCCGGATCGCGACGCGGGAAGGCGGCGACGGCGGCGGCCTTCACGGCCTCGTGGAATGAGGAAGAGCCGGGCACGAGCGGCGCCGCAGCCGTGGCCCGTGCCGTGGCGATGGCCCGTCCACCGTGACACAGGGCGATCACGACATCGCCGTGGCCGGCAATCGGCGTCATGTCACCGCTGCAGGCGCCGTCCGCCGGCAAGGTGGATGGTGCGTGAACCACGAGAGCGAGGTGGAAGACGGACTTGCGCAGACCCGAGCGATCGATGGTCAGGTCGGAGAAGGGCATCCAGGTGATATCCTCCAGCGCCGCCGCGGCTTCGTCGGCCCATCGGCCGTCCCCGTCGGCCGCATCCACTCGCATGACAAATCCCTGTGGCGATGACGCGATCCAGTGCATGAGCCCCGGCGAGAAGAGTGACTCCTGACTGACATGGGTCACGAATGTCCGTGATCCGTCGCCGGCGCATCCCAGCAGGGCGAGGACAAGGCCCATCGCCGCCAGGTGTCTCAGGGGCCTGTGGTCAGATATCAAGTTCACTGACATTGCCGGCATGCTGCCTGATGAAGTTGAAACGCTCCTCGGGACGGCGCCCCATCAGGTTCTCCACGACCCGCAGGGTCCGCGTCCGGTCGTCGTCTGCAATCTCGACGCGGAGCAGAAGACGGCTCGCGGGATCCATGGTTGTTTCCTTCAGCTGGGCAACCGGCATTTCGCCGAGTCCCTTGAAGCGGCTGATGTCCACCCTGCCCTTGCCGTTGAAGTGATGTTCCAGGAGATGGTCCCGGTGCTGGTCGTCGCGAGCATAGACGATGTCGGTGCCGCGTGACAGACGGTAAAGCGGCGGCACGGCAAGGTGAAGCCGTCCCTGGTGAACGAGATCGGGGATCTCCCGGTAGAAGTATGTGATGAGCAGCGAGGCAATGTGTGCACCGTCAACATCGGCATCCGTCATGATGACGATGCGGTCGTAGCGCAGATCCTCATCGCGATAGTTGTTGCCGACACCGCATCCCAGGGCCTGCGAAAGGTCCTTGAGTTCCTGATTGGCGCGCTTCTTGTCGGCGGACGCACTGGCCACATTGAGAATCTTGCCGCGTAGCGGCAGCACGGCCTGTGTCTCCCTGTTGCGTGCCTGCTTGGCGGAGCCGCCTGCCGAATCGCCCTCGACGAGAAAGAGTTCGGTGCCGTGCGACTCGCGACGCGAACAATCCGCCAGCTTGCCCGGCAGCCGCAGCTTTCGCGCCGGAGTCTTGCGCCGGGTCTCCCTTTCTTCGCGTCGGCGCTGCCGTTCGCTGTAGCGATCGAGGGCCGCGCGCAGCAGTTCGTTGGCGCTCTCCGGATCACCGGCAAGAAAGTGGTCCACATGATCACGCACCGCACTCTCGATGAGCCGGGTCATCTCCGGATTGACCAGTTTCTCCTTTGTCTGTCCCTGGAACTGCGGGGACCTGACGAATGCCGACAGAAGGATGACGGCCCCGCCTGCGGCATCGTCGGCCGAGAGCTTGTCGGCCTTCTTCACTCCCACCCTCTCGCCATAGGTGCGCAGGGCCCGGGTCAGGGCGTTGCGGATACCGCTTTCGTGGGTGCCGCCCTGTGACGTGAAGACCGTGTTGCAGTACGTCGACACGTAACCGTCGCTGTCGGCCGGCCACGAGATGGCCCATTCCACCCGGCCCGCGTCATCCGCAAGGGAGGCGTTGCCAACGAAGGGCCTGGCGTTGATGGCGGCCCGATTGCCAAGAAGAACGTCAAGGTAATCGGCGATTCCGCCAGGGAACTTGAAGACGGCTTCTGCAGGCGTCGTGCTGTCGACGAGAACCGGGTCACACGTCCAGCGAATCTCGATTCCTTTGAACAGGTAGGCCTTGGATCGCGCCATGCGGTAAAGGCGCGCCGGCCTGAAGGCGGCGGTGGCGAAGATCTCCGGGTCGGGATGAAAACTCACCCTTGTGCCGCGCCGGTTGGAAACCCTGCCCGCCTCCTCAAGACCCGTCACCGGTTCTCCGCGCCGATAACTCTGACGCCACAGCGTGCGTTCCCGCGCGATCTCGACCGTCAACCTGTCGCACAGCGCATTGACGACACTGATGCCGACACCATGGAGACCACCGGACGTGGTGTAGACATCGCCCGAGAACTTGCCGCCCGAATGCAGCGTCGTGAGAATGACCTCGAGGGCAGACAGTGAACGGTTCTTCGGGTGGGGATCGGTCGGTATGCCCCTGCCGTTGTCCTGGACGGAACATGTGCCGTCGGCCGCCAGTTCGACATCGATACGATTGGCAAAGCCGGCGACAGCCTCGTCCATGGCATTGTCAAGGACCTCGGCGAAGAGATGGTGAAGGCCATGCTCATCCGTACCGCCGATGTACATGGCCGGACGCCGCCGCACGGGATCGAGACCTTCGAGAACCTCGATGTCGTCCGCGGTATAGCTTGATCCCGGTCCGGGCAAACTGTCGAAGAGATCATCCATCGCTTGAGGTGGACCATAACGCGAACATCGCCATGTTTGCAAGGGTCGTCGCAACTCCATATGGTAGAGACATTCCCGCTTGTCTCCAAAACCATGGGGAATGGAGCTGGCTCCAGCATGTCGACAGCAACACCGCTGTCAGTGTCGGCACGTTCTGTTAGGGTGAGCGTCAATCGCGTCCGGAGCCGGTTATGAGGGACATCAGGATTCACCCTCTGCATTTTGCGTTTGGTGCCTTCAGGAAGACCTGGGCAGGCATCGATTCCATTCTGCGTCTTTCCTGGTTCCCGGTCCTGCTTGTTGCCGTGGCGGTCCACCTCCTGACCCCTGGCACACCCGTCACCGGGGAGCCCGGCATGCCTCCCGACGGCATTCTGCGCCTCGCCGTCCTCGCCATTGCCGGTCTCATGGTGCAGGCCATGATCGCCGTGGCGTGGCACCGCACCATGCTGGCCGGGTTCGACCCCTCAAAGGTGCGCATCTACATCCGGTTCGGGTTCCGCGAGTTTCTCTACGGCATCATTGCCGTCTTCCTCGCCATCATCGTGTTCATGGGCCTCTACGTGGTGACCGGCATGGTGGCCGCTCTTCTGGCTGCCACTTTCGGCGTCTCCGGTCCGCTGGGGCAGATCTTCGCCTTTCTGATCGGCATGGTGCCAGCCATTCTCATCGTCGCCCGGTCGTCCCTCGTTCTTCCGTCCATTGCCCTGGGCCAGGGGGCGGACCTCATTCGCAGCTGGCAGGTCACCCGGGGCCATGGAGCCCAGATTTCGGCGACGCTGATCCTTGTGTGCCTGCCGCTGGTGGTCGTCAGCATCGTCCTGATCCACCTGAGCGGCATGTTTGTCGAGCGTGGTTTCGGTGGTTTTGTCGGGCTGGTCGTGAACTATGTGAACATGATCGTCAACATCGTGATGATGTGCTTCGTCGTGACAGCGCTGAACCTGTTCTTTGCCGAACTCCATCGCGACAAGGCCGACGAGGAGCCGCAGGCATGATCGCCAATCCTCCGCCATGGCCCGGTGGCGCCCGCTGCGCCGTCGCCTTCACGTTCGACATGGATGCCGATTCCATCCTTCATCTCGATTACCACCGCACGGCCGACACCAGGGTGGCCGCGCTGTCTGCCCTGCGCTACGGACCCGAGGTCGCCGTGCCGCGGCTCGTCGACCTCTACGCGGAATTCTCCATGCGCCAGACATTCTTCCTTCCGGCATGGTGCATCGAGCGGTATCCGGCGGCGGTGGACAGGATCCTCGAGGGAGGCCACGAGGTCGGCCACCACCACTACCTCCATGAACATGCCAACGAGATGTCGGCGGCTGAAGAGCGCTCCTGGTTCGAGCGCAGCGTCAATGTCATCGTCCAGGCTACGGGCCAACGGCCGGCCGGCTACCGCGCCGCCACCTACCGTTTCTCGCGAAACACGCTCGACATCCTCATCGATGCCGGCATCCGCTACGACGCCTCGCTCTTTGGCGACGATGTGCCCTATGTTCTGGCAAATGACCGTGGATCGGTCGTCGAGCTGCCGAGTCACTACGGCCTCGACGACTGGCCCCATTTCCAGTTCTCCCGGGAGTTCGGAACCCTGATGCCAATCAAGTCGGCGGCAGAGGCGCACAGGGTCTTCCGCGAGGAGTTCGATGCCGCCTGGGAGTACGGCGGCCTGTGGATATCGGTGTGGCATCCCTTCCTCAGCGGACGCCTTGCACGGGCCAGGGAGATGAGGAAACTCATCCGCTACATGCATGAGAAGGGCGATGTCTGGTTCGCCACCCTCGAGGACATCGCCTCCCATGTCCGGCACCTGGAGGAAAGCGGCTCCTGGACACCTCGGCGCGACCGTCTTCCCTATTATCCGGGGCCCATTCCGGAACTCGGTGACGCCGAGCCGGCGAACGTCGGAGCGTCGTGAACTCGACCGATTCGATGTCGTGATCCGGAAAGGGAATGTCGCAAACACGCAAATGCCGACCGGCATTCGATGCATGGTGCGGGGTGGCTAGTCGGATTCGAACCGACGGCCTCCTGGACCACAACCAGGCGCTCTGACCAACTGAGCTATAGCCACCACAGCGACCTGCCGTTCTCTACGACGCCAGCCGTCCCCTGGTCAACCCGACACGCCGGACCCGACATGATTCCTGCCGACAATCTCCAGAACATGGGCTCAGAAACCGCGTTCGCCGTTCTCGCCCGCGCCAACCAGCTCGCCGCCGAAGGGCGCGACATCATCAATCTCGGAATCGGCCAGCCGGATTTCCGCACGCCGGATCATATCGTCGAGGCGGCGATCAAGGCCCTGCGCGACGGCCATCACGGGTATACCCCGGCTCCGGGCATGATGCCCCTGCGCGAAGCAGTGGCGGCTGACATCCTGAAGTACCGTGGCGTCGAGGTGTCTCCGGAACAGGTCATGGTGGTTCCGGGAGGCAAGATGACGATGTTCTTCGCCATCCTCATGTTCGGTCAGCCGGGCCACGAGATTCTCTACCCCAATCCGGGTTTTCCGATCTACGAATCCATGATCCGCTATACCGGCGCCACGCCCGTTGCGATCGAGCTTCATGAGGACAGGCTGTTTTCCTTCAGCGCCGACGAAGTGCTGTCGAAGCTGTCGGATCGTACGCGTCTGGTCATCATCAACAGCCCGGGCAATCCAACCGGCGGCGTCATCGACGACGATGAACTCGACCGCCTCGTTGCCGGTCTCGAGGACTTCCCCGAGGTAGCCGTGCTGTCTGACGAGATCTATTGCCGTCTTGTCTTCGACAACAAGGCCCACCGAAGCCTGCTTGGCTACGAGTCGATCCGCGACCGCCTCATCCTGCTCGACGGCTGGTCCAAGACCTACGCCATGACCGGCTGGCGGGCCGGCTACGGCGTGTGGCCGAAGAGTCTCGTGGACTACATCGACAAGATGATCGTCAACGCCAACTCCTGCACCAATGCGGCAACGCAGATGGCCTGCATTGCCGCCCTTACCGGCCCGCAGGACAGTGTCGAGACCATGCGCCAGGCCTTCGAGGAGCGTCGCGGCGTGATCGTCGATCTGCTGAACGCCATCCCGGGATTTCACTGCGTCATGCCCGGTGGAGCGTTCTATGCCTTCCCCAACATTGCCGGAACGGGGCGCAACTCCTGGGAACTCGGACAGGCCCTGCTCGAGGAGTGCGGCGTGGCCGCGGTCCACGGCACCAGTTTCGGCGCCATGGGCGAAGGATTCCTGCGCCTCTCCTACGCCGCGTCCATGGAGAACATCCGCGAATCGGCCCGCCGCATGAGCGACTATCTCAACTGAAACCGGCGGCAGTCTCCGCGCCAGTTCGGACCGGCCTGCCTTTCCGTGCGGCTTGCAACACGGCGCAAGGCGACCAACGGCACCGTGGATGGGATCACTCGCCGACCAGCACTGGACAGACCGGCAATTCATTGACGCGCTGGAACCGCCCCCTCGACAGCTTTGCGGATGTTGTCGTGGGAGTTGCCGAAGGCAACGCAACCTGCCTGCCGAGGTCGAGGCGGCGACGGGGCCGATTCAGGCGAGGAAGCGTTGCAGTCTCTCTGCGGCGGCGTCGAGGATGTCGTCCTGCTTGCAGAAGCAGAAGCGGATGAGGGTGTCGATGCTGCCCTTGCGCATGAAGGCGCTGACCGGAACGGCGGTGACACCTGCCTTCTCGGTGATGAGACGGCAGAAAGCCTCGTCACCGCCGGCGATGCCGAAGGGCGTGATGTCGGCGTTGATGAAGTAGGTGCCCTGGCAGGGCAGGACCGGGAATCCGGCCTTGACAAGACCGCCAGCCAGGCGGTCGCGCTTCCTCTGGAGAGTGGCCGCGAGATCGGTGTAGTAGGCCGTCTCCTTCCCCAGTCCGTAGGCCACGGCCTTTTGCAGGTTGGGAGCCGTGGTGAAGGTGACAAACTGGTGGGCCTTCATGACGGCGGCCATGAGTTCGGCCGGCCCCTCGATCCACCCCACCTTCCAGCCTGTCAGCGAAAAGATCTTGCCGGCCGAGGAGATCCGCAGGGTTCTCTCGCGCATGCCGTCAAGTGACGCGATCGGCCGGTGCTCGAGACCGTCGAAGAGCAGGTGTTCATAGACCTCGTCACACAGGCAGACGACATCGTGCTCGATGCACAGCCGGCGGATGAGGTCCAGTTCGGCCATGGTCAGCACGCGCGCGGCCGGATTCATCGGCGAGTTGAGAAGGATCATGCGTGTTCGCGGCGTGAACGCCGCCTCGAGGGCGAGGGGATCGAGTTCCCACTCCGGTGGCTCAAGGGTGACATACCGGGGGATGGCGCCGGCGCGCTCGATCATAGGCGGATAGGAATCGTAGAGAGGTTCAAGCAGCACCACCTCGTCACCCGGATTGAGCAGGGCAAGGAAGCAGTCCGCCAGCGCCTCGGTCGCCCCCGATGTCACCACGATCTCGCTCTGCCAGTCGTAATCGAGACCGTAGAAGCGCTGCGCATGGGCGGCGATGGCCTGGCGGAGTTCGGCGAGCCCGGTCATGGGCGGGTACTGGTTGGGGCCTTCGACGAGAGCATCGGCCGCGACCTGGCGAATGTCCCGCGGGCCGTCCTCGTCGGGAAACCCCTGACCAAGATTGATGGATCCATGCTCCATCGCCAGGCGCGACATGACCTCGAACACGGTGGTCCCGAGGCTAGCCATGATGGTGTTGGCTGGTTTCATGTCACCCTCCGCCGGTCAGAATGGACCCTCTCCCCGAATTCCCTGTGAGGCAATGCCTTCTGGAATCTCGACAAGAGTGATCCGATCTGCCAGATACTGCAGTATGGTTGTTGCTGCACGGAATGCGTTGATCCGGCGGGTTGCGCGCATGCCAAGTATCCTCATGCAGGATTGACGTGTCACACCGGGGTTGGGGTCGTCATGAAGAAGATCGAGGCGGTGATCAAGCCTTTCAAGCTCGACGAGGTCAAGGAGGCCTTGCACGAGGCCGGACTGCAGGGCCTGACCGTGACGGAGGTCAAGGGATTCGGTCATCAGAAGGGCCACACGGAACTCTATCGCGGGGCGGAGTACGTCGTGGATCTCCTGCCCAAGGTGAAGATCGAACTTGTGACCGACGACAACCTCGTTGACCGGGCTGTCGAGGCCATCCGCGACGCAGCGCATACCGGTCGTATTGGCGACGGCAAGATTTTCATTGTTCCGGTTGACGATGCCTTGCGCATCCGGACCGGTGAACGCGGCCCGGATGCGGTGTAGAACCACGCCCGAATCTCCAACAGACAACCGGGAAGGACCCCGACATGTCAGATGCTGAAAGTGTTCTCAAGCGTATCAAGGATGACGACATCCCCTATGTCGACCTCCGGTTCACCGACCCACGGGGCAAGTGGCAGCACCTTACGCTGTCCAGACGCATGGTCGACGAGGACATGTTCACTGACGGTGTCATGTTTGACGGCTCCTCCATCGCCGGCTGGAAAGCCATCAACGAATCAGACATGACCCTCATTCCGGATCCGAGCACCATGGTTCTCGATCCCTTCGAGTCACAGCCCACACTCATCCTGAACTGTGACATTCACGAACCGTCGACAGGGCAGGACTATGAGCGCGATCCGCGCTCGCTGGCCAGGCGGGCGGAAGCCTATCTGCAATACACCGGCATCGGCGACACGGCCTTCTTCGGGCCCGAGCTCGAGTTCTTCGTCTTCGACAGCGTGCGCTTCTCCACCGAATCCCACGCCATGGGCTACGAGATCGATTCGGAAGAAGGGCCCTACAACGACAACACCGAGTACGAAGGCACGGGCAACCTCGCCCACCGGCCACGCCAGAAGGGCGGCTACTTCCCCGTTCCACCGGTCGATTCACTGAGCGACATGCGCTCCGAGATGTTGTCGACCATGGCCGAAATGGGCCTTCCCATCGACAAGCATCACCACGAGGTGGCGCCGGCACAGCACGAACTCGGCATGACATTCGGTTCGTTGCTGACCTGCGCCGACCACGTGCAGGCCTACAAGTACGTCGTCCACCGGGTCGCCCACAGCTACGGCAAGACGGCGACGTTCATGCCAAAGCCGGTGATGTACGACAACGGCTCCGGCATGCATGTACACCAGTCCATCTGGATGGACGGAGAACCTCTTTTCGCCGGAAACCGGTATGCGGACCTCTCCGACATGGCGCTCTACTACATCGGTGGCATCATCCGTCACGCGAAGTCGCTCAACGCGTTCACCAATGCCTCGACCAACAGCTACAAGAGACTGGTGCCGGGATACGAGGCGCCGGTTCTGCTCGCCTACAGTTCGCGGAACCGGTCTGCATCCTGCCGCATTCCCTATGCCACGTCACCGAAGGCCAAGCGTGTCGAGATCCGTTTCCCCGATCCGACCGCCAATCCCTACTTTGCCTTCTCGGCCATGCTGATGGCCGGCCTCGACGGCATCGAGAACCGTATCCATCCAGGTGATGCGATGGACAAGAATCTCTACGATCTGCCACCAGAGGAACTGAAGGACGTGCCGACGGTGGCGGGCAGCCTGCGCGAGGCGTTGAACGCCCTTGAGGAGGACAACGACTTCCTCAAGAAGGGTGAAGTCTTCAACGACGACCTCATCAACGGCTATCTCGAGCTCAAGTGGGAAGAGGTGATGGCCTTCGAAACCACCACCCATCCCATCGAGTTCGACATGTACTACAGCATCTAGAAAGTGGGCCTTCCCGGGCACGTCTGACGTGCGTGCCCGGGAGACCGGGTTCCAGGATGGCCGGACGCACACTTTCCCTCATTCCAGTCATCGCCCTTCTGGCGGTGGTCGCAGGGAGTGTGGCCGAGGCCGGGTGCAACGACCTTCCGGAAGAAAACGTCGACTGGCGCAGCTGCAATCTCTCGGGCATCGATTTCCCCGGAGCCGTCCTCGCCGGCGGCAACCTGCGCGGCGCGGCGCTCAGCAACGCGAACCTCCGGAATGCCGACTTCTCGCGCATCGACGGCTACCGCGTACGCTTCGTCGAGTCGGATCTTTCAGGCGCCATGTTCGACGGCGCCAGGCTGACCAGCGCACGCTTCGACCGGGCGAACCTCTCGGGTGCCTCCATGCGGCACGTCGAGGTCCGGGACACCAAGTTCCTCTTCGCCGACCTGACCGGTGTCGACTTTACCGGAGCCGTTCTCAGGGATGTCGATTTCACCGGCGCCACCCTGTCCGGAGCTACGTGGACGGACGGGGAGAAGGTGTGCGCCGAAGGATCCCGGGGAATGTGCAGGTAGTTGCAACCTGACGGTCAGGCCTTTTCCAGGGCTTCGTCGAGATCTCGGATCAGATCGCTGACCGTCTCGATTCCGATGGAGAGACGGATCGTGTCGTCGGCGGCTCCGGCGGTGGCGCGCTGTTCGGATGTGAGCTGGCGGTGTGTCGTGCTCGCCGGATGAATGACGAGGCTCCGCGTGTCACCGATGTTGGCAAGATGACTGAAGAGACCGGATGCCTCGACCATGCGGGTACAGGCATCGAAACCATCCCTCAGTCCGAAGGTGAAGACGCTGCCGAAACCGTTCTTCAGGTACTTGCGCGCCAGACCGTGCCACGGGCTCGACTCCAGCCCGGCATAGGAGACCCAGGCCACCTTGGGGTGGGTCTCGAGGTGGCGGGCGACCTCAAGCGCATTGTCACAGTGACGCCGCATGCGCAGGGGCAGTGTTTCGCATCCGGTGATGAGATGGAAGGCGTTGGCCGGCGACAGCGACGGACCGAAATCCCTCAAGGCCACGGCACGTGCCTTCATGGTGAATCCGAAGTCGCCGAAGGTCTCGGCAAAGGTGAGACCGTGATAGGCCTCTTCGGGTTCCGTCATGCCGGGGAACTTGCCGCTGGCGAACCAGTCGAACGCACCCGACTCGACGACAACGCCCCCCATCGACGTGCCATGGCCGCCGATGAACTTGGTCGCCGAATGGATGACGATATCAGCACCCCAGTGAAAGGGCTGGATGAGACACGGTGTCGCCATGGTGTTGTCGACGACCAGAGGAATCCGGTGGCGGCGCGCAATCGCGACCAGGGGTTCGAGATCGACGACGATGCCGCCGGGATTGGCCAGCACCTCGACGAAGATGGCGCGGGTCTCGTCACGAATGGCCGCTTCCACGATGTCCGGATCGTTGGGGTCGACGAGGTCGGCCTGCCAGCCGAGCCGGGCGAAGGACTTGGTGAACTGCGTCACGGAACCGCCGTAGAGATAGCGCGACGCAACGATGTGGGAGTTGGGCTCAAGCAGGGTGAAGAAGGCCAGAAACTGCGCCGCATGGCCCGAGGCGCACGCAACGGCGGCGCGGCCGTCCTCGAGATTGGCGATCTTCTCCTCAAGGACCGCCACTGTCGGGTTGGTCAGCCTCGAATAGAAATAGCCGAACGTCTGGAGATTGAAGAGCGAGGCGGCGTGGTCGATGTCGTCGAACACGTAACTGGTCGTCTGGTAGACCGGCGTCTGCCTTGCTCCGGTTGCCGGGTCGGGGCGCGCCCCGGCGTGAACGGCACGGGTCTCCATGCCGTAGCGGCGGTCGCCGTCATTCATGCCTGATCCCTTCCGTGCAGTGGCAACACGGGAAACGGCGGATGTCACAATCTCAGGACCTTTGCCGTGATGATCCCGGAATTGATGCCGCTCCACGAGAGTTCCCCGGTGAGCCGTCCGTACTCGATCTTGGGGCACCGGTCCATGACGACCTCGAGACCCGCGGCCTCCGCCCTTCGGGCTGCGGCATCGTTGCGCACCCCGAGCTGCATCCAGACAACCTGAAAGTGCTTGTCACTGCGCAACCTGATGATCTCGTCGACAATGCCACCGGCCGCCTGGGAGTTGCGGAAGATGTCGACCATGGGAACGGGCGCCTGGAGTTCGTCGAGGGACCCGAGCACGGTTTCTCCCAGCACGGTCTCTCCCGCGGCCGCCGGATTGACCGGGATGATGCGATATCCCTTGCCCTGGAGGTACTTCATCGCGAAATAGCTCGGTCGCACCCAGTTCGCGCTGGCGCCAACCATGGCGATGGTGCGACAGCGGCGCAGGATCGAGCGCAACGCCTCATCGCTGTAGTGGTCGTGACCGGTCATCACTCGCCGTGCCACTCGGGAGCGCGCTTGCCGAGAAACGCGTCGATTCCCTCCCGTGCATCCCGCTTGAGCATGTTGTCGGTCATCACCCGGCTGGCGTAGGCGTACGCCTCATCCAGCGGCATCTCCAGCTGGCGGTAGAAGGCTTCCTTGCCAATGGCCAGGGTCAGGGGGGATTTCGAGGCGATGTCTCGCGCCATCCGCGATGTTGCGGAATCGAGATCGCCGGCCGCCACAACGCGGTTGACGAGGCCCATCTGCCGTGCCCGCGCCGCGTCGATCACATCGCCGGTCAGCAGCATCTCCATGGCGCTCTTGCGCGCCACGTTGCGTGACAGCGCCACCATGGGCGTGGAACAGAAGAGTCCGATGTTGACGCCAGGCGTGGCGAAGGACGCCTCCACCGAGGCCACGGCAAGATCACAGCTCGCCACCAGCTGGCAACCTGCCGCCGTCGCAATGCCGCCGACACTGGCAATCACCGGTTTGGGCAGCCTGACGATGGTCGTCATCAGGCGGCTGCACTGATCGAAGAGGCGGTTGTAGTTGTCGGCTCCCGGATGGTCGCGGATCTCCTTCAGGTCATGGCCGGAACAGAACGCCTTACCCTTGCCGGCAATGACGATGACATGCACATCGGAGCGGGCCGCAAGGCGATCGAGCTCGTCCTGCAGTGCCGACATCAATGCGACGCTCAGCGCGTTGCGCTGTTTCGGGCGATTGAGTGCCAGGCGCGCGACCTGGCCCTCCTGCGAACTGAGGAGAAGCGGTTCGTCCATGGCTGCACTGTAGCCAAGCGGCAGACACGGGGGCAATGGATGTCTCGACGACGGGATTCGGGCATTGACACCGCCGGGCATGTTGACTAGGTTCCGCGCTCCCTTGGGGCGCACCGTTTTCGTTGCGCCAGGCTGATTGCCATTCGGAACCCGCATGAAGACCTATGTTGCCAAACCGCGCGAAGTCGAGCGCACGTGGTATCTGGTTGACGCCGAGGATCTGATCCTCGGACGCATGGCCGTCGAAATCGCCGATATCCTGAGGGGCAAGCACAAGCCGACTTTCTCGCCGCATGTCGACTGCGGGGACTTCGTGATTGTCATCAACGCCGAGAAGGTTCACCTGACGGGCAACAAGCGGGCCGGAGAGTCATTCTACTGGCATACCGGGTGGCCGGGCGGCATCAAGGGCCAGACCCTTGGTGAACGGCTTGACGGGGCCTTTCCCGAGCGCGTCATCACCAAGGCTGTCGAGCGCATGATCTCCCGCAATCCGCTCGGCCGGCAGGTCATGAAGAAACTCAAGGTGTATGCCGGGCCACATCACCCCCACGAGGCACAGCAGCCTCAAGTTCTCGACCTGGCAGCGCGCAATCCCAAGAACAGAAGGGCTGCCTGACCATGGCGATTGTGGCCGAAACCCAGGAACCCGCCGTTTCCGAAGCCGAGATCCAGCTTCCCGAACCCCAGATTGATTCCCTGGGACGCTCCTATGCCACCGGCAAGCGCAAGAACGCCATTGCCCGCGTCTGGCTGAAGCCCGGTGTCGGACGCATCATCGTCAACGGCCGCAGCGTCGAGGAGTACTTCACGCGCGGCACCTGGCGGCTGATCCTTGGCCGCCCCTTCCATGTCGCCGATCGTGTTGACCAGTATGACGTCTTCTGCACGGTGAAGGGCGGCGGGCTGTCAGGCCAGGCCGGCGCCCTGCGTCATGGCATCTCGAAGGCGTTGGCGCTCCATGAACCGGTCCTGCGCAAGACACTCAAGTCCAACGGCTACCTGACGCGCGATCCACGGGTCGTGGAACGCAAGAAGTACGGCAAGCGCAAGGCGCGCCGCAGCTTCCAGTTCTCCAAGCGCTGACGGCCGGCGCTTTCACTCAACCTCGATCTCGAGTTCCGTCGGCCGGTTGCCGGCATTGATCTCCCAGCCTTCGGCCTGCATGTCGAAGGGACACGAGGAGACCACGCAGATGAGATCCATCAACGCCTCCATGGTCACGCCGGCGCCCGGCTTGACCCGATTGGCGGGGGCCGTCAGACGTCCTTCGCCGTCCACCGGCACGTTGGTGAAGAAGTTGATCGGCTGGGGAATGACCGAAATCTCGTAGCCCTCGCGGCGCATGGCGATCTCCAGGTTCCCGGAGCAGCTGGCGTGCACGCCCCGGTAGCCGAAGAACTCGTAGCGGAACTGATCGCAGGCTGCGAGCAGCATGTCGTGAACGCCGTCGGCCGTGTCCCCGGTCATCGTCAGCATGGGCCGGCGAAATCGCGACAGGAAGACATCACCCGGCCGCGGCTTGAGCGAGAACGTGGTCACCCAGGTGTGTGGTGGCGACAGCCACTCGTCAGCATTGGCGCTGTTGTAGGCGAAGAAATCGGCCGCTTGTCCGCCCTTCGGTGTCGTGACGGAAATGGACTGGCCGGCGACGACACGCACTGCTCGACCTTCTGATGGCGGGACAATGATTCGTTCCATGGGCGGCTCCTCAGGCTGTCTCTTTCCGCAGACCGGTCTCGCCGGTTGCGGGGAATCCGGCGAGTTCGGTGACGACGTCACCGCTCGTCACGATCCGGCAATACCCCGAATACATGTCAAGCGACTGCTCGTGCCGGTCCCTGCTCATGGTGGCGCAGGCGTCTTCCGGCACAGTCACCAGGTAACCGAGATCGCAGGCATCACGCACCGCCGATTCGACGCACTGGTCGGTCAACAGACCGCAGATCACGATCTGTTCGATCTCGAGAGCGCGCAACACGTAGTCGATGTTCGTCGACATGAAGACACTCGAGGATGTCTTCGGGATGACAATCTCGTCGTCGCGACGGGCGATGGCATCGGGAATGGCAGCCCAGGGCGAACCCTTCGGTACGCCGATGCCCGAGATGCGATAGTCGAGTCCAAGATCCCGCATATCGCCGGTCAGGGCCTCGACGACGGTGTACATCACCTCCATGCCGATCCGCCTCGACGCCTCCTGAAGACGGGCGATCGCCGGCAAGGTCACCCCTTCCAGGCGGTCGAAGTAGTAGGCGAGGCGGTCCGGAATGCATGAGGGATCGATGTCGCTGAACTCGCCATCTCCGGGCGTCACCGTGTAGACCTGCACATCCACCACCAGCAACGCCGCGTGACGGGGCGTCCTGATCGGCACATTTCGTGTCAGACCACCCCTTCCGTCACTGGCGAAGCGTGCGCGCGACATGGGCCCCGTTCCCCTTGAGCCCCGCCAACCTAGCCCATCTCTAACGCTTGGTGCAAAAAGCCGGGTAGAGTCAGTCGGGTAAGATTCCGAGTGGCACTACAAGTGGGATCTTGCGGATGACAAACCGCTCTTCTGGCTCGGGCAGGACGTGGGGTTCAGACGACGGTCTTGCGAACGTTGCGCGGCGGCGGGGCGATGCCCATGGCGTGATAGAGGATGGCCCGCTGGTCGTCGGCCAGTGCGGCCTTGCGCACGTGCAGCGTTCTGCCGTCGGCTTCAAGGTCCGGGAGTTGGCGACCGCCTTTCTGCCCTCGTCATCGGGGGTGACGGTGAACTCGAAGTGCCGGGCGACACGTCGACTGGCCTTCTCGAGGCATCCGATGTGGCGCCGGACATGATCGATAGCCTTGGACCGCATCCGTCACCAAGGGGAATGTGGCCGTGCATGTCAGGAGGCATGTGAGATTGGTGTTCCCAGCACCAGATTCCTGTTCGCCCAAGTTATGGCACACAAGAGTATCCGTTGCTTGGTCTTGATCGAGCTCGACACTTGTTGATCACAAGAAACCAAGTCGCAGTGCCAACATCACAGTGGCAAACCCAGAATCGCGCTGGTTCTGGGCCTCCCAGCGAAATCAAGAGCTGGTGCAGGCGGTCCCCACATTGGTGATTTTCCCGAAGACCGGCCACATCACCTGAACCACCATCGATCAAGTGCGCGACGATCGGAGAGCGAAGCGGTTGTCGTCTCTGCCTCGTAGTAGCCAATCTTCGTCGAGACCGCGTCAATGATGCTGTAGAACGCGGGGATCACGGATGGGCCCTCTTGCTGTATGATCAGCGCGACTTCGCGGTAAAGTTCCATTCGGACACTTTCGTCAAGTTCCGCGCGCGCGCTGCTGAGCATCTCATCTACCCGCGGGTTGCCATAGCCGGTGGCGTTCCAAGCGGCGTTGCTGTCATAAATCAGCGACAGGATGCCATCGGAAGAAGACCGTGCGCCCCAATAGCTGGCAAACCAGGGCTTCTTGCCCCATACGTCAGACCAGTAGCCATCAGCCGGCTCGCGAACGACCTTGATGTTGATTCCGGCCTTCTTTGCGTGTTCAGCATAGAGAACCGCGCCATCAAGGGAGTTCGCAAAGGCGTGATCGGAGGTATGCAGCGATATTTCCACACCCTCCAAGCCCGCCTTCTTGATATGATGCCGTGCCTTGTCCGGGTCATAGCTGTGCCGCGGAATATCGCTGGGGTGGTACTTGTAGAATGGACCCAGTGGGTGGTCATTCCCCACAACACCAAATCCGCCGAGGATTTTCTCGACGAAATCTTCTCGGTTGAGGGCGAACTTCAACGCCAGTCGGAGATCGTTGTTCGAGAACGGCTCTGCCGTCATCAGCATATCGTAAGTGCAAAATGAGCCGCTTGTCCGCACCAACGTGTCTATCTCCTCAACCGTTTGCAGCCGCGAGACCAGCTTGGCATCAATGGCGCTTACTGCGTGAACCTCGCCGGACATAAGGCTCGTGATTCTCGCGTTCATGTCATTGATGGCGAGTAACTCAATGGATTCAAAGTTGCCGCGATCAGGGAGGAAGAAGTTCTCGTTGCGCTCAAGCTTCGCGCTGATCCCCGGTTTGAATTCGAGGACCTTGTAGGCGCCAGACCCATTTATCGGATCCCAGTAAGTCTTGCCATCCCTGGCGGGCAGCACAGCAAGTTGGAACTCAGACACCAGACCCGCAAAATCGGCGTTGCCGCTCGCAAGAGTGAACACAACCATGTTCCCGTCTGCGCTGATGTCCTGAACCCCGGCAAGCAAGGTTTTCACCGGCGATGTGCTATCTTCGGCGCGGTGGTAGTTGAAGGATGCAATGACATCGTCGGTTGTCAGAGGTTTCCCGTCGTGGAATGTCACCCCGTCACGCATCTTGAACCGCCACACTGTGGCATCGTCGGACGCGTCGAACGATTCTGCCAGGTGTGGGCGGATGCTCCCATCGTGCCAAACCTCCGTCAGCGTACTGTAGACCGCAAGCCGTAGGGTGATCAGATACATTCCGCCGCCATAGACGGGGTTCAACGTGTCATTGGCCTGAGCGCCCTCCAATCCGAAAACAGCATGCCCGCCTTTCTTTGGCGCGGATGCGTGCGACTTGTTTGCCGCACTCGCAAGCCCGAATCCGATGGCCGCAGCACCTACGCCCTTGCCAAAACCGCGACGCGTTAATGAATGGCTGTCAGTAACCCGGTTTGACTTTTTCATTGGTTGCCTCCGAATAATCCCATGTTGCTCAAGAGCATTGTCAATGCGCGCCCTCCATGAGCAGCAAACCTCAATGCGTGGAATTGGAACGGATATTAGCCGTGTTGTTCCGGCACAACGTTTGTGTTCTGCCAAACCGTGGTTAGGCTAGACATCTTGAGCGTGACCAACCTTCACGGTTGAGCCGAGTTTTCAGTGCGGGCATGTTCAGGCGGCTAGGCTGTCCCTTCCAGAGATTGTTGATCTCGTCATCGAGGGTGCGCACGGCACATCCGAGTTTGGACGGCGCCCTATTGCCGAAGACAGCGGCTAGTGTCAGCGCGAGTGTCCGGCGGTAGATGCGGCGATAGTCAGGAGCGGCCCTCTGCCGGGCTTGGACCGGCCGATGGTGATGGGACGACAGTATTCGCTCGATCAGCGCGGGTCATAGGTCGCCTGACGTGCGTCGTAGGCCTTGATGATGAGGAGCTGTGCGACCGCCTCCATCTCGTCTGAAGGTTGTTGAGGCCCATGGGCTCGACATCCCAGGCAGCTGCCTCCGGAGCCGCCGCCTCGACAAAGGCCGTCGCCTGCTCTTCAACCGCCAGTAGCGTAGCGAACCGCAGGTATTGCTGTGCGGACGGCAGAACTCGACCCGGGTGGCGATGAAACGGTCATTCTCCTCGCAGATCTCGTGCCACCGGACCCCGCCTCTCCGTGGCGACCGTGAACGCACAGCACCGAAACCTGACATGAAACTCTCCCTTCGCGTGTGACAAACGCCAAGGGACACCGCGAGTGATCACAGGCTCAAGGCCGTCCTGGAATGACCGTCCTACGTTGACGTTGTCCAAAGTTCCAAGCCGAACAGGTGCAGAATCCGTTCTTGCCGTGCAGTCACGTTGATTCAGTGCCGATCGTGCTACGGCCGTAGTCGTTGAACGAATTGACCTGCATGCCCCGGACGAAAGGATATCCCGCAGCCTACGGCTACGCAGTTGAACCCTGAGCCAGCCGTTTGGCCGCGAGTCGACGTCAAGGTGTCCGACGCACAAGAACGGCTCGTCGCACCTCACCCCTCATCCAGCGATAGAAGTCATGCGCAAGGGTGGTGCCGGTGCCGGCCAGGGTGATGGCGAAGTAACAGCCGCTGTCCGTCGAAGGCGCGAAACTTTGCATCAAGATCAACGGTCCAATACGATACGTCCAGCAAAGGTCGAATCGTAGAGGGAAATGCCCAAGTACAGAAAACTCATTAGTATCTCTGACATCGACATTAGGCTGATGCGCGTGTTTTGTTCGGTCGTCAAATCGAACGGTTTCGTTCTGGCGGAACTGGAACTGAACAAGTCAAAATCTTCCATATCAACTGATATCTCGAATCTCGAAACTCGCTTGGGCGCAAAGTTATGCAACCGCGGAAGAAATGGGTTCAGCCTGACGCCGCAGGGCGAAGCGATCTACGAGGCAATGCTCGCCTTCTTCGAAGACATGGACCAGTTTCACGATCAGGTCAGCGCCATTACACAGAACATTTCGGGAGAATTGAGAGTTCTCTATGAAGAGGATATTGGCCTGACCTACCAATCTCTCATCGTCACGGCGTTGGAACGATTCAACACCAAAAACAAGAACGTTTTTCTCAATATTCGCGGGCTTTCCTCGCCAGAAGTCATCAAGGCAATTCAAGATTGCACCGCCGAGGTCGGCATTACCTCGCTACCTCGGAATGTCGCCAACATTTCGACCACTGCCCTATTCGGGGAGGAAATGGGGCTATTTTGCAGCGACAAACATCCGCTTTACGATGTGCCCAACGAAGAGATCAGCATTGAGAGGCTGCATGACGAGGTTTTCGTTGATTTGCGGACACGCAAGTCGACGTTTGCTGCAGAGTTCTTGGACCGGGTTCAGATTGCGGCGCGGGCACCCACAATGTTGGGCCGAATGATGTTGATAAAGACCGGGCACTACCTTGGCTTCCTGCCACATCAATTCATCGAAAGGAACGAGGAAGCAGGCACTTTTCGTGAAATCCGGTCGGACTTATTCAGCCAGACCAACATCGTCTATCTCGTAGTAAAGGACACCTCTGCCAGGAATCAGAAAACGACTGAATTCTGCAAGCTCGTGGAAGATACCTTCAACGACGCAATTCAGAAGGGTAGGTTGGTTAAGCCCCCTGCTTGACAACCTCGTCAAGGATGATGGCGAAATGAGCAATTCCGATTAGCAGCGCCTTTTCGTCAAAGTCGAATTCTGAGGTGTGATGGGCGCTGGTGAGATCGCTACCAGTCAGGAAGTACCCGGCCACACCGCCTCGATCCTGCAAGGCTCGCATGAAGTAGGTCGCGTCCTCACCCCCACCCAGGGGATATGCATCTCGTATGATCTCTACGCCGCGGGTGCGACGCGCCGCGCGCTCAATGATGCAAGTCGCCTGCTGCGAATTTGTTCCACCTAATGCACCTTCACGGCTTTCAATCTCGACACTCACTTCATGCATTGCGCCGGTACCATACAAGATGCGGGAGGCTTGCTCTTCAAGAAACGCGAGACCCGACTCTGCAGCGGCCCGAAGTTCTACGTGCAGCTCGGCCTTGTACGGCACGATGTTGAACGCGTCGCCACTGACGAGCTTCCCCACGTTGATTCGAGTCGCACAGGATGGAACGCGGGGGATGCCATGAATGCTCAGGCTGGCAGTGGCTGCCGCCAGCAAGGCATTCCGACCTTCGTGGGGATTGTCCGCCGCATGCCCAGGCCGTCCCGTGAAACGCGCCACCATGCGGCGCGAACAAAAGATCTCGCTGGCTTCACAGGCAATTTCACCCGTCATCAGACTACATCCCAGATGCGCGGCAAAAAAATAGTCGACGTCATCAACAACACCCGCCTGAACCATGTATTTGGCACCTGTACCGCCCTCTTCCGCGGGTTGGAAAATAAGCGTCACGGTCCCCGACCACTCCGAAGCCGAGTCCGCCAACCATTTCGCAAACCCAAGCCCAATCGCAGTATGGCCGTCATGACCGCAGGCATGCATGCAGCCCTCACGGCGGGAAGCGAATCCCTCTCGTGCCGGTGTGTGCGAGGTATCTGTCGATTCTGAGAGTGGCAAACCATCCATGTCGAAACGAAACGAAACGCGGGGATAAGCCGACCGCGACAATCTTGCGACGACACCCGTGCAGCCACCTTTCACTTTATCGGGCCATTCGGGCGCAACCCTGCCAGCGGCCACTGCATCTTTCGCCGCAGCTTCGAATTTGTCATCCAAATTCAGATAGGCAGGAGGTGCAACCATGACGTCCGCACCGACCTGGACCTCAAATCCCAGATCCTCAAGCCATCTGGCAGCCTTGTAAGACGTTTCGATCTCAAGAAATGCCAATTCAGGATGGCGGTGTAGTTCTCGTCGCAACTCGACGATCTCGTTCTGATTGTCGTCAAGAAACCGGAACAGCCGCTTTTCGACCGGTGTAGCGGTCTGGGCTCGCGCTGTGATCGTGGACATTGGCTCTCGCTCTCATTCGCAGATATCGTGGAATCAGCCGGCTGTTTCGGCAGGTCCGTACCCGCTGGCAACACTGGCTCCATGCAAGATAACGAGTTCCAACTGGGATTCACGCATGTATCCGTTAATCTCGCTGAAGCACTGCCAAAACCATCCCGTGGCGGACTCATGCTAATCTCCGGCATTGTCCTCGCGGCGAGTCATCAAAGCAAAGGTGAATACATGCCACCGAGCAAACCACGAAAGTCCAAAGGAACACCTTTCTGGTTTGGTCAGCGGCCCTCCTCCGCGGATGGGCCCCAGTTCTGTGAAAACACGAAAACAGATATCTGCATCATAGGCGGCGGGTTCACAGGGCTCTGGACGTCTCTACAACTGAAGACGCGCGATCCTTCGGTGGATGTGTTGGTTCTGGAGGCCGACGTATTCGGGTCCGGTGCGAGTGGTCGCAACGGTGGTGTCATAATGTCGTGGTTACACCAGTGGGACCAGCTTTCCACTGTATTCGGCGAGCAGACGGCCCAAACACTCGCAGATCGATCAGTCGAGGCGGCAAAGCGCGTGGCTGAATTCGCCAGGCAAAGCGGTGTCGAGACCAGGCAGGGCGGATGGCTTTTCACATCCACACATGCCGACCGCTCACCTCAGTGGCAACGTTTGGCCGAGGCGCAGTACAGGGCCGGATTGGAGGGAGGCACGGTCCTGAGCCGCGCCGATGTCCATGAAGGAACACACCTATCCAGTCTGCGCGACGGTTACTTCGAACAGCTTGCCTTTACAACGGACCCGGGCGGCCTGACCGCAGCACTTGTGGCTCGGTGTCGATCCGCTGGGGTACGCCTGTTTGAACGCTCTCCTGTGACCGATTGGTCCTACTCGGGTCGGCTAAAGATATCGACTCCCATAGCCGAGGTTTCAGCGGAAAAAATGGTTTTGTGTATCAATGCCTATGCAGCCAGCCAGCCATACTTCCGCCGCCGCCTCTTGCCCATAACCGTAGAGGCCTGCGCCATCCCCAAAGAAGGCGAACAAGTGCCCGATACATTACGTGAGACGGGCATTGCCATCTCCATCTCAAAGTGCCAGCCAAACTACTTCCACGTGAGGCCCGACGGCACGCTGATGTTTGGAAAATCGGGCACCAAAGTGCCAAGCCGAAAGCAATTGGATGCTCGTAGCCATCCGATCACGACTCACGGTCAGCACCTGATGCGGCGAGATGTTGAAGAGATCTTCGGCGCCTCATTGCCGTCACCCAGTCACAGTTGGGCCGGCCATGTCGCGCGCACCATGTCGGGCTTGCCGGAATGCGGCTACATCGGCGAAGGATCCCCGGTCTTGTACGCGCACGGATACTCGGGAAATGGCCTGGGCCCCTCCCTGATGATCGCGGATGTTCTGGCCGAGCGACTGTTGGAGAACACGGACGCTGAACACGGCTCGCCGCTTTTCGGCGCATCAAGAGGCCTGCTGCCTCATCCTCTCTTTCGCTCCATCGGTCAGGGCCTTGTTGTGGCAGCCTGTAGACGACGCGACAGGCTTGCCTCGCAGAATCGCAGAGCCTCCTGGCCTGTGCATGCCCTGTCAGAACTGTCCAACCGTATCGGCAGGAATCACCGTAGGGCACAGCACTCGAAAGGCGAGGCATGAGCAACCCCAGCAAGCGACTTCAGGTCTATCCCGAGGGTCACTACCGCCCCTCCATCGACGTTACCGTGAGCATGGGCGTGAAGAGCCATGGGCTCACCTTCACGGCCGGGCAACCCGATATGGAAGGAATCGCGATAGTTCGCAAGCCAGGTGATGTACTCGCGCAGATCGGGGGGGCCTGCCGGAACATCAAGGATGTCTATGCGGCCATGGACACCCCCCTTTCCGACATCACCAAGCTGGTGATCTTTGTCGGCCCTGACGGGGGCGGCAAGCTGGAGCGGGTCATGCGCGAAACCCGCGAGCAGCTGTTCGGGGATGCTCCCCTATCAGTTTCCATAATTCCCAGTCCCGTGATGGTCTATCCCGAAATGGAGATCGAGATCGACGCCTTTGGTGAACCCGGGGGCGTCAAATCATCCGTACAGGAAGGAAGCTTCGCAAGGGTGGTCAGCGGCGAAACGCAATTCCATCTGAGCACCCACGGCCTTGTCGAGCGATCCAGGGACTTGGCGACAGCCGTTCGGAAGGTGATCAGCAACTGCAAGGTTTCGATGGCGAAGGGAAAGATCAAGTTCGAAGATCTACTGCGCCTGTGCATATGGTTCGAAACCAAAGACAGCGGGAAGGACTGGCATACAATTGTCAAGACCCTCGACGCCGAGTTGCCTGCTTGCAGACCCGTCCTCTTCCCGGTGCCTGCGAGCTTCATGGGCGAGAGTTACGACGGACCGCGGGTCTTGATCGACGGATGGGGGATCAACAACTCGTCCGAAAACGCGGTGCGAACCACCCAGGACCAGATATCGGACCTTGGGCGCTGGCCTTTCGAGTATCCCTTTCCGAGCCTGATCCGTTGCGGTCCGATTCTGTGTACGGGCGGCCATGGACCTTATGACACCGAAGGCAGGATCGCCGCGGACGACCTTGCCGATCAGACGGACCTTTCCATGCGGAACCTGGCGCGGGTTCTGGACGTCTACGGCGCCAGTTTCGATGCAGTCGTCAAGGTGACCACTTGCTACGCCGGAGATACAGGCGTCGGGGATTATTCCAAGAGCCACCGCCGGGCGCATTACTTCAACAAACCCGGCCCAGCCTCAACCGGCCTTGTCTTTCCTGACTCGCTGTTGGGATCAGCAAAGACAGTCATCGAACTGACCGCGATGATCGAAGACGAGTAGTCAACGAGAGATACGCTTTGTCACGGCTTTCCGGCAAGGCTGCCAGGCTCTCCGCGGCACACTCGATCAGACATTCGCCGCCTCACCCACGTTGTCGATGTCGCGTTCTTCAAACAGCTTCGTCAGCCAGCACGGGTCCATTCCAGGCACCGAGGAATCGGGATTGGGGGAAGCCTCTCGACTCCACCCCTCCCACAGCACGGTGCATGCGGATCCGTACACGGCGGTTCGATGGATTTAGGCCGTGGCATGGTTCGCGAGAGAGGCGAGACCAAGCCGAGTGAAGATGGCATTCGGCAGCGCGCAGGAGAGAGCGGGGCTGGAGCTGATCCGCCGGGTCCATGGGCACTGCCGCCGGATTCGCCATCCCGGTCCTTGACGGCCCTGGATTTCGCGGTCTCTGGCCCGCTCGTCCGGCCGGGCAGTCATCGCAACCGGTTCTTGTCCACCCGCTCGCGGCCTTACTCCACGCTTCTGCGCCCCGGCAACACCCTTGCGCTTCGCCAATCCCTCGCCGCCATCGGGCAGGATGGTGGACTTGCACCTCCAAGTTGTCGCTCATGCTCGGCACACCAGCCAAAGGTCCGCCAAGGCGGCCATCGGAAGACCTGGGCTTGGAGAGAGCCGGGGTCCCGGTTACGTTGCCCCTAGGCATGCGGGCCGGAGGACATGGGCGTGATCAAGGCGGTCATCTTCGACTGGTCCGGCACCGTGCTCGACTTCGGTTCCAGGGCCCCAATGGAGACCTTCGTCGCGACCTTCGCCGATCATGACGACGAGGCACGAGGGCCCATGGGCCTCGGCAAGCGCCACCATGGCGAGGCTCTGGCGCGGCTGCGCCGCATCGCTGCTGCCTGGCGTCACGTTCATGGCCAGGACATCACGGGACGCCCTGCTGCAGGGCACCCACCCCATGACGACCGGGAGAACGGACGATGACGACGATCCTGCTGGGCGGGGCACCGCTTGGAATCAACGATGTGGTGGCGGTGGCCCGTGACGGCGCAAGGGTCGGCATCGCCCATGAGGCGCGATCAAGCATGGAAGATAGCCGTGCCGTGGTCGAGAGGTTCAGCGCCTCCGACCGTCCTGTCTACGGCCTCACCCGAGGCCTTGGCGGGCGCGTGGTGAACCAGGTGGAACAATCCGATCGCGAAGACTACAGCCGGGTCGTGGTGCTCGCCAGGGCCTGCGGCGCCGGCGAGCCGCTTTCCGAGGAGGCCGTGCGGGCCGCCATGTTCTCGCGGGCCGCCGGAATGGCCCAGGGAGGAGCCGGAGTGCGCCCGCTGATCGCTGAAACGCTGTGCGCCATGCTCGACGAAGGGGTTCATCCCCTTGTTCCCGGCATCGGCTCCATCGGCGCCTCGGACCTCGCACTGTGCGCCAACATGGCGCTTCCCGTCATCGGCGAAGGGCGCGCCTGGTTCCGGGGAACACTCCTCGACGGCGCCGACGCCATGGCGAGCGCCGGCATCGACGTGGTCGATCTCCATGAGAAGGAAGGTCTTGCGCTGTGTTCCTCGAATGCGGTTTCCGTTGGCCAGGCGGCCCTGGTGATTGCCGACCTGGAACATCTCCTGGAGCTGATGGACGGCATCGTGGTTCTCGGTTTCGAGGCCTTTCGCGCCAATCCCGGGCCCATCGACCCCCGCGTCGTGATGGCCCGGGGCGCACCGGGCCAGGCGCGGGCGGCGCTGAGCCTGCGCAGCAAGCTTGAAGGAACGGCGCTGTTCGACCCTGAGGAACCCCGCCGTGTCCAGGACCCGATCAGCCTGCGCTGCGTCAGCCATGTCCATGGCAGCCTGAGGGCGGCGATCGACTTTGCGACACCCAATGTCACCGTCGAACTCAACGGTGCCGGGGACAATCCCCTGGTTCTGGCGACGGATGGCGACATCCTGTCCACCGGCAACTTCCACACCCCGGCCATGGCGGTCGCCTTCGATGCCCTCACGCTCGCCATGGCCCAGACGGCGACGATGGCGGCGCAACGCATCGGCCGCCTGCTGCAGAACCAGTTCAGCGGATTGCCCGACATGCTGACGCGCCACGGCACCACGAGGGCCGGTCTCGGCCTCCTGTCGCTCACGTCGGAGACCCTGTCGAAGGAGATTCACCTGCTCGGTGCGCCGGCCAGCCTGCTGGACAGTTCGAGCTACAATGTCGAGGACCATGCGCCGATGACCTGGGTGGCGGTCCGCCAGGCGCGGGATGCGGTCTGTCATCTCACCCGGATCGCCGCTGCCGAACTCATCGTGGCCGCCCAGGCCTTCGATCTGCGCGATCCGCCGCGCCACGCCCGTGTTGCTGGACGTTTGCGCGACGCACTGCGCCTCATCGTTCCGCCCCTTGACGACGACCGCAGCATGACGGGCGAACTCGCCGCCGTCGCCACTGCCATCGCCGATGGCGCATTCCGTCACTGTCTCGGCCAGGAAGCGGAGAACCTGACGGCATGACGACATGTGCCACCCACGACCGTGGACCGACCGGCGGATCTGTGGCGTCCGTGGACGATCGGTGAGATCCGTGCCGCCGGAACATGGCGGGACCACCAGGAGAGTCGAGACAACGGGGAAGTCACACAACACGTCCTGCGCGCGATCGGGAAAGCCTGGTCAGGATCTGGGCCGGTTGGCGGATGCGCCACCGCGCCGTTGACGGACGCGCCGGTGCTCCGTCCGGACGTCATCAACATGACTTTGCAGGTGAGCCGGCCCGGAAACCGGGAGCCCTGGCAGCGTGATTGCCTTTCGAACCCCGCAACCCCACCTGTCGAACTCAATCTCCCGCTGGAGGACAAGCCGTGACCGCACTGCCGCCACCGAATTCGCCGCTCAACCGGGTGCGCCGCCGGGTCGGCGTCTTCATGGAGAGCCGGGGGGTCACGCGCGCGATCACCGCGGTCATCGTCTTCAACGCCATCACCCTTGGCCTGGAAACGTCGTCCGGCGTGATGGAACACGCCGGGACACTGTTGCGGTATCTCGACGACGCCGTGCTGGCCATTTTCGTGATCGAACTCTTCGCCAAGCTGTTCGCCTTCGGCTGGCGCTATTTCACGAACGGCTGGAACGTCTTCGACTTCGTTGTCGTCGGGATTGCCGTGGCGCCGACGAGCGGCAACCTCTCGGTGCTGCGCGCGCTGCGCATCCTGCGCGTCCTGCGACTTGTCGCCATCGTGCCGTCGATGCGCAAGGTGGTCATGGCCCTGATGGCGGCGATCCCCGGTGTTTCCAGCGTGCTCGCCCTGCTGTCTCTTGTCTACTACGTCTTCGCCGTGATGGTGACCAAGCTTTACGGCAAGGCGTTCCCGGACTGGTTCGGCACGGTCGGCGACAGCATGTACTCGCTGTTCCAGATCATGACCCTGGAAAGCTGGTCCATGGGCATTGTCCGCCCGGTGATGGAGCAGTACCCGGGCGCCTGGATGGTCTTCGTGCCCTTCATCCTGATGACCAGCTTTGCCGTCATCAACCTCTTTATCGCCGTGATCGTCAACGCCATGACCGAACAGAGCCATGCCGAGTCCGTGGAGCTCCGGGACGATTTCCATGCCGTCAGCGAGGCCGGGGTTCAGGCACTGATGCAACGCATGGAGGTGATGCAGCGCCAGATGGACGAGATCAGGGACATGCTGGACCGACGCTGACCCTGGCCGGTTCGGATGGCGCGTTCGGATCCGCGGAGTGGGCGTGAACGCCTTGACTCCTTCAGGCGACAACACTAGGTAGGGGCCATGATCGGTTTCGGGACATCAGCTCTGGGCCTAGCGCCGGCCTGAGCGGCACCTCCCCTGAAGGGGTGCCGTGCCGACGCGTTACGCCTCCACCCCCTCTTCAAAAAGAAGCCCATGTCCACCGAACATTCATCTGGCCGTTGTGTCCCTTTCCACCGGGAAACCTGGTGATGCCGCGCCCACGGACCATGCCCTGGCAGCGGTACCGCCCCTTCGAACCGGTTCGTCTGCGCGACCGCACATGGCCGGACAGGGTCATCGGCAAGGCTCCGATCTGGTGCAGCGTCGACCTCAGGGACGGCAACCAGGCGCTCGTCGAGCCCATGGGGGCAGAACGCAAGCGACGCATGTTCCGCACCCTCGTCGACATGGGCTTCAGGGAGATCGAAGTCGGCTTCCCCAGCGCCAGCCAGACGGATTTCGACTTCTGCCGCGAACTCATCGATGAAGACATGATCCCGGAAGGTGTCACCATACAGGTACTCACCCAGGCGCGTGATCCCCTCATCAGGCGCACCTTCGAGGCGATCGAGGGCGCCAGGGACGTCATCATCCATCTCTACAACTCGACCTCGGCGCTGCAGCGCCGCGTGGTCTTCAGATCGGACCGGGCGGGAATCGTCCGCATCGCCGTGGACGGCGCCAGCCTGATCCGCGAGATGACGGAAGGCGCCCGCGATTCCGCCGGATGGCGCTTCCAGTACTCACCCGAGAGCTTTACCGGAACGGAGCTCGACTTCGCCGTGGAGATCTGCGAGGCGGTGATGGACGTCTGGCAGCCGACACCGGACAGGCGCACCATCTTCAACCTGCCGGCGACGGTGGAGATGTCCACCCCCAACATCTACGCCGACCAGATCGAGTGGTTCCTCCGGCACATTCGCGACCGCGAGTCGATCATCCTCTCGCTCCATCCCCACAATGACCGGGGCTCGGCGGTCGCGGCGGCCGAACTCGCCTGCATGGCGGGCGCAGACCGTATCGAGGGCACGCTCTTCGGCAACGGCGAACGGACGGGCAATGTCGACATCGTGACCCTGGCCCTCAACATGATGACGCAGGGCGTCGATCCGGAACTCGATCTCTCCGACATCAGCCATCTCGTCAACGTCGCCGAACACTGCAACCGCATCGCCGTCCCGGTCCGCCACCCCTATGCCGGGGACCTTGTCTTCACCGCGTTCTCCGGAAGCCACCAGGACGCCATCAACAAGGGCATGAGGGCGATGGAGATGTCGAATTCGGACATGTGGGAGGTTCCCTACCTGCCCATGGATCCGGGAGATGTCGGCCGGAGCTACGAGGCGATCATCCGGGTCAACAGCCAGTCGGGCAAGGGTGGTGTTGCCTGGGTCATGGACAATGATCACGGTTTCAGACTGCCTCGAAGATTGCAGATCCACTTCAGCCGCGTCGTGCAGCGCCGGGCCGATGCCACCGAAGCGGAACTGCCGAGCGAGGAACTCCTGAGGATCTTCCGCGAAACCTACATCGAACCCGAAGGGCCCTTCACGCTTCTCGCCTACAAGACGGTTCCCGGAACCCATGCCAGCGAACAGCGCCACCTGACCGCTTCCGTCAGCGTCGATGGCGCGATCCGCGACATTCACGGCACCGGAACCGGACCGATCGATGCCTTCGTGCACGCTTTCGCGGAGGAGGCAGGCCTTGCCATGAAGGTGATCGACTACCATGAACATGCCATCAGCCAGGGAAGCGATGCGCTGGCGGCAGCCTATGTGGAGGCGGGAAATGGTAACGGCTCGGTCGAGTTCGGCGTCGGACTTCACCCGAACATCGTCCAGGCCAGTCTGCTGGCTGTCACGGCGGCCGCCAACCGCCTGACCGCGCACAAGACGGAAAGCTCATGACGGACACCGTCGTCGACCTGGCCGGCCGCCTCGTTGAACGGGCGCTGGCAGCGGGCGCAAGCACGGCTGACGCCGTCGCTACGCAGAGCGAGGAGGTCCTCGTCAACCGGCGTCTGGGCAAGCTCGAGGACCTGGACCGCTCCGAGTCTCTCGCCCTTGGCCTGCGCGTCTTCTGCGGGTGCCGTCAGGCATCAGTTGCGACCACCGATCCTTCCCCCGACACCGCCGGCGAACTGGTCGAACGGGCTGTTGCCATGGCGCACCTGGCGCCGGAGGACCATCACGCAGGCCTTGCCGATCGACACCTCCTGGCTGACGGGGCCGCCGACCTCGATCTCGATGGTGGCGATGAGCCGGAAACCGATACCCTCACGCAGCTCGCGGCCGAAGCCGAGGATGCGGCCCTCGCCGTTTCCGGCATCACCAATTCCGAGGGTGCGACCGCTGCATGGCAACGCTCCACGGGCGCCCTTGTCACCAGCACCGGGTTTGCCGGCGTCACCAGGCGCACCATGTCCAGCCTCTACGTGACGGTCATTGCCGGCACCGGTCTCGACATGCAGAGCGACGGAGAAGGCCGTTTGGCGCGTCACCTGGAGGACCTTCCGGCACCGGCCGACATCGGCCGGGAGGCGGCTGAACGGGCCGTCAGGAGTCTCGATCCCCACAAGCTCGCCACGGCCCGCATGCCGCTGGTCTTCGAGCCCCGCACGGCGCGCTCCCTTGTCGGTCACCTTGCCGGATTCATTGCCGGCCCGGCGATTGCCCGCGGCACCAGCTGGCTGAAGGATTCCCTTGATTGTCCGGTGTTCGCCGAGGGCATCACCATCACCGAGGATCCCTTCGTCCACCGCGGTCTCGCCTCGCGACCCTTTGACGGCGAAGGCCTGCGCCCCCATGCCGGCAGACTGGTGGAGAATGGCATCCTCCTCACATGGCTGCTTGACTGCCGCTCGGCGCGCCAGCTCTCCATGCAGCCCACCGGCCACGCCACCCGGGGTGCCGGCGGCCCACCCTCGGTCGGCACGACCAACCTGTGGCTCGAGGCGGGAGACGACTCACCCGAAGACCTGATGGCGGACATTGACGAGGGACTCTATGTCACGTCGCTCAGCGGCCATGGCATCAACCCGGTGACCGGAGACTACAGCAGGGGCGCGTCGGGGCAGCGCATTCGCAACGGCACGCTCGACCACGCGGTCAACGAGATCACCATTGCCGGAAACCTGAAGGAGATCTACGCCACCCTGCGCCCGGCCAGTGATCTCGAGTTCCGGGCCGCAACCAATGCGCCGAGCATCAGGGTCGACACGATGACGGTGGCAGGCAGCGCCGGCTGATGAAGTGGCGCATGACGCGCTGTCTTGCGGTAGAACACTCATCCGGAACCCTTCCGCGCGAGCGCCGATGACAACAACCGACACTGTCGATCTCACGACACGCGCCATTGTCGAGCGCATCGTGCGTGAACATGTCCGCCGCTACATCCCGCGCATTCTCGTCGCCATCGTCTTCATGGGTCTCGTGGCCGGCAGCACGGCGGGCTATGCCTGGCTGGTCCAGCCCATCCTCGACGAGGTCTTCATCGAGAAGGATCGCGGACAATTGGTGTGGATCACCATTGCCGTCTTCCTGCTCTTTTTCGTCAAAGGCCTTTCGGAGTACGCCCAGGCGGTGATCATGGCCCGCACCTCCATGCGCATCGTCGCGGACATACGAGAAAGGGTCTGCCGCAGTCTGATTCGCGCCGACCTGGCGTACTTCCACAAGGCCTCGACCGGCGCCCTGGTCGCCGGATGCATGACCAACGTCGACGCCCTGCAGACGACGGTGGCGCAGACCCTGACAACGATGGTCAAGGACCTGCTGACCCTCATCTTCCTCGCCGCCATGATGTTCTACCAGGACTGGGTCCTGGGCCTCATCTCGTTCTTCATCTTCCCCGCCGCCTTCGCCAGCGTCCAGAGGATCGGGCGCAAGGTCAGGATCAGGTCGCGCGAGGTGGCGATCGAGCGCGAGCACATCACGGGCTTCATTTCCGACATGCTCCGCGGCATCCGCCACATCAAGGCTTACGGTCAGGAAGGCCATCACATGGCGCGGCTTGGCGACCGTATCCACCTTCTCTTCCGGCGCAGTGTCAGGACCGTAAAGACCAGTGAATCGATCTCGCCCATCATGGAATCCCTGGCCGGCATCGCCATTGGCGCCACCATCGTCTACGGCGGGCTCAAGGTCATCGAGGGCACCACCACCCCCGGCGCCTTCTTCAGCTTCATCACCGCCCTGCTCCTCGCCTACCGGCCTCTCAAGAGCTTTGCCCGCCTCAACAACACCCTGCAGCAAGGGTTGGCTGCCGCCCAGCGGGTGTTCGCCCTCATCGACATCAGACCGGCAATCCAGGATCGCGAGAACGCTCGGCCGTTGTCAGTCGCGGGTGGCACGGTGAGGTTCGATGACGTCTCGTTTGCCTACCATGACAAGCCGATCCTCGATGATGTGTCCTTCGAGGCGCCGGCCGGTCAGACCACCGCCCTCGTCGGACCCTCTGGCGCCGGAAAGTCGACCGCCCTCAACCTTGTTGCCCGCTTCTACGATGTCGACAGGGGAGGGATCTCCATCGACGGTTTCGATGTGCGTGACGTCACCCTGGGGAGCCTGCGCGACGCGGTTGCCGTTGTGAGCCAGGAGGTCGTTCTCTTCAACGACACCATCGAGGCCAACATCGCCTTCGGCAAGCCGAACGCCTCGCCGGACGAGATCCAGGCGGCGGCACGGGTCGCCGACGCCCATCACTTCATCGAGAAACTCGACCACGGCTACGGCACTCTCATCGGCGAGAACGGCATCCGCCTGTCGGGAGGCCAGCGGCAGAGAATCTCCATCGCCCGGGCCGTGTTGCGCGACGCGCCGATTCTCATTCTTGACGAAGCCACCAGCTCCCTCGATTCCGAATCGGAACGCCAGGTCCAGCAGGCCCTTGCCCGCCTCACCAGCGGCCGTACATCGATTGTCGTGGCCCACCGGCTCAGCACCATCGCCGATGCCGACGTCATCCATGTCCTCAATGAGGGGAGAATCGTCGAGTCTGGCACCCACGACACGTTGCTGGCCCGGGGCGGACTCTATGCCCAGCTGTCACGCCTGCAGCCGGTCGAGGAGGAAGGCGTCGACGGCTCTGCCAGGGTGCCATGATCCAGGGACTCTACCGCCACGCCACTGCCCTCCTCGAACCCCTTGCTCCCCTGCTCATCGAGCGGCGCCTGCGGCACGGCAAGGAGGACCCGGTGCGCCGGGAGGAACGGCTCGGACGGAGCATGGTTTCGCGACCCGAAGGACCTCTCCTGTGGATCCATGCCGCCAGCGTCGGAGAGTCGCTGTCCGTGCTGCCCCTTGCGGAAAGACTGACCCGAGCCCATGGCACGGGCGTTCTCATCACCACCATGACGACCTCGGCCGCCGCGGCACTGGCGACGCGGAAGCCGCCCGGTTCCATCCACCAGTACATTCCCTTCGACACTCCGGGAGCCGTGGCGCGCTTCCTCGACCGGTGGCGACCGGATGCAGCCCTGTGGGTCGAGTCCGAACTGTGGCCCAATCTCCTTCTCGAAGCGCAGCGTCGGCACATCCCCACCGCGCTCGTGAACGGACGTCTCTCCGATCGCTCCTTTGCCCGGTGGAGTCGCCTTCCTGCCTTCAGCCGCAGACTTGTCGGCGGCTTCACCACCATCCTTGTCCCCGGCGATAGTCAGAGCCGGCAGTTCACCGCCCTGGGCGCCGCGCGGGTCGTGGTCACCGGCGATCTCAAGGCGACAGCCGGCCCGCCGCAGGCTGATCCGGAAGTCCTGGCATGCATGAGAGACGCCGTGGCCGGGCGCCGTGTCTGGCTGGCGATCAGCACACATGAAGGCGAGGAACGGCTGGCCTGCGACATTCACCTCGATCTGACCACCGCGATCGACGGGCTGCTCACCGTCATCGTGCCACGCCACCCGGCACGGGCCGACGGCATTGCCGAAGAGGCAACGGCGCGCGGTCTCACGGTAGCGCGGCGGTCGCGAGCGGACACGCCGGACTCAAGCACGGATATCTTCCTCGGCGACAGTATCGGAGAGATGGGCCTCTATCTCGGTCTCGGCAATCCAGTCTTCATCGGCAAGTCGATGCTTGAACACGGTGGCCACAATCCGCGCGAGGCGGCATGGCTGGGCAAGGCGACCGTGTTCGGGCCGCACATGCAGAACTTCGCCGACATCGCCCGCCGGCTCGTGGCGGCGAACGGGGCCATCGAGGTTGCCGATGCCACGTCCCTGCGCCACCATATCGCCGGACTTCTTGGAGATGAACCGGCCTGCCGCGCCATGGGTGAACGGGCAAGGACCATCGTCGAAGATGACGCCGCGGGCGTGCTGGACCGGGCCTTCGAGGCACTGCAACCACTCTTCGATCAAGAACCATGATCCGCGAGCCGGCATTCTGGGAGCGTGATGGCCCGACGGCACGGGTCCTGCAGCCCCTTGCTGGCGTGTGGACCGCGGCGACGCGCCTCAGGAGAACGGCGACGCGGCCCTGGCGGGCGCCGGTTCCCGTGTTGTGTGTCGGCAATGTCACCGTGGGCGGCGGCGGCAAGACACCTGCGGCACGGGCTCTCACCGACCGGCTCTCTTCCCGCGGCTGGCAACCCCACATCCTGTCGCGCGGCTTTGGCGGCCGTCACGCCGGGCCGGTGACCGTTGATCCCGGGCGCCACACATCCCGCGACGTGGGGGACGAGCCCCTGCTGCTGGCGCGCCACGCACCGGTCTGGGTGGCAAGGAACAGGGCGCGGGCGGCAGCGGCAGCGGTCAATGCCGGTGCCGACATCCTAGTCATGGATGACGGCCTGCAGAACGTCCGCCTTGCCCGCACACTCTCCTTCATCGTCATTGACGGCCCACGCGGCTTCGGCAACGCGAAGGTGTTGCCTGCCGGGCCCCTGCGCGAACCCCTGGCCGACGCGCTGTCGCGCGCCGGCACGGCGGTCATCGTCGGCGATGATCCCCGCGGCCTGGGCAAGACGCTGGCAGGCGAGGGTCTGTGCGTCCTCCATGCCCGCCTGGAGGCCGGCCGCATTCCGGGTGACGGCCTGCCGCTCTTCGCCTTCGCCGGGATCGCCAGGCCCGGCAAGTTCTTCGCCACTCTCGAGGAACATGGCGCCGACGTGGTGAAGACACGGAGCTTTGCCGATCATCACCGGTATGATCCCATGACCGTGACCGCGATGTTCGAGGAAGCAAACGCCCTCGGCGCAAGGCTTGTGACGACGGAAAAGGACTGGGTGCGCCTCGACGAAGCAACGCGTCCCCTGGCCGAGCCGGTTCCGGTACGCATGGTATTCCGGGAAGAGGACGCCCTTGATGCCCTGATCGATCGGGTCGGGATTGCCGCGTCATGAAGGCAGGTCCGCGCGACGTCATCGAAGCCGGATTCCTGTGGCTGGGATTCACGCTGTTCCGGGCCGTCGGGATCGAGAGCGCCTCGGCTCTCGGCGGTTGTCTCGGACGTCTCGCCGGACGCTTCGCCGTCTCGCGCAACCGTATCGCCCGGCGCAACATCGAGGGGAGTTTCCCCGGAATCGCCGGGGACGAGGTGCAGCGCATCATCACCGGCATGTGGGACAACTTCGGGCGACTCGTGGCCGAGTTCCCGCATCTCCATGCCATCGATGTCTATGGCGGCACGCGCGTGACCATTACCCGAGATCCGGGTCTCAATGAATTCGCCAACCTGCCGGCAATCTTCATGGGCGCCCACTTCGGCTGCTTCGACCTCGGCACCCTGCTCGCCACCCAGAAGGACATCGACATCACCGTCATCTACCGCCAGGCGAACAATCCCCTAACCGAACGCCTGATCCAGTCATGGCGGCTCAAGTGCGGCGGCACATGGGCGCCGAAGGGACGCAAGGGCTCCCAGCTGGTGTTGAAGGGCATACGCCGCAAGGGCGCCATCGCCGTCCTCGCCGACCAGAAGTACTCGCAAGGGGTCTCGGTCCCCTTCTTCGGCCGGGAGGCGAAGACAGCCCCGGCCCTCGCCGAACTGGCGCTCCGGCACGACATTCCGCTCATTCCCATCCGTGTCCTGCGCAAACCCCGCGCGCGCTTTCACGTGCACCTCTTCCGGCCCCCGGAAATCGACAGGACCGGAGACCCGGAAAATGACGTCCACGCCATGCTGCGGGCGATCAATGCAACCTACGAAGACTGGATCCGCGAACACCCCGAGCAGTGGCTGTGGCTCCACCGCCGTTGGGACAACTGAAACGTCAGCGCCGGGGCCGCAGCACGTGGTGGTGAGACTCGTCGTAGAGCATGCTTGAACGGAAATCTGTCCCGTCGAGAACGCGCCCGACGAGAATGAGCGCCGTTCGCGTGATTCGGGCTTGCTTGACCTTGTCCCGGATGTCATCGAGCGTGCCGTGGATCAGCAACTCGTCGGGCCAGCCGACGCGATAGGCGACGATCACCGGGCAGTCGTCCCCGCACACCGGAGCCAGCGTGCGCACAACGCGGGCGAGGTTGTTGACGGAGAGATGGATCGCGAGGGTGGCACCGGTACGGGCCAGATCCGCCAGGTTCTCGCCTTCCGGCATGGCGCTTGCCCGCACGGCGGTCCGTGTGAGGATGACCGTCTGCGAGACCTCCGGCAGGGTGAGTTCCCGGCCGATGGCGGCGGCCGCCGCGGCAAACGAGGGAACGCCGGGCGTGATGTCCCAGGCGATTCCGAGAGCATCGAGGCGGCGTATCTGCTCGGCGATGGCGCCGTAGAGAGAGGGATCGCCGGACTGCAGGCGGGCGACATCGTCACCGGCGAGGCTGGCCCCGGCCATGAGATCGATGATCTCGTCAAGATGGAGTGGCGCGGTATCGACAATGCGCGCTCCGGCAGCCGCTTCGGCAACGAGTTCGCGGGGCACCAGGGAACCGGCGTAGAGCACCAGCGGCGATGAACGGATCAGCCTGCGGCCACGCACCGTCACGAGATCGGCCGCACCCGGCCCGGCGCCGATGAAATGAACGGTCATGACGCGTCGTAGCCGCGCGGCGTATAGACCACGGTGCGCCCCCGGTGGCGGTAGCGCCTGGTCTGCGACGAACCGACGATGACGAGGCTCAGCATGTCGACTGCACCGGCGTCCAGCGAGTCCAGTGTCGTGTGAGCAAGCGAATGTCCCTCGCGTCCCAGCAACCGGCCGATGACCACCGGCGTGGCGGGATCGCGATGTTCAAGGAGAATGTCCCGGGCGAGGCCGAGGAGATGACGCCGGCGTCCGGACACCGGGTTGTAGAAGGCCACGACAAAATCTCCCTCGGCGGCCGCGCGCACGCGGGCGAGCACGGTGTCACGCGGTGTCAGGAGGTCCGAAAGCGAGATGGCGCAGAAATCGTGGCCAATGGGGGCTCCCGACTCGGCTGCCGCAAGCTGGACCGCGGAAACACCGGGGATGACGCTGATCCCGACACCGCGCCACCGGGTGGAGCCGTCGATCAGTTCGTGAACCAGACTTGCCATGGCGTAGATGCCCGGATCCCCGGAGCTGACAAGGACGACCTTCCTGCCGGCGGCGGCAAGGTCGAGGGCATGCCGGCAGCGCCCGGTCTCCTCGCCGAGGTCGAAGGCATGGCAGGTCTTGGAGCGCACCAGGCCAGGTATGAGGTCAAGGTAGGCGCGATAGCCGACCACGTCGCTGGCTTCGCCGATCGCCCGACTTGCCTGCAGCGTCCTCAAGTGCTCCGCACCGGGCCCGAGGCCGACAATGGCGAGATGGCCGGGCCTGGTGCCGACGGCCTCGGCGTCTATGGCGTCCGGCGCCCGGGCAACGGCGCAGGTGGCCCGGCGCGACACGGTCTTTGCCACCACGAGATCGCCCGCGTCACCGGCCACTGCCAGGGCCGCGCCCTCCGCCACCCCATGGCAGCCGGTGACGGCATGGACAATGTCCGACGGATGACGAAGACGCGGCAATTCCTCCTCGAGACGTTCGGCCGGAAAGACCACCAGCGGCACGTCAAGGTGTTCGGCAAGGGTCAGCATCGCCGGTTCATCGGACTTGATGTCCAGGCTGGCGACACAGGCGACCGCCTGTTGCGCCAGGCCCGCTGCCGCCAGTGTCTCGAGCACCAGCGACACCAGCTCCCCGGCGTCGCAGCCGCGTTCGCAGCCGGCGCCGACGGCCAGCACAGGGGGGTGCATCACGAGATCGGCCGACCGGTCACTGCGGTCGGTCACGCACATCTCGAGACACCCGTCTTCGGAGGACTCAAGGCCTGTCTCGTCGAGCCATGTCGCGTCGCCCGCCTCAACGCTGAGGCGGACAGTCTCGCCGGCAGCCACAGCGGCCATCACCGGCGCCGTGCGGGAGGTCGCGGCGAGGCGCCAGCCTCGTGGCATCTCGTCGAGGGCGCGGGGGAATCGCACGTCGCCCAGCGTGGTCGTTACCGCATGGCCGCCCGTCACCGCGGCGCAGTGGCGCGCCAGACGGTTGGCGCCCCGGTGGCCACCGAGAAGCGGGATGATCGATGTCCCGTCCTCGGTCACGGCCAGCAAGGGGGGCTCGTTCGTCTTGTTGACGACAAGGGGCGCCACGGCGCGAATAAGGATGCCGGTGGCGCACAGACCGATGACGGGCACGCCGGCCGCGAAGAGTTCCGCCACATGATCCACTGTCGCCGTGAACGTGACGTCGGCGTCCTCCACCCGGTGCGCGAGGCCGTGCACACGGGCGCCGGGCAGGCTTCCGGCGATCCGTCTCGCCATCGGCAACCCCGAGGCGGCAAGGCAGATCACCACGGTCCCGGCGGGAAGGGTCATCGCCATGCCTCGCCGCGGCGATGAACAAGGATCATGGAAAAGTAGGGTCCGGTGGCATCGGTGACGGCCGCAAGGGGCATCACGACCTGATGACCCATGGTGGCATGGGCCACGTACCAGGCGTGGCCGAGCAGACCTGCCGCATCGAGAACGCGCCTGATCCTGGCCAGGTGGCGGCCCACCTTGATGATGGCGACAGAGTCGGCAAAGGCAAGACGCTCCGTCATCGCCGCATCGCTGAGAGTGCCCGGACAGACCAGCAGCGCATCGTTGCGCGCTGCCAGTGGCACGCCGGCGGCGGCCGGACAGGCCATGAGGGAGGAAACGCCAGGCACCACCTCGACCTGGTAGCGGTCTGCCACACGGGCAAAGAGATACATGAAACTTCCGTAGAAGAACGGATCGCCCTCGCAGATGGCGGCGACATCCCGGCCGGCGTCGAGATGGCGGCTGATGGCGTCGACCGCGCGGCTATAGACCTCTTCGGCCGGAAACCTGTTGGCGTCGAGTGGCATGCGAATGGCGATTTCCTCCCGGTCACCACGCAGCCACGGGGCGATGATCGAGCGGGCCAGGCTTTCTCCTGACTGCGGAGCAGGCCAGGCGATGACGGGAACCTCGCCGAGAATGCGGTACGCCTTCAGGGTGACGAGTTCAGGATCGCCCGGGCCCACGCCAAGGCCATAGAGAACCCCTTCAGTCATGGCTTGATGACACGCCACTGCGTCACCGGCATCGCGGGCTTCCAGCCGGAGAACCCGCCCACCGGTCGGACATGCGAGACGGCAATCCGCACCAGGTCGCCTCCCAGATCCCGGTGGAGGGTGGCCAGCACCTGTTCACTCTCCAAGGTCACCGCGTTGGCGACCAGGCGTCCTCCCCGGGGCAGCGCCTCCCAGCAGGGTCCGGCAATGGTGCCGCCGGCAAGGCCTCCACCGATGAACACCGCGTCGGGCGTCTCGAGTTGCGCCAAGGCAGCCGGCGCGGAGCCCGTGACGATGCCGATTCCGGGAACACCCAGGGCCGCGGCGTTCTCGGCAATGATGGCCGAGCGCGCCGGATCGCGCTCGACGGCGATCGCCGTGGCCTCATCGGCTGCCCGCATCCACTCAATGGCAATGGACCCGCAACCGGCGCCGACATCCCACAGCCGCTGTCCACCAAGGGGCATGAGGGCTGCCAGTGTCGCCGCTCTCACTTCGCGCCGGGTCAGTTGGCCGTCGTTGCGGAAGGCACTGTCGGGAAGACCGGGAGTGCGGGGAAGCGGCGACACCCCGGCATCGGCCTTGGGCTCGATCGCCAGGGTATTGAGATCGTCTGCCTGGCAATCGACCAGGGACCCAGCGGTGCCGCTCAGTATGCGCTCCCTGGTACCGCCCAGGTGACAGAGGACGTGGACCTCGCTTGCACCGTAACCCGCCTCGCAGAGCAGGCGGCAGACGGTCGGCGGCGTTGACGCATCGTGGGAAAGGACCAGCATCTTCTGGCCCGGCGCGAGGTGGGCGCGCACGAGCTCCGGCGGCCGCCCGTGCAGCGTGAACTGGACAGTCTCGGCCAACGGCCAGGCAAGGCGGGCACAGGCGAGAGAAAAGGCCGACGGCGCCGGCAGCACCACGAGAGCCTCCCTGCCGAAGCGGCGCGCCAGCGTGACACCGATGCCATAGTGCATGGGATCCCCTGTCGCCAGGACACAGACCCGGCGTCCCTCGTGGGCAGCAATCGCCTCCACCGTCCGCGAGAGGGGCGATTCCCAGGCGAGTGCGGGTCTGCCGCCTGCATCGACCATGGCGAGGTGGCGGCGGCCACCCACCAGCACTTCGGCGTCGTCAATCAGCGTCCGTGCGGAGTCGGGCAGACCATCGGGTCCATCCTCGCCGAGGCCGACTACGGCAAGCCAGGGTACCACCTAGAGGGTCCCGCAAAGCGCATTCACCGCCGCCGCTGCCATGGCGCTGCCGCCCCGGCGACCGTGAACCGTGATGTAGTCGAGACCGCTTTCCGCCAGGGCAGATTTCGCCTCTGCCGCACCGACAAATCCGACGGGCATGCCGATGATCAGGGCCGGGCGGACATCCGGCGCCTTCTCGAGAACGCGGTAGAGTGCGGTGGGCGCATTGCCGATGGCCACCACGGCCTCCTCGAGCATTCCGCCCCAGAGATCCGCCGCCGCCCACGATCGCGTGGTGGCGGAACGCTTCGCATGTTGCCGCACCCGGGAGGTGTGGACCGTACACACGACGCGGTTCTGCGCCGGCAGCAACCGGGCGATGATTCCTTTCGCCGTCATGTCGACATCGCAAAGCACCGGCGCCCCGCTGCTGAGGGCCCGGCGGCCGGCAGCCACCGCCCCGGGCGAGGCATCGAGGTCCTTGACCACGTCGGTCATGCCACAACTGTGAATGAGTCTCAGCGCTACCTCGCGCAGGGCCTCCGGCACCACCGACAACCCGGTTTCAGCCTCGATGATCGATCGCGACCTGGCGTAGATCAGAGCCCCGTCGTTGAGGTAGCTGTAGGTGTTCACGGACACGTCCGGCTGGCGTGGGGCGAAAGATCGACGATGCCTGGCGCCTCGCCGCACAACGCGCAGCCCGGATCGCGCTCGTAGGCGACCCGGTGAAAGGAGGCGGCCAGGGCGTCGTAGATCAGCAGGGTGCCGGCGAGGCGGTCGCCGAGTTCAAGCAGTTCCTTGATGGCCTCGGCGGCCTGCAGCGTCCCCATCACACCGGCAATGGCGCCCAGTATTCCGGCCTCCGAGCAGGACGGCACGAGACCGTCGGGTGGCGCTTCGGGAAACAGGCACCGGTAGCATGGGCCGTCGGCAGGAAAGGTCGTCAGCTGACCATCGAAACGCATCATGGCGGCACTCACCAGGGGCTTTGCCGCCAGATGACAGGCGTCGTTGACGAGGTAGCGTGTCGGGAAGTTGTCCGAGCCGTCGCACACCAGATCGTAGTCGGCAAGAATGGTCAGAGCATTGAGGTGGTCGAGACGTTCCGTGTGACAGCGGACCTCGACGCCGGGATTGATGGCGGCGATGGTGCTGCGCGCGCTTTCGGTCTTCCATCTGCCGATCCGCGGGGTTGTGTGAATGATCTGGCGCTGCAGGTTCGACAAGTCGACGCGGTCGCCGTCGATCACGCCCAGTGTGCCGATGCCGGCGGCTGCCAGGTACATGAGAAGTGGCGCCCCGAGACCGCCCGCTCCGACGACGAGCACCCGCGAATTGAGCAATCTGATCTGCCCGGCGCCGCCGACCTCGGGCATGACGATGTGCCGGGCGTAGCGGTGAAGCTGCTCTTCGGTGAAGTCGGAAAGGTCCATGGATCAGCGCACGAATACCCCGGTCCCGCAGGGCACCGTCGCAGGTTGGAATGACCGGCGGCGAAGGCGCCCGCATGTAGATGGGTGCCGGGGAAAGAGCGCCGTCATGGGTTGAAGTGATCCGCAATTCTTTCGGCCAGCCGCCGCGCGACCTCCGCCTTGGCCATGCGGGGCCACGCTTCCGCGCCCTCAGGGCCCACCAGGTGGATGACGTTGTTGTCTCCGCCAAAGGTATCGGTTCCCGGGCTGACATCGTTGGCGACGATCCAGTCGCACATCTTCGCGGCGCGCTTTTTCGACGCTTCATCGAGCACATCACCGGTCTCGGCAGCAAAGCCTATGACGAGATCCGGCCGGCTGTTTCCCGAAGCCGCGATGGTGGCAAGAATGTCGGGGTTCTCGACGAGTTCGAGCACCGGCGATCCTCCGGCATCCTTCTTCCACTTGACAGAACGGGGTTCGGCCACCCGCCAGTCGGCGACCGCAGCGGCGCACACCGCGGCATCGGCAGGCAGGGCATCGAGGCATGCATGCAGCATGTCGCAGGCGGTCTCGACATGGACAACATCAGTCCCCGGCGGATCGGCAAGGGCCACGGGCCCCGACACCAGGGTCACTCGCGCGCCAAGGTCGACGCATGCTGTCGCCACCGCATGTCCCTGCTTGCCGGAACTGCGGTTGCCGACATAGCGGACCGGGTCAACCGGTTCATGTGTCGGGCCGCTCGTGACGAGGACGTGGCGGCCGCTGAGCGGTCCGGTGTCGCTCCGTCCGAGGAGGGCGGCGATCGCATCGACGATGGCGTCCGGTTCGCTCATGCGCCCTGGTCCGGTTTCGCCGCAGGCGAGATCCCCTGCTTCCGGCCCCACCATGGTGACACCGTCGGCGATGAGCCGGGCAACATTGCGGCTGACGGCGGGATTCTCCCACATGCGCGTGTTCATGGACGGCGCCGCAAGCACCGGCTTGTCGGTGGCAAGCAGGATCGCCGTCGCCAGGTCGTCCGCCAGACCCCCTGCCATGCGGCCCATGATATCGGCTGTCGCCGGCGCCACCACGACGAGGTCAGCCTCCCGCGACAGGCGGATATGGTCCATCCCGGTGTCACCGGTCGGCGTGAAGAGGTCCTGGAAAACCGGCTCGTCGGAGAGTGACGCCACGGCAAGGGGTGTCACGAACTCGAGAGCGGCCGGAGTGAGAACACATCGCACGCGGGCTCCTTCCGCGCGCAGCCGGCGGATGAGATCGAGAGACTTGCAGGCGGCAACACCGCCCGAGATGACGAGAAGGACACTCCTGCTGTCAAGCATCGTCGAGGTTCCCTTGTCTGTCCCCACTATACGCCTGTTGTCGTGTTCTGGAGAACCGCCTGCCGCACGGCCACTACAGGCGCCACGCCGTCGTCAACGCGGCGATCCCGCCCGAGAGGTTGCGCGTCGCCACGTGGCTGAAACCGGCTTCGCGAACCATGGCGGCAAAGCGGTGCTGGTCGGGAAAGCGGGCGATGCTCTCCACGAGATAGCGGTAGGATCCGGCGCTGCCGGCAACGAAGGCGCCGAGTCGCGGAATCAGTCTTCGCGAGGCTCGTTGGTAGAGGCCGGCAACGGGCCGTGCCGGACGGCCGAACTCGAGACACAGGAACCGGCCTCCGGGCCTCAGAACACGGAAGGCCTCGGCGAGGGCCCGGTCAATGTGCGTGACATTGCGGATGCCAAAGGCGTTGGTGCAGCCGTCCAGCGAACCGTCGCGATAGGGCAGCGCCTCGGCGCGACCGCACACGAAGGCCAGCGATCCGCCGGGAACCCCTCTCCGGCGGCGGGATCGCGAGACATCGATCATGGCCCTGTTGATGTCGACAATGTCCACCCGGAACCCGCGGCGTGCCAGGGCGAAGGCGACATCGCCGGTGCCGCCGGCGACATCGATGATGTGACCTCGGGAGAGATCGCGGGCCATCAGCGTCACCATCTCGTGCTTCCACAGGCGATGAACTCCTGCGGACATGAGATCGTTCATCAGGTCGTAGGACCCCGCGACCTCGCCGAAGACGGCACCGACCATGGCCTCCTTGCGGGACTCTCCGACATGCTCCTCGCCGAAGCGGCCGGCATGGTCCTGATAGTCGTCAGTGGTCATGACCCCTTGTAGCACAGGTTGACGTTGCCCGGTCCCGGGAGACGTCACCCGAGCGATCAGGCTATAGTGGGCGCCGGACCAAGGAGTGACCGGTTTATTGTGTACTTGTCATGAGCTTGTCACAGTTATCAGATATGGCCACTGGCAGCCTTCATGCCGGAACTTCCTGAAGTCGAGACTGTCCGCCGGGGACTCGAACCCGTTCTTTGCGGCCAGCGCATCGCCAATGTCGAGGTGCGCCGGCCGGACCTCAGGATCCCCTTTCCCCCCGACTTTGCCGGACGTCTTGCGGGACGCCGGGTAACGGGGTTGCGGCGCCGGGCGAAGTATCTCCTGGCCGATCTCGACGACGGAGAGGTAGTGATCTGTCATCTCGGCATGTCAGGACACTTTCTCGTCCGGCGGCGCACCGGTTCACATTCCGGACCTCACGACCACGTGGTGGTCACGCTGGAGGACGGCAATGAGGTCGTCTTCAACGACCAGCGCCGCTTCGGCCTCATGACCCTGGTTGCCGGAACCGCCGAGAACGATCATCCCCTGCTCCGCCGCCTGGCCCCCGATCCCCTGGACAACTCATTCACATCAGGGACTTTTCTCTCCCGTCTTGCCGGACGGCGGACACCGGTCAAGGCGGCGCTTCTCAATCAGGAGATTGTCGGCGGCGTCGGCAACATCTATGCCTCGGAATCCCTTCACCAGGCGCGTATCTCGCCTCGCCGCCTGGCAGCCCACATCGGCCCCGGCCGGGCGGCGGCACTTGCCGACGCACTTGGCGATGTCCTTCGTCGTGCCATCGCCGCCGGAGGCTCGTCGCTCAGGGATCATGTCCGGACGTCGGGCGAGCCCGGCTACTTCCAGCACGACTTCCGCGTCTATGGCCGCGAGAACGATCCGTGTCCGACCGCCGGGTGCGCCGGCATCATCCGGCGGATCGTCCAGTCGGGGCGATCGACGTATCTTTGCGGCCACTGCCAGCGCTGAACGCGACTCGAGTCGGCCGATTCGCAAAGTGTTTGGTTTCGCAATTGCCCCCGACCACGCCGCAAGGGAGCGTGACTCCGCGGATTTCCTGAATTGACGGCCCTTGCGGCCACAGGTATAAGCCGCCTTTCCGTGATTGGACAAGCGACATGGCCAACAGCCTTCAGGCCCGCAAGAGAGTACGCCAGACGGCCCGCAAAACCGCGGTAAACCGCCAGCGGATGAGCCGTATGCGCACTTTCGTGGTCAAGGTCGAGACGGCGATTGCCGCCGGCGAGAAGGACGCGGCGGCCACCATGCTGCGGCAGGCCGAGTCCGAGTTGGCGCGAGGGGCCAGACTCGGAGTTATCCATCGCAACGCAGCGTCACGGAAGGTTTCGCGACTCTCCAGGCGTATCGCCAAGATGTAGTGACCGGCAGCGTCGCGCTGCCCAATCTGGCGTAACCGGCTCTCCTTCCCTCAACAACGGGAAGGCAACCTTTCCCCGTTCCATACAGCAGCCGTCAACAGTTCCGGCCTGCCTCGCCGTCGGATTGGCGCTTGCGTTGTGTTGTTCTCCGTCAATGCCCGCTCTAGTTTGAGGGTCGGATTGCGAGCCGATCCTTGGGTGAGGGAGCTAAGGCGAAACACCGGGAACCACAAACAACCGGGAACACATTTCGGGGAGAGCCGGGGGGCATTGAATCGATGGGCGGCACCATAAAGTCAACAATTTCAAGATGTTACATCCGTCAAAGCCTGCATGGGTCAGTCCGGAGGGCAGGTTGATGGCTGCCAGGCAGCTCAAGCGCACGGCCCTCGTCGAGGACCAGTGGAAGCGCGTGCGCTCGCGGTTGAGGGCTGAACTTGGGGAGGCGGCTTTCAGGACGTGGCTGCGGCCTCTCACTCTCGACGGAGTGTCGGGATCCAAGGTCGTGCTGCGGGTTCCGGGAGACAACATGAAGAGATGGGTCATGTCGCGCTGTGGCGAGCGCTTGCGCGACCTGTGGTGCGGCGAAAGCGATGAGATCACCGACATCGCCATTACCGTCGGTGTTCCCGAGCGCCGTCCCAAGACCCGGGAGGTTCGCCCCCTCCAGCGACGTCCCGGCACCGCTGACGGCCTGACACGGCTTTCCAGGGACGTGGCTGGCGCCGCCACCCAGCTCAATCCGCGGTTCACGTTCGAGAACTTCGTGATCGGCGAGACCAATCACTTCGCCCACCGGGCCGCCGTGGACGTCGCCGACAGCAACCGGGTGTCCTACAACCCGCTGTATCTCTACGGCAGCGTCGGACTGGGCAAGACCCACCTGATGAATGCCATCGCCTGGCGGATCCGTACGCAACGACCGGAACGCCAGGGCCTCTTCATGTCAGCCGAGAAGTTCATGACGCGCTTCGTGCACGCCCTTCGTTTCAAGGACACGATGGCGTTCAAGAACGAGTTCAGGTCGGTGGATGTCCTGATGATCGACGACATCCAGTTCATCGCCGACAAGGCATCCACCCAGGAAGAGTTCCTTCACACCTTCAATGCCCTTGCCGACCTCAATCGGCAAATCGTGATCACCGCCGACCGGGCGCCGTCGAATCTGGAGGGAATCGATGAGCGTCTGCGGTCCCGCCTCAACGGCGGTGTCGTGGCCCTGCTCCGCCCGGCCGACTACGCCCTGCGTCTCGACATCCTGAAAAACAAGCTGGTTCACAGCATCGGCGAGAAGCGGCCCGGCACCGACCCTGAAGACGTGGTGCCGACAGCTGTGCTGGAGTTTCTTGCCACCACCATCACCTCCAACGTCCGAGAACTCGAGGGAGCTCTCAACCGGGTTGTGGCCCATGTCCATATGGTCGGACAGCCGGTAACTCTCGATTCGACCCGCGAGCTTCTGCGCGACCTGTTGCGCGCCCAGGAACGACGGGTGACGGTGGAGGAGATCCAGAAGATGGTGGCGGACCATTTCAACCTGCGCCTGGCGGACATGCTGTCGAGCCGCAAGGAGCGGGCCATCGCCAGACCACGTCAGGTTGCCATGTACCTCGTCAAGCGTCTGACCAACCGCAGTCTGCCTGAAATCGGCCGCCGGTTCGGCGGCCGGGACCATACGACGGTGATGCACGGCGTGCGCAAAATCGAGGAACTCAAGGCGAAGGACCCGGCCCTGGCAGAGGATGTCGAAACTCTCGAGCATCTGCTCGGCCAGCCTCAACGCTGAGCCGCAATGGTGTGGCACAAGCATGCCGCTTCCTGCTAGATTGGCGGTGTGACATGCCAGCCGGCGGGGCCGCGCCCTGACCGGCATTCACTGCCAGGGATGCGGTCCATGAAACTAGTCGTTGAACGTAGCGCCCTGATGACGGCACTGACACACGCAAACAGCGTTGTCGAACGACGTAGCACCATCCCCGTTCTCGCCAATGTCAGACTCGATGCAGACGAGCAGAACCTGCGTCTCACCGCCACGGACATGGACCTTGAGGTGGTGCAGAACCTCGCCGCCGACGTCGCCGCACCCGGGACCACGACTGCATCGGCGTTCCTGCTTCAGAACATTTGCCGCACTCTTCCCGATGGCGCCCAGGTGGCACTCGAACGTGACCAGGTGAGCGGGCGCCTGTCGATCCATTGCGGACCCACGCAGTTCGAGTTCGCCTGCCTGCCGCCCGAGGATTTCCCCCTGATGACGGCAACGGCCTTCAGCCACGGGTTTTCGCTGCCGGCAACGGAACTGCGGCGTCTTCTCGACCGCACGCATTTTGCTGCACTCGTGGAGGGTGCCCGGGAGAATCTGCAGGGTGTTTTCTTTCATGCGACGACAGGAGACGGCAGCCATGTGTTGCGCGCCGTCGCCACGGACGGCCACCGGCTTGCCAGGGTGGATACCGAGCAGCCCGAAGGCGCCGACGGCATGCCGGGGATCATTGTTCCCAACAAGACCATCCAGGTGTTGCGCAGCCTGATCGACACCGCCGATGAGGACATCCACATCGAGGTGGCGGAACGCAAGTTGAGCTTCCGGTCCGGCACCATCCAGATGACGTCCAAGCTCATCGACGGCACCTACCCGAACTACGAAAAGGTAATCCCCGACGACAACGACAGGCTCATGAAGGTCTCGAAGGACACGTTCGTGAGGGCGACCGACCGCATGTCCGTGATCACGACCACGGACAAGGGACGGCCCGTCAAACTGGACATCTCGACCGGCCGTCTGCTGGTGTCCGCAAGCAATCTCGAAGGCGTCACCGGAGAGGAGGAGCTAGAGGTCGATTACGAGGGAACACCCATGACCATCGGCTTCAACGCACGCTATATCTCTGAAATGGCAAAGAATTTTGATGGCAATGTCATGCTGGTCATCATGTCCCGCGACTCCTCGCCGGCTATCGTGCGTGATGCCGACGACAACCGGACACTCTATGTCCTGATGCCGCTCAGGGTCTAGGCACGGCGACGGTGACACGACCTACTGCCGTCAGGAACGATCCCTTCATCAGGCGTCTGAGGTTGCGGGAATTCCGCTCGTGGGAGCATCTCGACCTTGAGGCCGGCCCTCTTCCGGTGGTGCTGACCGGGGCAAACGGTTCGGGAAAGACCAATCTGCTCGAAGCAGTGTCCTTGCTGGCGCCGGGCCGTGGGCTGCTTGGCGCCAGGCTGGCCGATCTGCCGCGCCGCGGCGGCCCGGGAGCGTGGTCCGTGGTGGCCGACGTCACCGCCGGTCATGCGACCACGCGGGTCGGTACCGGCGCGCCCGGGGATGACGACACGAAAGGCAGGCTGGTTCGGGTGGACGGCGAGAACTGCAGGGGCCAGGCGCCGCTCGCCAGGATTGTATCGCTGATGTGGCTGACCCCGTCCATGGACGGCCTGTTCCGCGAAGCTGCGCAACACCGCCGCCGCTTCTTCGACCGCATGGTGTGCGTCCATGATCCGCTGCATGCCCGCCGCATCGGCGCATACGAACGCGCCATGCGCGAACGTCTGCGCCTGTTGCGCGAGATGAGCCGCGACACCGCCTGGCTGGCCGCACTCGAGGGCACCATGGCCGAAACCGGCGTTGCCGTTGCCGCCGCCCGACGCGAGTTCCGTGACCTCCTGGCGCCGGTTCTCGAGGCGGGAACCGCGCCCTTTCCCGGCGCCACTCTCGACCTCGCCGGTCTCGTCGAAACCTGGATCACCGACATGCCGGCCGTCGATGTCGAGGCCAGGTTCCGAGAGCATCTCGAGACGGCGCGGCGGCGTGACGCGGAACAGGGCACGACGGGCGAGGGACCTCATCGCATGGACCTCGTCGTGCACCACCTCGAAACCGGCATGGAGGCGACCTTGTGCTCCACCGGCCAGCAAAAGGCCCTGGTCATCGCCATCCTGATGGCGTCGGCCCGCCTTGCAGGCGGACACCGCGCGCCCGTCCTGCTGCTCGATGACGTGATCTCCCATCTTGATCACGAGGCCCGCGAATCGCTCCTCGCGCTGATCCTGGACCTGGGATTGCAGGCGTGGATGACGGGGACCGACCGGGACCTGTTCGACATCCTCGACCGCAAGGCCCTGTTCTTCCAGGTCGCGGCCGGCAGTGCACGGCGCCTCGAGGTGAGGGCTGCGGCATGAACGAAGAGTCGTTCGCCTCCGACAGGCAGACAGCCGGCGAAGAGTACGGCGCCGATGCCATCAAGGTGCTGAAAGGGCTCGATGCGGTCCGCAAGCGGCCAGGCATGTACATCGGCGACACCGATGACGGCACCGGACTCCATCACATGGTCTTCGAGGTCGTCGACAACGCCATCGACGAGTCTCTCGCCGGGCACTGCGACACGGTCTCGGTCACGCTCAATCCCGGTGGATCGGTCACCATTGAAGACAACGGGCGCGGCATTCCCACCGACATTCACGCCGAAGAAGGGGTGTCTGCCGCCGAGGTCATCATGACCCGCCTGCATGCCGGCGGGAAGTTCGACCACAACAGCTACAAGGTCTCCGGCGGGCTCCACGGGGTGGGCGTGTCAGTGGTCAATGCCTTGTCCTCCCATCTCGAACTCATCATCTGGCGCGGTGGCGAGGAACATGTCCTGCGCTTCGCCGATGGTGTCGCCGACGCGCCTCTGGCGGCCCAGGCACCGACCACGAAGACAGGCACAAGGGTCACGTTCACACCCTCGCCCGTCACTTTCTCGAAGATCGAGTTCGATATCGGAGTGCTGGAGAACAGACTGCGTGAACTCGCGTTCCTCAACCACGGCGTGCACATCCGGCTCGAGGATCATCGTACCGTGGAACGACACGCCCAGGAGTTCTTCTACGAGGGCGGACTGAGAGCGTTCGTGACGTGGCTCGACCGCAACAAGACCGGTCTTCACGGCGACGTTATCTGCTTCAGCGACAATCGCGAGGAGGTGACTGTCGAGGTCGCCATGCAATGGACTGACGCCTACCACGAAAACACGCTGTGCTTCACGAACAACATTCCGCAGCGTGATGGCGGCACGCATCTTGCAGGCTTCCGCAATGCGCTGACCCGTACTGTCCAGGCCTATGCGTCGGCCAACGGATTGTTCAAGCGCGATCGCGTGTCGATCTCCGGGGAGGACATGCGCGAAGGACTGACCGCGGTGGTCTCGTGCAAGATGCCCGACCCCAAGTTTGCATCGCAAACCAAGGACAAGCTGGTTTCCTCCGAGGTGCATCCGGTCATCATGCAGATCGTCAATGACCGCCTCGGACAATGGTTCGAGGAACACCCGGCGGACGCCCGCACGATTGTCTCCAAGTGCATCGAAGCCGCGGCAGCGCGTGAGGCGGCGCGCAAGGCCCGCGAACTCACGCGCCGCAAGACTGCTCTTGATATCGGCAATCTGCCGGGCAAGCTCGCGGACTGTCAGGAAAAGAACCCGGAGAAGTCGGAACTCTTCATCGTCGAGGGCGATTCCGCAGGCGGCTCCGCCAAACAGGCAAGGGATCGTTCCAACCAGGCTGTCCTTCCGCTCAGAGGCAAGATCCTCAACGTCGAACGCGCCCGCATCGACAAGATGCTGTCCTCAGAGCAGGTCGCGATGCTGATCATGGCCCTGGGAGCCGGGATTGCCGAGGACTTCGACATCGACAAGATCCGCTACCACCGCATCGTTATCATGACCGATGCCGACGTTGATGGCGCCCACATCCGCACGCTTCTTCTGACCTTCTTCTTCCGCCACATGGCCGGGATCATCGAAGCGGGGTACCTCTACATAGCGCAGCCACCCCTCTTCAAGGTCAAGCGGGGCTCGAGCGAGGTCTATCTCAAGGACGAGCAGGCCTTCGACGACCATCTCCTGGGTATCGCCCGCGAAGAGTGCGTGTTTCACCACCACGACGGACGCCAGATTGCCTGGGCCGAACTTGACGACGTGGTCAGGCAGGCGCGGCGCGCGGCCACGTTGTTGCAACCTCTGGGCCGGCATCTGCCGATGGCCATCGCCGAGCGGGCGGCGATTGCCGGACTCCTGTCATCGCGTCATCTGGCCGATGCCGGGGAAGCGGACCGCCGGGCCGCCGTGGTGGCACAGCGCCTCGACGAGGTGGACGGCGACGGTGGCTGGAGCGGCACGGCGGATGGCGAAGGCGGAGCAGTGTTCAGCCGGACCGTTCGCGGCGTCAGCGAATCCCACCGTATCACCGCAAGCCTGGTGCGTTCCGAGGAAGCGATGGCGCTGAACGCCATGGCGGACTCGCTCCAGGACCTTTACGCACGGCCCGGCATCCTCGAACGCCGCGAGCGGCGTCACCCTGTCCGGGGACCGAGAGATCTCGTCCAGCTGGTGCGTCAGCTGGCCCAGCGCGGCGCCTCGATCCAGCGCTACAAGGGTCTGGGTGAAATGAACCCCGATCAGCTTTGGGAAACCACCCTCGATCCCGACGCGCGGGCACTCCTGAGAGTCACCGTGAAGGACGCCAACGAGGCGAACGATCTCTTCGAGACCCTCATGGGCAACGTCGTCGAGCCACGCCGCCTGTTCATCCAGTCCAATGCCCTGAAAGTGACCAACCTGGACGTGTAACCGGGCGCCGCCTGACTCGAGATGAAAAAACGCAAGCCCTTGCGCATAATCATTCCTGTCCTGCGCTGGTCCATCATCGCCACCATCTGGGCCTCCGTCCTCGCCGGAGCCCTCGTCGGCTGGTACGCCCTCGATCTTCCCGATCCGGATCGCCTCATCAGCGACCGTGCACCTTCGGTGACCGTTCTTGATTCCAATGACAGGATTCTCGCGACCTATGGCGACTTTCGCGGCGAGATCGTTCCCTTTGACGGTTTGCCGCCCGATCTCGTCGCGGCGGTCATCGCGGTGGAGGATCGCCGCTTCTTCGAACACGGCGGCATGGATGTCTTCGGCGTTCTGCGCGCCCTCATTGCCAACCTGCGCGCCGGGGAGGTGGTCCAGGGCGGCAGCACCATCACCCAGCAGGTCATCAAGAACGTCTTCCTGACACCGGAACGCTCCCTCAAGCGCAAGATCCAGGAAGTGCTGCTCGCCTTCTGGCTGGAACGCAAGTTCACCAAGGAGGAGATCTTCGCCATCTATCTCAACCGGGTCTACCTGGGAGCCGGCGCCTTTGGCATCGCCGCCGCCTCGCACCGCTATTTCGGCAAGAAGGCAGGAGAGCTTTCCCTGGGTGAAGCAGCCATGATTGCCGGTCTCCTGAAGGCGCCTTCGCGCGACAACCCCTTCAACAACCCTGGCCGGGCCATCAGGCGAACCACCACCGTCATCGACAGCATGGTGGATGCGGGCATCATCGACCGCGACCGGGCCAGGCAGGCGAAGGCCACACCCCTGGTGCTTGCCATCGCCAGCAACACCGGCGGGGGGGATGCACGCTATGCCACCGACTGGGTAACCGCACGGGCATCCGAATACATCGGTGTCGCCACCCGCAACCTCATCATCTTGACGACCATCGATGCGACGCTTCAGGAAAAGGCCCGCAGCGCGCTCGTCTCCGGTCTCGCCGAAGGCGGGCCGGCCTCCGCCGGGGAAGGCGCCATCGTCTCCCTGGGGCCCGATGGCGCCGTGGTTGCCATGGTCGGCGGTTCGGCATACAGCCGCACACAGTTCAATCGCGCCGTGCACGCCTACCGGCAGCCGGGCTCGGCCTTCAAGCTCTTCGTCTACCTGGCGGCACTCGAAGCCGGCTGGCACCCCGATACCGGGGTCGAGGACCGCCCGGTGACGATCAACGGCTGGAGTCCGGGCAACTTCCGCGATGGCTACGAGGGCATGATGACGCTCGCCGATGCCTTCGCCGGCTCGGTCAACACGGTGGCGGCCGACACCGCCTGGAAGGTCGGCATCGCGAATGTCATCGAGGTTGCGCATCGCCTCGGCATCGACCGAGAATTGCCGGGAGTCCCGAGTCTTGCGCTGGGAACGACGGAACTCAGTCTCCTCGAACTGACCGGCGCCTACGGCACCATGGCCAACCAGGGCCTGGCCACCTGGCCCTGGGTGATCCGGGAAATCCGCACGTCGTCAGGCGAGGTCCTCTACCGGCGGCACGATCTGCCTGCACCCCGCCTCATCGAACCGGCTGTTCACGCCGCGATGACAACGATGCTGGGCAAGGTCATGGAAGACGGCACCGGCCGCGCCGCACAAATCGCCTGGCCAGCCGGGGGCAAGACAGGTACCAGCCAGGACTTTCGTGATGCCTGGTTCATCGGATTCACCCGCCAGTACGTGACAGGCGTTTGGGTGGGGAATGACGACGGAAGCCCCACCGGCAAGGTCACCGGCGGTGGCCTGCCGGCCCGCATCTGGGCCGCCTACATGTCGGAGGCCCTCGCAGGGGAGCCGGCGCTGAGGCTCATCGATCACGCGCCGCCTCCCGCGACCGGCGACTTCACGGATCTCGTCCGCGACCTCCTGGGCGAGCTCTCCGGCGATAACTCCGACTCCCGCCAGAAGGGGCCCGAGTGGTAGGGCGGACTGTCCTCCAGCGGCCTCTTCCAGTCGGGGCCGGCTGCGGTTGAGACTTCTGAGCCAGAGCATGATTTTCGCGGTCGCCCAAGGGACATACCGACGCCAACGTTGCGCGACATGACACCGGAAGTGGTCGAAACCTTCAAACTCCAGTTATCGTGGTGTAGAGTGTGTCGACGCGGAAATCGACTCTTCGGCATATGCAAGTGTCTGGACTCATTCACATATGTTACAGACTCCATCCCCTTGAAGAGGGTTGGCGAGTGGTCCGGGCGCTTTCGGCCGTCCACACACCGAGTAGCTCGCGATGCTGAGCAAGCAGATGACCGCCAACCTCAAGCTGCTCGCCGTAGGCTCACTTCCGGCCGATGCCACATGGCAGGAACACCGGGAGGCGTACGACAGCCTGGGAGACGCGTTTCCAGCGCTGCCGGAGGTTAGGCGGGAGAACGCCGAGTTCGGAGGTATCAAGGGCTTTCGCTACGTGCCGCCCGGGGCCGATGAGACACGCGCCATCGTTTACTTTCATGGCGGAGGCTATTGCATCGGCTCCGAGAGGAGTCACGAGATGATCGTCACCACGCTGGCCAGGAGTGCCGGCTGTCCCCTCTGGTTTCCTCTCTACCGATTGGCTCCCGAACACCCATTTCCCGTTCCGGTCGAGGACTGCATTGCGGCGTGGCAGGGATTCGCGGAGTCGGGGGCAGAGCCGGGTCGTGTCGGGTTTGCCGGCGATTCGGCCGGCGGCGGCCTGGTCTTCAGTGTTTCCCAGGCCGCCAGGGACCGAGGCATGCCCCTTCCTAAATGTTGCGTGGCTCTCTCGCCCTGGACCGACATGGAAGGAACCGGCACGTGGCGTGCCGGCAATCCGGAGCGCGACGCCTTCCTGTCCCCGGCGGAGCTCGACATGTTGGTCGACGGCTTCCTGGCGGGTGCGGACCGGCGCGACCCGCTTGCCGCACCGATTTTCGGCAGTTTTCAGGGATTGCCGCCCTTTCTACTCCAGGCCAGCCGAAGCGAACTCCTCTACGACGACGCGGTGCGCCTCACCGGGGCGCTCGAGCGCGCCAACAATCCTCCGATTCTTGAGCTTGCCGAGGAAGGGACACCCCATGTCTGGCACCACATGGTTCCCGATGTGCCGGAAGCAGTGAGAGCTCTTGGCAATGCCGCGGCCTATGTGCGGCACCTCACGAACGGTCGTTGAACCGGAGAAAAGGGTCGGAATGTGAGCACGTCGCCTGCGGCCCAGGTCCACGGCATCGTGAAGGGTTGGAAGCTCGGACTTGAGAACGACACTGCAACCACCTGCTAGCGACCCGATCGGGGGCCGGGGAAGCGATTATCCCGAAGAGGGCGAGGAAACGCACGACTGCCGCCGATACCCCGCGTGACGCCGCTGCGAACGGCAAGCACTCGCTCCTCTATCGATATCTCAACGCGAGTCCGGCCAGTCTGTGGTGGCCCAACCAGTTCCGGCTGCTCCTCGCCCGCACCCAGGTCATTGGACCCGGCAGGCTCGCCCTCAAGGGCACCGACATGGCCTGGGCCCAGGTCGCCACCATCCGTCTCAAGCTGTTCGGGATCGGCGCCGTGACCCGCCGCAACACAGGCCCGGTGCAACTGCGCCTGTCGTCGATCCCGCCCGCTTCCAGTTCGCAATTCGTATACCTCGCGCCAGCCTTCGCGGCGTAAGATGCCGGTCAAGCCGGATTCGGGAGCCGCGTGTGAGTCGCTCGACGCGAAAGCCCATCATGCTGAAAGTGCACGGGTTGGAATCGCGGCTCGGCGGCTGGGCTATCGAGTTGCGGTGGCCGATCATCGGCGCCGCTCTGGTCCTGGTCGGGATCGCCGCGAGCGGAACGGCATTTCTCGAATTCTCGGCCGACGACCGGATCTACTTCTCCAGAGACAACCCCCAGCTTCTCGCAAGCGAGGCAATGGAGAATACCTACGGCGAGACCAGCAACGTGTTCTTTGCCGTTGTGCCTGAAGACCGGGACGCCACCTCCGCCCTTGCGCTCGAGGCCGCGCTCTGGCTCACCGAGCGGTCGTGGCAGGTTCCTTACGCGACCCGCGTCGACTCGCTCACCAACCACCAGCACACCACGGCCCAGGAAGACGACATTCTTGTCCGCGATCTCGTGGACGGCGCCACTCTCGGCAATGTTGACGAGCGCTCCCGGATTCGTGCGATCGCCATGGCCGAACCGCTGCTCTCGGGGCGCCTGATCGCGCGCGATGGCGGGGCCAGCGGCGTCAACGTCACCGTGGCGCTGCCGGGCGAGGACCAGATGCGCGAAGGGTCCCGGGTAGCCGAGTTCTCATACAGCCTCGCCGACCAGGTTCGCGAGCGTTTCCCGGGTATCGACGTGCGCGTGACCGGCCTCGTGGTCTTCAACCAGGCGTTCATGGAGGTCTCGCTGCGCGACCTCCAGTTCCTGGTCCCGGCGAGCTTCGTGGCCATGACTCTGATGCTGGTCCTCTTGACGGGGGGATTGGGCGGGACCTTCGCCATCATGCTCGTGGTCGCGCTCTCCGTCATGGCCGCGGTGGGTCTCGGCGGCTGGGTGGGACTGCCGATGACGGCGCCTTCCGCCATCGCGCCGGTGGTCGTGCTCACGGTCGCGATCGCGAGCTGCGTTCACATTTTCTCGAGCCTCGTTCACCACCTGCGGAGCGATGCGTCACGCGCGCCGGAGGGCCGGGCGCTGGACGGCGGGCTCAAGCGGAACGCTATCGTCGAGTCGGTGCGGGTGAATCTCCAGCCGGTCTTCCTCGCTTGCCTGACCACCGCGTTCGGCTTCCTGAGCATGAATTTCTCCGAGTCCCCGCCCCTGCGCCATCTGGGCACCTTCGTGGCATTCGGGGTCGGTGCGGCGTTCGTGCTTTCCGTGACCCTTCTGCCGGCACTGCTTTCGCTGCTGCCGATCCGGGTGAGCGCGGCCAGGGATCGTCGCGATGCGGCGATGGCCGCGCTCGGGGAGTTCGTGATCCGCCACCGCCGCGCGTTGGGGTGGGGGTTCTGCGCCATTGTGGTGGCGCTCGCCGTCTCGATACCTCGCAACGAACTGAACGACGTCTTCCTCCACTACTTCGACGAGAGCGTCGAGTTTCGCCGCGACGCGGACTTCACCGTCGAGAATCTCACCGGCCTCTACACCATGGAGTACGCCCTCGCTGCGGGCGAGTCCGGAGGGATCACCGGTCCCGCCTATCTTGCCGATCTTGCCGCGTTCGCCGCGTGGTACAGGCAGCAGCCCGAAACGATCCACGTCAACGTCATCACCGATACGTTCCGGCGGCTCAACATGAGCATGCACGGCGACGATCCGGCGGAGTACCGGCTGCCCGCGAGTGAGGAACTGGCCGCGCAACTCTTGCTGCTCTACGAGTTGTCCCTTCCCTTCGGTCTGGATCTCAACAACCAGATCGACGTCGACAAGTCGGCGACCCGCATGACAGTGGCGACCCAGACCCTCTCATCCAACGAAGTGATCGCCCTCGACCGGCGCGCGTTGCAATGGCTCGGGGAGAATGCGCCGAACATCGCCCGCGCCGAGAGCGCTGGCGGCACCTTGATGTTTGCTCACTTCGGTCGGCGCAACATTGTCGCGATGCTGCTGGGGACCACCATCGCGCTCGTCGGGATTTCCCTCGTCCTCATCGTCGCGCTCAGATCCCTGCGGCTCGGACTCGCGAGCCTTGTCCCGAACCTGGTTCCCGGCGCGCTGGGCTTCGGCATCTGGGGGTGGGCAGTCGGCGAGGTCGGGGTCTCGCTCTCCATGGTGACGGCCATGACGCTCGGCATCGTGGTCGACGACACGGTGCACTTCCTGAGCAAGTACCGCAGGGCCCGCCATGAGCTCGGCCACGCGTCTCCCGATGCCGTGCGCGTTGCCTTCCAGACAGTGGGCCGCGCCCTGGTCACGACATCTCTTGTTCTGGTGGCCGGATTCGTGGTGGTCAGCTTCTCCAGCTTCGAACTCAACGCCAGCATGGGCAGGCTCACCGCGCTGGTCATCGCCCTGGCTCTCATGGCCGATTTCTTCCTGCTGCCCCCGCTGCTCATGAAGATCGACGCGGGTCGGGGCAAAGGCGCGTCTTCGCCGGGTGAACGAACGTAGTCCGGTTACTGCACTGTCCCGCCTGTTTTTGTGCGATGAATCCGCTTGTTGGAAAGAACCAGACAACATCGGCCGTCAGGGGCACCTCGTCACTCTTGAGGTGATCGTGGCACCCGAAACGATGAACCGGTCACAACAAGCGGTGGCAGCACGCCGAAATCCCGGTCATGCGCAGATCTTCATGCAGTGTCCGGGTTGGACGGGCCCGTCTTTGCGCGTCCTGTTGAACGCGATGTTTTTGCATGGCCTCGCCAACGAGAGCAGCGTTTGCGACGTTCTCGACGACTTGATCTAAAGACAGCAGAAAGGACTCGTCTGACGATCCAGGAAACCGATACGGGTACGAAGACACGAAACGGGGGCAGCCTCTGGATCAGTCTCCGGAGAGGCCGAGGACGTCCTCCATGCCGTAGAGTCCGGCGGGACGCTTGTGCAGCCACCGGGCGGCCGTGATGGCGCCGCGCACGAAGATGACCCGGTCGCTGGCACGGTGGCCGATCTCGATGCGCTCGCCGGGGGCGAGAAACATCACCTGGTGCTCGCCGACGACATCACCGCCCCTCATGGCGGCCATGCCGATGGCGCCGCGCCGGCGCGCGCCGGTGATGCCGTCGCGGCCGCGGTCGGCAACCTCGTCGAGGGCGACACCGCGCCCTTTCGCGGCGGCCTCGGCCAGCATCAGCGCCGTGCCCGAGGGCGCGTCCACCTTGTGGCGGTGATGGGTCTCGACCACTTCGATGTCGAACTCCTCGTCGAGGGCCGCGGCGACTTTCCTGGTGATGCCGAGGAGAAGGTTGACTCCGAGGCTCATGTTTCCGGCGCTGACGATCGCGGCCGTGCGGGACGCTTCCGCAATCACGTCGCGCGCGGACGCATCGAGACCGGTGGTTCCCGCCACGAGTCCCTTGCCCGTGGCTGCCGCCACGCGGGCATTGGCAACGGTGGCCGCAGGCGACGAGAAATCGATGACGACATCGCAGGACGAAAACAGGGCTTCGGCGCTGTCGACGACGGTGACGCCGAGAGTTCCGGCCCCGGCGACCTCGCCGGCGTCCCGGCCGATGGCGTCGCTCGATGGATGTTCGCTGGCCGCCGCCACCACGATGTCGTCGCGTTCGCTGATCATCTGCACGAGCATCCTGCCCATGCGTCCCGATGTACCCGAGATTCCTGCGTGCACGGTCATGGACTCCTCCTGGTTCCTGTCAATCGGTCAGATTCTGCCAGAAGTCCCTGACGCGCGAGAAAAATCCTTCCGTTTCGGGGTTGTGCCTTCCCGAATGGCCGGCCTCGTCGAACTCCCGGAGCAATTCCTTTTGCCGTGAGTTCAGGTTGACCGGAGTCTCGACCACGGTTTCGATGATCATGTCGCCACGCTGGGGCCCGCGCACCTCCTTCATTCCCTTGCCACGCAGGCGGAACTGGCGACCGGTCTGGGTTCCAGGGGGAATGGCAATCCGCGCACGCGTGCCTTCGATGGTCGGAATGTCCACGTCCCTGCCCAGGGCCGCAGAGGTGATGGAAATCGGCACACGGCAGTAGACCGCGCCCCCCTCGCGCTGGAAGAAAGGGTGCGGCTCGATGGAGACTATGATGTAGAGATCGCCCGGTGGACCGCCACGCACCCCGGCCTCTCCCTTGCCCGAGAGGCGGATGCGCATGCCATCCTCGATGCCGGGGGGAATCGTGACGCTGAGCGTCGTTTCCCTGTGCACGCGGCCCGAGCCCGAACACGCCGTGCAGGGATCGCGGATGACCCGTCCGGCTCCGCCACAGGCAGGACACGTCCTTTCAATCGAGAAGAAGCCCTGCTGGGTGCGCACCTTGCCGTAGCCCGAACACGTGCCGCATGAGGCGGTCGCATCGGGATCCTGTGCACCGCTGCCACCGCATGCCTGGCAGGACACGCTGGTCGGCACGCGAACATCCGCTTTCTTGCCGGTAAACGCCTCCTCGAGCGTGATCTCCATGTCATGGCGAAGATCCGCGCCCTGCATGCCGCCGCCACGGCGGCGGCGGCCACCGCCGCCGAAATTGCCGAAGAGGTCGTCGAAGACATCAGCGAAGCTGCTGGCGAAGTCATGACCCTGGCCCGCTCCCATGGAGCCGTCGAACGCCGCATGCCCGAACCGGTCGTAGGCGGCCCGTTTCTGCGAGTCCTTGAGAACCTCGTAGGCTTCGCTGACCTCCCGGAACCTGACCTCCGCAGCGGCATCACCGGCATTGCGGTCAGGATGGTACTTCATCGCAAGCTTGCGATACGCCTTCTTGATGGTGCTCTCATCGGCATCCCGAGCGACACCGAGAACATCGTAGAAGTCCTGTTCCGCCATGACCCTGGCTCGTGTCGTGACGGTCAGGCGGTGCCGCTCTTCCTGTCGTCGTCAACTTCCTCGAAGTCGGCATCCACGACACCGTCATCGCCATCTCCGGTACCGGCGGAGGTTTCCTGCTGGTTCCGGTAGATCGCCTCGCCGAGCTTCATGGCCGCCTGGGCCAGGACCTGGGTGGCCGACTGGATCGTTTCGACATCCTCACCGTCACGTGCCTCGCGGAGTTCCGACATGGCTGTCTCGATGGATGTCCTGATGTCGGGCTCCACCTTGTCGCCATGTTCACCGAGCTGTTGTTCGGTGGAATGGATGAGCGCGTCGGCGGCGTTCCTTGCCTCGACGAGAGTACGTTTCCTGGTGTCCTCCTCGGCATGGCTCTCCGCGTCCTTCACCATCGCCTCGATCTCGTCATCGCTCAGCCCGCCGGAGGCCTGGATGCGGATCTGCTGCTCCTTGCTGGTCGCCTTGTCCTTGGCCGACACGTTGACGATACCGTTGGCGTCGATGTCAAACGTGACCTCGATCTGTGGAATGCCTCGCGGCGCCGGGGCGATGCCGACGAGATCAAACTGCCCCAGCAGCTTGTTGTTGGCCGCCATCTCCCGTTCGCCCTGGGACACCCTGATCGTGACCGCTGTCTGGTTGTCGTCGGCTGTCGAGAAGACCTGGCTCTTGCGCGTCGGTATTGTCGTGTTGCGGTCGATCAGGCGGGTGAAGACACCGCCAAGCGTCTCGATTCCGAGGGACAGCGGCGTGACGTCGAGCAGCAGGACGTCCTTGACGTCGCCCTGCAGGATGCCGCCCTGGATGGCCGCACCGATGGCCACGACCTCGTCGGGATTGACCCCCTTGTGCGGTTCCCTGCCGAAGAACTGCTGCACTTTCTGCTGCACCTTGGGCATGCGCGTCATGCCGCCCACAAGCACCACCTCGTCGACCTCGCCGGCCGAGTATCCGGCATCCTTGAGCGCCTTCTTGCAGGGAACCAGCGTGCTCTCGATGAGGTCATCGACCAGCGCCTCGAGCTTGGCCCGGGTCAACTTGATCGTCAGGTGCTTCGGCCCCGACTGGTCAGCCGTGATGAAGGGAAGGTTGATCTCTGTCTGAACGGCGCTCGACAGCTCGATCTTCGCCTTCTCGGCCGCCTCCTTGAGGCGCTGCAGGGCCAGCTTGTCGGCTCTCAGGTCGATGCCGTTTTCCTTCTGGAACTCCTCGGCAAGGTAGTCGAGCACCCGCTTGTCGAAGTCCTCGCCGCCGAGGAAGGTGTTGCCGTTGGTCGACTTGACCTCGAAGACACCATCGCCGATCTCGAGCACCGACACATCGAAGGTGCCGCCGCCGAGGTCGTAGACGACGATGGTGCCGGAATCCTTCTTGTCGAGACCGTAGGCCAGCGCGGCCGCGGTCGGTTCGTTGATGATGCGCAGAACCTCCAGCCCGGCGATCTTGCCGGCATCCTTGGTGGCCTGGCGCTGGCTGTCGTTGAAGTAGGCGGGAACGGTGATGATCGCCTGCGTCACGGGCTGCCCGAGATGGGCCTCGGCGGTCTCCTTCATCTTCTGCAGGATGAAGGCGCTGATCTGGCTGGGACTGTAGTTCTCTCCCCTGGCGGCAACCCAGGCATCGCCGTTGTCCGCCTTGACGATCTTGTAGGGAACGAGCTCCATGTCCTTGCGGGTCATCGGATCATCGATACGCCGGCCGATGAGGCGCTTGATGGCAAACAGGGTGGCTTCGGGATTGGTCACGGCCTGGCGCTTGGCCGACTGACCGATCAGGCGCTCGCCGCTGTCGCTGAACGCGACCATCGACGGCGTGGTGCGCACGCCCTCCGCATTCTCGATCACGCGCGCATTGGATCCGTCCATGACGGCCACACACGAATTGGTGGTTCCAAGATCGATACCGATGACTTTGCTCATGACGTCAACTCCCCAGGGTTTCGGCGGGTCGGTGTCGAAGCCCGGTTTCCGGCGCTCCGCATTGACCCCCAGGTCTTCATGTCACTGTAGTGGTTGAGATATAGGTCTCGCTGGCCCGCCCGCAAGACGCGGACCCGTTCGTCCGTGAAGAGGGCCGGACCTTCATGCCTGGTCGTCCGCCGGCGCCTTCGCCACGCCCACCATGGCCGGTCGAAGCAGACGATCGTGTATCGTGTAGCCGACACGCATGACCTGCATGACGTGCCCGGCCGCGACATCGGCGCTTTCCACCTCGAACATCGCCTGGTGGAGATTGGGATCGAAGGGCTCACCCATGGCCTCGACGGGACGAATCCCGTGCCGTTCGAGAATGCTGGCGAACTCCTTGAGGGTCATCTCGACACCCTCGATGAGGCCCTTGCTCCCATCGTCCTTGCGCGCCTCGTCAGTGACGTACTCCAGGGCCCGCGCCAGGTTGTCGGCGACCGCCAGCACATCTCCTGAAAACTGCCGCGTGGCGAACTTCCTCGCATCCTCGACATCCTTGAGGGAGCGCTTCCTGATGTTTTCCGTCTCGGCCGCAGCCCGCAGCAGGCGGTCCTTGAGATCCGCCACCTCCGCCTCGAGTTTGGCGATCCGGGCTTCCTGGTCGTCGGCCTCCGCGGCGGCGGCGGCTTCTTCCGCCTCCGCCGTCTCGACTCCGTCGCTGCACTCTGCGGCCTCGTCGGTTTCTGTTTCGGATGTGCTTGTCATCTGTCCTTCCTGTTTACCTCTCGGTGCGGTCATCAGCCCAGCAGGCGGCCGACCACCCGCGCCGTGTAGTCCACCATGGGAATGATCCTGGCGTAGTTCATGCGGGTCGGGCCGATGACGCCCAGGGTGCCGATGAATCGTCGCGATGCATCGGTGACCGGCGCCACGATGGTGGCGCAGCCCGACAGGCGGAAGAGATCGTTGTCGGCGCCGATGAAGATGCTGACACCGTCAGCGTCCTGCGTGAGGTCGATGAGCTGCATCATGTGCCGCGCCTGGTCGAGCTTGTCGAGCAGGTCGCGAATGCGTTCGAGATCGGCCATGGCCTTGATGTCGTCGAGCAGGTTGGCCTGTCCCCGGACGATCAGTATGGCGCGGTCATCGTCGGCCCGGTCCCCCGTCCATGTCGCGATACCGGCTTCCACGACCCGCCTTGACAGGGTATCGAGCTCCGCCTCGTGGAGATCGAGTTCGCGGGTGATCTCGTCCACCGCCTCGCTGAAGGTGCGTCCCGCGAGCCGCGCCGAGAGATAGTTGCCGGCGTGCACGAGGGTCGACGGCGTGACTCCGGAGGGAAGCTGGATGATGCGATTCTCCACCATGCCGTTCTCGTGGACGACAATGACGAGGGCCCGATCGGCGGACAGGGACACGAATTCGATGTGGCGGTAAGGCGTGTCCATCTTCGGCGCCACGACAACACCGGCATGGTGCGTGAGGTCCGAGAGAAGATTGGTCGCTGCCTCCAGGACCTCTTCGTAGTTGCGGCCCGCCTCCTGGCATGCCGCCACGATCGCCGCGCGGTCCTCGCCGGAGGGGTCGCCGACATCCAGGAGAGCCTCGACAAAGAGTCGGAGCCCGAGATTGGTGGGCTGGCGACCGGCGCTCGTGTGAGGAGCGGCGATGAGGCCGGCATCCTCGAGATCCGACATGATGTTGCGCACGGTCGTGGCCGACAGCGTGCTCGGGAACTTGCGGGCGATCGAACGCGAGCCGACAGGCTCTCCCGTGCGGACAAATTCGTCCACGAGAATGCTGAGGATCTTGCGTGACCGGCTGTCGAGTTCCTGAATCACAAGGCCCGCCGTGAGTGAACATTGCCGCTGTCGCCATCGACAGCTGCAGCGAAGGACATTCCGCAGCAGTCCATGTAGGAACTGATGTCCCTGAATTCAACGTGTTCCGGGGATCCCGGACGCACTTCCCAAGATCGCCCCCAGGGTCTAGTTTGCGGGTCCACCGCCTCCTCTTGCCATGCCATGACCCGACCATCCGGCCGCGCTGCCGACGAGCTGCGCACGATTGAACTCCACACCGGTGCCGCGCGACACGCGGAAGGTTCCTGCATGGTGCGTTTCGGCCATACCCGGGTGCTGTGCACCGCCTCTCTCGAAGGCCGCGTTCCGGTGTGGATGAGAGGCCAGGGGCGCGGCTGGGTCACCGCGGAGTACGGCATGCTGCCGCGCTCCACCCACTCTCGCACCGTGCGCGAGGCGTCGCGCGGCAGGCAGTCCGGCCGGACTCTCGAGATTCAGCGCCTCATCGGCCGCAGCCTGAGGGCCGTGATCGATCCTGCAAGACTGGGCGAACGCCAGTTCATCGTCGACTGCGATGTCATCGAGGCCGATGGAGGCACCCGCACGGCGGCCATCACGGGAGCGTATGTGGCCCTCCGCCAGGCCATCGATACCGTCTTTCCCGGCCACGGGCAGGATGCCCGGCCGGTGACCGGCATGGTGGCGGCCGTATCGTGCGGAATCGTTGGCGGTGTCGCGGTTCTCGATCTCGACTACGAGGAGGATTCCGCGGCCGAGGCCGACGCCAACTTCGTGATGACGGACACCGGCGCCATCATCGAGATCCAGACGACCGCCGAGAGAAAGGCCTTCACCCGCGACCAGTTCGACCAACTGTTCGATCTCGCCCGCTTCGGCATCGACCGCATCGTCGAGCTGCAACGATCGGCACTTGGAACGGCTTGATGGCGCTTCCGCCGCACCTCGTCATTGCCAGCCACAATGCCGGCAAGGTGGCGGAGATTGCCGATCTCCTGCACGGTCTCGATGTCCGTGTGACGGGTGCGGGCGAACTGGGCCTTGCCGTCCCGGAGGAGACCGGGGAGACCTTTGCAGCCAATGCGCTGCTGAAGGCCACAAGCGCCACGCAGGCAACGGGCCTGCCGGCGCTGGCCGACGATTCCGGCCTTGCTGTCGCCGCGCTCGACGGTGCACCGGGTATCCACTCCGCCCGCTGGGCAGGGGAGACCCGAGACTTTGCCGCCGCCATCGTCCGGCTCGAGCGTCTCCTTGCCGGAGTGCCGGCCCCCGATGCGGCCTTCCACTGTGTTCTGGCCCTGGTCTGGCCGGACGGAACAAGCCGGACCTTCTCCGGCATCGTCGAGGGAACGCTCACCTTTCCACCGAGGGGAACGAACGGGTTCGGCTATGATCCCGTCTTCGTGCCCGCCGGGGATGTCCTGACCTATGGCGAGATGTCGATGACCGGAAAGATGGCCACCAACCATCGCGCCCGTGCCTTCCGCGCGCTCATGGCAGCGTTGGCATGACCGCTGCCCCGGGATTCGGGGTCTATGTCCACTGGCCCTTCTGTCAGTCGAAGTGTCCCTACTGCGACTTCAACAGCCATGTCCGCACCGCCATCGACGAGCAGTCATGGAGCCGTGCCCTCACGCGCGAAATCGCCTTCATGGCCTCCCTGGCGCAAGGGCGAGAGGTGACGAGCGTCTTCTTCGGCGGCGGAACACCATCACTCATGGCGCCGGCGACGGTCGAGGCCGTCCTCTCGGCGATCGCCGGTCACTGGACCGCCGGACAGGACGTGGAGGTCACCCTGGAGGCGAACCCGGGCTCATCAGACGCCAGCCGCTTTGCCTGCTACCGCAGCGCCGGCATCAACCGTATCTCGATCGGCGTCCAGGCTCTCGACGACGCTGCCCTGCGGGCACTCGGGCGACGCCATGACGTTGCCGATGCCTGCGCCGCCATCGCGGCCGGACGACGCACCTTCGATCGCCTTTCCTTCGATCTCATCTATGGCCGCAGCGGCCAGACCGTCCCCGGCTGGCGCGACGAACTGGCCGGAGCGCTCGCCCTGGGCGCCGATCACCTGTCGCTCTACCAGCTCACCATTGAGCCTGGCACCCGGTTTGCAACGCTGGCAGCGCGCGGCGACCTCGTCCTTCCCCCTGCCGATGCGCGGGCCGACATGCGCGACGTCACTCAGGATCTTGCCTTGCAGGCAGGTTTGCCGGCCTACGAGATTTCCAATCACGCGCGGCCGGGAGAGGAATGTCGCCACAATCTCGTCTACTGGCGTTCCGGCGAATGGGTCGGTATCGGTCCCGGCGCCTGCGGCCGACTCGACTCTGCACCCGGGGTCAGCATCGAGCGGCGTCAGGAACGGCGTCCGGAGACCTGGCTGGCGCGCGTCCACGAACACGGTCATGCGACCCGTGACAGGGAAACGGTGAAGGGCACGGAGCGTCTGCGGGAAGTGCTCATGATGGGGCTGCGCCTCACAGCGGGCCTCGATGGGGACGATCTCGTCCGCGCGGCCGGTCCTGACTGGTCCGACCGCCTCGACGCGGCGGCGCTGGGCACCCTGATCGACGCTGGCTTCCTCAGCCGCCGCAACGGCGGTCTCGCCGCGACCCCCCGCGGTCACAATGTTCTCAACGCCGTCCTGGAAAGGCTGCTGTAGAAGCGCATCGCCTCAGGCGCCAGGATCCGCCGGCGGGGCGAAGGCGGCCGGCGCGGCGTCTTCGACGACAGGGCCCGTCGGGGTAATGCGCATGACCGCAAGCTGTCTTTCGGTGCGACCGTCCGCAAGGAAACGGAAGAGTCCGTCGATCCCGCCGAAACCGCGCCAGTCGCCGATCTGGCGTTGCCGCGGACCCGAGATGACGGCGGAAACCAGCGCCATGGCGTCGTAGGCGGGTGTCACCGCATCGCCCGGGTCGTAACCGAATGAGTCGCGGAAGCGGCCAAGCATGGCGCTGCGTCCGGCATCGGGTGGCACGGCGAACCACGCGCCGTTCATGAGCGGTTCGCGAAACAGCGCCGCATCGTCGAGGGTATCGAGGCCGAACAGCTGGACATCACCGGCGAGGAAATCGTGATGACCCATCCAGGCGGCGATTCTCTGCAGGAGCGGACTGGAACCGGGAAGGAACACGGCATCGAAGGCGCGCTGGTTTGCGGGGCCGAGCAGCCTTTCGATCGCAACCTCCGCAGCGAGCCCCTCCTGGTCCTGCAACCAGGCGATGGCGCGGGCTGTGTCACCAGGATGGACGGGAGTGGCGGCCAGGGCCGCGACAGCGGCATCGATGTCGTTTCCTGCAGGGTCATGAAACACCTCGGCAGTCACAAGCCCGCCTGCCTCGGCAACGGCCCTGCGCAGGATTCCGGCCATGCGTTCGCCGAAGGGAGACCGCGGCGCCAGCAGGGCAAAGCGCACGTTGCCGGTCGCCACGGCATGGTGGACGAGGCGTCTCACCTGCTGGTCCGGAGTGTGACCCATCACAAGGATGCCGGCATCGGCAGCGACGGGACCGGATGTGAGGGCGAAGACATGCCCTTTCGGTCCGGCGAGTATCCCCGCAGCCTCGTCGATGGACCGGGCCTGCAACGGTCCGATCACCGCATCGACACCGGCGCTGACGACCTGCCGGGCGGCTGCCGCCCCACCGTAGGCGGTATCTGCGACGACGAATTCGATGTCGTCGCGACCGACGTCGAAGAGCGCCAGGGTGGCGGCATCGAGAAGGCTGCGGCCCAGCCCGCCGTACTCTCCGGACAGCGGAACGAGGAATCCGACCTTGTAGCCGTTCGCCGATTCCGTGGCGATGCCGGCCTCATCCGGTTCGGAGACCGGATCCGTCTCCTCCACGATGGATTCCGGTTCACTGACAACCGCTGCATTCTCCGGCACGGTCTTGCACGCTGCCAGAGCCAGGGCGACGATGATGAAGAACGTTCGCGTCATCACCGGCGATCATGCGCCGCGGCGCCGGCAAGGTCCAGGCGACCTTGATCACAGCGGCGTGATGGGCGCATTATGACACCCGTCCACCCATCAGAGGCACCATGCCCGCCCTTCTCCTTCTCCTTGTCGTCGCTCCACTGCTTGGGGGATGCGTCGGCCTCGCCGTGGGGGCGGTGGCCACGAGCGGCGTGTCGATTGCCGAGGAGCGCAGTCTTGGCGAGCAGGTCGATGACCTGGCGGTCACCTTCGACATTTCCCAGCGTTTCACACAGTTCAACGAGACCAACGATGGCGCGCTTTCAGGTGTTTCCCTCGATGTGACCGAAGGGCGTGTCCTGCTGACCGGGAACGTCGGCGAAGCACGCCTGCGCATGGAGGCCGTGCGTCTTGCCTGGCAGGCCGAGGGGGTCGCCGAGGTGAGGAACGAGATCGATGTCGACGCGGCCAATGCCGGAAGTATGTCCCTCGCGGATATCGCCATTTCCAACGAATTGCGCGCCCTGCTGCTGTTCGATTCCGATGTCTCCAAGATCAATTTCAACGTGGAGACCGTCGACCGCGTGGTCTACATCACGGGAATTGCCAGGGATGACGCGGAACTCGAACGCGTGCTCAACCATGCGCGCACGATTTCCGGTGTCGAAGAGGTGGTGAGCTACGTTCGCATCGTGGGCGGCTGAGTCTCGATTCCATGACGCTGGACGTTGCCTTCCAGATGGATCCGGTGGAATCCGTCGACATCGATGCGGACACCACCTTCGTTCTCGCTCTCGAGGCCCAGGAACGCGGTCACAGGTTGTGGTTCTACCAGCCGGACGATCTGGTGTTCCGCGACGGCGCCGTCCTTGCCCATTGCCGGCCAATGGCCCTGAGGCGCAGGAAGGGAGACCATGTCAGTCTCGACGAGGCGCGCTGGCTGGATCTGGCGACGGTTGACGTGGTGCTCATGCGCCAGGATCCACCGTTCGACATGGCCTACATCACCGCCACCCACCTTCTCGAGAAACTCCGTCCCGCCACCCTGGTCGTCAACGACCCGGCCGGCGTGAGGAACGCGCCGGAAAAACTCTTCGCGACGGAGTTTCCGGGCATCATGCCGCCGACCCTGATCACCCGTTCCCTGGAGGCGATGCGGACGTTTCGTGACGAGCACCGCGACATCATCGTCAAGCCGCTCTACGGCAACGGTGGCGCCGGCGTCTTCCACATTCCCCCCGGCGACGAGAATCTTGCCTCTCTCCACGAAATGTTCACCGGCGTCTCGCGGGAACCGTTGATGGTCCAGGCCTACCTTCCGGAAGTCCGGCAGGGGGACAGGCGGATCATTCTCATCGATGGCGAACCTGCCGGCGTCATCAATCGCGTGCCGCCCAGGGGCGAGGCGCGCTCCAACATGCATGTCGGGGGCCGACCCGAGCGTGCGGCCATGACCCCCCGCGACCTCGAGATCTGCCGCACCATCGGACCGGAACTGGTGCGCCGCGGCATGGTTCTCGTCGGCATCGATGTCATCGGCGACTGGCTGACGGAAATCAATGTCACCTCACCGACCGGAATCCAGGAGATCAACCGTTTCGACGGCAGCAGACTGGAATCCAGGGTGTGGGACGCAATCGAGAAGCGTTGCCCGGACCGGCGTTCCTGATCCGTGGTCAGCCGCGCAGCGCGTCGAGGGCATCGATGCCGACGACGCGTCCGCTGAATTCCGCCATGGCGTCGACAAGACACCCCCAGAGGTAGACCGCCGAGGCGCTGTCGAAGATCAGGTCATAGGCGGGTGAGGAGCCCCGGTCGTTGCGCAGGACGATGACATTCATGCGGGCCACGCTGGTCTGAGCGATGGCGTGGTCGGCGAAACGGTGGCTTCGCAGGTCGACACCGCACATCTTCGCCATCATCTCAGCGCTCTCGTCACCGGTCACCGCAAGGCGCGCGCTGGCATCGGCGCGCGGGACCGGAAAGCAGACGGCATCGTCGATGGACCAGGCCTCTCCGAGACGATCGATCAGCGACGCCTGGTCGTCATCGGCGAGCAGCAGGAGTTCCCCGGAGGAAAGCCGGCAGGCCAGGGTGCCGTCTTCCTGGCGGGAGGCCCGGTTGGGTTCAGGCAGGGACACCCCCTGGCCCTGGATCCAGTCCGCCATTCCCCAGCCCTTGTATCCTGCCCGCGGCAATGCCGTCAGATCGGCGATGGCCAGACGCGCCGCGGCGGCGGTCTCGCCATCGACATCGCCATAGTGCGCCGGCACGCCAAAGCCGTTCATGGCGCGCCAGTGAGCGCCGGCCTCGCGGCAGATCCGGTAGAGATGGGACCGACGCTGAAGCTTTTCTGGCCGTGTCATCGGCTCTTCCCGCGGTGAGCAACCGGTGGCGCTCATGGTCCTGCGTTCCCTGGTTCCTGACGGGCGTTCTCCGGGTCGTAGAAGGGCAATGGCACGACCCGGCAGGCAACGTACGTATCGGGCGTAATTCTCACCCGGCGGCCGTCAACGCGCCCGGACTTGATCCTGACCTGGAATGTGCTTCCCGGCTCTGCCTGATCGGGCGCCACATAGGCGAGCCCGATCACCTTGTCGAGAGTCGGCGAGTAGCTGCAGGACGTCACCCTGCCGGTAATGTCCCCGTCGCGGATCACCAGGTGGCACTCTCTGGGGATACTGCCGTCGTGTTCGCGGGATTCGATCTCGAATCCCACCAGCTTGCGCTGGACGTTGTCGCGCTGGATGTCGATGGACCGCTTGCCGATGAAGAAGGGACGCTTCTTGGCCAGCGCCCAGTCCATGTCCGCCTCCAGGGGATTGGTGAGGCCGTCGGTATCCTGGCTGACGATGATGTGGCCTTTCTCGAGTCGCAGAAGTCTCTGGCATTCCACACCGAAGGGCCTGATGTTGTGATCCCTGCCGGCTTCCATCAGGGCATCCCACAGGGCCTCGCCCGAGTGCGCCGGGCAATGGATCTCGTATCCAAGTTCGCCGACGAATCCGACCCGCAGCAGGCGGCAGGGAATGCCGGCGACGCTCGCCTGCCTGACGGCCATGTAGGGGAAGGATCCGGCATCGAGTTTCTCGTCGGTGAGGCGGGTGAGCACGGCAGGCGACCTTGGTCCGGCAATGTTGACACCGCACCAGGCGCCCGTGACGTTGGTAATGTCGACCTTGAGACGCCACTGCGCATTCCAGAACAGCATCTCCCGGTAGACGCCATCGACCCCGGACGTGGTGGCCGTGACGTAATAGTGGTTCTCATGCAGCCTGCAGGCGACTCCATCATCGGTGATGACGCCGGTCATGTCGGTCATCAGCGTGTAGCGGGCGCGGCCCACCAGCTGCTTTCTGTAGGCCCAGGTATACATGCGTTCCATCATGTCTGCGGCGTCGGGGCCGCGAATCTCGAGCCCGCCCAGGGTCGACACGTCGATGAGACCGACCTTCTCCCGGACATGACGCGATTCGGCCTCGATCACGGCGTCCCTGTCATCGCCGCCATAGTGTTCCGGACGGTACCAGGCGCCGGCCTGCATCATGCGGGCGCCGGCCTCGACATGGCGCCAGTGCATGGCGGTGAGTCGCTCGGGCTCGAAACTGCGGCCCGCCAGGACGCCCAGCTTCTCGGCCGTGTAGGGTGGCCTCTGCGTCGTCATGCCGGCTTCGTTGACACTGATGCCGTTCTCCCGGGCGTTGAGGCGAATCGCGTTGAGCCAGGAATGGCGACCCTGGCTGGGTCCCATGCCGCATGTGGAGAAGCGCTTCATCAGCTCGATGTGGGTGTAACCCTCCAAGACCGCGTCTTTCAGGTCGTGGACCTGCAGGTCCTCGTCGAAATCGACAAAATCGCGGCCCTTCGGGTGCTCGAACATGGGCCAGGGATGATTCTGCCCCGTTTCACCGCGATCGTTGCGCACCACCGGCATGGCAGTGCCGTTGAAACCGGCGTCGCGGGCGGCCAGCCAGCCGGCGCGTCGGCCTTCCTCGATCACCGTGTCGATGCGGAAACACCCGGCCACGGACCCCGCCGCATGCATGCCCTCCGGCAGTTTGCCGATCTCGAGCATGGACGTCGTCTCGTTGTAGGGAGTCCGGCCACCGGCGTGCCAGACGAGGTTGGCAGCGGGCTGCCAGCCGACAGACGTCACGATGGTGTCACAGTCATGGACCTTGTGCCGGGCGGCCGTCGTGCCGGGTCCGGTGATCTCGGCAATGCGCGCCGCCTCGATGGTGTCCTTCCACGGGCCAGATTCTGCCTCGACCACGGTCGATCGCGGCAAAATCGGCACCCCGTGATCCGACACGGCCGCCGCAAGGTCGTGCCGCGGGATCTGGGAACCGAGTTCAGCCACCGCGGCAATGTCGACTCCGGCACCGATGAGATCGAGTGCGGTGGCATAGCCGTCGGCGTTGGCGGTAGCGACGACCGCCCGGCTGCCGGGTCTGACACCATACCGGTTGACCAGACGCTGGGCCGCCGATCCGTACATCACCCCGGGAAGATCGTTGTTGCGGAACACCAGGGGCTGTTCCCAGGATCCGGTGGCCACGACCACGGATCCCGCCCGCACCTTGAACATGCGGTTGCCCTGGATGACGGGAATGAAATGGTCCGTGAACCAGCCGTTGGCCACGGCGCCGGTGAGGACGCGGATGTTGTCGCATCCCTCGACCGCGGCCACGAGCGACTCCCGCTCGCGCGCGGCCCGTTCCCCCTCGGCATCGAAACGCGCATAGGTCAGCGAGCCGCCCAGCCAAGGGTTCTCCTCGACGAGCAGCACCTCGGCCGCACGGCTGACCGCCGCCGCCTCGAGGGCCGCCGCCATGCCCGCAGGACCACCGCCGACAACGACCACGTCGGCCCACAGGTACTGCTTGTCGTAGTAGCCGTGCAGCGTCGAGGGATTGACCGTTCCGAGACCCGCAAGGCGGCGAACCACCGGCTCCCACACCTTCCACGCGCCCTTCGGGCGGTAGAAGGTCTTGTAGTAGAATCCAACCGGCAGGAAACGCCCGAAGTGATCGAGAAGGCGCGCCTTGTCGTTGTCAAGGCTGCCGAAGACATTCAGCGCCTCGACCACCATGCCGTCCTCGACCAGCCTGGTATCGGCCACCACGTTGGGTTCATCGCCAATCTGCACGAAACTGTTGGCATCGTGGCCGGCAGCCGACAGCGTTCCCCGCGGGCGGTGATACTTGAAGGAACGCGACAGCACCCTGACACCGGCAGCAAGCAAGGCGCTGGTGATGGTATCCCCGGCGTATCCTTCGTATCCGCGTCCGTCAAAGGTGAAGCAGAGCGGCCTGGACCGGTCGATCAGCTGGACCGGCGACGAGGGAAGGCGTCCGGGGATCATCGTCCTTCTCCGAATTCGGCAAGGAACTCGCCGGCCGGCCAGGTCCGGAGAATCTCGTCGGTGCGGGTATCGCGTTCGGCGACGAACCAGTAGGCGGTGGGTGTGTGATACCACCACTCGCGGACGATGCCCGCGGTGTTGTTCTCGAGGTAGACGTAGTCAATCCACGTTGCGTGATCGCAGTCTGGCGGCGGCAGGCGCTCCACCTCGCCACCGCAGGCGAACTCCGAGATGTTGCGCGGACCGTTGAGCGGGCACGGCATGATCTTCATCGTCCGACGGCCTCCTTCAGTGACCCACGCTGGCCGCGCCCTTTTCCCCGACCAGGTTGAAGTCGTGGTAGCGCTGGAGTGCAAACGGTTGAATGAGGTCTCCGACCTCACCGGTCGCCAGCATGCGTGCGTTCTCCTTGCCGCACACCGGCGTGGCTTTGAACCCCCACGTCCCCCAGCCGGCATCGATGTAGTAGTTGTCGACGGGGGTCTCTCCCATGATCGGCGCGAAGTCCGGTGTCATGTCGGTCATGCCGGCCCACTGCCGCAGCAGCTTCACTTCGGAAATGAAGGGGAGCAGTTCCAGCATGTGCATCATCAGGCCTTCCTTCCAATCGAGTGTCGAGCGCGTCATGTAGACCCCGTAGGGGTCTGTGGAACCTCCCATGACGAGTTCGCCGCGGGACGATTGGCTGACGTAGACGTGCAGGCTTCCCGAGACGACGATGGCGTCGAGGAAGGGTTTCAGGGGCTGGCTGACGCAGGCCTGGAGCGGAATCGTCTTCAGCGGCAACCTGAAGCCCGCCATCGCCGCCACCTCACCGGACATGCCGGCCACCGCCTGCAGCACCTTGCCGGCGCGGATGGTTCCGCGGTTGGTCTTCACCCCGGTGACACGTCCCGCGTGGCCGTTGGCTCCGGTCATCTCGAAGCCGGTGACCTCCGTGTTCTGGTGTATGTGGACGCCGCGCCGCGCCGCGCCGGCCCCGTAGCCCCAAGCCACGGCGTCGTGGCGGGCGATCGCTCCGGGCGCATGGTAGAGCGCGCCGAGGATGGGATAGCGGGCATCCTCGGAGTAATCGAGCTGCGGCACCATCTTCATGAGATCGTCCCGCATCACGAGTTCCGATTCGATCCCGAAGTGCTTGTTGACCTCGGCTCTCCACCGCATGGTCCTGATGGCGCTGTCGGTGTGCGCCAGGGTGTAGTGGCCGCGCTCCGAATAGAGAATGTTCATGTCGAAGTCGTTGGAGAGGTCCTTGTAGAGCCGTATCGACTCGTCATAGAACTTCACGCCTTCCGGCGTCAGGTAATTGGAACGGATGATGGCCGTGTTGCGGCCGGTGTTGCCGCCGCCGATGTACCCGCGTTCAAGCACCGCGACATCGGTAATCCCGTGATCGACCGCAAGATAGTAGGCCGTTGCCAGGCCGTGACCGCCGCCGCCGACAATGACGATGTCGTACGAGTCCTTCAGTTCTCCGGGTTTGGGAAAGGCGTCGGCGACGTTGCGACGCCGCAAGAGGCCGTGTTTGAGCAGGGCGAATGGCATGGAGGATTCGCTCCTCGCGGGAAGGCGGAGGTGTAAACCAGAGCCCGGGTCCTGTCCATGCCGCCGAAATGGTTCAGCTCGACGTTCCCGGCAACATGGGACCGAGATCATTCCCGGCAAGGATATGGACGTGGAAGTGGGGAACGACCTGGTGGCCATCCCGTCCCTGGTTGGCGATCAGCCTGTGACCACGGTCATGGACTCCGAGCGCGTCGCAGATTTCCCCCACGGCCTTCCAGAAGGCGACGATCTCCGTGTCGCTGGCGTTGCGGTGGAAATCGTCGTGGGCGATGTAGCGCCCCTTGGGGATGACAAGCACATGCTCGGGAGCCTGGGGCGCGATGTCCCTGAAAGCCAGCACGTGTTCCTCGTCGCGCACCACGGTGCAGGGAAGCTCGTCACGCAGGATCTTCGCGAAGACGTTGTCGTCGTCATAAACATCGAAGTCGATTGCCATGGACACCCTTCCCGGCCGTTTCCGCCACCTATCAAGCAGAAACCTCAGTCGGCATCAAGGGCGTATCCCGCCGTGCGAACGGTGCGGATGAGTTCGCCGCCCCCGGTAACGTTGAGTGCCTTTCTCAACCGGCCGATATGCACGTCGACAGTCCTGTCACCGATGAACGAGTCGATACCCCAGACCCTGTCGAGAATCTGCTCACGACCGAACACCCGTCCCGGGTTCTCCATGAAGAGTCTGAGGATGGCAAACTCCTTGGGCCCGAGATGAATGCGCTGGCCGGCTCGCACGACACGGCGTCCCGCAAGGTCCATGACAAGGTCCGAACAGGCCAGCGATTCGCCGGTCAGGGCAGGGCGGATGCGGCGCAGCACGGCACGAACGCGCGCCAGCAGTTCGGAAGGCGCAAAGGGCTTGGGCACATAGTCGTCGGCACCGACATCGAGTCCCCTGACACGGTCCGCTCCGTCAGCCCGGGCCGTCAGCATGATGATCGGCAAATGCGACAGGTTGCGATCGCGGCGCATGCGCCGGCAGACTTCCAGTCCGCTCAATCCAGGCAGCATCCAGTCGAGTATGACGATGTCCGGGTTCTCCTCCTCTGCGAGGATGAGCGCCTCGCGGCCGTCGCCGCAGGTCAGGACCCGGAATCCGTCGGCCTCCATGTTGTAGCGCACCAGTTCGAGGATCGGTTCCTCGTCATCAACGACGAGGGCGGTGGCTTCGCTTTTCTCAGCTGCCGTTCTCGACTGTCTCACCTTCCACTCCGATCACGGAATTCGCCTTGGGCCGGTCGCGGTCCGGCAACCGGCCCAGAATCATGTAGGTCACCATCTCGGCGATGTTGGTGGCGTGGTCGCCGATGCGTTCGATGTTCTTGGCGATGAAGTGGACCTGGGTTCCGGACGCGATGAGTTTCGGATCGGCGATCATGTCGGCGAGGATCGCGAGATAGACGGAACTGTACATCTCGTCGATGAACTCGTCCTGACGCCACACCCGCTCGGCCAGATCCGCATCGCCATCGCGGAACGCGTTCATGACATCGGTCGTCATGTTGTAGACGGCCGCGCCCAGTCGCCTCAGGGCCTCGCGCTGCGGCATTCCCGTCGTGTCCTCGATGATGAGGATGCGCTTGGAGACATTGGTCGCAAGGTCGCCCATGCGCTCGAGATTGCTGGCCGTCTTCAGCGCCGTCATGATGCGCCGCAGGTCCTCGGCCAGAGGCTGTCGCAGCGCCACGATGCGTGTGACCAGTTCTTCCACCTCGCGTTCATGGGCGTCGACCCTCTGGTCGCTGTCGATGACGTTCTGGGCAAGGGTGCGGTTGCCGTCCACCAGGGCCTGCATGGCGTTGCGGATCTGGTCTTCCACGATTCCGCCCATGGCGAGAACACGGTTCGTGACCTCCTCGAGTTCGGAATCGAAGGAACGGACGGTGTGCTGGACAGTCATGGGGAAATCCTCAGCCAAGTATGATTATCCGAACCTGCCGGTGATGTAGTCCTCGGTCATGGAATCGGCCGGGCTCTGGAAGAGTTCGGCCGTGCCGTTGACCTCGATCAGCCGGCCCAGGTGAAAGAAGGCGGTCATCTGCGAGACCCGCGCCGCCTGCTGCAGGTTGTGGGTGACAATGACGATCGTGTACTTCGTCCGCAGATCGTCGATCAGCTCCTCGATGCGCGCCGTCGAGATCGGATCAAGCGCCGAGCAGGGCTCGTCCATCAGGATCACTTCGGGCGCCACGGCGATCGAGCGGGCAATGCACAGGCGCTGCTGCTGGCCTCCGGACATGCCGGTCGCGATGTCGCCGAGACGGCCCGATACCTCCTCCCACAGCCCGGCGCGGCGCAGACTTGATTCAACGATGTCGTCAAGCTCGCGGCGGTTGGCGGCAAGGCCGTGAATGCGCGGGCCATAGGCGATGTTGTCGTAAACCGTCTTGGGAAAGGGATTGGGTTTCTGGAAGACCATGCCGACACGCGCACGCAGCTGCACGACATCGACCGAACGGTCCCGGATGTCGACGCCGTCAAGAGTGACGCTGCCTTCAGTCGTCACGTCATTGATGGTGTCGGTCATGCGGTTGAGGCACTTCAGGAACGTTGTCTTGCCGCATCCCGAGGGACCGATGAGGGCGGTGACCTGGTGTTCGGCCACGTCGAGGTCGATGCCGGCCAGCGCCTGCTTGCCGCCGTACCACAGCTTGAGGCCGCGCGTCTTCATCTTCACGCGCGGCGCATCACGGGTTGCCTCCGCTTCTACCATCTGATCTCGAACCGTTGCCTCAGGTAGACCGCCAGGCCATTCATGGCGATCAGAAACACGAGCAAGACCATGATCGCGGCGGATGTCTTCTCGACAAAGCCGCGTTCGGGACTGTCCGCCCACAGGAAGACCTGCACCGGAAGCGCCGTTGCCGGATCGGTTGGCCCGGACGGCAGATCGACAACGAAGGCCACCATGCCGACCATGAGCAATGGTGCCGATTCCCCCAACGCACGCGCCATGCCGATGATCGCTCCGGTGAGGATCCGCGGCATCGCCAGCGGCAGCAGGAAGTGCGAGACCACCTGCACCTCGGAGGCGCCAACGGCGAGAGCCGCATCCCTGATCGAGGGCGGTATGCCCTTCAGCGCCGCTCGCGTGGTGATGATGATCGTCGGCAAGGTCATCAGGGCGAGGGTCAGGCCGCCAACGACCGGCGCCGAACGCGGCAAGTGCATGACGTTCAGGAAGACGGCGAGCCCCAGCAGGCCGAAGACGATCGAGGGAACGGCGGCAAGGTTGTTGATGTTGACCTCGATGATGTCGACCCACCGGCGCTTCGGTGCAAACTCCTCGAGGAACACCGCCGCACCCACCCCGGTCGGAAACGACACGACAAAGGTGACGAGAAGGATCCAGAACGACCCCAGGACAGCACCGCCGATACCGGCGAGTTCCGGTTCGCGAGAATCCCCGCTCGCAAGAAAGGTCCAGTTGAAGACGGTTGCCAGGTCGCCATCCTGTTCGAAGGCATCAATCCAGGCAATCGTCCGGTCGTCGATCAGCCGCAGTTCCTCGGGCGCGGAGCGGTCGACGTAGCCCTTGTTGAGCATGTCGACCTCTGTTGCTGCCGGGAGCCACAGCTCCAGTGACGTGCCGGCGAGTGACGGATTGTCGAGGAGGGTGTCCCGAACATCGTAGGCGCCCTGGTTCGACACGATGCCAAGCAGTGCCCGCAACTCCCTGCGTTCCGTCACGTCGGGAAATCTCTCGCGCAGGCCGTCGAGGACGATCATGCGGAAGTTGCCGTTCGCCGGATTGTCCACGTCGATGTGCTCGGCGGAGTAGGTCACCTCGAGACGCAGTTTGGTGGTGAGGAATCCCGACCAGCCGTTGAGAACAATGGATCCCAGAAGGACCACCAGGAAGATGGCGGTGAGCGCTAGGGCCAAGACGGACACGATCTTGAAGTTTCGCTCCCGGGCGTAGCGCCTCCGCAGGCGATCACGCGAGGTGTCGCTCTGGTGAACCGACGTCATGGGCCGCGCCGTGTCAGTCATACTGTTCCTGGTATTTCTGCACCATTCTCAGTGCGACGATGTTGAGTCCCAGCGTGACCAGGAAAAGGGTCAGGCCAAGGGCGAAGGCCGCAAGGGTCTTGGCGCTGTCGAATTCCTGATCGCCGACAAGCAGCGTCACGATCTGAACGGTCACGGTCGTGACGGCCTCGAAGGGGTTCGCCGTGAGATTGGCTGCAAGGCCGGCCGCCATGACCACAATCATGGTTTCTCCGATGGCCCGGCTCACCGCCAGCAGGAACCCGGCAACGATTCCGGGAAGGGCGGCGGGAATGATGACGCGAGTCACCGTCTCCTGTTGTGTCGCACCAAGGCCGAGGGAAGCGTCTCGCAGGTCAGCGGGTACCGCGGCGAGGGCATCGTCAGTGAGTGACGAGACGAAGGGGATGATCATCATTCCCATGACCAGCCCCGCCGCCAGGGCGCTTTCCGATGCCACGTCGAGTCCGATGCCGGTTCCCGCTTCGCGCAATAGAGGGGCAACGATGAGCGCGGCAAAGAAGCCGTAGACCACCGTGGGGATGCCGGCAAGGATCTCGAGTATCGGCTTGGCCGCCGTCCGCAGGCGCGGGTCGGCATACTCGGTCAGATAGACCGCCGAGAGGAGTCCGACGGGACCGGCCACCAGCATGGCGATGAGAGTGATGAGAAGCGTTCCGGTGAAGAGCGGCACCGCGCCGAAGGCCCCGGAAGAACCCACCTGATCTTCTCTCAGCGCAATCTGCGGACTCCACTTCACGCCGAACAGGAAGTCGAGGAACGGCACCTTGTCAAAGAAGCGGATGGCCTCGAAAAGCACCGAAAAGACAATGCCCGCCGTCGTCAGGACCGAAATCGCCGCCAGGGCAAGAAGCACGACGAGCAGCACGCGCTCAACCGGCTGGCGGGTCCGCCGGGAGATGTCGATCCGGCGCATCGCCAACCCGGCCGCGATGAGCCCGAGGCCCAGTGCGGCGCCAAATCCGATCCAGTGCTTGAGAAGGGTGAGGTGACTGAAGGAGGCAGCCGCAGCCTCGAGTGCCGGAGTGATCCCGATCGTCGGCATGCCGCCGCCAGCGAGTGTCTCGGCATCGTTCAGGAATCGCTGCAGGACCGGACCGGAGGCCTCCCGAAGCTCAGCCGGAAGTGCGGTGACAATGGTCCTGTCGATCATCCAGTCCCCGGCCAGGAGAACCAGGAACCAGAGAGACACCGCCGGCAGGCCGCAGGCCAGCGCGACATACCAGCCATGATAGACCGGGCGGGAATGAAGGACGGACGTCCGGCCTCCGGTGACCCTGACCGCTTTCCTTCGCCCGACAAGGAAGGCTGCCGCCGCAAGGCAGATCAGCGCCAGGGTGAGGATCATCTGGGTCACGGTCCGGTCACACTCCGGCGTGTGGTGGCATCATCTGGACAAGGAATGGCGCCGGGGGCCGGGTGCAGGTCGCCGGCGCCTTGAGAGACATTCGTATCACATGCTGAGAGGCGTCGCGGCATTCGCCGACGTCGCCATGGCAGCCCGGTCGTCGTCTGGGAGAGGGATCAGGCCCTTGTCCGCAAGGTAACCGAAGGGACCCCAGGCGTCTTCGCTGGTGAACTCGGCCACGAACTCGGCGATGCCCGGAACGAGATCGAGGTGGGCATTCTTGACGTAGAAGTAGAGCGAACGCGACACCGGATAATCGCCGAAGGCAATGTTGTCGAACGTCGGTTCGACCCCGTTCATCATCGACCCCTGGATCTTGTTGATGTTCTGATCGAGGAAGGAAAACCCGAATATGCCGAAGGCATCCGGATCGGCCTCGAGTTTCTGGACGATCAGATTGTCGTTTTCCCCGGCCTCGATGAAGGCGCCATCCTCGCGGACCGAGGCGCAGATGCTCTCGAAGCGGTCTTCATCGGACTCCTCGATCATGGCCACGGCCTCGAAGTGCTCGCATCCTGCCTCCATCACGAGTTCGACGAAGGCGTCACGCGTGCCGGATGTCGGCGGCGGACCCATGACCCTGATGGCGACGGCGGGCAGGGAGTCGTTGATCTCGCTCCACGTCGTGTAGGGATTGGCGACAATGTTGCCATCCGCATCGGGAACCTCGGCCGCAACGGCAAGCCACAGGTCCGGAATGTCGATGGAGAGCTGGTGCGAACCGCGCGAGTTGCCGAGAACGATCCCGTCGAAGCCGAACATGACCTCGGTAATCTCCGTGACGCCGTTTTCGGCGCAACGCTCGACTTCGCTCGACTTGATGCGGCGCGAGGCGTTGGTGACGTCCGGATGCTCGAAACCGATGCCGGCACAGAAGAGCTTCAGTCCACCGCCCGAACCTGTCGATTCGACGACGGGTGTCGGAAAATCGCTGCTCTGGCCGAAGTGTTCGGCGACGGTGGTCGAGAACGGAAACACGGTCGATGAACCGACGATCCTGATCGTGTCCCGCGCGTCCTGCGCGGTCGCCGCAACGGCCGTCAGGACAGCGACGCCTGCAGCGAGGACGACATTCAACACTCTGGACTTCATGTCATGGTCCCCCAAGGGTGGACGGTCCAAGGTGAATCGACGTCCACCCTACGAAGACTTCATGACACTTTCGTGAAACACGACGGGCAGCCACACCGTGAAGACAGATCCCCTGCCGGGAGTGCTCGCCACGTGCAGTTCGCCGCGGTGGCGCGAGAGAATGTGCTTGACGATGGCAAGGCCGAGCCCGGTTCCACCGCGCTCGCGGCTGCGCGCCTTGTCGACACGGTAGAACCGCTCGGTCAGTCGTGGCAGGTGGTGAGCCTCGATTCCGTCACCCTGATCGGTGACGGAAATCCATGCCAGCCGGCCGCGGGCTACCCACAGGTGATCGGGCGGTCTTTCCGCAACGCCCGCGGCGAGTCTGACCGCGGTACCCTGCCTGCCATAGCCGATGGCGTTGGCGATGAGATTGTAGAGGGCCTGTTCAATCTCGGCCTCGTCACCACGCACCGCCGGCATGGAGTCGGGGATGTCGAGATCGATGGTCATCGACCGCCTGTCCGCTTCGAAGTGAAGCGTGGATGCGAGGCGGCACAACAGCGGCTCGATGGCGACCTCCCCGGTGGGCTGGGTGTGTTCCTGGATCTCGATGCGCGACAGTGACAGCAAGTCCTCGACCAGGTTCGCCATGCGCGTGCCCTGAGCTTCCATCATCGCCAGGAACCTGGCCCGCGCGTCGGCATCGTCCCTTGCCGGACCCTGCAGGGTCTCGATGCAGCCGACGAGCGTGGCGAGCGGCGAACGGATCTCGTGGCTCGCATTGGCCACGAAATCCACGCGCATCTTCTCGGTCATGCGGGCCCCGGTGACATCGTGGCAAACCACCATCAGCGACGCATCGCCCATTCCGGCGGGGAGCGGTGCGACATCAAGGACATAGTGGCTGGCGACGTGGTCCCGGGTCACGACGATTTCCACGACACTGGAGAGGCCGTCGCCAAGACCTGCCGCGACAGCGCTGTCGAAACCGGGATCCCGCAGGATTCTGGAAACGTGCTGTCCGGCCCTGAGTTCGCCGAAGACCCGGCCCGCCGCACCGTTGAAACGCACCAGTGTGCTGTCCTTCGAGACCAGCAGGACAGGAGCCCTCAGGGCATCAAGCAGGTGATCGTTGTCCCTTGCCAGGCGGTCAATGCGCGTGTCGCGCTCATCGAGAGCGTGTGTCACGGCGTAGAGGACGGACTGCAACTGCGAAACAAGTGCGCCACCGCGCAGCCCCGGTGGCTCCAGATCCGGCAAGTCGTTCCGCCGGACAACCCACGACCTGACGCGCCCCACGCCCGAAACGAGGGGCCATGCCAGAACCGTGCTCATGATCGCCAGGACGGCAAATCCGGCGACGGCCGCCGCCACCGCGAGTTCTCCGGTCAGCACCAGGACAAGGAAGATCCCCGCCTCGGCAAGGACCAGCGGAAGGATCAGACCCATGGCGGGCCACCGGCCTCCACGGTCATGGACCCCGCTCGACGCCAGGGATCATCAGTCTTCGATGTCGATGGCCGCCATGGCTGCCATGTTGAGAAGGTCGTTGACCGTCGCTCCCAGGCGGACGATCTGAACCGGCTTCTCCAGGCCGAGAAGAATCGGTCCGATCACGCGCGCGCCATCCATCGCCTCGACCAGCCTGTAGGAAATGTTGGCGGCGTGCAGGTCGGGCATGATGAGAACATTCGCCGGACCGCTCAACGCAATGAAGGGGTAGTAGTCCAGCACGTTCTGGTCGAGCGCGGTATCGCCCGCCATCTCGCCGTCCACTTCGAAGTCGACCTCGCGTTCCTTGAGGATGCGGACGGCCTCGCGCAAATGTCCCGTGCGCCGTTCGCCGCGGCTGCCGAAATTGGAAAACGACAGCAGGGCGACCCGCGGTTCGACGCCCAGGGCGCGTGCCTTGGCGGCTGCCTGGACCGTGATGTCCGCGAGGTCCCGGGCTGACGGTTGCTCGTTGATGGTGGTGTCGGCCAACAGCAGCGTGTGCTGGGAGGAGACGAGGATGGTCATGCCGAAGACAATCTGGCCGTCGCCGGCCTTCAACGCCCTCTGGACGTGGGAGAGAGCGCCGGGATAGGACCTCGTCAGGCCGGTGACCATGGCATCGGCATCGCCCGTCGCCAGCATGGCCGCAGCGAAGACATCGCGATCCAGGTGGATCCAGCGCTGGCAGTCGCGCAACAGCGCGCCGCGACGCTGCATGTGAGCATAGACATGATTGACGTACTGCTCGGTATCCACGACGTCCGCGTTGGCGATCTCGATGCCACCCGGGCTGACGCCGAGCGTCTCCATCTTCGCCTGGATGTGCTCGGCTCTTCCGACGAGGATGGCGCTGCCCAGTCCCTGATCGCGCCACAGGGCCGCCGCCCGGATGGTCTTCTCCTCTTCGCCTTCGGCAAACACGACCCGTGCCTGACGCTGGCGCACGGTCTCGAAGACCTCGTGCATGCGCCCGGCAACCGGAGAGAGCAGGCCCGAGAGACGGGCCTGATAGGCCTCGGTATCGATGATCGGCCGCCGCGCCACGCCCGTATCCATGGCCGCCCGCGCCACACGCGACGGCACCCGCGATATGAGACGGGGATCGAACGGCTTGGGAATGATGTAGTCCGGCCCGAAGCGCAGGTAGCCGCCGGCATAGGCCGACGCCACCTCGTCCGGTACGTCTTCGCGCGCCAGGGAGGCAATCGCCTCGGCGGCGGCAATCTTCATGGTGTCGTTGATCGTCGTTGCCCGCACATCCAGCGCGCCCCGGAAGATATAGGGAAACCCCAGGACATTGTTGATCTGGTTTGGATAGTCGGAACGGCCGGTCGCCACGATGGCATCCTCGCGCACGCTCTGGACATCCTCGGGCAGGATCTCCGGATCCGGGTTCGCCATGGCGAAGATGATCGGCCGTGCAGCCATCGACGCAACCATGTCTCCCGTCACGGCATCCTTGACCGAAACGCCGAGAAAGATGTCCGCCCCCTCCATGGCGTCCTCGAGCGTTCTCGCGGAGGTCTCGACGGCGTGAGCCGACTTCCACTGGTTGATGCCCTTTTGCCGTCCCTGGTAGACCACGCCCTGCGAGTCGCACAGGATGGCATTGTCATGGGGCAGGCCGCGCGCCTTCACCAGTTCAAGGCAGGCAATTCCCGCGGCGCCCGCACCGTTCACCACCACCTTGCAGTCGGCCAGTTTCTTGCCGGCGATCTCCAGGGCGTTGATGACACCGGCAAGGCAGATGATGGCCGTGCCGTGCTGGTCATCGTGAAAGATCGGGATGTCGACAAGCTCCCTCAGGCGCTGCTCGATGATGAAACACTCCGGCGCCTTGATGTCCTCGAGATTGACGCCGCCGAAGGTCGGGCTGATGAGCTTCACCGTCTGCACGATCTCGTCGACGTCCTCGCTGTCGATTTCGATGTCAATGCCGTCGACATCGGCGAAACGCTTGAACAGGACGGCCTTTCCTTCCATGACCGGCTTGGCGCCGAGAGCACCGAGATTGCCCAGTCCCAGGACCGCCGAACCGTTGGAGATGATGGCGACGACATTGCCTTTCGAGGTGTAGTCGAAGACGGTTGCCGGTTCCCGGTGGATCTCGAGACAGGGTGCGGCGACCCCAGGAGAGTAGGCGAGCGAGAGATCCCGGGCCGTGTTCAGTGGCTTTGTCGGCGTAATCGCCAGCTTGCCGGGACGCCCCTCAGCGTGAAACTTGAGGGCATCGATGTCACTGACCTTGACCTGATCCGCCATGGAATGCGCCGCTTCTTCCCCTTGAACCTTGAAGCGTAGCCTCACACCGACCGGTGATAAAGCAACCAGACTGCTTCATGATGAATTGGATGCACGACGATCCCTTCCATCCGCGTCACTACAGGGATGTGCGCCGACCGCCGGGAGAGGCCTCGACCCTTCCCGGCTGGTGCTATGTGTCGGACGCCTTCCTGCGGCGCGAACGTGAACGCATCTTCTCGCGCGCCTGGCAGTTCGCAGGGCGTCTCGAGGAAATCCCCCGGGGAGGCTACCGCTCCGTCGACACCGCAGGCGGGCCGATCCTGCTGGTCAACGACGGCACTCTTCGCGCTTTCGCCAACACCTGCCGGCATCGTGGCACGCCCCTGGTGTCGGGTCGTGGCATTGCATCGCAAATAGTCTGTCCGCTGCATGGCTGGCGCTACCGTCTCGACGGGTCGCTGGAGTCGGCGCCGGGAACGTCGATTGATCGCGGCCGCTACGGACTCCACAGGGTCCGCGCCGAGGTCTGGGCCGGGTTTGTCTTTGTCTGCTTCTCGCGCCGGACAGCCGGCCTTGCTTCCTGGCTCGGCGACATGGCGCAACGCCTCGCAAGCCACGAACTGGCTGAGTTCCGCGTCGCGCGCCGGCGTCACTACACGGTCCGGGCCAACTGGAAACTCATCGCCGAAAACGCCATGGAGGCCTATCACACCGGAACCGTTCACGGTGACTCGCTGGGAGCCCAGGCGTCCCGGGATTTCGCCACGCGCGGTCATTGGGACGCCCTCCAGGTCCTGGGCGACGCCTCGGTTGCCGTCCTGCCCGGTCAACCCGTCCCCTTTCCTCCCGTCAAGTCCCTGTCGCCGGAGGCGCGGGCCGGCACCTTCTTCACGACACTTCATCCGAACACCCAGTTCGCCTGCGCCCAGGACAGCATGTGGTGGCTCCACTACCGTCCGCTGGCTCCCGGCCTGACCCGTCTCGAGGTCGGCCAGTGCTTCCCGGAATCCACCACACGCCGGGATGATTTCGCCGAAGGCTCGAGGGCCTACTTCCATCGCTGGGACACCGGGATCGACGAGGACAATGCCATCTGCGAGGCCCAGCAGGCAGGAGTATCGTCCCCCTTCCACCGGCCGGGCCGCCTCTCGGTGCGTGAGCACGCGGTCCATCGCCTGAACAACTGGATCGTCGACCAGACCATTGACGACGGCCTCGCCAGGCGCCGCATTGACGCTCCCCGTGGAAGCCACTAGAACCACCAACGGAGAGGTGGCCGAGCGGTCGAAGGCGCTCCCCTGCTAAGGGAGTATGGGCCAAAATCCCATCGAGGGTTCGAATCCCTTCCTCTCCGCCAGTATCACGCCCCCAGTCATGTGCACATCTGCCCGGAGCCTCTTGGCTGATCGGGGTGTCCGGGGCGACACGCAGCGTTGTGTGCAGCCCTCTCCTTGCGATCCTCTTTCTCACCAGGTGCCCGTCAGCACGGTCGCGGCGGCAACGTCGCCGCGAACGCTGGCGCGGGAGGCGGGGCAAGGCTCACCAACTCAACGCAGACCCAGGCCCCGGGCAATGATGCCGCGCAGGATCTCGGTCGTACCGCCCTGGATGGTGAGCTTGGGCGCGATCACGATCGCCCGCGCCAGGGCATGCTCGAACCGCAAGCGCGCCTCGGACTCGCCCACACCTTCGGCAAGGTCGCGCGCTATCGCAGGCAGCGCCTGCTCCCACGTTGTGCCCAGATCCTTCACCACCGAGGCCTCCGTGGCCGGCTCCAGGCCGCGGCTGAGCATGCCGGCGACCGCCACCGACATGTGGCGCAGGGTCTGCAGCCCGGCGATCAGCCGGCCAAGCCCGATCGTGGCGTGGCGATCTGGCGTCGCGCCGAGAATGCGGACGAGTTCGACCAACACCGCGATTGTCTCCAGGAAGCGTTCGGGGCCGCTCCGTTCGTACGCGAGCTCACTGGTGGCTTGCCGCCACGCCATGTCGCGCTCTCCAAGCAGATGGTCGCCAGGCACGAAGACATCGTCCAGCACGACCTCGTTGAAGTGATGGTCGCCACTTGGGTAACGAATGGGATTGACCGAAATGCCCTCCGCAGAGAGGTCGACCAGGAACTGGGAGAGGCCGTGGCGCCGGTTCTCCCTGGTGGCGGGAGCAGTTCGAAAAATGCCGATCATGTAGTCGGCGAGGTGGGCCGTGCTGGTCCACACCTTGCGGCCCGAGAGGCGCCAACCGTTGCCGTCCGGGACTGCCTTCGAGGACGCGGCGAAGAGATCGCTGCCCGAACCCGGCTCGCTCATGCCGATGGAAAACGTGCATTCGCCGGCGCATATCCGCGGCAGGATGTCTCGCTTGATGTCTTCGGACGCGTACTTGAGCAGCATCGGGCCACTTTGCCGATCGGCCGTGAAGTGCGCTGTCAGAGGTGCGCCGGCGAACAGCAGTTCCTCGTTGACGACGAAACGCTCAAGGTGGCTCCGCTCGTGTCCACCATAGATCCGGGGCCAGGTCATGCCGATCCAGCCCTCAGCGGCGAGCCGACGGCTGAAATCACGATTGAGACCGCCAGCAACGCCCTCGGCCGGAGGCTCAAGCAGTCGGTCCTCGTGCGCCTTTCGGAGGAATCTGCGGACGTCGGAACGCAGCGACTCGACTTCTGGAGGCAACGGCGCGTACGCGAAGGATATCCCCTGGACCATGGCTCAGGTCTCGAGTCCGACAGACCTCGAGGTCGGTTCCGGATTCCCGGTAAGGCGACCCCAAAAGCCTTCGACACCGGCCGCCGCGATGTGGCGGCCAAGTTCCTCGGCCCAGAACGTCTCGCTGCCGTAGTCATCACGCCAGGACCACAGGCGATGAGTGAACCGGTGCAGTACGTGTTCGGCTGTAAAGCCCATGGCGCCGTGAACCTGATGAGCAATCGCCGCGCCGGCCCCGGCGGCCTCGCCGACCCGTACCTTGGCCGTCGCCACGTCAAGCAACGCGTCCGCAAGCGGGCCTTCCACCCGGTCAAGCGCCCAACCGGCTGCCTGTGCCGCCACCGAAGCGGCGGCTGCCTCGCCAGCGAGCCGGGCCAGCATGTGCTGGATCGCCTGGAACTTCGAGATCGTGCGGCCGAAGGCCTCGCGCTCCTGGGCGTAGCCGACGGACATCTCGAGGAGCGCGCCCAGCGCTCCCGCCATCAGCGCCGCCCGCGCCGCCGCAGCGAGCAGCAGCAGGTCGTCACGACCGACCTCGCGGGACAGCGTGGCGTCGACATCCGGCAGCGTGCCGTCGAACCGTGCCGAGCCACGTTCATCGCCCGCCAGGTCCTCGCTGCATTCCACTTGCGATGGACGTTCGACCAGCACGACATGAATCGCGTCGTCTGCGTCCTCGACGATGCCCACCAGGCATTCCGCACTGGAGGCGAACGGTGCTGCAGCGGCACGGCCCCACAGCCGTCCGGCCGCATCAAGCCGGAGACCCGGGAGCAGCGGCGCCAGGCGCTTCGTTGGTACCTGCAGCCCCGCCCGGGCCAGCAACCAGGCGCCGGTCATGGTCTCGGCGAGTGGCACCGCACAGGCCTTTGCGCCAGCGGCTTCCAGAGCCGTCAGCCCCTCGACGAAGCTCGCACCGATGCCGCCCGCCTCTTCGGGCACCCAGAGCAACGGCAGTCCTGCATCGACGAGGGCTTGCCAAACCTCATCCTTCCAGGCGTCGTCATGGGCCGCGTTGACCGTTCGGGGATCGGCGAGATCGGCGAAGATGCGTTCCGTGGTATCGGCGATCAGCCGGTCGGCAACCATCAACGCCCCCGGAATCGTGCCGGGCGGCGTTCGTTGACAGCGGCCACACCCTCCTGGAAGTCGTCGGTCGCGCGCAGGCGGCCCTGCACCTCCTTCTCGTGCTCCAGAACCGCTTCGACACGGTCGGCGAGACCCGCGCGCAGGGTGGCCCGGGTTTCGCGCACCGCGAGCGGCGCGCAGGCGGCGATCTCGGCGGCGAGCGCGAGCGCCGCATCCCGTACCTCCGCGCGCGGGACAAGCACGTCGACAAGGCCAACGCGGTAGGCCTCCTCGCCGCCGAGCCGGCGACTGGCGTACAGCATCAGTGCTGCGTTCTGGCGTCCAATGAGTTCCGGCAGGGTGATCGAAAGACCGAATCCGGGATGGAAGCCGAGCGCGGTGAAGTTGGCCCAGAACCGGGCCTCCGGGCAGGCGACCCTGAGGTCACAGGCAAGGGCAAGGCCGAGTCCGCCGCCGGTCGCCGAACCGTGGACCGCACCGACGATCGGGAGGCCGATGCGGAACAGCCGCACGGCCTCATGGTAGAGGGCGCCCGGCTTCGTCGCCTGGGCCGACCCTGCAGCCGTCCGGGGACCGAGTCTGGCACCAGCACAGAAGGCGGTACCGTTCGCCGCAATGACAATGGCCCTGGTCTTGCCGTCTGCATCGAAGTCGGCGGCAGCGTCGACCAACCGGCGAATCAGATCGTGATCGAAGAAGTTGTGCGGGGGCCGGTTGAGCTCAATCAGTCCAACGTGATCATTGCGCGAGACGAGCAGATCGTTCGATGGATCGGTCATTTCGGGACTGCTCCGTCAGCGCGAAGGGTTCAAGTCTATCGGGGTGCGAAGCGTTGAACATTCGGTGCAGTAAATCGCGTAACGTCAGCGAGGTAAATCTCCGAATGGCACTGCAATCCGGAAATCGCGGCAAACCCGCAATTGGTCGTTGATCGAGGCGGCGCTCGGCAGATCGAAGGAACCGCGGACGCCAAGCGACACCGGCCGGCGACCCAGAGACTGGAGCGCGCCGGGCTGAGGCGTGGACGAACAGACCCTGTCGATCATGGCCTGCGAAGCCAACCTGATGGAGGGCAACGTGCGCCACATGGCGGACACCCGATCCGGCACCCTTGTCCGCATCTACGGGACCGAGACCATCACCCATGGCGGAACACCCGTCTACCGCATGTTCCTCCATGGTGGTGGTGTCGGCTGACGGTCCCCGAATGCGGGTGTCGCAAGGGCCACGGCCTCGCGCCAGCCGAAGGGGAGGTCACGTCAAGAGCTCGCAGACGACCTCGTCATAGGCGGGAGTGCGATCGATCATGCCGGATCGGGCGTAGGTCGCAAGGTTGCGCTTCCAGCGCGCGGGATCGGTGCTGACGGCGTGGTCAAGCCCTGCATCGCCGGCGACAAGCGGGAGCATCATTTCGAGGATCCGGTGATTCTCGGCGACATCCCCGTGCTCGGTCGAATGGACCGCAACCAGCCGGGCGCACTCGTCAAGGTTGGTCATGGCCTGTTGCCAGCCCTTCCTGCAGGCGACAAGGAAGCGATGGAGCGCCGGGCCGTGAGTGGCAATCATGGCGTCGGTCGTGAACATCATCTGCGCCCAGGGCCGCAGGTGATGGTGGCGTATGGGGATGAGGCGCGTTGCGTGGCCAAGGCGCCGGAGATGGTGGGGTTCCGTCGTCGTATAGCCCTGCACGGCATCGAAGGCGCCGTCGAGCAGTTGCTCGAGCGTCCAGCCCAAGACCGTTGTCTCCATGGAACCGGGATCGATGCCATGGAGTTCCAGGACCGTTTCCAGGAGATGGATACCATCGCGGTGCATGGCAATCCGGCGCCCGGCGACATCCGCAAGGCACGCCATCCCGCTTTCGGGCAGCGTGACGAGGTGGATCGGTGAATCCTGCATCGTCGCACCGATGGCCTTGACGCCCTTTCCGGCGACCGCCGCACGAACGATGAGATTGTCCTCCATGCACCCCACACTGCATTCACCGGCGAGCACGAGGTCGAGTGTGATGGTGTCAGGGTTCTCCTCCGGTGGCACCAGGCGCACATCGAGGCCTTCCGCGGCAAAGAGACCCTCTTCGCGAGCCCAGAGCAGGCCGGCGAACTGACAGTTGACGCTCCAGTCAAGATAGAAGTCGATGGCAAGGGTCATGCCGTCACTCTTTCGTGCCCGACACGATCAGGGGCAGGGGTCTCACATGGCGCGGTGCCGGCAGGCTGCGCTGCGAGGGGAACGGTCGACATCATCAGGGGACAGGCTGAAAGTAGATCGCGAGAAACTCGTGGTCATCCGTGGGCCGACCGAAGTAGTCGTCATGATCGGCCCGGAAGGCTTCCAGGCTCACACGGCCGTCGGCAGCCGGATCACGCTGCCACAGACTGTCGGGGATCGCTCCCCAGGTGCAGAGTTCGATACCGGTGATCCTGATCCGGCAGCGAGGCGTCCTTTCGGCGTTGTAGACCGTGTAGACCGCGCCGCAATGGATGGCCGTGTTGTAGGAGTCAAGCCCCTCGCTCCACTCCAGGGGTCGCACGGTCGCCGTCTTCACTCCCGCGATGATCTGGTCGATCAGCACGGAATCGTTCCATTGCATGCGGTGCTCGCTCATCGGTGAGACACCCCGTGTTGCTTCACCCCCCGGC
>CBDBNO010000004.1:0-21168 GCA_965207785.1 Alphaproteobacteria bacterium | reverse complement strand
GTCGCCGGTCGCGGAAAGGCCGGGGCCGTCCGGGGAGGCGAGGCCGGAGGCGCCGGGCGAGCCGTTGCCGGCGGCAGTGCAGGGTTCAGGCGGGGAGAACGGACGGCAAGGGTGCCGCAGCCATGCGAACGCGATCATGCCGAAGCGCGGACGCAAGTGGGGCGACCCGGCGACCCGGATTATACCGGAAATCTCATCCGGACTTGTCAACCCCGAATTACGGATCGCCTCAACTGCTGCCGCCAGCACGGCATGCGTCCCCCTCAGCACGTCCATGAATCTTCCTCGTTCCAGACCGCCCGAAAAAAAGCCGTGCGCCGTTCACAGTGGAACGACACGGCCCAATGCGGCTGGCCTTTTACAGGTCTCGAAGGCGGAAAGAAAGCTCCGCTTGCGCGCCGCAGTCGATCCCCGGCGCGTCATGGCAGTCCCCGTCACTTTCGCCGGGCCGGCGGCCTGGCACGAACGGACTCAATTGCGGGCGAGCGGCTCGGCCGCCCAACCGGGAACGGCCTCGGCAACCCACCAGGTCCCGTCCTTCAGGATCGCAACTTCCCGGTACGGCCAGTCAAGAATGGTATTGTCATGGCGCGGTGCCTTGTCCGTGCATGCAATCGCCGTCGGCGTGCGAGCGCGCGAACCGCCGCCGCGCGTCCGCTTCTGGGACATTGTGCCCGCCGAGCGCGGCCCGGTCGCGGATACGGTCGAGCGCCTGGTTCGGCGAGGCGACCGACACACAGTGCAGGACGACCCAGTAGCCTGCCCGCCGCGCGGCCCTCATATGGCGGAGAATGCCGGAACCGGCATCCATGTCGCTCTTCTACTCTCTCCGTACGGCATCCAGCCGCGCCTCATCCTGAAGCTTGCAGGCTATTCTGTCCGCCAGGCCATTGAGCGCAGCGGCATTGTTGATCGTCAGACCGGGCTCGAAGCGGTCCGATTTGTCGCGTATAACGGTGGGTAGCGCCGTCATCGGGCGGGCACGGTTCGGCAGCGCCTCGGTCCTGATGATGGCGTTGACGACCGTGGACTTGCCGGCCTTGCACCTTGACCGTGCCGGCCACCGCCAACGTGATTTCGAGGCGCGACACCTTGTCTTCTTCCCCTTCAAGGAGTTCATCGATCTCCTCGGCTCGCTCTCTGGAGAGGACAGGCTCCTTCCCGTCTTTCGTCCGGCTGTGCGGCAAACCGTCGTCCCTGATCAGGGTCTGAAGAAGTGCTTTCTACTCAATCAGCAGCACGACCGCATGGTCTCGCGTTGCAACCATGATGTTGCCGGTCATCGACTGTCCTCCACTCCATGTCCATTGAGTTTCCTGCACCTACGGACCGCTGTTCGCGACCCTGCTGTTCCGCCTGTTCCGGTCGCCGTTCTTCCTGGTGCCGCTCGCGACGGCAGCGGCGGACATGCTTGAGAACGCGACCACCGCCGTGCTGGCGCCCAACTGCGCAGTCGCTCCTTTGCCTGGCTGACCGTGGCGTTCGCCCAGATGAAGATACCCTTCGACTACGCCGGACAATGCCGAAGTGGCGGATGCGGTGGAAGCCCTTGGGCAGGCGATGCATGAGGAAGCGGCGGATGAAGGTGTCGACCGGCAGGGACATGGCGCCCCAGGTCGACTTGCCGCCGGCCTTCGTCACCGGGTTGCGGCAGCGGAAGGTGACGGTCTCGCCGTCGAAGGCGAGGATGCGGGCATCGGAGATGGCGATGCGGTGGGTATAGCGGGAGAGGTAGCGGATCACCGCCTCGGGACCGTTGAACGGCGGCTTGGCGTAGACCACCCAGGGGGTCTTGCGCGCCTGCCTGATGAGCCGGGAGAGGGCGCGAGGCTCGGCGAGGTGAGCCAGAGCCCCATGGAACGCGAGGTTGTCATGGACCCTGGCGAGGTCCTCGAGGAAGCGCCTGCGGAAGTAGCTTGCCAGAACCTTGACGGGTGCGAAGAAGCGGGGACACCCGGTCTTCCATGCGCCGGTTGAGACGTCGAAGCCGCCGTGGGGCACGACGCAGTGGAGGTGGGGATGCCACTGCAGCTTCTGGTTCCAGGTGTGCAGGACCGCGGTGCCACCGACGTGAGCGCCGAAGCGCCGGGGATCGGCGCTGATGACCTGCAGGGTCTCGGCGGCGGTGCGGAACAGGATGTCGAGGACGGCCTTGCGGTTCTGCAGGGCGACGCCGGCGATCGGGGGCGGCAGGGTGAAGACGATGTGGAAGGAGGGTGCCGGCAAGATGCAGGCGGCCTGCCGTTCCATCCACGCCCGCGCCGCGGCGCCCTGGCAGGTCGGGCAATGGCGGTTGCCGCAGGACTTCCAGACGGCATGGAGATGGCCGCAGTCGGCGCACCGATAGAGCGTGCCGCCCAGCGCCGGTGTCCGGCACTGCTCGATGCACCCCATGACCTTCAGCGCGACGGCGTCGAGGCGATGACGCTCACGGTATGCGGGCCCGGCATGGCGGAAGATGTCCGCCACGCCGGGCGTCTTGCCCACGCTTGCTCAACAGGCGCGAGCCATCTCTTTGACCGGGTGGTCGAGTGTGCGGTACATGACGCTCGTGGCGCGGGCGTAGACCCGTGTCGTCTCGGGCGACTTGTGCCCGAGGTAGTCCTGGACCACGCTGATCCGTGCCCCGCGTTCGTAGAGATGAGTGGCGATGGCGCAGACAGTGGAACGTGATGCCGCGATCGAGACCTCCTCGATCGCGGCTCCTCTTGAAGGCCGCGCGCAGGCTCCTGGCGGTCATCGGCCGCTCCGGGCTGGCGCCGTAGAAGAGCCAGCTTTGGGGATGCGGCCACGTGTTCTTCCAGTAGCGTCTGAGCGCCTCGAGCACCGCGTCGGGGAGATGGGCCATGCGTTCGTGGCCGCCCTTGCCGCAGGCGACGTGGAGCAGCCTGTCTTCGCTCCTGACATCGTCGACCTGCAGCGCCACGACCTCCGAGATCCGCAGGGCGCATCCGTAGGCGACAAGGGTCGCGGTGCGGTAGCGCAGGTCGTTGATGCCCTCGATCAGGAGAAGGACGTCGGCTCCCGGAATGGACCGCGGAAGCTGGTCGGGAACCCGCCGGCCATGGAGACCCCTGACCTTCTCCGGCTGATCCATCGTGTCCACGTAGAACAGGCGCAGGGCCGCCACGTCGACATTGGTCGTGCGCGGACTGCGCCCCGCGTCGATCCGGGCGAGCACCCAGGCGTCGATCTCCTCGGCCGACAGGCTCTGCGGCGGACGATCATAGTGCCTCGCCAGCATGCTGACGCTGCTCAGATAGAGTTCCTGCGTGTTCGCCGACAGACCCTTCATGTCCATCGTCGCAATCATCTTCCGGCGGGCCGGTGTCCCGCCGCTTGTCGTTGTCATTGTCATCGGCACCTCCCTGGTTGAAAGCGCTCCGATCAGCCGGAGCACCAGGGAGAAAGCTACCGCGATGAAACCGCGTTCATCCCGTGACCAACACCATCGATTGAGGAAATCAGCGACTCACTGCCGCGAAGCGGGCCGGGTAGACGGGAGCCTTACGGCGTCCCGTCCCCCACAGAGCCGGACGTGCCCGCATTAGAGCATCCGGTTCCTCGCATGACAGTTTCGCTCAAGGGGCATAGATTGAGCGCATGATCTTGGCGGGCGGTAGCGGGAAGTGGCGTAGGAGAACGTTCATCTTGTCCCAGGTCAGATATCCTCCACGGTGGCGCCGTCCGAGCCAGTGTCGCCAGTTCCTGACGACCTCCGTAGTGAAGCGGGTCAGGAGTTTGCTGTTGCCTGTCAGGCCGTAGTAGTTGCAGTGGCCCCGGATCACGCTGGCGAGGTGCCGTTGCTGATCCTCGAGCGGCCTGTGGCGGTGGTCCTTGCACCACTCCCAGACCGTCTTGACGGCCCGTCTGTAGCGACTTTTGGCGGTGAACTGCCGCACGACCATCCGACCCTTCCTTGATTTGCCCCACCGGTGGGTGAAGCCGAGGAAGTCGAAGTGGTCCTGCGCGTCGTGACCGCCGCCGCGTCCGGGCCGGAAGTCCACGAAGCGCGTCTTGGTGGCATGGAGCACAAGCCCATACTTCGCAAGACGCTTGCCCAGAACGGCCAGCACTCGCTCACCGTCCCGGCGGTCCTTGAAGGCGATGACAAAGTCATCGGCAAAGCGCACCAGCCGGCAGGCCCCGACGCGGGGCTTGACCACCTCTGCCATCCATTCGTCCAGCACGTGGTGCAGGAAGACATTGGATAAAATCGGCGAGATTACGCCGCCTTGCGGTACGCCCGTTTCGGTGCGTTGCAATACGCCCTTGTCGAGCACTCCCGCTGCCAGCCATTTGTCGATCATGCGTCGGATCACACCATCCTTGATCCGCAGGTCGAGGACGCTCCTCAGGTGCTTGGGATCGATCGAATCGAAGCAGGCTTCGACATCCGCATCGATCACCCATCGCAGACCCTCCACGGCAAGGCCACCCCCCAGGTCGCGGAGCGCGTCATGCGCCGACCGTCCGGGGCGGAAGCCGTACGAGCACGGCAGGAAGTCCTGCTCGTAGATCGGTTCCAGGATCATCACAATGGCCCGCTGCGCCACCTTGTCTTCCAGTGTCGGGATACCCAGCGGCCGTTGCCGCCCATCCGCTTTCGGGATGAAGTGGCGGCGGACCGGCGGGGCGTAGTAGCGGCCGGACTTGATCCGTTCCATGAGGTCCACAAGGTTCGCCTCAAGGTCCTTCTCGTAGTCGGCTGCCGTCACCCCGTCCACGCCCGGCGCCCCATCCTTGCGGGTGAGGTTCCAGGCCTTGAGCATCCACGCAAGGTCGATGTGGTGGTGAAGCGTGGTGAACGCCATCTTGGGGCATTCCCTCGCCTGCTTGGCTATCCGAGCTTGTTTCGGTGACACGTCTTCGAAGCACGGCGTCTTCACGTGTTTCCCTCCTTCGGTTCTGACCATGCGACGCCCCGCTTCCCTCCGGCGGGTCCCGATGGCCACGGTTCCCCGCCCTCGACGGTACTATCAAGGCGCTACGACTCCCGGTGCCGCATCCCTTGGGCTTATGGTTTCGCCGTCCGGTACCGTGCGCTCCTGCCTCTTTCGTGCCGTCGCTCGCGCGCTCCCGGCATGATGCAGGATCCATGCCGGGCCAGGACTTGATTGTTCAGGCTGGCCGTTCCCCTTCCAGCCTCTCTCGCATCACGGACGATCACCGGGCCTCTCAGGTTCCCTGGTGGTCCATCGTCAGCTCTGCACACGTTCCAGCGACCCCGGTCGGCCCGTCACGCCTCGCCTGTGGCGGCGCTTCCGGTGCTGTCCCCGCTCAAAGGAGCACGAGGACGCCGGCATTGTTGATTTCGGGGCTCAATAGCGTGGCTTCACTGCCTGCTGTGTACGCTTCGCGACACACGTTGCCGCGTGCCACGCAACACTCGCTTCCGGCTGGCGGGCTGCGCCTTTGCCGGGTGGGGGTGTCGCACCCACTGGACCACGATGAAGAGTTTCCGTCACTCTAACTCATGACTTCCTCCCTTCCAGGGCTTGCCCTGACGCAAACTTCGTTCAATGCGCTCGATGCCGTCACGGTCGGCATGGAACGGTGCAAGGTCAACTGGGTGGTTGACGTAGACATCCGGGCGTTCTTGGCGAAATACCGCATGCCGAACTCATGAAGAGCATCGCCCGGCGCGTCAGCGACGGGCGTCTCCTCGGGCTCATCAAGGCATGGCTGGAAGCGCCGGCGGAAGAGGACGACGGGGAAGGCGGCAAACGCCGCACGAACCGGGTTCGCAGGGAGCGCAAGGGAACCCCTCAGGGGTCCCCGGTGAGCCCGCTGTTGAGCTCCATCTACATGCGCCGCTTCATACTCGGCTGGAAAGTCAAGGGCTGCGCCCGGCGGTTCGGGGCGGAGATCGTCAATTACGCTGATGACTTCTGTGTGCTCGGCAAGGCACCGGCAGCAGAGATGCTGGCGGAGGTCAACCGGATCATGGAAACGCTGAAGCTGTCGGTCAACGCCCGCAAGACCCGATGTCTTCGATGCCCGGAGGAACCGCTCGAGTTCCTCGGATACCGCATCGGCTGGAACTATCGCCGGATCGACGGCAGCCGCTATGTCGGCACCCGCCCGAGCAAGGCGAACGTCCAGGACATCTGCCACCGGATCAGTGAGGAGACGGACAGGAAGTCCGGCTGGATGGACGTGGAAAGGAAAGTGGCCGAACTCAACCGGATGCTCTCCGGATGGGCGAACTACTTCACCCTGGGGCAGGTCTCACCTGCCTACCAGGCCATCGACGGTCACACGAACCGGCGGCTGCGGCGGTGGCTGTGCCTGAAGCACAAGGTGAGATCCGGCAAGTACGTGCGCTTCCCGGATAACAGACTGCGAGACGACCTCGGTCTGACACTCCTTGCGCCGCAGACAAAGACCTTTCCGTGGGCGAAGGCATGATCCCGACTGAGAGCCGGGTGCGGGAAATCCGCATGCCCGGTTCGACGAGCAGGGGAGTGGAAACGCGGCCATGGGAGCCGGACTGAGGACCGGAACGAAAGTGACGGGCTGTCCAACACGGGATTGCACCACCGGACCCTACCGCTGGCGCGCCACCCCCTGACTCTACATTATCGATGGAATGCTGTGCTCAACATTCCATCGACGATCGCAAAAGGATCGCACCGAATGGACGGACATCGACTTCCTCATCGCCGCCCACTGGCCCAAGGCCAGGTTCCGCCACCCGTGGCCATCCCAACGGCTCGTCGTCAGGACCCGAGGGAGGAGCCCGGTGCGTTAACGCGCCCGCCGGGATCTGCGCGGGGGGCGCTGGACAACCAGCGTCCCTACCGCGATCAGGCCTCGAACAGGACAATGAGAGCGCCGACCCTCCTGAGACTAGGGGAAAGGCGTCGGTCTGCTGCCACTCAACCTACCTGGCTGCATCCCTCGACGACATTAGATCTATAACATGACCGATCGTATTGCGAATTCGACTTTGATAATCTTCGATGGTCATTTGGTCGTCCGACACAAGGCTTACGAAACTCACATAATGGATCTGATAGAAAACGTCAGAGAGCAAAGCGGGATTACTGCAATTCGGCAATAGACCAGACTTCACAAGGTCACCTATAAGCCTCGAAAGACCATTCTGGAGCTCTGCGCGCAGTTCGTAGAATTCTTGAGCTGCTGACGACGTTCTTCTCGTAATCAAAGACGCCTGAATGCACTGCCACGCCTCTTTCTCGACGTACAGAAGTGAGTGATCGACTATAGTTTCCAAGTAACAACATATGCTCTTTTTCGCTGATATGGGATCTCTGGATTTCTGTTTGTCCAATAACGATATCAGTTCTCTGGTTTCCTCCGCAATGAGTGCGATGAGTATCCCTGATTTATATTCGAAATAATTGTGTACTGTTGCATGAGAGACTCCCGCATGCTCCGCAATCTGCCGAATCGTCACCGAGGTAAATCCGATCTCCCTAAACAGGTCGCTTCCCGCATTGAGGATACTCTGTCGCCTGCCCTGCATTTGTCGTTCGCGTAACCCTGTCATGATGTCCCATACCCCCTAATGTGCTTGGCTGTCTAGTTTGACTGTAGGACAATGAAGGGGCCCAAGACGTTGGACAGATCTACAATGTCATGCCCGGGCCGACGTGCGGTTACGTATTGCATAGCCTCGGTGTGTGCATCAGAAAGTCTATGTGGTGGATGCGCTCCGCTAGGAACATCAATTGATGTTCGCGTTGGGAAAGCGTACTTGCAGTGCGTGCATGATTGCAACATCGACTTAGTCAGAACCACATTCATTGACGGATGAGGGTGATATCTGACACGTTGAAGTAAAGATCAAGGCTATCGCCCTTGTCAACTTTCCGAGAGTACGGCAGATTTACGACTAGTCTCACGGATCCTGATCCTTCCAGTCTCAAATGGGTTCGGATGTGCGTTCCCGCGAATCTTACTTCCTCTACCAGCCCTTTAGCAAAGGGAGTATCGGCGGCTTGCGGTTCCATTCGAAGCACCTCCGGCCGAACGAAAAGGCTCACCTCTTCGCCAACTTCACCTTCTCCCGGAATGGTTAGGGTGCCCATGCAAGTCTTGATCATAAGGGAACCAGTGTCTGTCGAGAGGATCTGACCCTCCAACATGTTGCCTTCCCCCATGAAATTGGCGACGAAACGGCTAGCCGGTCGCTGGTATATTCTGGATGGAGAACCGAAATCCTCCACACGACCATCATGAAGAACAATTATGGTGTCGGCAATGTTCAAAGCCTCATCTTGATCATGAGTAACGTGCACAAAGGTTGTCCCAATTGATCGCTGGATGCGCTTCAGTTCGTCTTGCATATGCTTTCTAAGATTCAGATCCAAGGCGCCCAAGGGCTCATCAAGTAGCAAAACACTAGGTTCCAATACAAGGGCTCGGGCAAGAGCAACCCTCTGCCTTTGTCCGCCGGAGAGTTCATGTATTCGGCGTTTGCCATAGCCGTCAAGTCCCACCATTTCCAAGGCTGCCGCAATGCGGGATTCTCTTTCGGCCTTGGGCCGGCCGGCCATTGCGAGGCCGAAGCCCACGTTGCCATCAATATTGAGGTGGGGAAAAAGTGCATAGTCCTGAAAGACGGTGGTTGTCGGTCGCTTGGCTGGCGGAAGATCGGTGATGTCGCGGTCACCAAGCCATACGCTCCCCTCGCTCGGGTAGAGGAATCCGCCGAGGATATTGAGTAGTGTCGTTTTTCCGCTTCCCGAGGGACCGAGCAGAACGGCATATTGCCCTGCTTCTATCGAAAGGGACGTCCGCATTACCGCCGTAGTCTCGCCAAAGCGCATACTAACATTCCGAAATTCGATGCTAGCACCCTTCACCTTGGCCTCCTGCTGCGGAAAAGGAGTATCTCGATGACAAGGACTAAGCTGATTGACACGAGAAACACGAAACTGCCTATGGCATTTGTCTTTGGATTGAGACCTGAGCGCAGCAAGCTCCAAATCTCGACGGGAAGCGTGACTTCGAAGCGACTTACCAAGAGAGCGATGATGAACTCGTCCCAGGAGAGGGTGAATGACAGAATGAAGGCAGCTGCAAGCGCCGGTGCGAGCACTGGCACGGTGACGAAGATGAGTATCTTCCATTCCGACGCCCCGAGATCTCGTGCGGCGCGCTCGTATCTCGATTGATGATCACCCATCTGGCTGTAGAGAATGGCGAAACAGAGAGGCAGATTGATGACCACGTGTCCAATGATGATGGTCAACAAGGACTTTGGCAGAGACAGCGCATTCATCATGATTAGCAGACCAAGTCCAATGATGAGGTAGGAGACCATCAAGGGTGCAACCAGGAACCACTGAAGCAGTCGAGATCCGCGCAATCTGTATCGTGACATGCCGTAGGCGGCCAACAGACCCAAGGCTAGAGCCACCGCAGCCGAGACGACACCGACAATGATTGAGTTCGCCAAGGCCGCGGTAAGTTGCCGGTCGGAAAGAGCGGCCTTGTACCACTTCAGGCTTGGCCCATCGAATGGCGGAGCTGGCACCGAAGAGGACTGGAATGAAAAAACCACAAGTACGATGACCGGCATCAGAATGAACATGTACATGGCACCGAGGTACGCGATCACGAAAGTTCGGTCCAGCAACCATTGGAGTGATCGACCGGACGTCATACACGGTCCATCTTGAGCCAACGCCCGCAAAGGAGCATGGCGGCCGAAACGACAACCATTAGTACGAAACTCATAGTCGCTGCCATGGGAAAATCGGCCTGCCTCTGGATCTGAATCATGATGGCTTGTGGCAGTACCAGAGACTTGTTTCCGCCCAAGACTTGCGGTGTGACATAGTCCCCGAGCGCGAGCACGAACGTTAGGAAGGCACCGACCATGACTCCGGGAAGGCTCAAGGGCAGAAGCACCCAGATGAATGCTTGAACTCGGGAGGCACCAAGGTCGCTCGCGGCCCTAATGTAATTCGGCGAAACCTGAACGAGGTTTGCAAATATTGTGAGGGTCAACAACATCGTAAAGAAGTGTACGAACCCGATGATGGTGCCAGTCTGTTGATATGCCAGAGAAAGCCGCTCATCGGTAATCCCGAGCCATTGCAGGAAGCCGCTTACAATGCCAGTACCAGACAAAACGAGAATCCATGAATAGGAACGAACAATGTAGGAGGTCCAAAATGGCAGTATAGCCATAAGTATTGCAAGCCGTTGCCACTGCCTCGGTACACGGAACGCCAAGATGTAGGCTAGCGGATAAGCCAAAAGAACACTGACTACAGTCGTAATCAATGTCACTTCAATCGAATTCAGGAGTGCTTGGATGTGATGGGATTTCTGGAAAAACTCTTCATAGTTCGCAAATGATACTTCCTTGACAATGCGACCGCCTGTTCGCTGAAAGGTGCTGTAGGCCAGCATAATGACAATTGGTACAGCAAAGAAAGCTACTGTCCAGGCGAGAGCCGGCCCGACATATCCCCATGGGTGCAGTTGACCATGCATCGGCCGGGGACCAGTCAGGAGCGTATCTGTTGACATGCCCGGTCCACCCTTAGCGAACAGGCGAGACAAAGATAAAATCAATCAGTTCTGTAAGGTCTCGGCCCACATTTCGATCATGGCTTCATCCAGAGCCTCACTCGGAGTCACATACGGATATGAAGTCGCAAGAAACTTCTCCTGTTCGTTCCAGCGAAGGACTTTCTTCGCGGCCGCTGGAAGCTCAGCCTTGGTGTTCACGGGCATGCCCCAAAAGCAACTCGACATTGCAAGCAGGGCCTGACCTTCGGGACTCACATTCCACTTGAGGAACTCGGTTGCCAGTCCTTTTCGCTCGGACTGGGCGAAAATCGCCATGGATTGCGCCCAGCGTAATCCACCTGCATCGGAGAGAACCCAATCGAGATCCGGTCGGTCGTCGCTCAGGCCTGAGACAATGAACTCGGCGCCGCCAATCACGATATCGACTTCGCCTGTGGCCAAAGCCGACTGAATGGTCACGATATCACCTATCATGGCAGCATTCTCCTTCATGATGGCGAGCTTTTCCTGGATTGCGGGCAGAGCCTCAACAGTGAGTTCCAGTGGGTTGATGCCCATGGCTACAGCAATGGTTTGGATGGTTGTGAAATAGTAGTCAAAAAGAGCAACGCGGCCCTTGTACTTGGGATCCCACAAAACACTGGGATTGCGCATATCGTCGACATCAACAGCCTTGTTGTTGAAGGCAATCCAGTTGTACCCGAACTTCTCCGGCACGCCATACAGTTTTTCGTCGAACACGTGCGCCTCAGGCATGCGAATTTCCGGCCACATATCTTTCCAAGGATAATCGTTCTCGTTCAGCGGTGCGAATAGGCCGAGTTCGACGAAACGTTTGACGTCGGTCATGTCAAGCGCCATGACATCCCAATCGCCAGGCTGCGACTGTTCGATGATCGCCATAGCCGTGCCGGTCCCTTCAAATTCCTTCACGTTCACTGTAACGCCGTGCAGCTGCTCGAAGGGTTCGAAGGTCGCGGGATCGGTATGGTCACACCACGCCAAGACGTTTAGCTCTTCAGCTGACCAAGCCGGCGAAGTGACGGCGAGAGTGAGGGCCAATCCCATTACGGCAATCGGTGCAACGGGCTTTGTAAGTCGGGAACAGGCATTGGTACTTGGATGGTCAGTTGTCATTTGATTCCTCCCCGAAGCTCGGAGCCAGCCCGAGCGGTGGTTGGCAGCGTCGTTTACTGGCGGTGTTTATTACATATAACCATTTATACTATCACTATCTTGATTGTCAACAACGAACCGTTCGCACTGCAGCGATTTTCGGAGCGTTACAGCAAGGGCGCGGCCCCTGCGGTCAGCAGGAAACCACCCATCGAGTGCCGTAGAGCCAGAGTCGGCCGACCGGATCGACGGTGTGGCGACAGATTTCGTGTGCTGTTGAACTGTTGAGGACTTTCGAAGGTGTTCTGATGATCGCACGCCCTCCGCGTTATGGATCTCGCGGACTTTGGCGAGGATGTCAGCCTGTATCGGGTTGAGCTCGTGGCCGCCACGAGGCTCCGCATCAGGTGTGATTGCCGTTCTTCGACGTTGGCTCGCGTCAGGGTCGAAGAACGGCATGGGCGAGGGTAACGCAAGTCTTCATCCGTTCGAGACCGCGGATGTACTGGTGCTCGAATTCGAAGTGCCGATCATACAAGGCCGGATGTTGATCCTCCCCAGTGCCGAGCGCCCGCGATAGCGCTGTTTGCCAAGCAAGCGACCTGCGTAGCGTCGGGGTGAAGATCCGGAGGTCGGTATCGAGAGGCACGCGGACGATGCGACCGTCACCGCTAGTCTGACAGTCGCCGGCGTCCTCGCAGACCTTCCGGCCTTGGCAGGCGAATACGTAGACTGCTACGGAACAGCGGTACTCACAGTTGCCCATTGTGCCTCGAAGCCGTGGAAGGCGAGATCATGTTCGGTACCGGTCTCGGAGCAGATGCAGCACACCTCTCCGCGTTCCGTGTAAACAATGGTGTCGGCCTTCTTGTCGCTCCACATCAGCATCCTATGGGAAGACTTAAGGACCGGCGTTACGTTGCCATTCTGACCCATCTTGTGGGGAGGCACGATCTGCCTCAAAAGCGCGAGAACACCGCACTGGCCAGCGCAGAGTATAGCAGGCTGTTGGTCCACCGTATTCGGTCTTCTTCGCGCTCTGGCTGTCGATCACACCGTGGACTTGGGCTGAACCGAGTGGCCCGCCAGACGGCGCGCATGCTCCCGCAACGCGTCCAGCATGCGCTCCAGAACACTCTCGCACGACCACGTGCAAGAGTAGTTCTGTACGGCCGAAAAGGGCGGGTAGCACGTCGGAATCAGGCGCCACCGCTCACCCGAGTTCAGTATGTACTGGATCGAATTGAAGACTCAGATCGCTTTGTCGACTATTGTGCGATCGTCTATGGTCCACTGGGGCGACCTCATCCACGGCGCGGTACCCTCCATCTTGGCCGTTAGCACCCAATGGAATGCCATGCCTTGAGGCCACCCGCGGATTTCGGACCTAGCTCTCAGTCTGCGGAGCCATATCCGTTGCGCCAACAGTTGGCGCTGGACCAAAAGGAGGAATAGAGGAAATGGAACCCTGGAAGCAACTTTCCAACAACAATCGTTTGATTGAAGTACAGAACTATGGCGGACTTCAACAATCTTCAGGTAGCCTGACTGTCACTTACTTCGCTCATGCGGCATTCAAATTCGTATCTCCCCATGGACTGGAAATGCTCGTCGATCCTTGGCGAAATGATCCCTCCCGGATCTCGGGAGATTGGTTTCTGAGAGAATTTCCGGAGACCAATACTGATATCGGCTTTAGCACCCATGCACACTTTGACCACGATGCCTTTGATCGAATCGAGGCTGGCATGCTGTTAGATCGGTTTACCGGGCGGTTTGAGCTCGGAGATGTTGTAGTGACTGGAATCGCGGACAAGCATACTTGCAACGCTAAAGGCCATATCTGTTGGACCAATGTATTCCGTGAACTCGGTTTCGATCCTGAACCGCCGAACAACCCCGCTGGATTCGATAATCACTTGCTCTTGATCGAAACCGCCGGAATGCGTGTACTGGTCTGGGGAGATAACCGGCCGGATCCTCCGGAACAGGTATGGCAGCAGATAACAGATATCGACGTTCTTGTCTTGCCAATCGACGAGTTTGAGACCTTCCTCTTGATGGAAGAGGTTGATCGTACACTGGAGCGGACCGGCGCCAAGATAGTGATTCCGTGTCACTACCATATGAAGGGAATTACGCTGACCCATTCGATGTTGGGGACGGCTGATGAGTGGGTGGCATCGCGACCGCATACTAGGTTGGATCGATCGACCGTCGAGATTCGGCGTGAGCACTTAACGGGGAAAAAGGGTCATGTCCTGTATTTTGGCGACATTAGCGTCTTGAGCGACTCCACTTGAACTCTGACCGCAATGGCCGTGTCAGTCGTGGAAGCCCGGAACAACGAGTGTGAACATTAGCCATGGAAGAGGGACGGCAACAACTCCTGTCGTTTCGACCCGACAAGCCACTTCAGCTGGCGGTGCCACATCGAGAAGCAGACGGGTGATGTCGATGTTCCCGTTGCCGGGTGCGGTGGCGAGGCGACGGAGCCGGCACTGGATCGCAAGGTCGTCGTCGTCGTCGATGGATACCAGTCCAGAGCGGACCAGCGGCGCGCCGGCGTGCAGACGGGACTGAATCGTCCTGACCTTCAGACCGAGAATTAGGGACACTGCCCGGCCGTGCTCATTGAGTGCGAGCATGGACCGGCCGGGCGGGCGGATCGAGTATGTCGTCAATCATGGACTCGAACGCCGCGCGGGTCTCGTAGCGCAGCAGCAGTTCGAGGATGTCAAGATTCGTTCGATTGGAGATGCTGCGCTGTGGCGATTTTCGGCGCCTGGCGTCGTGGCACCGGCCCGTTCGATCACCATGGAGGCCGCCTGTGTTGCGCCCTTGATCCGGTGCCGGGTGGCCGGATCAGCGGCATGACGACGGATTCCGGAGATAGTTGAGACCTGGCGGCGGCGCCCCGGCGAGTGGAAGCCGACCGCGGGATGGATCTCGCGGGGGCCGGGTGAGCATATCAGCCGGTATCAGCTGGCATTGGGCGAGGCTCCTGCCCGCACGAGGCTCCGCATCAGATGTGGTTGCCGCTCCTCGCCGCTGGCATGAGCCAGTGCCATCATGACGGCAAGGGCGAGGGTGATCCGGGTCTTCATGCGTTCGAGGCCACGGATGTGGTGGTGTTCGAAGCCGAAGTTCTGGTCGAGGCGAGCGTTGATGCGTTCCAGCGCCGAGCGTGAGCGATAGCGGCGCTGCCAGGTGAGCGAGCTGCGCGGCGTCGGGGTGAAGATGCGGCGGTCGGTGTCGAGGGGAACGCGGACGACGCGGCCGTAACCGTTGGTGCGGCAGTCGCCGGCGGCCTCGCAGTCCTTCCGGCCCTGGCAGTCGAAGCCATAGGTCGCCGCGGGGCAGCGGTACTTGAGGGTGCCCCTCATCGCCTCGAAGCCGTGGAAGGCGAGATCGCGTTCGGCGCCGGTCTCGGGACAGATGCAGCGCACCTCGCCGCGTTCCGTGTAGACTGCAATATTCCTGCACACTTGACGGTGATTCCTGGAACACTTGACGGCGAATCCTGCCGCACTTGACGGCTGAGGTGGCGCCATCTTCGTTCCCTTGTGCGCGTCTTGGGAGACCTCCCTGTTGGTTGGTTGGGTTGCTGGCCGGAGGCCAGCCGGGTGCGAGCGTATGCGAGCCATTTCTTCCATTCAACAGCCGGCGAACGCGGCGGCTGGCCCTTTCCTGAGGCATGGCCGCCGCGCGTTCCGGTCCTGGGAACGGCGCCCAGGCGCCGCAGGCGCCCATGGACCCGGCCGCCAGGCCGGGCTCGCTTGAGGGACCGTTGTCGGGAGGCGGCAACGCGAGAAGGCCGACCTGATGGTGCCGGGTGCCGGTGACGTTACCGCCCTCAACGGAGTTCTGCGGGTCATGTGTCACGCCCGTAACCGAGCGGCGGATCGAGGTCCTCGAGGGTCTCGATGTCGGCCTCGGCCATGGCCTGCAGGCGCTCCCCGTAAGGGGTGTCGTGGAGCGTATCGGGAAGGGCGTCGAGGCAGCGGCGCCAGTGCTCCTGCAGGGCGATGAGTTCGGCCAGAGCATCGCGCCAGCGTTGCGCGCGCGAGCGCCGGTCCCGGGGCTTTCGGGTGATGACGGGACGTAAGCGGCTAAAGCACGGCGTTCTGCATTCGTCTTGATCCGGCCTGTCCTCGCGCGAGAGGGTCTTCCGATCCATTCATTCATCTTGATCGGAGGGTTTTGTCATGTCGGACGATGTTTTGGCGACGCCGGTGGACGGCTCTGCCCATGAGCGTGGCGACGAGGCCAAGTGGCGTGCCTTGATGGTGGATTTCGAGCGCTGGGAGGGCTCGCAGGTCAGTTTCTGCGAGGCCCGCGGGGTGCCGCGGAAGTCGTTCCAGAACTGGCGCCGCCGGTTTGGTCTGACTGCCGCCAGGCCCCGCCGCAAGCGCGGCGGCTTTGTCGAGTTGGCGACGGCACCCGACCCGGGCTGGGATGTCGAGCTTTCGCTGGGCGACGGGGTGGTACTCCGCCTGCGGCGGTCCTGATGCTGGGCGGCTGGCCGGCGGGCGGCATCTGGCTTTCTGTGGAGCCGGCGGACATGCGCCGCAGCTTCGACGGTCTGAGCGCGCTGGTGGCGAGCCATCTCGGGGAGAACCCGGCGAGCGGGCGCTGGTACGTGTTCATCAACCGGCGGCGCACGATGGTGAAGGTTCTCGGCTTCGAGCACGGCGGGTTCTTCATCTGGTCCAAGCGCCTGGAGCAGGGCCTGTTCGCCCCGCCCCGGTGCGCCGGGCACAGGTCGCTGTCACTGTCGCGGACCGAACTGGCGGCGTTGCTGGAGGGGATCGACATCACCGTACGGCGCTACCGCAAGCGTTATGCCGTCCCCCTGGCTCATGCGTGAAGCCGCACCGCTCAGATGTCGGATGTCAAGGAGAAGGGCGGCCCGATGATGCCGGGAGCATTCCGGTTGTTGGTGCCGGGCACCGGTAACGTGACCACGCTCAACGGAGTTCCGCGGTCCTGCGTCGCGTCCGTAGCCGCGCGGCGGTTCGATCTCCCCGAGGGCCTCGATGTCGGCTTCGACGATGATCTGCAGGCGTTCTCCTTAAGGCCGTGTCGCGCAGGGAGTCCGGGAGCCTCTCGAGACAGTCCCGATAATGCTCCTGCAGCGCGCCTCCTCGGCCACCGCATCGCACCAGCGCTGGGCGCGGGAGCGCCGGTCACGGGGCGTACGGTAGCGGACGGGGCGGTTGCCGGCCTTGAGCCGTTCGCGGTATCGGCGCTGCTTCTCGGCGGGTGTCAGGGCCATGATGGATCTCCTTGTCATGCACCGTCCCCGGGGTCGGCCTGAAGCCGCACTGCGGGCGTGATGTCGGAGGTCATCGGGTTGTCGGCGAACAGTGTCTTCCACCGCCGCGGCGTCAGCTCGTCGACCCGGGAGGCCGGGTGGTGAGCGATGCGCAGCAGGACGTCGATCAGCCAGATGCGGGGATCGACGCCCTGCATCCGGCAGGTGGCGAGCAGACCGTTGGCGATGCCGATGTGCTCGGCACCGAGTTCGCTCCAGGCAAAGAGCCAGTTCTTCTGGCCGAGCTTGGGGTCCCTGATCTTGTTCTCGATGATATTGGTATCCAGCGGCACATCCGGGTTGGCGAGGAACACTTCCAGCGTGGTCTTGCGCTCGACGGCGTACGTGATGGCCTTGCGGATGGGGTGCTTCGGCGTCAGCGCCGGATCGTCAAGCGTCCTCTCGCACCAGGTCCAGATCCTGTCGACCACCGCGCGCGAGCGCGTCTGTCGCGCCGCCAGGCGTTCGGCTGCCGGTGCCGAGAGGATCTCCTCCTCGACTGCGTAGAGTTCGCCGATCATCGCCAGCATCGCCCCGGCCATCGCCGGGTGGCTGTCCTTGTGCTCCCAGAAGTTGCGGCGAGCATGGATCCAGCAGCCCTGGTGGGTGACCGCCCCGTCGCGCGCCTCGACCCAGGCCTTGTAGGCGCCGTAGCCGTCGCTCACCAGGACTCCGGCATACTCGCCGAGGAACGCGGCCACATGCTCGTGCCGGCGGGAGGTGGCGAAGGGGAACACCACCTCGCCCTCCTCGCCGAGCATCGGCCAGAAGAAGCCTTTCTTCATGGCTCCGGGCTTGCCCGGATGGCGCCCGGCCCGGATCGGCGTCTCGTCCATCTGGATGACGGCGCTTTCCAGCACCGAGCGCCACTGCGCCTCGTGGATCGGCTTCAGGAGCGCGATCGCCCGGTTGGCCCACAGGCTCAGGCTTCCCCGGTTGATGGTGATGCCGGCGGCGGCCAGCATCCGGTGCTGACGGTAGAGCGGCAGGTGCCAGAGGAACTTGTCGATGATGAGGCCGGCAACGAAGGAGACATCGGCGCAGCTGTTCTTGAACACGCTTTCGCGGGCCGGCGCGCCCACCAGGGCGCCGGTCTGGCGGATCTTCGCCGTGACGTGGCGATAGCGGATGACGACGTGCCGGTAGTCGAGGGTGGCGATGCGGCAGTGGATGCGCTCCGAGACCACCTCGTAGTCGTCCTCGGACAGCCCCTCGATCTGCGGCGGCGTCACGGTGATGTCGACGACCGGGGCCTTGTGGTCGAAGCGCAGCCCGCTGTCGTTGAGGGCATCGCCGCGATCCTTCTTGCGGCCGGGCTTTCCGCCCGCCCGCCGGCGTGCCGTATCGGCGACGCCGGCGGCGTCCGCGGTGTCCTTGCGCTTCTCCGAGCGCGAGCCGTAGAGGTCGCGTTGCAGCTGGACGATCTGGGTGGTCAGGGTGGCGGCCTGTGCCGCGAGGTCGGCGATCTGCCCCTCCTGGGCGGCGATCGTGGCCGCCATGGCGGCCTTGTCCGCCGCCAGCCGCCCGGCGAGCGCGATCAGCGACGAGAGCGCCTCTGCGGCCTCTCCCGGAAGGGCGCCGCCGGCGAGCAGACGGGTGAGATCGCGGCCGAGCTCGTCGACCGCGCGGACATCCGGCGATGCCTTCATGCCTCGGCCTCGACGGCCATCAGCGCCGCCAGCACCGCCAGCCGCTCGGCTCGCGGCATCGCTTGATAGCGGCGGCCCCAGCTCGCCGCCTTGCGCTTGACGGTCTGGCGATGGGTGAAGTTGCGCCCGGCGCACGACACCCAGTGCACCCGGTCGGGCTCGAAGTTGAACCACAGCTTCTCGGTGACGATGCAGGACTGGTTGTTGACCTGGATCTCGAGCGAACGCCAGCCGGCCAGATGGTCGTCGTAGAGCCGGCAGGGATAGCCGGAGACCATCACCTGACAGGGCAAAGACTTCAGAATGCCGAGAAGCGCCGCATGGTCGGCGTCCGTATAGTCGAAGCGGTAGCGGCGCTCTGAGCGGCGCGTCGACTGCACATAAGGCGGGTCGCTGTAGACCAGCTCGCGGCCCTCGAACGCGAAGTCCGACAGGAAGCGGTGACAGCAGCCGTGGTGAAGCTCGACCGGGTAGTCGCAGCGGAAGCTGTCGATGGCCCGGCGGTTGAGATCGATGCCGACCGAACGCAGCGACGGCGGCTTGCGCTTCATGATCGCGCCGCCGCCAAGATGCGTCTCCACATAAAGATCATGCGGCGGCATCAGGCTCACAATCGCCTGGCAGAGCCCCGTCGTCGCCTTCGATCCGTACCATGCCGCCATCAAACCCCTCCGACGCTGTGCGCCCGAACGGCAGCTCAATAGGACGGACCGCCTATGCTGTCAAACGGAAATCCTCCTCAAATCGACGCCGCGGTTTAATCGCTTACCTGCGCCGGCTGCCGGGGGACTTCGCGGCCCGCTACGGCTTGCGTCCCTGGCTGGTGGAGAGCTTTGCCGACGAGGGCTCGCACGGCATCTGCCTGCGGGCCGCCAACTTCCTGAAGGTCGGCCACACCCAGGGCCGCGGCCGCCAGGACCGCACGAAGCGCCGGGAGCGCACGGTCAAGAGCATCTTCATGTATGCTCTGACCCGGAACTGGCGGCGCACGCTCGGGGTACCCGAGGTCGAGGTCGCACCGGTCCTCGAGCCGGGTGCCGGTCTGGGCTCCGGGGTGTGGGCCGCCAACGAGTTCGGAGGGGCTCCCTTGGGCGACAAGCGTCTGGCTCAGCGTCTGGTCAGGAGCGTCGATCTTCTGGCGGCGTATCCGGGAGGCAAGATCAACGCCAACAGTGCCAGCGACAGGACGGCGATCAGCGCCTTCTACCGCCTGATCGAGGCGCCGGCCGAGTCGGCGGTCACGGTGAAGAACATCCTGGCGCCGCACCGCGAGCGCAGCATCCAGCGGATCCGCGGGCAGAGGACGGTGCTGGTGCTCCAGGACGGCACGGACCTGAACTTCACGACGCGGCCCGGGTGTACGGACCTGCAGGTGATCGGCAAGAACCAGACCGGCGCCAGGAGCTTCGGCCTGCACCTGCACGCGACGCTTGCCGTCACACAGACGGGACTGCCGCTGGGTGTCCTGCGCCTGGGCTTCGACGCGCTCAAGCAACGGCCGCCGGAGGCCGAGGCGCGGCGCACGACGCGGCGCTGGGTGGACGGCTTCGCCGACATCGTCAAGGCGGTGCGCGAGGTCGGCGGCAAGACGCGGGTGATCTCGGTGTGCGACCGAGAGGCCGACTGCTTCGAGCTGTTCGACACCCAGCGCCGGCATGGCCGTGTCGACCTGCTGGTTCGTGCCAGGCATGACCGTACGCTGGGCCCGGGAAAGCTGTTCGCGACCATGAGCGGCGGCGCCGCCGATGGCCTGATCGATGTCGAGATCGACGGGCTTGTGGCACGGCCCAAGTCCTCCGGGAAGAAGGCCCGTCCCGCGCGGCGCAAGCGGCTGGCCGGCTGCGAGATGCGGTTCCGCCGCGTCACCCTGCCAGCGACGGCCAGCGTTCCGCAGGCCGACCCCGTCACCCTCAGTGCGGTCCATGTCGTGGAAAGCGATCCCCCCGACGGCGAGGACCCGGTGCGCTGGTTCCTCTTGACCACGCTCAAGGTCACGACCGCCAGGGAGGCCGCTGAGGTCGTCGGCTTCTACCTCCAGCGCTGGAAGATCGAGGACCTGTTCCGCGTCCTCAAGTCGGGATGCCGCTCCGAGTTCCTGCTGTTCCGCACCGCCGAGCGCCTGCAGCGCGCCATCGCCATCAACGCCGTCATCGCCTGGCGCATCATGGTCATGACACTGCTGGGACGCCAGGTCCCCGACTGCGACCCCGAAGTGATGTTCGCCGATCATGAACTCGACTTCCTCGGCGACTATGCCCGCGAGAACGCTCTGCCGGCACCCGAACGGCTCGGCGATGCCGTCGCCCTCGTCGCCCACCTCGGCGGCTATCGCAACCGCAAGCATGATGCGGATCCGGGAAACCAGATCATGTGGCACGGCCAGACACGCCTCTCAAGCGCCGCACTGGGCCACCGGATCGGCTTCAAGGCCGGTCAGAGACACGCACTGCGCAGCGAAACATAGCCCGACGCTACGCAAAGTTGTCATGACTCGGTAGCCCTAGCCTCATGCCAAAGGGGTGCGCCGTGCCACCGGAACTGAGGACGTGCAACGCACTATGGAGGAGCCTG
>CBDBNO010000003.1:0-52189 GCA_965207785.1 Alphaproteobacteria bacterium | reverse complement strand
GACGGAACCTTGCTCGTGACGTCCGTCGACTTTCCGGAGCTCACGACGTTCGTTGACGATCGCGATGAGGCGCTGAGCCGAGCTGCCGATGCGCTCGAGGAGGCAATCGCGGCACGGATCGCGGTCAAACGGGATATTCCTGCACCCTCCGCGGGCGATGTCCGTGTTGCCGTGCCGACGCTGACGGCGATCAGGGCGCTGCTGTACCAGGGCATGCGGGACCAGGGAGTCGGCAAGGCGGAGCTGGCGCGGCGCCTGGACTGGCACCTGCCACAGGTCGATCGGGTGCTCGACGTTCGCCACAGTTCGCGGCTCGATCGGATTGATGCGGCCCTGAACGCAATCGGTCATCAGCTGGAAGTTCGGGCACGCACCGAGTCGACTGACCCGTCGGGGCAACCGAAGGGCCGCATCGGGGCCAGCTTGAAGTAAGGGCGCATCGTCGCCGGCACGTCGGTCGTTTCGAACAGCTTCTGGCCCGAAATTTTCGCCGTGCCGTCGTCGTTCAGGTACATGTAGAGCATCGTCATCGTGACTCCGCGCCAGGGCCTCCACGACATTGACCAGATGCGCGTAGTTGCGGCCGAAGAGGTCGCGCTTTCAGACCACGAGAACATCTTCTTTTCTGAGACCGCTCAGGCAGCTGTCAAGATCCAGCTGGCCGTCACGTACGCTCGAGGCGAATCCCGGCAAATGTTCACCGCGTCGACGCCCGCAGTACGCAGGGTGTCGCGCTGCAGCTCGAGTGTGTCTGCGAGCTGTCGGCCGCGGAGGTTCGCGCGCAGCCGAACAGCATGTATGAAAACGACCCCTTCACGGAGACTCTCGACCACCGGCAAGCATTGCTGAGAGACAAGAGTTCAAGGAGAAGAGTTGTGAACATGACGACACCGTCGCGCCTACTACTCTTCCGGTTCAACCCGGTCCATGGTTCAGAGTAACCCGCCTTCCGATGCAGCAATTGTGGATGACGCCATGACGATGCTTGATGCGAGACAGTGGAGTGACGGGAGGTTGGCACAATGACAGACGAGGTTTTGCTGATCGTGCTCGCGGGGGCGTGGCTTATCGTCCACGTCTGCGCGCACGGATTTGCCCAATGGGCCACCGCAGGAAACGCCTGGGCGCTCGGCGCTCGCGACGAACCGCCTCGCGAAACCCTGCTGAACGGGCGTCTGAGACGCGCGTGTGCGAACTATCTCGAAACGCTGCCGGCCGTGCTGGCAGTGCTCATCGCCGTCGAACTGTCCGGCCGCGCCAACGAACTGACTGCGTACGGCGGCTGGGTGTGGTTCTGCGGCCGGGTGGTCTACCTCCCCGCCTACGCCTCCGGAGTTCCTGGGCTTCGCAGCATCGCTTGGGGCGTTGCGATGTTCGCCATCGTCGCGATGGTGCTGGGGTTCGTACTGGGCGCCTTGCCATGACGCAGAGCTGAAGGGTGTGCCACAACAGCTATCAATTCGGCGTCGGGGCCTGCGCTCCAAGCTCGGGAGCGACACCAGCCTTACTCGCGCACATCGCGAGGGCGCGCTTCCATGCGCTGCTGGCGGCCGTGACCAAGAGCGCGACACCATTGTGGCCAAGATCGCAGCCGCCGCTTCCGGCGGCGGTAGTGACACTCGAACTCCTTCACATTCTTGGACAGGTGCTGGGCCGGGACGTGAACGTAGGTTCCGCGAATCGCATACGTTATCCTCGACCGGAAGTACCCTACGGAATTGACATGGTTCTTTGCCCCGAACATGTTCGCTCGTCCCGTGGTCGACGGTCTCGTACCGGTAGTCCGCCTTCGCAAGCAACAGGTAGGTCCGCACCGCGGAGCCAAGCCTGACGCTCTCGCGGATGATGGGCTCTGGCGTCTTCTTGCGGACATCGGGAACGATTTTGACCATGATGTCGCGGTCGTGCTCGACCATGTCCACGACAGCGGCCTGTTGTTCGTGCAGCCCCGGCCCATGCCAGAGCGCATCCCGCGCTGCAGTATCTCCGTGACGAGCACGCCACCACGTCCGAACTCAGCCTCGTGAGAGCTCGCCTCAACCAAGCCAATGTACGGCAAGCATCGCCAAAGCCGTCACGCGCCCTTGCCATCGGTGCCGGCACTTCGCCCCGAGTTGATGGTGATCGTCCTGATACAATTCGGTGACCAACCCCACTACCCGGCTCGAATTCTGAGGATCGGCTCTTCCGAAAACTGCCTACATTTTTCGGATTCGGGCTTTCGGTTCGTCCGAAATCATGCTACATATTTCGGACATGAACAGATACTCATCCGATCTGAAGGCTGATATCCTGACAAGGATCGACCAGGGCGTGTCGCGAGGCGTTTGGACACCGCGCGACTTCCTTGATCTCGGCGCGCGCGATGCCGTGGACAAGGCATTGCAACGACTGACCAACACTGGAACCTTGCGGCGCATCGACCGCGGCCTCTACGACAGACCTTCGCTCAACAGCCTCGCCCAGAAGGATAGCCCGCCGGATCCTCGAGAAGTCATCGATGCAATCGCACGGAGAGACCGAATCCGCGTGCTCGTCGACGGCATGACCGCGGCGAACGACCTTGGGCTCACCAATGCCGTTCCGGCCAGGATTGTGGTGCATACAGATGCCCGGCTGAAATCGATCTCTCTTGGCCGGCTCGAAATCATCTTCAAGCCGACGGCAGCCAGCAAGCTCTACTGGGCTGGAAGGCCTGCCATGCATGTCGTGCAGGCACTGCACTGGCTGCGGGATACGATGGGACGGGTGGGCGATGATCGGGCAACAACGCGGCGCCTGACCGCACTTCTCCATGACCCGAGACGAGGCAAGAGGCTTCGCGATGATCTGACGGAGGGGCTATCGACGTTACCGGCATGGATGCAGACCCTCCTGCGCCCCATGCTGAACGAAGCGAAGAGCGTGTCGTGAACCCCGCCTATGGTCGCATCATGGAGGCCGACGATGAGACTCGCAGCGGCCTGTTCACGACAACGGCGCAGCGGCTGGGGCGTGGGCTCGTACCAGCACATCACCCTCTGCACGGATGGCAAGTGATGTCAGGCTGGGCAAACCACATCGAGCCTTTCAAGGGCAGCCAACAGCACATGTGTCGCGTGCAGATGCTGAAGTGCCAATCACGAAGTCTCTTGAACGCCGGCATTCTTGAATGCCAACTGCAAAGCGTAGTGGCAGGGCGGCCGGACCACGGCGATGAGTCGCTTGGATGCGCCTGAGTGACCACATTGACGAAGAGAGCGCGGAAATCCTTGGTATCTGGATTCCGATTCCTTCGTGAAGATCCGGACCCGGGCTCCTTTCAGAATGTCGGCAAGGCGCAAGCGGATAGGGCAGAGGCAGGCGGGCGATGAGAGCACCATGAGGGTGGTGTTCACAAGGGAGACGCCCCAGTCACCCTCGAGCCAGATCGATCGGTCGGGCCGGAGCGGCGTCGCGTTGCGCGAAGCCTGCAACATCGCCGTCCTCCAGTTCGGCGCGCCGGCCGATGGCGGTCAGCAATGTCCCCAGCGCGACCCGCCCCTCCGGCAGAAGTGTTTCCTCCAGAATGGCGCGTACTTCGGCCTCGATGCTGCGACCCCTCAGAGCTGCCCGCACACGCAAGGCGCGATGCACCTCGTCCGGTAGGTTGCGTACGGTCAGTATGGCCATGATCAACTTCCTCTCGTGCAGATTGTGTGGGCATGCCTGCTCCAGCTCGCTTCCGACGTGTCGAGGAAAGAGCGTGGACCAGACTGGCCAGGTCGTGTCAATCGAAAGGCTCGCGGCCCCCTCTCGCATTCGCCTGCGCGTGCCGACGGTCGAGTTCGGCAAGCAGCTTCAAGCCACGCCCGGCATCGCCGCGCGCCGCGCGCATTCGGAACCGCATTTCGGTGTCGTGTTCGGCCAACGCCCGCACCGAGAGCTCTTCCATCAGCTTGTTCATGCTCATGCCACGCTGCGCAGCCATCGCCGCCAAACGGTCGCGGTGCGCATCGGGAAGCCGGATCGTCAGCGTTGCCATGTTATGTGTCTCCCTTCAGCCACTCTCCCGGTGTGACAACCCGGAAGCCATCGAAAACGAGTTCAGCCTCGGCGACATCCCTCGCATTGCCTGTCACGATCCACGCCGCATTCCCGGCAACCGCCAACTCCACCAAGTGGTTGTCGGCCTCGTCCCGCAGGTTCGGGCGCCAGAGATACGAGATGTTAATCCACTGGCAGACACCGAACACGGCATCCATCAGTGCCGTGCGCTCTTCCGGACCGATCAGCGCCTCGGCGAACAACTCTTCTCTCGACAGGACATCCTCGTACTCCAGGAACAATGCGTTGCCGATCAACGGCTGGGCGGCGCCGGCAAGGCACTGCCGCAAGACTTCCCGCGCCGCGCCATCAGGAGAAAGAACCGCGGAAACAAGAACATTCGTGTCCACGTCAATCCTCTTCCCCACAGTTGACGGTATCTACGCTATCGCAATGGAGCGCAACCCGGGAACCAACCGACTACGGCTCTTGCTGCATCTACCCCATTGGGTTATATCATAAACCCATGCAAACCGTCGCCGAAACGCCGATCTTCACCCGCCAGCTGACCGGCTGTTCAGCGAGGAAGAGCGAAGGGCACTGATCGACTTTCTGGCCGAGCATCCCGCAGCGGGCGACGAGATTCCAGGAGCAGGCGGCGTTGGGCCGGGGCAAGCGAGGTGGTGCGCGTGTAATCTACTTCTACGGTGGTGAGGACATACCGGTTTATGCGCTCCTCGCCTATGCGAAGTCCGCTAGAACGGGCCTGCGTCCGGCAGAGCGGCGCCTGGTAGCCGAAGTCGCCGCAGCAATCAGGAAAGCCCGAAGGGAGAAGCCATGAGCACATTCGGAGAAGATCTGATCCAGTCCCTCAACGAGGCGCTGGCCCATGCGAAGGGCGAAGGCCCTGCTGTGGTTCATGCGCCCGTGACCCCACGCGAAGTTCGCAAGCAGGTGAAGCTTACTCAAGCGCAGATGGCTCCCTTGATGGGCATGAGTCTGTCTGGCTACAGAAAATGGGAGCAGGGAACGCGGCGGATCAGCGGGCCCGCGGCGGCACTGCTGCGCGTTATCCAGAAGGAGCCGGAGGCGGTCCGGCGAGCGTTGATCGTTGGTGCGTAGGTTGAGCAGAAATCTGACGGAACAGCAGTGCGCCAGGACGGTCGACTGCAAGATGCAGCCGCGGTCGGTAACGAGCATTCGAACAGACAATTCGGGAAGGACGAGCGCCGAGCGCTCAGGCGCCGGCCTTGAGATACCGACCGTACTTGCCGAGATCCTCGTCCATGTTCGGGGCGAGACGTCGTTGCCGTGCTGAATCGTGGACGACCTCGCGGCCGGTCGGATCGTCGCCCTGCGCAAGCGCCAGAACCTCAGCTGGCAGACGTTAGCCGATCGCTTTGGGCTCGATGCGCCGACGATTCAGAATCGGGAACAAGGGCGCCGGGTTCCCGACCGGCCGGCTCGATTACTGCTGATGGTGTTCGACAGCGACTCGCAAGCGATCATGGGCCCTCGCGCCGGCGGAGGATTGATCCATTCCGGTTGCAAGGGCCGGGTGGCTCATGCCAGACGAATCGCCCCTGACGTCAATCAGGATTCCGCTTCTTTCGTGAAGAGCCGGACCCGCGCGCCTGCCAGCATGTCGGCGAGGCGCGAGCGGATGAGGAAGAGGCAGACGAGCGAGGGGAGCACCATGAGGGTGGTGATGACGAAGAAGGTGCCCCAGTCGCCCTCGAGCCAGTCGACGAGTTCGCCCGACGAGGCGGCAAAGAGGGTCCGTCCGGCGGTGCCGATGGAAGCCATCAGGGCATACTGCGTCGCCGTGTAGGTGCGGTCGACCAGCATCGAGATGAAGGCGACGAACGTCACCGTGGCGAAGGCGCTCGTCAGGTCGTCCATGACCACGGCGGCGGCGAAAAGGAGTTCCGAGCGCCCGGTCCAGGCCAGCAGCGCGAAGAGCAGGTTGGTTGCCGCCATGGCAAGGCCTGAGACGAACATCGCGCGGATGAGACCGATGCGGATGGCAAGGAGTCCGCCCAGGATGGAAAAGACCAGCGTGGTGACCCAGCCCAACCCCTTGGAATAGAGCGCGATGTCCGACTTGGTGAACCCGACTTCCTTGTAGAAGACGAGCGACATGCGCCCGAGAAAGGCCTCGCCGATCTTGAAGAGGAAGATGAAGCCGAGGATGGCGACGGCGATGGCAAGGCCGTTCTTGCGGAAGAAACTCATCAGCGGCCCGGCAACGGTGGCGCCGAGCCAGGCAAGCGGCCCCGGAAGGGTGCGCGCAACGCGTTCCTCGTCATCGGCCTGGCGGGCCATGCGTTCGTGGGCCGGCGCTTCACGCACGAACATCAGGGCGATGTTGCAGGCAATGACCACCGCTCCCAGGACCAGGAAGGTCATCTGCCAGTAGTTGGCGAAACCCGCATCCTGGAAGCGCTGTGCCGTCTCGAGGGCGATGATTCCGCCGATCTTGTAGCCGGTCCACCAGCCCACCACGGCGGTCGCCGCACCCGCGGCCATGGCCTCGCCTTCAGCCTGGCCGACCTGCTCGATCCTCAGGGCATCGATGGTGATGTCCTGGGTCGCCGAGGCGATGGCGATGACGAGGCCGACGCCGATCACCGCCGCCAGGTTGGCGAGCGGATCAATGAGGCTCCAGACCACCAGGCTGGCGAGAATGACCACCTGGAGGACGACGATCCAGGCGCGCCGGTGGCCGATCCGCTCGGTGATCCACGGAATCCGGATGCGGTCGACCAGCGGCGCCCACAGGAAATTGAAGGCATAGACGCCGAAGATGAGACCGGCCCAGCCTATGGTGCTGCGGGAAAGACCGTCCTCCTGGAGCCACAGGTTGAGACTGCTGCCGATGAGCACCCACGGAAACCCGCTGATGATGCCCAGGAGGAAGATGCGGGCCATGCGGGGCTCGAAGTAGTACGCGAACGTGTCCGGCAGTCGTGGCACACCCTTATCCTCGATCCTGGCAAGGTGGCCGGCATCCTAGTCTCCGAGCGAGAACAACCGGAAAGCGGACTGTGGATGAAAACCGCGGGAAGAACCGGGCAACGATTGCTACTCTCGTGACTTCCGGACAACCGGACCGGAGCACCATGGCGAAGGCACGTGCGGGACGGGACAAACGCTGGCGACTGTCGATGTCGCTGGCCCTGTCTCTTTGCTTCGGCACGCTCATCACCATCTCCATGGCTGTCGTGCTGGGGTTCACCGTGACGGGTGCCACCCGCAACACCGTCGACCTCCTTCGCAAGGAATCGGAACTCGGGGTCTCGCTGGTCGCGCGCGAGATCGACCGCCATCTTGCCGCCGCCAGGACCCAGACCGCCTTCGTGGCCGGCATGCTGGAAACGGCCAAGGTCGACGTTGACGACAGCGTGCGTCTGGAATCGCTGCTGACAGGCGCCATGGCCGCCGATCCGGCCATCGCCGGTCATGCCTTCATCTTTCCCGATGGCGAGGCCGTGGTTGTCGACCGCCTCGACCCCCCGGCCCGGTTCTACCATGCCTCGTCCGGTGACGACCCGCTTGCCGTGGAAGCCCTCGCAAGGGCCGCGGCCGGCGATTCTCCTTTCTGGATGCCGCCGAGCTGGAGATCCGACTACCAGATCACGATCCTGACGCTGATATGGCCGGTCCGTCGATACGGGGAACTCCTGGGGGTGCTGGTCACCGCCATCAGCATCCGGCAACTGTCGGCGCGCATGGAACCGGCCGCCGAAGGCTTGCGCAGTCAGGTCTTTGCCCTCTTCGGACGCGACCGTGTCCTTGCCCACAGCCTGATGGCCGGCGGCTACCCCGGTCTTTCTGCCGCCGATCCCCTGCCAGCCCTCGAGACCTTCGCCGACCCCGGTCTCGCCGGCATGTGGGACCCTGCAACCCTTGAACGCAATGTCCTGCCGGCAACGGCCGACGTGCCGGACCGGGTGCGCACGCTCACCACGGCCCGACTGGTCCGGCGGATCATCGTGCCGGCAACGTCCGACATGGAGAGCCACACGGTGGAGGTCGACGGCACGACCCTGGTTTTCGTCTACCGCTCCATCGATGCCTACACCACCGTCCCGCTTCTGGTGGGCGCCTACTACCGCGTGGAGGTCTTTGCGGAGGAGATCGGCCGCCTGATCAATTCCGTCGTCATCGGCGTGGCCGCCATCCTCATCTCGCTCATCGTCGCCATGCTCGTCGGGCGGCGCCTGTCGCGTCCCCTCGAGCGGCTGTCTGCCGCCGCCCACCTGGTCGGGCGCATGGACCTCGATCGCCTCGAGACCCTGCCGCCGAGCCGCGTCATCGAGCTCGATCACCAGGCGGATGCCTTCAACTCCATGAGCGGCGCCCTGACATGGTTCCAGGCCTATGTGCCGCGGGCGCTGGTCCGCCAGATCATGCACGCCGGCGACATGGCCGGGCTCGAATCGGATCGCCGCAACATCACCGTCATGTTCACCGACATCGCCGGCTACTCCACGGTGTCTGAAGGAATGAGCGCGGCCGCGGTCACGGCCCTGCTCAACCACCACTTCTCGATCCTGACCGAAGAGATCGAGGCCGAGAGCGGCACCGTCGACAAGTTCATCGGCGATGGGGTGATGGCGTTCTGGGGCGCACCGGAGAAGCAGAAGCGCCGTGCCACGCGCGCATGCCGTGCCGCCCTCGCCATGCGGCGCCGCATCGAAGACGACAACCGGGAACGCGAGGCTTCCGGGGCCAGGGCCATACGCATGCGCATCGGCATCCACTCCGGCCAGGCGACCGTGGCCAACATCGGCAGCCAGACAAGGCTGAACTACACGGTGATCGGTGACACGGTGAACGTCGCCCAGCGTCTCGAGCAGCTGGGCAGGGAGATCGCGCCCCGGGCCGAGGTGGCCATCACCATCAGCGCCGAAACCGCCCAGGACGCGGGCAGCGACTTCATCACCACACCGGCGGGCTCGATTCCGGTGAAGGGACGCACCGCTCCGGTCGAGGTGCTGCTGCTGGAGGGATTGGCTGGCGAACACCCGCCGTCCTGACGAAAAAGGTTCGGCCGGAATCAACCTTCCCTCTTGAGGCATGGCTGCCACCTTTACCTCGCCGGAGGCCATGCGCAGATTGCAGAAACATCCGGACACAACTCTTCGATTCCGGGTCGGCGGCGACGGACCAACTTGTAGAGGAGGGTGTCGGGCGCGCATGGAGGTCCATGTCATCCTTGAATCGCCGGCCTCGATCCGCCACAAGAAGGAACGATAAGGCGCCGGACGAGCCGCACAAGGAGAGCCGGAAGCGATGCAAGGGCGTTTCGGGTCGAAGCAAGGCGCTGCGCCGTCGCGGGACCAGCCGGCCGTCCGCGGGTGCCCGACATGACGGACGACATCAAGGAATTCTGGGAAGGCTATTCCGGGGCCTACCAGACGGGCACCCGCATCCCTGTCGACATCCACTACGGCCCGGGCAGCCCCAACGAGGACGAACTCAACCTGCTGGGCGACCTCAAGGGGCGTGACGTCCTGGAGATCGGATGTGGCGGCGCCCAGTGCTCGGTTGCGTTTGCCCTGCGCGGGGCCCGGCCGACCGCGCTCGATATCTCGGCCGAGCAGCTCCGCTTCGCCCGGACGCTGGCGGTCCGGCACGGCGTCGAGATCGACTTCGTGCAACACGACATGAGCAACCTCGAGCCGATCGCCTCGGCGAGCAAGGACATCGTGTTCTCCGCGTTCGCCCTGCAGTTCGTGGCCGACAGGTCCGGGACCTTCCGCGAGGTCATGCGCGTCCTGCGGCCAGGTGGCGTCTTTGTCTTTTCGCTGGAGCATCCCTTCTTCAGGAAGGTCGATGGCGACACCCTGATGCTCGTCGAGAGCTGCAACGAAACGGGCCCAAGCCTCGACAACAGGGGCGAGCACGGCCACGTCACGGTCCACCGGTACACGATCTCGGGCCTGCACCAGGCCCTGGTGGACGCCGGTTTGGCGGTGAAAAGAATTGTCGAGCCGGACTCCCGGATTCGCTATCCCTACGATCCCTGGTTCGGCCTTCGCGCCAAGTATGTCCCGAAGATTCTCGACATGGTGCCGGCGACCCTCATCATGAAGGCAATCAGGCCCTTCGACTGAGACCGGATCGCGTCGACCCGGCATCTGCAGGCGAGGTTCCGGCCCCCTGGGAGGCGGCGCTGCCACCTTGTCAGAAAGCACCCCGTCAGAACCGACAGGAGTGTCGGCTCGGCAAGCGCAGTTGCAGTGACGGCAACCTTGTCGAATCTGGCGCGGTGCCGGTGGCGCCCCTGACCGAGGCGTTCCGCCAGGCTGCGCGCCATAGGATCGGAAGGGGAAGCAGGTACGGATGCGAAGCGCCGTTTCTGAACTGTTGGACAGTCGGCGGAGAATTCTCGCGGGAATGTTCGAATGTTGCCGTTCTCAGGGCTCCTGGGCGCTGTAGCGTGCTCGCCATTGGGGCTCGCGTCGGCGGCGTACGATCAATTCTCGCCGCTTTGCGCGGCCGGGGAGCCCACGCTTGAAGCAGAAACAAGGCACCGACTATGGCAACCTGGTCAGGACGGCGACTTGCCCTGGCCGAACGCGTCAAGCCATGCTTCAAGCGCCGCCTTGTCTTCGGTCACCTGCTCGATGCCGTGCAGAGTGCGCCCGTGCGCGTGACCAGATGGGGCCGTGATCATGTCGGTGCAGCAGTACGAGCGGCTTCGGGAAGCCGCATGGGAGCGCCTGTCCGCAACGTTGGACACCCTGGGCGACAAAGCTCTCGCGAATGACTTGACCAGGGCCCGGTTCGAAGCGCATCTGGCGGATGAAGGCTGAGCGTGTCGTCCTCGCCACGCACGACGCAGGAAACGCTCTGCAAGTCCATAACCCGTGAATGCAGTGCCTCTCGGTCAACCCTCTACGAAACCAGCGGCATGAGCCGTTTCACTCGATGACACACGTCCCAACGATCTTTCTTGTCGGTCGTTCGGTTGCGTTCCGTCACATCCGCTCCAGTCTCTTTTCGTCGTCGATCACCTCGAGCATGCAACCAGCGCTCCTCCAACGCCACAACACGAGATTCAGGTTGGACGCGGATGTGCCCTTGGCGAAGCTGCGAACGAGCAAACCCGCAAAGCCGTCCGCAACGAGCGCCCGGGCGAACTCCTGCGACGGCGCCGTTCGCCTCTCCAGCATCGCTGTGCGCCAGCCTGAATCGGCCAGTGACCCGGCGGATTGCCCATAGTCGTTCAGTGCCGCCGTATCGCGTGTGTCGAAGATCGGTCCCAGATCCGCTCGATAGAACACCAGAACCGTCGGCTGCACGTTGCCCACCTGGTTCGCCTCGCGCAGAGCGGTGGAGGGATCGATTGATGTGTAGAGCGCAAGCATCCCCTTTGGGTTGAACCGGCCGCCATGGAGTCCCGCACCGAAGCCCGACAACGGTTCACGCGCATGGACGGGGTTCAGGGCACGATAGAGCAGTCCCGAATAGCGCCCATCGGGCAACAACGGCATCAGGCGAAAACGCCCGCGTCGACCGCGTCGATGTATTCGAGGACCTGCTGCGCCTTGCCTTCCTGCACCAGTTGCATCGCGGTGCGTCCTTCAAAACCCGGCAGGGGTTCGGACCGGTACCACGCGTAGGCCATAAGCGGTGAACCAAAGCGCGGCTCGACCTTGTTGAGGACCTCGACCAGTTCTCGCAGACGGCGCTGCGTCCTGTTCGACCGGATCCGTGTCCGGCGCTGCAAGGCGTCCTTGCCCAGTCCCACCGTCATGGCGACCTCTTCGGCGGATGTGCGCAGCGCGGCGGCGATCTTGCGGGGCTCGAACAGTCCGTCTTCAACGAAGTGCGTGATGGGCATGTCATGGAGGCAGTCAGTTATTCTGACGCAATTTAGCGTCAATCCATCTGACGGTCAAGACAAGAGAGTCGGCGAATGCTGGTCGCCTTCGCGACAGGTCAGGCAGGGAGAGAGGTTCGCGGCACCTGCCGGGGTAGGATGCCGACCGACATTCTTTGGAGAATTCAAGGAGCTCGCGCTTCGAACCCGTCTACGCATCCAGCAGTTGACTGAGCGTGGCCGACATCGAAATCAACGTCTGGACCGGCGGCAGTTGCGTCGAGGTTCCAGGCCCGCCGGACTGTCACCGGCGGTCTTTCCGGATCTTCCGACCGTCCGACGGCGGCGGCAGTTGCCTCAACCCTTCGGATTGTGAGCGTTCTGAGATGCCGTGTCGACGTTCTGACACGGAACCTGAAGGACTCCATGTCGATCCCGGTCCTGCAGCCGGTGGAGAGTTCCGGGAGCATGCGAGACCGTTGGCTCTCTTCGACTCCGGGAAGCCGCGCCGGGAACCCTTCGCGAATGCAGACCCTTGGCAAGGTAGCAGGCGGGGCCGGGAGTTCCCGGCCACGCCTTGATCGTGGTGATTGGGCAAACCGCCAACGGTGGGAGGAACGGGCGCAGTCACATTCCCGACTCGGCGCGACACTCGGTCGCTGTCCTGCACACCCTGGTCGGCGATGAGTGCGGGGAGGAGGACAATGGAGCGTCTACGGGTGACCGAAAACCATCAATGCTCCAACTTTAGAAGTGGACGAGTCGGTGGGGCAGGTCAGGAACGATTGTGAACGAAAGCCATGTTGTCTTTAATGGCTACATGAAGGAAGTAGCCGCACGAGAAGCCAAGAATCGCTTCGGCCACCTGCTCGATGACGCGCAGAGTGCGCCCGTACGCGTGACCAGAAAGGGTCGCGCGGTGGGCGTGATCATGTCGGTGCAGCAGTATGAGCGGCTTCGGGGAGCTGCGTGGGAGCGCCTGACCGCGACGATGGACGCCCTGGACCGAGAAGCTCACGCGAATGGCTTGACCAAGGCCCGACTCGAAGCGCTTCTGGCGGATGAAAGCTGAGCGTGTCGTTCTAGACACCAACGTCCTGATCAGTGCGGCGCTTCGCCGAGATGGGCGGCCACGCGCAGTTGTCGACGCCGTACGGGAGGAGCGCGGCGTGCTGCTGTTCTCCGACGGGACGTTCGATGAGTTGCATACGCGGTTGCATCTCCCAAAGTTCGATCGCTATGTCGGCCCGGAAGGGAGAGCTCCGCTACCTGGCCCAGCTCGAAGCGGTCTGCGAATGGGTTCCGATCGTCGGCGCGAAACTCGGGTGCCGGGATCCCGATGACGACAAGCTGCTGGAGACGGCGCTGATGGGCGCGGCGGCCTGCTTGGTCACGGGGGACGGGGACCTTCTCGAGATGTCTGCGTTCCAGAACATTCCGATCCTGTCGCCGACGGGTTTTCTGGATCTTCGGACGATCCGACAGAGGCGGCTACAATCATGGAAACTGGACCGCTGCCTCAACGCTCTCGTGTCTTGAGGCAAGGGAAACCTTCTTGTCATACGGTCTTGACCCTCTGACGCGGAGTTTCAAGGTCTCCACGTCGAGCAGGGACCGTGCAACCGATGGAGAGTTTCGGGGGCCGCCACGTCCATAGGTGCTCTTCTCCTCAGGGAAGCCGCGCCGGGAATCCTTCGCGAATGCAGACCCTTGCCAAGGTATCAGGCGGGGCCGGGAGTTCCCGGCCCCGCCTTGATCGTGGTGATCAGGCGAACCACCAGCGGTGGGCGGAACGGGCGCCGTCGCATTCCCAGCTGGCCGCGACACTCGGTCCATGGCGCACGTTGTTGCGCCGTGCGTAGACGAAGTTCACGAAGAGCGGGATGATGGTGCCGCCGTCGTCGCGGGCGATCTGGCACATCTCGCGGTACATCTCTGCGCGCCGCGTCTCGTCGAGCTCCGCCTTCGCCATCAGCAGGAGTTCGTTGAAACGTGCATTCTGCCAGTGTGCCTCGTTCCACGGAGCGTCGTCCTTGTAGGCGAGCGTGAACATGTTGTCCGGCGTCGGACGCGCACCCCACTTGACGAACACGAAGGGCTTCTTCAGCCACACGTCCGACCAGTAGCCGTCGTTGGGCTCCCGCACGGGCACGAGGTCGATGCCGGCCGCCTTGGCCTGCTCGCTGTAGAGAACGACCATGTCGACGGCGCCCGGCAGCACGCTGTCGGCCGCCGAAAGCTCGACCCTGAGCGACTCCATGCCGGCCTGCTTGAGGTGGTGCTTCGCCCTGTCAGGGTCATAGACGCGCTGTTCGATATCCGGCCAGTAGGGCATGTTCGGCGAGACATGAAAGTCGTTGCCGGGCGTGCCCGTGCCGAACAGGATCTTCTCGACGATCTCTTCCCGGTCGATGGCGTACTTGAGAGCCAGGCGGACATCGACGCTGTCGTAGGGCGCGTGGTCACAGAACATCGGCAGGGTGATGGCCGAACCGCTCGGGACGTTGTCGATCTCGATGTCGGGATGGCGCCCCAGCAATGTGAGCGTCTTGAGGTCGACCGATGAGATGGCGTCGACGTCACCGGTGATGAGCGATGTCTGGCGGGCATTGGGATCGTTGAGAATGGTGATCTCGATGTCGTCGAACCAGGCCCCTTCACGGTGCCATCCGTCATGACGTTCGAGGCTGGCGCCGACACCCGGCTCGTTGTCGACGATCCGGTAGGGGCCGGCCCCGATGCCGGTATCCCACTCGATGCCGCCGTCATCGGTCGCAGGCAGCATGGTGAGGTGGTAGTCCGCCATCACCCAGGGGAGATCGGCGAATCCCTGGTCGACTTCGATGACGATCGCATGGTCGCCATCGGCCCGGAGATCGACGACATTGGAGAGAAGCGGCTTGGCCGCCGACGTCGTGTCGTCACCCCGATGGTGATTGAGCGAAGCGACCGCATCCCTCGACGTGAAGGCGCGACCATCATGGAACGTCGCGTCCGGAGCGAGTTCGAAGGTCCATACCCTGGCGTCGGGAGAGGCGCTCCACGACACCGCCATGTCGCCGCCCAGCCCGTTCTCTTCCGTGATTTCCGTGAGGTAGCTGCGGAAGGTGTGGGCCAGCTGGATCTCGCTGACGCTCTGGTACTTGCCCGGATCGAGCGTATCTGCGGTATTCCCGTCATGCAGACCGAGGCGGAACGTGCCGCCGCTCTGCGGCGTCTCAGCCGCAACGTTCTCCGACCACAGCGTGGAAGCTGCGGCGATCGTCAGGCCTGCTGCCGATGCTTGTGCCATGAATTCCCGGCGTGAAATCCTGTTCTGCCTGCTCGCACTGACGATGCGCTCAAGCAGGGTCTTTTCTTCGTGTGACGACATTGTCTGGTCTCCCCATGGTGAGCCGATTCAAGTCGGTCCGGGCTACTTCAGCACTCTTGGTCACCCGGTTGTCACCACGATACGCGACAGGCGCTGCACGTGGCAAGACGACACGGCCCTTCACTTCGATGGTGGAGACCGGGGGATGAGACCTCTGCGCCGGTTTCAACCCGTGGAGAGAGTGCATTGGATTGCCCTTCCGAGGGACCTCCAGGGCGCATCGGGATCGACCGCGGCCGCCTTCATGTTTGTGGCCTGCAGTCGGACTGCGGCGGCCTCGATCCGGCGTCTCGAGAGCGAATTCGGCAAGGACACGCGAGAATGTCGCCTCGCTCGGCAATCGCCGGTTCATCTCCCGGCCGTACAGATGGCGCAGCACCGGTTCGCAATGAAGACGGTCGATCAGACCGCGGGTGGAGAGAGCGCCCTGGCGATGAAGGGACAGGGAACACGATTTGCCAGGGGATGGACCGTGATGCCGCGCAGGCGAAGCAGCTCCACAAGGGAGATCTGACCAAAGAGGTCGAGAGAGCCTCAACGGGCAGAGTGTTGTCGGCAACACCGCTGGGCGTCCCCGGGCCGGGACAACCCGTCGATCCTCGGAGAACAACACCCCGTCAGGCGGGTTCTGCACGTTGCTGCTGTTAATCAAGGCAATTGAGCGACGGGAAATATTCAAATCCTGAGTCATGGTACAGTCGCCTGGTCCCTGGCGCGAAGGAGTGACACCTCATGTCGGTCAGACTGGGCTCGCAGGACAGAAAGCGGCTCAACCGTCCGATTGACGAAGCCTACGGTCTGCCGGGGGAGACCTACACGGATCCGGCGTACTTCCGGCTGGAACAGGAAAGGATCTTCCGCCGAACCTGGGTCTGTGCAGGTCACATCACCGATATTCCGGACAAGGGCGATATCACGGCGGTTTCCGTCGGCGGCGCGCCGGTCATGCTCGTCCACGGTCACGATGGCGAGCCGCGCGCTTTCCACAACATCTGCCGGCACAAGGGCAACGTCCTCGTCGAAGGCAGCCGCACGAAGCAGCGAACCATCGTCTGCGGCTATCATTGCTGGACCTACACGCTCGACGGCAGATTGAGCGCGACACCCAACTTCGGCGGCTTGGGCAAGGAGTGGGAGGGCACCGCCCGGCGAAAAGAGAATCTGGGTTTGCGGCCGGTCCGGCTCTGCAACTGGCACGGCTGGCTGTTCGTCACGCTCGACGAGGAGGCGGACAACTTCGAGGAGCATGCGGCGCCGCTCATCGCATGTCTGGAGAGCTACGATTTCTCGGCCCTGAGACTGGCGGCGGAGATGGACTTTGTCTTCGAGGCGAACTGGAAGCTGACCTTCGAGAACTTCTTCGATTGCTATCACATTCCCTACATTCACGGTGCGAGCCTCGCGAAGCGGAACGAGGCACTGTACGTCAGCGGGGAAACGGTCGTGGATTCCGTCCGGCGGGCAACGGTCGAAGGGCCCCTCTTTCCGATCATCTACGACTATCCTGCGGAGTCGGAAGAAGCGCATTTCGGCATGCCGATTCCGGACGCGATGCCACGGGAGTGGCGGACCCGGATCGTCTATCTGCACTTCTTTCCAAACATCCTGATGTTCGTGCAGCCGGATCATGTCGTCAGCATCATCGAGACGCCGGTCGCGCCGGACCGGGCGCACCAGAAGCTGAAGATCTTCTTCCACGGGGACGCGGCGTTCGATGACAACCTGGCGGCGCGCCGAGAACACTGCGTCGAATTCTGGTCGACGGTCAACACAGAGGACATCGATGTCTGCCGCACCTTGCAGGCGGGACGCGGGTCTCCCGCGTTCGACGGCGGCATCTTTGCCCCTGCCTGGGAAAGCCAGGTGCATGCCTTTCAGCAACGCGTTGCCGACTACATGGCACGCTAGGCATGGCGGCGGCCTATCCCTGTTTCTTCTCACCGATCTCGCTTGGGCCGGTGCGCTTGCGAAACCGGTCCTTCTTTCCCGGCCACGGCATCGGCCAGACCCGGGATTTCGCCCCAGGCGACGAGAGCATCGCCTACTACGAAGCGCGGATCGACGGCGGGACGGATCTGATCTTCACCGAGATCATCCATGTTGACGAGGCGGCGATCCATGCGCCATCGCCACGCCTGACGGCGGACGCCGCCATTCCGCGTTTCGCGCGATTGGCGGAGGCGGTGCATGCCAGGGGAGCGAAGGTTTTCGGGCAGCTGTTTCATCCGGGTCGGTTGCTGATCCGGAACCCGGACGGCACGCGGCCTGTCGCCCATTCCGCCTCGGCCCTGCCGGATGAACGCTTGATGCACATGCCGCGCGCGATGACGGTCGCGGATATCGACCGGATCGTCGATCTCTATGCCGATGCGGCGGACCGGATGAAGCGGGCCGGGTTCGATGGCATGGAGATCATCGCCTGTCATGGCTACCTCTTGGAGCAATTCCTGGCGCCGGGTTTGAACAAGCGAACCGATGCCTATGGCGGGGCGGTGGAGAATCGCTGCCGGTTCCTGGTCCGCATCGCGGAGGCGGTCCGGGAGCGGGTGGGTGACGGTCACGCCATCGGTGTCCGGCTGTCGGCCAGTCATCTCTGGGACGGGGAACTCTGCGAAACCGACCTGGTCGAGGCCTGCGCACATCTGGACCGGTCGGTGAGACTGGACTTCTACAGCATCACCACCGGGTCCTTCGGCTCGCTGGCGAACTCGCTCTTGAACATCCCGCCCATGGGCCATCACACGGATGTCGCCGTGCCGAGGGCGGCGGCCGTCAAGAAAGTGGTGTCAAAACCGGTGCTGGTCGCGGGCCGCATCACCCAGCCGGCGCGAATCGAGCAGATCGTCGCCGAAGGCGAGGCCGATATGGTCGGCACGGTGCGGGCGATGATCGCGGACGAGGATTTCGTGCGAAAGATGCGCGAAGGGCGGCCGGAAGACATCCGTGCCTGCATTGGCTGCAACCAGGCCTGCATCGGTCACCGCAATGTCGGCGCCTTCGTGTCCTGCATCCTGAACCCGGTCACCGGGCGGGAACAGATCTATCGAGACCTTCCACCTGCATCCTCGCCCGGGAACGTGCTGGTGGTCGGCGGCGGGCCGGGCGGGATGAAGGCGGCCGCGGTCGCCGCCTCCCGCGGCCATCGCGTGACACTCTGTGAAAGGGAACCGGCCCTCGGCGGTCAGGCGCGGCTTGCGCAGAGCCTGCCGGGCCGATCGGAGTTCGGCGGGGTGATCACGAACTTCGAACGCGAGATGGACTTGGCAGGCGTAGCGGTGCGCAAGGGCGTCACTGTCGACCGGGCGATGATCGAGCGTGAGGCGCCGGATCACGTCATCGTCGCGACCGGCGCGAATCCGTGGCTGCCGGACATCATGGGCGCAGAAGACGGCGCCATCGTTCAGGCCAACGACGTTGTCACCGGTTCGGCGCATGTCGGAGGCCGCGTGCTGGTCGCCGATTGGCGGGGTGACTGGACGGGCCTTGGCGTCGCCGAGCTGTTGGCCCGGAACGGCCGTCACGTGCGGCTCGCGCACCTCGGCTTTGGACCGGGAGAGTTTCTGCAAGGCTATGTGCGGGCCGATTGGGTGGGCCGGCTGCACAAGCTCGGTGTCGAGATGATTCCGCTCGTGCGCCTGGTCGGCGTGGACGGCGAGGCAGTCTACCTGCAACATACGACCAACAGCGAGCCGATCATCATCGAGGGCATCGAGACGGTCGTCGCCAGCCTCGGCAACGCGCCCGACATGGCGCTTGAACAAGAGCTCTGCGACTGGGCCGGTTCCGTGCGCTACATCGGCGACTGCCGCGCCCCGCGCACGGCGGAGGAAGCGATTCTGGAAGGGTTCGAAGCGGCCTCTGAGATGTAGTTGTATGGTGGCAGTGACCTCTCAAAAAGGGTCGAAGCCGCCACGTGGCTGAAGTCGTGGCCCGGTCCGCGACATGTTCAAGAGCCGACACTTCGATCGACCGAGGATCCCCTCAAGCGCCGGTCGACTTGCCGATCATCTGCATACTTGCCATATCAATGAGCCGACCAGCGCCTCGCACAACCCACAGGAAGGAGACCGTCGTGCCCCGGGTGAGCCTCCGCATACTCAGCGAGCGCCTGACCGTCATCGACCGCACGGCGGCGATTCACGGCGTCAGCCGGACCGAATTCATGCTGCATTCCAGCGAGACGGCGGCGATCGAGGTCCTGAACGAACGCCCCGTCATCTCCCTCGACGACAAGGCCTGGGACGACTTCATCGCCGCGCTCGACGCGCCGGTGGAGATCGACCCCGCGGTGAAAGCGCGTTATGCGCGCACACCCCAGTGGGACCGCTAGGCCCGCCCGAGCCCTTCGCCTCCCGCCACGACGTCTCGCAGTTCGCCTCGGGCGTCCCAACCCTTGACGCCTGGCTCCGGGGCAAGACACGGCTGAACGAGGCCAGGGGTGGCCTGCGAAGGCGACCGGGTGGCCGGGTTCTACAGCCTCGCGGCCAGTTCCGTTGAGCGCCGCCGGGTGTCGTCCCGGGTTGGCCGGAACATGCCCGACCCCGCTCCGGTCATCCTGCTGGGACAACTCGAGGTGGACGAGGCTTAACCTCGGCCGACGCCTGGGATCGGACCTCCTGATCGACGCGGCAAGGCGCTCCCTCGCTGCCGCCAACGTGGTCGGCCCCACGTGCAGGCAATCGATGAACGCGCCCGGATGCTGCTCTGCGAGACGCTTGGCTTCCGACCGTTCTCGGACCGCGAACCACTCATGCTGGTCTTGCGCATGTCCGAACTTGAGGGGCTGCTACGGTCCGGGCCCATTCCGCCCGGGGATTGTGTACGATAGTGCCAAAGAGGCCCGGAAATTGACCATGAAAGCACTTGAAGGTCCGCTCGTCTTCGTCGCCATATGCGTGGTGATCTTCTTCGTTCTCTACGTCATCGGGGGGGCGATGTGACGACGGTTTCGGCCCCGGCGCATGAAGTCCCCTTCCGCCTTGCCAGGGCCTGCAGTGTCGCCCATGTTCATCCGCGCCGCCAGAACAGGCGCTTCAACGGATGGCTCCGCGCGCCTCTCCCATCACCTCGCTCGGGCACGGCGGCCTCGCGGGCGCCGGAACTCCTGACGATGCCAGCTGATCCCGGCTGACACGCCCGCCCGGCATCCGCGCACCGGTCCCGTGCAAGGCATACGCGCCCGCCGGTGTCGCAGTCGGACCCGCACGACGCCCGGAACCCCTCCGAAACCGCCCGTCCGGCCCGGCACCGGGATCCCTTCGATGCGGCTCCGTAGCGAACGCAACGGTCGGACTCACACCGCAGAGCGCTGAAATCCGCTGCAACGCAGAAGCCTCCTCGAGGGACGGGATGGCACGGCGTCACGAATTGCGGTACCTTTTTCGTCCCTGGGATGTGCGGGAGGTCGCATGGGTGACGTGACACGTATCATCATTACCAGGCTGGGTCTGGGAGTGCTGACCCTGCTGGTGATATCCGTCCTCATCTTCGGTGCGGTCGAACTTCTCCCAGGCGACATCGCCCAGGCCGTTCTCGGCCAGGGCGCCACGGAAGAGAACCTGAGGGCGCTCAGGACCGAGCTCGGTCTCGATCGCTCGGCGCCGGTACGCTACTTCGACTGGCTGACGGGAGCCATTGTGGGAGACTTCGGCAACTCGCTTCTCACCCAGTCTTCCGTCACCGACACCATCGCGCCGCGGTTTGCCAATACCCTCTTCCTGGCAGCATACGCCGCGGTCATCGCCGTTCCGGTTGCCATCATTCTCGGCATCATCGTGGCCCTCCTGCGCAACACGCTCTTCGACCGCGTCGCCAACGTCGCCACCCTGACATCGATTTCGTCGCCGGAGTTCTTTCTCGGCTACATCCTGATCCTCTACTTCTCGGTCAAGACCGGCATGTTCCCGGCCATCGCCAAGCTGAGCGACGACCTGACGTTCATCGAACTCCTGGAACGGACCTTCCTGCCGGCGCTGACCATGGTTCTCGTGGTCGTCGCCCACATGATGCGCATGACCCGGGCGGCCATCATCAACCTCCTGGCCTCGCCCTATATCGAGATGGCGCGCCTCAAGGGAACGCCGGCCTGGAAGGTGATCGCACGGCATGCGCTGCCCAATGCGTGGGCCCCCATCATCAACGTGGTGGCTCTCAATCTCGCCTACCTCATCACCGGCGTCGTCCTGGTCGAGGTGGTCTTCGTCTATCCCGGCATCGGCCAGCTGTTGGTGGACGCCGTCACCAAGCGCGACTTCCCGGTGGTCCAGGCGTGCTGCCTGATCTTCGCCGCGACGTTCATTCTCCTCAACCTGGCCGCGGACGTGGGCGCCATTCTCACCAACCCACGCCTGCGCCACCCGAAATAGGAGGGCGGCCATGAACTACTTCGTCATCGTCTACTACGCCCTTCTCATCGGCGGGTCGTGCCTCGCCGCCTACTTCAAGAGGCGGGAGATCTTCCTCGCCCTCTTCTCGCTGACCCTGGCGTCGTTCGTCATGGGCATCGTCGGCGGGCAGGACGCCCTGTGGGCCGTATCGATCGCCGCGGGCCTGCTGGCGCTCGCCGCCGGCACGGCCTATGCCTTCCGCGAATTCCTCGTCATCATCAGCGGCACCGAAACGGCCAAGGCCCTGCGCACGGCGCCCCTGACGGCATCCTTCGGCATGTTCGTCATCTTCACCTACGCCGTGCTCGGAATCTTCGCTCCCGTGATCGCCCCCTTCGGCGAAGCGGAGGTGATTTCCCAGTCCTTTGCACCGGCCGACGAAAACATGCTGCTGGGAGCCGACCAGCTGGGCCGCGACCTCTTCAGCCGCATCGTCTACGGCGCCCGGAACACCGTGGGACTGGCCCTGGTGGCGACGATGATCGCCTTCGTCATCGGCGTGTTGCTCGGCATGGTCGCCGCCGTCAAGGGCGGCTGGTTCGACCAGCTGATGGGGCGCATCATCGACGTCGTCATGTCCATTCCCGGACTGATCTTCGCCCTGCTGCTGCTCAGCATCTTCGGCACCAACCTCATCATCCTGGTCATCATCATCGGCCTCATCTACGCACCGCGCGTCTTCCGCCTGACCCGCGCCGTCGCCGGCAACGTGGTGGTCATGGACTACATCGAGGCGGCAAGCCTGCGCGGAGAGGGCATGTGGTACCTCATCCGCAAGGAAATCCTGCCGAACTCGACGGCGCCGCTGATCGCCGAGTTCGGGCTGGAGTTCTGTTTCGTCTTCCTCCTGGTGGCGGGTCTCTCGTTCCTCGGCCTCGGCATCCAGCCGCCCACGGCGGACTGGGGGTCGATGGTGCGCGAGAACGCGACGCTCATCTCGTTCGGCGAGATCACGCCACTCATTCCCGCCGCGGCCATCGCCCTTCTGACCGTGGCCGTCAACTTTGTGGTCGACTGGATGCTGTTCCGCTCGTCCGGATTGAAGGAGTGACCGTCATGGCCGACGACAAGCGCGTTCTCCTCAAGATCCACGGTCTCAGGATCGAGGGCTATGCGGACGAAAAGTGGATCGAGATTGTCCACGGCGTCGATCTCACCCTGCATCGTGGCGAGGTCCTGGGCCTGATCGGCGAATCGGGTGCCGGCAAGTCGACCATCGGACTCGCGGCCATGGGCTTTGCGCGGGACGGTTGCCGGATATCGGGAGGCTCCGTCGAGTTCGACGGCATGGAGCTCACCACGACTCCCGAATCGGACCGCCGGGTTCTCAGGGGCTCTCGCATCGCCTATGTCGCCCAGTCCGCGGCGGCGTCGTTCAATCCGGCCCACAAGCTGATCGACCAGCACACGGAGGCGCCGGTTCACTACCGTATCCGCAAGCGCATGGAGAGCCAGGAAGACGCCATGGAGCTCTACGACCGCCTGCGTCTTCCCAATCCGCGAGAGATCGGATTCCGCTACCCGCACCAGGTCTCGGGCGGACAGCTGCAACGGGCCATGACGGCGATGGCGATGTCCTGCCGGCCGGATCTCATCATCTTTGACGAGCCCACCACGGCACTCGACGTCACCACGCAGATCGAGGTGCTCGCGGCCATTCGCGACATCGTCGACCAGTTCAATACCGCCGCCATCTACATCACCCACGACCTTGCCGTCGTTGCCCAGATGGCCGACACCATCAAGGTCCTGCTCAAGGGCGACGAGGTCGAGGAAGCGGATACCGTGACCATGCTCGACGACCCGCAGGAGGACTACACCAAGACCCTGTGGGCCGTGCGGAGCTTCCAGCGGCCCCAGAAGTCCAGGCCCGAGGATAAGACCGTGCCGATCGTCACCATCGACAATGTCGATGCGGCCTACGGCCAGACCAAGGTGCTCGAGGACGTTTCCTTCGACATCCACGCCGGCATGACCGTCGCGGTGGTGGGAGAGTCGGGTTCCGGCAAGTCGACCACGGCCCGCTGCATCACCGGACTGCTGCCGCCCACCAAGGGGCGCATCCTGTTTTCCGGGGAGGAACTCCCGGCGAGCTTCCGGGCACGCTCCAAGGATCAGCTGCGCCAGGCGCAGATGATCTACCAGATGGCCGACACTGCGCTCAATCCCAAGGTCCGGATCAGCGACATCATCGGCCGTCCGGCCGAGTTCTACAGCGGACTGAAAGGCGCGCAGCTGAAGAACCGGGTCGACGAGCTCCTCGACCTCATCGAGCTTGAGCCGTCGAAGTTCTACAGCCGCTATCCGCCCGAGCTGTCCGGCGGGCAGAAACAGCGGATCGGCATCGCCAGAGCCCTGGCGGCCGAACCCTCCTTCATCATCTGCGACGAGGTGACGAGCGCCCTCGACCAGCTGGTCGCCGAGGGAATCCTGAGGCTTCTCGACCGCCTGCAGGAGGAACTCGATCTCGCCTACATGTTCATCACCCACGATCTCGCAACCGTGCGCTCCATCGCCGACGAGGTCGTCGTCATGAAGGAGGGGCGCGTCGTCGAGATGGGGCCGAAGGACGTCATGTTCACGCCACCCCATCACCCCTACACGGACCTCCTGCTCTCCTCGGTGCCCGAGATGGATCCCAACTGGCTCAACACGGTCCTCGAGGAACGCGGCGTCGACAACATCGGCGAAGCCGCCCAGACCTGATTCGGCAGTTGGCCTGCACCAAACCGGCTGAAGGTCAACGTCCTGACATCGTTTCAGGGTAGTGGCTTTCGCCGATGCATCCCGGGTCGATGAGGTCCAGAAGCCAAGGCGCAGTCCATCACCCGTCAGGAGAGGACAACAGAGTTCGCATCGGACAACGGTGTGCGCAGGAGCCAATTGTGGACCGTCGTCATGTCGGCTGTAGCGGTTCCACTCCACGCTCGTTTCGTTCACTTGGGCGTCTGTTGATCCATCCCATCCCGGAAGCGGCCCTCGGCTCTGCTAGGAGGTAGGCGTGCTGTGAGCGCTATGGCGCATCCCTGATCGCCGTCGCATAGACGGCGATGTCCGAGGTGCTCATCCGGAGCCTTCGCGCGACGTCCTTCCACCCGGCCAGTGCGGCGGTGACGTCATCGATGATGGCATCGGCCCGGCTCGCGTCCAGCGCGAAGTACGGTGCGGCATGACGGGCAAGGTCGAGGTCGGCATCCGGCCCCTCTTCCGATATCCACGTCGTCAGTTCCCGCGGCTTTTCGGTCAGCGGCACCGGATTCAGGTCGTATGCCGGTGAAAGGCGCCACTTGTTGTCCCGATCATGGAGGAAACCGTGATTGCGGAGGTGGTCGTCGAGATTGCTGACCATGACGTTGAAGACGATTCGTCTCCACAGTTCATGCAGGTCTGCAGTCGGCGCGCTCGAGTGCATCCTGATGACCTCAGCAACATCCGTGTAGGTCGCTTCATCGCCGTCGCTGAGCCCAAGCAGTGTCATGGCGGAAATGAACGGAATCCTCCGATCCTGAACGCGGTCGAACCGCGTAATCAGGGCCACCGGTCGCCCCGCCACATCCAGCAGCGTCGCCTCGGCAACATCGATTCCCGCGGCAGCCGCCAGTGTCATGGCAAGCACCTCGCCATGCGGAATGCTGCGATCGTCATCGTTCTTCGGAAACTTGGCGATCGCCGGGCGACCTTCTTTGTCGACAACGGCAGACTTGGGCTGCGCTCCCCCAAGTGGCGAACCCTCGTTCAGCAGCAGTTTCAGGTCTTCGTCGGTTTCGGTGTTGGACAGAACCGCCTCGGCGGCTTTGACGAGCGCCGGCAGCCGGATCAGGGGTGGCACACGGTAGCTGCCGATATTGTGGCCGAAGGTTTCCTCTCCTTCGCGGCGGTACCGGAGCGCACCTATTCGGGTCTGATCGTTGATGGCGAGGAGGTAATCGATCTCGGACAAGGAGCGCTGCTCGCCGGCCTTGCGAAAGACCCGCCGTATCAGTTGCTGGCCCCAGCGGTCCGGGGCGGAGTCGCGCATGGCTCCAGGCAACGCGGACTTGTCGGAGGACGTGCAGATCTGTCGGTATTCCAGAGGCAGGTTCGCCGGGTCCAGGGCGAAGGCGCTGACGCGCTCAAGCCACGTGTCGGCGTACTCGAAAACCGAGCTCCGGCCACCTCGCCTGGCAACATAGTGGCACCGGCCGACGAGGCGTGTCTCTGCGCCCTCATCGACAAGGACTTCAATGGTGTCGGTCATGAGACGCCGGGGTGCGGCGGCGCTGGCGCACCCTCCGGGGCAACCGATCTTCGTCGATGTCAAGCCCGAGCGTATCGTCGCGCCGGTCGGCCGCATGGGCGAGCCGGTGGGCGAGTCCCAGAAGAGCCAGCACCGTTGCATAGATGCCGATCGAGACAGACGGATCACCACGTTCCACCTTGTAGAGGGTGCCGCGGCTGATGAATGCGCGTTCAGCCATCGAGACCGTCGATATGCGACGCTTCTTGCGGGCGACGGCAATGTCTTCACCCAGCTTGGCAAGGGCCTGCCTCGCTGCCCTGGGAAGCGCCTGTGTTGCCAGTGTGCGCATGTCTTGTCTCGTCTATTGAACAGTAAACATTGTTATTGTGCACAATATAAGGCACTTTGTCCAGCATCGCAAGAATTGCTGCGGCAGGTCGATGCGCATGTCCGACGAATGCGTCGATACTGAACCTCCGTCGCGCCTCTCGTGTCCTGGCCGGCCGTGCCTTCCTCCTCGTGGCGGGTCTGTCCTTGCCCGGCCTCGGTATTCGGCCACCCATGGCGGAATAGGGGGCGGTGGTGCGCGAAAGCGCAACACTCATCACGTTTGGCGAAGTCACGCCGCTCACCAGAGCAGAGTGCTCGAGGACGTTCCCTTCGACATCCACGCCGGCATGACCGTCGCAGTGGTGGGAGAGTCGGATTCCGGAAAGTCGACCACGGCCCACTGCATCCCGGCTCGATGAGTTCCTGAAGCCAACGCAGTCCGTCACCCGTCGGGTGGGGACATCAGGGTTCGCGCGGGAGACCCATGCCGTCAGGGCTGGCACTGCATTGCTGTCGGCCACACACCATACTTCAGGGACTTCGGACTGGTTCTCGGCGCCGAGGTGCGGTTGATGGAGTGACCACCATGATGATCCGAAGCACCCGACACCCCTGTGCTTCTCTCCATTTCACAATAGGGCAGGTCTGGCGGGATTGCCGGCCCAGGTTTCGTACCCGACCGCGATCAGGAGTGATCCGCGCCAGACGGCAAACGCACTGTCCTCCAGATTGGCGTGGCTGATGACAATGGCATCCCGGTTGAGCGCGGTCACGTAGCGGACGCCCGGCCACCGTCGGATGTCCAGTGTCCTGGGATGTGGTGATCATCACGGGCTGCAAGAGCTGCCGGCATGATGAAGTCCCCGATTTCACGAATGACGGTGCTGAGGTCAGGTTCGTCGAGCAAAGGCGGAGTTCGGGTGAGGAACGAGCGCCATTGTCGGATCTTATGCGAGTTTTCCGAGAATGCGTGTGTGAGGGGTGGAGGGCGTTCGCGTGGAATGGCGGTCGCACGCGTTTCGAAGAATTTGATTCACAATGCCCATTGCGTAGGCTGGCTGACGAGTTGGTCCTTTCCCGACGGAAGACCCCATGAACAACGCCGCGCGTGTCTACAAGTTCGACGCGTCGGAAAGGCCGACGCTCGACCTGCACACCGTGCCGCTCATCGCAGCGACGAACGAGTCGCTGGAAGGCTACGGCTGCCTGGTCGACGATCCCGACACTTTCGAGATCGAAATCGTCCGCTGGCCGGCCCAGGGCTGGCGGCCGGTCGACCCGGACACCGGCGACGAAGGCGGCTGGATCGAGGGCGTGTTCGAGAGCACCTGGCACGGCGACGTGCTCTACGGCCAGAACGATGCGGTGAACGGCGACTACGTGCTCGGCTGGTCGGTCGATCCGCAATCCGCCAGCGCCGACGCCGTCACCGGGCCCCGCGACAAGGTGCTGCTCTGGCACCTCAATTATCACCCGGACGGCGGGCAGTTGTTCTATCCGCTCAGTCCCGGCCCGTTCGTCGTGCCCGCAGCGCTACCCGGCGACGACATCACGCCCGACAAAGTCGTCGCCTTCTGGTGCGACGGTTCATGCGGTCTCTACATCCACCCGAACATCTGGCACGAGGGCGTTTTCCCGGTCGGCAACAGGCAGCGCTTCTTCGACCGCCAGGGGCGCGTGCATGCCCGGGTGAGCTGCGACGTGGGCGAGGAGTTCGGCGTCTATCTCTCGGTGCCGCTGACCACCGAACGGCCGGCCTGATATGCCTTCACCAGAACGGCCATGGAGTTGAACGTGAAGTCGATGCTCGGCGTTCGTCCGGAACCATGGTCCCGCCGAAGCCTTCCTGGTCATGACGGCGGTCAATCCAGCAATTCACAAGCCGGAATTCGCTGGCCAGCCTGTGATCGTGGAGGAGGCCGTAGCCCGCCTCAGTCCCTTGTTTCTCCGTACATTACCCCCTTGTCCGAACAGGGCTGGACTGTCCTGCCGCTCCCTGGCAAACCGTTGGCTTCTCGTTGGCCCATTCTCCAAGCGGTCATTGGTCATTGCGTCCGTTTTGGGTCAAATGCGGACGAAAACCGGGCGTCGCGAGCTCTGTCCGCTCCCGGCCAACGTTGGACGCCGGCGTGGCAACCGGATACCATGTCATGAGCAACGACTATCGCCTTACGTTACGCTAGGCTCGCTGCGGAATGAGCCAGGACATCGAGCAGATATCCGCTGAAAACTACGACGCTGACGGTTTCATCATGCGCGCCCGCTTGATCCCGGAAGATCGGATCGGCGATTTTCGAGACAAAATGGAAGAGTTCGTCCGGCGCCACGGCGAGGATCCCCGATTTGGCGACTGGTGCTATTTCAAATCAAACATCATCCTGCCGTGGGTGGTTGATCTGGCGATTGCGCCGGGCGTCGTCGGTGCGGTGAAGAGTGTTCTGGGGCCGGATATCCTGCTCTGGAACAGTTTCCTCCCCATAAAGCCTCCAAAATCCGAAGGACACTTCGCGTGGCACCAGGATGCCACCTACTGGCACCTGACGCCGGTCGAGGAGATGGTCACCGTCTGGCTGGCCTTGAGCGACGTAACACCGGATAACGGCTGCATGCGGTTTCTGCCGGGCAGTCACCATCAAGGTCAGATTGCTCACGAAATGACAAAGGGCACAAAAAGTATGCTCCGCCGAGGCCAACGGGCACTAGCCCGGATCGCTCACCAGAGCTTGCTCATGGGGATGGATTCTGTGATATATGTGAATGAGTCCAACCATTTACATACACAGAAGAGCCCACCCCCATGGCGACACACTGTACAGCACGACAACTGGAGTTTGAAGGCCTTGCTCGACGCCGGGTTGTGGCCAAATTCGACGGCGGCCGCATGACGTCTGACGGCGGTGCGCTGCTGCTTCGGGAGGCCGACAGTCTCTTCAATGTCACAGAGCGCGTTGCCGGTGCCTTTGTCGATTATCGTGATCCCGGGCGCATCGAGCACGACGTGACGACCCTGGTGGCGCAGCGCATCTTCGCCCTGGCCCTGGGGTACGAGGATCTCAACGATCATGACCGTCTGCGTGACGATCCCGCTCTCGCCCTGGCCTGCGGCAACGACGACGTGGAGGGAGAGGACAGGGTCCGCGAGCGGGACCGTGGTCATGTGCTGGCGGCATCGAGCACGCTGAACCGCCTGGAACTCAGTCTGCCGGATGAGGCGGGCACCGATCGCTACAAGAAGATCGTGGCCGACCACGATGTTCTGGACCGCCTTCTCGTGGACCTGTTCCTGGAGAGTCACGGCGAGGCGCCCGGGGAGATTGTCCTGGATCTCGATGCCACCGACGATCCGATCCACGGCCATCAGGAAGGCAGGCACTTCCACGGGTACTACGATCACCATTGCTTCCTGCCGCTCTTCATCGTCTGCGGCGAACACATCCTGTGCTGCCGGCTGCGGTCCGCCGACCGTGGCGCGGCGGCTGGCTCGGTTGACGAGCTGTCGCGGATCGTGGCGCAGATCCGCCGCGCGTGGCCCACGACCCGGATCGTGGCCCGGGGCGACTCCGACTTCGGCAAGGATGAGATCATGGCCTGGTGCGAGGCTCATGATGTCGACTATGTCTTTGGATGCGGGCAGAACTCCCGGCTGAACGCCATGATCGCCGGGGAGCTCGAGAGGTCGAGGCGGCGCTGCCTGGTGTCGGGCAAGGCGTCCAGACGGTATCGGGATCTGCGGTATCGCACACTCAAGTCATGGTCCCGCGAGCGCCGTGTGGTGGCCAAGGCCGAGTGGCTGCCGGGGCTGCGCGGCAGGAACGCCCGCTACGTGGTCACCAACATCTCCAGGAAGGAGGTGGGCGCCCGGGAACTCTACGAGCGGTGGTACTGCGCCAGGGGCGACATGGAGAACAGGATCAAGGACCAGCAACTGTGGCTGTTCTCCGACCGCACGTCGGCCCACATCATGCGGGCCAACCAGCTGCGCATGTACTTCTCGGCCTTCGCCGGGGCCATCGTCGACATCGTCCGCCGGGTCGGTCTGAAGGGCACGGCCTGTGCCCGCTGGCGCGTCGACACCATCCGTTCCCGGTTGTTCAAGCTTGCCGGCAGGGTCACGAAGACGGTGCGCCGGATCCGCCTCTCCCTTGCCTCGGCCTTCCCCTTGCAGGATGTCTTCGCTCGCACTCTCGTCAACCTGCGTGCCGCGGCACAGGCGCCACCCGGGTAGGTCCCACCACACCTCATCACAGGCTGATCACGGCGTCTCCCGAAAGCGTCTGAAAAGACGCGCCTGGCGCACGCCCCGGCACCGCCGCAAACGCCAGGAAACGGCCTTCGACTTCCTCAACTCGCCAAAATGAACCAAAAATCCATCCGAATTACGCTATAAATCCATCATCACCGCGCTCAGCGTGATCCCTGCTGGCGCCCAGGGTCCACAATCAGGCTGTCACTCCCCGTGGTGATGGATGCGGGCTAGGCACAATAGATGAGAGTGCGGCGGTCGCATGCCCATTACGTCCAGGCGAAGCTTCACTCCATCATCCATTCACCTTGCATTGTTCTGCGAGCAACCTAGGAGGCCAGTGGCGATTTGGGGTCGCTCTGAACTATGTATCGGCCAATGTATCGCCGAACCCGGGATACAAGGAATCGGCATTGTATGTTGCTGGCAAGGACTGGAACGAGTCGTTTCAACGCGATCCGGTGCCGTCCAGCGTACTATCAGAAGAGTCTCTGCTCGCAATGGACCACGCCGTTTCATTGGCCGCGGCACGGTACAGCGACGTTTAGGTTAGCGAGCCAACCACTGTCCGTTTTGGGGTAAAACCGGAAATCAAGGAAAACGGTTCGTGGTCCGCTTGCGGGGGCTGTTCCGCGTTCCCAGATTGAGAGCGTCACCCTCTCATCCTGCACTTGTCGGATTTTCCTTTCCCAGGGTGTACCAACAGGCTCTTCGCAACCTTTGATTGGGCTGAGGGGAACCCATTGGCGAGTGAAATGCAGAGGGTCATTGACGGGGTCAAAATCTCGCCCACGCCTGCTCCACGTGCCGAGAGACGTTTACCGGCGAGACGAGCAACCGTACTTTGGGGCTCCTCGTGATACATTGCTCGCCCTCGATCGTCGCGGGCTGGTTCGACTGATTTCCGAAAACTGGCCGATGTCCGCCTGGGCGATTGCCCCCAGAGGAAAGGAGCTGCTGTCCCGGGTCGGTCAAATGTCGCCAGAACTACCGTCAAGTGTCACCAGAATTTGCACTGGAGACGCAGGCACGGAGAAGACGCCGGAGCCGACGCCAGTCGAGCGCCATCTCGCACGGTCGTGCTGACCGGTGCAGGACGATCTGCCGGCAATTGCGTCCCGCAGCAGTTGTCGTCGTGGAGCCGGGTTCCTCGACGCTGCGGTTGTTGCGATCGTTGTGATTTGCGGTGTGATTTGCGGTTGACAAGGAAGTTTTCCTTGCTAGAGTAAGGGAATGAGCAAGGTGACCAGCAAACTCCAGGTGACGGTGCCCAAGGCGCTCGCGGAGCGTTATGGGATCCGGCCCGGCGACGACATCCGTTTCGAGGGCGCGGGCGAGGTCATGCGTGTGGTACCCGCCGGTGCCGACGCACCGCGCGAGGGGCTTGACATCGAAGCGCGCCTGCGTCTGTTCGACGCCGCCACCGAGAGGCAACGCAAACGCGAAGGGCGGCGGCGGACAGGCCGCGCAAGCACGCGTGGTTGGACCCGCGAGGAGCTCTACGAGCGTGGCCACGCGGACGCTGATTGACACCAACATACTGGTCTATCGCTACGACGGTCGGTTCCCTGACAAGCAGCGGATCGCGACTGAGGTTCTTCGAGACGGCATCGCCTCCGGGAACACTCGCATTGCGCACCAGTCGATTGTCGAATTTGTCGCGGCAACGACTCGGGGCGGACCGGAACGCCGATTGCTCGATGCCGCTGCCGCGCGCCGTGAAGCCGAGGAGTTCATGGCCGAGTTCCCAGTTCTCTATCCCGACGCGTCCGTGTTGCGAATGGCACTGCGCGGTGCCGCGGCATACGGCCTGCCCTGGTTCGATGCGCATCTGTGGGCCTACGCCGAGGTCCATGGAGTGGCGGAACTGCTGTCCGAGGACTTTCAGCATGGCCGCATGTACGGCACGGTGTTGGTACGAAATCCCTTCGTTTCTGTTTCGCCGGCCACATGAGGCGCCGCCTCAGGCACAACACTCATGACCGTCACAGTGCCGGACCTGCAAGCGGGTCAGGCACGCCGACAACGTGCTCTGCCGATGCTTGTTGTTGGCTGTGCCCGGGTCCGGGGTGCCGTGTCGAATGCGGGGGATCCGGCGCGGGCAGTATGACAGTGCGCAGGAACGCCGGGATGACTGGTGCGATCGCATGGTGTCGCTCGACCTTCGGCATCTTGAGATGGCGGGGATGCCTGCCTTATGATCGGCGGCGTCTTTTTGGGGAGGTGTGCTCGGCCCATGTGGAAGAGACGCGAATTCGTGGGACTGGCGGCGGGAGCGGCGGTGGCGCCGTTCGTCCGGGCGCGGGCCGACGCGGGCGACATGGTCCTCGGCGACCCTCAGGCTCCCATCGAGATCATCGAGTATGCCTCGATGACCTGCGGCGCCTGCGCCAGCTTCCATGCGAACACGCTTCCCGATCTCAAGACCCACTGGATCGAGACGGGACGCGCCAGGCTGGTGTTCCGCGAGTATCCCCTGGACGGCCTTGCCTTGAGGGTGGCGGCGCTGGCCCGCTGCGCCGGCGGCGACAACTTCTTCGGCTTCATCGACGTGCTCTTCCGCACCCGGGAACGCTGGGCCGGCGCGGACGATCCGGCAGCGGAGCTGAGGGCGATCGTCGCATCGGGGGGCCTTGACCCGGCCATCGTCGATCAGTGCTTCGACGACCGCGCGGTCATGCAGCGGATTCTCGAGGGCCTGGAGGAGGCGCGCGCCACCCATAGTGTCAGGGCGACTCCGACACTCGTCCTCAACGGAGAGGTGGTGACCGGCGATCCCGGCTACGCGGCGCTCGACTCGATGCTCCGTGATATCGAGGCCGCCTTGTGAGCGGAGCGTGCCAGTAGACCGGCATGCACTTTTCCCGTCTGCGCCTCGTCGGTTTCAAGTCCTTCGTCGACCCCGCCGACCTTCTGATCGAACCCGGGCTGACCGGCGTCGTCGGCCCCAACGGCTGCGGCAAGTCCAACCTGCTCGAGGCCCTGCGCTGGATCATGGGCGAGGCGTCGCCGACCAGGGTGAGGGGCGGCGGCATGGAGGACGTCATCTTCGCCGGAACCAGTCTCAGGCCGTCGCGCAACCTGGCGGAGGTGACCCTGTCGCTTGCCAATCCCGGACGCGATGCCCCGGCACGGTGGAATGACGTCGGCGAGATCGAGGTCACGCGGCGCATCGAGCGCGGCAGCGGTTCGGCCTACACCATCAACGGCCAGGACATGCGGGCGCGGGACGTGCGCCACTTCTTTGCCGACATCGCGTCGGGCACGTCGAGCTCGGCCCTGGTGAACCAGGGCCAGATCTCGGACATCATCAAGAGAAAGCCGGCCAGCCGCCGCCACCTCCTTGAGGAGGCGGCCGGAATCGCCGGTCTGCAGGCGCGCCGTCACGAGGCCGAACTGCGTCTCCAGGGAGCGGAGAGGAATCTCGACGCGCTGATCGGCGTCATCGACAACCTGGAAGACCGCCATGCCAACCTGCGCCGCCAGGAACGCATGGCGCAGCGCTACCGCAATCTCGCCAAGCGCATCCGGGATGCCGAAATGCGCTGGCGCCTGCGCCTGTGGCAGGACGCCGGCGCGGCCCTCGTCGCAGCCGACGGCGCCTTCTCCGCCATCGAATCCGAGGTCGCCGAACTCACCGGCGTGGTGGCCGCGGCCACCTCGGCGCGCGAGGACGCTGCCGCAGAGGTGCCGCCGGCACGTCAGGCGGTTACGGAAGCCGACCGGGCGCTCCACGAACTCGACGTGGCGCGCGGCGTTCTCGAGACCGAGGGAGGACGGATTGACGACGCCCTGAAGGAGGCCCGGACCGCTCTGGCGCAGCTTGCCGATGACCTGAAGCGGGAACAGGCGCTGGCGGCCGAGGGCGAGGAGACTCTCGCCCGTCTCGATGCGGAACGCGAGGGCCTTGCGAATGAGAGTGACGGGCCCGTCATCGCCGCCGCCGAGGAGGCCCTGCGCCTGGCACTGCAGGATGTCCGGGAGATCGAGGCCCAGGTGAACGAGGCGACCAGGAGAGCCGCCGCGCTCTCCGCCGAACGCCAGGCTCTCATCCGGGAGATCGCCGACTGCGAGTCCCGCCTTGCCTCCCTTGAGGAGGATGCGCCGGCCGATGACGGCGGCGCGGCGATCGACGCGGCCCGTGCCGACCTCCTGAGGCGGCGCCGGCAGGAAGAGGAGGCCGAGCAGGCGCGCGAGGGCGCAGCTCAGGACCTCCTGCGCCACGAAGAGGGCCACGCGACGGCCCGGCGCGTGGAAGAGGAGACCCGCCTTGCCCTGCGCGGCGCCGACCACCGCGTCGAGAGGCTCGAGAGTGCGGCCGAGGCCCTCGAAGCCGAGGCCTGGAGCCACGAGACGGGAGACCTGAAGCCGCTTCTCGACTCGGTCGAGGTGTCGGCCGGATACGAGAACGCCCTGGGTGCCGCCCTGGGAGACGATCTCGAGGCCCCGTCGGGCGACGGGCACGAACGGGGCTGGCATCTCGTTGCCGCGCCGGCCGCACCCCCTTCCCTGCCGGCCGGGACCGAACCCCTCACGCGTCACGTGAAGGGTCCGCCGGAACTCGCCCGCCGCCTCGAGCGCACCGGGGTTGTCGACGCCTCTTTGGGCCGCGAGCTGGCAGCGGCCCTTGGACCAGGAGAGCGCCTCGTCAGCCGCGACGGCGACATGTGGCGCTGGGACGGCTACTACGTCACCGGGTCCCGCTCGGGCGCCGCCACCCGTCTCGCCCAGCGGGCCCGTCTCGAGGCCCTCAACCGCGATCTCGACGAGGCCAGGCCTGATCGCCAACGGGCCTGGGATGCGCACGCGGCCGCCGTGGAAGCCGAGGCCGCGGCGCGCCTTGGAGAGGACGAGGCGAGGCGTACGGCCACCCGTCTCGCCGACCGCCTCGCGACATGCGTCAACGAGGCGGCCGCGGCGGCGCGGATGCTTTCCGATCTGGAAGAACGCCAGGAGCGGCGCGCCGTCGAGGCGCGACGCATGGCGGCAGAGCGAACCTCTCTCGAAGAGACCCTCGCACGGTGCCGCAGTGACCTCGAAGGGTTGCCGGAAACGGACGACGAGGACGACTTCGACGCCCTGCGCGGGAGGCTCGAACACCTGCGCCAGGGAGCCCTTGAGCGCCAGCGCGACTGCGACCGGCTTCATCAGCGGCGCGACATGCGCCTCGGCCGCATCGAGGCCATCGGCCGCGAGCGGGAATCGTGGCGCTCGCGGGCCGTCGAGGCGCGTCAGCGCATCACCGGCGTGGAAGAACGCATCGCGTCGCGGCGCGCCACCTGCGAGGAACTCGAGAGCGCGCCGGAGCGCATTGCCCGCCAGCGGCGCGACCTCGGCGACCGGATCAGCAGAGCCCGGGAACGGCGCAAGGCCGACGGTGATCGTCTCGCCGCGGCCGAAACGCGGCTGGCCGAACGCGAGAGCGCGATGCGCCGGCAGGAACAGGCGCTCTATGCCAGGCGCGAGGAACGGGCACGACGCGAGGGAGACCTTGCCCAGGCAAGGCAGCGTTCCGCGGAGGTTGCCGACCAGATCCGCCACAACCTCTCGCTGACGCCCGATGACCTGGCAGGCCAGGTACCGGACGCCGGCGCTCTCGCCGAGGCCGGGGACCTGGAGCAGCGCTACGCGAGGGCCGTGCGCGAACGCGAGAACATGGGTCCGGTCAACCTCATGGCCGGAACGGAGATGACGGAGCTCGCCGAGCAGATTTCCGCCCTCAGCCGCGAACGCAGCGATCTCGAGAAGGCCATCCAGCGGCTGCGCCGCGGCATCGGCGAGCTCAACCGCGAGGGCCGCGAGCGGCTGCTCGCCGCCTTCAGCGAGATCGATCGCCACTTCCAGGACCTGCACCGCCGTCTGACCGGCGGCGAAGCGCGCCTCTCGCTGGTGGATTCCGACGATCCCCTCGAGGCCGGTCTCGAGGTCGATGCCAATCCTTCGGGAAAGAAATTGCAGGCGCTGTCGCTGCTTTCCGGCGGCGAACAGGCGATGGCCGCCATCGCCCTCATCTTCGCCCTCTTCCTCACCAACCCGTCTCCGGTGTGCGTCCTCGACGAGGTGGACGCACCCCTTGACGACGCCAACGTGGCGCGCTTTTGCGACCTGCTCGACGAGTTCGCCGCCACCGACAGCACCCGGTTTCTGGTGATCACCCATCATCGCGTCACCATGGCGCGCATGCACCGCCTGTTCGGCGTCACCATGAGCGAACCGGGAGTCTCGCAGCTCGTCTCCGTCGACCTCGATGCGGCGGAAAGACTGCGCGACAGCGCCCCGGCCGGCTGACGCCTGCCGGGAACCGGAGTCCCCGGCCCAGGCATGACGATGGTCCGCGCCGTGGGCCGGGCGATACAATGCGATGAATGTGTCGCTTTTGCGACAACGGGGGTCGCGAACAGACTACACACGGGGATATGATGGTCATACGTGTGCCCTAGGAGATCGACTGATGGGAGCAGGCTGATGGCCGACGTCGACGACGATCTTGATCTCACGACTCTTGACGACGACGAACTCGTGCAGCAGATGCACGAGGACCTCTATGACGGCCTCGCCGACGAGATTGTCGACGGGACCAACATCCTGCTCGAGCGTGGCTGGGCGCCCTACAAGGTCCTCACGGAAGCCCTCGTCGAGGGCATGAGGATCGTCGGCATCGATTTCCGCGACGGCATCCTCTTTGTTCCGGAAGTGCTGCTGGCCGCCAACTCCATGAAGGCGGGCATGTCCATCCTTCGCCCGCTGCTGGCGGAGACCGGCGCGCCCAAGCTCGGCTCCATCGTCATCGGCACGGTCAAGGGCGACATCCATGACATCGGCAAGAACCTCGTCGGCATGATGCTCGAGGGCGCCGGTTTCGACGTGTTCGACATCGGCATCAACAACGACGCCGACTCCTACTTGAGCGCCCTCGACGAGCACCGGCCGGACTTCCTCGGCATGTCGGCCCTTCTCACCACCACCATGCCCTACATGAAGGTGGTGATCGATACCCTGAAGGAACGCGGACTGCGCAACGACTACATGGTGCTGGTGGGCGGCGCGCCGCTGAACGAGGCCTTCGCGAAAAGCGTCGGCGCCGACGCCTACTGCCGCGACGCGGCGGTTGCCGTGGAAACCGCCAAGGCCATGGTCGACGAACTCCGCCAGCAAGCCGGGGCGGCGGCCTGAACGCGACCGACCACGGGCGCAGTCTCGTCATCGCCTGTGGCGCGCTGGCCCATGACATCATGACCCTCGTGCGCGCCCACGGCTGGGACGCGATCGAGGTCCAGTGCCTGCCGGCCGATTGGCACAACCGGCCCTCGCTGATTCCGGATGGCGTACGCCGCAAGATCCGCGAGGCACGGGGAGACTTCGAGCACATCTTTGTCGCCTACGCGGACTGCGGCACCGGCGGCGCCCTCGACGAGGTGTTGCGGGAAGAGGGTGTGGCGAGAATCGCCGGGCCCCACTGCTACCAGTTCTTCGCCGGCAGGGATGTCTTCGAGACTCTCCACGACGAGGAACCCGGCACCTTCTATCTCACCGACTACCTGGTGCGTCATTTCAACACCCTGATCATCAAGGGACTGGGCATCGACCGTCACCCGGAACTCGAACCCGTCTACTTCGGCAACTACCGCCGGCTGGTGTGGCTGGCCCAGGCGCCGGATCCCGACCTCGAGGAGAGGGCAAGGGCCGCGGCGGCGCGTCTGGGCCTGGAATTCGACATGCGTCACGTGGGATACGGCGCTCTTCAGACCCTGCTGGCCGAGGCGCAGCAGGCGGCGGACACGCGTTGATGGCGCGGTACGGCGCTCGGGACGCCCGGCAGGTGGCAGGGGGACACTGATGGCGGCGACGCTGACCATCGTCTACTGGCGCGACATCCCCGCCCAGGTGATCGCCAAGGCCGGCCGCCGCTCCGAGAGGCGCGTGCTCTCGACCCGCTTCGAGAAGGCGATCGACCAGGCCGCCATGCATGCCGGGCTCCACGGCTCGGACGCCTATCTTGAACACTGGCGCCGCTCGTCGCCGGTCGCCTGTGGCGACGATCTCGCGGCGGCGGCCGACGAAGCGGTGGCGCGCCTCGAAGCGACATTCACACCAGACGTGCTGGCGGCCCATGTCCGGGCCGGCGGCCGCCAACCCTAAAGACGGTGCCGATCATGAAATCACCCGGACAGCTCGAGGCGCGCCTCGCCGCAGGCGACTTCGTCATCACCGCGGAGACCACGCCGCCCGATGCCGCCACCAGTGATGCGGTCATGGAGCGCACTGGCTGTCTCAAGGGCCTCGTCGATGCCGTCAACGTGACGGACGGCGCCGGGGCCAGGACCCACATGTCCGCCCTACCCTGTGCCGCGATCCTGGCGGCGAACGGCATCGAACCGGTGCTGCAGTTCACGGTCCGCGACCGCAACCGCCTCGCCATCCAGGGCGACATGATCGGCGCGGCAGCGCTGGGCGTTCCCTCGATCCTGTGTCTCCACGGCGACAGCATCACCAAGGGCGATCAGCCCGATGCGAAGGCGGTGGAGGACACCGACAGCCGCGGCCTCATCTCCACGGCGCGGCAGCTGCGCGACGAGGGCAGCCTACCGTCGGGCCGGGCCATCGATCCGCCTCCGGGCCTGCTGATCGGCGCTGCCGACACCCCGCGCGAACCCGGCGCCGGATTCAACACCGACGGCCTCGATGCCAAGATCGCCGCCGGCGTGGATTTCTTCCAGACCCAGTTTGCCTACGACATCGACGTCCTCAGGCGTTACATGGCGGCACTCGACGATCACGGAATCACCCGGAAAGCATGGTTCATCGTCGGCGTCGGGCCGATCATGTCGGCCCGCTCGGCCCGCTGGATGGACGCCAACCTGTTTGGCGTGCATGTGCCCGATCACGTCATTCGCCGGATCGAGGGCGCGGCGGACGAGAAGGAGGAAGGGCGCAAGGTCTGTGCCGAACTCATCGAGCAGTTCAGGGAGATCAAGGGCATCGCCGGCGCCCACCTGATGGCCCCAAGGGGCGAGAAGGCGATCGCCCGGACCCTGACCGACTACCGGATCCGCGGCTGATCCGAAGGCTGGCGGGAGGCGTCCCTCCATGCGCTCCGTGAGAGACTGGTCGGTTCGCCATGCGCACCGCCTTGCCCGTCTCTATTTCGTCTTCGAACACCTGATCGTCGCCATCGAGCCGCTGGCGCGCCTCATTGGCCACGAACGCCTCGAACGACCCGTCGCCGCCGTCGAGCGGACGATCAAGGGAGCCCTCTTCGACTGCCGCATGTGCGGCGCCTGCGTGCTCTCGTCGACCGGCATGTCCTGCCCCCGGAACTGCCCGAAGAATGTGCTGAACGGCCCCTGTGGCGGCGTGCGCGCCGATGGCAGCTGCGAGGTCCTGCCCGACATGACCTGTGTCTGGGTGAAGGCCATTGAAGGGGACCGGAACATGGGAGGCGGCACCATCGGCCTCCTGCCGGCAACCGATCACCGCCTCATCCGGCGATCGTCCTGGCTCAACATCCTGCGCCAGCGCGCGAAGGGGAGCGCGCAGTGACGGGCTTGCGCCACCCGGGCACAGGACCGCTCAACGAGGGACCGGCATTCCCGGGAATGAAATCGCCCGGACCCATCGATCCGGGCGCTCCCCTTGACCGGCTGCCGGGACACTCATCCCGCGGCCGTCTCGAACGGGTGCTGAGGGCGGGCGAGTTCGCCGTCACGGCGGAACTCTCGCCGCCCGATTCCGCCAACCCGATGGACGTCTTCGAGCGGGCGGCGATCTTCGACGGCTGGGTCGACGCCATCAACGCGACCGACGGCTCCGGCGCCAACTGTCACATGTCCAGTCTTGGCGTGTGCGCCCTTCTCACCCGCGTCGGCTATGCGCCGGTCATGCAGATCTCGGCCCGTGACCGCAACCGGATCGCCATCCAGGGGGATGTCCTGTCGGCGGCGGCGATGGGGGTCACCAACGTCCTCTGCCTGACCGGCGACGGCGTCGAATGCGGTAACCATCCTGAAGCGCGGCCCGTCTTCGACCTCGACTGCATGACATCGCTCGCCATGGTGCGCACCATGCGCGATGAAGGCACGTTCGCGTCGGGGCGCCGCCTCGATGCCGCCCCCGAACTCTTCCTCGGCGCCGCCGCCAATCCCTTCGCTCCGCCTTTCGACTACCGGCCGTTGCGGCTGCGGCGCAAGATCGAGGCGGGCGCGCAGTTCGTGCAGACCCAGTACTGTTTCGACATCGCGCGCCTCGAGCGCTACATGGAGCGGGTGCGCGATCTGGGACTTCACGAAAGGTGCTTCATCCTGGTAGGGGTCGGACCACTGGCCTCGGCCCGGGCGGCGCGTTGGATCCGCGCCCATGTTCCCGGCGTCCACATTCCCGACGCCGTCATCGACAGGCTGAGCCGTGCGGCGGACGCACGTGAGGAAGGAAAGCGGCTGTGTGTTGAACTCATTCAGCGCATACGCGATATCGAAGGCATTTCCGGAGTACACCTGATGGCCTATCGTCAGGAGGAGAGTGTTGCCTGGATCATTGCGGAGTCGGATGTGCTCAAGGGACGCACTCCGCATGCCGTTCGTCCCGTGATCCCCGACTACATGCACAGGAAGGTGTGGGCCAAGGCATGACAGAGACCGTGATCAGTTCGGCGACGAAGACCGTCGTCATCGGCTTCGACCGTCCGTTCACCGTCATCGGCGAACGGATCAATCCCACGGGCCGCAAGCGCCTCGCCGCCGAAATGGCCGACGGCGACTATGCCCGCGTTGAATCCGACACCCTGGCCCAGGTGACCGCCGGGGCCCACATGCTCGACGTCAACGCCGGCGTGCCGCTCGCCGACGAGCCGCAGATCCTGCATGACTGCATCAAGCTCGTGCAGTCGCTGACCGATGCGCCGCTGTCGATCGACAGCTCCATCGTCGCCGCTCTCGAAAGGGGCCTCGAGGCCTATGTCGGCAAGCCGTTGGTCAATTCGGTCACCGGCGAGGAGGAACGGCTCGAGTCCGTGCTGCCCCTGGTGGCGAAACACGGCGCCGCGGTGGTCGCCATCTCCAACGACGAGACCGGAATCTCGGAGGATCCCGACGAGCGCTTCAATGTCGCCCGCAGGATCGTCGAACGGGCACAGGACTACGGCATCCCGCCCGCCGACGTCGTGGTCGATCCCCTGGTCATGCCCATCGGCGCCATCGGCGAGGCCGGGCGCACCAGTTTCCGCATCATCCGGCGCCTGCGCGAGGAACTGAAGGTCAACACCACCTGTGGCGCCTCCAACATCTCCTTCGGGCTGCCGGCCCGCCCGGCGCTGAACGCCGCATTCCTCACCATGGCCATGGCCAGCGGGATGACATCGGCGATCACCAATCCGCTGGAAGCCGAAATCATGACGGCGATCCGCGCCGGTGACGTGATGATGGGCGTGGACCGCAACTGCCGGAGCTGGATCGCCCTCAACTCGAGCGCCGGAGCGGCGGGCGATTCCATCGCTGAAGCACGGGCGCGACGGCGCGAGGGCCGCAGGCGCCGTGGCTGACGACCCCCTCGTCGTCTTTACGCCCTCGGGCCTGAGGAAGCGGTTCCGCCGCGGCACCGGTCTCCTGGAGGCGGCGCGTGATCTCGGTGTCGACCTCGACTCGGTATGTGGCGGACGCGGCATCTGCACGCGCTGCCAGGTGAGGATCGCCGAGGGCGAGTTCGCCAAGCACGGAATCGTCTCCTCGAGCGAACATCTGACGCCTCTCGGTGACGCCGAACACCGCCAGCGGGCCAGCGGGTTGCTCAAGGACAATCGCCGGCTGTCGTGCCAGGCACGGATCGGCGGCGACCTCGTGGTGGACGTGCCGGCGGAGAGCCAGGTGCACCGGCAGATCGTCCGCAAGCGCGCCGATGCCCGTACCGTCGAGGTCGATCCGGTGGTGAGGGCGATGTATGTCGAGATCGCCGAACCGGACATGCACGAGCCGGCATCGCACCTGCGCCGGCTCGAGACGGCCCTGAAGGAGACGTGGAACGTCACCGTCGCCGGGGTCGACGCCCATGTCCTGAGGAAACTCCACGCCACCCTCGAGGAGGGCAGCTACCGGGCCACGGTTCTGGTGCGCCGCGGCAAGCGTCTCGTCGATATCCGCCCCGGCTTCCATGACCGGCTCTTTGGCCTCGCCGTCGATGTCGGCTCGACCACCATCGCCGCCCATCTGTGCAATCTCCAGACAGGCGACGTTCTCGCCTCGGCGGGGCGCATGAACCCGCAGATCCGCTTCGGCGAAGACCTCATGAGCCGCGTGTCCTACGCGATGATGAACGAGGACGGCGCCGCCGCCATGACGGACGTCGTGCGCACGGCGCTCAATGAACTCGCCGGCGAGACGGCAGCCGAAGCGGGTGTCGATCTTGAGGACATTCTCGAAGTCACCATCGCCGGCAACCCGGTGATGCACCACCTGGTCCTGGGCCTCGATCCCACGCCGCTGGGATTCGCTCCCTTCGCGCTCGCTACCGACGATGCGACGATCATGCTGGCCAGCGATATCGGCCTCGAGCTCAATCCGGGAAGCCGCATCTACGTGCTTCCCTGCATTGCCGGCCACGTCGGCGCCGATGCGGCCGGCGTCCTGCTGGCCGAGATGCCCTACCGCAACGACGAGATGACGCTCATCGTCGATGTGGGCACCAACGCGGAGATCATTCTCGGCAACCGCTCGCGGCTGCTTGCCGCCTCCTCGCCCACCGGGCCCGCCTTCGAGGGAGCCCAGATCAGTTCCGGACAGCGCGCCGCACCGGGCGCCATCGAGCGGGTGCGGATCGACGCCAAGACCCTGGAACCGGCCTTCCGGGTGATCGGCGACGAACACTGGTCGAACGAGGCGGGATTTGCCGGCGAGCCGACAGGCATCTGCGGATCGGGAATCATCGAGCTTCTGGCCGAGATGTACCTTGCCGGACTGTTGACGGAGGACGGGATCATCGACGGCGCCATGGCCCGCCGCACACCGCGCATCGTCCCGCAGGACCGCACCTTCGCCTATGTCCTCCACGACGGACCGTCACCCATCATCGTGACCCAGAACGACATCCGGCAGATTCAGCTCGCCAAGGGTGCGCTCTATGCCGGCGCCCGGCTGCTGATGGATCACATGGGCGTGGACTCGGTCGAACGCATCACCCTGGCCGGCGCCTTCGGCAGCCACATCGACACCCGCCATGCGATGGTCCTCGGCCTGATTCCCGATTGCCCCCTCGAGCGCACCGGCTCGGCCGGCAACGCGGCCGGAACCGGCGCCCGCCTTGCGCTGCTCAACGGCGCCCTCAGAAAGGAACTCGAACGCGAGGTGCGGCGCATCGAGAAGATCGAGACCGCGGTGGAACCGAAGTTCCAGGAGCACTTTGTCGATGCCATGGCGATCCCCCACAAGACCGCCGACTATCCCTGCCTCACGCGGGTTGTTTCCCTGCCCAGGCGCAAGGCGGCGACAGAGGACGCCCGCTCGGGGCGGCGGCGGCGCAGGGCAAGGACATGATTCCCCGATACACCCGCCCGGCAATGGCCGCCCTGTGGGAGCCGGAGAACCGCTTCCGCATCATGCTGGAAATCGAGATCCTCGCCGCCGAAGCGATGGAAGCTGCCGGCACCATTCCGGCAGGCGTGGCCCAGGCCACGCGGGAGCGTGGCCGCATCGATGTCGCACGCATCGTCGACATCGAGCGCGAGACACGCCACGATGTCATCGCGTTTCTGACAAGCATTACCGAACAGGTGGGCGACGAGGCCCGCTGGCTGCATCAGGGCATGACCTCGTCGGATGTGCTCGATACCGCCCTGGCGGTGCAGCTCAAGGATGCCGCCACGCTCCTCATTGAGGAGACGGACCACCTGCTCGGCGTCCTCGAACGGCGGGCCCACGAACACGCCGCGACCCTGTGCGCCGGACGCAGCCACGGCATTCACGCGGAACCCACCACGTTCGGTCTCAAGCTCGCCGGCCACCACGCGGAGTTCGCGCGGGCGAAGCGGCGCCTCGAGACGGCGCGCGACGAGGTTGCGGTCTGCGCCATCTCAGGACCTGTGGGTACGTTCGCGACGGTGGATCCGGCCATCGAGGCCCATGTCGCGAAGCGGCTCGGCCTCAAGGTGGAAACCGTCTCGTCCCAGGTGATTCCGCGGGACCGCCACGCGGCCTTCTTTGCCGCCCTGGGCGTGGTGGCCACCTCCGTCGAACGCCTCGCCGTCGAGATCCGCCACCTGCAGCGCACCGAGGTGCGCGAGGTCGAGGAGGCCTTCGCCGCCGGACAGAAGGGCAGTTCGGCCATGCCGCACAAGAAGAACCCCGTGCTCTCGGAAAACCTGACGGGCCTGGCGCGCCTCGTGCGCTCGTCGGTGGTGCCGGCCCTGGAGAACGTCGCCCTGTGGCACGAACGCGACATCTCCCATTCCGCCGTGGAACGCAACATCGCTCCCGACGCCACCAGCGGCCTCGACTTTGCCCTTCACCGGCTTGCCGGTGTCGTCGATGGCCTCGTGGTCCATGCCGAACGCATGCGCGACAACCTCGAGGCGACGCGGGGACTCGTCTTCAGTCAGCGGGTCCTGCTGGCCCTCATAGACAGGGGCATCGGCCGCGAGACGGCCTACGCCATGGTGCAACGCCACGCCCTGGCCGCCTGGGAGGGGGGCGACGATTTCAGGGCCAGGCTGGAGGGCGATCCGACCGTCACCGACGTCCTCGCCGCGCGGGACCTCGATGGCCTCTTCGACTACGGCTTCTTCACGCGGCACGCCAGCGCCATCATCGAACGGGCGCTCGTCCCCGGCGCCGCCACGTGACGGGGGCCTTGCGGGCCTATTCGGACCGGACCTGGTCTTCGGCTTCCCGTTCGAGGGCTTTCAGGCGCGCCCTGACCTTGTGCTCGTCAATGTCGAGACCCGCTTCGCGGATGTCTGCCAGCACCTTTTCGACCACGTCGTCATCACCGGGGCGCTCGAAGTCCGCCTCGATGACTTCCCGGGCATAGGCCTCGGCACTCTCGCCGCTGCGGCCGAGTTCGCCGGCAAGCCACAGTCCGAACAGCTTGTTGCGCCGCGCCGTTATCCTGAACTTAAGGTCTTCGTTACGGGCGAACCTGCTTTCCTCACCCTTTTCGCGATCATCAAACAGTGCCATGGCAACCTTCCTTACCGAACAATGCGTGGACTATAGGCCCATTGGGAGGGTCCTGTCTTGTCCGCTGGAACCCTCCTCCTTCCATGCCCGTCATCAACCCCCTCGCACCCGCACCGGACTGTATCAGCATATGACGGATGATCCCTCCTGTGGACACAGCCCATTGTGTTGATGAGGGAGGACCTTTAGGGTAGGAAGCGGTTCGTCACGGCACACATCAGGTACGGGAACCATCGCATGGCTCGTCGCAGGTGTGTTTACGAAGGCAGGGAAAAGGACCTCTTCGAAGGACCGGGCCCGGGCCTCCTCGTGCAGCACTTCAAGGATTCCGCCTGGGTCCGCCGATCCAGGAAGGTCGGCGTGATCGACGGCAAGGGAGTCATCAACAACCGCATCAGTGCGTACCTGATGACCCGCCTGACAGAGATCCGCGTACCGACGAATTTCGTGCGGTGCCTCAACATGAGGGAGCAGCTCGTCCACGAGGTCGAGGTGCTGCCTGTCGAGGTGGTGGTGCGCAACATCGCCGCCGGAGAATTCGCCGAGAAGTTCTCGCTCGCGGAAGGGACCGTGCTGCCGCGTTCCATCATCGAGTTCTATCTTCGATCGGAGGATATCGCCGACCCCCTGGTGAGCGAGGAGCACATGACCGCCTTCGGCTGGGCCTCCACCCACGATATCGACGACATGGTGCACCTCTCCATGCGGGTCAACGATTTCATGACCGGGCTCTTCACCGGCGTCGGTATCCGTCTCGTCGATTTCAGCCTGACCTTCGGCCGCCTCTACCACGAGGACGACATGCGCCTCGTGGTCGCCGACGAAATCAGCCCGGACTGCTGCCGTCTGTGGGATGCCCGGACCAACGAACCGATGGACAAGGACCGGTTCGCCCGTGATCTCGACAATGTCGTCGACGGCTACCGCGAGGTGGCGGCACGCCTGGGGATCCTCTCCGAGCTCAACAATCTCTCCGAGGTGCCGGGACGTTGAAGGCCCGCGTGCACGTCACCCTCAAGGACGGTGTTCTCGATCCCCAGGGCAAGGCCATTCACCGCGCCCTGGAGACCCTGGGCTTCGCCGGCGTCAGGGATGCGCGCCAGGGCAAGGTCATTGATCTCGAGCTCGCGTGTGCCGACGAGGCGGGCGCCAGAGATCAGGTGGACCGCATGTGCCGGCAGCTGCTCGCCAACACGGTGATCGAAGACTACACAATTGAGTTCGTCTGACCCGATGATGGCGCAGACCGGCTGCCACCATACCTGGTCTGGCGAGGGACCGGCCCGGTGAAGGCCGTTCTCGTCCTGTTTCCAGGCACCAACCGCGAAACCGACATGGCTGACGCGCTGCGCCGCGCCGGCGCCGAGGTCATCACCGCATGGCATCGCGACCGGGAGCTTCCCGCCGCCGATCTCGTCGTGCTTCCGGGAGGCTTTTCCCACGGCGACTATCTGCGCTGCGGCGCCATGGCGGCGCGCGCGCCCGTCATGGCGGCCATCGTCGAGAGCGCCGGACGGGGCATTCCGGTTCTCGGCGTGTGCAACGGGTTCCAGATTCTCATCGAGGCGGGGCTGCTGCCCGGTGCGCTCCTGAAGAATGCCGGACTGCGATTCGTGTGCCGGACCGTTCGCCTGCGCCTCGAAAGGCGCTGCCGCCTGAGCGGACACCTCGGCGTGGGCGACATCATCCGGGTTCCGGTGGCCCACGGGGACGGCAACTACTTTGCCGATCCGGACCTCGCCCGGAGACTCGAGGATGAGGACCGGGTCGTCTTCCGCTATGTCCCCGATGACCGCGGCACCGGCAACCCCAACGGCAGCACCGGCGACATCGCCGGCATCATCAACCAGGCCGGCAATGTCCTGGGCATGATGCCGCACCCGGAGGATGCCACCGGACCCCGCCAGCAGAACCGGGACGCCCTGCCCCTCTTCCAGGGCATTGTCGACAGCCTGTCATGAATGCGGTCCTTCCCGACATCGCGGCGCGCCACGGATTCACGGCCGACGAATACGCGAGGATCCTGGACCACATGGGACGCGAGCCCAACCTGACCGAACTCGGCATCTTCTCGGCCATGTGGAGCGAGCACTGTTCCTACAAGTCGAGCCGGCGCTGGCTGAAGGCTCTCGCCTCGAACGCGCCATGGGTGATCTGCGGGCCCGGCGAAAACGCCGGTGTCGTCGACATCGGCGACGGTCTCGCCGCCGTGTTCAAGATGGAAAGCCACAATCACCCGAGCTTCATCGAGCCCTTCCAGGGCGCGGCTACCGGCGTCGGCGGCATCATGCGCGACGTCTTCACCATGGGTGCGAGGCCGGTTGCCCTTCTCGACGTGCTGCGTTTCGGCAGTCCGTCGCACCCGCGCACGCGCCACCTCGTGTCCGGCGTGGTAAGCGGTATCGGCAGCTACGGCAACTGTACCGGCGTGCCCACGGTGGGTGGCCAGACCACGTTCCATGCCAGCTGCAACGGCAACAATCTCGTCAACGCGATGTGCGTGGGCATCGCGCCGGCGGACCGCATCTTCTACGCCGCGGCCAGCAAGCCCGGTGCCCCCGTCATCTATGTCGGCTCCAAGACCGGCCGCGACGGCATCCACGGAGCCAGCATGGCGTCGACCGGGTTCGATGACGAAGCCGAGGCGAAACGCCCGACCGTGCAGGTCGGCGATCCCTTCACCGAGAAACTCCTGCTTGAGGCATGCCTCGAACTCATGGCCTCGGAGTCGATCATCGCCATCCAGGACATGGGAGCCGCCGGACTGACGTCTTCCGCCGTGGAAATGGCCGCCCGGGGCGGGACAGGCATCGACCTCGATCTCGACGCCGTGCCGCAGCGCGAGACCGGCATGACGGCCTACGAGATGATGCTCTCGGAGAGCCAGGAGCGCATGCTGATGGTGATTCACGGGCATGCCCTGGAGCATGCCCGCGGAATCTTCGAAAAGTGGGACCTCGACTGTGCGCCGATCGGCCGCATCACGACGACCGGACGCCTCGTCGTCACCATGAACGGGCGCGTCGAGGCCGATATCGCGATCGGTCCCCTGGCCCACGAGGCACCTCTCTACGAGCGTCCCTGGACCCTTCCCGAACAGCGTCGGCCGGTCGGTGTTCCCGTTTCGCCGGTGACCGTGGAGGCGGCGCTTCTCACCCTTGCCGGCTGCCCCGACCTCGCGTCGAGGCGGTGGATCTGGGAACAGTACGATCATCTGGTCATGGGCCGCACCGCCGCCCCTCCTGGCGGCGATGCCGCCGTCATCGAGCTCCCCGGCGACCGGGGCCTTGCCATGACCGCCGATGCCACGCCCCGCTACTGCGAAGCCGACCCCGTGGCGGGCGGCCGCCAGGCGGTGGCCGAGGCGTGGCGAAACCTCGTCGCCGTCGGCGCCCGGCCGCTTGCCGTGACGGACTGCCTGAACTTCGGAAACCCAGAATCTCCGGCCGTCATGGGAACGTTCGTCGGGTCGGTCAACGGCATTGCCGAGGCAAGCCGGGCGCTCGCCATGCCGGTCGTCTCCGGCAACGTCTCGTTCTACAACGAGACCCGCGGCGAGGCGGTCCAGCCGGCGCCGACCATCGGCGCCATCGGCCTCATCGACGACCTCGACCGCATGGCGTCCCTCGCCTTCGGCGGCGCCAACGAGACCATCCATCTCCTCGGCGCCACGTCGGGTCACCTTGGCGCCAGCCTGTGGCTGCGCGAAATCACCGGCGCGGAAGACGGCCCGCCGCCCCCTGTCGACCTCGATGCCGAACGGCGCACCGGCGAACTCGTTCTCGGCCTGATCCGCGACCTCGGCCTCGCCTCGTGCCACGATGTCTCGGATGGCGGTCTTCTCGTCGCCCTCGCGGAGATGGCCCTGGCCTCGGGCATCGGCTTTGCGGTCAGGCGGCCCGACGCATCGGTTGCCGCCCACGCCTTCTGGTTCGGCGAGGATCAGGGGCGCTTTGTCGTCTCCTCGCCTTGCGCCGGGAAGGCGATCGCTGCCGCGGCCGACGACGCCGGCGTTGCGTGCACGGTTCTGGGGCGCACTGGCGGCGACATGTTGACAGTCGATGACGGCCAGCCCATATCGATTGAGAGTGTCCGAACGGTCCACGAGCGCTGGTTGCCGGACACCATGGCCGGCGCGGGGGAGACATCCTGATGTCCATGAGTGCTGCGGAAATCGAACATCTCATTCTCGAGGCCTTCCCCGATGCCGCGATCGAGATCGAGGATCTGCGCGGCGACGGCGACCACTATGCCGCCACCGTCGTCAGCGGCGCCTTTGCCGGAAAGACACGGGTGCAGCAGCACCAGCTGGTCTACCGGGCGCTCAAGGGAAAGATGGGTGGTGAACTGCATGCCCTGGCACTCACCACGCGCACGCCGGACTAGTGGCCTTCGGCATGCCGGTTGCCGTAAGGTAACCGCCGGGCACGGCACAAGACGACGCTTCGAAGGAGACCGACACCATGGCACTGAACGAACACACAAAGCAGCAGATCGACAGGGAGCTCTCCGGGAACGACGTCGTTCTTTTCATGAAGGGAACGCCGGTATTCCCGATGTGCGGCTTTTCGGCGGCCTCCGTCCAGATCCTTTCCCACCTCGGGGTGCGCTTCAAGGGGATCAACGTCCTCGAGGCACCGGAGATCCGGGAGGGAATCAAGACCTACAGCGACTGGCCGACCATTCCGCAACTCTACGTCAAGGGTGAGTTCGTGGGCGGTTGCGACATCATGAAGGAGATGTACGTCAGCGGCGAACTGCAGAGCCACCTCGCCGACATGGGAATCGAGACCGATCCCGTCTGATGACCTTCTCGGACCCGGGTGACATCACGCTCTGGCATGCCCATGTCAGCTATGACCCTGAAACCCGCGACCAGGCGCTCCTGCTGCGCGAGGAGATCGGTTCGAGATTCGACGTCCTTCTGGGGCGCATGAGGGACGAGCCGGTCGGCCCCCACCCCAGGCCCATGTTCATGGCGGAATTCCCCGCCGGCGAGTTCGCCAGCCTGGTTCCCTGGCTCAGCCTCAACCACCAGGGTCTCTCCATCCTCATCCACCCGGAGACCGGCAACTTCGTCGCCGATCACCGCGACAACGCCCTGTGGATCAACGAGCGCCTCGAACTCAACGTTTCCTGATACGCCGTCAGCCCACGTTGCGGACCGGGATCTTCACCCGCATCGTGTCGCGCCAACTCTCCTGACCGAACCGCCGCAGGGCCAGGCTCATTCTCCGGGCACTGAGATCGCGCACCATCAGGCCACACCACACTGCTCGAAGACGGGTTCAACGCCGTTGTTTCCTGCAGTCCGCTCAACTGGAACAAGTCGCCGGCATCGTTCTGCACCAGCGCTGCTGGTTTCGGACAGTCGAGAGGCGCACTTCATCTGCGATTGCATGCGCCGCAAAGACCGCGGCCCTGCTGCTGGATCGCTTGCCACCTGCCAAAACGTGAGGCGCCGGCAGCAGCAACGGGCCCACCCTTGATCCTGATGGGGTCAGGGATGGCGATCATCATGGATCCCCTCCTGGCGAGAGCGGTAGAGTTCGTCGGCGAACCCGCGCATGAATGTAGGCAATGCGGAAAGCGCCGGATCCGACATCTCCATTCCCAGGTAGTGTCTGGCGATCCGTGCCACTTCCCGCGACTGTGCCCGGTCGCGAATGCGCCTGACCGGCTCCCGGTCGGCTCGCCCCGCAACCCAGGCCTTGTGCAAGGCGAAGGCGCGTGGATCCACGGACCAGCATCGAAGTGGAATGCCATCTTCGGCGATGACGACACCGTCCACCTTCGGCGCGTTGACGAGCCACTCCAGACCCTCGCTGCCTGCGCCGACCAGGTCTTCCTCAATGGCACCATCGTCCCTGGTCGCCAGCCGGTCTCCGATCGGTTGGATCAGATCGACCATGAAGCCATGCTGATTGATGGCGCGATTGTGCTGACCTCCGCCGCGTAGGAACGACCGGTCTGCGCGCTTGAGATAGCCGATGACGCCCTCGCGTCGGAAATCACTGACGGACAAACTCAGGCTCTGGCGGGCGTCCCAGAGGAGGTCGACATCGCCGGTCGCGAGAAGATCGCTCCTGAACTGGACGCCCGCCAGGGCTTCGTAAAGGTAGAGGCTGTTGGTGCCGACGACCGAGATGTTCCGCCCGAGAACCTGAGCGCTCGCCAGGTGGCGGAGAATTCGGGCAGTGATGAGCGGAACGCGGTTCAGGCGCAGCGCCCGGTTCACCGGCGCCATCTCCTTGAGACGCGCATCCAGTTCTCTGAATCGGTTCCGCTCTGCATCCCGGCCGTCGCGGAACGCTCGGTAAGTCTCCTCCGTCTTCTCGGTTTTCCGACCGAGGGATGCTTCGCTTCTGGCTCGCTTTCGCAACAGGTAGACATGCCCTTTCCGCTCCACCCACCTCATGGATCCAGCGAAGCGCCGCGCAAGCTCGGCTCTGGAGTCCTCCCACGCCTCGAAAACCTGCACCACGTCGACGAACTGACGACTTTGAGAGTTCTTGAGTTCTGCGAGCATGGTTTCCCTATCGTCATGTAATACAAGAGGTTTCCACTACAGATACACGTTCAATAGAGAACAGAGGAAACTGGAACGCCCTGCAAGTTCAAGGAGCATAATATGTTGATAT
>CBDBNO010000002.1:0-44042 GCA_965207785.1 Alphaproteobacteria bacterium | reverse complement strand
ACGGTGGCGCGACCATCGACTCGCTCGATCCCGTTCACTTGACGAGCACGTTCACCGGCATGCTGTTCTACACCATCGGCAGCCAGCTTACCGAGATCAAGTCGGACGGGCAGTTGGGCCCGGAGCTCGCCGAATCCTTCGAGCCAAACGCCGACGCAACCGAGTGGACGTTCAATCTTCGCCAGGGTGTCGAGTTTCACAACGGCAAGACCATGGATGCCGACGATGTGATCATGTCAATCGCCCGCCACCGCGGCGAAGACTCGCAATCGGCGACCAAGTCCATTGCCGAGACGATCACGGAACTGCGCAAGGACGGGCCCAATCGCGTCATCTTCACACTGCAGGAAGGCAATGCGGATTTTCCGGTTTCGCTCTCCGCGCAGAATTTCTACATCCTGCCGGTCGTGGATGGCGAGGTGCAGCCCGGCATTGGCACCGGGGGATACTCGCTGGAGGCATGGGAGCCCGGAATTCGGGGCTACCTGGAGCGTCACCCGAACTACTTCAAGGACGATCGCGCCTTCTTCGATTCGGTCGAGATCACGGTCGTTCCCGACGCGACAAGCCGGCAGAGCGGGTTGATCAGCGACGAGTTCGACATCATCGATCACGTGCCGCCGAAAACCGCGGAGTTGCTGGGCGGGCAAGCGGGCATCGACGTGCTGAACGTTCCCGGAACCCTGCACTACACCTTCCCCATGCGCCTCGACATGGAGCCCTTCAAGGGCAACAACGATCTGCGCCTCGCCCTGAAGTACGCCTTCGATCGGGAAGATGCGCTCAATACGGTCCTGCGCGGCTATGGCGCGCTCGGAAATGACCACCCGATCTCGCCCGCCAACCGCTTCTACGCTCCGGACATTCCACAACGTGCCTATGATCCGGAGAAGGCGAGGTTCCACCTCAAGAAGGCGGGGATGGAGGGTTTCAGGCACGAGCTGAGCGGCTCGGAAGGCCTTTACGCCGGTTGCATCGACATGATCCTGCTCTACACGGAGCATGCGGCGAGGGCAGGCATCGAGATTGTTCCCAATCGCATGCCTTCGGACGGCTACTGGTCCGACGTCTGGCTCAAGCACCCCTGGAGCGCTTCGTTCTGGAGCGGCCGTCCGACCGAGGACTGGATGTTCACGCAAGGCTATTCCGCCGAGTCCAACTGGAACGAGACCTACTGGCAGCACGAGCGCTTCAACATGCTGCTCAAGGCGGCCCGTGCTGAACTCGACGAAGCCAGGCGGCGAGAGATGTACGCGGAAATGCAGCTCATCTGTCGCGACGAAGGCGGCTCGGTCATTCCGCTCTTTGCCAGCCACATCAGCGCGCACTCGTCGAGGATTGCGATCCCGGACCAGGTCGCAGGCAACTGGGAGATGGATGGGTTCAAGTTCCTTGAACGCTGGTGGTTTGCCTGAGCGTTGAACGCCCAACAGGAATGTTGGGCAACGCATGCGGCCGCCGGACAGGCAGAGGGGCATTGCTGGCCCCTCCTGTTCGGCCAGTTCGGTGCACAGGGACGCAGGAGCGGGGGCCGGGCAAACATGCCGGTCTCCGTCTCAATCTGGTCCCCACCACGATCCGGAACCTGCCGGGCGTTCTTCACACCATGGTCGTCTCCGACCAGCTTCCCGTCGCCATCGTGCTGAGCCAGGTTCTGCCCGAGTACGTCTGACAGGGCAACACCGCCCGCCACCACACAAGCCTGGCTGGCCCGCCGTTGGCAATGACGTGATCAGGAGATCGAGTTTCGTCCCAACCTGCGTGCTGGATGTTCTTGTCAAAATTCTTCGGGCAGGTAGCCGACGCGTTTCGTCTGCTCGCAAAGGGCCGCACAGATCCTCCCGCCTGGTTCATTCCTGCAACGACATCAGATAGGCGATCACGTCCGCTCGCTCATCCTCCTTTTTCAACTTGAAACGCATCATGTCTCGCACGCGCGACGTGCCAAGCGTCTCCTTGAGGAATGCTGTCGGACCTCGAGGTAGACGCCCATCGTTTCGGGAGTCCAGACGGGCCCCGCCTCACCAACCTCGACGAGGCTGTCACCGAACGAGTAGTCCGCCGTCCCGGCCTGTCGCCCGAACACTCCCAGGAGGTTCGGCCCATTCGGTCGCGTTCTGCCGGCCTCTATCGCATGACGGGAACTGCATTTCCTGAACACTGGTTCACCCTGAACCGGATCGTCGGGCGTGAAGGCTTCACTTGCAATATTCCTGCACACTTGACGGTGATTCCTGGAACACTTGACGGCGAATCCTGCCGCACTTGACGGCTGAGGTGGCGCCATCTTCGTTCCCTTGTGCGCGTCTTGGGAGACCTCCCTGTTGGTTGGTTGGGTTGCTGGCCGGAGGCCAGCCGGGTGCGAGCGTATGCGAGCCATTTCTTCCATTCAACAGCCGGCGAACGCGGCGGCTGGCCCTTTCCTGAGGCATGGCCGCCGCGCGTTCCGGTCCTGGGAACGGCGCCCAGGCGCCGCAGGCGCCCATGGACCCGGCCGCCAGGCCGGGCTCGCTTGAGGGACCGTTGTCGGGAGGCGGCAACGCGAGAAGGCCGACCTGATGGTGCCGGGTGCCGGTGACGTTACCGCCCTCAACGGAGTTCTGCGGGTCATGTGTCACGCCCGTAACCGAGCGGCGGATCGAGGTCCTCGAGGGTCTCGATGTCGGCCTCGGCCATGGCCTGCAGGCGCTCCCCGTAAGGGGTGTCGTGGAGCGTATCGGGAAGGGCGTCGAGGCAGCGGCGCCAGTGCTCCTGCAGGGCGATGAGTTCGGCCAGAGCATCGCGCCAGCGTTGCGCGCGCGAGCGCCGGTCCCGGGGCTTTCGGGTGATGACGGGACGGTGCCCGGCCTTGAGCCGTTCGCGGTATCGGCGCTGCTTCTCGGCGGGGGTCAGGGCCATGGCGGATCTCCCCTCATGCACCGCCCAGGGGCGGCGGCCGGTTGCGCTTGCGCTGGGATTCGCCGGTGATCTCGATGCGGTAGGCATTGTGGACGATGCGATCGAGGATGGCGTCGGCGATGGTGGGTTCGGCGATCACCCTGGGCCAGTGCTCCACGGGGATCTGACTGGCGATCAGCAGCGAGGCCCGGGCGTGGCGCTGCTCGACGATCTCGAGCAGGTCGCGGCGGCTCTCGGCGGAGAAGTTCTGCAGACCCCAGTCGTCGAGCAGCAGCAGCGAGACCCTGGCGAGCCGCCGCATGAGCCGGTAGTGCGTTCCCCTGTCGCGGGCGCGGGCGAGTTCGGAGACGAGTTCGGGCACGCGCCGGTAGAGCACGGATACCTTCTGGCGGCAGGCCTGATGAGCGAGGGCACAGGCCAGGAAGGTCTTTCCGGATCCTGTTGGTCCGACGATGATCAGGTTGAAGGCCTGGCGGATCCAGTCGCCGGCGGCGAGTTCGGTCAGCGTGGTGCGCGTGATGCCGCGGCCGGCACGGCAGTCGACATCCTGGAGATCGGCGCGGATGCGCAGCTGGGCCTGGCGGAGGTGGCCGAGGTAGCTCTTGTGATCGCGGTACTGGACCTCGCGTTCGATCATCATGGCGAGGCGGTCGTCGAAGTCGAACTGATCGATGTCGGCGATGTCGCGCTGTTCCTCGAGGGCCTCGACCATGCCGACGAAGCCGAGTTGCAGCAGGCGTTCGACATTGGGTTGACGCAGCGTCATGGGGTGTCTCCCTGGTTGTTGTCACGGTAGTAGTCCCCGCCCCTGATGTTGCTGTGACGGGGGATGGTCTCGCGGACTTCCGGGCGTGGCGCCGGCGTCGGGATGCCGTTCCTGAGGCGCTCCCGGAGGAAGCCCGAGGCGAGGCGGTTGAGGTCGAGAGCCTCGCCACAGAGCGCCTCGAGGCGATCGGCGCCGTGGCCGTCGGCGAGACGGATCATGCCCTGCACGGTGGCGAAGGCCTGTTCGGGGAAGTCGCGGGAAGCGAAGCAGCGCTCGGCCCAGGCGAGGGCATGAGGTCCGATGCGCCGGGCCTGGGAGAGCAGGATGTTGCCCCAGTCGGGCTTGCGGATGTCGCGCACCGCCCGGAGGCGGTCGGGCATGTGTTCGGGGCTTGTGGCGTACTGGTTGGTGCCGCTCTTGAGACGGTGCACGGCGATGCGTTCGCCCTCCCTGGCGACGAAGATCTCGACCATGCGTTCGCCGACGCGGACGTCGACTTCGGCGCCGATATGGCGTTCGGGCGCGGAGTAGTGGTTGCTCTGGATTCGGACATGGCTGTTGGGTCCGACCTTGCGTTCGATCCATTCGCCCCATTCCCAGGGGTCCCGGGGCAGGGGCTTGAGAGCGGCCCGCTCGCTGGCCTCGAAGAGGTCGCGCCGGGTCGCGCCGCATGCCATCGGCGCCTCGTTCAGCTGTTCGAGCTGGCGCCGGATCGCGGCGTTCATGGCGTCCAGAGAGAAGAAGGTCTGATGACGCAGCGCGAGCAGGATACGCGTCTGGACGACACCGACGGCGGCCTCGACGGGGCCCTTGTCGGTGGATCGCCCCTTGCGTGCCGGAAGCACGGCGAGATCGTAGTGTTTGGCGAACTCGCGGAAGCTGGGGTTGAGCTGGGGATCCTCGCGGTCCGCCCTGGTGACGCCGGCCTTGAGGTTGTCGATGACCCAGCGCTCGGGACAGCCGCCGAACGCCTCCAGCGCCCGGCGGTGGGCCATCGTCCAGTATCGCACGCTCTGGTCGGGCACCGCCTCGGCGTGGATCAAGTTCGAATGCGCCAGCACGGCCACGAAGATCTCCACATCCTCATCGCCGCGGCCGCTCCTGAGGCTCAGGGTCTTGCCCGAGAAGTCGGACATGCCATAGAGGCCCGGCGCGTAGTCGAAGCGCGCCTGCGCCTGCCCGGGCCGTTCCTGCCGGCGCTTCTTGAGGAGCCCGCAGAAGCGGCTGTAGGTGTAGGCCCTGCCTCCTTGAGCCAGGGCCTCGTCGCGGTACTCGGACCACAGCTGACGACGCGTCAGGCGGGCGCTGTTGGTTTTCTGATTATCGCAGCGCCTGATTCCCGGATTGATTTGCGTCGCCCGGGACGGGTTGTTTCGCCCTCTGCCGGTTTTTTCGGCTGGCGGTGCTTGTTGTTTCCAAGCAGGGGTTTCCCGTGACGGACTGTCGGGGGTCAGTTCACGGTCGGCAAGGGTCGAGGGGTGTTCCACCGATGAGGCCGTAGATGCCGTGTTGCTGGAGGATGTCGTTCCAGTCCGTGGCGCCGTCGGGGCGGACGCGCCGGATTCCCTTGTGTGCGGCCATCAGCCAGCGCCGCACGGCGGGCCACGATGCGGGGCACCGCCGGGGCAGGATCAGGGGCTTCGCGGGCGTCGCCCGCGGCCTTTGCGGCCCATGATCCGTCGAGGCCAGCCATGCGATGGCCTGGCGCGGCGTGCATGCCGTGGCATGGATGACGAAGTCGATGGCGCCGCCACCGCCACATCCGCGGAGATGGTCGTAGAACTTCGGGCCGTTGATGGAGATCACCGACCCCGGGCGTGTCCAGCGCGCCTTGTCGCGGCGGCATGGCCGGTATCCCAGGGCACGGGCCAGCGGCTCAAGGGGGCGGTCGCGCGGGTGGCTCACGGTTCGAGATCCTCGCGGGCCTGGTGGACATGCTCGAGGGTGACTTGGCGGGCCTTGTCGACGGCGGCGGCGTGGAGGGCATGGTGGGCGAAGGTGTCGACCTTGCGGGGGACGCCGCGGGCGAGATCGAAGATGGCCTCGATGGCGTTCTTCTCGAACAGCGGGACGTCGGCGCCGGCCAGGCGCATGCGGTGCTCGACGTAGGCCTCGGCCTCGTCGCGTTCGAGGCCGGGGAGGTGGCAGCGCACGACGATGCGCTGGGCGAGGGATTCGTGCACCGCCATGGTCAGCCTGCGGCGCAGTTCGGTGAGGCCCGTGAGGAGGAGGACGAGGCGGCGTTCGCTGTCCATGCGGAAGTTGGTCAGCAGGCGCAGTTCCTCGAGGAGTTCGTTGTGCAGGAGGTGGGCCTCGTCGATGACGAGCAGCGAGAGTTGACGCGTCTCGCCGAGCCGGCGCGACACGTCGGCGCGGATGGCGCGCCAGGCGCCATGGCGCGAGGTGGCGCGCTCGAGACCGAGTTCGGCGGCGATGAGGTTGTAGAGGTCGAGGATGCTTCCGGTGGTCAGCGAGATGTAGGCGACCTTGAAGAGGCCGCTGTGGAGGCCCTCGCAGACCTTGCGGCAGACGGTGCTCTTGCCGCAGCCCGCCTCCCCCGTGAGGAGACCGATGCCGCGCATCTCGATGAGGTGGCCGAGGCGCGCCTCGGCCTCGAGCTGGCCGCGAGCGGGGAACAGGTCGCCGGGCTCGGGAGCGTCCTTGAAGGGATAATGCCTGAGGGCGAAGTGCTTCGTCTGCATCACGATGTCTCCTCGTCGTCATGAGGTCTGAAGGTCAGGGTGCGGCGGATCAGGGCGTTGGCATGAACGTCCAGCGGCGTGGCGACGCCGGCGTCCCTGCCGTCGTGGACGATCCTGACGGGTCGATCGAGGCGTGCCGGATCGAAGCGCAGCGTGACCTTGTGTCCCACCAGTTCGGCGGGCGCTTCGTAGAGGCGGTTCTTCAAGCTCACGGTGCGATCCTTGTGGACCCGGCGGTCGACCTCGAAGAGGAAGATGTCGTCGAGATCGACAGTCGGGCCGAGCATGGGCACGTCGGCGGCCAGCGAGGCCCACTTGTCGAAGGGCGTCATGCCGCCCAGACCGCGATGGGGAGCCCTGTGGTAGTCGCCTTCGATCCATGTCCTCAGGCGCAGGTTGAGGGCGTCGAGACTGGCCAGCTCGGCGCTCTGGAGACGGGGCAGGAGCTGGATCCGGACTGTTCTCAGCCAGCGTTCGATCTTGCCCTTGCCCATCGGCCGGTAAGGCGTCGCGTGGATCAGGACGATGCCCAGTCTGGCGCAGACCAGGGCGAGATGGGTGGAACGGAAGTAGCTGCCGTTATCGACATAGAGCCGGACCGGCAGGCCCCTTCTCATCAACGCCTCGCGGAACACCGGCAGGAAGGACGCCGTGTTCTCGGACATGGCGAAGGCCGCATAGGGAATGACTCTCGTCGCATCGTCGATGAAGGCTATGAGGTAGGTCTTGAACCTGCGTCCCCCGGCACCCTTGACCTTCGGCCCGTGCAGGACGTCCGCCATCCACAGGTCATTGGCACCGGGCCAGGTGAAGCGCCGCAGGTCCCGGGCCTGTGTGTCGGCGGGCTTGTCGAGCCCCTCGGCGGCGAACAGGCGGTAGAGCGTCGAGGACGCCAGCGTCGCGTCGTCGGCCAACTCGCCCGACGCACGGGCCTGCCTGATCACCTCGCGCACGCTCAGGTGCGGCGCATCACGCTTGATGGACAGCACGAGTTCGATCGTCTCCGGCGTCATCCGCCGCGGCCTGGCGCGGTCACGGCGGCGCTTGGGGTAGAGGCCCTCGAAGCCATGCTTGCGGTAGTGATGCAGCCAGTCGCGGATCGTCCCCTCAGCGATGCGGTTGCGCCGCGTCCCGGGGATCACCCAGATCCGCTGCGACAACTCCCTGATCAGCGCCCCGATGGCTCGCCGGTCGGCAACCAGCAGGCCGGCGATCACGCCGTAACGGAACAGGGCGACGCGCTGACGGTGGTCTTCGGTGCCGGGGGACATGGCCACATCTTCCCGTGTTGGTCCGTGGAAGCTGCGACCTTCGACGGTCCCGAGCCTCTCACATAGTGCCGTCGCGTGTTGGCGGCCCCGTCGTGCTCCGGGGACCCCGCGGGTGAACGGCGAATCCAACGGGACAGGGAAGATGGACAAGGTGGTCGCAGCCCAGCTCCCGCACGCACACAAGCGCCTCGCCGCACGCCAGGTGGCTGCGCAAACCGATCAGGCCCAGACACGTCGTGTCCAGCAGCACCGGGAACAGTCCGGCCAGGATCCGCAGGCTCTGATGAACGCCGACAACCCGGCGGCGCAGCGACCGCCGCGCACTCGTCAGGTCAATCGCCTCGGGATAAAGCACTCGCACGCCCGCCCACAGGCTGCCCGCTTCCTCGACCGCCACAACCTGCGCCTCGCACGAGGCAAGCGTCCCCGCAAGACGCGCCTGAAGACAGCCCGGCAGGGCGCTGAATGACCGGTGGCAGGGGCGGCAATACCAACGCGCCACGCGCATGCCTCGCGGCGTCTTGCGCCCGTAGGTCCCGTTGCGCGTCATCCCGCAGGCCGTCACCGCCAGACCCCGGCAGCACACAGGAGGGGTTGCGGTGCGCCATGCCTCCTGCGCAACATAGTCCTCGGCGGACAACGTCGTCTCATCCAGATGCTGCAAACCTCCGCCCGTGGCCCGGCGAGCGACAGTCGCGCGGGCCACACTCCTTCATGGACCCGCACCATGGTGCAGCAGAACCGACAGGCGGCCTATGCGGTCACCCGAAAAACACCCTGCTTGGAAAAGAAGAAGAGACCCTGGAGGCATCCGCACTCTCCCGGTCTCTCCGGGGAATCAGCACGGATCAATGTGGGAAAAGGCGGCCTCGGCCGACCGGAACAATCAGGGGTTCAACACTGCCGGACGTGTTCGCGGAAAGTCCGGACCTGGCTTGCCGCTGCACGGACCTGAGCGCCGATCGTGGCTACGACAGCGAGCTTCTCAAGGAGACCCCGTGGGAGACCTGGCGGATCCGCCCGATCATCGATGCGCGCCTGATATGGCGCCACGAGAAGGCCGAACCCGGCCATGGGCCCGCGCAGCGGATCACCCGGCCGCTCCATGAAGAGAAGGCGGATACCATCGTCTACACCGAACGCGGTGAGGTCCGCTGCATCTATCCCGACACCGGCACCGAGCGTGATCTCGCTTTCCACGGCTTCGAGGCGATGAGGGGAACGTTGAAGTATCGGTGTCCTGCGGCGACCTACGGCTTCGACTGCCAGGGCCGGGAGGACTGCGAGGCCGCCGGCGACTGCCGCACCAACGGTTACGGCCGGATCGTCCGCATCCCCTCGAGACCGACCGCCGCATCTTCGCCCCGACGCCGCGCAGCTCGCTGACCCGGCAACGCCGTTACCGCGGACGCTCGGCCCTGGAGAGAATCAACGCCCGCCTCGACCAGAACTTCGGCTTCGAACACCACCACATCCGCGGCTTGAGCCGGATGAAGGCCCGGATCACCCTCGCCCTCGCCGTCATGATGGCCTTGGCTTACGCCAGCGTCGAAGAACGGCAGCCACACCTGATACGGAGCCTCGTGCGGGCAGGAGCCCCACCCGACACCGGCTGATCCCGGCTGACCGGCCGGCCTCCGCGAGATCCATCTGAGCGGATGGCCTCCGCTCGCCTGGACGCCGCCGCCGGGCCTCAACAGCGCACGAAGTCGAGCGCCGTACTGCCGATCCGGTCGCTCACTGCCAGCATCAGGCGTCGTGGCGGATGAATCCTCGGTGACCGCGCGGGCCGCGCTCATGCCGCCCGGCGCCGAAAGTCCTCACAGCGCAAAACTCTCCATGGGGGAATGGGTGGCCACTCACGCGAAAATCCACAAACGCGTGTACCCGCGTCGATTCGCCGCAACACGCCACCACCACCGTCTTGTGCCCTTGCTCGTGGCAGGTCGCGTTGTGGTCGAGCATCCCGGATGATGCAGGTGCCCGTGCGGAAGTCCCCTGTTGCCGCACAGCAAATTGCATGACACATCTTGAATCCGTTGTCATACATACTATATTCTGGGTTCTAGAAGGCGGTCCAGTTCCGGTCCGTCACCCACCGCCCCCAGACGGGGAAAGAAACTTACACAATGAAAAAGAGCAATTTTTTCAATGATGACCGTTTGCCTGGCTTCGATGACGTCTCTGGCGAAGCGGCGGAGCAGCTTGCCCGGGAATGGGGTTACGATGAGTGCGACGAATCCTTCGGAGCCATCGTCGGGTGGGCCGCAGGCATCCTGCACGAGGACTTGGACGACTGACGACCAATCAGCGACCCCGGCAAAGCCGGGGTCGCTGCCCTTGAAAGTGGGTGCAACACACTCCTGGAGGATGCCTGGTCCGTTCTCATCGACAGGAACAAGCGAAGGAAGGGAAGCATGAAAGAAAATATGGTCGCCTTTCGTCTGGGAAAGGACGAAAGGGAGCAATTGGACAGGATTCTCAATGACTCGGGGTTGCCTCCGCGTTCTCAGAGTACGGTGCTCCGGCTTGCCATTCCGTTCGTTCATCGGACCATGCGGGAAGGCATGGCACTGGGAGCGGATGACCGCGAACGCAACAAGCCCCTCGACAAGCGCTACGAACAGTATCGGACCGCCAACGACTTCGACTTCTTCGCCTTGGGCTACATCATCGGCTTCAGGGGTGAACATGCGATGCGCTACCGGATCGGAAAGGCACAGGGCGAATTCGACTCCAGTAAAGGTAAACCGAGCTTGCTCGGCAAGCCGCTTTCATCGTCATCCTCCGGGTACGCTGTGGGGTACTTTGACGGATATCATGGCGGCTATCTGACCGGCTTGGTCAAAGGTCACGCAGACCGTGAGGAGGCCGAGCAGAGGAAAAGTCGCCTTACGCTTGAAGAAGCCTCTTTCTACCTGCCACCGGAAGGAGACCCTGTGTTCATGAGCTGCTTCGCGGTCGGTTACCGTACCGGTTATCGGAGCTATGATCCGGGATTTAGCTATGATCTGGCATTTCCGGAGGAGGTCGGAAAGGGAGATCTTGCTAGCATCGTATCTCGTGAACACGCTCGCCAGGAATCGCTTTCTTTCCCCGCATACCAGAAGGGAAGCTTGAGGGGCGTGGCGGACCGCGATGCTGGAAAGCCTTACAACCCGTTCTCGGGTAATGGCGTAGAACCTGAAATGGATGATCAAGGCGAGAAGCACTGGGTCGAAGGCTATCACGACGGCTATCAGGGAGGCCGCGCGGCGGGAACGCTGGAGGGCGAGGCCGACCGCAACAACGGCAAGCCATTCCGGCCTCCTTCAGGCCTCGGTGCACTCAGCGATTTCGCCTTCGGTTATCGAACCGCCTATCGTTCCGACCCCGCGTTCCCCGAGTGGCAGCAGTCCCCGGGGTTCGACGCAAGCGACCTCGAACGCCTTGGCGATGACGAGCGCCACCGTTTGGAACATTCTGTTCGCGTCTTCGATCACTACGGTTTCAAGGAATACGAAGACGGCAGGGCGTTGGGAATGGCGGATCGCCAGGATGGCGAGCCCGCCAAGGAGCCGACCGACTACGTCGCCGGCTACCATGCTCACCACTACAGCCCCTTCGTCTCCGGATACCGCGAAGGCTACGGCCCGGCGAACCGGAGTAAAGAATACGGGTCTGGCTATGGGGAGGGGCAGATCGATAGGCTTTACGGAGTGCCCGCAAAAGAATACCGCGGCGACAGTCTCCGCGACGCAGGGTACCGCGCGGGATACCATGAAGACCCATCGGCGTTGCGCTCGGCCGAACCAAGGGCGCAGGGTACTCGCAGGAATCACCGTCAAGTGCACAGGAACGATCCGGTCGTGGTCAAGAAGGGCAGGAAGTTTCGAGTTTCCAAACCCGACAAGGGTGCGTGAGGGAGCTGCGGTGGTGTGCAAAAGGCGATCGCGTCCTCGAGGCCCTCAGGACGCCAGAGAGGCGTGTTCCGTGGTCAGACCTTCTGCATCTTTGCGGGGTCAGTTCTGAAGGCCAACTCCATCAATCTGACAGTGCTGCATCGTCGCTGTCTGTCATCCCGTTCGACTGTGCAACTCCGCATCGGAGACAAACTGCCGGCCACTTTGAATCGCCGCCGGGGAGATTGTTAAGCCCTACCCGCAACAACGGCATCGCCGGGGCCGAAAGGCAGGTCAGGAAGGATGTGATGGCGCGTCACGACGCGCGACAGACCGGGTTGATGTTGATAAGGCTCGACCGCGGGATCAGTTGTCGCCAGCAGGCCTGTTACGTTGGTATACCTCTTCCTCGATCCTGGCTGCGCGGCTGTCCTGGAGCACTTGTTCGAGCAGGCGGACCATGGTCCCGTGATTCCCGGTGCGGGTCATCGCGTCGAGCCTGATCTCGAAGAGCACCGGCAGGGTCTCTACGAAGCCCGGCGTCCCGTCAGTACCTTCCAGGGCCCGGACGGTCTCGGCAGTGGCCTTGACGGTCTCCACCAGGGTCCGCTGTTCCTCTTCGGTGAGGACGAGGCGGGGCGGGTTCCTCGCCTTCGACAGCGGGTTGCGATTCAGCGCCCTGTCGACAAGAAGCTTCACCTCCCACCTGGCATTACCGCATCGCCCTGGCCATGGTGTGCCCAACCGGCTGTGACGGCCAAGTCCTCACCTGCCATGTTACGACCGCTCGGGGTGGCGGGCACGGCAATTGCCGCGAGTAGTGGGCGCTGCAGCGTCTCCTTTACTGCCGGGGCCGAAGTGTCGGGATCAAGCAGCGCAGCAAGCTCGCGGCCATGCGCCGCCGACTTGCCTAGAAGAATGCCTATGTCCTTTACGAACTCGGCACCGTCAAACCCCTTGGCCACTTTTACATCCTGTGTCTGCTACTTGGCTGCCGTGGTGGAATGTTACCATTCGTAATACTGAAGTGGCGCCCCGACGAAGCATTCGCGTCTCCACCTCAACCGGTGTAGTTTAGGCCTTCCCTAAACAGCATCTCCTTCGTCACCAAGCCGTCGCCGTGTTTCCGATTGCCACAATGGGTTTTGCTGCTCAATCGGGTGCTCTTCTGTTTCTGCTGCTTCAGTCCTTTCATCAATGTATCCTTCTTTGACGAGGAGGCTGTGAGCTTTTTCGATTGCAGCTCCCATGTCATTCATCTCCTCCTGCGACATACCCTCTATTACACGCACACGATTTTCATCGATCCACTTGCTGGCTATCGGAATCAACCGCTCTTCAACCCATTCATGGTAGTCGCTGAGTTCTCGAAGAGCTGCCAGAAGCGACGGATGGTCCGAAATTTTAAATTCTATACCCTTGTGGCGAGTGCGGACAAGTTTGCACCCTATCCACTGACAATTCTGCCTAACGCCCATTTGAGTCTCCTCTTGCGATTTGATGCGAAAAGATTATGGGTCGGCTTTTGACAAACTCAATCGATACCACGTGTGGATTTATCCCTGCATGTGTCTGTAGGCGAGAAGCCCGGTGAGGAAAGTATCGGCCTGAAGGCTGCCGCGCACCTGCCGCCAGTCCCGAAACGCCTGATCTGCCAGATCGGCGAGATCGAGCACTTGTTGAACCCCTGATTGTTCCGGTCGTCCGAGGCCGCCTCCTGCTTTAGCCGCCAGTAGCGCAGCGAACCGCAGGTGATGCCGTGAAGGCGGCAGAACTCGGCCTGGGTGCCGATGAAGCGCTCATACTCCTCGCAGATCTCGCGCCACCGGGCCGCACCTCTCTTCGGCGACCGTGAGCGAACAACACCGTTGTCTGACATCAAACTCTCCCTTCGCGCGTGCGACAAAACGCCAAGGGATATCGCCAGTGATCAGAGGCTCAAGACCGTCCTGGAATGACCGGATACATCGTAGAAGCCGGACCGTTGAAGCAGTACGGCATCGATCTTGCAACATAGGGCGGCGATTATCGACATTCGAGAATCGAACCCACAGTCTGGTACTTTACCTGGCGAGACCTCGGGCCTCGAGCGTCGCCTTACTCAGGTCAATCATCTTTCTGTGTTCCCTGTCGAAAATACCGTGTTCGATCCGCCTTTGGGCGTATGTCGGTGTACCGCTACTGTCAACTGTCATCCAGAAAGGCATTATTCCGACAAATGCTTTTTTCGCGTCGGATGTATACGCCGTTAAGCACACCCCGACATTGAACGACCTCCCGCTCATGGCCGAGTTATGAGCAAAGGTAAACGAGGCTTTCAGTCTGAAGATTCTGATCTCACCCGGCGGAATGACTGCTAGAGCTTCAGAGAGCATTATGTCGGAGTATTTGTCATCCACATATGTCTTCACGTACGTCCAAGTACCGGCGGCCTCAAAAGTCCTGACGTGTTCGTCTATACCACAGTAGTGAATGTTCGTCGCGGTGAAGGGCTTGTTGCCGGTATTGGAGATTACCAACTCAGCATGGTATTCGCCGTCCCTCAATGTCAAGTTGTAACTAGCCAGTGCCAAGCTGTGTCGCACGGAGAAGAACTGGTAGTATGTATTGATTGACGATAGCACCAGAGCCGTCAAGGCGATTCCAGTAGTCAGGAGTGTTTCGATTGACAAGGGTCGGGCCTCCGAGGTCGATTTCGCTCGTTCTGGTCCAAGATCCGGTGCTCCCGGTTCGCTTGAATTCAGTCTCCAATGCCGGGATGGTCAACACGCATGCTATCCTGCCCGATCCGTTACGTCGTCGCCCGTTGCGCTACCGTCAACGCCAGGATACCGATGTTGGACGGAGTGGTCGAACATAACAACACGACATCCGGTATTTGTGGACTGGAGTCAAGGTAGTGGCCTTCCCGCGTCGGTCTGAACGGCATCTCCTGCGCGTTCGAATGTTGAAGCATGCTCAACGTATCTACTTACAGTCGGCCCAAGGCCGCCCGAACTGCTCCCTGAGGCGGCCAACCGTGCAGACCTCATCATTCAATGCCCGAAGCAGATTGCGAAACTGCGGAATGAACTTGTCGCGGAAAGTAACCTGTCAAGTCACAACTGTACGACAAGGTCGCCAGCACATGAAATCAAGGACATGTCTGCGCTCATCGCCGGCCTGGGAGCGGGTGTCTATAGCGGGACAGGCGGCCGGGAATCAGGCTCCTCCACGATCCGGTAACAGTGATCGAGGAATGTGGCTGCTTCATGCAGCACAGGAACGCGAGTGCCCATGAGTGGCGTCGAATCCGGCAACAATGTCATGGTTAGTAGCGGCCGCAGCGCCGTTACTAACCATGACATTGGCTTCCCGTTTTCGCTGGCGTATGCTGAAACTGAGAATATTCAAAACAATTCATCTTCTTCTGACTCCACAATACCAGCCAAATGCGACAAAGCACGTTGTATCCGCTCCGCCGTGTCTTGATCACAAACATAAAAGACATTATAGAGTTGCCATGAGCTTTTTCGACATACAAAATTGCCTTGCTCTACGGTGCATTCTGGGTCGTCTTCATGACGGCCGTACACGGTCCCCATCTCGATCCATCTATCAAGTTGGTTCTGTGCCATGCGCTGATCGCCACCACCAATCGCCATGGACTTGTGATAGCCATTCATGATGCAGTTCTTCAAATCGATACAATTCAGAAATACGAAGAATTCACCAGTCGTGGAGACCCCGGCCGCAACGGCACTGGGATGGAAGTGAGATGTATACGTGACTGTTTCTTCAAACGGCGCATCCCACCATATCCCATCGTAGTAGTACGCGCCACTCATAGTGCCTTCGCGTTTAGAAATTTCCTCAATTGACACTGAATTGGATGAGGACATACGGAAACTGATGGACCTCCTAGTGCCGTCTCCAACAGTGAATGTTCCGCACTGCTCGAATTTTCCTTCAATGAAGTCCACCGTTTCCTTCAGAGACTGTGCGCCCAACTGACCGAACCATAGCGTTGCCCCAAAGATTGCCACCACTAAGGAGATTCCTGATGCTCTCATTGGAATACTTCTCATTTCAATTTCCATTTACCATTCCGGATCTTTCGCTGGACAACGTTGACACGTCCATGTCGTATCCGGATGTAATGGAAGCTATTCTAAATCATTAAGTTGCGTCAGTCAATTGCTGGCTTGTCGAGTAGCACTGCAATCACTTTGCCGGTTCTTTCGGCATCAGACTCAGTCTCACGGTCGGTGGCGTAGGCGTAGCGCGAGATCATGGTCGTCTGAGAGTGACCAAGCTGCTTTGCTACGACGGGAAGGGGCATTCCCTGCATGGCAGCATGGTTGGCAAATGTGTGATGCAGACATGGAGGCGCACATCGTCAAGGCCAGCCTCCTTGCAAACAGCGTACCAGAGTGCGAGATCGTCCTTGACCAGTCGGCCAGAGTCGACCGGCGACGGATACGGGAACTCCGTTCCTCCCTTCGTCCTTCGTTTGATGATGGCCCGCGCACTCAACATTGAGGAACTCTGCATGCGGCGCCAGATTCGAGCCCGTTCAGTGGTGTAGCGTCTCCGCCTTTTGCCCGGTGCGAAAGAGGCTTCGGCGTCACCCATTCAGCCGGACCCGAAGACTGGCACACTGCGGTGCGCAACCGCTCGGCAACTGCTCGCGCATCCGGAACCGGCCCTCGACGTGTGCGACCTCGCTTGCGAGGAAAGTTGCCGCCCGGCCTGCATTCGGGATCGGCTGCAGGTTCCAATCTGCCCAACCAAATAAACCAAGCCTGCCGGACTGGAGGCATCACTAGTGCGGTGAAAAGTGTCATTCAAACCCCACTCCAGCCAAGCCGTTGGAGTGGATCAGCAGGTTCACTGTCAATCGACCTCCAACATGCCGAGCCACCTTGAAATCACATTCCCAACCCGCTCCGCGGCTGCCTCGGTCTCGCGGTCTCCCGTGTGAGCGTATCGCAGAGTCATGGTCGTGCGACTGTGACCGAGAAGCTGGGCAACGACGGGAAGCGGCGTTCCCTGCATGACGGCGTGGGAGGCGAATGTGTGGCGCAGATCATGGGGCCGGACATCGTCCAGACCGGCCTCCCTTCGAACCCGATACCATAGCGGAAGGTCGTCGCAGGTCGGTCGGTCGGCATCCCTCGGCGAAGGAAACAGGAACTCACCGCTTCCTTTCAATCGTCGTTCGATGATGCAACGGGCCTCCGCGTTCAGGAACACGGTTCTGGGCCCCGTCTTGCCGGTGAGAAGCCTGAGCTGATTGCCGGCCACCTCGTCGCGGCGAAGGCGGACAATCTCGTTCTTTCGGCAGCCGGTCAGCAGGAGGAGCCGGATGATGTCGATCTGGAGGCGCCGGGATGCTCGGGTTGCTGCGGAGCGTTCGTGGCGATCGAGCACCTCGTGCAACCGCGCGGTCTCTTCACGGGAGAGGAAACGAGTGATCTTCCTGTGCGGGTTAAGCTTGACGCTCCTTGCCGGGTTCGAGGCGACATGCCCGCAGACAACCGCATGGTTGAAGATGTGCCGAAGAAGCTTCAGGCAGTGGTTGGCGTTGCCCGGAGCGGTTCTGCTGTAGTCGTCGAACCACGTCAACACTGCAGTTGAGGCAATGCGGTCAATGCGCAGATGGCCGAACTCGGGAAGCAGGCGGTTCTCGAGGAGCCAGTCACGTCCCTTGATCGTCGACGGCTTGCATCGGTGGACCCAGGACTCGCGCCACGGCCCGGCGACGAAGTCACTGAAGAGCGGCGCTGTCGCCCTTTCCGGGATGCCGTCCGCCGAGAGCGCGCGACTCTCCCGGCGTGCCTCCTCAAGCGTGCGAAGCGCGGCAGAGCCGAGCGAGACCCTCCTCCCGTCCCCGAAGTGAACATAAGCGAGGCCGCCCGAGGGATGCGCCCGCACACCGAGCGAGGGCACCACGGTATCGCGGACCGTGTATTCGCGGTCTGCCGGCCGGAGCCGACGGACAAAGGCATCGGTCAGTCTTGCTTTGCGGTTCATGCCGCGGGCCTTCCCAGAATGGGCCCCATGCTTCTAGCGGCTTCGGCGGCCGCTTCGTTGGCAAGATGCGTGTACTTGAGGGTCGTGCCGGGATTGTTGTGGCCAAGAAGCCGGCCGACGGTGAGCACGTTTTCTCCGGTCATGATGGCAACGCTGGCGAACGTGTGTCTGAGATCGTGCAACCGCACATCCCGCAGACCCGTTTCCGAGCGCAGGACGTACCAGAAGCGGGCGACCGTCCTCGCATCGACCGAGTGACCGGTTCTGGTTGACGGAAAGACCCACATGGACGTCCGTGGCAACCCTTCGAGGATCCGCCGTGCCGGGGACGACAGCCACACCATGCGCGGACCGCTCTTGGAATCCTCGAGGTGGAGATGACCGTCCCGGTACTCCCTCCAGCGCAGCGTCACAATCTCGCGCCGACGGCACCCGGTCAGCAGAAGGAGACGGACGATGGCCACAAGCATCGCCTGATCGTACTCGTACTGCTTCAGGGCCCTGCCAAGCCGGCGGATTTCGTCTTCCGAGAGAAAGCGCTCCCGTCCCTTCCGCCTGTAGCGCTTGATCCCTCGGCAGGGGTTGCTTCCCTCCGGCCGGTACCCATAGGCCTCCGCCTGAGCCATGATGACGGATAGAACCGGCGCCGACCTGTCGGCTGCAACAGGCGTCGCGTGCAGCGATGCGAACCACTCCCCGACATCGGCGCTTGCGATGTCGGCAATCGGCCGGCCACGGAACCAGGGCAGGATCTGATTGGCGTAGTAGCTGCGGTTGACTCTGAGGGTTCGTGGTTTCCAGTTTCTCCCGTAGCGGCGGAAGACCTCCTCAGCTACCACCTCGAACAGGAGCTCCTCCGGTGCAACGGGAGCACCGCACCTGGACGCGGCGAGCATTGCCCGCGCCCGTTCCCGGGCGGCGTCAACGTCCATGTCGGCGGTGTTGAACCCCTGATTGTTCCGGTCGGCCGAGGCCGCCTTTTCCCACATTGATCCGTGCTGATTCCCCGGAGAGACCGGGAGAGTGCGGATGCCTCCAGGGTCTCTTCTTCTTTTCCAAGCAGGGTGTTTTTCGGGTGACCGCATAGGCCGCCTGTCGGTTCTGCTGCACCATGGTGCGGGTCCATGAAGGAGTGTGGCCCGCGCGACTGTCGCTCGCCGGGCCACGGGCGGAGGTTTGCAGCATCTGGATGAGACGACGTTGTCCGCCGAGGACTATGTTGCGCAGGAGGCATGGCGCACCGCAACCCCTCCTGTGTGCTGCCGGGGTCTGGCGGTGACGGCCTGCGGGATGACGCGCAACGGGACCTACGGGCGCAAGACGCCGCGAGGCATGCGCGTGGCGCGTTGGTATTGCCGCCCCTGCCACCGGTCATTCAGCGCCCTGCCGGGCTGTCTTCAGGCGCGTCTTGCGGGGACGCTTGCCTCGTGCGAGGCGCAGGTTGTGGCGGTCGAGGAAGCGGGCAGCCTGTGGGCGGGCGTGCGAGTGCTTTATCCCGAGGCGATTGACCTGACGAGTGCGCGGCGGTCGCTGCGCCGCCGGGTTGTCGGCGTTCATCAGAGCCTGCGGATCCTGGCCGGACTGTTCCCGGTGCTGCTGGACACGACGTGTCTGGGCCTGATCGGTTTGCGCAGCCACCTGGCGTGCGGCGAGGCGCTTGTGTGCGTGCGGGAGCTGGGCTGCGACCACCTTGTCCATCTTCCCTGTCCCGTTGGATTCGCCGTTCACCCGCGGGGTCCCCGGAGCACGACGGGGCCGCCAACACGCGACGGCACTATGTGAGAGGCTCGGGACCGTCGAAGGTCGCAGCTTCCACGGACCAACACGGGAAGATGTGGCCATGTCCCCCGGCACCGAAGACCACCGTCAGCGCGTCGCCCTGTTCCGTTACGGCGTGATCGCCGGCCTGCTGGTTGCCGACCGGCGAGCCATCGGGGCGCTGATCAGGGAGTTGTCGCAGCGGATCTGGGTGATCCCCGGGACGCGGCGCAACCGCATCGCTGAGGGGACGATCCGCGACTGGCTGCATCACTACCGCAAGCATGGCTTCGAGGGCCTCTACCCCAAGCGCCGCCGTGACCGCGCCAGGCCGCGGCGGATGACGCCGGAGACGATCGAACTCGTGCTGTCCATCAAGCGTGATGCGCCGCACCTGAGCGTGCGCGAGGTGATCAGGCAGGCCCGTGCGTCGGGCGAGTTGGCCGACGACGCGACGCTGGCGTCCTCGACGCTCTACCGCCTGTTCGCCGCCGAGGGGCTCGACAAGCCCGCCGACACACAGGCCCGGGACCTGCGGCGCTTCACCTGGCCCGGTGCCAATGACCTGTGGATGGCGGACGTCCTGCACGGGCCGAAGGTCAAGGGTGCCGGGGGACGCAGGTTCAAGACCTACCTCATAGCCTTCATCGACGATGCGACGAGAGTCATTCCCTATGCGGCCTTCGCCATGTCCGAGAACACGGCGTCCTTCCTGCCGGTGTTCCGCGAGGCGTTGATGAGAAGGGGCCTGCCGGTCCGGCTCTATGTCGATAACGGCAGCTACTTCCGTTCCACCCATCTCGCCCTGGTCTGCGCCAGACTGGGCATCGTCCTGATCCACGCGACGCCTTACCGGCCGATGGGCAAGGGCAAGATCGAACGCTGGCTGAGAACAGTCCGGATCCAGCTCCTGCCCCGTCTCCAGAGCGCCGAGCTGGCCAGTCTCGACGCCCTCAACCTGCGCCTGAGGACATGGATCGAAGGCGACTACCACAGGGCTCCCCATCGCGGTCTGGGCGGCATGACGCCCTTCGACAAGTGGGCCTCGCTGGCCGCCGACGTGCCCATGCTCGGCCCGACTGTCGATCTCGACGACATCTTCCTCTTCGAGGTCGACCGCCGGGTCCACAAGGATCGCACCGTGAGCTTGAAGAACCGCCTCTACGAAGCGCCCGCCGAACTGGTGGGACACAAGGTCACGCTGCGCTTCGATCCGGCACGCCTCGATCGACCCGTCAGGATCGTCCACGACGGCAGGGACGCCGGCGTCGCCACGCCGCTGGACGTTCATGCCAACGCCCTGATCCGCCGCACCCTGACCTTCAGACCTCATGACGACGAGGAGACATCGTGATGCAGACGAAGCACTTCGCCCTCAGGCATTATCCCTTCAAGGACGCTCCCGAGCCCGGCGACCTGTTCCCCGCTCGCGGCCAGCTCGAGGCCGAGGCGCGCCTCGGCCACCTCATCGAGATGCGCGGCATCGGTCTCCTCACGGGGGAGGCGGGCTGCGGCAAGAGCACCGTCTGCCGCAAGGTCTGCGAGGGCCTCCACAGCGGCCTCTTCAAGGTCGCCTACATCTCGCTGACCACCGGAAGCATCCTCGACCTCTACAACCTCATCGCCGCCGAACTCGGTCTCGAGCGCGCCACCTCGCGCCATGGCGCCTGGCGCGCCATCCGCGCCGACGTGTCGCGCCGGCTCGGCGAGACGCGTCAACTCTCGCTGCTCGTCATCGACGAGGCCCACCTCCTGCACAACGAACTCCTCGAGGAACTGCGCCTGCTGACCAACTTCCGCATGGACAGCGAACGCCGCCTCGTCCTCCTCCTCACGGGCCTCACCGAACTGCGCCGCAGGCTGACCATGGCGGTGCACGAATCCCTCGCCCAGCGCATCGTCGTGCGCTGCCACCTCCCCGGCCTCGAACGCGACGAGGCCGAGGCCTACGTCGAGCACCGCATGCGCCTGGCCGGCGCCGACGTCCCGCTGTTCGAGAAGAACGCCATCGAGGCCATCTTCGATCTCGCCCGCGGCGTCCCCCGCAAGGTCGACACCTTCGCCCACCATGCCCTCCACGCCGCCGCCGTCGACAAGGCCCGCCAAGTCACCCTCGAGCATGTCCACCAGGCCCGCGAGGATCTCGAACCGTGAGCCACCCGCGCGACCGCCCCCTTGAGCCGCTGGCCCGTGCCCTGGGATACCGGCCATGCCGCCGCGACAAGGCGCGCTGGACACGCCCGGGGTCGGTGATCTCCATCAACGGCCCGAAGTTCTACGACCATCTCCGCGGATGTGGCGGTGGCGGCGCCATCGACTTCGTCATCCATGCCACGGCATGCACGCCGCGCCAGGCCATCGCATGGCTGGCCTCGACGGATCATGGGCCGCAAAGGCCGCGGGCGACGCCCGCGAAGCCCCTGATCCTGCCCCGGCGGTGCCCCGCATCGTGGCCCGCCGTGCGGCGCTGGCTGATCGACGAGCGCGCCATCGAGACCTTCCGCGTCGACGGCTTCGGGGAGCAGGGCCTGCTCTACGCCGACGCCAGAGACAACGCCGTCTTCCTGTGCCGCGACGCCTCCGGAAACGCCACCGGGGCGGAACTCGTCGGAATACGCCGCCGCCGCGACGGCAGCCGCTTCCGCGGCATGGCCCCGGGATCCCGCAAGGAACGCGGCGGCTTCTGGTTCACCTCATGCCCCGAGCAACCGGAGATCGCCCTCTTCATCGCCGAAAGCGCCATCGACGCCCTCTCCGCCCTCTCCCTGGGCGCCGGCGGGACGGTCTCCATGTACGCCTCCACGGCAGGCCTCGCCCGCCGCCTGCCTCAATGGCTCCTGACCCTCAACATCGTCTCCGTGGCATGCGGCTTCGACGCCGACGAAGCCGGCGATGCCGCCGCACGCCAGTTGATGGCCGCACACAAGGGAATCCGGCGCGTCCGCCCCGACGGCGCCACGGACTGGAACGACATCCTCCAGCAACACGGCATCTACGGCCTCATCGGTGGAACACCCCTCGACCCTTGCCGACCGTGAACTGACCCCCGACAGTCCGTCACGGGAAACCCCTGCTTGGAAACAACAAGCACCGCCAGCCGAAAAAACCGGCAGAGGGCGAAACAACCCGTCCCGGGCGACGCAAATCAATCCGGGAATCAGGCGCTGCGATAATCAGAAAACCAACAGCGGCCTCGCCGACGATCTTCCAGATCCTCTTTCCGTCGACCTGGGTGTGAATGAAGTAGCGTTTGCGTCCCGACGGGTAGATGCGCAGGCCGAAGCCCTTGAGGCCTGCATCGCGTATGTCGCGGGTGGTCTTTCGCGTTCGGAGGGCCCGAATTCGCGCTTGGGTAAGTTGTGTCGTGGCCATGGATTCCCCCTTCGCCTTGAGTTGCAGATGCGGGAGAGTCCGGCATGGAATCGTCCCGTAGTTGCATATGCGAGAGGGATTTGTTAACGTTAAGTCAGTTGTTTAGCACCGAAGGTGCGTCCGTCGGTGTACAGGCATGTCCTGCTGCTGATGGAGCAGTTTGGCATCGAGCTGGTCGATACCAGATTCAACTACAGCGTGGGTTACGGCGGCCAGGTCTACGCCCATGATTTCGACTCCGAGTTGAAGGAAGAGTTGCGATCCGAGGTCGCCAAGTTCCAGCGACTCCTGCGGCGCTTGCACCGGATCGGCTGGCTCAGCCGTTGTCAGTCCACGTTTCTGAACGTCCTCAACCCGTTCAATTACGTCAGCATGCGGACGGTCCTGGACCTGGGCGGCTTCTCCGAGGACTTCAGGTACAAGATCCTGAAGCCGATGTTCATCAACTTCGTGCTGGCGACGAATGTGTACGACCTGCCCGCAGCGCTCTTCTCGAGGTATCTGGAGTTCTTTGACATCCAAACAGCAACGCCGATGTGGACGTGGGACCAGGGAACGCGACGCATCTACGAAAACCTGTCCGCAGGCTTTCAGGACAAGATCTATCGCAACCGGCGCGTCTCGAGGGTCTATCGGGACGCGGCAGGCGTCGTGATCGAAGACGGACAAGGCGTGAAGGAGACGTTCGACGAGGTGATCTTCGCGTGCGGCGCGGATCAAACCCTGAAGATCCTCGATCGCCCGACCCGACTTGAACGCTACATCCTGTCATCAATCCGCTATGACAGCGCCATCCATGGGCACGCGGTCGTCCACTGGGACTCCTCGGTCCTCCCGGACGACGAGATGAAGGCCTTGACGACCCGGACAAATCATATCGAGCAGTACGGAACGGAGCCGGACAACTACGAAATCACGTACATCATCCACAACCAGCAGCTCTGGGCCAGACGGTCGGACAAGCCCTGCCTGGTGACCTACAACCCGATCCACCCGATCGACGACGACAAGATCATCAAGCGGTGCCGGTTTCGACACGTTGTCCACGACGTGCGCCAGGTCGCGCTGCTCGTCTACCTGTTCCGCTTCATCCAGGGCAGGCGACGGACGTGGCACTGCGGCGCACACACGCTGGTCAACAGCCAGGAAACCTGCTTCGTCACCGGTTTGGCAGCCGCCAGACAGCTGGGCGCTGACTACCCCTTCAGCGACCCGGCAGCGAGACGCACGTTCAACTACTACGGAAGCATCCTGCACGGATCGCGTTTTCGACGAGCGTAGTCGCGCCGACCGTGCGATCAGGGAGCGGCCCGCCTCATCCTGGCACCGCGCACTGCCGCGCAGCGGAGGTGAATGGCAGGATGGCGATGCGCACAGGCGGGTCCTGGCCGCTAGCCATCCCCGCCAACGCGCTCATGCGGATAGAACTGCCTGCAATAGCGCCGGTACTTGCCGATGTTGCCGTCGGAGCGACTCAACCGGGGATGAGGCCGGTACCGACGTCGTTGCCAGATCACGACATCCTGTCGCACATCCTTCATCTGCGCGGAAATCACCAGCTTGTTCATGATCCTCGTGCGAAGCCCCGGCGGCAGGAATCCGAGGCCGACGATCAGCCGCCTGGGCCTTCGTATCTCCCGGATCTGACTGGCCAGCGACAGATCAACCAACCTGCCGTCGACGGGTGTGGCCAGGACCCACAGGCGGAGATCCATGCCAATGGAATGCTCACGGATGTCGACGTACGAGTATCCCAGTCCGTGGACGTGGGCGGCGGCGGACACACGATAGGCGCTGTCGACAAACCCCGCGATGGGGCGGTGGCGGGTGAAATCGAAACGGGCGAGCAGGTGCGCACCGTCAACCGTCGTCGATCCTACAGGCTGCACGTTGCCGTAGCCATGCACATACCGCAGGTGGGCGAGGTCCACGGAGTTCTCCGCGATTTCCTGCACGTGGCCGGCGAATCGGACGGTCCGGATTTCCAGATCGCACCAGTCGCGTTCGACCGGTGGTGCTTCCGGCAGATGCCATTGCGGCGGCCGGCCTGTGGCGCTCCACCAGGCAAAGACGAGGTCTTGAATGATCCGCGTGTCATAGGTGTTGAGCGCCAGGAATCTCGGCGGCGGTGCGTACGGGGTTGCGACACAGTTGCCGACGACATCGTAGGTGAAACCGTGAAAGGGACAGACGAGACAGCCATCACGCACGCGGCCGCCGACGGTCGGACCCAATGCGGAACCCAAGTGTGGACACACCGACTGCGCACCTGTGGTGCTGAACTACAACACTAACATACTGTAACAAAACGCGTTCTCTCTCAAGGATTTTCGCCGGGGAAGCGGAATCACCTCGTTTCCGTGCCCCCGGTGCAACTGGAACCGGAGAGAATGTCATGCCGAAGACACGCCTTACCCAACGAAGGGTCGATTCCCTCAAGCCGCGAAGCAAGGCCATGGACGTTCGCGATTCCGTCACGCGGGGCTTTGGCGTCCGGATCCTCGCCTCGGGCCGCAAGCGGTACTTCCTCCACAGCCAGGTCAACGGCAAGAGGGTCTGGCAATCGATAGGTGATGCCGAGACCATCACCCTGGAGCAGGCCCGCGCGACGGCCGGCGCCATGCTGGCGTCCAGACTTGGCGGCGATGCACCTGAATTCGCCGAACCGATTCTGTTCGAGACGGTGGCCGACGAGGTCTTCCGTCGTTACGGGCGCCACTGGAAACCGCGCACGCTCAAGGTCAATCTCGGATACTTAAGGAAGCAGATTCTGCCCTGGTTCAATGGCCGGGCGATTGACGACATCACGCGCGCCGATGTTCGCGAGTGGTTTGCCTCTCTTCACAGGACGCCGGTGGCGGCGGACCGCTCGGCGCCGGTCCTCTCGGTCATCATGCGCCAGGCCGAGGTCTACGGCTATCGGCGGGAGGGTTCCAATCCTTGCACGGGCATCAAGCGCTATCGCCGGCGGGGCCGTGAACGGTTCCTCAACGCCGACGAGATGCGCCGACTGAGCCGGGTTCTCGATCAGCATCGGGACAGCCATCCCCTTCTGGCAACAATCGTGAGGCTTCTTCTCCTGACGGGATGCCGCAAATCGGAGATTCTGACACTCAGGTGGTCGGAGTACAGAGAGGGCCATCTCCATCTTGCCGACAGCAAGTCCGGCCCGCGAACGGTGTGGCTGTCATCGCCAGTGCGCCGGATTCTCGACGACTTGCCGCGGTCGGGGCCTTGGGCGTTCCCGTCTCCCCGCGGCAACGGTCATCAGTCGAGGACCGTCCTGGAACGATTCTGGCAAACGGTCAGGGACGAAGCGGGGATCGCGGATATGCGTCTCCACGATCTTCGTCACTCCTATGCGTCTGTTGCTCTCGCTCACGGCGAGACGGTCCTCACCATCGGCAGGCTTCTGGGCCACAACAATCCGGCAACCACCCTGAAGTACACGCACCTTGCCGACGCGACAGTCCGCGAGGCCGCCGAGGCCCTGGCACCCGTTCTCGGCGGGGAGGCCTGAACCATGCCCCGGCGAATGCGCCTCAGCGACGGCAACGTCGCGCGGCTTCGTCCCGAAGCTGGCGAATACACAGTCTGGGACGTGAGGACCTCCGGCCTCGGCGTACGCGTCCGGCCGTCCGGGCACCGGGCGTTTATCCATCTCGACAGCCGTGGCGGATCCTCACGGCGCCGCACCCTTGGCCGGACGGCGCTGATGACGGTCGAGGAGGCGCGCGCCCGGTGCCTCGACATCCAGTCCGCGGGAATGCAGGCGCAGGAACCGGACGTGGCTGTTCCCCTGTTTCGGGACTTCGTGGCCGGTGCCTGGAAGACGGAATGCCATGCACGTCACAAGTCTTCCACCCGCCGCAGTGTCGACTATCGGCTCAGAGATCAACTCCTGCCGACATTCGGCGACATTCCGCTCGACCGCATCGACCGGCGATCCGTGCACCTCTGGTTCGACCGTTTCAGCGAGACCGCTCCCGGCGGCGCCAACCGGACGCTCTCCGTTCTGTGCCAGATCATGAACCACGCCAGGGTCCACGGTCACATCGGGACCAACCCGGCCAGCGGAATCCGCCGCAACCCGGAACGCCGGTTCAACCGGTTCCTTACCCGGGACGAGGCCAGATGCCTCTTTGCCGAACTGGACCGTCTTGTCGCGGAGAGCCCGGAACGGGCGACGCAGGCGGACGTCATCCGCCTCTTGTGTTACACGGGATGCCGCTTGAGCGAGATCCGGACGCTCAGGTGGCGCGAGGTCGGTGTCGGCACGCTCGACCTTGCCGACAGCAAGACAGGCGCACGGAGAGTCTATCTCAACTCCGCAGCTCGCCAGATTATCGCTCGCCAGAGTCGGACGGTCAGCGAATATGTCTTTCCATCCCCCGCCGATCCGCACAAACCCCTCACAAGGCGGCTGTCACTCTGGCTCACCCTCCGAAAACGCGCCGGGATCGAGGACGTGCGCCTCCACGATCTGAGGCACAACTTTGCCTCCCACGCCGTCATGCAGGGCGTGCCGTTGCCGACGGTGGCGAGACTTCTCGGTCACCGGAATGTCTCGATGACCTTGCGGTACGCTCACGTTGCCGACCGGGAAGTCGAGGCTGCGGCCGAACGGATTGGCCGTATAATCACTGCAACATGCAAGGGATCTTGTTGGTGTGGTAGGAGAGCCTGCCAAACTTGATGGTGATTTGAGAACGCGAGATGCGTGAGGCTTGGGGCAAGTTTGACAAGGCGCAGAACAGCACTCACCCACTCGCGCATCACTGCATGGATGTGGCGGCAGTCTTCATGCGAATGCTGGAGTTGCCGGTGATCCGTGATCGGCTGGAGGAAGCGGCCGGATCACCGTTGAATGACGTACAACGCCAGCGACTGAGCGTCCTGGTGTTCCTGCACGACATCGGGAAGCTGCATCCGGGCTTTCAGGCCAAGGGCTGGCCCGCGGGGTCGTGGTCCAGGCCGCTTCACGGACATCTGGCGGAGGGCTGGGCATTTCTGACGCTCGCCTTGCGGTACCCGGAACATCCCTTTCACGTAACGATGCAGCAGGTTGTCGCATGGGGCGAAGCCGTGTCGCCGCTCCTCGCTGCGGCGATCGCGCATCATGGGCGGCCCGTGCGACCGCCTCCTGACCCCATGCCCTGGGACCGTGGTGTCCCGGTGACCCCGGACTACGATTGGCGTACCACGACCCGTTCATTGACTGAGGTGCTGCCGCGGTGGTTCGCCGACGCCTTCCAACGCTCGGCGGATCTTCTGCCGAATGACGCGCGTTTCCACCATTTGATCGCCGGTCTGGCGGCGCTGGCCGACTGGCTCGGATCGGACCGGCGATTCTTCGAGTATACGGCACCCTTTGATCCAGCCTACGACAAGGTCGCCCATTCCCGTGCCGCCCGGGCTCTGGAAAGGACCGGTCTCGACACGCGCGCTCTATCCGGAAGGCCCGCGCCCGGCTTCGCGACACTGACCGGTTTCGCGGAGCCCAACCCCGCGCAGAAGGTGGTAGGTGCCGTTGGACCGGAAGCGCGGCTCGTCATCCTCGAAGCCGAGACCGGGTCGGGCAAGACGGAAGCCGCGCTGTGGCGGTTCACCCAACTCTTCGCAGTCGGCAAGGTCTCCGGCCTCTATTTCGCGGTGCCCACGCGGGCAGCCGCCCGTCAGCTTCACAGACGCATCGTCGAGGCGATGCGCCGAACCTTCGGCGAGGACTCGCCGGAACCCGTGCTGGCCATCCCCGGCATGCTGCGTGCCGGAGATTCCGTCGGCTATCGATTGCCCGGTTGGGACGTGCGGTGGGACGACGAAGGCGGCGCCACTCCCCGGCGTTGGGCGGCCGAACACGCCACACGTTTTCTGGCCGCCACCGTCGCTGTGGGCACGGTGGACCAGGCCATGCTCGCTGGTCTCAAGGTCAAGCACGCCCATATGCGCGGCGGTGCTCTCGCCCGCAGCCTCCTGGTGGTCGACGAGGTTCACGCCTCGGATTCCTATATGACGGAGGTCTTGAAACGTTTGCTGGACGGGCATCTCGCCATCGGCGGGTACGCGATGCTGATGTCCGCCACGTTGGGCGCGCGGGCGCGGGTGCGCTGGACCGGTGACCTCTTGCCAGAGGCCGCGACAGCGTGCAGGGCACCCTATCCGGCGGTCTGGGTGAGAGGAGAAGCCGCGCCTCGCGCTGCCGCCAACGCTGGGCGCCCGAAGACGGTGCGCATTGAGACCGTGCCGACAATGGATCCGGCGGAGGCCGCACGGCGTGCAATCCTTGCGGTCGAGTGCGGTGCGAGGGTTCTTGTGATTCGCAACACCGTGACCAGGGCTGTGGAGACCTGGCGTGCGGTGGCAGAGCAGGGGGCGGAGTCGGGGCTCATGCGGGTCGAGGGCTATCCGGCATTGCATCATGGGCGGTTCGCGGCTGAAGACCGCTTCCTCCTGGACCAGGCCGTGGAAGCAGCGCTGGATCCGAATCCCGACCGGCAATCGTCAGGGTGTCTCGTCATCGGCACACAGACGCTGGAGCAGTCTCTCGACATCGACGCAGATCTGCTGGTCACGGACCTCTGTCCGATGGATGTGCTGTTGCAACGGATTGGCCGCCTTCATCGCCATCGCATACGTCAGCGTCCGGCAGGCTTTGAGGTCGCTCGAGTAGTGGTGCTATTGCCTGACGACGGTCTGGACCGACTTGCGTCGCCGGACTTCGACAATGGGCTTGGCGCGTGGGAGACACCGGATGGATTCCATGGCATCTACCGGGACCTCGCCGGACTTGAACTGACCCGACGCGCCATCATGGAACATCCAGGCCCGGAATGGTCGATACCGCACATGAATCGCGCGCTGGTTGAGGGGGCGACCCATCCGGAGCGCATCCGTGCGCTGATCCATGAAAAGGGCGAAGATTGGGAACGTTATGAAAGGAACGTCGGAGGCTCGGAACTCGCGGCAGGCATGATCGCCGGGCTCAACGCGCTGGACCGCAACGAACCATTCCACGATCTGCAGTTTCCCGATTCGGACGAGCGGATCGTGACAAGGTTAGGAGAGGAGGGGATCGTCCTCACACTGGATCCGCCACATGGCGGCCCGTTCGGCCATCCGATCGAGCGGATCGCCTTGCCGGCGCGATGGTCCCGAGGGATCAGCGCGAACCACACAGTGGACGTGAGTTCATGTGAAGACGGTTTGGTCCTTTCGGTTGACGAGCGGCGGTTCCGGTATACGCGCGCCGGACTGGAGAAGGTTGTGGAAAAGTAACGGATGCTAACTATGTCACTAGGACGTCACATGCTTGACAGATGGAACTGGAGGATCGATATGTTCGTCATGCCCTCTCAGAATCTTCACACGGAGGCTATCGGCATGAGGATCGATGTTGGTCTTGGGCTCGGGATTGGCTGGCGGTTCGGTGACACGATTGACCGCCGCTGGACAATAGTTGGGTTGAGGCTTGTGATTCATGCCATTCGTTATCCCCGAAACTGGTTTCGGGATAGACCAGATGTTACTAGCACGTCCGCATCGGAACGAGAGAGTTCCCCACTTTTTGTGGGGCATAGATTGGATCGGATCGGCTCGTGAACCTTATTGCCGATCCGATCCTGACCCTCTCAAATGGCACGAGGGTTTCACTTCCTAGCCTGTTTGCGGCGATGACATGTGGGGATGTTCAGGGATTTGCGATGCTGCGTCCGCATCAGCGGCCAGCTTGGCACATGTTCCTCGTCCAGCTCGCTACATTGGCCCTTTGGACAGCTGGCCGCGACGAGCCACCGGAGGACGATGCGACTTGGGCGTCGACCCTTCGGGCACTCACACCGGATCATACCGACGATGCACCATGGCGTCTGGCAGTCGCTGACAAGACCAAGCCTGCCTTCCTGCAAGCTCCGACCCCGCAGGGACTAAAGTGGTCCGAGGTTGCGACGCCCGATGCACTCGATATGCTCATTACCGCGCGCAACCATGACTTGAAGCAGGCGGTCGCGCGCCAAGCGTCGATGGAGGACTGGGTCTACGCATTGGTGTCGTTGCAGACCTGCGAGGGTTACGGCGGAAGGGGAAACAATGGCATCGCACGCATGAATGGTGGTTCGTCCAGCCGCTCCTTGCTGGGTCTCACTCCCGTCCGCGGCCCAGATGTTTCGATCAACCCGTCCGTGTGGTGGGCGCGGGATGTGAAACGACTGTTGGCGGCACGAGAGAACGGCAGCGACGGCGGCGTTGGCACGCCAGGTGGGTCGGCACTCTTGTGGCTCCTCGACTGGCCGGAGGGTGAACTGCTCGATCTGCGACATCTCGATCCATGGTTCATCGAGATCTGCCGTCGCGTTCGCCTGTTCGAAGTCGATGGTCGTCTGGCGGCATGTCGCGCGACTTCAAGGAGCCCTCGGATCGACGCCAAGGTGCACAAGGGCAACACTGGAGACCCCTGGACGTCGCTCCATACCGACGATGCCAAGAGCCTGACGCTCGGCGAGACCGGCGAATTCGACTATAGCCGCCTTTGCGAACTGTTGTTCTCCGGCAATTGGAGCAAGCCGCTTCTCGCTCGCCCCGACGATGGCGAAACCGGGGACATGCTACTCGTGGCCGAGGCGTTCGCGCGCGGCAACAGCAAGACAGGTGGCTTCAAGTCCCGCGTGGTTCCCGTGCCCGGCAAGGTTGTGCCGCTCTTCGCGACCGGGATTGTCGGAACACTTGCCGAGGCACAGATGCAGGAGATCAAAATCTTCGACTTGGCCTTGAGAAACGCTTTGGCGCTGATTGCCTCAGGCGGCTCGAGAGAGAGTGTTGACAAAAAGCACTACGGGTACGCCTCTCCGGCGCGCAAGCGGTTCGATCGGACAGTCGACCGGCTCTTCTTTCCAAGCCTGTGGCATCGAGCAAATGTTGCAACTGGAAGCGGCAATCAGGTGCACCAGGCAAAGCTTACCTTCCTCCGCGATCTGATGAACGCAGCCGAGACTGAGTTTAAATTGGCGCTGCCGGCCATGCCCTGCCCCGCGATCTTGCGCCCGAGGGCCGAGGCGCGTGCGCGGCGAGCATTCCGAAACAGGATTTGGCGATCGTTTCCTGAAGTATTCGACCGGGAGCACACCGATGAAGCCGCCTGAAGACGCGATAGCAACCGCCGCACGCAGCGTTGCGAAACGGCTGCAGTGTCTTCCTACGGGTCCGCTTGCTGAATTGCGCCGCATGCCGGCCGATGCGGCAGCGCCGGAGTTCTGGCGACTAGCCGCCCGGCATCCGGACACCATCGGAAACCCGGCACGATACCGCGATTGGATTGCCATTGTTCGCATCCTCGCGATCCTGACGAGCAAGGGCGATCCTGGTGGGCGACAACCCTTGCATGATCCCAGACGACTCCTTGGAGCGGTGCTGTGCGATGGCGGCGGGCGAGACTGGCCGTCCAACGAGAGCGGAGTTCCGCGGCCCGCGTTCAGCGAACGACGTTTGGCGCAGCTCATGGCGGCACGGGGCCCGCAGCGCGCTGTTCTGTTGGAACGCGCGGCCCGCGCTCTCGCACGAAGCCGCGATCCCGGCAGCGGAGTGGATGTCGTCGATGTCGCCTACGCGTTGCTGGCGTCTAAACACCAGCGCCGCTTGGCCGAATCTTACTATCGCCGCCTGGACAGGGCCGAGCGAGCCGCAGAAAAATCCGAACAAGGAACCGAATGATGATCCGCCCGCGTTTTCTGCAAATCCACACGCTGACGTCGTATGCCGCCGCACTGCTCAACCGCGACGACAGTGGATTGGCCAAGCGCCTGCCCTACGGCGACGCGTTGCGCACACGAATTTCGTCGCAATGCCTCAAGCGGCATTGGCGTATCGCCAACGATCCGCACGCCCTTGACAGGATCGACGGGGTGACCGCGGCGTTCCGCTCGCGCGAGCTGGTAACCCGCAAGGTCATCGGCTCCCTGCGCGAGAGCTTCTCCGATGCCGTTGTTGCTGCCCTCGAGACCGAGTTTCAGTTGGCAGTCTATGGCGACAAGGGAGGCGATCGAAAAAGCCGGCAAACCCTGCTGCTGGGCGAGCCGGAACTGAAGTGGCTCGAGGGGGAGGCCCGGGAATTGGCGCGACGCTCCTCCGGGGATGCGAAAGCTGCCGCCGTCGCCGGTCAAGAGTGGCGAAAGGACTTTCGCGCGAACATCAAGGCAATGCGCGATAGCGCGGTATTGCCTGCTGGCCTGGTTTCAGCGTTGTTCGGGCGCATGGTCACCTCTGATCCCGACGCCAACATTGCAGCTCCTGTCCATGTCGCCCACGCCTTTACGGTCCACGAAGAAGAGCCGGAGAGCGACTACTTCACGGCGGTCGACGATCTTTCGGAAGACGAGCCGGGTGCGGACACCATTCAGGAAACCGAACTGACCTCCGGCCTGTTCTACGGCTACGTCGTCGTCGACCTCCCAGGCCTGCTGACGAATCTCGGTGACGATGCGGATCTAGCTGGCCGGGTGCTGCACAATCTCGTTTACCTGATCGCTGAGGTCTCGCCCGGCGCAAAGCTCGGTTCCACCGCCCCTTACGGCAGGGCAGGGCTGATGCTTCTCGAAGCCGGCGACCGGCAACCTCGCAGCCTCTCCGAGGCATACCGCAGACCCTGCGATCCGCATTTCGCCGCGGCGACCGCGGCGCTCGCTGGTCACCTTGCTGCGCTGGACGAAGCCTATGCCACCGACGAGGAGCGGCGTGCAATGTTGCTGTCGAACGAGGTCGACATTCCCGGCGCAGAGCGCGGTTCCTTGGCCGATCTGGCCGAATGGGCCCGAACCTTGCCAGAAAGGTCTGCCGCGTGACTCACCGATGGCTGGTTCTGCGCCTTGAAGCACCGCTGATGGCTTTCGGCGGCGTGGCGATCGACCAGGTCGGGCCTACGCGAAACTTTCCGGCCGCATCGATGCTGACCGGATTGATCGGCAACGCGCTCGGCTGGCACTGGTCTGACCGGCACGCTCATCAAGCCATACAGGATCGCCTTGTCTTCGCAGTCCGCCGGGACCGGGAGGGTACCCTGCTGACCGACACACAAAATGTGCAACTCGCTAGGGACGACAAGGGTTGGACGACCCATGGCGCGCCGGAAGGGCGCGAGGGTGCTAGCTACGCGGCGCCACACAGACGGATACGGGACTATATGGCCGATGCGTCGGTGCGTGTCGTCCTGCGCCTGGAGTCGATCGACGAAGCGCCAACGCTGGAGGCGCTGTCTGACGCACTTGATCGGCCTGCCAGACCGTTGTTCCTGGGGCGCAAGCCGTGCCTGCCCGCCGTGCCGCTGCTTGCGACCGGAGAGGCACGCTGGACAACTGCCGGGACTGCCTGCGAGGCGCTTCGCTCCGTGCCCGGCAACGACAGGCCCGTCCAGGCCCAATGGCCCGTCGGACACGGACCCGACTCGGGTGAAGGCGTGGACCGCATTGTAGACCTCGCCGACCTTCGGAACTGGTACACCGGCCTGCACGGTGGCTCCCGCCGGGTCGTGGAGGGCCGGATCCTTCCGGCGACGACATGACGGAAACCCACTTGGTTCGCGTGTCCATCGACACCGGCCAACTGGCCCGTTGGGCGTGGGAGCGCGGTTGGGCCGGGCCGCAAGGCATCATGTTCGACGAAGGCCGCGCGCTGCATCATCTCGCGACCGAGGTGTGGGGCCCAGGCGTCTTCCCATGCTTCAGGTTGCTCGTTCCGCCGCGCCGCCGGGTTGGCAACCTCTACGCGTATTCAGCGATGGACGCAAAGGCTTTGCGCGCCGCAGCACAGGCCCAGGCTCTGCCGGAACACCTGGAGGTTCTGCGTCTCGCAAGGCTGCAGAGCAAGGCCATGCCGACACATTGGCACGAGCGACAACGGCTGGGTTTCGATCTGCGCGCGCGGCCGGTCCGGCGTTTGCGTTGCGCACTGAACGGCCCGACGGAGAAGATCAGCGCCGGCAGCGAGGTCGATGCCTTTCTGGTGGAAGCACTGCGCCACCACCCCGATGCGCCCGACGGCATGAGCAGCAAGGGCAGGACACGGCAAGAGGTTTATCTCGACTGGTTGGCCGAAAGGCTGGCCCCGGCAGCCGAACTCGACCGTACGGCGAGCCGTCTCGCCAGTTTTCGTCGCCTGCGCGTTGCAAGAGAGACGCGTGAATCCGAGGGACCTGACGTAGTGGTGCACGGCATTCTTGCGGTTGCCGAACCGGCTGCGTTCTCTGCCCTGCTGAAGCGAGGCGTCGGAAGGCATCGGGCCTATGGCTTTGGCATGTTGCTGCTGCGCCCGCCAGGACGCCCGGCCCTGATCCAATAGAATGCTGAAGGGTCGACTCGGTCTCGATAACGCCAGAGTCCCCTACAGGGAGAGGGCGGGGCTACTCTATCTGGCACGAGGCACGCTGACCGCGCGAGACGGCACGCTTGCCTTCCTGCAACGGGAAGCAACCGCGACTGACGCACTCGCGCCCGGCGATTACGCCATACCGCTTCAGGGTGTATCGATGATCCTGCTCGGTCCTGGCTCCACGGTCAGCCACGATGCGCTGCGATTGCTCGCTCATGCCCGCACCGCCCTTGCGGCGGTCGGAGAGGATGGCGTCCGTCTCTATACTGCTCCACCCCTCATTCCTGACCGTTCCGGCCTCGCAAGGAAGCAGGCGAAGCTGTGGGCTGACGATGGTCGGCGCGTCGACATCGCTCGCCGGATGTACGCTTGGCGCCTTGGCGAGGTGTTGCCGCATCGCTCGATGGACGTGCTGCGCGGCATCGAAGGCGCACGCATGAAGGAAAGCTATCGGCTACATGCACAACGAGCACGGGTTGTGTGGCGCGGACGCCGATATGACCGTGCCAACCCAGGTGCGGCGGACTTGCCCAACCAAGCGCTCAACCATGCTTCGAGCGCTGTGGAGGGCGCCGCCGCCATTGCCGTCGCCGCGACCGCGACGATCCCGCAGCTGGGTTTCATTCACGAAGACCCCGGACAATCGTTCGTTCTGGACATTGCCGACCTCTATCGAGACAACGTCACCATTCCCTGCGCTTTTCGCGCTGCCAGACGCGTTGCCGAGCGACCTGATGAGAACATCGAACGCGTCAGCCGTCGCATGACCGGGGTGACGTTGGCGCATGAACAGGTGATTCCTGCGATGATCGAGCGGATCAAGTCGCTGTTTGAGGAACGCCCCGACCAGGAGTGACGGACGATGCCGATGGCCATGGTCGTCACTCGCAATGTCGAAGCTCGCTACCGCGGCTTCCTTACGTCCGTTATGCTTGAAGTTGCGCCTGGCGTCTATGTGGCGCCCGACCTGTCGGCGGGCGTGCGAACACGCGTATGGGATGTGCTTTCGTCGTGGTGGTCGGTGCTGCGAACGGGATCGATCGTTCTGGTTTGGAGGGATACGAAAGCCGTCGGCAAGTTGCGCATCCGGACGCTCGGTGAACCTCCCAAGGAGATCGTGGATGCGGATGGTGTACTGCTGGTAAAGCGGCACCCAGCTGTGTCCGAACCGAACGAATTTCTTTGACATCGTAAGAAAATCACCAACATAGCAACTAGGGGTTTCCCCGCCCACGCGGGGATAGTCCCGAGGAAGGTACGTGGGACGCGGACGACGACTAGGTTTCCTTGGTAGTCCCCGGCCAGACGATCTGGCAACTGTATTGATGGTTTCCCCGCCCACGCGGGGATAGTCCCTCTCTATACGGTTGTGGTCTATGAGATCGGCCCACGAAGTCCCCTGCCGCCGGCGTTGACGGTATTGATGGCACGGTTTCCCCGCCCACGCGGGGATAGTCCCGCACTTGGTGCGTTACGGTGCCGTCCAGCTACGGTTTCCCCGCCCACGCGGGGATAGTCCCGCCGCCGGCGGCGGCACCCGTCAGGCGTTGGAGGTTTCCCCGCCCACGCGGGGATAGTCCCTGGGAACCGGCAATGACTTTGAGGCCGGTCATGGTTTCCCCGCCCACGCGGGGATAGTCCCTGCACCAGAAATCGCTGAGCAGCGGCGCTGGGGGTTTCCCCGCCCACGCGGGGATAGTCCCCTGCACTGTGTGTGACAAGCTCATTCCGAAGGGGTTTCCCCGCCCACGCGGGGATAGGCCCGTCTCGAGCGTGATGGTGTCGGTATCCTGGATGGTTTCCCCGCCCACGCGGGGATAGGCCCTGTCGATCGAACGGCCGTGGGCCGCGCTCAACGGTTTCCCCGCCCACGCGGGGATAGGCCCTGCAACACCCCCGCTGGCCGGGTCCGCGTTTCGGTTTCCCCGCCCACGCGGGGATAGGCCCCAAGTGAGTGACGGCGCATGCATCCTTGTGGTGGTTTCCCCGCCCACGCGGGGATAGGCCCAAGGTGCGGTAGACAATGGTGCCGGCATCGACGGTTTCCCCGCCCACGCGGGGATAGGCCCGGGTGATGATTGTCTCCGTCTCCGACTACCGCGGTTTCCCCGCCCACGCGGGGATAGGCCCTGGACCGGTCCCTTGCTCGGCACCCGCATGATGGTTTCCCCGCCCACGCGGGGATAGGCCGCGAACGTCCCGTCAGGGCCGTGAACCGCTCCCGGTTTCCCCGCCCACGCGGGGATAGGCCCCCGGCGGTCTCGATGAACGCCGCCGCCTCGGTGGTTTCCCCGCCCACGCGGGGATAGGCCCGACATCGCCAACCCGATCTTCCGCGACATCCTGGTTTCCCCGCCCACGCGGGGATAGGCTCCTCGGCAAGGGCGCCGCGGACCGCCTGGCGGCGAAGATCGATGCGGCACCGCCGGGCCTGGCGCGGGCCGCGGTCGGCAACCCCTGGCGCACCGCAATGTTCCGCAGGCATCTGGCCCGGTAGCGGTCGCCGACGCCGGGGTCCTCGCGGCAATCGAAGGGCGTTCGCGGACCATCCGTCTGTCGGGGGAGACGGCCGCCAAGCAGACGGTTCGCCACGCCGGGCTGCTGCCGCAGGACTATGCCCTGGTGCAGCGCATCCTCGACGAGGGCGAGATCTTTCGCGGTGCGCCGCGGCGTCTGGTCGGGTTCCTGAAGGTCGAAGGACGTCTCTGGCGCGCGGTGATCAAGGCAACGGCCGACGGCCGGGCCACCTATATTCAGTCGTTGCACCGGGTCGATCCGCCGCGGCTGCGCCGCGCCCGGGAGACGATGAATCCGATCACGGGATAGGGTGCCGGGCGGGCCGCGAACCCCGCGCTCGCCCGAAGGCATGAGAGTATCGCGAGTGCTTCCGGCGCCGGCGGCATTCTACCGGGATCCGGCCCTCTCGCAACCAGGCGCCATAGAAGCCCGCTAAGCGCCCTGACTCCCCGACCCCGGCCAACGGTTTCCTCGCCCACGCGGGGATAGACACGAAAACACCACGGGCCGGATGCCGGAAGATCTGGTTTCCTCGCCCACGCAGGGATTGACACCCACGGCAAGATCGCGCCGACCATCGATGGGCGGTTCCCTGGCTCCGCAATTCAACGGTTGCATTCTCTTCGTTCTTGTGCACATCCCTTTGCGTCGTGGAGGGAGGCGACAGTCGTGATGACAGAGGAGATACGCCATGACGGAACGAAACGATCTTCTTCGCCCGCTTGAGCCGGCCCAGCGCCTGGCACCGGCCGACCGGGAGTTGCTGGAGGCTCTTCAGGCCGCGCTCGGCGAGTGCAATTCCCTCATCACCGCCCAGGGCGAGATGACCCGACAGGCGGCAGCCCGGCAGCAGGAGATGCTGCAGGCCTGCGCCGACAGACTTGGCCGCCTCGCGGAGCTGGTCGCTGCCGAAGGCGATAGCGACGCATCGCGCCACGCGGAACTGACGGAAGCAGTGGGGCAGAATCGGGCCGCCATCGCCGGCCTGACCGAGAGCCTCGACGGGGCCCGCCCGAAGCACCTGGCCGGCATGTGCGCCGACCTCGCTGAGATGCGCGGCACGCTCGAAGGGGTCGCCGCCTCGCTGGAACTGCATGACCGTCAGCTGCTTGCCATGGTCAAGGCCCTCGAGGCCCTGGGGATCGCCCTCGTGGCGTGGCGCAACCAGACGGCGGGCGAGAATGTCCGCGAGGCGCGCTTGAGCCAGACGCACACACTTGGCGACCTCGTCACCGGCACGGCCTCGCTTGCCGCCCGGTTCGCTGAGTTCGAGGCGCTGCTGGCGCGCCACAAATCCAGCTGGTGGCTGCTCGTCACCTTCCCGCTTCTCCTCGCCTTCGTCTACGGCGCCGGCCTGATGACCGACTTCATGATCCGGTTTCTGGACGGGTCCGCAGGCATGTCCGTGCCGCTGGTAACGGATCTGCCGCCCTGGCCGCTGCCCGACGCGGGCCCGGAGGCCGCGCCGCCGGAGTAATCAGTCATGGTGGCGACGGTCCACGCGCTGGCGTCCTCGGCGCTCGCCGTGTCGTACTACGAGAAGGACGGGTACTACACGCGCAACGACCCGGAACACAGGAAGGCGAGCTTCTGGCACGGCAGGGCGGCGGCGGACCTCGGCCTGAGAGGCCACGTGGTGCCGTCGCGCTTCGAGTCGGTTCTATCGGGGAAGGTGCCGAAGACGGACATTCGCCTCGGCCGCCTCGTCGAGGGAGAGCGACAGCACCGTCCGGGCTGGGACATCACGCTGTCGGCGCCGAAGTCGGTGTCGCTGGAGGCCCTGGTGATGGGGGATACCCGCGTCCTGCGCGCCCACGACGAGGCGGTGCGGGCGACGCTCGACTGGATCGAGCGCGACCTCCTGCAGACCCGGGGCTGGGACCCGGCGACAAAGCGGCGGCCGCGGGTGAAGGCCGACGGCATGGTGGTGGCGGGGTTCCGCCATCTGACCAGCCGCGATCTCGACCCGCAGCTCCACACCCACTGCATCGTCGCCAACATGACCCGTGCGAAGGACGGCGCCTGGAAGAGCATCGAACCGACGTCGCTGCGGAGAAACGAGAAGCTCATCGGCGCGCACTACCGCAACGAGCTCGCTTCGCGGCTGGTGGCGCTGGGGCTGGCGGTGACGCCGAGGATGATCGGCCCGGTGCCGGGCTTCGAGCTGGCGGGCTACGACGGAGAGTTCCTGGACGCCTTCTCCGGACGCCGCCGCGAGATCCTGGCCTATCTCGACAGGCACGGCCTGCCGCATACCAGGGAGGCGACGCAGAAGGCGACGCTCCACACGCGCCGGCGCAAGGTGGAGGCGGGCCTCGACGAGCTGGTGCCGCAGTGGCGGGCCCGCGCCCGGGCGCTCGGTCTCTCCCGCGACGCAACCGTCCTCAGTCCACCGCGGCCGATCATTCCGGAGACGGGCCGGGAGATGCCTCTGCCCCGGCACCCGGACGCGGATCTGACGAAGAACGAACGGCGCCGCCGCCGGCGCTCGCCGGCCGTGCCGCGCATCGAACCGGCGGCGGAGATGCCGCCACGCAGGCGCCGCACCCGGCCCAGGGCGCCGGCGGAACGCATCGCCGAACCCGAGACGGGCGTCCTGGAGGCGGTGGCCCGCGCGGTGGCGCATTTCGAGGAGCGACGGACGATCATCCCCGAATCCGACATCCGCGCGCTGGTGCTGGGCCATGCGCCGGGACGCTACCGGCTTGAGGACATCGACGAGTCGATCGAGCGCCTGGTCAGGGAAGGGGAACTCAGGGAGACAGTCTTGAGAGGCTCGGACCGCTCCTTCGTCACCGACCGGGCGGTGAAGGCGGAGCGGAAGATCCTGAAGGCAGTGAAGCAGGGGAAGGGCACGATCGAGGCGCTGGTGCCCGGCGAGACGGTTGCCGCCCGCCTGGCCGAAGCGGGACTGACCGAGGGCCAGGCAAACGCCGTCAGGCACATCCTCGGGTCCGGCGACGGCATCGTCGGCGTGCAGGGCCGGGCCGGCAGCGGCAAGACGACCATGCTGAAAGAGGTGGCCGCCCTCGTGGAACGGCCCCTCACCGGCCTGGCGCCCTCTGCCGCCGCGGCCCGGGTGTTGGAACAAGAGGCCGGTATCCCGACCCGGACGCTCCAGTGGTTCCTGGTGCGCTACGGCGATCTCTCCGACCCCGATCGCCTGGAGGAAGCCCGCGCGGCGCTCAGCGGTTCGGTGCTGGCGGTGGACGAGGCCTCGATGATCGGCACGGTGGCGATGGAAAGGCTCGTCGCCATCGCCGAGAAGACCGGCATCGCCCGGGTGGTGCTGGTCGGCGACACGGCGCAGCTGAAGGCCGTCAGCGCCGGCCAGCCCTTCGCCCTGATGCAAAAGGCCGGCATGGCGACGGCGGTGATGGACGAGGTGCTGCGGCAGAAGGATCCGGAGTTGAAGCAGGCGGTGGCGCACGCCCGCGAGGGCGAGGCGGGTGAAGCCATGACGCGCCTTGCCAACCGGGTGATCGAGCACGCGCGTGAGGACCTCGGGGCCGAGGCCGCCCGGGCGTGGCTCGCGCTGCCGCCCGAGGAGCGCGATTCCTGCGCCGTGCTGGCCCCGACCCACGCCGTCCGCCGGGAGATCAACGCCGCCATCCGCGAGGGCCTCGAGGAAGAGGGGCGGCTCACGGGGCGGACGCTCACCATCCAGCGCCTGGTGAACCGGCGCTACACGCGCATCGAGGCCTCGGTGCTGGCCAACTACGAACCCGGAGACACGGTGGTCTTCCACCGCGACGCCTACGGCTGCAGGACCGACGATCTCTGCAAGGTCACGAGAATTGAAGACGGCCAGGTGGTTCTCGACCATGCGGACGGCGAGGAACGGCGCTTCCGCCCCGCGGGCAACGCCGCCCACAACCTCGGCGTCTACGAGAGCGTGCCCATCGAGATCAGGGCCGGCGACCGCATCCGCTGGACCAGGAACCGCAAGGCGCGGCGGCTGACACCGGCGTTGGTGAACGGCGAGGAGGCCCGCGTGCTTTCCATCGGGCCCGAACGGGTGCGGTTGATGGCGGCGGACGGCACGGAATACTCCCTTCACCGCAAGGATCCGCATCTGCGCCATATCGACCATGCCTGGAGTTCCACGGTGCACGGCGCCCAGGGCAGGACAGCGAAGAAAGTCATCGCCGTTCTCGACGCGGGGATGATGGCGAACCAGGAGATGTTCTACGTCGAGGTGAGCCGGGCCTCGGAAGGGTTCACGCTGCTGACCGACGACCGCGAGGCGCTGATTGAGTGCCTGGAGACCTCGCCTGACGTTCCCGACGCGGCGCTGGAGGCCCTGGGCGAGGATCTCGACGGCGCAATCGTCGATCCGGACGAGTGGGCCGATGTCGTGGCCGCCTGGCGGACGGTGGAGGAGGAAGCCCGGGGCTCGGGCAAACGGCCATTCGATGTGCAATCCTACGCTGACGTGATGGCGCGGATCGCCGCCTTCGCCGCCATCGAGGATCTTCCCGACGACCAGCGCGCCTTCGTGGATGAACGTCTTGCCGCCCACGACGGCGCCCGGGCGGCGGAGCGCCAGGTCACGGACCTCCTCGCCGGCCTGCAGGCGCAGCCGCGGCGCTGGCCGGAACTGGCCTGGGCGGCCGAGGCGCGCGGCTTGCCGACACAACACCATCCGGCGTGGCGGGCCTGGCGCGACGAGGGGACAGTCCTCGTCGACGCCGCCCGGCAACGGCTCGATCTCGCGGATGACGGACTCTCGGACCTCTCGACGGACAACCGCCGGCGCCTCGAGATGACGCTCGCCCGCGTCGAAGCCGTGCGGTTGAAGGACGATGCGGCGCGCTTCGCCGGCGACTGGCGGGCCCTGCTCGAGCGCGGGGAGGCGCAGACGGTGCCGGTCTCCCTCCTGGAGGGCTATGCGGACCTGGCCGGTCGCGGTGCCGCCCTTGCACAAGCTACGGCGCTGACGGCGGACGAGCGCCGCGCCGTGGAGGCCTGGCAGGCGCGTCATGGGCAAGAGCTCGCGATCGTCGACGACATCCGCTCCTCTCGGGAGAGGGCCGGGACGCTGGTGAACTGGCTCGACGGCCACGTAGCCGTCGACGGCGAGGCGGGCGTCGATCCGGACGATCCGGGCGTCGTCTCCTGGAAGCGCGACGCGGTCGATCGCCTGAAGCATGTCCGCTCGCTCCTCGATCCCCATGGTGCCTGCGCCGCGTATCTCGCCGCCATGCCGGGCTCGCGGGACGACACCGAGGCGGCCGCCCGGGAGATCGAGAACGCTCTCAGGTCTCTCGACCGGGCGACCTTGCTGTGGCGGGTGAACGGGACCGCCGGCCGCGCTCGCGCCACGGCGGAGCTGCCTCTCGACATGCCGGAGTGGCCCGCCATCCTGGGCGAGATGATGAGCGCCGTCGATTCCGCGGATCCCGGCGCCCCGGCTGTCGGCCACCTCGCCCTCTGGGTGGCCGAGGACGGACGCTGGCGCCGCAACCGCGGCCAGGTGGCAGCATTCCTCGGCCGCCTGACGGACCTCGAGAAGGCGAGGCCGCGTTATGCGGGCGACGATGTCGCCGCCGGTGCCGCGGACCGCCTGGCGTGGCGCCGGGAGGCCGAAGCCCTGGGCGGCGAGCTGGCGTTCGTGGAGGCCCTCCCCGAGAGCGAACGAACCGCCCACCTCGCGGCCCGCGGCATGACGGTGGCGGCGTTCAGGTCCCTGGCCAGGTCCTTGCCGCTGTGGCTGGCCACCGGCGACGCCCTCGGTTCCCTGGCCGACTGGTCGGAGCGGGCGGCCGCGGTGCTGCGCGACGGCCAAGAGGGCCCGGCGATCGATCCGGGTGGTGCCGACACCGTGAGCGCCCTCATCGAGGAAGGACGGGCTCTGCCTCAGGCATGGATCGACTCGTCCCTTCCCGAGGCCGACATGGAGGGCGCGGCGGCGGCCGTCGAGACCGTGATCGGCCGTCTCGAGGCGGCGTGGCTGGCACACGCGTGCGCGGCCTTTGCGGACCTGGGCCGGTCCGTCAACCGGGAGATGAAGAACAAGGGCGTGCACCCCCTCGACGCGCCGGACTATCGGCGGCTTCTGGAGGCCCTGGAGGACCTCGTGGCCCTGGATGGCGTGCCTGACGAGACCCTCGACCTGATGGACGACTGGCGGGAGGCCGACCGGGAGTGGAAGGAAGAACGGCGTGAGACGGAGACCGTGGTCGGAGAGGCCCGCGACCTGGGGCAAGCCGGAGAGGCCTTGGCTGCCCGCCACGCCGGCGCCGACGATCCCGATGCCGTCGCCTGGCGCGCGCAGGCATCGGCGGTGCTCACGGCCGCCCGGGCGATGCTGGCCGACGACACGCTGAAAGGCCGTCACCTCGATGCCGTTGCCAACGCCCGGCGCGATCTCGAGGCGGCGGTCACGGCCATCGAGAGTGCCACCGGGGAGCTGGACCGCTTCGCGCTGTTGCAGCGGGTGAGGGAGATCGAGAACCGCGCAAAGGCCGCCGGCACGCTCCCCCTCGACATGCCCGAATGGGCGGGCGCG
>CBDBNO010000001.1:0-218602 GCA_965207785.1 Alphaproteobacteria bacterium | reverse complement strand
TCGTCGTGCTGCTGTCCGGGTTGGGCGGCGTCGCCCTGCAGCGCGGGACCGGCATCTGGCCGCCCGATGCCGACAGCGAGACCTGGTGGAGCATGCACCTGTGGGAGCGCTACGGCCAGAACCTCAAGGGCTGCGTCCTGGAAGCCCGCGACAAGGGACAGAACATGATGTGTCCCATCTTCGACCTGAACCCCTGAACCCCGGGCGACGGCCGCGGCTCAGGAATCCGGAAGCGGCGGAAGCGGCGGAGGGATGACGGGGGGAAGACCCGGGCCGATCCGCTCGCCCTCCCGGTACACCAGGACGCCGAGGGGCTCGCCCCTGTGCGTCACCGTCACGTCGCCGTCGACCGTGCCCTCGACATAAGGACGACGGCCTCGTAGCCGTTGGGCCAGGTGATGGTCCACATGCCGTGCCGCTTGTCATCCTTGAAGGGACCGACCTCGCTGTAGCCGTCGGTCCAGACGTGATTCCACTCGCCTTGCATTGCGTTGTCGACGTATGCGCCCGCATAGAGGACTCCCTTGTCGGTGGTCACCGTCCAGGGACCGTGCCACTGTCCCCTCTCATGGGTCTCGTCGAGAGTCAGTCCATTCGTCAGTGTGCGCGTCCATCGGCCGTGCTTGAGACCCTCGACGAAGTTCCCTTCGGCACGATTGCCGGTCTCGTCCGTCAGGACGCCGGCGCCGACGGCGCGGCCGTTCTCGCAGACGCCGGACCAGGAGACCGGCGAGGTGTTGTCCACGATCGAAAGCAGTCCGCGGAAGTGACAGCCGGGATGGTTCGCGACCGGCATCCAGCAGCGGGGATCGTAGTTGCCGCCTGCGCGCCGTTCGACGTCCCGGCACAAAGGCGTGAATTGTTCGGCATCGTCTCCGACCGCGGCCGTTCCGGCGAAGAGCAGGATGGTGAGAATGAGCGCTCCAGCGCTCCGTAACGTGCTGAAGGTATGCAAACCGGTAGACGCCGTTCCGGATGAGTAGGTTGTAGATGACACCTGCGCCGGAGCGTTGCAAGGCTTGGCAGCATTGCGGTGGAACGGACAGGAAGTGCGGTATTGGCCTGTCGGCGGCGATGCAGCCAATGTGAGAAGGTGCCGCATGTCGAAGGCCAAGATAACGGCACTCACGGAAACCAGCGCGGGCTCAGGATAACGCTCCTGTTGTCAGCGCCAAAGACGGGGATACCTACCAAGAAGTCGTCAAAGAAGTGCGTGACATCAACATCAAGATATTGCAGAGTCAGGCCGGTGAGCATACAGGGGGTGGTGTTGTGGTCCGCACTGATGACGCAAGCGCTTGCAATGGCCTACCTCCATACGCCGGCTATAGGGCTGACAAGCGTGTCGTTTGTGATTACGTCCAATGCAAGGCTCGTACCATCTGCATCGGACCCGTATGGCGCATGCTTAAGCAGAGCAATGTCTTTGCCCACCAATGGCCTTGGCTGTTGCATTGTGGTGGACTTAATGAAATGCAGCGGGGAAAGACATGAGGCGGACACTGGTCGCCGCTGCACTGACTGCCTTCATGGCAGGATCGACCAACGCACAACTGTCCGGCGAACGGGCAGCAAGCAATCTCGACACAGGATGCGCACCGATGTCGCTTTTCGTATACCTATGGGCTGAGGCTGAGGGCAATTCGCAACTGCGGAACGGGTTGTGGAACGCGGCGGAGTGGCGTTTGCGGGCCGCCGGAATCTATGATTCTGAGGCGCGTTGGCAAATACTGTATGTCCAAGTAGGAACTGCGGCGGAAGCAGACGTGATCCAACTTCGGCTTCATCGAGGCTTGCGAGACACTGGTTCTGGATCGGCCGGAGAAGCGATCGTGTGGTCTGCGCAGGGGCTCGGTGTCCGTGGCGACGAGCAAGATTTTCTTCAGGCGGTGTCCGGGAAACTTGATCAGTTCATCACGGAGTACTTGCGAGCGAACCCGGAGTGTGGACAGTGATGATCGACAAAACAGCCAACGGCAAGACCGGTTCCAGTTACCTGAACCCCTCCAGACAGGAGTTTGTCGGATCTTGCAACTTTCGTGAACCGAATGGCATCTCCCAACTGTTTGCGGCAGCCGCCGAACTGACCCAATACCATCCTATCTGTCGAGAGTTGATCGCCGGGAACGATTTAACAGGGGGAGTAAAGCAGTGATCCGCGCCGGCGAGTTCTTTTCGGTATGGGCCTCATGAGGGCAGGCTTAGAAAACTCTGGTGTGGAAACAGTGTTCGCCAACGATATCTGCACGACCAAGGCGGCCCTGTACAAAGAAAACTGGGGCGACGATGTGTTGCGAGTTTGCGACATACGCTCCCTTTCCGGAAAAAACATTCCCGACATGGACCTCGCCACAGCGTCGTTTCCATGCACCGACTTGTCGCTTGCCGGCTATCGAAGAGGCCTGAACGGGAAACAATCCGGTCTCATTCTGGACTTTCTCCGCATACTTGGCGAAATGGGCGGCGGTCACCTTCGACTGTCGTGATTGAGAATGTCAAAGGCTTTATGACTGCCAACAACGGTGTAGACTGGAAAACGGTCATTTCTCGCTTGGAGAACATTGGTTATGCGACGGATCACATGGTCATAAATGCCAGCGCATTCGTCCCTCAAAGCCGCCCCCGTGTATTTATCGTGGCGCACCAATGTGGCACCGTGCGGCTCCCCGATCCGCCGCCGGAGCGCAGTGATCTACGCTTGGCTGACGTTGCAGAACGAAAGGGCGACTGGTGGCCACCTTCGAAACTGGCGAACTTTCTTCATGCCCTCTCTCCGCTCCACGAGAACCGCGTCGCAAGTTACCAACGTCGCGATAGTGATGGTTTCTTCGGAGCTTTCCGAAGAACCCGCGGAGGTTCGGTGGTTTGGGAAGTTCGGGCCGACGAAAGAGCCGGCGCGCTTCGAACGACACGGGGTGGGTCTGCGAAGCAAGCAGTCCTTTGGGCTGGTTCGGGCCACTTGGCGGTACGTTGGATGAACTTAACCGAGTATGCCCGTCTTCAAGGGGCTGAAAACATGCGCTACAATTCGGTAACCCCGCATCAAGCCATGTTCGCCCTTGGTGATGCCGTGTGCGTGCCGGTCATCGAGTGGCTTGCAAGCAATTGCTTGCTGCCAATCATGCAAAGAAAATGAAAGAGTCAGAAGAAGTCACGGCGTTGTATGCCGGGGTCGAACGCGTCCTGAACATGCTCACTTCGAGCATGAGGGGCGTTGGAGGGCGGCAGGTTGGTGACTGTAAACACGGCGTATACCTGTTCTACGACTATGACGGTGAACCCATTTACGTAGGGCGGACAAAGGAGCAGCTTCGCACCCGCATCAGACGTCACTTGACCAATCAGAGAACCGATGCCGTGGCGATGCGCGTTCTCGATCCATTCGAAGTGGCAGAGATTGAAATGTGGCCATTCTGGACTCTGTACGGAAAGCCTCTAGGAGTGATAGACGACACGCTGGACAGGGCCGAGTACACCGTCTATCAAAATGCGCTGAAAACTTCGACGTTCAGCAGGATACTCAATGAGAAAGAGATTGCCGAGAAGCCGGCAATCGAGCTCCCGCCGTCATTTCGTGGTTCCATACTCGAGGGTTCCGCGCGGAACAGTAGGTCTCATCCAGACGTGCGCTTGGCACGTCGAGCCCGAACCATAGCTGAACTTGCTCGCATAATCAGTGAGCGCAAGGTGAACATAGGGTTGAGAAACACCTTGCTGTCTCAGGCGGTTCGCTTGGAACACCTTGCCCGCACGAGACTTGAGCAAATTGCGCGGGGAAAGAACACATGATCGAAAACACGCACTGTCGTCCGTATTGGTAATCGAGAATCTACTTGTTTCTTGGCGCAGCGGAAACGGTGGCCTACGCGCCCACACGGTAAACGCTTACGTTTCGATTGAACTACACCTCAGTTCCATGAATTTGGTCGTCGCAGCGAGGTAGAGGCAGTGGACCGCATCACACCGGAAAAGAGATCGTGGGTGATGTCGCGAGTCAAGGCAAAGCACTCCTCGGCAGAAATGCGGGTGCGACATATTGCTCATTCATTGGGTTTACGTTATCGGTTGCACCGGCATGACCTCCTGGAAGTCCCGATCTAGTGTTTCCGAGGCATCGTGCAGTGATTTTCGTTCACGGCTGCTTTTGGCACCGCCATCCAGGTTGCAAGAGAGCGTCGACACCGAAGTCGCAAGTTACATACTGGATGGACAAGTTCGAGAGAAATGTCGCCCGTGATCGCCAAGCAGTGATTGACCTTCGAGCATTGGGGTGGAGAGTTTTGGTGATTTGGGAGTGCGAGACGAAGTCCAGCAAGTTGGTCCTTCAGCGTTTAGGCGAGTTATTCGAGGTCAGTCCATAGCGCGGCATCCATCGAGGACTATCACCGTCAGAGACATTGAGCCTGGAGCACTTTGCTCCCGATAGACTTGACTGCCTGCTATACTGCTCTTCACGAGGGGGTGGGACAAGTAGTAGACTAACCCTATAGCGAGCTCATGGAAATGAGGGAAACACGATTTGCCCGATGTGGGGTACGCCGGCTATCGAGCATCCGACCGACAGGGATGGCAGGAGCATTAGTTCAGCGCGAACTGGCGGCATGTACTTTGTATCCGGGTCTGCTGAAAGCCTATTCGAGAGAATGCCAGACAAGCGCTTGCGAGCGCGCTTGACTACATGGTTGATCGAACAACGCAGGCTCGGGAACTATTGTCCTGATACTAGCACTGAAGTTATCGTTGGTCCGTATCAGTCTAAACGATCTGGACGTCACTAGCACGTGAAAGTCGATACTGAATGAAGATGGCACCGCGCGCTCGGCAGCGGGGGCCCTCCCGATAGTTCAGCGGACGTCTCGACCGGCGCTCAGCCATTGTAGGCGACTGTCCACGATTGCCAAATGCCCCACCTAACGCGTCGGGGGTCGACCATGATGCACGGTCTCACCCATTTGCCGGTCCACGATGCGAACAGCCTGCCAGTCTTGCGAACGAAGATACGCGGCAGTCTCGATCGCATGGTCTAGATTGTCGAAACCGCCGCCTTCTCCCCATTGCTTCCAGCCCGCAACGGAGGAGCGAGTGCTGCCGATGGCTTCGACAATATAGCGTCCGTCATCCGTCATCATGGCTGTTCCTCGTTGTTGTCACGTCGAGCTTCCTCACCCGTGCTTCCGGGTCAACGGCCTCCACGACCACCAGTAGCTCACGGCGAAGCTTCTCGGCTCTGTGGTCGGAAAGCAGCGTCACGTCCTCTAGCCCGCATCCGTCACCAACGGGAATGATAGCCTGAATTTGGTTTGGAGCGGCAGGCAAGGAACAGTTCAAGCGAGCTGCTGGCGGTGCTGGACTCATTCACATGTATCAAAGACTCCATCCCCATAAACAAGCTCTGGTGAGAGATCCGGGCTGCCGCCTCTGCCGCCACTTTCGCGGCGTCAATCAGGGCCATCAAGTCTTGTCTGTCTGTTGTGGATATTTCCTGTTGCGGGGCGCTTATCATTAGGATAATATATTTTTCCTGTGGATAATAGGAACCTCGTCATGGGCGCAGGCCGACCGAGAAAGCAGACAACCGACATCGCCGTGCCATTCAGTCTTCCACAGTGGGCATTCGACATGGTCGACGATCACGTGCGAGGACACATCGAGGTCGCTTACCCCAACGCGGACTCGCCTACCGCTCGCACGCTGGCCCAGGCCAGAACTAACTTCGTTGCGGGCCTGATCTTGGACAAACTCGGGCTAGAGGCGAGCTATCCGACGACCATCAAAGTGCTCGCCCCTGCCGTTGGTAAAGCGTCCGCGTTGGAAGAGGCGGGTAGATGGTTGAAAGAAGTCGAGGCGGCGCTGAACGATGCCGCACCAGTAGCCATTAAAGCCGCGATCGAGGCCAACCGTAGGATGCACGAACTGCTGAACGAGCAATCTGCCCAAGCAATGGAGGCGAACCGCACGGTGCGCAGGACGGCGAACGAGATGGCCACGGAGGCAAAGACAGAACTAGAAAACCAAAGACGTGTGCTGACTGCCCTGTTCAAGGGCGCACGAGACTGATCATGCCTATGCTCGTCACCATTGAAGTCGCTGCGGAAGAACTTGGCGTTCCCGTCAAGTCACTGCGGACGACAACAGAGGAGCACGGCTTTGTTGTACGGATTGTCACGGCCAACCCTATTCGAGGTCCACCACTGCCAAGGTCAAGACCCTAATCTAGGAAATTCCGTCGAAGAATACTTGCGGGTGAACGCCGACGCTTGTTGATGGCCGGTAAAACTAGGGAGATGCATGAGATGTTTGAGAAGGACGATGTGATGCAGCTGAAGTCGGGTGGCCCGACCGGGTTCCAGTGAGATGGAGTTTCGCGTGAGATGTTACAAAGGCGCGGACCGCCCGCTAGAAGGTTACCAGGCGATCATGGCGGATAGTGCCAAGGAGGCAGCAGAGCGGGCCTGTGGTGAACGCTTGGTCGAGGGCGGCAATCCTGCGCAACTCCGTGCCACGGTGCACACCATGCCTCCGCGTGGAATGCCGCGGTCATTCTATTCAACTGACTAAGATTTCAAACTGAGCACTACCAGCGCTTCGGTCGCCACTAACCAGAAACATATGATGGGGGTGGCCCTTATGGCGATGCTCTGGTCGGGGCGCCGGAGCCCCGCCGGGTGCGGCGGAGGATGCCCGGTCGCGCCCGGCCGGCATCACGGGCACCGTCACCGGTTTCTGTTTCGGCGGCAACGGCTCCGGGCGCAACAGACGGAATGATACGCCGTCGACCGCCCTGGGCTGACGATCCCGGGCCGCGTCAGCCTTCCGCGCCACAGAGTGCCGCGATGGCCGCACCGATCCGTTCCGCCGCAGCCTCGGTCTCGCGGTCCGAAACGTGGGCGTAGCGCAGTGTCATCGAGACATTTCGGTGACCGAGAAGCTTCGCCACCGTCGGCAACGGAACGCCCTGCATGACGGCATAGCTGGCGAAGGTGTGACGCAAATCGTGCAGACGCACATCCTCGATCCCGGCCCGTTTGCGGAGGGTGAACCAGAGTTGCATGGAACGCGAAACGGGCAGGGTCGGATCGCAAGACGAGGGAAAGACATGATCGCTACCCGTCCGGGGCTGGCGAGCGATAATCCGCTCGGCCACGCTGTTGAGGTAGACTTTCCGCGGTCCTGTCTTGGAATCCGCCAGATTGAGCATTCCGGTGCCAACCTCGCACCACCTGAGTGTCCGAATCTCGCTGCAGCGGCATCCCGTGAGGCAGAGAAGGCGAATGATGTCCGCCTGCGTCGCCCGCGCCGGACGCTCGGCGACCAATCGGTCCAACTCGGCATGCAGGCGGCTGGTCTCGTCCCGGGACAGAAACCGGTGGAGCCTGCGTCTCGGATTGCGTCGGATGCCGCTCGCAGGATTGGTCTCGATGTGACCATGGACCTTGGCGTGGTTCATGATCTGGACCAGCACGTCGAGCGTGCGGTTGGCGCCGCCAGGCGCAGTCGCGCTGTAGCGGTCGAACCAGAGGTGAACGGAACGTCGGTCGATCCGACTCAGCGGCACGCCGCCGAATGCCGGCAGGAGCTGATTCGCCAGCATGTAGTCGGCGTGGCGGCGGGAGGAAGGTTTCAAGCGTTCGTAGCACTGCGACGTCCAGACGCCGGCAACGAAGTCACGGAACAAGGGAACGGTCATGGTCGGCTTGTGAACCTGAACTCCACCGGACTGGATGCCGAGGCACTTGGCACGCGCCTCGTCGACCGTCATCAGGACCGTCCGGCCAAGCGTGCGGCGTCTCGCGGATTTGCCGCGGCTGTCGAGGCAGATGAACGCCCGGTGCCCGGTTGGCCGGACACGAACGCCGAAACCCGCAGTCCTCTTATCCCAGACAGTGTACTCCCTGCTCTTCGCAAGCAGACGTTCAACGTTGCGGTCGCTGAGGCGCATTCGCCGGGGCATGGTTCAATCCCTCCCGCCGAGGATGGGCGCCAGGGCTTCGACCGCCTCGTGCATGGTCGTATCGGCAAGGTGCGTGTATTTGAGTGTGGTCGCCGGATCGTTGTGGCCGAGAAGCCTGCCGATGGTGAGGATCGTCTCGCCATGGGCGAGAGCCACGGAAGCATAGGTGTGACGAAGATCATGGCAACGCACATCCTCGACGCCCGCCTCGGCCCTGATCGTTCGCCAGCATCGTTCAAGGATGGTCCTCGATCGGTGACCGTTTCCGCGAGGAGACGGAAAGATCCATGGGCCTTGCCGCGGCAGGCCGTCGAGAACCCGGCGGGCGGGCGAAGACAGCCACACAGTGCGCGGGCCCGTCTTGGAATCCGAGAGGTGGAGCCTGCCCTCGCGGTACTCGGACCACCGGAGCGTGAGGATTTCCGATTTGCGGCATCCCGTCAGGAGAAGCAGACGCAGGATCGATGCCTCAAGAGGATGGCTGTCGTGATGCCTGTCGAGAACCCGGCTCAACCGCCGTATCTCGCCGGCCGTCAGGAACCGTTCACGGCCACGCCGGCGGTAGCGCCTGATCCCGATACAGGGATTGGATCCCTCGGCACGATAGCCGTAGACCTCAGCCTGCCTGAGGATGACCGAGAGAACCGGCGCCGAGCGGTCCGCGGCCGCCGGCGTCCCATGGAGCGAAGCAAACCACTTCCGCACATCCGTGCGCGTGATGTCGGCAATCGCCATGCCCTCGAACCATGGGAGGATCTGGTTCCTGAGATAGACGAGATTGACGTCGCGCGTGCGCGGCTTCCAGTGGCGCCCGTGGCGGCGGAAGACCTCCTCCGCCACCGTCTCGAACAGGACCGGGGCAGCAGGCCCGGCTCCGTCGCCGCTGAGCCTCGACGCCAGCATGGCGCCGGCTTTCGAACGGGCGATGTCCAGGCTGAGATCCCCGGCATCGCCGATGACGCGCCAGACGCGCCGGCCGTCGACCTGGCTGTGAAGAAAGTAGCGCTTGTTGCCCGAAGGCAGGATCCGCACACCGAATCCCCTGAGGCTGCTGTCGCGGACGTCACGGGTCTTCCCGCCAGGCTTGAGGGTGTCGACGCGATGTTGCGTGAGGCGGACTGTCGCCATGGTTTTCTCTCCTTTCCCTGTTGCACCGGGGGCACGGAAACGTCTTGTTTCCGCCTTCCAGGCGTGGAGTGTTGAGAGAGAAAGCGTCGTTGTTACAATTTGTTAGTGGCTTCGTTCAGCACCGAAGGTGCGGGATGGGTGTAGGGCTCGACGTCGCGGCCAGGCAGCCACCACTTTTCGCTGTCGGGATCGTGGCGCACGAACAGCACGCGGCCGTCGCGGTCGGTGACGACGAGGTTGGCGATCACCTGGGTGGCAACGGTCTCCTCGGTCATGGTGGGCCTCCCCATTGTCTGTCGTGGCTCCTGATCTCGGCCGCGAGCCAGGCGAGCTCGGCGTCGAGCAGCGCCAGTTCGCGACGAGCAAGCAGTTGCGAGGGCGCGGCAGGCGCGCGCTCGCGGATGTGTCTACGGCGCTCAACGAGCGCTTCACGGCGGGCGGCGAGGCCGGCGCGCAGTCCGCAAGGCTCGAACTCGTCGACCGCAGCCAGGGCCGCATGAACCGGTTCGGGCCGCGGCGCGGCGGCGGCCATGGCGACGGACAGTTCCCCTGCCAGGATCCGGCGGCCTTCCGGCGTGATGCGGTAACGGGTCCGGGCCGGCCGGCTGCCGACCCGTTCCTCGCCTTTCACTTCGGCCAGCCCCTGCTTCACGAGGCTTCTGAGCATCGCGTAGATTGACGCATCCTTCAGCGCGAACCAGGGCGCGAAACCCCGATCGGTCAGAATGGTCTTGAGGCTGTAGCCATGGTGCGGCCCTTCTGCCAGAAGCCACAGGATCAGAAGGCGCGTGACCATGAGCCACATTTACTAAAAATTTAGTAAACAGTCAAGCAGCGGCACCGGCTTGCCTGGCGTCAATTCGTGAACTCGGTCCCAATGAGGTCATAGCCGCAAGAACAGGCTGGGCTGAATGGCCGGAGTCGAAATGCGCCGATCCTCACGGATAGCGCGAGAAGTGCCCGGAATCCCGTCTTCCTCCCTTGACTTCGTCACTAACTGATTGCAACAGCGCTGTTTGTACGGAAGAAATGTCGCCCGGGGTCAGACCCGAATACACCCATGACGTCCATGTGAGGCCCACACCAACCATGCCTGCCTTTGCCTCCTTCCGCGAAGCCGAACACCGTCGCCGGCTCGAACGCACCCGCGAAGCGATGAGAGCAGACGGGATCGATGTCTGTCTCTGCGTGGCCCCGGAACATCTTTACTGGATCGCCAGCTATGATTCCTGGGTCGCCGTCAACAGTCCCCAGGCCCTCATCTTCACCGATGGCGACGATGATCCCTGTCTCGTCGTGCGTGACGTCGATCTGCCCCTGGCGATGGAAACCACATGGGTGAGCGATGTCCGCACCTACCGCCTGCATCACGACGACGCGGCGGCCATGATGGCAGAACTGGTGCACGACAAGTCCCATTTCGGCGCCCGGATCGGCATCGAGATGCGCTCCCACTGCCTCTCCTGGCAGTGGGGCCAGACGCTCGCGGCGTCTCTCCCGGAATCGCGACTTACCGACATCACGCCCCTCATCGGCGCCCTGCGCTGGATCAAGTCGCCCGCAGAAATCGTTTTCATGCGCGAGGCCGCCCGCCATGCCGAGGTCGGTCTTGACGCCATGCGCCGGTCGCTCAGGCCGGGGATAACCGAGATCGCACTGACGGCCGAGATCGAACATTCCATGCGTCGGCAGGGATGCGACTACTGGGCCATCCCCGTCGAACTGGCAAGCGGCCCGAGAAGCGAAGGCGGCCATGCGACACCGCGGAACCGCGTCATCGAATCGGGCGATCTCGTTCACGTCGAACTGGCGGGTGTACACGAGCGCTACCACGCCGTTGCCATCGCCACCATGGCGGCCGGCGGTCCCGCCGCCGGGAATCGCGATCTTTGCGAGGTGGCGCGGCGTTCCCTCGAGGACGGGATCGCTTCGATGAGGCCCGGCGTGCCGGCGGCGGAAGTCGAGGAGGCCTCCCTCGTGGCGGTCCGTGAAGCCGGTCTCGAAGATGCCGCCATGATGCGTTTCGGCTACGGCATCGGCATCGCCTACCCGCCGCTGTGGCTCGAGACCCTGGAGATCGGCCGCCACAGCGACCAGCGTCTGCAGCCGGGCATGACCTTCGTGCTGCACGCCTGCCTCACACCACCCGGTTCCGGGTGCGGCGTGGTCGTTGGCGGCACCTGGCTGATGCTGGAGGACGGTGTCACGATGCTGGCGGGCAGCGGTGCGGCGAATCTCGAGGTCATCGGCTGACACCAGGCACCGGTGGCCCGGAGAGTCAGTGGGCGGGAGCCACGACCGGCGGGGGCGGACGCAAGGCGGCGATGAGATAGCCGACGACGATGAGATTGACCGCGTTGAATGCGACCCCCGCGAGGAAGGGGGCATGGTAGCTGCCGGTGAAGTCGAAACCGACGCCGCCCAACCAGCCGCCGATGGCCATGCCGAAGGTGCCGAACAGAACGACGATGCCGGTGCACCGCCCGGTCCATTGTTCGGGGAGGGTTTCACGGATGATCACGGGATAGGTCGGTGCGATACCACCGAACCCCAAACCGAAGATGGCCACCGTGATCATCAATGATGCGGAGCCTTCCAGAAAGGGGAGCAATCCCAGCGTCGCCGTCTGGATGAACGAGAACACGAAGAGAGTCTTCAGGGCGCCGATCCATTCGATCATCAGGCCGCACACGAGAGCCCGCGAGACAAAACTTGCTGCCAGGAGGGCGGATAGGATCGATGCCGCCTCCAAAGGCGCGATCCCGACATCGGTCGCGTGGGACTTGATGTGGGCAATGGGCAGCGACATGCTGACACAACACCCGACAATGGCGATGCAGAGCAGAACCATCACCGCGCGGGGATCCATGGAAGGGAATCCCTGTCTCGACACAGTTGCGTGCGCGGACGCCGCGGAAGGCGCCAGGGGACGGGGCGAACGCCGCAGAAAGAGAGACAGCGGCACCATCACGGCCATGCTGGCAACACCGTAGACGAAATAGGTATCGCGCCATCCCCATGCTGCCAGTCCGTGTTCGAAGAGTGGCGGCCACAGCGCGCCGGCGACACTCTGGCCGCTGGTCACGAGTCCCACAGCGATGCCGCGCCGCCGCACGAACCAGCGCGTTGTATTGGCCACGAGAGGCACATAGAGCGTTGCCTGGCCAAGGAGTCCGATCACCAGCCCGTAGACCAGATAGAACTCCCACTGGTTCGCCACCATGCTGACCAGCACGGCACCTGTCCCGATCATGACGGCGCCCACCAGGGCCGGCCATCCCAATCCGGCCCGGTCAAGCCACCAGCCCATGACGATGCCGCCCACCCCGCCTCCGATGAACTGCAGGGAATAGGCAAACGAGGGAACCGAACGCGGCCAGTCAAAACTGGCGGCGATATCCTTCATGGAGACGATCAGCAGGAACAGGGCTCCGTTCCCCAGCACGAGCATCAGGAAGGAGGCCGCCACCACGATCCATGCGTAGCGACTGTCGTCCAGGCGACCCAGGTACCGGATCATGGGCCAGGATCGGCGTCGGAAAGTGCCCGACCCGGCGGCGGATATCTCAAGCGGGCCGCCGGGCCGTTGTCAGACGGCCGGGCGAGATCGAACACTGACCGCGGTCCGGATTGGGCTCGACCACACGCCCGAGGATATCGCCCAGGGCGTCAGCACCGCCGACATAGTCGCCATCGATCCAGATCTGCGGCACCGTGATCGGTGTCTTGGGCCCGACGATCGGCTTGACCCGTGCCAGCATCTCGTAGAGCGCTGCCGGCTCGCGCACCACGTCATGATAGGTGTAGGTGATCCCCGCCTGGTCGAGATAGTCCTTGGCGCGCACGCAGTGCGGGCAGGTTGCCTTGCCGAACAGCCTGTTCCCGGCAAGGGGCGTGCGCTTGGCGTGGGCCTCGATGATGGCCTGGGTGAGCACGCCCCGATTGAGCGCTGCCCCCTGGCTGACAAGACGCCCTTCCACCAGAACGATGGGCGCGTGCCAGCCGCCCTTCGGCAAGGGTTTCCACCAATGCGTCAACCAGTCGCGGGTATCGACCTCGACCGGCACACCGCCGAGCTCGGTCTCCACGACATCGGCAATCACGTCATTGGTCAGAGCGCATTCACCGCAGGGAATCTTCACACGGAACGGCCCCCACGCACCTGCCCATCGATACAATGTGACATTGACCGGCTTCGTCATGCCCCCCGTTTCCTCCGCGTTCACTGGCAGCGCCGGGCTGTGATTCCGGTCTGCAGGGATTGAGCCGGGGCCCTGTTCAACCGTGTGTCCAGGAGAGAATGAGCCGGTTGACCTCAGCTGCCTTTTCCATCTGCACCATGTGTCCGGCGCCGTCGATCACGGTTGCCCCCTCAAGCGCCCCGGCGTGGCTGGCCGGGATGATGGCATCCTCTGCACCCCAGATGACGCGACATGGACATCCGATCGCCGCGAGGTCGCCGGCGATGTTCATGGCCTGACTGTCTCCCGGAAAGAGCGTGTCCCTGAGGGCCTCGAGGAAGCCGCCGACTCCATCGAGACGCTTGTACTTCAGCACATCCTCGACCATGGAGCGGTTGACCAGCGCCTGATCCGCAAAGAGATGCACCAGCGCCGGCTTGAGGTCTCGGCGCGACGCCGCCGAGACAAAACCGCCGAGGTAGGCGCCGTTGATCTCCTCTCCAAGCCCCGCCGAGGCAATGAGGGTGAGCGAGGCGACACGATCCGGCCGATCGATACCGATCCGGCCGGCGATGAGACCTCCCATGGAATGGCCGACGAGGTGTGTCCGGGCCACGCCGAGGGAGTCCATGAGGCCGATCACTGCATCCGTCATGGTCGTCAGCGACGGCGCGGCAACGGACTTGACCGATTGGCCATGGCCCGGCAGATCGAGGGCGATGACGGGACCGGCCTCGGCCAGCGCATCGATGTTGAAGAGCCAGTTGTCGAGATCTCCACCGAAACCGTGAATCAGCAGCACCGGCACTCCGTCACCGGACCGTTCGGCATAGCGGATGCGGCCCACGGGAAGATCGAGGAACAGCGGGGCCGGTTCTCCGTCGTCCGTTTCCTCGGCCACCGGGGCCTTGAAGGACGCCACATAGGCGTCGATCTCCGAATCGGGGACCGACGCTGGCGCCAGAACGCCCAGCAAGGCGCGAACCGGATAGGTCTCGCCGGCCATGCCGACGCGCTTGCGCAGGAGGCCGCTGTCGGTGGCCTCCACGGCATTGGCGATCTTGTCGGTCTCGACATCCATGATCTCGTCGCCCGGCGAGATCTCGCTGCCCTCCTCGACAAGCCAGGACGAAAGCGTTCCCTGCTTCATGGAGAGACCCCATTTCGGCATGAGGATCGGGATGATCTGATCGCTCATGAGGGGTGTGCTCCCATGGTCCGGCGCACGCCATCGGCAATGCGTTCGGGGGAGGGAATGTAGAGATCCTCGAGCGCCGACGAAAACGGGACCGGTGCGTGGGGAGCGGTCACCATCGCGACAGGGCTCTTGAGAGACCCGAAGGCTTCCTGGGCCACAGCCGCGGCGACATCCGAAGCAATGGAGCAGCGCGGATTGGCCTCATCCACGCAGACGAGACGCCCGGTCATCTCGACACTCTCGAACACAGTGTCGAGATCAATGGGAGAGAGTGTGCGCAGGTCGATCACCTCGACGTCGATGCCTTCGCCTTTCAGTGTCTCCGAGGCCTCGAGGGAATAGGGCACCATCATGCCGTAGGTGACGATGGTCACGTCCGTTCCCTCCCTGGCGATGTTCGCCTCGCCGAAGGGGATGGCATAGGATTCCTCCGGCACGTCGGTCTCGTGATCATAGAGGTTCTTGTGCTCCAGGAAGATCACCGGATCGTTGTCGCGGATCGACTGGATCAGGAGACCCTTGGTGTCATAGGCGTTGGAGGGGCACACCACCTTGAGTCCCGGAATGTGGGTAAAGATCGGGGTCAGCATCTGGCTGTGCTGGGCTGCCGCCCTGAATCCCGCACCGCAGGTCGTCCGGATGACGACCGGGGTTTCCGCCTTGCCGCCGAACATGTAGCGGAACTTGGCAGCCTGGTTGAAGATCTGGTCCAGGCACACGCCCATGAAGTCAACGAACATCAACTCGGCCACGGGGCGCAGACCACAGGTTGCAGCACCGATGGCGGCGCCGATATAGGCGCTTTCCGAGAGCGGCGTGTCGATCAGTTGCCCCGGGTGCTTGTGGATGAGGCCCTTGGTGACGCCCATGGCGCCGCCCCAGGCGTCGTCCTCGCCGGGCGAACCGGTACCGCCGACAATGTCCTCTCCGAGTACGACAACGGTCGGATCCCGGCTCATCTCCTGATCGAGTGCCTCGTTGATTGCGGCCATCATGCTCAGTGTGCGTGCCATGTCCCCATGCTCCTCAGGTGGCGGGAAGCGTTCAGTACGTTACGTAGACGTCGGTCGTCAGTTCGCCGGCCGATGGGAGAGGCGCTGCCTGCGCGCTCTCGAGCGCGTCGTCGATGAGGTCAACCACTTCTGAATCGATGCGGGCGAGTTCGTCGGATTCGACGACGCCGGCCTCAAGGATCCTTCCGGTAAAAATCTTCAGGCAATCTCGGTGTGCGCGGTTCTCCTCGATTTCGCCCGGCGCCCGGTAGGTCTGGGCATCCCCTTCGAAGTGACCGTAGAAGCGGATCATCTTGCACTCGAGGAGAGACGGCCCGCCGCCCTCCCGGGCCCGCCGGATGACCTCGCCGGCGGCCTCGTAGACGGCAAAGAAGTCGGTGCCGTCAACGGTGATGCCGGGCATGCCGAAGCCCGCGGCCCGATCGACATAGGAATCGGTGGCTACTGCGTAGTCCACTGACGTCGATTCCGCATAGCCGTTGTTTTCGACCACGAAGATCACCGGAAGATTCCAGATCGCCGCCAGGTTCATGGATTCGAGAACCGTGCCCTGGTTGGAGGCGCCATCACCGAAAAACGTGATGCCGACTCCATCATGACCCAGTTTCTGTGCTGCCAGGCCGGCGCCGCAGATAAGCGGTGCTCCGGCGCCAAGAATACCGTTGGCGCCCATCATGCCCTTTGAAAGATCGGCGATGTGCATGGACCCGCCCTTGCCGGCACACGCTCCGGTCGCCTTGCCGTAGATTTCCGCCATCATGGCCCTGACGTCGACACCCTTGGCGATGCAATGGCCGTGCCCGCGGTGGGTCGATGCGATCCGGTCATGGTCCTCGAGATGCATCATGATTCCGACGCCCGCAGCCTCCTCGCCGGCATAGAGGTGCACGAACCCTGCAATGTCGCCCTTGGCGAACTCCACGTGCAGGCGCTCCTCGAATTCACGAATGGTCTTCATGCGGCGGTAGGCGGTGAGCAGGCCATCCCTGGACAGGGGGAACGGATTGTTCATCGGGATTCTCCTTCGTGGCAGGGGGAGCACGATTGATGGACCAGCAGTCCGCGCCTGGCCGCAAAGGCCATGCAATGGGAGACGCGCACGGTTCTGAAGGCATCGATCTCGAGGCGGATGCTGACATCATCGGCTTCACCGAATGTCAGCTCACGTTCGCCGTCGAGGGCAATGGAACCCGAGTTGACCGAGGGTCTGCAGGCAACGTCAGGCGCCATCGTCTCGACCGACAGGATTCCAACCTTGCCCATCAGGCCGGGGGCAACCGGGAAGGCGAGTGTGCGCGGCGCGGCGCCGGCGGGCGCCAGTCTGATCCGTCTTCCCTCCGGCGTTGACCGGTCGAGAGGATCGGTGAGTCCAACCAGGGAGGACATGCCTATGCCGTCCGCTTCGCCGAACGTGACGAACAGGTCGCGGAAACTCTCCGTCTTCCAGATGGCGCGCGCTCCCACATAGCGTTCAGCTACCACGGCGGCATCCACAAGCGCAATCTCGTGATGCCCGTTGACGGTCACCACCAGACGCTTGTTCAGGGCAAGGGCGATGTCGGCCGGAACGCGGCCGCTGGTTGCAAGGCCGACGGCGAGACCGGTGATGGTTGGTTCGCGAAACTCCGGAAAGGCGTTGTTGGTCCCGGTGGAGACCCCGGCGATCGGTGTCTGGCCGCAAGACGAGGCAACGACCCGATGAGTCCCGTCACCGCCCAGAACCACGATGGCGCCGACGCCCATGTCGTCCATCCGGCGGGCGGCGGTGGCACTGTCCGCGAAGGTCGAGGTCACGGGCATGTCAAGATAGGTGACGGCTGGCAGACGAAGGGCTCCCATGCGCCGTTCCCTGTCGATGGTGCGCATGAGCTGGGTGCGGATACCACCGTTCTCCGGCATGACGACCACATCGGTCACGCCCGCCGCCGCCAATCCGGTCAACAGCCTGAGAACGATGTTGGCCCGATCATTGATCGCCAGGTTTCCGGCGTGGGACACAATCCTGCGTATGTCCCGGGCCGATACCGGATTGGCAATGATCCCGACCGCCCTCATGGGCGCCCTTTCCCCTGGTTCCGGAGGCGCGATCAGTACTTCAGGACCTCGCCCAGAATCTCTGTGGCGTCGCCTCGGTAGCGGGTATCGCGACGGCCTTCCTGCGCCCGGATGCCGTGCGTGCGATAGATCTCGATGGAGTCGTCCACGGGCCGGCGATCACCCTCATGGGCGGTCAGCCACAGGCGCAGGAGCAGGCGCCCTTGGTCTTCTCCCGGTGGATCGTCAAAGCCCCGGCGGGCGTGAAGCGTCGTCAGGTTGTTGCAGACCAGCAGCTGGCCTGGCTCAATCTGGAACTCGAACATGTGGTCGGGGCGCAGGGCCACGTCATCAAAGTAGGAAAGAGCGGCGCGGTCGAATTCCGGAAGGTCCTCACCGAGTTCCTCGCTGGCCATGTAGATGTATCCGGCGACATAGCGGCAACTGACACATCCCTCGCGTTCCGACAGCACCGGAACGCGGTGCTCGGTGACCGGGGCTTCGCCGGGCCCTTCCTCGCCAAACCGGTGGTAGCGGAAACCGCGATAGAGGGGGCCGAGGTACTCCGGCCTCTCATCGAGTATCGTGTTGTGAACGGCGAGGGCACTGGCGTACTGGGACTCCCCGCCCTCGATGCTCCTGCGTATGGAGAGCATGCACAGGATGTCGCAGGCATCGGTGTGCAGGGTCAACGGCAGGGAATTGCGATAGGCGCGCTCCTTGTGATCCTTGCCGCCCACGTTGACGACATGACCGAGGCGATCGCCAATGACCGACTGGGACTGGCCCGTGCCAAAGTGGGTGCCGAGTCCCCAGTAGATGATTTCCGCCTTGGAGAGCGGCCAATCCTCAACCGGCAGACGGTCAACGAGAACGATGCCGCGGCCCCACATGATCTCCTCGTAGATGTCACGCAGGTCGTCGGCGATGGCCGGCAACCGGAAGTGATGGTGCTCGATCTCGTCAAGCGTCAGTCCCTGACGGTCGACCTCGCGCCAAGCCTCATCGAGGGCGTCGATGTGGCGCTGATCCCAATTGACCCTGATGGCGTCGAGGGATCCAAGACCGGCAGAAGTCCACGCCGAAGGATGGTGAACCTGTTGAAGATAGACGTCAGCCATTGCATGCCCTTCTCATCCCGGTGGATCCTACCAGAGCCGGGGATGGAGCGTGAAGGACTTGAACCGACGGACGCCGGGAGGCAGCCTTCAGACTCAGGGCCGGGGAATCACGACCATGATCGATCTCTATTTCGACCACACTCCGAACGGGCAGAAGGTCCACATCATGCTCGAGGAGTGCGGACTCGCCTACAATCTGATCATCATCGACATCGGCAAGGGCGAACAGTTCGATTCGGACTTCCTGAGGATCAGCCCGAACAACAAGGTTCCGGCCATCGTTGACCACGAGGGCCCGGGAGGCCAACCCCTCGCCCTCTTCGAGTCGGGAGCGATCCTGCTCTATCTCGCCGAGAAGACCGGCCGGTTCCTGCCGGCGGAACCGCAGCAGCGATGGGACGTGATGCAGTGGCTGTTCTGGCAGATGGGAGGCTTCGGTCCGATGCTCGGACAGGCACATCACTTTCTTGCCTACGCCCCGATGAATCCATCGGGTCCCGAGGTCTTGCCCTATGCCCAGAACCGCTACCGCAACGAGGCCTCGCGGCTCTACGGAGTCCTCGACCGGCAGCTCGGCGAGAACGACCACGTTGCCGGAGGTGCCTATTCAATTGCCGACATGGCGATCTTTCCCTGGTGCCGGCTTCATGAACGACAGGAACAGGATCTCGACGACTTTCCCAATGTGAAGCGCTGGTATGGCGTCATCGGCGAGCGTCCGGCCGTGAAGCGGGACATCGCTGCCTCGGCAGACATCGTTACCGGCTTCACGCCGGAGAGCTGGTCGGTTTCCTTCGGCGCCGATCAGTACCGGAAGCGTTCGTGACGGCCCTTCTCGACCGGACGGAATTCGATTCTCTCCTGTGCTTCTGGCGATCGAGACCCGGCGTATCGTTCAGCGTCGGTGTGAGCGGTGTAATCGCGGAGTTTCACCCTCCCGGCGATGAACCTGTTGCCTGGCACGTGAAGGCGGGGATCATGACCGGCACATGTCCGGGCGGCAGTATCGAGATCATGCCGACCGACGGTATCCTCTGCGTCCCCTACGACATCGGTGGCCGGACCCGCGGATACCTATTCTGCCTGGAAGAAGCATCGGCACGGATGGCGTGTCACAGGGTGCTCCGGCATGCCGGCTCCCGGGGTCGTGCCGCGCTCTTCGATATCGGTGCCGGCGCCATCACCGTGGATGCGCTCATCATCGTCGATGACCCCTCGCTTCACCGCACTCTCATCCAGGCGGAGGGCGAACGGCTCGTCGGCACCCATCATCCGGCGCTGGCGGGGATCGTCGAGGCAGGCCCGCCCCGCCTGTTCCGTTCGCGCCTGGCCGCGATCACCGTCACCGGCCCCATAGCGACCTCGGTGACTCCCGAGGGCCCACACACCCATCTTCTTGTCGATCTCATCGACGGCACCACGCACGACGACCGCATTTCCGTTCCCGCCGGATGGCTGCCGTGCCTGACCCTACACATTCCCGTTTCCGATCCGGCGTTTCCGGGCGGGGCCAACCCGTGATCAGCGTCTACGGCCTGAAGAACTGCGATACCTGCCGGAAGGCGCTGGCCTGGCTTGTGGAGCAGGAGATTCCCCACAGGTTCCACGATGTCCGCAAGGACGGTTTCGGCGATGTCGAGTCATGGATTGCCGCATGCGGTCATGAGGCGCTGATCAACCGGCGCGGCACCACGTGGCGCAAGCTGCCGGAACAGGAAAAACAGGATCTCGACGACGCCCGAACCGCCGCACTCATCAGGGCCTGGCCCGCAGTCATGAAGCGACCGCTGTTCGTCTCCGGTAGTCGCGTGCTGGTGGGGTTCTCCACCGCCACACGATCGGCGCTTGCCGCGCCATGTTGACGGATCGCTCATCTCCTGGATGGCAGTACTTGGAGGCCATGTCGACTGTCAGGTACCCTGCAGACTGAAATCAATCCCCCAATGCCTGGTCTACGGACCTGATCAAAATGAGGGGGAGCGGGAGAACACGATGGACAATCTGAATTCGATCATCAATTCCATCAACGCTTTCGCCTGGGGGCCGCCAATGCTGGGCGCGCTGGGGGTCACGGGTGTCTTGCTGACCGTGGGTCTTCTGTTCATGCCCTGGCGCAAGGTGGGATACGGATTCCGCCTTCTCTTTGACAAGGGAAGCGCTGTCGGTGAGGGCGAAGTCAAGCCCTTCAACGCCCTGATGACGGCGCTTTCGGCAACCGTGGGAACCGGAAACATCGCCGGCGTCGCCACCGCCATTGCCCTCGGTGGCCCGGGCGCCATCTTCTACATGTGGCTGATCGCCCTCTTCGGCATGGCGACGAAGTATGCCGAGGCCGTCTGCGCGGTGACCTATCGGGAGGTCGACGCCACCGGAAAGTACGTCGGCGGACCGATGTACTACCTGCGCAACGGGGTCGGAGAGTTTGCGCCGGAGCTCGGCAAGTGGCTCGGCATCGCCTTTGCCATCTTCGGCGCGGTGGCCGCCTTCGGTATCGGCAACGCCGTCCAGGTCAACTCCATGGCCAGCGCCCTGATCAACAGTTTTGGCGTGCCGACATGGGTGACCGGCGTCGTGGTCGCCGTGCTTGTCGGCATCGTCGTCATCGGCGGTATCCGGCGGATCGGCGAGGTTGCCGGCAAACTGGTGCCGGCCATGATCGTGCTCTACATGGGTGCTGCGCTGTTGATCCTCGCGATCAACGTTACGGCCATCCCCGATGCCATCGCGATGATCTTCACCTACGCCTTCACTCCTGCCGCCGCGACAGGCGGATTTGCCGGAGCCGCGGTGGCCGCAGCCATCCGCTTCGGTGTCGCCCGTGGCGTGTTCTCCAACGAATCCGGCCTTGGTTCTGCCGCCATCGCACATGCGGCGGCACAAACCAACAGCCCGGTTCGCCAGGGCGTGATCGCCATGCTCGGGACGTTCATCGACACCCTCGTGGTGTGCACGGTCACCGCGCTCGTGATCCTGACCTCCGGCGCATGGGTGATGACGGGCGAGGACGGCGCAGGCCTCACCGGCGCCGTGCTGACGTCGACCGGTTTCGAGGTGTCCCTGACCGGGGGGCAGTACATCGTCACCATTGCCCTCGCGGTGTTCGCCTTTACCACCATTCTCGGCTGGTCCTATTACGGCGAGCGCTGCTGGCAGTACCTGTTCAAGGAAAAGAGCCTGATCATCTACCGGGGACTCTGGGTGCTGGCGGCCCTGGCGTTCGCCAATGTCAAGGTCGATTTCGTCTGGAACCTGTCAGACACCTTGAACGGGTTGATGGCGATACCGAACCTCATCGGGCTGCTGCTGCTTGCGCCGATGGTGTTCAAGGTCACCCGGGACTACTTCGAGGAGATAGGCAAGCCTCTGGGCAGTCCCATTCCGCCGAAGGAGCTCTCGTCCTGACACCTGTCACCCGGTGCCGGTGCCCTCAAGGCACCGGCACCATCCGGTCAAGGGCGCCGGCACGGGAGAACGACGATCGTCACCGGGAGCCCGTTGCCCGTTACCGGTGACGCGGGCCCGCGAGGCCAGGCCTTCGCGCCAGGCGCGACAACGGTATCGCTCATTCACCAGGAGGCGGCCGGTGCATCCGGGTACGTGGATCCATGAACCTGATCGCCGCCACCTGACGTTCGGGATCCCTCGTTTTCACCAGGCTGTGTCCAGATTCATCCGCGCTCTGCGCATGACCTCCGGCATGGCGTGGTGTGAAGAACCCGAGGGCTCGATTTGGAGCGATTGATGGCGCCTTGCCGGGCCGGGCTCAAGATTTCCTTCGGTCAAGAAGCATCAGGAGCGGCGGCAGGAAAAGGAAATCGGCCAGCAGCGCGAATGAAATTGTGAGCGAAACCAGGAGGCCGAGAGCCCAACTCACCTCGAAGCCGGACGAGGCGAACACCAGGAAACCGAGGACGAGCACAACGGTGGTCGTCAACAGCGCATGGCCAACGGTGCGGAAGGCGGTGCGCACCGCCTCCGGGGCGTCCAGCCCGTCATGGCGAGCCCGGTGATACTTGGTAAGGAAGTGGATCGTGTCGTCAACGACGATGCCGAAAGCGATCGCGGTCATCACCGAACCGGCAAGGCCGACATTGCCGACCGCGTATCCCCAGAGACCAAGGCTCATCGCGGCCGGAATGAAGTTCGGCACGACGCTCACGAGCCCGACCCGCAGGCTCCGGAAGATGAACACCAGGATCAGCGAAATGAGAGCCATGGCGATGATGGTGCCGGTCAGCATGCTCACGATGTTTCGCTGCGACAGGTGAGCGAAGATGATACTGACCCCCGATGCTTCGGAAGCAAGGTCTGGCGCGCTGCCCCGGATCCACTCCTGGGCGCGGGCATCGAGTTCACGCTGGGCCTGCGATGTAAGGTCGCGCATGACAACCGTCATCCGCGTGGCCGACTTGGCAACATTGATCCGGTTGTTCAGATCCCTTCCGAAGGGAAGGGAGAGTTCGTAGAGCAGCAGGTACTGCGCTGCCAGTTCCGGATCGTCCGGCAGGGCATAAAAGGCCGGATCGTCTCCATGCATGTTCTTGTTCAGACGCTTCATGATGTCGGGAAAAGCCTCGACGTGGAGAACTTCGGGTTGTTGCCGGAACCAGTTGGCAAACGCCTCGACATTCCTCAGATAGGCGGGTTCGGTGATGCCTCCGTCGCGACCCGATTCGAGCGAGTACTCCAGGGATTCGATGCCGGTCAGGTTTTCGATCACGAAATCGGTATCCTGCCGGAACTGGTAGCGCTCGCTCAGATAACTGGTCCAGTTGTCGGTCAGCTCGAGCCTGGGAACGCCCGTGACCAGTACGATGGCGACGACTACGGAACTCCACAGCAGCACAGTCCGCCGGGCAACCACGAATTCGCCAAAGCGATCGAAGAAATCAGGCATCCGGGCTCGCACCGGGCGCGGCCTTATCGGCAGGACGGACAGCACGGCGGGTAGTACCGTCATGGAATAGACGAAAGCGCAGAACACGCCGAACGCCACAAGGTTTCCGAGAACGCGGAACGGCGGTGAGTCGGACGCATTCAGGCTCAGGAACCCGATCACGGTCGTGAGCGAAGTCAGGAACACGGGCCACGCATTGATCCGGATCGATTCGGCAATCGCGGCGTTCCGGTCTAGGCCGCGACCGATACCCGCCAGCACTTTCTCGACGATGTGGACCGAGTGGGCTACCGCCACCGTCATGACGATGATCGGCACACCGGAGTTCGCGGGGTTGAAGACGATCCCGAGCCAGCCGGCGAAACCCACGGTCGTGTTGACCGTGAACATCAGCACGACAACGATCGCAACCGTCCCCAGGACGGATCGCAGGAGGAAGGCCGCCACGCCTGCGATGATGGCAAACACGATCGGGACCAGGGTCTCCATGTCATCCCTGGTGGCGTCGGCGAAGGCACGGTTCAACGGCACATCACCGGTCAGGTAGTAGGCGATGTCCGGATTGCTGGCGCGAGCCCTGTCGAGGAGATGATGGAGATGGTCGGTGATCTCGAACACCGCCGCATCCGGGTTCTCCGGCAGGGCAAAGTCGATCACGAGCCCGGCCACTGCTCCGTCGTGCGAAACCAGACGTCCGGCGATCTCGGGTGTGTTCAGTGCGACATCCCGGATCCACTCGAGATCTGCGTCCGTCAAGGCATCCGCATCTTCGACGAGCGACTGGACGGTCAGGTCGTCACCATCGGCCCAACTGTGGGAATGGTTGGAAAGCGAGTCGACCCGCGTGGAATAGGGAGTCTGCCACGCCGCCTCGGTGAGGTCCTCGATGGCTCCCAGCGTTGCCCGGTTGAAGACCGAGCCGCTCTGCGGAGCGACGGCAATCAGCGCCCGATTGGACGTGCCGTAGGTGGCTTCGAGAACATTCAACGACTCGAGCTGTGGATTGTCTTCGTCGAACAGGCTGCGGTAGTCGTTGGTCACGCCAACGAAACTGACGCCGGCGGTCAGTGCCACCATGACCAGTGCCATGAGCGCGAGAACCGGCCACCGGCGACGCAGGACCGTTTCGATAAAGGTCTCGACGATACCTGTCATTACAAAATCATGCGCATGGCGCCGGGGTGAGTCGACACGGCACGGGTGCTACCACTTGGACGACAACTCGGCATAGGGGTTGTCAGGCAGTCTGTAGCTGATCCCCTCTTCGTCGTACATCGAGATATCAAGAATCCTGGTGATGTCCTCGACAGGCTGGGAATAGCGGGGATGCAGCCTCTCCGCCAATCGCTTGATCCGGCTCAGCATGCGTATCTTCCACAGGATTCCGAATGTGGCGCTCTCGGGAATCATGAGTTCATCGGCAAGCTCCTTGCCGACAAGGGCGCGCGACACCCGCGCGATATCTCCGGCAAGCATCTGGCGCTTGTCCGTCTCGGTCACCCCCGCGACCAATGGTGCGGAATTCAGCAGCGAGGAAGCGAGCGCAATCGATTCCAGCGAAGGCGGAGGCTCGCACAGACGACCGATCCTGTAGATCTCGAGCGCATCCTCCAGGTCGTGGTAGAGGATGGTCTCCGGAATGCCCATCAGGTAGCCGGAGTACCGCCACACCGCCATGAAGCTCCTGCTTTCCTCCTTGTTGAAGGAAGCCCCGAGCTTCTTGAGATAGTCCAGCGACCTTGCTGAAAAGGCCACGATGGCAAAACCGACGTGGGCCGCGCTGATAGGTTCGCCGAGTTCGTCCTCGTCCCAGTCGTCGGACTGGGACAGCAGATAACGGACCTTCGCGTGGACCAGACGCACCCGGACAGAATGTGCCCACCCGTCGTTGTACACATCCATGCCGCCCGGCATGAAAATCTCCAGCATATGGCGGTTGTTCTGCTTGAGACGCCTCACACCCTGATCACGCAGTCTGCCGGTGATGAAGAACGACTTGGCAATGTTGGTGGAAAATCCCTCCACGAGAACACCGCCCACCATGCCCGCGAGAACCAGTGGAACATTCCGGTGGAACATCCTGCAGCCAGGCAGGAACTTCGGCAGATCGAGCCACGCCGGCGGTTCGGCACAGTGTTCGAAGAACGCCCTGACGGAGGCCGGCGCGCTTTGAAATGTCTCGCCCCCCTTTCCCATCATGCAATGCTGAATCAGCTTCGTAGACCTTTCGGCCCCGAGCTCTTCAAGATCAACGATCATGGCATCGGCCAACGGGTCTCCGATGGTGGTGTGCGCGACGTAGTTCGCCGCCCTCTTTGGATCGACCTCCCGCGCCTTCGGATAGCTTTCGAGATAGGCGCCAGGAATCGTGGTCGGCTCTAGGGAGGTCAACCCTGCTCCTCCACACACACCGACAGGCCGTTCCGGCCACGGATCCCGGACGTTTGAAACACACCCGGTTGCGATTCTCGCATGGAGTTTTCCTTGCACATTACTCCACCGTCAGCAGCCCCGAACTTCGCCGTTCCTCATACTCCATCATGCAACCGAAAGCGCCCTTCATGAAGTCTGCGATACCCGTCGACAATGGCCGGGAGAACAGCCGTTCACGCTCTTTCCGGGGCGATTATCAAGCAGATGGAATGCAGAGTCACCCCTCTTCGCAAACGCATCCGCATACCCACAGCAGGCAGGCAGTTTCATCATGGCGCACTCGACCTTGGTTCGAGTGGACATGAGTCAGCGCCTTCCGCTATCAGGTGCCGCGGATTCTGGATACATGCCGCGACACGGGGCGTTCCTGATGTCAGCGGCCTCACTCCGGTAGTCCGGTCCTGCGACGAAGCGCAGAAGACCGTGGCTGTCGAGGCCATGGACACACCCATCTCTCGCCTCACGCCGATCCTTGGTGGCTGGTCGCCAGCACGTGCCGAAGACATGCAGCACTTCCCGAGAGGTCTTCTCGACGCAACACGCAGCGGACTGTAGCGTGGATGGATGGAACGACTCGAATGCGCCGTATTCGGCCACGTGTAGATTTCGGCTGGGGACTCCGGGGTCTTCAATCGCTGCTTGCGTCGAGCGATGTGGTCGTGATCGTGGATGTCCTGTCGTTTTCCACGGCCGTGGACGTCGCCACGTCCCGGGGCGCCCGGATCCTTCCCTTTCCTTACGGACATACGAATGCCGAAAGCTACGCAAGGAGCCGCGGTGCTGTCCTGGCCCAACCGCGACTGGCCGGAGGCGAACAGTTGAGCCTTTCTCCCGAAACGTTGAAAGCCGTGGCGAGTGGAGCACGGATTGTCCTTCCATCACCGAACGGCTCGAGACTCTCGCGAGAAACGGGTGCGGTGCCGACACTGGCCGGCTGCCTGCGCAACGCGACCGCTGTGGCACGGGCCGCATCGTCGCTTGGATCGACCATTGGCGTCATCGCTGCAGGCGAACGCTGGCCCGACAACAGCTTGCGCCCTGCGATCGAGGATCTCCTTGGGGCAGGCTCGATTATCCAATGCTTGTCGGCACAGCCTTCTCCCGATGCCGAAGCGGCCCAAGCTGCCTGGCGCGCGCTCCGGAGCCGGGTCGGGGACGTCATCCGTGAGTCGCAGTCAGGGCGGGAATTGATTGAAGCGGGTTATGCGGGAGACGTGACAATCGCAACCGAAACGGACGTCAGCGACACGGTGCCGTGGTTGCAGGGCGATGCCTATGTCGACGCGGCAGTGAAACTGATCCGGGCATGAGCAAGGTACGCATCGTACGGATTCCGGTGCCATTGCCGTCGAGCTGGAAAGTCCGGCGCCGGCGATGATCGTCATCGTGGACGCTCCCGGCATTCTCGGAGAACTGCGGGATATCGCATTCCGCGTGGCCCGAAGGGGCTGTCGTCGCGGCGTCCTTCGTCTTGTTCTGTCGAGACGCGATCATCGCATGACGGCCGTCTTCGGTGCGGTCATGGCAGGTCCCTGTGCCCGACGAATGCAGGAACCGACATGAGCCAGCCGATCGTCTTTGGTGCCGCCTACAGCGTCTATGTCCGGACGGTGCGCCTCACCCTGGAGGAGAAGAACGTCCCCTACCATCTCGTCGAAATCGATGTGTTCGGCGAAGGGGGACCGCCTCCGGACTACTTCATGCGCCATCCATTCGGGCGCATCCCGGCGTTTGAGCACGATGGCTTCCGGCTCTACGAGACGGATGCGATTGTCCGCTACATCGACGAGGCATTCGATGGTCCATCGTTGACCCCGGACACACCGCGAGGTCGGGCGCGCATGACGCAAGCGATGCGAATTCTCGACTGCTACGCCTATCCCAGCATGGTCTGGGGCGTCTACGTCGAGCAGGTCGACGCCCCACAGGAAGGCCGCAAGTCGGATCCCGTCAAGCTCGACGAAGCGATCGGTCGCTCGCGCACCTGTCTGGAAGCGCTGGAGCAGTTGACGGGCGACGGTCCATTCCTTTTCGGCTCCACGCCGTGCCTCGCCGACCTGCATGCCGTGCCGATGTTCGCCTACTTTCGACTGGCGCCACAGGGTCGGGAACTGCTGGATGAACAACCCCGGCTGAAGTCCTGGCTGGAGCACATGCTGGATCGGCCAAGCATGGCCGCAATCGACGACACCGGCTCATGAAACCCGGCAGATTCGCGCACCAACCATGACGGGCCTGCGGATCTGCTTGTTTGACGTTGCCTCCGTGAAAGCGGTGTCTCTTGCAGAGATTGGGGCGCTGGCGGGCGGGACAGGCATCCGTTATGCCGGCGGTGTCGCCTCCGGTGGTTGACTCGAATGCGTCCCCAAACCTGACGGAGCGGCACGATGCCCGATGAAGCAAGGACGGGAAACATCTCGTTGGGCAACACGGGCTCCCCTCCGGCCTTCAAGCGCATCCCGAGTGCCTCGGAGGACCGCTCGGCCCTGTCGTCGGTTGTCTCGGATCAGATGATCCCGATGCGGGACGGCGTGCGCCTCGCCACCGATGTCTACCTGCCTCGCGGAGCCGGACCCTTCCCGGCCGTACTGACCCGACTGCCGTACGGCAAGACCGAAGCGTGGTGCAACATGCCTGAGGTGGCCGAGTACTGGACACGCAAGGGTTACGCGGCGGTTGTGCAGGATGTGCGGGGAAAGTGGGGCTCCGAGGGTGTCTTCGAGCCCAATCTCAACCGGCACGAAGTTCCGGACGGCTACGACACCATCGAGTGGATCTCCCGACAACCGTGGTCCAACGGCCGGGTAGGCATGTGGGGGCAATCGTACTATGGCTTCACGAGCTACGCCGGTGCGGTCAGCGGTCATCCCGCACTGAAGTGTATTGCGCCGGGCAACATCAGCCTTGATCGATTCAGTTGCACGTTTCGCTACGGGTGCCTGCATCTCAATACGATGGGCACCTGGGCAATCGCGATGGCGGACCAGACCTATCAGGACCTCTCCCGGCTGGACTATTGGCACTTGCCACTGGCCGGCATTGGTCGTCATGCCGGGGCGACTTCGGACTACTTCGATGAGATCATCGCCAACCCCGAACCCTCACTGTTCTGGGAGGAACGAAGCCTCCTCGCCGGCTACGAGCGCATTCAGATTCCGGTACTGCACAGAGGTGGCTGGTTCGATACCTACCTGGGGCCCACCATCGTCGACTGGCGGCGCATGCACGAGCGCAATCAAGCGGCTGGCAACCAGCATTTGTTGATTGGGCCATGGGATCATCGGAGCACGGCGGATCTGGTGCGCCGGGTGGGTTTGCTGCCGGTCGCGGAAGGGACAGCGCAAGCACGTTTTGACACGAGCTGCGCCTTCTTCGATCGATATCTGTCGGGCTGGGACACCGACTTCGGTGCTCGAGGGCAGATCCGCTATTTCGTGATGGGCAAAGATGTCTGGCGGGATACCGATTCATGGCCCCCACACGAAACTCGACTCATGCCGATGTATCTGCGCTCCAACGGAGGAGCCAACACGCGATCGGGAGACGGTCGTCTCTCATGGAATGCCCCGCCCGCCGGGGAGGCTCATGACTGCTTTGTCTATGACCCGGCCGATCCCGTTGCCGATACATTGGGAATCGACTGCTGGTCGTTGGCCGGCGAGATGGGAGACCGACGCGAACTCGAAGAACGCCGGGACGTACTGGTCTACACCACCGAGCCCCTTGCCGATGGTCTGGAGCTAACGGGCCCCATTGTGGCGAAGATCTGTTTTTCGAGTGATGCGCCGGACACCGATGTGACCGTAGCTCTGGTGGATGTGGCGCCGGATGGGAGCGCCAATCTGATCCAGGATGGAATACTGAGAACACGCTACCGCGATGGCGTGCAAACACCGGCGTTGATGGAACCGGGCAGGGTCTACGCGCTGGAGATTGATGTCTGGTCAGTCAGCTATGCGCTCGCACCCGACCACCGGCTTCGTGTCGAGATCTCATCGAGCTGCTTCAACCGGTACGACCGAAATCTGAACACCGGTGAGCCGCTCGGCGTTGGCACCACACCCGTGAAGGCGACCCAGCGCGTGTTCCACGACGCAACCCGGCCGTCTGCCGTGGTGCTGCCAGTCTATCCAGGTTGACCGGGAACGACGCCAAATGCATGCGCTTCTCGCTTGAGCTGTCGACGAAGGCACACGATGTAGCGGACACTCCTCCCGACGGCATCGCACCGTGCCCCAGGGGGTGCCAGTGTGCTGCCGATGCTGCTGAATCAACTCGACTTCGGCATGCCAATTCGCGAAATGGTATTCACCGGGACACTCTGGTCCACCGGCAAGGCTGTCGAATCGAGCGCAGTCACAAGTGCAAGAGGGATGTTCTGCTCAAGAGGCATCATGGATTGACCGCGGCCGTTCGTTGCAAGGGGAAGTCGACCGTGTAGCGCGTTCCGAGGTAGCTCAGAATTCTATTCGCCACCTGTTCAGTGTGCTCGTGGGCAAGGGTTTCGGCGAGGTCCGGATCACGCCTCTCGATCGCGTCGACGATACCGGCATGCTCCTGAGCGATATCTTCCGGCAGGGCATCGTTGAGCGAATGGAAGTACACCCTGAGAGTCCGTCGGCCCTCGTCCAGCAGACGCGTGTAAAGCCATGTGAAGTAGCGGTTCTTTCCGGCTTCGGCGATCGCCTTGTGGAAGTTGCGATTGGTCTCGATCATGGCAAGGGCATCGCCCGCTTTCCGCACCCGGTCGAACTCGCGGCTCATCTCCTTGATCCTGTTCAAGTCGTCCTCGGTGCGGTGCAGGGCCGCAAGCCGTGTGGTGACCCGCTGCATCAGGTCGAGCGCATCGACATAGGCGGGAAACTCCTCGAGGTTGAGCGGCGAGACGATGGCGCTCTTGTTGGGCAGGGTGCGGACCAGACCGTCGGCAGACAGGCGAATGATCGCTTCGCGAACCGGCGAGCGCGAGACGGCATAGCGGGCCGCAATGCCGTTCTCGTCGAGAGGCGCTCCAGGCGCGAACGACATGTCGAGGATCTCCCTGCGAAGCGCATGGTAGATCTGCAGTGCGGCTTCGCCCCGCGCGCGCCTCTCCTTGCTCAACACCGTCATGGCATGCTCCTGTCGCCCTGCCGAGTGCGCTGTGCTGGATGCCGATGTCGCAGGATGTGCAGGGTATCGGACACTATCCGATTGCCCGAGGCGGTGTCACTAGGGCGCTCCGTCGACGACAGCCGCGCCGCATACGCCGTGCGCCCGTGCAGCATGACGCCGCGCTCCGGATCAAGGTCATGCTGTCGCGCCGCACAGTCCGTCACTGAAGCGGCTGGACTCGCAGAACGCGAGGGAGCACACCGAAACACCCGGGCCTTCATTCGTGACAATCCCTTGCTCTCCCAATCCGAGCCGCGCGGTCTCGTTCCGGCCCCACCGGATCACAATCCGAAACACTCGCGCAAACGCACCAATGACCAGGCGAGAAGCCCGACTGCGAAAGGCCTTGACTTTGCATACACGTTGTATGGAACATGGCATGCTTCTGCAACTGCCCCCCTGGGCCTCGTTCCAGCCCCCCTGGGCCTCGTTCCAGCGAGGGCAGGACGATCACATGGGGAGTATGGACTATGAAACGTGGATATCTCGCTCCGGTAGCAGCCGTTGCCGTGTTTCTCTCTCTTGCGGCCACGCAGGACGCCAAAGCCGACAAGCTGGATGACGTCATCAACGATGGCCTCGTGCGTTGCGCGGTCGTTCTCGATTTCCCGCCCATCGGGTATCGGGACGAGAACAACGAACCTGTCGGATTCGACGTTGAGTACTGCAAGGACCTGGCTGCCGCGCTCGAGGTCGATTACGAGATTCTGCCCGTAACCTGGGCCGAGCGCCTGCCCTCGATCGTGACGAATCGCGCTGACGTCGTATTCGGCGGGACCTCGGATTCGCTCGAGCGGGCAAAGACGGTCGGCTTTACGATCCCGTATGCCATCTACTACGCGCAGGCCGTGGTCGGGATCGATTCCGGTGTCGTGACCTTCGAGGATCTGAAGGGCAAGCGTGTCGCCGCTGCAGTCGGAACCATTCCTGAACAGGAGTACCTGAAGTACGCAGCGGAATGGGGTGTGGAAGATCTCTATCAGGGTTACCAGAGCGAGAACGAGGTGTTCCTCGCGGTAGCCCAGGGAAAGGCGGATGTCGGCATCACGACCAACACCGCAGTCAAGCCCATTGTCGCGCAGTATGACACCGTGATCGCCGGGCCGCGCATGCCCTGGACGACGGATTACACGTCGGTGGTGGCGCCGCGCAAGGACTTCGGATGGATCAACTATCTGAATCTGTTCATCACCCACCAGGTACGCTCCGGCCGTTATCAGGAACTCTGGGGCCGGTTCGTAGGTGGCGAGGCTCCGGAACTCCGCATTCCGGGCGTGATGTACTGATTCCGTCCGTCATCTTCGGCGGCAACCGACGCACCACCGCCGGTGCGGCCAGCCGCCGCGACGCGGTGGAACTTGGGGCGGGGAGCCTGTGAGGTCCCTCGCCCCATTCCTTGACCAGTAGCGCAAATCCAGGTGTTGGTCCGATAATGTGACGAAAGCCGCAGCTGCGACGGTCGGCGGGAGGCGAACAGGTGGATTACACCTTTCATTGGCGACCTGTGTTCCGGAAGCTCCCGGACCTGCTCGAGGCGGCACTCGTGACGCTCGAAGTGGCAGTGTTGTCAATGGTGATCGGTATCCTGATCGGCCTCGTCCTGGCCTTGATCAGGATGTCGGGCAACCGTTCGACGGTCTGGTTCGCAGTTGGCTGGATCGAGATTGCACGCAACACCCCCGCGCTGCTGCAGCTCTTCTTCTTCGGCTTTGGCCTCGGCGCATTCGGGTTTCACCTGAGCCCCTACATGATCGTTCTGTGCGGACTCTCGTTCAACAATGCGGGCTATCTCGCCGAGAACTTTCGGGGCGGCTTCAATGCCATCCCCGATACACAGTACCGCGCGGCGCGCTCGCTCGGCATGTCCGCAGTCCAGACATATGTCCGCATCATCATCCCGCAGGTCTTCCGTATCGTGTACTACCCCATGACCAATCAGATGGTATGGGCGGTGTTGATGAGCTCTCTCGGCATGCTCGTCGGGTTCCGCGAACTGACCGGAGAGACCCAGTTTCTCGCGTCCAAGACATTCCGCATATTCGAGTACTTCCTGTTCACCGCCGCCATCTACTACGGGCTGGTCAAGATCATCCTCGGCGCGTCCAGGCTGATCGCCTGGCGCCTGTTCCGGTACTGACGGAGCCCGTGAATGTCCGAATCGGACTCCATAGAGTTCTTCACCAGCTTCAGGGTCGAAGACCTTTGGTTCCTGCTCGAGGCGGCCGGGCGAACCCTGCTGATCTCCGTGCTCGGAATCTCGGGCGGTACGGTGCTCGGCATCGTGTTCGGATGGCTGCTTTCGATTGGCCGCTGGTATGGCGCCGCGACCCTCGGTTGGGTCCTCGATGTCTTCCGCAGCGTGCCATTGATCATCCAGCTCGTCCTGTTCTTCAACTTCTTCCCGATCGTCGGCTTTCCGCTAGATCCCTTCGGGGCGGGCACCCTGGTCCTGGTCATGTACACCAGTGCCCTTGTCGCTCAGGTTGCGCGCGGCGGTATCGAGGCGGTGTCGATTTCGACCCGCCGCGCGGCCCGCTCCCTCGGCATGAGCTACTGGCAGGACCTGCGCTACGTCGTCTGGCCAATCGGCATTCGTGCCATGTTGCCCTCGTGGACCGGCGTCGCGCTCGGAGTCCTCAAGGACACGGCGCTTGTTTCCGTGCTTGGCTACATGGAGCTGTTGCGCGCTTCCCAGATCCTGATCACCAGAACACAGGAACCTTTCCTCGTTCTGGCGGTCGTCGGTGCCTTCTACTTTGCACTCTCGTTCCCGATCGCCCGCCTTTCCGAGCGGCTGGAGAGGAGATGGAGCCATGATTGAAATCGAAGGTGTACGCAAGTCGTTCGGTCCGCTCGAAGTGCTTCGCGGCATCAACCTCACCGTTCACAATGGTGAGGTCATCAGCATCATCGGTGCCAGCGGATCGGGAAAATCGACCCTGCTCTACTGCATCAACGGGCTCGAATCGATCCAGGGCGGGCGGATCCTTGTCGATGGCGAGGACGTGCATGGACGCAACACCAATCTCAACAGGTTGCGGCAGCGCCTCGGGATGGTGTTCCAGCAATGGAATTCGTTTCCGCACCTGACCGCCCTGGAAAACGTCGCTCTCGCACCCAGGATCGTGAAGAGGAAGTCGCGTGCCGAGGCCCGCGAGACCGCCAGGGCGCAACTCGAGCACGTGGGGCTGGGCGACAAGCTGGAGGTCTATCCCTCGAGGCTGTCGGGTGGCCAGCAGCAACGCCTGGCGATCGCAAGGGCGCTGGCCATGGAACCGGACTACATGCTGTTCGACGAGGCGACTTCGGCACTGGATCCGGAACTCGTGGGAGAGGTTCTCGACACGATGCGGCTGCTCGCCAGCGAGGGAGCGACGATGATCTGTGTCACCCACGAAATGGGCTTTGCGCGCGACGTGTCCGACCGGGTCGCCTTTGTCGACGAGGGGCGGATAGAGGAGATCGGCCCGCCGTCCCAGATATTCGGTGCGGCGCAATCCGAAAAAACACAGCGCTTCCTTGCCAAGGTCCGCTGACGGCGCATCGAGAGTTTTACGGGGGCATACTCATGCGAATCAGGCAACTCAAGGTCTACCAGGTCGAATTGCCGTTGGTGGAAGGCCGTTACTCCTGGGCCGAGGGCAAGTACGTCGAGGTGTTCGACAGCACGATCGTCGAGGTCATGACAGACGACGCCACGGGGATCGGCGAAGTCTGTCCCCTGGGCCCGTTCTACCTGCCGGCATTCGGCAAGGGAGCCCGCGCGGGCATTGAGGAACTTGCGCCGCACCTGATCGGGCTCAATGCCACCGACCTGGCGACGATCAACACGGTCATGGATACGGCGCTGCTGGGCCACCCGTACGTCAAGTCAGCCATCGACATGGCGTGTTGGGACCTGCTGGGCAAGCGCGCCGGCATGCCCGTCTGCGACCTGTTGGGCGGGCGTCAAGGTGATGCCGTCGCCCTCTACCGCGCCATCAGCCAGCTGCCGCCGAAGGAAATGGCACGAAATGTCGCGTCCTACCGGGATCAGGGATACCGGAAGTTCCAGCTCAAGGTCGGCGGCAATCCGGACGAGGACATTGAGCGCATCGTTCTGGCGCGCGAGATCCTCGATCGAGGTGAGATTCTGGTTGCCGATGCCAATACCGGTTGGCTGGCGCATGAGGCCGCCCGTGTCGTCGATGCCGTGGCGGACTGCGACGTCTACATCGAACAACCGTGCAAGAGCTATGAGGAATGCCTGACCGTTCGCTCGCGGACCGCGCGGCCGTTCATCCTGGACGAGAACATCGACAGCCTTTCGATGCTGCTGCGCGGCTACCACGACGGCGCGATGGACAACATCAACCTGAAGATCTCGAAGGTGGGTGGGTTGTCAAAGGCGAGGGTGATTCGCGACGTGTGCGCTACGCTCGGGATCGCGATGACGATCGAAGACAGCTGGGGATCGGATATCGTCACGGCGGCAATCGCCCATCTTGCCCATTCAACGCCCGAACGCGTTCGCTTCTCCTCGACCGACTTCAACAGCTATGTGACGGTCGACACGGCGACGGGAGGGCCCTGTCGAACCGACGGTACGATGCGGGCCGGCGAAGGGCCGGGCCTCGGTGTCGACCTCGATCGTCGGTCGGTGGGCAACCCAGTCGCAGTCTACGGATAGCCCCCGCGACCGGATCGAACCCGACAGGCGCCGTGAAGATGGTCTTGCGGCACCAAGGCGGCGTGACCGCGAAAGCGCCCTATAGGGACACGTACTGTTTGCCCAAGGGACTGAGGCTTGGCTGCGGACTCCCGACACGGCATGGAGTCCCGGCGGTCAATCGGATGGCCATTATATCCTTTACTAGCCACGCCATACTTGCTAGACTCCTGATAATGGAGGAACAAAGATGACCAAGGCAGGACCCGGCAAGTCGTACCGTGAGGGGATTTCCCTCATCGAGCTGTTCCAGATGTTCCCAGACGATGCGACAGCGGAACGCTGGTTCGAGACAGCGCGGTGGGGTGAGGCTGGCAAGCCGTCGCACTGCCCCCTGTGCGGCAGCACGGAGCGCCAGCGGGCGATCCCGTCGCGCAAGCCCATGCCGTACCGTTGCACCTCATGCCGGGGCCACTACAGCGTCCGGGTCGGCAGCGTGATGCATCGCTCCCGGATCCCCTTTCAGAAGTGGGCAATCGCGATCTACCTCTGGTCGACCAGCCTCAAGGGCGTGTCTTCGATGAAGCTGCACCGCGATCTCAAGATCACGCAGAAGAGCGCCTATTTCATGGCGCAGCGTCTCCGCGAGGCATGGAGCGATACATCGGGCCCGATGAGCGGTCCGGCAGAGGTGGACGAGTCCTATTGGGGCGGGAAGCGCAAGAACATGTCGAACCGCAAGCGCAAGGAGTTGGCGAAAGCCGGGGTCGGACGCGGTACCGCAGACAAGACCGCGGTTGTCGGGGTCAAGGATCGGGCGACCAACCAGGTCCGCGCCAAGGTGGTCGAGAAGACCGACGGACCCACGCTCCAGGGCTTTGTCCGGGAGCACGTCGAGACCGGGGCCACGCTCTACTCCGACGAGGCGAAAGCCTATGACGGGATGTCGGATTTCGACCGCGAGACCGTCAACCACAGCGTCGGCGAATATGTCCGCGAGCAGGCGCACATCAACGGCATGGAGAGCTTCTGGAGCATGGTGCGGCGGGCGCACAAGGGCACGTTCCACAAGATCAGCCCGAAGCACCTTCAGCGCTACGTCAACGAGTTTGCCACCCGGCACAACTTGCGCGAGGAAGACACCATCGAGATGATGGTGAAGACAGTGGCGATGATGGTTGGCAAGCGGCTGACATACGCAGACCTGATCGCGGACAACGGACTGGACTCAGGCGCTCGATCCTGACCCGGTGAAGTAAGCGTCCCAGCGTTTGACGGCGGCATCGAACTGCCGCCCAAGGTGTGCCAGTCCGGCGACAATGTACCCGAGCACATCGATCAGACCGACTTCCGGATTGCCGACCGATTGTGCTTGAGGCACTGCTGACAGCAGCGTGGCGTCGTTGACGGGCGGATCGAACGCCAGTCCGACATGGTTGAACGGTTCATCGAAACGAGAACGATTGAAGATAGGGCGCATAGCGTCCTCCTGGATGAGGAGGGCGCACTTGCAGGGTTCACCGGAATCGCTATGATTGCCGTCTCTATGTCCTGTTTGGTGCGTCCTCTTGGGTTACACCAGACATCCATTTGTCGAAGGCGGTCGGTCGGGCCGCCTTCGGCGTTTCTGGATGCCACCGCGATGCGTCGCGGCCACGACGGCTCTTTAGCCGATCAGGCCGGTCCGATCAAGGTCCGGTTCACCCCACCAGCACCATCAGCACGGTCAGCAGCAGGCCAACGACGATCAGGAGCGCCGCGATGTCGCGTAAGGTCTTCGCGAATCCCTTGATCTTCTCTTCCATCACTGGGTTCCACTCGCGATGCATTGCGACAGACCGAACTGGTAGAGGAGCGCCCTTGCGTCCTCGCCCTGGCCCTGAACGATGCCGGCAAGATTCTCCGCGGTGGCGTCCCAGGTGTCGCCCGACATGGAGCGGGACAGTTCGATGACCTCATCCTCTGTCAGCCCTTCCACGCCGCCGCCATGGCGGACGATGGCACGAAGGCAGGGCGTGATGACCATCTGTTCGACTTCCGCGAGGATCTGATCGTAGCTGACCGGCACAGCCGGCGCTGGCGCGGTGACCTTCCAGCCGCTGACCCCTCCGCCGCCACAGCCAAAGCCCTGCGTCTGCCCGTGTGTCGTGAAGCAGGAGTGATTGAGCGGCACGCAGTGCCAAGCCTCGCTGTACATGCTGCCGTCTGTCACGCTGACCATCCGCGTCCAAGGTTCGGGGCACAGGACATAGCTTGGACCACTATGGGTTCCGCCCCAGGGTGTGAGCGGTGGCAGGTAGCCCGTAAGGGTCACGGATTCTTGAAAGGCGTTCGCTGCCCCGGATGCCATGAGCGTCACGATCGCTGTAATGACGAACTTGCTGAATGCTCGTCGCATTGTCGGTCCGCCGGGCTTCATGGCTCGTCCCTCACGCCGCCGAAGCCGGCTTGCAGGTCAGACCGGCTCAACGTGCCCGCCATGCCCTGATGGCCTTCACCGACGAACCCGCCGGACACCGAGCCGGTGCTGTCGGAGAATGACGCGCCGGTTATCGTCACGTCGTATTCCAGACTGCCAGTGCCCCACTGGTCGCCCGCGACGCTTGACGGGTTCACGCCAGCCGCCCAGGTCTCAAGCCCTGTGAACTCCGCGTCCCCGTCCAGCGTGGTCAAATCCACGATCAGCGCGGCGTCTCCGCGCACCGCGTCGCCGTCTGGCTCCATCCCTGCCAGTCGGCCAGACCATGTGACTGTGCCGCTCAGCGACGTGCTGGACGCCAGCGAAGTAGTCGACATGGCGAAGTCTGCCCAAGGCTCGGCCCACACGCCCCGCGACCATGCGCCGAAGCCGATCACCTCGCCGCTGTCCAGCGTAAAGCCGTCCTCGATCCGGTACGCCTCAGCGGTCCATCCTGCGAGGGCCGCCGTGATCTCGTCGGGGTCCATGCCTGGCTCAAGGACGGTGTAGAGAGCCAGAAACGAGTCCCGGTCCAGCGGGTAGATCACGTCACGACCGTTCGGGCGCAAAGGCCGTCCATCTTGGTACGTCATGATCGACCGGGGCCACAGGTTCTCGATGTTGCCCCAGGTATCCCCGCCGATGCCGAGTGCATGGCCGATCTCGTGAATGATCAGCGCCAGTCGGTGAGCGTGGTTGCGCGGGTCCGCAACCGAAACGCGGGCTGCCGTGTGCACATCCGTGTCGGGGCTGCAAAATCCTGGCGCATTTGACGGCGATTCCTACGACATTTGACGGCGATTCCTGGAACACTTGACGGTGATTCCTGGACACTTGACGGCGAATCCTGAGCATTTGACGGTCCTGGTCCGAGCCTGACCCTGCCCTGCCGAGCGGCGTGGCGAGGCGGCCAGCGGGATCTCCGAGGTGCCCTGTCTCTTCCATCCCTGTCAGACCGGTTCGCGTATCGAACCGGAAGGCAAGAGCGCGATGAAGAGAATCGGCATGATGAACATCAAGGACATTCTTCGGCACCGTCACGATCACGCCCTGTCGCGGGACGAGATCGCCGTGGCGGTCGGGGTGAGCACGGGAACCGTCTCGCACGTGCTGGCCCGCAGCGAGGCGGCAGGCCTTTCCTGGCCGCTGCCAGAGGATCTCGACGACGGCACACTGCGGGCCCGGCTTTATCCGGCGGCGGATCGCGACAGCGACCGGGTGCAGCCCGACTGGGAGGCGATCATCGAGGAACTCGAGGCGCCGCGCGATCGCCGCCGCGCCCGCCTGACGCGTCGTCAGCTGTGGTCCGAGTACCGCGACGAGGCCCTGGCTCAAGGAGGCAGGGCCTACACCTACAGCCGCTTCTGCGGGCTCCTCAAGAAGCGCCGGCAGGAACGGCCCGGGCAGGCGCAGGCGCGCTTCGACTACGCGCCGGGCCTCTATGGCATGTCCGACTTCTCGGGCAAGACCCTGAGCCTCAGGAGCGGCCGCGGCGATGAGGATGTGGAGATCTTCGTGGCCGTGCTGGCGCATTCGAACTTGATCCACGCCGAGGCGGTGCCCGACCAGAGCGTGCGATACTGGACGATGGCCCACCGCCGGGCGCTGGAGGCGTTCGGCGGCTGTCCCGAGCGCTGGGTCATCGACAACCTCAAGGCCGGCGTCACCAGGGCGGACCGCGAGGATCCCCAGCTCAACCCCAGCTTCCGCGAGTTCGCCAAACACTACGATCTCGCCGTGCTTCCGGCACGCAAGGGGCGATCCACCGACAAGGGCCCCGTCGAGGCCGCCGTCGGTGTCGTCCAGACGCGTATCCTGCTCGCGCTGCGTCATCAGACCTTCTTCTCTCTGGACGCCATGAACGCCGCGATCCGGCGCCAGCTCGAACAGCTGAACGAGGCGCCGATGGCATGCGGCGCGACCCGGCGCGACCTCTTCGAGGCCAGCGAGCGGGCCGCTCTCAAGCCCCTGCCCCGGGACCCCTGGGAATGGGGCGAATGGATCGAACGCAAGGTCGGACCCAACAGCCATGTCCGAATCCAGAGCAACCACTACTCCGCGCCCGAACGCCATATCGGCGCCGAAGTCGACGTCCGCGTCGGCGAACGCATGGTCGAGATCTTCGTCGCCAGGGAGGGCGAACGCATCGCCGTGCACCGTCTCAAGAGCGGCACCAACCAGTACGCCACAAGCCCCGAACACATGCCCGACCGCCTCCGGGCGGTGCGCGACATCCGCAAGCCCGACTGGGGCAACATCCTGCTCTCCCAGGCCCGGCGCATCGGACCTCATGCCCTCGCCTGGGCCGAGCGCTGCTTCGCTTCCCGCGACTTCCCCGAACAGGCCTTCGCCACCGTGCAGGGCATGATCCGTCTCGCCGACGGCCACGGCGCCGATCGCCTCGAGGCGCTCTGTGGCGAGGCTCTCGACCTCAACCGCCTCGCCTCGGGCTTCCTCCGGGAGCGCCTCAGGAACGGCATCCCGACGCCGGCGCCACGCCCGGAAGTCCGCGAGACCATCCCCCGTCACAGCAACATCAGGGGCGGGGACTACTACCGTGACAACAACCAGGGAGACACCCCATGACGCTGCGTCAACCCAATGTCGAACGCCTGCTGCAACTCGGCTTCGTCGGCATGGTCGAGGCCCTCGAGGAACAGCGCGACATCGCCGACATCGATCAGTTCGACTTCGACGACCGCCTCGCCATGATGATCGAACGCGAGGTCCAGTACCGCGATCACAAGAGCTACCTCGGCCACCTCCGCCAGGCCCAGCTGCGCATCCGCGCCGATCTCCAGGATGTCGACTGCCGTGCCGGCCGCGGCATCACGCGCACCACGCTGACCGAACTCGCCGCCGGCGACTGGATCCGCCAGGCCTTCAACCTGATCATCGTCGGACCAACAGGATCCGGAAAGACCTTCCTGGCCTGTGCCCTCGCTCATCAGGCCTGCCGCCAGAAGGTATCCGTGCTCTACCGGCGCGTGCCCGAACTCGTCTCCGAACTCGCCCGCGCCCGCGACAGGGGAACGCACTACCGGCTCATGCGGCGGCTCGCCAGGGTCTCGCTGCTGCTGCTCGACGACTGGGGTCTGCAGAACTTCTCCGCCGAGAGCCGCCGCGACCTGCTCGAGATCGTCGAGCAGCGCCACGCCCGGGCCTCGCTGCTGATCGCCAGTCAGATCCCCGTGGAGCACTGGCCCAGGGTGATCGCCGAACCCACCATCGCCGACGCCATCCTCGATCGCATCGTCCACAATGCCTACCGCATCGAGATCACCGGCGAATCCCAGCGCAAGCGCAACCGGCCGCCGCCCCTGGGCGGTGCATGAGGGGAGATCCGCCATGGCCCTGACCCCCGCCGAGAAGCAGCGCCGATACCGCGAACGGCTCAAGGCCGGGCACCGTCCCGTCATCACCCGAAAGCCCCGGGACCGGCGCTCGCGCGCGCAACGCTGGCGCGATGCTCTGGCCGAACTCATCGCCCTGCAGGAGCACTGGCGCCGCTGCCTCGACGCCCTTCCCGATACGCTCCACGACACCCCTTACGGGGAGCGCCTGCAGGCCATGGCCGAGGCCGACATCGAGACCCTCGAGGACCTCGATCCGCCGCTCGGTTACGGGCGTGACACATGACCCGCAGAACTCCGTTGAGGGCGGTAACGTCACCGGCACCCGGCACCATCAGGTCGGCCTTCTCGCGTTGCCGCCTCCCGACAACGGTCCCTCAAGCGAGCCCGGCCTGGCGGCCGGGTCCATGGGCGCCTGCGGCGCCTGGGCGCCGTTCCCAGGACCGGAACGCGCGGCGGCCATGCCTCAGGAAAGGGCCAGCCGCCGCGTTCGCCGGCTGTTGAATGGAAGAAATGGCTCGCATACGCTCGCACCCGGCTGGCCTCCGGCCAGCAACCCAACCAACCAACAGGGAGGTCTCCCAAGACGCGCACAAGGGAACGAAGATGGCGCCACCTCAGCCGTCAAGTGCGGCAGGATTCGCCGTCAAGTGTTCCAGGAATCACCGTCAAGTGTGCAGGAATATTGCACGGGGCCATAGATGTCGGGTTCGCGTCCGTAGCTGTTCTGCATGAATCCACCCAGGTTCTCGGGGTAGAAGTTCACGGTAATCTCGCCGTCGAAATACTCCTCTGCGTGACCAAACCTCATCGCGGCGTTGGGTCTCAGCGTCGGGTAGAAGGTCAGCTGGTAGTCTCGGGGAAGGGCGCTGTTGATGATCTCGACGGCACGGCGCACGTCTCGGACATAGCGGGATGAGGCCCCATCGGCCGCGACACGCACGACCGGCGGGGTTGAACCCCACCGCTGGAGTCCGGGTAGCGAGAATGGCGAGTCGTTGGCATCGTGGTATCCGAGGAACCCGGCGAGGCTCTGACCGGCGACGCCTACGCGCCTTGCGCTCCAGGCAAAGCCACCCGTTGACGCCGGATCGATCGTCGGGGGCATCCCGCCTCCGGTGGTGGCGGACATCCCACCTCCTCCACCGCCGCAACCCGCCATCGTGGCAGCAAGGAACAGCGGGAACAGGGCGCAGGGCGTTGTCTGTCGTATCGTGGTCATCCGGCGTCTCCTCATCGCGCGTGTGACAAGAACGACCCGACGGGGTGCCGGGCCGTGTCAACATCACACGCGAAGTGGAAGTCCCGCCTATTCGCCAGGCAGGGTAGCTATCCCCACCGGGTCAGAGGGCTGTTGTATTCAGCGGGCGACCCGACAGAGCGGGCGCGTGTAATGTTGACGAAGTCACGGTAGGAGATCGCGATGCACAGCGCAATAAGTGCGGCAAAAAGTTGCGTCTTATTGGCAGACAAAATATGCTGTCAGCGTGGTCGTGTCCGAATTCAGGAGAGATGCTGATGGCCAAAGAGCAACAGAAGACCATCAGGACAATGTGTCAGGCCGCGGTTACGCTTGTCGTTATCATTGGTGGTGTGCTGACGTTCGTGGACCACTTCGTTGCCAAGGCAGACGAATTCAATGCGCGAATCCTCATGCTGGAGCAGGACGTCGACAACCGTCTTACCCGACTAGAAGAGCAGTTCTTAGAGGTAATCGAGTCCAACGAAAAGGTGCTGGAGTATCTGAGGTCGCTTGAGCAAAGCAACGCCGACTAAGGTGGCTGGCCCGGACCTCACATGATAATGTTGCGGTTCCAGTTCTGAGGAGAGTGCCATGTCGAAGAAGGAACGAGGCATCATGCTTCCACCGGTCGACGCCAGCCCGGAAGAGATCGCCAAGGCTATGTTTGAGCCGTTGCGGACTCGTAAAGGGCAATCGCCAACTCGATCGCCGCTTCTGGGCGAACCGCAATCGATAAAGGTGCGGAAGGGATCTCCCACTCATCGATGGCTTGAGGGGCAGGAAACTGGATCACCACCGCCTCCAGAGGCCGGATCGGGGTAGCACCCTCCAGTTCACCGCGAACGCGGAAAACGCTTGCTGTCGCCACACAATGCACCGTCGTCATGCCTGACTCTCCCCATTGGTGAGACGAAACTACTGCATGGCGCATGGCTAATCAAGGATATAATTCCCAATCGGATGGCGCAAGACGAACCGCCTTCGTCCGGCGCGCGGGGATCGATCACCGCGACGCCAAACCCCTCTTCGGCCGGGAATCACGCTGTCGAAACGCCGTTGACCCAGAATCACCGGCCCGAAGGCCGGCAGACCAGTCTCGCGCGTTCAGGATGAGAGAAGGTCGAAGGCATCGCCCCAGGTGTCCGAGAGAAGAAAGCCGCCAGGAAACGGATCGCTCGGATCCAACCCAATCTGGTGAACCCCGTGGATCCATCCACGTCCGGAAACCCGGGTACGGATCGCCGGCTTCGGGCCGACCCGCGCCGGGCCCACGAACTCGACGCTGAACGTGCTGCCGATGATCGATTTCGCCGTGAAGACTTCGCCGGGACGGGTCTGGTGGCGGGCCCAACGTGCGGCCAGGCGGGCCGTGTTGCCGGTCCCGCATGGCGAGCGGTCCAGGCGGCCGGGCGGCAGGACAGTCGTGCCGATCAGCGTGCCGTCGTCGAGCGTGTCGACGAACATGACATAGGACAACCTGTTAAGGGACGGGACCTCCGGATGGCAGAACGAGAGAGCGGCGTTGGCGGCGCGATGAATCTTCGATCCGGCGTCCACCAGCGCACGTCCCTGGCTCGGTTCGATCGAAAGGCCAAGCTGCCGGGGATCGATCAGAGCGTAGTAGAGTCCGCCAAACGCAATGTCGACCGTGACCGACCCGAGCCCCGGCACGTCGAGACCGACGTCCAGGTCCTCCACGAATCCCGGAGGCATGTCGAGGGTGACACGCTCGCACTTGCCATCGCGGCACGCGGCGCGTGCGGCAACCAGTCCAGCAGCCGTGTCAAAACGAACCACCGTTTCCGGTTCCGTCATCGGGATGGCGCCTGTCTCCAGCAGGACCGTCGTGACACAGATGGCATTCGAGCCCGACATGGCGTGTGCCTTGTCGCCCTGCAGGACAATGAACCCGACATCGGCGTCAGGGCGGGTCGCGGGAAAAACGAGGTTCGTGCTCATTTGGGCGCAGCCACGAGGTTCGAATACGCAGAACCGGCGAATGCTGTCGTCGACCTGGTTCAGATGATCCAGCTTGGCGACCACCGTTTCTCCGGGAACATTCACGAAGCCTCCGGTCACGACGCGGCCCACTTCTCCTTCCGCGTGGGCCTCAACCATCGTCAACGTTTTCGACCACTGCATGGATGCGAATCTCCCTTGGCGGCGAACCGCAGACTCAGGGCGGTCCGACATCCGGCGCGGAACGTTCGTCGAACGGCAGTTCTGCCCCTCCAACAAAGGGCCGCACCCTCGCACACCGCCCTCGCGACGGGCTACGAAGCCGGCGCCTTCAGGTCATTATCAACGAGGTCACGGAGGATTGTGAATTCCTTGTCAGCACTGCCCGTGATGAAGACATAGCCGTCATGGTCGCCACGCCTTCAAGGCCAGCTGGCCCCTTGAACTGGCGTTCGGTCAGCATCACGAAGAAGAAGAGGGTCGTTGTGTTCGATCGGGCAACGACACGACCCAACTCCGCACTCGAACGCTTCGCACCGCCTCAAATGCACGACGTCTCCTCAACGATGACTGCCAGCCGTCGAAGTCATGGTCTCGAACATCCTGCCCGATCAGGCGACTGCGAAAACGCCACCGGTGCACGCGATCGCCGGCCATGCACGTTGCGACGTGATGGCCGCAGTTTCATCCTCATCCAACGAGCCGGACATGCCTTTCTCCGTCATTGTCTTTCGCGCGTGAGCGGATTTCGCCCAGCGTCGTCTTGACGGTCTCAAGGACCTGATGCAGCTCGCGCTTCAGTTCTTCATTCATTTCCCGCATAGGCGGGCGGACCGGCCCAGCGGGAAGTCCCTGGAAAGCAACGGCGTACTTGACCGACTGAGCGTAGTTGCCGCCGCCCTCGATGGCTGACATGAGCGGCAGCAGAGCCGTCATCATGGCACGCGCCGTGTCGAAATCCTTGTCCCGCGTACAGACGTTGTAGAAATCGACCGCCTCCTCGACGAAAAAGTTGCCCATCGGCGTGACCCAGCTCGTAGCGCCCCAGACAAAGAACTCAAGCGCCTGGTCTTCAGCGCCGCAGCTGATTTCGATGTGCGGAAAGTCGCACGCGAGAAGGTGCAGCCGGTCGATGTCGCCGCTGGCTTCCTTGATCGCCTTGAATGTGGCCCGTCGACCGACCTCCTCGAGAAAATCGGCACCCATCTCAACGCCGGTGCGGCCAGGGTAGTTGTAGAGCATGATCGGCAACCCGCAGGCTCGGTCGACATCCAGGCAGTGAGCGGCAAGTTCGCGCTCCGTCGGCAGAGAATAGGGCGGCGCCGCCAGGAGGATGCCGTCGGCACCCGCTTCCTTCGCCGCAGCGGCATACGCGCAAGCGCCCGTCGTCGTCATGTCGTTCACGCCGCAGACCAAGGGCACGCGACCGCCAATCACCTCCTTCGCAAAGCGGAACTGACGGACCCTCTCGTCTCGCGTCAGGGCGTAGCTCTCACCCGTTGTTCCGCCGCAGACGATGCCCTGGACGCCGCCGGCGATCATGTACTCGATCACTTCGGCGTATCCGGCCTCGTCAATGCCGAGGTCGTCGTGAAACGGCGTGATGATGGGGGGAATGATGCCTTTGAACACGATTGCTCTCCTTGTTGCGGGCGACGACCGCTGATGCGAGCCGACGCGGGGTACCGAGGATGCGGGGCACCAACGTGACTGTCATGTCACGTATTGTCGACAATTTGTATACTATCACGACACTAGACCGGTCAAGGGCACTTTGACCCGGACGCACGGCCGGCGGGCGTTCGCGAGGGGTCCGGGCGTGTACCCGTTTCGATTGCCGGGCCGCTTTCGGTTGGCGCCCCGATCATCGAAATGGCACGACAGGTCGTCATGCCGGAGAATTCAAAAAGCCCTCCCGATCCCCGATAGTCGATACCTGCAAGGGCAACGTAGGCTGGCCCACGTCGAACGGAGGATCCGGCGTGAGTGAATCCGCCATGCGAGCGACATCTGTCCGGACACACGTGACGAGATTTCCTTTCCATCGCGCGACGCGTGCCCGTAAACAGCACCGGAGGTTTGTTGTGATCACATACCCGGGCTCCTTGCGCGACGGCTCCGAGGGCCCCGGGGAGCAGGCCGCCACGACCATCGCAGCGCCCCCTTGATCACATGTCTCAGGAACTCTCTACCAGCAAGTGTGCAGGGGATTGCCGGACCATGGATGACGCACAGAAAAGCAGAGGGACAGTGTTCAGGGAACTGCATTCGGCCGACGGAACATTCGTGATGCCGAATGCATGGAACGCCGGCAGCGCGTGCATGCTCGAAGCTGCCGGCTTCCCAGCGGTGGGCACGACAAGCGCGGGAATCGCCTTCGGTCTGGGACTGCCGGACTACGAAGGCGCACTCACTCGGGAAGCGGCGCTGGAGGAAGCCGACCGGATCTGCCGCGCCGTTCGGATACCGGTCAGCGTGGACGCCGAAGACGGTTACGGTCACTCCCCGGAGGAGGTGGCTGAGACCATCTTCCGGGTGGCAGAGACTGGCGCGGTCGGCGCGAGCATCGAAGATTTTGCCGCCTCCTATGGCACGGGCAAGCTCTACGATCACACCCTGGCGGTAGAGAGAATCGAGGCGGCGGCGGCGACTGCGGCCTCCCTGCCGTTTCCGTTTGTCCTGACGGCAAGGGCCGAGTGCTATCTCGTCGGATCCGAGAATCCGTTCGCGGAATCAGTAACGAGGGCCACGGCCTATAGAGATGCAGGAGCGGACTGCCTCTATGTGCCCGGGATGACCGACGCCAAGACCATTGGCCGTCTGGTGAAGGAGGTCGACGCCCCGGTCAACGTGGTCATGGGACTTGCCGGCAATCCGATGACCGTGAACCAGCTCGAGGATCTGGGGATCAAACGGATCAGCATTGGCGCGTCGCTGGCCCGCGCCACGTTCGGACTCATCCGGGACGCAGCTGCGGAGATCCGCGATCGCGGCACCTTTACCTACTCGCAACGCCAAGTGCCCGACTCTGAACTCTGCCGGTTCTTTGCCGGCCGGCAGAGTCAAACCGCTTCGTGACCGCCCGCAACAGGAAATGCCGCTGCGCAGACCGGCGGGTCCCTCATCAGGGGGATTCGCTCGCTCGATTCCCCAACCTTGCGCCGGACAAGGATGCGGCAAGATGGTCACGGGATGCGTTGCCCGACTGCCACCAGGCGTCGCGGTGGTTGACGGGATTTCAACGAGTGGCATTCTCCCGGCAACCTGGCTGTTCGTGGCATGCCTGGCCAAGCCAGGCGCCGTCCGTTGCGGTCCGAATTGCATCAATCACTCAGCACACTGAACACGATGTCTGAATACGCCGCATCCCAAGGTCGCGTCCGCATCGGAATTGATGTCGGCGGCACGTTCACGGACGTTGCCCTTGAAACCGGTGATGGCCGCCTCGAGACATCGAAGGTTCCCACGACACCGCGAGCACCGGAGCGTGGCGTGATGACCGGTGTCAGACTGGCGCTGGAGAAGGCCTGCATCGGTGTCGATACCGTCCTCTCGGTGACTCACGGCACCACGCTTGCCACCAACGCGCTCATCGAAAGAAGGGGTGCGAGAACGGCCCTGGTGTGTACCCGCGGCTTCCGCGATACGCTGCGCCTCGCCTATGAGAACCGATACGATCAGTATGACATCTGGCTGAACAAGCCCGAGCCACTGGTCCCTCGCCACCTTACCTGGCCGGTGACGGAGCGTATGGACGTCGCCGGAACCCCGCTCATCGAGCTCGACGAGACGAGTGTCCTGGAGATCGCCGGAAAGATCCGTGACGAGCGCGTCGAATCCGTCGCCATAGGTCTCCTGCACGCCTATGCCAATCCGTGTCACGAAGAACGGGTTCGCAATCTCATCCTGCGTGAGTGTCCCGACGTATCCATCACCCTCTCTTCAGAGGCCTGTCCCGAAGTCAGGGAGTACGAACGGCTCACCACGACCGTGTGCAATGCCTACGTGCGGCCGTTGATGGCCGGCTATCTCGGTGCGCTTGCGGCAGAGCTTGCCGATGCCGGCATCCGTGGGCCGTTGCTGCTTATGACATCGGGCGGCAGCATCTGCTCACTCGAGACGGCGGTGAGCTTTCCTGTCCGTCTCGTCGAATCGGGACCGAGCGCAGGCGCAGTGCTCGCCGCGCAGGTGGCAGACAGATGCGGGGAGCCCCGCGTGCTGTCCTACGACATGGGCGGCACGACGGCCAAGATCTGCATGATCGACGATGCGAGGCCGCAGACAGCCCGTATCTTCGAAATTGCCCGTGCGGCACGCTTCATGAAAGGGAGCGGCATGACCGTTCGCCTGCCGGTGATCGAGATGATCGAGATTGGCGCCGGAGGGGGATCGATAGCCGGAATTGACGGCCTCGGGCGAATCATGATCGGTCCGCGCAGTGCCGGATCGGAACCGGGGCCGAGTTGCTACGCCAGAGGCGGCACCGATGCCACGGTTACCGACGCCGATCTCGTTCTTGGTCGCCTTGAGGCAACGGGATTCGCCGGCGGCAGCATGACCCTCGATACCGATGCGGCCCGGCAGGCCATCCGGCAGGACATTGCCGATCCACTTTCCATGGATGTCGTGGCCGGAGCGCTCGGCATGTCGGAAGTCGTCGACGAGAACATGGCCAGCGCTGCCCAGGTTCATGCGGTCGAGCGAGGCAAGGTCCTGAGGCAATGCACGATGATTGCATTCGGAGGCGCAGGTCCCCTGCATGCCTGCCGCATGGCCGAAAAGCTCGGCATCAGGCGCGTTGTCATCCCTCTCCACCCTGGCGTTGGCTCTGCCGTCGGCATGCTGCGTGCACCGGTCGCATTCGAGGTCGTGCGCAGCCGTTACATGACCCTGGCCACGTTCGATGCCACGGTCGTGGCAGGGATCTACTCCGCCCTGGCCGAAGAGGCATCGACCATCGTCCGCCAGGGAGCCGGGGATGTCCCCCTCGAGGAGCGCCGCACCTGTTTCATGCGCTATCTCGGACAGGGACACGAAATCGAGGTGCCAGTCAGCGGCGGTACAATCGACGATGGCGAAAGGAAGGTCCTGCAGGCGGCATATGACCGCGAGTATGCCCGGCAGTACTCCCGCAGCGTGCCGGGAATGGACGTCGAGATCCTCGGCTGGAAACTCGTGGTGGCGGCACCGCTGCCGGCCGCACCGGATACGGTGATGACTGCCAGGAGAGACGAAGGGGCAGACTCGTCACGGCGCCACCTTGTGGACCCCGCCACTGGACAGATGGTGGATGTGCCGGTCTTCAGCAGGGAGTCGCTGGCCCCCGGTGCCGTCTTCGAGAGCCCCTGCGTCATCACCGAAGGACAGACCACCACCGTGGTCACCGCGTCATTCCGCGGACGGATCGACTGCAACGGATACATCGTCCTCGAGGCAAGGGAGGCAACCCCGTCATGACCGACGCGCTCGAGAGAATTCACCTTCAGATTATGTGGGACCGTCTCATTTCGGTTGTCGAGGAACAGGCCCAGACACTGATGCGCGCCGCTTTCAGCCCCATCGTGCGCGAGTCGGGTGATATCTCGGCGGGCATCTTCGATCTCGAGGGACGCATGATGGCCCAGGCGGTGACGGGCACGCCGGGCCACATCAACACCATGGCAGCCTCAGTTCGTCACCTGGTCCACCATTTTCCTCCTGGCGAGGCTCGTCCCGGAGACCTCTGGATGACCAATGACCCCTGGATCGGGGCCGGCCACCTCAACGATTTCGTGCTGGTCAAGCCGTGTTTCCTCGACGGCAGGGTGGTTGGCCTCAATGCCTGTACCTCGCACCTCGCCGACATTGGCGGCAGGAGCTTCGGCCCCGACGCCGCCGACGTCCACGAGGAGGGCATGTTCATTCCGCCCATCAAGCTCATCGACGGCGGCACGATCAACCACACGCTGATGACCCTCCTCAGGGCAAACAGCCGGGTTCCGGTGCAGAACGAAGGTGATCTCTATGCTCTCATCGCCTGCTGCGAAGTGGGTGAGGAACGACTTGGCGACATGATGCGGGAGTTTTCCCTCACGTCGCTTGCCGGCCTTTCGAACCACATCATCAGCACTTCGCGCGATGCGACGCGGGAGCGGCTTCGTTCGTGGCCTTCCGGAACCTGGTCGAACGAGATGATGGTTGATGGCTATGAATTCGAGATCAGGATCGCCGCCCGGCTCACAATTGACGATGGCGCCCTCACCATCGACTTCAGCGGCAGTTCGCCGGCCTCCCGATACGGCATCAACTGCCCCCTGACCTATTCCCAGGCCTACACGGTGTTCGGTCTCAAGTGCGTCATTGCACCCGACATTCCCAACAATGCCGGAGCCCTGGAGCCCTTTGTCGTCCTGGCCCCGGAAGGCTCGATCATGAATGCCAGCAAACCGGCTCCCGTGGTCATGCGCCACATCGTCGGACAACTGCTCCCCGACGCCGCTCTGGGCTGTCTGCACAGGGCGAGACCCGGAAGTGTACCGGCTGAAGGGACATCGGTGCTGTGGGACCTTCCACTGCGGGGTGGTTTCGGAATCTACCATTCCAGCGGACAGACGCGATTCGCCCTTGAGATGGTCCACAATGGCGGCACCGGCGCCCGCCCCTCGAGCGACGGCCTCGACGCGACTGCCTTTCCGTCCGGCGTCATCGGAACCCAGGTGGAACTGGCTGAATCCGTCGCTCCACTCATCGTCTGGCGCCGCGAGCTGCGCCCCGATTCCGGCGGCGCCGGGCGCCATCGCGGCGGCCACGGACAGATCATCGAGGTCGGATCGTCCGAGAACGCAACGCTCCAGTTGGCGGCGGCACTCGACAGGATCACCTATCCGCCGCGGGGCCGGGAGGGTGGCCACGACGGCGCCTGCGGCATTTTGCGCCTCGCTTCGGGACAACCGCTCAATGGCAAGGGAGAACAGGACATTCCTCCGAACGAAACGCTCCGGATGGAATCGCCTGGAGGCGGCGGCTACGGCGATCCGGCAGCACGGGATCCGGCACTGATCGCCGCCGATCTCAAGAGTGGTCTCGTGACTCCCGCCGCCGCCGAAAGGGACTACGGATACCGCCAGGGATCCGCATCAACCTGATATGCACGGCGCCTGGAAAGGTGTGGCGATGGCCGATGGCACCATTGTCTCGTTCTCGAATTCTGTCCTAGTCTTGCCGGCGAACAGGATCGCAGGTCGGGCAATCCCGACCTCTCGAGTCGCGCCGGCGTTGGTTCCCGGCATGCGCGATGGCGATCCAAAGCGTGGAGGCGCATCAACATGACCGAACATGCAGAATCACCTGGAAGCAGGCTTGTGGCCGACTCGGACATTCGTCCGTTCCCTCTGGAGGAGTACGAAGAGCGCTGGAAACGCGTTCATGAGCACATGACGACGCTGGGTCACGAGGTGGCGGTGGTCTGGGGCAAGACATCCGGGGTCTATGAACGTGCCGGTGACGTGCTCTACCTGACGAACTTCTTCTCCACCCACTCCGGCCAGGAGCCCGATACCACTCTCTGGAACGCAAGATCATACTGCGCGGTCATTCTGCAGCCGGGCCAGAGTCCGGAGCTGGTGACCGACGAGACCGAGCCCCGGTACGATCAGATTGCGACCGATCGCTTCAGCGGTCTCTACGATCCGATCGCGGGATTGGCCCGGATCCTGCGTGAGCGTCAGATCGAGGGGCGCGTCGCTTTCGTCGGCAGCGATTGCCTGCCCATGAAGTACTGGCTTCAGCTTCGCGCCGCGACTCCTCAGATCGACTGGGTCGTGGAAGATGATCTCGTCCGCGACGTCCGTCTGATCAAGAGCGCACGCGAACTGGCGCTGTATCGCGAGGCCGGCGAATACGTGACCCGTGCCCATGTCGCCATGATGGAGGCGCTCATCGCCGGAAAGTCCGAATCGGAGGCTGCGTCCCGGGCCGGCGCACTCCTGCTCGAACGGGGTTGCAACTGGCATCGCATGGCCATCTCGCATGGTGCTGTGAGCCAGTATCTGGAAAGCGATCCGATCAACGGATTCAGCACCAGGACGCCACAGGCAGGCGATATCGTTCACGGCTTCATCTACGGGCCGATCTACAAGGGCTACTGGCTCGACCCCGGCCGCACCGCGGTATGCGGAGGCCGACCAACCGCAGATCAGAAGCATCTCATCGAAACCCTTGCCGATGTCATGGAGAAGCTCATGGCAGCCATCAGGCCCGGCGTTGCCGTCATGGATGTCGCCCGTCTGGCAGATGACCTGTCGGAGAAGTCCGGCTACCAGTCCGATGTCCTGAAAACGGCCTGGCCCTACTACGGACACAGTGTGGGCTGCATGTGGGAAGCGCCCTACATCGAGACGCGGCTGTGCAACGAGGAGGACGTGTTTCTGGAAGACATGGTGCACAGCGTGGAGGCCTTCTTCGAGGCCGATGGCGTCGGAACCGCCACCTTCGAGACCAACTTCATCGTCACCGACACCGGAGTGGATGAGATCACGACCACGCCTCACGTCTTCTGGTAGTGCGAACTCCGCAAGGCAGTGTGGCAAGCAGCTGCCCGGCGACGGGATCTGACGTGCCGGCCCTCTCCTAGGGTCCGTAGGCCCCTGCCGTCGCGTCGTTCCCGCCGTCGACCACCAGCGTCGTCCCGGTCACGTAGCTCGCATCGTCGGATGCCAGAAACACGATGCACCGGGCGACCTCGCCGGCGCTGGCGACACGGCGCATCGGTATGCCGGCCGCGAAGTTCCGCAGGTTCTCGGCGAAGTCTCCCCCCTGGTCGCGCAGCATCCTGTCCAGCATCTCCGTATGCGTCTCGCCCGGGCACACCGCGTTCACCCGGATCCCCTCCGCCGCATGATCGAGCGCCATGCAGCGGGTCATCTGCACGACAGCACCCTTGCTGGCGCAGTAGGCGACGTAGTTCGGTTCCCCGTTGAGGCCCCATTCCGATGCCGTGTTGACGATGCAGCCGCCCCCCTGCTCCTGCATCTGCCTGACCGCGGCGCGGCTCATGAAGAAGACGGCGCTGACGTTGACCGTCATCGTCTCGTCCCAGGCGTCATCCGAAGTCCCGGGTGCCGTGCCTTCGTGAAGAACGCCGGCATTGTTCACCAGGATGTCAAGACGGCCGAAGCGTCGGACAGTCTCAGACACCAAACGGTCGCACTCGGCACGCTCGGAGAGGTCCGCCCGGCAGAACTCGGCGGTTCCGCCGTCTCCCGCTATCTCCGCACAGATGGTGGCGCCCCGCTCCTCATTGCGACCGGTGACAAGCACCCTGGCGCCCTGCGAGGCGAAGGCGCGGACGCTCGCCTCGCCGATCCCCGTGGTGGAGCCCGTCACCAGCACTGACTTGTCGGTAAAGCTCATGGTGCTTCCTCCGGCGGGCACAAGCCGGTATGGCTGAGGGCCGTCATCGGGCTTGGGCACGTTCCCGTCCGGGACATCCCTCGACACCGCCGAATTCTACGCCCACGAGGCTTCACAAAGGTGACCGCCCGACAAACTCAAGATTGCGCATCACGGTGAATGGCCGCACGTACGCCATCGCGCAGAACCTGAAGAGCGGGCGAAGGCAGGGATCGACAGCCGGTTCTGTTATCTGAGCGGTGCCCGAAGGGCGTCACCCGTGGCCTTCGATGATGGAGCGAATGGTGGCGTTCACCACCTCGTGGCGGTGGCCGCAGAGGGAGAGATGGCTGAGGCCCTCGAGGTGATGATAGTGGCCGTTCGCCGCCAGCCCGGCGCACTTGCGGCCCAGGGAGGGCGGCGCCTGCATGTCGAGTCCGAATCCAATGACGTGGATCGGGACCTCGCACAGGGGAAGCCTTGCCGTCGTGTCGAATTCGCAGCACGCCTGCCACTGGGCGTCGAGCATGGCCCCGTCCCGTTCGCCGTAGGCCGCCTCCGTCACCGACCTCAGCCGCGCCCACAATTCCGGGTCGTCCAGCACCTCCGGGGGATACATGAAGGCCGCGTAGTGGGTGACGGCAAAGTCGAAAGGCAGATCGCCGCGCGTGCGGCGATAGCGGATCTCTGCCTCCATCCATTCCCGGGAGAACCCTTCGGACACGGCAAAGGTCCCCATGGGGATGGCAAGGCGCACAAGGTGTGGCCAGTTGATCGCCAGTTCCTGGACGATGAGCGAGCCCATGGACAGTCCCGCCGCGACCACAGGGGGCGAACAGCGCGCCTCGATCAGCTCGGCGCAGTCGCGGGCCATGTCGAGAATGGACCATGGTGGACCCTCAAGGGCCTCTGTCTCGCCCACACCCCGGGGATCCATCGTCGTGTTGCGAAAGTCCGGGAATCCCTCCACCTGCCAGCGCATCTCCGAGCCGCGCTGATCCCCGCCGGGAAGCCAGACGATATCAGGACCGGAGCCGGTCTGGTCGAACCACAACGAGGCGCCGGATGTGGTGAGGTGGGGCACGGTCCTAGTCCTCCTGCTCCAGGGATTTCGTGATCTTTTCGCCAAGGTCCGGCGACAGGTTCTCCTTCGAGCGTATCCGTTCCAGTTCGTGGCGCATGAGCGCCCGGCGGTCGCTGTCCTGGCGGCGCCAGCGGATGAGCGGGTTGATGATCCGCGCCGCCACCTGGGGATTGATGTCGTCGAGTGCCAGCAGCCGGTCCGCGACAAAGCGGTAGCCCGATCCATCGCGACGATGGAAGTTGAGCGGATTGGCCGTCGCGAAACCGCCTATGAGGGCGAAGACCTTGTTAGGCTTCTCCAGGCTGAAAACCTCGTGGGAGAGCAGGTCACGGACCCGGGCGAGCGTATCATCGAGGGGCGATACCGCCTGGACACCCAGCCACTTGTCGATCACCAGGTCGTCGTCGCGGAACCGGTCATGAAAGTCCGCGAGGCACTCGTCGCGGTGTGGCGTGTCGATGGCGGCGATCAGCGACAGCGCCGCGAGGCGATCAGTCATGTTGCTGGCGCTGGCGTAGGCGCCGGTGACAATCGAGACCGCCTCCGCGTCACCGGGCGCGGCACAGTAGGAAAGGGCCATGCCCTTCAAGGCACGCCGGCCGGCCTGTTCGCCGTCGGGACTGTAGGGTTCGTCATTCCCTTCGATCATCGCCCTCCAATTGTCAGGAAAGCGAACCGCGGCGGCCATCCTCATGGTCTCCCTCGCCTCATGAATGGCCTCGACATCCACCGTTTCCATCTGCTCGGCAAGCCAGGACTCACTGGGGAGAGCAAGGGCGCGCGCCTTGAAGGCGGGATCGAGGGTTCTGTCGCCAATGGTCGTCGACATGGCCTCGAGCCAACGCTCGTCGGTGGCCGGAGTGCCACCCTGGCGAATGGTCTCGATCATGGCGAGAAGCAGGCGGGTGGCGTAACTCTGGCCGGCCTCCCAGCGGGCGAAGGGATCGCTGTCGTGGGCCATGAGAAAGGCCAGACCGGCATCGTCGATATCAGACGTGACACGCACCGGCGCCGTGAAATCCCGGTTGAGCGACAGGACGGGCCGGGCTCCGACGCCCTCGAAACGGAAGGTCCGGGAGGGGCGGTCGAGATCGAGGACATGGCTCGAGGCAGTCCTGCCTTCGAGGGTCGCCTCCATGTCGCTGCCGTTCGGACCGACGAGACCAACCTCAAGGGGAATGCGGAGTGCCTCCTTGGTGGCTTGGCCCGGCGTCGCTGGCGTTTCCTGTTCGAGCACGAGCTCGTAGGCCGCCTCGTCGGCCAGCCATTGACCCGAAGCGGTCACTTCCGGAGTGCCGGCCTGGCTGTACCACATGCTGAAGTGGCTGAGATCGACCCCATTGGCATCCGCCATGGCGGCGATGAAGTCGTCGCAGGTCACCGCCATGCCGTCATGGCGCTCAATGTAGAGATCCATGCCCTTGCGGAACCCGTCCCTGCCGAGGATGCGCTCCATCATGCGGATGACTTCCGCCCCTTTCTCGTAGACCGTTGGCGTGTAGAAGTTGTTGATCTCGACGTAGCTCGATGGTCGCACCGGGTGGGCCATGGGTCCGGCGTCTTCGGGAAACTGCGCGGCACGCAGGCGGCGTACATCATCGATGCGCTTGACTGGTCGGCTTCTCATGTCAGCGCTGAATTCCTGGTCCCGGTAGACGGTGAGCCCTTCCTTGAGAGAGAGCTGGAACCAGTCGCGGCAGGTCACGCGGTCACCGGTCCAGTTGTGGAAGTACTCGTGGGCTATGACACTCTCGATGGCTTCGTAGTTTCCGTCCGTTGCCGTCTGCGGACTGGCGAGAACCAGGCTCGAATTGAAGATGTTGAGGCTCTTGTTCTCCATCGCTCCGGCGTTGAAGTCTGCGACGGCGACGATGTTGAACGTGTCGAGGTCGTACTCCAGACCGTAGTTCTCCTCGTCCCACCGCATGGCCCGCTTGAGGGAATCCATGGCATAGAGGCACTTCTCCCGGTTGCCGTGCTCGCTCCAGATTCGCAAGCTGACATCGCGGCCCGAAGAAGTGGTGAAGGTATCCTCGAGGCAGCCGAGATCCCCGGCGACCAGGGCAAAGAGATAGGAGGGTTTCGGAAACGGATCGTGCCAGACCGTGCGGTGCCGACCGTCTCCCAGATCATGTTCCTTCACGAGATTGCCGTTGGAAAGGAGAACCGGCGAGCTGCTGCGATCGGCATCGATGGCGACAGTGTAGGTGGCAAGCACGTCGGGGCGGTCGGGAAAGAAGGTGATGCGGCGGAACCCCTCGGCCTCGCACTGCGTGCAGTAGATACCCGACGATGTATAGAGGCCTTCCAGGGCCACATTGTGAGCCGGTGCGATGGTGGTGCGGGTCTCCAGGGTAAAGCGACGGGGCGGCTCATGGATGACGAGTCCGGTCTCGTCATGATGATAGGCAGACGCGGCCAAAGGCTCATCGTCGATGGCCACCATGTCGAGGGACAGGTTGTCCCCGTCGAGTGTTAGCGGCTGGCCACCTGGCGCCGCCTCGATGGCCAGCCTGGCATGAACGACCGTCGCTTCGGGATCGAGTGAAACATGAAGAACGACGGTATCGATGCGCCAGGGAAAGGGGCGGTAATCGGCAAGGCGGGTTTCTTCCATGGTCATGCAGCCAGTCCTTCATCTCTCATGGCGAGCACTTGTCGATGATCACGCGCCCCGTTGCGGAGCGATGGCAAGGCGCGCCAGGGGGCTCTCGTTGATAGGAAGATGGACCAGGCAGGCGAGCAGTCCAAGCACCGCACTGATCCACCAGATCACATCGTAGGAACCGGTCGCATCGAAGAGGCGTCCCCCCAGCCAGACACCGATGAAACTGCCAGCCTGGTGGCTGAAGAAGACGATTCCGAAGAGAGTCGCCATGTAACGGGTGCCGAAGACCTGGGCGACGATCCCCGAAGTCAGGGGCACGGTGGCCAGCCAGATGAGTCCCATGCCTCCGGCAAAGAGATAGATCGTGGCGTGGGTCTTCGGAGCCAGCATAAGGGCGACAATGAGCACGGCCCTCAGAAAGTAGATGGCGGAAAGACTGTAGCGCTTGCTCCAGCGCTGTCCGACCACCCCCGCCAGGAGGCAGCCGACGATGTTGAAGGCGCCCACCAGGCCCAGAGACCAGGCAGCCACCGCCGGACTGAAACCGGATCCGGTCACGAATGCCGGGAAATGCACCGTGATGAAGGCAATCTGGAATCCGCAGACAAAGAACCCGAGAGTCAACAGCACGTACCCGGAGTGCCGCCCGGCCTCGACGATGGCATCACGCATGCCTTGTTCATGCACTGCTTCGTCAACGGCCGGCGACGGAGCCGGCAACATGACGGCCAGCGGAATCATCACCAGGGATGCCGCCGCCAGGACCATGAGCGCGCCTTGCCATTCGAACAGGCTGATGGCGAACTGGGCATTGGGTGAAAAGACGAACTGACCGAAGGAGCCGGCAGCGGTGCCAAGCCCGAGGACGAAGGAACGCCGTTCCGCTACCACGACCCGGGCCATGGAGGCGAGCGCCAGGGAAAAGGCGGTGAAGGCGACACCGAGACCGACCAGAACACCGGCTGCGAGAACGAACATGGTGCCGGTTTCGACGACTGACATCGCCCAGATTCCGAGGGCATACACGATCGCTCCAAAGATGATCACCCGGCTGGGACCAAATCGGTCGGCGATCATCCCGGCTACCGGAACGCCAAGACCCCAGAGGAGGTTCTGCACGGCGAGTGCCATCGCGAACACTTCCCGGTTCCAGCCGTGATGAAGCGTCACGGGTTCCTGGAAGAGCCCGAAAACGGAACGCACGCCAAAGCCGATCATGGCAATGACGCAACCCGCGGCGATCACGACAAGAGGCGATCTCCAGGAACGGTCCATGGTCCTCGGGGGGAGAGCTGTCAGCCGTCGAGAAACCGCTTGAAGGCGCGCCCCATGAACCGTGCGGGATGCTCGTCGGGACCGCGCCTGGCTGCCTCCTCCTTCAGTTCACGTGCCTTTCTGGCAAGAACCGGGCGGGCCTTCTCCTCGTAGAGCTCCTTCGCCTTCGCCCTCACCCTGGGGTCCGACGCAGCGCGCCTGGCCGCGGCAAGGAGGAGGTGGCGGAACACAAGCGGCATGGATCACGTCCCTTCGGATTGCGCGGCGATGGCGGCGATCTCGTCGACTTCACTGGCCGTCATCTTCCAGGCGCCGGTAGCCGCGGCATTGGCCTTCACCTGATCCTCCCTGGTCGCTCCACAGATCACGGTGGTCACTACATCATGACTCGTCAGCCAGCCGATGGCGAGTTCCAGGAGGCTTTTTCCGCGGTCCGCAGCATAGGCCGCAAGCCTGTCGAGACGTTCGAAGTTCTCCGCCGACAGCAGTGAGGAGCGGTCTGCCTCGCCTGCCGACAGACGGGATGATTCGGGCGGCTTTCCACCTGCCGTGTACTTGCCGGTCAGAAACCCCATGGCCAGCGGGTAGTAGGGCATGATGCCAAGTCCGAACCGCCGGGCCGCCGGCACCACCTCGGTTTCTGTCTCCCGTGCGAGAAGATTCCACTTGTTCTGCGCTGCAACGAACCGGGGAACACAGAAGGTATCGGCCTGCCAGGCGGCATCCGCGATCTGCCAGCCCCTGTAGTTGGAACAGCCGTAGTAGCGGATCTTACCCTGATCGATCAGACGGTCGAGGGCATCGAGCGTTTCCGCCACCGGGGTCAGGTGATCGGGCGCGTGATGCAGGTAGAGATCGATGTAGTCGGTGCCGAGACGGCGCAGGCTGCCCTCGCAGGAACGGATGATGTAGTCGCGCGACCCGCGCGGAATGTCGCGCTGGTCACTTTCCGTCTTCAGGCCGAACTTCGATACGATCGCCACGTCCTGCCGGCGACCGGCAAGCGCCTTTCCAAGAATGCTCTCCGAGGTTCCATCATCGTACATGTCCGCCGTATCGAAGAGCGCCACACCCGAATCGAGAGCCGCATGAACCACGCGTATTCCCTGATCCTCGCCGACCCACCAGCCGAGCGTGTTGCAGCCCATGCCAGCGAGCGACACCTGCAGGCCGGAGTGACCGAACGTTCTCTGCTCCATGAGCGATTTCCCTTCGTGCGCACCGTGGACATCATGCACGACGAGCGGTGCCGTTGCACGACTTTGCCCTGGCTAGGTTCCTTCAAGCAGGATCGAGGCGATAGCATCAGCGAAGACCTGGCACCCGAGGACGATATCCTCCCTTGAGGTGTCTTCCTCGAAGGCATGGCTGATACCACCCTTGCTCGGCACAAACAGCATGGCGCTGGGCAGGATCTGCGCAAGGTTCTGGGCGTCATGCACCGCCGCGCTCGGCATCGCCATCCATGCTCCCGGAGCATGGCGCTCGGCCGCAGACTCGAGGTATCGCTGCAGTTCCTCATCCATGAGGGCAGCAGTGGTCCGGTCCTTCGCCGGTTCGATCGACACGGTCACCGGACCATGTGCATTGCACTCACGGACCAGGTCCTCGACGCGGTCACCGAACCGGTCCATCCGTGCCTCATCGGCATCGCGGTACTGCAGGGTGAGCCACGCTCGCCCCGGAATGATGCTGGAGGCTCCCGGCTCGAGGCGAATGTTGCCGATCGTCCAAACGGAACGGGGTCCGGCATGGGCGGCAAACACCTCGTGAACACGCGCGGCGAAGGCGACCAGCGCCGCACCGGCGTCCCGGCGTCGTGCCATCGGGGTCGTGCCTGCGTGGTTCTGCTGACCTTCGAACCGGATCGACAAATCCCGGATGCCGACGATGCCGGTGACCACGCCGATGCGCCTCCCTTCCTCCTCGAGCCAGGGCCCCTGTTCGATGTGGGCTTCCATGTAGGCCCGGTACCGGTCGGGTACGCAGCGTTCAACGGAACTCCCCTCGAGACCGGCATCGCGCAGCGCTGCCCGCAGGGTCGTCCCGCCGGCGTCGCTTGCCCCGTCAAGGTCGGCCTCCCCGACAAGACCACAGAACATCTTGCTTCCCAGCAGGCCGAAGAAGGTCCCTTCCTCGTCGATCCAGGACGCGACATCGACGGCGAGATCCCGGGTTTCGCGGGACTCGGCGAAGGCGCGCACCGTTTCGAGGCCATACATGACGCCCAGGGTGCCGTCGAGCCAGCCTCCCGTGGGCTGGGTATCCGTGTGGGATCCGACGAGCAGCGCCTTGCCGGGAATGCGCGAGCGGCCGAAGACCGTGCCGATGCCATCGATACGCGCGTCGAGTCCCGCATCCGCCATGCGCTCCACCAGCCAGCGGCGGGACTCCATGTCGACCTCGCTCAGGGACTGGCGAACCACGCCGTTGCCGCATGTGCCAAACATGCGAAGCGTCTCGAGGTCGCACAGCAGTCTGTCGCCGTCGATGATGGGCACGGTCACGTTTCTCCTGTCATCATCGCGAATTCCCACATCACCGGGTCTCTCCCTCCACGAGAGGCGGGATGAGGACGAGCTTGCCTATATGGGTCTTGGCCATGAAGGTGTGCTGTGCCTGCCTGATCTCGCTGAGCGGGAAGGTAGCGGCCACCAGGGGGCGGACCGCGCCCTTCTCGATGGCACGCACCAGATTGTCGAAGACGATGTCGTCCTGGGCCGTACAGCCAACGAGCGTCAGATCCTTGAGATAGAGTGTCCGCAGATCGAGCTCGACCAGCGGCCCGCTGATGGCGCCGGATGTCGCGTACCGGCCGCCGCGTTTGAGGATGTCGAGAAAACGCGGCCATGCTGCTCCACCCACGACGTCGATGACCACGTCGACCGATTCCTCTCCGAGTACGGCGGCGGGATCGGAATCGCGGTCGATCACCTCGCTCGCCCCGAGCGTCCGGACACCTTCTGCCTTGGCCGCAGCGGCGACCGCGACGACCGTGGCTCCCCGGTGCCGGGCCAATTGCACCGCCGCCGACCCGACGCCGCCGGAGGCGCCGGTCACGAGTATCCGCTCCGCCCCCACACGCGCCCTCTCCAGCATGTTCTCGGCGGTCGACCAGGCACAGGGAACAGAGGCCAGTTCGACATCCGTCCAGTCGCTCGTCACGGCGTACGCCTCGGCGGACGGCGCGACGGCAAACTGGGCAAAGGCGCCGTCGCACTCCGAACCGAAGGTCCAGCACTCGAACGGTCTCGAGTCCACAGGCGCGGGCATCACGCTCCGGACGATGACGCGCTCGCCTATGCGGGCGGGATCGACACCCTTGCCGGTGGCGACGATCCTGCCGCAGCAGTCGGCTCCCTGGATCCTCGGAAACGTCATCGCCACACCGGTCCATGTCGCGTCGGAGGCGTCGATTGCCGCCGGTCCTTCGGAGGTCGCGCCGGTCACCTTCTTCGAGTACCAGCCGATCCGTGTGTTGATGTCCGTGTTGTTGATGCCTGCGGCAGCAACCCTGATCAGCACCTGGCCCGTCGCGGGATCGGGAACGGGCACGTCCTCCCGGTACTCCAGCATGTCCAGCCCGCCGTGGCCGGTCAGCAGGACGGCTGCCATGGTCGAGGGAATCGTCGTCATGTGTCCCTTCCGGATCGCTCATCACCTTCTGCCGGACAGACGGTCCGGGTGCAAGGCGAGCTGTGACGCCCTCTGGCTGGATCACCGCAGTCCACGCCAGCACACAACATCCCGGACAGGCTCAATCGGACGAGCCGGCGGATGCTCCTGGCCCGCGTGAACGCGAGGTTCGCTCGCCATATGACCGGCTTGGCCGGGAAGGCGCCAATGCACTACCATGCATGCTGGACCAATCATCGGGCCGGTCATCCTGACAGGGAAGACATGATGGCGGGACATACGAACGCGTTTCCAGACCTTGAACGGGATCTCAGGTTTTGTCCGCTCGGCGTGGAGTCGCCCGGAACGGTGAGCAAGGAGCAGATTTCACGCTACAACGATCAAGGTTTTCTGGCACCGATCGATGTCTTCAGCGATCGCGAAGTAGCAGACATTCGAAAGTACTTCGACCACCTGCTGACGAGGGCGCTTGCCGCTGGCTGGACGGCGGGCGAACTGACCAATTGGCACCTCCATTGCCGGGGCGTCTACGATCTCGTCACCCATCCCCGCATTGTCGATGTTGTGGAAGATTTCCTGGGCAGCACGGTCATTCTCCGGAACTGCCACTTTTTCATCAAGCTTCCCGGCGACGGCCATCGCGTGAGCTGGCATCAGGACGCTTCGTACTGGCCATTGACACCGAGCAAGGTCATCTCGGCCTGGCTCGCCATAGACGATTCCCGTCCGGCGAATGGCGCGATGCGGGTCATTCCCCGCTCGCATCTGCACCCTGGCGTTCCCTTTCGCCGCAGTGCGCCGGAAGAGCACAACGTTCTCAGCCAGACCGTCGATGACCCGGAGCGCTATGGCGATGCTCCGATGTCGCTCGAACTCAAGGCCGGTCAGATATCCCTGCACAGCGATTGGATTCTCCACGGATCGGAACCCAACCGGTCCGACCGTCGGCGTTGCGGTCTGGCGATGCGCTACCTGTCATGCGACGTTCGTGCGAGCGACGGCTGGAACAAGGACTCGGTCATTTGCCGGGGCGCGGACCCGTCGGGTCACTGGTCCAATCATCCGAGACCCGCGCATGACTCGATCCCCTCAAGACAGCAGGGAACGGAAAGGTCAACGCGCGCGTTTACTCATGGCTGGACCGATCGCGGTGCGACGGTTTCATGACGCACGGAGACCAGGACGAGCATCACTCCGCGACAGACACCAGAGACGTTCCCCGGCGTCGGAACAGGCGACAGGGGCGCTTTCGCGAGACACCGAAGGCATGCGTCTCGCCGTACATCGTCCGCCGCATCCCGAGATTCGAGTTGCTGTCGCAGGAGGCCCTGGAAGGAATCGAGACACAGGCGGACTGGCTCCTGGCGGAAGTGGGCATCCGCATCCAGGGAGACTCAGGAGTACGCACGCTGTTCAGGGAAGCGGGCGCCGCTGTTGATGGAGAGCGCGTCCGGTTCGACCGTGGCCTGGCTCGATCGTTATGCGCCACAGCACCATCGACTTTCACGATGCACGCGCGCAATCCGTCGCGAAGCGTTGTCTTCGGAGGCGACAATGTCGTGATGGCCCCGGCCGACGGTGCACCCTTCGTCACCGACATGAAGCAGGGCCGCCGGTACGGCACGATCAAGGACCATCAGAATCTGACGAAACTGTTGCAGCGTGCCCCGGCACTTCATCACAATCCGGCGCTGATCTGCGAACCTGCCGACGTGCCGGTCAACAAACGGCACCTCGATATCGTCTGTTCTCAGTTGCGATACTCGGACAAGCCGATCATGGGGGCCGTCAGCACGCCGGAGCGGGCCGAAGACACGCTGGAACTGGCGCGCATCGTCTTCGGCGACGGATTCCTGGACGATCACGCCGTGGTCCTGGCCGGTACTGCCGTGCAGTCGCCCCTGACCTTCAACGCGGAAACGACCGGCGCAATCAGAACCTACGCGGCAGCCAACCAGGCCAACATGATCACGCCCTTTATCATTTCCGGCGCCATGTCGCCAGCCACGATGGCGGGCACCCTGGCGCAGGCCCATGCTGAAGCCATGGCTGGAATCGCCCTTTCCCAGCTCGTGCGAAAGGGCTCGCCCGCGCTCTACAGCGTCTTCGTGACCACCATGGATCTCAAGAGTGGCGCACCGACCTACGGCACGCCGGAATCGGGCCTTGCAAACTTCGCGATTGTCCAGCTCGGACGCCGTCTCGGGTTGCCGGTCCGCTGCGGCGGACACCTAACGGGTTCGAAACTGCTCGACGCACAGGCCATGGAAGAATCCGTCGCATCGATGACCCCACCCGTCATGGCGGGCGCACACTTCATTCATCAGTCTGCCGGCTGGCTGGAAGGCGGCCTGACGGTAGGCTTCGAGAAGTTCGTTGCCGATGCCGAGAAATGCGCGTGCATCGCAAGACTCCTGAAGGGCCTGGACGTTGACGACAATACCCTTGCCGGCGACGCCTTCCTGGAGTTGGGCGACGAATCCAACTTCCTCGGCTGCGGCCATACGCTGCGCAACGCCGCGACGGCGAACACTCGAACGGAACTGCCGGACTCCGACAGTTTCGAAACGTGGACGGATCGGGGCAGCAAGGACGCCCGCGAACGGGCCCACGCCCTGTGGAGACGAATCCTCGAGGATTACGAGAAACCGCCGATCAGCCCCGCCGTCGACGAAGAGATGACGGCCTACTGCGCCAGAAGAAAGGCGTCAATGGACGACGCCTGGTACTGATGGCCCCCGATTCCAGCAACAAACGGAACAACTGCCTTGACCAAGGATCTGCCCAAACTGCAAATGTACATCGACGGCACGTTCGTCGAACACGCTTCCGGTACGTACTTCGAGAGCTACGACCCCTTCACCGGCAAACCCTGGTGTCTTGTTCCGCGCGGCACGGCTGATGACGCCGATCGAGCAGCCCGAGCGGCGCATCGCGCCTTCACCACGGGCGCCTGGCCGGACCTCAACGCCAGCGAGCGCGGCGCCTTGCTGCGCAATCTCGCGGAACTCGTTGCCGAGAATGCGAACGATCTCGCCCGGCTCGAGGTAAGGGACAACGGCAAGCTGTTCAGCGAAATGGCAGGGCAGTTGCGGTACGCTCCGAGCTTCTACCACTACTTCGCCGGACTGGCCGACAAGATCGAAGGATCGGTCGTCCCCACCGACAAGGCAGCCTTCACCTATACACGCCACGAGCCATTGGGCGTTTGCGCGGCTATCGTGCCCTGGAACTCGCCGCTGTTGCTCACCGCCTGGAAGCTCGCGCCCGCACTTGCCGCTGGCAATACGGTGGTCGTGAAACCGTCGGAGTACACCTCCGCCTCGACTCTCAAGTTCGTCGAGCTCGTTGAACGCGCCGGTTTTCCGAAGGGCGTGGTCAACGTCGTGACGGGCTTCGGGCCGGAAGCCGGGCAGCCCCTGATCGATCATCCGCACGTGCGCAAGGTTTCCTTCACCGGATCCGAGAAGACGGGGGCGGGCATCTATTCGGATGCCGCTCGGGACATCAAGCGCGTGAGTCTGGAACTCGGCGGCAAGTCGCCGAACATCGTCTTTGCGGACGCCAACCTCGACAATGCCGTCAAGGGCGCCGTCGCGGGAATCTTCGCGGCCAGCGGCCAGACCTGCGTGGCGGGATCCAGACTTCTCGTCCAGGAGAGCATTCACGACGCGTTTGTGGACCGCCTTGTCGCCTTTGCAGGCAGGGCGAAAATGGGAAATCCGATGAACGCCGACACCAATGTGGGGCCCGTCACCAACATGCCCCAGTTCGAAAAGGTGCTTGCCTACATCGACATAGCCGGGAAAGAGGGAGCACAGGTCGTGCTTGGTGGCGGGAAGGCGACCCGGCCGGAGTGCGGCGACGGCTGGTTTGTCGAGCCGACGATCTTCACAGGCGTGCGAAATGACATGCGCATCGCCCAGGAGGAGGTGTTCGGGCCCGTGCTGTCGGTCATTCCGTTCAGGGATGACGATGATGCGGTGGCGATCGGCAACGATGTCGCATTCGGCCTGGCGGCCGGCGTGTGGACTGAGAACATGCGCCGGGCCATCACCATGGCGAACCGGCTGCAGGCCGGAACCGTCTGGGTCAACATGTACAGGGCCGTGAGCTACACCACTCCGTTCGGGGGATACAAGAAGAGCGGCATGGGCAGGGAGCTCGGGCAGGAGGCGATCCGGGAGTATCTGCAGACCAAAAGCGTCTGGATCTCCATGGCCGAAAGCATGGACAACCCGTTTGTCATCGGATAACCCCACCGGCGATCCTCGCGCCACGAGGGAGTTTCCCGGCTCGCACGGATCTCATGCCCCGTCTTGCCGCGTTGCAGAGCGGGCCCAGCCAGTCGAAAGGTCGACACGTTGAAGGGTGTCGTATTCCACGGAAACCGCGTCCTTGAATTGATGCACTTCCCCGACCCGGAGCCGGGCCCGGGCGATGTAGTGCTGGAGATCAAGGCATCCGGCATGTGTGGAAGCGATCTGCACTTCTATCGCGCTGCCGAAGGCGCCAAGTCTCTGGGCCTTGATCTTGTGGACGGCCCGGTCATTGCCGGGCATGAACCCTGCGGCGTGATTGTCGCCCGAGGGAGGGATGTTCCCGAAGGTCATCTGGCGCTGGGCGAACGCGTCATGTGCCATCACTACAGCGGATGCGGATTGTGTTCCTCCTGCCGCTCCGGATGGCAGCAACTCTGCTCCGATGGTTTCGTGGTCTACGGCGCCACGGCACATGGAGCCCATGCCCCCTACATGCGCGTGCCCGCGGACACTCTGGTGGCCCTGCCCGAAACTCTCTCGTTCTCGGAAGGTGCGGCAATCGCCTGTGGGACCGGCACGGCCTTCAGAGCGCTCAAGCGCATGAACCTGACTGGACGGGATACGATCGCCGTGTTCGGCCAGGGTCCCGTCGGCCTCAGCGTCGTCCTGCTTGCGGCGGAAATGGGCGCGCGCGTCATCGCCGTGGAACTCTCTCGCGAAAGACGAGAGATGGCCCGCACGTTCGGCGCTGCCGAAATCATCGATCCAGGCACGATCGATCCGATCGAGGCGATCAGGGACATGACCCGCGGCGAAGGAGCAAGCCTCACGATCGACTGCAGCGGATCATCAACGGCACGGGTGCAGGCGGTCCGTTCGACCCGAACCTGGGGCACTACATGCCTTGTCGGCGAAGGTGGGTCGGTTACCCTTGACGTCTCAAGGGACATCATGCGCCGACAGCTGACCATCATGGGATCCTGGACTTTTTCGAGCGTCGATCAGGGCGATTGCGCCCGATACATCGCCGATCGCGGTATTGATCTGGACCGCATCTTCACCCACAGGTTCTCCCTGGACGAGGCGGAAAGCGCCTATCGGCTGTTTGACAAGCAGTCGACGGGAAAGGGCGTGTTCGAGTTCTAGGCGCGGTCATCAACGCAGCACGCGTACCGCATCCTTGACCACCGCGTGGAACGCGGCGACCCCGATTCCCGGGCCTTCATCGGCGCGCGCGCCGGGGTTCGTCCGGACTTTGGAATACAGCTGGACACCTTGCCGGACCGATCTCCGGGTGCGAATGCGCCGCGGAGCGTCCAACCTGAAGCCACAGTCAGACCGGAAGATGGCTGAGTCGAAGTTTGGTCTGACGCAAGCAGAGGTGACCAATCACCATGAAGTTCATCACGTTGAATCCAAATCCGGCAAGGAAAGCAAGCTTGTAGGTACCGGTGACGTCATGGAGTGCGCCTCCCAGCCAACCGCCCAACGCCATGCCTATGGCCCCGAAGAGATAGGTTGTGCCCACTCTCCAGCCAATCTGACTGCCTGGAAACCACTGTCTGATCATCAAGGCGTAGTTGGGCATGATTCCGGCAAAGCCGATGCCGAACATGAATGCGGCAAGATATAGACCGATTTCGGTGGTGACGAAGGCGAAGGCCAACAACATGACCGCCTGGGCACTCGAAGCGATCAGCATTGTTCTGACTGCTCCGATCCTGTCGGCAAGCAAACCGAATCCGATGCGGCTGAAAAACGACGCGGCAAACAGCACTGACAACATGCTGGCGCCGGTAGAACGCGAGAATCCTATGTCGGTCACATGACTGATGAGATGCACGATCGGCATCGCCATCGCCGTGCAGCAACCCACGACCGCCAGACACAACAAGGCCTGCACCATTGCTGGAGAATGTCCCAGCACGGAAAATTCACCTATACCGAAACCCTGACTTGTCTCGGCAGACGCTATCGGTGGTTTCGGCTTCAGGAACAGTGCAAGTGGCACCAGTGTTGCCAGTGCAAAGAACCCGAAATAGAGGTACGTTTCCCGCCACCCCACGGAGTCGTTGAGGAACCTTATGACCGGTGGCCATATTGCTCCGGCCACGCCCTGGCCCGACGCGATGATCGCCACGGCAAGACCCCGGCGTCGATCGAACCATCGTGTGGCATTTGCAATGAGCGGCGCAATCATGGCCGCTTCGCCAAAGGCCCCGATTAGCAGTCCGTTGGCGACGTAAAAGTCCCAGCGCGCATCTGCATGGCTGGCGACAATGGCACCGAGACCGATCATGACCGAGCCGAACAGGACTGGTTCAATCACGCTTCGCCTGTCCATCCACAGGCCCATGGCAATGCCGCCCACACCACTCCCCATCATCAGCAGGGAGTACGCCAGAGAGGGGCCCGCACGGGGCCACTCGAAGTCGGAGGCGATGTCCTTCAGGCTGACAAAAAGAATGTTGGGTGCCGCCATGGCGATAGTCCCGATCGCCAGAGAAATGGCGAGGATGACCCAGCCATAACGAACTTCGATACTGTCAGCGTGCCGGGTCATCACATCCGCTCTTCAGGAACCGGGGATGTTTGCCAGACGGACCCGACCAAGCGTCCGGGCACACGTCAGGCGGCCCGGGACGGCCATCAATTTGTTCCCTCACGCCGCCACCGCATCTCCCATGACATCGGCGTAGACGTCGAGATCGGCGAAGTCGTCCTTCATGTGATCGGCGTAGGTGAACGGCCGTTCGTCCTCGTCGAGGGCAATCACCTCGGCAAAGCCGGGCTCCAGGAAGAAGCCCAGGGAACAGCGGTCCAGTCCCGTACCAACGACCCTGTGCGGCGTACCCGCGATACGATCGCGGGTCATCAAGGCCAGGGCGCGCCCTGCGTGGATCGAAAGCCGCCCGTTGCCTGACGGCACCTCGCGCCATGCGCCATCGCGGCCTTCGTACTGCAGACCGCCGATCCGGTCCTGCCAAAGCACCGACAGGACGCAGGCATCGGTGTGGCGGTGGGTGATGATGCGTCGTCCCGCGGCGTCGACCCGCTCCGGAAGGGCCTCCCTGTACGCGGCGACGAAGTCGTCGGGTGGCGGCGGATAGTGCAAGATGCGGAGCGTACCGTTGCCGTCGTCGAACTTGCTCATCACGGCCCCGACATCCTCTTCGAGCGCACCAGCAAGCGCGGCCATGACCGCAACGGAAAGTGCGCGCAGATCGTCAAACAGCGCCTCCGCGGCGCTGCGCCAGCCCGCATGGGGCTCGCGTGTCGGCCACTGGTTCGTCTCTTCCAGGAATCGCTTCACCGGATGACCCTGCGGCGCGCGGGACGGCTCACTCGGTCCGAAATCGAAGATCTCGTTGTGGGCCCAGCCCCTCTCTTCGGGCAACGGAAAATAGCCGCGGTAGCAATGTCCGGCGTCGGCACGGTGCCGTCGCGTGGCAAGGGCCAACCGTTCGGGCTCGGGCAACTCGAAGAAGCGGAGCAGATTGCCGATCCGGGCATCAAGAGATGCGGCACCGGGCACGCCTGTCGCGACAAAGCCGTTGGATGTCTCCATGGCCGCCAACATGGCCGCTCCCATAGCGGCCACCTCGAATTCGGTGCCATCGAACAGTGGTGACAGGTCGACCGCGACGAGCGTGGAAAAGGTGTCTGACATGGTCCAATCTCCGTCCGTTACAGATCGTGGCCCTGTTGAGCGAAACGCCGTGGTTCCGGACGGCGACGATACTGTGCTGAATCCGTCGGGACCGATCAAGAACCACCAGCCATCTGCTGCACGCAGGGGCCGGACCGGTCTTGGACGCCCGCGAAGAACCATGGACGTCATTGCGGTTCGCGTTTGTCAGACCCCCGGAGATGATGCGACGCACGTTCGCGTGGCTACGGCCCCGTGCTGCACGACCCCATGGTGCATCATGGATGCTCGGATCCCGGTCCGGACTGGCGGTCCATCATCCGGCGCACCGAGTTGACGGGTCCCACGGCCCGGTGCGGCGTCAGGACGGGCCGGACTCGCGCCAGAATTCACGCGGATCCGTGATCTTCCCGGTTATCGCCGATGCTGCTGCCGTTGCGGGAGATGCAAGGTAGATGAAGGCGTCGGGGCTGCCCATGCGGCCCCTGAAGTTGCGGTTGGACGTCGAAAGGCACGTTTCGCCGGCGCCAAGGACCCCGTTGCTCCCTCCGGGACAGGCCCCGCAACCGGACGGAGTGACGTGGGCACCCGCCTCCAGCAGGGTTTCGACGTAGCCTGCCCGGGTCGCCTCCAGCAGCGTGCGTCTCGACGCCGGTGTGACCAGCAGACGCGTGGTGGATGCGACGGCGTGGCCTTTCAGAATTCTTGCGGCAATTTCGAAGTCTTCCAACCGGGCATTGGTACAGGAGCCAAGAAACACCTGATCGAGCGCCGTTCCCTCAACGTCTTCCACCGGACTCACGTTGGCGGGACTGTGCGGCCTGGCCACTTGCGGCGAGATCGCGGAGACATCGATCCGGGCCTCGAAGGCGTAGCTGGCGTCCTCATCCGCGCCGAAGGACGCCAGGGGGGAATCGGTCCGTCCGTGGAGATAGTCCAGAACCTTCTCGTCGGCCTCGAACATCGCGAACTTGGCCCCCATCTCCACGCCCATGTTGGCCATGGTGAACCGGCTCGCGACACTCATCCGGTCAACAAGATCGCCGGCAAACTCGATCGCCTTGTACTGCGCGAAATCGGCGCCGTACCGGCCCAGGAGATTGAGAATGAGGTCCTTCGACATCACGCCAGGTCCGGGAGATCCATTCAGGGAAAACCGGATGGTTTCCGGCACCCGCATCCAGAGCTGCCCGGTCGCCAGAACGTAGCTCATTTCGGCGATGCCGAGACCTGTTCCGGCGGCGCCCATGACACCATAGGAGGTGCTGTGCGAATCCGTCCCGAACACGAGGTTGCCGGGCAGGATATCGCCCTTCTCGACCATCACCTGATTGACGATGCCTTCATGACCGTAGAAGCACGAGAGACCCTTGTCGGCTGCGATCTCCCTCATCCGGCTGTGCACGCGGGCCGCTTCGGGATCAGGAGCCGGAAACCGCAACGTGCTGACCGAGGAAACCTTGTCCGGATCCCAGAAGTCCCGCACTCCGGCCTCGGTCAGGCGATCGACACAGGAGACCATGAACTCGATCAGGACAGCCCGGTCCGCCTTGGCGACGACCAGTTCTCCCGGGCTGGTCTTCGTCCGCCCGCTGGCCCGGGCCAGAATCTTCTCGGCCATGGTCTGGCCTGGTTCGAGCTCGTCAAGTGATCGCGGAACAATCTCGGCAACCGGGGCCTTGCCCAGAACCTCCAGGATGCCGCCTTCGGCGAGGATCGTGCGTATGGTGTCGGGAAAGGCGGGGAATCGGAGCGTATGCCCGCTCGTTCTGTTCCTGACCGCACCGGCTTCCAGATCGATCGCGATCTCGTCGCCATCGCGGCAGGCAGACGCAATCCCGGCACAGGGGACGCATGGCAGACCCAGCGCGATTCCGTTGCGAAAGAAGATTCGCGCGAAGGATTCCGCGACGATGGCGACCGCGCCCAGGGACTTCATGTTGGCGGTTGCCTGCTCCCGGCTGGAGCCACAACCCCAGTTCCGTCCGGCGACAATGATGTCTCCGGGCTGGAACGTTTCTACGAATCTTCGGTGATCGGGAAAGATCCGGTCACGTACTTCCTTCCAGTTCCGCCCGAAAGGATAGGGCGCCATCTGGTCGGTATCGATGTCGTCACCGAGCTTTCTCGCCCGACCACGGATCACCGATGTCATGGCAGAGTCTCCGACGGGAACCGTCGCCCCGGGGTTCTGTCCCGGGACGACGGCACCGCGTGGAGGCGCAGGCAGACGATCAGGCGGTATCCTCGGCGAACCACCAGCGTTCCGGCGCCTTGTCGCCATCCAGGGGCCAGTTGCCGGCGATGCGCTCCGGTGTTCCGACCTTGTCGCTCACTCCGTTGAGCCAGTTGGCGAAGACCGGAACGACAACGCCACCCTCGTCGCGGCAAATCTGTTGCATGTCGTGATACATTTGCCGTCTCTTCGCATCATCCAGTTCACCGCGCGCCGCAACCAGCAGCTCGTTGAACCTGTCGTGTTTCCAGTTCGTATCGTTCCAGCTGGCATCGGCAGCGTAGGCGGTCGAGAACATCCAGTCCGACGTCGGACGCCCGCCCCAGTAACACACGCTGAAAGGCTTCTGCATCCAGACATTCGACCAGTAGCCGTCGATCGGTTCGCGGACGATCTCGAGCGTGATTCCGGCGGCAGCGGCGCTCTCGCTGAAGACAAGTGCGCTGTCCATGCCGCCGGCATAGATGTCCGCGGCGTGCAGCGGGATCGTGAGGCTGTCGAGACCCGCTTTCTTCAGGTGATGCATGGCCTTTTCGGGATCGTACTCGCGAATGGGCAGATCGGCCGCAAAGTAGCGTTGGCTTGCCCCGATCGGATGATCGTTTCCAAGATACCCGTGACCCCGCAGGATGGTGTTGAGGATGGCCTCTCGATCGACGGCGTACTTCAGCGCCAGTCTCACATCGTTGTTGTCGAAGGGCGCTACGTCGGTGTGCATCGGGAACGTGAAGTGTTTGGTGCCGCCGACTTCCTTGACACTCAGGCCGGGAAGCTCCGCAAGCATGTCGACTCCCTTGAGTTCCGGTTCCTCCATGGCATCGACTTCGCCGGTCCGAAGCGCTGTCATTCGTGCCGTCGTGTCACCGACATTCAGTGTTTCGCACTCGTCGAAGTAGGGGCGCCCTTCCTTGAAGTAGTTGGGATTGCGCGTGCCGGCGGAGCGAATTCCCGGTTCCCAGGCCGTCAGAACAAAGGGACCGGTACCGATGCCCGACTCCCAGCCGGCAGCATCGGTCCCGGCGGGAACGATGGTCAGATGGTAGTCGGCCATCAGGAAGGGAAAATCCGCGCTGCCGCCCGAGAGGTTGAACACGACCTTGTCCATGCCGTCCGCCTCGATGCTCTCGATGCTGGCGACGGCACCTGAACCGCCCGATGTCGAGTCCGGGCCGCGATGATGATTGATGGAGAAGATCACGTCGTCCGCGTCGAGGGACTTGCCGTTGTGGAATTCGACGCCGTTGCGCAATTTGAAAACCCAGATGGCCGCATCCGCCGAGGCTTCCCAACTTTCCGCGAGTTCCCCGACAATGCTTCCATCCGGGGCCACTTCAGTCAGGTTGTTGCGGCAGGTCCAGGACGTCATGATGTTGTGCGTATCGAGCAGCGCTGCCCCATCGAGACTGTCCGACGTGGCACCGCCGCGTACCGCCGAGCGGAACTGCCCGCCGTACTTCGGCTCCGATGCCCTCGCCTCTTCGGCGAGGATGCCGGCCGGGATGGCCGCAGCCATGCCCATGGCTGTCGCCCGACGGATGAAGTCGCGCCGGTCGACGCGTCCCTCGGAGAAATCCTGTTTCAGATCATCGAATGTTGTCACGGCCAAGTCCCCCAGCACTGTTGTTTCAACAACCCTATTCGTCATGGGAGAAAGGTCAAGGAATCTGCGGATTCGCAGCATCCGGGGCCGTTCCCGACCACGTGGACTTCAGGGTGGATTCCCGGCTTGCGAAGCGAACCCGGAAAGGTGAACGCTTCTCTTGAGGGGGTACAGAGCACCCATCGGGTCAACATGCTCTCCGTACCCGGTTTCCGCGCGCTCAGGACGTTGGGTACAAGGCTGAGGTCTCACGCAGGAGATCGTGTCCATACCGGGCATGCATCGCTGATTCCGCTTGACGCTTGCCGGAAAGTTCACACATTCCATTGAGTTCGGAAGAGAGGCCGACGCGGGGAACCTGTTCGCGCCGCGACAGACCATTGATTCGCTGCATCACGCCTGCTTCCCGGGGAAACCGGTGGAGAACCCTGCCATGATCGCCGACAGTCTCGTCAACGGCCCTGCCCTGAAGGAGCGCATGGCGCGGCATCTGGCCGAATTCGAGATACGGCAGATCGCCCCTGACGGACGCAAGAGGGCTGCCGTGACCATGACCGTCGTCTCCGACCGCAAGGGGCAGGGCGCCTTTATCCTGACGCGCCGGGCAGCGCGCATGAACCGCCATGCCGGGCAGTGGGCACTCCCGGGAGGCCGCCTCGATCCTGGCGAGACTCCCGAGGAGGCGGCACTCAGGGAACTCGCCGAGGAGGTGGGCCTTGATCTCGATGAAAGCGCCGTGTTGGGACGCCTCGACGATTACCCTACCCGTTCAGGCTACCTCATCACGCCGGTCGTCATCTGGGGAGGCGGCAAGGTCGAGCTGAAGGCCAATCCGCAGGAGGTCGCGGCCATCTACCGCATCCCTCTCACCTCCCTCTACAGACCGGGATCCCCGGAGTTCGTGACCATTCCCGAAAGCGACCGCCCGGTGATCCGCATGCCGCTCGCCGGAACCAACATCCATGCGCCGGCCTCTGCCGTGATCTTCCAGTTCCGCGAAGTGGTGCTGGACGGGCGGGCAACCCGGGTCGATCACCTCGAACAGCCGGTGTTTGCCTGGCGCTGACTTCAGGCGGGTTTCAGCCACACCGAGGTGTCGTGGAATAGACCGCCGCCGATCGGAGCGCCGGGTTCCGCCGAGACAAGGAGATTGATGCCCATCCCTTCGTCGAATGCGCTGTTGGGCCAGACACTCTCGACGATGACCGTGCCCGCCAGTTGATCATCCGCGACACGGGCCCGCAGCACGACGCTGCCCTTGTCATTGCCCAGGCGCACCCGCGAGCCATCCGTGATGCCGAGGGGACGCGCGTCATCGGGATGAACCTGGGCAGTGGGCGCTTCCTCGCGCCGGATGGAAGTCGGCGTTTCGGTGAAACTCGAGTTGAGGTAGTTGCGCGCCGGCGCCGTCACGAGGCGCAGGGGATGGCGGGTGTCGATGACATCCCAGAAATCGGGAAACTGCGGCATGGTGTCCGGTACCCCCTGCGGACCGAAGACATTGTGCCGGTGCGACCAATCCGCACGGAAACGGAAGCGGCCATCGGCGTGACCGAATCCCTTGATGAAGTGGGCGCGCTCGAAATCGGGCTGGACGTCCATCCATCTCATGGCAACGAGATTATCGAGCGACCCCCATCCCGAAGCCTGCATCAGGTGATCGGCCAGCCCGGCGGGCGTCTTGGAGAACCCAGGATGCTCGTCTGCCACCCCGAGACGACGGGCGAGATCGCAGATGACCTCATGGTTGCTGCGGCACCCTTCCGGCGCCGACACCAGCTTGGGTCCCCACATGATGTGCTGATGTCCACCCCCCTGGTAGATGTCGTCATGTTCGAGGAACATCGTGGCGGGGAGCACGATATCGGCCATCCTGGCTGTTTCCGTCATGAACTGCTCGTGCACGCAACAGAAGAGATCATCCCGAGCGAATCCCCGATGCACGAGACCGAGATCGGGAGCCACTACCATCGGGTTGGTGTTCTGAATCAGCATGGCCGTCACCGTGGGACCCTCACCGAGGTCGCGCCTGGCACCGACCAGGACCGGGCCGATGCGCGACTGGTCCAGGACGCGAACTGACGCGTCCCTCCGGTCGATGCCCTCGATCATCGTGCGATCCCAGTGGTAGATCTGGCCGTTGTTGTGAAAGGCGCCGCCGCCTTCGTGACGCCACGAACCGGTCACCGAGGCGATGCAGCTGGCGGCATGCATGGAGACGGAACCGTTGCGGCCGCGACAGAATCCGTAGCCCAGGCGCAGGTAGGTCTTCGGCGTTCGGCCCACCAGCCGGGCAAAACTCTCGATCTTGTCGGCCGGCACGCCACAGATCGGTTCGGCCCACTCGGGCGATCGGGTCTCGAGGTGCTTCTCGAGACCTGCCGGATCATCGGTGTAGCGATCCATCCACTGCCGGTCGGCCAGACCCTCGCGGAACAGGACATGCATGACGCCGCAGGCCAGGGCTGCATCCGTTCCGGGCTTCACGCACAGGAAGAGATCCGCCTTCTCGGCCGTCCCCGTCCGGTAGGTGTCGATGACCACGATGCTCGCACCGCGTTCCTTGCGTGCGCGCATCGCGTGGGTCATGACGTTGACCTGGGTGTTGACCGGATTGGTGCCCCAGATGACGACGCAGTCGGACTTCGCCATCTCGCGGGGATCGGGACCCATGAGCGCCCCGGTACCGGCCATGTAGCCGGCCCAGGCCAGTGTCGTGCAGATGGTATTGTGCTGCCCGCTGTAGCGCTTGACATGGCGCAGCCGGTTGATGCCGTCGCGCATCACCATGCCCATGGTACCGGCGTAGTAGTAGGGCCAGACCGTCTCGGGACCATGGCGGGCCTCGGCTTCGGCGAAGCGGGTCGCGACCTCGTCCATCGCCTCATCCCAGGTGACAGGGACAAAATCCGTCGACCCCTTGTCCCCGACGCGGCGCAGCGGTGTTGTCAGGCGCTGCGGGTGATGGATCCTCTCCGCATAGCGCGCCACCTTGGCGCAGATGACACCGGCGGTGTAGCTGTTGTCCTTCGCCCCCCTCACCCTGCCGATCCGGTCCGGCGCAAGAATGTCGACTTCAAGGGCACACGTCGACGGGCAGTCGTGCGGGCACACACTGTATCCCTTGTGGACCGGTTCGGAGGACAGCATGGCTCAGACTCCCCGGGTCTGGCGAAGCTGGTGGCGTGACACGGGTGACGCACCTCCCGTGCTGAACGGGATAGTAACACAATGAATCAACATACGTTCTCTCGCATGTGCGGTTACCGGGCGAGCGGGTGCCCGTCATGTCCGGATTTCGGGACCACAGAATCAGGGGAGAATGCTAAGCGGAAAGGCCGCAACGCTCAACGACGGGTCGATGGACGTTTCAAAGGCGCCATCTGTCGAAGGACGCCTTCCACCGCTTCTGGCACGACGTGCGCGCCCAGGGATACATCGTCGATGTTCATTGGACCGACCGCTTGAGCGTGGCGATCAGTGACCTCGTGGACGGCGCCGCCCGCAACATGTTCTAACGGGCGACGTCAGACCCGCATCGGATGCGTTTCGAACAGACATGGCAGGTGGCGACCGAACGCGCCGCCGCCCCCCTCGTGGAGTATTGGACCAGGGACCGGGGAACCGGTGCCATGATCCATCGACGGCGGCGAATTGGCTCGTGGTCACGGGCAGCGCAACGCCACAGTGGACGGCTCAGGCGTCGGCCAGGATCGCCATTGCTTCGGCATGCCTTCGCGCATCGCCGGCGGCGAGGATGCGGCTGCCGGAGGCCATGGTCAGCGGACCACCCTGCCAGTCGCTCACGACGCCACCGGCACCCTCTATGACGGGCACCAGCGCAAGATAGTCCAAAGGGTCGAGCGCGACGTCGATGCCAAGGTCGGTACGTCCCGAGGCGAGCTGGGCGTAGGCCAGGCAGCTGCCGCCATAGACCGTCCAGCGTACCTCCGCCTTGAGTCGTGCGAAGGCATCGCCATCGTCGGCGCCGTAGAAGTCGGGATTGCTGGTCGACATCAGCGCGTCGGCCAGACCGCTGCAAGGACGCACTCTGACGGCCGTGCCATTGCGTGTCGTCGGACGACCCCGGCAGCCGAGCCAACGTTCAGCAGTCGCCGGCATGTCGATCACGCCGATCAGCGGCGCGCCATCCTCAACCAGCGCGATCAGCGTGCCGAACACCGGGATACCGGCGAGGAAGGGCAGCGTGCCGTCAATCGGGTCGATGACCCAAACCGGGCCATCGCTGACCGCCGTGGCGCCGCGTTCCTCGCCGACGATGCCGTGGTCCGGACAGGACGTCGCGATCATCGCGCGCAGCCGGTCCTCGACGGCGCGATCGACATTGGTCACCGGGCTGCCATCGGCCTTCGCTTCGGTCGAGAAACCGCTCTGATGCGCACTGCGGATGATCGGGCCGCTGGCATCGGCCAGCCGGCCGGCAAATTCGGCAAGTTCATCGACAAGAGCCTGCTCCACGTCGCCGGCCTCAGTACGACAGGACCTGGCTGAGGAACAGCCTGGTGCGTTCGCTCCTCGGGTTGTCGAAGAACTCCTTCGGCGGGTTCATCTCAACGATCTCGCCCTCATCCATGAAGACCACATTGTCAGCCACCGAGCGGGCAAATCCCATCTCGTGGGTGACGCAGATCATGGTCATGCCGTCGCGCGCCAAATCCGTCATGACGTCGAGCACTTCCGAGATCATCTCCGGATCGAGTGCCGAGGTCGGTTCGTCGAACAGCATGATCACGGGGTTCATGCACAGTGCGCGGGCGATCGCGACACGCTGCTGCTGTCCGCCGGACAGCTGACTGGGATACTTGTCTGCCTGCTCCGGGATCTTGACCCTTTCAAGGTAGCGCATGGCCGTCTCATAGGCCTCCGACCTTGAGGACTTGCGCACCAGTTTGGGCGCCAGCATGAGATTCTTGACGACCGTCATGTGGGGAAACAGATTGAAATCCTGAAACACCATGCCCACTTCGCGACGCACGGCGTCGATGTTCTTCACGTCATCGGTCAACTCGTGTCCGTTTACTGTGATCGTGCCGCTATTGTGTTCCTCAAGCCGGTTGATGCACCGGATCAGGGTCGACTTGCCTGACCCGGACGGACCGCAAACGACAACGCGCTCTCCCTTCCTGACCGACAGATTGATGTTCTTCAGCGCCTGAAACGTACCGAAGAACTTGTTGACATTCTCGAGGTGAATGATGTCATCCGAGTTGCTGTCCGTCATGTCACACCTCTTCTCTCACGTACCGGCTCATGTATTTCTCCACCCAGCCGAAACTTCTCTGAATCATCCATGTCAGGATCAGATAGATGACCATCAGCGACATGAAAATCTCATAGGGCGCGTAGGTTTCGGCCACGATGGTTCGCGCGATACCCGTCATGTCCAGGAGCGTGATTGTGCTGGCCAGGGCCGTGCTCTTCATCAGGCTGATGACATCGTTGCTGTACGCCGGAAGAGCCAGGCGGATGGCGATGGGGGTCGTAATGTAGATGAATCTGTGTGTGGTGCTGAGCCCGAGTGCCGCACCAGCCTCCTTCAGGCCACGATCCACGCCCAGAACGCCGCCACGCAGAATCTCCGATACGTAGGCGCCGGTATTGAGCGTCAAGGCGAGGATTGCACAACCGAACGGCTCTCGTAAAATCGGCCAGAAAATACTGTCGCGCACGAACTCCAGCTGAGGCAGCCCGTAATAGATGATGAAAATCTGCACCAGTATGGGAGTGCCGCGAAAGATGTAGATGTAGGCCATTGTCGGCGCCGCAAGATACCAGCGGCCGCTGATTCGCATCAACAGCAGGATGATGGCGAGGGTCAGACCCAGTGCCGCCGACAGCAAGAGCAACTGAAGCGTCAGCCCAATTCCCATGAGCATCTTGGGAATACTGTCCAGGATCAGCGCAATGTCGAAGCTCATCGCGCGATCTCCAGGTGCCGATTGGCATACTTTTCCAGCACCATGACGGCGAGCGTGATGATGGTTGAAAACGCCAGATAGATCGCGCCGACCACAATATACATGGTAAACGGCTTGTTCGTGGTTCCAATCGCCTGTGCGGCGACAAACAGCGTCTCTTCCAGGCCAATGATGGCAATCAGCGCCGTGTCCTTGATCAGTGAGAGCATGTGATTGCCGAAGGGTGGCAGAGCCAGCCGCCACATCGCCGGAATACGCACATGGACGAATGTTTGCAGTTTCGACAGACCGAGCGCTCGGGCAGCCTCAATCTGCCCCGGTGCGACACCCAGGAAGGCGCCGCGAAAGGTCTCCGTCGCGTAGGAGCCGACGATTAATGCGATGGCAAAAGAACCGGCCCAAAATGGCGGAAGATCGACGAATTTTATCTCGGGATCGAAGATCTGGGCAATGGCGGTCAGGGTGAGGGCGGAACCGAAATAGATCAACAGGAGAACCAGTATCTCGGGCGTACCGCGAAAGACCACCGTGTAGCCATTGGCAATCGCCTTGGCAGCGCGATTCCCCGAGAGTTTCGCGGCCGCGCCAATCAATCCGAACAGGATCGTCAGGATCAGCGCGACAACAAAAACCTCGGCGACAACGACCGATCCCCAGAAATAGTCATCCCACCAGCCATCTAGTGCGTCCACGGCCACTCATCCCACTTGGCGCGACAGAACATCATTCATGGGGCGGGATATCAAATCATCAGAAAACATCCGCGATGGGAGTCAATGGAGACTCCCATCGCGGACATGACGTCTGATCTGAATTGCGAATGCTGTGCCTGGTCAGTGGATTGCGAAGGGGAAATACTGCAGGGCGTATCTCTCCAGCGAACCGTCCTCGGTCAGCGTCTTCAAGGCGGCATTCAGACGGGCCTTCAATTCGTCATTGCCCTTGCGAAGTCCAATGCCGACGCCAATGCCGAAGTACTTCTTCTCATCGATCTGCGGGCTGACGAACTCAAAGCCTCCGCCGTCCTCCTGGCTGAGGAATCTGAGGTAGGCCTTCATGGGATTGGTCATGATCATATCGGTTCGGCCATTCACCAAATCGAGATACAGCGCCTCGTTTGAGTCGTAGAGAACCACTTCAGCTTCCGGAAGTTCGTTTTCGAACCAGTCGGAATAGGTCGTTGCCCGCTCAAGGCCCACCTTGAGACCAGCAAAGTTCTCGGGAATCGGATTGCCCGCATCGTCGAACAACTCCCAACCGGCATCTTTTCTGCCTACCAAACGGCCGACCGAAATGCGGTACGTATCGGAGAAGTCCATTTTCTCCAGACGTTTTTCGGTGATCGACATGGATGCGATGATCAAGTCGAACTTGTTGGCGAGGAGGGCCGGAATCATACCGTCCCACTGCTGGCAGACAAACTCCAGATCGGCGCCGATAATGCCAGCGACACCCTTGGCGACATCGACGTCATAGCCCATGAGCTCACCATCGGCATTCCTGAAATTGAACGGTGCGTAGGTGCATTCCATTCCGACGCGCAACGTCTCCGCCGTGGCGGCGTTGACCGCACCGAATACTACGACGGCGAGCGCCGCCGCCAGCATCGAACGTATCTTCTTCATGGCAACTCCTCCCTATCGACTTGACTTGTTTGGTTATGGTTTCGGACGCTCACATTCAGGTGAGTTGGTCCAGGGCATCGATCAGAACGCGGCCTGTTGCAGTAGGCGAGCGATACTTGGACGACGCCATTCTGCGGCCGTGCGCCGAGAGCGTCAATGCGGGGCGTCCAATGGAAGTCACGGGGCACGGACACGGATGCTGGGCTCCCGCAGCGCGCCGGGGAATTCACATGAACGGGACCGGCGACGCGCTCGCGTTCGGCGCAGGCACGCGCGAACGTCCGACACCGGTGATCTCTCCCGCTACCAGGTCAGCATGGGCATGATGCCGGCCGGCGTGACGCCATGGCGCCGGCAGGCCTCATCCACCAGGTGCTGTGGCGGAACCTGTTCCGGCGCGATGCCCCAGAAATGCGCCGGCAGACCACCGGTGATCCAAACTGCATCGATACCACTGTCGCGTGCCCCGACAATGTCCGTTCCAATGCCGTCACCCACGGCAAGGACACGTTCCGGGAGCGCACCCGCCGTCATGTCGAGACACCGACGGTAGACCGATGGAAAGGGCTTGCCCTCCTGGCGCATGGACCCGCCTCGGGCCACATAGGCCTCGGCGACCACGCCGGCACAGATTTCCCGTGCCTCGCCACGCAGGACAAACCTGTCCGGATTGGCCGACAGCATCGGCAAGCCGCGTTCGAGCGCCGGTTCGAGTTCGGGCATGATGTCGTCAAGGGTCTCGCCCGGGCGACGGATTCCGCAGCACAGCACGAAGTCCGCGTCATCGACACCGGTACATCGCTCAAAGGCAAGCCCGTCAAGGAGACAGGCGTCCCGCTCGGTTCCCAGGTGCCAGAACCTGGGACCAAGCGCGGCATACCAGGAATCCTCACGCTCCTCGACGGCCAGACGCGTCGCCAGGCCGGCCGTCATGATGCCATCCCAGGCGCAGTCGGGAACACCCATCGCCTCCAGTTGCCGGGCGATGGCATGCGGCATGCGCGGCGCATTGGACAGCAGCACGACATGACCGCCAAGGCGGCGGAAGGCCACCAGTGCATCGACGGCGGGGGCATGAGCATCGACGCCATCGTGGAGACACCCCCACAGGTCCACAAGCAATCCGTCGTAGCGTCCGGCCAGCGAGGAAAGGCCGTGGATCAGCGGGATCGTCATCGTTTCGTTCGCCTCTGGCGTGACGTGATTCCTGCCATCATGTCCTTCCCTTGCCAAGGTTCGGGGGGTTGCTCGCAGAAGGGCGTATCGGCACAGTGTCACGTGAACGGTTGAGGTGACAGGCATGTGACGGTTCTTGCCACAAGGCGGCTCGTTCTGCGCCCCCTTGCCAGGGGTGATCTCCCGGCACTCGAGGACTTGTTCGCGGACCGGGAGCACATGTGGGATCTCATGGACATCCCGGGACGCTCCAATGACCCCGTTGACCTCTCCCGGTACTACGTCGAACGGTCACTGTGGGCCTTTGAACACCATGGCGTGGGCATGTGGGGCATCCGGGAGAAGAACCGGAGCGACGAGCCCATCATGGGTTACACGGGATGTGTCATCGACATCGGAGACGACATCGATCCTGCGGAGAAGCTGGAGGCGGGCTGGGCCATCTCCCGCCAGGCGGCCGGAAGGGGACACGGGGCGGAAGCCACCGCAAGGATCATCGAACATGCCTTCATCGATCTCGGCACACGCAGCATCCAGGCCATCACGAGCCCCCACAACCTCGCCTCGAGGCGCCTGATGTCGAGACTCGGGTTCACGTACGACAGCGACGTCGTTGCCTACCAGGGATCCCAGGTCCTCTATGTGATCAACCGGAAGGAGTGGCTGGCGGAATGTCGTTCCTCCGCGCACCAGGGCGGCGTCAGCCGGGAAGTGTCAAGGTGACGACCCGGACCATCCGCCCCGCCGGGACCAGGGGTATCATCTCGTGGTGCCTCTTCGACTGGGCAAACTCTCCCACGCCCACCATCGTCATCACGTTCATTTTTGCCCCCTACTTCGCCCGCGCAATTGCCGGCAACGAGGCGGAGGGTCTCGCCCTGTGGAGCTGGGGCATCGCGGTGTCGGCATTCGTCATCGCCATCCTGGCACCCGTGGCGGGCGCCATCGCGGATGCCGGCGGCCGTCGCAAGCCATGGGTCACAGGCTTCAGTCTCGTCATGGTCGTGGCGACGGCGGCGCTGTGGTTCTGCGCGCCTGATTCGCGCTGGATCATTCCGGCCCTGGCTCTCGTCGCCGTGGTCAACATCGCCTTCGAGACGTCAACTGTCTTCTACAACGCGATGCTGCCCGACCTCGTCGATCCCTCACGCTTCGGCCGCCTGTCGGGATGGGCCTGGGGCCTGGGATACGCAGGGGGAATCGCCTGTCTCCTGGTGGTCCTCGGGCTGTTCGTCCTGGCCGATCCGCTGCCCTTCGGGCTGGAACGCGACGAGGCGGAGCACATCCGTTTCGTCGCCGTCGTCACGGCACTCTGGTTCATCGTCTTCAGCTGGCCGTTCTTCCTGTTCACGCCAGACAGGCCGGCAACCGGACGGGCTCCGGCAGAGGCAGTGCGCAACGGTATCAGGCAACTCGTGGACACGTTGCGGGAGTTTCGCCAGCACCGCACGATCATCCGGTTTCTCATCGCCCGCCTGCTCTATGTCGACGGTCTCAACACACTCTTTGCCCTCGGCGGTGTCTACGCGGCCACAATCTTCGCCATGGACGAGGAATCGGTGTTGCTGTTCGCCATCCTGCTCAACATCACGGCGTGCGCAGGGGCCGCGGTCTTTGGATGGGTGGACGACCGGATCGGAGCGCGGCGGACCCTGCTTGTCGCACTCGCCGCCCTCATCGTGCTCAGTGTCGCCGTGCTGATCACCGAATCGACGCTCTGGTTCTGGATTCTGGGTGGCCTGCTCGGCATTTTCATCGGCCCGGTGCAGTCGGCAAGCCGATCTCTCATGGCCCACCTCGCCCCGTCGCACATGACCGGCGAGATGTTCGGCCTGTTCGCGCTCTCCGGCAAGATCACCAGCTTCGCCGGGCCGCTTCTCGTCGGTGTGGTCACCTATGCGACGTCAAGCCAGCGCCTTGGCATGGCTGTCATCGTTGTCCTGCTGGCAGCCGGCTGGCTGGTGCTGAGCACCCTGAAGGAGGAGCAGGGCCGCTCCTGAACCGGCCCCTCGACTACAGCCTCTCCCCGGTCATCAGCCGTGGCAGCCGCCCCGCCACCCCCATGGCATCCTTCATGAGCAGGCGCTTGACGGGTGTCATGGATCCGACGAGGGCAAGACCGAGGCCGCGGGCCAGCGCCACCGGAGGCGAGCGCATGGCGAAGAGGCGGTTGAGACCATGGGTCATGGCGACCAGCATCCACGTATCGACACGACGCCGGCGGGCGTACGCCGCCAGGACCGCGCCGGCGCCCGGATCCATCCCAAGACGCGCCATGTCGGCCAGAACCTCGGCCAGCACTGCCGCATCGCGGATGCCAAGATTGAACCCCTGGCCGGCAATGGGATGGATGGCATGGGCGGCATCGCCCACCAAGGCCAGCCGGCGGCCGGTCAACCGGTTGGCGACCACCAGGGAAAGGCGATGGTCGAGGACCGGCCCCGACACGTCGAGCGGTCCCAGAAAGTCGCCAAACCGCCACGCCAGTTCCTCTGCGAACACGCTGTGGTCGAGTTCGAGCACCCTTCTCGCGATGTCCTCGTCCTCGGTCCACACGATGGATGAGCAGTCCCCCGGCAGCGGCAAAATGGCAAAGGGGCCGCCGGCAAGGAAACGCTCGTGGGCGATACCGTTGTGTGGTCGTGGGTGACGTACCGTGGCGATGATGGCGATCTGCCGGTAGTCCTGCTGCAAGGCATCGATGCCGGCCATGGCGCGCAAGGGCGAACGGGCGCCATCGCAGGCAACGACGAGACTGCAGCGGAGCATGGCGCCATCATCAAGGGCCAGGGTTGCCCCCGCATCGTCGCATTCCATGGCGACAACGCTTGCGCATACCAGGTGTATCCGCCCGGCGCGGCCGATCGCGCCGTCGAGCGCCTGCCGGAGGAACCGGTTCTCCATGATCCATCCCATGGGATGGTCACCGACATCGCGATGATCGTAGTGAAGGAAGAAGGGCGATTGGCGATCCGAGACGCGGATATCAAGGATGGGCTGGGCGTGTGGAACGACGTCATGCCATGCACCCAGCCGCTCAAGGACGAGCTTCGAACCCCAGGAAATGGAGGACACGCGTCCGTCGAAAGATCTGTCGAGAATTGTCTGACGGGGTACCCTTTCCACCAGGGCCACCTCGAATCCAGCCTGTGCTGCAGCAAGGGCCGCGGTCATGCCGCTCATACCACCGCCGACGACACAGATTTCGAAACGCGATTCCATGGCTCCATTCAACATCACATCCCGTGCGACGTCATCACTGGCAGCACCGGCACGACAATGGTAGCAAGCAGCCGGGGACACCCGTTCGGGGGCATCAGGGGAGCCGGGCAATGATGTGGCACGACATGACGGCGCTGCAGCTTGGCAGGGAGATTGCCGGTGGCGCGATCGATCCCGTGGATCTTGCCGAGCACTTTCTCGAGCGCATCGCGACACTTGATGCCGAAGGGCGGATCTTCATCCGCCTTTCCGAGGACCGTACCCGCGCGGAGGCACAGGCTGCCCGCCGCCGCCAGCGCCAGGGTGCGGGACGGGGACCTCTCGACGGCGTCCCGGTGTCCTGGAAGGATCTGGTGGACGTCGCCGGTGTCGAGACCACGATGGCGGCACGGGCCCTCGAGGGCCGCGTGCCCGAGCACGACGGCGTCCTGCTGCAGCGCGCGACCCAGGCTGGCACCGTCTTCCTTGGCAAGACCAACATGACCGAGTTCGCCTTCTCCGGCCTCGGCATCAACACGACCCATGGAACACCGGCCAATGCCCATGACACGACCGTCGACCGCATTCCCGGAGGCTCGTCGTCCGGAGCCGGTGTTGCTGTTGCACGAGGGCTCGGCCCGATCGCGATCGGCAGCGATACCGGAGGGTCGGTGCGCATTCCCGCTTCCCTCAATGGCGTGGTCGGTCTCAAGACCACCATCGGCGCGCTCCCCATGGATGGCGTGATGCCACTGGCATCACTGTTCGACACCGTCGGACCGCTTGCCGCGGACGTGGCCGATGCCGCCGCCATGTGGTCGGTTCTCTCGGGCAGGACGATGGCTGACCTTGGCGGCGCCCGGATCACAGACAAGCGCCTTGTCGCGGTCGCCTCGCCGATGTGGCGCGGTATCGATGAGGGAGTTGACCACACCTGCCGCGAGGCCCTCTCGCGACTCGAAGCTGCCGGCGCAAACGTCGAATGGCAGGACGTCGACGAGTTCGCGCAGGCGATGGATGTCGCCGGCCGGTTGATCACGACGGACGCCTGGTCGCGCTGGTCCGGTGTGGTGAGCGACAGGCCGGACAGGATCTTTCCCTTCATGCTGCCCCGGTTCCTCTCCGGCAAGGCACAGGCCGGACACGAGGTTCTGGAGATCCTGCGTGAACTCGACTCGCTGGCCGACCGGCTGCACCGCAGGATGGGCGGTTGCGATGCTCTGGTTGCGCCCACTGTGCGTGTCGCTGCTCCAAAGATCGGCGATCTCCTCGAGGACGAGAAGGCGTACAGGGAAGCGAACGCCGCGATGCTTGGCAACACGACGCCGGGCAATCTGCTGAAGGTCTGCGCTGTGACCGTGCCTTGCGGAAAGGACGCATCCGGCATGCCGGCAGGCCTGATGCTGATGCAACGGCCCGGCAGGGAGGAGGCCCTGCTGCGTATCGCCAGAGCCGTCGAGACTGCCGGAACGACACAGCTGCCTTCGTGACCCGTTTTCATCCACACGCCGCCGGCATCGTCCTGATGCTGCTGTCGCTGTTGCTGATCAACACCTCCGACGCCCTGGCAAAGTGGACAATCCAGGATCTGCCGATCTTCCAGATCATGGTGTTCCAGGCCGGCGGCCTCTTGGTCATGGCGCTGCTGGTGTCACGCCAGCCCAATCCGTTGCGCCTCATGCGGACCGCCGATCCAGGCTGGCAGATCGCCCGTTCTGCCTGCCAGTTCGCCATGGGGTACACGTTCTACAGCGGCCTCAAGGTCCTCCAGTTCGCCGATCTCATCGCCATTCTCTTCGTCGGCCCCCTGATGATCACGGCCATGGCCCACGTGTTTCTCGGTGAGCGCGCCGGATGGCATCGCTGGGCCGCCTGCGCCGTCGGTCTCGTCGGCGGACTCATCATCGTGCGCCCCGGTTCGGGACTGATGGGATGGGGCGCCATCTGGCCGGTGCTGGCGGTCGTGATCTGGTCGATCTACGTCGTCATCACACGCAAGATTTCCGTGAGAAACTCCACTGCAAACATGATGTTATGGTCATCGCTGGTCACCCTTGGCGTGCTCGCGGCGATGAGCCCGTGGTACTGGCAATCACCCGTCGGCTGGCAATGGGTGGCGCTTGTGGTGATTGCCCTTCTCTCGTCAAGCAGCAACGGTCTCGTCATCAGGGCCTACACCCTGGCGCCGGCCTCGCTGCTGGCACCCTTCATCTACACGGAGATTGTCGGTGCCACGTTCTATGGCTGGGTCTTCTGGCGCGAGTTTCCAGACACATGGACGTGGGCGGGCGCCACCATCATCGTCCTTGCCGGTCTCTACGTCGCGCGCAGGGAATCCCTGGCACGCCAGCGCGAAAGTTGACCAAAGCCGGGAGGAATACAGTTTAACAGACCATCAACAAAGAAGATTTTGATTACAGGGGGTGATGTATGCGACACTCCCGACCGGCCGCGGACTGACAGCATGATCAGCGACAGACTCGAAACCCTGAAGGAATATCCATTCCGGCGCATGAACGCGCTCATCAAGGACATTCCCTTGCCTGACGGCAGCGGCGAGGCGATCGCGATGTGGATCGGCGAGCCGCGCCACGGCGTGCCGGAGATTGCCCGCCAGCCACTGGCTGATTCCTTCGCGGATTACGGCAGGTATCCTCCAGTGGAGGGCACACCAGGCCTCAGACGCACCATGGCCGCCTGGCTCTCCCGACGCTACGGACTCGCCGATGGCTTCATCGACCCTGACCGGAGCATCATCCCGGTTCAGGGTACCAGGGAAGGCCTCTTCATGATCGCCCTCGCAGCCGTGCCGACAACACGGGACGGCGGTACGCCGCTGGCGCTGATGCCCAATCCCTTCTATCCGCCCTACAAGGCGGGCGCCGTGGCCGCCGGAGCGCAGCCAGTCTTCATGCCCTGCACTTCAGAGACCGGCTTTCTGCCGGATCTCGACAATCTCACCGATGATGTCCTCGACAGAACGGCCATCTTCTACCTCTGCTCACCTGCCAACCCTCAGGGTGCGGTGGCCGACCCCGCCTATCTCCGGCGTGTTGTCGACCTTGCCCGGCGTCACGACTTCCTGCTTGTCTCGGACGAGTGCTATGCGGAGATCTGGGATCGCGCACCACCGCCCGGCGTCATGCAGATCTGTGCCGAGGACCGTGATCTGTCACATGTCGTCTGCTTCCATTCACTGTCCAAGCGCTCCAGCATTCCCGGTCTGCGACATGGCTTCGTGGCCGGCGACCCTGATTTCATCGCGGCCTACACGCGCCTGCGCAGGTATGCGGCGGCGGCAAGCCCGATGGCCGTCATAAGCACCGCCGAAGTGCTGTGGTCCGACGAGGCTCACGTGGAGGAGAACCGCCGACTCTACCGGGAAAAGATCGACATGGCCGAGGCCGTTCTCGGCAACCGTTTCGGATTCTTCAGGCCACCCGGCGGTTTCTTCCTGTGGCTGGATGTCGGCAACGGTATCGAAGCCGCAAGGAAGCTGTGGGCCGAAGCCGGCGTCAAGGTTCTGCCTGGCGCCTACCTCGCGGAGGACCGGGCCGATGGCACCAACGACGCGCTGCCCTACATCAGGGTGGCGCTGGTGGGCGATCACGACTCCACGCGGGAAGGCCTGACTCGTCTTGCGGAAACACTGGCAGAAGGGAACTGAGTCATGGCCACACGACCGGCATCATCCTTTCCCAACCTGCTTCCGGCGACAGCTATGGCGTGGATGAACCGGCGGCTGATGGAGGCCCTGGGCATCTCCTGCCTCGCCGTTGCCGGCTGGCTCATCCTGGCACTTGTCACGTTCGACGTTGCCGATCCGTCACTCAATTACGTGACAGACGGACCCGTGCTCAACCTTGCCGGTGCTTCGGGCGCCACCATGGCCGAAGCAGTCCTCACGTTCACCGGCCTCGCCGGAATCCTGCCGATCGTCGTGCTGCTTGCATGGGGGCGTTCCCTCATCGCCCGTCACCGGCTTACCTATCCGGTCTGGCGCGCACTCGCGATCGTGGCAGCGACAGTCCTCGCCATGCCGGCTCTTGCGGCGACACCGGTGAGCGCGTGGTTCGTTGCCGGTGCGGGCGGCATCGGCGGAACCCTGGCGGTGACCTGGGCCGCACAAACGCTCGGAGTCCCTCTCGCCATGGCGCAGGACTATGCCCTGGCTCTCCATGTCCCGGCACTGGTCGCTCTGGTCTTCGCCGCGGCCGTGCCCTGGACGGATGTCAGGCAGGTCTGGCGAGCGTGCCGCGCCACGGCGCGCAGTCTCGTGCGCCTGAAACGGAAGATCGCGCTGTGGCGGGCCGGCAGCAGCGCACTGGCAACCCACAGCAATGCGGTTCCCGAGTTCCCGATACCGCGGGGAGATCTGTCGCGGCGCCCCGATCGGAAGAAACCCCGCAAGAAGGGTCCCGGAACGCTCGTCGACCGGGGGAGACCCCCCGGCAACCGACGGACGGCGCCACGCAAGGGGCGGCGCCATGACGGCACCTTCCGGCTTCCTCCCCGCGAACTCCTGGTCAATGTCGATTCCTCGCGGCGACGCGAGGTCAACAGGAGCGCATTGATCGAGAAGGCACGGATGCTTGAAGAGGTGCTGTCGGACTTCGGCATTCGTGGCCACATCGAAGATGTGCGCGAGGGCCCGGTGGTGACGCTCTACGAACTCGAGCCCGATGCCGGCATACGCGCCAACCGCATCATAGGACTGGCCGACGACATCGCGCGGAACATGTCTGCTGTCTCGGCCCGCGTGGCCGTTGTTCCCGGGCGCACCGTACTCGGCATCGAACTTCCCAACGAAGACCGCGAGACGGTGGTGCTGCGCGAGCTGCTGGAGACCCGCGACTTCACCAGGACGGACGTCAGGCTGCCGATCGCCCTGGGCAAGCAGATTTCGGGCACCCCGGTGGTCGAGGACCTTGCCAACATGCCTCACCTGCTGGTTGCCGGAACCACCGGGTCCGGCAAGTCGGTGGCGGTCAACGCCATGATCCTCTCCCTCCTCTACAGGCTGTCACCGGACGAGTGCCGGCTCATCCTGATCGATCCAAAGATGCTGGAACTCTCGGTCTACGACGACATTCCACACCTTCTGGCACCCGTGGTCACCGAACCACACAAAGCGGTCATGGCCCTCAAGTGGGTGGTCGGCGAAATGGAAAACCGCTACCGCGGCATGCAGAAGATCGGGGTGCGCAACATCGAGGGCTTCAATGCCCGAGTGACCGCGGCGCTCGCTGAAGGCACCGCCCTGACGCGGACCGTGCAGACCGGTTTCGATTCCAGAACCGGTGATCCGTGCTTCGAAGAGGAGGTGATCGCCGACAAGCCCCTGCCCTTCATCGTCGTCGTGGTGGACGAGATGGCGGATCTCATGCTGGTCGCAGGCCGCGATATCGAGGGCGCCATACAGCGCCTGTCGCAGATGGCCCGCGCCGCCGGCATCCACCTCATCATGGCCACCCAGCGGCCTTCGGTCGATGTCATCACAGGCACCATCAAGGCCAACTTCCCATGCCGCGTGTCGTTCAATGTCACGTCCAAGATCGACAGCCGCACGATCATTGGCGATCAGGGCGCCGAACAACTGCTCGGCAAGGGCGACATGCTGTTCCTGCGCGGCGGAGGCCGGCTGACGCGCATTCACGGACCCTTCGTCAGCGATGAAGAGGTTCGCGAGGTCGTTTCCTACCTGCGTACGCAAGGCACGCCCGAATACCTGGACGCCGTCACGGAGGAACCCCTGGAGACCGGCGACTCCCTGCCGGACCTGGCGGCCGGCGGAGCACCCGACAAGAACCGGGCACTCTACGACCGCGCCGTATTCATCGTGACGAGGGAACGCAAGGCATCGACAAGTTTCATCCAGCGCCACCTGCAGATCGGGTACAACCGCGCCGCCTCGATCATCGAACAGATGGAGAAGAACGGCGTGGTCAGTGCCGCCAATCACGTCGGAAAGCGCGAGGTTCTCGCGAATCCGCCGCCTGGCGATGACTAGGGGGCCGTCACGGCGCGCACGACGCTGGCAAACGGGCATTTTCTTGCCCGCATCCCTTGTCTCCGGCAGCACGCAGGCGCACAAGGGATGAGACGCCGGTAACCAGCGACCACTGCCATGTTTCAGATCTACCTGCCGATCGCGGAGATGTCCGTCGACATCTTTCTCCTGCTCGGCATGGGTGGCGCGGTCGGCTTTCTGTCGGGCCTGTTCGGGGTTGGCGGCGGATTTCTCATGACACCCCTGCTCATCTTCATCGGCGTCCCGCCCCCGGTGGCCGTGGGATCCGAGGTGAATCAGGTGGTGGCGGCTTCCGTTTCGGGTTTCATGGCGCACTGGCGGCGGCGCCAGGTCGACTTCAAGATGGGCGGCGTCCTCATCGCCGGCGGTGTGCTCGGTTCGGCCTTCGGTGTGTGGCTGTTCGGCCTCCTGCGCCAGATCGGCCAGATCGACCTCGTGATTTCGATCTCCTACGTCGTCATGCTGGGCGCCATCGGAACGCTGATGTTGGTGGAGGCGCTGCGCACCATACTGCGCCGGCGCAGCGGCACGAACGTGCGCCGCAAGGCCCATGTGCATCATTGGGGACATGGTCTGCCCTTCAAGATGCGCTTCCGTACATCCCGGCTCTACATCAGCGCCGTGCTGCCGATCATGCTCGGTTTCGTCATCGGCATTCTCGCCGCCATCATGGGTGTGGGCGGCGGCTTTTTCCTGGTGCCCGCCATGATCTACCTGCTCGGCATGCCGGTCGGCGTCGTCATCGGCACATCGCTTTTCCAGATCACCTTCGTGACGGCCACCGCGACTTTCCTGCACGCCTCCAGCACCCAGACGGTCGATGTCATGCTGGCCGGCATCCTGACGCTGGGAGCCGTTTTCGGCGCCCAGTTCGGCACCAGGGTCGGCGCGGAACTGCGCGGCGAGGAGTTGCGCGGGCTCCTTGCTCTTGTCGTCCTGGGCGTCTGCGCGACGCTGCTGTGGCGCCTCGTGGCCGAACCGGCCAGTCTCTACTCCCTGTCGCCAACGGGGTTCCATTGAAACGCCTGGCGGCCCTTGCGCTCCTGGTGGCGGTCTCAGCAGGGCCCGACAAGTCGGCCGCCCAGGAAATCATGGCGGGCCTGTCGCACCATGCAATCGGCATCACCGCCGACTTTGACGGCACCGAGATCCTGGTGTTCGGAGCGATCGAGAGCGAAGGCGACATCGTCGTCGTCGTTCGTGGACCGCGCCGGGAGGTGGTAGTCCGCAAGAAGGCGCCGGTCTTCGGCATCTGGGTCAATGCCCAGTCAGCCGTTTTCCGGTCCGTTCCCGGTTTCTACGGCGTTGCATCGACGCGCCCGCTCGAAGGGATTGTCGATGCCGACATGCGCCGGGTCATGGAAATCGGCATCGACGGTCTGCGACTCGAACCTGCCGACATGGAACCATCCGTGCGCGACGAGTTCCGCGCGGCATTGGTCGAACTGATGCAGACCGAAGGGCTCTACCCGGTGGAACCGAGTACCGTCAGCCTCTCCGGCGGCCGTCTGTTCCGGGCCACCATCGCCCTTCCGGCGGACATCCCTGTGGGAACCTATGCCGCGGACACCTTCCTGATACGCGATGGCGAGGTGGTGGCGGCGCAGTCGTCGCCCCTTATCGTCTCCAAGGCGGGATTTGGCGCCGAGATCTACAACTTCGCTCACCGCGAGTCCGAGTTCTACGGCATCGCCGCCGTCATCGCCGCCGTCATCGCCGGCCTTGCCGGCAACCTCCTGTTCCGGCGAACCTGATCGTGACACAATCCGGATCACGATGAGCGAGACAACGCAAAGGGACGCCGGGCGCCCAGGACATGTCGCCGGACAGGTCAAGTTCCTGGTCTGCGTCGACGCTTCGCCCCCGAGCCGGGTGGCGGTGCACTATGCCTGCCGGCGGGCCAAGAACACCCATGGCCGGGTCGCGCTTCTTCACGTCGTGCAGCCCGTGGATTTCAGGCAGTGGTCCGGCGTCGAACACATGATGCGCGAGGAGCAGCTCGAGGCCGCCGAGGAGCTGCTCAACGAACTCGCGCAGGACGTCAACGACTGGGCGGGCGTGATGCCGGAACTCCTGGTGCGTGAAGGCCGCATCGGCGACGAGATCCTGGGTGCGGTCGATGACGACCCCATGATCGACCTCCTGTGCGTCGGCTCGAATCCCGCGGAAGGCCGCGGAAAGCTGGTGTCCTGGCTCGCCGGACATCTCGCTGGCCGCCTCACCATCCCCCTCGTCATCATCCCGGGCACCATCTCCGACGAGGAGATCATCAACATCACGTGACGGCCCACGGTTGCCCGGTAAACCGGGCTCGAGGCCGGTGATGACCGATCCGATCCAGTCGCTCGCCGGACTCGTTGTTTCCCTCGACGAACAGCCTTACCGTGTCATCAACGACCTGTCTGAATCCGACAGGGACAACACGGCATCACCACGAGGGGAGGCGTTCATCATGTCATCATGGAATCTGAACAGGCGCGCATTTGTGAAGACGGGAGCGGGCCTTGGCCTTGCTGCGGCCTTGCCAGGCATGACGCGACGCACGCGGGCCGATGATGCGGGAACGCTGCGCCTTCGCTCCGTCGTCGACATTCAGACCCTTGATCCCGCCAATACCTTTGCGGTCTTCGAGTTCAACGTGAATCTCGCACAGCTCCATGGGCTGATCGGATGGAAGAAGCATCTTTCATGGGAATGGGAACTCGATGCTGCCGCATCGATCGAACAGATCGACGATACTCACATCAACTTTGCGCTGCGCGATGACCTTGGCTGGACCAACGGTTTCGGCGCCATGACCGCGGAGGATGTCAAGTTCTCCTTCGAACGCATCCTCGATCCCGCGCTTCAATCGCCATACCAGGCTGACTGGGCGCTGCTTGAACGCGTCGAAGTGACCGGCGAGCGGACGGGCACGATCATCATGAAGGGGCCCTTCGCGCCCCTGTGGAGTTCGACCCTTCCGGGGGTTTCCGGTGTCATCGTATGCAAGGCCGCTGTCGAGGCGCTGCCGGGCCAGCGTATCCAGACCGAAATGCCGGCAACCTCCGGTCCCTACAAGGTGACGAACTGGGTGCCGTCGCAGAGCCTGACATTGGGACGCAACGATCTGTGGAGCGGACCCCGTCCGGAATTCGACGAAATCGTGTTCCATCCGGTGCCTGACGACAAGACGGCCGAACTCGCCTTCGAGGCCGGGGAGTTCGACCTTTGCAAGGCATCGATCAGCTCGGTGCCGCGCTATCGCGCGGAACCGCTGGAGGGTTCGGTCATGATCGAACTCCCGGCGCTTGACTACTATTGGCTGGGCATGAATGTCGACCACCCGAACTTTCAGGACATCCGGGTGCGTCAGGCCGTCCAGCACGCGGTCAACGTTCCCGAGATCCTTGATGCCGCGTTCTTCGGCGTCGTGGACCGGGCTACCGGATTCCAGGCTGCAAACAGCCTGGGCCATCGCGAAAGCAACCTGATATCCGAACGCGATGTCGAGAAGGCTCGGGCTTTGCTGGACGAGGCCGGTGTGAGCGGCATGTCCGTCACGCTCACGATTCTCAACGCCACGGTGTGGACAACCATGGCACAGGTGATCCAGGCCAATCTGGCCGAGGTCGGCATCGAGGTCGAGATCCTGGTGTACGATGACGGGACCTTCTGGACTCTCGGGCTTGAATTCGAGGGTGACGCCTGGAAGGACATCCAGATGTACCTGCAGCTCTACAGCGGTCTTCCCGACCCATCGTTCCAGGCGCAGTGGTTCGTGCCGGAGCAGGTCGGCGTATGGAACTGGGAGAGGTGGAACAGCCCCGAGTACGGCGAACTCAATCAGCTCCAGCTTCAGGAGTTCGACGAGGAGACGCGCGCCGGGCACGTTCGGCGCATGCAGGAGTTGATGGAGGAGTCCGGCGCCTACGTCTTTCTCACCAACGGCCTGGCGGCCATTCTCGTGCGTGACGACATCAATCCGGTGCTGCGGCCTGACGGCACGAGTCTCTACCTGCCAGGCTTCACGAGAGCGGGCTAGGCGACAGCAAGGAGCCCGCGCTGCGCCGTCCGTGCGGAGGTGACAGGCAGGCGACCGAAGGCCGGGTACGAGGCGACAGGTGACACGCGTCCGCATTCGAATGCCGGGACGTGACAAGTCCGGTTACGGATCGAGGACGTGCCGAGAGATTCCCGGGGTCGTCGGGTGGAAGGGCACTGGACGCAATCTTGCCGTCAGGAAGACCAGGGGAAGGTGCCGTCGGCATGCCGGAGCGGCAGGGCACTCTCGTCGAGTCAGTTGGAGGGGCTCGTGTTCTCGCGTCGGAGCCAGGCGCTCGTTGCCGCGATCATGGCGGGTGTCGTGCCGCAGCAACCGCCGATGATGCTCGTTCCGAGTTCGACCCAGCGGCAGGCCTTGCTGGCGTAGTCCTCGGGCGTGACGTCTTCGGTGAAAACCCAGCGGAGACCGTTCCAGAATCCGGTACGGTTGGGATAAGCGCCCATGGGACCACTCCATTGGGAGCGGATGGCAGGGAGAATCGTCTCGATCTCGTCGATTTCGGAGTGCATCGCGCAGATTGCCGCGACGTCGGAAGAGGCGATGCGGTGAACCGCCTCGGCTACCGTCGTTCCGGACCTGCCGACATCGCTTTGTGGTGTGACGTTGGTGAGAACGGCCCTTCCCTCGCCGTCAACGGCGGCGCTCAGTGAAGCGACGACGGGAAGATCGAACGCCAGCGCCATGCCAATCCCGATTTCGATGTCACCTGCAGTCGCACCCAGGAACTCGAGCAGAACGAGATCGACGCCGGCTTCGACCAGGATGGCGATCTGTTCATGGAAGTTGGCGCCCAGACGGTCGGGGTTGTCTTCGCCCCAGGTGAACTTGCCGTCCATGCTCGGGTAGCGCATGGCGCCGTTGCCGAAAGCCGAAACGGAGCCCGCCACGAGAACCTCGCGACCGCCGGCAGCGCTGGAGATGGCATCACGCGCGATGGCAACGGAAGCGCGATTCCATGGCGCGATGGCATCCTCGCGACCTATCTGGCGCAAGACATGCGGACCGGTCGAATAGGTATTGGTCGTGATGACATCGGCACCGGATCGCACATAGTCCTCGTGGACGCTGCGCACGATATCCGGGTCGGTGACGCTGCACTCTGCCCAGGAGGCATCCGAAGTCTGCGGGGAACCCCGAGCCTCGAGTTCCGTTCCCGTGGCCCCATCGAGCAAAACGAGGTCGCCGCCGCACAATCGCTCCATCACCCCCATGTCAGCATCGTCTCCCGCAGATGTCCGTCCCTGATCCGGCGGTTGATACTCCTGACTCGGAGGGATCGGATCAAGTGCCTGCTTCTGGTGCACGAATCCTTCAACGGTTCTTGCTGTCGGGACATTTGTCTCGTGACCGGGTCGGGCTGGTTCCTCGCTGTCGCCGGCATCCTCGGCATCTCCCCCCTTGAACTCTCGTGGGCCAATCGCCACTATGTAGGTCAAGAGAACACAAAATACGGGCTCGAACCGTGTTCATCCAGACTGAAGACACACCTAACCCGCTGACCATGAAGTTCCTTCCCGGAAGGACCGTCATGGACTCGGGAACCGCGAACTTCCCGGATTCCGATTCCGCCGACATTTCGCCACTGGCTCGCCGTCTGTTTGACGTTGCCGGGGTGACCGGCGTGTTTCTCGGCCGGGACTTCATCTCCGTGACACGATCGCCGGAGAACGACTGGCAGATGATGAAGCCGGTCCTTCTCGGGGTCATCATGGAGCACTTCGTGACCGGCGCTCCCGTGATGTCCGTCCGCATGGACGAACCCGAGAGTGATGAAGCCGACAGCGAGGTCGTGGCGCAGATCAAGGAACTTCTCGATACCAGAGTGAGGCCCGCCGTTGCCCAGGACGGCGGCGACATCGTGTTCCATTCGTATCGGAACGGGGTGGTCTCGCTGGCCATGCAGGGCGCCTGTCACGGTTGTCCAAGCTCGACAATGACCCTCAAGATGGGCATCGAGAATCTCTTGAAGCACTACATCCCCGATGTCGTGGAGGTCCGCCCGGTTCTCTAGTCGCCACCGGGTCGACCTCAATCATTCTTCTGCCTTCACGAGGGTCCGCGGATCCATGAGATTCCTTTCCACAGTCTGCCTGTGCCTGGCGTTCCTGGCGTCGAACCACGCCATCGCCGAGTCCGAGGGCGCAGCCACGACCGTGCCACTGCCCTCACAGCGTCCGGTCGCCCTTGCTGCGGTGACGGACATCGATGGCGCCGCCACGTTCCTCGATGCGGCGCTGTCGACGGCCGGTCTGAGGATCGACGAGATCCGTCACCAGACCGTTTCCGTCCCCCGCGTCATGGTGAGTCGCATGCCGTCCGACATGCACCTCATCGACGATGTCGCCGCACGCAAGAGGATCTTCCTGAAGGTCATGTTGCCGCTGATCCTCAAGGTCAACGAGGAAGTCCTCGCCGAACGCCGCCGCCTCGAGCATCTCGATCAGGAGATTGCAAGCGGCGCCCGCCTGTCCCTGAACGACGAGGCCTGGCTCGATTACATGACCCAGTTCTACGGGGTCGAAGGCGGCGACATGGGGGAACTTCTTCGTCGTGTCGACGTCGTGCCGGTTGCCCTGGCCCTGGCCCAGTCGGCCATCGAATCGGGTTGGGGAACCTCGCGCTTCGCCCGCAGCGGCAATGCTGTCTTCGGCCAGAAGTCCTGGAACAGTCATGCCGGCCTCGTGCCACGGGACCGCGATCCCGACAAGACCCACGTCGTCCGGTCATTCCGCGATCTGAAGGCGGCGGTCGTCGCCTATGTCTGCAATCTCAATCACCACCCGGCCTATGCGGCGTTCCGCGATCTGCGTGCCAGTCTGCGGGAGAACGGAGACCCGCTCGACAGTCACGCCCTCGCCGCCACGCTCGACCGCTATGCCGAGGAGCCGGAGTACATCAGCCACGTTCACACGGTGATCGACCAGAACCGTCTCACCGATTTCGACACCGCGCGCCTCGCGGCCATCAAGGCCTGACCGCTGCTCGCCGATCTTCGGCGCCCGACAACACCGCGTCCCTGACCATTCTTCCCCGAACGGGAAACCCGACGATCGTTGCTGTGATCCGTGGCGCCCGTCAGGCCGAAATCATGGGGCAACTCATTGCGTGCGTTTCCTGAACGGCAGGGCCGTTCACTCCTCGCCACCTGGCACGAGAAACGGAATACCCAGCCAGCGATAGCGTCCCTCGGCCGCCGGAAGGGTGCAGTTCACACGGCTGCGACCCGGCGGAAACGGTCTGTCGAGGCGCACTTCGACACGCCTGTCGAGTATTTCAAGCGTGACCTCGCTGCCGTTTGACGGGAAGCACGCCAGCCGGTCGAGAGCGCCGACGTCTTCGGCGACCGTAAAGCCGATGTGAGGCGGGTTGGGGCTGTTGCGGCGGATGACCATGTCGAGCGGAAGAGAGCCGGTGACGGGCATCGGGAGCGCCTCGACGATGGTACGGAATCTCTCCGGTGTGCCGAAGCGCTCGTTGAGGGCGAAGCGCGGCAGGGTGAACATGTTCGCCCCCTCGACGGCAACGCCCGAGTGCTGGCCGAAGGCGGCAACGTATCCGACATCACGGAGCATGGCCGTCAATTCCGAACTGAACTCCCCGTATGGATAGGCAAACAGCTTCGGCACGAACCCCAGTTCGTTGATGAAATCCGATGTCATGCGCGCCAGGTCTTCCTCGATCCTGCCGCGGTCCATGAACGCCATGTGGCCATGACCGGCGCTCTGGGCACCGATGGCGGCACCGGCCTCGTACATGGCCCGGATATCATCCCAGCTGATCGAGGACAGGGAGTTGTTCACCGCGTCGGTGTTGATGAAGACGGTGAAGGGAAACCCCCGGTCAAGCAACCTCGGCATCGCCTCGGTGAGGATGGATCGATAGGTGTCGTCGACGGTGATGGCCACGGTCCTGTCGGGAAGATCGCGTTCTCCGGCAAGGCCCCTGACAATCTCCTCGAGCGGCAGGACCCGGTACCCTCCCTCATCGAGAATCGCCAGGTGCTGCTCAAACTGTTCGATAGTGACACTGGTCGAGGGATAGGCATCCTCGCCAAACCGGTGATAGACGACCACCACTGCGGACTGTGGCTCGTCCGCCATCGCCGGCGACGACACGACGCCCCCCGGGGAAGCCGTCGCGCCCCACCAGATGACCCCTGTCAGGGCAAGTATCCGTGCATTTCGCATGGCGGTCTCCAGTATGCCTGCGCACACAAGACGATCAACCGGCCGGTGCCGGTCAGGCCATGATGCCGGTACCGGCCTCGCTGTCCGACAGCACCGGCCAGCGGCGCGGATCGAACAATTGGTAATGCCACCACTCGGCATTGTACCAGTCGAACCCCGCCGCCGTCATGATGCCGAGGAGAAGGAGTCTGTTGGCACGCTGCCCGGGCGTGATGCCCGGTGCATCGTGACGCGCGTTCTCCGTCAGTTCGTCCACGGGTCCGCCCATGTCAAGGCGCGCGCCAGCGGCGGTCTCGAGCGTAACGTCGACGGCCACGCCACGGCTGTGGGGCGAGCCGCGTTCAGGATGGGCGAGGAATGTGTCATCCGGCGTATGGGACCACAGCTTCCATTGCGCCTCCGAGGGGCGGAAGGCATCGGTCACGACAAGGCGCAGCTCCTGTTCGCCAGCGAAGTGAATGGCGCGTTCGAGGCACGTCGCCGCGGCGTCCACAAGGAAACAGCGCGGACGGGCATAGACCACCGCGCCCGTGAAGTTGTCCATCCGGCCGTAGACAAGATCGAGTGTGACATCCCAGGAAGGGGGTGCGATCTCAACGAGACCTGCCGCCGCCATCGGACAATCTCCGGAACTCTCCCGCCACGATGGCACTTCACCAGAGCCTCCCGCAAGACGGTTTGACAGCAACCGTCCGGATCGCCCATTGAACATCCCTGAAGCCACCTTGAAGGAATCCCGGGATGCCGGACGCATCGGACCTTCACATGCCTTCATCGTGTCATGGCAATGCCGGTGTCTGCCTGGTGCTCGGTGGTGCGCGTTCCGGCAAGAGCCTGTTTGCGGAGCGCCAGATCGAGGCCACCGGGCTTGCCGCTTGCTACATCGCCACAGCCCAAGCCCATGATGCGGAAATGGCAGAGCGCATCCGCCGGCACCGGCAGCGGCGTGGCGATACATGGACGACCGTCGAGGAGCCCCTGCACCTGGCAGAGGCTCTCGACAACGCGATGTCACCCGAAACCGCCGTTCTCGTCGACTGCCTGACCATATGGCTCGCCAATGTCATGACATCCGGGCATTCTCCCGAACGGGACATCGACGGTCTCCTTCACGTGCTCGGCAAGGCCACGGGCCAGGTCGTCCTCGTCTCCAACGAGGTGGGGATGGGGATCGTCCCGGAGAACGCGCTGGCCCGGAAGTTCCGCGATGAGGCGGGAGTTATGCACCAGCGCATCGCCGCCATTGCCGGACGCGTCATCTTCGTGGCAACCGGTCTTCCTCTCGTGCTCAAGGGCCCACCTGCGGACAGCCCGTCTCCAGCTTCAGTTCCCGGAGCCCCGCAACGGTGATCGACTGGTCTGGCTTGTTCCGTCCCTGTACGCCTGCTAGGTTCGACGTCCTGGAACGAGGCGAGGGAAGCTGGTGCGGATCAGCGGATCCAAGGCCGGCACTGCCCCCGCAACTGTAACGGCGAGACACGGGACACGACATCCACTGGCACGTGATGCCGGGAAGGAGTCCCTGGATCGATGACCCGGAGTCAGGAGATCTCCCCCGTTCCGGCACAACAGGCCAACGCACCTCGGAGGGAGGGGCAGATGTCCAATCACGTATCCCGCTGTCGCTGCAAAGCGGCATGTCCAAGCGGACAACGCTGACATGTTCGCCGCCAAGATTCCTGCCACCGTCCTCACCGGCTTCCTGGGGTCCGGGAAGACGACCATGATCAGGCACCTGGTCAGCACCGCATCCGGACGCCGGCTCGCCTTCATCATCAACGAGTTCGGGGATCTCGGAGTGGACCGGGAACTGATCCGCGGTTGCGGACTGGAGACCTGTGCCGACGACGATATCGTCGAACTTGCCAACGGGTGCATCTGCTGCACCGTTGCCGATGACTTTCTGCCGACCATGCGTGCGCTGATCGAGCGCCCGGAGCCCCCGGAACACATCATCATCGAGACGTCCGGGCTCGCCCTGCCCAAGCCCCTGATCAAGGCCTTCACCTGGCCCGAGGTGAGAACGCGGGCGACCGTTGACGGCGTCATCGCGGTGATCGATGCAAGGGCCGTGGCGGACGGCCGATTCGCGGACGATCCGGATTCCGTCGACCGTCTGCGCCGCGACGATGCCAACCTCGATCACGAGAGCCCCCTGGAGGAACTGTTCGAGGAACAGGTCCTGAGCGCCGACGTGGTCGTCCTCAACAAGACGGACCTGGTCGACTCCACGCTGCTGGAAACGGTGCGCCAGGCCGTGGACGCTCACCGCAGACCCGGAACCAGGGTGATTGCGGCATCCGGGGGGGTTGTCGACCCGCTGGCCATGCTCGGCATCGGCGCCGCCGCGGAGGAGGATCTGGCCAACCGTCCCTCCCACCATGACGGGGAGGACGACGATCACGATCACGACGACTTCACGAGTTTCACCATCGCCCTCAACAACATCACGGATCCCGATGCCCTGGAGAGATCGCTGACCGAGGCTGTCGAGCATCATGACATCCTGCGCATCAAGGGGTTTCTCCACGTTGCCGGCAAACCCATGCGTCACGTCGTCCAGGGCGTGGGACCACGTATCGAACGGTACTATGACCGGCCGTGGGAACCGGACGAGGAGAAGCGCAGCGAACTCGTCGTGATCGGTCTCAACGGACTGGACCGAAACGCCATCGCCAGCGAAATCGGTGGCCGGATAACCTGATGCACCTGCTGACCACGCAGCCGGGCGTTGTCCCGGATGGCACGGAAGCGCTCGATCTCGGTCAAACCCCCGGTGACATCATCGTTCTTTCCGCTGCCGACACGGAGCTCGCCATGTTGGCGGCAGCAGCAGCCCGACGTCCTCCGGGTTCACCCGCGGTACGACTCGCCAACATCCTCCAGCTCGGACACCACCTGTCGGTGGACACGTACGTCGAGGCCATCATCGTGCCGGCGCGCGTGGTCATCGTCCGCCTGCTTGGCGGTGCCTCCTACTGGCGCTACGGCATCGATGAAATCGCCGCCGCTGCCAGACAGCACGGTATCGCGCTTGCCCTGCTGCCCGGAGATGACCGGCAGGACGGGGAGCTTCGCCGTCTCTCGACTGTCGGCGATGACGACTACGGCCGGTTGTGGAGCTACCTGATTCACGGCGGCAGGGAAAACGCCGACAACCTCCTCGTTCATGCAGCGGCACTCGCTGGCCACGAAGAAGCGGCAGGAGCGCCCGTGATGTTTCCGCGGGCGGGGTACTACTGGCCCGGCGAGGGAGACGTCGACGGCGACACGTTCCCCGGACGTTGGGACTCCGAAAAGGACGTGGCGCTCGTCCACTTCTACCGGGCTCTGGTCCAGGCCGGCGACACCCGCCCGGTTGACGCCCTCGTCCATGCCCTGGCCGACGAGGGGCTCAACCCGCTGCCGCTCTACAGCCAGAGCCTCAGGGATCCGGTGGCGGCCGTCCTTGTCGAGGAAACGCTGGCCACCTTCCGACCGGCGGTGATCGTCAACGCAACCGGCTTTGCGGTCTCGAGCCCGGGTGCCGATCGTGGTCCCTCGCCCTTTGACGGTGCCGGATGCCCGATCCTCCAGGCCGTTTTCGCGGGCGAAGCCCGCGACCAGTGGCAGGAACGCACGCGCGGCCTTGCCCCCCGCGATATCGCGATGAATGTGGCACTTCCGGAAGTCGACGGACGCATTCTCGCCCGCGCCATCTCCTTCAAGGCCTCTGGACCGCGCCTTCCGGAAACCGAGACACGTGTCGTGACCCATCAGCCGGTCGCTGACCGTGTCGCCTGGACCGCGCGGCTGGCTGCCGGTTGGGTGCGCCTTCGCCGCGCCCCTCCCCGGGACCGTCGTATCGCCATCGTGCTCGCCAACTACCCTGGAAAGGACTCGCGTCTCGCCAACGGTGTCGGACTCGATACCCCGGCCTCGGCAGCCACCATCATCCAGGCGATGAAGGACGCCGGCTACCGTGTGGACGGTGTTCCCTTCGACGGCGCTGAACTCATCGGAACTCTGATGGCGGGGCCGACCAACCGGAGAGACGGCCCCTCCCCCCGGCTGTCGGATGTCACGATCTCCCTGGACACCTACAGGGAGCGCTTCGAGACCCTTCCCATTGGAGTCCGCGAGAAGGTCCTGAACCGTTGGGGGCAACCGGAGGACGATCCCTTCGTCTCGGAAGGCGTCTTCCACCTTGCCGTTCATCGTTGGGGCAATCTGGCGATCGGCATCCAGCCCACCCGGGGCTACGACATCGATCCTGCGACGAGCTACCACGATCCGGATCTGGTTCCGCCCCATGCCTATCTCGCCTTCTACATGTGGTTGTCGGGACCGTTCGATGCCCATGCGGTCATCCATCTCGGCAAGCACGGCAACCTGGAGTGGCTCCCGGGCAAGGCGCTGGCGCTGTCGTCCTCCTGCTTTCCCGAAGCAGCCTTCGCACCGCTTCCCCATCTCTACCCATTCATCGTGAATGATCCCGGGGAGGGTACCCAGGCCAAGAGGCGAGCGTCGGCGGTGATCGTGGACCATCTCACGCCACCGCTTGCGAGGGCCGGCACCTATGGCGAACTCGAGACACTCGAGCGACTTGTCGACGAGTACTACGAGGCCTCACAAACCGATCCCAGACGTCTCGAGGTCATCGCCGCGGACATCCTGGCACTCCTTGGCAGCAGCGGCCTCGAGGAAGACTGCGGCATCACCGAAGCCGATGACATGACGGCAAGGCTGACCAAGCTCGACGGCCACCTGTGCGAGATCAAGGAGCTGCAGATCAGGGACGGCCTGCACATCTTCGGACGGTCGCCGGAAGGTTCTCTCGCCAACTCCTCGCTGGTTGCCCTGGCACGTGCGCCGCGGGGTGAGGGGAAGGACAAGGAGCAATCGATCACGCGCGCGCTCGCCCATGATCTCGCGCTCGACTTCGATCCTCTCGACATGTCTCCGGCCGTTCCATGGGCAGGACCACGGCCGGATGTTCTCGCCGATCTCGACGGTGGGCTGTGGCGGACCACCGGTGATACGCTCGATCGCCTCGAGAGCCTTGCCCTTGCTCTCGTCGACGGCACGATCTCGCCTGATCCGTGCTGGTCATCCACGGCGCGGGTGCTGGAAGACGTCGAAAGCCGCCTTCGTCCGGCGCTTCGGGCCTGCGGCACGCACGAGATCAACGGCCTGCTCGCCGGTCTGGACGGCTCGTTCGTCGAACCCGGACCATCCGGAGCCCCGACGAGGGGCCGTCCGGAAGTTCTTCCCACGGGACGGAACTTCTATTCGGTCGACACGCGATCGGTGCCCACACCCGCCGCCTGGCGCCTGGGATGGAAATCGGCCAACCGGCTGGTGGAGCGTCATCTCCAGGATCACGGTGAATGGCCGCGAGCCGTGGCACTGTCGGCATGGGGGACAGCCACCATGAGGACCGGCGGCGACGACATCGCCCAGGCTCTCGCACTGATGGGAGTCCAGCCGTCCTGGGATGCCGTCAGCGGTCGTGTCACCGGCTACGAGATCATGCCCGCCGGAGTGCTCGGACGGCCCAGGATCGATGTCACGCTGAGGGTGTCCGGTTTCTTTCGTGATGCCTTCCCTTCCCTCATCGATCTCGTTGACGCTGCCGCGCGCGCCATTGCCACGCTCGATGAGCCGGTTGACGTCAATCCCCTGGCCGCGAGGGTACGCGACGAGACGGCAGGCGCCGGGGAAACCGCTTTCAGGCGCGCCGCCGCCCGGGTCTTCGGGTCGATGCCGGGCGCCTACGGCGCCGGACTCCAGGCGTTGATCGACAGCGGCGCATGGGATGGACGGGACGATCTTGCCCGGGCCTACGTCGCATGGAGCGGATTTGCCTATGGCGCCGGAGCCGAAGGCGAGGCCGCGCACTCTCTCCTCGAGGCCCGGTTGCGGCATGTGGAGGCCGTCATCCACAACCAGGACAACAGGGAGCACGACCTTCTCGATTCGGACGACTACTACCAGTTCGAAGGCGGCCTTGCGGCGGCGGTACGGCGCGCCTCGGGCCGGCAACCGGCGGTCTATCACAACGATCACTCCCGTCCCGACAACCCGCGCATCGCCACGTTGAAGGAGGAGATCGCGCGCGTCGTGCGCGGCCGGGTCGTCAATCCGAAATGGATCGCCGGGACCATGCGCCATGGCTACAAGGGCGCCTTCGAAATGGCGGCCACGGTGGATTACCTCTTCGGCTTTGCCGCAACGACCGGCGCGGTGTCCGACCATCATTTTGATGCCATAGCCGACAAATGGCTGGACAACGAGGAGGTCCGCGCGTTCCTTGAAGAGGCCAACCCAGGAGCATTGACGGATATCGCGGAGCGTCTGCACGAGGCCTTCAGACGCGGTCTGTGGACACCGCGACGCAACAGCACGATACATGCCCTCGAAACGCTCCTCACCGAAAGGGACATCCCATGACGACGTCCGACGACGACCCCATCAACCAGCGCCACCGGGAAAGGATGAAAAAGCGCAAGGCTGCCCGTGATCGCATGATGGCGACCAAGACCGAAGAGCGCGGACTTCTCATCGTCCACACAGGCAAGGGAAAGGGGAAATCGACGGCAGCGTGGGGCATGGCGCTGCGTTGTCTGGGTCACGGCTATCGCATCGGCGTCGTGCAGTTCATCAAGGGGCGCGACACGATCGGCGAACTGAAGGTGTTCCGCCAGTTTCCCGAGCAGGTCACCTGGAAGGTCATGGGCGAGGGGTTTACCTGGGAGACCCAGGACCGCGAGCGCGATATCGAGATGGCCATGGCCGCCTGGCAGGCGTCATGCGAGCTCATGGCCGATCCGGATATCCGTCTCGTCATACTCGACGAACTCAACATCGCGCTGCGCTACGGTTACGTGGATGCCGACGATGTGCTCGATGCGCTCAACGCCCGCCGCGATGATCTCCATGTTGTCGTCACCGGACGCAACGCCCCGGATGCGCTCATCGAGATTGCCGACCTCGTCACCGAGATGACCCTCGTCAAGCATCCTTTCCGCGACGGCGTGCGCAGCCAGCCCGGCATCGAGTTCTAGGCGCGGGTACATCCCGTCGTGGCGACACCAGCGGTGATGGTCCAGGGGACCGCCTCGGATGTCGGCAAGTCCCTGATCGTGACCGGTCTGGCCCGCGCCTTCACCCGGCGTGGCCTGAAGACCCTGCCCTTCAAGCCCCAGAACATGTCGAACAATGCTGGCGTGGCTGCCGATGGCGGCGAAATCGGCCGCGCCCAGATGCTTCAGGCGAGGGCCTGTGGCCACCCGGCAAGCGTTCACATGAATCCCGTGCTCCTCAAGCCCCAGTCCGACCGCACATCCCAGGTCATCGTCCAGGGACGTGTTCTTGGTTCGAGCTCCGCCCGGGACTATCGCGATCTTGCCGGCACACTCATGGCACCCGTCATGGAGAGTTTCCGGCACCTGGAAGCCACGGCCGATCTCGTCCTCGTCGAGGGAGCGGGATCGCCGGCGGAGGTCAACCTGCGGGACGGCGACATCGCCAACATGGGTTTTGCGCTCGAGGCCGGGGTGCCCGTCGTGCTTGTCGGAGACATCGACCGCGGCGGAGTCATCGCCAGCATTGTCGGCACCATGGCGCTCCTCGACGATGACGAACGGCACCTCGTGCGCGCCTGCTGCATCAACCGGTTCCGCGGCGATGTCTCGCTCTTCAATCCCGCGATCGACATCATCAGACAGCGCTCCGGTCTCGACTGTCTCGGGGTCATTCCCCACCTCGCGGCGGCACGGCGACTGCCGGCCGAAGACGCGGTTGTTCTCGACCGTCCACGGCCCGAGAATGAACGGAGCGCGTCAACCATCCGCGTTGCCTGCCTGCGCTTCGACCGCATCGCCAACTTCGACGACCTCGATCCCCTGATGTCCGAACCGGATGTCGACGTCAGGATGATCGGGCCGGACGAGCCGATTCCCGGGAACTGCGATCTTGTCATCCTGCCGGGCTCCAAGAGCACATTGGCCGATCTTGTCTCGCTGAAGACCAACGGCTGGGACATCGATCTTGCCGCCCATGTCCGGCGCGGCGGGTGGATCGTCGGACTGTGCGGCGGCTACCAGATGCTCGGGCGCGAGGTCGCCGACCCCTCCGGCATCGAGGGAAGACCGGGTTCGCAACCCGGACTCGGCCTGCTCGACATCACGACAACCCTTGCCGACACCAAGCAGCTCGCCGAAGTCCGCGGCCACGACACCATGACGAGAGAACCGATTGCCGGCTACGAGATGCACATGGGCGTGACCACCGGATCGGACCTGGAGCGCCCCATGGTGGAGCTTGAGACGGGTCCCGATGGCGCGGTCTCACGTTCGGGCCGCATCATGGGTTGCTACATGCACGGGATTTTCCGCTCGGACCGCTTCCGCCGCCGCTTCCTCGAACGCCTCGGCAATCGTCCGGCAAGCGACATCGCCTTCGAAGAGGAAGTCGACAACGCCATCGACGCCGTGGCAGACGCCATCGAGTCCTCAACCGACATCGATCACTGGCTGGCCATCGCCCGCACACGCACAGTGGATCCATAGCGCACCCCTCAGCCCGATGTGCCGCGACCTCCTGGCACGCGACACATTGCGGCACAGACCAGACCAATCAAACGAAGGCTGATGCGATCACGAGGGTTGCAGGGTTCAGCCCGAGTGTATGCCAGGTCGACGATGGGCCCAGGGAGCGATCCGTTCCAGCGCCGAGCCGATTCGGAACAGCGCCGCTTCGTCGCCATAGGGCGCGACGAACTGCACGCCGATCGGTACGCCGTCCTGGTTCCAGTGCAGCGGGACGGACGCCGCCGGATTGCCCGATGCGTTGAACGGCGCCGTGAACGCGATCGTGCGAACGACATCGCGCCATTGCGCCTCACCGTCATCGCGCGACGGAGAGAGCAGACCGAACGGCATGGGCGCCATGGGCATGGTGGGTGTCAGCAGAAGATCGAAATCGACGAAGAAACGCGCCACGAGGCGGCCCAGAGCATGAATGCCATTGAGGGCAGTCACGTAGTCGGCGCCCGTGCCGCGGTCGTTGCGGGCCATGCGGAGGTTGTTCGGCTCCACGTCATGCTCGGTCATGGGACGCTCAAGGAAGGAGTCCAGCAGTTCCACCGTCTGGCGGGCGTTGCTGTAGATGATCTGCAGGTCCGCTTCGAGCATCCACCGGGGAATGGGAAGAGCGGCATCCTCGACCGCAAGACCCAGATCGCGGCAATGTGCGACCGCCGCGTCGACAGCCGCCAGGCAATCGGAATCGGTTTCGGCATCGAACCACGGCTCGCGGATGACCGCGACCTTCATGCCGGCGACATCGCGGCCGATTTCCTCGACGAACGGCCGTTCCGGCGCTTGCGCCCAGTACGGCGCCCCGAGGTCGGGGCCTGCCGTGCAATCGAGCAGGAGCGCGTTGTCGCGCACCGTCCTCGACACCGCGTGCGCGACAGCGAGGCCGGACCAGCCCTCCCCGACATCGGGGCCGATGGGATTGCGGGCGCGGGTCGGCTTGAGGCCGAACAGTCCGCAGCATGACGCCGGGATACGGATCGATCCACCGCCGTCCGATGCATTCGCCATCGGGATCACGCCGGCCGCAACCAGAGCGGCCGCTCCGCCTGACGACCCGCCCGCCGTGACGTCCGGATGCCAGGGATTGCCGGTGACGCCGTGAAGCGTGGATTCGGTCGTCGTCGAAAGCCCGAACTCCGGCGATGTCGTTCTCCCGAAGATGCTCAAGCCCGCCGCCTTGTAGCGGCGCACCAGTTCGGCATCGTGGTCCGCGATCGTGCCGGCAAGCGCTCGACAACCGTTACTGTGCGGCTGTCCGCCATAGTCCTCGTAGAGGTCCTTCAACAGGAAGGGGACGCCGTGCAGGGGACCGGCGGGCAGACCTTCCCGGATGCGGGACCGGGCGTGGTCGAACCAGGGGTAGACGAGCGCATTCAGCTTGGGGTTGACGCGCTCGGCACGGGCAATCGCTTCTTCGAGTGCGTCCGATGCGGTGAAGTCTCCACGGGCGATGCGGCTGGCAAGTTCCGTGGCATCAAGGTCGGCATAGTCGTCAATCATCATCGAATCCCGTCACGAGGATCATCTGTGGCATGAACAATGGACTGTCATGTCGATCGAAATGTAACGCAGGCCGGCTCGCAGACACAGCAGGTGAACGCCACACGGGCGACGTCCGTCAACCGAGGCTCGGTCACGCGCACGACACGGCTCCCCGTGATGGGGCACCACAACCCTCGCCTGCCTGGTTGGAGGGAGTAGCCACCGGTTCTCGACACCGGTACCGTGAGAAGGAGAGCGGGAACCTGCAGCCCAGCCGGTGATTCAAGCAGCGCACCGGTCACCAGACTTCGGAGGCAAGAATGCCGAAACTGACGACTCCGCTCTGCCACATGCTGGACATCACGGCACCCATCCTGCAGGCGCCTGTCGCCTCGTCGCCCGACCTCGCCATCGCCGTGTCGCAAGCGGGCGGACTCGGCATCCTGCCCATCACCTGGACCGAGACCGATATGCTGCGGCAGACACTCGCGATGATGCGGGCACGAACGGCGATGCCCTTTGCCGTCAACATCGTGATCCCGCTGATGGACACGGTGCAGCATGCCAATCTCGACCTCGCGCTCGAGGAAGGCGTCCCGGTCATCTCGACGTTCTACGGCGACCCAAGTCCGCTGATCCCGCGCATCCACGATGCGGGCGCGCTCGCGATGCACACCGTGGGTTCGGCCGAAGAGGCCCGACGCGTGGTCGACCAGGGGGTCGACATCGTTGTCGCTCAGGGCATCGAGGCCGGCGGCCATGTCTGGGGGACCGTGGCCACCATGGTCCTGGTGCCCGCCGTGGTCGATGCGGTGCCCGCCACGCCAGTCGTGGCGGCGGGCGGCATTGCGGACGGACGCGGCCTTGCGGCTATCCTCACCCTGGGCGCCCAGGCCGCCTGGATTGGCACCCGTCTGCTGCTCGCCCGGGAGAGCGACGCTCACCCAGAATGGCGGACGCGTGTCGCGGCCGCACACGAGACCGATACGGTGCTCTCCGAGGTCTTCGACGGCGGCTGGCCCGATGCGCCCCATCGCTGTCTCCTCAACGATACACTGGAAGCCTGGCACACAGCCGGCGAACCACCGCCCGGCAATCGGCCCAACGAAGGCGAAGTCGTCGGTCACGACGGCCTGGGCGTGGCGATTGAGCGTTACAGCATTGAAAACCCGACCGCAGACACGACCGGTGCGGTGACTTCCATGGCGCTCTACGCCGGGCAGAGTGCCGGACTGGTACGCGGCGAAGCGACGTCAGCGGCGATCATCGCCGACATGGTGGAGGAGGCCAAATCGATCCTTGGACGCCTCGGGGCGGGCTGAACGCCGGCGGCGTAGAGGACATTGGCGTCAAGCAACTATTGGAGAGCGAGTTCCTGATCGCGGGCCGTCAGGTCATCGAGAGCTTCGCGGCGCCGGCATGCCGTCTCGCGCCGGTAGGCGAGAACGTCCTCGGCGCGAACACGCCGGTGCGCACCCACCTTCCGACAGGCGATCTTTCCCTGGTCGAGAAGCTGCACAAGGTGCGTCCGCGATACCTGCAACAATCCGGCGGCCTGTCGCGTCGTCAACTCGGCGTGCAGCGGCATCAGGGCGATGCCGTTGCCATGCGCCATCTGGTCCAGGATTTCCTTCAACAGCCTGAATGCCGGCGTGGGAATGGCCACACTTTCGGGAACGCAAGCGAACCGCGCGGGCACCGGGCCGGGTCGGTTGCGATGCAATCGGACATACCGCCGCCGGTCACAGCCACGGATCGGGGTCGCAATGGTCGGTTCACGTCGCGCCAACCGGGCTCCAGAACGATCCATTCCGAGAGTCAGCAGGCAACTGCTTCGCAGGGGTCACAGCCGACGCAGGGTCCCTGGCAAGCGATTCGATGGAGCCTTTCGATCGCCGTTGCGTCGTTCATATGTTCGTTCCCATGGCTTCGCGCCACAGCGCCTGTATCGCCTGAACGGCATGCTCCGACATGCCGGTCTTGTCCCGGTCGACCATCAGCGGTCCGGGCTTGTAGGCACGGCTTGCAGTGCCCCGCTGGACCGCCTCGATGAGCGGGATGTCCTCCTGGAACACGGTCGCAGCATGCTCGCGAAATTCCGCCCTGTGTTCGTCGGTCGCGGCATCAACAGGCATGAACCAGTCGACCGTCACGCGTGAGCTGTCGACGGCGAGCGGCACCCACTGGCGCACGTTCACGAGATAGCCGGGATGGGTCTGGACTGCGAAATTGGGCCACATCCACCAGGCGCCGAACTCGCCGGCGTGAGCGGAGCCCTCGTCACCACGTAACTCGTAGCCCGATTGTGCGAGATGCTCGTGCCAGTGTCCGTGCAGCACGATGCGGTAGCTCGCGGCGCTGACCTTGCCTTCGGCAAAGAAGGACTTGTGCACGATCGCGCAGTGGTAGCACTCCGAATAGTTCTCGACGGCAACCTTCCAGTTGCCGTGCACATCAGCTTGCGTGCGATGAACGAAGGCAAGTTCGGGAAGGTCTGGTGCGTATTCGACCAGCCGCTCGCGGAGACCGGCCATGCCGTCGCCAAGCGGCGCGGCGGCGGGGTTGAGGTTGACGAAGACCAGGCCGTGGAGTTCTTCGATATGACACGCCTGCAAGCGGTAATCCTTGAGCCGGAAGCCCGGCACATTGTCGGCGTTCGTGGCGCCGACCAGGCGACCCTCCGTGTCGTAGGTCCAGGCGTGGTAGGGACAGGAAAAGCGTGTGCGGCAGCCTTCGCCCGAGGCGAACCGCGCGCCGCGATGGGCGCAGACGTTGAAGAATGCGCGCAACACGCCATCGACCGAACGCACCACGAGCAGGCTTTCACCGGCCACTTCGGCAACGAAGTAACTGCCCGGATCGCGCACTTTCTCGACATGGCCGACGTATTGCCAGGTTCGGGCGAAGATGGCCTCGCGCTCGCGCATGAAGACGTCTTCATCACAATAGGCTCTGCCCGGCAGTGTCCTGGCCAATTCCGAGGTTGCGGTCGTTGTCATGTCATTCTCCGGCAGGAGGCGGCTTGCGTTCCGAACCGGAGAACTGCCTGGCACGAACCCGGCAAGCGACGCCGCAAGCCTGAGAGCCGGGGAACACAACAGACGTTTTGTCCACGGCCAGTTTCAATCATCGCAGGGCTTTCCGACGAGGGCGATGAGCCGATTGGTCGACGGGAGTTCTTCGGTGGCTCGCTTCCACAATGCGACTCATTCGCTGAAGGGGAGTCACCGGAGGTGACTTGGCATTCGATGCATCGGTTCCCGGCAATGGTGGTGCCCTGTGTTCTCCTCCTGCCATCAGCCTGGAACCAACTCGCTCTGCATGTAGGGGGCAGCGGGATCATCGTCGATCATCTCGTAGAGGTTCTCGCGCCAGAGAATGTACTCATGCGAATCCCTCAGGTGAATCTCAAGCTCTTCCAGGTCGTAAATGGCATCGTGCGGCTCGCTGATCATGCGGCCCGGTCCGCTTGCGAGCCGGAATCCGGCGGCCTCCCACGCATCGAGCGCATCGGCGACGACACGACAGCGCCGCCCCAGACATTCGAGATCGGCCGCCATGAGATCCGCGAACGCGGGCTCATCCGTGTGAAGCGCAATCAGGACATTTGGCGGCAAATCCCGGACATCGTCCGCGAGGTTGGCGCGTCCCAGCATGACCGCGCCCTCGACATGCCGGCGGCGATTCGCCACGCCGCCGCGGATGTCGGCGACAAGTACCGAGCCGTCCTCGCAGGCGGTGACCAGCTTGCGCAGCGCTGCATCACCGATCCTGCGATCGGAATCCTGATTCGGGGCCGCAGTAAGGTTGTCCGGATGGGTGGTGAGAACGGCGACACCACGATAACCCATCTGGTTGAGCCAAGCCGCTGTCGTCGCGCCGCGCACGCCGTCACAGTCGATGAGCACAATACGCCCGTTGCGCGTGGCGATGTGCCTGTCAGCCGCCTGGAGAAGCTGGCTGCCAACGACCTGACGGGCACCGGGCCAGGTTCCCGCCCGATGCTCTTCGGGCGAACGCAGATCAAAGACGAGAAGACCATGGATCGCAGCCTCGTCCTGCCAGCAACGGAGTGTCGTCATGTCGATGTGCCGGACCCCGCTACGAGCGCCGAACGCTGCCGCCAGTCGGCGAGCCTCCGTGAGATCGTCCGGAGGAGCGAGGAGCCGGTCTGCGTCATACTCCAGTTCCAGCCCGGCGAGCGCCCACTCCATGGTGCCGAGGTGAAGCGCGCTGACCGGATTGGACAGGCCCGCCTCAATCAACGTCTGCGCGCCCATCACCGCGCGCGTGTGGCCGGCACAATGGGTCACGATCGAACGGTTCGGATCGTCGATCGCGGCCAGCGCACGGTAGAGGGTTTCGCCGTTCGGGCAATCGAGAGCGCCGGGGATGCAGTATTCCCGGTGCTCGTCGAGTGGCCGGGTATCGAGGATGATCGGCGGGCGATCGGAGTCCATCATCTCCTTCAGCCGTGCGGCATCGATAGTCGGAGTCCTGCGTGTCCGGACGATGTAGCTGCCAAAGGCCTTGCCGATCACGTTCCAGCCCACGAACAGGCGTCCGCCGTGGAGATGCCAGCCCGAAAGCCCGCCTTCCATGATCCGAATGTCACGGTAGCCCAGGTCGCCAAGCACTGTCGTGCTTCTCCGTGCCGATGCCCAGTCGCTCAGGACGACCGTCACGTCAGGATGGAGCACATGACGCGGCGCATCGATCTCAAGGCGGCTGAGCGGGAGGTTGCTCGCGGCAAGCAGGTGTCCGCGGTTGAACTCGTCAATCTCGCGCGTATCGATGACGGCGAACTCACAGTTGGAGGTGAAGAGCTCCCGATACTCCCGCGCAGTGATGATCCTGTGCATGTCCCAGGCGCCTCTCTCTGGCTGACCGTCACGAAGCACAGCTATGGCCGGCCGGATCTTGAGAATAGTGCCCTTTTCCGGGCGGTCTAACCTCCCCTTCGGGCGACCATGACGTCAGCTCCGTCGCAACGCATGCGAGGGACCCGACAGCTGATCCTCATGTGGCACAAACAAGCCTTCGCTTGCCGAACGAGAGCAAACGGTCAGCCTTGGCGAGAAGAGGCAACGGATCAAGCGGAGGGACACGAGCGACAACTGTCCTTGGGGCAACCGATACGTGCCAGCTTTCGCCGGTGGTGTGCGAGCGGTTCTTGACGAGAGCGCCATGCGCAACCGGGGTGCTGTCGCCATACCACGTCGCAGACCCTCGCCTTGAAATCTGAAACCCACATCGATTCGGAGAATCGAGCACTTCCGAAGCGCCCATCGATCGCATCGTTCACAACGTTTGGCGTGTCGAGATCACGGGCCGATGACAGCGCAGGCACATCAGGCCATCGCCGTCGGGCGGGGCCTGCGGAATGCCGGCCGGTGGCCGGCTCCATGGGTGCCTGCGGCGCCAAGGGGCCTCCTGGACCCTGAAACGCGCGGCGGCCGTGCCACAGCGAAGGGCCAGCCGCCGCGGCTATCCGTGTGTTGAAAGGGCAGAATGGCTCGCTTACGCTCGCACCCGGCTGGCCATTGGCCTGCTACCAAAACCGGTAGCACACGCTCCTACCCGCTTACAGGAGAGAGCAAAGACGACACCTCCCCGGCGGTCAAGAGACCAGACACTGCGGTCGAACATGCAAGAGTCCGCCGTCAAGTCCGTAGCGATCCTTCACCCATGAAGCTCATATCCGAACTCCGTGCTGACGTGCTCTCGGGCAACCTTTTCCCTGCGCTGTCGGTCGGCCTGGTCGTGGGCGTGATCGGCTCGGCATACCTGATCTCCGTGGGGGCCCTCGTGTTCTCGGGTTCATTGGCTCCGTTTCTGTCCCAGGGCACGATCATGGTGCTGTTCGGCGGATTCGTTGTCTGCCTGTGGATCGCCCTCACTAGCGGCTACCGTGGTGCGCTCTCGATGACCGCGGTGCCCTCCTCGATGGTGTTGGTGGTGATCGCGTCAACGATCGGGGTGGAGGGCGATACGCTCGCTCGTTTCGTGACCACGGCCACGGTCGTGATCATCGGGGCCGTGGCGACGGGTATCTGCTTTCTGGCAGTCGGGCATTTTCGGCTCGCCAACCTGATCCGGTTCATCCCCTATTCCGTGGCTGGCGGATTCATTGCCGGGACGGGGGTACTGCTGTGCGTGGCCGCACTTTCGCTGATGGGAGTCACGCCAGACAGGCAAACCCTTCCCACTCTCCTGGAGCCCGGTGCGCTGTGGAGATGGGCACCGGGTGTGGCCTTCGGTTTCGGCCTCACCCTTGCCGCGAAACGCTGGAGCAATCACTACATTCTGCCGGCGAGTTTCCTCTTCGCCGCCATGCTCTATCATCTGGTTCTTGTCGGCCTCGGGATCTCCGGAGATGAGGCCCGGGAGGCGGGCCTGCTGTTTGCCGGCACGGCGGAAGGGGGCCTGTGGCATCCCTTCGAGTCCGGTGATGTGACGCATGTGGACTGGATCGCGGTCGCCGTCCAAGTCCCCAACATTCTGACCCTGATCGTGGTGACTCTGATCACCGTGGCCATGCACCTGAGCGCCCTTGAACTTGCCACAAATATGGAGTTGGAGTGGAACAGGGAGTTCAAGGCCGCCGGCGGCGCCGGTGTGATCGCCGGTCTGGGCGCCGGTGCGGGTGGTAGTTTGATCTTCACCTTTACGATTCTGAGCGACAGGTTCGGGGCGGAATCCCGGCTGACCGGTGTCGTGACCGCCCTGCTGTTCGGCTCTGTCGTTCTCCTGGGCGATTCGCTCCTGAACCTGGTCCCCGTACCGCTCATCGCAGGGATGCTGCTTTTCCTTGGCGTTGGTCTGCTGGATGAGTGGATCGTGAAAGCCCGCAGGCAGTTGCCCTGGACAGAGTATGCAATTCTCCTGCTGATCGCCGCCACCATCGTATCCCTGGGTTTTCTCGAGGGGGTGGGCGTCGGAATGCTGATCACCATGGTGTTCTTCGCCGTCAGCCTCAGCCGCGTGGACGTGATTGAAGCCAGCTACACCGCCCGTGAGCGTCACAGCAACGCGAACCGTTCCATTCCCGATCAAGCCATACTGCGGTTGCAAGGAGAACGGATACAGGCGTACCAACTGCGCGGATACATCTTCTTCGGCAGCGTCGGCCCCCTGCTGGACCGCCTCAAGCAGTCTCTGGACAACACCCCCGGGCCGGCCTGCATCCTGCTGGATTTCGGCGCCGTGTCCGGTTTTGATTTCTCGGCCATCAACGGGTTGTGCAGGTTCATGCATGTCGCGCAGACCGTCGGAGCGCGGGTGGTGCTGAGCGCAGCGTCGGAGAAACTCGAGGACGGACTCGAGCGCAATCTTCCCTCTGCAGTTCTCGAAAACCTGCTGTTCGAACCGGACGCGGACCGTGCCCTGGAGCGATGCGAGGATATCGTTCTTGCCACCTGGGCGACGGACCCCGTCTCGGGCGGGAACCTGGACGACGTCCTGCTGGAACGGGTTGTCGGCGACATGGAGAGCCATCTCGACAGACAGGTCGTGTTCGAAGACATGGTCGATGAGCTACGCGCCTGGCTGGAACCTCGCGAGTACGACGCTGGCGAGGCCCTCGTATCGCTTGGCGAGCCGCAGAAGGGCATGCAGCTGCTGATCAAGGGCCAAGCTTCCGCTTTCGATTCCACAGGCGCGCGGCTGTTTCAGTGCGGGCCAGGCGATGCGATCGAGCCGAGAGGCGCCTTCGGCGCGCATGCGGCCGAGACCGCCATGATTGCGGACCAGCCCTGCCGAACGATGATGCTGACCCCTGCCACCCGACTTTGGCTGGAAGAGCATGAAGAGCAGCTGATCGTGAAGCTCTACCGATATCTCCTCACCATCGAATCCCGAGGGTACGGACACTCGTGACGACCCCATTCACTGAAGCCCGGTGCGTGGTGCATGCACGCCGCCGGAGCAGCTGGATTTCGGCCGGGACGCGCGAGAGCCCGGTCGATCAATGTGGAACCAGAACGCGGAGATTATCCAGCGGTTCCGTCAGCTGCAGCGGTCTTCGCTGCGAGCCGGACCAACGGCCTCGCCGGCGACAGTCGCTTTCGGCCTTGTGAGCGCATCGGTCTCAGAATGGATACTTGCCCGGCTCCTCCATCGCCTGCGACACGGACGGCATAGATGGCGCGGGCGATTGCGCGGGCGCGGGCGCTCGGCTTCGACCCCGCCGGGTGTCTTCGGTAAAACAACGTCTATGCCGTGTTCGCCGCGCTGGGCGATCTTGTCGTCACGGGGCCGACACGAACCAACGTCAGTGATTCTCCGACCATCCTGATTAAGGCTTAGAAGGAGGGGATGTGATGCGCCGCACGCGAAGGGCCAAGATCGTCGCCACGCTCGGACCGGCGACCTCGAGCGCAGACGCCATCGAGGAATTGTACGAGGCCGGCGTCGATGTGTTCCGCTTCAATTTCAGCCACGGCCGGCCCGAGGACCATGCGGAGCGCCACCGCATATTGCGCGAGCTGGAGCGCTACGCCTTACGGCCGATCGGCATCATGGCCGACATGCAGGGCCCGAAGTTCCGGGTCGGCGCCTTCGAGGGCGGGAGCATCGAGTTGGAGCCGGGCCGGCGCTTCATGCTGGACCGCTCCGAAGGTCTCGGCACTGCCGCCCGCGCCTTCGTGCCCCACCCGGAAATCTTCTCGGCCGTTCGCGCCGGCGACGACATGTTGCTCGACGACGGGCGGCTCCGGCTGAGGGTGCTGTCCAAGTCCGAGGCGGCGCTGGAGACGCAGGTGGTGGACGGCGGGCGCCTCAGCGACCGCAAGGGCATCAACCTGCCGGGTGTGGTGCTGCCGATCTCGGCGCTCACCGAAAAGGACCGCACGGACCTGCGCCTCGCGCTCGGGCTCGGCGTGGAATGGATCGCGCTCTCCTTCGTGCAGCGTCCGGAGGATGTCGCGGAGGCCCGCCGGTTGATCGGCAGCCGGGCACAAATCCTTGTCAAGGTGGAGAAGCCGGCCGCGCTCGACTGCATAGAGGAAATCGTTGCAGCTGCCGATGCAGTGATGGTGGCGCGCGGCGACCTCGGGGTCGAAATGCCGGCGGAAGAGGTGCCAATCGCGCAGAAGACGATCATCCGCACCTGCCGCGACGCGGGCAAACCGGTGATCGTGGCGACCCAGATGCTGGAATCGATGGTGCATGCGCCTGCGCCCACGCGCGCCGAGGTCTCCGATGTGGCGACCGCGGTCTATGACGGCGCCGACGCGGTGATGCTGTCGGCGGAGACCGCGGCCGGCGCCCATCCGACGGCGGCAGTCGAGATCATGGGCCGGGTGATCGACCGGGTGGAGCGCGACCCGTCGTACCGGCGCATCACGGCGACCGAACAGCGCCCGCCCCTGGCAACCTCGGCGGACGCCATCTCCGCCGCCGCCCGCCAGGTGGCCGACACGATCGGCGCGGCCGGCATCGTGACTTACACCACCTCCGGCTCGACCACGCTCCGCGTCGCCCGGGAGCGACCAGAGCAGCCGATTGTGGGCGTGACCTCGGAACTCGCCACCGCGCGGCGCCAGTCACTCACCTGCGGCGTTCGCAGCGTGCATACAGCCAATGTGCGCGACTTCGACGAAATGGTGCGCAAGGCCGTCGCCGCCGCCGCGCTCGAAGACGTCGCCGGGCCGGGAGATACTGTGATCATCACCGCGGGCGTGCCCTTCGGCACCCCCGGCACCACAAATGTGCTCCATATCGTCCGCATTCCGGCCGAATGACAATCCGGACCGAAGACGCCGCCGACGTGCATCCTGCTGTCGGAGACCGGAGGCGCATGCCACGTCCACGACGGCAACGAACACATCTTCCGCTACATGCGGACTCTCACCAAGCCGGGTATTCTCACCATGGTAGCCATCCTGGGGCGGAGCGACGCGATGACGTTGATGGTGGCCTCCGCCTTCGATTCCACAGGCGCGCGGCTGTTTCAGTGCGGGCCAGGCGATGCGATCGAGCCGAGAGGCGCCTTCGGCGCGCATGCGGCCGAGACCTCCATGATTGCAGACCAGCCCTGCCGAACGATGATGCTGACCCCTGCCGTCCGGCTGTGGCTGGAAGAGAATGAAGAGCAGCTGATCGTGAAGCTCTACCGATATCTCCTCACCATCGAATCCCGAGGGTACGGACACTCGTGACGACCCCATTCACTGAAGCCCGGTGCGTGGTGCATGCACGCCGCCGGAGCAGCTGGATTTCGGCCGGGACGCGCGAGAGCCCGGTCGATCAGTATGGAACCCAGCCCGAACAGAGCTTGATTCCGCGGTCTTCAGAGTACGAGGAGGACGCAGAGGCCTCCGGCAAGAACGCAGGAGCGCACATAGAGACGCAGGGCCGCATCGATATCGTCCGGCGTGCAGGCGGCACGGCCATCGCCCATCCAGGCGTCGTCCACCAGGGTGCCGCCGTAACGGCGTGGTCCGGCAATGGCGATGCCAAGGGCGCCGGCGAAAGCCGCTTCGGGCCAGCCGGCGTTCGGTGACTTGTGGTAACGGGCATCACGCCGCACTGCACGCCAGGAATTCCTCGGGTCCGCGCCTGCCATCAGCATCGAGGCCCCGGCAACCACCATGGCGGACAGCCTGGCGGGTAGGAGATTCAGCAGATCGTCGCACCGGGCCGAGGCTTGGCCGAAGGCGCGATGACGCGAATCGCGATGACCGATCATGCTGTCGAGGGTGTTGACCGCCTTGCAGACGAGGACGCCCGGCAACCCGGCCACCACGTACCAGAAAAGGGGCGCGACGACGCCGTCGGCGAAGTTCTCTGCACAACTCTCGATCGCAGCCCGGCAGACCCCGTGACTGTCCAGTTGACCGGTGTCGCGGCCGACGATGTCACCCACCTTGCGGCGCCCCTCCCCGAGTCCGTCGCGGCGCAGGGCCGTGGCGACCTTTCTCACATGGTCATGGAGATCCCTCTGGGCCAGCAGGATGGCCATGACAAGGGCCTCCACGACCCAGCCCAGGGAGGCGAGCAGGATCCCTGCTGCCGCGGCGAGAACCACGATCGCCACAAGCACGGCGAACCCCGCCACCCGTCGCCTGGCGGAACTGCCACGATTGACATGTCTGTCGAGACCATCGATGAGGGATCCGAGAACCACGACAGGATGCTGCAGCCGTCCCCACAGCCAACGCGGATCGCCGATCAGCCAGTCGAGTACCACAGCCACGACGAGAACTGCCGGTATCGCGTTGTCGAAGATCATGAAGACTTGCAGCGGGACAGGGCGCGTCCCAATGATGGTTCAACGGGCAAGGAGTGAAGAACATGAGTGACACCGCCATCATGCTGTGCGGTCACGGCAGCCGCGACGAGGCGGCCATCGCGGAATTCACGGCCCTTGCCCATACCCTCTCTTCCAGGTTCACATGGCCCGTCGCCCACGGCTTTCTCGAGTTCGCAACACCGGTGATACGCGAGGGCCTCGACCGCCTTCGCGAAGGCGGTGCGCGGGAGATTCTCGCTGTTCCCGGAATGCTGTTTGCTGCCGGTCATGTCAAGAATGACATCCCTGGCGTTCTCAACACGTGGTCCCGCGATACCGGGATCCAGGTGCGCTATGGCCGCGACCTCGGTCATGACATGAAGATGATCAAGGCAGCCGGCGAGAGAGTTGAGGAGGCCATCCAGACAGCGAACACGACCGAGGGCCATGTTGCCGCCAGCGACACCCTGCTCCTGGTGGTAGGGCGCGGAACATCGGACCCCGATGCCAATGCCAACATCGCCAGGGTCACCCGCCTTCTGACTGAAGGCCTCGGCCTGGGTTGGGGGGAAACCGCCTATTCGGGTGTCACGTTTCCGCTGGTCGCACCGGCGCTCGATCATGTCGTCAGGCTGGGTTTCCGACGCATCATAGTCTTCCCCTACTTTCTCTTCACCGGGGTCCTGGTCAGGCGTATCTACGACGCGGCAACAAACGCCGCCGCACGCTATCCCGACACCTCGATCGTCCAGGCCGGCTATCTCAACGATCATCCCCTGGTGGTCGAGACCTTCGTCGCCAAGGTGGACGAGATCCTGAACGGCACCGGCAACATGAACTGCCAGGCCTGCAAGTACCGCGAGCAGGTGCTCGGGTTCGAGGACGAGGTCGGCCTGCGTCAGGAAAGCCACCACCACCACGTCGAGGGGATCGGTACCGGCCACCATCATCACCATGGCGGGCACCACCACCCCCACCCCCACCACGATCATCCCCTCGGTCCGGCATCCATGAAGGACTGATCCCGCCATCATCGAAGGACGATTGGCCGACTCACCCGGCGAGGTCGTCTTCGGCCATGGTCAACCATGGCCAACGGCTCATGTAGCTTTCGCACTTTGCGCGGAAGAGATGGGGCGTGGGGCTGTCCGGATTCGGGCGCAGGATTCCCGAAAAGAGGTCGTGGAGTCCCCTGGGGGCACACAGCTCGACGCCTTCGTGACCCCGCAGGCACACCCCGACGCAGGTGCAGGACACGACAAACCGGCTGATGCTGTCGACACTCCGGCGAGTCGCCGGCCATGGTCGGCCGAAACGCTGTTCGAACCAGAGGGGAACCCGGGCCTGGTTGCGCACCTGGTGCACGATGCCGAGGTCGGCAAGGAGGTCGTCGGCCCGTCGAATCACGGCATTCTCGGCCTCCCAGGAGGTGTCGGGATCCCAGTAGAAGATGTCGTAGTCGCGAATGTTGGCCCCGGCAGGCTGGCCCGATACAGCATTCCAGACCGGGCCGAAGAGACAGCCTGCAACAAGCCACGCCTGGCTCACGCCAAGGTCCGGAAGACGTTCAAGTATCGACCGGTTGGTGTCGTGAGCGAGCGCCAGCGACAGGAACTCGTCGGAAAGGTTGTCCATTGGAAAATCCGGCCTGGTGGAGATGTCGCAGCAGGACCTGACGGCAGCGGTGCCCAATCCCGACAAACTGGCGATGCCTGCCTATCCCGCGGCCCTTTCCTCCATGTGGCGGACCAGTGCACGGATATGGTCGATCGTGGTGCCGCAGCAGCCGCCGATGATGCTGACCCCGCTGTCGAGCCACGCCAGACAGGACCGGGCAAACTCGTCGGGCGTCAGGGATTCAGTGGGGAGGTGTGTTCGCTCGTCGAAGGTCCGGAGCGCTTCCGGATAGGCCATGACCGGTCCCTGCCAGCGGCTGGCCAGGCACTCGAGTGCAGGACCGGTGACATCCGCCGTGGAATGCATGATCCCGTAGACATCGCCACCCCTTTCCATGAGTGCATCGATGATCTCTTCGAGCGGCGTGAGTTTCGTCTTCTGTCCGGACTTGGCGGCGCGCAAGCCCACGAGACTGCCGTCATCGTCGTCGATGCAGCTGATGCCCACCCACACCGGCAACCCCGTCGCGACCGCAGCCTCAGCACAGCGGCCGGCGCTGTCGATATCCGACATCATTTCCAGGACAAGAACGTCCACGCCGGCCTCGGCGAGTGTCTCGGCGAGCTCGACGAAGTTGCCGGCTTCCGCCTCCTCGTCCGGCAGATAGGCGGGATCCGACCGGAGGGTTCCCTCCTTCCAGGCATAGGTGGTCGACATGGAGCCGGCCACGGCAACAGACCGCGACGGTCCCACAAAGTCGACGGCCTCTCGCGCCAGTTCGACAGCACGCCGGTTGATGGCGACGGTCTCGTCCGCCAGTCCGGCCCCGGCCAGCACATGTCGGCAGGTGGCGAAGGTGTTGGTGATCACCACGTCGCATCCTGCCTCGACATAGGCCTCGTGAACCCTTCTGACGATCTCGGGGTGGGTCTTGTTGGCAACGCCGCACCAGGCGGCGCTGTTCATGGCGCCACCCTGCCGGGCAATCTCGGTGCCCGTGGCGCCGTCGAGAATGATCGTGCCGCCCGACTGCAGCTTCTCATCAAGAATCACGTCTTCTTCCTTAGTCCCTGGCAGCCGACAACCATATCAGGACCGCCTTGCTGAGTCGTCCGACCGGAAATGCAGCGACGCGCCACGCCGGAACCAGGAACGTCAGGATCGCACACGACGCACATCTGCATCGCCATCCAGAACAGGCCTTGGCGCGCTGCCTGACGCATGTGCTGAAAGCGCCCTTGGGCATGGGCGGCGGCGACACGAGGGTTCAGTTCACGGGGAAGCCACGACCGGTGAGGTCAATCAAGCGAATCGCCGGGTCGGTACACGGACCAGGATTCGTCCTGCATCAACCCTTGTTTCGAAGGTACGAATGTCCCTGGTGGCGGGTGAGCTCAGTACGCGTCCGGTGGGAATGTGAAACCGTGACTGATGGAGCGGACACTCGACGGTGTCACCTTCGACATACCCGTCTGTCAACCGGGCGCGCATGTGGGAACAGTAGCAGTCCGTGGCATAGATCCTGTCTTTGACCACGAAGAGCGCGATGGCGCGGCCCGCCGCCTTGACAGGCTCCGGCAGTTCCGGATCGAGGTCATCCTCGGCGAGAACATCGTGCCAGTCGTCAGTCACGGCGCAACGGTCCGTCACGCCTGTGTCGGCTGTCTTCGATGGGCACGGGAGAGCTGGAACGCGACTGCGGCAACGTAGCCCTGGCGAACTTCGCGCTGGTGGCCCGCCAGCATGGAATTGAGTTTCGGGAGGGCATGAAACGGAATCAGCGGCACGGCGTGATGGGCGGTGTGAAAGGGCATGTTCCATGACAGCCATCGCACCGGACGCCAGGTCAGGATCGTGCGGGAGTTCTCGAGCATGTCAGGGCTGTGCGCGCAGGCGGTGTGCTCGGAAAGCCGAATGATCCGCTCGACCGGCTCTGCCACGAGACGCGGGAGCAACCAGTAGATGACAGCAAACCAGCTCTCCAGCCAGATCGAGACAACGCCCAGGGCGAGGTAGATGCTCCAGAAGATCCAGGCCTGGAGGCGCACGCTGACAAGCATGTGGGTCGGGAGGTAGCGACGTTCCGCGGGATTGAACCGCCCCAGGGCATGGAACACGAGGGATTTGAGGATTGCGGCGAAGTAGGGCAGTGCAGAGGCATAGAAGAGATACCCGAAGAGGCGCTCACTCATCGCGATCATCTGGGGGTCGCGTTCACGATCCTGCGTGTAGGTGTGATGATCGGCATGCTGGAACCGAAAGGCCAGAGGCATGAGGCCGAGCACCAGTCCACAACACCAGTAAACGGTTTCGTTCAACCAGCGGCTTCGAAAGGCCGTCCGGTGGCAGCACTCGTGAAATGGGGCAAACAGGTGCACGATCATGATGCCATGAAGGAAGACGGCAGGTGCCACCCAGAGCGTATCCAGCGAGGCCCAGACAAGAGTGCCCGTCGACAGAATTGCCGTGGCATGCAGGAAGAGAAACAGGATTCCAGGTCCGTTTCGCCTTGCCATCAGGGCTCGCACGGGCTTCCTGCCGAGAACATGCACGATTCTCTCTGAAGAGCCGATTGTCGTGCGTGCCGCGTCGGCACCGGCAACTCGGGAAGTCATGGTGTTCCGGATCACGGTGACGCCTAATCCAGAAAATAGAATATTTTTTGCATACTGATAGAATACTGTAGATCGTGACTCTTGCAGTGTCCAGCGTCGACAGGGGACGATGACACGCAATGAAGTGACCTGATTGACTGTAACGATCCAGACGACATCGGGAGCCAACAGACATGCGCAAGTCACGGCCACCCCGGACAACCGGCACAGACACCGCCCGGACGACCTCCCGTTCGACGAGACGACAACCGCGAGGTCAGGGTGCTGCCCTGGTCTACGAGCATCTTCGCGACATGATCCTGCGCCTCGAGCTGGCGCCCGGTACCAAGATCGACGAGACGCGTGTCGTCAACGAATTGCAGGTGTCCCGCACTCCGGTGCGCGAGGCGCTGGTCTGGCTGTCGTCCGATGGCCTTGTCACGATCCTGCCCAACCGCGGCGCCCTTGTCACGCCCCTGGACGTCATGGAACTCACCCAGTACTTCGAGGCCCTGGAGCTTTCCCATCGGGCGGTCCAGCACTGGGCGGCAGCACGCCGCACGCCAACCGATCTCCAGAACATCCGGAACGCCATGCATGCCTATGAAAAGGCCGCTGCCTCAAAGGACGCGATTGCCATGAGCAAGACCAACATGGAGTTTCACGAAGCGATCGCGGTAGCGGCCCGGAACGGGTTCTTCGAAACGATGATCGCACAGTTATCTGCCCAGGGGATGCGGTTGAGCTGGATCTGGTTCGACAGCTTTTCGCGCGACGATCCCCACAAGGACATCGAGCGGACGATCGAGGAACACCGGACCATCTGCCAGGCGATCGAGAATCGCGACGTCGAGCGGGCGGAACATCTGGCGTCCACCCATGTCGAGGCCTTCCGTGAGCGTCTCTACGCACAGCTGAGCAGCACGATGGGCAAGGTCGTGCCGACGATCCCGGGCTGAATCTTCGCCGGGCACTGGAGAATTCGACACGCATTTACAGCGTATACATACTGGATGGCACAACCATGAACAGCGACACGGAATGTGCTCGCCTGGACAGGAACCGGGAAAACGACGATGCAGAATCCCATTGATACGGTTGCCCTGACATCCGAGGACACTGCACTTCTCGCAGATTCGACACAGGTGATTGCCCGGAGTCTCGCTCGATTGCGCGACCTCGTGCCCTGCATACTGGACATGTCCGCGCGGGAGGCGACGCTCTCCTCGCACTACGGTCACACGCTGAAGGACAAGATCGATCTGTTCGAACTGGCGCGCGACTTCGGCCTGACCGATTTCGGTCTCTCCAACTTCTTCGATTTCCCATCGGTGACAGACCAGTTTCTCGACTACCTCGTAGAAAACGCCATCAGTCTCGACGGGTTCCTGGCCACCATCGCCGTCGAGCCGGCGACCCACGGCGAGCCCCTTCCCATGGGTCCGGCCGCACGGCGAACCCGGGACTTCGGGATACCCAACGTGATCCTGCTTGTGGAAATCACCCCGTCCGTCATCGTGAGCACGGGACGAAGGCCGGACGATGTCCTGCGGGACCTCGATGCCCATGTCCGCCACTACCGCGAACATCTTCCGGTGGAAACAGAACGCACGGGACGTATCTACGTCAGAATTGGCGACGCTTTCGACGCTTTCGACGAGGACCCCGAACACGTTCTCAAGGTGTTCAAGCTGCTTGGCGCGCTGCCCATCACCGGCATCCTCTTTGAGGACGTGCGCGGCACCCGCTTCATATTCGAATCAAATGAGCTCATCCGGCTGATGCGCCACTACAACCCGGCTCCGTGCAAGATCCTCGTTCATCCCCATTCGGGCAATGGAATGGAGGACGCGACCACGGTGGAAGCCGTTCTGGCAGGCGCCGATGGTGTCTGGTCCGGCTTTACGCCGCAGGCAGCCCAGGGAGGCCACGGTTCCGTCCTGATGTTCCTCACCAACCTCATGCGCGCGCGCAACCGTCATGTCGATCAGCAGTACAACACTCGTCGTCTCATGGTCACGGCGGAGAAGATGTGGCAGATCCATGATCATCATGGCATTCCGCCAAACACGCCGGTCGTGGGCGCCCGCGCCTATCATTACGTCGACCCCCTGTTCGAGCAGACTGATCGTCCCCGGGATCTCCACCCGGAATTGATCGGGGTGGAGCCAAGGTATCAGATCACCCCGAGTTGGGCGCCACCGGGCGTGATCGCCGGACGGCTCCGGGAACTCGGATATGGTCCCGACGTAACAGAGGATCGGCAGCTGTTGTCCATGATCCGGGCCTGCATCAATGTCGATCTTGTCGAAGGCCGTCACGAGAACTGTGACGAGCCCGATCAACTGGCACGATTGGTCGACACGGCGCGCCGCCGGATCGAGCAGGGCGAAGCCTGGATCGCCGACAGCCCGGACCCCTCGGCTCCGTTGACGGCCCGCTATCGCTAGTTCCCGGATGCATTGGCGCCACCCGACCCATGCCTGCTACCGCACGTCTCCCAACCAGGGTGCCGACTGCCAACACCGCGTTGACGCCGCCTGAATGCGGTGTGTATCGTTTTTGTATGCAAACTCTGGCTGAGCAACCCTGTCCAGACAATCAGGTTGCTTCGGCGAAGCGCACAACGAGTGGGGAGAGGGGATGAGATCGAACATTGCGTACGATGCCCATGATCTCTGGACCAAGGATCGCGATCACGTCGTCCATGGCTGGGCTGATTTCGGGACCTTTCATGAGACGGGCTCGGAGATTCTCGTCGAAGGCGAAGGGGCTTATGTCTGGGATGTCGACGGCAGGAAGCTCATCGATGGCATCGGCGGCGTGTGGTGCGTCAATGTCGGCTATGGCCGGTCGGAAATCGTCGATGCGATCGCCGAGCAGGCGCGCCGCCTGCCGTACGCCAATCCCTTTCACAGCACATCGACGCCGCCGGCAGCCCACCTTGCAGCGAAACTTGTCGAACTGGCACCGGACAACATCGACCACGTGTTCTATGCGACAGGGGGGTCAACCGCCAACGACTCGGCGCTGAGAATCGTCCAGCACTACTTCAATCACCTCGGGCAAGGCGATCGCAAGATCGTCATCAGCCGGCAGAGCGCCTACCACGGCAGCACAGCCGTGTCGGCTGCCCTCTCGGGACTCGACTTCAACAAGGTCGGCTTCGACACACCTGAAGAGAACATCCGTTATGTCTCGGCCCCTTATGCCTATCGCCGGCCCGACGGCATGTCGCTCGAGGCGTTCTGCGATCACCTTGTGGAGGAGTTCAACAATACGGTCCTCGAGATCGGGCCGGAAAGGGTGGCCGCCTTCTTTGCCGAACCCATCATGGGAATGGGCGGCGTCATTGATCCTCCGCCGGGATACTTCCGGCGGATATCGCAGATCTGCAAGCGCCACGGCATCCTGGTCATTGCCGACGAGGTGGTCACCGGATTCTGTCGCCTGGGCGAGTTCTTTGCCTCTGATTCCCTGTTCGAGATGGCCCCCGACCTGATCAGTTGCGCAAAGGGTCTGACGTCGGGTTACCTGCCGATGGGCGCAACGCTGATATCGCGCGAGGTCTTCGAGGTCATCGGCAAGCCCATCGAGGCAGGCGCCATGTTCACCCACGGATTCACATACTCAGGCCATCCCGTGTGCTGTGCTGCGGCTGTCGCCAACATAGAAGTGATGGAGACGATCGACCTGTGCGCCCACGTCCGGAAAATGGGGGCCTATTTCGAGGAAGGAATCCGCTCACTCATGGATCTGCCGATCGTGGGCGACGTCCGCGGCCAGAAGTTCATGATGGGAATCGAGAGCGTCGCCGACAAGGAGACCAAGGCGCTGCTGCCGTTCGAAGCCGACGTGGGGCACCGCACATCGAGCCATGCCAGGGAACTGGGCCTTATCCTGAGACCCCTGGCACATCTCAACATCCTTTCACCCTGCCTGATCCTCGAGCGCAGTGAAATCGACCGCATTGTGGACATCCTGCGCACGAGTCTTCTTCGCACACAGGACGACCTCGTGCGTGAAGGCTTCTGGTCCGGGTGACGGGGGCATTGAGATTCCTTGACGAAGTCCGGCAACATGCAGGCCAGCTGAAAGGACACACGTGGAAGGCCTGAGTGGATAACGTTGTGGTCCATGAGTTGAAGCGGTCACTGGCAAACCGGTGTCGACTTGCCGCCGGATTGAGCGGGAGGCAGCCGCATTCGGGATGAATGCAGCCTTGAGCCAGTCACCGCCCACCGCCGTCGGCACGGCCATCGAGCTCCGTTCCGTCACAAAGGTCTTCCAAACGGGTTCCGCAGAGTCCGTCACGGCGCTCGACGAGGTCTCGCTCGCCATCCGGGACAACGAGTTCTTTACCCTGCTCGGCCCATCGGGGTGTGGCAAGACAACGCTGCTTCGTCTGATCGCGGGGTTCGAGCAGGTCACGCGAGGTGACATTCTGCTGTTCGGTGACGATGTGGCGGATCTTCCTCCCCACAAGCGGCCGATCAACACGGTGTTTCAGCACTACGCGCTGTTTCCCCACATGACCGTAGCGGAGAACGTGGCGTTCGGACTGCGCATGTTGCGCCGGGACAAGGCCGAGATCAGGCGCACCGTCGAAAGCATGCTGACCCTCGTCAAGATGCCTGACCTCGGGGAACGCAAGTCAAGCCAGCTCTCCGGCGGACAACAACAGCGCGTTGCGCTCGCGAGAGCACTGGCGAACCATCCGCGGGTCCTGCTCCTCGACGAACCTCTCTCGGCACTCGATCTCAAGCTCCGCCAGGAGATGCGTCTCGAACTCAAGACCCTGCAGCGCGAGACCGGAATCACATTCATCTTCGTGACGCACGATCAGGAGGAAGCGCTCACCATGAGCGACAGGATCGCCGTGCTCCGGGCCGGCAGGATCCAGCAGGTCGGCACGCCCGACACGATCTACGAGCACCCCGCCAACCCCTTCGTTGCCAACTTCATGGGCGAAACCAACCTGTTGCCGGCCGTCATCGACACAGCTGAACACGACATGGTCCGCTGTCATCTCGAAGGAGGCGCCGAGGTGCTTGTGCAGCCGGTCGGCGACAAGGCGGCGGGATGTCGGGTCACGCTGTCGCTGAGACCGGAACGGATCGTGCTGTCTGACGACCCGGGGTCCGGGCTTGCCGGTCAGATCACGGACTGCCTGTACCGGGGAACCGATACTAGCTACCGCGTCTCGCTGGAAAACGGGCCGGAACTGCTGGTTTACGAGCAGAATGTCACTGACCGGGGCAACGGCTTGTCGGTAGGAAACAGCGTGCGGGTTCTCATCGCACCGGGCGCGGCCCGGATCCTCGCCGGCTGAGTTCCGCATGGCTGAACGGCACCATGGCGCGAACCGGGCGACGTGGATCGACCGCTTCAGCGGTCTCCCGACGGCACGGCGCAGCCTGATCCTGCTCTCGCCGGCGTTTGCTCTCATCGGCGCGTTCGGACTCGCTCCGCTCGGCCTGATCCTGGTCTATTCCTTCCTGGTTCCCGGCACCTACGGCGGCGTGATCTGGGAATTCTCGCTTGGTGCCTACATCCAGTTCCTGTTTGAACGCGACATCTTCGATGGAACGCTCGCGTTCCATTCGTCCTACCTCCAGATCGGCGCCCGCTCCGTCATTCTTGCGGGCGTCGCAGTCGTAGGCTGCCTCCTGCTCGGGTTTCCGACAGCTTACTTCATCGCGACGCGTCCGCCCGGAATTCGCAACATTCTGATTTTCCTGGTGACGGTTCCGTTCTGGACCAACCTCCTGGTGAGGACGTTTTCGATGATGCTGCTCCTGCGGGATCAGGGCCCGCTCAACTCCGTTCTCATGGGCATCGGTGTTACCGAGCAACCGCTCTCGTTGCTGTACACCGATTTCGCGATCGGCCTCGGCCTGCTCTACAGTTTCCTCCCCTTCATGGTTCTGCCGATCTACGCCAGCCTGGAACGAATTGATTTCCGGCTGGTGGAGGCTGCCTATGACCTCTACGCCAACCGCTGGAAAGTGTTGCTCCGCATTCTGATCCCGCTCTCGTTCCCCGGAATCGCCGGCGGCTGTTTCTTGGTCTTCATCCCCTCACTGAGCTCGTTCCTGGCGCCCGACCTGCTCGGTGGCGGAAAGCACCTGATGATCGGCAATCTGATCGCGCAGCAGTTCGGTACCGCGCGCAACTGGCCCTTTGGATCGGCGGCGGCGATGATTCTGCTTTCCCTCGTGCTGATCGCGCTGGTGATCTACGCCCGGCAGGCGGCCCGCCGGGACCGGAACGCGGTCTGACATGATGGACGGCTCCCGACCCTACGATCTGAAGCGCTATCCGGGATTCGGGTTCATGGCCGCGGTCTGTCTGGGTCTTCTCTATCTTCCGTTGTTCGTTCTGGTGTTCTTTTCGTTCAACGAACGGCGCTCCGTCTCAAACTGGAGCGAGTTCAGCCTGGACTGGTACGCCAAGGCCCTCGCCAACGACGCGATCCGGCAAGCCGCCACCAACTCGTTTCTCGTCGCAACGGTCGCGACCATCGCAGCAACGATTCTGGCGACGGCGGCTGCACTGGCGACAACGAGAGTGCAGCCGTTCCGTGGCCTGACCGCCTGCTATGCCGTCATCAATTCACCGCTCATGGTGCCCGAGATTGTCACCGCTGTGGCTCTCCTTTCGTTCCTGAGCCTGATCGGACTGGAGCTTGGCGTCGGCAATGTCATGATCGCCCATACGGTCTTTTGCGTGCCATTCGCCTACCTGCCCATAAGGGCCCGGTTGCATGGCATGGACACCACCCTGGAACAGGCTGCCGCCGATCTCTACGCCGATCCCGTGCAGACGTTCCGTCATGTCACGTTGCCCATGCTGATGCCGGGAATCGTCGCCGGTGCAGCACTCGCATTCGTCATCTCGCTCGACGATTTCATCATCACCCAGATGGTCGCGAGCGCAGGCGCGACGACGTTGCCCGTCTACATCTACAGCCAGGTCCGCATGGGCGTGACGCCCGAGGTCAACGCCGTTTCGTCCATGCTGCTCGGCGTCTCGATCGTCTTCGTCAGCATGGCAATCCTACTGCGCAAGAAGGAGACGGCCTGACACGCAGGCAGGCACGGCAATGGAGCGGGCTCGAGGCCGGCTTGTGTGCCTCAGACGATCTGGGACGAAGGACGTACGATCCCCTCGGCCCGGACCATTTCCAAGCGCGTGAGACACGCCATGGAAATGGTCCACGTGCATTCCGCCACAGTGACTTGTGATACTGGCGTGCACATCAACGTGTTCAACGACGTCCTTGAAGAGCACTTTGATAGCGAGCCATCGGGTGACCTTGACGGAACTGCCGGCAGGATTGACTGCACCCTTGTGGCGTTGAAAGCTTGACCGACGTTGAGCCTACAATTCTGCAAGGTACGGCACCGTCGATTCGCGCAAGGAACTCGAAGGAGAGAACGCGACATGGGCACGACAATCCACCATCTTCGAGGCCTTGCTGCCACGCTGCTTGTGGTGTGCGCAGTGCCCGGTATCGCCAGTGACGATCGGGGCACGGCCGAGGAAGCCCAGAACATGGTGGCGCGTGCCATCGCCTACTATGAAGAGGTAGGGGCCGATGCAGCCTTTACCAGGTTCAACACCGATCCGGTGCCGGAGTTCGTGGATCGCGACCTCTACGTCTTCGTCTTTGGACCTGACGGCACGAAGCTGGTCCATAGCATCGACCCATCTTTGGTGGGGAGAACGCTGGAGAGCTACATCGATGTCGACGGCAAGCGCTTCGGCGAGGAGATGCGGCAGACGGCCTCGCCCGTTGGAACCTGGGTCGACTACAAGTGGAAGGATCCGGTCACCGGAGAGGTCGTGCACAAGTCGAGCTGGATGGTGCTCCACGACGGCCACCTCTTCGGCGTAGGCATCTACGTTCATTAAGGCGACCATGCAGCGCCGCTGACGGCTCGGACATGAGCGCAAGGGGCAGCGCGACCGAAGCCATCGTCCCCGGGCCTTGCCCGTTGAAAAGTCAAGCTGCCCAGTCCCAACTGGCCTTTCTCCCGGGCAAGGTTAAGGTTACAGTCTGTATTCAATTCGTATTCAAAGGGAGGTCAATCATGTTGAGACAATTGCTTGGCGTGACGGGGGCCATCTTGCTGGTCGCCTCGCTCGGCACGCCCAGGGCCAGCGCCGAGGGAGAGGTGAACTTCTACACATGGGCGGACTACACCAGCCCGGAACTGATCGAGAAGTTCGAAGCCGAGACCGGGATCACGGTCAACATCGATACGTTCGCAAGCAACGAAGATCTGCTCGCCAAGATGATGGCCGGAGCAACGGGCTATGACATCATCGTGCCGGGCGACTATCTCGTCGAGATCCTGATCAAGGAAGATCTGCTTCTGCGTGTCGAGCCCAACGAACTCCCCAATTTCAAGAACGTCGAGCCACGCTGGGTCGATGTCTACTGGGATCCAGGACGGCACTACTCCATTCCCTGGATGTGGGGCACCACGAGTTTCAACGTGAACACGGACGTTTTCGACGGCGACATCCACACGCTGGCCGTCCTCTTCGATCCACCGGACGTGCTCAAGGGCCGCATCAACATGTTCCAGGACTCCGTGGAGGTCATCAACATGGCCTTGCGCTATCTCGGATTCCCGCGCTGCAATTCAAATCCGGACGAGATGCGCCAGGTCCAGGAACTGCTTCTGCGGCAAAAGGAATGGGTGCGCTCCTATTCCATGGACCCGAAGGAGCTGATCGTCTCGGGCGAGGTCGATGCGACGATGAACTGGGACGGATACGCCATCCGCACGCGTGCTGAAAAGCCGTCAGTGGCGTTTGCCCATCCCCGGGAAGGCTATACCGGGTGGATGGACAATCTTGCCGTGCCCAGGGGCGCCGAGAACATCGAGAATGCCATGATCTTCATGGACTTCATGATGGTGCCGGAGAACATCGCCCTTGAATCGAACTATGTCGGGGTGAATGGCGGCATCATGGGCGCCGCCCAGTATTTCGATCCCGAACTCGCCACGGCGCCGGAACTCAACGCACCGGAAGGAACGCCGAATCCCGAGTTCGTGCCGGCCTGCGAGGATGATGTCGTGAGGCTCTACGACCAGGTGTGGACGAACGTCATGAAGTAGGCGCGTCTGGTGTGGGACGGGAGCGCAGCTGCGCTCCCGTCCCACACACGGGTTCCGCCGTTCGCCGGCTGAACGAGAGCGCCCGTACGGCAGGGCGACCGCATCGTGGCTGCCGGTGCTATTCCGGGTAGAAGGGTACGAGAATTCCGATCTCGGACATCCAGCGCAAAGTCCTGTTCGAACTGTTGCGGCATGCGTATTCGAGTTCGATCAGGAGGCGCCCCGCCGTCGTCTCGTCCCAGAACCATCTGCCCAGGTCCGTGCTCGTCTGGAGCTCCCCCTCGAAGCTCTTGGCTTCGGTGTAGTAGGCCATCAGATCGTCAAGGGCAAAGCGGAAGGTCTGCGGCAGGGAGAGGCTCTTGACCGGATTGGCCGGCGGGTCTCTATCGAGGAAACCCGTCAGGAAAGGAGCGAGATCGTCAAGCGGCACGCCGCTGGCACCGACACTCGAGCGCCCGCGGTTGGCCGCGGCCCTGGTGTAGAGAGGCCGGATGGTACGCTCTTCCGCCCTGATGCGGGCAAGCAACGCCGCAGGATCGGTTCGTTCGGCATCGGACTGCAGTTTCGGGGAACGGCACGACCAACCAAGCTTCCCGTCGTAGTCCGAAACCTGTCCGGGATAGTCGACCAGCACCGGTCCGCTGGGTTCCTTGAGGAGCTCGAGCGCGGCGCGCAGAACGCGCATCTGGAACGATGCATCCATGGGTTCGCCGAAGGGCTTGCCGAGCTCGAACGGGACCCACAGCGCCCGCGGCGGGCGCATGGCTTCAACGTGAGGGCGCACAAAGGCCAACGTGACCGTCGTCAGTCCGTCTTCCTCGAAGTAATGAGCAAGCCCGCTCACGGCGCGCGTGCAGAACGGTCAAACGGGACAGAGCAGCACCGTGTCGACACCCTCGGCCTTCATCTCCCCGGCCGCCTTCCGGGCGGCCCGCTCCATCTCTTCGGGCGGCGACCCGCCAAGGAACGAATAGTGTGTCGGCCCGATGGATCCGAGTTCGCCGGCCTCGACCAGTTCGCCAAGGCGATCAAACGGCAGAATCAGGTTGAGATCCTGCTGAAAGCCGGTGCGGTCATGGTCGCCGGAATGGTGGCTCTGGATGAGATCCCTGCCATGCGTTCCAAGGCGGCGGAAATCCCGGGCGGACAAACTGAAACGCTTGTCATCCCGGCGATGAACGGCGGCCGTCGACACCAGGGCGATGCGGGACTCGGCGAGGGGTCTGGCCGGCGTCCAGGGTTCTGTGTCGTAGAGTGTCAGGGGCAGATTGATGACGTCATCGTAGGCCCAGGGCCACGACTTCATGCGATTGAGGTGAACCATCTGCTTGTCTCCCACATGCCGGCCGCTGACGCGGAACCCTAGCTTGATGCTGATCGAACCAATCATACGTTAACACGTCCCGGAATCTCCGCCGACATACTGAGTTGACGACACTTGCGGGTTGCATGGGCCTGAAGCCTGCCGGGCCGCAACAGGCAGCCCGGACCGGGCTCGTGCCGACCCGCCGGCGAATTGCGATCCAGGGCCAAAACCCGGTACACAGGAAACCGACATGGCACATCACGTTCTTTCAGGACATGGCAGACTGGCCAGCGGGAGTGGGTGCCCCTGGAATCAAGCCTTGTGCAAGGGGCATGTGCCTTCACGACGTCCTGCCTGGCAAGGCCCATGACACCGGATTACATCATCGTCGGAGCCGGATCGTCGGGCGGTGCGCTGGCCGCGCGTCTGAGCGAGGATCCGGGGATAAGGGTGCTGCTCCTCGAGGCCGGCGGCAGGGCGCGGCACTGGTCGATCAGCATGCCGCTTGGCTACTATCTCAACTGGACCGAAGGACCATACAACTGGGCCTGGTGGTCTGAGCCTCAGGACAACATGGCCGGACGGCGAATCTTCCAGCCCCGCGGCAAGGGACTCGGTGGTTCATCCGCCATCAACGGCATGGCCTTCCTGAGGGGTCACCCGATGGATTTCGATCGCTGGGAAGACGAAGGCGCCACAGGCTGGTCTTTCCGCGACGTGCTGCCCTTCTTCAAGCGGCTCGAAACGCATGCCGGCGGCGAAACGGACTTTCGCGGCGGCAGCGGACCGGTGCACACAGGGCCCCTGTCATTTCGCCTGCCGATGAGCAACGCCTTCGTCGAGGCGGGACTCGAGGCGGGGTTTCGCCTCAGCGACGATTTCAACGGCGAGAACCAGGAAGGCATGGGCCGGTTCGATGCCTCGATTGCCGACGGCAAGCGCGTCAGCACGGCCAGCGCCTATCTCGATCCCGCGCGTCATCGTCCCAACCTCGATATCCGCACCCACGCCGAAGTCATCGGAATCGAGATCGACGAGGATCGCGCCACCGGTGTCAGGATCAGACGGGGCCGTGACATCGAGGTCGTGCACTGCGCCCGGGAGATCATCCTGTCGGCCGGCCCCTTCGGGTCACCGCACATCCTGATGCTGTCGGGTATCGGTCCGGCTTCCCACCTCCGCGACGTCGGAATCGCCGTGCGTCACGACCTGCCCGGTGTTGGACAGAATCTCCAGGAGCACGTCGAACTTCACATCCCGTTCGAGGGTCCCGTTCGCCATTCGCTCAACCGGTATGCGGGTCCGCTGTCCAAGACCCTGGCCGGCGCCCGCTGGTTCCTGAACCGGAGTGGCCTCTGCGCCACCAACGGCGTTTTCAGCGGCGCCTTCACGAAAACCCTGGACAGCGTGCCGCACCCGGATATCCAGTATCACTTCTTTCCGTTCTTTCTCCATGATCACGACATCCCGTCCGACACCGGCGGTTTCACCATGTGCGTCGGCACCTTGCGGGAACGCAGCCGTGGCGAGGTGAAGCTCCGTTCCGCCGACCCCGCCATCCGGCCGGCCGTCGATTTCCGTTTCCTGAGCGAGCCTTCGGACTTGGAAGACCTGAGGATCTGTGTCCGCCAGGCACGCGACATTGCCATGCAGTCAGCCCTTGACCCCTACCGGACACGGGAGGAGGACACCTGGTCCAGCGCCCGGAGCGATGCCGACATCGACGAGGTGATCCGGCACAAGGCTGAAACCGGCTACCATCCCTGTTCCACCTGCAGGATGGGAACGGATAGCCTTGCCGTGGTCGACCCCGAATGCCAGGTCCGCGGTCTCTCCGGTCTGAGGGTCGTCGACAGTTCGATCTTTCCCTCCATCACCAGCGGCAATCTCAACGCGCCTTCGATCATGGCAGGCGAGAAAGCTGCCGACCTGATCAAGGCCGTCAGTTCCAACCGGCAAGCAGCCCAAGAAACGTCTCCAGGGTGACGTCCGGCACGGCCGTTCCCGCACTTCACCGCAGCTCCAGTTTGGACAATTGCGACCGATGGGCTTGACGTCTCTTCAGGGTGAGTCGGTGCGCCGGCCGCGCAGGAACTGCGATGCCAGGACCAGGCCCAGCAGCAACAGGCCGGCCGGATAGATGAGTTCCTTGGGAGGCAGATCAAGCTGTTCCAAGTCGACGCCCGTCACGTAGTCGCCCCAGTCCATGCCCGCCTGTTCCGCCATACCGTTCCAGGCAAGGTCGGCCACGACGAATGTGTGCTCATCCTCCCGCATCAGTTGGACGCCGAAGGTCTCTGCCGGTGTCGCCGCCTGTTCGTCCGGGGTCTCCAGAACGAACAGCTTGAAGCGATCGCCGTAGTCCGTCGCGCGCGTGACGTGCAGCCGGACCTGGCGGCCGGCCTCGGGCGTGAACTCACCGGAAACGAAGGCATCAAATGCCACGGTCTCGAACGGCGGCGCCAGCTGGTCCATGAAGAAGCCGGGGCGAAACAGCATGAAGCAGGCGACCGCGAGCAGGATCGACTCGTGCCAGCGTACCTTGACGAACATCCAGCCCTGGGTGAGGGAACTGAAGGCGAGGATGGCGAGCAGCGACATCACCGTCACCAGGGCACCATGCCAGATGCTCTCGACGCCGATGAGCAGAAGTTCCGTGTTGAACAGGAACACCAGCGGGAGAACTGCAGTGCGGATGTCGTAGAGGAACGACTGCACACCCGTCTTCAGGGGATCTGCCCTGGAGATCGCCGAGGCGGCAAAGGCGGCGAGACAGACGGGAGGCGTCGAGTCCGCCAGCAGGCCGTAATAAAAGACGTAGAGGTGAACGGCGATCAACGGCAGAACGAGCCCCGCCGCACCCCCGAGTTCCACCAGCACACCGGCCAGGAGGGAGGCGACGACCAGGTAATTGGCGGTCGTCGGGAGCCCCATGCCGAGGATGATGCAGAGGATGGCGGTCAGTCCCAGCAGGATGTAGATGTTGCCGCCGGCGATTGCCTCGACCACGCCGACCATGGCGTTGTTGAGGCCCGTCGATGACACGGCGCCGACGATGATGCCGGCAGCAGCCACGGCAATGGCGATCCCGACCATGTTGCGCGCACCGGCAACCATCCCCAGATAGATTTCGGTGAAGCCGTCTCGGACCGCCTCCGCCAGTGGCTGGGCGTGCAAGCGAATCGAGGCGACGATCCGGTGCGCCATGATGATCACCATGACCGAGAGGATCGAATAGAAGACGGCGCTGTGCGCGCTCCAGCGTTCCACCATGAGCAGGTAGACGAGAATGACGATGGGAACCAGATGATGGACGCCGGCGAGAAAGGTCGCGCCAAGCGGCGGAATCTCCGCTGAAGGAAGGCCCTTGAGACCGAGTTTCGCCGCCTCCAGATGGGAGATGTAGAGCAGCGCGACATAGCTGAGGACGGCCGGAATCGCTGCCGCCACGACCACGTCGAAGTAGGAGATTCCGATGAACTCGGCGATGATGAAGGCGGCGGCACCCATGATCGGGGGCATGATCTGGCCGTTGGTCGATGCAGCGACCTCGATGGCGCCGGCCTTCACCGCGGGCATGCCGATCCGCCTCATGACGGGAATCGTGAATGTGCCGGTGGTGACGACGTTGGCGATCGACGAGCCGGAAATCATGCCCGTCATGCCCGACGCCAGGATCGCCGCCTTGGCGGGGCCTCCGCTGAAGCGTCCGACCATGGCGAAGGACAGGGCGAGAAAGTACTGCCCGGCGCCGGCCTTCTCGAGCAACGCGCCAAACAGCACGAACAGAAAGACGAAGCTGACCGAAACGCTGATGGGGATGCCGAAGACGGCCTCGCCTGTCAGCCACTGATAACCGATCAGCCGCGTCAGGCTAAGACCCTTGTGCGAGATGATGTCCGGCATCGACTGACCGAAGATCGAATAGACAAGGAAGACGCTGCAGACGATGACCAGCGGGATTCCGATCGCGCGGCGCGTGGCGTCCAGCAAGAGCAGGATGCCGGCACCACCGAGGATGGCCTCGACCGGAATGCCGTTCCAGACATAGAGCAGACCATGGCGGGAGACGAGGCCGTCCCAACCGAAGAAGAGATAGGAGGCGACGATCACGCCGGTGACCGCCAGAACAACATCCCAGGGCGGCAGTCCGCGTTCCCTCCAGCGCCGCGACGCCGGATAGATCAGGAAGCAGAGCAGCAATGCGAACGAGAGATGGAGTCCACGCGCCGGCACACCGCCAATGACGGCGAAGTCCAGCATGAAGGGGAAAGGCGAGGCAATCCAAAGCTGATAGACGGACCACAGGAAACAGAGGAGTCCGATGATCTGCGCCATGCGCGGACCCTGCCGGCGTCCCTGGTATTCCGATGTCTCCGGAAGCTCCACGGCTTCAGCCGGTTCCGGCGCCGGCCCGCTCTTCGTCACGGGCAAAACTGCAAGCAAACGGCCGGCAACCGCTGAGCGGTGCCGGCCGTCTCAGGCTCGAGGACTACATCCAGCCCTGTTCCGTGTAGTACTTGGCCGCTCCGGGATGGATCGGTGCGGACAACCCGTTCACGATCATGTCTGCAGGATCGAGATTCCTGAAGGCAGGATGCAGGGACCTGAAGTCGTCCAGGTTCTCCATCACCGCACGGGTGACCTCGTACACCACATCCTCAGGCACGTTCTCATGACTGACGAAGGTCGCCATCACACCGAAGGTCGTCACGTCGTCGGTTGTGGTCTTGTACGTCCCCGCCGGAATGGTGGTGAAGGCATAGAAGGGATTGTCGGCCACCAGCTGCTGCTCGACGTCACCGGTGAGATTGACGATGTAGGCATCGCAACCGTCGGTTGCCACGGACACGCCGGCATTGGGCACACCGACGGTGTAGCCATAGGCATCGATCTTGCCGTCACAGAGAGCCTGGGACTGCTCCGTCGAGGTCAACTCCGTTGCCGCCGCAAAGTCGTCCGTGGTCATGCCGTAGCCTTCCATCAGCACCTCGGTCGTGCCGCGCTGGCCCGAACCGGGATTGCCGATGTTCATGCGCATGCCCGCGGTATCGGTGAAGGAACCGATATCGGTGCCGGCACTGGCGATGAGGTGGAAGGGCTCGCCGTGCACGGAGAAGACCGCGCGAAGGCCGGGACAGTTGGTGACCTTTTCGGAACTGCCGTTCACAGCGTGGAACTGCCAGTCGGACTGGGCCACGCCGAACTCGAGCTCGCCCTGGCAGATCTGGCCGATATTGTAGGTCGAACCACCGGTGGAAGGTGCGGCACAGCGAATACCGTGCTGGCGGCCTGACGACCGGCCCTCGGCGGCTTCCTTGTGAACCATGCGGCACACGGAGTTTCCGACCACGAAGTAGACGCCGGTCGGGCCACCCGTGCCAATCGAGATGAACGTCTTTTCGTCTGCGCTTGCCTCGTCGGAGGCGCTGAATCCAAGCCCGATCAGGGCTACTGCAGCCAGCGCACAAGTTGCAAGTCTGAACATTGTCACGATGTTTCCTCCCTTGAAGGGTTTCGTTCATAGACTGACTGATTCACGGTCTCACTTCAACGGCCCCCAAGTTTGCCTGAATGGTCGGCTCGACGTCACGGCGATGGTCTCTCTTGGCCTGAAGAGCTCCTCGTCTGCCAGTTCCTGACCCGGCGGGCTTCGTCGAGCACAGTCACCTCCGGAGCGGGGTACTTCACGGTCGATGTGCACCTGTTCACGGTTGGCAACAACGAAGAAGGCTCCTGGACCACAGGACCTGCAGCACGCGACCGGATTTCTCCTGAGGTCGGTTACCGAATAGTGATGAGACAAGAGGAACGGGAACCAGCTGACGCCGTCCTTGAGGATTGTCATGGCGCGGCAACATGACCATGCCCTACACTTGTTGTTACGAAGTCGCCAAGGATCATGCCATGGGTGTGGATTGTCCCGGTCAGGTGCTAGTCCGCCGTCGCTCCCGATCACAGCGAGCGTGACACCGGCGAATGACCGGCGATGGTCCCCGTTGCCAGGCCTATGGGTAGGGACGCCATCTGTAACGACTATCCTGCGTGCCGGGAAGCGACCCCGGCGACACCAAGCCGCGCTGCAAACCCAGGACCCATGAAACAGCAGTGTGTGACCACAGGCGGCGCCGGAACGGGATCATCACCGGAAGCCACGAAGAGGGGTGCGCCATGACGTCCCTTACCGATTTCGACTCCTCAACATCGGTGGATGTTCTCCACGACTTCTTTCGGGAGAACGGCTATCTGGTGGTGCGCCGCCTTGCCCCGGGCTTGACGGGAAAGGCCCTCGGCGAACTGGCACCCCACATCGCCGCCGCGCCCCTGGGACACGACGAGTTCCTAGGGCGCCACACAAGGCGGCTCGGCGGCATCCTCGCCCGATCGGCGGCGGCGCGCGAGCTCGTGCTGGCGCCCGTCGTCATGGATCTCGTCGAAAGGATGTTCACTCCCTACACGCCCAACTGGCAGCTCAACTTTTCCGGCATCATGCACCTCGAACCCGGAGCCGGCGCCCAGGGGCTGCACCGTGACGGCAGCATCTATCCGGTACGCCACCCCTCTCCCCCCATGGTTATCGCCACCATGTGGGCGCTCACCGACTTCACCGAGGCAAACGGCGGGACGTGCGTCGTTCCAGGCAGCCACCGGTGGGACCATGATCGCCTTGCGAGGACCGACGAGGTGGTTCCCGTCGAGATGCCGGCCGGATCGGTGCTGCTCTACACGGGCGGTGTCTGGCATGGCGGCGGCACCAACCGTTCCAATGCCGTCAGGACCGGCCTTGCCCTGCAGTACAGCTGGAGCTGGCTGCGCCAGGAAGAGAACCAGTACCTTGCCAATCCTCCGGACGTCGCCCGAACCTACGACGAGAGGCTTGCCCGCCTCATCGGCTACGACTTCGGCGGACCCTATCTTGGCTTCGTCAACGGCGACGACCCCCATCGTCTGCTCGAGCCCCCACGCGACGGCCTGCCACAGCGTTCACGCGAGGAGCTCGACCTGCGCAGCCACGCCATCGAGCCTGTGCGACTCGGTGACATCAAGGCGGTGGCCGCTCCGGTCGCCGAGGGAGATGTGGCCAAGGGATTCACCGGCCCGCACCTTTCGAACCTTCCAGACAAGAGGTAACCGTCATGTCAGCCATCCGCCGTGTCCGGCCATCCGAACGAGCGTTCAGCCAGATTGGCGGCCCGCCAGGGACCATCACCGTCTCGCGTGACGTCTCGACGAAGGAGAGCCAATCGTTCGGCGTGTCGATCGGCCTCTTCGAGAACTGCGACATGGAGTGGACGGTTCTCTACGACGAGTACATGTACATCCTCGAGGGCACGCTCAATCTCGAGACCCGCGAGGGAACGTTCGACCTTGAACCCGGTGACGGCATCTGGCTGCCCAATGGCACCTGGATGGTCTACCGCGCCGAATTCGCAAAGGCGGTGATCGTCGTCGAGCCCGTCAACTGGCGGGAAATCCACGGCTACGAATGACGCACGACGAGGGCGCTCGTCCGGTCGAGGCCCCGAAGAATCGCCAGGAGATCTTCGCGTGCAAAGGCAACGCATCCGGCAGTCGGCGCAAGATCGGCCGATGCCAGGTGCACGAAGATGGCGCTGCCGGCGCCTGCAAGCGGCGGATCGTCGTTGAATCCGACGATGACAACGAGATCGTAGAGATGATCACAGCGCCACATGACTTCGTGCCCTCCGGCAAAGGGCAGGGAAACCGGCCTGTTGTAGTCGTCGTGTCGGGGGTCGTCGCACCACCCGTCCGTCGGCGTGATCGCCGATACCGGCAGCGAACACTCGGGCCGCACCTCCCGGTCGAGCCTGAAAAGCACCTTCCTGAGAGGCCACACCCCGGCCGGGGTGCCGCCGTCCCCCTCCACCTTTCGATCGACGATGCCGGCAGAACCGAGCGCACAGCGAAACTCGCAGGTGCCAAAACGTGCGCTCCCCTTCCCGTACACCACGATGTCAGTCACGCCGGCAGTGTCCCTGTGGCAGCGCCATGAACCTAGCAGGCAGGCCGATCCTTGTCGTGACGTCCGACGTCCCCCTTGGCGAAGCCATTGCAGAACAGCTGGACGTGATTCCCGGCATGACGCCGGTCATCTGTTCGGGGTCGAGAGATGCCCTCGATCATCTCGGGGCTGACCGGTTCGGAGCTGTCATCTCCGACAACGACCTGGCGGACGACTGTGCCGATTCCCTTCGCCAGACACTTGCCCGCATGGAAGGAACCATGTCAGTCATCAGGATCGGTTCGGGAATCTCTGACAACGCGATCACCAAGCCGTTCCGTCTCGGCACGTTGATGGCACGAGTGAAGGAATTGATCGAGCGTCCGGCGCACGCCCTGATGGCGCCGGTGGAGGTCGGACCCTTCACCTTTCATCCCGCGACCCGCGCACTGGAGCACCGACCAAGCGGCACGTCGAACCGCCTCACCGAGAAGGAGTCTCTCATTCTCATCGAACTTCTCCTCGCTGGGGAAGTCCCGGTCGATCGCAACACCCTTCTCGAAAGAGTCTGGGGACACGACACGCGTATCAGGACCCACACCCTTGAGACCCATATCTGGCGACTGCGCCGCAAGCTCGGGGAGAACCGGTCACATGCCCGCATTCTCCTCAATGTGCCAGGCGGCTATCGCCTGAAGACCTGAGCCTCCTAACGGCCTCTTCGCGTCACAAGAACGGCCATCAGGCCACCTGCGGCAGCGGCAGCGAAGGTGAGGATTCCATACGCCCAGGCGAAGACTGCCCAGCCTTCGGTGTCAACAAGGCCACCGGCCACGACGGGGGCCAGGAGAACGCCCAGGCTGCGTCCGGTCATCATGGGCGCGAAGGCCGAAGGGCCAGCACGTTCCCCGCCAAAGAGACGCGCGGGAACGGCAAACATGCACGTGGGCGGCGCGCCGGCGACGATGCCATATGCGGTGATGGCGACGAGCCCGGCGATGCTGTCGAGATAGGGGCCAACAATCCAGACAAACGCCTGGATGACGGTGGCCCCGGTGAAAAGGAGGCCGAAGGACACTCCCTTGCGCAACAGCCATCCGGTCGCCAGGCAGCTCGCCAGAACGCCCGCCACGGACACCGCGTTGATGGCGGCGGCCTCATCGGCACCCACCTGGAAATGGCCGACCACGTAGTCAGGCAACCAAGTCATGAAGGCGATGTACTGACCGGCCCAGGCGGCAAAGACGCCTGCCGCCAGCCACAGGGAGAACCGCTGGCGAAGCTGGCCGGCCCCCAGATCCTTGACTTCGACGCGAAGAGCCTTTTCCACGCCGGCCCGACGCTCAAGGAGCCACAGGGCGAGCGCGAGGGTGAGGAAGAGCGACAGCCACCACAGCGGTTGCCAGCCCAGGGAATCAAAGAAGAGGTAACCGGTCACAAGAGCCAGAATCTGGCCGACCGGCACCCACACGGCGACAATTCCAGCCACCAGGGAAAGGTCCCCTGCCGCGGCCGAACGGTTGGCAATGGCAGCACCGGCGATGGCGAACACGGTGTAGGCGAGACCCTCGATCGTGCGCGCCACGAGATTGAGCCAGGCAACCTCCGGAAAGATGAGGGTGACCGCATTGCCCAGGAAGAAACAGGCAAGCGATCCTGCAAGGACGTGAACCGGATGCCGCCCGGTCAGGGTGCCGGCGGTCATCGAAAAGAAGATCCCGGCAAGCGCGTAGACCGAGACGAGAGCGCCGGCGATGACCCGTCCGTAGCCGTAGGCCTCGATGAACAAGGGTAGCGACGGAGGCAGCTTCAGCATCTGGAATGCCGCGAAACTGGACACCGCCAGACCGAGCCAGATACCTCCCCAGTCACTTCTCCGGGGGGAACTCATGGACGGCCGTCGCCTGTGATCCCGTCGAGCGTGAAGAGGGCCTCGAATGAAATGCCCGATTGAGCAAAGAGTGCCGCGCCGCCCCTGAGACGGTCGACCACCGTAATCACGCGCACCACCGTTGCTCCTGCCTCGCGAACCGCCTCGACGGCGGCCATGGTCGATTGTCCCGTCGTCATCGTGTCCTCGAGGAGGGCGACCTTGTCCCCTGCCTCGAGAAGACCTTCAATGCGACGTTGCGTACCGCGGGTCTTTGCCTTGTCGCGCACGTAGAACCCCCTGACGGGAACGTTCCGCCGCTGGCTCTCGCAGACCACCGCCGCGACCACGGGTATGGCCGCCGTCGCCATGCCTCCAACGGAATCGACGCCGGCACCAGCCAGACGATCGTTGATCATGTGTCCGATGGCGCTGGCCCCGAGAGGATGCATCGTCACCCGGCGGAGATCGATGTAGAGGGCAGACCGCTCGCCGGACGCAAGTTCGAAATCGCCTCCATTCATCACGGCGAGCTCGCGGATCAGCCGCAGGACTGTCTCCCGGTTCCCGGACATCCCATGTCTCCCGGCGTGGTCAAGGAGACCGCGACCATATACCCTTGGCAGGAACCATGAAATGACCGTTCACACCAACGTGAGGCAGCCATGCCATCGGCACTTGAGTTCATGGTCAGGTTCCGTGGAGTGCGCGGCAGCATCGCCTGCAGCGATCCCGGGACCCGGCGCTATGGCGGCAACACCTCCTGCCTCGAGGTCCGCTGCGCCAACAGGCTCCTCATTTTCGATGCCGGAACCGGGCTTGGATCCCTGTCCGATTCACTTGGTGAGGGACCGATCGATGCGGATCTCTTCCTCACGCACACCCACCTCGACCATGTCTGCGGTGTGGCCCTCTTCAATGCTCTCAATCACCCCGAGACACGCCTGACGGTGTGGGCCGGCCACATTGAATCACCCCGGGTTCTCGAGAACGTGGTGCGCCACTTTCTGGAAGATCCGCAAACGCCGGTGACCGCGGACTCGCTTCGCGCCACCATCACGTGGAAGACCTTCCGCGCCGGGGATGTGCTGGAACCCCACGCGGGATTGAAGATCACAACCGCACCCCTCAACCATCCCAACGGCGCCTGCGGCTACCGCGTCGAACATGATGGCAGGGCGCTGTGCTACGTTACCGACACCGAGCACGTGGTGGGAACACCGGATCGCAACATCCTCGAACTGATCGCCGGGTGTGACCTGATGATTTACGATTCATCCTACACCGACGAGGAGTTTCCGGCCTTCGTGAACTGGGGTCACTCGACATGGCAGGAGGGCGTACGACTTGCCGATGCCGCCTCGGTGAAGACCTTCGTTGCTTTCCACCACGATCCCTCGCACGACGATGATCGCATGGATTCGATTGCCGCCGAGATCGAGCAGCGGCGCCCCGGATCCGTCGTTGCGCGCGAAGGTCTGGTGCTCACCCCTTGACCGGCTATGCCCGGCGCCTGGGAATGGCGCTTGCGACGGTGACGGGGCTGGACCGTCAGGGGTACTTCATTCCGTGCCGTCATGCCGGAAACTTCCCCGCGATCGCGGGCTACAAGGCGGTCGACCGACTGTTCGCCTCACATGTCGAGTCCTTCTGCGACATCGTCACCGGTCTCGAGCAGTTCGGTGACGACCTGAAGGCCATCGGTCGTGACGATCCGGCTCCCGGAGCGCGCTGGAACCAGGACTGGTTTCCGCGGTTGGACGCCGCCGTTCTCTATGCCCTGGTGCGCTTGCGGGAGCCCTCGCGCATCGTCGAAATCGGTTCCGGACACAGCACCCGTTTCATGGCCCGCGCCATTGCCGACGGCGCCTTGAACACCCGTCTTGTCGCCATCGACCCCGAACCGCGTGCCCCTCTTCCCGCCCACGGCGTCACGTGGATGAAATCCATGCTTCACAACGCCGATCGGGCTGTCGTGGAAGATCTGGGCAAGGGCGATGTTCTGTTCATCGACTCAAGCCATGTCGCCATGCCGGGAAGCGACGTGGACGAACTCTTGAACCGGATCGTACCCGACCTCCCGGTCGGGGTCATCGTCCATGTCCACGACATCTTCCTCCCCTTCGACTACCCGCGCGCCTGGGACTGGCGCGGCTACAATGAGCAGCTCGTGGTGGCGCCGATGCTGACCGGAGGATCCTGGACGCCGCTCTTTGCCAGCCATTACATGACCCGCCAGCATCCGGAGCGTCTCTTTTCGGGTGTTCTGGGAGATATCCCGATTGCGACAGGCGCTCTCGAGACCAGCCTGTGGATGACCCGGTCATGAAGGCCGCTGCCGCCAGGCTTCGGACCCTGCTCTTCGGCGAACCGGTGGAAGGCCATCTGCCCGAGCGTGTCAGGAACCAGATAGCCCGCGATCAGGCCGACAGCGAGGTGCTGATCGGTTGGGTCCAGATGATCGGCATCATCCTTTTCGCCGTGCTTTACACGATCTCGCCCAAGACATTTCCTGAAGACACCATGCTCGAGCCGGTGCCCTGGGCACTCGGCACCTATTTCCTGTTCACGGTGTCACGTCTCGTCCTTGCTCATGCCAGGCGCCTGCCCAACTGGATGATTGTCACGTCGATCGTGGTCGACATCGCCGTGCTGCTGGTGACGATCTGGAGTTTCCACCTGCAGTACGCACAGCCCCCGGGCTTCTCGCTGCAGGTGCCCACCATGCTCTATCTCTTCGTCCTGATCGCGCTGCGCACGCTGCGCTTTGATCCGCGCTACGTTCTGATGGCGGGGGCCACGGCGATTACCGGGTGGCTGGCCCTGCTCTTCTACGCGCTCTACGTGGCGCCGGTTCCCAGCGAGATCACGCGTGACTACGTCCACTACCTCTACACCAGCGATATCCTGATTGGCGGCGAGGTCGACAAGATTCTGACCTTCCTCCTCGTCACCGGCATTCTCGTCATCGCGCTCACCCGGGCGCACAAGCAACTCATCCGCTCGGTGGCGGTCAGCGAGGCGGCGAAGGACCTCACCCGCTTCTTCGCTCCGGAAGTCGCAGACCGGATCACCCATTCCGAGGATGTGGTGGCAGCCGGAGAGGGCGTGTTGCGGGATGCCGCAATCCTGTTCGTGGACCTGAGGGGATTCACCGCGCTGTCCGGCCGTGTCGGCCCGGGCCAGACACTTGCCATGCTGTCGCGCTACCAGCATCTCGTCGTGTCGACGGCCCGCAAGCATGGTGGCACCATCGACAAGTTCATGGGCGATGGAGTGATGATCACCTTTGGCGCCACGGCGCCGAGCGATAGTTTCGCGGCCGATGCCATCGTGGCGGCGCTCGACATCGATCATCAGATGAACGCCTGGAACCAGCGCCGGCAATCACGCGGTCAGCGCCTCCTGGCGTGGGGCATGGGCCTTGCCACAGGCACTGTGATCTTCGGTACCGTCGGTGACGAAACCCGCCTCGAGTACACGGTGATCGGCGAAGCGGTCAATCTTGCCGCCAAACTCGAAAAGCACTGCAAGGTTGAGGGTTCAGCACTCGTTGCGGCCAGTGCCGCCCTTGACCTGGCGCAGCAACAGGGGTGGACCGGACATTCGCTGGAGGTTGTCGCCGCGCGCGATGTCGAAGGAGTGGCCGCACCGATGGACATCGCCGTCCTCAACACGTGAAGGGGGTACGACACATGAAAGACAAGGTGGCGCTGATCACCGGAGGCAACTCGGGAATCGGCAGGGGAATCGCCAAGAGATTCGCTGCCGAGGGGGCACGGATCGCCATTGTCGGGCGCAACCGGGAAAGGGGAAAGCGCGTGCTGGGCGAACTCGAGGCGGCGGGCGCCGAAGCCGGCTTCTGGCCTTGCGAACTCTCCTCGGAGGACGCCTGTGCCGCCATGGTCGCAGAGGTGGCGGATCGTTTCGGTGGCATCGATGTTGTCGTCAACAACGCCGGGGTCGGCGGCCGGCGCGCCGGAGTCGGGGACGACGATCCCCCCGGGGTGCGCTGGCAGAAACTGCGTGGTCCCAACCTCGATGCCCCCTGGTTCGTCAGCTCGCATACGCTGCCGCATCTTGCGCGCCGGCGTGGCAGTATTGTGTGCATCAGTTCGACGGCGACCTGGCATGGCAACTGGGGAACCTACGGTATTGCAAAGGCCGCCGTGGAAGCGCTGGTGCGGAGCTTCGCCGCGGAGGGAGCCCGCCTCGGCGTACGCTGCAATGGTGTCTCGCCCGGCTGGATCACCACCGAGCGCGACGCCGAGGAACCGCCTTCGGGCGGGGACGGGTGGTTTCTCCCGCCGTCGGCCCTGGGACGCATGGGCACCCCGGCCGAAATCGCCGCCGCAGTCCTCTTTCTCGCCAGCGATGAAGCGAGTTTCGTCACCGGGCAGACACTCATCGTCGACGGCGGCCTGATGATCCTCGATTATCCCTCCATGACGATGCTGGAGAAGGCCGGCGCCGGCATGATGTCGGGTACGGGCACCGGCGAACCGGTGGGGGCCTGAATGTTCGTCACGGGCGATGTCCTTTCCGTCGCCGGCATGGAGGGCGACCGGCTGCAGATCTTCCTGATGTCTCTCGGCGTCATAGCCGTCAGCATCTGGTTCCTGTTTCTCAATCCCCGGTTGCCGGTGCCGGCGGGAGCGCCTGGTGTCATCCGTTTCCTGCTGGAGTTCACCAACGACTGGCTGCTCATCTGGGCTACCCCGGCAGGATGCTTCTTTCTCCCCATCAGCTCCGTGCTGGCCCTGGCCTGCCTCGAGGGCGGCTTGGCCTTCTGGCACTGGCCGGTTGCGGTCGCCATGTTCGCCGCGCTCCTCGTCTGGCGCCTGCGCTGACCTGCGGATCCTCGCTTTTCTTTCACCATGATGGGACAATGAGACAGGAGTTCCGGGCAGAACACGGGGAGGCGCCCCTGAACGAGGACTTTGCCGCACCGGGCAAGGCGAGGGTCGACACCGACCTGTTGCGCGGCCTCATGAAGAAATCCGACATGGCGGGCGGCCTCCAGCTGGCAAGCCACCTCGCGGCAATCGCCTGTACCGGGACCGGACTGTGGCTCACCTGGGGAAGCTGGTGGGGCGTTCCCCTGTTCGCCGCACACGGCATGCTCGTCAACTGGCTCTATGCGGCACAGCACGAGTCAAGCCATGACACGGTCTTCCGCCGCCGGTGGATGAACGAGTGGCTTGGCCGCGTGACGGGATTCATCCTGATCTATCCGCGCGACCACGATCGCTGGCAACATCTGTGCCACCATCGCCATACCCAGGATCCCGAGCGGGATTCGGAACTTGTCTTCGACAACGCCGGGCGCTTCGCCGGCTGGCTCAGTCTCAGCGGACTCTCGTTTTGGCGAGGCCTCGTCACCAATCTCATTCGCCATGCCGTGACCGGACGCAAGCAGTCTCGATTCGAGTACTACCTCAATGCGGAGATGGAGCGCCGCGTCGTCGCCGAGGCGCGCTGGCATCTCGCCGGCTATACCCTCATCGCCGCGCTCTCCATCTGGACCGGCTCATGGGCAGCCGTCATGTTGTGGCTGGCTCCGATGCTCGCCATGTCCTGGACGCACCAGATCCAGAACATCATCGAGCACACCGGCATGCCGTTCACCAGCGACACCTGGACCAACACGCGCACGGTGCGCACGAACCCTCTCATGCGCTGGCTGGCCTGGCAGATGGTCTACCATACGGCCCACCACACCTATCCAGGCGTGCCCTTTCACCGCCTCGCCGAACTTCACCAAGCCATCATCGAGGCGCGCGGCAAGGAGCCGGTGACCTCGACCTACTTCGAGCAATTCGCAAGAACCCTCGGCGAACCGTTCCAGCGCCCCGCCTGATGGTGCCAGGCACCCTCTTCCTCGTCGTCGGCCCGAGCGGGGCGGGCAAGAATACACTCATCGATGGCGCGCGGCGTTTTCTGGAGGGCGATGCACGGTTCGTCTTTGCCCGGCGCATGGTCACCCGCCCCGGCCATGCCCCAGGCGACATCGCGATGGCTCCAGACGACTTCGAAGAGGCGAGACGCAGAGGCGCCTTCACTCTCTCGTGGCATGCCCATGGCTTTGCCTACGGTGTCCCCAGGGACATTTCGAAGGCGCTCGAAGGGGGCCGCTGCGTCATCGCCAACGTCTCGCGCAGCGTCATTGCCGACGCGCGCAAGACCTTTCCCCGGGTCCGCGTCGTCCATGTCAAAGCCCCCGCCAAGCTGCTGAGGCAAAGGCTCGCCCAACGGAGTCGGGAACCGGCGGACGATCAGGAAGAACGGATCCGCCGCGCCGTCCCGGTCGAGGGGGATGATGTGGAGTCCCTGGTCAACGACGGTCCGGTCGATCACGCCATCGGCGCCATGGTGCGTATTCTGCGCCGCTGCTGACGCCTGGAGACCGGCACCGCAACGACGCGCTCGCCTTCGGATGGCAGATAACCCACTCCTCCACCCCTTCATGCAGGTCGAGCTGGCAGGCACTCAGCCTGAGCAGCTTCGGCATCCGTCGCGTCATTCTTCTGCCGGTTGATGAGCGCCTTGACATATGTAGGAGGGATTGATCGAACCTCGCGCCCGAGCTTTCTGAACTCCAGTGGGCCGAGTGGAAAGCGAAGGTACTGCCGGCCGACGTGGTGAACCACTGCGGCTGGCACCCGGTATCGGGCACAGGAAATGGTTTTGCACGCAACAACAGGTCAGGCTGCGTTGGTGTGGCGCCCCTGCCATTGTGCTCTGAACTGAGATGTCAACGCCTTGCATCCACGCGTATCCTGTGGGGACAGACCTGCACAGAAGGGTGCAGCTGTTGAAGCAACGGCGCGGACGAACACGGAGAAGATCAACATGTACAAACTGTTTTATGCACTAGGCAGTGCCGCTCAAGGGGTTCGGGTGATCCTGGAAGAAATCGGCCAGGCCCTACGAACTGATCCAGTCGACGATAGACATGAGTTTGCCGCGCCCGCCGGAACAGCTGGCGATCAACCCCAATGGCTGGGTACCGGTTCTCCTATGGGACGACAAGGGCATGTACGAGTGTGCCGCGATCACGGTGTTCCTGTGCGATCGTCATCCCGAGGCAAACCTGGCGCCCGGATTCGACGAGCCGGAACGCGCACGGTATCTGCAGACGCTGGTCTACTTTTCCAACACCGTGCAGATGGCCTTCCAGACCTTCTATTATCCGGATCGTTTCGTCGATGCGCCCGCTGATGAATCAAGTGCGCGAAGACGAGGCATCAGGCGGCTGCGCGAGTCGTGGGGAGTGATCGACGATCAGATTGGCGACAACGAATGGGTCCTGGGCGAACGGTTCAGTGCAGTTGATATCTACCTGTTCATGTTGACGACCTGGCTTGCTCCGTCGCTCGGCCATCCAACAACAGCGGAATTCCCCAATGTCAGGCGGATAGCCGATGCTGTCAGGTCCCGGCCAAGCGTACAGCTCGTTTATGCGGAATGGATTGCTGCCCAAGAGGACCAGGGATCATGAAGGCAAGGTATTGAGTATCTGTCGGGATTCTGCGCAAGAACCCTCGGCGAACCGTTCCGGCTCCCCGCCTGGTGCTCTACGGACGGACGGGCACGTTCATCGAAGGTGCGCGACGTTCTCTGGAGGCCGATGAGCAATTCTTCTTTGCCCGACGGCGCCCCGGACAGCGCAGGCTCCTCCATAGTGCGTTGCACGTCCTCAGTTCCGGTGGCACGGCGCACCCCTTTGGCATGAGGCTAGGGACATCAACATGACCAGGACCCAACCCAACATCGTGATCATCATGGCCGACTTCATGAGCGCCCTGGCGCTGCCCATGTACGGCGACGAAACGATCAGAGCACCCCACATGAAGCGGCTCGGCGAGGAGGGCGTCGTCTTCGAGAACGCATACTGCAACGCTCCCCTGTGCGGACCGTCCCGCGCCTCGTTCCTGACAGGGCTCCTGCCTTCGAAGGTCGGTGTCTACGACAACGGCAGCGAGCTTCCGGCCAGTATTCCCACCTTCGCCCACCACCTGCGGCGGGCGGGCTACCGGACCATTCTTTCCGGCAAGATGCACTTCGTGGGCCCCGACCAGCTGCACGGCTTCGAGGAACGCTTGACGACCGACGTGGTACCGTCGGACTTCGGTTGGGGTCCGCCGCCCGGAGGCGCGCGCTGGGAAGACGAGGGATTTCCCGACTACCCGAATCTCGACGAAGTGATCGATGCGGGACCCTGCGTGCGCTGCCTGGGAATCGACTTTGACGACGAGGTGACCTTCACCTCCGTCAACAGGATCTACCAGCTGGCTCGTGAAGAGGCCGACCGGCCCTTCCTGATGACCGTCTCGTTCATCCAGCCCCATCCTCCCTTCGCCTCGCCGGCCGGATACTGGAACCGTTACGAGGACCGGGACATCCCCATGCCGGCGGTAGCGCCGATCCCGGTCGATGCCCACGACGAACTGAGTCGCCATCTTTATGAGTACGGCGGCATGGGGCAGGCCGGCGTGACCGACACGCATGTTCGCCGGGCACGTCACGCCTACTACGCGATGCTCAGTCACATTGACGACAGGATCGGGCAGATCCTCGGCGCACTCGAGGCCTCCCGTCTCGACAGCGACACCATCGTCGTCATCACCGCCGACCACGGCAACATGCTGGGAGAGCGCGGTCTCTGGGGCTTGCGCACCTTCTTCGAGTGGGCCGAACGGGTGCCTCTCGTGTTCCACTGTCCTGCCGCATTTGCGGCGAACCGGGTGCCGACACCCGTCTCGCTCGTCGATGTGCTCCCGACGCTTGTGGAGCTTGCCGGCGACGAGGAGGCTGGCAACGTCGCAGGTCCGGTGGATGGCAGGAGCCTCGCGCATGTTCTGCGCGGAAACGACGCGGGCGCTCCACGCGATGTGCTGGCGGAGTACTGCGGCGAGGGCGTGCCGGCGCCATGGTTCATGATCAGGCGCGGCCGTCACAAGTTCGTTCATTGCGAGACGACGGCTCCCCTGCTGTTCGATCTTGCCAGGGATCCCGAAGAGCGCCACGACCTGGCGCAGGATGCCACCCATGCCGCGACACGCGAGGACCTGCAGCAGGAGGTCTTCAGGCAGTGGGACGTGGCCCGCCTGCCGGACCTCGTGGAAGAGAGCGTCCGGCGGCGCGCGACGATCTTCGAGGCCAACAGGCACGGCCGGCCGCCGGTGTGGGACTACGCGGTCACGAACGATCCATTCCAGGACTACCAGCGCAGCTATCGCGAAGCGTGGCAGCAGACGGAGGAACGCGCCCTCCTCCGATAGCGGCTCGTCCTGCAGGAACGGTGTTGCGGACCGGAAGGCGAAGGAGACCACGATGCGTGCTGCCGGATGGGGACTGTTGGCGTCGTTGGTCCTGGCGCTCGCGCCGCAAACGGGATCGGGCGAAGAACTGCGCATTGCCGCCTGGAACCTGGAGCATCTGGACGACAGCGACGGTGCCGGCTGCGTCGGGCGCAACGCAACCGATTACGAGGTCCTCGCCCGGCGAATTGCCGAACTGGACGCAGATGTTGTCGCCTTCCAGGAAGTGGAGAACGAGGCGGCGGCGCACCGGGTGTTCCCGGCATCCGACTGGCACGTGGAAGTGTCGCGGCGCCCGCCGATGGAGGGGAGCCCTGCCTGCTGGGACAGGCCGCAGACGCAGCTCGGCCACCTGGCGACGGGATTCGCGATCCGGCGCGGCGTCCAGTACCGCCGCATCGGCGACCTGACATCCTTGGGTGCCGACGACGCGTTCCAGCGATGGGCGACCGATATCGTCGTGAGGTCGCATGGCCGGGAACTGCGCCTGCTCTCGGTCCATCTCAGGACCGGGTGCTGGGGCGTCGCTCAAGACGACGACAGTGGGAACGCGGAAATCTGCGCGACGCTACGCGGCCAGATCGATGAGCTGAAGGCGTGGGCCGACGCCCGCCGGACGAAGGCTCAGCCCTTCGTCATCCTGGGAGACTTCAACCGCCGCCTGACGCTCGCCGGCGACTGGGCGTGGCGCATACTTTCGCCAACCTCGGCTCCGCTGCTGCTTCTGACTGAGGACGTGCCGTTCCGCTGCGATCCGCGCTTCCCGGCGTTCATCGATCACATGGTGGCTGGAAGCGGTGCGGAGGCAATGCTGGTGCCGGGGTCCTTCCGCGAAGCGCCGCGGCGCGATCCGCATCCCGACCACTGCGCCATGTCGGCAGTGTTCCGCTTCGGGAGCTAGACGCCCTCACTCCGGCCGATACCTGTTCCAGTCCATCGCATCCCGTTCGTTGGCCGGTGCCGCATAACTCCAGTGCTGTCCGCCGGCATTTGACCTGCAAGTTCAGGGCTCACGTTGGGGTTTCGATCGGGTTTCCGGTAATGTGCCGTATCGGCTGCGAACTGATCGAGGGGCCCATGGAGGCGGACGGTTACGCCAGGATCGATGAAGGGCTCGTCAGCCGCAGGATATTCTTCGACCAGGATATCTACCAGGTGGAGCTGGAGCGCGTGTTCGCGCGTTGCTGGCTCTTCCTCGGTCATGAATCGCAGATTCCCGAGGCCGGGGACTACGTCGCGGCATACATGGGTGAGGATCCCGTCCTCGTGTGTCGCGGAGAAGACGGAATCATACGGGCTTTTCTGAACTCGTGTCGTCATCGGGGCATGAAGGTCTGTCGCGCGGACCGTGGCAATGCCCGCCAGTTCACCTGCAGTTTTCATGGCTGGACCTACTCCAACACGGGTCGGCTCAAGGGCGTGCCTCTGGGAAAGGAGGCCTATGGCGATCGCCTTGACAAGGACAAATGGGGCCTGCTCGAGGTCCCGAACCTGGCGATCTACGGAGGCATGATCTTCGGCAACTGGGACGCCGGGGCCGAAAGCCTTGACGACTTCCTGGGTGATCTCCGCTGGTACCTTGATGTCATGATCGAGCGCCAGGTCGGAGGAATCGAGTTCATTCCCGGCATTCAGCGCTATTCCCTCAACGCCAACTGGAAGATCGCCAGCGAGAACTTTGCGGGCGACACCTATCATCTGCCCTACTCGCACGGATCGATGTTCAAGCTCGACATCCGGCAGATCAATCCGGCCAATCCGAACTTCCGCGGCAAGGAGGCCCGATACTACAACATCGGCTTCGACAATGGCCATGGCATGACGGGCGTCGTCTTCGACGGCGAGCGCTACGAGGTCGACCTGGAACTCGCCAAGACCTACGGGCCGGAAGTGGTCGAGTATGTCGAGGAGTGTCAACAGCGACTGATCAGGGCGTTTCCGAAACACCAGGCCGGTGTCTACGCACCCTCGTTCTCCAACATGTTTCCCAATCTTTCGTTCAATGACTTCAGTGCGTTGCGGCCGATCGGATTCTACCTGTGGCTTCCGAAGGGCCCTGATCGTCTGGAGGCCTGGAACTGGTGCGCGGTCGATCGTGATGCGCCGAAGGTCATCAAGGACATCGCGCGTGTCGACTACACGCGCATCCAGGCAGTCAGCGGTATCGCGGCGCAGGACGATACCGAGAACTTCGAGCAGGTGACCGATGCGACGCGGGGCGTCGTGGGACAGAGGCTCGATTTCAACTACCAGATGAACGTCGGCCAACCGTTGCTGGACGGACCGGAGGGATGTCCCGGACGTTTTTCGCCGTACATCTCGGAAACCAACCAGCTGAACTTCTATCGGCACTGGGCAACGCTTGTGAGCTCACCCTGGTCAGGAACGTCCCGTGGTCAGCGTCGCGCTGCAGCACCGCGTTGAACAGTTCCTCTATCGCGAGGTTCGCCTGCTGAGCGAGCTTCGCCTGGAAGAATGGCTCGATCTCTTCACCGACGACGTACGCTACTGGATGCCGGCACGCGAAACGGTTGACGGGCGGGCCGATGCTGTTTCGGCCGATGGCGAGATGGCGTACTTCGATGACGACAAGGGATTCCTTGCCGCCCGCATCGAACGCCTGCGTTCATCCCTTGCCCATGCGGAGCAGCCGCCTTCGCGGATGCGCTATTTCATATCGAATGTCGAGATCTTCGACGTGAGCGATGAGGAGCTCGACGTCAGGTGCAATCTCCTCGTCTACCAGTCGCGTCTCGAGCGCACGGAGGTCATGTACGTCGGGCGCCGCGAAGACCGGCTTCGCCGCCATGGCAGACAATGGCGTATTGCACGTCGCAAAATCATTCTCGACCAGACACTGGTGCCGCGGACGATGTCGACGTTCTTCTAGATCGGTGTTCCGCGGCCTTCGCGCACAATCCTCGGAGAAGCTGACGGCCCGCGGGATCTTGTAACACCGGCGCACTGTGATAATCGCTGGACCGGCATCCTGTGGTGCGAACGGCGGCACGAAGCGAGGGTGACCGCCCCGAACTGAACCCTGCGACAGAACGGCCCCGAAGAAAGGTGCTGTCATGACATCCAATTCAAGTTTGCCGGCAGTAGCGGTGCTGGGTCTTGGCAAGATGGGAAGCGCGTTTGCCGACCGGCTGATCATGAAGGGATTTGACGTGACCGTGTGGAATCGCGGTGCCGACCGGGCGCGGTCCTACGGTGACCGCGCGGCCCCCACCATCGCCGAAGCGGCGCGTCGCGGCATCGTCGTTCTGACATGTCTGCGCGACCACGCCGCCACCGTCGCCAGCGTGAAGAACGCGGCGGTGATCGAAGCCCTTTGCGGGAACACGCTTGTCGTCCTTTCGAGCATGACCGCGAATGAATCGTGCGATCTGGGCGCGTGGGCCGAACGACATGGCATCGCCTTCCTGGAAGCCCAGATTCAGGATTATCCCTCCGCGGTGCGCACGGGCAATGCGACCGTCCTCTGTTCCGGCTCCACGCCGGTGTTCGAAGCCGCGCGCCTTGTACTCCGCGCTGCTTCGTCGCGCCTCCTGCATGTTTCCGAAGCGCCGGGCGGTGCAGCCACTTTGGTCGCCGGGCAGCTCGCCTTCGCCCTGCACGCCTATGTCGGAGTGCTGCACGGTGCTGCGATGTGCAGGGCCGCCGACATGGACCCCTCGTTGTTCGTGAAACTCATGGTGTCGGACTACATGCGTGAAGGCCCCCTGTCGGCCGACCTCGAGAAGATGGTGACGTCAGCCATCGCCAGGAGCTACGGCGAGGACGTCGGAGCAACACTGGATGTCTGGAAGCTCTCACTCGAACAAGTTATCGCGGAGAGCCGGAAGGCAGGCCTCGATACGGACCACCTGGACTCCATCCATGTCCTTGTGTCCCGCGCAATCGCAGACGGTCACGGCGCGCACGACTTCGAGGCCGTTACCGAAGCCATGGCACCCGCGCCATGAACGGCACGGTTCTCGCGGTAGAGGCTGGCCCGCCCGGCTATCGATGTCAGAGTGTCGTTGCGCGAATCAGGTGTCCATCATTCGACCGGTCGGGGTACTCGATCATGATGACCCGCCCCGGGGTCACGACGTGATCGATTTCAGTCGATCGTCTCTCCGCCATCGACAACATGAATGGAGCCGGTGACGTAACGTGCGAGGTCCGAGCACAGGTAGAGCACCGGACCGGCAAGTTCGCGCGGGTCCGCGATTCGCTTGAGAGCCGTCGCGTCTTCCTTGAGGATCTCGTAACCCTCCTCGATTGAATCGGCCAGGGTGAGAGCCAGTTCGCGCAGCATGTCGGTGTCGACACCGCCGGGACAGACGGCGTTGACGCGGACATCAGGTGCAAGTTCCAGCGCGTGAGCCTTGGTAAGATTGATGACTCCGGCCTTGGCCGCGCCGTAGACCGAAGACCCCGGCGCACCAACCAGACCAAAGACCGAGGAAAAGTTCACGATCGAGCCATTCGCTTCCCTGAGGTGGGGAGCGGCGAACTGGGTCATGAAGTAGACGGCCTTGAGATTGGTATCGAGGGTCCGGTTCCAGCTCTCCTCCGTCGTCGTGCCAAGCTCCGTGACGTCACCCCAGCCTGCGTTGTTGATGAGCACGTCAAGCCCGTCGAGGCCCGCGACTGCCGTCTCCACGATTCGTCTGCAGTCGGCAACACGAGCGACCGAACCAGGCGCTGCGACGACGCGGTCTCCGGCACCGACCTCGGCAATGGCCCTGGCGGTGCTCTCCTCCGTGCTGCCGTTGAGGGCGACGCGTGCGCCGGACTCCAGGAACATCTCCACGATGGCGCGTCCGATTCCACGCGACCCGCCCGTCACCAGAACGCGCCTGTCGGTAAAGTCAATCTGCATGAGTCCCGCTCCTCAAGACCTGCGGCGAGAATGTCATTGCCGGCATGGAACCACCGACACTCGCGAGGTCAAAGGTTCCATCAGGCCTCGCCAGCCAGGATATCCTCATAGTCCTTGACCCACAGTCGGTCATATCCGCCGTCGCCTCCGGGCAGATAGCTGCGCCAGCCGAGCAGACGCTGGGCGCGGCGGGGAAGCCCGAGCGCGCGCTCCCTTGTGACGGCCAGAGGATGCGCCTCCTCCGGCGTGAGCCAGCCGGCGTTGAAACTCATCTGCACGGCATAGCGCCACGTGTCCTTCGTCCTGTTGTGACCACCGCCGTGGAACGTGTAGCCGGAGTAGAAGATGGCCGAGCCAGCTTCCATTTCCGCCGGCACGGTTTCGGCAGGATCGGGGCGCCGGTCCTTTTCGTTCCAGCGATGGCTGCCGGGAATGACTCGTGTAGCGCCCATCTCGTCGGTCACGGTGTGGAAGGGAAAGAGCGTGTTGAAGCTCAATTCCGGCATCTTCGGCCAGGCCCACTCGTAGACGCGTTGCCAAAGGTCGTTGTCGCGGTGAAGCTCCTGGGCGGGCTCGCCGGGACCGATGCCGATGAACTGCGCCGTGTTCATCCAGTAGTCGGTCCCGACCTCCTCCAGGAAGGAATCGGCGACGTCCCTGACGAGCGGGTTCAGCATGATCTCGATGAAGGCGTCACTGTGCTGGGCGAGGCTCGCAAAGCGGATCGTGTTGCGGCCCCAGAAGACCTCGTTCTCCTCGCCGGGTATCGTCGGTCCTGGTCCGTGTCCTTCCCGTTTGCCGGCGAGTTCATCCCAGCAACGCTTCACGACGGATCGATCGAAGATGTCCTCGACCACGACCGCGCCAGCCTCGGTCAACGCCTCGAGGATCGCAATCTTGCCGGCTCTCGCTGGCAAACGTGAGAGTTCCATGCTCGGCACTCCTTGGGCCGGATCAACCTAACAACGCGCTGGACACAGCAGCGGCAGGGCCAGCGCTAGATGCCGGCCTGCACCTCCTCCCACATGGTGATCAGGCGGTCGCGTTCGGGAATCGCCTTGAAGAAGATGCCCTTGCTCAACAGGGAGACCGGATCGGTGAGACCGTTGGCGGCGAGAATCTCGTCGCTCACCAGTGGATAGGTGTTGCGGTTGGCATGCCCGTAACCATAGAGCTCGACCAGGGCATTGCCGGCCTGGGGGTCGAGCATTGCGTTCATGTAGGCATAGGCCAGCTCCTCGTCTCCCGCACCATCGGAATTCAGAACCAGGCCGCACATCCAGGGCAGCACCGGATCGACGATCCTGAGTTCCACTCCCTCTTCGGCCAGAGGCGGGATTGACTGTGTCCAGATGTATGAAGCGGCAACCTCTCCGGATGCCATGGCTTGCTCGTACTCCGAAATGGTCGACCACAGGAACCGGGCATTCGTGATGAGTTGGCGCCATATGTCGGGCAATTGTGCGATTTCATCCTCGGTTGGCACGAAAGGATCGGCGAAGCCACCGATCACCCCGCCTACGGCGACCGCCTCGTCGATTTGCGAACCGCACGAGATCCTGCCCTTGAACGCCGGATCGATGAGCAACGAGAAGCCTTGATCCCCCGGATCGATGAGCGCGGGATTGTAGGCGACGGCCGTGTAGCCGAACTCCCAGGGCATGAAGTAGGCTTCTCCGTCAACGACAAGCCCCTCGAACTCCAGCAGGCTGGGAATGATGTCATCCCAACGCTCGATACGGGCGGTATCGATCGGCTTGATGACGCCGGCGTCGCGCCAACGGCCTATCGAACCGACGCAGGGATGCGAGAGATCGGGTCTGAAACCTGCCCGAATCTTCTGTAGAGCTTCCTCCTCGTCGGCGAAGAACGTGAACTCCGGACTGCCGCCGGTTGCCGCGGTGTACTCGGGATGGAACTCGGGCAGTTCGTAGCCACCCCACTCGTAGAGGGTCAGATCGGAGGCGCGAACCTGGCTTGCGAACATTGGCATGACTGCCAGCGACAGTCCCGAAGCTGCGAGGGCCTTGTTCAATGATCGACGGTCGAACGGGTTGCTGCCGAAGAAACCGGGATTTCGATCTGGAGACATCGTCACCTCCTGCGTTCTGTTCTCCTGCCATGACATGCTGCTTGAGTCTCATTTTGCGCCCCGTTCCCGGATGCGATCAAGCGCTCACTCAACCACCGCTTCAGCGCGCCCTTTGCGTGCAGGCACCCGGTCAGCGGAGTGAGCCGGCTGGCGCACGGACCGAAAGGGCTCATTGACAGGGGCACCGCCGCACTCGAGAAGTGGTCCGGGTGTTGCAGCGGCGCGAAGAGAAACGAGTCAGGCCGGTCTTTCGCCGGCGACCACTGCGCGGCGCATGATTCTCGGGTAGCCGCGATAGTCGTTGTGGGCGTAATGCAGGGTACAGCGGTTGTCCCAGACAACGAGTGTTCCCGGCAGCCAACGGATGCGGCAGGTGAACTCCGGAATGCTGCCATGGGCCGCGAGCGCATCCATCAGGGAACGGCTCTCGGCCTCGGTCCGCCCCTCGAAGTTCGATGAAAAACCGGAGTTGACGTAAAGCGCTTTGTGGCCCGTGACCGGATGGGTGCGTGCGATCGGATGAAGGCTCACGAGATTCTCGTGACCTGGGGGAACGCTGACGGGCGTGGATGTGACCGCGGCGGAACCCTTGGAGCGGGAGTGATCGCCAAAGCCCCTGGCCGTTGAGTGTTCCAGGCGAAGACCGTCCAGCGCCGCACGCACGTCGTCCGACAGTGTGCTCCAGGCCAGGTATTGGTTGGCGAAGCTGGTGTCGCCGCCGACCGGCGGCGCCGTCACGCAATAGAGCAGGGTGTAGGCGGGTGGCTTTGCGAAGGTACTTGAATCGGTGTGACCACAAAGGTTAGATCAATACCGCAACAAACACCGACCAACCGTAGCCATTCCCCTCTCCACTAAATGACACCATACCACATGGTTAGTTGGGCTGTCAACCGCCCCGTGGTGAACATGTCGTCACTATGACATGGTATATGAATGGTGGACATAAGTTGCATTTGCGGAAAAACGTAACGTCAACACCATCGTCAACGCGACCATGAGATAATCGCCATGACACAGGCGAAGACCTAACCATGTCAACACCATGCGAACGATCCATGACGTAGCATGATCGCCGCACCCATGGTTAACCATCGGCAATCAGCGCCTACAATGCGGAACGATCCATCGCATTTTTGCCGGACATAGTGCAACCTGCACTACCCGGCGGTGCGATGAATATCACCTCCGGAGCCGGCATGAACGACGACCCCAAGGACACCCCAAGGAAGCAGCGCACGGTGATGATGACCGACAGCGAGTGGAGGGACCTCAAGGAGACCTCAGCCGCCGCCGGCATGCGCGTCTCGGCCTTCATCGTGCACCGTCTCGCCAGCGCCCACCGGGAGCCCGAACCCGACGCGGGCGTGGCCGCATCGCTCGCCCGGATCGAGCAATCCGTGCGGGTGCTTGAAGAGATCGAGCGATTGCGCATGAGCGAGGACCCCGAGACGTGGGAGCGGATCCGGGAACTCGTCGAGGCGCGCGTGGCGATCGACCGCAGGCTGGACTGAGATGACGACGGACGGCTCTCGTCTCGGGCTGCACAGCTTCTACTGCACCCGCCGGCAGCACAGCCTCATCGGCAGGCGGGCGAAGGCGGCGGGCATGAACCGGTCGCGGTTCATGGTCGCCTGCGCGCTCCATGAGGACGCCGGGGAGACTGCGGGCCCCGGCCTCGATCCCGAAGAGAGGCAGCGCTTCCAGGTGCGCCTGGAACGCCTCGAGGGCTTGCTGGAGACCCTCGACGGCACCATCCCCGATCTTGGCATGTCGGCCATGGAGGCGCTGGCCTTCCTGGTCCGGGCGGAGCAGGCGAGGGAGCCGGAAGCATGAGACGCCGGGAACGGTCCGAGAAGCACTCGCTCACCTGCACGGCCGACGAGTGGGAGCGCATCGGCGCCCGCGCCTCGCGGCGGGGTCTGTCGGCGTCGGCCTACGTCGTCGAGTGCGCCCTCGCGGTCGATCCCGAAACGCCCGGCGCGAAGGCGGCGGCGCGGGACGAGATGCGGGTCCTTCTCGACACGGCCGAGCGGATCGAGGAACGGCTGTCGGGACTGACGCCGGATGCGTCGTCGGTTCTCGAAAGCCTGGCGGCACGGATCGGCTTCCTCACCCGCCGGGCGATGCTGGAGATGATCGACGAAGGCCGGGACGAAGAGATCGTCGATCTTCTGGCGATACGGTTCGGCGAGGACACGGCCTGGGACCTTGTCGACACCTTCCGGGAGTCGTTGGCCTGAAGAACGCCGGCATCCTGACGGTGACGGGTCATGTGGAGCCCGAGAGGCTTCATGGAGAACCCCTGTCAGCCTGCCCTTGACGCCGCCTCATCTGTCTCTCCCGCCATCCGCTCCAGGACATCGTCCACCGTGAAGACCTGCCAGCCGCACATCAGCGGACAGGTGATGGTTCCTTCTGGGTACTTCCTCTCCGGCGTCGACCAGATATCCGCCCAGGTGCAGATAGCGGGCAATCAGGAGGCTGCCGTCGGGATCATGGCCGTGGTCGATGACAAGCAGGACACCGGCACGCGAATCGTGGTCCCTGAGAGCCACCTCGCCGTCGGCGATCCCATGGATGGGCTGACGACGGTGGCCCCTGATGCCGATGCCCCGGTGTTTCCGGTCCCTCCAGATGGCATGGCCATACCTGGCGCCAAAGTCGAAATGGATCCTGCCCTCGTAGCCGATCCCCTCCGGATAGGGGTACCAATTTGGCCGTTCCACCGTGGCGGTGGTCGTCCGACATGCGGCAAGCAGGACGACTCCTGCCATGATGGCTTGCAATGAAGGCCGCACGGATCAGCGGTCGGTTGCCCCGGCAACGTTGCGAGTGCGCCAAACGGCGCTTTCCTGCATGGTTCCCAACGCCGGCCTTGACGCCGCGACCGGATGACCTGCGCGTTCCTGAACCCGAACGTTGTCGGATCGAGGCGCTGTGGCGTACGATCAGCATCCGGCAGACGCCTGTCGGGCCGCATGGAATGTCCGTCCGAGAAGAGTCGGGTGAGGCCCTGGGGGCCGTTCTCGCTAGTCGGCCGGGGACGCCGAGAAGTCCTCGCTCAGGGCGACGAACGCGCCGACAAACCTGCCCTGCGAGCCATCGGATTCCCCGAACGCGCCGAAGCTGAACCCCGTCGCCAGCCGCGGGTTGCCGTCGCCGTCGGGAATGTTGGACAACGCGCCGCCCCAGAACCCTCCCGACCCCTCGATGTGCCGCGTCGGGTGCGTCACGGTCACGTTCATGTGCTCGAACGTGCCATCCTCGCGAATGGCCGTTTCGTCGAGGTGAAGCTCGTAGTCCGCGGCGATGGACTGCACGTCGTGAACCTCGTCGCCCAGGAAGATGCCGAAGTGAGCGCGCTGGGTGACGAGATCGCCGGCGCAGCCGATGCAGCCGCTCAGCGTGGCTTCGGCGAAGTCCGCCGTCAGTGTGATCGCGCCCTCGTACTCGTCGATCACCGAGGCGCCCTCGTCGTCGCCCCAATCGCTTCCCGGGACGTACGTATAGAGCCCGCCGGCCTGTCCGGCGTAGGTCGCCCGTCCCGCGAGCGGCAGGTCGGGAGGAACCGCCGGGTCGATCTCCGGTCCGTCGACGATGCCGTACTGGATCGAGTCGGCGAACGACACGTCCGGCCAGTGCTGGCCGGGAAACTCCGCCCACCATCCCGCCATCAGGTAGTCGGCCGGGTCGTCGCCGTCCCAGCTGACCAGGGCATAGGCAATCGACGTGCCTTCCCCGACCTCCTTCACGAACGTCCAGTCCCGCGCCCGATGACCGGGAATGGGCGTGCTGGCGGGGCGCGTGGCCACGGCGTCATCGGTGGTGTTGACGGAGACGTCGCGACCGTCCTCCAGCGTCAGGAACACCTCCAGACGAGGCCCGGTGAACGTCGAGTTTCTGACGTAGTTGATCCCGCCCTCGTCGCCGGCAGGCGATCGATCGTCGCCGGTCGAGCAGGCGGCCGCCGTCAGCATCAGGGATGCGCCCGCGAGGATCGCAGTCGATTTCATGGCTCTCTCCCCTGTCGGAGGCGTTCTTCTCTATCAGGGGCGTCAATCGAGGGCAATCGGCTGGCCGTCACTGCAACTCACCGGTTCCGCTGCAGCAAGGCACCGGTTTGCCGGGCGGTCCGCGGCCGCTGCCGGCAAGACTGCACCACGATCCTGGACGTCCATGCGTGTGTCCCGTGACGGACGGTTGGCCGGGGACGGGTTCGCGGAGAGTCTCCGGGGTCCGGGCATCGAAGGTGAATTCGACGCCCTGGTGAAAGAGGAGCGGCCCGATCCCGTTGTGTTGCCATGCCGTGGTGCCGTGGAGTTGTCCGGGAGCGTGTGACAAAATGACTTGCATGTGCGGACGCAGCGCTTCCACCTGGCAGCGAACCTTGTCGAGTGCCGCAACGAGGCGCCGGGTCAGGAGACCGCCGACGGTGCGCGCCGAAGACGGCATGCGCAGCCTTTCGAGCAGTGGAGTGGACGGTTGTGGCGGAATCAGAGGAGCGGCGCGAGGACAAGCGCCGGTGGAGCGCCGAGCGCCGCGCTACGAGAAAGGCGGCGGGCTTGTGCGTCTATTGCGGCGGAACGGTGACCCTGCCGACGGTCGCGCCGGCCAGGCGCGGTCGGGGCCGGCCCCGCACCGGCTACTCCTGCGACGCATGCCTGGCCTGGAGGCGCAGTCGACGGAACCGGCCCGCCGATGTCGAGCCAAGGCCGGACGAGCCCGGGGGCGCACAAGGGCGGTGAAGTGGGAGGGGCCGCCGTCTGCCGTCACCGATGACGGCAGCAGCGGCCCCAACTCGGCCCTCCCCGGCATGTGGTGCGACACAACGGACACCTCGCCATGAGGCGTGGCACAGGAATCGACAGCGTAGCTAACTCAGATCGCCGAACCGTGCAATGCGATCATCCGGTGCAGGGAGACGGTGGCGGCGGGGTGGTTGGGTGAGACCCCGCCGCCGGTCACACGCCAGCGAATGGAGAGCCGGCAGAGACGGCGGTGACAATACAGGTGCCGTTCCGGGACGTGAAGGGTCACGAACCGCACAGGCCTTTGCACGCGCCGGCCCTCGAATTCGGGAGCAGCACGCCGACACCGGCGTCGACGAGCATGCGTCGAGCCGGAACGCGATCCTTGAACGGGTGAAGAGCCGCCAATTCGCCAGCCTTTCATATCCCGGGAAGCGCCGGGACATTCCAGCCCTTGGGCGTGGTGTCATGCGGGATCCGGCTCTCCCATGGGAGCGGGCTCGTGGCACTGTCGCCGGTCGGACACCCGCCGGAGACATTCATGAAGATGCCCTTGATGCGCCGCCTTCAGCCCCTCGATCCCGACACGTGGGATCCTTCGCTCGCAGACGTGCTGCGGCGGATCGGCTCGCCGCTCAACATCCATGGCGTCATTGCCAACCATCCGGAACTGATGGCGGCGTACGCGCCCCTGCGCGAACACGTGGTGAAAACGTCCTCGCTTCATGCGGAACACCAGGAACTCCTGGTCCTGCGAGTCGCCCACCTGACCCGGTGCGACGACGAATGGCGCCAGCACGTGGTGCGCGGCCTGAGAGGCCGGCCTTGACGATGATCGCATCGCCCGGGTGCGGGAGGGAGGCGAGGCTCCCGGCTGGTCAAGGGAGGAGTCGCTGCTGCTGCGCGCGGTGGACGACATGCTCGATGGCGCCGAGATCCGGCCGGAGACCCTGGAAGCGATGGATGGCGTGTTCGGCGACAGGCAGATTCTGGATATCGTCTTCTCCGTCGGCGTCTATCTCATGATGTCGACGCTGCTGAAGACCCTGGACGTGCCGCTCGAGGCGGGGTTCGACGACGGGACGGTCCTGGCGGCAGGCGCCAGGGCACGCTGACGGCGGCGCTGTCGGGCGCGGTGCCTGTGACGTCAGTCCCGGCGAGGTCGAAGAGGCCCTGGTCGCACCGCAACCCCGGATCGATGCCGCCCGTCACATGGAGAACCCGCGGCTGCGGCCGCGCTTCTGCGCCGGGTTCGTCATCTGCTCGACCCGTGTCCTGGCCTGGACCGAACGGTCCGGTTCGCCGTGCTCGGCTATTGCGTCGTCGATCGCCTTGATGGCCGCCTCCAGGCGCACCGCCCAGCCGGTGCCGTCCCCGAGGAGGCCACGGTCGTTGCCGTGACGGTCGAGCACCTGGCGGGCCTCCCCGGCCCGCATCGTCGCCGTGTCATGCCAGTCGATCCAGGCGTTGCTCTGGACGAGCGGCAGCGCCTCGCGATCGGCCTTCTTCCTCAAGTCTTCCGAGTCCGGGACACAGCTCTCGACGCGCCGCAGCACCAGGCTGATGGTGGCTTTAGCCTCGACACGCCGGTGATGGGCATCGATCTCGGCATCGAGCCACCGATGACGCGGGTCGTCTTCCTTCAGGCGGCGCATCAGGGCGCCCATCTCACCGACGAGGCCGGGCCAGGCTGAAGTCTGCGTCGGATTGAGACCAAGCCGGGCGGCCTCGCCGGCGTTGTCGTGGAGACGCAGCAGCAGCCAGCCCGGCAGGAAGTCGCGCTTGCCCGGAATCGTCCACGCCAGGCTTCCGACGAGCGCCTGGACGCCCTCGATGCGATCGAGGTGGGGCAGCAGACCCTTCAGCTCCTCCACCACCGGCGCCAGAGCGTTGGCCTCTCTGCGCCAGCGGGACCGGGAACGGTTCCAGCGCCGGCTGAGCGGCCGGTCGCGGGTTCCTTCCCGTTCCAGCAACGCCCGGTACTGGCGGTCGAGCGCCCTCACAGGCTCGAGCAGTTCCGCCGCCCTCGCGTGTACCGCTGCACGCGTCTCGGCGTCCGTGATCGCCTCGGCGAGGGCCCGGGGAAGCACGGCGTCCGCCGGCGCCCCGTCCCGCAAGCGCCGCATGGCGGCGAGGATCTCCCCGGCGCCCGGATGATCGAGGGGATGGCTGTCGGCCAGCCTGGCGAGTGCGTTGTGACTGCTCCACCGCGTGGCAAGGCGGTCGGCCTCGAGATCGAACGCGCTCAGCCTCTCGAGGCGCTCGGCGTCGGCGGCGCCCTGCCGGTCGGCGGGGGCCAGAGCCTTCCAGCGGGCGAGCGCCGTCTCGGCGTCCCGGGCCCAGTCGAACCACGACGCCATGTCGGGCAGCGGCCTGCCGTCCGCCGCCTCCTGCAGGACTTGGTGATCCCGCAGCGCCCGGGCGACGGCGCCGGCAATGACAGAAGGATCGGAACCGGCGGGGGGCGGAGACGCGGCCGGCGGCGAGGGTGCCGGTTCCATGTGCCGCGGTGGAGTCGCCCGCACGGCCGGACCGGGCGCAGGCGCTCCCGGTTCCGGTCTGGCGACGGGTTTCGGTGCGGAAGGCGCCGGCCTGACGACCGGCTTCGGCGCGGAGGGCGCCGGTCCCGCAGGTTGCCTTTGCGGTTCCGCTGCCGGTTTGACGGCAGGCTTCTGTGCGGTCGGTTGCGGCGATGGCGACGGCTCAGGCGTCGGCGCCGGGCGTGGGGAGACCGGAGGTGTGCCGGCCGTCACCGCCGTCTCCGACTCCGCCGAAACCGCCGTGGCCGCGGTCTTTGCCGGCGTTGCCGCGTCCGGGCGCGGCGCGGACTGCGCCAACGGCGGCGTCCGTTCGTTCCGCCATGCCTCGCGGCGCTCCTCGAAGTCGGCAAGGACCCGGGGCAGGGCTTCGCCGTCGAGACGTGCCTGCAACGCAAGATCGATGCAGTCCAGCGCCAGGAAACTGGCGTCGACTCCAGCCATGGGATCGTCGCCGACCTCCTTCGCGGCGGCCTCGTGCGCCGCCAGGCGGCGGGCAAGGTCGGCCATGCGCCCGTCGCGCTCGATCGCCCGGCCGAGCCGCGCCGCATCGTCATGTTCCCCGTCGTCGCCGGCGACGCTCCGCCAGTCGTCGACCGCCGCCAGAACTCGCTCGCGCCACCCGGCATGGGCGGCAAGGGATGTCACGAGCCTGCCGTCGGCCTCGGCGATCATCGCCCGGCGCTCCGCGATCAGGGCGCCGAGCCTTTCGGCGGCCACATCGGGCGACGGCTCTGCGGGCGCGGCCGGAACAACGTCCGGCGCGGCCGGCAAGAGTCCGGCGTCATCGTGCATCTCTGCCGCTTCCGCAGTACTCTCCGCCACGGCGACGACGGATGGGTCCTCCGTCACCGTGGTCATGGGCGTCACGTCCGTTGCCGCAGTCTCAGTCTCCTCGTCGATGACATCGCCCCCGTCATCACCGATGAAGGGATTGGGCAGCGGAGCGCCCGTGACCTCTTCGTAGAGCCGGGGGAGTGCCGCCAGGTCCGCGGTCAGGCGCGCCGAGAGCGGAGCCTCGGCCTCCATCACCACCGCCAGCTGCGCCAGTTCCTTGAAGTCCGGATGAAGGGCCAGCTTCTCGCCCGTGTCGTCGGTCTCCACGACGAGCCCGTAGAGTCTCTCCTCGACAAGCAGGACGCCGTCGTCGAAGTCGAGGAGCAACCGCAGCTCCTCGGCCGCCGCCGTGCCGTCGAGGCGCCGGGACACCTCGCGCATGGCGTCGAGGGCGGCCGCCGTCTTCTCCCGCCATGCCGCGTAACCTGCGACGCTCGCGAGAGCGCCGCCGCCGGCGGCGTCCTGGAGACCGCGCCGCTCCTCGAGACGCCGCAGGAGATGGCCGTCGACGGCATCCATGGTCTCCACGCCCAGGGACCGTGTCCGGATCTTCTCCAGGGCGTCGTCGGCGAGATCGGGCCTGGGCTCGACGTCCACCCGTGGCTTCTCGTCGCGGAACTGCCCGCCGATCGCCTCGAGAGCCGAGAGCTCATCGCCTTGTGCCGTCTCCAGAGCCTCCACCAGGCCGTCCCGGTCGTCGGTCAGCAGCACCGCATGGTCGCGGGCCCGGGTCAGTTCGACGTAGAACGCCGCCTGGCCGCCGATGGACCCGTGGTCGGCGTCGAGGACAGCGATCACGGCATCGCAGGTGATCCCCTGGGCCGCATGCACCGTGCTGGAGTACGCATGGTCGATGAAGTGAAGCTGGGGATCGTCATGGGCCAGCAGCAGTTCACGGCCGTCGGCGGTGGCGATCTTGATGTTCTTGTGTCCGATAGAGAGAACCCGTGCTTCCTCGCCGTTCAGCAGGGAGCGCTCCCGGTCGTTGCGCGTCCAGCGGATTCGCTCGCCCGCCTGGAGTTCGATCTCGTCCGTCTCGAAGAGATCGACGTGGTAGCGCAGGTAGCCCGAGGGATCGCGCTTTCGGGGCTTGCCGTCCGGATGATCGAAGATCACCTTGCCGTCCGCGTGGCCGGTGATGCGGCAGGCGTCTCCCTTCCGGGCCCTCGCCCCGTAGACGTCGTGGTGGAAGACCACCATGTCTCCCTCGTGCCAGTTGCCGATATCCCCTTTCTGGGAACGTGTGAGATGGAGGTTGACGTAGCGCTCTATCGTCAGCGTCCTCCCCTTGAGGCTCCCTTCCGCCTTCAGGCCGGCGCGGACCCCGTGGTTGATCTCCCGGCGCCTGGCATGGGTGGGCGCCAGAATCCGGGTTCCCTCGCGCGCCTCGCCGTCGAGGTCGAGCCACAGGGCCGCGGCATGATCGCCGAGTTCGTCCGCTGCCATCTCGAGGACGCCCGGGCCCAGCGTCTCGAGGGCAAGGCCGGGCTTGCCCTCGATCATGCGCATGACCGCCTGCTTCAATCCTGAGTCGCGCTGGCGCAGCACCTCGTCCATGACCGCCGTCTCCATGCCGGCGTCCTGCAGCACCCTGAAAGGCTGGCCCGCCTCCACCGCCCGCAGCTGTCTCCTGTCGCCCACCAGCGCCACCCGGGCGACACTTGAGGCGTCAGCGATGCGCAGAAGCGCGTCCATCTGGCCCATGCTCACCAGCGACGCCTCGTCGACGACGAGGAGGCGGCCTCCAAGAGCCGCCCGGGCCTCCTCGATGGCGGCGTCGTCCGCCGTGCCGTCGCCGACGTCCCGGTAGCGCGTCAGCAGCCATTGCAGGGTCCGCGTCGGCAACCCCGTCTCCCGGCCCAGCGTCAGCGCCGCGCTGCTCGACGGCGCAAGGCCGATCACGTTCTCCTCGCCCGCCAGCGCTACCACCTCTGACAGCATCGCCGTCTTGCCCGTGCCGGCATGACCCTGCACGCCGACGAGGCGGCTTCCCGGGAGAAGCAGCCTTCGCACCGCGTCGCGCTGGCCGGCGTTTAGGGAGCCGTCCTCGAGGGCGATGTCGACGGCTTCGGAAGGAATCTCGATTCCGTCATCCGCGCGGTGCTCCTTCATCCAGGTCAGCACGGCCTTCTCGGCCTTCACCGCGCAGTCGGTGACGAAAGCCAGATCCGAACGATGCGCCCGCGCCTCGACGAGGTGGCCGTCGGCGACGAGCTTTCGGATGGCCGCGTCGATCTCGGGCAAGGACCAGGGACCCGAGCCCAGCACCAGGGCGCGCAGCATGGCGGCGGAAAAGACCGTCTTCCGCTCCTCGAGGTGTTCCACCGCCCGGCGCACCGCGAAGAAGACGGAAAGCTGCTGCCGATCTCCCACCGGCGCGCCATCCCGCCGCCGGTTCCATCGCTCGCGGTCGAGACGGAACGGCAACCGGTCCCGGCGCGTAGTCTCTCCGGTCACATGGCCGCGGCCCCGCGCCGTCGTCCAGTCGCGGGCGAGACCAAGTTCGCCGGTGCGCTCTTTCCACAGGCGCGCCAGCTCGGCCCGCGACGGCTCTTCCTTGCGCTTCCTCGTGTAGAGCACCGCCTGCTGCATCACCGAAGCGCTGGCATCGAGGTTCTTCTCCTTCGCCCACCGAAGCGCCTCCTCGCGGCGGGTGGAGAACGCCTTCAGGTGCTCACTTGAGTAGCCGGCGATCTCGAAGCCCGGCACGCTTCCCACCATGGTCTGCGTCGTCGCGTAGCCCAGCGCCTCGATCCGTGCTTTCAGTTCGTGGCGGTAGAAGGCGCCGATCAGGAATTTCGAGCGCTCGAGCTTGATGAAGTCCGCGCTGCGCCACGCTCCTTCCTCGTTCTGCGTCATGTTGGCGATGACGGAATGCGTGTGAAGCTGCGGGTCGAGGTTGCGGCTGGCGTAGTGCCGGAAGGTCGCCGCCACCAGGCCGTGGCCTTTCACCCTGGGACGCCTGCGCGTCGCCGGGTCCCAGCCCCGGGTCTCGAGGAGCTCGTTCTCGATGAAGGCAAGAGTCGCCTTGACCGCCTCGTCGTGAGCCCGGACGATCTTCGCGCCCGTCTTGGGTCTGGCGTGGACGAGGGCCTCGAGGGAAACCGATTTCGGGGCGGAGAAGGTGACGTCGAGACCGGGACGGTGCTCGTGTTTGCCCGCCCGCAGGCGCCCCAGGCGGGTTTTGGTGCCGGGGACGTGGCCGGAGAGGATCTGCTCGAAGCGATTGGGTTTGACGGGGCCGTGGAGGCCAAGGGCCGTCACGCCGGCGCCGTGCCACAGGCTCGCCTTGCGGTGCTCGGGATCATCTTTGGCATAGTAGCCATCGGCCTCGAAGTAGTGGACCGTCGAGGCGGCCTCGCTCAGGCGGGTGACGGTGGCGACCATAATTGATCAAGGAACAACATCACCAACAGCATATCCCATCTCCGCACGCTTCTCATGGTGTCGCAGGTTGCCAAACGAGGGGTAGAGGACCTGTGTCGATGACCTCCGTATCCTGTCAATTCGGATGACTGCAAGATGACCATGGCAGTGCCATGAAGACGCACCGTGGAAACGGCGTACGGCCATGATGACAAATGCCGGGTGAAGGGTTCTCGAGAAGGTCGCCGCGGCCGTCGGCATGCAACTCTCGCCCTTCGCCATGCGCCGACTCGCGGCCATGCGCACCAACAGCGAGGATGTCAAGGTCAGCGATACCCTGACCCGCAGGGAACTCTTGCTTGGAGGAGGTTGAGCGACCGCGCCTCGCCGGGGATCCGAAGACCCTAAAGAAGATCAACCAGCGGGTCGATGCCCGGATCGCACACCGGCGCGGAGGCTGGGCCGGTGACCGGCGATCACGCCCGCGGACCACACTCGCCGACAGTACAGCATCGTCGGCAAGCGGGCGAACGCGGCAGAGCATCCGAACATCCCGACAGACACGGGTCATGTGGAGTCAGAGCGGCGCCATGGCCCGTCACGCAAGCAGGCCTGGAGCCCGGTCGCGCACCCATACGGCATGCAAAGCCTTCCAGAACGCACTGTGGCCGCCCAGACCGGCGGCCTGTCGCGGATGGACGAGCGGGAGCAACTTCAATCTTCGACCACCGATCACGATTGCGTGCAGTTTACCGTAACTTGGCAGATCACGGCCGTACGTCCCGAGAGAGCGCTCACTTCCGTAAGCACTTCCGAACCACCTGAGGGGCAAATCTCCCAGCGTGACGACGACTTCGGCATCAGAGGCCAGCAATTCGGCAGCAATTTCCTCGCGCCTTGTCGCATTGGCAAGCGATTTGGGAAGGAGCGGCCAAGCCACGCACGGCAACCCAAACTCTTCAGCCTTCGGCACGTAATGCTTCTTGATGGCTGCGGCCTGACTGGCATTCATACAGCTATGCGGGACGAGGTCGCAGAGCCACGCATCTTCGCGCACCAGCCCAAGCGGCGCCAGAAAGTCTCTGTCGACGGATCGCCCTGAGGGCCCATTGAGGGAGCGGGGGGCGGCCACCAACCGACCCGCTCTCTGCGGAACGTTGATCGTTGCCACGATGTCTTCTGCACCTTGGCCTGTCCAGAAAATACAGGGTTCCGACGCAACGCCCAAGGCACGGATCAACGTGACGCCGTTCTCATCGATCCAGCGGGCGTGCACCGCACTCGCATATGCGCCGAGAACGAATACACGCTTCGGAGCGCGATCCTTCTGAACGACGCACCGGACCACTTGGCCAAAAGGAAACACGCCAACCGCCATTACTCTCTCCGTCACCACTCCAACCGTCGCATGCTACACGGTCAAGATTCTGGTTAGTGACGGCCGGAGCGCCGTCGCTAAGCAGGTTTGAACGAAGGCCGCGCCGGCTCGGTCTCACCATGGATAAAGTGTGAAGGAGGCGTCGATTACCGATGTCCGAAGCGGCGCGTTGTCCGGCTCGGGACAATGATGTTGGCCTCACGCCGCGGGATGCCGCGCCTGGGGGAGACGGTCGGGTGGCCTGACGAGGGGTGCCGATGCGCTGTTGGCGGCTGTCCGGCGCCATGAGGGCGCAGAACCGCGCGGCGGTGCGCACACCGCAGGCTCAGGCGTGGCGGGCCCGTCATGGCGCTGTCTCCGGTGTGGGAGGCCCGCGTTGGCGCAGCAGGGCGTCGACCAGGGCGCGTTTTTCGGGAGACAGGCGCCTGCGGCCGAAGTCGAGAACGAGCCGCAAGGGGGCGCCGCAGTGGGCGCAGACCCTGAGGTTCTCGTCGGCAGTGGTATCGTCGGTGAAGTCGGGCGCGGCGCCGATGGATGAGCGCACGGCGTCGAGGGTCCTGGCGCGGCATCCGTTGGCGAGGATGCCGAAGTGGCGGATGCGGTGCAGTCCTCTGGGCAGGCGATGGAGGAGGAAGCGCCTGATGAAGGCGTCGGTCCCGAGGGTCATGGTGCCCCAGGAGGGCTTCTCGCCTGCCTTGGCGACGGGCTTGCGGTGACGCATGGTGACGGTGTCGCCGTCGAAGGCGGTGATTCGGGCGTCGGAGATGGCGATCCGGTGGGTATACCTGGAGAGGTAGCGGATGACGGCCTCGGGCCCGTTGAAGGGCCGCTTGGCGTAGACGTTCCACGCGATCGTGCGGGCCTCGCGCAGCACGGTCTCGAAGGCCTCGCGGTCGGCGAGATGGGCGATGGAGCCGTGGAAGGCGAGATCGGCCTTCGCCAGGTTCTCGAGGAAGCGGTTGCGGAAGAAGCGTGCCAGGACACGGACCGGGGCGAAGAAGTGAGGGGAGCCCGTCTTCCATGCGCCGGTGTCGACGTCGAAGCCGCCGTTGGGGACGAGGCAGTGGAGGTGGGGATGCCATTCCATCTTCTGGTTCCAGGTGTGCAGCACGGCGCTGCCGCCGACGTGAGCAGCGAAGCGGCGGGGATCGGCGCTGATGGTCTTGATGGTGTCGGCGGCGGTGCGGAACAGGATGGCGAACACGCTCGTGCGGTTCTGGAAGGCGATCCTGGCGATCGGTGGCGGCAGGGTGAAGACGATGTGGAAGTAGGCACGGGCAGCACATCGCCGGCCTGCCTCGTCATCCATGCCCGCGCCGCGGCACCCTGGCAGGAGGGGCAGTGACGGTTGCCGCACGCATGCCAGGCGACATGGAAGCGCTCGCAGTGCGGGCACTGGTAGAGGTGTCCACCGAGTTCCGCCGTGCGGCAGCGCGCGATGCTCAAGAGCACCTCGCACGAGAGCGCGTCGAGACGTCCCGCGTGGCGTTCGCGGAAGCCGGGCCCGGCGTGGCGTATGATGTCCGCCACGCCGGGACTGGGAAGGGCCAAGGGATCAGGCGGTCAGGAACCTCCCCACCGGATGGTCGAGCGAGCGGAACATCACGGATGTGGTGCGGGCATAGACCCTGGTGCTCTCCGGGGACTTGTGTCCCAGGACGTCCTGCACGACACTCTGCGACGCACCCCTTTCGAGAAGGTGTGTCGCGGCCGCGTGCCGCAGGCAATGGAAAGAGAGCCCGCGATCAAGTCCGAGTTGGTCGCGGGCCTTTCTGAAAGCGCCGTTGAGGGCGCTCACGGTGATCGGCTCGTCGGGCGTCTTGCGGTAGAAGAGCCAGCTTGTGGGACGCGGCCAGGTGGTCTTCCAGTAACGCTCCAGTTCCCCGAGCACGGTCTCGGGCAGGTAGGCCATGCGCTCGCGGTTGCCCTTGCCCTTGCGGATGCGCAGGAGGCCCTCGTTGCGCCGGATGTCCGGGATCTGCAGCGACACCGCCTCGGAGACACGCAGTGCCGCGCCGTAAGCCACAAGCGTCGCCATGCGGTAGCGCATGTCGGTCATCGCCTGGATCAGGTGCTCGACATCCTCTTCCGGCATCGTCCGGGGCAGGCGATCGGGAACATGGCGAAAGCGCAGAGCCGCGACCTTCTCCGGCTGACCGAGAACGCCGTCGTAAAGCAGACGCAGCGCCGCCACGGTGACATTGGTCGTGCGCGGCGCCAGACCACCGTCAATCAGCATCAGGACCCAGTCCCTGATCGCGTCGTCCGTCTGTACGTCCAGCTGATGTCCGGTGTGACGGTCGAACTTCGCAATCTCGCGCAGATAGTGCTTCTGCGTGACAGGCGACAGCCCCTTCATCGTCATCACGTCGAGCGTCTTCTGGCGCAGAGGGGATACTTCCCTTACCTTCATCTCTCACTCCCTGGTTGATCGTCCTCCCGAACAGCCGGGAGACCAGGAAGTGTGAGTCCCCTCTCAGATCATCGGAACAGCAGGAACCCAGTTCCCTCCACACCACTCACGTCGATCATTCACCGCAGAACCCGATCACAGCGCCCATGGCCGCGAAGCGGCCCTTCGTTCAAATGGTCCAGTCAACAGTGGCGCTCACCGAAACCACGGACCCAACACAGATTGCTTTACGGCCAGCGAACAGCGCAACGAGCTCAGGGCGACCAAAAGGTTCTGTGTCGATAACTTGTTGGGTACTCTGACTGAGCGAATCGGCAACGGGATTGCTTGGCGTTGCCGAGGGCGCATGGTTTCTCTCGCCTGATTCAGCCGTAGTGAACCTGCATCAGCCATGGCGGGCGAGCAACGAAAGGGTTCGAACCGGGTACGTTGCGGTGCTTCCTGGAACGCCCGATGACCAGCTTTTCGTCACGTCATCGAAGCAAGTCCCGGAACTCCTGCGCTCCGGGAGCAAGCGCATGTTGCCGCTTCGCCGCACGAAACGCCGGCGGCCTTGGCGGAGAAGGACGGAGTCCGCGCTCAGGCGGCCTCACCCCGAAGGATCTCGCGTTCGACATAAGCGCGGAAAGCCGTTCCCGTGGTAAAGCACCGGTAGCCCGCAGCACTGGCAATCGCCAGCACCTCCGCCGTCTCGTTCAACAACACGGCGATCGGTCCGGTCAGCCCGGGCTGGAGGCCTTCCGGCCAAGCCAAATCGAACACCGCCGCCTGCGCGCCCGTCGTGGGGTCGGCGTGGTCGAAGGCGAGGTGCCCGCGCGGCAGGTCACGTGCCGCGAGCCAGTCGTTGAGCGTTTCGAGCTCGGCTTCCTCGGCCTCGCTGTCGATTCCGCCAGGTAAGGCCGGGGCTGGTTCCTCGATCTGCGTGCGGGACGCGGAGAGCCACCTGGAATCGCCATGCAGCAGATCGGCAAAGTACCGGTTGGCCTCCTCGGCCAGCAGGGCCCTGCGCGCTTCGAGAAACTCGCGGTAGCGTTCGATCCGCCACAAGGCGGGATCCATGGGTATCCACTGCGAGGCCAGCGCGCCGGGATGGTTCGTCTCGATCTTGGCGAAGTACTCCTCAGGAAAGCGACTGCCGATGATCAGGTTCGTTTCCTTGGTCAGGAAACAGAAGTTTGCCACCGCATTCACCTCGGCGCGCCCGTGTTCCGCGGCATAGAGCCGCGACTTCGGGAAGATGTGGTGCACTTCCAGGCGTGCCATCCTGCCAAGCAGATTTGCCTTGAGCGCGAGACCGGTTCCCCAGTCCTTCGCTTGACCCATGCGGGTCAGCATGTAGAGCACCGGATAGAAGCGTGCACCGAGGCTCCAGCCGTCGAAATGGCCCGCCTCCACGCGGAGTCCGCCCTGCCACAGACGGAGCCGTTCGAGCAGGGCGTCGAGCCCTCCCTCGGGACCTTCGAGCGCCGCGAGATCCTGGTCGATTATGGTTTCGGTCGAGCCGGAGAACCGGCCCCACATCCCGGCTTGCGCGAACCAGAACAACAGCTTGTCGCTCTCCTTCGCGCTCATTGGTCCGGCCCTGCGGTCCATGTAGCGCACCATCACCGGCACGCCGAAGCGGCCGAACAGCACCCGGTTGTGGTCGAGCCCGAGTCGGCCCGCGATCAGATCGAGGCTGGCGTCGATCTGCTTGCAGGCGCGTGCAAGTCCGTCCTTGATTTCAGGCGCCGTCTTGTTGTGCAAATGGGCGAACCTGGCCTCGCCGGTCAGGACCGTATTGACCGAACGGAGCAGCCAGTCGAGGTTGAAGTAGTAGCCGGCATCTTCCCATTCCTTCAGCTTGGCCTTCATCTGGTTCCGCGCGTCGGGCCACTCGGCGCAGATCTTCGCCAACGCCAGATCGCCCTTCGACAGCTTGGTTCCGCCGCTGTTGACGCGGTTGAAGATCTCGACGACGACATCGAGCGACTTCTCCGCACCGGTCACTTCCTCGACGTGAAGGTCGATTTCGGTGATGCCGAACAGCATGATCAGGCGCCCTACAAACTCGTTGACCTGTTCGGGGGTTGCCTTCAATCGGGACATGAAGTCACCGAGTCCTGCCATGCCTCCTTTCATCAGCTCCGTCACGTCGATCCAGAGTGGATCGTCACGCATCTTGATCGGCTGGTAGAACTCGAACGCCTCGTCTGCGAGATGGAAACGCAATCCCGTGAAGGTCTGCGGGTTGCCGTCGAAGAACTTCGGCGGCTTTCCGCGCACCACCCCGTAGAGCGAGGTCATGCGCTGCTGCCCGTCGAGCAGCAATCTCACATTGCCGGGAGCGATCGGCCCATCGCCGCGACGATCCGCCGTCATCGACTCCGTCACCCATACCAGCAGGCCACCCACCGGATGGCGCCGGTACAGCGATTCGAACAGGCCGCGCACTTGATCGCGACTCCACACATAGCCGCGCTGGAACTCAGGCAACGCCATGTCGCCGCTATCGATGAAATCAAGAACGTTGGAGATTTTCATGGTCGGGATGCACCTCCCATCAATGGGAACGCCGAAGGCGGTTGTGTCCGTCTCGTCATGACCGGATCGTTTCGGCCATCCACATCTTGCCCGCCGACTCCGGCTCCGCAAGGTGTGGATTGTTAGTTTCACCGAGCAGGAAGCAAGAGGGAGCCACGGTACTCGCCGTGAACTAACGGAGCAGTATGCTAAAGTGACTGAGGCGACTTGCTGTCAACGGGACAATCATGGCGTCGCCGCCGCTTGACTGTGCGCCAGCCTTGGCTTGAAAGTCATGTCGCTGAGAAGAGAGATCTCATGGCGAAGAATCCTCTCGGGCACATTTACCTTGTCCGACGCGATCCCATGAGGATCAAGGTCGGGGGGACGACTGAAGCGACCGTCGAGAACCGATTCCGGAAGGTCCGCACGTTCAATCCTGAGATCGAGCGTGTGAAATCCTGGCCCGCCCGCAGGCGGTGGGAAGAAGGAGCTCAGTTGACCGTCGGCATGCTCGATTGCATCGAGCCATACTCCGAAGACACTCGAAAGGTGTTTCGTCTGCGAGACGAGGATGCGCTGGAAGTGGTCAATGAACGTCTCGAGACATGGTTTTCATTGCTGTCATCACCGGAGGGCCTCCCCGAGGAGGTGCCGGAGACAGACGACATCGAGGACGATTGACCTCGTTGGGGACACTCCGGTTCTTGCGCGTCAGATGGACGGTCGCACCGAGGCCGAGGCTTCCATGGAGGGCGCCAAGATAGCGAGCTTTAGTGATGCCACGGTCCATCGACCGCTGCGGGACGCCGGCCAGCATGCGTCAGCTGCTGTTGTCCCTTGCCTCGCCCCTACCTCGGGTCTACCTCGATCAGAAGCCGGCAATGGTCACTCGGTCCCCATTCCTCAATACCGTTCATCGCTCGGACGTTGCACCGTTCGAGGAAGCCGCGCGAGGCAAAGGCGTAGTCAAGCTGCCGATTAGCGTTCTCCGCGCACCTTTGCTGCGGGGTGTAGTGCGTGGGGACGTTTTCGGTGGCGGCTGGCACGTCGGGCTGGAGCGTTGGCGATGCATGGCCGTTCGGGACCTGCGGCCCTAGGAACTCGAGCCCGAGGGCAGAAAGGCGGTTCCAGACCGTGCGCTCTCGCTCGGGAAGCGAGAGCCTCTTGCCCGTTGCGCCATAGAACATGTTCAGATCACCCGCCGCCAAAGTGCTGTGCGGGATGTATTCGCCGTAGCCCGCATACGCCGACAGGTCTGAAAGGATTCGGTGCACCGAGGCATCGGAATGGGACCATGTTCCTCCGCTTGGCTCATAAGCATTCATCCAGCGCGCATACATCGAGACGGCGATGAACGAGTCGCCCGGTCGGCCTCGCGGAGCGACACGAGCTGCGGCGATGGTCCCGATGCAACTGACACCGATCTCGTTCTCGCCCAGGTAGTTCTCCGAAGGTACCTGCCGGAACCATTCAACATGAACCCGCTCCGACAGCTTCACCACAAGGGGCCATCTATCGACCAAGTCCCGGTCCCAGAAGACATCGTTCTCGTAGCAGACAAGGGGGGCAACGTCGTCGGGCGGGGCATGTGCTTCCTGCACCAGTGCAACATCCGCCTCGTCCGAACGTGCCATCTCGACCAGCTCACGCCAAGCTTTGGCACGCTTGGCAATGTTCCAGCAAATGCCCATGAAGAGCGTTTCGGTCGTCACCCCCGGCCGTGAAAGTACTGAGCCGCGGCGGCCGCATTCCACCCGTGGCTGGTCGAGGTTTTGTCGTTTTCGTGGGCCGGGTATCGTGGTGGTGGAGACGGAACCGAGAACGAATCGTTAGTGTGGCCTTGACCACGATAGCAAATTGTTCCCGATGGCCCGGCATCGCACCCCTGGCAGTACCCGACCGCACGGTTGAGGACGCACGGCAAACTGACCACAGGGGCGTTGCCCCTGTGAGTGTCTCCCCGGCCATCGATCCGTCTCCACCTGACAATCTCACGAAGGAGACGGGATCATGTTCCACGATGATGTGCATGTTGTCCATGCCCGCTGTGCGGGTCTGGATGTTCACAAGGCGCAGGTGACGGCGACGATGCGGTTGTGTGTCGGATCCGGTGAGCCGGTCATCGAGACACGCGAGTTCAGCGCGTTGCCGAGCGGCCTTGACGCTCTTGTGGCGTGGCTTGAGAGCCACGCTGTGGAGGCTGCGGCGATGGAGGGTACCGGGGTCTACTGGCGGGCGCCTTGGGAGCGGTTGACGGATGCCGGCATCAGGGCGGAGCTGTTCCATGCCCAGCACGTCAAGCAGCTCAAGGGGCGCAAGACGGATATCGAGGACAGCCGCTGGCTGGCGACGATCTGCCAGTTCGGCCTGGGCCGCCCGAGCCTGGTGCCCGAGGGGGAGTTCCGCAGAGCCCGCGGCCTCAGCCGTCATCGCCGCACCCTGGTCCAGGAGCGCAGCCGGGTGCGCAACCGTGTTCAGAAAGTCATCGACGGCACCGGGGTCAGGATCGGCAGCATCCTCAGCGATGTCTTCGGGGCTAACGGCAGGACCATTCTCGAGGGTCTTGAGGCCGGCACCCCGCGCGAGGACATCCTGGCGGGCCTGACGCGCCACGTCGCCGTGAAGGTCGAGGCCCTTGGCGATGCCCTGAGCCTTGAGCTCGCCGACTGGGAGCGCACGATCCTGGGCGATCTCATGGCGGCCGAGGATATCCTCAACAAGCGCATCGCGGTTGTCGAGAGCGCTCTCATCGAGGGCCTCGCCCCGCACCGCAGGGCCCTCGACATCCTGCAGACCATGCCCGGCGTCGATGCCGTCGCCGCCGCCTCCATCCTCGCCGAGACAGGTCCCGACATGAGCGTCTTCGGCTCGGCCCATGCCTTCACCGCCTGGGCCGGACTGTCGCCCGGCAACAACGAGAGCGCCGGAAAGCGGCGTTCCGGAGGAACCCGCAAAGGTTCGAAGCACCTGCGGGCCGCTCTGGTCGAGGCCGCCCATGCGGCGACCCGCACCAACCATTGCCAGTTCCCCGGCTACAAGCGCGCCATCGCAGCCCGGCGCGGACACAAGCGGGCCCTTGTCGCCACCGCCCACAAGATGGCCCGGATCATCTACGTCATGCTGCGCGACGCCACGCCCTACCGCGATCCCGGAACCGACTATGAGGCTCTGCTGGTCAACCGCAACGCCGGGCGCTGGCTGCGCCAGCTCGGCAGGTTCGGCATCCTCCAGAAGGACCAGGAAGGGGCCCTGCGGGTCAACTGGCATGCCCTGAAGTCCCAGGCCGCCTGACGGCAACAGCCCTGGCAACCGGCAACGCCTTCCATGGAGCCAACCGTCCTTCGCCAGGGGTAGACAATCGGCCGGATCGCCGCCGCTCGGTTGCCAGGGCAACAAACAACTCGTCCTCTCCAGCGCCTCATGGGCGCCACGGGTGGAATGCGGCCGCCGCGGCTCAGTACTTTCACGGCAAACGATTCGAAGGGTTGGCACCGCGCAATGCCTCGAACGTTCTTGCATCGTCATGCTCGTGATTGCCGGCGCGTACGTCAAGAATGGCACGGATCGCCGCTACGCCAACCTCTGTGCGCAGGTCCTGACCGGAAGACAAGCAAGGTTACCACCGGATCGTCCGCTGCACCGGCTCCAGGCACATGTCGCCAGCAGATCGAGCGTCAGGTCACCGGATGTCCAGCGCGGTTCCCTTGCAGTCTTCCAGATAGACCAAGAACACCAGGTGCCGCTGGTCGGGCAGGACTTCGTTCACTGCGCTTTCGATATCTTCCAGTTGGTCACCGTAGTGTTCGTCCAGCGCAGTCCGGATGCTGGATATGGCCTCGCTCAGAGAGTCGTGCTCGCTCAGGACCATGCGCTCGAGCTTGTGTTCCAGGCATGGCGTCACGATCTCGTCGGCAATGTCATGCGCCAGTTGCCGTCGTTCTTCCGATCTTCTTTCCGCTTCCTCTTCGGCCTGTAGTTTGTTTGCCGCCACCCTGTCGAAACAATGTGCCGGCGTATTCTTCGGCGTGCTTTGGGCTATTTCCGACCAGTCGTAGACGTAGATCTCTCCGTCGAAGCCGACCAGGGACCAAAGGAAGGTTTCCCCGTTCGGTGCGTGCTTGTGGCAGTAGCCTTCCGCGAAGGTTTCAGGGTGGGCCTCCAAGCCGCCGGCCAAGGCCACGGATGCGAGAGCGCCCAAGACTACGGCCGCGATGTGCCGTTTCATGTTCGGCCCTCCGGGTTTCTGGTACCGTACATCCTGTTGTCTCGCACATTGATTGACCGCGAGTTTCCCGGATTGTTTCGCGCGACTGGCGTGTAGATTTCCCGGATTGTCGGGTCGTTCCGATCTGGCGGAGTGTCTGACGGCCGTCGACGCGTCGATCTGCCATGCATCTCCTGCGCTCTGGTCGGTCGGGTGACCCACCGCCGCCCGCCCGGGTGAGTGCGTCCATGGCCACGAGCGGCGCTTTCGGCCATGGGCCGATCGCCTGACGGCCGGTTGGGGGTGGTTCCCGAAGGCGGTTCCGCCTCGAAGCCCTATGCGTGAGCGGCGGGAACCGGGAACCGGGCGGCGTTCGCAGGACAGGCATCGGCGTCCGGCGGTCGCGTTTCGAAGAGGTCTGCGACGAGACTGTACCGGCCCTCGGCGTCGTGGTGGACGCGGCCCTCCCGGACGAGCTTGTGGAGGACGTCGCCGACGGTCTTGTGGCGGGTTGCGGCCTGCTGGCGGATCTGGCGCTGGGAGAGCGCTGCATCGGCCTGGGCGAGGGCCTGGAGGATGCGCCGTTCGGGGTTTTGGGGCTGCGGGTCTTCGCCGGCCGGGAGCGGCTGGCGCAGACGCAGGAAGGGTTCCGGCTCATCGTCGACGAGTTCGATCTCGATGTCGTCGAGGCCGCGGGCGGCGCGATGCTCGACGGTCAGGAGGGTCTGCCGGTCGCGCCGGCGCAGGTAGAGATTGCTGTCTCCCCAGGCATGCAGCTCGCTGCTCCCCCGCAGGGCCTGGCCGGGCCGCGTGGCCCCGCTCTTGCGGGCATGGTGGACAACGATGACGGCGGTGTGGAAGCGGCGCTGGATGTCGCGCAGATGGCCGAGGACGGGGGCGACGTCGGCGGCGGCGTTCTCGTCGACGCCGTGCAGGCGGACCAGGGGATCGAGGACGAGCAGACGCGGCGCGACGCGCTTGACGGTGTCGCGCAATGCGCGCCGGTCGCCCGCCTCGTCGAGACGCAGGGTGGCGACGTCGATGACGGCGATGTCAAGGGTCTCGAAGGAGGCGCCGGCGGCGCGGGAGATTCCCTCGAGACGCCGGCGCACGAGGTGGCCGGCGTCCTCGGCGCAGAACAGCAGCACCGGGCCGGGGCGGGCGGGTGCGAAGTGACGCAGGCAGGGGACGCCGGCGGCGACGGCGACGGCGAGGTCGAGGGCCAGCATGGACTTGCCGCACTTGGGCTCGCCGCCGACGATGCCGACGGCCTCGTCGCCCCACAGGGTGTCGACGAGCCACTGCTGCTCGCGCGGGCGCTCCTCGAGTTCGGCCGGGGCGCGGGTCGGGAAGCCCTTCATGGCGAGAGCTCGTCGAGGGCGGCTTCGAGGTGCTCGGCGGTGACCGTCCTGGCCTCATCGAGGGCGGCGGCCGAGAGCGCGTAGTGGGCGATGCGGTTGATCTGGCGCGGCAGGCCGCGGGCGCTCTGGAACAGGGCCTCGAGGGCGGCGGCCTCGAACAGCGGCAGCTCGCATCCGGCGAGCCGCAGGCGGTGGGCGACATAGGCCTCGACCTCGTCGCGGTCGAGGCCGGCGAGATGGTGTCTGACGACGAGGCGCTGGGCGAGGGATTCGTGCATCGCCATGGCGAGGCGGCGGCGAAGCTCGGTCAACCCCACCAGGATGAGACACAGGCGCTGCTCGGCGTCCATGGCGAAGTTGGTCAGCAGGCGGAGATCCTCGAGCACGTCGTTGCGCAGATGATGGGCCTCGTCGATGACCAGGACCGGCAGCTGCCTGGCCTCGACGGCGAGCCGCGAGATCTCGTTGCGCAGGGCCTGGCGGGCGCCTGCGCGGGAGTTCTGGGCGGGGACGCCGAGTTCCCATGCGATCTCTCTGTAGATGTCGAGCACGCTGCCGGTGGTGAGCGAGACGTAGTGGACGCGGTGGAGCCCGGGATGGAGGCCCGCGGCGACATGGCGGCAGACGGTGGTCTTGCCGGATCCCACCTCGCCGGTCATGAGGCCGATGCCGCGCAGGTCGACGAGATGGCCGAGGCGGGCCTCGGCCTCGCGGCGGGCGTTGGACTCGAAGAGCTCGTCGGTCTCGGCCGGGGTCTCGAAGGGCAGGCGTGTGAAGGCGAAGTGCTTGCGGTACATCAGGGGTCCCTCTTCTTGAAGTTGCGCATTCTGAGCGGCGACGGCGGCGGTTCCGGCGGCGGCGCATCGGCCTCGATCTCCCTCGCCGGCCGGTTCCGCCTGACCGCGGTGTTGGCATAGGCGTCGAGGCGTGTTGCCTTGCCGGCGGGCTTGCCGTCGTGGACCACGTCGAGGGGCCGTCCGGGCGGCGCCTCGGGGTCGTAGCGCAGGGTGACCTTGTGGCCGACGAGCAGGGCATCGACCTCGTAGACGCGGCCGTTGAGGCTGACGGTGCGGTCCTTGTAGACGTGGCGTCTGGCCTCGAAGAGGAAGAGGTCGTCGAGGTCCAGCTCGGGCCCGGGGTAGCGGACGGCGTCCGAGGCCAGGGCCCACTGTTCGAGGGGCGTGCGGCCGCCGAGGCCGCGATGGGGCGTATGATGATATTCGCCCTCGATCCACGCCCACAGGCTGCGGTTCAGGCTCTCCAGGGTCTCCCGGTCGGCGTCCTGAAGGTGGTTCAGCCAACTCCCGCGCAGGGTCCTGAAGAAGCGCTCGATCTTGCCCTTGCTCGCGGGCTGCCAGGGCCGCGCGTGGATCAGCGCCACGCCCAGCCTGGCGCAGATCAGGGCGAGATGACGCGACCGGTAGGCCGAGCCATTGTCGACGAACAGTCTCTCCGCGAGGCCCCTCCTGACGATGGCGTTCCTGAACACCGGCAGGAAGGCCGCGGTGTTCTCGGCCATGGCGAAGGCCGCGAACGGGATTGCCCGCGTGGCATCGTCGATGAAGGCTATGAGGTAGGTCTTGCGCCGGGTTCTGCCGTGCCGGACCTTCGGCCCGTGCATGATGTCCGACATCCACAGCTCGCCGGCGTTGCGGAAGGCGAAGCGGCGGCGGTCGGCGCCGTCGTTCGCCGCCTTCTCGAACAGCCCTTCACGGGCGAGCAGCCGGTGCACGGTCGATGGAGCGAGCGGATGATCGACGCCTTCGTCGCGGGCCGCCTTGATGATGAGGCGCACCGAGAAGTTCGGGTTCTCCGTCTTCAGTTCGATCAGGCGGTCGGCAACCTCGACCGGCAGGCGCCGGGGCTTGCCGCGGTCGCCGCGCCGCTTCGGGTAGAGCGCCTCGAAGCCGCCATGCCGGTAGTCCTTGATCCAGTCGCGTATCGTCTCGGCAGCGACGCGGGTGCGGCTGCTGCCGGGGATGACATACGTCCGCCCGGCCTTGGCGCGCAGCATCGCGCCGGTGCCCGGCGTGCCCACCGGCAGGTGCACCAGGTCGGCGATCACGCCGTATCGGAAGAGCGCGACCGCCTGGCGCCGCTCGTCAGTCGGTTCTGTCATGTCACGGTCCTCGCATCAGAGGGCTCTCATGCCCCTTGGACCATGACGCTACGCCGCCGCACCGGGCGGATCAGGCCCCGTCGAGTGTTGGAAGGCACAGATGCGATCCGTCACGCCGAGGCCACCGGCCTGGAAGCCCAAAGGCGAGGGCAGTGTCCGCAGCTGCGCCGAGACCAGTGCGCGCAGCTTCATCAGGGCGCCGTCGCCTCCGAGACGCTCGCGAACCGCCACCATGGTCGCCGCACAGCCCGCCAGCCGGTCGGGGATCAGGCCGATGACCCGTGACACAATGTCGTGAATGAGACGCATCCGGCGGCGCACCCAGCGCATCGCCCCGGGAAGCTCGATGGCGTCATCGTCCTCGGGGCGGCGCACCGCGTTCGCCGCTTCCTCCAGGCTGCCGGCCTCCTCGGCCGCCACCACGACCGCCTCCAGATCGTCCAGCGTGCCCGGCAGACGCGCCGCCAGGCAGTCCGGCAGAAGGCCGAACGTCGTGTGACTCTCCGGGCAATACCAGCGAGCAACCCTCGCACCGCGCGGACTCTTGCGCGCGTAGGTGCCGTTGGGTCCCAGGGAACATCCGCCATGCGGGTGGTTCGGGCAGCGATCAAGGCTTGCATCGCGCCACGCCTCGGTCCTAACGTAGTCCTCGCCGGAAAGCCCCGTCGCAAAACGAAGTTGCATACCGGCCACAGGCCCGGCGGGGACATCCTCCCGCGCGGGCCTACTCCTTGTCGGAAGACCAAGACTACAGGCCCGGACCGGCGCCGCAACAGCGTCCCTTCCCGCGCTCGCCCACCATCCCGGCCAATCCACCACTCACGCAATGTGGGAAAAATCCACGGGCTCCTAACGAACTAAACAGAGACCCAACACATCCCAATGGCGGAGGGTTACAGACAGTCCTCCATGATGTCAGTAAGTTGGCGTCCAGCCGATACGCCAATGCAAGCGACCAGCCTTGAAGCAATTCGAACCATTCTCACCGTGCTGTCTTTCGCTCGACCTTGAGGTTGACAAGAAAGATGGCCGCATACGCGCTTTCGGCGCGGTGCGCTCGGATACGGGCCGCTCTCTGAAGCATTCTGACGGCGATCTTGCGATGGCGCTTGCAAGACTCGATCGCTTCGCTGATGGGGTGTCCTTCGTTCTGGGCCACAACCTGATCGCCTTCGACCTGCCGCACCTGGCCGCCGCGGACTCCGATCTTCGCCTGTTGAAGCTGCCGGCCGTCGACACGCTGCGCCTGAGTCCGCTGGCCTTTCCCCGCAACCCCTATCATCATCTCGTCAAGCACTATCAGGACGGACGTCTCAAGCGCGGGCGGATCAACGATCCGGAGCTGGACGCGCGGCTTGCGCTGGAGGTCTTCGACGACCAGCAGGAGGCCCTGAGCAAGATGGCGCCCGACCTGCTCACCGCCTGGCACCGGTTGAGCACCCCGGAACATGAGCATGCGGACCGCGCCCTTGACGACCTGTTCTGCCGGCTTCGCGGTGCGTGCCGCCCTTCGGATGCGGAGGCACTGGCGGCGGCAGGCCGGCTTCTGGACGGCGTGACCTGCGCGACGCACGGGCGCGAGGTGCTGGAGAGAGCCTGGGACCTCGGCTGGCCACTGGCCTACGCCCTGGCGTGGCTGTCGGTGGCGGGCGGCAATTCGGTCATGCCGCCCTGGGTACGCCACCAGTTTCCGGAAGCGGGTCGGCTCGTGCATCGCCTCAGGGACACGGCCTGCGCCGATCCCGCCTGCGGCTGGTGCCGGGAGCGGCACGATGCCCGTAAGGAACTGAAGCGCTGGTTCGGCTTCGACGGCTTTCGAACGGAACCGGCGCACGAAGACGGCCGTCCCATGCAGCAGGCCATTGTCGAGGAGGCGATGGCGGCGAAACACGTCCTGGGGATCCTGCCGACGGGCACGGGCAAGTCGCTCTGCTATCAGATCCCGGCGCTCTCTCGCTACGACAAGACCGGCGCGCTGACGGTCGTCATCTCTCCCCTGGTTGCGCTGATGGCCGACCAGGTGGCGGGACTGGAGGCGCGCGGCATCGGCTCCTGCTTGACCGTCAACGGGCTTCTTTCGATGCCCGAACGTACCGATGCGCTGGACCGGGTCCGGCTTGGCGACGCGGCGATTCTCCTCATCTCGCCGGAACAGCTTCGGTCCCGTTCCGTGCGCAGGGCTCTCGACCAGCGGGAGATCGGCGGCTGGGTGATCGACGAGGCGCACTGCCTGTCGCACTGGGGCCACGACTTCCGTCCCGACTACCGCTACGTCGGACGTTTCATCCGGGAGCGAGCGGGAGACGGGCTGGTACCGCCGGTGCTGTGCCTGACGGCAACGGCGAAACCGGACGTGACCGCGGACATTGCGAGGCACTTCCGCGACGAGCTCGGCATCGAGTTGACGGTCTTCGACGGCGGGGCCGAACGCACCAATCTGTCGTTCGAGGTCATTGCGACCTCGCCCGGCGAGAAGTTCGCCCACATCCATCAGATCCTGATGTCCTGCCTGCCGCCGGACATGCCGGGCGGCGCCATCGTCTATTGCGCGACACGGCAGGTGAGCGAAGAGGTCGCCGAGTATCTGCAACAGAAGGGCGTGACGGCAGGTCACTATCATGCAGGACTGCAACCGGAGACCAAGAAGGACGTGCAGCGAAGCTTCGTCTCCGGAGAGCTTCGCGCGATCGCGGCGACCAACGCCTTCGGCATGGGGATCGACAAGCCGGACGTGCGGCTGGTCATCCACGCCGACATTCCGGGGTCCCTGGAAAACTACCTGCAGGAAGCCGGCCGCGCGGGACGCGATCTTGCCGCCGCCCGATGCGTGTTGCTCTACGTGGCGGACGACGTGGAGCGCCAGTTCGGCATGTCGGCGCGTTCACGCCTCAAGAGGGAGGAGATCCACGGTCTCCTGAGGGCGCTGCGAAGGCTCGATCGAAAGAAGCGTCTCGATGGCGAGGTGGTGGCGACCGCGGGCGAGATCCTCGGCGAGGACGAAGACAACGCGTTCGAACGCGACTCCGCCACCGACGATACCCGTGTCCGGACTGCCGTTGCCTGGCTGGAAGAGGCGGAGCTGCTGAGCCGGGAAGAAAATGTGGTCCAGGTGTTCCCGTCGTCCCTCAGGGTGAACTCGATAGAAGAAGCCGAAAGCCGGCTTGCCGGCGCGGCGGTGACAGACGCCTATCGCAAGCAGCTGCGGAGTATTGCCGAGATGCTCATTGAAGCGGGCGCGGACGAGGGCGTCACCACGGACGAGTTGATGGGTGTCTCCGGCCTGAGCTCCGAAGGAGTTCGCGGTGCATTGTATGCGCTCGAAAGGTTCGGCATCGCCAGCAACGACACGGCTCTGACGGCATTCGTCCACGCCGGCGTGGAGCGCGCCTCTCTCAAACGCCTGGAAGAGGCAGTCGGATTGGAGATGGCCCTGATTGCGTACATGCGCGAGGCGGCATCGGAACTGGACAAGGGAGAGACGGCATCGATGCATCTGCGTGTCATGTCACAGGTGCTGAGGGACCAGGGTCTGACAGATCCCCTGCCGGAGCGGCTTTGGCGGATCCTGCGTGGCATTGCCTATGACGGCCGCGGCGAAGCCGATGGCGCCGCAGGCAGCCTGTCTGTGCGGAAGCGCGATGCCGAAACCGCCCGGGTGACGCTGCTCCGCGAGTGGAACGCGCTCGAAGAGACTGCCGGGATCAGGCGTGAAGCGGCCCGACTCCTGCTGGATCACCTGCTCTCCTGCCTGCCGCGCGGTTCCCGTGGCACCGATCTGCTGGCCGAGACCACGCTCGGGGACCTGTTGAAGGCGGTCGAGGCCGACATTGTTCTGAAGAGCAGGGTCCGCAATCCCGACAAGCTGCTGGACCGGGCACTTCTCTGGCTGCACGAGCAGGAGGTGATCCGTCTCAACAAGGGGATGGCGGTGTTCCGCCCGGCCATGACCATCCGCCTGGAGCACCGGGAGCGTCGCGGGTTCTCGCGAACCGACTTCGAGCCTCTCGCCCTTCACTACAAGGGCCGGGTGCTCCAGATCCATGTGATGGTGGAGTTCGCCGAGCGCGGCCTCGCCGCCATGTCGGACGCCCTGCGCCTTGCGGCGGACTACTTCACGCTGAAGGAAGAGGAGTTCCTCACCCGCTGGCTTCCCGGCCGGGAGCGGGAGATCGGCCGCGAGACCACGCCCGACTCGTGGCGGGCGATTGTCGAAAACCTGAAGAACCCGGTCCAGCAAGGCATCGTTGCCGACAACCGGGATCAGACCAACGTGCTGGTGCTCGCCGGGCCGGGCTCCGGAAAGACGCGCGTGCTGGTACATCGCATCGCCTATCTGATACGGGCGAGACGGGAGAGCGCCCGCGGCATCCTGGCGCTTGCCTACAATCGCCACGCGGCCGTCGACATCCGCCGGCGGCTGACGGCGCTGATCGGCGACGATGCCCGTGGCGTGACCGTTCTGACATGCCATGCGCTCGCGATGCGCCTGGCCGGAGCCAGCTTTACGGGTCGGGCGGAACGCCCCGACGACGAAATGTTCCGGGAGGTGCTCCAGAGGGCGATCGAGTTGCTTCGGGGAGGAGGCCTCCCATCCGATGAGGCGGACGACCGGCGCGAGCGCCTGCTGGCGGGGTTCCGCTGGATCCTCGTGGACGAGTACCAGGACATCGGGTCAGAACAGTACGAGCTGATATCCGCCCTGGCCGGACGCACGCTCGAGGACGATGCCGGAAAGCTCACCGTGTTCGCGGTCGGTGACGACGATCAGAACATCTATGCCTTCAACGGCGCCTCGGTGGAGTTCATTCGGCGCTTCGAGGGAGACTACGGACCCAGGCCGACCTATCTCACGGCGAACTATCGCTCCACCCGCCACATCATTGCAGCGGCCAATGCGATGATCGAACCCGCTCAGGCGCGGATGAAGGCGGGGCATCCGATCCGTATCGACCGGGCACGAGAGAAAGATCCTGCGGGTGGAGCCTGGGAAAAGGTGGATCCGGTGTCGCGCAGTCGGGTGCAGGTTCTGCCGGCCGGCAGTGACCCGATTCATCAGGCGCGAACCGTCATGACCGAGTTACTGCGCCTTGCCGAGCTTGCCGCAGATTGGGACTGGTCCCGCTGTGCCGTGTTGGCACGCGAGTGGGAGTATCTTGTCCCGGTTCGCGCGTACTGCGAAGCGCACGGCATCCCTTCGCAGATGGGAAACGAGGAAATCCCAAGTTTCTGGCGCCTGCGCGAGACCCGGGCGTTCGTCGAATGGCTGCGCGGACGCCAGCCGCGCATCGTCAATGGCGACGCCCTTCGCCGATGGGTGAACGCGCGGCCGTCCGACCCCTGGCACGACCTGTTGCGGCAATCCATCGAGGAGCACGCGCTGGAAACCGGCGACGGGGAAACCCCGGTGGATCACGTCATCGAATGGCTGGCGGAATGGGGGCGGGATATCCGACGGCGCCAGCACGGTCTCCTTCTGCTGACTGCGCACCGGGCCAAGGGACTGGAGTTCGACCACGTCGCGGTTCTCGATGGCGGCTGGGACCGCATCGGCCGCGGCGAGGATGCCGACGCGCCGCGCCGCCTTTACTACGTGGCCATGACACGGGCCAGGCAGACTCTCACTCTGGCGCGGTTCGAGGGAACCCGCGGGCTCGTGGACGGATTGCAGGGTGATCCTTCAATCGTGCGCCGGAAACCTGCCGAGCTTCCGCCTGTTTCGGCCGGCCTCGAGTTCCGCCATGTGCGTGTCGGGCTCCGCGATGTGGATTTGGGATTCGCCGGTCGGCAGGGGCCCTGCCATCCGATCCACAGGTCCATCGCCGCGCTGTCGCCGGGCGATCCGCTGCAAGCGCGCACTGCGGATCGCGGGGAGTGGATACTGCGGGATCAAGGCGGCATGGTGGTGGGGCGGCTCGCGAAGCGTTTCGAGCCGCCCGCCGGGATGCGGTGCGGATCCGCCAGGGTGCTGGCCGTCGTCGGCTGGGGTCGTGATGCATCGGAGCCACAGTATCGCGACACTGTGAAGTGCGATTCCTGGGAGGTGGTCGTGCCCGAACTTTCGTTCCAGCCGGATCGGTGAGAAAACTCTGAAGAAGCGGATCGCAATTCCGGGCTTCAGCTGAGTCAGAGTGATGAAGTGGCTGTGCGGAGCCAACCGCTGAGCGGCCATTGGGATGCTGGGTCCAGCGCATTGAGAGTCGGCAGTTCGCCTGGTCAGTCGTGCCGAGATCGTGGCCGACGAGTTCCTTCCTAGATCCTAACCAGGCAAGGGAAGGTGTCCTGCCTCGTTAAAGTTCGCTTAGGAATTATGCCAAAATAAGTTGTCTGTTCGGGTAGATTATGTGTTACCGTCTCATTCAAGAAGAACCCTGCGCCGCCTGCATCACGGGATTCTTCATGAATGAAACGGTAGCAACCTACAAAGATAGATGGCTTATTTTGGCGATATTCTCTAGCGTTTGGAATGGAAAGATGTCGAAAAGTGTTCGCTTACGTTGAACGGCTTGCGCATGCGCAAGTGTTCATATCTTGTAGAATACCAATTTTGGGAGTCATGATGAAATACTCCGATCATCGCTTATAGCGACTTTACGAGAACGTTACGGCGATTGCTGGTGTTGAACCCCTGATTGTTCCGGTCGGCCGAGGCCGCCTTTTCCCACATTGATCCGTGCTGATTCCCCGGAGAGACCGGGAGAGTGCGGATGCCTCCAGGGTCTCTTCTTCTTTTCCAAGCAGGGTGTTTTTCGGGTGACCGCATAGGCCGCCTGTCGGTTCTGCTGCACCATGGTGCGGGTCCATGAAGGAGTGTGGCCCGCGCGACTGTCGCTCGCCGGGCCACGGGCGGAGGTTTGCAGCATCTGGATGAGACGACGTTGTCCGCCGAGGACTATGTTGCGCAGGAGGCATGGCGCACCGCAACCCCTCCTGTGTGCTGCCGGGGTCTGGCGGTGACGGCCTGCGGGATGACGCGCAACGGGACCTACGGGCGCAAGACGCCGCGAGGCATGCGCGTGGCGCGTTGGTATTGCCGCCCCTGCCACCGGTCATTCAGCGCCCTGCCGGGCTGTCTTCAGGCGCGTCTTGCGGGGACGCTTGCCTCGTGCGAGGCGCAGGTTGTGGCGGTCGAGGAAGCGGGCAGCCTGTGGGCGGGCGTGCGAGTGCTTTATCCCGAGGCGATTGACCTGACGAGTGCGCGGCGGTCGCTGCGCCGCCGGGTTGTCGGCGTTCATCAGAGCCTGCGGATCCTGGCCGGACTGTTCCCGGTGCTGCTGGACACGACGTGTCTGGGCCTGATCGGTTTGCGCAGCCACCTGGCGTGCGGCGAGGCGCTTGTGTGCGTGCGGGAGCTGGGCTGCGACCACCTTGTCCATCTTCCCTGTCCCGTTGGATTCGCCGTTCACCCGCGGGGTCCCCGGAGCACGACGGGGCCGCCAACACGCGACGGCACTATGTGAGAGGCTCGGGACCGTCGAAGGTCGCAGCTTCCACGGACCAACACGGGAAGATGTGGCCATGTCCCCCGGCACCGAAGACCACCGTCAGCGCGTCGCCCTGTTCCGTTACGGCGTGATCGCCGGCCTGCTGGTTGCCGACCGGCGAGCCATCGGGGCGCTGATCAGGGAGTTGTCGCAGCGGATCTGGGTGATCCCCGGGACGCGGCGCAACCGCATCGCTGAGGGGACGATCCGCGACTGGCTGCATCACTACCGCAAGCATGGCTTCGAGGGCCTCTACCCCAAGCGCCGCCGTGACCGCGCCAGGCCGCGGCGGATGACGCCGGAGACGATCGAACTCGTGCTGTCCATCAAGCGTGATGCGCCGCACCTGAGCGTGCGCGAGGTGATCAGGCAGGCCCGTGCGTCGGGCGAGTTGGCCGACGACGCGACGCTGGCGTCCTCGACGCTCTACCGCCTGTTCGCCGCCGAGGGGCTCGACAAGCCCGCCGACACACAGGCCCGGGACCTGCGGCGCTTCACCTGGCCCGGTGCCAATGACCTGTGGATGGCGGACGTCCTGCACGGGCCGAAGGTCAAGGGTGCCGGGGGACGCAGGTTCAAGACCTACCTCATAGCCTTCATCGACGATGCGACGAGAGTCATTCCCTATGCGGCCTTCGCCATGTCCGAGAACACGGCGTCCTTCCTGCCGGTGTTCCGCGAGGCGTTGATGAGAAGGGGCCTGCCGGTCCGGCTCTATGTCGATAACGGCAGCTACTTCCGTTCCACCCATCTCGCCCTGGTCTGCGCCAGACTGGGCATCGTCCTGATCCACGCGACGCCTTACCGGCCGATGGGCAAGGGCAAGATCGAACGCTGGCTGAGAACAGTCCGGATCCAGCTCCTGCCCCGTCTCCAGAGCGCCGAGCTGGCCAGTCTCGACGCCCTCAACCTGCGCCTGAGGACATGGATCGAAGGCGACTACCACAGGGCTCCCCATCGCGGTCTGGGCGGCATGACGCCCTTCGACAAGTGGGCCTCGCTGGCCGCCGACGTGCCCATGCTCGGCCCGACTGTCGATCTCGACGACATCTTCCTCTTCGAGGTCGACCGCCGGGTCCACAAGGATCGCACCGTGAGCTTGAAGAACCGCCTCTACGAAGCGCCCGCCGAACTGGTGGGACACAAGGTCACGCTGCGCTTCGATCCGGCACGCCTCGATCGACCCGTCAGGATCGTCCACGACGGCAGGGACGCCGGCGTCGCCACGCCGCTGGACGTTCATGCCAACGCCCTGATCCGCCGCACCCTGACCTTCAGACCTCATGACGACGAGGAGACATCGTGATGCAGACGAAGCACTTCGCCCTCAGGCATTATCCCTTCAAGGACGCTCCCGAGCCCGGCGACCTGTTCCCCGCTCGCGGCCAGCTCGAGGCCGAGGCGCGCCTCGGCCACCTCATCGAGATGCGCGGCATCGGTCTCCTCACGGGGGAGGCGGGCTGCGGCAAGAGCACCGTCTGCCGCAAGGTCTGCGAGGGCCTCCACAGCGGCCTCTTCAAGGTCGCCTACATCTCGCTGACCACCGGAAGCATCCTCGACCTCTACAACCTCATCGCCGCCGAACTCGGTCTCGAGCGCGCCACCTCGCGCCATGGCGCCTGGCGCGCCATCCGCGCCGACGTGTCGCGCCGGCTCGGCGAGACGCGTCAACTCTCGCTGCTCGTCATCGACGAGGCCCACCTCCTGCACAACGAACTCCTCGAGGAACTGCGCCTGCTGACCAACTTCCGCATGGACAGCGAACGCCGCCTCGTCCTCCTCCTCACGGGCCTCACCGAACTGCGCCGCAGGCTGACCATGGCGGTGCACGAATCCCTCGCCCAGCGCATCGTCGTGCGCTGCCACCTCCCCGGCCTCGAACGCGACGAGGCCGAGGCCTACGTCGAGCACCGCATGCGCCTGGCCGGCGCCGACGTCCCGCTGTTCGAGAAGAACGCCATCGAGGCCATCTTCGATCTCGCCCGCGGCGTCCCCCGCAAGGTCGACACCTTCGCCCACCATGCCCTCCACGCCGCCGCCGTCGACAAGGCCCGCCAAGTCACCCTCGAGCATGTCCACCAGGCCCGCGAGGATCTCGAACCGTGAGCCACCCGCGCGACCGCCCCCTTGAGCCGCTGGCCCGTGCCCTGGGATACCGGCCATGCCGCCGCGACAAGGCGCGCTGGACACGCCCGGGGTCGGTGATCTCCATCAACGGCCCGAAGTTCTACGACCATCTCCGCGGATGTGGCGGTGGCGGCGCCATCGACTTCGTCATCCATGCCACGGCATGCACGCCGCGCCAGGCCATCGCATGGCTGGCCTCGACGGATCATGGGCCGCAAAGGCCGCGGGCGACGCCCGCGAAGCCCCTGATCCTGCCCCGGCGGTGCCCCGCATCGTGGCCCGCCGTGCGGCGCTGGCTGATCGACGAGCGCGCCATCGAGACCTTCCGCGTCGACGGCTTCGGGGAGCAGGGCCTGCTCTACGCCGACGCCAGAGACAACGCCGTCTTCCTGTGCCGCGACGCCTCCGGAAACGCCACCGGGGCGGAACTCGTCGGAATACGCCGCCGCCGCGACGGCAGCCGCTTCCGCGGCATGGCCCCGGGATCCCGCAAGGAACGCGGCGGCTTCTGGTTCACCTCATGCCCCGAGCAACCGGAGATCGCCCTCTTCATCGCCGAAAGCGCCATCGACGCCCTCTCCGCCCTCTCCCTGGGCGCCGGCGGGACGGTCTCCATGTACGCCTCCACGGCAGGCCTCGCCCGCCGCCTGCCTCAATGGCTCCTGACCCTCAACATCGTCTCCGTGGCATGCGGCTTCGACGCCGACGAAGCCGGCGATGCCGCCGCACGCCAGTTGATGGCCGCACACAAGGGAATCCGGCGCGTCCGCCCCGACGGCGCCACGGACTGGAACGACATCCTCCAGCAACACGGCATCTACGGCCTCATCGGTGGAACACCCCTCGACCCTTGCCGACCGTGAACTGACCCCCGACAGTCCGTCACGGGAAACCCCTGCTTGGAAACAACAAGCACCGCCAGCCGAAAAAACCGGCAGAGGGCGAAACAACCCGTCCCGGGCGACGCAAATCAATCCGGGAATCAGGCGCTGCGATAATCAGAAAACCAACACTGGATGGGGAATACTGACCTCTCTAGTTTGGGTAACGGGTGACATTATCATTCCAGACTCCATGCCCGAATGGCCACTAGTCGGAGAAGCATCGCACTGGTTGATTGGATGCGTGTCGTGGATCTTCAAGGCCGACATTGTCAAATATCGAATGACTCGTGACCCTCGTGATCACCCCTTACGCAAATGGGGTACATTTCGAGACGTGTCGCGGTAGGGACGCTGGTTGCCCAGCGCCCCCCGCGCGGATCCGGACGTGCGCGTTAACGCATCCGGCTCCTACCTCGGGTGTTTGACGGCAAACCGCGCGCCCGGCCAGGGGTGCCGGATCCTAGGCTTGGGCCAGTAGCGATCCACCAGCGCCGCCAGCCGTTTCCAGCTGAACTGGCCCCGCTGCGACCGCCGACGCAGCACCTTCATCCATATCCTTTGCAGGGCACGGACGAACTGCTCCAAGTGGGGGGAACTGGTCGGGACGGCATAGTAGTTCAGCCATCCGTTGACGACCCGTCCCAGCCACCGTGCGACCTGTTGTGGGTCGTGGTGCATGCGTCGCCGCAGAACCTCCTTGATGCGCCGCAGAGTGCGCCTCACCCGCTTCGCTGCGGGTTTGCGTCCGAGCCCGAAGCGCCCGCTTCTGGTCTTCCGGCAATAGTGCGTGAAGCCCAGGAAGTCGAACGTCTCCGGGCGGCCCAGCCCTTTCGCCCGGCGGTTCGCGTCCGCGTACCTGCCGAACTCAATGAGCCGGGTCTTGACCGGATGCAGGGCCAGATCGAACTGGCCGAGCCGCTCTCCAAGCGCAGTCAGGAAGCGTTCCGCGTCCCGCTTGTGCTCGAACCCGACGACCACATCATCGGCGTAGCGCACGATGATGGCGTCTCCTTCTGCCCTTTCAGGCCGCCACTTGCGATGGAACCAGAGGTCGAGGACGTAGTGCAGGTACACGTTCGCCAGCACGGGCGAGACGTTCGCCCCTTGTGGCGTGCCCTGCGGAGTATCCTGCCACTGGCCATCGACCATGACGCCGGCTTTCAGCCACTTGACGATCAGCCGGATCACCCGCTTGTCCCCGATCCGGTGCTCAAGGAACCGGACCAGCCAGTCCCGCGAGACAGAATCGAAGGAACACGTCACAGACTACCCACATCCATGACTTTCCAGATGTGGTGCGCATCACCCGCAAGGCCCACGTGTTCGAGGGACAGTCCCTGAATGTCCTGGGCCGGGCCCGCCGCCAGAACCAGCCCCAGTTCCTGCTGTTGTTCCCGGATGAGAGCCAGCGATATGTGCCCGTGGAATGGACCGATGCGGGAACCGCCGGGCCGTCCGATACCGATGACACTTCCGAACTGCCCACTGTCGGAGTGCGGGAGCTGCAGAGATTGCGTGACCGGATCGAAAGGATTCGCCAACGCACCGAGGTGGGCCCGGACTCCCCGACGGGTTCTCCGGAATCCGCTCCCGCGCTCACCGCAGGATGTTCGCCAGGGCAGTCGTCCCACGCCCAACCTGAGCGGTCACGCTAACATGGCATCGACATGGCCCATCCGCCGTCAGGAGAATGACGATGCCCCTTACCCCTGCCGAGAAGCAACGCCGCTACCGCGAGCGGCTCAAGGCCGGCGCCTGCCCCGTGCAGTACCGGCGTCCCAAGGACCGGCGCTCGAAGCCGCAACGCTGGCACGATGCGGTGGACACCCTGATCGCCTTGCAGGAGCACTATCGCAACTGGCTTCAAGCCTTGCCCGAGGGGCTTCAGGATACGGCGGTTCATGCCAAGTTGCAGGCCATCGATGCGCTCGATCTCGACGCCCTGAACGAGGTGGACTTGCCGCGCGGCTTCGGACGGGATTGATCCCGACCCCCAGTAACGTTACCATGCTCCATCACATGATGCATCGCACGATCAAGTGGCATGGCCATGCAGCTGGACCTCTTCCTGCCACACCAGGCGTCTCATGCTCGCGTGTGGTCCACCCTCGATGCGGCTGTCCGCCAGGCGGTTCTGGAACACCTCGCCCATCTCATGGCACGCACCGTGCTCCAGCCTGTCTGCGGGCAGGAGACGGATGATGGCTGACATGCGAATCGCCCCGGCGCATCTGGAACGCGGCGCCATCGTCTATGTCCGCCAGTCTTCGGCTTCCCAGGTCGAGCACAACCAGGAATCCACCCGCCGCCAGTACGCCCTGGTCGACCGTGCACGGGATCTGGGATGGCGGCCTGACCAGATCCATGTCGTCGACGAAGACCTCGGACGCTCCGGCGCCAGTACGGAAGGCAGAACCGGCTTTGCCCGGGTCACGACCGAGGTGGCGATGGGCAAGGTCGGCATCCTGCTTGGCCTGGAGGCGTCCCGCCTGGCCCGGAACAATACAGACTGGTACAAGCTGATCGACCTGTGCAGCCTCACCAACACCCTGATCGCCGATGCCGACGGCATCTACCATCCTGGCCTGTTCAACGACCGCCTGGTTCTCGGCCTCAAGGGCACGATGAGCGAGGCCGAACTTCACTTCCTGCGCGCCCGCCTCGACGGCGGCATCCGCAGCAAGGCGGCGCGCGGCGAACTCTATCGCAGCGTCCCGGCAGGCTATGTTCGCGGTGACGGAGACGGAGAACTCCTCATCGACCCCGACGAGCAGGTCCAGGCGGCGATCCGCACGGTGTTCGAACGCTTCCCCGAGTTCGGCTCTGCGCGCGGTGTGTGGCGCTGGTTCTCGCGCCAGGAGCGGGTCTTTCCGGTGCGCGGGCCGCGCGAGACCATCCGTTGGGTCAAGCCGTCCTACCGCATCATCCACATGGTTCTCACCCATCCGGTCTATGCCGGAGCCTATACCTATGGACGAAGGCGTCAGGACACCGTGATCGACGATACCGGAACCGTACGCAAGCGCATCCGCATGCGGCCACGTTCGGAATGGCCCGTCCTCATTCGCGACCACCATCAAGGCTACATCGACTGGGCAACCCACGAAGCGATCCTTGCCCGCATCGCCACCAACGCCCGGCCGCAGAAACACGGAGCCAGTCAGGGTGCGGTCCGGGAAGGATCGGCCCTGTTGCAGGGCCTTGCTGTCTGCGGGGAATGCGGCCGCCGTTTGATGACCCACTATACCGGCCGCACCGCATCGCCGGGCTATCACTGCAGGTCGGCCGGCGAGTTGACGGCGGAACGGACCCGCTTGTGCCTCTATGTGGGCGCCACAAAGATCGACCATGCCGTCGGCGAGGCCGTGCTGGACGCCATCCAGCCGGCCGGGATCGAAGCGGCGCTGCAGGCCGCCGGAAAGGTCGAGGCCGACCGGGAGCGGATTCTTGCGCACTGGGAGATGGAGGTCGAGCGGGCTCGCTATGAAGCCGCCAGAGCCGAACGGCGCTATCGTGCCGTCGATCCGGAAAACCGCCTGGTGGCGCGCGGGCTGGAGGCGGAATGGGAGCAATGCCTCAAGGCGCTTGACGACAGCCAGGCGGAACTGGCCCGCCGCCGGCAGGAACGTCCCCGTCCCCTTGAACCGGCGGACCTTGATGCCCTCATCGCGTTGGGAAAGGATCTCCGCCAGGTCTGGAATGCCTCCACGACCACGGCTCGGGACAAGAAAGAACTGCTGCGCACCGTGCTCCAGGATGTCGTCATTCGGGCTCCGAGGGAGGCATCGCACATCCACCTCACCCTTCACTGGTGCACCGGCTGCCTGACGGAAATCGAGCTGGACCGTCCGAAAAAGCGCCAGGGTGGAGTCCGGACCGACGAGAACACCGTCGATCTGGTGCGCCGCCTCGCGCAGTTCCACCCTGACGATGTCATCGCCGGCATCCTCTGCCGCCAGGGGAAAACCACCGCACAAGGTCTCCGGTTCACCGCCGACCGCGTTCGCCACTTCCGCGGTCACTGGAAAATCCCGCGCTTTGACCCATCGACCCGGACCGATGACGGAACCCTCGTCAACATCCGGAAAGCCGCGAACGTCCTCGGGGTGGCCACCTCGACCGTCCATCGATGGCTTGCCGACGGCTTCCTTGATGGCGAACAGGCCACTCCCGGCGCCCCCTGGCGCATCCGCATCAACGAGGCATTCCGTCCCCGGTTCATGGAAGAGGCGCCGCCTGGCTATGTGCCGATGCTCGAGGCCACGAACCGCCTCGGCGTGTCACGCCAGACCGTGTTGCAGCGTGTAAAGCGCGGCGAGCTGGACGCCATCCACATCAAGGCGGGAAGAAAAAAAGCGTTGCGAATCAGGGTTCCAACCGACAGTCCCAGCCTGTTCGATCAAGGCACGCAAACCGGGGTGTAGTATGAACGCCAATCCAAGTACGCCTGCAAATCCGCGTCGGCGATCCAGCTGACCTTGCGCCGTTCGATCCCGAAAGCCAGGGCGTCGAGCGCATCGTGCGCTCCGCGTCCCGGTCGGAACCCATAGCTGAAGCCAAGGAACTCCACCTCATAGATCGGTGTCAGGATCACATCCACAACCGCCTTCTGGACGATCTTGTCCTCCAGCGCGGCGATCCCGAGCGGTCGTGTCCCGCCGTCCGGCTTGGGTATCTCGACCCGCCGGACCGGCGGCGCCCGGTACGCTCCGCTCTGTACGCGCCGGTGCAGGTCGAGCAGACGCTCTTCCAGCCCCTCCGCGTACTTGGCCCATGTCATGCCGTCCACCCCCGCCGCGGCGTCCCGCTTGATCGCGTGGAAGGCCCAGCGCAGCGTGTCCGGCGTGACATGGTGCAAGAGCGCCGTCAGTTTCTCCTGCGGCTTCCTCGTCGCTGCTTGCCGTATCCGCTCGGCGGCCTGGGTCACGCTTGCCCGGCTCTGCGTCCGGCGCGTGCTTTCGCTTCGCGGATTCCCCTTGGTCGAGACCCTTCCCTCCACGGACTCCGCAGGGGTTCGCACCCCCTTGTTCGCCCGCTTCGACGGTACTACTGCCTCGTCCGACTTCTTCACTCCGTTCATCTCAGGCTTCGGATACCTCCTTCCCGTTGCGGCCCCGGCACGACTGCCGGGGCGAAGTGAAGATCTCCCAGGTCCCGGTGGCGGGCTTACATGCGTGCATGGGGTCTCAGACGCCGCGAAGCCCTTCCGCACCTCGCTGCTTCACGGTGCGGTCGGTGTTGCCTTCGACGCACTTGACCGTCTCGGCGCTTCGGATTACTTGGCTTTCGGCGCTCAATATCCCCGCCCGCATGCACCGCTGCCGACGCTTCATCGCCGGCCTCACGACCGACGATGCACGGCTTGCGGGGAAACGCGGTTAGCTACTCCTTTCGTTTCGCGGGACTTTCACCCGCTACCCTTCCACCAGTTCGCCTGGCGCTCCAAGCGACACAAGTTCATCATGCTGAGAAAGGGAACGAATCCATCCAGCGGTGAACATCTGATTACAACAGTTTGCCCAGCGTGCGACGCACTCCACGGATTCGAACACACGGACAAAACACCGCGAACCTGCAATTTTGGTGGGTGCCAAGAAGTTATTCACGCGCCCCATCGATAGAACGTCTTCTAATGTCGGAACAGGCCATTTGAGCGCCCGGTGTGCCGCAAGTGGTTGTTCCATAAGCACCCGCCTGTTCGCCAGACGAGATGATCGGCCCCGTCGGGTCAAAGGGCTGTTGCATTCTGATGCCGTGATGGGACTCGGTGCTCACCGGTGTCGTTGGAGCTTGTGGCGAGCCAGACCCCACGGCGGTGGGTCGCTCTTAAGTGATGGATGTCTACGCGGCGGACTGCATTGGTTTTTTCATGCCCTGGAACTTAGCCCCGACAATCCCCGGCGTCACACGTCAACAAGGGTTTCGGCGCGGCGCTTACCCATAAGTCCATCATCACCGCGCGCAGCATGATCCTCGCCTGCGCCCAAGGCTGAATATGCGGCCATCGCTCCAGTTGGTGACGAATGCGGGTTGGCTTCGCTTGCTTGCCCCGTCCTTTGCAACAGAGCCTGCAATCGCTATCTGTGGTCGAACGGTGTGTCGCATTCGACCACCGCGCGCCGCGAAAGTTGTGGACAGCGTTGCGACAACCGCTTCTACAGAACATCGCGCACGACGGGCAATGTTCCTTCTATTGGCTACCGACACATCTGAAGTCGGGGCTCCGTTTCTCGAATTGTCTTAATGCTCAGCCCATCAAGTTTGCGATCACAATCGACGAGCCATTGTCCCTCCTTGCCGCACGCTGGGACCTCGCCCTCCCAGCCTTGATTCGCCGTCCCATTCGAGCACGAGCCCGATTTAGATTGCTGCTGAGTAGAATTGCCATCGCAGTTGAAGTCGAAGCTCCCGTCGCCTCTGTGCTTCCCGAAGTACTCCTCGGCCGCTGGCCTCGCCTCCGGGTTCCCATCGTAGCAATCGTCGGCGTTTCGCACGAAGCCGGAGGGCTGCCATATCGACCGCTCGCTCACGCTAGGGCTACCATGTCCTGACAAAAGGGTCTGGACATCGTGAATCCGGTGATGTAGACCTGTGCCATGATGGCACAGTCTCAGATCAGCCGCACCCTGGGCGGCACGGCGGAGCGCGCGCGGGTTGCGGCGATTCTGGCGCAAGAGGAGTTTGGCAGCCGCCGGGCGCTGGGGCGGCGGATCTGCCAGGAGTTCTCGTTCATCGACGCGGCCGGCCGGCCTCAGCTTGCCGGCTGCATGAAGGCGCTTGCGGGTCTTGCCGAGCGGGTGCCGGAGATCGTCCTGCCGCCGCCCCGGACCGGCGGGCTGGACAACCGTCCGCGCCAGCTTGACACGGACGTACCGGCGCCGGTCGGGGTTCCGTCGCACCCGTCGCGGATCGACGGTCTCGAGTTCGTGCCGGTCGAGACGGCATCGCAGCGTGAGGTGTGGAACACGCTGATCGCCCGGGAGCATCCCCATGGGATCACCACCTTTGCCGGGTGTCAGGTGCGCTACCTGGTGGGCTCGTCCCATGGCTGGCTTGGTGCCGCGGGGTTCTCCGCCGCGGCCCTGCGGCTGACGGCCCGCGACCGCTGGATCGGCTGGAGCGACGCCGGGCGCCGGGCGCATCTCAACCGCGTGGTCTGCCTGAGCCGCTTCCTGATCCGTTCATCGGTCCGCTGTCCGCACCTGGCGAGCCATGTCCTGGGCCACCTCCTGCGCCGGCTGCCGGGGGACTTCGCGGCCCGCTACGGCTTGCGTCCCTGGCTGGTGGAGAGCTTTGCCGACGAGGGCTCGCACGGCATCTGCCTGCGGGCCGCCAACTTCCTGAAGGTCGGCCACACCCAGGGCCGCGGCCGCCAGGACCGCACGAAGCGCCGGGAGCGCACGGTCAAGAGCATCTTCATGTATGCTCTGACCCGGAACTGGCGGCGCACGCTCGGGGTACCCGAGGTCGAGGTCGCACCGGTCCTCGAGCCGGGTGCCGGTCTGGGCTCCGGGGTGTGGGCCGCCAACGAGTTCGGAGGGGCTCCCTTGGGCGACAAGCGTCTGGCTCAGCGTCTGGTCAGGAGCGTCGATCTTCTGGCGGCGTATCCGGGAGGCAAGATCAACGCCAACAGTGCCAGCGACAGGACGGCGATCAGCGCCTTCTACCGCCTGATCGAGGCGCCGGCCGAGTCGGCGGTCACGGTGAAGAACATCCTGGCGCCGCACCGCGAGCGCAGCATCCAGCGGATCCGCGGGCAGAGGACGGTGCTGGTGCTCCAGGACGGCACGGACCTGAACTTCACGACGCGGCCCGGGTGTACGGACCTGCAGGTGATCGGCAAGAACCAGACCGGCGCCAGGAGCTTCGGCCTGCACCTGCACGCGACGCTTGCCGTCACACAGACGGGACTGCCGCTGGGTGTCCTGCGCCTGGGCTTCGACGCGCTCAAGCAACGGCCGCCGGAGGCCGAGGCGCGGCGCACGACGCGGCGCTGGGTGGACGGCTTCGCCGACATCGTCAAGGCGGTGCGCGAGGTCGGCGGCAAGACGCGGGTGATCTCGGTGTGCGACCGAGAGGCCGACTGCTTCGAGCTGTTCGACACCCAGCGCCGGCATGGCCGTGTCGACCTGCTGGTTCGTGCCAGGCATGACCGTACGCTGGGCCCGGGAAAGCTGTTCGCGACCATGAGCGGCGGCGCCGCCGATGGCCTGATCGATGTCGAGATCGACGGGCTTGTGGCACGGCCCAAGTCCTCCGGGAAGAAGGCCCGTCCCGCGCGGCGCAAGCGGCTGGCCGGCTGCGAGATGCGGTTCCGCCGCGTCACCCTGCCAGCGACGGCCAGCGTTCCGCAGGCCGACCCCGTCACCCTCAGTGCGGTCCATGTCGTGGAAAGCGATCCCCCCGACGGCGAGGACCCGGTGCGCTGGTTCCTCTTGACCACGCTCAAGGTCACGACCGCCAGGGAGGCCGCTGAGGTCGTCGGCTTCTACCTCCAGCGCTGGAAGATCGAGGACCTGTTCCGCGTCCTCAAGTCGGGATGCCGCTCCGAGTTCCTGCTGTTCCGCACCGCCGAGCGCCTGCAGCGCGCCATCGCCATCAACGCCGTCATCGCCTGGCGCATCATGGTCATGACACTGCTGGGACGCCAGGTCCCCGACTGCGACCCCGAAGTGATGTTCGCCGATCATGAACTCGACTTCCTCGGCGACTATGCCCGCGAGAACGCTCTGCCGGCACCCGAACGGCTCGGCGATGCCGTCGCCCTCGTCGCCCACCTCGGCGGCTATCGCAACCGCAAGCATGATGCGGATCCGGGAAACCAGATCATGTGGCACGGCCAGACACGCCTCTCAAGCGCCGCACTGGGCCACCGGATCGGCTTCAAGGCCGGTCAGAGACACGCACTGCGCAGCGAAACATAGCCCGACGCTACGCAAAGTTGTCATGACTCGGTAGGGCTAGGGTCTCCAAATCCGTCCCCATCGCTATCCGCGTACCATGTTGGAATTGGCGGAAGCAGAAAGATCACTATTGCAACGACAACCCCGATGATCGCGACTGCTATCCCGACCAACTCCTTGTGCCTCTTCATCCATGACATTATCGCGCTCCTTCCATTGTCACCATGCGCATCCAGTCATTCTACGACCTACGACGGCCATGACACCAAGCGTCCCGCACACTGACCAGTCTGTGATTGTCAGGCCGCCTGCGGCAGCTTCGCGGGCACGGTCCTGCTGACGTCAGACGTCATCGGGTTCTCGGCGTAGTGATCCTTCCACAGACGTGGCGTCAGCTGGACCACGTCCCGGGCCGGATGGGTCGCGCCGCTGCAGGACATCCACCAGCCACGTGTAGGGATCGACGCCGTGCAGGCGGCATGTCAGCACCAGGCTCTGCAGGATCCCAACAGCTTCCGCTCCCGACTCGGTCCAGCAGAACATTCAGTTGCGGCGTCCCAGCGCGACCGGCCTGACGCACCTTTCGTGATGGTTCGTGTCGACAGGCACGCAGAGCGTCCAGCGTACCCGCCAACGACTCTTTGCACTCCTCCATGCATCATCGGTCGTCGGCATTGTCTCTGACGTCAAGAATATCGAGGGACCGCCGATAGGCTTGATCAGCCTTCTCACGTGATCGCTCCACTAGCTCAACTGGCGTAAGGGGATCACCGTCAAGTCGATACGCCTTGAAAGTGTGTTTTCGGCGTCCCGCCGGATTGGGGGCAAAATGCCTCTCCAACTTATTGGAGCGCAAATCGAAACTATAGGACACAATCATCCGTGCGACCTCACGTCGCACCAACGTCGCCACCTCAATCAGATCTTCATCCACAGTCATACAGTCCGGCAAAATGAGCGTGCGGTGATGAGCAGAACCGTGCGCCAACTCAAATGGCGTTGGTGCAACATACATTTTTCGATCACGCACTAGAATATCGCCATAGCTTCCAAGACCCCTGAAGCTCTCATTCTTGTGCGTATATGTGTTGTCAGCATTCAGAAAGCTGCCGTGACAAACAACCAGATCAAGGACGGGATAACGGTTGCCATCGGGACTCTTCGGATAGCGACCGAAGACATAGAACACCTGTCGACCATTGTGTTCACCGCAAGGAAACTGGCTATTGCAGTCATAATCGGCGACTCGACCAGGGTATGCAAGGCCTTTTACTTCATAGCCTTCCCTGTGGCCTACAATCGTAAAGTCGGGGTAGGTGTTTCGCCCCGACTCGTCGTAGTACTCGCCCACGTCATCAAGGCGTGACTTGAACCAGTTCTGGAAATGAAACTCCTTGTCCTGTTGGCCTTCTCGAACAACTAAGACACTGTTACGCATTGCGGAAACACAACTCTTGAAAACTGCACAGACGAGACTCACGACGAGTTCTCCAAGCATTGTTCGCCATCATCAACGTGAATGTCCTTAACCGCATTCTCAATGTCGGATCCAGCCGCCGCCAGAATAGACAGGGCAGAGTCCAATGAGCAACTACGAGAAAGCTGATGGATCAGCTGCGCCATAACGATGATTAGCACATCATTACGACTAAGCTTGCGGCCTCTTTCATGAAATCGACGTGCTTGGTCCGCAGCCTTAAGGCGAACAACATGCCATAGATTGCCAGTGCAGTGGCGGTCACGTGCCAGAGCAGACTGTTTTCGACAAACGAGCACAATATCGAGATTGATTGGTTCTTTAGCCTGATGCTTAGGCATGGCGACTGACATTTCCGCCTTGATGGGAAAGACCGCACTGATTACAAAGCCGGCCTTCATGAGGGCGTGGAGCACGAAGTACCAGCCTTCTGGTCGAGAATGATGATAGGTAAATGCTAGGACGCCACTCATTGAAAGAACGCGATAACACTCAGACCACACTCCCGAAAGACGTTCGGCAAATGCCTTCCCATCGGAGTGCTGAACTTCTTCGCAAGATCGTGTAGTATCCGCAAGCTGAGCGCCCTCATCGCAAAGGATGTGTTTCTGCCAAACGTAGAAGAAATCTGCAAGTTGTGAATAGTGAACGTTGTCGAAGAACGGTGGATCTGTAATGATTGCGTCAATGGCCTCATCGTCGATATCGGTCTTACTGGAATCTCCGCAAGACAGATAGATGCAGTTACCATCCTTGAAGGTCGCATAGTCATCGGCAATATCGAAGCCGAGCGACTGTGATAGCCCGAACACCTTACTGACTGTCTTCTTTGCAGGAGAATTCTGAACATAAAGTTCGAATGGATCGTCCGCGTAGTTGAGTGCCCGACAAAGTCGTCCCTTAAACATCGTCATGAAAGACCCGGAACTCTTCGGAGTACCCCAAACATTGGCCTCCAACGGAAGGCGCTCTGGCTTGAGTACATGATGGGCAAACATGTGGCGGACAGCTCCCGTTCCTTCTCCCTTGAACGAAGCAAAGATATTATTGAACTCCAAAATGCCAGAAAACAAGCACGTGAAAAGATCGCGCAATGTGGGATCTGGGAGTTTGCGAATACGGTCCGCAAGAATAGATAGGCAGAGCAATTGACGCGCATTGAACATCTCGTGCCAGAACTGGTAGTTGTAGCCGAGCGCCTGATTGGTGTTGTAGCCCGGCTTTATTGCGACAATCGGATAAGCACTAGATCGCCCTTTAAGGTCTCTTTCGGCCAAAACAAAGGCTCTCTTGTCTTCGTCTGTGGCTTCAAAGTAGATCTTTTGTCCACCCGGCGTAAGCACGAGCTTTGCATAGAGACGATGCGCTGGGGGCTTGTTCGTCAATCGGACGGCCTTTGCAATGGCAAAGCCATGGTGGCAATGTGGGCAAACAGCCTTATGACCGCGCGCTGGGCCACTCTGTGGGTTAAAGGCGGACGCACAACCAGAACATATCGCTTCCTTTGCGTCATAGCGAACAGCATTTATCACACCACATGAGGGGCAAGACGCCATTGCGTTGGGATGACGTTGGGGATACGCATGTTTAGCGAAAATTCTTGAAGAGAATAGATCGACGGCTTTACCGCATGCGGGGCAATTGATTTGTTTCACCCAGAAATAGTAGAGAACGTCGGCAATTGTGCCGTCTGGCAACGTTGTCTTATAGTACCCACGAATCTCATCTGCAACGTCATGTTCAATTTCTCGAAAGGTGTCGAATACGGCCTTGCGATCATGATAAGTCAGCGCGTTGCGAACGATAAAATGGGCAACTGGATTAATGTCTCGACCGATAGCACGAACGCCAAGTTTTACTGCCTCACCTATGGTGGTGCCGCTTCCCATAAATGGATCGAAGACCGTGAACCCCTTAATGGAGAGCGGCCGATAGAAGGCGTCAAGAACATCGGTGCCAGAAGGCGAGAATGTACCAATCACAATTGCCCGAAAAACTGTGCCGAGCCGCTGCGCCCACCATTTATGAATATGATAAAGTGGACGATTGATCTCTTTTCGCCAACTTTCCGCTTCAGCCACATCACTGATGACTTCGAAGGGAAAGCTCTCATCTTCGAGCGCGCAAGATCCTGTGAATGCTCCGAGTTCTTCGTTAGCATCGGCAGCCGGCCAAAGATTGAGTTGTCCCTGAATGGTGTTCACCGTGTGAGCCATGTTCCACTGCTCTTCGCTTGGTCGGCCATAGACTACCGGCTCAGCGCGACAGTCGCAGATGGCGGGAACACTTTAGCGAGACCATTCACTCGAAGGTCTTCCGATGCCCCTCTGCCACGGCCGCTTGTAGCGGGATTCAATTGGCAGTCAAAACCAGTACGAATGCAGCGCAAGGTAGTCGCCAATTTCCTGAGCTAGTCGCAGTTGCTAACTTCATCCAACAACTTCTGCAATTGTTCGACTGTGACACAAAGAGAGCATAACTTCCTTGACTTGACATCGCCGTTCTCGTCGTCAGTGTCCGTCATCACATCGAGCCATATGGGCCTGCCAAGTTTAAGCGGCCGCCGACTGGGTTTTCCGAAGCGTAACCAACGGTTCGAGTTGATGCAAAGAACACTTCTCTTTCCTCGGCGATTTTGTTCACGCGTCCAAGAATCGATTGGAAACTTTTTGATGCTCATTGTCCACTCAGTCCATGCATGGGGCTCGTGCTGAAAGTCGCAAGGTGCTCCAAGACAAGGTACTCCATCGAGCGATGAGGCCGATATAGAGGAAGCCACCCCCGAGGGACCGGCTTATCCGAGGACGCGAACAACCCCGGTTGGATGTGGGCCATTTACACTCTGTGGAACCGTGTTGCAACCCCAAAATGCCAATGAATGATCGGGGGTTCTTCCCGCCAGCCTCGCGTAGTCAACCTCTGAGCAGACTCGAAATCACCCCATCGATCCGTTCAGCGGCGACTTCGGTCTCCCGGTCACCTGTGTGAGCGTAACGCAGAGTCATGGTCGTCTGGCTGTGACCGAGAAGGCGGGCCACGACAGGAAGCGGCGTTCCCCGCATGACAGCATGGCTGGCGAATGTGTGCCTGAGGTCGTGAAGGCGGACGTCCTCGAGCCCGGCCTCCCTGCGGACGGCGTACCAGAGAGAGAGCATCTTGCCGAGCGGTCGCCCGTCGTGCTTCGGCGACGGAAACAGAAACTCCGTCTCTCCTTTCATCCGTCGTTCGATGATGGTTCGCGCCTCACCGTTCAGGAATACGGTTCGTGGCCCCGTCTTGCTGTCGACAAGCCGGAGACAGGCTCCGGCAACCTCATCCCGACGCAAACGGACGATCTCTCCTCTGCGGTACCCCGTCAGAAGGAGAAGCCGGATAACATCGATTTGCAGACGTTGCGATGCGCGCGTCGCCGTGGCGCGCTCACGGCGGTCGAGCACCTCGTGCAACCGGTCGAGTTCCTCCCGGGAGAGGAAGCGGGTGATCTTCTTTCGCGGGTTGGACTTGACGCTCCGTGCCGGGCTTGAGGAAACGTACCCGCAGACGATCGCATGATTGAAAACATGACGAAGAGTCTCCAGGCACTGATTGGCGGTCCCCGGAGCGGTTCTGCTGCAGTCGTCGAACCACCGATGCACCATCGCCGGCGTGATGCGGTCAAGGCGAAGGGTGCCGAACTCGGGAAGCAGCCGGCCTTGAAGGAGCGTGTCCCGCAATCTGATCGTCGTCGGCTTGCATCGGTGAACCCAGGACTCCCGCCACGGACCGGCGACGAAATCCCTGAAGAGCGGAATGCCCTTCTTCTCCTCGACGCCGTCCGACAGTTGCCTCCGGCTCTCGGCGCGGGCTTCCTCGATCGCCTTCAACGCCGCCGGTCCCAGCGACACCTTCCGTCCCTCGACGAAGTGGACCCAGGCGCGGCCGCCGGAGGGATGCACCCGCACTCCCAGCGACGGCACTATCGCGTCGCGGACCGTGTACTCGCGAAGACCGGGCTTGAGGCGCCGGATCAGGGCGTCGGTCAGTTTGGTCCGACGGTTCATGACGCGACTCCCGTCAGAAGCGATCCCACGGCCTCGGCTGCCTCTGCAGCCGTGCCATCGCTGCGGTGCGTGTACTTCAGAGTTGTGCCGGGATCGTTGTGACCGAGAAGCCGGCCGACGGTGAGGGTGTTCTCTCCCGTCATGACGGCAATGCTGGCATATGTGTGCCTGTTATTCTGAAACCGGAGTAAGAGGCACTCGCACGCCTCGCACACGGTCATGAACGGCGAAAGCCTGCATGTCGCCGGACGCCTGCTCGGACACCGCCGGGCCACCACGACGAACCGCTACGTTCACCTCGATGACGCGACTCTGAGCCAAGCCGCAGAGCGGGTGGCAGTGGCCATCAGACAAAGGCTCCAAGTAGTCTCGATGCGACAGCGTGGTTGTCGACCGGTAACTTGCAAGCGATCATGAGCCGATGCGGATGTTCGAGAGAGTGAGATACGAGAAGTAGATGGATCGGGTACGACCATGAAGCTTTACTATGCGCCCGGCACTTGCGCTTTGGCCGTTCACGTCGCGCTGATCTGGTCGGGCGAGCCCTACGAACTGGAGGAGGTCGATCTGGACGATCCCGGGTTTCGCCGGATCAATCCGATGGGCGCGGTCCCCGCGCTGGTCGACGGCCGCGGCGGGGTGATGACCCAGGCGCACGCGCTGCTCAACTATGTCGCGGCGAAGGCGCCGGAGAAGAAGCTGGCCGGGGAGGACACGGCGCGCGCGAGGCAGGCGTTCGATCAGTGGCTGTCATTCCTGAACGGCGACCTGCATCCGGCCTGGATGCCGATCTTCAAGCCCGAACGCTTCACGGGCGAGCGGGACGAGGCGAGCCTGGCCGACGTGAAGGCCGCGGCGGGCGTTCGGCTGCGCGGCATCTACTCGGTTCTCGACCGTCACCTCGACGGGCGGGACTTCATGGTCGGCGAGGCGCGAACCTGCGCCGACGCCTTCGCCTACATCATGACCCGATGGCTGCCCTACAGCGGGATCGGCATTGACGAGTTCCCGAACCTGAAGCGGCATTTCGGGCGGTTTCGCGACGAACCGGGCGTGGTGCGCGCCGAGGAGGAGCAGGGGATTCGGGCGTGAAACAGATCGCGCCCGACCTGTGGCAGAGCTCGCTCCACAGCAGCGGCATACTGAACACGCACGCCTATTTCCTGGAGCGCCCGTCGGGCAACGTGCTGTTCTACAACACCGGCGACGAGGACGACCTCCAGCATATGTCCGACCACGGAGGCGTTGTTTACCAGTTGCTGACGCACCGGGACGAGGCCGGCCCGTCCCAGGCGCGGATCCGGGAGCGCTTCGGCTGCAAGCTCGGCTGCAGCGCGATCGAGGCGCCGTTCGTGGCGAAGCACGGCAAGCCAGATCTGGAATTCGGCACGGACGACGACCGGATCGAGGACATCGACATAATCCACACGCCGGGGCACACCGACGGCAGCGTCTGCTTCTTCTACCGCTCCTCGCACGGGCAATCCTATCTGTTCAGCGGCGACACGATCTTCCAGTGGAACGGAGAATGGTCGACCTTCGTGCTCTCGAATTCCGGGGGCAGCGAGGCCGCGCTGGCGGACAGCCTGGAGGCGCTGCGCGCCTACAGCCCGGACATCGTGCTGAGTAGCGGCTTCGTCGGCGAGGTGGCGTACCGGGAAGTCACGCGCGAGGAGTGGACGGCGGCGCTCTACGAGCGCATTGCCCGCCTCGGCGGATCGTCGTGAGCCGAAGCGGAACCCGAAGTCGCCTCTGCGACCGGCGCGTCGCGACGGCGCGGCCACCCACCCTGTCTGTTGGAGGAAATCGACGATGACCGAGGGGAGGCCCGCCTATCTGATTGCGAGTTCGTTCATGCCGGAGGGTCATGGCGCGCTCGACGACTATGCCCATGCCTCGCATCCGCTGATCGAGGCGGCCGGGGGCGAGGTTCTGGTCGCGGGGCATATCGGCCAGTTCATGGATCATTACGAGGGGAGCTGGGACAAGGACGCGCGCATCACCATCTTCCGGTTCCCGTCGATGGCGGCGCTGCAGGGGTTCTGGCACTCGCCGGAGTACCAGGCGATAAAGCATCTGCGCACCGACGTCATCACGACCAACTTCACGTTCGCGGTTGAGGGCTTCGACCTGGAGAACCTGCTGGAGCGGAACCCGGAATACGCCCGGCCGGAGGAGTGACGGCGTCGACGGTGTCGGTGAGGCAGGAGGCGTCGTAGAATTCGTCAAGGCGAGACTCGGCGGACACTCAAATCAAGACCGCCACTTTGTGTCGGTCTCGGTTATCGCGTGTCCTGAGTATGAATTGGGTTCGTAGTGAGGAGGAGGAAGAGGTAGCTGTGTGCACAAGGGATGCAGCAGAGTCGATCATGGGTATCCATGGATGAACTCGATAGGACAAGCGGTCCGATGAGAGCGGGATCAAGGGAATTCGAGCTGCTGGTTGCAAGAATCCAGCAGCAACTGGCACCTGACGCCGAGGTGCACCACGATGTCAAGATCGAGGGACGGGCGACCGGACGAAAGCGGCAGGTAGATGTTCTGGTCACACAGCAGGTCGGACAGTACGAGATTCGTATTGTCATCGAATGCAAGGACCAGGCCCGTCCGGTGGACGTCAAGGGCGTGGAAGCGTTCTATGGGCTGCTCGGTGATGTAGGAGGCCAGAAGGGGGTACTGGTCTGTCCGTCAGGCTTCACCCGGACTGCGAAGGCTCGGGCAGAGGGATTGCAGATTGACTTGTACAGTCCTGTGGATACGGAACCGCACAAGTGGCAGGCAAGAGTTGCCGTACCGGCGCTTTGCGACTTCAGAAGCGCCGCGATGTCATTCAGAATCCTTAACCGCGGCCCTTACTCGTTTCAGATGCCAAACGATTTCTTTCAGCAGAACCGGCTCTACGATGACGAAGGAAGTCACCGCGGCACGGCGCTGGAAAATGCGGTCGATAAGTGGAACAACGGTGAGTATCCGACTGAAGTCGGGGAGCATCGCCGCCTACCGATCCTCGACAAGGTGACGGTGAATACCGACAATGGGTACGGGAAGGTTGTCCCGGTCGACTTATCGGTTTCTCTGGTCGTACAGAAGGATCTGTACTTCGGTCAATTTCCGATTACGGAACTGTCGGGCTTCAAAGACGAACTTCGCGGGGGGATCATCACCAACGCGTTCACGGTTGGACTGCTCAGCCCCGAAGATGTGGAACGAGAGTGGAAGAGAATCTCCGATGTGGATCAGGCACCAGTCAAGCCGGTGGTGACGCTTACGGGTCTCGTTTGCTGGATTGCCTAGACCCACTACGCCAAAGCCGTGCAGGAGCGGTGTCCTCGCGGTCGGGCAGGAAGCCAAAGTTGCCGCCGGATCCGGAATCAACTAGCAAACGGATGGTCGAGCAACCCGTACATCACCTCCCCGATCCGTTCGGCGGCAGCTTCGGTCTCGCGGTCTCATGCGTGTGCGTACCGCAGGGTCATTGTTGTCTGCGAATGCCCAAGGAGCTTCGCGACGACGGGAAGCGGCGTTCCCTGCATGACGGCATGGCTGGCATATGTATGTCTCAGATCATGGAGGCGGACGTCGTCCAGTCCGGCCTCCTTGCGGATGGCGTACCACAGACCGAGCATGTCGCTGAGCGGTCGTCCGGCGTCTTTCGGTGACGGAAACAGAAACCCCGTTCCTCCTGTCATCCTGCGTTCGATGATGGCCTGGGCCGCACCGTTCAGGAACACGGTTCTGGGGCCGGTCTTGCTGTCCCGCAAACGGAGACAGGTTCCGGCCACCTCGTCTCGACGAAGGTGGACGATTTCATTCCTGCGGCAACCGGTGAGAACGAGAAGCCGGATGATGTCGATTTGCTGGCGTTGCGAATCCCTTGTCGTGGGGGAGCGTTCCCGGCGGTCGAGCACCTCATGCAACCGGTCAAGTTCCTCCCGGGAGAGGAATCGGGTGATCTTCCTTCTGCGGTTGAACTTGATTCGTTCCGTCGGATTGGAGGGCACATGCCCGCAAGCAACGGCGTGATTGAAGATCTGGCGAATGATCTGCAGGCAGAGGTTGGCATTGCCCGGAGCTGTTCCGCTGTAGTCGTCGAACCACCGGTGCACTATCTTCGGCGTGATGCGATCAAGACGCAGGCCGCCAAACTCTGGATTCAGGCGGTTCTCGAGGAGCCAGTCACGCCCCTTGATCGTCGACGGTTTGCACCGGTGGACCCAGGAGTCCCGCCATGGATTGGCGACGAAATCCCGGAACAGCGGAGCATTCTTCTTCGCCTTGACGCCAACCGACAGTTGCACCCGGCTTTCGGCGCGGGCTTCCTCGATCGCCTTGAGTGCCGCCGGTCCCAGCGACACCCTCCGTCCCTCGACGAAGTGGACGAAAGTGCTGCCTCCGGAGGGATGCACCCGCACACCCAGCGAGGGCACCACGGTATCGCGGACCGTGTATTCCCGAGGTCCGGGCTTCAGACGCCGGATCAGGGCATTGGTCAGTTTTGTCCGGCGGTTCATGACAAGGTGCTCGCAAGAACAGGCCCCATGGTCTCGGCCGCCCTGGCGACTGCGTCGTCGGCAAGATGAGTGTACTTCAGGGTCGTTCCGGGATCGTTGTGGCCGAGCAACCGGCCGACGGTGAGCACGTTCTCTCCCGTCATGACGGCGATGCTGGCGTATGTGTGCCTCAAGTCATGGAGCCTGACGTCGTGCAGACCAGCCTCCAGGCGAAGATGCCGCCAGAACTTGCCGACGGCATCCACGTCGACGGATCTGCCAGTTCGCTTCGACGGAAAGACCCACGGCGACGTCCGGGGCTGCCGGTCCAGGATTCTCCGCGCCGGAGACGACAGCCAGACCATGCGTGGCCCCGCCTTGGAATCCTCGAGATGAAGGTGTCGGTCCCGGTACTCCCTCCACCGCAGCGTCGCGACCTCCCGGCCACGGCACCCGGTCAGAAGCAACAGACGGATGATCGCCACATTCCTGCGCGCGTGTCCTTCGTGACGGCGCAGCGCCCTCCCGAGCCGGCGGACTTCCTCCGCCGAGAGGAAGCGCTCCCGCCCCTTGCGCCTGTAGCGTCTGATACCCTTGCAGGGGTTGCTCCCTTGAGGGCGGTATCCATAAGCCTCCGCTTGATCCATGATGACGGAAAGCACCGGAGCGGACCGGTCGGCCGCGACCGGCGTGGCGTGGAGAGAAGCGAACCACTCCCTGACGTCAGCGGCTGTGACATCCGCAATCGGCCGACCCTGGAACCAGGGGAGGATCTGGTTGGCGAAATAGCCCCGATTGACCGCAAGTGTTCTGGGCTTCCAGTTCCTTCCGTAGCGGCGGAAGACCTCCTCGGCCACCTCGTCGAACAGAGGGTGCTCCGATGCCGCCGATGTGCCGTGCCTGTCGGCAGCCAGCATGGAACGGGCCCTGGTCCGGGCGTCCTCCACGCTCAGGGACGCGGCATCG
>OZ242305.1:0-1327255 GCA_965207785.1 Alphaproteobacteria bacterium | reverse complement strand
CTCGAGGCGCTCTGTGGCGAGGCTCTCGACCTCAACCGCCTCGCCTCGGGCTTCCTCCGGGAGCGCCTCAGGAACGGCATCCCGACGCCGGCGCCACGCCCGGAAGTCCGCGAGACCATCCCCCGTCACAGCAACATCAGGGGCGGGGACTACTACCGTGACAACAACCAGGGAGACACCCCATGACGCTGCGTCAACCCAATGTCGAACGCCTGCTGCAACTCGGCTTCGTCGGCATGGTCGAGGCCCTCGAGGAACAGCGCGACATCGCCGACATCGATCAGTTCGACTTCGACGACCGCCTCGCCATGATGATCGAACGCGAGGTCCAGTACCGCGATCACAAGAGCTACCTCGGCCACCTCCGCCAGGCCCAGCTGCGCATCCGCGCCGATCTCCAGGATGTCGACTGCCGTGCCGGCCGCGGCATCACGCGCACCACGCTGACCGAACTCGCCGCCGGCGACTGGATCCGCCAGGCCTTCAACTTGATCATCGTCGGACCAACAGGATCCGGAAAGACCTTCCTGGCCTGCGCCCTCGCTCATCAGGCCTGCCGCCAGAAGGTATCCGTGCTCTACCGGCGCGTGCCCGAACTCGTCTCCGAACTCGCCCGCGCCCGCGACAGGGGAACGCACTACCGGCTCATGCGGCGGCTCGCCAGGGTCTCGCTGCTGCTGCTCGACGACTGGGGTCTGCAGAACTTCTCCGCCGAGAGCCGCCGCGACCTGCTCGAGATCGTCGAGCAGCGCCACGCCCGGGCCTCGCTGCTGATCGCCAGTCAGATCCCCGTGGAGCACTGGCCCAGGGTGATCGCCGAACCCACCATCGCCGACGCCATCCTCGATCGCATCGTCCACAATGCCTACCGCATCGAGATCACCGGCGAATCCCAGCGCAAGCGCAACCGGCCGCCGCCCCTGGGCGGTGCATGAGGGGAGATCCGCCATGGCCCTGACCCCCGCCGAGAAGCAGCGCCGATACCGCGAACGGCTCAAGGCCGGGCACCGTCCCGTCATCACCCGAAAGCCCCGGGACCGGCGCTCGCGCGCGCAACGCTGGCGCGATGCTCTGGCCGAACTCATCGCCCTGCAGGAGCACTGGCGCCGCTGCCTCGACGCCCTTCCCGATACGCTCCACGACACCCCTTACGGGGAGCGCCTGCAGGCCATGGCCGAGGCCGACATCGAGACCCTCGAGGACCTCGATCCGCCGCTCGGTTACGGGCGTGACACATGACCCGCAGAACTCCGTTGAGGGCGGTAACGTTACCGGCACCGGGCACCATCAGGTCGGCCTTCTCGCGTTGCCGCCTCCCGACAGCAGTGCCTCAAGCGAGCCCGGCCTGGCGGCCGGGTCCATGGGCGCCTGCGGCGCCTGGGCGTCGTTCCCGGGACCGGAACGCGCGGCGGCCATGCCTCAGGAAAGGGCCAGCCGCCGCGTTCGCCGGCTGTTGAATGGAAGAAATGGCTCGCATACGCTCGCACCCGGCTGGCCTCCGGCCAGCAACCCAACCAACCAACAGGGAGGTCTCCCAAGACGCGCACAAGGGAACGAAGATGGCGCCACCTCAGCCGTCAAGTGCGGCAGGAATCGCCGTCAAGTGTTCCAGGAATCACCGTCAAGTGTGCAGGAATATCGCACCATCTTGCATAGGTTTTCAGGTGTGTGGTCGGTGCGCGTCACAGCGACCTTCGCCGACATGGGCCTCCTTCTGCGCTCAAGACAACGACGGAACAAAGGATCACAACACCGATCACATCCATCATATGTGACACCGTTGATAAATGTTCGCAAAAATTTTCCCTTAGTTAACGTGGTATCTTACGATCTGGGAAGAACGCTGCAGGAAACGTCGCACTGCCTGATGTCTTGGCTATGGACAAGTGCTGTTGCAATAGCGCAACACCTGTTGACCTTAAGCCATACATTCCTTTGACGCGATTGCGGTATCGCGCTACATAGTTCTTGCCAGCACTGGTTGTGTCGGCAATTCCTTGAGTAGGATCCTATCATGAAAGGAAGTGAACAATGAAAAAGGCCCTTATGGGAACCACTGCCCTTGTGGCAGCTGCGGTGACCACTGGTGTGAGCCAATAGGTCACTACCCATAGGCGAACTTTTTCCGACACACGTCCTCGCTTCTCTCTCCCCAATACGCCACATTATCAACGACATGAACGGCCTGTCAACGCCCTTGTGGCGTGGCACGCATGACCGCATTTCCCGGCCACTCTTCGTTGCAGGAGTTGCATTTCCGGTACGCCACGTTACGTCGCAGTCCAGACGCCGGAGCTAAGGCGCCATTCTGAACACGCCGTGACCATCTTCCGAAGGCGCACCTACGGTAGTTTGCGCGACAACATTAATCCATCGGAATTTGCCATGGTCCTTGCCATCGGACCTTTTCCCGAAGGCACCGAACGCCATTCCATCAGACCCCACTATGACCACAAGACGCGATCCTCCGGCAGCCACCTGACACACCATGCAGACACCATGCAACTGACCACATTTGCACCATAACCGGATCCGGGTTCCGCCATCCGGCCTGACCACAAGATGACCACAGGAGGAGCCATGAACGACGCACCGAGGAAGCAGCGCGCGGTGATGATGACCGACGCCGAATGGCAGGATCTCAAGGAGAGCGCCGCCGCCGCCGGCATGCGCGTTTCAACCTTCATCGTCCACCGCCTCGCCGCCCTGCGCGGCGACGACGAGGATATCGACATCGCCGACACGCTCGCCCGCATGGAGCGCTCGCTCGCCTGTCTCGAGGAGATCGAGCGGCTGCGCCACGCCGGCGATCCGCAGACCTGGAAGACCATCGGCGAGAGGGTCGATGCCCGCCTCGCCCTGGAGCGGAGGCTGGCCCGGTGACCACTGAACGGGCCCGGCAGAGAAGCTACTACTGCTCGGCGAAGCAGCAGGCGATCATCGTCAGGCGGGCGAAGAAGGCGGGCATGACGAGGTCGGCGTTCATGGTCGCCTGCGCCCTTCACGACGAGCCGGCGGGCGCCGATCTGCTGCCGAGCCGCGCCGAACAGAAGGCCCTGCTCGATCAACTCCAGGCCACCGGTGAGGCGGCGAGGCGCCTCAACATGCCCTTGCCGGATCTCGGCATGACCGTCATCGACGCGCTCGAAGTGCTCTGCCGCCTGAAGGCTCCGGAGGTGGATCCATGACGCGACGTCCGAAGAGACCGGGCAAGTTCTCGCTTTCCTGTACGGACGAGCAGTGGGAGAGGATCGGCGCCCGGGCATCGCGTGCCGACATGCCGACCTCGGCCTACCTGGTGCAGGCTGCCCTGGCGGTCGATCCCACACGCGCCAAGGTCGATGTCGCCCGCGCCATGGAACTCCAGCGGGAGATCGCGGACGCCGCCCGGCTGGTGATCGCGCATCTTCCCCTGGTGCCCGCGGAGGCGGCGGAATCGTTCTGGACGACCCTCCACGACCGCATCTCCTTCCTCGTGCGCATGGCGATGAACGACATGCTCGAGAAGGGCCGCCGCGGCGATCTCGAACGCCACCTCGACCGCCAGTTCGGCGCCGGCGAGGGCGCACGCCTGGTCGCCGACTACCTGGGCGACGACATGCCGGACCTGCGCTGAGCGCCGTCACATGGAGAACCCGCGGCTGCGGCCACGGCTCTGCGACCAGGCCTGCCGGCGCTTCTCCGCCTCCTGTCGTTCCCGTTCCAGGCGCACGGAATCGTCCGGCTTGCCATGGGCCTTCCGTGTCTCCTCGAAGCGGGCGATCGCCTCCTCGAAGGCCTGAGCCGTGCCCTGGCCATCGTGGAGAACCACACGGGTATCCCGGTCGCCGCCGGAGAGAATCGCGCGGGCCTGGCCCTCGAGACGCCGGGACTCGTCGTACCACACGTCCCAGGCCAGGCTCTGCTGCAGGGTGAGGTCCTCGCGCCGGGCCCGGGCACGAAGGAGCGCCGTGTCGCCATCGTGGGCCTTCAGATCGGCGAGCAGTTGGTCGACCTTGCGCCGGGTTTGCATGAGGTCCTGGTATCTGTTGATCTCGCCGCGAAGCGCCACGCGCCGCGGGTCGTTCTCCCGCAAGCCGGCGTCGAGGCGCTGCATCTCGGAGACGATCCCGGCGTAGTCGTCCGTCATGGCCGGATGCACGGCGGAACCTGCTCTGACCGCGTTGTCGTGGAGACGCAGCAACAGCCAGCCCGGCAGGTGATCGAGGCGGCCGCTGGCCGCACACTCGTTCCTGACGCGCCTGGCCACGCCCGTCTTGTCAAGGTGAGCGAGAAGCGTGTTGTCGGTGGCATCGATGTCGGCCGCCACCGGCGCGGCGGCATCCCGCCAGCGCGTCCAGTCCCTGTTGAACCGCCGGTTGAGCGGCCGGGACTTCTTGCCCTCGCGTTGCAGCAGGGAGCGCCGGACGCCGTCGACCTCTCTCGCCCGGGCGATGAGTTCGCTCGTCCGGGCATGGGCCCGCTCGTGCTCGGCCAGCCGTTCGAGCGCGGGTTTGAGGACCTGGGGCATCATGGCGTGGAGGGGTGAACCGGCCTGCAGTGCGGTGAGTTTCGCCGCCAGGGCTTCGCCCTCAGGCCCCAGGAAGGGGTTCGTTTGCCTTATCGCACGCCGGGTGGTGAGCCATGCCCGGGCCACGTCGAAGGCGCGCTCCTCAAAGGCGATGAGATCGTCGAGGATTGCCGCCCTGTTCGACAGCAGCGGATCGGCCTGGCCGGGGTCCGTCGCCGCCCGCAAGGTGTCGAGGGCTTCCCGGATCTCGCGGCACCAGTTGCCAATCTGCGAGAGCTGACCGGCCGTCTCCCTGGCCGGGGCGTGGCAGGCGCGGTAGTCGTCGAGGGCGCGCTCGATCCGCGCCGCCGCCTGGTCGCGCTCCGCAATCCACGCCTCGTGGCGGCCGAGGGCGCCAAGCGCCCGCCGGAGCGACGGCAGCAGCACCCCATGGCGCGGCAGACCGGCCTCGAGAGCGCGCAGGTCCCGGGCCAAGGCGTCACCGCCGGGCGTCAGGAAGGGGCGCATCGTGGCATGGGTGATGACGGCGCGGCTGGCATCGTTCCATCTCACACGAAGGTCCAGGGCGCGTTCCTCGAAGGCGACGAGATTCTCAAGATCGGCAGCCATGGCCGACAACGCCGGATCCCGCCCGTCCGTCTCCGTCAGGTTGCGCCAGGTCCCGATGGCCTCCGTCGTCCCGTCGCACCAGGCGCTGAGCTCTTCCACCTGCTCAAGGAGTCTCTCGCGGATGCGTTCGTGGCACGCTGCGTAGTCCTCCAGGGCACCTGCCACCGCCGCGGCTGCGCGCTGGCGCTCCTCGTTCCGGGCAACCGCCGTCTCGTGGGCGTCGAGGTCCGCCAGCGCCTGCCGGAGGTCGGGCAGCAGCACCCCGTGGCGGGGGAGAGCGGCTTCCAGCGCCTTGAGGTCCCGGGCCAGGGTTTCGCCTTCGGGTGTCAGGAAGGGCGACGCCAGAGCGCCCGCAAGGCGCGCAAGGACGGCGCCGTTCCACTGGTTGAGAACATCGCCGGCGCGCCCTTCGAAGGCGATCAGATTCTCAAGATCGGCGGCCATGGCCGCCAGCGCCGGATCCCTCATCTCCGCTTCCGTCAGGACCCGCCATGTGTCGATCGCACCCCTGGTCTCAGCACACCAGGCGCTGAGGCTCCTCGCCTGCTCACGGGACCTCTCGCCGACATGCGCGTGGCGGGCGGCATAGTCGTCGAGGGCGCTTGCCACCGCCGCTGCGGCACGCTGGCGCTTCTCGTTCCGGGCGAGCGCCGTCTCGTGGTCGTCCAGTTCCCGTGAGGCCTGCCGCAGGACGGACAGCATCACGGCGTGATCGGGGACATCGGCCTCCAGCGCACGCAGGTCGGCGGCCAGGGTCTCGCCGGCAACCCCGGCGAACGGATTGGCCGTGCGATCGTCGCCCCTGGCGTTTCCCAACCTGACGGCCAGATCGAGGGCGCGTTCCTCGAAGGCGACGATGCCCTCGAGGATCGCCGCCATCTCCGACAATGCCGGATCCATCTCGCCCGCCGCCGTCATGAACTGCCAGGCTTCGATGGCCGCCTTCGTCTCGCCGCACCATGCGCTGATGACGGAGAGCTGCCTCGCCGAGTCATCCATCGGCTGGTGGCAGGCGCGCCAGGCGTCGAGACCCCGTGCGATGGCAGCAGCTGCGCGTTGCCGCTCCTCGTTCCAGGCGACTGCCGTCTCGTGATCGTCGAGTTCCCGGGACGCCTGCCGCAGCGCGGGCAGCATCACGGCGTGATCGGGTTGATCGGCCTCGAGGGCGCGCAGATCCGCGGCCAGGGCGTCGCCGTCAACCCCGGCGAACGGGTTGGCCGTCTCGTCGTCGCCCTTGGCGTTCCGCAGCCTGGAAGCCACGTCGAGGGCGCGTTCCTCGAAGGCGACGAGGTTCTCGAGGTCAGCGGCCATGGCCGACAGCGCTGGATCCCTCTCGTCGGCCACCGTCAGGGACCGCCAGGTCTCGATGGCCGCCTTCATCCCGTCGCGCCACACCCCGATGCCGGAGAGCTGGCCGGCCGTGTCATCCATCGGTGCCTGACAAGCGCGATATGCGTCGAGACCCCGTGCGATGGCGGCCACCGCCGTCTCCCGTTCCGCGCTCCGCGCCTGGTGGCGGGTGTTGGTTTTCTGATTATCGCAGCGCCTGATTCCCGGATTGATTTGCGTCGCCCGGGACGGGTTGTTTCGCCCTCTGCCGGTTTTTTCGGCTGGCGGTGCTTGTTGTTTCCAAGCAGGGGTTTCCCGTGACGGACTGTCGGGGGTCAGTTCACGGTCGGCAAGGGTCGAGGGGTGTTCCACCGATGAGGCCGTAGATGCCGTGTTGCTGGAGGATGTCGTTCCAGTCCGTGGCGCCGTCGGGGCGGACGCGCCGGATTCCCTTGTGTGCGGCCATCAACTGGCGTGCGGCGGCATCGCCGGCTTCGTCGGCGTCGAAGCCGCATGCCACGGAGACGATGTTGAGGGTCAGGAGCCATTGAGGCAGGCGGCGGGCGAGGCCTGCCGTGGAGGCGTACATGGAGACCGTCCCGCCGGCGCCCAGGGAGAGGGCGGAGAGGGCGTCGATGGCGCTTTCGGCGATGAAGAGGGCGATCTCCGGTTGCTCGGGGCATGAGGTGAACCAGAAGCCGCCGCGTTCCTTGCGGGATCCCGGGGCCATGCCGCGGAAGCGGCTGCCGTCGCGGCGGCGGCGTATTCCGACGAGTTCCGCCCCGGTGGCGTTTCCGGAGGCGTCGCGGCACAGGAAGACGGCGTTGTCTCTGGCGTCGGCGTAGAGCAGGCCCTGCTCCCCGAAGCCGTCGACGCGGAAGGTCTCGATGGCGCGCTCGTCGATCAGCCAGCGCCGCACGGCGGGCCACGATGCGGGGCACCGCCGGGGCAGGATCAGGGGCTTCGCGGGCGTCGCCCGCGGCCTTTGCGGCCCATGATCCGTCGAGGCCAGCCATGCGATGGCCTGGCGCGGCGTGCATGCCGTGGCATGGATGACGAAGTCGATGGCGCCGCCACCGCCACATCCGCGGAGATGGTCGTAGAACTTCGGGCCGTTGATGGAGATCACCGACCCCGGGCGTGTCCAGCGCGCCTTGTCGCGGCGGCATGGCCGGTATCCCAGGGCACGGGCCAGCGGCTCAAGGGGGCGGTCGCGCGGGTGGCTCACGGTTCGAGATCCTCGCGGGCCTGGTGGACATGCTCGAGGGTGACTTGGCGGGCCTTGTCGACGGCGGCGGCGTGGAGGGCATGGTGGGCGAAGGTGTCGACCTTGCGGGGGACGCCGCGGGCGAGATCGAAGATGGCCTCGATGGCGTTCTTCTCGAACAGCGGGACGTCGGCGCCGGCCAGGCGCATGCGGTGCTCGACGTAGGCCTCGGCCTCGTCGCGTTCGAGGCCGGGGAGGTGGCAGCGCACGACGATGCGCTGGGCGAGGGATTCGTGCACCGCCATGGTCAGCCTGCGGCGCAGTTCGGTGAGGCCCGTGAGGAGGAGGACGAGGCGGCGTTCGCTGTCCATGCGGAAGTTGGTCAGCAGGCGCAGTTCCTCGAGGAGTTCGTTGTGCAGGAGGTGGGCCTCGTCGATGACGAGCAGCGAGAGTTGACGCGTCTCGCCGAGCCGGCGCGACACGTCGGCGCGGATGGCGCGCCAGGCGCCATGGCGCGAGGTGGCGCGCTCGAGACCGAGTTCGGCGGCGATGAGGTTGTAGAGGTCGAGGATGCTTCCGGTGGTCAGCGAGATGTAGGCGACCTTGAAGAGGCCGCTGTGGAGGCCCTCGCAGACCTTGCGGCAGACGGTGCTCTTGCCGCAGCCCGCCTCCCCCGTGAGGAGACCGATGCCGCGCATCTCGATGAGGTGGCCGAGGCGCGCCTCGGCCTCGAGCTGGCCGCGAGCGGGGAACAGGTCGCCGGGCTCGGGAGCGTCCTTGAAGGGATAATGCCTGAGGGCGAAGTGCTTCGTCTGCATCACGATGTCTCCTCGTCGTCATGAGGTCTGAAGGTCAGGGTGCGGCGGATCAGGGCGTTGGCATGAACGTCCAGCGGCGTGGCGACGCCGGCGTCCCTGCCGTCGTGGACGATCCTGACGGGTCGATCGAGGCGTGCCGGATCGAAGCGCAGCGTGACCTTGTGTCCCACCAGTTCGGCGGGCGCTTCGTAGAGGCGGTTCTTCAAGCTCACGGTGCGATCCTTGTGGACCCGGCGGTCGACCTCGAAGAGGAAGATGTCGTCGAGATCGACAGTCGGGCCGAGCATGGGCACGTCGGCGGCCAGCGAGGCCCACTTGTCGAAGGGCGTCATGCCGCCCAGACCGCGATGGGGAGCCCTGTGGTAGTCGCCTTCGATCCATGTCCTCAGGCGCAGGTTGAGGGCGTCGAGACTGGCCAGCTCGGCGCTCTGGAGACGGGGCAGGAGCTGGATCCGGACTGTTCTCAGCCAGCGTTCGATCTTGCCCTTGCCCATCGGCCGGTAAGGCGTCGCGTGGATCAGGACGATGCCCAGTCTGGCGCAGACCAGGGCGAGATGGGTGGAACGGAAGTAGCTGCCGTTATCGACATAGAGCCGGACCGGCAGGCCCCTTCTCATCAACGCCTCGCGGAACACCGGCAGGAAGGACGCCGTGTTCTCGGACATGGCGAAGGCCGCATAGGGAATGACTCTCGTCGCATCGTCGATGAAGGCTATGAGGTAGGTCTTGAACCTGCGTCCCCCGGCACCCTTGACCTTCGGCCCGTGCAGGACGTCCGCCATCCACAGGTCATTGGCACCGGGCCAGGTGAAGCGCCGCAGGTCCCGGGCCTGTGTGTCGGCGGGCTTGTCGAGCCCCTCGGCGGCGAACAGGCGGTAGAGCGTCGAGGACGCCAGCGTCGCGTCGTCGGCCAACTCGCCCGACGCACGGGCCTGCCTGATCACCTCGCGCACGCTCAGGTGCGGCGCATCACGCTTGATGGACAGCACGAGTTCGATCGTCTCCGGCGTCATCCGCCGCGGCCTGGCGCGGTCACGGCGGCGCTTGGGGTAGAGGCCCTCGAAGCCATGCTTGCGGTAGTGATGCAGCCAGTCGCGGATCGTCCCCTCAGCGATGCGGTTGCGCCGCGTCCCGGGGATCACCCAGATCCGCTGCGACAACTCCCTGATCAGCGCCCCGATGGCTCGCCGGTCGGCAACCAGCAGGCCGGCGATCACGCCGTAACGGAACAGGGCGACGCGCTGACGGTGGTCTTCGGTGCCGGGGGACATGGCCACATCTTCCCGTGTTGGTCCGTGGAAGCTGCGACCTTCGACGGTCCCGAGCCTCTCACATAGTGCCGTCGCGTGTTGGCGGCCCCGTCGTGCTCCGGGGACCCCGCGGGTGAACGGCGAATCCAACGGGACAGGGAAGATGGACAAGGTGGTCGCAGCCCAGCTCCCGCACGCACACAAGCGCCTCGCCGCACGCCAGGTGGCTGCGCAAACCGATCAGGCCCAGACACGTCGTGTCCAGCAGCACCGGGAACAGTCCGGCCAGGATCCGCAGGCTCTGATGAACGCCGACAACCCGGCGGCGCAGCGACCGCCGCGCACTCGTCAGGTCAATCGCCTCGGGATAAAGCACTCGCACGCCCGCCCACAGGCTGCCCGCTTCCTCGACCGCCACAACCTGCGCCTCGCACGAGGCAAGCGTCCCCGCAAGACGCGCCTGAAGACAGCCCGGCAGGGCGCTGAATGACCGGTGGCAGGGGCGGCAATACCAACGCGCCACGCGCATGCCTCGCGGCGTCTTGCGCCCGTAGGTCCCGTTGCGCGTCATCCCGCAGGCCGTCACCGCCAGACCCCGGCAGCACACAGGAGGGGTTGCGGTGCGCCATGCCTCCTGCGCAACATAGTCCTCGGCGGACAACGTCGTCTCATCCAGATGCTGCAAACCTCCGCCCGTGGCCCGGCGAGCGACAGTCGCGCGGGCCACACTCCTTCATGGACCCGCACCATGGTGCAGCAGAACCGACAGGCGGCCTATGCGGTCACCCGAAAAACACCCTGCTTGGAAAAGAAGAAGAGACCCTGGAGGCATCCGCACTCTCCCGGTCTCTCCGGGGAATCAGCACGGATCAATGTGGGAAAAGGCGGCCTCGGCCGACCGGAACAATCAGGGGTTCAACAGCGGGCGAGGATCGCTGTCAGAACCTCAAGCGGCTCCTCGCCCTCGGGTGGGTCGCCGGCGAGTTGGCGGATTCGCGTGAGAAGCGGTTCACCTGCGCCCATGTCGACCGCGTCCACGCCCCGGGCGCGCGCCTCGGCCTCGAAGGCGGCCCAGTCGGTGACCACCGCCGCCACCTCGTCGTCATGGTCGCACGCTTGCGTGAGAAGGAGCATATCGTCGAGGCCACGCTGTTCCCGCATCCCATCCCGGACCACCGCCCTCGGCAAGGCGTCGCTGGCAGCCTCGGCCCGTGCCCCGCCATGCCGTGTAGCCCTCGGCCTCGTGAAGGGGTCCGCCCTGCGCAAGATCGCGTAGCGCCAGCCGCTCGTCCTTCACGGCGTCCAGGTCCCGCTGCGCCCGGTCGAGCCGGGCCACGATTTCGGCCTCGGTCCGCGCCGCCGCCTTGTCCTCTGCCCGGTGCGCCGCCGTGACCTCGTCCAGGAACGAGGGGAGGCCCCGGGGAACATCCGCCGGGCGCGGGGCCGTCTCCACGAGAGCCCGGCCGCGGGTGACCAGCTCGTCGATCCCGGGATGGAAGGCGACGTCCTCTCCGGCCGCGTTGGCCTCCTGCACATGGCGCCGCAGGTCACAGGTGAAGGCCTCCATGCGGTCGTCGAAACTCACCAGCTTCGCAAGGAGATCCGCCTTGCCGCCGCCGTCATGGCCGCCCGCCTCGTCCCGCCACACCGCGATCGCCGCCAGCGTCCGCCCGCGCCATGCCGCGCGGTCCGCCTCGGCGGCCAGATCCGGGCTCGCTTGAAAGCCGGGACGGCGGAGGCGGCCGGCCAGCGCCTCGCGTTCGGAGAGACAGATCGATCGAGACGACTCTCGATGGCAGCGCGGACTTCCTCCGTCCAGGCCCTCGCGTCGCCCAGGACCTCTGGATGGAACCGCGTCCTTCGCCACCACGGCCACCTCCGGCGCAGGCGTCCCGGAACTGCTGGCCGATCGCCTCGAGGGCCGAGAGTTCGTCCGTCGGCCGCCGTCTCCAGGGCCTCCACCAGGCCGTCCCGGTCGTCGGTCAGCAGCACCGCGTTGTCGCGGGCCCGCGTCAGCTCGACGTAGAACGCCGCCTGGCCGGCGATGGCGCCCTGGTTGGCGTCGAGAACCGCGATCACCTGGTCGCAGGTGATCCCCTGGGCCGCATGCACCGTCGAGGTCCAGGCATGGTCGATGAAGTGAAGCTGGGGATCGTCGTGGGCCATGACGAGCTCGCGGCCGTCGGCGGTGCGAAGCGTCAGGTTTTTTCTCCCGATGGAGAGGATCCGCGCCTCCTCGCCGTTCAGAAGCGCGCGGTCCTTGTCGTTGCGCGTCCAGCGGATCTTCTCGCCGGCCTGGAGTTCGATCGTGTCCGTCTCGAAGAGATCGACCCGGTAGCGCAGATACTTCGACGGATCGGCCCGCCGGGTCTTGCCGTCGGGGTGCTTGAGAAGCACCTTCTCGTCTTCGCGCGCCGATCACCTCGAAGATGTCGCCCGACTGCGCCTGGACGCCGTAGACCTGCGCGTGGAACACCGCCACGTCGCCCTCGCGCCAGTTGGCGAGATCGCCCTTTCTGGGCCCGGGTGAGGTGAAGGTTGACGTAGCGCTCCACCTCGATGGTCCGCCCGTGGAGGCTCCCTTCGGCCTTCAGGCCCTCGCGGATGGCGCCCGCGATCTCGCGGCGCAGCAGATGGGTCGGGGCCAGCACCGCCGTGGCGTCGCGTTCCTCTTGATCGAGATCGAGCCACAGGGCCGCGGCTCTGGATCCCAGCTCGTCGGCGTCCATCTCCAGGACGCCGGGACCGAGTTCATCGATGCCAGGTCCGGCTTGCCCTCGATCATGTGGAGCACCGCGGCCTTCAGACCCTCGTTGCGCTGGCGCAGACACCTCGTCCATCACCGCCGTCTCCATGCCGGCCTTCTGCAGCACCCGGAAGGGCTGCCCGGCCTCCACCGAGCGCAGCTGCGCCGTGTCGCCCACCAGGGCGACCCGGGCGATCCCCGTCGCTTCGGCGATGCGTGTCAGGGCTGTGCATCTGCGCCATGCTGACCAGCGATGCCTCGTCCACCACGAGCAGCGTGCCTTCCAGGGCCGCCCGGGCCGTCTCGAGGGCCTCCTCGTCGGCGCAACGGCGATCGCCGACGTCCCGGTAGCGGGTGAGGAACCACTGCAGCGTCTTCGTGCCGAGCCCGGTCTCGCGCTGCAATGTGCGCGCCGCGCTGCTCGAGGGAGCCAGGGCGACGATCCGCTCCGCGCCGGCGAGTTCCACCACCTCCTCTCAGCATCGTCGTCTTGCCAGTGCCGGCGTGGCCCTGCACCCCGCACACATGGCGGGGCGACAGCAGCAGGGTGGCAACGGCCGACTTCTGGCCGGCGTTGAGCGTGCCGGCCTCGAGGTGGCGCTCGACCTCGCCGGCGTCGATCCCGAAGTCGCCTGCGGCGTCGCGTCTCCTTCTTGCATCCAGCGAACGACGGCACGCTCGGCCTTGACCGCCCGGTCGGTGACGAAGGCGAGATCGGAGCGCGCCTTCGATTGCCTCGACGAGATGGCCCTCCTCGCGCATCCGGGCGATGGCCGCATCGATCTGCGGCAGCGTCCACTGACCCGGCGCCAGGACCAGGGCCCGCAGCATGGTGGCGGTGAAGACCGTGCGCCGCTCCTCGAGATGCTCCACCGCCTGGCGCACCGCGTGAAGCGCCGAGGGCGACCGCCGGTTCGCGGCATCCCGGCGTCTGAGGTGCCAGCGCTCCAGGTCCGCCTGCGAGCGGGTCGGCGGGCGGTTGCGGGCGACGCGCCGGTTGCGCGGTTCCATCTCCGCCATCCGGGCTTTCCAGATGCGGCCCAGTTCCTCGCGCGACGGCTCGTCTTTACGCTTGCGGGTGTAGAGCACCGCCTGCTGCATCACGGCGGCCGAGCGCCGAATCGAGGTTGCGTTCCTTCACCCACGCCAGGGCCTCCGCCCGGCGGGTGGAGAAGGCCCTGAGGGTGGCCTTGTCGTAGCCGGCGATCTCGAAGCCCGGCACGCTGCCCACCATGGTCTGCTCCGTGGCGTAGCCCAGGGTCTCGAGGCGGCGCTTGAGTTCGGCCCGGTAGTGGGCGCCGATCAGGTGCTTCGCGCGTTCGATCTTGATGAAGTCGGCGCTTCGCCATTCGCCCTGGCTGTTCTGCGTCATGTTGGCGACCACCGAGTGCGTATGGAGCTGGGGATCGAGGTTGCGGCTGGCGACGTGGCGGAAGGTGGCCGCCACCAGGCCATGCCCCTTGACGCGCGGACGCCTGCGGGTCGCAGGGTCCCAGCCGCGGGTCTCCAGCAGCTCGTTCTCGATGAAGTCCAGCGTCGCCGTCACCGCCTCGTCGTGGGCGCGGATGATCCGGGCCGACGCCTTCGGGGCGGCGTGGACCAGGGCCTCGAGGGAAACGGACTTCGGGGCCGAGAAGGTGATGTCGAGGCCCGGGCGGTGCTCGTGCCTGCCGTCCCGCAGGCGGCCGAGGCGGGTCGTCGTGCCGGGGATGCGGCCGGAGAGCACTTCCTCGAAGCGTTTGGGTTTGACGGGGCCGTGGAGGCCCAGAGCCTCGACGCCCCTGCCGTGCCAGCGGCTCGCCTTGCGGTGCTCCTTGTCGTTCTTCGCGTAATAGCCATCCGCTTCGAAGTAGTGGACCGTCGAGGCGGCTTCACTCAGGCGGGTGACCGTGGCAACCATCAGCTATCGGGACTCGCAAGACATTCAAGATGTCAATGTAACTGCAACCCATTCAATCGCTAAACAAGACATCGTACTCGGCCCCGGTGCGGCGCCATTCACATCCTTCAACCCAGCCAGACGTTGGCAGTGCATTCACCCGGGCCAGCGGATCAGGAGACCAAGAACTGCCACGGCGAAGGCTAGGAGCCCTGCAATCGTCACAATCAGTCGAGTTTCCCTCTTGGCAGCTTCCGCATCCCGCTTGGCGTTGTCCTCGGCCAGCCGGGCGATGTCGGTCTTGTACTCGGCCTGCATAGTCTTCATGCGTTCCTCCAGGACGGCCAACTTCGCCGCCAGTTCCGCGGTGCATGGATCGCTCATATGCAGCAGAATAGCCGATGCCTTGCGGATTGGCGAATTCCCTTGAGCAAAGCACAATCGAGCATGCTGTCAACTGTCTCTAGGAAGATAGTCGAAGCGCTCCATCTGGACGCGGTGCTGGGAACAGACCCTTTCAACCTGTTCTGGCGTCAGTTCCTGCCGCCAATGCCCGGCCGTGCCCCGGCGAAAGAACTTCTCCTGGGTAGGCGGTTTCTCCTTGAAACCCCGTTGATCCTCCTGGCGCCTCAGGGCCTTGAAAGAGGAATTCCTGATCGCCCGCAGAAGTCTCTGCCGCGACGGCTTCAGACCGAGAAACCGCGCTGTTGCCCCGAAGGTTTTCGAGGGGTGGTCCAGCATGTCCTCATAGCGCACCACGTGAAGGCGCGGATTGGGATTGCCGGTCCAGCTTTCGACGTGTTGCGACCAGCTCCCGAGAATGATCCCGACATTGTTCATCGCCGGATCATGCGGCGTCTCGAGGTTGTCGGTCGCCATGTGTTCGATCGCGTCGTCGACGCCGAATCCCATGAAGTCCGCAAACGACACGGCGACGTCCAGGGGATTTCTGACGATGTAGATGGCACCGGACGTCACGGCAAGGTTGATGGTTGGATACCCGCATATGGTCATCAGCGCGTTGTGAGTCTTGCAGAAGACTGAGCCCTTCTGCGCCCGCGCGATCAGCTCGTTGACCCTTGGCCGCATGCTTGCCACGTCCTCGGGCGACCATTCGGCGAGCGGTCGCCGGTCGAGCATTTGAAACCACATTAGTGCGCCGTCGCTCTGCAGGAGTTCGCCTGCCATCCGGTTGACGTCGAACGAACGCTCTCGATTACTGAAAAGGTTGTGCAGGAACGCCCGCATCCACGTGTTCCCCGACTTCGGGAAACTTGCGAGCCAGACAATGTCACCCATGGAATGCAGTCACACAGAAGAAGGGAGCGGCCACAAGGACCGCTCCCGTTAACCAATCTCGAACGTGACCTCAGAAGCTGACTGCGAGTGCAATTCCGGCGAAGGTCGTGTCCTCATCATTGATGTTCGAATCGGCGCCGAGAGCACCGACAACATTGACGCCCGGGCCAAGGTTGTAGTTGGCCAGCAGGCGGGCCAAGTCGGTATCGACGGCATTGTCCTTCCGTCTCGTGCCGAAGTTCGCGCTGACCGTCAGCGAATCATCCACGCTGTAGCTGATGCCCATGTCCATCTGCTCAAGCTTGTCGCTGCCATCGTCCGTGTCGGTCGTCAGGTAGGCACCACCGATCGCGACACCGGCCATGGAGACCTGGAGTCCGGCACCCGTCTCAGTGATCGTGGCACCGCCAGGCGTGTCATTTGACGCATGCCCGACTGACAGGGCAACGCCTGCATCGCCGACCGCCCCGTCGTAGCGGGCACCGATGGAAATGAGATCGTTGCTTTCGCTCATGTCTCCCGTGCCGTGGCCTCCCCTGACTTCCCTCCCGGCCTCCGGTGCATAGGAGACACCGAACTGGAAGCCGTTGATCGACGGTGAGAAGTACATGATGGACGCGGAATCTCCCCACCATGCGCCGGGAAGCGTCCAATGCCATCCACCGCTGCTGATGGAACCTGACCAGTAAGGCGTGTTGATGCCATAGATGAACGAAGCATATGGTGCCGTCGTGGCCATTGAGTACGATGCCGCATCGTCATTGCCGATACGCAACGTACCGAACGAGCCTTCGACATAGGCGTAGGTCTCGTCCATCTGGTCACCGTTGGCCTCGCCATCTTCTTCGCCTTGGGAGGCTTCCTCACCCTCAAGTTCGAAGCGCACGCCGATCTCCAAGCCGCTGTCGAGCACCGTGCTGCCCTTGAAGTTGAGCTCGACATCGCTTGAGATGGCGATGTCGTCGGTTTCGGCGGCTGCGTCGTTGTCGACGACAGCGATGCCCCAGAACGAATTGCCGCCGATGGCAATCGAGATCGGTTCGGCCATCATCTCTTCGGCAACGGCCACACCCGAAGACGCACATGTGGAGTTAACTCACTGCTTCAACGTACTTTTCTTCCAATCGCCATTCTGCCAATTAGTGAGGAATCCCCGAGTGGATTCGCCCGCGTCTACAACGCGATTGCGAGGGAAGCTCAATGGCCTCTACACATCTCGTGAGGCACCCGTATCGTCGTCCTTTGGCGCCGCAACAACACTCGGCGACATCCGTGAAGCCGGGCGCAAGGACTGCGGCCGCCGCGTCTATCCGACCGGGAACAGTCGTTTGCAGTTCATTCACCCAGGCCAGCGGATCAAGAGACCAAGAACTGCCACGGCGAAAGCCAAAAGCCCCGCGATCACTCACGATTAGCCGCGTTTCACCGCTTGGCATTGTCCTCCGCCAGTCGGGCAATGTCGGTCTTGTACTCGGCCTGCATAGTCTTCATGCGTTCCTCCAAGACAGCTAGCTTCGCCGCCAGTTCCGCAATGCATGGATCACTCATGTGCGAAGTATAGCCGAAGAGTGCGCGAATGGCGATTCACCTGCTCTACGCACAACGGGATCAGGCTCTCATCTGTCCCGAGGCAAGTAACCGAAACGTTCCATCTGAACGCGGTGTTGGGAACAGATCCGTTCCACCTGTGCGGCTGTCAACTCCTGCCGCCAATGCCCGGCCGTACCCCGGCGGAAGAACTTCTCTTGGGTAGCGCGACTTCTCCTTGAAGCCCCGCTCGTCCTCCTGCTTCCTCAGGACCTTGAACGAAGAATTCCTGATCGCCTGCATCAGTCTCTGCCGCGACGGCTTCAGACCGAGGAACCGCGCCGTTGCCCCGAAGGTTCGCGAAGGGTGGTCGCAGCATGTCTTCGTAACGCACGGTGTGAAGGCGAGGATTGGCTCTTCCAGTCCAGCTCTCGACGTGTTGCGACCAGCTTCCAAGCATGAGCCCGACATTGTTAACCGCTGGATCGTGGGGTGTCTCAAGATTGTGGGTCGCCATGAAATCGATCGCCTCGTCGGCGCTGCATCCCAGGTAGTCGGCGAACGATAGGGCGAAGTCCAGAGGGTTTCTGACAATGTAGATGGCACCGGAGGTCACGGCGAGATTGATGGTAGGGTGCCCGTGTACCATCATCAGCGCGTTGTGCGTCTTGCAAAAGAGTGTGCCGTTCTGCGCTTGCGCGATGAGCTCGTCGACCCTCGGCCGCATTCCCGCCAAGTCCTCGGCCGACCATTCGACGAGCGGGCGCCGATCAAGCATCTGGTACCACATAAGTGCGCCGTCGCTCTGGAAAATCTCGCCAACCATTCGGTTGACGTCGAACGAGCGCTTGCGGTTACAGAACAAGTTATGCAAGAAGGCCCGCATCCAAGTGTTCCCCGATTTCGGGAAACTTGCGAGCCAGACAAGATTGCCCATCACATGAACGTTCAAAGGAAAGGGAGCGGCCACAAGGGCCGCTCCCGTCAACCTAGGTCGACAAGTGATCTCAGAAGTAGATGCTAAGCGCAACGCCAGCGAACGTCGTGTCTTCGTCGCTCATGCTGTTTGTGTCGCTGCCGACGGCGCCGGCAATGTCAATGCCAGGGCCAAGGTTGTAGTTGGCAAGCAGGCGAGCCAAGTCTTTGTCGACCATATTGTCCTGCCGCGCACCGCCGTAATTCACACTCACGCTCATCGCGCCCATGCTGTACTGGATTCCGACATCATACTGTGTGATTTTGTCGGAGCCGTCGTCATTGTCCTGCGAACGATAGGAACCGCCGATCGTGACATCGGACATGGAAACGGAAGCACCGACAGCCATGTCGGTGACCGTGTTGCCGTTATCCTGTTCGTTGCTTCCGTAGCCGAACCCGACGCCGACACCGGCATCGCCGAACGATCCATTGTAACCGGCGCCGATTGTAGCGACGTCATTCTTCTTGGGATTGTCGGCCACATCGCTTTGGGCTTCCTCACCGGCCTCCGGTGTATAGGAGAGGCCAAACTGGAATCCGTTGATGACCGGCGAGAAGTACATGAGGGAGGCTCCGTCGCCTGCATTTGCAGTTGGGAATGTGACGACCGAGCCTGCGCTGCTGATGGAACCGGCCCACCATGGCGAGTTAAGCGCCCAGAACCATGTGGCTTGGGGTGCTGAGGGCAAGAACTTCTTCGACGCCGGGTCAGTGTTGCCGATTCGCAGTTCACCGAACGAACCGGAGACCCAGGCAAAGGCCTCGTCGCCTTGATCATCGTCTTGTTCGCCCTCGATCTCAAGCTGCATACCGACCTCGACACCGCTGTCGAGCACAGTGGAGCCCTTGAATTTCAGTTCGACATCGTTCGCAATTCGCATGTCTTCGCTAGCGTTATCACCATCATTGTCCACGATGGCGATACCCCAGTGCGAGTTGCCGCCAATGGTGAGCGAGATTGGCTCGGCCATCATCTCCTCGGCGGCCACACCCGAAGTCGCACATGTGACGCTAAATCACTGCTTCAACGCCGTACTTTCTCTCGCCATTCTGCATCTTCGGGCGAATTCACGAGTGGATTTACTCGCTTCTGCAACTCGATTGCGAGGGATATCCCATAGCCTCACCGTACCTCACAAGGGCCCGAATAAAGGCCCTCCGGCACCGCAAGCGCATGTCGGTCAAACTCGATATTGCACAGATACTAAGAAGGAGTGTCTGGCTTCAGACCGCAGCTACCGCCTTAGCCTTATCTTCGTATCCCCTATCGACATGTACCGTGATCCGGAGACCCTTGTCGAGGGCCGCCAGCATTCTCATCAGGCGGTCCAGCGTGAACCGACTGAGATCCGCGTTACGAACACGCGAGAAATCTGCCGCAGCAAAACCGGTCAATTCGCTAGCCCTTCGAACCGACTGCCCGCGCTCATTCAGTACCGCGATGATGCGTGCTGCAAGGATCGCTTTGGCCTGCTTCAGATCGGCATCCGGGTCACCGAGATCACGAAACAAATTGCCACTGCCTCCCACCAATGTAACGTTGCTCTCGCTCATGACGTCGACTCCATTCTCAGTCGTGCCAGCCGGTTCCCAATGAGATCGATTTCGGCCTTCGGTGTCTTGGTCCCCGTCTTCGACTTCTTTCGAAACGCGTGGATCACCCAAAGCTGACCCGCAACTTCCGTCACATACACTACCCGCCAAGCATCGGTTCTGTAGCGGACGGCGATCTCCAGAACACCTGGCCCGAAACCCTTCAGCGGCTTCGCAATGTCCGCCTTTCCGCCCTCGGCCGCGATCGTCAGTGCTGTACTGACCCTATCCCGCACGGCGGAGGGGAACGATTCAAACGCCTTTCGTGCGGCACCAATCCAACCCACCGGTCTCGTATCACGGTTCATGAGGCACGTTGTCAAAAGTGACTACGGCAGTCAACAGGTGGCGACGGGTCCAACAACTTCCTCTCTTGGCGGTTCCCAGCACCAGTTCCCATCATGAGTGTATTGGAGGCACCCATGTTATGACAGTTCCTCGTTTGGGCATGGCGCCATATCAAGGGCAACCCCGGGTAGAGTGCCGGTCAGGATCCCTCGTGTTCCGGGGGAAGGTAGTCGAAACGCTCCATTAGGACGCGGTGCTGGGAACAGATCCGTTCCACCTGTTCGGGCGTCAGTTCCTGCCGCCAATGCCCGGCTGTTCCCCGGCGGAAGAACTTCTCCTGGGCAGGCGATTTCTCGTAGAAGCCCCGTTGATCTTCCTGGCTCCTCAGGGCCTTGAACGAGGAGTTTCTGATCGCCTGCAAAAGTCTCTGTCGCGACGGCTTCAGACCGAGAAACCGTGCCGTTGCCCCGAAAGTTCTCGAAGGATGGTCCAACATGTCCTCGTAGCGCACGACGTGAAGGCGTGGATTGGGATGTCCGGTCCAGCTCTCGACATGTTGCGACCAGCTTCCGAGAATGATTCCGACGCTGTTCACCGTCGGATCGTGCGGCGTCTCGAGATTGTGGGTCGCCATGTGATCGATCGCTTCGTCGACGCCGAATCCCATGAAGTCGGCAAACGAGAGGGCGACGTCCAGGGGGTTTCTGACGATGTAGATGGCGCCGGACGTCACAGCAAGGTTGATGGTCGGATACCCGCGCATTGTCATCAGCGCATTGTGCGTCTTGCAGAAGAGTGTCCCTTTCTGCGCCTGCGCGATCAGCTCATCAACCCTTGGCCGCATGCTCGCCACATCCTCGGCCGTCCATTCGGCGAGCGGTCTCCGGTCGAGCATTTGAAACCACATAAGCGCGCCGTCGCTCTGAGAGAGCTCGCCCGCCATCCGGTTGACGTCGAACGCTTGCTTGCGGTTGCTGAAAAGGTTGTGAATGAACGCCCGCATCCAGGTGTTCCCCGATTTCGGGAAACTTGCGAGCCATACAATGTCACCCATGGAATACAGTCACAAAGGAAAGGGAGCGGCCACGAGGGCCGCTCCCGTAAACCGGTCTCGAAAGAGGCCTCAGAAGCTGATGCCGAGCGCGATAGCGGCGAACGCCGAGTCGTTGCCCGAGACGTTGTTTGAATCGTTGCCGAGGACGCCGGCGAGATTGATACCCGGACCGAGATTGTAATTGCCCATCAACCGGGCAAATTCGGAATCCAGGCCCATGTCTCCCTGCTCCGCGGCGCCAATGTTCGCGCTGACGGTCATGTTATCCATGCTGTAGCTGATGCCGGCGTCGAACTGCACGAGGTCATCGCCGCCTGCGTCGTAGTCCGTTGTCCGGAAGGAACCGCCAACCGAGACATTGGACATCGAGACCACGACACCAGCACTCATGTCAGTGACTGTCCTACTTGGTGTCGCGGGTGTTGCATCAGATTGCTCGATAGCCCCCGTCTCCGGATCAACTGCGTAGGTCCCAGCCATGCCTGCCGTGGCGGCAACGTCCTGCGATGCGTAGCCAGCCGCGACGGTGACGCCGGCATCGCCGAACGCCCCGTCGTAACGGACGCCGATGCTGACCACATCGTTGCCTTCGGCCTGGCTTGCCGGGCCATTGCGGGCTTCCGAATCAGCTTCCGGCGCATAGGAGAGGCCGAACTGGAATCCGTTGATAACAGGCGAGAAGTACATGAAAGATGCGGAATCGCCGGCATCTACACCTGCGAACGTGCTCATCCAGGTAGCATTGTCGGAAGTTTCATACGCGTTGCTGATACCGGGAGAGTAAGTCCAGAACGGCGTGTTGAGACCATAGAAGTACGTAGCATACGGCGCCGCCGTGCCCATCTGGGCCGATGCCGCGTCGTCGTTGCCGACTCGCAGCGTGCCGAACGATCCCGAGAAGTAGACGTAGGTCTCGTCCATCTGATCGCTGGCTTGCTCGCCTTCAAGTTCCATGCGTACGCCGACTTCAACTCCGTTGTCCAGCACAGTGCTACCAGCGAACCTGATCTCGACATCGTTCGTGATGGAGATGTCGTCATTGTTGGGCGTGGCTTCATTGTCGGAGACAGCAACGCCCCAGTGCGAATTGCCGCCAACGCTAAGCGAAATCGGCTCGGCCATCATCTCTTCAGCGGCCACACCCGAAGCCGCACATGTGGTGTTAACTCATTGCTTCAACGCCGTACCTTCTTTCTGCATGCTGCAACTTCTGACGGATCCACGAGTGGACTCACTCGCGTCTGCAACTCGATTACGAGGGAGACGCCATGGCCACAATGCATCTCACACGGGCCTTACGGCGCCAAAAGGCCACCCGCGACATCCGAGCCGAGTAGGCCTGTCGGATGTCCGTCTCCACGATCTGCGGCAACCGTGCGCCTCCCTTACCATCATGTGGAGAACATCCCCGCCGGTTGTGAAGCGCCTGATTGGACACGCGCGGCCGACCATGACAGTCCGATCCGTACGGATCGGCGACCGGGGACCCGAGGCGGCAGCGGAGCGCATCGGAACCCTGATCGCCGGCATGCTTGGCATGGACCAACGAGTGCTGCCCCACGAATCGCCTGATGACTGTCCGTTGAGAACCTCGACGGCCGTAAATCGGGTGGTACCTGGCAAACAGCCGGTGCAACCTTCCCAGAAATGCAACTGCTACTTGCTCCAACATCGTCTAGGAGGGACGCAACAAGCAGTGCCGCTTCGCCCAAGGCCGTGCCTGTGCATAAATCCTGTTGCAATCTTGCAACACCTGTTGAACTTACGCCATACATACCTTTGACGGAACCGCGGTATCGCGCTACATAGGCCCCTGCCAGCACCGTTGTGCCGGCATTTCCTTGATTAGGATCCTATCATGAAAGGAAGTGAACAATGAAAAAGGCCCTTATGGGAACCACTGCCCTTGTGGCGGCCGCGGTGACTTCGGGTGTGGCCGCTGAAGAGATGATGGCCGAGCCGATCTCGATCAGCGTTGGCGGCAACTCGCACTGGGGCGTCGCTGTCGTCGACAACGAGGCCGCAACTGACAACGATGATATCGCCATCTCGAACGATGTCGAGCTCAGGTTCGCCGGTTCAACGGTTCTCGACAGCGGTGTCGAGGTCAGTGTGCGCATCGAGATCGAAGGTGAAGAGCACAGCGACCAGGGCGACGAGACTTGGGCCCAGATCTCTGGCTCGTTCGGCACGATCCGTATCGGCAACGACGACCCGGCATCGTATTCGATGGGCACGGCAGCTCCCTATGCCTCGTACATCTACGGCCTCAACTCGCCGTTCTGGTCCGCGGCTATCAGCAGCGCCGGCTCAATCAGCACGTTTGCAAATGCAGGCGACTGGGATTCCGCATCCCTCATGTATTACTCGCCGTCGATCAACGGCTTCCAGTTCGGTGTCTCCTATTCTCCGGAAGCCAATGCGGAAGCCCGCAGCGGCGTGGCAGACATGGGTGAAGGCGACGATGTCACCGCCATCGGTGCCCGTTACGACGGGGCGTTCGGCGATGCCGGTGTCACGTTGTCTGTCGGCTTCGCGTCTCGCGACGATGCCGCAAATGATGCCACGATCGAAGACATGAGCGCTGGTGTCGTAGTCTCGATGGCCGATGTCTCGGTCGGTGGTTCCTGGCGGTCGACGGACTTCGACGATGGCGGCGACGACCTCGTGCAGTTCGATGCCGGAATCAGCTACAGCATGGACAACATGACTGTCAGTGCGAACTTCGGTGCAGGTGATCAGGACGGTGGCATGGACGCCGAATATGCCCGCCTGATGGCTAACTACAGCGTCGGCCCGGGCGTCAATCTCATCGGTGCGCTCGGCAACGATTCGGACAATGTCGCAGACGCTGACACGACGTTCGCCGGTATCGCGCTCGCCATCAGCTTCTGACGTCACTTTCAAGACCTGTTGACAGGGGCGGCCCTCGCGGCCGCCCCTTCCCATTGTGACCGCACTGCCATGGGCGACATTGTCTGGCTCGCCAGTTTTCCGAAATCGGGCAACACCTGGATGCGGGCGTTCCTTCACAATCTCTTTCACAACCGCGAGCGCCCGTTCGACGTCAACCAGATGGCGGGCGAGATCTTCCAGAGCGACGGCGCGCTCATGTGGTTCCAGATGCTCGACCGACGTCCGGTCACCGAGTGGTCGGCCAAGGACGTGGCGAGCATGCGGCCCAAGGTCGGCGAGATCATTGCACGGGTGCAGAAAGGCACCCTCTTCTGCAAGACGCACAACGCACTGATGACGGTGCACGGTCACCCCACCATCAATCTCGCCGTGACCTCGGGCGCGATCTACATCGTCAGGAATCCGCTCGATACGGTCCTGTCGTTCGCCGATTTCCTGGGACTCGACGTCGACGAGGCGATCGATCAGATGGCGACCCACAACCTTGAGCCACCCCACGATCCGGTGATGAACAACGTCGGGATCATGCTGGGAAGCTGGTCGCAGCACGTCGAGAGCTGGACCGGAAGCGCCAATCCCCGCCTTCACGTCGTGCGCTATGAGGACATGCTGGACCATCCATCGAGAACCTTCGGGGCAACGGCGAGGTTTCTCGGTCTGAAGCCGTCTCGGCAGAGACTTCTGCGGGCGATCAGGAATTCCTCGTTCAAGGTCCTGAGGAAGCAGGAGGACGAGCGGGGCTTCACGGAGAAATCGCCTACTCAGGAGAAGTTCTTCCGCCGGGGTACAGCCGGGCATTGGCGCCAGGAACTGACAGCCGAACAGGTGGAGCGGATCTGTTCCCAGCACCGCGTCCAGATGGAGCGTTTCGACTATCTTCCGCCAGACTACGTGGGAACCTGACCAGCGCCCTTCGCGGCGTTGCGCTTTATTTGACGCCATACATGACCGGCTGCCTCTACTTTGACGATGTTGCGACACTGGTGATCCGCGACACTACAATCAACTGGAGCCATGCCGATATCGGCATGGCTTGAGACTTTCGCGTCAATCAGGTTGAGATCGAAGAACGCGACGGCCATCGCGAGTTTCACCCGACGGCACTCATCATCTAATGTCCAACACGTCGGCGATCGCGGTTCCGATGCGTTCCGCTGCCGACTCGGTTTCCCGGTCGCCCATGTGTGCGTACCGCATTGTCATGGTCATCTGCGAGTGGCCAAGAAGTTTGGCCACGACGGGGAGCGGTGTGCCCCGCATGACGGCATGGCTGGCGAATGTATGTCTGAGATCGTGGAGGCGGACATCCTCTATACCTGCTTCCTTGCGAACTGTGTACCACAGCGAAAGATCGTCGGAGAGCGGCCGGCCTCGATTCAGGGGCGAAGGGAAAACGAAAACGCTGTCACCTGCCATGTAGCGCTTGATGATGGCCCTTGCACCGGAATTCAGAAAGACCTTTCGAGGCCCGGTCTTGCTATCGAGGAGCCGGAGGCCGTCATCGAACACCTCTCTCTTTTGCAGTCGGACGATCTCGTTCCTGCGGCACCCGGTGAGCATAAGAAGCCGGATGATGTCGATCTGCACTCGCTGTGTGGGGCTGATCCCATCGGAGTTGTCATGATGATCGAGAGCGTCGTGCAGGCGATGAAGTTCGTCCTCCGAAAGGAAGCGGGTGAGTTTTGGTCTGTGGTTGGGTCTGATGTTGCTGGTCGGGTTCGCGGCGATGTGGCCGCGGGAGACGGCATGATTGAAAATGTGGCGCAGGATCTTCAGACAGTGGTTGGCGCCGCCAGGCGCTGTTCTGCTGTAGTCGTCGAACCACCGGTGCACCATGGAAGGAGTGATTCGGTCCAGGCGCCAGGATCCGAACGTGGGCAATAGGCGGCCTAGGTTTCTGTCATGCCACCGGATGGTGGCGGGCTTGCAGCGATGGATCCAAGAATCTCTCCAGGGCCCGGCAGCGAAGTCCCTGAAGCAAGGGACTGCTGCGTCATCTTCGCCGCGACGGGTCAGTCGCTCAAGGCTCTCCGTGCGGGCCTGCCTGACGGTCTTGAACGAGACCGGACCAAGTGACGCTCTCTTCCCGCTTTCGACATGGATGAAGCTGCGACCACCTGATGGGTACGCCCGGACACCGAGGGAGGGAACGAGTGTGTCATAGAGTGTGTATTCCCGGGAGTTCAGCTTGAGTTTCCGAACGAGGGTGTCGGTAAGGCGCTCCCTGCGGTTCATGTCCTGGCCCTCCCGAGAACGGTGCCGACGGCCTCGGCCGCTTCGGCCACTACGTTATCGGCAAGGTGCGTGTACTTGAGGGTGGTCGCGGGATCGCTGTGGCCGAGAAGTCGGCCGACGGTGAGGATGCTCTCTCCCTGCATGACAGCAAGGGAGGCGTACGTGTGACGCAAGTCGTGGAGGCGGACATCTGACAGACCTGCTTCGGCACGGATGGATGTCCAGAGTTTGCCGGCACTACTGCTGGAGATGTGTCCCTTGGTTCGCGTCGACGGAAACACCCAGGGAGAGCTCTTGGGAAGTCCATCCAGGATTTGCCGGGCCGGAGACGACAGCCAGACCATGCGAGGCCCCGTCTTACTGTCGCGGAGATGAAGATGACCCTGCCGGTACTCCGTCCAGCGGAGCGACACGATTTCATGACTGCGGCATCCCGTCAGAAGAAGGAGTCGGATGATCGCTGCTTCGGTCGGAAAGCGCTGTTCATGTGTTTTCAGCACCAGCCCGAGCCGGCGAACTTCTTCGATGGAGCAGTAACGCTCCCGCCCTTTCCGGCGATAACGCCTGATGCCCCTGCATGGATTGCTTCCCTGAGGCCGATAGCCATAGTCCTCGGCACGCGCCATGATAACCGAGAGGATCGGGGCGGATCGGTCGGCGGCCCCAGGCGTGGCATGGAGGGAGGCGAACCACTCCCGGACATCGGCGCCCGTGATTCCCGCAATCTGACGTCCTCGAAACCATGGCAGAATCTGTTTGCGGTAGTAGCCCCGGTTGACAGTGAGTGTCCCAGGCTTCCATGCGCGTCCGTAGCGGCGAAAGACCTCCTCGGCGACCGTCTCGAACAGAGTCTCGTCCGTTGATGCGGGCGTGCCGATTCTGGTGGCGGCAAGTAGTGCCTGGGCACGTTTGCGGGCTTCGATGAGGCTGATCTCGGAGGCATCGCCGACGATCTTCCAGATCCGGTGTCCCTGATGCTGTGAATGAACAAAGAAACGTTTGCGCCCGGTCGGATAGACACGGATGCCGAATCCCCTGAGACTGGCGTCACGGATGTCGCGGGTCGCCTTGCGGGACCGGAGGGCCTTGATACGAGCCTCGGTGAGATGTGTTGCGGCCATGGATTCTCCCTCGCAGTTTCGTTGCAAACGCGGGAGAATCCATTAGCGAATTCCTCCGCAGTTGCAGAATAGAGAGAGAAAATAAAACGTATTATTAGTTAGTTAGCACCAAGGGTGCGCCCACCGGTGTGGCCGCTGAGGAGATGATGGCCGAGCCGATCTCAATCAGCGTTGGCGGCAACTCGCACTGGGGCATCGCTGTCGTCGACAACGAGGCCGCAACCAACAGCGATGATATCGCCATCTCGAACGATGTTGAGCTCAGGTTCGCCGGTTCAACGGTTCTTGACAGCGGTGTCGAGGTCAGTGTGCGCATCGAAATCGAAGGTGAGGAGAGCGGCGACCAGGGCGACGAGACTTGGGCTGAGATCTCTGGCTCGTTCGGCACGCTGCGTATCGGCAACGACGACCCGGCATCGTACTCGATGGGCACGGCAGCTCCGTATGCCTCGTACATCTACGGCCTCAACTCGCCGTTCTGGTCCGCGGCTATCAGCAGCGCGGGCTCGATCAGCACGTTTGCAAATGCAGGCGACTGGGATTCCGCGTCCCTCATGTACTACTCGCCGTCAATCAACGGTTTCCAGTTTGGTATCTCCTATTCTCCGGAAGCCAATGCGGAAGCCCGCAGCGGCGTGGCGGACATGGGTGAAGGCGACGACGTCACCGCGGTTGGCGCCCGTTACGACGGGGCGTTCGGCGATGCCGGTGTCACTTTGTCTGTCGGCTTCGTGTCACGAGACGATGCCGCAAATGATGCCACGATCGAAGACATGAGTGCCGGTGTCGTGGTGTCGATGGCCGATGTCTCGGTTGGCGGTTCCTGGCGGACGACGGACTTTGACGATGGTGGCGACGACCTCGTGCAGTTCGACGCCGGCATCAGTTACAGCATGGACAACATGACTGTCAGCGCCAACTTTGGTGCCGGGGATCAGGACGGTGGCATGGACGCCGAATTTGCCCGTCTGATGGCCAACTACAATCTGGGCCCGGGCATCAATCTCATCGGTGCGCTCGGCAACGATTCGGACAATGTTGCAGACGCTGACACGACGTTCGCCGGTATCGCGCTCGCCATCAGCTTCTGACGTCTCTTTCGCGACTTGTTGACAGGGGCGGCCCTCGCGGCCGCCCCTTCCCATTGTAACCGCACTTCCATGGGCGACATTGTCTGGCTCGCTAGTTTTCCGAAATCGGGCAACACCTGGATGCGGGCGTTCCTCTACAATCTCTTTCATAACCAAACGCCCATGATCCTGATGCCTCAAGCACACCCGGCGTGGTGATGTAACGGACCTGCTCGGAGGCGTGCGCGTGTTGTCCATCTGCCGTGTGTGCAGCACACTCACGGCGGAAGCGGGTTCGTGGACGCTTGTTTTTCGAGGCTTCATGCCCGTTACCAAACTGTCCCAGACTGAAGGCTCGCACCCCGCGAAGTACCCGGTTCAATCCGTGGACGAACAGCAAAACGCACGATGTCGCCTCGATATCTGTCAGCTGTCCGGAGGTCTCCCGCTTCCGCCACCCCCAACAGACGGAGGAAGCGTCATGGTAGAAAACGACCATCTCAATGTCATCCATGAGCGTGCGGCCGGTCTTGACATCCACAAGGTCGAGATCACGGCGTGCGTGAGGGTCGCGCAGCCCGGCAAGGAAGCGGTTGTCGAGACCCGGCAGTTCAGCGCTTTCCCCAAAGGCCTTGCCGAGATGGTGCGCTGGCTCAAGGGGCATCGGGTGAGTGCCGCGGTGATGGAGGGCACCGGCATCTACTGGGAGGCGCCCTTCCGCGCCCTCGAGGACGCCGGCATCAGGCCCCTGCTGGTCCATGCCCAGCACGTCAAGCAGATCAAGGGACGCAAGACGGACGTCGCCGACAGCATCTGGCTGGCCCGCATCTGCAGCTTCGGCCTGTGCCGTGACAGCATGGTGCCGCCGCGTCACTTCCGCAGCCTCCGCAAGGTCTCGCGCATGCGCCGCCAGGTGGTCCGCGAGCGGGCGCGGATGCGGAACCGGATCAACAAGATCCTCGATGCCGCCGGCGTGCGCGTCTCCGGCATCCTCTCCAACCTCTTCGGCGCCAACGGCATGCGCATCATGAGGGGCCTGGTCGACAACGAGCCGCGGGAGGCGATCATCGCCTCGCTCACCCATCATGTGCGCCGCCACGACGACAAGCTGCTCGATGTCCTCAACGCCGAGCTCGACGAGATGGGCCTCTTCCTTTTGCGCGACCAGCTCGACGCCTTCGACGCCGCCACCGAACGGCTGGCCCGCTACGACGCCGTCATCGATGCCGGCCTCGCCGAGTACACCACCCAGATCGAACTTCTGATGGCGATCCCCGGCATCGACAGGACATCGGCCTCGGCCATCCTGATCGAACTGGGCCCCGACATCTCCGTGTTCGCCTCAAGGCGCCACCTCGCAGCATGGGCAGGTCTGTGCCCCGGCAACAACGAGAGCGCCGGCAAGCGGCGCTCGGGAAGAACACGGCGCGGCAACACCACCCTGCGCGAGGTCCTCATCGAATGCGCCCAGGGCGCCGCCCGAACCAGGAACTGCCAGTTCCAGGGATACCACAAGGCCCTGGCCGTGCGCCGGGGATACTGCAAGGCCACCGTGGCCACCGCCCACAAGATGATCCGCGTCATCTACTGCGTGCTGAAAAACGGCATCGTCTACCTCGACCCCGAAACCGACTACGAGGCCGCCATGGTCCAGCGCAATGCCCCACGCTGGATCAGGATGCTCAAGAAACACGGGATCGATCCAACCAGGGTGCCCGCCGCAGCCTGACGCACGGGCATCAAGACAAGCACCCGTCACAGCGAAATCCGACACAGGGCCACAATGCGGGACGCCCCAACCGCCGGGCTTCGTCCACGATACGGTGCTTCAGCAAATCTGCCCAGCGGGGAGGCCCTGCAACTCGCCTGAATCACGCAAATGTTACACAGCAAACGCCCATGATCCTGATGCCTCAAGCACACCCGGCGTGGTGATGTAACGGACCTGCTCGGAGGCGTGCGCGTGTTGTCCATCTGCCGTGTGTGCAGCACACTCACGGCGGAAGCGGGTTCGTGGACGCTTGTTTTTCGAGGCTTCATGCCCGTTACCAAACTGTCCCAGACTGAAGGCTCGCACCCCGCGAAGTACCCGGTTCAATCCGTGGACGAACAGCAAAACGCACGATGTCGCCTCGATATCTGTCAGCTGTCCGGAGGTCTCCCGCTTCCGCCACCCCCAACAGACGGAGGAAGCGTCATGGTAGAAAACGACCATCTCAATGTCATCCATGAGCGTGCGGCCGGTCTTGACATCCACAAGGTCGAGATCACGGCGTGCGTGAGGGTCGCGCAGCCCGGCAAGGAAGCGGTTGTCGAGACCCGGCAGTTCAGCGCTTTCCCCAAAGGCCTTGCCGAGATGGTGCGCTGGCTCAAGGGGCATCGGGTGAGTGCCGCGGTGATGGAGGGCACCGGCATCTACTGGGAGGCGCCCTTCCGCGCCCTCGAGGACGCCGGCATCAGGCCCCTGCTGGTCCATGCCCAGCACGTCAAGCAGATCAAGGGACGCAAGACGGACGTCGCCGACAGCATCTGGCTGGCCCGCATCTGCAGCTTCGGCCTGTGCCGTGACAGCATGGTGCCGCCGCGTCACTTCCGCAGCCTCCGCAAGGTCTCGCGCATGCGCCGCCAGGTGGTCCGCGAGCGGGCGCGGATGCGGAACCGGATCAACAAGATCCTCGATGCCGCCGGCGTGCGCGTCTCCGGCATCCTCTCCAACCTCTTCGGCGCCAACGGCATGCGCATCATGAGGGGCCTGGTCGACAACGAGCCGCGGGAGGCGATCATCGCCTCGCTCACCCATCATGTGCGCCGCCACGACGACAAGCTGCTCGATGTCCTCAACGCCGAGCTCGACGAGATGGGCCTCTTCCTTTTGCGCGACCAGCTCGACGCCTTCGACGCCGCCACCGAACGGCTGGCCCGCTACGACGCCGTCATCGATGCCGGCCTCGCCGAGTACACCACCCAGATCGAACTTCTGATGGCGATCCCCGGCATCGACAGGACATCGGCCTCGGCCATCCTGATCGAACTGGGCCCCGACATCTCCGTGTTCGCCTCAAGGCGCCACCTCGCAGCATGGGCAGGTCTGTGCCCCGGCAACAACGAGAGCGCCGGCAAGCGGCGCTCGGGAAGAACACGGCGCGGCAACACCACCCTGCGCGAGGTCCTCATCGAATGCGCCCAGGGCGCCGCCCGAACCAGGAACTGCCAGTTCCAGGGATACCACAAGGCCCTGGCCGTGCGCCGGGGATACTGCAAGGCCACCGTGGCCACCGCCCACAAGATGATCCGCGTCATCTACTGCGTGCTGAAAAACGGCATCGTCTACCTCGACCCCGAAACCGACTACGAGGCCGCCATGGTCCAGCGCAATGCCCCACGCTGGATCAGGATGCTCAAGAAACACGGGATCGATCCAACCAGGGTGCCCGCCGCAGCCTGACGCACGGGCATCAAGACAAGCACCCGTCACAGCGAAATCCGACACAGGGCCACAATGCGGGACGCCCCAACCGCCGGGCTTCGTCCACGATACGGTGCTTCAGCAAATCTGCCCAGCGGGGAGGCCCTGCAACTCGCCTGAATCACGCAAATGTTACACAGCAAAAGCACTCGTTCGATCTCAACCAAATGGCGGGCGAGATCTTCCAGAGCGACGGCGCACTCATGTGGTTCGAGATGCTCGATCGGCGTCCGGTTGCCGAGTGGTCGGCCGAGGACGTGGCGAGCATGCGGCCCAAGGTCGGCGAGATGATTGCAGGGGTGCAGAACGGCACCCTCTTCTGCAAGACGCACAACGCCCTGATGACGGTACACGGTCACCCGACCATCAATCTCACGGTAACTTCGGGCGCGATCTACATCGTCAGGAATCCGCTCGATACGGTCCTGTCGTTCGCCGACTTCCTGGGACTCGACGTCGACGCGGCCATCGATCAGATGGCGACCCACAACCTTGAAGCACCCCACGATCCAGCGATGAACAACGTCGGGATCATTCTGGGAAGCTGGTCGCAGCACGTTGAGAGCTGGACCGGAAGAGTCCACCCCCGCCTTCACGTCGTGCGCTACGAGGACATGCTGAATCATCCTTCGAGAACCTTCGGGGCAACGGCGCGATTTCTCGGTTTGAAGCCGTCGCGGCAAAGACTTCTGAGGGCGATAAAGAACTCCTCGTTCAAGGTCCTGAGGCGCCAGGAAGATCAACGGGGCTTCAAGGAGAAATCGCCTACCCAGGAGAAGTTCTTCCGGCGGGGCACGGCCGGGCATTGGCGGCAGGAATTGACACCCGAACAGGTGGAACGGATATGTTCCCAACACCGCGTCCAAATGGAACGTTTCGACTATCTCCCCCCGGAGCACGCGGAAACCTGACCGTTGCCTTTCCCGGCATTGCCCCTTTGAAGACGAAAACCACGGACTATCACGACAGGCACGACGAGGCGCCGCCCTTGGTCAACACCGGTCGCCGCCACCCACTCTTCGCCATGAGGGACTAGTTGGTGACGCGCGAAGTGGATTTGACGCTGCCCTACTTCGGTCGGCAGGCGCTCTTCCGCCTCGCCGAGAACGGCAGCTTGGTGGTCCGTGCCACCGGTGAACGGGCTACTCCGGGGTCCTGGGCCGTGTCGCTGGGCAGTCTGTTCCCCGCACACGCAGGGATGAGCCGACGGTCACCGACACTATAGACAACGCTCGGCACACTGGTACGTGATGCCCGCTATAGCCCTGCCAAGGCGGCCACACCGTTCGCCGCCTGCGGATTCCGGCGAACTTGACCGTGGTTCTTGCGACATTTGGCCGCCAATCCGGGCGTGCCTGCAAAGGGGAGCCCAATTCGTGGCCGGTCCCGGTCTCTAAATCGCCATCCTGCACGCTGTTCCCGCGAGCCTTCCAGCCTCCCGGCTTGGGCTCCGCAAGGCGCCCCGCCACCGCTCTGCCACGCAGATTCTGGGATCGAAGCGATCGCGTTGTTGCGCATCTGAAAGGCGCATGACTCTCTTGATGCATTGGTGTCTTCAATCAACATTGCGAATCTCGAGTGCGGGAGATTCACAATGCTGCACCTTGTTGGCGAGACCATTGACGCCAAGCGCGCCGGGAAGACGGTCGAACGGGGTTGCGGAGACGCTGCCGTTCAGAGTTCGCCCGGTTCCGCCATGCGGTATCCGACGCCGCGCTCGTTGAAGATCCATGTGGGGTTCGCTGCATCGTCGCCGAGCTTGCGGCGGAGGTTGCGCACGAAAATGCGCACCAGATTGGTATCGGCGCCGTTGCGCGAGCCCCAGATCCGGCGCAGCAGCGTGTCGTAGGTCGTCACGCGTCCGGCGTCGAGCGCGAGTACGCGCAGCAGCTCGAACTCGGTAGCCGTGAGCGCGACCGCCTCGCCGCTGACGCTCACGCGGCGCCGGTTGAAATCGATGGCAAGCGCGCCGAGCACGAGGGGTTCGGGCGCCTCGTGGCGGCGCAGCGCGGCGCGGACCCGTGCCACTAGTTCGATTCCCGAGAAAGGCTTGACGATGTAGTCGGCGGCGCCCGCCTCGAGCGCCGCGGCGACGGTCTCGTCGCGCCCGTAGCCCGAAATGAAGATCACCGGCCGGTCGGAGAGTTCAGGCGTCTCCCGCATCAGTTCGATGCCGTCCTTGCCGGGCAGGACCAGGTCGAGCAGGACGAGCCGTGGCTTCTCGCTGCGGATGATCTGCGCGAGCTCCGCCGTCTCCCCGGTCACCAGCGGGGCATAGCCGGCCGCGGCGAGGGCATTGCGCACCGAGCGCAGCGTCAAGGGGTCGTCGTCCACGACGAGGATGCGCGCCTTCTCCCCCGCCTGCCGGACCGAGGGCGGTTCCGCGGCTGCCCGGGATGCGCTCTCGCCGGCGACGGGCAGGGTGAAGGTGACGGTGGCGCCGCGCCCGGGGCCGGGGCTCGCGGCCCGGATGCGCCCGCCATGGGCCTGCACCAGCCCCTTGCAGATCGCGAGGCCCAAACCGTAGCCAGCCCTGGATCCCTCCCGGCTGTGCTTGTCGAAGAGCCTCGGTATCTCTTCCGGCGCGATGCCGAGGCCCTCGTCGGCGACCGAGACCGCGACATGGGCGTCCTCGCGCACCGCCGAGACCCGGATGGGCGACGACTCCGGCGCGGCCCGGGCGGCGTTGGCGAAGAGGTTGTTCAGTATCTGCACGATGCGCCGCCGGTCGGCCATCGCGCGGGGCAGGCCGACGGGAAGGTCGACGAGAATGGCGTGCCGGCCGCCGGCACCGACGAAGGTGTGCCGCGCCTGCTCGACCAGCTCGGCCAGCCCGGAGGGCTCGGGAGCGACCGAGAGCGTGCCGGTGTCGATGCGGCCCGCGTCCAGAAGGTCGCCGATGAGGCCGCGCATGTGACCGGACTGCTGGAAGATGATGCGGTGGAACTCGCGCATCTCGGCGGAATCGAGCGAGGCGGCGTCGTCGAGCAACGTCGACGCCGAGCCCCGGATGGCGGCCAGCGGCTCCCTAAGCTCGTGGCTCACCAGGCCAAGGAACTCGGTGCGCAGCCGCTCGATCTCGTCAAGCGGCGCCAGGTCCTGCATGGTCACCACCACCGACGCCACCGTGCCGTCTTCGGCATGGATCGGCGTCGCGTTGATCAGCGTCCTGACGTTACGCCCGTCCGGCACCGAGAGCACGACCTCTTCCCCGCGCACCGTTTCGCCGGTGCCCAGATACTGTGCGATGGGAAACTCGGCGAGAGAGATCTCGCGCCCGTCCGCGCGGCTGAAACTGATCACCTCCAACAGCTCTTCCGACCGGCGGCCGGGCATCCGCAGTCCCTCCACGATCCGCCGCGCCTCGCGGTTGAACGACACCGGGAGGCCGCTCTTCGCGTCGAACACCACAACGCCCACCGGCGAGGTCTCGACGAGCGCCTCGAGGTCGGCCCTGGCGCGGCGCTCGTCGCGGTGGGTGCGCGCGTTGGCGATGGCCGAAGCGGCCTGGGAAGCGAACAGCGCGAGGACCTCCTCATCCTCGTCGGTGAACCTCTCCGCGTCCGCCTTGTCGGCCAGGAAGAAGCTGCCGACGTCGGCGCCGCGGTGGCGCATCGGCGTGCCCTGGAAGGTGCGGGAGAACGCCGTGGCCGGCTCGATGCCGAGCGCGCGGACATAGGACGAAAGATCGTCGACCCGCAGCGGCTCCTCCAGTTCGCGGAAGTGCTGGAAGAGGCGCGCACTGTCGGGCCAGGTGTAGAGCGCGTGCCGTTCCTCCGGGGTGAAGCCTGAGAACACGAAATCCAGCGGGTCGCCTGATTCATCGACGGTTGCGATGACGCCCCAGCGGGCGCCGGTGAGCTCGCGGGCGCTCTCCACCACCTCGCTGAGCACGGTCTCAAGGTCGAGGCTCGCATTGACCCTGAGGATGGCCGCGCTGAGTGTCGCGATGCGCTGGCGCAGCGTCGCCATCTCCCGCTTCAGGTCGCCGGACTCCGACACGCGGACCTCTCTCGTTCAAATTGATGAACAACGCGATGTGGCGTTTATTGAAACGACACTTAAATGTCAACTCTTCACACGCACACTTCACAGTAAACCGCGTACGATCGGGCCGGACGGGAGCGAGCCGGAGGCCACCTGTTGCGGTTCGCCGAGCTGGCATCCGGCGACGGGGTAAGTCCGGCGAGCGCGATCGGCGGCAATGGAGAGAGCGGCATGATGACAGGACTCACGATCGCGGCGTTGGCCGGCGCGGTCGCGCTTGCGGCCTGCTCCCGCACGCTCGATCCCCCGACGGCGGAGGATGAGGCGCGGGAGCGGCACGGGGCGGTCGTGGACGCGGCGAACACGCTGCTGATGGGCGACCGGCTCGCCTGGTTCGCGATGGACGGTGGCGTGGAGCGGACGAGGACGACCTGCCGGGGCGACACCTGCGCAGGGGGCTTTCTGTCGCTCAGCCGGACGAGCCGGTTCGGCCTCGATGGCTGGGAGCTGACGCTGCTTCGTGAGCGTAGCGGCGTGGCCCTGTTTCGACAGGAACTTGCGGCCGGCGGCGTCGATTACGAGGCCTATGGTGGCTGGCTCGAGCACAGCCTGTTCGCCACGCGGCTGACCCGGTTCGGCGACGACACCGGCTCCAGCGCGGGCGCATCTCTTGTGTTCGGCTACTCGCTCGGCGTCTCGAGCGGGAAGAATCCGGGCGCTGAAGGCTCGGCCCGCTGGGAGGGTCTGTTGCTGGGCCGCGACATGAGAGCCTCGTCCGGCCGCGGCCAGGCGATCCGGGGCGATGCCGATGTGACCGTCGCATTCGGCGCCGACGCCATGACGGCGGATGTCACCTTCACCGGTATCGTCAACATCGAGACCGGCGATGCGCGGAACGACATGGCGTGGCACGGCCTGGCGCTGGAGGACGGCGGCTTTGACCGGCGGAACGCTCCCGGCGACAGCGTTTCGGGCCGATTCTACGGCCCCTCCGAGGAAGAGGTGGGCGGCGTCTTCGAGAAGGACGGCATCGCGGGGGCGTTCGGTGCGCGGCGTACGTCCGCGCCATGATCCGTCGCGTCCTGTTTCCACCCCCGGCGTCGGGAATTCCGGTGATGGTCCGATGAGAAGAGGGTTCGCGGACGCATGGACGGCATTGGCGGCGGCGCTGGTTCTGGCTGCGTGCGCCGGCTTGACCGAGCCGCCTCCGCCGCCGTCGGCGGACGAGCTGGCGCGGTCATCCTACGAGCGGATCACGGGCGCCTCGAACGCGTTCCTGATGGGCGATCATCTCGGGTACTTCGGAACCGACGATGATGTCGAGCGTGTGGGTGTCAGGTGCCTGGACGCTACCTGCACGGCCGCCTTCGAACGGCCCTTCCGGTCGAGCGAGGCGGACGTTGGATCCTCGCAGCTCGAGCTGCTCGGCGAGCGCCGCGGCGTGCGCTTGGTCGTCGAGGAAGCGTCGACCGACTTTGTGGACGTCCATGTCTATGGCGGCTGGCTCGACCACAGCCTGTTCGCCACGGAATCCGTGCTGCTCAAGGGCGATATCTTCCCGGACCAGGGTGCGACGGTGGTGCTGAACTATGCGTTCGGCTTCTCGACGGGGGCGAACCCGGGCGTCGCCGCGGGCTCGGCCCGCTGGGAGGGCCTGATGATCGGCCGCGACATGCGCGCCAACCCCGGCCGCGGCCAGGTGGTCTTGGGCGATGTCGGCGTCACGGTCGCGTTCGGAGAGAGCACCGTCGCGGCCGATGTCGAATTCACCGGCATCGCCAATGTCGAGACGGGCGCACCCCTGAGCGACATGGCGTGGCGCGGCATGGCGGTGGAGAACGGCGGCTTTGCCTGGAGGAGCGCTCCGGACGACACGATCTCGGGCCGGTTCTTCGGTCCCGACGAGGAGGAGGTCGGCGGCATCTTCGAGAAGGACGGCGTTGCGGGGGCGTTCGGCGGCAGGCGTGCGCCGGAGTGAACCCTGCCTGCCGGTTGGCGGCAACAAGGGGGACTGGCATGAGACGACATTTGGCAAGTGGCCTGGCGCTGGCGGCCATTCTCTTGCTCACGGCTTGCGGCGGGGGCGGCGATTCGATGTCCGGGCGGGCGCCCACGCCGGACGAGATCAGGGCGCTGACCGGAATGTCGGCGCCGCTCGAGACGGCCGAAGCGGCGCAGGCGCGCAGCCTTGACATCTATCCGCGCGCGGATTCCCTCTATCTCTCGACGTTTCACGGGGAGACCGGCAACGCAGAGCTTCCGAGCTTTCGCCTCCTGACGCAGTGTGGTGGAGCGCAGTGCACCGTGACCGAGCCCTTGAGCGGCACGGTCGATACGATCGAACTCGCCAACACCCCTATCCGGCACGGCGCCGCCACCTCCATCGGCTCGAAGCACGGCATCACCCTGGTGCGCGAGTCCTCCGTCCATACGGGCGCCGACCTCGCCAGTCTCGGTGCCTGGTTGGAGCACGGCTCGTTCGCCATCCAGAGCGAGAGCCAGACCGGCGACGACGATGCGGTCGAAGTTCTCTATGGGATCGCCCTGGGTGAACTCGCGGGGACCGCTCCGGCAGGGAGCGCGACCTGGCTCGGGATCATGGCGGGAACCCCCGTTGCCGGGGAGGCGCGCGGCGAGCGGCTCGTGGGCGACGTAGCCCTGACATATGACCTCCCGGACGACGGATCCGGGCCTTCCCTTGACGCCGCGTTCGGCGCCATCCGGAACATCGATCGCGGGACGGCGCACAGGGTCGAGACGGTGCTGTTCGAGAACGTCGCGGTCTCTGCGGACGGGACCTTCGCCAGAGGCCAGGCTGGCGCGCGCATTCAGGGCGGGTTCTTTGGTGCTGACCACGGCGAGGCGGCGGGCGTCTTCGAGCAGTCCGGCATGATCGGCGCGTTCGGCGCGAAGCGGCAGTAGACGCCGGGTCCCGGGACGGGCAACGCGGAATGCGGCTGCGCAGGCGTTTCCGATCGACCGGACTGACGGGAGACAGCATGTACGATCAACGGCGATATGTTCCCGTTGCGGCGCTCTGCGCTGTGATGGTGTTGCTTGAGGGTTGCGGAGGCGGCGGCATGTCTGCCACCGGCCGGGGTGGTGCGCCCGCGACCGATCCGCTGCCGCCCCCCGACCCCGTGATCGGCTTCGCGTGGAGTGCCGAGCGGGAAGGCGTCGCCGGATCCTCACTCGCGGCGTTCCTGGCGTATCACGACGTGCACGACTCCCCGTACTCGCTGCCCGGGCTCGAGCGGTGGGGCACGACCCCGCCGGTCGTGCGCGTTGCCTCGGGCGCGACGGCCCGTCAGGTCGGGCAGGTCCGGCGGGCCGTGGAGATCGTCAACACTGCCTTGCCGAGAAACTGGCGGATGACGTTCGATCCGACACCCCGGCAGGAAGACCAGCCCTTCGGAAGCGGCACGGTCTGGTATGACGGCGAGATCGTCGTCAACTACGCGCCAAGCGGACCCGGCGGACCGGGCGGCTTTTCGCGCACCAGCTTCGGCAGAGAGGAAGCGTACGGAGATACGGACATCGTGGTCGCAAGCCGCGTTTCCATCGCCACGGACAACGGCGGAGCCTCGTGGCACCAACTGGCGCTGATCATCCACGAGATTGGGCACACGCTCGGCATCGGCGGCGACACCTGGGGCGAGATCGAGAACCTGTGGCCTGACTCGATCATGACGTACCAGGAGGGGACGCTCCTGCGCCCGAAGGACAGACGTAACTTCCTCTGGCCACTGGACCGGGACTCGTTCCTGGCGCTCTACGCCGTGCTGGAGCCGGGCATGAACCCTGACGAGATTGCGACAGCTCTTTCTGGCTGGACCGACACGGCCTACCGGATCCAGGACAGCGTCACGCTGAAGAGCGGCGAGACTCTGGCCTTCGGCGCCTGGTCGCGGGGCGTGTGGGCCGAGCCGTGGGCGGACTTCGCGATGTCGCCCGGCGCCCTGGCCGGCAACACCGCGCTCACTGGCACGGTCTCGTGGTCCGGCAGCCTGGTGGGCCTCGAGCCGGACGGCGATGCGGTCAGGGGCGACGCCGCGCTGATGGTGGGTCTCGCGACGCTCGTCGGCGGTGCGGCGTTCACCGATCTCGAGACGTGGTCGGCCGGCGTGGATCCGGAGGCGGCTCCGGGAACGCAGTGGGGCTCCGGCAGTCTCGAGTACGACGTCACCGTCACGGGTGCGTCGTTCTTCGACAGCACCGGCGAGTTGGCGGGCGGGTTTGTCGGCCAGGGCCACGAAGGCATGTCCGGGACGCTCGCGCGGGCCGACCTGTCGGCCGCGTTCGGCGGGACCCTCGAGACCCGGTAGCGTCATCATCGTGACGATTTGTCACGATGATTGATTCAACCCCTCCACTCACGGGAGTTCGTCGGACAGCGGTCTCCCCGTTCTCGGATGGACCGCATGACGATTGAGCACCTCGCCCGACCGGTGCTGGATTGCCTCGCTCTCTCGCCGGGCAAACGCCGGTCCTTCAGGTACTGCCACCGCAAGGCTGGCGGGTGCCACGTCGAAGAGTTCGTCTATTGCTCACGTTTGCCCGCAAACGCACCGGCAATGCCGTCGCGATGGAACAACCCGCCCACTTCCTCGTGACCGGGACCGTAGAGGCGGCCATAGATGCTGCCCTGTGCCGGGACGCCGAAGCTCTCGTCGGGGAAGTACCCTGTTCCGTCGTTGAACAGGATGTCGCCGGTCCCGAACTCCCTGCCCTGAAGGGGCAGCCCTTGCCAGACCATGTCGCCGATGCCGGCGCCGGAGTCCTCGTTCACGATGTTGGTGAACGCGATGTCGACGGAGACTTCGATGCCGGAAGCGAGGCCGGAAACGATGATGGCGGAATCGCCATGCACGAAGGCCCCGGAGCCGCCGGACGGGGAAGCTTCCACGCCGGTCATGACGCCGGACCAGGTTGCAGTGTCGTCCGGCGAGGTCACCGGGCCGGTGTGACTCGCGTCTCCGAACCAGGTGGTGTGATATCGCGAGCCCGCGTCCCCATCCGCCGTGAACGTCTCCACGAGAAGGAACCCATGGTCCATCCAGGCGCCGAAGGCCCGATGGAAGGCCGAACGCTCCCCCTCGGCCACGGTCCGTGCCTTGCTTGCCAGCGCAATCCCCCGGCGCGGTTCGAGGAGCTCGAAGCCGGACAGATCCGGCCGGTGATCGTCGCTCGGGTGGCGGGCACTCCCCGTGGCAGGCCGATCAACGTGAATCGCGTCGATGACCGGACATCCCAATGCCTGGCAGGTCGCGATCCCTCCGCCGAAGCTGACTGCGACGGGCCAGGTCGAATCGTCGAGCCTGCGCTGCAGCAGATCCCTGACCGCATCCGGGGTCGGCGAGAGGGGCACGATGGCGGGCACGCCGCCGGAGGGGTCGTAGCCGACACGGCCGTCGGCATCGACCACGATCTCGCATGCGGGCGTATCCGCCGGGCAGTGAATGGTGACGTTGCCGCGATCCTCGGCCATACCCGATTCGACCGTGATGCGGCTCCCCGGTGCGAGCCCGTGGTTCGCGGTCACACCGGCAAGAGCCCTGACATTTTCGGGCGGTGTCAGTTGCCCGCCATCACCCGCACAACCGGACGCTATCGCCACGAATGCCGCCAGCAGAGAGATGCGGCGAGACGCCGCCATGCGTGCCGGACGCGATCTCATGGCGTCATTGTTCATCCATCGAGCCTATCACCGCCGCGCTCAGGGCCGAAGGGAGGACTGGCGCGAACGGCGGAATCCGGATGTGGCTATCAGGCCACAGATCTTCTCGTGTCACATCGAACAGGCACTCATGAAGACCTTCCTGGGAAGATCCGGCGCCAATGACTTCGTGCGGGTTGCCGCGCTTCCCCCTGGATTCCTCGGAGCAGGCCCCCTTTTTGACGATGAAGGCAGTGCTCAGGCCGAACGACATTGCCAGCTGGGGAGCAGTGACCTATCTGCCCCTTCTGTGGCGTCCTTTGCACCACATGTTCCTGAAGCCGATCATGACGAAGGACTTACAAATCCAGCGTTGGACACCGTTTCGCCGGAGACCTCGATGTCGGTCTGCGAGAGCCTGCTGGATTTGGCGACCGCGGGCGAACGGGTGCTCGGCGGCATGAAGTTCGTCCTGGGGATCGACATCCAGAGCCTTGTCTGGGTCGTGGAACAGTATTCAAGAGCGGACGGGACAAGTGCAACGGCGGAGATATCAGGCGCTTGAACGGATGACAGCACAGACGTCGATTGGAGACGTGACATGGGGGAGAAGGAGCAATTGCGACAACGGTTCAACCGGGCCTTTGCCCGCTGGGGCATAGTGCTACCTTCGGACGCCCTGTCTCCTGGTGTGATCTGGTTCATCGTTGAGGAGGGATGGACCATCTGGACCCGCATTGACATTGGCGACGAGGATGGCCGGGAGCGCCTCGACTACTACGCCGTACACCGCATGACCAACGACCGTCACGTCCGGATGTATGCGGACGGCGAGCAGGAAGCCCTGCCTGCCATGAGGCCTGGCCTCGTCATCCCGCACGGGGCGACCGCGGCAGAGGCGTGGGAACAGCACTACGCGTACAGGCGGTCGAGAAGCTGCTGGACGAGAAGGGCTTTGTCATGACGGATAAGGCCCATCCCAGCGCGCGACTCAATCGCTACCTGCACACCCACCCGGAAGCGAGGGGCTCCCGCCGTTGACAACTGCGCCACTCCCCTGCTGCCGCGAATGCTGACCTTGTCGGCCAGTCACCACGCTGCCGGACTCCAGCGGTTCCAGCTGTGTACGCACTCACTGGATGGTCTGGCGGATGCGACAGGGGTGACTGTCCTGTTTCACGCAACTTAATGGCGCGTTACTGCGCCGCGCAGGGCAATCGTCTACGGTTGCTTCATCACGATCTGCGATCTCGCTCTGTCGAGCCTCCCGCTGAATTCAACAGTCCTGGTGGATCTGGCACCACCGATGACGGTCCTGGGAACGACAAGGTGGAGAACGATTCACAGCCCGGGGGGTGAGCGGTAGCACCATGATGACAGCATTCTTGTGCGGGATCGCTGCAGGCATTTGGACCACGATCATCCTCTATGCCTTGTTCAGGTACTGCCTGGACAGGAAGGCGCCGGAGCGTCCAGTCGCGAGCGACAAGCGCCCGACCGCCAGATACACCGCGACGCTGGACGATGCGCTGCTGCGCGACGCGGAGCTTGCCTTCACGTTCGACACCGACGCCGAGCGCAAGGCATTCATCCTTGGCGTGGAGCAGGGACGCGATTCCACACTCACGACCATGAAACTCCGCGATCAAATCCCGGCTACGGCGGATCTGGACTTCACCACGCAAAAAGGGCGGCCAGAATGAAGGTCGTGATGCAGGATGATCGGCGATCCGCCAACATCATCAGTTGACGCAGAATGAGGATCACGCCGAGGTCGCGCCACCATGACCGCTTGCAGCGAAGCAGCTGCGGTCAATTCATGCATTGGCGTGCGGCCTGACCACCTGGGCACGGCCATTGGTGAACCGAACCATCTCTCGAGTCTTCTTGATCGGCACATCGTCGCCTCCGATAATGCGGCGACAGGAGAGAACGCGTTCCGATACGGCAGATGTTCGCCCGGTGATTCGCCGGATCGAGGCTGCCGTAACGCGATGCCGCTGGAGCGCAAAAGCAGACGCTCACCTTGCCCAGGCGCTTCCCCAACACCGGGGATGGACGGGCACACCTTCAGGCGCTGTTCTGTGAAGCCGGTGACGGGCAACGCAAAAAGGGCTTGTGCGGAACTCACGTCCGAGGTGTCGGATTTTCGATTACCACAAATGTCGGGTTTTCGTTTGCCATTGACAGACAGACGACAGGTTCATGTCTGGCATGCTCTCAGCTCTTCTTGCGTGTGGTCCGGGAGGATTTCTGAGTCTGGTCTCCAGCCTGGCAGGGAGATCGTCTTTCCGGGGCCCAAACCGGACGTCGCGGCGATGTCTCGATCCTGAAGCGCCTTGCAAGACTTCCGCAACGTTCCGCGACCTGACCTGCAGGTTCGTCAACAATACGACGATACAACGATCGATCCCGGTTCTTCATCGTTGCCTCCGTACCCAACCCCAACGGAGGATTCCAGATGTGCATCAAGACCTTGTCATTCCTTGGCGGCACCATGATCGGAACGCTCGCTGCATCGGCATGGGTTGCGGTTTCGGAACCGTCCGAGCCGTGGTCCCTGGAGGCCGGCTTCGAGGGCGATCCCAGGTTCGTCGAGATTGCGGCCGGCGGTCCGAACCAGGGCGATTGCGGTCTTCTCCCGGACGAACCCCAGCTCGTCTTCGACTACGTCAGCGGAGACTCCGCACTCAGCATCGGCACGGCGAGTCGCGAAGCGGACACCACGCTCGAGGTCACAACGCCCTCGGGCCATGTCCTGTGCGATGACGACAGCGGCGGCGGTGGCGACGCGCTTGTGACACTGCAGAACCCGGAGAGCGGCCAGTACGCGCTTCGGGTCGGAACCTTCTATCGCGAAGAGATCGGCAGTCGTTCCGAGGTGTTCGTCACCGAACTCATCGCCGGTGATGGCAGCGTCAAGACGACCGCACAGTCCACGCACCGATGGTCTCTGGAAGCAGGCTTCGAGGACGATCCCAGGTTCGTCGAGATTGCCGCCGGCGGTCCGAACCAGGGCGATTGCGGTTTTCTCCCGGACGAACCCCAGCTCGTCGTCGACTACGTCAGTGGAGACTTCGTACTCAGCTTCGGTACGGCGAGCTACGAGGCGGACACCACGCTTGAGGTCACGATGCCTTCGGGCAACGTCCTGTGCGATGACGACAGTGGCGGCGACGGCGACGCGTTCGTCACACTGCAGAACCCGGAAAGCGGCCTGTACGAAGTTCGGGTCGGAACCTTCTATCACGAAGAGATCGGCAGCCTTTCCGACGTGTTCGTCACGGAACTGGAAGGCGAGAGCGACGTTTCTTCCGGAACGGGCTTCCTGGTCTCCGGCCATCATATTGTCACGAACTGGCACGTCGTTGATGGCGCCGCCGGCAGCGTGACCGTGCGTGCGCTGGGTCTCCCGGAGTTCCAGGCCGAGATCGTGACGTACAACGAAGAGGACGACATCGCGCTGCTCTACGCCGAAGAGATGCCCGAAGGGCTGATCGAGGTTGTCTTCCGCTCGCGGCCACCAGTCTCCATAGGCGAAACGGTCTTCGCCTTCGGGTTCCCCATGTCGAACGGCAACTTCACGCGCGGCAATGTTTCGGCACTGACCGGCGGCGATGGCGATCTCACCGAGCTCCAGTTCACGGCCCCGGTCCAGCCAGGCAGTTCCGGTTCGCCGCTGTTCGACGCGGAAGGACATGTGATCGGCATGGTGACATCGAGATTCGCGGACGGACAACTGGTCAACTTCGCGCTGCGCGGCACGCTGGTCAGGGTCTTCCTCGATACGAACAATGTCGACTACGAGCTCGCGGATTCGGACGACATCCTGCCGCCTGCCGACATCGGCAGCCGTGCTCAGGATGGCGTGGTCGAGCTCATCGTCAACGCCGGTGCGTAGCCGTCCCCTCATCCCGGGCGCTGCCTCGACGAGGCGGCGCCCGGGATGATTCGTGTCGCGGTGATGCCTTGCAAGACTTCCGCAAGACTCCGAAACCTCCCGAACATGTTGCCTGCGTCGTCACTGTGCTTGAATGGGTGACTGGGACACCAGGGTGGACGACATGCCTGATCGCAGCTGGTGGGTTGCACTTGTCCTTGGTGCGGTGACGGCAACCTTAACGGTCGCGGCAGCGTCCGAGCCCGCCGTCGGCGAACCCGAGTTCGGCATCAACCGCGGCGCCCTGGCATTCGATGGCGCGTGCAACGATCCCCGGTTCGTCGCCGGAGATGGTCCAGACACAAGCAATCTTGCGCACATCTTCGGCGATGCCGCGGATTGTCATGCCGCCTGGGAAAAGGGCGAGATCGTCCTGCGGCAGACAGGGCACTTCCTGGTGAGCCGCATGGCCGTGATCGCAGACCTCGACGACGACCTTGGCGACCTTGATCAGCCTTCCGACGATACAGGCGACACCCTGGGCTCCGACCAGGGTCCCTGGTCCTCGGATGGCGTGTGCAACGATCCGCGGTTCGCAGCCGATCCGCGTTGGCTCGGCGCCGTCGATCGGATTGACGAAGCCCGGGGCAAGGACTCCACTGACTGCCTCTTGGGCTACCTGTCGCGCCAGGCGTGGCCGATCCGGTTTCGGCCGACTGACGGCGAGGGCCTCGTGTTCGGCGACGACAGCGGCGAGTGGGCCGGCGATGGCGAATGTGACGATCCCAGGTTCATCGGAGTTGCTGCCGTCGAAAGCGCCAGCGTGTCGGACCTCCTGCGCGATGCGTTGGACTGTTACGATGCCTGGACCAACGAGCACGTCACACTGGTCTTGCCGGTCGCTGTCCTCGACAGGCTGCCCGCCGGATTCGACCTTGGCGGCGACACCAGCGAGTGGGCGTTCGATGGCGAGTGCGATGACCCGCGGTTCGAAGGGGCGGGCATGGCCCGCGATCCGCTGACCGTGGATCAGGCGCGTGACGCAACCGATTGCGTCAAGGGTCTCCTGAGCGGCGCGGTCGAACTGAAACTTCCACGACTGCAGGACGGGACGGTCCTCGCCTTCGGAGGCAACGCAGGCGCGTGGGCTGATGATGGTGTCTGCAACGATCCCCGGTTCGAGGCCGATCCGCGATGGCCGGATGTCGCTCTTCCTGTCGGTGACGCCCGACGCCAGGATGGCGCCGACTGCGAGCAGGAGTTCCTCGAGCGCCGCGTCTGGCCGGCATGGGCACAGGCGACGGACAACAGGGGCATCGTCTTTGGCGACGACAGCGGCGAGTGGGCAGACGACGGCGAATGTGACGATCCCAGGTTCTTCGGAGTTGCTGCCGCCGAAAGCGCCAGCGTGTCGAACCTCTTGCGCGATGCTTCGGATTGTCACGAGGCCTGGACCAACGGGCACGTCACACTGATCTCGCCGGTCACTGTTCTCGAGGGGTTGCCGGCTGGTTTCGACCTTGGCAGCGACACCAGCGAATGGGCCTTCGATGGCGAATGCGACGATCCACGGTTTGAAGGTGAACACGTGGCGTCCGAGTTGCACCCGGAGAACGAGCGACGTGACGCAACCGACTGCGGACGGGCCTTCCTGAAGGGCAAGGCGGACATCAGGGCGCAGGCGCTGCAGTGACCACCGTGCGAGGCATGGAATGGACAACTACGAATACAAGATTCTGATCGTCGACGATGAGGACGATGTCCGCAACGGCTGGGTGGCGGGATTGTGTGCGCTGGGCGTGCGCGGGCGGGAGTTCTTCGCCATGGGCGCCGGGACGGCCGGGGATGCTCTTGACCTCCTCTCGGAAGAGAAGACGCGTGGCGCCCCCTTCAACGTCGCGGTGCTCGACCTGCATCTCGAGGGAAGCGGCGAGCCCTACGAGACCGACCGTTGGGCTCTCGCAAGGCAGTTGAAGGAGCTCTATCAGCCCTATCCCGACCTGGGGATCATCGTGGTGACGGCCATCCACCACGATCCGGCCGATTTCAAGACTGCCAGCGACATTGCCGATGGAGGCTATCTCTCCAAGGCCGCAATCGACGCCGAGAATCTGGCCGAGGTCATCAGAACGCGCTTTCCGCCGCGAGAGGCTCCCGTCTTCTGGTTCTCTCCGGCGCACCAGGACGACCAGGAAAGGGCCTTCATCCTGAATACGGGCACCATGACGCTGCGCCGCCTCCCGGGCCGGGCCAAGGTATCGACGCCGCGCGGCACCGGCGATCTCTGGTTTCTTGAGGTGTTCCTGCGCGAGGCCCTCGACAGGTCCCCGGAGACTCTGGTCGGGTATGACACGATCTATGCCTACAAGGACGGCCGCCACCAGACGACCATCCCGATACCCTGGCACCTGGGCACGCAGCGGACCCAGGGAGAGGACAACAGCTGGATTCATCAACCCGTGTCCCGGTTGCGCACTCTTCTCGATCCGGTGGCGAAGGGCATTTTCGAGAACAGGCGCAATGAAGGTTACGTGGTGGCGGCGAGGGTCAAAAGGGTCGACGATTGATGGAATGGCACCCCTTGTTCAGGGGAATCCGGCCCCTCTTGCTGCTCGCACTTTCGTTCGTCATCGCCGGCGTCATTCTCCACCTTCTGCATGTCACCGTTCCGCCAGCGCTACCGTCGAACGCCCACGACTTGTTCCGGTCGAAGTGCCACCTCAGTGACGCTGCCAGAAAGCACTTTTCGGAAAGTCAGGAGGCTTACGCCGAGATTCGCGCCGATACCGAACTGCGATGGTACCCGAGCGCCAGGTATCCGCGGTTCGAGGGCATGCATGGTGTTGTTCTGGGAGTGCCGGACATCCCGGAGGAGGGTGTGCCCGGTCAGAACAAGGACGGCGCCTACGGTACCAGGGACGGGTTTCGCGTCTGGCCCGCCGTGGCGGGAGAGTGGCCCTTTCTCCGAGCGAGAGTGCCGGCGTCCAGGATCATTCATTGCGTCAACAAGGACCGATCCCTGAAGGGCAGTGACGGCGAGGGGACGTACATCCTCGTCGAAAGCAGATGGGTGCACGATGACTCGTTCGAGATGAAGGCGATCCTGACCCTGGTTCTCTTCCTGGCCAGCACCGGCGCGTTTGCCCTGGCTGTCTGGTATGCCGGCCGTCGCCGCCAGATGATGGATATCAGGCATGATCTCAGAAACATGTTGAACGGGCTCGTCAATGTCCTCGGCCAGCAGCTGCGCGAAGAGCATGATCCGCAGACCGCCCAGGCGATCATGAGGACCGTCACCACCCGCATCGACTACCTGGTCCAGATGGTGGAACCGGGACACTACAGGAGCGAAACCGAGATTCTGCATCTTCGCTCGCTGTTTCTCGATCTCACCATGAATGTCCCGACGGATGTCGAGGTCGACCTTGACTGTCCGGATGCGATCGACATCGAGTGCTGGGAGGAATACTTCAGGCGGGCCATCGACAACGCTCTCGTGAACGCGGCCTCCGCAGCACGGGCGGCATCCCGTCCCCTGGTGCGAATCCGCGTTAGAACCACGGCGAGGACAGTGAGGATTGTCATCGAAAACAACGGAAAGCAGGTTCCCGACCATGTGTTGCGGAGCTTTGGACGCCGTCATTCGCTGCGCGTGCGGGGCAGCAGCGCGGGACTTGGCCTCAACATCGTGCGATCCGTGATATGGCGCCATGGCGGCAGGATCGCGCTCGACAACGTTGCGCCCGGCGACGAGGTCAGCGTGCGTCTGACACTTCGCCTGCCGCGCCGTCAGACTCGTCCATTGTCACTGCTTTCCGGACAGTTGCGATCCCCTGACAGAAGCCGGGACGCAACGAGCGCTCCCATGCATGACAGTTGATGCGGCACCGCACCCAGACCGACAAGCACCCCGGCGAGAAGGTCGATTTCCGGGATTGGAAGACCGGTTTCGACATCGTCCAAATGCCAGATCAGAGTGCGACAAACTCCAACAGGGCCGCTGGCTCGGCCTGACCGTCGCGATCTGCCGGTTTGGTCCGTGCAGTCCATTGACGGAGCTTCCCAAGCCTGCCTCCGCCAGACTCCCGATGGTTGCTGCGGCGGGCCAGTTACCCACAGCTCAACCGAGCCACAGTGAGAAATTTTCGATCGGCGAAAGTGTGCAATTTTCAGTCGGAATTGACAGACGAGGCCCGCAGAATTCCAGAATCCCGGATGTCAGGTCACTGGAGGCAGCAAGCACTGTTGAACGCCCGCTCACGCGTATTGCGTTGCCAGCGGTCGCATGCTGGAAGGACGCATGAAGACTGACGGGCAGGCAACTTGTCAGTCGACCACGTTGTCGATGGCATCCGAGGTGGCCTCGAGAAGTCGCGTCAGAGCTTCGCCGCTGGGCGGGCGATCGATCCAGTCGAATTCGGCGAGCACGGTATCAGGTGAGGCCGCATAGATCAGTCCGCGCTCGACATCGGCCGGCTGCTCTGCTTCCACTGGCAGGCCGGTATGGCTGTCGATCACGACCGCCCGGCAGCGGAACCGTGGCGGCCAGGTGTGAACGATGTACCTGCGCCTCTGTTCGTTTGTTCTCGACTGCCCCCCGCAGGTCAGCCACTCGTCGCGGCGCCAGGCTGTCTCGGGCGGCGCGGAGATCCCGGTAATCGCCTCGATCCTGTGCACAACATCTACAGGAACCGGAATACTGCCACTGGTCCACCTGCGAACCAGACGCTGGTCTACGTCCAGGCATCGTGCCAGTGCAGGAACGGCACCTCGGGGCGAGCCGTGCAGTGCAGTGGCAACCGCTCGCAGGTCCGACGCGGTCCAGACAGCCCTGTCAGTCACAGATCGGAGTCCCCTGAATGTGCCTCTCCGATGGTCGCTACCGTCATGAATCGCTCCCGTGGTTCTCGCCGTCCGTATCATCACCGATAGCCAGCGAGGCGTAGTGGGCGGCGGCCCGATCGAAGGACCCCTCCAAGGATCGAATATCGCGGCATATCGCGACGGGGTCGTGGTTGAAGCGGGCGGAATTTGCATCCCGCACGGCCCACAGTTCGGAGATGACTGAATCAGCCTTGAGCGTCGACATGGTTCTACTCCATGAGTTGACTTGGTGTGCAAATGAACGGCAGTTCATACCCTTCCTGCCGGCAGACGCGGGCGATTCGCGGGTTCATGGCGGCGTTGGCAATATGCCGAAAATTCCAGCTCACCAGATAGTTTGCGGCATGACAGGAGGCAGTCGCGATGTGCACCGCATCACCTGCGGCATGGTGCGGCACTGCACCTTGGTCGACTAGCGCCGCGGCGAGAAGGTCGATTTCCGGGGACGTCTCGAGCAGCCGCACCCCCTTGAGGGCGTCCAGCCTCGATCGAGCGGCATTGCGATCGCCGGCGCCGGCTTCCGCGATCACGAGGAGCGACGCAACAAGCTCGTACCTGTCTGACGCCGCGGTCCACCATTCGCGCGTTGCCACCTGATAGGCAGAGACAAGCATGTCCCGCGACGGCCGGGCCGTCAGATAGCTGATGACCGACGTCTCGATGTAGACGACAGGTTTCACGGGGCGACCCTTGGCTTTGCGCGGGTAGTCCCGCCGCGGTCCCCGTGCTCGCGCAGTCTATTCGCCGTCGCCTCGAAGATGACCGTGCCACCGACGTCGTCGTCGCCAGTACAGTTGATGCAACAGTTGCTAGGAATGATGGTCATCGGGATCTCCCTGATAGACGCGGGCATGGCCCTGCGTGCGCCTGACTTTAGGGGAGGCCCTCTTGGATCTCAAGCGTCATCCGCTGGACCAGAAGCCATTGCCTTCCGGCTTCCGGCCCGAGCGTTATCAGTCGCGTCACCAACCCGCTGAGGTCCTAAATGTTGGTCAGTCTTCCGCCACGGATGGCCCGACGCTCGACGTGCCTGACGAGTCCCACTGTTTCACGGTCAGTGATGTAGCGTTGCGCCTGACAGGGACTGGGATCCGACCGCTCGGCTGCGACTGCCTTGCTGGGTTACGGTTTGCGGTCGCGTTCCCGCCAAATGTCGTAGAGCTGCACCCGCATGGCGTGCTGCGTCGGACTGAGACCCAGATCGTTTCTGCGTCATCAAGAATTTTGCCACTTGTGGTTCTCTCCGGCTCACCAGAACAACCAGGTAAAGGCCTTCTTCCTGGTCACGGGCACCAGGACGTTGCGCCACCTCCCGGGCGGCGCCAAGGTATCGACACCGCACGGCACAGGCGATCTCTGGTTTCTTGCAAGCCAGGAGGCTTACGCCGAAACTCGGGCCGACACCTAATTGCGACGGTACCCAAGCGTCAGGTATCCCCGGTTCGAGGGCATGCATGGTGTTGTTCTGGGTGTACCGGAGATCCCGGAGGAGGGCGCGTCCGGTCAGAACAAGGACGATCCTTCGAACGGCGCCTACGGCACCCGGGACGGAGTTCGCGTCTGACACTTCGCCTGCCGCGCCGTCAGACTCGTCAATTGTCACTGCTTTCCGGACAATTGCGATCCCCTGACAGAAGCCGGGACGCAACGAGCGCTCCCATGCATGACAGTTGATGCGGCACCGCACCCAGACCGACAAGCACCCCGGCGAGAAGGTCGATTTCCGGGATTGGAAGACCGGTTTCGACATCGTCCAAATGCCAGATCAGAGTGCGGCTGATTGCAAGATTACGTCTCGGCCCATTGAAGACAGAACCATCGGTTGCAGGTGGCTGACGGACTCTTCATCGGCGCGCAGTCGCATCGTCTCGCCGGCGGTGACGTGGCGTCCGCAATTGCGGCGCTTGACCGTGCAGCTCAGCCGACGGATCTCCGCTGATCGCAGGCCGATCCCGCCCTACGGCCGCCGACGGAAGCCGCTTGTTTGATACGCCGCTTCGCCGTCTGGGCAAGCCGCAAACTGATGCGCGCGCTTCGGCCTGCCTCGCGCCGAGCCATGACTTCCTCGCTTCCTGATAGGCAGCGACGAGCATGTCCCGCGACAGCCAGGCCATCAGCTAGTTGACGACCGATACTTCGATGTAACCGCCGGCTTTCGCGGTGCGAGCCATGGCGTTGCACGGACAGTCCCGATCCGGTCCTCGTGCTCGCGAGTTTCATTTGACGCTCCTCGAAGTTGACGGTGCCACCGTCGTCACCGGTACACTTGATGGAGTAGACGCGCCAATCAGAACAGCGTGACTGGACTCCCCCGCCCGCCGGCAAATGAGGTAGAAGAACACGCGGGATGAGGAGATTGGGAATGGAGCAGTCCACGGAGTACCGCTGGCACGAAGTCTGGAAAGATCAGTGCGAGGCGGCCGCGTCCATCCGGCTCCAGTTCGGCATGGCGTCGGCCTTCGACTATGTGGTGGGCGAGAAGCTGCTCACCTTTGCTGAAACGGCGGAAGAACACCCGGAGTTCGCACGAGCGTTGCCGCATTTCGTCTCGGAAATCAGGCGCATGTTCACGCCCGAGGAAATCGAGGAGCATCTGGTGCGGCTCGAGAGCGCGCGACTCGAGAGGGCCATGGACGCGATGGACGACTACGATCCGGAGCTGGACGACCTTGCTGCCTCGGAAGCCGAGGCCCAGCGCTTCGAGTTCGTCAAGGAGCTGCTCACCGTTCCGGTGCTTGGGACATCGTGAAGCCTGCTGCCAGCCGACCGGCCGGACCGCCGGTTCCGGAGGTCCTGGCCGGGCAGGTCGAGCGGGTCACCTGCCAAAAACCGAGGCATGGCTTCTGCGCGCTGAGGAACCGGGCGTTCGCCGACAAGGCATTCGATGTCATCGAGGCGGAGCCAGTGCCGCTGCGCGAAGTAACCGGCATCGGAAGGGCAGGGACGCATGACGTCCGAGGGCATGGAAATGGACCGGGGCCTCGCAGAACTGCTGACCCCCCTGGCACAGGGATTGCGCGTGTTCCGCGGCGTCAACTTCTGTGGGGATGAGTTCGCCCTGCCCGAGGTCGGCGATTACGTCGATTTCGAGAACTGGACGTCCACTTCGACCGATCCGTCAGTCTCCGTCGGCTTCGGCCAGGACCACTTCTGGGACCTCTGGCTTCCGGCGGGAACGCGAGCCATCGTCACCAACCCGAGAGAGCGGGAGGTTATCCTGCCCCCGAGTATCTCCTTCCTGGTGCTCCGGGTTGAACGAGGAGAGATCCGCGGCCGTCCATGCAACCACATTTTGGCCGAGGCCGTGCAAACGGAATAGGATCGTGTCGTGGCAAGGGACACGACCCGCTTTTCGGACAACCCCTTCGCTGACCTCAGGGACCTTTCGCCGGCCGAATGGCAAGGCCTCAAGCGGCGCGGAGAGGTCTATCGGGCAGTCGCCCGAGGCGACGACACGCTCGGCGTGGCTCTCGGGCTGTGGTCAGAGAAGGACAGTGACCGGCAGCAGTCGAACGAGATCTGACGATGGCAGCCAATCTGGATCCGAGCACGCGGTCTTCCGACCGGGCCTCGACGGGGGCCTACCTCATGATGGTTGCGGCCATCCCGGGCGGCACCAAGACGATGCGCGCTGACGGACCGGCATGCCTGCCGCGGATCCTGGCGGAGAGAGGCAGCGCATGAGAGCGCCGACAGCGCAACGCTCGTTTCACGAATGTCTCTGTCGACATTGTGACCGACCGCTCGACGCGGCGCTTCTCCTTTCTGATGACGCAGGGGCTGGACTCGCGGAGGACGGTGGCGCGCGTCGATGGCGGTTCGGGGCGACTATGGAGGGCAAGGGCGGAATTCAATATCGTCTACCTCGACCAGGGGTAGCGCGGTGATCCTGTCGGTCAGGGGGTAACGAAGGTCGCCCGGATACACGATCCACAGGTGCTCCAGACCGAGGTCGTCGATTGCAACATGCATCGCCTTCGTCGTGCGCGGTGCATCCGTGCACTTGAACTCGAAGCCCCAGCGTCTCCCCCGGCGCAGCAGCAGCAGGTCCAGTTCCGCGCCGCGCAAGGTCGCGTAGAAGTAGGCCTCCCGGGCGCCATGCACGACGAGAGTTTGCTCCAGGGCGAATCCCTCCCAGCTCGCGCTGTAGCGAGGATGCATCGGCAGCTCGTCGGCGTCTTCCATTCCGAGCAGGAAGTGCAGGACGCCGGTATCGCGCAGATACACCTTGGGCGACTTCACGAGCCGCTTGCCGAGATTCTCGAACCAGGGGGGCAGCACGCGAATCATGAAGGTTCCTGCCAGCAGGTCGCGGTAGCGGTTCACGGCCGTCACACTGACATCCATCGAACGCGCCAGCTCGGACGCGTTCCAGACCTGCCCGTGGTAGTGAGCAAGCATCCGCCAGAACCGTCCGATCGCCGCCGGAGAAACGCGCGACCCCAGGCCGGGAACATCCCGCTCGAGAAACGTCTGCGTGAAGGACTGCATCCATCGCACCCATTCCTGAGACGAGGAGGCGAGGAAGGCTCGCGGAAATCCGCCACGCATCCACAGCCGCTGCTGATGCTCCACCCCGACTTCGAAGAGGGAAAGGCCCGATACGTCGACGAAGAGAATCCTGCCGGCAAGGGTTTCCGAAACTCCCTTGATCAAGTCCAGGGAAGCGCTGCCCAGGAGAAGGAACACGGCACGTCGATCCGGGTCGTCGCAGATCGGGCGCAGGACCTCGAAGAGTGCCGGCAGGCGCTGCACCTCGTCGACCACGACGAGTCCGTCGCTGCCGCGCAGAAGAGCGATCGGCGTTTGCGTCAGTGCCTCCCGAACGGCGGGAACCTCCAGATCGAGAATCCTGGATTGTCCCGGCCACGCGTCTGCGACTACTTGTGCCAGGGTCGTTTTGCCGACCTGCCGCGCACCCAGCAGGGCAACGACCGGCGCCTCCTGCAGATGACCGGAGACCGCGGTCAGCAAGCTCAGGCGAGGAATATATTGTTGCATATCCATTATCAAACGATAAATATTCAACAATAAAATCCATTTCCTGTCATGTCAAGTGGCCGTTGGCGGGCCACATACCCATCAGGGATCCGTACGGACAATTGGCGACGTTGCTGCAATGCCGCTGGCCAGCCTGTGCGTGTCAGGATGCCTGCAGCACCTTCGCGGGCACGGTCCTGTTGACGTCGGATGTCGGCGATGTGGTCCTTCCACAGGCGTGGCGTCATCCATGCGACATCCAGAGCGGGAGGGGCCACGACCCGCCGCAGGACATCGACCATCCATGTCCAGGGGTCGATGCTGTACAGGCGACTGAAATACGATCAGCCCAGGACTGCTGCGAGCGCGGTTTCGAATTCACGTACTTCGTCATCGCGGCCGCAGCACATTGCCGCGACGAACTGGGGGTATCGGGCCAAGCGTTTGGGGTCGCATTGGAGAATGTCCGGAACAGCCGACACAAGCTCAGCCGGCCAAAGCGCGGCGACGTCAAGCGCACCCTGCACTCTCGAGGCGCTATCAATGAAGAGGGTTCTGAGCAGGGCCGGAAAACCCGGGTGGTCCAACGCGTAGCCTTCGAGGGCCGCCAAATCGTGAACCTGGCGGACGACGGTGGAATCGTCATCTGCCCCATGACGCTGCGAAAGAGCCCGCCAGGCTCGTGCCACCCGAGAAGACGGGCGCCAGCCGGTCAGATCCTCGCGTGGCAATGCCGGCGATGACTTGCGTGGCGTGCCGATCCTTCTCGACGAAGGACGGGTCGACGACCAATTCTGTCGCGACCGCCTCGAGAAGCTGTCGACTGGGACAGTCGCTCCTATTCCACTGCGTTCAGCGCCGGGAGTTCGTCTGTCTCCAGATGGCAATAGATGATGTGACCGGTTTCGGGTTGTCGTGGTGGCGGGAGGATCTCGTCGCACCGAGCATCAATTCGCCGCGAGCAACGACGCTGGAACGGGCATCCCGTCGACGGTGGCTCCCGATCGATGACATCATCGGCAAGCAGTCTTGGCACCGCATCCGGATCAGGTTGAAGAATGGCGCCCAGCAGGACTTCGGTATAGGGGTGAAACGGCGGTCGGAAGACGGCTTCGGTAGGACCTGATTCGCAAATCCTCCCCTGATAGAGAACGGAGATCTGGTCCGATATAGCGCGCACCACGGCGAGATCATGGCTGACGAAAACGTATGCCGCGCCTCGCATCTCCTGAAGCTGCTTCAGCAACAACAGAGCGGCGGCCTGAACCGAGACATCGAGTGCCGAAGTGATTTCGTCACACAGCACCAGTTCCGGCTCGGCGGCGAACGCCCGCGCAATTGCGACACGTTGCTTTTCGCCACCGGAGAGCTGGCCCGGGAACCGATCGAGATAGGCCCTGGGCAAGCGCACGGCGTCGATGAGCTCTTCGCAGCGGGTTTCCATTTCCTGATGCGACAGCTCGAAGTAGAGCCTGAGCGGCGCTTGCAGTATCTCACGCACGGACCGTCGTGGATTGAGCGAACTGTCGGCGTTCTGGAACACCATCTGCAACGGCTTGATCGTGTCCAGCGTACGCTGGGCTACACGGCCGGGAATCTCCTGGCCGTCGATCACCATGCGCCCGTGCTTCGGCGCCTTGAGGCCCGACAACGCCTTGAGGATCGTGGACTTTCCGCAGCCGGACTCACCGACCAGACCCAGGGTTTCCCCCTTGTTCACGGAAAAACCGACCCGTGACACCGTATCGGGCGGGCTCTCCTTGCTGAGGAGACGGTCGATGATACTGCGATGATGGTAGCTTATCGCCAGGTCATCGGCCTCGACGGCGACCTCGTCCGTGCGCGTCGAAACGACCGGCGTGCCTTCAATCTTCTCCATGCCATCCGAGTCGGCGTAGAAGCACTTCGCCTGACCGTGCGCAACATCGACCATCGCCGGCACGGCTGCACGGCATCGGTCTTGCGCGATCGGGCATCGCGCGACGAAAGCGCAGCCCTGCCGGTCCTCGCCGACGATTGGATGGAAACCGTCAAGGGCTGCAGGAATGACTTTTGCGCCGAGGCGCGGGATCGAGGCAAGCAGCGCGCGTGGATAGGGATGCGCCGGAGCCGCCAACAGCCCGCGGGCACCGCCCAATTCGACGAGTTCTCCGGCGTACATCACGGCGATCCGATCGGCGACTTGTGCAATGACGCCAAGGTCGTGGCTGACGTAGACCATCGAGACGCCGGTGTCGCTGACAAGCGAACGAAGGAACTGGAGAATATGGGCCTGTGTCGTGACGTCCAGCCCGGTCGTCGGCTCGTCGAGAAGCAGCGCCTTCGCCCCGGTGCCAAGCGCCATGCCAATCACAACGCGCTGCTGTTGGCCGCCTGAGAGTTCATGTGGATAGCGGCGCGCGATATCCTGGGCGGAGGGTAGCCGGACCCGATTGAGAATTTCGCCCATCTTTGACTGACGTTGCTCGGAGTTGAGCCGGGTGTGGAGTCTCAGCGCCTCGTCTATCTGGTCACCCACTCTCATGGTCGGCGTCAGGGACTGGCCCGCGTCCTGCGGGATCAATGCGATGCTGCCCCCGCGCAACCTGGTGCGCGCTTCCTCAGAGATTTCAAACATGTCGTGACCATCAAAGACCACGTGACCGGAGAACACCTTCAAGCCCGGTTTCAGATAGCCCATCATCGCCAAAGCGACCGTCGACTTGCCCGAGCCCGACTCACCGACAATGCCGATCGTCTGTCCCGCGGCAACGTTCAGGCTCAGGTCGCGCAGGATCGGCCGTTCCTGGCCCCCGCGGCTCGTAAATCCAAGGGTCAGATTCTTGATCTCGATGAGCGTCGTCTCGGTCATGCCGGCTTCTCCCGTGCCCGATCGACACCGAGCGCCTTGCCGAGGGCATCGGCCGTCAGGTTGATACCGACGATCAACGTTGAAAGCGCAAAGCATGGCCAAAGCACCGACCACGGCGCGATGGCCAGCAAACTGCGCTCGCTGGCAATCATCAAACCCCAGTCCGGTGTCGGTGGCGCCGCGCCGAAGCCGAGGAACGACAGTGACGAGAACGCCAGCAACATCCAACTCCACTGCATGGCGCCCTCGACCAACAGAATATCCGCAACGTTTGGAAAGACTTCACGCGTCACAACTGCCCACAGACTTTCGCCGCGCGCCCTGGCCGCGGTGACGAAGTCACGGGCCGAAACCTGGAGCGCGGCGGCCCGGCTGATGCGAATGATGGAGATTCCGTAAAAGAATCCCAGTATTGGCACCACGATCCATGCCCCGCCCCCGATGATCGACACCATCAGCAACAGGAACAGCAGCCAGGGGATCGAGAGCATCGCGTCGACGAACCGCATGGCGATCTCATCGGTACGGCCGCCGATAACGCCCAGCAGTATCCCGACAAGGCCGCCCCAGGTGACAGCAATGGCGACGGCGCAGGCGGTGACCATCATGGCGAGCTGACCGCCGTAGATGACGCGGGTATAGACGTCGCGTCCCAGACTGTCCGTGCCCATCCAGTGCTCAAAGGACGGCGCCAGATTGATCGTATCGGCGTTCGGCGTTGCCGGATCGTAGCTGGTCAACAGCGGCGCGGCGACTGCCACGACCACGTTGAACAAGGTGAGACCCAAGCCGATCGCGCCCGACGGCCGCGACACCATGCGGCGCAATACTGGCCAAAACCCTGAAACGGCCGAACCTGAACTGGGCCGCACGTTGAAGGATGCGATTGTCACCGCGTTTCCTTTGCGGTCCGGATCCTGGGGTCGAGGATCACCATCGTGATATCGGCCAGCAGATTGGCGACGATGTAGATCATCGCAAAGATCAGCGCGATTGCCTGAACGAGCGGCAGGTCGCGATCGTAGATTGCCTGCAGCATCAGGTTTCCGACACCCGGGTAATTGAACACCTGCTCGATTATGACAACGCCGCCCAACAGCCACGCGATCGTCAGTGCGATGACGTTGACGGCCGGTATCAGTGCCGACGGCGCGAGGTGTCGCCAGAACAACTGGCGAGGCGGAACGCCTTTGAGCCGCGCCATCTGGATAAAGTCGGACGTCAGGACCTCGATGACGGAAGCGCGAGTCATGCGCAGAATATGCGCCGTCATGACAAAGGCGAGAACAACCACCGGAAGGATGATGTTGGGCAGGAGATCCGCGATCGAAGCGGTAGGCGGCACGATGGTGACTGCCGGGAACCAGTTGAGCGATATGGCAAAGACAAACATCAGGACCGACGCGGTGACGAACTCGGGGATCGTCATCGCCAGCATGGCGACGGTCGAGACGACGAGATCTGCCGGTTTATCGCGGCGTATTCCAGCCCAGAATCCGAACACCAGCGCCAGCGGTATGCCGATGGCCGCGGCGGCGCTGGCGAGCAAGACCGTGTTGCGGAAACGCTCGGCCAGCAAGTCCGAAATCGGACGTTGCTTCTTGAGGGATGTGCCGAGGTCGCCCTGGAAGGCGCCGGATATCCATAAGGCGTAGCGTTCGATGGCGGGATTCTTCAGGCCCTGTTCTTCAATGCAGCGTTCAAGCCGCGGGCCCTGCGCATAACGCTGGAAGAAGGCCGTACAGACATCTCCGGGCAGGGCTTCCACCGAAACGAACACCACGCCGGAGACAAAGACAATGGTAAACGCGGCGAATCCGAAACGCCGAAGAATGGTCCTGAGCATGGCCTGACCGGAGCAAGCGCTGCATGCGAAGCCGGCCCACCCCGGGACGGGGCGGGGCGGCTTCGGGCTTGCAACTTACTCGGATTTTTCGATGTTTTGGAAACGAACCGCGTACTTGGCGACTTCTTCAATGCCGGAGACGTCCGAGGACATCACCCGTATTGCGCTCTGGTGGAACGGAATGAGTGTGCCGCCCTGCTCCCAAAGCAACATCTGGACGTCACCGTAGAGTTCCTTGCGCCGATCGAAGTCCAGCTCTTGGCGCGCCGCGTCAAGCGCCGCGTCAAACTCCGCGCTTTCCCAATGGGTCTCGTTCCACGGCGCGGTACTGCGGTACGCTTCGTTCAGGATCTGATCCGCCGGCCGTTCGGACCACCCCGTCGCAAAGAAGGGCTCAACCGCCCAGACCTCGTCCCAGTACCCGTCGGCCGGGACGATAACGAGTTCGATGTCAACGCCGATCTCTTTCATCTGCGCCTGGTAAACCTCGGCCATTTGCATGGCGCCCTCGGAGACGGGGGATACGAACAATTCGATCGTCGGAAGCTCACTACCGTACTCCTCTGACAGCAACCTTTGAGCTTCGGCCGGGTTCGGCCCGCAGTCGATTTCGGTGCGGTACTGATCGCCGGTCCAAACCGGGTGATCGCACGTCACGGCGAAGGCGCCTGCACCGGCTACCAGCTTGCCCATGGCCTCGCGATCGACACCGATACGCAGGGCCTTTCGCAGAACGGGGTTATCGTACGGCGGCGTGTCGGTGCGCATGGCGAGCCCCGTCCAACCGCCGCTCGGAACCGACTGCACCACGAAGTCGTCGCTTCCTGCAAACAGCTGGCGCTGTTGACCGGTGACCCCGAAGACGATGTCAATTTGACCGGCTTGGAGCGCGGCGACGCGGGCCTGCTGGTCCGGGATCGCGATGATCTCCATGGCTTCGACCTTCGCGGGGCCCTCCCAGTAGTCATCGTACCGCTCAAGCGTCGTCGTCCCCAACGCATCAAGTGTCACCAGTTTGAACGGACCCGTACCGATACCGGTCTCGCAGACCGAGTCCAGATCGTTGTTGCAGGTGTCCGCATCGAGGATCCGCATCCGGTAATCCCTCAGCAACAGCGGAAAGTCTGCGTGACCTGATGACAACGTGACGACGACTGTCATGTCGTCGACCGCCTCGACGCTCTCGATCAGCGCGAGACCGTCCCTGAGCGGGCTGTCGATCACCTCTGACTGCGTGCGCAACAGCGAGAACACCACGTCATCGGCCGTAAAGTCGTTGCCGTTGTGGAACGTGACACCGTTGCGCAGCTTGAATGTCCAGACCGCGGCGTCTGGCGACGCAGACCACTCAGTGGCGAGATCCGGCACGATCAGACCGTCGGCATCTTCGCGGACAAGGCGCGAATAGACGGTAATGGCGATCTCGGCGAAGCGGTTGGTCGATACGGGATCGACGGAGTCCGCGCCACCTGATTCGACGATGTGCGCGACGCGCAGGGTCTGGGCTTGGGCGGGCTGCACGGCAGCAACAACCGCGGCAACACCGAATGCACCGAGCAAACAACCAACGTGACGGCGCCAGGACTTGCCGGCCTTCGGCGTCGCGTCCGTATCTCTTGCAAAGAATTTTCTTGCTGACATGGCGATTGCCTCCCTCTTCGGGTGGGAGTTGGTCCTCCAACTCCATCCCATCAGCGTAGGTCGTCCCATGAGGCGGGTCAATTTCCTCAACTATCCGATCAATTTAGATGTTTGTGTCAGGAGGACGACGTTTGCTCTTGGGACACGTCGCTCCCGCTGATGAGCGATCGGCTCGGTATAGGGCCAAACCGCCGCAACAATCGGAGCAGGAGAACGCCGTAGGGCGCGTTACCAGGTGATCAGATCTGACGGAAGATGGAACGTCTGGTTCGTGTAGACGATTGCACGCGATTCGCCGACATAGTCAATGCGGGTAACGGCCGTGTTGAGAATGGCCCAGTTGGCAAACCAATGGCTTGCGTAGTCGGCGGGGCGCCGCACCGCACCGGTCAACGCATTGACGATCTGGTCGATCGTGTCGCCGTGGGACACGAGCGCGATGCAGTCTTCGGTCCCACCGTGCCGCTCTTCAAAGGCCGGCATGATCGTCTTTGCCCGTTCGAGGAACATGTCCTCGGTCTCGACCGGACGGTTGTACCATCCGGTCGGGTCAACATGGTCCGGCAGTTGCAGGTCGGGGAATCGCTCTGCGAAGTAGTCCCTGCCAGGGCCTGGTATGCCGACGAGGTTGCCGTTTTCGTCGTAGTCGCAGACGCCGCCGTATTCGAACAGATCAGGGTACGCGATCAACGGCAGCCCGCAGGCCTCGGCAACATACTGGGCCGTTTGAATGGAACGAAGCATCAGGCTGCAGTAGACATGGGTGATCCCAAATCCAACGGGTACGCGTTCCTCGTCGGGCAGCCACGGGCCGCGTACAGGTTCGCCCTCCGGGTGCGCCAGATGCTCGCCCAACAGTCTCGCCTGTCGATGTCCCGCTTCGGTGAGCTCCGGGTCCGGCCAATGGTGTTCGGGGCCCCGGCTGGGATCACCGACATTGTCGAGGTAGTTGACGTTGCCGGCAGACTGCCCGTGGCGAATGAGGTAGACTCTCATGATGCTCCCTATCCCATCGATGACGGATCCTTACGATCCGCTTCAAACCGGCCAGTCTGTCCGGTCACCTCTGTTCATCCGCATGTCGGCACTGCGTATCCGGCGCGATGATGTTGCCTCACGGAATTGGCGTCCGTCGCCCGGTCTGGGCGCCACGACGTTGCCTCATGGTTGAACAAGCCCAGCCCGGATTGTGCATACCAACTTATCGACGCCATGAGGATCTCTCTATAACCTGTTGTTATCGTCTAAACAACAGCAGGAGAATAAGCGTTCCCTCTAACAGCGCAGTGTATCCGGGCAACGTTCTCCTGTCCAACCCCTCACGGCGCCAGGCCAGGGCGAAGCGGTGGAAGGCGCTGCGCCCTTTGGCGCGGGGCGGCCTTGCCGGCGGTGACTTCGTAGTGCTCGTCCGTGCCCATGGTCATCAGCTGATCGGGAGTGACAATGCGCTCGCGCACCGCGACAGTTGAGATACCGTGACGCGCGCCTTCGAACGCCCTCGCGAGCAGTTCGGCAAAAGCGCAATCGCGCTTGCGAAACCCCCAGACGTGCCCAAGGCGCGGATCAAGCAGTTGATGAATGGCGAGACCGTGCTGAGCATCGATGCCGTGATGCGCCTCTCGCAGTCCTCCGGTGCCACCGCCAAGAAGCGGGGAGATACGGCTATCCGCCTTCACCTTCTTTCGACTCGTGTGGGGTTGCGGATGTCTGGGCGACATTGCTGGCACGTTCGGTGTCGATCTAGCTGGTTTCCACGATCCGGAGATGCGGATCCGGTCGAAGGTGCCGGGGCACAATCCAGTCCACGCGGCGGTCCAACGTCGCCAGGCACCCCAATCTTGTTCGCGCAAGCAACAGGAGGTAGGCATCGGTCACCTGACGATGCCCCGTGAGCAGTATGTCTCGGGAGAACCCGGCCGACACGCAGTCAACGTCATCGGACCAGAATTCGTGGCCCTCCATGGCAGTGATGCCCTGCAACAAGGATAGCGCCGCGGGCGGCGAAACCGCATCCGATGTAAACGCGGTGTTGGAAGAAAGCCGGACAAATCCAAGCTGGGTCAGCGGACAGGTCGCCCAGCCCGACGATGCTTCCCGTTCGAACCACGCGTGGGCAGGGTCGTGATGAACGTGCGACGGCCACGCCAAGGCGAGCAGCAGGTTGAGGTCCAGGAGGAAGATCAAAGTTCGTCTTCGTACCGCTTCACGCGATCGAGGGTGAGAACTGTACCGTCGCGGGAGATGTCGAATACGGGAAAGCCCCTTCGTTTTCGCAAGACCGTCGTCTCGGGTCGTAGTCCGCGTCGCGCCAGGTCGGAGAGCACCGTGCCCACCGAGAGATTTCGCTCGTCCGCGATCGACTTGGCCGCCTCGAGAATCTCATCGTCAATGTTCAGCGTCGTTCTCATACCGGAGAGGATACCTTCAATGATGCTATGATGACAAGATGTGTTGATGCGGAATGACATCGAGAAGGGCGTGTCACGGAGAAGAGGGTGGGCCTTGTGGCCAAGGCAGGTGAGCGGATTGTCGAAGTCGTTGCGCGGACAGGCGGCGGCCTTGGGATGGGCCAGTGCGGTTCCTCGGTCTGAAGCCGTCGCGCCAGATGCCATTGCGGCCATCCACAACTCCTCGTTTCGGACCATGCGAATCCAGGAGGACACCGGCGGGTTCAGCGAGGCATTCGTCCGCCGCGGCAAGGCCGAGGCTTGAAGGAAGAACTGAGCGAGAGCCAGGTCTGGCGGATCCGCGAGATCCATGACGATCAAACGAAACGCTTCGGCTACCTGCCCGAAGGACTCTGAAAGGCGCGCTCAAGCATTCGGGATGCGTCGACCTACACAACCTCAATCACGTCAGTGGCAATCGGGTTTCCCGCGTCAGATGTCCTCGGGCAGGACCTGGTTCAGAACGATGGCGATGATGGCCGTGGGAAGCAGGCCGGAGACGGCCATGGTGTGGAAAACGCCGGGCAGGTACTGGACTGCGGTGGGGACCAGGTTGAGGCCGAGCCCGAAGGCGAGGGAAACGGCGATGATCACCATGTTCCTGCGGTTCATGGTCACGGTGGCCAGCATGTTGAGGCCGGCGGCGGCCACCATGCCGAACATCACGATGACGCCGCCACCGAGGACGGGGAGCGGCATGGAGGCGATCACCGCGCCGATCTTCGGCAGGAAACCGCAGACGACGAGGATGATGGCGCCGATCGTGACCACGTGCCGGCTCATGATTCCGGTCATGCCGACGATGCCGACGTTCTGGCTGAAGGACGTGTTGGGAAGGCCGCCGAAGACGGAAGCCACCGCGGTCCCGAGGCCGTCGGCGTAGGTCGCCCCGGCAATCTCCTTGTCGGTCGCGTCGCGGTTGGCGCCCGCCTTCGCCGTGGCGGAGGTGTCGCCGACCGTCTCCACGGCCGAAACGATGCAGATCAGCGTCACCGCAATGACGGCGCCAATGCTGAATTCCAGCCCGTGGGGGAAGACGTCGGGGACGGCGACGATGCCCGCCTTCGCTACCGGGGCGAAGCTCACCATGCCGAGGATGAGCGCCAGGACATAGCCCGCCACCAGGCCGACCAGCACCGCCGCCGCCGAGATGATCCCGCGGAAGTAGAACTTGGCGACGATGGCCACGATCACGACGACGAGCGCCACGGACCAGTGTTCCAGCGATCCGAAGCTCTCCGCCTCCATCTGGAACGTGGCGGCGCCGCCTGCCGCGTACTTGACGGCCACGGGGATGAGATAGAGGCCGATCGCCAGGATCACCAGCCCTGTCACGAGGGGCGGAAAGAGGAAGCGGATGCGGCCGATGATGGCGCCGAACCCGAAGTGAATGATGCCCCCGATGAGGCATGCGGTCAGGGCAACGCCGAGGCCTTCGGTGGCGGCAATCGCCGTCAGCACCGAGACGAAGGCAAAGCTGGTTCCCTGCATGATCGGCAGGCGCGATCCGACCGGGCCGACGCCAACCGTCTGGAAGAGGGTGGCGACACCCGCAAAGAGCATGGCCATCTGGATGAGATAGACCTGTTCGGCACCTCCGAAGGCCAGGCCGGCGGCGCCGGCGACGATGATGGAAGGGGTGATGTTGGAGGCGAACATCGCCAGCACGTGCTGCAGGCCAAGCGGTATCGCTTCCGCCAGCGGCGGCGTGACGTCGGGGTTCGCATACCTGTTCTCTGCCTGGCTGGTCATGGCGGCCGACGCTCCCTCGTGTTCTTGACCTGCATCATGCAGGCCGCCGGAGGATTTGTCACACCGGGTCTCGACCTTGCACACGCATTCCGGATGCCGTCTACTCTGGCCCTGCCAGGGACATTGGTGCCTGGCTCATGTCGAGCGCGGGAACCTGTTGCCAGCGATGTTCAATCTTGCCAGCAATCTGGAAAGCGCCGCCGCCAGTTTCCCGGGGCGCGAGGCCATCGTGTTCGACGGGCGGCGGTGGACCTATGCCGAGATGGAGGAGCAGGCGAGCCGGGTGGCCAACGGCCTCCGCCGCGCCGGTATCCGGGAAGGGGACCATGTGGCCCTGATCTGCCCCAACCGGCCGGAGTTCGTGACGAGCTATTTCGGCATCCTGAAAGTCGGCGCCGTGGTCGTGTGTGTCAGCGCCCTGCTGAAGGCCCGGGAAATCGCCTACCAGCTCGAGCATTCCGATGCGGTGGCCATGATCGCCTATGGCGGCGACGACATGACGATCGCGGACCATGCCCGTGAAGCCCTCGAGGAGGTCGACGCCTGTCGCCGGGCCTGGTTCATCGGCATGGAGAGTTTTGACGAGCTGATCGGGGCCGAGGACGGGACCTTCGAAAGCGCTTCCGTCTCCGGTGAGGCGACGGCCGTCATCCTCTACACATCGGGCACCACCGGATCTCCCCGGGGTGCGGAACTGAGCCACGCCAACATCATCATGAACGTCATGGTGCTGGCCCGCGTCAAGCCACCTCTCGAGGAAGGTGGAAAGACCCTGATCGCGCTGCCGCTCTTTCACGTCATGGCGCAGACCTGCGCCATGCATCTTGCCATCTACAACACCATGACGATTGTCCTGGTCCAGCGCTTCAGGGCGGCGGAAGTGATCCGGCTGATGCTTGAGGAGGGCATCACCGGTCTCCATGGCGTGCCGACGATGTACAGGGCCATCCTCGACTGCGAGGAGGTGACTGAAGCCGAGAAGACACAGCTGGCCGGGCAGCTCGAATCGTTCTCGGCAGGTGGCGCTTCCCTGCTCCCTGAGCTACAGAAGGAGTGCATGGAGACCTATTCCGTCAGCATGGCGAACGGCTATGGCGCCACGGAAACCTCGCCTGCCTCGTGCTTTCACCAGACAAGCGATGCGATCCCGCTTGGTTCCATAGGCACCGCCGCCTGGGGCGTCCGGCTGAAGATCGTGGACGGGGCGGGTGGCGAGGTGCCGGAGGGCGAGGTCGGCGAACTCCTCGTGCGCGGCCACTGTGTCATGAAGGGCTACTACAAGGACCCGAAAGCCACAGCCGAGGCGATCCGCGACGGCTGGTATCACACCGGCGATCTCGCAAGAATGGACGAAGACGGCCACGTCTTCATTGTCGGGCGCAAGAAGGAGTTGATCATCCGCGGCGGATTCAACGTCTACCCGGCAGAGGTCGAAGGCGTGCTCCTGGAACATCCGGCGATCTCCCAGGCGGCTGTCGTCGGTGTGTCCGATCCGATGTACGGGGAAGAGGTGAAGGCCTTCGTCACCACGAGGCCAGGGTCGTCGCTGGACGCTTGTGACATTATCAGCTGGGCAAGGAATGAACTCGGGGCGCACAAGTACCCCCGCCTCGTCGAGATCAGGGAGACCCTGCCACTCGGCCCCACAGGCAAGGTTCTCAAGAGGATGCTCACGTGATGGCGAAGGCAGCGGACTACATCGTGATTGGCGCGGGTTCCGCGGGATGCGTGCTCGCAAACCGGTTGAGCGAGGATCCGGACGTGACGGTGAAGGTCCTGGAGGCCGGTCCGTCGGATCGCAGCCTGTGGTTGCTGCGCATGCCGGCGGCGGCATGGATCATCATCAATGGCAAGCGGTACAACTGGCGGTACTTCTCCGAGCCCGAGCCCGGCATGGACAACCGCCGGCTTCTCTATCCGCGGGGCAAGGTCCTGGGCGGATCGTCATCGATCAACGGCATGGTGTATCTGAGGGGCAATCCCCTCGACTACGACAACTGGGCGACCAACCGCCTCGACAACTGGTCGTTCGCCCACTGTCTCCCGTACTTCCGGAAGATGGAAAGGACCGACCGTGGCGACGACGCCTTCCGCGGCCGAGACGGTCCTCTGGAGATCACCGTGGGCGGTGACAGCAGTCCCCTCTATCGGGCCTATGTCGAGGCCGGCCAGCAGGCCGGATATCCCTTCACCGAGGATGTGAACGGCTATCGCCAGGAAGGGGTCTTCTTCATGGAGCGCACGGTGCTGGGCGGGGTCCGCAACTCCGCGGCACGCGCCTGGCTTCATCCCGCACTGCGGCGCCCCAACCTCGAGGCCCTGACCAACGCCACCATCAACCGCATTCTCTTCGAGGGCAGCCGCGCGGTCGGTGTCGAGTACATCCAGGGCGGCCGATCGAAGACCATGCGGGCCGAAAGGGCTGTCGTCCTCAGTGCCGGCACCTTCAACTCACCGCAGATCCTGCTGCGTTCGGGGATCGGGCATGCCGATGAAATGAGAGAGCACGGCATCGACGTGGTGCGTCATCTGCCGGGCGTCGGCCGCAACCTGCAGGACCATCTCGACTGGACCATCCAATGGCAGTGCAAGCAACCGGTCTCCCACTACCCTGCGACGAAGCCCCTCGGCCAGGCCCTGGCCGGCGTGGAGTGGCTGCTGGCGAAGCGGGGTGTCGCGGCCTCCAACCTCTTCGAGGCGGGCGGATACTTTCGCAGCCGTCCCGGCATCGAGTATCCCAACATCCAGCATCACTTCGTTGCCGCCGCCATGAGCTATGACGGCACGGTGCCCGCCAGGGAGCACGCCTTCCAGATCCACATCAGCCAGATGCGCCCGACCAGCCGGGGTTACGTCCGCCTCAAGTCTGCCGACCCCTTCGAGCCGCCTCGCATCCGGTTCAACCACCTTGAAACCGAGAATGACCGCCTTGAGTTCCGCGAGGGACTCGAACTCACCCGCGAGATCGCCGCCCAGAAGGCCTTCGACCCCTACCGCGGACGGGAACTCGCGCCGGGCGAGAACGTCACGTCCCGCGAGGATGTCGATGCCTTCGCGCGCCGCCTTGGAGAGACCGAGCATCATCCGGCCTCAACCTGCAAGATGGGCTATGACGACGATGCCGTCGTCGACCGGGATACCCGTGTCCATGGCTTCGACAACCTTCACGTGGTCGATGCATCGATCATGCCCAATGTGGTCACTGCCAATCTCAATGCGACCTGCCTGATGCTGGGAGAGAAGGCCGCCGACCTCATCGCCGGCCGGGAACCCCTGGCCCCCGACTACACGCCGTTCCATCGGGCAAGCGACTGGCAGACCACGCAGCGCTAGATGAGGATGGCCTGCGCCGGTCCGGCGAGGGCGCCGCAACACGATTCAACTGAACAGGAACCGGGGATGATGCCATGACCGAAGAACCGACAGCCGACGAGATCGCCTCGCTCGCCGATATCGACACGCCGACCATCTGCAACCTCTTGGAAATGGTGGTGCCGGAAAGACGCGGGTTCGGTTTCACCGTTCAGCATCTGCACTGCCTCTATCCCCGCATGAAGCCCATCGTCGGCTTCGCCCGGACGGCGACGATGAGGGCCAAGGATCCGGCCGGATCGACGCCTGAAGAGGCACGATCCGATCGCAACCGGTATCTCGACTATGTCGCCGGTGGCGACGTTCCCAAGATCAGCGTGGTTCAGGATGTCGATGAACGCCCGGGCTACGGCGCGCTCTTCGGGGAGGTCAACAGCACCGTTCACAAGGCGCTCGGCTGCCTGGGACTCGTGACAGACGGCAGCGTGCGGGATATCGATCAGCTGGCCCCCGACTTCCAGGTGCTCGCCGGCCTCGTCGCGCCGTCGCATGCCTTCGTCCATGTCGCCCAGTGGGCATGCGAGGTCAACATCAAGGGCATGGTCGTGCAGGACGGAGACCTCATCCACGCGGACCGTCACGGCGCGGTCGTCGTCCCGCTGACGGCAGTGAGAGGTGTCCTAGAGAGCCTCGATCTGATGCTGCGCCGCGAGGCGGTCATACTCGAGGCGGCGCGACGTCCCGGAGCTACCGTCAACGACATCAAGAATGCGTGGAAGCGATCGGAGCAGATCAGGGAGTGAAGCGATCCGTTAGCCGGTCCTCGTGTGACGGCCGCTTCCCCGCCCGTTCGTCGTACTCCGCCCGCGCATCCGGCAGTCGGTCCGCAGTTATCGGTCAGCCGGTTGCGCGTGAATCTGTCCCGGTGTCGAGCGTCGGCAACTGGGAAATCGCTGCACCGTTCCTTTCTTCCGCGAGCCGCAACTCGTAGAGCTTCTGGAGATTGAGCCAGAATTCGCCCGAGGTGCCGAAGAAACGTCCGAGCCGGAGCGCTGTATCTCCGGTTACGGCGCGGCGGCCGTTGAGTATTTCCGTGATGCGGTTCGTCGGCACATCAATGCGCCGGGCGAGTTCGGCCGCGCTCATGGCGAGTGCGTCCAGGTCATCGCGCAACGTTTCGCCGGGGTGGATGGGTTTGCGCATGCCACGTCTCCCTTCAGTGGTAGTCGACGATCTCCACTTCGTTCGGGCCGGGACTACCCTCGGGCCACGCAAAGCAGATGCGCCATTGATCGTTGATGCGGATGCTCCACCGTCCCTTGCGCCCACCTCTGAGCGCCTCCAGCCGGTTGCCGGGCCGCGCCAGGTCGCCAAGCCCGGTAGCGACGTCGAGCTGGTCCAGTTTCCGCGAAGCAGTGCGCGCGAAGCCCGAGAAGGCCGCCACCCGCAGCGGAAATGCTGGCGGAGGTCAACCGGATCAGTGAGGCGACGGACGGGAAGTCCGGCTGGATGGATGCAGAAGGGAAACTGGCTGATCTCCGGCGGGGCGAACTACTTCATCCTGGGGCAGGTCTCACCTGCCTGCCATGCCATCGACAGTCACACGATCTGGCGGCTGCGGCGATGGTTGTGCCTGAAGTACAGAGTGAAGTCCGCACAGTTTGTGCGCTTCCCGGATGCCGGACTGTGGAATGACTTCAGTCTGATCCTCCTTGCGCCGGAGACAAAGATCTTTCCGTGGGCGAAGGCATGATCCCGACTGAGAGCCGGGTGCGGGAAAGCCGCACGCCCGGTTCGACGAGCAGGGGAGAGGAAACGCGGCCATGGGATTCGGACTGCCCGACACGGGCTTGTTCCACCGGCCCCTACCGCCGGCGCGCCGCCCCCTGACCCTACCCCTTCTTTGCCGGTCCTCCGCTGGCCGGCCACTTCCGCGGTGATCCTGCTCGTGCCAAGATCTTTGTCACCCTGATCGATTTGTCCGCGGCGGCCGCTGTCGACACGCTCCGCTGCTCAATCATCGAGGCAGTTGCCCTCCGCTGCATTGCCCCATCGAAGACTCGGCACACGTCGCGCTCCCAGCCGGCCCGAGCCAGTTCGGCCTCCCGGGACCCATCCTGCAGAAGGCTTCTGCTTGCCAGGGTGCCACCAACCGCCCTCAACGCCGCTCGCAATCCGTCACCACGGCGTTGATCCGTCGGCCCGACACCGATTCCGTGAGGGGCGGCTCATTGCCCGCCGCAGGGCTGTCGAAAACCGCTTCCAGCACGAGAGTCTCCCGGGAAACGGTCCTTGACTCGAGTGTACGCAATGTTATAATGTTGCACATGAATGCGCGGAGACATTCGCACTCATCACATTTGGAGCGGAATGGACAGACGTCGCCTCACCGTCGCGACCTTGGTGGTCGCAGCTTTGACGTCGACAGTGGCGCACGCACGGAAGTTCTCGCTTGGAGGAACATCGATGCACGAATTCACCGCTATCTGGCGGGCAGCTGCGATCGGAATCGCGGTCTCTTTCGCCGCCACCAGCGTCCAGGCGCAGGAGTCCGGGACGGCGCCCACGGCGGAGGAACTGGCCCAGCAAATCGACGCGCTGAAAGAGGACTACGAATCGCGCATCGCGGCGCTGGAGGCGCAGCTCGCCGCCATGGAAGACCAGAGCCAGACGGACGCACAACAGACCGCTCCGGCCCCGCAGCCCGTTGGCGACAACAGCTTCAACCCGGCGATCGGCGTCGTCCTCAACGCCATGTTCACGGACCATTCCGAGGATGAGGTGGGGCTTCCCGGCTTTCAGCTCGGCCACGAGTCCGAACGCCCGGAAAAGGGCTTCTCGCTCGGCCACAGCGAAGTGACGATGTCGGGCAACATCGACGACAAGTTCCGTGGAGCCCTTACGCTCGGTCTTGGCGCCCATGGTGGCGAGACGGAACTGGAGCTCGAGGAAGCCTATATCCAGACCCTGGCCGGTTCGGGTCTGCCCGACGGTACGCGGCTCAAGGCGGGCCGGGCGCTCTGGACCTTCGGCTACCTGAACGAACAGCACGCCCATGAAGACGATTTCGCTGACCGCCCGCTGCCCTACCGCGCATTCCTGGACGGTGCCTACAACGATGACGGGCTGGAACTGTCCATCGTGCTTCCGGGCGACCTCTACAAGGAGATCGGCGGTGGCCTGTTCCGCGGCGGCGACACGCCCTTCGGCGGCTCGGAAACCGGCCGCGAAGCCTGGTCCGCCTATGCGCGCATTGGCGGCGATGTCGGTCGCGATTCGGCACTGCGGCTCGGGGCTTACATCCTCGACGGCGCAGCCCACGGCCGGAGCGGTGGCGCGCATGCGCATGGCGACGAACACGGACATGGCGACGAACATGCGCATGGGGACGAGCACGACGAACACGACGAACACGCCGACAACGGTCATGGAAACGGCCATAACGGCGAGGACGGACATCACGATCACGACGAGGAGCATGCCCATGATGCCTTCTTCTCCGAAGGGATGTTCACGGGCGACACGCGGCTCTTGGGCGTCGATCTCCGCTACACATGGGCGCCGACGGGCAATGCGCGGGAGAGCGAGTTGATCCTCCAGGGCGAGTACTTCCGCCGCATCGAGCAGGGTGACTACACGCTGGAAGAGCTGGAGTGTGGGGAGTCTGAGGTGGAAGGTGCCGAACACCATCACGAAGTCTGTGAAGTGCACTCTGTCACCGAGCACCTGAACGGCGACGCCCATGGCTGGTATGCGCAGGCGGTGTACAAGTTTCTGCCCCAATGGCGGGCCGGCGTCCGCTATGCGCTGCTCTCGCCTCCGAGCGACGCGGAGCTGGCAGACGACATCTCGACCATCAGCGCCATGCTGGACTGGAGCAACAGCGAGTTCGGTCGCGTCCGGTTCCAGTACAACCGCGAATCCTTCGGTGCGACACGCGACAATCAGTTCATCCTTCACTATGTCATGAGCCTCGGCGCGCACGCCGCCCACAGCTTTTGAGCCCCTGGGGTGATGATGAAACGAACGGCGCTGGCGGCCGCGCTCTCGGTCGCACTGCTGTCGCCGGCGACGGCAGACGCAGAAGTTCGGATTCTCGCCTGCGAGCCTGAATGGGCGGCGCTTGCCGAGGAAATCGGTGGCGAGGATGTCATCGTGCATTCAGCGACCCACGGCCGGCAGGACGCGCACTACATACGTGCCCGCCCCAGCCTGATCGCAAAGGTGCGCCGCGCGAAGATACTGTTCTGTTCTGGCGCGGAACTCGAAATCGGCTGGCTGCCGGTGCTTCTGGAAAGGGGTGCCGGACGGATCGTGCAGCCTGGCCAGCTGGGGCACATCATGGCGGCGGACCATGTCGAGGTGCTGGAGCGGCCCGAAGTCGTGGACCGCAGCCAGGGAGACATCCACCCGAGCGGAAATCCGCATGTCCATCTGGACCCGCGCAACCTGACCATTCTTGCCGGGGTGCTGACGGAACGGCTGGAGCAGATCGACCCGGAGCGTGCGGAGGCCTATCGGCAGCGCCTGGCAACGTTCCAGGCCCGCTGGGCCGACGCCTTGGCCGTCTGGCAGGAGCGCGCGGCGGAACTGCACGGCATGAGGGTGATTGTCTATCACAAGGCCTGGGTCTATCTGCTGCACTGGACAGGGCTGGAGCGGATTGCGGTCCTGGAGCGGGTTTCGGGCATCCCGCCGTCCGCATCGCATCTCGTCGAGGTTCTCGAGCAGGTGCGCGACATGGGCGCCAGGGCCATTCTCCGCGCGCCTCACGAGCCCGAAGACGCCTCGGAGTGGCTGTCAGGGAAGACCGGCGTTCCGGTGGTGGATCTGCCCTTCACGGTTGGCGGCAGCCCGGAGGTGGATGACCTCTTCTCCTTGTTCGACAGGACGCTGGCCCTGCTCGAGGAGGCCAGGGATCGATCCTGACCTGATCGATATCCTGGCGCCAGGCCTTGTCGTTGGGTTGCTGGTCTCGGCGGCCCATGCGCCGCTGGGTATCGAGGTTCTCAGGCGCGGCATCGTGTTCATCGATCTCGCCACCGCCCAGGTTGTCGGGCTCGCCGTCATCCTGCTCGATCTCTGGCTGGACGAACCGCCCTGGATGGTGAAGCAGGGGGCAGCCTTCGCGGCCGGCATCGCCATCGCGCTGTTCTTCCGCTGGGTCGAGCGCACGTCTCCGGACGAACAGGAAGCGGTGATCGGCAGCAGCTTCATCGTCGCCGCTTCGGTGGCCCTGCTGGCCCTTGCCAACGACCCCCACGGCGGCGAGGCGCTGCGCCACGTGCTGTCCGGCCAGATCCTCTTCGTGTCCTGGGGCGACATCGCGTCGTTCCTGCCGACTTACGGCCTCTTCGCCCTGTTGTGGCTGCTCGCGCCCGCCCTTCGTGCGGGCGTCGGCTTCTTCGTCCTGTTCGCCCTGGTTGTCACGGCCTCGATGCAGCTGGTCGGCGTCTATGTCGTGTTCGCCAGCCTTATCCTTCCGGCTCTCGCCGCCCGCGCCGGCCGGAGCTACATCCACTGGCGCGCCTTCGCCAGCGGTGGGGCAGCCGTTGTCGCGGCGATCTTGATATCGGCCGCCGCCGATCTCCCTGCCGGTCCCTTCCTCGTGGTGTGCTTCGCTGTGTCGGCGATCGCGATGCGGCTGTTCTTTCGAAGAGAAACGGCGCCGTCCCGCTGACGCCCGGCAGGGCGCATCGAATTGTCGACATTGCTCGCCGGCGACTTCGCGAATGGTCGAGGCGATATGCCGGAAGTCGGCGCAGTCCCGGGCCGCAGCGCGCGACAAGGCGCCGGAGACCGCGTTGCGGGTTCTGTGAAACAGGGCCTTGTGGAGCGGGTGAATCCTGAAGGCTGCCACTGTTGACCGACGACGGCATCAAGCCGGGGCCGACTTCCCCGCATCCCCGGAGCCCAATCCCGGATCTGGGTTCTTGAAGAGCTGGGGTGGAGTTCTGCGGCGGCTCCTCAGCCTGACTCCCTTGTGGCCGGCAAACGCCTCGACAAGCACACGCCTTCCGGCGACGCCACGCCTCGCGCAACCGCGTGGGGGAGCCTCCTCCGGGTTCTACCAGCGCATGATGGCGTTGAGCCCGATCCGGTGCTCCGTAGCGGCGTTGTCGTTCGCGGGCTCCCACCTGGTCGCCTCGAGGCCGAAGTGGAACGACACACGCCTCGTCTCCGCAAGCCCCAGCGTCCAGCCCACGGCCGTCTCGCGGCCGGCCTCGGAGAACCCGATACCCATCTCCGGGGTTCCGGTGACGTGGCCGTCCAGCAACGCCATGCCGTAGCCCACGCGCGCCTCCAGCCGACCGCTCTCCCGGGACGCTTGCGGGGCGATGCCGGTCTGCCACAGACGCTCGACGCCGCTCGCCGTCTGGCCCCACGCCGGGCGCACGCTGAGCGCAAGACCCAGGCCCGCAGCACCAGGATCAAGCCGCACCAGGCCGCTCACGCCCCACTCCTCGTAGTCGCCGCTGTGACCCACAACCGTCCGCGCCCGGCCCTCGACCGTCAGGCCCGTCGCCTCGTCGGCATAGCTGACACCGCCCCCGGCTTCGACGCCGCTGCCGGTCTCGCCGTCGCCGACGTCGTTCCTCATGCCGACCTCGACAGAGGGCGTAAAGAGCGCCCCCGAGGCGAGCTGACGGGTGTGGCTCCCCTCGACCAGCAAGCGATGCCTGCCGGCCTCCAGCTCCACCGCCGCGATTCCGCCCGAGCCGTCAACCTCGGTCTCGGTGAAGGCGGCGTCGCCCCTGACGCGCAAGCGGGTGGTGCCGCCCGCGATCAGATCGTCGCTCGACATCAGCGTGCCGCTCAGCCCCGCCGCCGCCATCCGCTGCGTCAAGTCGCTCGACTGCGTGCCCGCCGCATCCTCGATCTCGACCTCGCCCCAGCCATGGCCCGCCATCGCCCACAGGCTCATGCCGCCCGGCGCCTGCCAGCCCGCATAGGGGGCGAGGCTCGTCACCGTCGTCGTCATCTCGCCCGCAGCGCCCGAGGCCGTGTAGTCCACCGTGCCCCGCGAGCGGCCCAGGGACACGCCCGCCAGCAGCTCCGCGCTCAGCCGGGTGTCGACCCCCAGGTTGGCGCTCAGCACGCTGCCGTCGTAGTCGACGCTCTGCGGATTGCCGCCGGAGATGTTGCGCCAGTCTCCGCTGCCCCACAGCGTCAGGTTGCCGAGCGGACCTGCGCCTTGGGTTCCCGCCGCGCCCAGCGGCAACGTGAAGGACGAGCCCGCCAGCAGCCGGCCGGGATCGAAGGTGCCGTTCGCCAGCGCCTGCCCGTTGGCCATCAGCACATCCTCGAGCGTCGAGGCGCCGCCCAGGCTCATCTCCTGCGTCGCCGCCTCGCCGGAACCGGCCGCATCGATGCGGCGCGACACCGCGTCCACCGTGCTCGCCGTCATGGCGCGCATCACCTGGGGAAGAATGGACTCGATCACCGCATCGTGGTCGCTGGCAACCGCCGCAGGCGCAGCTCTCCCGTAAACGCCCGAACCGATGATGAGGTTGGTGGTAATCTCCGCGCCGCTACTCGTCGTGATCGTTCTGGCGAACTGTCTTGCATAGCCCAGCTTGGGGATGTCGGCGCTGTCGGTGTCGTCGGTGGGATCGTCGAAGTAGTACTCCACGAAGCCGCCTTCCGGACTGCTGGTCGCCGCCTCGATGACCTGCGGCAGCACGAACTCTCCCGTCACGATGTCTTTCACGGTCGGCACCAGAGGTTTGAGCTCGAACCTGTCGGGAAAGGCTCCGTGAAACAGGATGACGTTGGACGTCCGATCCAGAATGTAGAGGTAGACGGAACCGTGCCTCCAGGGACCGTTCGGATCCCTGAGCGCAAGCCTGGCCTTCGCGAAGGCCGTCCTGGATTCCAAGGTCGAAGTCACGCCTCTCTGGGTCGAGATGAGGAACTTCAGTGCTTCGGTGACGAAGGCCTTCAGGGTGCTGCGGTCCACCACCTCGCTGGCTGTGATGGCCGGATTGCCGTAATCGATGGCTTCGTCGGCCAGATGAGCCGCGGTCAGATCGAATCCGGTGAGCAACATGCTGGGGCGCATCGAACTGCCCGAGACATAAATGGTCGCATAGCCAGAGGCGCCGGGGACATTGGGTACGTTGAACGAGGCGCCGGCCCTGGTGCTGGCTGCCGCGATCGTCGAAGGGTCGGCCAGGTCGATTCCCAACTTCTGAAGAATCGCTCCATAGATCCGGGGGCTGAGTTTTCCGGCCGAAAGGGACATGTCCTTTGCATGGATCAACACCCTTCCATCGAGCGACATTGTCACGATGTACGTGGAGCCGGAACGCCACGGGCCTCCTTCCCTTCGAAGCTCGCATCCCGAGAACGCAAGCTGTTGCGTGGTCAGCGTTTCGGAGGTTGTGAGCTCAAACTGCGCTTTAGCGGCCTGCGCAAATTGCTCCAGAGTAGCGGTGAGACAGAAAACAACAGCTACCGAGGACCCGATCTTCCGTGCTCCGATACTCATCCTGCGCCCTCCCTGAATGGCAGGACAAGCATACTGATCCTTGTACCGGACTGTGAAGCGCCGAATTGGGCAGCCTGGCCCTTGAACGTGGATGTTTCCGGGGTGTATGGGTTGGTTGGAGAAACAGCTGAGACAGCCTCTTCGTGTCCCACTCTTCGTTTGGCTCATACAAGCAAGGGACGCCGGAGGGCGTTCTTGCGGGAGGCGCGGGGTGCACAGGAGATTGACGGCGGTCGTCGAACGCGAGGGCGATGGTTATGTGGCGTTCTGTCCTGAGGTGGACATCGCGAGCCAGGGGGGAAACGTGGCGGAGGCGCGTGATAACCTTGCTGAGGCACTCGCCTGTTCTTCGAATCTGCGCCTGCAGAGGAAGTCGACCGTCGTCTCTGTGGCGAAGTATATGTGACCCAGATCGAGGTTGCAGTTGGCTAGCAGAAAACAACAGCTACCGAGGACCCGATCTTCCGTGCTCCGATAAGGACGGCAAGGAGCACCGCTCTGGAGCGTCGTCTGGCGGCCGGGTTGTTCAGCGTCAGGTCCTCTATCTCGGCGAGATCAACGACAGCCAGGCGCGGCGTGGTGCCGCTCGATTTGCTGAAGGCAGGACGTCGCGGTCGAGGCAGCCATACTGATCCAACCTTGTACCGGAGTGTGAACCAATGCGCCGAATTGGGCAGGTCCTGGCCCTTGAACGTGGATGTTTCCGGGGTGCTATGGCAATTGTGCGCCGAGTCGGGATCTGCCACGCTCGAAAGGAAAGGGCTGAGACAGCCTCTTCGTGTCCCACTCTTCGTACTGGCTCACTACAAGCAAGGGACGGACCGGAGGGCGTTCTTGCGGGAGGCAGCGGGGTGCACAGGAGATTGAACGGCGGTCGTCGAACGCGAGGGCGATGGTTCGCCGATGAGGCGTTCTGTCCTGAGGTGGACATCGCGAGCCAGGGATTGGCGAAACGCTGGCGGAGGCTGCAAGATAACCATTCAGCGGAGGCACTCGCGCTGTTCTTCGACATCTGCGCCTCAGAGGAAGTACGGCCGACCGTCGTCTCTGTGGCGAAGTATATGTGACCCAGATCGAGGTTGCAGTTGGCTAGATTGCGTGTCCTGTCAGGACGCGAAGTCTGCGGTATTCTCGCTGCTCACGGCTTTGCTGAAGTGCGTCGCCGAGGCAGCCATATCGCAATGCAGAGAACCAATGCTGACGGCACGGTAACGGTCCCTGTACCCGATCATCGGGAATTGCGCACGGGCACGCTGCTGGCAATTGTGCGCCAGTCGGGTCTGCCACGCTCGGCATTTGAGGAAAGGGCGTGAACACTCTGTGCCAGACATGTCGTACTTCACTACAAGGGGCGGACCGGTGAGGTTCGGGTTGCAGCGACTGGCATCAATCAACACATGTGCAGGAGCGGGAGACGCCATCCCCGAGACCGAACCGAGTCCCTGTTACCGAAGATGGGATTGAGCGATAGCTGCCCAGTAGGTCTGCAAGACAGATTCTCATTCAGCGGATGCGCAAGCCGGACAGCAGGATTCTGGTTGTCCAAGTGTCACACCGCCTGCGGTTGTCTGGGGTCGGGGATTGGACCATGATCGTGCGCCTGCTCGGGTGTCCTGAACGAAAGGGTGATGTGGCGATGTGTGTTCGATTTCTGGCCATGGCTGGCGTCTTCATTTTCGTTGCCGGCTGCGTCACCAATGAGGATGGCAGCACCGTCAACATTTTCAGCGACCTTGAGACCATCGTGTCGGGCAGCGACGTGTCGGAGGAGCAGGGGGCTTTGCGCGATCAGGCCGAGTCCTACAACGACTATGCCGAAGCCCGGGTCGCTTCCGCCGTCGCCGGCGCCATCATCGGCGGCATCATCGGCTATGCGGCCGGAGACGAGGAGGGGGCACTGCTCGGCGCCGCGGCAGGCGGGGTTGCCGGATACGTCGGCGGCTCCTACCTGACGCGCGATCACTCGGAGTTCCATGCCTCCAGGGAATCCCTTGAAGAGGACATCGCCGTTGCCGAGGAACTGACGCAGGAATCCCGTAGGAACATTGCCCTGGCGCAAGCTGCGCTCGATTGGCAGAAACAGGACATTGAACGTCTCGACCGGGAGTACGAGGCCGGCGTCCTCGACAGTCAGGAGTACGAGAGGGCGCTTCTGGAGATCGAGAAGGATCGCGACAGCGTTCGCTCGATGATCGATGCCACGAGAGAGCGTGTTGCAACCCTCAACCGGAGCATCTCCAGGTACAAGAACGCTGGCTACAATACCTCCCGCCTTGATGCAGCGAAATCGGCGCAGCGCCAGCACATTGCCAGACTCGAAGCGATCGAGGACGCCATGGTCACCCTGATTGCCGGTGCGCCCGATGGTGTCGAGAGGCCATCGGTGTGATGCACGCTGGCCTGCTCCGGCACATCCTTGCCGTCCCGTTGACAGCGGCGTTCCTGTCGGCCTGCATGGCGACATCCGGCGATCCGTGCGCCGATGCCGAGCGGGACGTCGATCTCTTCACGCTTCTCGACAACTCGTTGTCGGGCACCTACGACGCCTGCCTTGGTGACCTTCGCGACGACCTCGCCCGGGCCCGCCTGCGTGTCAGGGTTCTGCAGGGCGAGGCCGATCGTCTCGAAGCGGAGGCCGGGACGCTTGAAGGGGAACGCGCCGAGGCCGCCCGGCGCCTTGCCGAACTCAATGCCAGGCAGGCTGCTGCTCTCACCCGGCTTGAGGATGCCAGGGAAGGCCAGGTTGTCGATCATCTGGTTCTCGACGACGTTCTGAAACGCGAACAGGAACTGGCGAGCGAGCTTGAGACACTCAATCGGGATGGCGCAATAGACCCTGCCGAAGCCCAGCGGCTCGAAGACGAACAGTCCGATCTCATGGAACGCATCGACGCGCTCCTGGGTGACGGCTGATCGAAGGGTTTCGTGATGCACCGGCCTCACTTCGGCAGCGACAACGCTTCCGGCATGGCGCCGGAAATCATCGCGGCCCTGGGGCGGTCGGGTGCCGGTGGAGTCGATTCCTATGGTGGGGATGGACTGACCCTTTCTCTCGATGACAGGTTTGGCGAGATCTTCGAGACCGACGTCTCGGTCTTGCCGGCAGGCACGGGGACCATCGCCAACGCCTTGTCGCTGGCGGTCCTCGCACCGCCCTGGGGCGCCATCTTCTGCTATGAGGCAGCCCACATCGTTGTTGACGAGGCGAATGCGCCCGAGTTCTTCACGGGCGGCGCCAAGTTGATCGGTCTCGCAGGTGACCACGGGCGCATTCACCCTGATACGTTGCGTCGTGCGGCCGCAACCATGGATGCCGAGGACGTCCACCATCCCCGGCCATCGGTGCTGTCCATTACCCAGGCGAGCGAGTGCGGCACGCTCTATTCTCCCGATGACATCGGCACGCTTTGCGAGACGGCGCGCGATCTCGGCCTTGCCGTCCACATGGATGGGGCCCGCTTTGCCAACGCCGTGGCCGCCCTCGACTGCCGGCCTGCCGACATCTCCTGGCGCGCCGGTGTCGACGTGCTCTCTTTCGGCGCCACCAAGAACGGCTGCATGGCGGCAGAGGCCATTGTTGTCTTCGGCGACAGAAGAAAGGATGTTCCCATCCTGCGCCGTCACCACAAGAGGGCGGGGCAGCTCTTCTCCAAGATGCGCTTCCTGTCGGCGCAGCTTGACGCCTATCTCGAGTCGGGAAACTGGTTGAGGTGGGCGCGCAACGCCAATGCTCAGGCACGCAAGCTGGCCGACGGCCTCCAGGAGATCGAGGGTGTCCACCTCCTTCATCCCGTGGACGTCAACGAGATCTTCCTCGAGATGCCTCTGGCCGTTTTCGAGCGTCTCAGGAGTACCGGATTCGGATTCTATCCCATCCAGCCCACCGGCCAGGGAACCGGTACCGTGCGCCTCGTCACCTCCTTCGATACGTCTCCCGACGACATCGACCGTCTCATGCTCGCCGCCGCCACCGACTGATCGCTTCCGGCACACCGGAGGACACCTGGTTCGCCTCACGCAACGCGGTGGAGGAATCGATTGACCTGCGGAGCGCAGGTGTACGCGGTCTTTCGGCGGCGCCGATTGCAGGTCGGCCGGACACCACGCTGCAGACGGGAAACGTCTCCCGGCCGGGCCAGAGACGCGCTCTTGCCCGGCCGGGAGTATCAGTTGACCTCAGCCGCCAACCACGCCGCCGTCGTCGCGGGTGACGACCACGACCGAGGGTCGCGGTGGCAGGCCCGCATCGAAATCCGGCCAGCGGGTCGTCAAGCTGTCATAGGTCTCCGAATCCTCGCCCGGGTGCTGAACGGCGATGAACAGCGTCCTGCCGTCGGGCGTGAAACTCGGTCCGGTGCATTCGGCGCCAGCCGGACAGGCATAGAACGCCTGTGCCTTGCCCCGAGCCGGTCCGTCCAGGTCCACGGCGAACAGGCCGTCTGCCAGGTCGAGGCTGTTCATGCCGTCGGTTCCGATCCACAACCGTCCCTGCGGGTCGAAGGCGATGTTGTCCGGCGTGGAGAACCATCCGTTGGCCGAGGTCTCCGGATGGAAGCTGGCCCCCTGTTCCGGCTTTGACGGATCGCCACACAGAACCAGGATGTCCCATCCAAAGCGATCGGCAGCATGATCGACAGCCGGTCCTTCACCTGGCGGAATCAGCTCCACGAGGTGACCCTGGCGGTTTTCCTCGCGTGTATTGACGACATTCAGATTGTCCGCACGGCGTTTCTTGTTCTTGGTCAACACGACATAGACCCGACCGCTTACCGGATTGACTTCGAAATCTTCGGGTCGGTCCATCGTGGTGGCGCCGAGCGCATCAGCGGCAAGTCGGGCGTTGATGACCACTTCGCCCTGGTCGGCGAAACCGTTTTCGGGCGTCAGCGGTCCTTCTCCGTGAACCAGGGGCAGCCAGGACATCGTGCCGTCCTCGTCAAACTTCGCGACCGAAAGCACACCATGATCGAGCAGATCCTTGTTGGCGGCCCGATTGTTCATGTCGATCTTGTCTCGCGAAACGAAACGGAAGAGGTATTCGAAACGGGCGTCATCACCCGAATAGACAACCAGACGTCCGTCAGAACTGACCGCGGTCTGCGCCCCTTCGTGGCCAAACCGGCCGAGGGCGCTGCGCTTGACGGGAACGGACTGGGGATCATAGGGATCGAACTCGACCACCCAGTGGAAGCGGTTCGTCTCGTTTGGTTCCTGTTCAAAGTTGAAGCGAGGGTGATAGCGAGCCAGGCTCAACCCATCGTGACCATCGTAACCGTAACGCGTCAGACTCTCTTCCTGATCCGTTTTTGCGGGGTCTCCGCCAAAGTCGTAGTAGGCCCATTCCTCGCAGGTGAGGATTGTTCCCCAGGGCGTGACGCCTCCGCTGCAGTTGGTATGGGTGCCGACGGGCCTCGTGCCGGAGGGATCCTCCGAGGTCTTGACAAGATCGTGGCCGGCAGCGGGACCGGACATGGCCATTTCGGTGAAGAGATCGAGGCGGCGATTGTACTCGGAATCGGCCACCACTCGCCACTCGCCGTCGATCTTCTCGATTTCGACAACCGAATGACCAGTCGCCGCCATCAACGTGTCAACCTGCTCCGCGGTGAGATCGGGACTCGACGCCCAGGCCTCACCGACCCATCCGGGAATCGAAATGTGGGGATCGGGATACTCGTTGTTGACACACAGGAGACCGTGCTCGGAATTGTCGGAACCAAAGGGCAGTGGCAGGAAGGCCGTGAAATCGCAGTTGTACCCGAATTGTCCGGACTGCGTTTGCCTGCTCTGGTTGTCGGGATCGAAATCCGATGCCCCGGCGATGATGGGATCACCCCAGCGCAGCAGGATTTCCGCACGGTATCCGCTGGCGACATGATGTGTCTCGTCGTAGATCCGTTCGATCTCTTCGAAGTCGAACGCGCTGGCGGCTCCAGCGGACGCCGGCGGACTGAAAAGAGAGCCCGTCGCTCCCATGGCGACGGCTGCCGATGTTCCGGCAGCACCGTGCAGGATGGCACGCCGCGAGAGGCGCGCTTTCAGGACTTTGGCAAAGTCGGGCTGAGACGTGAGCTCACTCCGACCCTGTTGGCTAGACTTGGAACCGTTCGTCATGGTGAATCCTCCCCGTTTGGTGAACGATGGTCTTCGTCCTCCTCGTCTGCGCGTCTTGTTGTGTTGGTGGCGCCGAAATCGAGGAGATGGCGGAACGAGTGCGCCGGACCCGCAAGTCTGCGTGAGGTCGACCTGCCTGTCAAAGGCGGACAACACCGCCCTTGTGCGTTCTTGTGAAGGGTCCTCTGTCAGGCGATAGGGTGGATGCCGGTCCGATACAGACAATCCCCATGGGCGCTGTTGGCCCCGTCTTTTCGCCGGTCAGGTGATCATCAGAGCCTGGCCGAGAGGAACTCCATCATGCGGGCCCACGACGTGCGGGCGCTGGCGACGTCGTAGGCATCGCTCACCTCGTTGAAGAAGGCGTGTTCGGCATCGTAGCGGTAGAGTTCGTGAGCCACGTTGCCGGCGTTGAGGTCATCCACCAGGCTGTCCACGGCTTCGGGTGTGCACCAGTCATCGGTGTTGGCGAAATGGCCCTGGAAGGGGATGCGGATGGCCGAGGCGTCGGCGAATTCCTTCGGTGGAATGCCGTAGAATGCGACGGCCACATCGCATTCGGCGACGTGGACGGCTGCCGCGATGGTGAGCGCCCCGCCCATGCAGAAGCCGGTGACGGCGACGCGGCCGTTCGACAGGGACTTCAGATGGCGGGCTGCGCCGGCGATGTCCTCGTGGGTGGCGCCCGGGAAGTCGAGCCCCTCCATCATGTGACTGGCCTCGTCCGCATCCCCGGTCACCCGTCCCTGGTAGAGGTCGGGGGCAAGGGCATTGTAGCCGTGACGTGCGAAACGATCCGCGACGCCACAGATCTGATCGTTGAGGCCCCACCACTCCTGGAGGACGATGACGCCCGGGCGATCATCTCCCGCTTCGGCCAGCCAACCACTGGTGGAACCGCCATCCGGACGTGAAAAACTGGTCATGCGGCCCATGAGTGGCCTCCCCTTGCCATAGTTGCACCTGACTCTCTCACGTCCGGACCGGGACGGACAAGGTCCCTAGAGGCCGGGTGGCTCGCGGTATCGGCCGAACTGCCTCAACACCGCTGTCACCTTGTCCCTGTCGAGTGCCGATGCCGTGTGTCCGTCCACACCCACCATCTCCTCGCTGACCGCGAGGACATTCATGATGGCCTCGTCGACCGCCTGGATGACGGCTTCGAAGAAGGGATCGAGCCTGTGATCCGGAATGATGGCGAGTTCAAGGTACGGCGTGTTCGTCCCGAGGGCATCCGATCCTGCCGTCGTGAATGCGAGAAAGATGTCCCCCGATCCATGACCGGAAATCGAACCGCCGCGGCCGACGCCAAGCGATACGCGCCGCGCGAGACGTTTCAGCTGGTGCGAGACCAACGGTGCATCTGTCGCCACCACGCCGATGATCGAACCCGCTTCCATTGCATAGGGGTCCGGGCCCGGAAGGTATTCGGCCATCGGGATACCGGCAATCACGAGCTGGGAGCGCAGGCCGAAGTTCGCCTGAACGAACGCTCCGACAGTGTAGGCCGTTCCTTCGTGGGTCACTTCGCGGGAAGCTGTTCCAGAGCCGCCCTTCATGCCGTAGAGCATCATGCCGGTACCGCCTCCGACACTGCCTTCCTCGAGAGAACCTCCCGCTGCACTGTCAATCGCCTCGAAGACATGCTCCCGCTTGATGTGAAAGCCGTTGATGTCGTTCAGCCAGCCGTCCCAGGTCTCTCCAGCGACAGGCAATCCCCAGTCGGCCCCTTCTCCGTAGGCGTCGAAATGGTGGTTCAGCCACTCGATCGTGGCGTCACGCGCGACACCACAGGAGTGGGTGTTGGTGATGGTGATCGGGCCGTCGCAGTGCCCGGCTTCGTCGATCCACCAGCTTCCCGTGAGTTCGCCGTTGCCATTGAGGCTGAACTGGCCGGTCCATACCGGGAGACTGGCACCGGCCTTGCCTCGCGGGATGATGGCCGTGACTCCCGTGCGCACGGGTCCGGAACCGACCACAAGGGGGCCGCCATCGCCGCGAATGAGAGTTGCGTAACCAACCTCGACGTCAGCGACGTCGGTGATGGCGTTGAACGGTCCCGGACGGCCTTCGAAGGGAATCCCCAGGGCACGGGCTCGTGGTTTGCCGGAGGGCGTGGCAAGAAGGGGGGAGGTCATGGAATGGCTCCATTCATCGATGCTGATTCCTGCAGCTGGTCACAGGCTCAGGACCCGTCTCGAATCGGTCGCGTGACATCGTCCAGCCAGTCGGCTGTTTCGGAGTCGACCAGAGGTTTGAGGGACTCGCGAACTTTGGCGTGATAGGCATCGAGCCAGTCGGCTTCCTCATCGCTCAGGTCGTCGGCATTCACCAGCCGCCGGTCAATCGGCGCCCGGGTCAATGTCGACAAGCGAAGCATGGGCCGCTCCCCGGGCTGGCTGTCTTCTTCCACCACGACGAGGTTTTCGATCCTGATCCCCCAGGCTCCGGTGCGGTAGTAACCGGGTTCGTTCGAGAGGATCATGCCCGGTTCCAGCGCAGTGTGGCCGCGCTTCGAGATGTTCTGCGGGCCCTCATGGACTCCAAGATGGCTTCCGACACCATGGCCCGTGCCGTGATCGTAGTCGGCGCCCAGTCTCCAGAGCGGCATTCGGGCCAGTGTATCGATGGCCGCCCCACTGGTGCCTTTGGGGAAGCGCGCGGTCGCTATCGCGATATGTCCCCTGAGCACGGCCGTGAAGTGGCGCTTGTGTTCTTCATCCGGTACGCCGATGGCAATGGTGCGCGTGACATCGGTCGTGCCATCCGGATACTGGCCGCCCGAATCGACCAGGTAGAGAGATCCAGGCTCGAAGGTGCGGTTGCTTGCGTCGCTGGACCGGTAGTGCACCACGGCTCCGTTGGGGCCAAAACCCGATATGGTCTCGAAGCTGTATCCCCTGTAGCCGTCGACGCGCCGCCGGCACTCCTCCAGCACTCTCTCGGCCGTCAATTCGTCAACCGTCACGTTGCTTCCGGGTCGGGTGGACTGATCGAGCCAGCACAGGAAAGTGGATAGCGCCGCGCCGTCGCGGACATGACAGTTGGTCATTCCGGTGACTTCGGTGGCGTTCTTGATGGCCCGTGGCAGGGCGCACGGATCCTGCTCGACCAGGGCCGTGCCTCCGGCTCTCTCGATGCAGTCGTGCAACCACGCGGCGCCGGACTGGCTGTCGACAACGATCGTTGCCTTGTCCTGAGCCAGATGGACAAGTCTTTCAGCAAGCTCGTCTGCAGGCCGCACGGCGACGTTATCGGGAAGCCAGGAGACTGCCTCCGGCGTGAACTTCCTCTGGTCGGCGAAGAGAGTGACCGAACCCTCCTTGCTGATGATGGCGAACCCAAGACACACCGGCGTTCCCGGGAGATCACCACCACGGACGTTGAGCAGCCAGGCGATCGATGCCGGATCGGAGATCACCGCACCGTCATGGCCTTTCGCCGCCAGCGACGCGGCGATCCTGTCGATCTTGGAAGAGGCTGCTTCGCCGGCGAATTCGAGGGCGTGGGGTCGGACCGGAGACAGTGGAGGAGGGGGCTGGTTGAACCAGATCTGATCGATGGGATTGCTGTCGCAGGGAACCAGTGAGCCGCCGGCGCTCTGAGCCGCCTTCCGCAAGACATCCAGTTCGGTCTTGCCATGCAGCCACGGATCGTAGCCCAGTCTTCCTCCCTCGAGATGGTTTGCGATCCAGGCGCGCGGAGGCTCGTTCATCAGGTGAAGGGAATCGAAGTCCTCGCCCCGCACCTGCATCCTGACCTGGAGAGTGTAGCGTCCGTCAACGAAGATGGCCGCCTTGTCCTTCAGAACCACGGCAACTCCGGCCGAGCCACTGAAGCCCGTCAGCCACGCCAGGCGTTCGCTGCGGACGGGAAGCATCTCGCCCTGGTGCTCGTCGGCATGGGGTACCAGGAATCCGTCCAGACCAAGGCGCTGCAATTCGTCGCGCAAGGCCTGCAAACGCCAGGCCGGCGCTGGAATCTCGAGACCGCTTGAGGTCCGCTCTTCCAGCATCCCTTTCAGCGCCTGGAGCTGCTCTGCCAACTCGTTGCCCGGCGCCTCCGTCACCAGGCGAAGCCAGAGATCCTGGTCGACGTCTTCCGGTGCGGCCAGGACACCGGCTATCAGGCTGCGGACCTCGGCGACGGACTTTCCGGCACGTGCACGCGCCAGCAGCCGGGCAAGGTGGCTGTCGCCCAGATAGTGGGCCGAATCAGCGACGGCAACGGAGGGGGTCATGATGATATGGTGTCCAGGCTCCTTACCGAGAATAGTGGGGACCCGGATGAACTGGCAACAGGGCCTCGATTGAATGACGGATGTGCCCCGGCTTACCTTGCGACAAAGGCTGACTTGGCTCGCCCATCTCTGGAAGGCTCTCGCAAGGCAGCATCACCTGCAGCTCTACCCACAATTCCGGCCCTTCATTCCAACGGATGGCGTGGTGCTCGACGTGGGCGCCCATGCCGGACAGTTCACCAAGCTCTTCGCCGCGATGGTCCCGAAGGGCCATGTACATGCCTTCGAACCTGGTTCCTATGCTCTGTCAATTTTGCGCTCGGTGAAGTCGTTCAAGAGGTTGTCGAACGTCACTGTTCATGACTGCGGTCTCGGTGATTCATCAACAGCCGGAGTTCTCAATGTGCCGGTCAAGGAGTCTGGCAGCATCGGGTTCGGACTGAGTATTGTTGGTGACTCTCGGACGCTTGAGCGGCAGTCCATCGCGGAAGAAGTCACCATCAGGAGTCTCGATGAGGTCGTGGTCGAACACGACATTCGGCGCATCGACTTCATCAAGGTGGACATCGAGGGTTCCGAGATGCGCATGCTTGTCGGCGCGAGGGAGACGCTTTCAAGATTTTCCCCGGCGCTCTACATCGAACTGGTGAATGGACACTTGGCCCGACGTGGCGACAGCATGGAGAACCTGACGGGCTATCTTGGCAATCTGGGTTACAGACCGATCGGGGACCCCTGCATCCAGGAAGGCAATCAGTTGTTCACAAGGTCCTGTTCGTGAGCTGTTCCATGACAAGAGGATCCAAGGGCGGCTGATGAGCGAACGGGGTCAGGAAAGAGAAGACGACGTCATCGCCGGCGTGATCGAGCATGTCTTGTTCCACAACGAGGACAGTGGGTTTTGCGTGCTGCGTTCCAAGGTCCGGGGCCTTCGCTACCCTGTCACAATCGTTGGCCGGGCGGCCTCGGTCGCACCCGGGGAGTGGCTGACCGCCAGCGGTTCCTGGGAGAACGACCGCAGTTACGGCCGGCAGTTCCGTGCCCGTTTCATGAGATTGTCTCCCCCGACCGAGGCGGACGGCATCGAGAGGTACTTTGCTTCCGGGACGGTGAAGGGAATCGGCGAGGTCTATGCGCGCAAGCTGGTTCGTGCCTTTGGTGATCGATTGTTCGACATCATCGAGACGGAGCCGGAGCGTCTCAAGGAGATCCCGGGCATTGGACCAAAGCGTGTCGAGCGGATCATCGAGGCATGGGCTGAACAGAAGGCGGTCCGGGAGATCATGGTTTTCCTTCACAGCCATGGTGTCGGTACCACGCGGGCCATCCGGATCTACAAGACCTACGGGAACGATGCTCTGCAGGTCATGTCGGAAAACCCTTACCGGCTTGCCCACGACATCCGCGGTATCGGTTTCACGACGGCCGACATGATTGCAATGAAGCTCGGTATCAGACCCGACGCCATGGTGCGCCTGCGCGCCGGCGTGAACTACGGGCTTTCCGAAGCCGCAGGCGAAGGACACTGCGGTCTTCCTCTCGAGGAACTGGTGTCGGTCACGGCGGAACTTCTTGAGTGCCCTGAACCGTTGGTGCGCGAGGCGCTTGACCTGGAGATCGCGGAAGGGAGGGTCGTCCCGGATCGGATCGGCGCGAGTGACTGTGTTTTCCCCGCTGGTCTCCACTACGCCGAGACGGGGATTGCGCGGATGCTTGGCGACCTCCTTCAGCACCCTACTCCATGGCCGGCAATCGACGCCGGCAAGGCGATCCCCTGGGTGGAGGAGCGCACGGGCATTGAACTGGCGGCAAGCCAGAAGGAGGCGGTGAGAGACGCCCTGGCCGCCAAGGTCATGGTCATCACCGGAGGCCCGGGTGTCGGCAAGACGACCATTGTCAATGCCATTCTCGCCATTCTCGCCGTCAGAAGGGTGAAGGTTCTGCTTGCGGCGCCGACCGGGCGAGCGGCGAAACGGATGAGTGAGGCAACGGGCATGGAGGCGAAGACGATTCATCGCCTTCTCGAGATCGACCCCCGCAACGGCAGATTCCGGCGCAATGCGGATGACCCCCTGGAGTGCACCCTTCTGGTCGTGGACGAGATGTCCATGGTCGATGTGCCCTTGATGCATGCCCTCCTTGCAGCCTTGCCAGGGGAAGCAGCATTTCTGGCGGTCGGAGATGTCGACCAGCTGCCGTCCGTGGGTCCCGGAAAGGTCCTCGGCGACATGATCGACAGCGGCCGTGTTCCGGTGACACGCCTCCACGAGGTGTTTCGCCAGGCAGGGCAAAGCCGCATCGTCATGAATGCCCACAGGGTCAACGACGGGATCATGCCCGACCTTGACGCCCCCGACAACGCCAGCGACTTCTATTTCGTGCCAGCCGACAACCCTGCCGTCGCGGTCGATCGAATCGTGAAGATAGTCTGCAACCGCATCCCCAGGCGGTTTGGCGCCGATCCGGTGCGCGATATCCAGGTCCTGTGTCCGATGAACCGCGGAGCCATTGGCGCCGTTTCGCTCAACACCGAACTGCAGCGCGCTCTCAATCCGGCAAGATCCAATGTCATCGAGAAGTTCGACCGCTCCTTTGCCCCCGGGGACAAGGTGATGCAGATCGAGAATGACTATGACCGGGAGGTCTACAACGGGGATATCGGCCACGTCGATCAGGTGTCACAGGAAGAGGGGACCGTCACCGTGGTCTACGATGGCCGCCTGGTAACCTACAATTCTGCCGACCTCGATGCGCTGGTTCCAGCCTATGCCGTCACCATTCACAAGAGTCAGGGGTCAGAGTACCCCGTCGTCGTCATCCCCATCCTCACCCAGCACTACGCCATGTTGCGCCGCAATCTGCTTTACACAGGCATCACCCGCGGCCGCCAACTGGTGGTTCTCGTCGGCCAGCACAAGGCCATCGGCATTGCCGTCCATGATTCCGCAGGAAGTCATCGCTGGACACGCCTTGCCGGCGCTCTGTTGTCCATGAACGCCCCGCCCAGACCCTCCATGTCCTGATCGGCAGCAGGCTTGAACCCGAAAGTGAGCAGCAGGTTGTCAGCCTGGACGACTAAACAGGTCAAGACCTTATTGCGTGATACGACAAATCAGGATATACCCTGAATTTACATCGCTCGCGAACAGGCTGTCACCTTATGAAAATTGGCAAGAAGGCAGTTCCACGCCAACGCTTGGATCGGCGCCTCTCATCGATGAAGCCGGAATCCCGCTACCATCCCCCACCGAAAGGCTGGATCAGGGCGTTACGTGACGCATTGGGCATGTCTGGCGCCCAACTTGGTCGACGTGTGGGCGTGAAGGCCCAAAGCGTTGCCGACATCGAGAAGTCAGAGGCATCCGGAACCATCCAACTGAACACGCTTCGCAGGGTGGCGGAGGCATTGGACTGCGTCGTCGTGTATGCCCTGATGCCCAAGTCGTCGCTGGAAGACATGGTCCAAAGAAGAGCCCGCGAGATTGCGTGCAAGGAACTCAACCGAATCGCTCACACGATGGATCTTGAAGCCCAAGGCCTCTCCCCGAAAGAACGCGAAGAACAGATTGAAGTCTATGTTCAAGATCACCTTAGAGAGCACGATCTGTGGGAGGATGCTTGAACGATCTCTTCGATGAGCCGAAAGATGCAACGCCTCTCGAGCCAGACGAGCGCGAAGTGCAAAATCCTGGCGCATTTGACGGCGATTCCTACGACATTTGACGGCGATTCCTGGAACACTTGACGGTGATTCCTGGACACTTGACGGCGAATCCTGAGCATTTGACGGTCCTGGTCCGAGCCTGACCCTGCCCTGCCGAGCGGCGTGGCGAGGCGGCCAGCGGGATCTCCGAGGTGCCCTGTCTCTTCCATCCCTGTCAGACCGGTTCGCGTATCGAACCGGAAGGCAAGAGCGCGATGAAGAGAATCGGCATGATGAACATCAAGGACATTCTTCGGCACCGTCACGATCACGCCCTGTCGCGGGACGAGATCGCCGTGGCGGTCGGGGTGAGCACGGGAACCGTCTCGCACGTGCTGGCCCGCAGCGAGGCGGCAGGCCTTTCCTGGCCGCTGCCAGAGGATCTCGACGACGGCACACTGCGGGCCCGGCTTTATCCGGCGGCGGATCGCGACAGCGACCGGGTGCAGCCCGACTGGGAGGCGATCATCGAGGAACTCGAGGCGCCGCGCGATCGCCGCCGCGCCCGCCTGACGCGTCGTCAGCTGTGGTCCGAGTACCGCGACGAGGCCCTGGCTCAAGGAGGCAGGGCCTACACCTACAGCCGCTTCTGCGGGCTCCTCAAGAAGCGCCGGCAGGAACGGCCCGGGCAGGCGCAGGCGCGCTTCGACTACGCGCCGGGCCTCTATGGCATGTCCGACTTCTCGGGCAAGACCCTGAGCCTCAGGAGCGGCCGCGGCGATGAGGATGTGGAGATCTTCGTGGCCGTGCTGGCGCATTCGAACTTGATCCACGCCGAGGCGGTGCCCGACCAGAGCGTGCGATACTGGACGATGGCCCACCGCCGGGCGCTGGAGGCGTTCGGCGGCTGTCCCGAGCGCTGGGTCATCAACAAACCTCAAGGCCGGCGTCACCAGGGCGGACCGCGAGGATCCCCAGCTCAACCCCAGCTTCCGCGAGTTCGCCAAACACTACGATCTCGCCGTGCTTCCGGCACGCAAGGGGCGATCCACCGACAAGGGCCCCGTCGAGGCCGCCGTCGGTGTCGTCCAGACGCGTATCCTGCTCGCGCTGCGTCATCAGACCTTCTTCTCTCTGGACGCCATGAACGCCGCGATCCGGCGCCAGCTCGAACAGCTGAACGAGGCGCCGATGGCATGCGGCGCGACCCGGCGCGACCTCTTCGAGGCCAGCGAGCGGGCCGCTCTCAAGCCCCTGCCCCGGGACCCCTGGGAATGGGGCGAATGGATCGAACGCAAGGTCGGACCCAACAGCCATGTCCGAATCCAGAGCAACCACTACTCCGCGCCCGAACGCCATATCGGCGCCGAAGTCGACGTCCGCGTCGGCGAACGCATGGTCGAGATCTTCGTCGCCAGGGAGGGCGAACGCATCGCCGTGCACCGTCTCAAGAGCGGCACCAACCAGTACGCCACAAGCCCCGAACACATGCCCGACCGCCTCCGGGCGGTGCGCGACATCCGCAAGCCCGACTGGGGCAACATCCTGCTCTCCCAGGCCCGGCGCATCGGACCTCATGCCCTCGCCTGGGCCGAGCGCTGCTTCGCTTCCCGCGACTTCCCCGAACAGGCCTTCGCCACCGTGCAGGGCATGATCCGTCTCGCCGACGGCCACGGCGCCGATCGCCTCGAGGCGCTCTGTGGCGAGGCTCTCGACCTCAACCGCCTCGCCTCGGGCTTCCTCCGGGAGCGCCTCAGGAACGGCATCCCGACGCCGGCGCCACGCCCGGAAGTCCGCGAGACCATCCCCCGTCACAGCAACATCAGGGGCGGGGGCTATTACCGTGACAACAACCAGGGAGACACCCCATGACGCTGCGTCAACCCAATGTCGAACGCCTGCTGCAACTCGGCTTCGTCGGCATGGTCGAGGCCCTCGAGGAACAGCGCGACATCGCCGACATCGATCAGTTCGACTTCGACGACCGCCTCGCCATGATGATCGAACGCGAGGTCCAGTACCGCGATCACAAGAGCTACCTCGGCCACCTCCGCCAGGCCCAGCTGCGCATCCGCGCCGATCTCCAGGATGTCGACTGCCGTGCCGGCCGCGGCATCACGCGCACCACGCTGACCGAACTCGCCGCCGGCGACTGGATCCGCCAGGCCTTCAACCTGATCATCGTCGGACCAACAGGATCCGGAAAGACCTTCCTGGCCTGTGCCCTCGCTCATCAGGCCTGCCGCCAGAAGGTATCCGTGCTCTACCGGCGCGTGCCCGAACTCGTCTCCGAACTCGCCCGCGCCCGCGACAGGGGAACGCACTACCGGCTCATGCGGCGGCTCGCCAGGGTCTCGCTGCTGCTGCTCGACGACTGGGGTCTGCAGAACTTCTCCGCCGAGAGCCGCCGCGACCTGCTCGAGATCGTCGAGCAGCGCCACGCCCGGGCCTCGCTGCTGATCGCCAGTCAGATCCCCGTGGAGCACTGGCCCAGGGTGATCGCCGAACCCACCATCGCCGACGCCATCCTCGATCGCATCGTCGTAAGCGATTAAACCGCGGCGTCGATTTGAGGAGGATTTCCGTTTGACAGCATAGGCGGTCCGTCCTATTGAGCTGCCGTTCGGGCGCACAGCGTCGGAGGGGTTTGATGGCGGCATGGTACGGATCGAAGGCGACGACGGGGCTCTGCCAGGCGATTGTGAGCCTGATGCCGCCGCATGATCTTTATGTGGAGACGCATCTTGGCGGCGGCGCGATCATGAAGCGCAAGCCGCCGTCGCTGCGTTCGGTCGGCATCGATCTCAACCGCCGGGCCATCGACAGCTTCCGCTGCGACTACCCGGTCGAGCTTCACCACGGCTGCTGTCACCGCTTCCTGTCGGACTTCGCGTTCGAGGGCCGCGAGCTGGTCTACAGCGACCCGCCTTATGTGCAGTCGACGCGCCGCTCAGAGCGCCGCTACCGCTTCGACTATACGGACGCCGACCATGCGGCGCTTCTCGGCATTCTGAAGTCTTTGCCCTGTCAGGTGATGGTCTCCGGCTATCCCTGCCGGCTCTACGACGACCATCTGGCCGGCTGGCGTTCGCTCGAGATCCAGGTCAACAACCAGTCCTGCATCGTCACCGAGAAGCTGTGGTTCAACTTCGAGCCCGACCGGGTGCACTGGGTGTCGTGCGCCGGGCGCAACTTCACCCATCGCCAGACCGTCAAGCGCAAGGCGGCGAGCTGGGGCCGCCGCTATCAAGCGATGCCGCGAGCCGAGCGGCTGGCGGTGCTGGCGGCGCTGATGGCCGTCGAGGCCGAGGCATGAAGGCATCGCCGGATGTCCGCGCGGTCGACGAGCTCGGCCGCGATCTCACCCGTCTGCTCGCCGGCGGCGCCCTTCCGGGAGAGGCCGCAGAGGCGCTCTCGTCGCTGATCGCGCTCGCCGGGCGGCTGGCGGCGGACAAGGCCGCCATGGCGGCCACGATCGCCGCCCAGGAGGGGCAGATCGCCGACCTCGCGGCACAGGCCGCCACCCTGACCACCCAGATCGTCCAGCTGCAACGCGACCTCTACGGCTCGCGCTCGGAGAAGCGCAAGGACACCGCGGACGCCGCCGGCGTCGCCGATACGGCACGCCGGCGGGCGGGCGGAAAGCCCGGCCGCAAGAAGGATCGCGGCGATGCCCTCAACGACAGCGGGCTGCGCTTCGACCACAAGGCCCCGGTCGTCGACATCACCGTGACGCCGCCGCAGATCGAGGGGCTGTCCGAGGACGACTACGAGGTGGTCTCGGAGCGCATCCACTGCCGCATCGCCACCCTCGACTACCGGCACGTCGTCATCCGCTATCGCCACGTCACGGCGAAGATCCGCCAGACCGGCGCCCTGGTGGGCGCGCCGGCCCGCGAAAGCGTGTTCAAGAACAGCTGCGCCGATGTCTCCTTCGTTGCCGGCCTCATCATCGACAAGTTCCTCTGGCACCTGCCGCTCTACCGTCAGCACCGGATGCTGGCCGCCGCCGGCATCACCATCAACCGGGGAAGCCTGAGCCTGTGGGCCAACCGGGCGATCGCGCTCCTGAAGCCGATCCACGAGGCGCAGTGGCGCTCGGTGCTGGAAAGCGCCGTCATCCAGATGGACGAGACGCCGATCCGGGCCGGGCGCCATCCGGGCAAGCCCGGAGCCATGAAGAAAGGCTTCTTCTGGCCGATGCTCGGCGAGGAGGGCGAGGTGGTGTTCCCCTTCGCCACCTCCCGCCGGCACGAGCATGTGGCCGCGTTCCTCGGCGAGTATGCCGGAGTCCTGGTGAGCGACGGCTACGGCGCCTACAAGGCCTGGGTCGAGGCGCGCGACGGGGCGGTCACCCACCAGGGCTGCTGGATCCATGCTCGCCGCAACTTCTGGGAGCACAAGGACAGCCACCCGGCGATGGCCGGGGCGATGCTGGCGATGATCGGCGAACTCTACGCAGTCGAGGAGGAGATCCTCTCGGCACCGGCAGCCGAACGCCTGGCGGCGCGACAGACGCGCTCGCGCGCGGTGGTCGACAGGATCTGGACCTGGTGCGAGAGGACGCTTGACGATCCGGCGCTGACGCCGAAGCACCCCATCCGCAAGGCCATCACGTACGCCGTCGAGCGCAAGACCACGCTGGAAGTGTTCCTCGCCAACCCGGATGTGCCGCTGGATACCAATATCATCGAGAACAAGATCAGGGACCCCAAGCTCGGCCAGAAGAACTGGCTCTTTGCCTGGAGCGAACTCGGTGCCGAGCACATCGGCATCGCCAACGGTCTGCTCGCCACCTGCCGGATGCAGGGCGTCGATCCCCGCATCTGGCTGATCGACGTCCTGCTGCGCATCGCTCACCACCCGGCCTCCCGGGTCGACGAGCTGACGCCGCGGCGGTGGAAGACACTGTTCGCCGACAACCCGATGACCTCCGACATCACGCCCGCAGTGCGGCTTCAGGCCGACCCCGGGGACGGTGCATGACAAGGAGATCCATCATGGCCCTGACACCCGCCGAGAAGCAGCGCCGATACCGCGAACGGCTCAAGGCCGGCAACCGCCCCGTCCGCTACCGTACGCCCCGTGACCGGCGCTCCCGCGCCCAGCGCTGGTGCGATGCGGTGGCCGAGGAGGCGCGCTGCAGGAGCATTATCGGGACTGTCTCGAGAGGCTCCCGGACTCCCTGCGCGACACGGCCTTAAGGAGAACGCCTGCAGATCATCGTCGAAGCCGACATCGAGGCCCTCGGGGAGATCGAACCGCCGCGCGGCTACGGACGCGACGCAGGACCGCGGAACTCCGTTGAGCGTGGTCACGTTACCGGTGCCCGGCACCAACAACCGGAATGCTCCCGGCATCATCGGGCCGCCCTTCTCCTTGACATCCGACATCTGAGCGGTGCGGCTTCACGCATGAGCCAGGGGGACGGCATAACGCTTGCGGTAGCGCCGTACGGTGATGTCGATCCCCTCCAGCAACGCCGCCAGTTCGGTCCGCGACAGTGACAGCGACCTGTGCCCGGCGCACCGGGGCGGGGCGAACAGGCCCTGCTCCAGGCGCTTGGACCAGATGAAGAACCCGCCGTGCTCGAAGCCGAGAACCTTCACCATCGTGCGCCGCCGGTTGATGAACACGTACCAGCGCCCGCTCGCCGGGTTCTCCCCGAGATGGCTCGCCACCAGCGCGCTCAGACCGTCGAAGCTGCGGCGCATGTCCGCCGGCTCCACAGAAAGCCAGATGCCGCCCGCCGGCCAGCCGCCCAGCATCAGGACCGCCGCAGGCGGAGTACCACCCCGTCGCCCAGCGAAAGCTCGACATCCCAGCCCGGGTCGGGTGCCGTCGCCAACTCGACAAAGCCGCCGCGCTTGCGGCGGGGCCTGGCGGCAGTCAGACCAAACCGGCGGCGCCAGTTCTGGAACGACTTCCGCGGCACCCCGCGGGCCTCGCAGAAACTGACCTGCGAGCCCTCCCAGCGCTCGAAATCCACCATCAAGGCACGCCACTTGGCCTCGTCGCCACGCTCATGGGCAGAGCCGTCCACCGGCGTCGCCAAAACATCGTCCGACATGACAAAACCCTCCGATCAAGATGAATGAATGGATCGGAAGACCCTCTCGCGCGAGGACAGGCCGGATCAAGACGAATGCAGAACGCCGTGCTTTAGCCGCTTACGCATCGTCCACAATGCCTACCGCATCGAGATCACCGGCGAATCCCAGCGCAAGCGCAACCGGCCGCCGCCCCTGGGCGGTGCATGAGGGGAGATCCGCCATGGCCCTGACCCCCGCCGAGAAGCAGCGCCGATACCGCGAACGGCTCAAGGCCGGGCACCGTCCCGTCATCACCCGAAAGCCCCGGGACCGGCGCTCGCGCGCGCAACGCTGGCGCGATGCTCTGGCCGAACTCATCGCCCTGCAGGAGCACTGGCGCCGCTGCCTCGACGCCCTTCCCGATACGCTCCACGACACCCCTTACGGGGAGCGCCTGCAGGCCATGGCCGAGGCCGACATCGAGACCCTCGAGGACCTCGATCCGCCGCTCGGTTACGGGCGTGACACATGACCCGCAGAACTCCGTTGAGGGCGGTAACGTCACCGGCACCCGGCACCATCAGGTCGGCCTTCTCGCGTTGCCGCCTCCCGACAACGGTCCCTCAAGCGAGCCCGGCCTGGCGGCCGGGTCCATGGGCGCCTGCGGCGCCTGGGCGCCGTTCCCAGGACCGGAACGCGCGGCGGCCATGCCTCAGGAAAGGGCCAGCCGCCGCGTTCGCCGGCTGTTGAATGGAAGAAATGGCTCGCATACGCTCGCACCCGGCTGGCCTCCGGCCAGCAACCCAACCAACCAACAGGGAGGTCTCCCAAGACGCGCACAAGGGAACGAAGATGGCGCCACCTCAGCCGTCAAGTGCGGCAGGATTCGCCGTCAAGTGTTCCAGGAATCACCGTCAAGTGTGCAGGAATATCGCACGCGAAGGTCTGCTCCAGACCTGGATTACCTATCGGCATGAGCTGAACGAGGCGGAGCAAACCAATATTGCTGCCGGTACGGTCTGGGCCTGGCGCGTTCGCCGACGCGAACTGCTCACGGAGGCATTCCTCCGGCAGCTTCACAAGCGTCTCTTCGGCAATGTCTGGGCCTGGGCCGGCGAGTTCCGCAGAACCGAGCGGAACATCGGTATCGAGCCGGTGCGAATCCCCGTCGAACTCAGAACGGCGTTCGACGACGCTCGTTACTGGATTGAGCACGAGACATTCCCTCCCGACGAGAATGCCGTGCGTCTGCATCATCGGCTGGTTGCGATCCACCCGTTTCCCAACGGTAATGGACGAACCACGCGCTTGATGGGAGATTTGGTGGTGGCGTGGCTCGATCGCGAACCGTTTACCTGGGGCAGACGGAATCTGATCGATGTCGGCGAAACGCGCACTGAGTACATTGCCGCCCTACGGGCCGCAGACAACCACGATATCGAGCCGCTGTTGGTGTTCGCGCGATCTTGAGATCATTGGCATGGTGACCTTCGAGTGTGCTTCGGCATCCACTCGATCCCGTCGTCACGGCGGCCGCGCTGGCTCTGGACCTTGTGTGCATCCACCCTTTCGTTGACGGGAACGGGCGCATCCAACGGCATCTCGTTTATCACGTTCTGGCGTGTCGGGGCTTCAATCTGCCGGGGGTCGTACTTCCGCTATCTGCCACGATCCCGGATCGGATCGACCTGTACGGTGTGATCCTGGATGGCCATTCGCAAGGCCTCCTGTCGCTCATCGAGTGGGAGCCTACAAAGCATGGAAAGGTCGGGACGCTCAACGACACGACGCATTTCTATCGCTTTTTCGACGCCCCGTTGTTGCGGAATCCCTGTTCGAATACATGTGCAGAACGAATGAGGGCAATCTACCCGTAGAAGGGGATTTTCTCCGGCGCTAACGCGGAGTCACAGAGCACCTGCAGGTAATCGCCGATATGCTCAATCGCATTGCCAACCTTCTGTTCCGGTTTCCACATCAAAACGCAGGCCGTCCTTCGAGACGGATACGCAATGGAGAATTCAATATGCTGACAGCAGAACAAGTGGACGGGAGCGAGCGTGCAAGTGGCGAGATGCCTGAGCCGTCGTAGAAGGCGAGAGGTTCAGAAATCTCTACGCTGTCATCCTGAACGGGAAAGCAAACTGGCACTCCCGCCACAGAAGTTCGGGGATGGGTGTCGGACCGCCTATCGTCTTCGCAGGCTGGACTCTTCAGGTCTCCAGGACGAGTGGTCAACTCGTACGATCCGGTATCTTCCGATACCAGGATTGACGACCGGTGCGGTAGTCCGGAATCAAGGCTTGGCCGGGATCAGTGTTCAAGCCCTTGTTATCGGAGTGGACTCGCATTATGGCTCGTGGAGCGGCATTCGTCAGAATCAAGAAATCATGGAATTGCAGTTAAGCTGGTTTGATGTCTGTCTTCTCTGGGAAGTGAGAAGTATGGATGAACTATTGGATTTCATGGAGCGGTATGGTGAGGGAACAGACTGAGGAGTTCGGGCGATACGCGCCATCGCCGATGGTGAATTGGCTGTACGGCGTGATGAACCGCATTTACAAGCAAGGTTACATCGGCCGGAGGGCATTCGGGCGGTTGTACTGGTTGGAACGGTTGTTCATTGGCGGTCACCGCACTGTCGTGGATGTACAAAGGTTTGGCCTTCACTGGAGATTGCATCGATTTGGCAATGTGTCGGATTCGCGATTGCTGCGCCGTCCTGACTCGTTTGAGACTGAGGAAATTGCGTTCATTCTTGATATGGCGGTAGGCAATTTCACTTTCATCGATGTTGGCGCCAACTGCGGATACTGGTCCTTGAGGATAGCGTCCAGGCTCGCGGGCAAGGGATCAGTGATTGCTATCGAACCACAGCCCGCGATGTTTGAGCGCTTGCAATTCAACGCCAGAGTCAATGCACTTCGTCTGGATCACATTCTTGGTTGCACTGTGGGCAGTCATTCGGGCACCGCAATGCTAACCCGGATCGCTCACCAGAGCTTGCTCATGGGGATGGATTCTGTGATATATGTGAATGAGTCCAACCATTTACATACACAGAAGAGCCCACCCCCATGGCGACACACTGTACAGCACGACAACTGGAGTTTGAAGGCCTTGCTCGACGCCGGGTTGTGGCCAAATTCGACGGCGGCCGCATGACGTCTGACGGCGGTGCGCTGCTGCTTCGGGAGGCCGACAGTCTCTTCAATGTCACAGAGCGCGTTGCCGGTGCCTTTGTCGATTATCGTGATCCCGGGCGCATCGAGCACGACGTGACGACCCTGGTGGCGCAGCGCATCTTCGCCCTGGCCCTGGGGTACGAGGATCTCAACGATCATGACCGTCTGCGTGACGATCCCGCTCTCGCCCTGGCCTGCGGCAACGACGACGTGGAGGGAGAGGACAGGGTCCGCGAGCGGGACCGTGGTCATGTGCTGGCGGCATCGAGCACGCTGAACCGCCTGGAACTCAGTCTGCCGGATGAGGCGGGCACCGATCGCTACAAGAAGATCGTGGCCGACCACGATGTTCTGGACCGCCTTCTCGTGGACCTGTTCCTGGAGAGTCACGGCGAGGCGCCCGGGGAGATTGTCCTGGATCTCGATGCCACCGACGATCCGATCCACGGCCATCAGGAAGGCAGGCACTTCCACGGGTACTACGATCACCATTGCTTCCTGCCGCTCTTCATCGTCTGCGGCGAACACATCCTGTGCTGCCGGCTGCGGTCCGCCGACCGTGGCGCGGCGGCTGGCTCGGTTGACGAGCTGTCGCGGATCGTGGCGCAGATCCGCCGCGCGTGGCCCACGACCCGGATCGTGGCCCGGGGCGACTCCGACTTCGGCAAGGATGAGATCATGGCCTGGTGCGAGGCTCATGATGTCGACTATGTCTTTGGATGCGGGCAGAACTCCCGGCTGAACGCCATGATCGCCGGGGAGCTCGAGAGGTCGAGGCGGCGCTGCCTGGTGTCGGGCAAGGCGTCCAGACGGTATCGGGATCTGCGGTATCGCACACTCAAGTCATGGTCCCGCGAGCGCCGTGTGGTGGCCAAGGCCGAGTGGCTGCCGGGGCTGCGCGGCAGGAACGCCCGCTACGTGGTCACCAACATCTCCAGGAAGGAGGTGGGCGCCCGGGAACTCTACGAGCGGTGGTACTGCGCCAGGGGCGACATGGAGAACAGGATCAAGGACCAGCAACTGTGGCTGTTCTCCGACCGCACGTCGGCCCACATCATGCGGGCCAACCAGCTGCGCATGTACTTCTCGGCCTTCGCCGGGGCCATCGTCGACATCGTCCGCCGGGTCGGTCTGAAGGGCACGGCCTGTGCCCGCTGGCGCGTCGACACCATCCGTTCCCGGTTGTTCAAGCTTGCCGGCAGGGTCACGAAGACGGTGCGCCGGATCCGCCTCTCCCTTGCCTCGGCCTTCCCCTTGCAGGATGTCTTCGCTCGCACTCTCGTCAACCTGCGTGCCGCGGCACAGGCGCCACCCGGGTAGGTCCCACCACACCTCATCACAGGCTGATCACGGCGTCTCCCGAAAGCGTCTGAAAAGACGCGCCTGGCGCACGCCCCGGCACCGCCGCAAACGCCAGGAAACGGCCTTCGACTTCCTCAACTCGCCAAAATGAACCAAAAATCCATCCGAATTACGCTATAAATCCATCATCACCGCGCTCAGCGTGATCCCTGCTGGCGCCCAGGGTCCACAATCAGGCTGTCACTCCCCGTGGTGATGGATGCGGGCTAAAGCTGGACGAGCGTAATCTGGGGCGGTCGCGCGTATCGGATACCGGTTCACTGCGCGTAGAGATGAAGACTTTGCTGGAGATTGTCCAGTGGGCCGCTCTGAGTCACGTCGATGCCATCAAGGTTGATGTCGAGGGCCATGAGGACCGGGTGTTGGAACCATTCTTGCGGAATGCGGTTGATGAACTGTTGCCCAGGGCGATTGTTGCGGAGTTTTCCTGGTCCGCGAACTGGGAGAATGACTGGCTCGCGCGCGCCCAGGAGAGGGGATACCGCGAGATAAGGCGAACGCGCAATCACAATGTCATCCTGGTTCGCAAGGGTTGACGTAGACGTTGTCGGGGTGGCCTGTGTTGAAGAAGAACAGCCGATTGTGTGTCACCCCTCGCTGGGGTTTGTGTGGCCGCGGTTGTTGTGCAGGTCCGCCGTAGCGCTGACTCGAAGGGAATTGCCGAGCAGCTTGTCACAAGTGCCTGGGAAGGACCAAGCGGCCCGCACCGATGTGGGGTCGCGGCCAACGCAGTGAATACCGTCAGATGCGCCGGTCTATGGACGGAAAGACCGTCGTGAGACGGGGGATGAGGCTCTGACACGCCAGCACACGCGCGATGGCGGGGGCGAGGGGTGCGATGTCGGTCTCACGCGCCCGTTCCGGCAGCACCGCGTCCAGCACGTCGAGCCAACTGTCGACCCGCTCCTGCTCTCGGTGGGGCATGAACTTGAGGCTGCTCTCGAGCAGGCGGAGATGGTCATAGGCCATCTGCTGCTCCAGGGAGAGGCCGGCGCGTGGCCCGTACTCGAAGTCGATCAGGCGGCAGCCGTCACCGGCGTCGATCGTGTTGGCGAGAGACGCATCCATGTGCGTGATGCCGAGAGCATGCAGGCCGCCGAGAGTTCGACTGGTGCGGGCCAGCAATTCCCAGAAAGACGAGGGGTCTTGCGACAGCCGGTCGGAAAGTCGGGGTCCGGCGATGAACTCGCACATCAACGCATCGCTGTCGCGCCACAACGGACTGGGCGTAATGCCTGCGGGCCCCGCGACGGCGAGACAGCGCCATTCGTGCGACAAACGCTCGGCGCTGCTCAGCATGATGAACGGCATGTCGGCCGAAGGCGCATTCCGTCGCAGATGGGGATTGCATAGACGCAGCGCGCCCACGTTCTGGTACTTGTCCTTCACCACGAACACGCTGTCTCGTCCGCGTGCGCCGGCTCGCCGCAGCGAGACCGGGCGGCCGAAGTGGGTCGACAGCTGTTCGATCAATTGCCGCTTGCGCCCGGAGATGCGCAGATTTGCATACTCGCGACGCAGGAAACCGGACAATGCCCTCACCGTGAGACTCCCGCCCGCAACGTCGAAAGGGACCGCCTGATCTGATCCCGTTCCTCTGCCGAGAAGAACAGCGGCAGATGACCCAGTGCTTCTGCCTCGTTGTCGGTCGAGTGAATTGGGTTGTCCTTGGCGCGGGCCATGGTCTCGCGGCAGAACCAGTCGCGCAACTCGACCTTGATGAACTGGTTTCGGTTGAACACGAAGGGATGGACCTTGCGTTCATCGGACGTGGTCGGGGCCGGTTCCGGATCGAACACCACCACCGCGATGTGGGGCCTCCCGCCTCGTCGCCACTTGCCGCCACGCATGCGCCTGGCCCGGGTGAGCCGGGTCAGCCAATCGATCGGTTTGATGGAGACGATCGTGTAGCGCTCTCGTAGACGCTCGATGAGCGCCTCGCTCTTGCCGTGTCTCACCGCAACTCCGCGGATCACATAGAGGTTCAGTTCGCCCGGATGCCGGTCCTGCAGCCGAGCATGGAAGAGGGACTTTCGCCCGTGACGGAAGTCGTGCTCGATGTAGGCGCCAAGGCGTTGCTCGCTGACCGCCAGGCCGCAGGACTCCAGATGATGGTGAAAGCCCTCCAGAGTACCGGTGACGGTGACACCGCATTCCTTCTGGAGGACCGCGAGGCGCTCGGTGCCCGGGGTCGATGATGAACGTGCCGGATCGCTGTCGTGAACCCCGGACTGCAGACTCTTGTGGTAGGCCATGTGGTAGAGCAGACCGTTCAGTTCGTCCAGCGGGTGTGGCACCCAGACACCGGCGACCTGGCGACGCCGGGCCAGAATCTGATGACCCAGCGGCTCCGGCAGGTGGGGAAAACCGTGGTAGTCGCTGCCGTAGAGCCCCTCGATCCCGTAGCAGTCGATCTTGGTGCCGGACTTCCGGCTTGGGAACGCCGTCTTGAGGGCGGCGATCGCCTGGTCGTCGACCAGCAGGTCCACGTCCTTGATTCGTGTGTCGAGCACACCAGGCCCATACCTCAGAATAACATGTTCAACGCCGTTTTGATCGAGCCAGGCGAGGACTTCCCGGGGTGAGGCGCGAAACATGGACATCGAACGACCGGACCCTATCCCAAGGAGCCACACAGAGGTCTGGAGCCCGCTCCTGCATTGCACACAAAGGAGCGAAATCTCCCTGTCACCATGGGATGGCTTCTCCTGCCAAGATTGGACTTGTCCCCACAACACTGTCCCGACTACTGCGGATAACCTTTTGTGCCCACACTGAAAACATGCCCATACAAGAATTCCTGCACCACACGGCGAGACACAACCCGATCCCCGGCTGAATACAGGGAGTGGCGGGCTCGTTCAATCCAGGATTGCCCCGGTTGGCGCGCCGGTGTGGAGCCGCTGCGTTGTCGGAGGCGTCCGGGAATTCGCGACATGACGCAGCCGACGGCGTCTTTCTGGTCCAGGACTCGAACACGATCGTGCCCGGGTGATTCCTGAGGGCGACGCGGAGTTTGACGGTCGTGACACCAGCCAGGTTGCCGTGGCGTGCCATGAACCGGACACGGTCCAAGTTCCTGAAGATGACATGCTGACCTTGATACAGCGTTCCGCGCCGGACATGTTCCGCCAGACACCGCTGATTCCGATTTCGTGACAATCCACGGGGCGAGGTTGTGCGACGGTGAGTTTCGATGCCGGGCATCCCTATCTCTGCGGCATCGGCGCTCGTCATTGAGGGGCGCGTTCTCGCGGGACTGATGGTTCCCATCGGGTGTATCGCATATCTGCGGCCTGAGCCCCGGCAGGGCCTTGATGTGACCCGACTGTTTTCCGACGGAGGCCTCTTCCCGCAAAACGGCCCTCTCGTGCTCTTCTTGAGTTTGACACAGCGCAGCAGTTTCGCTCCGGCATCGAAAGTTCGTGCTTTTCAACTCGACTTCCGTGGTAAACTAATTCCCCCAACCCTCTTGTGGAGCATGGGGTATGCATCCGGCCATAGCCGAGAAGCAGGATGAACTGGCTGATCTTTGCCGACAGTACGATGTTGTTCGCCTTGAGGTGTTCGGATCAGCTGCGCGCGGCACGGACTTCTATCCCGACACCAGCGATGCAGATTTCCTAGTTGAGTTCAATCGTGACGGTGAACTGCGGCCTCTCGAGCAGTTCTTCGGCCTTGCAGAAGCGCTGAGCGATGTCCTGGGCCGCCCGGTCGACCTGGTTGAGGATCACATGTTCCGCAACCCGTTTCTGCGGGATTCGATCAATGAGTCCCGAGAAATTGTCTATGCGGCGTGATCCCCGCGTCCTGTTGACAGACATCGACCAGGCGGCGGCTGATGTCCGATCGTTCACACAAGACATGGACAGCGTGACCTACGCCACCGACGAACGGACTCAAGCTGCTGTCGAGCGCAAGTTCGAGATTATCGGCGAAGCAGTCAAACGCCTTCATGCGGTTCATCCGGATACAGCCCGTCGAATTCCCGACATGCGACGCCTCATCGATTTCCGTAACCATCTGGCTCACGGCTATGACAGCGTGGCGCCGGAACTTGTCTGGCACCATATCGTCAGCGATCTCCCGGAACTGATCAGTGCAGTACAAGGGTTGCTTGAGGAACTCGCCGAGTCTGAAAGCTGACTCCTTGGTCATGGCTCCCCCGGGGAACGTGTTTCAGTGACTCGTGTGCCGGAAACTCGGTTTGGAGTATCCCAGGAGCCAGCTCTTCACCAGGACGGATCTCGCCAGGTCCTTCTGTGACTGGGAAGGGTGACCTAACGAGGTAGGCTTGGAGGGGTATTGTCGGTCAGGCCAAGGTCAATCACGGGAGACGTGCTCGGAAGTGCATGAAAGCGCGACCGGAGGACGGTTGGGGAAGCGGGCGTTCCGTGAATGACGGGCTCGTTCAATCCGGGACTGCCCCGGTTGGCGCGCCGGTGTGGAGCCGGTAGGTTGTGGGCCACATCGTGGAATTCTCAGGCATGACGCAGTCGATCAGCCTCGACGTCAACGGCGTGACGTACAGTCTCGAGGCGGGTCCGGACGAACCCCTGGCGCTCGTCCTTCGCAACCGGCTCGGGCTCACGGGCGTCAAGGTGGGCTGCGGACTCGAGCAGTGCGGCGCCTGCGCCGTGCTCGTCGATGGCGAGTCCGTGCTGAGTTGTGTCCGGCCGGCGGCAGGGTTCGCCGGACGGGAGATCGAGACGGTGGAGGGACTTGGGAGCCCTGAGCGTCCCGGTCCGGTGCAGCAGGCGCTTATCGACGCCGGCGCGGCGCAGTGCGGATACTGCACGCCCGGACTGGTGGTCGCGATCACGGGTCTGCTGCGGGGCGAGCCCCGGCCGGACGAGAAGGCAATCCGTGACGCGCTCGTGCCGCACCTGTGCCGTTGCGGAACCCATCCCAGGGTCCTGCGCGCGGTGCGGGCGCTGGCGGCGGAAGCGGGCCGGTGACGGACAACCCGAGTCTCGCGGCCCATCCGAATGTCGAGGACTGGATTGTCGTGCGTGCGGATGGCCGCGTGGAGGTCCGCACGGGAAAGGTGGAGATCGGGCAGGGTATCGATACCGCGGTGGCACTCATCGTGGCCGACCAACTGGGGGTTCCTTTCGACCTGGTTGCGATGACGCCGGTCAGCACCGGCATCTCGCCGGACGAAGGCTATACGGCGGGCAGCAGTTCGCTGGAGCACTCGGGCCATGCATTGCGCCTTGCCGCCGCCACCCTTCGCCGCGAGCTTCTCGGGCGGGCATCGCAGCGCCTGGGCGTCGATGCCGCGGATCTGGAGATCGGGGACGCAATGGTGCGTTCGCGCCAGACCAACCGGACGGTCGCCTTCGCGGAACTCGTCCACGACGCGCCCGTCACGGGCCCCGTAGACCCTCGGGCGGCGCGGCGTCGAGGCGCGCGGTCGGGGAGTTCAGAAGGGTTCGAACCGCTCCACGTGCGCAGGCGGGTGACGGGCACCCTCAGGTTTGTCCATGATCTTTGTCCCGCGGGCACGCTGCACGCCCGCATCGTGCGGCCGCCCCACTACCACGCCGTTCTCGAAAGCCTGCCCGACGACATCTCGAAGGTGCTTGGCGAAGCCCGCCTCGTCCGCGACGGGAGCTTCCTTGCGGTGGTCCACGACGACGAGCACCTGGCCATACGGGGCGCGGAACGGCTGTCCGCCGCTGTTAGATGGCGCGCGGTGCGCGAACTCGACGAGGGGCCGATCGGCGAGCGGCTCCTCGAAAACCGCCGCGAGAGCTTTCCGGTGCATGGCGGCGTGGCGCGAGACGAGCCCGTCGACACGCCACCGCTCGGCGGACCGGGGACGATTCGGGCGCCCTACGAGCGGCCATACCAGATGCATGGCTCCCTGGCTCCATCGGCGGCACTCGCCGTCCTCGCCGACGACCGCCTGACCGTGTGGACGCATTCCCAGGGACCCTACCCGCTGCGCAGCGCCCTGGCCGAAGCGCTGGACTGCGATCCAGCCTCGATCACGGTGATGCACGCCCCCGGGTCCGGATGCTACGGGCACAACGGCGCGGACGACGCCGCGCTCGAGGCGGCGCTCGTCGCCCGCGCCATTCCCGGCCGTCCCGTGCTGCTGAAGTGGTCGCGCGAGGACGAACACGCGTGGGAGCCCTACGGTTCCGCGATGCGGATCGAGCTGTGCGCCCGCTTGGGGCTCGACGGAACGGTGGAGGCCTGGTCGCACGAGACCTGCAGCGATACTCACCTGATGCGTGCCTGGCCGGACCCCGTGCGGCCGCAGGCCGGCAAGTTCCTGGCCCCGCGCTATCGCGCGAACCCGCTGTCGGCGCCGGCGCCGGCCGCAAGTCTCGGAGCCGGCGGCGGAATCCATCGCAATGCCACGCCGCCCTATGCCTTTCCGCACATGCGGATCGTCAAGCACCTCGTGCACGGGCTGCCGCTCAGGGTCTCCGCCCTTCGCACTCTCGGTGCTTTTGCCAATGTCTTCGCCGCGGAATCGTTCATGGACGAGCTCGCGCATGAAACGGTCTCGGACCCGGTTGCCTACCGCTGCCGCCACCTCGAGGACAGACGCTCCATCGACGTGCTTGACGCTGCTGCGCGGCGCTTCGACTGGTCCGCCGGGCCGCCGGCGGGGACTCCAAACGGCATCGGACGCGGCATCGCGCTGGCGCGTTACAGGAACGCCAAGAGCTACTGCGCGGTCGCGGTCGAGGTACGGGTGGACGACGACGCGTCAATCAGGTTGCAACGCGCGGTCATCGCCGCGGATTCCGGCGAGATCGTCCATCGGGATGGACTCGCCGCGCAACTCGAGGGCGGATTCGTGCAGGCCGCGAGCTGGACCCTTCTCGAAGCGGTAACCTGGGACCGCGACGGCATCACCAGCCGCGACTGGCAGAGCTACCCGATCCTGCGTTTCGACAACATCCCCGAGATCGATACCGTGCTGCTGGACCGGCCGGGCGAGCCCTATCTGGGCGCCGGCGAAGCCGCCTGCGGTCCGACGGGAGCGGCGATCGCGAACGCCGTCTTCGACGCCACCGGCATCCGGGCGCGATGCCTGCCGCTGACGCCGCAGTCGCTCCGGCAGGCCGCCTCGACAGGCTGATCCGGCAGGCTGGTGCAGATCACGTAGACGCCGTCGAGCTTGGCTTGGGCAGAGACGGAGGCGTCATCACGCTGTCAGGTGAAGGCACCGTCGTCGTCGATGGACCACGTGAAGTGGCCCACCATCTTGTACTCGCCCATGATTCCTTGACTCGCTCTCATCGAGATCATTGACCCGCTTCAGATCGCGATCAGACCGATTGCAACTCCTTGCGGGCGAGGACCTGGATGCCCGGCTTGAGCACCAGACGGCGTCGGACAACGCGGAGCCGGTGGTTGGCCAGGAGCAAAGCGAGATTCGACGGATTGAAGTAGAGACAATGATTGGGCGGCGTGAAGGCGTCCCACGCCGTGATATCCCGCGGGCGGCGCCAGTGGCTTATGTCCGGCGTCGTCAGGAAGAGCACGCCGCCGGGAGCCATCAGTGCTGCGATTGAAGAGAGAAATCGGTTGGCATCGGGGGCATGCTCAATGACCTCGGAGCAATAGACCACGTCGAAGAGACCGGCGTCAGGAAGGTACGTCTCCGCTGTTGCCTTCACAAAGCAGACATGCGGATAGTGCTCCCGTGCCCAGGTGATGGAAATGGGATCCGGGTCAATGCCGTGACTCTTGAATCCCCGTTCATGCATCGCTTGAGCCATGAAGCCGCCGTTACAGCCGACGTCGAGAAAGCGCCGGCCTGTAGCCCACCGGGCAAGCCAGCGAGCTCTACGACGACAACGGCGCAGCTTGGACGCGGCCTTTGGAAAGTACACCTTGGTCGTACCCCCATAGCCGTCAGCATAGAGGGCTTGCAAGGTCGCGTCGTCGGGCATCGGATCCATGAAGACCAGACCGCAGTCGGGGCAACGGCTGAGCGCCATACCCTCGTGATTCAAGTGCGGCTGGCCCCTGCTACCGCACACCTGACACGCCGCTCCTTTCTCGCTCATCTCACGTCGCATCCCTCCTTTCCCGAACAAGCGCGGCAGCCTCGACGTACAGATTGAGGTGGTGTGCTTCACATGAGGGCGGTGCATCAATCGAAACGCCGCCGATCTCCTGCCTACGAAGAATGCCCAAGTCCGTCATTGTGAGGCCTCCTCCCGGGCTCCTTGCCATGGTCCAGAGGCAGTCGCGAAGTCAGTTTCGAATGAATGCAAGGGGATTTCCAGCTTGAGCCGCACCAGCTTCTCACGATCCTGCGCTTCGACAACATCCCCGAGATCGACACCGTGCTGCTGGACCGGCCGGGCGAGCCCTATCCGGACGCCGGCGAAGCCGCCCGCGGTCCGGTGGGAGCGGCGATCGCGAACGCCGTCTTCGATGCCACCGGCATCCGTGCGCGGCACCTGCCGATGACGCCGCAGTCGCTCTCGAGCCCGAATACGTCGCCCTTCGGCGCCCCGACTGTGGCGCTACTCGGACCTGGCAGGATAGGAGCCCAATTCGAGCACCTTCAGGGTCTTCGCTTCTGAAGGAATCGGAACCCTGGTTGTCAATACCGACTTGAGGTTTCTCACTGTTGCTGATTGACATCTTTCACTGGGGCTCGGTTGGGCTGTGGGCAGCCGGCCCGCCGCAGCGACCACCAAGGTTGAGGCGGCGGTGGGCCAGTTATCCTTAGACGTGTTTCAGTTCCTGGCGGCGTGCGCTGCGTTGCCTGGCTTTCACGTCGACTCGTCGGCCGCAGGCGATGTCGCGGACAACCCCCGACCGACTGCAGGCATGTGGTCAACCAGTTTCGGAACTCTCGCTGTCTTGACCAACAGGTCCGTGTCCGGTGAGAACCTTCCGATGAGTGGCAGCAGGGCGGCGCCCAGAACGCGCGCCTGCGGTCCGATGGAACCCATTGCGATTTCAATTGGCGAGAGGCCCGTGCAATCGACCTGGTGGTACGCATCCGCCAGGCGATCGACCACGCGACGGCGCCATGCAGGGTGGAGCAGTCCGTCGATGACCACTTCCTCGAAATCCACCACGCTCATCGCCGACACCACCGCGCGCGCGAGCGCATCCACCGTGCGCTGCAGCCAGGCATCAAAGATGGCGTCGGCGCCAGGCGTTGCGTGCGGCTCGAACACGCTGGTCACGTTGATCCCGGCTGCGGCGAGTTCCCGTTCCAGACTGATGACCGACGCCTGATGGATGAGCTGAAGCGGGCGTCCGTCATCTCCGATCTCGTCCATCGGCATCGATCCCAGGGCGCCGGCATTGAGCTGCTCTCCCCGATAGAGGCGACCGTCGATGACCACTCCGCCTCCGACGAAGGTGCCGAGGAAGATGTACAACGCACTGCTCCGGACAATCCGGTCCCCGGCAATCATCTCTGCGGCACAGGCTGCGGTTGCGTCGTTGTACACCGACACCGGCAGACGGGTTGCGGTTTCAATGTCCGCGGCGACATCGATCTCTCGCCATGCCGCAATTACCTCTCGCTCCAGACCGAGCACGTCCGACCATTCATGCAGGACCCAGGGCATGGCCACGCCAATTCCGACGATTCGGTCGCGCAAGCCCCGCGTCAGCGAATTGATGAGCTCCACGGTCGTACCCGTCGCCAGAGCCATCGTCTGATCGGGAAGAGGGGCGGGATAGGGTGTCGAACGGGAAACGACGACGTTGCCATCGAAATCGACCAGGAGGGCCTCGAGACTGCGGCGCCCGATCTTGACTCCGATCGAATAGGCACCTTCAGGGTTGAGCGCGATGGGGGTGAAGGGTTTCCCGACTTGCCCGCGCACCTTCTCACGTTTGATCAGAAGCCCTTCGTCGAGAAGCGAATTGACGATCACCGTCGCAGCCTGGCCGCTGAGTCCGGTGGTGCGGGCGAGTTCTGCCTTCGACAGTGCTCCGGCCTGCCGGATCGTGGCGATCACAAGCCGTTCGTTGTAGGCCCTGAGCCCGATCGAGTCTCCGCCTCGCATCTCTTGTTCGTTCCCTCAAACGGCATACGGACGTACCGTTGCGCCCGCCAACTCAACCATATCCCGATATCTCATGCAGAGACACAGTGCGCGCAGAAGCCTGGTGTCCACTGCAGTATCCGGCCTGTCGGGCCGGGACACTCAGGCTGTCACGGCGGGCAGCATGACGGCGAGACTGTCGCTCACGAGAGCGATCGATTCCAGTCGCCATGCATCGCCCCGCCACGCTCCATTCATCGTTCTGCTCGAGAGGGAGTGCAAGGGAAGGGCATGCCGCGACGCTGCCAGGCGGTGCGGCGAATAGGGATGACCGCGGCCTCGAGGCCCCTTGTGGTCGTCGGAGATCACCAGCGTGCCGCCCCTGAACCCGCGATGGGCCAGGGTACCGGTGCCGCCTACAGATTGGGCAGGTCGAGGCGACGGGGCAGATCCGCGCCGCGCCGTGTGCAGGTCATCGCTGCGGCCGCCACGGCAAAGTCGACAATCTTGCGACATTCGTCCAGCGTAACCTCGGTGATGCCTGGCTTCGTTGCCTTTCCGAGTTCGTCGAGACCACAAAGAAGCGCCGCCTGGAAGCTGTCGCCGGCCCCCACGGTATCGACCACCTCGACCGTGCTGCCGGGCGCCTCGAAATGCTCGCCTCGAAGCGAAACCAGGGCCCCGTCGTGGCCTCGGGTTACGACAATGAGCTGCACGCCTCGGGAGCTCCAGCGGCTCATCGCGCTCTCGATGTCATCGCCGGGAAACAGCATTTCAAGATCCTCGTCGCTCACCTTGATCAGGTCGGCGATCTGAGAAAACTCCTCGACCCGTCGGCGCCAACGGCCCACGTCCGATTCGATGTTCAATCGAGGATTCGGATCGAAGGAGATCAACCTTGCATCGTGATTCTGCAGGGCGAGCCGGAGCAGCGATGAACCGGTCGGCTCGACCACCAGGGAATAGGAGCCGAAGTGAATGGCCACCACGGACCGGGGCAACTCGGGCAGGTCCTTCTCACCAACCGAACTGTCGGCTGTGTCGTGGCCATAGAAGGTGTACTGCGGCACGCCGCTAGGGTCCAGTCCCACAAGCGCAAGCGTCGTCTGGTTCTGCTTTCTCACGAGCCAGGTGGTGTCCACGCCTTCGTCCACAAGCGTTCGCTCAAGGCGGCGGCCCAGAGGGTCGCTGGAGAGGCCCGTAAACAGCGCAGCACCACGCCCGAGACGTGAAAGACCGACAGCGACGTTGAAGGGCGAGCCGCCGATGCGGGCATCGAACAGGAAGCCGGAGTCGGTTTCGGCCGAAGGGAAGAAGTCGAAGAGCGCTTCGCCGCAGCTCAGAAACATGTCACGTCTCCTCACTCATGGGCGCGTGTCGGGCCCACAAGAGGATGTGCAGGGACCAGTGAGTGCCGCGTCTTCGTGGTGGTCGGCACACACCTGCCGGAGGGTTCGCCTGCGAAGCTGCGTGGAATGTGGTCGTCGTATCCTTCATGCCACCGGGTTCCGCGCCTTGGCCATGACTCGCTGGCTGCACCCACGTTCGGGTCCTCCGCGACAGGCAAGACGGGTTGTTGCAACCTCCTCGGGTGTCGTGGCACCGCCATGCCGTCTGCAATTGCTGCGCAATCTCGATTCCCTGGGGACAGACCCGTTCGGCGTTGGTGACCGCATTGCCTTGCGCTAGCGGGCCGTATAGCCGCGCAAGGATGCCCTGCAACCGTCCGACCAGATCCTCTCGAGCCAGCGCTCGAATGCGCTGGTAAACTGCGGGGCATCAACCAGATTGCCGTAGAACTGGCGCTGCTCCAGCCAGGCGCGCGGACGATGCCGCGCCGCTTTCGCTGCGGCCATGAGCGTGTCCCAGAACGGGTCATTCGACTCGATCACGGTGCCGTCCTCGCGCGTGCCCTCGCACATGCGCGCCCACAGCGCCTCGACTAGTGCCAGCCCCTCGACCGACGTACCCGCTCCGAGGCCGTCGCGGACAGTCGGCAGGACAAAGCCCGTGTGACGTGCTGAACCGTCGAAGGCGATGCGCCGTGTCGTATCCACGACGGCGGGGTTCGAGAAGCGCCGAGTGACCAGCTCGAGGTAGTCCTCCGGCGAAAACTCCGGAACCGGCGCGACATGAGGCAGGATCTCCTCGCGTTGCACCTGTCTGAACATGGCGTGGATCAAGGGCTCCGCCATGCAATCCGAAACCGTCTCGATGGACAGGATTTCGCCGGGATTCCCGATGATCTGGTGACCCGCGTTGAGCATGCGAATCTTCATCGTCTCGTAGTCGTGAACCCGGTCCGAGAACGTAACGCCGACGCGGCCCCAATCCGGGCGTCCGGCACAGAAGTCATCCTCAATGACCCACTGGCGGAAGCTCTCGTGTGTGACGGGAACCATGTCCTCGATGCCGAACTTCTGTACCAGCGCGAGTTCCTTCGGGCCGGTCGCTGGCGTGATGCAGTCCACCATGGAGTTCGGAAACGTGCACGTCGCGTCGATCCAATCGGCAAGGCTCGGATCCGAGGATCGTGCAAGCGAGACGACGGTCCGACGCAGCACCTCGCCGTTGCCTTGAATGTTGTCGCAACTCAATCCCGTGAACGGACCGATGCCCTGATCGCGCCTGGACCTGAGCGCCGTCACGATGGCCCCGAACACCGTACGGGGGCGATCCGGATGGGCAGTGTCGTATTCGATGTCGGGATGCGTCTCGTGGAAGCCCCTCGTCGCGGGATCGATGTAGTACCCGCTCTCGGTCACCGTCAGAGCGACAATTCTGATTGCAGGATCCGCCATGCGGCGGATCAGCGCAGCGTTCCCTTCCTCGACCGGCACGTAGTCGATCATCGCACCAACGACCTCGGCCGACGGGCCCGACGGGTCGAGTTCGATCAACGTCGACAGGCAGTCCTGTTCGAGCAGTTTGTCGCGCTGCGCCACATCGCTTGAACGGACGCCTGCGCCGATGATGGCCCAGTCGTGGTCGATGCCGAGCTCGAACAGCCGATGCAGATACCAGGCCTGGTGGGCTCGGTGGAAGTTGCCAAGACCGACATGGACGATCCCGGGCGACAGCGACGCACGATTGTACGACGGCCGCGCAACCGACTGCGGCAGGCCGTTCAGCGTGGCGTCCGAAAGGCGAATCATGAAAGCACTCTCAGGCTGACTGCCCGCACCGCGAAGCATCGAAATGCTCGTCGTGCAACTCAGGTCCACCGGAGGCGCCATCGGTCATTCGACGAATCCCTCGGGCTTCACGCGATGCGCAGGCCCTCACCGTCAAACCGGTGGATGTGGCCGGGATCGGGAGTCATGTAGATTGCGTCGCCGTGGTGCATGTCCACCTCGCCGCCCGAGCGCACGGTGATCGGCTCGGCGCAACCGTCCATGTGGACATGGAAGAACGTGTCCGAGCCCAGGTGTTCCGAGACGCCTACACGGCCCTTCCACATGCCCTCATTGGGTGAGGGCGTGATGTGCTCCGGCCTGACCCCGATCGTCTGCGCGTCGTGCTTGGCTGCTTCAGGTCCTTCCAGGAAGTTCATCTTGGGCGAACCGATAAAGCCGGCCACGAACCTGTTCCGCGGCGTGCGATAGAGTTCCAGGGGCGAGCCTACCTGTTCGATGACTCCGGCCTGCAGGACAACGATCTTGTCGGCCATGGTCATCGCCTCCACCTGATCGTGGGTGACATAGATCATCGTCGTCTTGAGGCGCTCATGGAGTTCGCTGATCTCGAGGCGCATGCCGACACGCAGCGCCGCATCGAGGTTTGACAGGGGCTCATCGAAGAGAAAGGCCGCAGGCTCGCGCACGATGGCACGGCCGATGGCCACCCGCTGGCGCTGGCCGCCGGAGAGCTGGCCCGGACGCCGGTCCAGGTACTCGGTGAGGTTGAGGACGGCGGCTGCCTGCTCGACGCGGCGGTCCTGCTCGGCTTTGTCGAGCTTCGCCATCCGCAAGGGAAAGCAGATGTTCTTGCGAACCGTCATGTGGGGATAGAGTGCGTAGGACTGGAACACCATTGCGAGTCCGCGCCTGGCTGGCGGCACTGCCGTCGAATCCTGGCCGTCAATCTTGATCGTTCCGGAGGAAACGTCCTCGAGCCCCGCAATCAGCCTCAGAAGGGTTGACTTGCCGCAACCGGACGGACCGACGAAAACGACGAACTCGCCATCCTCGATCTGCAGGTCCAGGGGCGGAATGACGGTGATATCGCCGAAGCTTTTCTTCACATTGTCGAGAACGATGTGTCCCATGTCCTTGTCCTCACTTCACCGCGCCGAAGGTCAGGCCGCGGACGAGTTGCTTTTGACTGAACCACCCGAGTATCAGGATCGGAGCGATGGCCATGGTCGAGGCCGCGCTCAGCTTGGCATAGAACAGGCCCTCGGGGCTCGAATAGCTGGCAATGAACGCAGTCAGTGGGCCGGACTGCGCCGCGGTCAGGTTCAGAGTCCAGAATGCCTCGTTCCAGGCCAGAATGAAGTTCAGCAGGATGGTCGATGCGATCCCCGGGACGGCCATGGGCGTCAGGACGTGTATGATCTCGCTTCGCAACGTTGCGCCGTCCATCCGTGCGGCCTCGAGAATCTCGCCGGGGATCTCCCTGAAATACGTGTAGAGCATCCAGACGATGATCGGCAGATTGATCAGCATCATCACGATGACGAGTCCGGTGCGGGTGTCGAGGAGCCCCAACTCGATGAAGATCAGGTAGATCGGGTAGAGAGCCCCCACCGCCGGCAGCATCTTGGTTGACAGCATCCAGAGCAGGATGTCCTTTGTCCTCTTGGACGGCACAAAAGCCATGGACCAGGCAGCCGGGACAGCGACGACGATTCCGACAAGCGTCGATACGCCGGCGATGATCACCGAGTTCCAGAGAAAGCGCATGTAGTCCGAACGCTCTTGCACAACTGCGTAGTTCTCCAGCGTCCAGTCGAAGAAGAGAAAGACCGGCGGGTCGGCAATCGCCTCTGCCTCGGTCTTGAAGCTCGTCAGGATCGTCCACAGGACCGGGAAGAAGATCAGCAGGCCGATGCCCCAGGCGATGGCGGTGTTAAGGGACTTGCGTTGGGTCGTGACGGTGCGGGCCATGGGCTTTTCTCCTCACGCGTCCAGATTCTTGCCGACAATGCGCATCAGGAAGAGCGCCACGATGTTGGCGAGGATGATGGCATAGACACCGCCGGCTGATCCGAGACCGACATTCTGGCTCTCCAGGACGCGCTGGAAGATCAGGTAGGCCAGTGTCCGCGTTCCGAAGGAGCCCTGCGTCGTCACGAAGATCTCGGCGAAGATCGACAGGAGGAAGATCGTCTGGATCAGGATAACAATCGTGATGGCCTGACTGAGGTGCGGCAGAATGATGTGGCCGAACCGCGCCAGCGGAGCGGCTCCGTCCATCTCCGCTGCTTCAAGCTGCTCGCTGTCGAGCGACTGGATCGCCGTCAGCAGGATCAACGTTGCAAAGGGCAGCCATTGCCACGAGACAATGAGGACGATGGAGAGCATCGAGGCCTGGCTCAACCATTCAATCGGCGCCAGACCGAAGAACTTCCACAAGTGCGCAAACAGCCCGTTCACTGGGTCCATGAACATGTTCTTCCAGACCAGCGCCGAGACCGTCGGCATGACGAAGAACGGCGCGATCACCAGGATCCGGACGATGCCCTGTCCCCACATGGGCTGATCCAGCAGGAGCGCCAGAAGCACTCCCAGGATCACCGTGATCAGGAGCACGCCGCCCACGATGAGGAGCGTTGTCTGCACGCTCGGCCAGAACGCGCTTGAGGTCACAAACCGTACGTAGTTGTCGAAACCAACCCACCCCTGATCGCCGCCGCGAAGCGGCAGATAGCGTTTGAACGAGAAACAGAGCGTCATGGTCAGGGGCACGAGCATCCAGACGAGGAGCAGGAAAACCGCAGGCGCCAGCATCGCGCGGGCGGCGGATCTGGAATGCTGGGTAGCCAAGACGCGTCTCCTTCCTGGGCTAGATCAAGGGGAGTCCGGGAGGATCGCCCCTGCGGCTGGAGGGCAGCCGACGCTGCCCTCCGGCGCTTGAGGATGCCTCACGGACTCGGACCATGAGTTTTGCCTGTCGAGATCATCAATCCCCTGGGTTGTTGGGAAATCGCCAAGCGACGTCACCCGGTGTCGAGTGGAGTCCCTAGTAGCCGGCCGCCTCCATTTCATCGACCGTCAGGGCCTGCGCCTTCTCGAGCGCTTCGGCGACGGTCTGCTGGCCTGCCAGCGCGGCCGAGAACTCCTGCCCCACCAGCGTGGCGATTCCTGCAAACTCCGGAATCGCGACGAACTGAACACCGGTATAGGGGACCGGATCGACGGTCGGCTGGGTCGGGTCGGCAGCGTTGATCGAGTTCAGCGTCATCTCTGCGAAGGGTGCCGCCTCAAGGTAGGCCGCGTTCTCGTAGAGCGAGGTCCGCGTGCCTGGCGGGACATTGGCCCAGCCTTCCTTCGACGCCACCAGCTGCGTGTATTCCTTGCTGGTCGCCCAGGCGACGAACTTCTTTGCCGCGTCCGTGGCGTCCGACCCCGCCGGAATGGCCAGCGACCAGGCCCAGAGCCAGTTCCCGCGCTTGCCGAGCCCGTTGTCGGGCGCCAGAGCGAATCCGACGCTGTCGGCCACGGTCGAATCATTGGGGTTGGTCACGAACGAGGCCGCCACCGTCGCATCGATCCACATGCCGCACTTGCCTTGCTGGAAGAGCGAGAGGTTCTCGTTGAACCCGTTGGTCGAGGACCCCGGAGGACCGTAGTTCTTCATGAGATCCATGTAGAAGTTGAGCGTGTCGGCCCATGCCTCGCTGTCGAACTGCGGCCGCCAGTCCTCGTCGAACCAGCGTGCGCCGAAGGAGTTCGAGGTAGCGGTAATGAACGCCATGTTCTCGCCCCAGCCGGCCTTGCCGCGCAGGCAGACCCCGTAGATCTCGCCGTCCCGGTCGGTCATCGCCGCCGCCGCGTCCCGGATGAAATCCCAGGTCGGGGCGTCCGGCATCTCGAGGCCGGCCTTCTCCATCAGGTCGGTGCGATACATCACCATCGAACTTTCGCCGTAGAACGGCGCGGCGTAGAGCTCTCCGTCGATGGTCAGGCCGGCGCGGATCGCGGGCAGAAGATCGTCGGCATCCCACTCAGGCGGAAGATCGTTGAGCGATACGAGCCAGCCATTCCTGCTCCAGATCGGAACCTCGTAGGTGCCGATTGTCATGACGTCGAACTGACCGCCCTTTGCGGCGATGTCCTGGGTCACGCGCTGGCGCAACACGTTCTCTTCGAGCGTCACCCATTCAAGGGCGATGTCGGGATTCTGGGAGGTGAAATCCTCCGTCAGCCTCTGCATGCGGATCATGTCGCCATTGTTGACGGTCGCGATGGTGACAGTGACGGTGTGCGAGTCGGCAGAGGCGCCGGTCGTTCCGATGAGCGCAACCGCACAGGCTGCGCGGAGCACGGTCTTCAAGTTCATGTGTTTCTCCTTGGGACTTTTCGTGTGCCCATTCAGATGGATACAGCTGTACATTCAGACGACGAGTTCGGACCTCCGCCGGAAACCCCGATTTGCCTACATCCTGCTTTCCCTGCCGATCTGCAGTCCGACAAGCCGGGCCACCTTCGTGCTTCGGCTCCCGCCTGCCCGATATGATCTCCACATAACACCGGCTGTCAATAAATAAATATCGTTGATTTTGTATTGGCGCGCAAGGCTGGATCGGCGATGATGCACCGAGTGAATGTCGCCATGCCTGGCTGTCATGCACCTGCCGGATCGCCGCGCGAGATCAGTCGGGCGATGGTCAAGAGGCGCCACGGCGCTTGAGGGGCCGAACCGACCGTGGTCGTGCTCCCCGGCCGCCGGGTTCTGCATTCTAAGGAGGAAGGAATGAGCGCAGTCTCCGCGAGTACGGGCGTGCTGGTCCGACAGTCGATGGCCTTCGTCCTTGCCGGAGGGCGTGGCAGTCGTCTTGAGGAACTGACGCAGAAGCGAGCGAAACCGGCGGTGTTCTTCGGCGGCAAGAGCCGCATCATCGACTTCGCGCTGTCCAACGCCGTCAACTCCGGCATTCGACGCATTGGCGTTGCCACCCAGTACAAGGCCCACAGCCTGATCCGCCACCTGCGGCTCGGCTGGAGCTTCTTCCAGGCCGAGCGCAACGAGGTGCTCGACGTGCTGCCCGCCTCCCAGCGCGTGGATGAAGGCCACTGGTATCTGGGCACGGCCGATGCCGTCACTCAGAACATCGACATCATCGAGAGCTACGGGGTGCGCTACATCGTCGTCGTGGCCGGCGACCATGTCTACAAGATGGACTACGGCGTCATGCTGGCACAGCATGTCGACACCGGCGCCGACGTGACGGTCGGCTGTGTCCAGGTACCCCGGATGGAGGCGACAGGTTTCGGCGTGATGCACGTAGACGATGCGAACCGCATCATCCGCTTCGTCGAGAAGCCGGCCGACCCGCCGGGTATCCCGGGCGACCCGGACCATGCACTGGCCTCGATGGGCATCTACGTCTTCGAAACCGGTTTCCTGATCGATCAGCTCCGACGGGATGCGACGGAGCCGGACTCCGATCACGACTTCGGCAAGGACCTCATCCCTCACGTGGTGAAGCACGGCAGGGCGGTGGCCCATCGGTTCTCGGACTCGTGCGTCATGACCGGTTCCGAGCCGCGCCCCTACTGGCGCGACGTCGGCACCGTGGACTCGTACTGGCGCGCGAACATCGACCTCATCGACGTCGAGCCGGAGCTCGACATCTATTCCCGCGACTGGCCTATCTGGACCTACGGCGAAGTGACGCCGCCCGCCAAGTTCATCCACAATGAGGAGGACCGGCGCGGTTCCGCGGTGTCCTCCATGGTCTCCGGTGGTTGCGTCATATCGGGCTCCAACGTTCAGCGGAGCCTGCTCTTCACCGGCGTTCACTGCCACTCCTACAGCGAGCTCGAGGGAGTGGTCGCCCTCCCTTACAGCGTCATCAATCGCGGTGCGCGACTGACCCGCGTCGTGCTGGACAGGGGCGTGAACGTTCCGGAGGGCTTGGTGGCGGGCGAAGACCCCGAGGAGGACGCCAGGCGGTTCCGGGTCACCAGCGGGGGAGTTACGCTGATAACCCAGACCATGATCGACGCTCTGGGCTGCTGACTTCCCGGCACCCGAGGAAAACAGACGACCGTGATCAGGCGTCGCGAGCGTGCGCGTGGCTGGCCGGGATGGATGCATCCCGGAGTCTGAATCGGGGCCGTCGAAACGAGTGGGAATCCGAGAACACATGAAGGTGTTGTGCGTTGCCTCCGAGTGCGTGCCTCTCGCCAAGACGGGTGGTCTCGCCGATGTGGTGGGTGCCCTGCCGGGCGCCCTGGCTCAACTCGGCGTCGAGGTGCGCGTCCTGATGCCGGGCTATCCAGCCGTGAGGGCGACTCTTTCCGAGGACACCGAAGCCTGCGAGTTCGCCCGGCTGCCCGGCGGACGGGCGCGCGCCATCAGCGCGCAGGCCGCTGGCCTCGATGCCATCGTTCTGGATTCGCCCCGACTGTTCGACCGGCCCGGCAATCTCTATGTCGGACCGGACGGCCAGGACTGGCCCGACAATCACCTTCGCTATGGCGCGCTCTGCCGCGCTGCGGCGAACATCGCCATCAAAGGGATCGGTGGCTGGCGGCCAGACGTCGTGCACCTGCACGACTGGCAGGCGGGCCTGACGGCAGCCTACCTCAAGCTCGGTCGCCATCCTGCGCCGCCCAGCGTGCTGACAATCCACAACATCGCCTTCCAGGGCCTGTTTTCGCCGAGGGTGATGCGACCACTGCAGCTGCCCGAGAGAGGGTTCAACGCCGGCGGCTTCGAGTTCTTTGGCCAGGTCGGCTTCCTCAAGGCCGGACTGGTCTATGCGGATCGCATCTCGACGGTCAGTCCGGCCTACGCCCGTGAGTTGATGCGCCCGGAATTCGGAATGGGCCTGGAGGGAGTGATCGCGTCGCGGCGCGCCGAGGTTCACGGCATCCTGAACGGCATCGACCTCGAGCTCTGGAATCCCGATAGCGATCCCAACATTACCGCGCGTTACTCCGCCGAAGCCCCGGCTCGCAAGGCCATCAATCGCGTTGCCCTGGCCCGGTCGTTCAATCTTGATGCCGATGCTCCAGGTCCCCTGTTCTGCGTAGTCAGCCGTCTCACCCGACAAAAGGGTTTGGATCTGCTGCTGGAAATCCTGCCCCGACTGACCGCACGCGGCGCATGCCTCGCCCTGCTGGGATCCGGCGATGCGGATCTTGAGAACGCTTTCCGGACGGCAGCCGCGGACCACCCGGGACGGGTTGGCGTGGTCATCGGCTGGGACGAGCCGCTCTCGCACCTGATGCAGGCCGGTGCCGATGCCATCGTGGTTCCGTCGCGCTTCGAGCCCTGTGGCCTCACCCAGCTCTACGGCTTGCGCTACGGCACCCTGCCGGTTGTGTCCCGCACCGGCGGCCTGGGGGATACGGTGATTGACGCCAACGAAGCGGCATTTCGAGCCGGAGTAGCGACGGGATTCCAGTTCTCGCCGGTGTCGGCGCTTCCCCTGGCCGATGCCATCGATCGGGCGTGCGACGCATTCGCCGACCAGGATCTCTGGTCGACCATGATTCACCGCGCCATGCGCCAACCGGTCGGCTGGGCTGCTTCGGCTGAAGCCTACGCCAGAATCTATTCCGAACTTGCCGGGGTCACGGCATGAGAGCGACGGTCATCCAGGAAATTCTGGCCGGCACGCCGAATCCCCTTGGCGTCCATTGGGACGGCGAGGGTGCGAATGTCGCGGTGTTCTCGGAAAACGCGACCGGGATCGAGGTCTGCCTGTTCTCCGAGGACGGGGAGCGGGAAACCCGGCGCCTGGCCCTGCCGGAGAGAAGCGGGCCCGTGTGGCACGGTTATCTGCCGGGTCTCGCGCCCGGAGCCTTGTACGGCCTGCGCGCCCATGGCCCCTATGCGCCCGAGCGTGGTCACCGTTTCAATCCCAACAAGCTGCTGCTCGACCCCTATGCCCGCAGATTGCACGGACGATTCTCCGCCGACGAAGCATGTCTGGGCTACGATCCCGCGTCCTTGGAGGGAGACCTCTCGTTCTCGTGCGTGGACAGCGCCCCGGCGATGCCGAAGTGCGTGGTGACGCCGCCCGCCCCGCCGGTGCCGAGGGGCGAGCAGCCCAACACGGCCTGGTCCGAGACCGTGGTCTACGAAGCTCACCCCAAGGGGCTGACGCGTCTGTGGCCGAAACTGCCGAACGAGCTGCGGGGCACCTACGAGGCCCTCGGCGCGGAGCCGGTGCTGGAACATCTCGCGTCGCTCGGCATCACCGCGCTGGAACTCTTGCCTGTCCATTCGTTCGCTGACGAAAGCCGGCTACTCCGGTCGGGTCTTGTCAACTACTGGGGGTACAACAGCATCGGTTTCTTCGCCCTCGAACCACGTTACTCCGGTCGAGCAGGTCCCGGCGGCTTTCGCGAGACGGTGCGAAAGCTCCATGCCGCGGGAATCGAGGTCATCCTGGACGTTGTCTACAACCACACCGCCGAGGGGGACGAGAACGGACCCACCTTCTCTTTGCGCGGGCTGGACAACGCCGCCTACTATCGCCTCCGCCACGGGGACGAGCGCTACTACTGCAACGACTCCGGCTGCGGCAACACCCTCGACATCTCCCACCCCTATGTGCTGCGGCTGGTCCTTGACAGCCTGCGCTGGTGGGTCGAGGCCATGGGTGTTGACGGCTTCCGCTTCGATCTGGCGACCACACTCGGCCGGAATGCCGATGGCTTTGACAGCCGCGGCGGCTTCTTTGATGCCCTGCGAGAGGATCCGGTGCTGGCCGGAGTGAAGCTGATCATGGAGCCTTGGGACCTGGGTCCCGGAGGATATCGCCTGGGCGAGTTTCCGCCCGAGTGTGCGGAGTGGAACGACAGGTTTCGCGACGGAGTGCGCCGCTTCTGGCGCGGCGATCCATACGGTGCCCAGGAATTGGCGGGGCGGCTTCTCGGATCGGCCGGCGCCTTCGACCGAGATGGACGCCGGAGCTGGTCCTCGGTGAACTACGTAGCCTGCCACGATGGCTTCACCCTGGCCGACGTCACCGCCTACAACGAACGGCGCAACGAGGCCAACGGCGAGGAAAACCGGGACGGCCACGAGGAGAACTGGAGCGACAACTGTGGCGAAGAAGGCGAGACCGAGGACGCGCCGATCCGCCTTCGCCGGTCCCGGCGACGTCGCAACATGCTTGCCAGCGTCTTCCTGGCGCAGGGAACACCGATGTTGCGCGCCGGTGACGAGATAGCCGACAGCCAGCGGGGCAACAACAACGCCTATTGCCAGGACAACGAAATCGGCTGGATCGACTGGCCGCGATCCGACACACTCCTGCTCGCCTTCACGCGGCGGCTCATCGCGTTGCGCCGAACCCATCCGTGCCTGCGACAAGGCCGGTTTCTGCACGGCTGCGAACACGCCGGGGACGGAGTACCCGACGTCGAGTGGCAGGGGCTTGAGGGAGGCCCTGTTGACTGGGGGGAGCCGCATCTCGCGGGCTTCTGCCTGCTGCTCGGGGGTTGTGCCGATGCGGCCAAAGCCGACTCCCGCGAACTCGCAGACCGCATGGCTCTGATCTTCAATCGATCGCCCAGGAGTGTTTCCATCCACCTGCCCCCACCGGGCCATGACCGTGTCTGGCTGCGTACCCTGGAGACTGAACGGTTCGAGGCGCCCCCTTCAGCCTGTATCGACCTTCGACAGGAGATACCGCCCGAATCAGTTGTCGCCTTTGAAGTCGGAGCGATCCCGTGAACGCACGAACTCGGGATGATCGCGCCCTCGGAGTTCTGAGCGAGGCCATGGGGATCCATTCGCGCTGGCGCGATGTCGCGGGAACGGAACAGGTTGCTGACCGCGATACCCAACGTGCCCTGCTCGCCGCGATGGGGGTGCAGGCCGCCGATGAAGCCGAGACTCGAGAGTCGCTTGAAGAGCTTCGCGCACGCCGGGCCGCCCGGCGCATTCCCGAAGAAGCCGTGGTGACTGCGGACACCGTCGCACGCATTCCTCTCAAGCGTGCTGCAGATTGGCGAGTCATGCTCGAATCGGGCGGCATGCTCGAAGGACACTGCAAACGGGAGATTGTGCTGACCCTGCCGCCGGGACTTCATCGCCTGACTGTGGGAAAGGATACCTGCCTTGTCATCGCCGCGCCCGAGCGGGCGCCAGCGATCGGCGACGCAGATGACCTCGGCAAGGCCTGGGGAGTCTCCGCGGCCCTTTATGGTCTGCATTCCCGGCGCAACGTCGGCATCGGCGATTACCGCGACCTGGCGACTGCGGCGGAACACGTGGCGCGCCTTGGCGCCGACTTTCTCGGCCTCAATCCGGTGCATGCCAGGGGAACGGCCTGCGACACCGTCAGCCCCTATTCCCCGACCTGCCGCACCGCCCTGGAGCCGGGCCACATCGCCCCGGACGAAGTACCCGGATTCGGATGCTCGGCCGAGGCCCGTCGACTTCTGGAGGAGCGTAGCGCCTGTCTCGATATTGAGAAGGCAGGCGGCCTTCTCGACTACAAGGCGCACGATCGACTGCTGCGGGAGGTCCTGGAGGCTCTGTTCCACGCCACGGTTGAAGCGCAGCAATCGGCCGCGGGGGACTTCGCCGTCTGGCGGCAGGGGACGGGAGGCACGCTGGAATGGTTCGCCGTCTTCGAAGCAATTGCCGGCGTCCACGGTCCCGACTGGCGCCGTTGGCCCGAAGCGCTGCAAACCGCCGGCAGCCCGGATGTGCAGCGCTTCGCTTCGCAGAACGAACGATCGGTGCGCTTCCACGCATGGCTGCAGTGGCTCGCCGGCCGCCAGCTCGGCCGGGCCCAGGCTGCCGCCCGGGCCGCAGGGATGGTCTTCGGCCTCTACCTCGACCTGGCGGTGGGCACACGCCCCGGCGGGGCGGACACGTGGGCGGAACCGGCGTGCTTTGCCCGGGGCGTATCGCTTGGCGCACCTCCCGACGCCTTCAGTTCCGACGGACAGACGTGGAACCTGGCGCCTTTCAGTCCCCCCGGTCTGCAGGCCGCGGCCTATCGGCCGTTCATCGAGATGCTGCGCGTGGCAATGGGCCACGCCGGGATCATTCGGCTCGACCATGTCCTGGGCCTCGATCGCTGTTTCTGGATTCCCGAGTCGGGCGCACCCGGCGGGTACGTGCGTTATCCCCTCGAATCCCTGCTGGCCCTCGTCCGCCTCGAGGCAACGCGTTCCGGTTGCATTGTGGTCGGCGAGGATCTGGGCTGCATTTCCCCGGGGTTGCGCCGACAACTCTCCGGAGCCGGTCTGCTGGGATGTGCGGTCATGCAGTTCGAAGCCGACGGGCACGGCTTTTGCCCTCCCGGAGACTATCGCCGCGACAGCCTCGCCTCGTTCGGAACCCACGATACGCCGACGTTCAAGGGCTGGTGGTGTGGCCGGGACATCGAGCTGCGGCAAGACCTCGACCGGACCGCGGCGAAGGAAAGCACCGCTGCGTTCCGTCGGCGCGCCGCGCAGCGTCGGGCGCTGTGCCGCCTGCTTGTGGGGGAGGGGCATGCCCCTCCAGGCCTCGACCCGGCCGCGCCGCCGCGGGAGGCTGATGACGCCATGGTTGTCGCAGTGCACGCCCTTCTCGCCGGCTCCGGTTCGGCGCTGCTCTCCGTCCAGCTCGACGATGCCCTCGGCCTGGTGGAGCAGCAGAACCTGCCCGGCACGGTCGACGAGCATCCCAACTGGCGCCGCCGGTATCCGGTGGCGGTGGAGGCGCTCACCGACGATTCGGGACTGGCCGCCGTCGCAGACGCCGTGAGTTCAGGGAGACAAGGCGCTCGGGACCGGTCCGGGAGTCCAAGTGGAACCATTGCGGGTTCCGTGAAGGCACGAACCATGACCGCCACGTCGCTGGCCGGCACGTCCCGGCATCACCCCCGGCGGAATCTCGTCGGTCCCGGCTCGGACAGGAGCAACGGCGACACGTGCGCCGACTCCATTCCCCGGACCGTCAGCAACAGGGTTGAACAATGAATGTGAGAACGGTCTCGACCGCGCCGATCGAGGGTCAGAGACCCGGTACTTCGGGCTTGCGCCAGAAGACCGCCGTGTTCATGGAACCGGGCTATCTTGAGAACTTCGTGCAGTCGGTGTTCGACGCGGTGGGCGGACTCGATGGCAAGTCCCTGACGGTGGGGGGTGACGGCCGCTACTTCAACAAGCGCGCCATTCAGACGATTCTCCGGATGGCCGCAGCCAACGGAGCTGCCTGCGTGCTGGTCGGACGGGGCGGGCTGCTTTCGACACCTGCCGCCTCGGCGGTGATTCGCGCTCGCCGGACGGACGGCGGCCTGATTCTCTCGGCCAGCCACAATCCGGCGGGAAAGACCGGCGACTTCGGCATCAAGTACAACATTCCAGCCGGCGGCCCGGCGCCGGAGTCTGTCACCGAGGCGATCTATCGTCGCAGCACGGAGATCGACGAATACAAGATTCTGGACCGCGAGGACGTGGATCTCTCGAAAGTCGCCACGCTGCGCATGGGCGGGATGGCCGTGGAGATCCTTGATCCCGTGGCCATCCATGCCGGCTTGATGCGCACGCTCTTCGATTTCGACGCCATACGGGCTCTCTTCGCCTCAGGTTTTTCCATGCGCTTCGATGCCATGCACGCGGTGACCGGACCCTACGCCAAGGCCATTCTGGAGGACGAGCTGGGAGCATCCCCCGGCACGGTCGTCAACGGCGAACCGCTGCCCGATTTTGGCGGTGGCCATCCCGACCCCAACCCAGTGCATGCAAGAGGGCTGGTGGACCTGATGATGAGTCCGGAGGCGCCGGACTTTGCCGCCGCTTCCGACGGTGACGGTGACCGCAACATGATTCTCGGCCGCGGCACGTACGTGACCCCGTCCGACTCCCTGGCAGTGCTGGCCGCCAATGCCACCCTGGCGCCGGGGTATGCCGGCGGTCTCGCCGGCATCGCGCGGTCGATGCCGACCAGCCGGGCCGCTGACCGGGTTGCCCGGAAGCTGGGCATCGACGCATTCGAGACACCCACAGGCTGGAAGTTCTTCGGTACGCTTCTGGACGCCGGCCTCGCAACGCTGTGCGGCGAAGAGAGCGCGGGCACCGGCTCGAACCATGTGCGCGAAAAGGACGGCCTTTGGGCAGTGCTGTTCTGGCTCAACATCCTCGCCAGGCGGCGTGACGGTGTGAAGGAGATTCTCGCCGCCCATTGGGCCGAGTATGGCCGCGACTACTACACCCGTCACGACTACGAGAGCGTCGACAAGGACGCGGCGCAGGCTCTGATGGCGGACCTGAGGCGACGAATTCCGGAACTGCCCGGCCGGCCGGCCGGGGCGCTGGCGATCACCGCCGCCGACGACTTTTCCTATCGCGATCCCGTGGACGGATCCACAGCCGACGCCCAGGGGGTGCGCATGATCTTCGAGGAGAATGCCCGGGCGGTGTTCCGGCTCTCGGGAACGGGCACTGACGGAGCAACGTTGCGCGTCTATCTGGAACGCTATGAGGAGGGATCGGGCGAACTGGCTCTCGACCCGCAGGAAGCGCTGGCCGAGGTTGCCGCTGCAGCGACGGAGGTTGCCGGGATCCACGCGCGTCTGGGACGCGACCGACCGGATGTGCGGACCTGAACATGACGACGCCCCTGACGCAGCCCGACGCTGTGGCGCTACGCCGCTCCATCGAATACCACCTGCGCTACACGACCGGAAAGGCGCCGGCTGCCGCGACCCTGACGGATTGGCGGATGGCGGTTTCGCGGGCGATCCGCGATCTCGTGATCGCGCCGTGGTTCGAGACGACGAGGCGGTTCTACGCCGAAGACCCGAAGCGGGTCTACTACCTGTCGATGGAGTTTCTCATCGGCCGCCTGCTTGAGGATGCTGTCGCCAATCTGGGGCTCGACGAGCGGCTCCGGGCGATCGTCGAGGACTTTGGCGTCGATTATCGGGCACTGCTCTCGGACGAGCCGGACGCCGCGCTCGGCAATGGTGGTCTTGGCCGTCTCGCCGCATGTTTCCTGGACTCCATGTCCACGGTGGGCCTGGCGGCTTGCGGCTACGGCATTCGCTACGAGCACGGGCTGTTTCAGCAGTCCTTCAAGGACGGCTGGCAGGTCGAGGAGGCGGAGGACTGGCTGCGCCAGTCCCACCCCTGGGAGTTCGAACGGCCCGAGGCCAGCCACGCGGTCCACTTCGGCGGGTCCGTGTGCGCCGACGGTGACCGCGCCACCTGGACGCCCGCGGAGACGGTGCTGGCCGTGGCCTACGACACGCCGATACCGGGCTGGCGCGGACGCTGGTCCAACACGCTGCGGTTGTGGTCCGCCAAGCCGGTGCTGGAGTTCGACCTCGAGCCCTTCAACCGAGGCGACTACATGGCCGCGGCCGTTCCTTCGGTTCTGGCAGAAACCATCAGCCGCGTGCTCTATCCCGACGATACGACCGAACAGGGCCGGGAGCTGAGGCTGAAACAGGAGTACTTCTTCACCGCCGCCTCCATGTCCGACATCCTGCGGCGGTTCCTCGCTCATCATGACGACGTGTCCGGGCTACCCGGGGCCATTGCCATCCAGCTGAACGACACTCACCCGGCCATCGCCATTCCGGAACTGGTCCGCCTGCTGGTCGATGACCACGGGCAGTCCTTCGCCGATGCCTTCGAGACCGCCCGCGCTTGCTTCCACTACACCAACCACACCCTGCTTCCGGAGGCGCTCGAACGCTGGCCGGTGGACCTGATGCGCCGGATCCTGCCTCGACATCTGGAACTCATCGAGCTCATCGACGCGAATCACGCCAGCACGGTGCGCCGGCCCGACAGTGTCAAGGTGATCGACGGCGGTGAGGTACGCATGGGAGACCTGGCTTTCATCGGCGCCCGCCGTGTCAACGGCGTATCGGCCCTTCACACCGAGCTGATGAAGCAGACCGTGTTCAGGGACCTGCACGCACTGCATCCTGAACGCATCGTGAACCAGACCAACGGAGTCACGCCCAGACGCTGGCTCCACAATTGCAATCCGGCGCTCCGCGACATCCTCAGCGAGGTCGCCGGCGAGGTCTGGGTGACCGACCTGGAGCGCCTGGAGTGCCTCGTGCCACTGGCTGACGATCCGGCCTTCCGCGCGCGTTTCGTCGACGCCAAGATCGCCAACAAGCGCCGTCTCGCCGAATGGCTGGACTGCAGCTTCGGGATCACTGTGGACCCGAACGCCATGTTCGACGTCCAGATCAAGCGGGTTCACGAGTACAAGCGCCAGCTCATGAACATCCTTCATGCCGCCGCGCTCTGGAACCAGATCCGCCGCAACCCCGGCGCGGACTGGGTGCCGCGAGTCAAGATCATCGCCGGCAAGGCGGCTCCCGGCTACGCCGTGGCCAAACTGGTCATCAAGCTGATCAACGACGTTGCCGCTACCATCAACTCTGATCCAAGCATGTCCGGGCGCCTGCAGATCGTCTATCCACCCGACTACAATGTATCCATGGCGGAGATCCTTGTTCCCGCTGCCGACCTCTCGGAGCAGATTTCGACCGCCGGCATGGAAGCCTCGGGCACCGGCAACATGAAACTCGCCATGAACGGTGCCCTGACTGTCGGCACCCTGGACGGAGCCAACATCGAGATCGGCGAGGCCGTAGGCCCGGACAACATCTTCATCTTCGGCCAGACCGCCGAGGAGGTGGCCACGAATCGGGCGGCGGGCCATCGGCCCGGGCGTTGCATCGCGGCTGATCCGCTGCTGGCAGAAGTGCTCGATCAGATCGAATCTGGTCTCTTTTCTCCGGACGATCCGCACCGTTACGCAGCGCTGATCGATACCCTGCGCAATCACGACTGGTTCATGGTCGCCGCCGACTTTTCTGCTTACCGGAAGATCCAGCACCGGATCGATGAGGCGTGGCGCGATCAGGACGACTGGATTCGGCGGTCGGTGCTCAACACCGCCCGCATGGGCCGATTCTCCTCCGATCGCACCATCCGGGGCTATGCTCGCGACATCTGGGGCGCCACCGCGGCGTTTTGACGACCGGATGGCAATCCCGCTCACCGACCCTCGCCAGAACGCTGCTCTTGCGCGCGGCGAACATGACAACCCCTTCGCCTACCTTGGGCCGCACCGCCTGGGGGAAAGAACCTGGGTGCTGCGCGTCTTCCTGCCCGGTGTGGATGCGGTGACCATGCTGCCCGGGCACAAACGTCGCAGGCCGGTATCACTTCAAGCCGACACGGACGGGATCTTCGCCGCAAGGCTGAGGGCCGATCCGGGCTCCTATCGGCTGAAAGTATCGAACGCGGCTGACACCTGGGAGGAGGAGGATCCTTTTCGCTTCGGTCCGGTTATGGGCGAGATGGACAGGTACCTCCTGAGCGAGGGCACGCACCTCGAGCTCTGGAGGGTGTTGGGTGCACATCTTCTGGTCAGGGAGGGGGTCGCCGGTACGCACTTCGCGGTGTGGGCGCCCAACGCTCGGCGGGTGTCGGTCGTTGGCGACTTCAACCACTGGGACGGGCGGCGTCACCCCATGGGACGGTGCGGATCGACCGGTGTGTGGGAGGTTTTTCTGCCTGGTGTTCCGGCAGGCGCCCGCTACAAGTACGAGATCAGGGCTTCAGACGGCGCCGTGCTGCCTCTCAAGGCCGATCCGGTCGGCTTCGGAGCCGAGCACCCGCCCGCCACGGCGTCCGTCGTGCGTGGCCTTGGCGCCAGGCAGTGGAAGGACGGAGAGTGGCTCGACAGGCGCGGGACGGCAAGCCGGTCCGATCGGCCCATCGCGATCTATGAAGTCCACCTCGGCTCCTGGAAACGTGCCGACAACGGCGCCCGCCCTCTCAGCTACCACGAGCTTGCGGAGGACCTGGTGCCCTACGTGCGCAACATGGGATTCACGCACATCGAGATCACGCCCGTGTCCGAGCATCCCTTTGACGGCTCATGGGGCTATCAGCCCGTCGGTCTCTTCGCACCCACCAGCCGCCAAGGCGCCCTCAACGAGTTTCGTGACTTCGTCGAAGCCTGCCACACCGCGGGTCTCGGCCTCATCCTGGACTGGGTGCCCGGCCACTTTCCTTGTGATGCGCACGGACTTGGACGCTTCGACGGTACGGCGCTCTACGAATACGCCGACCCGCGCGAGGGAACCCATCGGGACTGGGGCACGTTGATCTACAACTATGCCAGGCATGAGGTCCGGAACTACCTGATCGCCAATGCCCTCTATTGGTTGAAGGAGCACCACGTCGACGGCCTGAGAGTGGATGCCGTCTCGTCCATGCTCTATCGCGACTACTCGCGCCCCGAGGGCGAGTGGGTGCCGAACGTTGAAGGCGGACGCGAGAACCTGGAAGCGATTGCGTTCCTGAAGCGCATGAACGAGGTGGTGTACGGCCATTGCGAGGGCATCGCCACCTTCGCGGAGGAGTCGACCTCCTTTCCGGGAATTTCCCGACCCACCGATGCCGGAGGGTTGGGCTTCGGCTTCAAGTGGAACATGGGCTGGATGAACGACACCCTCGACTACATGAGACGCGACCCGATTCATCGAAAGCACCATCACCACCAGATGACATTCGGAATCAGCTACGCATTCTCGGAGAACTTCGTGCTGCCCTTGAGTCACGACGAGGTGGTGCACGGCAAGGGCTCGATCCTGGCCAGGATGCCGGGAGACGAGGACGAGCGCTTCGCCAATCTGCGGGCGTACTTCGCCTTCATGTGGTGTCATCCCGGCAAGAAGCTCCTCTTCATGGGTCAGGACTTCGCCCAGGCCCGCGAATGGAACCATGCCGGCAGTCTCGACTGGCACCTGCTCGAGGAGCCGCGCCACGTTGGCGTACAGAAGCTCGTCTCGGACCTGAACCACCTTTACCGGACGACGCCGGCGCTCTACGAACTGGACTGTGAAGAGACGGGTTTCGAATGGATCGAAGCCGACGCGGCCGAGGAATCCCTCTACGCCTGGATACGTCGCGGTCGAGGCGAGACGGCACCGGTCGTTGTGGTCTGCAACTTCACGCCGGTGGAACGCGCACCCTTGCGCCTCGGCATGCCGGCGGCAGGGATTTGGGTCGAGCGCATCAACTCCGATGCCACGGAGTACGGTGGCAGCGGACGTGGCAACCTGGGAGGCGTGCAGAGCGAACCTGTCGAATGCCACGGCCGTCCGGACTCCATAGAGGTTGGCGTGCCGCCGCTTTCGACGCTGATCTTCGAGCTGAAGCGTTGAACAGGACAGGTTTTCTCACCCGTCTTGCCTTGCATATCGGGTCAGGGTTTCGCGGACGTGACGAACACGTCGGGCACGAGGACCCCCTGAACACGCTCGACGCGCCACCTGGAGTCCGATGAAGAGAATCAGCGCGAGGTGCCGATGATGCCGGTTTCACGGGATTCGAAGCGCGGTTTCCGGGGCCTTGTCGAGCACCCGCGGCAAGGCGCGCGCTGCGCCGGTCGGGCAGTGCTTGCCCTGTTCCCGGTTGCGGATCGTCTCGCGCGACACGTCGGTGCGCCGTGCCAGTTCGGTCTGCGGGAGACCGAGCCGCCGTCGGATCCGGCGCGTGTACCGCGCCATGTCCTGCATTGCCGCTTCCTCGTCCTCCCGCTCCGGCGCCGCAATCTCCGCCTCGGTCGTGGCGTCCACCCTGGCGGGGTCGATCCGCCACTCGGGCTGGGTGGAGGGATTGTCGGGATCAATCCTGACGCGCGTTGTGCTCATGGCCCGCAACCTCCTTGGCATTGGCCTACTCAATTCAAGTATGCCGTCCGGCATGACGCACCCGCCCGCAGCGGCGAACGGGGTCACCCGGCGTCATGCGACACCTTCGGTTTGCTCTCCAATGTTGCAGCCGCCCGCGCGAGCTCCTCGATACTTGTCCAATCACCGGCTTCGACAGCGCTCCTTGGTGCGACCCAGCTTCCGCCAACGCAGACAACGTTCGGGACGGCCAGATAGCTGGCAGCGTTGTCCGCGTTGATGCCGCCTGTTGGACAGAAGCGGAGCTGAGGAAGGGGGGTGGCCCAGGCAGCCAGCACCGGTGGTCCGCCGCTTGGGCCGGCGGGATAGAACTTCAGCACGTCAAGGCCACGCTCCAGCGCTCGCATGGCCTCGCCCGGGGTCGCGACGCCGGGGAGCATCGGCAGCCCCACGTCCTTGGCAGCATCGAGCAGGCTGTCGGTGAAACCGGGCGAGACGCCGAACCGGGCTCCGGCGGCCGCCGCGGCGTGCACGTCCTCAGGTGTCAACAGCGTTCCGGCGCCGACAATGATGTCGGGCGCCATCCTGGCCATGGACGCTATGGAGTCGAGGGCGGCCGGCGTGCGCAATGTCACCTCGAGTGCCCTCAGTCCGCCGCGGAAGAGCGCCTCGGCGAGTGGCGCGGCCCGGGCGCTGTCATCGATGATCAGGACCGGAATGACCGGGGCGAGAGCACAGATGCTCCTGACGTTCATCGGCCGAGCTCCCTGATGCGCGTCACGAGTCCTGCGGTCGACGAGTCGAGTCCGGCATCGGCTTCGCTCTCGCCGCGCATCACGGGAGCCAGACGTTGGGCCAGCACCTTGCCGAGTTCGACACCGAACTGGTCAAAGGAATTGATGCCCCAGATCACTCCCATCGTGAACACCTTGTGTTCGTAGAGCGCGATCAGGCGGCCGAGCGCAAACGCGTCGAGTTGACGGTGCAGAATGGTGGTCGAGGGCCGATCGCCCGGGAAGGTCCGGTGCGGTGCCAGGTGCCCGGCCTCGGTCTCGGTGCGGCCGAAGGCCAGTGCGGCGCTCTGCGCCAGGCAATTCGTGAGCAGCAGCGCATGGTGATCCTCATCGGCGCTGCGCGGGCAGGCGGCGGCAATGAAGTCGACGGGGATGACGTCGGTGCCCTGGTGCAGAAGCTGGAAAAACGAGTGCTGTGCGTTGGTACCCGGCTCACCCCAGACGACCGGGCCGGTGGCGCCGAGGACGGGGGCGCCGCCACGGGTGACGCGCTTGCCGTTCGACTCCATTTCGAGCTGCTGAACATAGGCCGGAAATCGCTCGAGTCGCTGGTCGTAGGGAATGAGCGCGACGGTCGGCCAGCCCATCGCATTGCGCCGCCAGATGCCGGCAAGCGCCAGGAGTACTGGTAAATTCTCTTCCAAAGCCGTCTCGCGGAAGTGCCGGTCCATTGCAGCGGCTCCGGCAAGAAGGGCCTCGAACCGCCCGGTGCCGACAGCTACGGCCAGGGAGAGCCCGATGGCACTCCAGAGCGAATAGCGCCCGCCGACCCAGTCCCAGAAGCCGAAGACCCGCTCCCGGGGTATGCCAAATTCGGCGCATGCAGCGAGATTGGTCGACACCGCTGCCATGTTCACCGCTGCATGATCGCCGAGCCAGGCCCGGGCGGAGCGCGCATTGGTCATCGACTCCCGCGTCGTGAAGGTCTTGGAGGCGACGATGACCATCGTCGTGGCCGGATCGAGCCCTCGGAGCGTATCGGCCAGATGGGCTCCGTCGACACTCGACACGAAGTGCACTCGGGGTCCGTCAGCATCGGGCGACAGCGCACGCACGGCCATGGCCGGGCCGAGATCGGATCCGCCGATGCCAATGTTGATGACGTCCGTGAGGCGGCCTTCACGCACGCGTTCCGCAAAGGCGAGGAAGTCGGTGCGTACACGTTCGACATCATCTCCTGGAGGTGGCACCGCACCGCCGCGCAGCGCCATGTGGAGCGCCGCCCGGTTCTCGGTTTCGTTGACCGGCGTGCCTGCGAACATCGCCTCGCGCCAGCTCTCGACTTCAGCCGTTCGGGCGAGTGCGAGAAGCGCGTCGAGTGCCGCCGCGTCGAGCTTCTCCTTCGAGATGTCGAGAGCGAGATCGTCGAAGGTGAAGGAGAATCGCTCGAACCGTGACGGATCGTCGGCGAAGAGCGTGCGCAGATGGATCGGGCGCAGGCGAGCAGCCTCGCGGTGAACCCTTGTCCAGGCTGTTTCGAGCGCCGTCATCGCCCTTTAGACGACCACTGCGGCGCCCGAATCCGCCGGGCCGACACCACTGCGGAAGGCGGCGAAGAGCTCGCGCCCGATGCCGTAGGCGCTGGTCGAGCGATCAGCTTTCGCTGGCGTCCGCCTGGCGAACTCCCGAGGATCACAAAGGGAATTGAGCCGACCCGCCGTGGCGTCAAGCCGGATCATGTCGCCGTCGCGCACGCGCGCAATCGCCCCACCCGCCGCGGCTTCCGGCGTGACGTGGATGGCTGCCGGTACCTTGCCCGACGCGCCGGACATGCGCCCGTCAGTGACCAGTGCCACGCGGAAGCCCCGATCCTGCAGACTGCCGAGCACCGGCATCAGCGCGTGCAGCTCGGGCATGCCGTTGGCCTGCGGGCCCTGGAAGCGCAGCACGCACACGGCATCGCGCTCCAGCTCGCCATTGCGGAACGCGGCCTTGACCTCATCCTGATCCTCGAACACGCGGGCCGGGGCTTCGACGACGTGGTGCTCGGGCTTGACTGCCGAAGTCTTGATGACCGCCTGACCGAGATTGCCGGTCAGCATCGCGAGGCCGCCGGTGTGCTGGAACGGATCGGCCGCAGGACGCAGGATCCTGTCATTGAGGCTCGCGCGCGGTCCGTCGCGCCAGACGAGCCCGTCATCGCCCAGAACCGGCTCCAGCGTGTAGCGGGCCAGTCCGTCGCCGGCGACGGTGCGAACGTCGCCGTGAAGGAGTCCGGCCTCGAGCAACTCGCCGATCATGTAGCCGAGGCCGCCGGCGGCATGGAAATGGTTCACGTCGGCCAACCCGTTGGGATAGACCCGCGCCAACAGCGGTGTGACAGCGGACAGTTCCGCCATGTCGGTCCAGTCGATCAGCACTCCCGCGGCGCGGGACATCGCGATGAGATGAAGGGTCAGATTGGTCGACCCGCCCGTGGCGAAGAGGCCGACCATGCCATTGACGAAGGCGCGCTCGTCGAGCACCGCGCTGACGGGTGTGTAGGACCGGCCGTCCGCGGTGATTTCGAGCGCCCGCCGTGCCGCTGCGCGGGTCAGCGCTTCGCGCAGGGGCGTGCCTGGATTGACGAAGCTCGACCCGGGCAAGTGCAGGCCCATGAACTCCATGAGCATCTGGTTCGAGTTCGCGGTGCCGTAGAACGTGCACGTGCCTGGTCCGTGATAGGAAGCCATCTCGGCGGCCATCAGCTCATCCCGGCCGATCTCACCGCGGGCGAACCGTTGACGCACGGCGGACTTCTCATCGTTGGGCAATCCCGATGTCATGGGCCCTGCCGGAGCAAAGATGGCTGGAACATGGCCGAAGGTGGCTGCCGCGATCACAAGTCCCGGAACAATCTTGTCGCAGACGCCGAGGAAGATCGCGGCGTCGAAGCAGTTGTGCGACAGCGCCACGCCCGCTGCGAGTGCAATCACATCACGGCTGAAGAGCGAGAGCTCCATGCCTGGCTGGCCTTGAGTCACTCCGTCGCACATGGCCGGCACGCCACCGGCGACCTGAGCGGTGCCTCCTGCCTGCCGGGCTGCTTCCCGGATCAGAGCCGGAAAGGTCTCGAACGGCTGGTGGGCCGAAAGCATGTCGTTGTATGCGGTCACGATGCCGATGTTGCCCGCGCTGCCGCCCGTCTGGCGTGTCTTGTCTGCTTGCGGGCTCGCGGCGAAGGCATGGGCAAGATTGCCGCAGGAGAGATGCGCGCGTGCCGGCGCAGCGTCAGCGGTGCGGGCCATGCGTTCAAGATAGTCCGTGCGGAGGTCCCGGCTGCGCACCCGGATCCGCTCGGTGACCTTGTGCACTGTATCGTTCAGGCGCATCGGCTTCTCCCGGTCATCGCTTCAAGGCGCCCAGTAGACACGGGCAGGGTTGGGTCCGTCGAGGATCAGCCGGACCGGGGCGTCGCAAGGCCCGGTCGCAGCCATCGCACGGTCGAGGGCAGCGCGTTTTCCCGCGCCATGAATCAGCATGTAGAGCCGCCCCGCCCCGCTCAGTGCCACCGCGGTCAGGGTGATGCGCTCCTCCTGCGCGCCGGGAGCGCGCAGCCGCAGAGCCGGCGCTTTGCACTCCGCCGAAAGCGCCTCGTCCAGGCGGTCCGATTCGGGAAAGAGCGAAGCGATGTGCAGATCCTCCCCCATACCGAGTACGCAGGCATCAAGCGGCAGAAGCGCCGAGAGTGCCTGTTCGTCTTCGAGCCCGACGTACCGGGCTGCGCGAGCCGGGCCGGCGAAAAGTGTCTCATCGAGCAGGCGTCGGTTTGAGCGCGGGTGATCGGGCGCCACGCAGCGTTCGTCGGTTGGCGTGACCGCAACCGCCGTCCAGTCGAGCTTGTGGCCACCGAGTGCGACCAGGAAAGCCGCTGGAGTGACGCCGCCCGGAACCGCGAGCGCGGCACAGCCGGTCCCCTGGATCGCCGCTTCCAATACCGCCGCGACTTCGTCGGCCAGAAGATGGGCGAGCGCGTCCCGGTTTGCGGCCTCCACAATCTGCATCACGCCGCGAGTGCTCGCCAACGCCGGCCGTCGCGGTGCATCAACACCAGCGCATCCTCGGGCCCCGATGAGTAACTCTCATAGGGTCGTGGTCCCTCGGGCGCGGTGTCCGCCGCGGCAATGATCGGATCGATCCAGCGCCAGGCTGCTTCGACCTCATCGTTGCGCATGAACAGCGTCTGATCGCCACGGATCACGTCCATCACGAGCCGTTCATAGGCGCCCGGTATCCTCAGACCCTGCGCACCCAGTGTCTTGGCAAAGGTCATGTCAAGTGGCACCTGGCACAGTCGCATGCCTCCAGGACCCGGCTCCTTGATGGTCAGTCTCAACGTGATCCCCTCGTCCGGCTGCAACCTGATCGCCAGCACGTTCGGATTTGTACCCCCCGCACTTGCAGGAAAGATGGAATGTGGCGCGTCCTTGAAGATAACCGCGATCTCGGACACTCGCGCTTGCAGTCTCTTGCCAGTGCGCAGATAGAAGGGCGTTCCGTTCCAGCGCCAATTGGCGATCTCCACCTTGATCGCCGCAAAGCTCTCTGTGCGCGATTCGGGATTCTCCGCATCCTCGACATAGTCAGGCTCGCCATTGATGCCGCGGTACTGGCCGAGCACAACGTCACCAAGTCCGTCAAGCGGCTTCAGGCTGCGCAACACCTTGAGCTTCTCGTCGCGCACCGCGTCCGGTTCAAAATGCGCTGGAGGTTCCATCGCAATGAGGCAAAGCAGCTGCAGAAGGTGATTCTGCATCATGTCACGAACTGCGCCGTTCTGGTCATAGTAGGCGCCGCGGCCGCGAACACCGACCCGCTCGGCGACGGTAATCTGGACGTGGTCGACGTGGCGTGCGTTCCAGATCGGTTCGAACAGCGCATTGGCAAAACGCAAGGCCATGAGGTTCTGAACCGTCTCCTTTCCAAGAAAGTGGTCGATCCGGTAGATCTGGTGCTCGTCGAATATCGTCGCGAGTTGGCGATTGAGTTCGTGCGCGCTCGCGAGATCGTGGCCCAGAGGCTTCTCGACGACCAGCCGCGTGTCCGGCGTCTGGCAACCACTCGTCGCCAGCCGTTCGCTGATCGGAGCGAACAGTTGCGGCGCCACCGACAGATAGAAGACCCGCATGCGCTCCGAGTCCTTGAGCCGATCGAAAAGCGAAGTCCAGCCGTTCTCGTCCGCCGCGTCCAGACGAACATAGTCGAGAGCAGAGAGAAACACCGCCAAACGGTCGGGGTCGAGCTGTTCTGGACCCACGTACTCCCTGAGCGACGCCTCGACCCTGCGTCGAAAACTGTCGGCGTCGAGATCCCTTCGAGCGGCGGCGATGATCCTCGAATCCGGCAACGCCTGGCCATCGACCATCCGGCGATAGAGTGCGGGCAGGAGCTTGCGCTGCGCGAGATCGCCAGTGCCACCGAAGACCACGAAGTCGAAGGGATCGACCGGAATGACACGCGCAACCATTACTGGCCCACTCCCGACAGGACCGGCCTTTGAGGCTGGCGCGCTTGCGGCCCGGTCAAGGCGGTCCGCGAGGGCGCCGCGCCGAGAATTCGTGCGATCGTGTGGTGCAGACCTCCTTGGCTCCGCAATCGTTGGCAATCAGGCATGCTGAATGCGGAATTGAAAGGAGCATCTCCGATCGACCGGCCGTGGCCCTCAAGTCCCATGTTGCAGCGGAGGGTTCGCATCGGATCGAACGACGGCAGGCGCAGCGTCATCGTGTCATCGGTGGCCATCGTGATGCTCCCTTCGGCCCAGTTCTCTTGCGCTGACCCCGCATGACTGGGGTTTGGACTATTGATGTAGGGTCGCAATATCTTTCAACCGGTCGCACTGGGAAGGATTGTGCAACCGTCCATGCACCGAATGCAGCCCGAGCCGGGAGAGCGGCAGTGGGCAAGGTCAGACCCATGGATGTTCACGTCAAGACGCTCGACACCTAGAGGACCGCATACGCCAGGCGCGACTGCAAAATCAAGGCCTTGCGTAACCCAAGACAGTTATGGACGAACGGGCGCCCCGCAATTCGGGAGTTGTGGTTCAATGAAATCCGCCCCTTGGCAGTACGCCCGGCTTTCGTCCCCGTTCCGGGGCCGGTGATCGAAAGCGAGGCCGGGCCCTTGGGGCCTTTTTTGTGCGTCGGGAGCCATGTGTTGCGTCAAGACGCATCGAACTCCTGACCGAGACGGGCAAGATGGTCGAGCGCCGCATGACGCGCGGCATCGCGACGGTCTACGCGGGCCTTCAGATCGGAGTGCCGCTCAAGGCGATTGTCCCTGACGCCCGGGAGGTCTGCGGGCGAGGGTGAGTGTGATCCAGTCGTCGGTGATGAAGGTTGCGCGTGATGCCTGCCTTGTCCGATGACGCGCGACAAGGATGGGGGCGGACTGGTGTTGAAAATTTCCGAAGAGGATGCTGTTGATGACGTGAGTCATTTCGATGAGGGGGCGGCGGCGATGCGCCATAGTCGTCGGCCACCGATCCCGACATGGACATCGACCGACCAGTCAGGCTACATTGTGGCCCAACGAGGAGGATCGGCACTTGCGTACCGTCGTTCGCGCCCGCATCGACGTGAAGACCAAGGAAGAGGCGGCCGCCGTGCTCGGCGCGATCGGCCTTACCGTTTCGGACGCCTTCCGCCTGATGATGGTGCGGATCGCGACCGAGAAACGCCTGCCATTCGAACCCCTGGTGCCGAACGCGGAGACCGTTGCTGCCATGGAGGCAGCGAGGCGGGGCGACCTGTTCACGGTCGGTGACGTCAACGGCCTGATTGCTGACCTCCATGAGGACGATTAGACGGACCGCGGCCTTCAAGCGAGACTACCGGCGCGAGAAGAGAGGTCGCTTCGCCAGAACCGTCGATGCCGAACTAGCGAGTGTCGTGACCGATCTTGCGGAGGATCGGCCGCTGGCGACGCGCCATCGAGACCACGCGCTTGGCGGTCAATGGAAGGACCATCGGGACTGTCATGTTCGGCCCGACCTGTTGCTGATTTATCGCAAGCCCGATGCTGACCATCTCGATCTGGTGCGGCTCGGCTCTCACAGCGAACTCGGCCTCTGACCGGCCGCACCGTGCGCTGGCCTTGAACTGTTCCCTTCGATGCTCGGCGTGCCCCCTGCAGGACGCTCGGCGCAATCTCCGCGTAGGCGGCCACAGGGAGGCCGCCGGTTGTTACTCCCGAGTTCAACCGGTTTCTCCGCAACGCCGCCGGAGCCTGGCGGTCCATCGTCTGGAGTCCGGGCAGGACGGTTTAGGGAGGACGCCGATCTCACAACGTTGATCGCTGCCTCGGACTGCTGGAGAACCTTGTCGTGCGCGGAAGTCCCCCCGGCGTCGGAGATGGCGACATCGGTATCAGGCGGGTACAGGATCGCGGGCAAGCGTGAGTGTGGTCCAGTCGTCGGTGATGGTGGTGGAGCGCGGTGCGTACTCGGCCTGGCGGTAGGCCTCGAGGACGCGGGCGGCCTGGTCTTCGAGGAATCCCGACAGGATGACGGTGGTGGCGTGGATGGCGGGGGCCATGTCGATGAGGGGACGGGCCAGGATGTTGGCGATGACGAGATCGAAGTGTGCCGGGGAGAGAGCGCTGAAGGCGTGTGCGCAGACGAGGTGGATGCGCCTGGCGAGACCGTTCCCGGCGATCTGGCGTTGAGCGAAGGCAAGGGCGAGGGGATCGTTGTCGACGGCGATGATGTGGCAGTCCCACAAGGTGGCCGCGGCGATCGAGAGAATGGCCGACCCGCATCCCATGTCGAGGACGGTGCGGGGCGGCGTCTCGAGGGCGGCGAGGGCCTCCAGGCACCCGGCGGTGCTCGGGTGCTCACCGGTCCCGAAACCGGTCCCGGCCCTCATGCGGATGAGGTGCCTGGACGTCTGCGCCGGGTCATCGCCGTGGACGATTGTGAAGGGTCCGACGATGAGGGGCGGAAAGGAGCGGACGTTGTCGGCGACCCAGTCCTTCGCCGGCAGTTCATGGAGGGACGGCGTGAAGCCGAGAAGCGCCTCGAGGTGGCGGCGCGCACGTTCGGCCTCCTCGCGGCTGGCGAAGAGGGCCTGAACGCTTGTGCCGAAGAGCGACAGGGCCAGAGGCTCGAACTCCTCGAGGAGGTCGTGTGCGCTTGAGTGCTCGGCCTCGAGTTGCCAGGTCATGCCGGCGTGACGAAGGCCGCCATGATCTTCTTGCGGCCGGCCTTGTCGAAGGCGATGTCGAGCTTCTCGCCGTCGACCTGGATGACACGGCCATAGCCGAACTTGTCGTGGAAGATGCGGGTGTCGGGCTCCGGCGGCGGGTTGGTGCCTGGCGCCGCCGGGCTGCCCCGGGAGGGGAACTGCCGCTGGCGGCGGGCCAGGGTGCGGGCGAAATTGCTGTCGGTGACGGCCTCGCCGAACTCGGACATGTTGCGGTAGCCGACGAGGGGGGACTCATCGGTCTGGACATGTTCGCCCGGAAGTTCGGCGAGGAAGCGCGAGGGAAGGTTGGACACGTTCTGGTTGTAGATCCGCCGGGTGGCGGCGTGAAAGATGGCGACGCGCTGGCGGGCCCGGGTGAGAGCGACGTAGGCGAGACGGCGTTCCTCCTCGAGACCCTCGTTGCCGCTCTCCTCGAGGGCGCGCCGGTGGGGAAAGAGTTCCTCTTCCCAGCCGGGCAGGATGACGGTGTCGAATTCGAGGCCCTTGGCCGCATGGAGTGTCATGATGCTGATCATGTCGCCGTCGATGGCGACATCCCCGTCGGTGACCAGGCTCACGTGGTCCAGGAACTCCTCGATGTTCTCGAAGTCGGCCAGCGCGACGACGAGTTCCTTCAGGTTCTCGAGCCTCGTCGGGGCGTGGATGGACTTGTCCTTCTGCCACATCTCCGTATAGCCCGATTCATCGAGGACGATGGCGGCAACCTCCGCCGGGGACTTGCGGCTGGCCTCGGCGCGCCAGCGGTCGATGTTCTCGATGAAGAGACGCAGGGTGCGCCGCCGCGCCGGCGGCAGCGTCGTGTCGCCGGCGACGTGGCGCGCGGCGCCAAGGAGGCTGGTGCCGGCCTTGCGCGCGTGGTCATGGAGCGGGAGCAGGGACTTTTCGCCGAGGCCGCGTCTGGGAAGGTTGATGATCCTCTGGAAGGCGAGGTCGTCGTCGTCCTGGCGCACCAGGCGCAGGTAGGCGAGCGCATCGCGAATCTCGCGGCGTTCGTAGAACCTCAGTCCGCCGATGATACGGTAGGGCACACCAAGCGTGATGAAGCGTTCCTCGAAATGGCGCGTCTGGTGGCCGGCCCGCACCAGCACCGCCATCTCGCCGAGCGGATGCTTCTTCCTGTGGAGGTTCTCGACCATGTCGCCCACGGCATGGGCCTCGTCCTCGCCGCTCCACACGCCGTTGACGGCAATGGGCTCCCCCTTGTCGTCGCCGTCGGGTGTCCACAGGGTCTTGCCGAGCCGGGAGCGGTTGTGGGCGATGAGGCCCGAGGCCGCAGCGAGGATGCGGGGCGTCGAGCGGTAGTTGCGCTCGAGGCGCACGATGGTGGCCCCGGGGAAATCCTGTTCGAACTTGAGGATGTTGCCGACCTCCGCGCCACGCCAGCCGTAGATCGACTGATCGTCGTCGCCGACGCAGCAGATGTTGCCGGATCCGCGGGCGAGCAGGCGCAACCACAGGTACTGGATCGCGTTGGTGTCCTGGTACTCGTCGACGAGGAGGTAGCGGAATCGCCTGTGCCAGACGTCAAGCACATCCGGGTGGTCGAGCAGGAGGCGGTAGGGCTTGAGCAGCAGATCCCCGAAGTCAGCCGCGTTGAGGGATTCGAGGCGTTCCTGATAGGCGCGGTAGAAGGCCTGGCCCCGGCCGTGAGCGAACGCCGCAGCCTCCTCCCTGGGCAGCTCGTCGGGGGTCCATCCCCTGTCCTTCCATTTCTGGATCAGGAACGAGAGCATGCGTGGAGGCCAACGCTTGTCATCGATGTTGGCCGCCTCCACAAGTTCGCGCGCCAGGCGGACCTGGTCGTCGGTATCGATGATCGTGAACCCCGACTTCAGGCGCGCGAGCTCCGCATGCCGTCGCAGCATGCGTGCGCCGATGCCGTGAAAGGTGCCGATCCACAGGCCGGCCGTGGACTGTCCGATGAGGGCGCTCACCCGTTCCGACATCTCGCCGGCGGCCTTGTTGGTGAAGGTCACCGCGAGGATCTGGCCTGGCCACGCCCTCCCGGTTTCGATGAGATGGGCAAGGCGCACGGTCAGCACGCGGGTCTTTCCGGTACCCGCGCCGGCGAGCACGAGGACCGGCCCGTCAACGGCCTTGACGGCCTCGCTCTGGGCCTCGTTGAGGCCTTCAAGAAGGGGGGTTGGACAAGCACCCTGCATGGTGCGCTTCTCCTATCACAGGTCCGCGATCCTGTTCAGATGAGGCATGTGGACAGCCTGGATTCACTGGGGAGCGGTTGAGTGCCATGATACCGCCTTCCACGGCGTGCCAGGTTTCTCACCGGAACACTCCGGATATGAAGGAGACGGGTAAGGTTGCGCAAGGTTTTCTGGATAGCGGCGGCTCTCGTGGTCGTGTTGCTGGCCGCCGGGGCGTTCTGGCACCTGACACGCGATCTCGACCGGTACCGTGACGAGGTTGAGAAGCAGCTCGAGGCGCTGACCGGCCGCAACGTGACGGTTTCCGGCGACCTCGGCCTGTCGTTGGTTCCCGATCTCAAGGTGGCCCTGAGCGATGTCACCATTGGTGACGAGCACGCTCCCTGGCTCAGCCTGCCGGAGGTCCACGCGGTCGTTTCCCTGACATCGTTGCTGACCCTTGATTTCGCCATTGAGCGGATCCGGATCGTCGGACCCGCCCTGACCGTCGGCGGACCCGACATGACCGGTTCCCTCACCGCCGGCCGGACGACTCCTCACCCGGCAGTGCGGATCGACACCGTCGAGATCGTCGACGCCACGGTGACCTGGCACAGTGAACTCCAGGGTACCCGGGTGTTCGAAGGTCTCGATCTCGCCATCGAGTCCAAGGGCGTGGACGGCCCCTTCGAGATCACCGGCAGTCTTTCGGGCAGTGCTGGGGGCTGGACTCTCGAAGGCGCTCTTGGCCGGCTGACCCGATCGTCTCTTCCGGTGGGCTTCGTCATCATGTCCGAGGAGGGTACCTCGCTGCGGGCATCAGGGAGTCTCCAGGACTGGAAGAACGACGCCCGGTTCGCCGGTACCGTGAGGCTGGATGTCCCCGATCTCGGAAGGCTGACCGGGCTCGCCGCGGCTCGGGCGCCGGCATCGTTTGATGCCGTGATGGCGATCAGCGCCGATGCGGTCGAGATCAGCGACCTCGCCCTGCAGCTCGACGAGTCTGTTGCCTTCGGCGCCATCGAATCGTCGGCAGGCGAGCTGGCAGTCCGGATGACCTCCAGCAGGCTCGACTTCGATCACCTCGTGGCGTTGGCCCAGGAGATGGACAGCGATCATCCGGCGTTCGCCTGGCTGCGGGAACGCCATGTCTCCCTGGATGTCGCGGTTGAACATGCCCTCTACAGGAACCAGACGGCGCGACAGGTCGAGGTGGTGGCATCCGTGGTCGACGGCACGGTCGACATCGAGCGGGCCGCCGCTCTCCTGCCGGGCAACACGAACGCCGTGGTGACCGGTGTCGCCAGCATCAAGGGTGACGTGCCGATCTTCCGCGGTCCCCTTGACGTCACGTCAAGTGATCTCAGGAGCACACTCGCATGGCTCGGGGTGGACGTGGAGGGCATCCCCCGGGACCGGCTGAGGACCGCCCGGTTGTCGGCGCACTGTGAAGCAACACCGGGTTCCGCGGTTCTGTCCGCCATGGACCTGGTTCTCGATTCATCGCGTGTGACCGGGACACTCATCAGTCTCTTCGCCGGACAGCGAAGCTTCATTGCCGATCTCGGCATCGATGAGCTGGCGCTCGATGCCTATCTTCCCGCCGGTCTGCCGGACACCCTCCCGGAGACCGAGTGGGCCGGGTTCGCTCTCGATGTCAGGAGCGAGGTCGGAACACTGGTCATGGGCGATGTCGTCGCCGCCGGGGTCTTTGTCGACGGCGCCCTGAACCAGGGCACCCTGGAGTTTCGACGCCTCGAGGCGCGCGATGTCGCGGGAGCTGCCGTCAGGGCCACGGGCATGATCGAGCCGGCTCACCGGACCCTGGCGTTCGACATCGAGGTCGATGCGGCAGACATGGGAGCCATCGCCCGCAGGGCCGGCATCGAAACGCCGTTCGATCTCTACAAGCTGGGGGGCGCGGACCTGTCGCTTGCCGCGCACGGAACGTTCGATGACATCGATCTTGAGGGCGCGCTGGCGACCGCGGTCGCGGACTTCACCGTCAAGGGCCGACTGGCCCGGCGGCTCGCTGGCCCGTCGTTCCAGGGCACACTCGACGTCGAGGGAGAGAGCCTTGCCGCCGCGGTCGGCGTTGTCGGGCTGGATGTGCCGGGAGGGGAGGGCGAGCCCTTCATGATGTCTGCCGACATCGACCTCGCTCCCCTCGAGTTGAGCCTGGCCGTCACTGCCGAATCCCTTGGCGCCACGCTCGACGCCAGCGGCCGCCTGAGGAACGCGGTTCTGAATGAGGGCAGCGCCGTTCTCGAGCACGCCAATTCAGGGGAGCTGATGGACTACTGGGGCCTTGCCGGGGGTGAGGACCTGGAAGGGCCCCTCGACATCGCCGTCAAGGTCACCGGGTCGCTCGATCAGGGAATGGTCGAATTTGAGCGGGCGAGCGTGGGGCCGTCCTCGTTCGTAGGCGCTGCCGAGTGGTCGACAGCTGCTGCCCGGCCGGTCATCCATCTTCGTCTCGAAGCGGATACGATTGTTCTCGATGCCCTGACCAGCCGGCTTCCCGGGGTCATCAATGATGTGGATGGACGCGTCGACCTTGTGGCGGATCACCTCTTCGTTGGCGGCGTGGCACTCGACGACGTGCTCCTGCGATCCGCGGCCGAAGGAGGTGTCCTTCATCTCGAAACCCTGTCGGGATCCCTCTTTGGCGGGACGGTTCTCGTCTCCGGCACCGCCCGTCACGGCCTGCCCCACGAGATGACCTACTCCCTTGCCCTCGAAGACGGTGAACTCGAGGAGATCCTTGCCGCCCTGGCGGGACGGGACACGCTCTCGGGTCGTCTCCAGCTCGCAGTCGACGGGACGGCGCGCGGGCTCACGGGGGAGGATCTCCTGCAGAGCCTTGGCGGCGAGGGACGGATCTCGCTGCGGCGTGGCGCGGTGGAGGGTTTCGACTTTCAGGCGATGGCGGGTCTGCTGGCTGATGGCGGGGAGAGTTCCGACATTGCAGAAGAGATGTTGCGTTCCACCGGCGAGGGCACGTCGGACATCATCACGGCCGGCGCCTCGTTTTCCGTGTCGAAGGGTGTCGTCCGCTCGGACGACCTCTCCGTCATCTTCAATGGCGCCGAGGGCAGCTATGAGCTCGAGGTCGACCTGCCACGCCACTGGATCAATCTCGCAGGATCGGTGCAGCTGACCGGCAGCACCGGACTTCCGGCGGTCGCCATGACCGTCGCCGGTCCCCTGGACGAGACAGATCTCGTCTTCGATACCAGGCTGCTGGAGACACATCTCGTCAGCGAGCCCGTTCCCCTGCCGGAAGACAAGCCGCCCGTTCCCTCCGACATGTCCGTTGACGGCGACGCTCTGGCAGCGGCTGAACCCGACGTGCCGGAGAGTGAAACCCTCGTCAGCGAGCCGCAGGAAGATGACGGCTCACTGCTTCTCTGGGTTCTGGATGAGGATGATGGAAGTCCGGAATCGCCTGGGCCGGTTCCGGACGAAGAACAGAACGGCGTGGCCGACGCGCCGGAGAGCGGCAGCATCCTTCTTCTGCTCGATTGAGGGCAGGTCGGCGGTGACCTGGGCGATTGCGGGGCGTTGCCATGCTGACAATGATAATCATTCGCAAAAGTGTTGACATGCAGTTGGCGATGCTCCAATGGGACGCTAGTGATAATCATTCGCAATGAAGGGGAACACGATGTTCGTGCGAATTGTAGCGTTCACTCTCGTCGCCCTGTCCCTGCCGGCAGCGGCGGACGGTGAGGTCAATCTCTATACGGCACGCCACTACGATGCCGACGCCCGGCTCTACGAGGCCTTCCACGAGGCCACCGGGATCACCGTCAATGTCATCGAGGACAAGGCCGGAGCCCTGATGGAGAGGATGAGGATCGAAGGCGAAAACAGTCCCGTCGATGTCTTCATGACTGCCGATGCCTCGAACCTGATGTCCGCCGCCCTCGACGGCCTGCTCCAGGGTGTCTCCTCGGCAGAACTGGAATCCCGCATACCCGCTTCCCTGCGCCATCCCGATGGCGAATGGTTTGCCTTCACCAGGCGCGCCCGCGTGATCATGGTGAAGAGGGACTTCGATTCGACAGGTCTCGAACGCTACGAGGATCTCGCGGATCCGCGGTTTGACGATACCATCTGCATCCGCTCATCCGGCAACATCTACAACCAGTCTCTCGTGGCTTCGCTCATCGTCGCCAATGGCGATGACGATACCGCCCGATGGGTGAGGGGACTGGTGGCGAACATGGCGCGTGAACCGGAATCCAACGATACCGGGCAGATCAAGGCTGTGGCCGCCGGCCAGTGCGAGATTGCTGTGGCCAACACCTACTACCTGGCGCGCCTTGCGAGGTCCGACGATCAGGCCAATCGCGATATCGCCAATGCCATCCGCGTCATCATGCCGAACCAGGATGACCGCGGAGTCCACATCAACATTTCAGGGGCCGGTGTGGCCGCCAATGCCCCCAACCGCGACAACGCCATCGCCTTCCTGGAGTTTCTGGCCAGCGACCTGGCCCAGCAGGTCTTTGCCGACAGCAACAACGAATGGCCTGTAGTCGACGGCATCGCCCATGCCGATGTGCTCGATGATCTCTACGGGGACTTCGTCGCCGACGAACTCGATGCGGCGGTGTTCGGCGCCAACCGCGCCCGCGCTCTCGGGATCATGGAAGAGAACGGCTGGAAGTAGACGCCCGGCCATCACCGGTCACGGCCGGGATCCCGGCCGTGACCGGGCGATCCTTCCGGAGAGCAGGATCACCGGGAGAACCCCCACCAGCACGATGGCCAGCGCTGCCGTCGAGGCCTCGGCAAGCCTTTCGTCCGCTGCCAGTCTCCACGTCCTGGTGGCCAGGGTCTCGAAGTTGAAGGGCCGCACCAGCAGAGTGGCCGGCAGTTCCTTGAGAACATCGACGAAGACCAGCAGTCCACCCGTGAAGAGGCTGCCCCGCAACAGCGGGGCATGGATTTCTCTCAGGGTGGAGAAGGGACTGCGGCCCAGCGACCTCGAGGCGCCGTCCATCGCCGGGGTCACCCTGGCGAGTCCCGCATCGGTGCTGTTGTAGGCAACCGCAAGGAACCGCACCACATAGGCAAGGAGCAGGGCGGCGATCGAGCCGGTCAGAAGCAGGCCTGTCGACACGCCGAAAGCCGCCTCCATGATGGTATCGAGACGGTTGTCGAACCAGGCAAGGGGGACCAGGACCCCGACCGCGATGACCGATCCCGGGATGGCATAGCCCATGGAGGCGACCCGCGCGGCGCCGATCGTCAGCGGGCCGGCTGCGAGGCGTGCCGCGTAACCCAGTGTCAGGGCCGCGGCGACGGCCAGGATGGCGGCCAGTCCGGCGACCAGGACCGAGTTTCCGGCGTAGGTCGTGAACGCCGCAAAGGGCATCGAATCGCCCGAGACAACTGAGAGTTCGAGGAGCAGGAAGACCGGAACCACGAATCCCAGCAGGACCGGCAGAAGGGTGGCGAGGAATGCGGCCCAGGCCCTGAACCCGCCAAGGGCGAAACGCGGCAGGGGCTGGAAGCGGCCTGTCCCTGTCACGTACCGGGCCCGGCCCCGGGAGCCTCTCTCCAGGAGAATCACCGCCAGAGCGAAGAAGAGCAGGATGTTGGCAAGCTGTGCCGCGCCCTCCGGGGAGCCCCTGATGAACCAGGTCCGGTAGATTCCGGTGGTGAATGTCTGGACCCCGAAGAACTCGACGGTTCCGAAGTCGGCGAGCGTCTCCATGAGGGCCAGGGCCAGGCCGGCGGCAATTCCGGGGCGGGCCATGGGCACGGCAACGCGGGCGAATGCGGACCACGGGCCGAGGCCCAGGGACCGGGCGACACCGAGAGCCTGAACCGACTGTGACAGGAACGCGTTGCGTCCCAGAAGATAGACATACGGATAGAGCACCAGCGACAACATGGCGATGGCGCCGGGCGTGGAGCGGATTTCGGGGAACCAGTAGTCATGGCGGCCCCAGCCGGCGAGATCGCGCAGCATGGTCTGCAGTGGCCCGGCGAACTCCAGGAAGTCTGTGTAGGCGTAGGCGATGACATAGGCCGGAGCTGCGAAGGGCAGCAGCAGCAGCCATTCCATGTAGCGCCGGCCCGGGAACTCGCACATGGTGACAAGCCACGCGGTTCCGGTGCCGATGGTTCCGGCAATCACCGCCACTCCGCCCAGCAACACCACAGTGTTGACGACATAGACCGAGAGAATGCGATCGATGAGACCGGCCCACACGACACCGCTGCCGGTGAAGAGATTCGACATCACGGCAAGGATGGGAAGGGAGACGATGGCGGCAATGATCAGAGCCGCCGCGGGGAAGAGCGGCCGCCAGCCGGAAGCGGGCCGCATCCTTGGGACCGACAGCCTCACGTCTTCGAGGGGCTGACCATCGAGCGGGGCTTCACCCAGGCATCGAAGTCCTCGGGGCTGACGAGGCCGAGCGAGACTGCCGCTTCCTTCAGGGTCGTGCCCTCGGCATGCGCCTTCTTGGCGATTCTCGCCGCGTTGTCATAGCCGACGTGGGGGTTGAGTGCCGTCACGAGCATGAGTGAGCGCTCCATCAACTCCTCGATGCGGTCCCTGTCGGCAGCGATGCCGGCGACGCAGCGATCCGTGAAACTCGCTGCCGCATCACCGAGAAGACGGGCTGAACGCAGCACGTTGAAGACCATCACGGGTTTGAAGACATTGAGTTCGAAGTGTCCCTGGGCTCCCGCAATCGTGACCGCCGTGTGGTTGCCCATGACCTCGGCGCAGACCATGGTGAGCGCCTCGCACTGGGTCGGGTTGACCTTGCCCGGCATGATCGAACTGCCCGGTTCATTGGCCGGCAACACGAGCTCTCCGATGCCGCTGCGCGGCCCGGAACCCAGCAGCCGGATATCGTTCGCGATCTTGTTGAGGCTGACGGCGACGACGTTGAGCGCCCCGGAGACCTCCACCAGGGCGTCATGGCTCGCCAGGGCCTCGAACTTGTTGGCGGCGGTCTCGAAGGGAAGGCCGGTCATCGCGGCGATGCGCCCGGCGAAGGCGATGTCGAATCCCTCAGGACTGTTGAGGCCCGTGCCGACCGCCGTCCCCCCCATGGCAAGCTGCATGAGCCGCGGCATCGTTCCCCTGAGACGCTCGATGCCGAGCTCCACCTGGCGGGCGTATCCGGAAAACTCCTGGCCCAGGGTCAAGGGCGTCGCATCCTGAAGATGCGTGCGGCCGATCTTGACGATGTCGGCGTACTCCTTCTCCTTGGAAGCCAGAGCGGCGTGAAGCCGCTGAAGTGAACCAAGAAGCCGCCGATCAACCTCGATGGCGACGGCGATGTGCATGGCTGTCGGGAAACTGTCATTGGATGACTGGCCCATGTTGACATGGTCATTGGGGTGCACCGGGCTCTTCGAACCCAGTTCGCCGCCAAGGATCTCGATGGCCCGGTTGGCGATCACCTCGTTGACGTTCATGTTGGTCTGGGTGCCCGACCCGGTCTGCCAGACCACGAGCGGAAAGTGGTCTTCCAGACGTCCTTCGATGACCTCGTCGGCAGCCGCGACGATTGCCGCAGCCAGATCATCCGCAAGCTTGCCCGAGGAGCGGTTGATGTCGGCGGCCGCCTTCTTGATGTAACCGAAGGCCTCGATCAGCTGCGAGGGCATGCGCTCGGACGGCCCCCCGATGGGGAAGTTGCCAAGCGATCTCTGGGTCTGGGCGCCCCAGTAGCGATCTTCGGGAACACTGATCTCCCCGAGAGAGTCGGATTCTGTACGGAGACCGGCCATGGACTTGAAGATTCCCCCATCGAGGCAGAGCCTCCTTACCACACTGCGTCGCGTTCCTGCGAACGATTCTCAGTCGCGGTTTGCGGCCCTACTTCTTGCGGAAGGCATCGAGGGAGACGATGGTGCCATCGCCTTCGGGTGGCTCCGGCTCGTCCTCCTCGAAGGGCTCTCCCCCGTGAGCCTTGAAGTTCAGCCCGAACCTGACGCTCGGATCGACGAACGATGTGACAGCAGTCCAGGGAACACCGAGTTCGTGGGGCATGCGGTCAAACGAAAGGCCGATGGAAAAGCCCTCCTCGTCGACCTCGAGATTCCAGAACTGATTCTGGATGACGATGGTAATGTCTTCGGGATAGCGGGCCTTCAGGGCCTTGGCCATCCTGACGCCGGGGTGGTCGGTACGGAACGTGATGTAGAAGTGGTGATCTCCGGGCAGGCCGTCTCGCGCGGCAATCTCGAGGGCGCGGGCGACAACGCTGCGCAGGGCGCCGTCAACCAGAAGTCCATAGTGGATGGAATCACTCATCGCTCGACCGGACCGTCAGGGACCGACATGATGGAGGGCTTCTGTTGCCCGGTGCCCTCCAAACCGCGCTTGTCGCCTAAGCGGCAACAGCGAACGCCTCATTGTCGTTGGCGTTTGTGTGATTGACCCGATAACGGCGGTATCATACCGGGCGAAAATCGAACCTTTGCCACGCACGTCGATCCTGGTTCGCCCCCATAGGTTTATGGTGGAGGCGGCGGGTACTGCCCCCGCGTCCGCAACGTCTATTCCGAACGACGTTTATCGCCATAGCCCGGCGCACCGGGCAACCCGTCATATAGGCGTAGAGCGGCCTTCACGCAACCTCTTTTTCGGGCAGCCCCGCCGCGAGTGGACGCGGTCTGCGCGTGCGGCCGCACGACAACGAGGGCGCGCGTCATCACATCATAATCCACGCGCGATGATACGACATCATTGACTTGACATGAAACTGCATTATATACTTGCATAAGAACAACGCATCGCACTTGCGAAAGCGCTGGAAGTGCACGGCATGGCCACACCTGCAGAGAAGCTCGCCTCATCCCTGGGGCAGCTCGAGAAGCTCCAGAAAACGGGGAGACGGGTCTTCCGTTCCGCTGAACTGACGCGCCTTCACCGGGAGCGCCTGGTCAAGAATGGCTTCCTGCGCGAGGTCATGAAGGGCTGGCTGATCTCTCCTGGCCCCGAAGCCAACCCCGGCGACACAACGCCGTGGTACGCCTCGTTCTGGGAATTCTGCGCCTCCTATTGCACCACGCGCTTCGGTGAGGCCTGGCACCTGTCCCCCGAGCAATCTCTACTGCTCCATGCGGAAAGCACTCACATACCTCGGCAGGTCGTCATCTACACACCACGGGGCGCCAACAACCGGGTCGAACTGCCGTTCGACACGTCCCTCTATGACCTCAAGCGCAAGGACATGCCTCCGCACGCAGATCTGATGAACCGCGACGGCCTCCGGATTTTCATGCCCGAGGCGGCGCTCGTCAGAGTCCGCGCAGGGTTCTTCGCCCGCAACCCGGTCGATGCCGAGGTGGTGCTCTCCGGTATCCACGATACCACCGGTTTACTGGGCCGCCTCCTTGACGGCGGCCATTCAGTGGTCGCCGGACGCCTCGCCGGCGCCCTGCGCCGGTTGGGCCGAACAACCGTTGCCGACGAACTTGTGACCGTCATGAAACGCGTCGGATACGACATACGCGAGAGCGATCCGTTCACACCTGCGCAGACGTTCAGCATCCCCAACCGAGTGCACGCACCAATTGTCGGCCGCCTGAAATCCATGTGGAAGACCTTTCGCGAACCCGTCATCGCAGCGTTCCCGAATGCCCCCGGATTGCCCCTCGATCAGAGTACCTATCTCTCCTTCGTCGATCACATCTATCGACAAGACGCCTATCACTCGCTGTCGATCGAAGGATACCGGGTCACGCCTGAACTGATCGAACGGGTGCGCGCAGGTGACTGGGACCCGCGCGGGCGCAACGCCGATCGCCAGACCCGCGATGCACTGGCCGCACGTGGCTATTGGCAGGCGTTCCAGCTAGTCCGGGAGACTGTCAGTGACGTGATTGAGGGTGCGGATCCGGGCGCCCTGGCCTCTGTCGCTCATCGGGACTGGTATCGGGAAATGTTCGAACCCGGTGTCGCTGCAGGCCTGATTGAAGCCTCGACTCTTGCCGGCTACCGGAACGACTCGGTCTTCCTGCGCGGATCGCGCCACGTTCCACCGCGCCGGGAAGCGGTGCGCGACGCCATGCCGGCGTTGTTCGACTTGCTGGAAAACGAACCCGAACCGTCGGTGCGCGCCGTTCTGGGCCATTGGCTCTTTGGTTACGTCCATCCCTATCCGGATGGCAACGGGCGCATGGCACGCTTCCTCATGAACACCATGCTGGCCTCGGGCGGCTACCCATGGAGCGTCATCCGCGTGGAGGACCGCGGTCCATATCTCGCCGCACTTGAACGTGCCAGTGTTCATCAGGACATCGAACCGTTCGCGCTGTTTGTCGCGGATCAGGTGCGGTGCTCAATGAAGCACGCCAACTGAGCGCGCAGCTTCAGGAGCCAGTTCACGGCGGCGTGGAAGTCTTCACCCCAAGGGCGCGAGATGGACAGGGGTGGGGTTGAGGTCGCGCACATCCTGGCTGACGAAAGGCTTGGGGCGCATGAGAGCACGATGAGTCGCCTGCTTGCCGAGTTCGACTTCGAGACCGTTCTCGCCAACCGGCACCGGACGCGCACCAAGCTGACTGAGGAACCGATTGCACAGCAGGCGGAACGCGTTGGACACTTCGTTGAACGAGTGAGCGACCTGCCAAGGCAGAAGGACCCATGAAGGTATCGACGATAGGCTTCACGCAGAAATCCGCGCAACGGTTCTTCGAGCTTCTGCGCGAGTCTGGTGCCAAACGCATCGTGGATGTGAGACTCCGCAACGCCTCCCAGCTTGCCGGGTTCGCCAAGAAGGGTGACCTTGCCTGGTTCGCGCGCGAACTGTGCGACATCGAATACGTCCATGTGCCGGATCTCGCTCCCACGAAGGAGTTGTTGAGCGCGTACCGACAGGGACGAATGTCCTGGGAAACCTACGAGGAGCGGTTTGTCGACCTGATGAAGGCCCGCAGGATCGAATCCGTTCTGCCCAGGGAGGTTGTGGACAATGGCTGTCTGCTTTGCAGTGAAGACCAGCCGCACCACTGTCACCGACGGCTCGTTGCCGAGTATCTGAAGGAACGCTGGGGCGATCTGGAGATCGAGCACCTGGGTCTCAAAAAGGGTGCGCGCCGGCCCGCCTGACCGTGCCGAGACGGTCCTCGCGCTGTGAGGAGGTGGTCTGCGTCGAAACTCTCAGCCTGTCGTCCCGAGGGGCTCGATACAATCCGGCGCGTCCCAGTCGAACGTGTGCAAGTCCTTCCAGGGGAGCAGTCTGCCGTTTCTCCGGTGCTGGGCGCTGTCACCGCCGTAGACGACGAGGGTGGAGCACCGAAGGGCTGAATTGACGAGGTGTTGGCGAACGCGGTTGCCGCCGTGGAACAGGCTTGACGACGCCGTCATGGATGCCTTGGCCTCGACAAGTGTGATGCCACCTGGATGTTCGACAATCAGATCGGCCTCTGCCCCATTCCGGTCTCGGTAGTGCGACATGCCCTTGGTCTCGCCCTGGTTGGCCCGATGCTTGGCAATCTCCGACGCGACCCAGGTTTCGAAGATCGGGCCGCGCAAGGGGTGTGCACGGAGCTGGTCGGGATTGCGGATGCCCAACAGCCAGCAGACCAGCCCGGTATCGTAGAAATGAAGCTTCGGCGTTCTCACCAGTCGCTTGCGAACATTCGTGTGAAAGGCTGGCACGCGGAAGGCGATGAAGCTGGTTTCCAGTATGCTCAACCAGGCCTTCGCAGTCGGTTGCGAGATGCCGCAGTCTCCTGCCAGTGACGAGAAGTTGAGCAGTTGCGCCGTTCGACCGGCGCAAAGCGTGACGAAACGCTGGAACGTCGCTAGGTCGCCCACGTTGGCGATCATTCGCACATCGCGCTCAATGTAGGTCGCGATGTAGGAACCGAGCCACTCCGGGACATCATGTCCTTCATCGAAAATGCGCGGGTAGGAGCCGGCAAAGAGAGTCTCGTCGAGAGTCCCGGGATGATTCGCAAAACGTATCATCTCGCCCCGTGTCAACGGGAACAGGTTGCAAAGCGCCGTCCTTCCGGCAAGCGACTGGCTGACCGATTCGAGCAGGGAGAGATTCTGCGATCCTGTGAGAATCCAGCGCCCGGGCGTGGGGTCTGCGTCAATGATGCCCTGCAAGTAGGAGAACAATCCGGGCACCTTCTGGATCTCGTCGAGAACTGCGCCGCGCGGAAACTGGGTGAGGAAGGCGCGGGGGTCTTCCATGGCAAAGGCCTGTGCGTCCAGATCTTCCAGCGACTGGTACGGATGTTGCGGGAAGAGGGTGCGGCACAATGTGGTCTTGCCGCTTTGCCGGGGGCCGGTCAGCGTGATGGAAGGCCAGGTCTGCGCCGCCCGAGTCAGCCTTGGTGCGATGTCGCGCGCGATCATGTCGCAGAATGTAACACCCATGCAGGCTAATTCAATATGACATTTTGATTTAGCCTTACGCGGCCGCGATACCTGCAGCGTCCGACTCGTCCGGAGCAAGTGCGGTTCCCCCGACCGTGGAAAACCCCTCGCGCGCGAGAATGGGCGCATCCAGGTTCCAGGCGGCATGCGGCGGCAGAGGGCCCCAATCATACCTGGATCCATTTCAACGAGCGGCCATGCACGTCATGTCGAGTTCAGGTGAAGCGACCGGCATTCCAGCGCCGGGACGCGATTGTGGGTCGCGCAATCGATCGACGGAGGGCGGCAAGACCTTGGACAGGCTGAACGTGGATTGCCGCCACGGGGCGCCGTTGTCTGTGGAGTTCGCCGGCCTGCTCGTGTATGCCCTTGGCATGAGCATCACGCAGGAACAGGCGCGGGAGATCAGCGAACAGCGGTCGCGTTCTGAGACGACGCGACGGGTGGTGTCGCCGGGGCTGGAGGCCCTGCTCTACGAGCCGATCGAGGTGCTCGATCACGGGTTCGTGCGCGTCATCGACTACCTGGGAGATGACAGCGCCATCGTCCAGGCGGCGCGGGTGTCCTACGGTACGGGAACGCGGTCGGTGCGCGGCGATGCGGCACTCATCGCCTACCTCATGCGCCACCGCCACACCACGCCCTTCGAGATGTGCGAGATCAAGTACCACGTCAAGCTGCCGGTGTTCGTGGCCCGCCAGTGGATTCGCCACCGCACGGCCAGTGTCAACGAGGTCTCGGCTCGGTACTCGATTCTCGACCGCGAGTTCCACATCCCCGCGCCCGGCAACCTGGCGCGCCAGTCGACGCAGAACCGGCAGGGCCGGAGCGACATTCTCGAGGGCGACGAGGCGGCGAAGGTGCTGGAGGTTCTGAAAGATGACGCCAGCCGCGCCTATGGACATTACGAGGAGCTGCTCGACGACGAAGGGCCCGGCCTGGCCCGCGAACTGGCGCGCATCAACCTGCCGCTCGGCATCTACACCCAGTGGTACTGGAAGACGGATCTTCACAACCTGCTTCACTTCCTGGCCCTGCGGGCGGACCCCCATGCCCAGCACGAGATCAGGGTCTATGCCGAGGCCATGCTGGAGACCGTGAAGGCCTGGGTCCCGCTGGCCCACGAGGCCTTTGTCGACTGCCGGCTTGACGGAGCGGAACTGACAGCGAAACAGCTGGCGGTCGTGCGTCGCATGCTGAAGGGCGAGACGGTGACCCCGGAAACAAGCGGGCTGTCGCGCCGGATGTGGGACGAGTTGCAAGCCGTGCTGGCAGACCGCTCCTGACGGACGGCGGGCCGGACCGGCCGCCTATTCGATGACGATGCGCGGGCCTTCCGGGCGGGCTCCCGGCAGGCTCTCCAGGACCGCCGAGGCCACCTCCTGGTAGGCGTTGGCAATGGCGCCTCCGGGCTCGGCGGCGACGATGGGAAGACCGCTGTCCGATGTCTCGCGAATCCTGATGTCGAGAGGAATCTCTCCCAGGAAGGGAACCCCCAGCCTGGCGGCCTCCTGCCTTGCACCGCCATGGGCGAAGACTTCGGTGCGGTGACCGCAGGCCGGACAGGCGAAGTAGCTCATGTTCTCGACAATGCCGAGGATAGGCACATCCACCTTGCGGAACATGTTGAGTCCCTTGCGGGCGTCGATGAGCGACAGATCCTGCGGTGTGGACACGATCACGGCGCCGGCGAGCGGCGTCCTCTGTGTGAGCGAGAGCTGGACGTCACCGGTCCCTGGCGGCAGGTCGACGATCATGATGTCGGCCTCGCCCCACGCCACCTGGCGCAACATCTGTTCCAGGGCGCTCTGCACCATCGGGCCGCGCCACACCATGGGCTGGTCCTCTCCGATCAGGAGGCCGATCGACATTGTCGCGATACCGTGGGCCATCTTCGGATAGAGCAGCGTCCCGTCGGTCTCCGGCTTGCCCGTCAGTCCGAAGAGGCGGGGCGCCGAAGGGCCGTAGATGTCCGCATCAAGGAAAACGACCTTGCGGCCTCCGGCGGCCAGGGCCAGCGCCAGATTGGCCGCGGTCGTCGACTTGCCGACGCCACCCTTGCCGCTGGCCACCGCCACGATGGCCTTGACGCCGTCGATGCCTCCGGCGGGCTGCGCCGGAGCGGCCTGATCGCGGTGAGCGGTCATGACGACGCTGGAAGAGAGCACGCCGGGCAGGGCGCGAATGGCGTCTTCGGCCGCCTTGCGCACCGGCTCGTAAGCGTGGCCGCGATCAGCCGGCACCTCCATGACGAACCCGACGTTGCCGTCCTTGACGACGAGATTGGAGACGAGACCCTCGTCGCTGATCGGTCGGCCGCTCCCGGGATCGATGATCTCGCGAAGGGCCGCTTCAACTGCCTCTTGCGTGACTCGTGCCATCACTCGTCGTCCTTCCCGCGTTGCAGGCAACACGCAGGTGACATATAACGCGGGGACCCTTGGCAACAACCCATAAAGTGCGGAACCCGGCACACCTGGATCCGCCAGGAAGGCAGCGAACCCATGTCCTGGAATGACGGTGGTGGAGGTGGATGGGGCGGCTCCGGCGGCGGCCCCTGGGGACGGCGTCCCTCGGGCGGCGGTGGCCGCGAATTCGAGGAGCTCGTCCGCAACATGCAAAAGAGGGGCCGGCGATTCCTGCCCGGTGGATTCGGCGGAATCAGGGGTATCCTGATCATCCTTGTCGTGCTTGTCGCCGTGTGGCTGGCGAGCGGCATCTACCGGGTCGACACCAACGAGCAGGGTGTCGAGGTTGTCTTCGGGCGCTGGGTCAACACGACGACACCCGGACTCGACTACAACTGGCCGGCGCCGGTCGGACAGGTCTTCACGCCGACGGTGACGGAGATCCAGCAGTTCACGATCGGCACGACGCCCAACCAGAGCCTGATGTTGACGGGTGACGAGAACATCATCGACGTCAAGTTCGTGGTGAAGTGGAAGATCGACGACGCCGGAAAGTTCCTGTTCAACATCTCCGATCCGGAAGGAACGACACGCAACGTGGCCGAGAGCGCCATGCGCCAGGCCATCGGTCGCACGCCTTTGGCGACGGCTCTTGCCGAGGGCCGGGCGGAGGTCGAGCAGAAGACGCTGGAGTTGATGCAAGTGATGCTCGATGAGTACGGCGCCGGAGTCGAGATCCGCCAGGTCGAACTGCAGAGCGTCGATCCGCCGGCGGCGGTGATCGATGCCTTCCGCGATGTCCAGGCGGCCCGGGCGGACCAGGAACGCTCGATCAACGAGGCCCAGGCCTACCAGAACCAGATCGTGCCGGTCGCCCGCGGCGATGCGCAGCGCATGCTCCAGGAGGCCGAGGCCTACAAGGAACAGGTGATCAATACGGCCGAGGGCGATGCCGCCCGCTTCACGTCGGTCTACAACGAGTACGTGCTGGCCGAGGACGTGACGGAACGACGCATCTACCTCGAGACCATGGAAACGGTGTTGCGTGACATGGAGAAGATCGTCATCGACACCGGGGCCATGGATGGCGGGGGGGTCGTACCCTACCTGCCGCTCGACCAGCTGCGGCGAAGCAGCGACCAGGAGGGCTGAACCGTGAACATCAAGGTCATTCTCTCAGTCATCGGCCTTGCCGTCGCCCTGGTGGTCGGTTCCATGTCGGTATTCACCGTCGCCGAGTACGAGCAGGGAATCGTGGTCCAGTTCGGTGACCCCAAGCGGGTGGTGTCCGATCCTGGTCTCAACTTCAAGCTCCCCTGGCAGGACGTCATCTACTACGAGAAGCGCATCATCCAGGTCGATGGAGAGCCCGAACAGGTGACCGCGTCGGATCAGAAGCGCCTGGTTGTCGACGCCTTTGCCCTCTATCGCATCACGGATCCCCTGAAGTTCAAGAACTCGGCGATCACCATCGACCGTTTCGAGGGGTTCATGCTGAGAACGCTGACCGGCACGTTGCGCCAGCACATCGGTCGGGTGCCGCTGGTGGATGTGGTTTCCGGCGAGCGCGAGGCGTTGATGAGCGCAATCCAGGAGTCCCTGGTCAGGGAAACCGAGCAGTACGGCATCCAGGTGACGGACGTGCGCATCAAGCGCACCGACCTTCCCCAGGAAAACAGCCAGGCCATCTACCGGCGCATGCAGACCGAGCGCGAGCGTGAGGCAAGCGAGATCCGCGCGGAGGGCGAGGAGCAGTCATTGCGCATCCGCGCCGAGGCCGATCGGACCCGCACCGTGCTGTTGTCGGAAGCAAGGCGCGATTCCGAAATCCTGCGCGGTGAGGGAGACGGAGAAGTGGTGCGCATCTTTGCCGAAGCCTTCGGCCGGGATGTCGACTTCTTCACGTTCTATCGCACCATGCAGGCCTACCGTGAGGCGCTCAACGCCACGGACACCACGCTGGTGCTGTCGCCGGACGGAGACTTCCTGCGATTCCTGACGAGTTTCGAGGGTCTCCAGATGAGCCCTCGTTCTGACACATTCGCCGAGTAGGTGGTGGAGTATCGCCTGACCGGGCGCCGATGACCGACCTGGCTGTGGCACTTGCCATTGCCATGTTTCTCGAAGGTGTCGCCTGGGCACTGTTCCCGGGCGCCATGAAGAGGGCCATGGTGCATGTCCTGGCCCAGCCCCTTTCCACGGTGCGAACGGTCGGTCTGATGGTGGCCCTGGCCGGCGTGACAGCCGTATGGTTGCTGCGTGGCTGAATGCGAAGTCGATACAGAGGTCGTGACATGACGATGAACCGGACCGGTTTCTTCCCTGTGCTTGTTCTGACTTTCCTTCTCGCCGGGTTCTCCGGTCCCGGCAGCCATGCACACGGGACTGGCGAAGGTCATGCCGATCTGGCGGAGCGCCTGCTTCCATCGGTGGTGTCGATCTTCACCGAGACCGAAGTCGCGGGAGGCAGCCGTTCAGGAACCAATCCCTATTCGGGCACGCCATTCGAGGAGTTCTTCGAGCGCTTCTTCAACCGGCAGAATCCTGACCGGGACGAGGGCGAGCCGCGCTCGGCCCCGTGGGCGCTGGGATCCGGGTTCATCATCCACGAAGACGGCGACATCGTGACCAACGCCCATGTCATCGACAAGGCCTCGAAAATTCTCGTGCGCCTCGATGACGGGACCGAATACGAAGCCACGGTGGTGGCGACGGACTCCAAGACCGATATTGCCCTGCTCAGGGTCGAGGCAGACGATGCGTTGCCGGCAGTGGCCTTTGGCGATTCGGACGTTGTGCGCATCGGCGATGTCGCCCTCGCCATCGGCAACCCCTTCGGATTCGGCAACTCCGTGACAGCCGGAGTCATCTCGGCGCGCCAGCGGGACATCAACGCAGGTCCCTACGACCAGTTCCTGCAGACGGACGCGCCCATCAACCGCGGCAATTCGGGCGGGCCTCTGTTCAACATCGACGGCGAGGTTATCGGTGTGAACACGCTGATCTATTCGCCGTCGGGTGGCTCGGTGGGCATCGGTTTCGCCGTTCCCTCCAATGTGGTGGCGCACGTTGTCCACCAGCTCAAGGAGTATGGCCGGACGCGTCGCGGCTGGCTCGGCGTGCGTATCCAGCCGGTGACCCCGGAGATCGCCGAGGGCCTCGGCCTCCCCGACGCGAGCGGAGCGCTCGTGGCGAGTGTCACGCCTGACAGCCCGGCTGAAGCCGCCGGGTTCCAGGTCGGCGACACCATCGTCCGCTTCAACGGCCTTCCGATTGACGATATGCGCGAGCTGCCGCGCGCCGTTGTGCGTACGCAAGTGGGTCTCGAGGTCGAGGTCGTCGTCATCCGCGACGGCGAGGAACGTGCCATCGACGTGGTGCTCGGAGAACTCGAGGCCTACGAAGCCACCCTCGCCGGCGCCACGGACCAGTCAGGTGACAGCGTCGAGGGCGTCGAAGATGTCCAGGAGGAAGTTCTTCTCGGGATGGAGATCCGCCCGGTCAATGCTGAACTTGCCCGCGAGTTCGGGCTTGACGACGATGCGGCGGGCCTCGTTGTCACCCGGGTCGAACCAGGTGGTCCGGCGGACCGTGGTGGTGTCCAGGCCGGCGACATCCTGCTCCATGTCGGGCGCGAGGCCGTGGAGTCCGTCGAGCGGGTGAGAGATCTCCTCGAGGAGGCAAGGGGAAGAAACGCCCAGTCCGTGGTCGTTCTCATCGAACGCGGGGGTGATCCGCGATACCTGGCCCTGGAAATCGGTGACTGACGTCCCTCTTTTGCGCTGACCCTGCGGAAGAGGGAGTGGGTACCGGTCCGGTCATCCTCGTAGGCGGGCCGACGGCGTCGGGCAAGTCGCGGCTTGCCATGCGCCTTGCCGACGAGGTGGGCGGCGTCATCGTCAACGCCGACAGCATGCAGGTCTATGCCGACCTCGCGATCCTGACGGCCCGGCCGACTCCTGAGGACGAGGCACGCTGCCAACACCACCTTTACGGCTTTCTCGATGCCGCCACACCCTGTTCGGCCGGGTTGTGGCACCGCCGCGCGCGCAGCATCTGCCAGGAGATTTCCTCGTCCGGCCGGGTGCCGATCGTTGTCGGCGGGACAGGTCTCTATCTCAGGACATTCCGCGAGGGGCTGGCGCCGATTCCCGACATTCCCGGGGACGTCCGCGAGAGGATCCGCCAGCGACTGGCGATGGAGGGACCGGAGGCACTTCACGCCGATCTCGGACGGATCGATCCCTCCCTGGCGGCGGTGCTCTCGGCCGCGGACAGCCAGCGCATCGCCCGGGCCCACGAGGTCCACGAGGCAACGGGAACGCGGCTTTCGGAATGGATGACGCGGTCCCGCGAGGGAGGATGGGAAGGGGCGCTCTGGCAGATCAGTCTGCTTCCGGATCGATTGCTCCTCTTCGAGCGCACGGTTGCCCGCTTCGACCGGATGATGGCGACAGGCGCCCTCGAAGAAGCCGCGGCCTTCGCGGCGCGCCGTCTCGATTCATCCCTGCCGGCCACACGCTGCGTCGGGCTTGCCAGTCTCACGGCCCATCTTGCCGGACGTTTCACTCTCGAAGAGGCGTGTGACGACGCGAAGCGGGCAACACGGCGCTACGCCCGCAGGCAGTTCACGTGGTTCCGCCATCAATCCGGTGACGCATCGCTCTTCTGTGCCTTCGGCGACGACGAATGCACCGACGACATCGTCGCCAGGGCGCGATGCTTCCTGTCAGCCTCGTCCACCCATGGAACGTGATTGCAATTCCTGAACGAGCATCCCGACGGACCAGCTTGGCGGAGCATTCTTCCATGTGCTAGCGTTCAAACCGGACCAGTCGCCGGGGCAGGTGACCAGGAAATGGAGACGCTTGCAATGCGCCTGTGGAGCAGGCTTGTCCTCATTTCTCTGGTTGCTCTGACTGCCGCCACTGTCAACGCCGGCTCCTTCGCGCCCGATCCGCGGGTCGTCGTCACGCTGGAGCGCGACTTTCTCGAGGGGTCCGGCTCACAGAACCTTCAGGAGCTGCTTGACACCGGGATCATCCGCTATCTGCTGACGGGCGGGCAGTCGCTGCCCGTGCTGGTGAACGGTACGCCCTACTCCTCGACGGCAGGCGACCTCGACGCGCTGCCGCTCGCCGCCATCGAGCGCATCGAGTTGCTGGGCGGCGAGAGCCTTGGCACGTTGGGCGGCAGTACCGTTCGCAACGCCCTCAATGTCGTGCTCAGGCAGGATTGGAACGGCGTGGCGGTGCGCGCGCTCGCGCGGCAGCCGAGCCGCAAGGGCGGCGGCGGTCGGCAGGGCAACGTCTCGTGGGGCGGAAAAGTCGGCAAGGGGCACCTGAGCGTGACGGCGGACACCTTCAGCCGCCAGCCTATCGCTTCTGCCGACCGGGCTTACAGCCGCGGGACATGGACGCCGGGCGGCTCGTTTGCCGACGCATCGAACATCAGCAGGGGCGGCAACACCGTGTTCATCGTGAATCGCGCCGCTGATGAATCCATTACCGGTTTTCGATCTGTCGCACTGGGCGATTGCGATCCGGCGGACGGCTATACCGGACCGCTCTCCGGCCCGCCCGGTCTGCCCGTGCCCGACGCAGACTTGGGCTGCGGCTTCAACTACAGCAGCATCATGTGGGAGACGTTCGAGATCGATCAGCAGAATCTCCTTGTGAACGCCAGGCACCCGCTCGGCGACAGCGCGGAGATCGGTGTCGTGGCGAACCTTTCCCAGTTCGACACGGACTTTCTTTACGCGCCGTCCGTGGGAACGTTCAGATTCGTTCCCGACGCGGACCTGCTCGCGGCCATCAACCAGGACGCCGGCGAGACCGTCGCCGACAGCAATGACCTCTTCTTCGCCAGCCACCGATTCGTGGGCCACGGCAACCGGAATTGGCAGACGGAAAGCGAAGCCTACGACATCGCGGTAGGTGTCGAGGGCCGGCTTGACTCATGGCTCGGCTACGACGCCGAATTGCGCCTCTTCCGGCAGGATGCGACCGTAAGGGGCAATACCTTCGTTCACGAAGGCAAGATGGCGGCGGAGATTCTGGCGGGCCGCTACGACCTCAGGAATCCGTTTTCCCAGGACGAGGCGCACCGGCAGGCGATTCTTGACACCAGCTTGCGCCACGAAAACGACGCCGGCGCCGAGTCCCAGAGCCTTCGCGCGGCGCTGGAGGGATCGGGCTTTTCGATCGGCGGGCGAAAGGCGGCATGGACCGTGGGCGTCGGGATGGACCGGGTGGAAGCGCATAGTTTCCTTCGGTTCGTCGATCGTGAAGGTGCGGCGTACGACGTTTCGGACGTTCTGGGCTCTGGAGGCGTGAGCTACGCCGGGAAGCGCGAAGTTCTGGGCGCATTCGCCGAAACGCTCCTGCCGGTGGCGGATCGGTTCGACCTGCGGTTCGCGGGCCGCGCGGACGAGTACGACGACCTGGGCACGTTGCGCTCCTGGCGCGCCGGGGCCGAATACCGGCTCATCGAGGAGCTGACCGTGCGGGGTTCCTGGAGCGAAGGGCAGCTTGCTCCAGGGTTTGCCACGCTCTACGGCACCGCGCTTCAGAGCTATCCCTATGTCGAGTGCGACCCCGGACCCGGCCTGCCGCCCCGCACGTGCTCCGAGGCGAACGAACTCCAGGTCCAGCGCAATACGGAAGGGAACGCCGATCTGGATCCGACGACCGCCGAGCGGTTTGCCGTGGAGGCCGCGTTCAAGAAGGCGCCCTACCGATTCAGCGTGGAGTTGTTTCGGGAGTCGCTTAGCGAGGCACCGGGAAACCAAACCGCCGATTGGGCGCTTCGCAACCTGCCGGAGTGCGCCGAGGGCGTGACTTCCGACTGCGTCCGGTGGGCCGGTGCCGCCGTGATCCACGACAGGTTCGCCAATGTCGTCGATGCGAAGACCGAGGGCATCGTGGCTCGGTTTGGCGCAAGCTTCGAAACGTCCTGGGGCGGGTACGGCGCTTACGGGACGTGGCGGCGGGAGACGGACACCGAACTTACTGTCGACGGCGTCCCGACGCGCGTCGTGCGTCCGAAGGACATGATGCGCGCCAGGCTTTCGGCGTGGCACGGTGACGCGCGCGTCATCTGGACGGTGAGTCACCGCTCGGGCTTCACGAACCAGCAAGGCACGGGCCGCTTCGGTTCCTGGACCGGCCATGACTTGAGGGTGGACTGGACGAACCCGGTGGGGCTGGACGGGGTCAGGATCACGGGCGGCATCTTCAACCTGACCGACGAGGGTTACACGGTCGACACCGCAAACCCGGCGAGCGTGGACGGCCCCATCGCGGCTGGATGGGGGCGGACGTTCTTCCTGGCGCTTGGCGCGGAGTTCTGAGCGCGGGACGGGCGTTCGATCCGATTCTGAAGTTGTGGTGATTTCCTTCTGTCGTTCGGCGATTTCGAGCATGCTCAGATAGAAGCGCTTGACGGTTGCGAGGATGTCATTGCCGATCTTGCGCGGTGCCCCGGGACGCGGCCCGTCGTGGAGCCCGCGTTCTGCAAAGCGCCGCCGCCGCTTGCCGACCGTGTTCGCGTCCGCCCCGACCCCCTCGACAATCGCCTTGTGCCAGAAGCTCCTCGGTCGCCGCCATCGATCCGAGCCCGCCGCGCCAAGCCCTGCGTCGTCTTCCGGCGACGCGCCAAGCCCTCCAGCTCACGCCGTTCCGCCTCGGACAGCGTGGTCGCTACCGCTGCTCTGCTCACCGGTCACACGTCCTGTCAAACCGATGAGTGTGTTCTGACGAACTTCTTGATCAGAACACTGGGACTGAGGCGATGTCTGTCAGGGCCCGGTGGTGACATTGCTTCCGCTTCCAGTGTACTTGACATACCCAGTTCGGGAATCATAATACCTATTATGGGTACAGAAACCTCGAGATTCGATGTGAACACGACGCTCCGCAAGGACGGTCCGGGCGTCACGGCACTTGCTGATGCGCTGTTCACCTCCACGCAGCAGCGTGTACTCGCCTTGCTTTTCGGTCAGCCGGACCGTGAATTCTTCGTAACCGAAATCATCGAGTTGGCAGGGTCGGGGCGCGGGGCGGTGCAGCGTGAGCTCGCCCGGCTCGCAGGAAGCGGCCTTGCGGAGGTTTCACGTGTCGGCAACCGCAAGCATTACAAAGCGAACCGCAATTCGCCTCTCTTTGATGAAATCTGCAGCATCGTACGCAAGACCATTGGCCTGGAGGTGACCGTTCGAAACGCACTCAAGCCTTTGGAGAATCGGCTCATCGTGGCCCTGCTGTTCGGGTCGATTGTGCGGCGAACGGACACGGCGGCGAGCGACATCGATCTCCTGCTCGTCTCCGAAGACGTGACACTGGAAGCGGTCTACGCCGCCATGGCGCCCGCGGAGGACATGCTCGGCCGTCGCGTGAACCCGATGATCTACACGTCGGGCGAGTTCCGGAGGAGGCGCGCAGCCAATGCCGGGTTTCTGACCCGGATCCTGCGGGAGCCGCACATCGTTCTGGTGGGCAGCCTCGATGGCCAATGAGCATCTGGACAATCTGGTGGCAACAGGCCAGTTGAAGGCGGAGCCGCCAATAGCCGACGAGATCTCGGGACTGATCCGGTCCGGCGTCGTCCGGCTCGCGGATGCGAAGAATGAAGACCTCAGCCTCGAGTCCCGATTTGACCTCGCCTACAACGCCGCGCACGCCTTGTCCCTGGCAGGGCTGCGGAGCACCGGCTATCGACCGAACAATCGTTATCTCGTTTTCCAGTGCCTTGGATACACGCTTGGCATTCCGGTCGAGAAATGGCGTGTGCTGGACGAAGCGCATCGCAGAAGGAACCTTGCTGAGTGCGAAGGGGAGATTGATGTCGATGAAGCCTTGGTGGCGGCGGTGATTCGGGTGACCGAGGAACTGGCGTCGCGGATCAAGGCGGCAGGTGACGGCGCGGCATTGTAGAACCCCGGCCTCGGCAGAGTCGGTGCCGTCTTTCCCGTGAACGCGGGAACGGCGACGGGGCCAGCGTTGTTGGCGAGGTGGTCTGGACTGTCCGAGCCAAGGAACCCAGGGCCTGGCCGGAGGCGGTTTTCCGTTGACCGCGGGCGGTCATCCGCATAGGTTCCGGCACTTGCGACGCGGCGCCGGACGCGCGCGGGGACTTCCGTCAAGAGACATGTCAGCGCCGTTGGCGCCTGTTGCGGAGAGATGCACTCGTGACCGACAAGCAGATGACAGGTTCAGAGATTCTCGTCAAGGTCCTCCAGGATCTCGGTGTGGACGTCATCTTCGGTTATCCGGGTGGCGCCGTGCTGCCGATCTATGATGCGCTGTGCCAGCAGAACAGCCTGCGGCACATCCTGGTGCGCCAGGAGGGCGCGGCGGTGCATGCCGCCGAAGGATATGCCCGCTCGACCGGCAAGGTCGGCGTCGTCCTGGTGACGTCTGGCCCGGGAGCGACGAACTGCGTGACCGGCCTTGCCGATGCCTTGATGGATTCGGTGCCCGTGGTCTGTCTCACGGGCCAGGTTCCCACGCACCTGATCGGCAACGATGCCTTCCAGGAGGCCGATACCCTCGGCATCACGCGGCCCTGTACCAAGCACAACTACCTCGTGAAGGATGTCGATGATCTCGCGCGCGTCATCAGGGAGGCGTTCCTGGTTGCCGCCAGCGGTCGGCCCGGTCCGGTGGTGGTGGACCTGCCCAAGGACGTGGTGACGGCCTCCACCGCCTATGCGCGGCCATCGGCGCCGATTCAGCACCCAAGCTACAGTCCCCGCCTCAAGGGTGACCACGAACGGATTTCAGAAGCTGTCGATCTGCTGGCGGGCGCCAGGCAGCCCCTGATCTATGCCGGAGGCGGCGTCATCAATTCCGGCCCCGCGGCATCGCAGCTGTTGACCAATCTCGTCAACATGACCGGCATCCCCACCACGCTCACTCTCATGGGGCTGGGCGCCCTGCCGGCGTCCAACAGGAACTTCATCGGCATGGTCGGTATGCACGGGTCGCTGGAAGCCAACATGTGCATGCACGACTGCGATGTCATGCTGTGCGTTGGCGCGCGGTTCGATGATCGCGTCACGGGCCGGACCGATGCGTTCTCCCCCGAATCACGCAAGGTCCATATCGACATCGACGCCTCGTCGATCAACAAGAACATCCATGTCGATGTGCCCATCATCGGCGACTGTGGCTACGTGCTCGAACACTTCATCAAGCTCTGGAAGTCGCGTCAGGCGCGTTGTGACGGTGACGCTCTTGACCGGTGGTGGGCGCAGATCGACGGGTGGCGCCAGCGCAAGTCGTTCAGCTACAAGCCCTCCGACACCCTGATCAAGCCGCAGCATGCCCTCGAGGTTCTCAACCGGCGTATCTCCGGCAGGGATGATGTCTACATCACCACCGAAGTCGGCCAGCACCAGATGTGGGCGGCCCAGTTCCTGCACTTCGAGAAGCCGAACCACTGGATGACCTCGGGCGGACTCGGCACCATGGGCTACGGGCTGCCGGCGGCGCTCGGCGTCCAGATTGCCCACCCCGACGCCCTTGTCATCGATGTGGCAGGCGAGGCGTCGGTCCTCATGAACATGCAGGAGATGTCGACGCTGGCGCAGTACCGCTTGCCGGTCAAGGCGTTCATTCTCAACAACAGATGGATGGGGATGGTGCGTCAGTGGCAGGAGTTCTTCTTTGGCGGACGCTACTCCGAGAGCTACATGGATTCTCTGCCGGACTTCGTGAAACTCGCCGAGGCCTATGGCGCTGTCGGGCTGCGGGCCTCCACGCCAGACGAACTCGACGCCGTTGTCGACGAGATGATCGCCACGCCCAGCGCGGTGATCGCCGACATCGTCGTCGACCCGGACGAGAACGTCTATCCGATGATCCCGGCCGGCGCCGCCCACAATCAGGTCACCATGAGTCCCGATGAGGAAGTGGTGCTCGATCAGGTCCACAAGGAAGAGGGCATGGTCCTGGTCTAGGGTCTGAACGCATGCCTGCCGCCGAGAAGAAGACCGTTTCCACACGGAAAGCGACAATTGCCGTCCTGGTCGACAACGAACCGGGCGTGCTGGCGCGCGTCGTCGGGCTGTTTTCCGGGCGTGGCTACAACATCGATTCGCTGACCGTCAACGAGGTCGACAAGGCCGCCGGACTGTCGCGCATCACCATCGTCACGTACGGAACCGAAATGGTGATTGCCCAGATCATGGCGCAGCTGCAGCGCATCGTGCCGGTTCACAGGGTCTGCGATCTCGTGACGCAAGGCCTGCACGTCGAACGCGAGCTGGCTCTCGTGAAGGTGGCAAGCAGCGGAGACAAGCGGGTGGAAGCCCTGCGGATCGCCGACATCTTCCGCGCCAGGGTTGTCGACAGCACCATCGGATCGTTCGTGTTCGAGATCACCGGATCGCTCGACAAGATCTCGGCCTTTGTCGATCTCATGCGCCCGCTGGGGCTGGTCGACGTCTCCCGCACCGGCGTCGCTGCCATTTCCCGCGGTCCCGATCCGATCTGATATCACCACCTCATCGGAGCATTGCCATGCGCGTCTACTACGATCACGACGCTGATCTCAACCTCATCAAGGCCAGCAAGGTCGCGATCATTGGCTATGGAAGCCAGGGGCACGCCCATGCGCTGAATCTGAGGGACAGTGGTGCGAAGAACCTGGCGATCGGGCTGAGACCGGGTTCTCCAAGCGCCCCCAAGGCCGAGGCCGAGGGGCTCCGGGTCATGGGCACCGCCGAGGCGGCCAAGTGGGCCGACTTTGTCATGGTCGTCACTCCCGACGAGGGACAAAGACGCCTCTACAACGAGGACCTCGCCCCCAACCTTCGCGACGGCGCGACCCTTGCCTTTGCCCATGGGCTCAACATTCACTTCAATCTCATCGAGCCCCGTGCCGATCTCAACGTGATCATGGTTGCGCCCAAGGGGCCCGGGCACACGGTGCGCGGCGAGTATGCGAGGGGAGCGGGCGTCCCCTGCCTGCTGGCTGTGTCCCAGGATCCCGGCAGCCTTTCCCACGAAACCGGTCTCAGCTATGCCTGCGCCATTGGCGGCGGGCGGGCAGGAGTCATCGAAACCACGTTCCGGGAGGAATGCGAAACCGATCTCTTCGGCGAACAGGTGGTGTTGTGCGGTGGCTTGACGGCTCTCATCATGGCCGCCTACGAGACCCTGGTCGATGCCGGCTATGCCCCCGAAATGGCCTATTTCGAGACTCTCCACGAGGTAAAGCTCATCGTCGATCTGATCTACGAGGGCGGTATCGCAAACATGCGCTATTCGGTGTCCAACACGGCGGAGTACGGCGACTACACCCGCGGTCCCCGCGTCATCGATGACGAGACCAGGCTGAGGATGAAGACGATCCTCGCGGAGATCCAGTCGGGACGCTTCGCCAGGGACTGGATGCTGGAGAACGAGGTCGGGCAGACGAGTTTCAAGGCGATGCGCCGCCGCGCCGCCGAACATCCCATCGAGGAAGTCGGCGAGAGGCTCCGTGCCATGATGCCCTGGATCTCCGAGGATCGCCTCGTGGACAAGTCACGAAACTGATTCGCCCTTGTCCGATTGCATTCGAATGTGCGGGGCAATCATGATATGAAGGCGAATCCGGTTGATCTGCCGGAATTGAGCAGGGGTCTGTGCCTCGCTGGTATCTGGGAAACGCCATGCAAAGGCATGTGATTACGGGAGTTTGCAGACCGCGATGATCAGTCGACTGTTGTCTTCCGGTATGGCGATCGATCTTGGGACGGCCAATACCCTGGTTTATGTCAAGGGCGAGGGAGTTGCGCTGAACGAACCGTCCGTGGTCGCGATCAACAAGAACCATTCCAAGGTGCGCGTGCTCGCTGTCGGTGTGGAGGCCAAGAGGATGGTCGGCCGGACTCCGGCGCACATCGAAGCCATTCATCCCTTGCGCGACGGTGTCATCGCGGACTTCGAGATCGCCGAGGAGATGATCAAGTACTTCATCCGCAAGGTGAACCGGCGCATCTTCTTTTCCAGGCCCGAGGTCATCATCTGCGTGCCATCGGGATCGACGCCGGTGGAGCGGCGCGCCATCGAGGAGGCCGGTCTGCGCGCCGGTGCACGCAAGGTCGGTCTGATCGAGGAACCGATGGCGGCGGCGATCGGCGCCGGTCTGCCGGTCACGGAGCCAAGCGGATCCCTGGTTGTCGATGTTGGCGGCGGCACGACAGAGGTCGGTGTCCTGTCGCTTGGCGGTATCGTCTATTCCAGGTCCCTGAGGGTCGGCGGGCACCATATGGACGAGGCCACCATCCGCCACATCCGCAACACGTTCAATCTCCTGATTGGCGAGTCGAGCGCCGAGAATCTCAAGCAGACCGTTGGCTCGGCCGCCCTGCCGGAGGATGGCGACGGGCCGACGATCGCCATCAAGGGACGCGATCTTCTCAACGGTGTGCCCAAGGAGATTGTCATCAGCCAGCGCCAGGTCGCCGAAGGTCTCATCGAGCCCGTCGGTCAGATCGTCGAGATGGTGAAGACCACACTTGAACAGACGGCGCCCGAACTTGCCGCTGATATCGTCGACACGGGAATATTCCTGACCGGCGGTGGCGCCATGCTCCACAGGCTCGACGAGGTTCTGCGCAAGGCGACCGGGCTTCCGGTGACCATCGCCGATGATCCGCTGACATGTGTCGTTCAGGGGACCGGCAGGGTGCTGGAGGAACCCAGGACACTCAAGCAGGTCCTGGACGGCAATTCGGGATGACGGTTGTTCCGCAGTGAGAGGTGGTGACTGACGCATGCTGAAGCTTGTCCTGCTCACCCGCCAGACCACCCAACGCTTCGCATTGCCCTTCTTCGTCGTCGCTGCCCTCGCCTTCATTCTCATGAGCCGCGCGGACAGTCTCTGGGTCATCGACGCCCGCACGCGCACGCTTGATGTGCTGGCCCCTGTCATCGATGTGGCCTCCCGCCCGGTGTCGGCGGTCAACGCGGCGGTCGACTCGGTCAACAACTGGCTTGCCGTTGCGGCCGAGAACGAAAAACTGCGCCGCGAGAATGCACGCCTGATGCACTGGCAGGCGGCGGCGCGCCAATTGCTCGCCGAGAATCGCGAGTTCCGTGAACTCCTCTCCAGTGTCGCCGAACCTCGCGCGGCCTTTGTCACGGCCCGCATCATCGGTCATTCCAGCGGTACGTTTGTCAGGACGGCGGTCCTCAATGCCGGAAGCCGTGACGGTGTCAGGGTGGGTCAGGCGGTGGTCGCAACCCATGGTCTCGTGGGCAGGATCACGGAGACGGCACGGCACAGCAGCAGGGTTCTGCTGCTGACCGATCTCAACAGCCGTATTCCGGTTGTCTTCGAATCGAATCGCAAGCCGGCCATCGTCAGCGGCGACAATTCGCGTGTCCTGTCGCTGTTGTTCACCGAGTTGGCCGGCACCATCGATTCCGGCGAACGACTCGTGACATCGGGCGAGGGCGGGATGCTGCCCCCAGGGATCCCGGTGGGAGTCGTCACCGGTTCACAAGGCGGTCTTCCCCGGGTGACGCCCTTCGTCGACCCTGCCCGCATCGAGCACGTGCGCGTCCTCGACTACACGCTGCCCGGTCTCATGCAGACAACACGCGAGGCCGGAATGCTGGAACCGCTGTGGTAATCGAGGGCTGGGGCGCAAGTCTGAAACGCCGGGCGGTATCGTTCCTGCCCCTGGTGTCGGGCGTTGCTCTCGTGCTCGTGACCGCGACGCCGCTCTATTTCGGCCATGTCGGCGATGTCGCCCCGCGCTTCGGAGTGACCGCCGTCATCTTCTGGACTGTCTACCGACCCGATCTCTTCGGCTACGCCTCCGCCTTCTTTCTCGGTATCGTTGCGGACCTCATGACCGGGCTGCCGCTCGGCATCACGGCGCTCGTCCTCGTCATGGTCCGTTACGGCGTCTTCACGCGCCGCCGTTACTTCCTGCGCAAGTCCTTCCACATCGTCTGGGCCGAGTATGCGCTCGTGGTCATTGCCGCGGTGGTCATCGACTGGATGCTGGCGGCTCTCTACCTGTGGTCCTATCCAGGTCTGCTGGTCCATGTGTTCCAGGTCCTGTTGACCGTGGCCCTGTTCCCGGCAGTCTACTGGCTCCTCGCGCGGTGTCAGGATCTGGTCTCCCTTGCCGGGCGGGAGGCTGCCGGCTCGGGCTGACATGCGGGAAGACTTCGAGCAGCGAACTCTGGTGAACCGGCGCTCGGTCGTCCTCTTCGGCGTGAAGGGATTGCTGGTGGCCGCGGTGGCCGGGCGCCTCTACGAGTTCCAGGTTGTCGATGCGGCGCGCTACCAGCGTCTTTCCAATGACAACCGCATCAGCATCCGCCTGCTGCCGCCCCGCCGCGGACTGATTGTCGACCGTTTTGGCAAAGGCCTGGCGGTCAACCGGCCCACCTACCAGCTGATCATGACTCCCGAGCAGACCGGCGACGTCGAGATCACCCTCGAGCGCATTGCCGCGCTCATCGACCTTGATGACGGCACCATTGCGAAGGTACTGCGCAAGATCGGCGTCCAGGAGGGATTCATCCCCGTCACCGTGCGCCAGAACCTGTCCTGGCAGGAGGTGGCGCGCATCGAGGTGAACCTGCCGGTGCTGCCGGGCATCGTCATCGAGACGGTCCCGCATCGCCACTATCCCTTCGCCAGCCTCGTGGCCCACGTTTCCGGCTATGTCGGCGAAGTGTCGCAATCCGAACTCGAGGGCGACAAGGTGCTGAGATTTCCCGGTTTCCGCACGGGCAAGACGGGAATAGAAAAGGTCTACGAGCATCAGTTGCGGGGAACGCCGGGCACGCGCCAGGTCGAGGTCAACGCAGTGGGGCGCGTCATCCGGGAGATCGAACGCCGCGAGGACGATCCGGGTTCGGACATCCGCCTCACGATCGACATGGCGCTCCAGGAGTTCGCCGTGCGCAGAATGGAGAACCAGACGGGATCCGTGGTCGTTCTCGATGCTCTCAACGGCGACGTGCTGACCCTGGCATCGGTCCCGAGTTTCGATCCCAACGTGTTCAACTTCGGACTGACCGGGGATGCTTGGCAGGCCCTGCTCAACGATCCCCGATCGCCCTTGCTCAACAAGCCCGTTGCCGGCCAGTACCCCCCCGCCTCGACGTTCAAGATGATGGTGGCGCTGGCGGCGCTGGAAGCCGGCGCCGTGACCCCCGCGACAACGATCCATTGTCCCGGCAGCTTCACCCTGGGCGACCGGACTTTTCGATGCTGGCGGCATTGGGGCCATGGAGAGGTCAGTCTCGTCGATGCCCTGAAGGCGTCGTGCGACGTGTACTTCTACGAGGTCGCCCATCTAGTCGGAGTGGACCGGATTGCTGCCATGGCCCGGCTCTTCGGCCTTGGCGAAACGACGGGGATCGAGCTCACCGGGGAACGGGCCGGGCTGGTTCCCACCGCGGCCTGGAAACGGGCCGTCCATGGCGAACCGTGGTACGGCGGCGACACGATCAATGTCGGAATCGGTCAAGGCGACGTCCTCACCACACCTCTCCAGCTCGCGGTCATGATGGCACGTCTCGCCAACGGACGGTTTCGGGTGACGCCGCGCCTGGTGCGTCACCCAACCGGGGCTGAGGTGCCCGAATTCGAATCCCTTGATCTCGGCGCAGCTCACGTGCAGGCCGTGCGCCAGGGCATGGTCGAAGTGGTCAACAACGCCGACGGGGGGACGGCCTACGGTGCGAGGATTCAGGACGAGGGCATGGAGATGGCCGGCAAGACCGGCACCTCCCAGGTGCGGCGTCTCAGGAAGGCGGAACGGGAAGGCCGGCTGAGTCAGGAAGACATACCCTGGGCCGAACGGGACCACGGACTCTTCGTCGGCTATGCCCCGCTTGACGAACCCCGTTACGTCGCTGCGGCGATCGTTGATCACGGGGGAGCCGGGTCCGGCTCTGCGGCACCGGTGGTGCGTGACGTGTTGCGCGAGGCGCAGAGGCGGCAGTCGATCCGCTGGAACACTGATGACGACCCGTCCGGTCCGGCGGAAGGGACCGCGTGATGGTGGCGCTGTCCTCCAGTCCCCTTGCCACAGGCACCCGTCTCATTGGCGGCAAGCTCGTCAACATGGCCTGGGGCCTGCTCCTCCTGCTGGTTCTGGTCGCCGGCTTCGGGTTCCTGATGCTCTATTCCGCGGCAGGGGGTGACTGGAGACCATGGGCGCTGCCCCAGATCATGCGTTTCGGCGCCGGCGTGGCTCTCTTTCTTGTCATCGCCATGATCAACATCCGTCACGTGCACCGCTGGGCCTACGTGATCTACGGTGGAGCGCTGGCCCTGCTTCTCGCCATGGAGATACCGGGAGTCAGCGGCGTCGGCGTACATCGCTGGATCCAGGTCACGCTCGGTGGCATGAATTTCCAGTTCCAGCCGTCGGAACTCATGAAGTTTGCCGTGATCCTGGCGCTCGCCCGCTACTATCACAGCCTGGCGCTCAACGTTGCCCGGCGTTGGACCAGCCTGCCGGTGCCGCTGATCCTCATCCTCTTGCCCTCTGTCCTGGTGGTCCGCCAGCCGGACCTCGGAACCGGTCTCCTGATGGTCGCCGGCGGCATCCTGCTGATGTTCCTGGCGGGCGTCCGCAAGCGCTGGTTCATCGCCGGATTCTCGGCCGTTCTCGGTATGGCGCCGGTGGTCTGGTATGTCCTCCTGCCCTATCAGAGGGACCGTGTGCTGACGTTCCTCAATCCGAACCTCGATCCCCTGGGCGCCGGTTACCACATCCAGCAGTCGAAGATCGCGCTCGGTTCGGGGGCCGTGTGGGGAAAGGGCCTGTTCAACGGCACCCAGAGTCAGCTCAATTTCCTGCCCGAAAAGCACACAGACTTCATCTTCACCATGCTCGCCGAGGAGTTGGGGCTGGTCGGCGCGCTCGGTCTCATCCTTCTCTACTGTTTCATCGTGCTCTACGGGGTCAGCGTCGCTTCCAGAAGCAGCAGCCAGTTCGGCAGATTGCTGGCCCTTGGAATCGTGTCGACATTCTTCCTCTACGTCTTTTCCAACATCGCCATGGTGACGGGACTGATTCCCGTCGTCGGCCTGCCCCTGCCCCTGATGTCGTTCGGCGGCACGGCGATGCTGACCCTGATGATGGCCTTCGGACTTCTCGCCAGCGTCCACGTGCATCGCGACACGGAGGTTCCCCGCCACACAACCGGTCTCATCTGAGGACCCTGAACCCCGAAGACGCAAGTGAACGAGGGGTGGGCCGCAGCCAGCTTCCCGCGCATGCGACGAACCGGGCTGGCAGCACGATCATCCGTCCTGAAAGGGGCCCATGCCCGGCGCGTCCCTTGCGCGGAGCAACGCGGCATCTTCTGAAGCGACCTCCTTGCCTTGATGTCCATGAACTCCGGGACGAGGCCCTGCGTCTTCGCGACGGGATCCGTATGGAGGCAGAGTGACAGCAACCCGCCGCCCTTCGTTTCCCGTACAACGCTTGATGTCGATGACCTTCGAGGGGCAGTGCCGACGACCACAGGGCGTATCCATGCGCTTCAGGGTGTCTTCCCGACCGCTCCACCGTCTGTCTCGCAGCGGGTCCGGGCTCTCTGGCTTCGCGCTGGATGCCGATTGTTGCCTCGGCGTCCAGTTGGGTGATCTGATTGCGGCTCAATTGACCGATCAGGTTGATCGTACCGAAATGCAGGAATCCCCACGCTGTCCAACAAGGGGCTTTCTCTCGCACATCGCTTTGCGGCCACGAACAGCTATGATTCCCAGGCCAAGCGGACTTTGAGAGCATTCAGGTGTGTCCAGGGAAGGAGCCCACTGTGTTGGAGCATGCCGACGACAATGCCAGGGGCAATGCCCTGTTCCTCGGCGAATGCCCTGACGGCACGCGCGCTGCGTGGTGACGTAGCGACAAACTGGTGCCATGCGCTCCGGGAAACCAGCGTGTTGGACGCCCACTCATTGGCCTCTGCTTCAAGTCCGGCTCCGTTTCCGTTGGTTTCGTCGACAAAAATTCCTCTCTTGCTGTGATGCAGAACGTGCGCCGCTTTATGGAAGAAGCTGAACCACAGATGGTCATCAGTTTTATGTCGGGCAGTCAGCTGGATGACGGCCTTCCTGGGGGATAGCCACCAGGCTGCACCGCTGAGCGCCGTCCTTGGCAAAGGTTGCACCAGCGCCAGCGCAACGCCTGCCTCATTGCATAGTGTTGTGGTCCGCTGCAAAGCCTCACCGATCTCCTCACGTGTCAGGCCGCGGATAGTCCGAATCGCGTGCCTGAATAGACTCTCGCTGTAGTCCGCGCACTCCTGTCGTTCGGCCTCGATTTCACCGAGTCGGAGCCAGGTGGCCAGTGCGGCCTCATTGCTCTTGAAGGTCGGGGAGTGGCGATAGGCAACACTGGCGAAACCGTAGCGAGCATTCCAGGCACCCACCGAACCCACTCGGAAGAACGCAAGCAACTTCGATACGGCGTCGACATCAGATTCTGGACGCTGAAAGCAGCCTCGCTTCACCAAGTCCCGGACGGGGAAGGCCTTGATCCACTCTGCAAAGGCAACGGCTTCACCGGCTTCGGTCTCCCGAGCCCGGTGAAGCCGATAGTCGGCCTCGATCCCGAGCCAGATGCTGGCATCGACGCCAAGTACCTTTTCAAACTGCAATGCGGTTCCCGGCTCGAGCGGTGCCTTGCCCGAGATGATTTCGCTGATCAGCTTCGGCGAGCGCCCACATCGACGTGCGAATTCTGCATGTGAAATCCCCTCGGCCTCGAGACGTTCCCCGAGGACCCACCCGGGCGGGACCGAATAGTCGGGGCTGTATTGGTTGGCTGCTGTCGCCATCTGTCCATCCTCCGTCAATGATAGTCGACCACATCGAGAATCATGATCGCTGTCACCTGTTCCGTGCTTGTTCCGCCATCTTCCTTACGCGGAACTGTCTCGTGGTTGGCCCTCAACACAAGGCGGTACGGCTGGACGAGATCCACGGCGAACTGTTCGTCCCGGTCTCCACTGAGTTGATGCCGCCTATCCGGTGGCGTCGTTGGCACCAGCGCCAAACGGTGCGCCGCCCTGAGCACGGCCATCCGCATCATGATGGCCCTCGCCATCCTGGCTCCGTAGCTCTTCTGCAGGTCATCCGCCGCGTTGAAGACCTTTTCGAGTTTACGGGTCCGGAAGGTGATTTCCATGACGTCCGGCCATGATCGTTACTCAACAGGCAATGTTTTTCGGAATTCCTGTCAAGGAAGGAAACTGGTTCCACACATGACCTTGCCGTCGATGTATGGCCAGGGAAGGAGCGTATCCAAAGGACCTGCGAAGCCCTGCCGGCAAGTACTCAGGGCCGTCGGACTCAACGCCGCATCGCTCCCGCGATCTCAGCCAGTTCCCCGTCACATCAGCAATCATGCCGGCGTGGCTCAGACACAAGGATCGGGTAGCGTGCCTCCTGCTGTTCGAGCTCGGTCAAGCAGGGCGCTTGCGTGTCCGCAAGAATTCCAGCAACAGACCCGTCGACGGGTCGCGGCTAAGGTCGTCCTGAAGATACCCGAGACGTTCCACGACCGCTGACGAGGTGGCGTGTTGATCCGGGTCGATCCCCTGCCTGAAGTCGGAGGGACCTGGGCGACAAAGTCGATGTACCCGATGCCCGGGGATAGCAGATCAGATCGAGAGAGATCAGCAGGACGTGGTTCCGCCGCCGTTGACTGCCCGAACGATGGAGACAGGCAAGTCGTGGATCGAGCTGCCATTCTCCCTCCGCCTGCACCGGCACATCCGTCCCCGCGGCGTTACTCCCAGGGATCGTAGCTGCCGAAGTTCCAGAGATTGCCCTCGGGGTCGCGGCAGGCGTAGAGGCGCCCGCCATAGTCCTGATCCTCCGGCGTCATGACCACCCGCGCCCCGGCGGCGACGGCGCGGGCATGGTGCGCGTCGACATCGTCCACGATCACGTAGGCACTCTTGGACACCGGGCTGTCCGGCGTCTCCAGCGGTTTCTGAAGTTCGCCGAATTCATCGTCGCGGGCCGAGCCCAGCATGATCATCCCGTTGCCGAAGACGAGCTGGGCATGGGCGATCGTCCCGTCCTCGCCGGGTACGACGAAGTGCTTTTCGAAGCCGAACGCCTCGCAGAGCCATTCAATGGCGGCCGGGGCGTCCCGGTAGCGCAGCGACAGAACAATGGTGGCCGTGGTGTTCTTCGCCAGGTTCGCCATCGACACATTCCTCTTTCGTACAGTCCGTGCGCACCCGACATCTTGGCGTCCCTTCCGGGGTCTGGCAACGCGCCGGCGCTGACGCCCGCGACGTCGTCGATGTCGTTGCCGACGACAGCAGCGGGAGGGCTCGCGCCGGGTCCTTGCCCCACACCCGCGCCACCGCAGCGAAAGCGCGGGCGGATGCCATGTGCGGCACCGGAGTCACTCTCTACCGGGGTGGCTACGATGGTGAGAGTGGCCGACTTTGGCGAGAATTCGCACGACGATCATGCCTTGTCACGGACGCGGGACGCCGCAACGGTTGGGGTGCGACGACACTGGCGATGGGGTTGGCGGACGAACGGAGCGATGCCGTTCGAATCGCGGATTCGTTCCGCGAGTACATGGAACGCGAGGGCGGTCCGGTTACGCGCGCGATGTTCGAGCGGAACCTTGAGGGCAAGATCGACGATGCGCAGTTCAATGCCGACATAGGCGCGATGCTGAGTCCGGGGTTCGAATGGCGGCTCGAGGAAGCGGCCCGATCGGTATCAGGGCGGCTCCTCTCGCTCCTTCCGGGCGAGCCCCGGAAGGGGGAGACGGATGGATGAGCGGGAGTTGAGGAGAAGAAAACGGACGGTTTCCGGGTTTCGATCCAGTCCAGGACAGCTTGCCGGGATCGTGGCCGGTGGAGTGGCCGTGAACGAGGCCCTGGCCGCGTCGGGACCACCTGGTGGATGAGGCCGCGTGATGTCGCGCCATTGTCTGTTTATTCTATGCGATGATCCGAAACACTGGACCGAACGGGCCTGGACCGCCTATCTGCGGGCGTTCGGCGCGGCAAGGCGAGCCCTGGTGTGAAGAGCACACGGTCCGCATGGTAAGGTTGTTTGAGAACTCTTGGGTTGCCGACGAGCGTTGGGTACGGTCCTTAAGCACTGTCGCGATCCGAATGGGTGTTCGCGCTTCGCCGACTGAGGCAAGCAATACACATGCAATGCCGGTTTCCGGGCTCTTTGTGGGAAAGCCCGTGAACTACTCCGTCTTCTGAATCGAATTTGTGAGCAATGCGGTCAAAGTACTGCGTGTCTCCGGACTGATATCGCCGGAACACCGCGTACGCAACGTGATCGGCCAGTTGAATGACGCGGGATGCACGAGAATCCACGAAGAGCGGTGTGTCGGCCAAGTTCCTGATGACTCCTCAGCGGGTACCGAGCGTCCGAAAGTCGACGGACATTTTCTGAAGCGTCGTCTCGTGGGAACTCTTGTCGAGAATCACGAGACCTCGTTGCGGGTTGCCGGCAGTGCGCAAACGATTCAAGTATTGGTCAAACCTGCTGCAAAGATCCTCAAACGCTATCTCCATCGGGTCCCGGTTCGGATACGAGGCCTTGTGAACGACACAGGCGAATGCCCGTGCCGAATCATAGGCTGCTGCCAATACATCAAGAACGGATTTGATCGTGCCTCGTGCTTCCTCCCGACTCAAATGTTTCCATGTGCTGGAGCGCCGATCATAGGTTTCCGAAGCATGGAATTCGACCCCGTGGGGGTCTGCGGGATCAATGTCCTCCGCCAGAGTATCTAGTTGAGTAGTGATCCAATGCGATTGTGCTTCGAATACAGATACACCGCCGAGAACTAGGTACTGCTCATTGGCATTTGCGGACGAGCCAGCATCGTCAAGGTATAGAAGGTGCATTTCTACGCCGAACCAACGGAACAAAAAAATGCAGCCGGGTGAGCCTATGGCTCAACGAACTGCCGAGGCAGCCCTCCCAACCGCAATGGTGAACCTATGGTTCCCAGTGGTGGTTGTCAAGTCATCTACACTAGCTGACCATGTGTTGACGATGGACTTATCGGTCGATGCGAACCGACCGCTCAAACATCCTAACCGAACTACGTTGACTGGAAAATGTGGTGGGCGCACAAGGACTCGAACCTTGGACCCGCTGATTAAGAGTCAGCTGCTCTACCAACTGAGCTATGCGCCCGCCACGGCGGTGCCGTCTATATCAGGGGAATGGTTCACCTGTCGAGATGAAAGCGCACGCATATGGGGCTACAAGTACAATGGCGAAGGTGGAGTCGGCCCATGACACGTGAACCGCAACGGGCTCTGGGTGCCAGCTGGTACACCGACCGCGGCCTTTTCATGGAAGAGCGCAGGAAGATCTTCGGTCACACTTGGCAACTCGTTTGCCATCAGTCCGAATTGCCTCGCCCCGGAGACTATGTCGCCCGGCAGGCGATCATGGCCATTCGCCATCCATCGGGGACGGTGAAGGCCTTTCACAATGTCTGCCGGCACCGAGGTCACGAACTCCTGTCTGGCAAGGGCAACAGAAGGCTCATCACCTGTCCCTATCATGGCTGGTGCTACGACCTCGACGGTGGTCTCAAAAGTGCTCCCGGAAGCGATGACGTGCCGCACTTCGATGCCGGCTCGATCCGTCTGGGAGAGGTCCGCTGCGAAGTGTTCTGCGGTTTCGTTTTCGTCAATCCCGACCGGGAGGCGCTTCCCATGGCGCACTGGTTCCCCGGCGTCGACGAGGAACTGCGCGACCTTGTGCCTTTCATCGACGACCTCCGGCTCGTGGACGAGGTGGTCGTCGAGGAGGCCTGCAACTGGAAGGTCTCGGTGGAGAACTACAACGAGTGCTACCACTGCAAGCTGCGTCATCCGACGCTCTCCAGCGGCGTCCTCGATCCCGACAGCTACGATATCCGGCCGCAGGGCTACTGCCTCCGGCACACGACCACCGCCCCGCAGTCCGACGCCATGACCTATGGCATCGATGTCTCGGATGAAGGGGCGTCGTCCTACAGTTCCTGGTACCTGTGGCCGACGTGTTCATTCCAGGTCTACCCTGGACGCCTGGTCAATACGTTCCACTGGGAGGCGACGAACCACTCCACGGTGACGGTGCGGCGCGGCTGGTATGCCAGGAACGGAGAGAGCGACGCCACGGCCCGCCAGCTGGCGCGCCTCGATCGGGATACCACGCTGGCAGAAGATATCGACATCGTGGAATCGGTTCAGCGTGGTCTTGAAAGCGGCCACTACGAACCGGGTCCGCTCGTCGTCAACCCCCGGGGCGGCGTCATGAGCGAGCACTCGATCGCCGCCCTCCAGCGCTGGGTGCGAGAAGCCCTTGAGACACAGGCGATGTGACCGTTCCGGCAGGCCGGCTCATGGGCCAATCCCGCATCGTCGATCTGTCCTCCGAACGGTAACGTTCAATCGGAAGATTTCAAGCCGCAATCTCCGTTCCACATCCGGAATCAAGAACATGTGTTCGTGACTGGTAGGAGTCATGTTGACAAATCCGTATTTGAAGCGGACAATCAGCCATGATTCACGATCAACGATCCGCCCTGTCACGCTATGTGAGCAGTCTGCTATCCACTGGCCGGACGGTCTTTACTGCAGAGGAGGCCGAACACGCTCTCGGTATCGGGCACGGCGCTTTCCTGGATGCCGCCGAGCGGCTGCAACGACGTGGAGCATTGCTGAATCTGCGTCAGGGCTTCTATGTCGTTGTTCCGCCGCAATTCGCATCCTGGGGAGCGCCCCCACCAGCCTGGTACATCGATGCGCTCATGCTCCGCGAAGGTCAGGCCTACTACGTCGGGCTGCTCAAGGCTGCGGAACTGCACGGCGCGACGCACCAGGCGGTCATGGAGTTTCAGGTCGTCACGGCCAAGCGCCTGCCGAGGATTCGCGCCGGCCGCAGCACGATCTTCTTCTATTTTCGCAAGGACATGGAAGCGGTCAACGGAGGGATCGAGGACCGCAAGACCGATACCGGCATGATGAAGATCTCGTCGGCCGCACTGACGGCCCTCGACCTGTTGCGCTATCCACAGGCATCCGGCGGCATCGACAACATCGCCGAGGTCCTCTCGGATCTCAGGCAAGGGATCGATCCGGAGCAACTGGCCGAGTTGTCGGCGGTTGTGGAACGGCCGGTCGTGCAGCGTCTTGGATACCTGCTGGACCAATTCGACCATGACGTGCTGACGGAGCCTATGCTGGAGGTCCTGCGGGCAAGGGGATCGCTGCCCTGGACCGAACTCGACCGGAGGGGTGCACAGGATCCGGACTTTGCGCCCGAGCCGCGCCAGCGTGATCTGCGATGGCGCGTCGTCGTACGGCGCGTGCCGCGGATTGACTCATGATCCCGGCGCAGAACATCGTCGCCTGGGGGATCGTCGTTCCTTGGGCCGATCAGCGACAGGTCGAACAGGACCTCATCATCGGCCGTGCTCTGGTAGAGATTTTCTCCGACAACGTATTGCGCGATGCAGTGCGGGTTCGCGGCGGAACGGCGCTCAACAAGCTGCACTTCCCGAAACCGGTGCGCTACTCCGAGGATATCGACTTGGTCCGGACTTCCAGCGGGCCGATTGGTCCCGTCCTCGATCGACTGCGTGTCATCCTGGAACCATGGCTCGGGCGAGGGGGATTCGATCAGAGCCCTGTGGCACCGAAGTTACGCTTCCGGGTCGATTCCGAGGACGGCAGTGGCGTCCCCATCCGGCTGAAGATCGAGATCAACACCCGCGAGGTCCAGGCTTTCGACGGACCGGCGTCGTTGCCATTGGAAATCAACAATCCCTGGTTCTCGGGCGAAGGGCCAATCTCGACGTTTTCGCGCGAAGAGATGCTGTCGACCAAGCTGCGTGCGTTGCTGCAACGTCATCAGGGGCGCGATCTCTACGACCTCGCGCACGCACTGGAGGTCTTCGAGAATCTCGATGTCACCCGAGTGGTCGAGATGTTCGGGCAGTATCTCGACCTGTCCGGCCAGACGATGTCCCGGGCCCAAGCGCAGGAGCGGATGTTCGCCAAGCTGGCTGACCCGGGTCTGTTGACCGACGTGCGTCCTTTGCTGCCGGCGGCGAATGCGGAAATTCTGACGGAAGAGGCAATCGCAGACTCCTTTCGCCGCGTGTTCACCATCCTTATCGATGAACTGCCCGGCGCGGCCTGGGGGAGAACGCCGGCCATGAAGGAACGCTTCAGGATTCCGTGGTGACACGGGCTCCGACAAATCGTTGTCCCGTCAGATAGGACTTGGCAGGCGGCAGCATAGTCGTTTCAGCACGCCTGCCAGGACTGGGAGGGGGGCGCGCGGCAAAGCCCCGCCCGGTCCGGCGGCTTCTCCAGAGTCCTGATCCCGGTGACTCTCTTTGGCGTGATGCGGTGGTACTCTTTCGGGGCTCAGCGCTGGCGCGTTTCCCACTCGGGGTGGATCCACACCGGGGCGTCGGAAGGTTCCGGTGGGGGACGCCCGAGAATCATGTCGCTGGCCTTTTCCGCGATCATGATGACGGGGGCATTGAGGTTGCCCGAGACGATGTCCGGCATGACCGAGGCGTCCACCACCCTCAGGCCCTCGATGCCATGGACCTTCAGTTCCGGATCGACGACGCTCCCCATGGCGCAGGTGCAGGACGGGTGATAGCTCGATTCTGAAGTCTCCCGGATCCATGCTTCGAGCTCGGCATCGGTCTGCCTGTCTTCACCAGGCCAGATCTCCTGGCCGCGGTAGCGGTCGAAGGCCTTCGCGGCGAGGATCTCCCGGGTCAGGCGGACAGCGTCCACGAGGCATCTGACGTCCTCTGATTCCTTGAGGTAGTTGAAGAGGATTTCGGGCGCCTGGCGCGGATCGGCGCTGCGGATCCTGACATGTCCTCGCGAGAGCGGTCGCATGATGTCGACCATCGCCTGGAAACCATGGATGCGGTTCACGTTGAAGGCGTCGTAGGTCATGGCCATCGGCAGGAAGTGAAACTGGATGTCCGGGTGTTCGATGCCGGGGCGGCTGCGGATGAATCCACCCGATTCCATGTGATTGGAGGTTGCCGGACCTGACTTGGTGAGGAACCACTCGAGGCCGACCTTCAGCTTGCCGGTGGGCGTCAGGTGACGCAGCAGACTGACCGGTTCCCTGCATTCGTGCTGGACAAAGACTTCGAGGTGGTCCTGCAGGTTCTCACCCACTTCGGCCAGGTCGACGTGAGGCGTGATGCCGAGACTGGCGAGGCGGTCGGCGTGGCCGATGCCCGAGAGCTGCAGGATCTGGGGAGAGTTGATGGCGCCGCCTGCGAGAATGACCTCGCGCGTGGCGCGAACCCTGCGGACCTCGTTGCGGTGGATGTACTCGACACCGATCGCCTGCCCGTTCTCGATGAGAATGCGGGTCACGAGCGCCCGGGTGGCAAGCGAGAGATTGGCCCGGCGAAGCGCCGGCCTCAGGTATGCCGTGGCCGTGCTCCAGCGCCGCCCGTTGCGGGTCGTGCGGTCCATGGCCCCGATGCCCTCCTGGCGGAAGCCATTGAGATCGGAACTCTCGGCATAGCCCTCTTCGACGGCCGCCGCCGTGAAAGCCTGGTGCAGCGGATTGCTCTTGAGGCGGCCGGATGTGACGTGGAGCGGTCCGTCTCCACCGTGGTAGTCGTCGCTCCCCTTCTCGTGGGTCTCGGCCCGCCGGAAATACGGCAGGACGTCGCGATAGGACCAGCCGCGGCAGCCGCGTTGTGCCCACTTGTCATAGTCGAGGGCATGGCCGCGAATGTAGACCATGCCGTTGATCGAACTCGATCCGCCGAGCACGCGGCCCCTGGGGCAGTGGATCACCCTGCCGTAGAGCCAGGGCTCCGGTTCGGAGTGATAGAACCAGTTGAAACGATCGTCGCGCAACGGCCAGGCGAAGGCCGTCGGCATGTGGATCATCCAGCTGAAGAGGCCGCGGTCCGCCGGTCCGGCCTCGAGAACCAGGACCCGGTTCACCGGATCGGCGGAAAGCCGGTTCGCCAGGGTCGAGCCGGCCGATCCGGAACCGATGATGACGAACTCGGTGTCGTGATCGAAAATCATGGACGACTCCGGAGGCCGGAATGAAGGGAGCCGCGGCATCCACCGCGGCTCCCGTCGGATCATCCGGATGGTACGCTCAGAAGTCCATGTCGTCCATGCCGCCGCCTGGAGCTGCGGCGGGCGAGTCCTTCTTCGGCTTCTCGGCGATCATCGCTTCCGTGGTGATCAGCAGGCCGGCCACCGAGGCGGCGTCCTGCAGAGCCGTGCGAACGACCTTGGTGGGATCGATGATGCCGGCCTTGACCAGGTCCTTGTAGACCTCGGCCTGGGCATCGAATCCCCAGTTCCTGTCGTTCTTTTCGAGGATCTTGCCGGTGACGACCGCGCCGTCGAGGCCGGCATTCTCGGCAATCTGCCGTGCCGGGGACTCGATCGCCTTGCGGACGATATCGACACCGACCTGCTGGTCGGCATCGTCGAGCTTGAGCTTGTCAAGCGCGCGCCGGGCATAGAGCAGGGCGGCGCCACCGCCAGGCACGATGCCTTCCTCGACAGCGGCACGGGTCGAGTTCATCGCATCCTCGACGAGATCCTTGCGCTCCTTCACCTCGACCTCGGTGGAACCGCCAACCTTGATCACGGCGACACCGCCGGCGAGCTTGGCGAGCCGCTCCTGAAGCTTCTCGCGGTCGTAGTCGGAGGTGGTGGTCTCGATCTGCTGGCGGATCTGGTTGCAACGGCCCTTGATGTCCGCCTTCTTGCCGGCGCCGCCAACGATCGTGGTATCGTCCTTCTTGACGACCACGCGCTTGGCCTTGCCGAGCATGTCGAGTGTGACGTTCTCGAGCTTGATGCCGACATCCTCGCTGATCACCTGGCCACCGGTCAGGATGGCGATGTCCTCGAGCATGGCCTTGCGACGGTCGCCAAAGCCGGGCGCCTTGCAGGCTGCGACCTTGAGGCCTCCGCGCAGGCGGTTGACGACGAGTGTGGCGAGCGCCTCGCCCTCGACATCCTCGGCGATGATGAGCAGCGGCCGGCTCGACTTCGCGACTTCCTCGAGAATGGGCAGCATCGCCTGGAGGCTCGACAGCTTCTTCTCGTGGATCAGGACCGCGACGTCCTCGTACTCGGTCTTCATCTTGTCGGGATCGGTGATGAAGTAGGGCGACAGATAACCACGGTCGAACTGCATGCCCTCGACGACATCGAGTTCCGTGTCGCGGGACTTGGCTTCCTCGACGGTGATCACGCCCTCGTTGCCGACGGTCTGCATCGCTTCCGCAATCATGCGCCCGACCTCGGTGTCGCCATTGGCGGAGATCGTACCCACCTGGGCCACTTCGTCGGACGACTTGATCCTGCGCGAACGCTTCTCAAGGTCCTCGATCACGGCCTTCACGGCGGCTTCCGTGCCGCGGCGCAGGTCCATGGGGTTGAGTCCGGCGGCAACCGCCTTGCTTCCCTCGCGCACGATTGCCTGGGCGAGAACCGTTGCCGTGGTGGTGCCGTCACCGGCAATGTCGTTCGTCTTCGAGGCGACCTCGCGGACCATCTGGGCGCCCATGTTCTCGAACTTGTCTTCAAGCTCGATTTCCTTGGCGACAGTGACCCCGTCCTTGGTGACGCGGGGAGCGCCGAATGACTTGTCGAGAACGACGGTTCGGCCCTTGGGCCCGAGGGTCACCCTGACGGCATCGGCGAGAACGTTGACGCCGCGCATCATGCGAGAGCGCGCGTCAGCTGAGAATTTGACCTCTTTGGCAGCCATCTTGCTGTTATCTCCTTTGGGTTCGCTACTTAGTGTCTCACTCGACGACGCCCATGATGTCGGACTCCTTCATGATGAGGAGTTCGTCGCCATCGATCTTGACCTCGGTGCCGGACCACTTGCCGAAAAGGATGCGGTCACCCGCCTTGACGTCGAGCGCCTGGACCGCTCCGGACTCGTCGCGGGCGCCAGGACCGGTGGCGACGACTTCGCCTTCCATCGGCTTTTCCTTGGCAGTGTCTGGAATGATGATGCCGCCCGCGCTGACGTCGTCGCTGTCTAGACGACGAACCAGAACGCGGTCGTGCAACGGACGGAACGCCATGTTGCAACCTCCTGTATGAATATGATTCCTTCCGGGTTCAAGCGTTTTGGCACTCACCGGGGGAGAGTGCCAACAGTGATGTAGGAGGCAGACCGGCGAGTTCAAGGGGCAAAGCGCCGGCGGAAGGATTTTTTTGTGGGGACCGTGCCTTCAGGTGGCGGAGCGTCTGGTGACGGCGAGAGCGCGGCGGTCGAGTTCTCCTTCGATGTCGGCGAGGTCCACACCGGCGCGGACTGCTGCGACGAGGGCAAAGAAGATGACATCGGCCGCCTCGTGCATGACGTCGGCCCGTGTTCCGGCCGCGGCCAGTTCCCCGGCTTCCTCGAGGAGCTTGGCCTCGAGGACTGCCGGCTCGCTGAAGAGCCGGGCCGTGTAGGAGCCGGCGGGTGCGTCCGCTAGGCGACCGGCGAGAACACGCACAAGGGCCGGAAGACCCGCGTCGTGGCCCCAGCAGGTGCGGGTTCCCAGGTGACAGAAACCGCTGCCCGCCTGGCGCACGGTGAACTTCAGGGTGTCGCGGTCACAATCGGGATCAATCCTCAGAAGTTCCTGGGTGGCGCCCGATGTCTCGCCCTTGATCCACAGACCCCGGGTGCGCGAATGGTAGACACCCGCTTTCCGGTCGACGGCGGCCCGCAGGCTCTCGACATCCGACCACGCCAGACCCAGGGCCCGCTGGTGCTCGTCGACCACGACGGTCGGCCACAGGCCATCCGGTCGGTCGCTCACCAGCGGCGCGGCAATGGCATCGGCAAGGTGAAGGGCGCCCGAATAAAGCGCCATCCCGACCTGGGCGTCGATCCCGGCGCGATCGGCCGTGGCGATTTCCAGGGGGTCGGTGAACCCGCCTGCCACCGTCAGGCGGGCATCGCCCGCTGCTCCGGCGAGGGCAAGGGCGCGGTCGAGATCGGTTCCTTCCATCCTCCCCTCGCGCTCGACGAAGGTGACGAGAAAGCCGCCGGCAAGGTCGTGGAGTCTCGCCATCCCTGCCTCCACGGTCTCGCCGCTTCGCGTTGTCCAGCCATGGGTGACCACCTCGTCATGCAGCGCATCGAGGGCAACGATGACCCGCTGGCGCGGCAGCTGCGAGAGAATCTCCGGCGTGGCTGCGGTCCCGAGAATGATCCGGCGGGCGCCGGCATCGAGCCAGTGCCGCGCCGTGTCGACGTCCCGGATACCGCCACCGACACGGCAGGGCGCCATGCGCACGAGGTCTTCGATGAGAGCGCGGTTGTGGCCGGTGCCGCGGGCGGCGTCGAGGTCGATGACGGCGATCTCGCCGGCCAGACGGAAGCGCTCGGCGATTGGCCGGGGATCGCCGGCCTCGATGCGGAGCTCCCTGCCGCCGACGAGCTGCACGGCCTGGCCGTTCGACAGGTCTATCGACGGGACGATCATGTGTGTGATCCCTGGGTGTGTCCGGGGACCGGTCGTGTCGGAATGCCCGCCCCTGCCATGGCCTGCTTGACGTCACCCACCGTGTAGTCTGAACCGTGGAAGATCGAGGCGGCCAGCACCGCATCGGCACCGTGGCGCAGAGCCTCCACGAGGTGGGCAGGTGAGGCGGCACCACCGGAGGCGATGACCGGAACCGGCACCGCGGCGGCCACGGCGGCGATGAGCCCGGTCTCGTAGCCGGATCGGGTGCCGTCGCGGTCCCAGCTGGTCAGCAGGATTTCGCCGGCGCCGTGTTCGACCGCCCGGACGGCCCAGTGAATGGCATCAAGACCCGTGCGCGTCCGTCCCGACAGCGTGACGACCTCCCAGCTCGCGCCGTTGGCGGCGGCATCGACGGCCACCACGGTGCACTGGCGGCCGAACCTTCCGGCAATCTCGCCCAGGAGTTCCGGTCTCGAAACAGCGGCGGTGTTGGCCGCGACCTTGTCCGCGCCGGCCTCAAGCAGGGCCCCGGCGTCGTCGAGCGACCTCACGCCGCCGCCCACGGTCAGCGGAATGCCCAGAGTCTGGCGCACTGCCGCCACGGCATCCCGGGCATTGTGGCGGCCTTCCGGCGTTGCCGACACGTCCAGCATGACGATTTCGTCGGCACCCTGGCGTTCGTAGGTCCTGGCCAGTTCCACGGGATCGCCGGCGTCCCTCAACCCCTGGAAGCGGACGCCCTTGACGACGCGTCCGGCGTCGACATCGAGACAGGGAATGACCCGTGCGGTCAGCACGGCGTGGCCAGCCAGCGGCGGATCAGTGCCTCACCCCAGCAACCGGACAGTTCCGGATGAAACTGGCAGGCCACAAGGGCATCGCGCTCGAGTGCGGCAACGAAGGGTCCGCCATGGTCCGCCATGGCGGCACACCAGCCGCGAGGCGCGCACTCGAGACGATAGGAGTTGGCAAAGTAGGCATGGCCGTCGACGAGTGTCCTGCAACCGCTTCCGGGCGCCAGGCTGTTCCAGCCGAACTGGGGCACCCGCACCCCTTCCGGAAACCGCGTCACCACGTCATCGATGAGGCCGAGACCGGTGGCCCCCGGAGATTCCTCGCTGGACCGGCACAGCAGCTGGAATCCGACGCAGATGGCGAGAAGCGGCTTGCCGCTGTCGATGTGCTCCTTGAGGGCATCGGCGGTACCGGCGCCGCGGAGCGTGTCCATGGCCGCGCCAAAGGTTCCCACGCCAGGCAGCACGACACGGGTGGCAGCCCGGATCTCGTCAGGTGAGCGACCGGTGCGGGGCAGGCCGCCGGCACGTCTGAGTGCGGCCAGGACCGAGGCCAGGTTGGCTGTTCCGGTGCGGCAGACCACGACGTCCGGCACGGTCACAGACGACCCTTCGTGCTCGGGATCTCGTCGTGGCCGTCGAGGGCGACCGCCTGGCGCAAGGCGACGGCGACCGCCTTGAAGGCGGCTTCGGCGCGGTGATGGTCGTTGATGCCGCGCAGCACGTCGACATGAAGCGTGAGGTGCCCGGCCGTGGCGAAACTCGAGAGAACGTGCGGGATCATCTCGGCTGCCGTGTCGCCAATGCGTTCGCGCCGGAGACCCAGCTCGACATGCGCAAAGGGACGCCCGGAAAGATCGATCACCGCCCGTGCCACGGCTTCGTCGAGCGGCACATGGGCATCGGCGAAGCGGCGGATGCCGCGCTTGTCCCCCAGGGCTTCGTCGACCGCCGCACCGAGTGCCAGAGCACAGTCTTCCGCCGTGTGATGATCGTCGACGTCCAGGTCGCCCTCCGCGTGAAGCGCCACGTCCATGCGGCTGTGCCGCGTCAGGGAGTCGAGGAGGTGGTCGAGAAAGCGCAGGCCGGTGACGACGTCGCTCTTGCCTGTGCCGTCGAGATTGACGGTGACCGTCACGGCGGTTTCGCGGGTCGAGCGGCTGACTGTCGCAACGCGTTCCATCATGGTTCTCCTGTGCCCCGATGACCCGTGGCCTCATGCCACGATGTTGCTGATGGGGCTGACAACAATGTCGGTGCCGCCCATTGCCTTGATGCGCGGAATGATACGCGCCAGCCTGTCGCGAGGCACTGCCGCCTTGACGGCGTAGCCACTGTTTCCGTGAAGCGGCGAGATGGTGGGTTCGCGCATGGAGGGCAGGCAGGCAACGACCGGCTCGAGGTGATCGGCTGTGACGTTGACTTCGACCATCACCCTGCGTCGGGCATCGATGACCGACCGGATCATCATCGCAAAACTCGAGATGGCGTCGCGCTTGCCCGCATCGTCAAGGGCTGCCGGATGCGCGAACAGGCGCGTCGACGACGTCAGGATGGAGGCGACAATCTCCAGTCCGTTGGCGCGCAGTGTGGCCCCTGTTGCCGAGTTGTCGACAATGCAGTCGGCATCCTCCGGCGGGAACACTTCGGTGGCTCCGTAGGAGCGCACGAACGTCGCCTCGAGAGATGCCTCGGCAATCCACGAGCGTGTCAGGCGCTCGTACTCGCTCGCCACCATGAGGTGACGGTCGGGCAACCGGCCGTTGTCCAGGATCCTTGTCGGCGCCGCGGCAACGAGTTCGACCGGATCGAGGCCGGTATCAACGAGTTCGACGAGGTCAGCCTCCTTCTCGATCACCCAGTCGCGGCCGGTAAACCCGATGTCCCGGCTGCCGATGTGGAGCATCTCGACGATGTTCTGTGGCTTGAGAAGCTTGGCATCGAAGTCAGGCAGCGAGATCGCCGGCCGGTAGTCGCGGGCGCTGGTGGCGCGTCCCGAACGGACGTGAATGCCGGCATCCTCGAGGAGAGCATGGACATTGTCCTGCATGCGGCCCTTGGGGAGACCGAGGCGGATGATGGGGGCGGCCGTCATGGTCGATGAGGCATCTGAGGGGCAGGAAGTCGCCGGAAAGTCAGCGATCGAAGCCCCAAAGTCAACCGCAGGCTCGTGATCCGGCAGATGCGACGTCTCCGGTTGTGCGTCGGCCCGGGGTCTGGAGTAGACTTCGCCGCCGCTTGCGGAAAGGAGTGCCGGTCATGACCGTCTGGGGATCCGATCATGTGAACATCGTGACTTCCGGTCCCGCGTGTTGGCGCCTCGTCCGCACGCCGGGAGAAGTCCGGCGCCATCCGGTCCGCGAGGTCCGTGTCGCCGGATCCGGGGGGTCGAGATGAAGATCGATGGCGTCGCCTGGCGGTCGATCCAGGTCGCAGACGATGCGCGGACGGTCATTATCATCGACCAGACCTGCCTGCCGCACCGGTTCGTGACGACAACGCTGACCACCCTCGACGATGCGGCCCATGCAATTCGTGCCATGCAGGTCCGGGGCGCGCCGCTGATCGGCGCCACCGCCGCCTACGGCATGGCGCTGGCGATGCGGCAGGATGCATCGGACGAAGCCATGAACGAGGCGGCCCGGACCCTGCTTGCCACCCGGCCGACGGCGGTCAACCTGCGATGGGCCGTCGAACGCGTTCTCGCCAGACTGACCCCGCTTGCCCGGAACGCCCGCGAGGACGAGGCCTACGCTCTCGCCGCGGAGATCTGTGACGAGGATGCGGCGATCTGCGAGGCAATCGGCGAACACGGACTGGCGATCCTGAAGGAACACCACGAGGAAACCGATCGGCCGGTTCAGGTCATGACCCACTGCAATGCCGGTTGGTTGGCGACTGTCGACTGGGGCACCGCCCTGGCGCCGGTCTACAAGGCCCATGATGCCGGAGTCCCGGTTCATGTCTGGGTCTCCGAGACGCGTCCGAGGAACCAGGGAGCGTCGCTGACGGCCTGGGAGCTGGCGCGCCACGGCGTGCCGCACACCCTGGTTGTCGACAACGCTGCCGGACATCTCATGCGCACCGGCCGGGTCGACATGACCATCACCGGAGCCGACCGTGTCACCGCCTCGGGCGATGTCTGCAACAAGATCGGGACCTATCTCAAGGCGCTGGCGGCGCACCGGCACGGTCTGCCGTTCTATGCCGCGCTGCCGTCACCGACCATCGACTGGCGCCTCATGGACGGCGATGCCATCCCCATCGAGGAACGTGGCGGCGGCGAGGTGACAACGGTGACCGGCTGCGCCGCGGACGGGACCATCGGGCCGGTTGCGATTGCGCCCGAGACGACGATGCCGGAGAATCCGGCCTTCGACGTCACCCCGGCCGAACTCGTGACCGGGCTGATTACCGAGCGGGGCCTGTGCGATGCCAGTGCCGGATCCCTTGCCGGACTGTTCGCCGATCAGGCCTGACTGCTCCCCCGTCACCACCGGTCGCGTAGATGTCCATCATCGGGAGAATGTCATGAGCGAGATGTACGAGAAGGGCCTGGCCAACCGGCGCGAAGTCCTCGGAGCCGACTACGTCGACAGGGCGATCAACGGAGCCGACCGGTTCAACGCCGGATTCCAGCATTTGCTGACCACCTACTGCTGGGGGGAGATCTGGAGCGGGAAAGGTCTCGACCGCCGCCAACGCAGTCTCAACAACCTGTGCATGACGGCAGCTTCCGGACGTATGCACGAGTTCGAGCTGCACTTCAGGGGTGCGTTGCGCAACGGCGTCACCCTGGCGGCATTGCGTGACACCCTGATGCAGATCGCCGTCTACTGCGGCATGCCGGCCGGAGTCGAGAGCTTCCGCATCGCCCGCAAGGTGTTCGCCGAGTTGGGCATTGATCCGGAGACGGATGACAGCCTTGGCTGAGCCGGCCCTTCCGGCTGCAATTCCGCGCATCCTGCGTCTGGCGAACCTGTCGCCGGCAGAGCGCGATGCTCTCATGACTCGTCGCGCGCCCGACATGGCGCATCACGTTGAGCGGGCGCGGCCCATCGTCGAGGCGGTGCGCGACGAGGGTGACCGGGCCCTGGTGAGGTTCGCGGAACAGTTCGACGGTGTTCAGATGTCGCGAGAACAGCTCAGGGTGGCGCCTGCCGAACTTGCGGGCGCGCGCCGGAACGTGCCGGACGAGGTCGTCGAGGCCATCTCCATGGCGGCAGACCACATCCGCATTGTTCACGAACGGCAGCGTCCGGCGACCCTCGACATGGTCGAGGTCCGGCCTGGCGTCCTGGCCGGGGACCGTCACGTGCCGATCGATTCCGTTGCCTGCTATGTGCCCCGTGGCAAGGGCGCATTTCCTTCTGTTGCCCTGATGACGGCCATTCCGGCGGTCGTCGCCGGAGTGAAGAAGGTGGTGATCGTGACACCGCCGGGGCCCGGTGGGCGCTGCGATCCGGCAACCCTGGTGGCGGCCCGCCTGGCAGGTGTGGAGGATGTCTGCCTGGCCGGCGGCGCGCAGGCGGTCGCTGCCGTCGCCTTCGGCACTGAAACCGTGCCACGTTGCGTGCGCATTGTCGGACCCGGCTCGCCGTGGGTCGGTGCCGCCATGACGTTGTGCTCGGATTGCATCGAGCCTGGACCGCCTGCCGGACCGTCGGAGGCCGTGGTGTTCGCCGACGACACCGCGGATGTCGGGCGTGTGGCCCTCGATCTTCTCATCGAGGCGGAACACGGCGACGATTCGACCGTGTTTCTGGTCACCTGGAACGGCGAGTTTGCCGAGGCCGTGGCCGAAGCCATCTCCGGGCTCCTCGAGAACCTGTCCCGGGAGCGCCGGCACTACGCCAGCGCCTCGCTGGGCGCCAACGGCGGCCTTGTCATTGCCGGGGATGCCGGGGAAGCGATTGACTTTGTCAATGCGTTCGCACCCGAACACCTGCAGATTGCCAGTCGGCGGCCCCGTGCATGGCTTGATGCCATCAGCAATGCCGGCGAGATTTTGCTTGGTCAGGATGCGCCGTTCTCCATGGCGAACTACATGATCGGCGTCAACGCGGTGCTGCCCACCGGCGGCACGGCGGCAAGCCGGTCCGCCCTCGGTGTCATGGACTTTCTCAAGCGCCAGTCCATTGCAGAGCTGACTCCTGCCGGTCACGACGCCCTCGCACCGGCGACCCGCATCCTTGCAGACTACGAGGGATTTGATGCCCATGCCCTGGCGATCACGGCTCGCCGGCATCCATCCTGACGTGTGACGGGCCTGGCGCGCAACGCGTGTCTAGGGTCCCCGCGGTTCGTTGCAGACGGGCGTGAATGATCGGCAGTGGACCGTGCCCGGGCATCGCGACGTCAGCCCGGCCTCTGGGGATAAAAACATCAAACCGCCATACTGCCGTGAAGTGCTCATGATAACATTCGGACCCGGAGTAACCAGCGGCAATGCCTGGAGCGCGCCGGGTTCGGTCAGAGCGCGGACGGGACGATGAAGGAGCAAACATGAACAAGACTTCTGGAATGCTGTTCGCCGGTGCGGTGGCGCTTCTTCTGGCGGGGTGCGGAACACCGGCATCGATCGACCGCGTTGCCGGCATGGCCACTGCGGACGACCCGTTTCTCCAGCATCTTCACGCTGGCTATGTCGAGCTCGCGCGCAAGGAATCGGCGTACTACGACCGGATCGATGCCGCGGCATTTCGCGACAGGGCAGAGATGGTGGCCGAGGGTGTCGCCGTCGAGCCGTGGGATCCCACCGGCTGGAACATCGATTCGGCGGAGCAGATGGAGCTTCTCGTCAGCGAACGGGCAAACCTGATGGCGGAACTGGAGGCAGGCGGCAGGATCGAGCGTCCGGAGGCTGCCGCCCGCGCGCAGACGAGCTTCGACTGCTGGGTCGAGGAGGTCGAGGAAGGGCCGGTCCATCCAGGCCCGATCGCGTCCCACCAGGAGACCGAGATTGAATCATGTCGCGATGCCTTCCAGGCGGCCATGGAAGAACTCCTGTACGTCGAGCCCGCGCCTGAGCCCGAGCCCGTGCCGGAACCCGAGCCGCAAACCGAGTTTGTCGTCTACTTTGCCTGGAACAGCCCGGACCTCTCGGAGATCGCGACGGGATTTCTCGGGGGTGTTGTGGCCGAGGCCATGCGCCAGCAGCCGTCGGCCATCGTGATCGCCGGCCACGCAGATACCTCGGGAAGCAGTGACTTCAACTTGGGCCTCTCCAGGGAGCGTGTCGAGGCGGTCGCGGCCTACATGACGGCAGCGGGAATCGATCGCTCGATCATTGTTCTCGAGTGGTATGGCGAGGCCGTGCCGGCGGTCGAGACCGGCGATGACGTGCGTAATCCGAGCAACCGGCGTGTCGAAGTCTCGTTCCGGTGAGGCGGACGCGATGACCGGTGAATCCCGTCGCATCGTGCGACGCAGTGACGACGCCTCCCGGTTTGTGCCCTATGACCGCTACGGCAAGGCCGTTCCCGGGCTGTCGTGGATCAACATGAGCCTTGATCTGGAGACCGGGTGTGGATCCTATCTCTTGCGCCTCGAGCCGGGCTACTCGTCACTGCCCCATGAGCACGTCGGCCACGAGGACTTTCTCGTGGTCGACGGTGAGCTCATCGATGACGACGGCAGCGTCTTCCGCCAGGGGGATTTCGTGTCGTTCAGACCGGGGACGATCCATTCGTCCACCACCCGCACCGGTTGCACGCTTGCCGTTTTCCTGCGCACGGCCAACCGCCTGATCTGACCGTCCCCGGAGCGGAGACCAGACTTTGTCGGTCTCCAGAGCGTCCGGTCGACGGGAGGACGGGAACCTCCTGCGCCGCCCTGATGGGAGAGCGCGTGGCGCCTGTGGATGCCAGCGGCGTCCTCCGACGGACATCAAGGTCGGGCGGGCCGCCCGCATGCGGGCGACGATCCACCGGAGCGCGCGCCCAAAAATGAAAAGGGGGCCATGGCCATGCCACGGCCCCCCTTTGCTGGAGGGGTGTTCGGCAAGCGGGGGGTCAGAAGCCTCCCATGCCTCCCATGCCACCCATACCTCCCATGCCGCCCGGCGGTCCGCCAGCCGGCATCGGCGGGTCCTTCTTCGGAATCTCGGCCACCATCGCCTCGGTGGTGATCAGGAGTCCGGCCACTGAAGCAGCATCCTGCAGGGCCGTGCGCACCACCTTGGTCGGATCGACGATTCCCGCCTTGACGAGGTCCTTGTAGACCTCCTCCTGGGCATCGAAACCGAAGTTCTGAACCTTGCTCTCGAGGATCTTTCCGGCGACGACGGCGCCATCGTGCCCGGCGTTCTCGGCAATCTGGCGGGCTGGCGCCTCGATGGCGCGGCGCACGATGTCGACACCGACCTGCTGGTCGGCCTCCTCCGGCTTGACCTTCTTCAGGGCCCGGGTGGCGAGGAGAAGGGCCGAGCCGCCGCCGGCGACGATGCCTTCCTCGACGGCAGCACGTGTCGCGTTGAGAGCGTCCTCCACCAGTTCCTTGCGCTCCTTGACCTCGACCTCCGTGGCGCCACCAACCTTGATGACGGCGACACCGCCGGCCAGTTTCGCCAGGCGCTCCTGCAGCTTCTCGCGATCATACTCCGAGCTGGTTTCCTCGGCCTGCTGGCGGATCTGGTTGCAACGGCCCTTGATGTCCGACTTCCTGCCGGCGCCGCCGACCACCACCGTGTTCTCCTTGGTGAGTTCGACGCGCTTGGCCGAGCCCAGCATGTCGAGGGTGACGTTCTCGAGCTTGATGCCGACATCCTCGCTGATCACCTGGCCACCGGTCAGGATGGCGATGTCCTCGAGCATGGCCTTGCGCCGGTCGCCGAAGCCCGGTGCCTTGCAGGCGGCCACCTTGAGGCCTCCGCGGAGCCGGTTGACGACGAGCGTGGCAAGTGCCTCGCCTTCGACGTCCTCGGCGATGATTACCAGCGGCCGCCCCGACTGAACGATCTGCTCGAGTACCGGCAGCATGTCCTGCATGTTCGAGATCTTCTTCTCATGGAGCATGATGAAGGGATCCTCGAGCTCCGCGACCATCTTCTCGGCATTGGTCACGAAATAGGGCGAAATGTAACCGCGATCGAACTGCATGCCCTCGACGGTCTCGAGTTCGGTGCCGATACCCTTGTTTTCCTCGACGGTAATGACGCCTTCCTTGCCGACCGCCTTCATGGCGTTGGCGATCATCTCGCCGACAGTGTTGTCACCGTTGGCCGAAATGGTGCCGACCTGTTCGATCTCGTCATCGGTGTTGATCTTGCGCGAGCGTCTGGAGAGATCCCGGACCACCGCGTCCACCGCGGCTTCGACACCACGCCTCAGATCCATCGGGTTCATTCCGGCGGCGACCGCTTTCGTGCCCTCGCGCACGATCGCCTGGGCGAGGAGAGTGGCCGTGGTCGTGCCGTCACCGGCAACGTCATTGGTCTTGGAAGCCACTTCGCGCACCATCTGGGCGCCCATGTTCTCGAACTTGTCCTCGAGTTCGACTTCCTTGGCGACGGTCACGCCATCCTTGGTGATGCGCGGCGCCCCGAAGGACTTGTCGAGAACCACCATGCGGCCCTTGGGTCCGAGTGTCACCTTGACCGAGTCGGCCAGAATGTTGACACCCCTGATCATCCGCGATCGGGCATCAGCGCTGAACTTAACGTCTTTCGCAGCCATGTCTTGTTCGTCTCCTGGTCTGTGCAGTGATGGGCGGGTGCAATGCGGCTGTTGCCCTAGAGAACACCCATGATGTCGGATTCCTTCATGACGAGGAGTTCCTCGCCGTCGATCTTGATTTCGGTGCCTGACCACTTGCCGAACAGCACCCGATCGCCCTTGGCGACATCGAGCGGCTGAACGGCGCCGCGGTCGTCACGTGCTCCTGGCCCGGCGGCGATCACTTCACCTTCCATCGGCTTTTCCCTGGCAGTATCCGGGATGATGATCCCACCTGCGGAAACCTCGTCGCTGTCGGTGCGGCGCACGAGAACGCGGTCATGCAACGGTCTGAAACCCATGAGCTCTCTTCCTCTTCGTGAGTCGGCAGGGCAGGTGCCTGCCGTGATGTGTTGGCACTCACCGGTGGCGAGTGCCAACACACATGGTGTCGCGTTCGCCCCTGTCAAGACCGTTTCGTGTGACCGGGTCTCCGGTGAGTTCACGCCTTTGCCTGCGATCGCGTCGCCGAGAGACCTGACGGCAGCGAACGGCATCCTCCTGACCCATGCGCCGGATAACGCGGCAGCAACGGAGGTCAGCCTGCCGGAGAAGGGTTGGAGCCCGCCCCCAAAGGCCGGTCGCGAGCGGCCAGAAGCTTGAAACACCATGTCCCCATGAGAGCCGGATCAACCTCGCCGGGACAGACCAGGCCGGCTTGTTGCTTCCGGGGTGGCAGAGGTGCCGAAGTGTGTGCTATGGATAACGCTCGGCGGTGAACTGTTGAGGAGGCACCAAGGCGCCATGGCAGTGACAGACAGTGCCCGGACTGTAACCTATGAGGACGACGTCCGGCGGACCTCCCTGCTTTTCCGCGTGAACGCGCTGTTCCTGCGTCACGAGTGGATCAGGGGGTACACCCTGCTATCACCGACCCTGCTGGTGATGGTCATGCTGATGTGCCTCCCGGTGTTCATGCTGGTGACCTACAGCTTCTGGACCCAGAACTATCTGGACATCGACAGGACGTTTACGCTGGCCAATTACGAGGCCTTCTTCCAGAAGCCGATCTATGTCGCCCTGATCATGAAGTCGATCAGGATGTCGCTCTTCTGCACCTTCGCGACGCTCATCCTCGCCTACCCGATGGCCTACTTCATCGCCTTCAAGGTCAAGAGCAACAAGCTGGTCTGGCTCATCCTCATCACCGTGCCGTTCTGGACGAGCTACCTGCTTCGCGTCTTCGCCTGGAAGGTCATCCTCGGGTACAACGGTGTCGTCAATTCTGGACTCATCAGTATCGGGCTGATCGATGAGCCCCTGCAGTTCCTGCTCTACAATCCGACGGCGGTGGTGCTGACCCTGGCGCATGCATGGGCCGCCTTCGCCATTCTTCCCATCTACGTGTCGCTGGAGAAGATCGACAGATCCTACCTCGAGGCGGCTACCGACCTGGGTGACACCCCCTCGGAGCGATTCTGGCGGGTGACCTGGCCGCTGTCGCTTCCCGGCGTCATCGCGGCGGGCCTTCTGGTCTTCATCCCGACCGTTGCCGATTACGTGACGCCGCGCCTTGTGGGTGGCACGACAGGCATCATGATCGGCAACATCATCCAATCGCAGTTCGGCAAGGCCAACAACTGGCCATTGGGCGCGGCGCTGTCCGTGATTGTCATGTTGATGATTGCCTTCCTGGTGATTGTCTTCATTGTCACGACGACCCGCGGAAGGGCGCGATCCGCATGACCGACACGACCGCCCAGGGGAACCTGACGGCCCAAAAGGCCGCACAGGACCAGCGCGGCGAGGAAGCGCCGCAGTACTTCGCCTCCAAGCACGAGGGATATCACTGGACCGCCGAGGCGCCGATGTTCCTCTACGCGGTCTGGTATCTCGCCTTCCTGTATATCCCGGTGCTGTTCCTGCCGCTGTTTTCGTTCAACGACTCCATCTATGTCGCCTTTCCGCTCAAGGGCTTTTCCCTCGAGTGGTATGGCGACATGGTGGGCACCCAGCAGTTGCTCGAGGCCCTCGCCAACAGTGTCAAGGTGGGTGCCGCCGTGGCGGTCATCTCCACGATCCTGGGACTGTTCGCCGCCAAGGCGATGACGCGCTACGTGATGCCCGGCAAGGGGGCCGTCACGGCCTTCATCATGTTGCCGCTTGTGGTGCCAGGCATCATTCTCGGCATCTCGCTGCTGGTGATCACCAACATGGTGGGAATGCCACTCTCGCTTTACACCATCGGCCTGGCGCACACGCTGATCAGCGTGCCGTTTGCCACGCTGGTGCTGATGTCCCGCCTCGAGGGTTTCGACAAGAACCTCGAGGAGGCCTCGCTCGACCTTGGCGAGGGTCCGTTCCGGACATTTTTCCGTGTGACCCTGCCGCTTGCCTGGCCCGGCATCCTGGCGAGTCTGCTCCTCACCTTCACGATCTCCTTCGATGAGTTCATCCTCGCCTTCTTCCTGGCGGGCAACGAGGCGACCCTGCCGGTCTACATCTGGAGTCAGCTGCGCTTTCCGAGCAGATTGCCGATGGTGCTGGCCCTTGGCGCCACCATCCTGATCTTCTCGTTCTTCATCGTAACTGTCGCCGAAGTGTTGCGCAGACGCGGTGTCGGCCCGCAGACCGGATCGGCGATCTGACCGGAGTGATCTGGTACATCTTCACACTAGCAATCTTGACGGACAGGGCTCATGGCACGTGACGACTACATCTCGATGAGAAACACGTCGAAGCACTTCGGCAGCGTCAGGGCTGTCGACGATGTGACCTTCGACATCGGCGAGGGAGAGTTCTTTTCCCTCCTCGGCGCCTCCGGATGCGGCAAGACGACGCTGCTGCGGATGCTGGCAGGCTTCGAGCAGCCCACCCTGGGCAACATCTTCCTCGATGGCCAGCCGCAGGCCGGGGTGCCGCCGCACCATCGTCCGGTCAACATGGTGTTCCAGAACTACGCCATATTTCCGCATCTCAACGTCAACCGGAACATCGCCTACGGCATGCGCAAGTCGGGCCTCTCCAAGGCGGAGGTTGACCGGCGGGTGGACGAGATGCTCGACCTCATCAAGCTGCCGGGCTACGGCGCCAGGGGGGCTCACCAGCTGTCCGGCGGCCAGCGCCAGCGCGTCGCCCTGGCACGCGCCCTCATCAAGAAACCCAAGGTGCTGCTGCTCGACGAGCCGCTCGGCGCCCTCGACAAGAAACTGCGCGAGCAGATGCAGCTCGAATTGCGGGCCCTGCAGCGCGATGTCGGCATTACCTTCGTGTTCGTGACTCACGATCAGGAAGAGGCCATGACGATGTCTGACCGCATTGCGGTCATGTCGCTTGGCAAGGTTCTGCAGATCGATTCACCGGCCCGGCTCTACGAGGTGCCGCAGGTGAAGGAAGTGGCGGACTTCATTGGCACGGTCAACCTCTTCGAAGGCGCCATCAGGGGCCGGGAGGGTGACAGCACCATCGTCGACACGGAGGGTCTGGGGACCGTCCGCTCGACAGCCTCCGGCGCCGAGGCGCCCGAGACGGGACCGATCACTGTCGCCATTCGCCCCGAGAAGTTCCATCTCACCTTCTCCCAGCCGGAATCGACAGGGAACATGGTGACCGGCACCATGCAGGCAGCGGCCTATCTCGGCGACCGCAGTCACTACTATGTCACCGTGGATGGGCGCGAGACGCCGATCGCCGTCGCCGCGCAGAATTCCGAGCGTCAGCTCTCGGTCTTGGGTCAGCACCATGAACGTGTCTGGCTGACCTGGAACGACGATTCGGCCCTGTTGCTGACCGCCTGAACCGCCGCAGTCCTCGCCTGCGGGCGGGCTGTCGGGAGCGATGCGCTACAGCGCCACGATTGCGCGCCTCGAGAACGAGGGATCGCGGGCCTGGGACATACATGCGCGCGCCCAGGAGGAGCGGCGTTGCGGACGCGATGTCATCCTGCTGAGCATCGGTGATCCGGACTTTCCCACGCCGCCCGGCATCGTCGATGCCCTGGTGAAGAGCGTCTCAGAGGGCGACACCCACTACGGGGAGGTGGACGGCGCCAGGGAGCTGAGGCGCGTCATTGCCGAACGACACGCCCGCGACACCGGAACGAATGTCACCTGGGAGAATGTCACCGTGACCCCCGGCGCCCAGGGTGCGCTTTTCGGAGCCATCATGTGCCTCGCCCAGCCGGGTGATGAAGTGGTGGTGCCGCAGCCCTGCTATGTGACCTATGATTCCGTCGTCCAGGCCAGCGGCGCCACGCTCGTCAGCGTTCCCCTCAGACCCGACCGGGCGTTTCATCTGGATGCCGACGACGTCGCGGCGGCCGTCACCCCGAGAACACGCGTGGTCATGATCAACACGCCGCACAATCCGACGGGAGCCGCCCTCGGCCGGGATGAGCTCGAAGGGCTGGCGCATCTCTGCCGAACCCATGACCTGTGGCTTGTCAGCGACGAGGTCTACGGCCGGACTCTCTTCGATGGCCGCCCGCATGTCTCCCCCCGCAGCCTTCCGGGCATGGAGTCGCGTTGTGTCGTTGTTGACAGTCTCTCCAAGTCCCACGCGATGACCGGATGGCGTGTCGGCTGGACGGTGGCTCCGGTGGCATTTGCCCGGCACATGTACAACCTGGCGCTGGCGATCCATTACGGTCTGCCGACATTCATTCAGGCGGCAGCCATCGAAGCGGTTCGCGGCGACTATCACGAGGTCGCGGAGATGACGCGGCGCTACCAGACGCGTCTCGATCTGATGTGCGATTGTCTGGCCTCCTGCGGCAATCTTGCCGTCGTCAGGCCCCAGGGTTCCTGTTTCATGATGATCGACGTGCGCGCCACGGGTCTCTCGTCCATGGACTTTTCCTGGAGGCTGCTCGAGGAAGCCGGTGTCGCCGTTCTGGCATGCGAGAGTTTCGGCAGCACCGGCGCCGGTTTTGTCAGACTGTCCCTGACGGCGTCCGACGAGGATCTCCGCAGCGCCGGAGAGCGCATTGCCGGTTTCGCCGCCACATTGCCCGGCGGCTGAGGTCAGGGGAGGACGAGAAAGGTGCGATATCGTCTGCGGCATGCGCTTCCGTTGCTGGCCTTCGCCGCCCTCGCCGTGTCGCTGGCGATCGGTCTCGGGCGCGACCCCTCCCGCGTGCCGTCCGCTCTCATCGGCGATCCGGTGCCCGAGATCGTCCTGCCAACCGTGGAGAACCACGGACCGTCCTTCACGTCGATGGACTTTCAGGGCGAGGCGACGCTGGTCAATGTCTTTGCTTCCTGGTGCGCGAGCTGCCTTGACGAACATCCCCTGCTGATGGAGATCTCCGCCGGAGGTAGAGCGCGCATCTTCGGTCTTGCCTATCGGGATGATCCCGCGGCGGCGTCCGCGTGGCTGGACCGTCATGGCAATCCCTATGCCGCCACTGCTGTCGATGTCGATGGCAGGGGGGGCGTGGAATGGGGCGTGCGGGGGGTGCCGGAAACCTTCGTTGTGGATGCCGGCGGCATCATTGTCTACAAGCATGTGGGGCCAATCACGCGGGATATCTGGCGCGACGACATGCTGCCCATGATCACAGGAGCCGGATCGTGACCATATCGTTGAGAAAGGTCGGCTGGTGGATCCAGGCTGCCCTGCTCTGCCTGGCGGTCGGGGTGAAGCCGGCTGCGGCTCTCGACACCCTGGCCTGGCTTGATCCGCCGTTCCCGGTTCCGGAGACCCCCTACCTGGTCGAGGGCGGGGGAACCGGTACCCTCGCCGACTACAGGGGAATGGCCATCGTGCTCAACTTCTGGGCGACCTGGTGTCCGCCCTGCATCGAGGAGATGCCCTCGCTCGATCGCCTCGCCGCGCGTCATGCCGGCAACCATCTCGCAGTCATCACCATGGCCGCGGACAGGGCGAGCGAGGAGAAAATCAGGGCCTTCCATGAAGAGCACGAGCTTCGACACCTGACGATCCAGCGTGATCCGGACATGAAGCTGGCGCGTTCCATGCGGCTCTTTGGCCTGCCGACGACCTTTCTCATTGATCACCGGGGCGATGTCGTGGCGCAGCTGGTCGGCGAGGCGCAGTGGGACGGGGATGAGGCCCTGGCCGTGATCATGCCTCTCGTGGAAGCCGCGGCGGCCGATGCACCCTGATGGAGATCCACGGGGTTGAGCTGGGGGTCGCACTCGTCGCCGGCATCGTGTCGTTTCTTTCACCCTGTGTTCTTCCCCTGGTGCCGGCCTACGTTTCCTATGTGGCCGGCGTCACCGTCGATGACCTGGCGCGCCAGGACGGCCGAAGGCCGGCGATTCTGGGGGCCAGCCTCCTGTTCGTGCTCGGCTTCTCGACCGTGTTCGTGCTGTTCGGAGCCAGCGCCACTGCGGCCGGTTCCTTCGTCCTGCGCCACAGTCTCCTTCTTGTCGATATCGCGGCCATCGTCGTCATCCTCTTTGGCCTGGTGATGATGGGGGTGCTGCGCCTGCCGGTGCTGCAGCGCGATTTCAGGTTTCATCCGTCCCTGGGAAGGGGCAGGGGAGGGGCCGCCTATGTTCTCGGTGTTGCCTTCGGATTCGGCTGGACCCCGTGTATCGGACCGGTTCTCGGGAGCATCCTTGCCATCGCCGCAACCAAGGCGACGATCGCCGGCGGCGTCTCTTTGCTGGCTGTCTATGCCCTCGGGCTGGGGCTGCCGTTTCTTGGCGCCGCCCTCTTCACCGGCTTCCTGCTGCGTCACCTGGGAGGACTGGGCAGGATCGGCCATCGTCTGCAGATCGTCGCCGGCGCGGCTCTCGTCGCCATGGGCATTGCCATGCTGGCGGGCTGGGTGTCGGCCATGGCCTGGTGGCTGCTGGAGACATTTCCCTTTCTCGCCGGGATCGGCTGACCATGGTGTCGACGGAGTATGATGCCTACTACGCCATCATCCGCCGGATTCCAGAGGGCAGGGTCATGACCTATGGCGACGTCGCACGAGCCGCCGGATTTGCCGGCCGCGCCCGCCGGGTCGGCTATGCGCTCGCCTGCTGCGGCGATCCCTTCCTTCCCTGGTGGCGGGTGATCAACGCCCGGGGCCAGGCAAGCCGCAGCAACGGCCGCTCCATCGGCGCCGACGAGCAGGAGCATCTCCTGAGAAGCGAAGGCATCGCAATGGATGCCTCCGGTACCGTCGATCTCGCCCGGTACCGTTTCACCATCGATCCCGATGAGACCGAGGGTCTCTTTCCGGAGGAGCGTGAGCCCCGTGGCGACCCGTGAGGCGACGAGCTCTATGCGATGCCCGGTCGCCAACTGGAGAGCGTCCCGAGATGGGCGTCGATGCGTTCCGTGACCTGCCTTCGTTGCGGCAGGTGGTTCTTCTCTCGTTGCCAGACATCGTGAAAGCGCTCCGCCGTCTGTTTGGCGGTGTCGAGCACCGGCTTTTGAGCGAGACCGGCCTTGCCTGCCAGGTAGGACAGTTCATCGGGCGTATAGCCGTCGAAGCGCCTTGTTCTGGCGAACTTGAGCGCGGCGTCTTCGTCCTCGATGTACGCAAGGGTCGAGACCAGATCGTAGGCTGGCGCCATGGCCGGCGTCCGTTTGTCCGGATAGACCAACGACCAGTTCTTCAGATGCATGTCGGCGTTGCCGGTCAGGGTGCAGAAGGTCAAACGCCTGATGAACTCTTCGACGTCGGCCTCGCCGGTCTCCGCTCCAAGCACGGTGGCGATGTTGCGGTAGCTGGCGGTCCGGTATTTGTTCTCAGGATAGACACCGAAGACCTGCGCGAAGTCTTCTGTGTGAACCGGGTGTTCCGCTCTGCGGTCAAATCGCCTGACTGCCAGCGCTGGTCCCGGGAGATCCCCGATCCCTTCCGGCAGATTCGCGATCTCGTCGACGTCGATCAGCTGAATTTTGGGCACATCGATGCCGACCAGACGCGCCAGGGTCATGATGGCGTACTCGTTTTCGGGCATGCCATCGAATCGCAGGGAGGGCAGCTTGACGATCCATGAGCCGCCCACGCCGGACGCCGGTATCGTCAGGCCCTTGCCGGCCTCAACGTCGTGGACTGCCGAGAACTTCAGCTGGATGCCAGCGAGTGAGAAGCGTAGCGCCTTCTTTCGTCTCCCGGCGTCGGGAGCGTTCTCGTGCTCCATGGCGGGCGGCCATTCTTCGCCGCTTGCGGGCTCGACGGTGATGGCGCCAGGGAGGTCGTGGCCCAGAGCCCAGAGCAGATGGAACTCGCGTTCCTGATTGACCCCTGCAAGACGCGCGAGGTACTCCCGCAGGTAGCCTTCGGGGAGCAGGTTCGAAAAGAAGGGCAACAAACGCTTTTGCGTCACCGCAAACCCGGTAATCAGCCGTCTGTACTCGTCCTGGAACCGCAGCCCGAGTGTTGGCCGGTTCTCGTCGGCGATGTAGTCGTCCGTGAAGCTGAAGAGCGTGCGGTCGCCGCCGACATGCGTCAGCGTGCCGATTGTCTCGCCATGGAGCTTGACATTGAGGACGGAGACGTCAGCCATCCCCGTCATCATCCAGACGATAGGCCGGTTTCGGCAGCGATGGCGACGGAATGGCGTCCAGAAGCTGGTCGCGCAAGTCCTCCAGGGCGCTCGCCACTTTTCGAAACGCCTGCAGTTGTTCTGACGGAATCGCTGCCGCCTCGCGGGTTGCTGTTGCCTGTTCGGCGTGCCTTTGCCCAGTTCCAGCCAGATTCCTGCAGGTCTGTTGCAGCTTGCGGGCAAGCGTGCCTGTATCCCTCAACGCCTTCAGGTTCTTGTCGACGTTACCCAGATTCTTCAGCACCTGGATGCTGTCCTGGATCTCCTTCAGTGCGCCCAGATCGGGATAGGCTCTGCGCAGGTCCCTGACGATATCCAGGGTACGGTTGAGATCCCTGGCCGCCGGTGTTGCCACGATAGTCGGGGCCATGCTGCGCACGATACCGTCGACCGCAGGCACGGCCTTGCGCGGGATCAGCCGCAGGTCGAGCTCGAGAGCGCGCGCCAGTTCGATCAGACTCGACAGGCGGATATCCGCGCCGCCGTTTTCAATCTTGGAAACATGGCTTTGCGGCACGCCCGTGCGTCTGCCGAGGGCCCGCTGACTGAGGCCCCTAGCGACTCGTGCACCCTTCAGTGCATCGATGATGTTTTGCGTTGCGTAGTTCAATGATCTATATTTACCAATCAAGAAGAACAAAGTATATATTAAACTAGATCATCATCAAGAGCACCCTCTCGCTCCACTTTGTTCTGACTGTGCTCGACATCACGGCGACTCACCGCCCGGTGGTTCTTCTCGGGGCAGACTCCGAAGAGGTCGAGTGTCCGGATGTCGCGATAGGGCTCTTCGTTCCGCCAAACGTTTCGGGTCGGTCGCCCGCCACCATTCGACAGCTGGCGGTGATCGCGCGAGTCAAGGCTGCCGTGAACACAATGACAGACCGGTCAAGGTGTTCGCGTCGCTCCGCGTCCGGATGGCTTGCGAGATTCCACGGAAGCTCCCAGGCAGAGGGTTGGAATGCCTCCGGCGCCGGTCGGTAGCGTTCCGCACGGCGAATCAACGGTTGTCATCAAGAGCGAGGGGATTGCCAGAATGGGTGACGATATGTGATCGGTTCACTAGCCCGACTTCCGCAACTCGGCATCCGATTCAACTAGTTTGACGTGTTTCCGGCGCGAGAACCGGCGGATTTCCGTGCAGTGTCTCTCCGCAAGCGCTTGTAGTGCCGACCTACCCCCTTGATCGGGCTGGCGAAGAGCCGGACGTTGTGCCCATGTTCGTGCGCTGCAAGAGACGCTTCAAGGACGGCAAGGAGCACCGCTACTGGAGCGTGGTGGAGAACGTCCGGGTCCACGGCGGCCGGGTTGTTCAGCGTCAGGTCCTCTATCTCGGCGAGATCAACGACAGCCAGCGCGCGGCGTGGTGCCGCTCGATCGAGGTGGTGGAGGGGACGTCGCGATCGCGGCAGATGGCGCTGTTCCCCGAGGACCGGGAGGCGCCGGAGCTGACCTGCGAAGTGGTGAAGATCAACCTTGCGCAGGTGGCGCTTCACGACCCGCGCCAGTGGGGGGCGTGCTGGCTGGCGCTGTCCTTGTGGGACCGCCTGGACCTGGACCGTTTTTGGGATGAGCGCCTGCCGCCGAGCCGACAGGGCACCAGGTGGCTGGATATCCTGAAGATCCAGGTCTGCTACCGGCTGATCGACCCGGGCAGCGAGTGGCGCCTTCACCGTCACTGGTACGAGCACAGCGCGCTTCGCGATCTCCTGGGTGCAAAATCCTGGCGCATTTGACGGCGATTCCTACGACATTTGACGGCGATTCCTGGAACACTTGACGGTGATTCCTGGACACTTGACGGCGAATCCTGAGCATTTGACGGTCCTGGTCCGAGCCTGACCCTGCTGTTGGTTTTCTGATTATCGCAGCGCCTGATTCCCGGATTGATTTGCGTCGCCCGGGACGGGTTGTTTCGCCCTCTGCCGGTTTTTTCGGCTGGCGGTGCTTGTTGTTTCCAAGCAGGGGTTTCCCGTGACGGACTGTCGGGGGTCAGTTCACGGTCGGCAAGGGTCGAGGGGTGTTCCACCGATGAGGCCGTAGATGCCGTGTTGCTGGAGGATGTCGTTCCAGTCCGTGGCGCCGTCGGGGCGGACGCGCCGGATTCCCTTGTGTGCGGCCATCAACTGGCGTGCGGCGGCATCGCCGGCTTCGTCGGCGTCGAAGCCGCATGCCACGGAGACGATGTTGAGGGTCAGGAGCCATTGAGGCAGGCGGCGGGCGAGGCCTGCCGTGGAGGCGTACATGGAGACCGTCCCGCCGGCGCCCAGGGAGAGGGCGGAGAGGGCGTCGATGGCGCTTTCGGCGATGAAGAGGGCGATCTCCGGTTGCTCGGGGCATGAGGTGAACCAGAAGCCGCCGCGTTCCTTGCGGGATCCCGGGGCCATGCCGCGGAAGCGGCTGCCGTCGCGGCGGCGGCGTATTCCGACGAGTTCCGCCCCGGTGGCGTTTCCGGAGGCGTCGCGGCACAGGAAGACGGCGTTGTCTCTGGCGTCGGCGTAGAGCAGGCCCTGCTCCCCGAAGCCGTCGACGCGGAAGGTCTCGATGGCGCGCTCGTCGATCAGCCAGCGCCGCACGGCGGGCCACGATGCGGGGCACCGCCGGGGCAGGATCAGGGGCTTCGCGGGCGTCGCCCGCGGCCTTTGCGGCCCATGATCCGTCGAGGCCAGCCATGCGATGGCCTGGCGCGGCGTGCATGCCGTGGCATGGATGACGAAGTCGATGGCGCCGCCACCGCCACATCCGCGGAGATGGTCGTAGAACTTCGGGCCGTTGATGGAGATCACCGACCCCGGGCGTGTCCAGCGCGCCTTGTCGCGGCGGCATGGCCGGTATCCCAGGGCACGGGCCAGCGGCTCAAGGGGGCGGTCGCGCGGGTGGCTCACGGTTCGAGATCCTCGCGGGCCTGGTGGACATGCTCGAGGGTGACTTGGCGGGCCTTGTCGACGGCGGCGGCGTGGAGGGCATGGTGGGCGAAGGTGTCGACCTTGCGGGGGACGCCGCGGGCGAGATCGAAGATGGCCTCGATGGCGTTCTTCTCGAACAGCGGGACGTCGGCGCCGGCCAGGCGCATGCGGTGCTCGACGTAGGCCTCGGCCTCGTCGCGTTCGAGGCCGGGGAGGTGGCAGCGCACGACGATGCGCTGGGCGAGGGATTCGTGCACCGCCATGGTCAGCCTGCGGCGCAGTTCGGTGAGGCCCGTGAGGAGGAGGACGAGGCGGCGTTCGCTGTCCATGCGGAAGTTGGTCAGCAGGCGCAGTTCCTCGAGGAGTTCGTTGTGCAGGAGGTGGGCCTCGTCGATGACGAGCAGCGAGAGTTGACGCGTCTCGCCGAGCCGGCGCGACACGTCGGCGCGGATGGCGCGCCAGGCGCCATGGCGCGAGGTGGCGCGCTCGAGACCGAGTTCGGCGGCGATGAGGTTGTAGAGGTCGAGGATGCTTCCGGTGGTCAGCGAGATGTAGGCGACCTTGAAGAGGCCGCTGTGGAGGCCCTCGCAGACCTTGCGGCAGACGGTGCTCTTGCCGCAGCCCGCCTCCCCCGTGAGGAGACCGATGCCGCGCATCTCGATGAGGTGGCCGAGGCGCGCCTCGGCCTCGAGCTGGCCGCGAGCGGGGAACAGGTCGCCGGGCTCGGGAGCGTCCTTGAAGGGATAATGCCTGAGGGCGAAGTGCTTCGTCTGCATCACGATGTCTCCTCGTCGTCATGAGGTCTGAAGGTCAGGGTGCGGCGGATCAGGGCGTTGGCATGAACGTCCAGCGGCGTGGCGACGCCGGCGTCCCTGCCGTCGTGGACGATCCTGACGGGTCGATCGAGGCGTGCCGGATCGAAGCGCAGCGTGACCTTGTGTCCCACCAGTTCGGCGGGCGCTTCGTAGAGGCGGTTCTTCAAGCTCACGGTGCGATCCTTGTGGACCCGGCGGTCGACCTCGAAGAGGAAGATGTCGTCGAGATCGACAGTCGGGCCGAGCATGGGCACGTCGGCGGCCAGCGAGGCCCACTTGTCGAAGGGCGTCATGCCGCCCAGACCGCGATGGGGAGCCCTGTGGTAGTCGCCTTCGATCCATGTCCTCAGGCGCAGGTTGAGGGCGTCGAGACTGGCCAGCTCGGCGCTCTGGAGACGGGGCAGGAGCTGGATCCGGACTGTTCTCAGCCAGCGTTCGATCTTGCCCTTGCCCATCGGCCGGTAAGGCGTCGCGTGGATCAGGACGATGCCCAGTCTGGCGCAGACCAGGGCGAGATGGGTGGAACGGAAGTAGCTGCCGTTATCGACATAGAGCCGGACCGGCAGGCCCCTTCTCATCAACGCCTCGCGGAACACCGGCAGGAAGGACGCCGTGTTCTCGGACATGGCGAAGGCCGCATAGGGAATGACTCTCGTCGCATCGTCGATGAAGGCTATGAGGTAGGTCTTGAACCTGCGTCCCCCGGCACCCTTGACCTTCGGCCCGTGCAGGACGTCCGCCATCCACAGGTCATTGGCACCGGGCCAGGTGAAGCGCCGCAGGTCCCGGGCCTGTGTGTCGGCGGGCTTGTCGAGCCCCTCGGCGGCGAACAGGCGGTAGAGCGTCGAGGACGCCAGCGTCGCGTCGTCGGCCAACTCGCCCGACGCACGGGCCTGCCTGATCACCTCGCGCACGCTCAGGTGCGGCGCATCACGCTTGATGGACAGCACGAGTTCGATCGTCTCCGGCGTCATCCGCCGCGGCCTGGCGCGGTCACGGCGGCGCTTGGGGTAGAGGCCCTCGAAGCCATGCTTGCGGTAGTGATGCAGCCAGTCGCGGATCGTCCCCTCAGCGATGCGGTTGCGCCGCGTCCCGGGGATCACCCAGATCCGCTGCGACAACTCCCTGATCAGCGCCCCGATGGCTCGCCGGTCGGCAACCAGCAGGCCGGCGATCACGCCGTAACGGAACAGGGCGACGCGCTGACGGTGGTCTTCGGTGCCGGGGGACATGGCCACATCTTCCCGTGTTGGTCCGTGGAAGCTGCGACCTTCGACGGTCCCGAGCCTCTCACATAGTGCCGTCGCGTGTTGGCGGCCCCGTCGTGCTCCGGGGACCCCGCGGGTGAACGGCGAATCCAACGGGACAGGGAAGATGGACAAGGTGGTCGCAGCCCAGCTCCCGCACGCACACAAGCGCCTCGCCGCACGCCAGGTGGCTGCGCAAACCGATCAGGCCCAGACACGTCGTGTCCAGCAGCACCGGGAACAGTCCGGCCAGGATCCGCAGGCTCTGATGAACGCCGACAACCCGGCGGCGCAGCGACCGCCGCGCACTCGTCAGGTCAATCGCCTCGGGATAAAGCACTCGCACGCCCGCCCACAGGCTGCCCGCTTCCTCGACCGCCACAACCTGCGCCTCGCACGAGGCAAGCGTCCCCGCAAGACGCGCCTGAAGACAGCCCGGCAGGGCGCTGAATGACCGGTGGCAGGGGCGGCAATACCAACGCGCCACGCGCATGCCTCGCGGCGTCTTGCGCCCGTAGGTCCCGTTGCGCGTCATCCCGCAGGCCGTCACCGCCAGACCCCGGCAGCACACAGGAGGGGTTGCGGTGCGCCATGCCTCCTGCGCAACATAGTCCTCGGCGGACAACGTCGTCTCATCCAGATGCTGCAAACCTCCGCCCGTGGCCCGGCGAGCGACAGTCGCGCGGGCCACACTCCTTCATGGACCCGCACCATGGTGCAGCAGAACCGACAGGCGGCCTATGCGGTCACCCGAAAAACACCCTGCTTGGAAAAGAACAAGAGACCCTGGAGGCATCCGCACTCTCCCGGTCTCTCCGGGGAATCAGCACGGATCAATGTGGGAAAAGGCGGCCTCGGCCGACCGGAACAATCAGGGGTTCAACACCTGCCCTGCCGAGCGGCGTGGCGAGGCGGCCAGCGGGATCTCCGAGGTGCCCTGTCTCTTCCATCCCTGTCAGACCGGTTCGCGTATCGAACCGGAAGGCAAGAGCGCGATGAAGAGAATCGGCATGATGAACATCAAGGACATTCTTCGGCACCGTCACGATCACGCCCTGTCGCGGGACGAGATCGCCGTGGCGGTCGGGGTGAGCACGGGAACCGTCTCGCACGTGCTGGCCCGCAGCGAGGCGGCAGGCCTTTCCTGGCCGCTGCCAGAGGATCTCGACGACGGCACACTGCGGGCCCGGCTTTATCCGGCGGCGGATCGCGACAGCGACCGGGTGCAGCCCGACTGGGAGGCGATCATCGAGGAACTCGAGGCGCCGCGCGATCGCCGCCGCGCCCGCCTGACGCGTCGTCAGCTGTGGTCCGAGTACCGCGACGAGGCCCTGGCTCAAGGAGGCAGGGCCTACACCTACAGCCGCTTCTGCGGGCTCCTCAAGAAGCGCCGGCAGGAACGGCCCGGGCAGGCGCAGGCGCGCTTCGACTACGCGCCGGGCCTCTATGGCATGTCCGACTTCTCGGGCAAGACCCTGAGCCTCAGGAGCGGCCGCGGCGATGAGGATGTGGAGATCTTCGTGGCCGTGCTGGCGCATTCGAACTTGATCCACGCCGAGGCGGTGCCCGACCAGAGCGTGCGATACTGGACGATGGCCCACCGCCGGGCGCTGGAGGCGTTCGGCGGCTGTCCCGAGCGCTGGGTCATCAACAAACCTCAAGGCCGGCGTCACCAGGGCGGACCGCGAGGATCCCCAGCTCAACCCCAGCTTCCGCGAGTTCGCCAAACACTACGATCTCGCCGTGCTTCCGGCACGCAAGGGGCGATCCACCGACAAGGGCCCCGTCGAGGCCGCCGTCGGTGTCGTCCAGACGCGTATCCTGCTCGCGCTGCGTCATCAGACCTTCTTCTCTCTGGACGCCATGAACGCCGCGATCCGGCGCCAGCTCGAACAGCTGAACGAGGCGCCGATGGCATGCGGCGCGACCCGGCGCGACCTCTTCGAGGCCAGCGAGCGGGCCGCTCTCAAGCCCCTGCCCCGGGACCCCTGGGAATGGGGCGAATGGATCGAACGCAAGGTCGGACCCAACAGCCATGTCCGAATCCAGAGCAACCACTACTCCGCGCCCGAACGCCATATCGGCGCCGAAGTCGACGTCCGCGTCGGCGAACGCATGGTCGAGATCTTCGTCGCCAGGGAGGGCGAACGCATCGCCGTGCACCGTCTCAAGAGCGGCACCAACCAGTACGCCACAAGCCCCGAACACATGCCCGACCGCCTCCGGGCGGTGCGCGACATCCGCAAGCCCGACTGGGGCAACATCCTGCTCTCCCAGGCCCGGCGCATCGGACCTCATGCCCTCGCCTGGGCCGAGCGCTGCTTCGCTTCCCGCGACTTCCCCGAACAGGCCTTCGCCACCGTGCAGGGCATGATCCGTCTCGCCGACGGCCACGGCGCCGATCGCCTCGAGGCGCTCTGTGGCGAGGCTCTCGACCTCAACCGCCTCGCCTCGGGCTTCCTCCGGGAGCGCCTCAGGAACGGCATCCCGACGCCGGCGCCACGCCCGGAAGTCCGCGAGACCATCCCCCGTCACAGCAACATCAGGGGCGGGGACTACTACCGTGACAACAACCAGGGAGACACCCCATGACGCTGCGTCAACCCAATGTCGAACGCCTGCTGCAACTCGGCTTCGTCGGCATGGTCGAGGCCCTCGAGGAACAGCGCGACATCGCCGACATCGATCAGTTCGACTTCGACGACCGCCTCGCCATGATGATCGAACGCGAGGTCCAGTACCGCGATCACAAGAGCTACCTCGGCCACCTCCGCCAGGCCCAGCTGCGCATCCGCGCCGATCTCCAGGATGTCGACTGCCGTGCCGGCCGCGGCATCACGCGCACCACGCTGACCGAACTCGCCGCCGGCGACTGGATCCGCCAGGCCTTCAACCTGATCATCGTCGGACCAACAGGATCCGGAAAGACCTTCCTGGCCTGTGCCCTCGCTCATCAGGCCTGCCGCCAGAAGGTATCCGTGCTCTACCGGCGCGTGCCCGAACTCGTCTCCGAACTCGCCCGCGCCCGCGACAGGGGAACGCACTACCGGCTCATGCGGCGGCTCGCCAGGGTCTCGCTGCTGCTGCTCGACGACTGGGGTCTGCAGAACTTCTCCGCCGAGAGCCGCCGCGACCTGCTCGAGATCGTCGAGCAGCGCCACGCCCGGGCCTCGCTGCTGATCGCCAGTCAGATCCCCGTGGAGCACTGGCCCAGGGTGATCGCCGAACCCACCATCGCCGACGCCATCCTCGATCGCATCGTCCACAATGCCTACCGCATCGAGATCACCGGCGAATCCCAGCGCAAGCGCAACCGGCCGCCGCCCCTGGGCGGTGCATGAGGGGAGATCCGCCATGGCCCTGTGTTGGTTTTCTGATTATCGCAGCGCCTGATTCCCGGATTGATTTGCGTCGCCCGGGACGGGTTGTTTCGCCCTCTGCCGGTTTTTTCGGCTGGCGGTGCTTGTTGTTTCCAAGCAGGGGTTTCCCGTGACGGACTGTCGGGGGTCAGTTCACGGTCGGCAAGGGTCGAGGGGTGTTCCACCGATGAGGCCGTAGATGCCGTGTTGCTGGAGGATGTCGTTCCAGTCCGTGGCGCCGTCGGGGCGGACGCGCCGGATTCCCTTGTGTGCGGCCATCAGCCAGCGCCGCACGGCGGGCCACGATGCGGGGCACCGCCGGGGCAGGATCAGGGGCTTCGCGGGCGTCGCCCGCGGCCTTTGCGGCCCATGATCCGTCGAGGCCAGCCATGCGATGGCCTGGCGCGGCGTGCATGCCGTGGCATGGATGACGAAGTCGATGGCGCCGCCACCGCCACATCCGCGGAGATGGTCGTAGAACTTCGGGCCGTTGATGGAGATCACCGACCCCGGGCGTGTCCAGCGCGCCTTGTCGCGGCGGCATGGCCGGTATCCCAGGGCACGGGCCAGCGGCTCAAGGGGGCGGTCGCGCGGGTGGCTCACGGTTCGAGATCCTCGCGGGCCTGGTGGACATGCTCGAGGGTGACTTGGCGGGCCTTGTCGACGGCGGCGGCGTGGAGGGCATGGTGGGCGAAGGTGTCGACCTTGCGGGGGACGCCGCGGGCGAGATCGAAGATGGCCTCGATGGCGTTCTTCTCGAACAGCGGGACGTCGGCGCCGGCCAGGCGCATGCGGTGCTCGACGTAGGCCTCGGCCTCGTCGCGTTCGAGGCCGGGGAGGTGGCAGCGCACGACGATGCGCTGGGCGAGGGATTCGTGCACCGCCATGGTCAGCCTGCGGCGCAGTTCGGTGAGGCCCGTGAGGAGGAGGACGAGGCGGCGTTCGCTGTCCATGCGGAAGTTGGTCAGCAGGCGCAGTTCCTCGAGGAGTTCGTTGTGCAGGAGGTGGGCCTCGTCGATGACGAGCAGCGAGAGTTGACGCGTCTCGCCGAGCCGGCGCGACACGTCGGCGCGGATGGCGCGCCAGGCGCCATGGCGCGAGGTGGCGCGCTCGAGACCGAGTTCGGCGGCGATGAGGTTGTAGAGGTCGAGGATGCTTCCGGTGGTCAGCGAGATGTAGGCGACCTTGAAGAGGCCGCTGTGGAGGCCCTCGCAGACCTTGCGGCAGACGGTGCTCTTGCCGCAGCCCGCCTCCCCCGTGAGGAGACCGATGCCGCGCATCTCGATGAGGTGGCCGAGGCGCGCCTCGGCCTCGAGCTGGCCGCGAGCGGGGAACAGGTCGCCGGGCTCGGGAGCGTCCTTGAAGGGATAATGCCTGAGGGCGAAGTGCTTCGTCTGCATCACGATGTCTCCTCGTCGTCATGAGGTCTGAAGGTCAGGGTGCGGCGGATCAGGGCGTTGGCATGAACGTCCAGCGGCGTGGCGACGCCGGCGTCCCTGCCGTCGTGGACGATCCTGACGGGTCGATCGAGGCGTGCCGGATCGAAGCGCAGCGTGACCTTGTGTCCCACCAGTTCGGCGGGCGCTTCGTAGAGGCGGTTCTTCAAGCTCACGGTGCGATCCTTGTGGACCCGGCGGTCGACCTCGAAGAGGAAGATGTCGTCGAGATCGACAGTCGGGCCGAGCATGGGCACGTCGGCGGCCAGCGAGGCCCACTTGTCGAAGGGCGTCATGCCGCCCAGACCGCGATGGGGAGCCCTGTGGTAGTCGCCTTCGATCCATGTCCTCAGGCGCAGGTTGAGGGCGTCGAGACTGGCCAGCTCGGCGCTCTGGAGACGGGGCAGGAGCTGGATCCGGACTGTTCTCAGCCAGCGTTCGATCTTGCCCTTGCCCATCGGCCGGTAAGGCGTCGCGTGGATCAGGACGATGCCCAGTCTGGCGCAGACCAGGGCGAGATGGGTGGAACGGAAGTAGCTGCCGTTATCGACATAGAGCCGGACCGGCAGGCCCCTTCTCATCAACGCCTCGCGGAACACCGGCAGGAAGGACGCCGTGTTCTCGGACATGGCGAAGGCCGCATAGGGAATGACTCTCGTCGCATCGTCGATGAAGGCTATGAGGTAGGTCTTGAACCTGCGTCCCCCGGCACCCTTGACCTTCGGCCCGTGCAGGACGTCCGCCATCCACAGGTCATTGGCACCGGGCCAGGTGAAGCGCCGCAGGTCCCGGGCCTGTGTGTCGGCGGGCTTGTCGAGCCCCTCGGCGGCGAACAGGCGGTAGAGCGTCGAGGACGCCAGCGTCGCGTCGTCGGCCAACTCGCCCGACGCACGGGCCTGCCTGATCACCTCGCGCACGCTCAGGTGCGGCGCATCACGCTTGATGGACAGCACGAGTTCGATCGTCTCCGGCGTCATCCGCCGCGGCCTGGCGCGGTCACGGCGGCGCTTGGGGTAGAGGCCCTCGAAGCCATGCTTGCGGTAGTGATGCAGCCAGTCGCGGATCGTCCCCTCAGCGATGCGGTTGCGCCGCGTCCCGGGGATCACCCAGATCCGCTGCGACAACTCCCTGATCAGCGCCCCGATGGCTCGCCGGTCGGCAACCAGCAGGCCGGCGATCACGCCGTAACGGAACAGGGCGACGCGCTGACGGTGGTCTTCGGTGCCGGGGGACATGGCCACATCTTCCCGTGTTGGTCCGTGGAAGCTGCGACCTTCGACGGTCCCGAGCCTCTCACATAGTGCCGTCGCGTGTTGGCGGCCCCGTCGTGCTCCGGGGACCCCGCGGGTGAACGGCGAATCCAACGGGACAGGGAAGATGGACAAGGTGGTCGCAGCCCAGCTCCCGCACGCACACAAGCGCCTCGCCGCACGCCAGGTGGCTGCGCAAACCGATCAGGCCCAGACACGTCGTGTCCAGCAGCACCGGGAACAGTCCGGCCAGGATCCGCAGGCTCTGATGAACGCCGACAACCCGGCGGCGCAGCGACCGCCGCGCACTCGTCAGGTCAATCGCCTCGGGATAAAGCACTCGCACGCCCGCCCACAGGCTGCCCGCTTCCTCGACCGCCACAACCTGCGCCTCGCACGAGGCAAGCGTCCCCGCAAGACGCGCCTGAAGACAGCCCGGCAGGGCGCTGAATGACCGGTGGCAGGGGCGGCAATACCAACGCGCCACGCGCATGCCTCGCGGCGTCTTGCGCCCGTAGGTCCCGTTGCGCGTCATCCCGCAGGCCGTCACCGCCAGACCCCGGCAGCACACAGGAGGGGTTGCGGTGCGCCATGCCTCCTGCGCAACATAGTCCTCGGCGGACAACGTCGTCTCATCCAGATGCTGCAAACCTCCGCCCGTGGCCCGGCGAGCGACAGTCGCGCGGGCCACACTCCTTCATGGACCCGCACCATGGTGCAGCAGAACCGACAGGCGGCCTATGCGGTCACCCGAAAAACACCCTGCTTGGAAAAGAAGAAGAGACCCTGGAGGCATCCGCACTCTCCCGGTCTCTCCGGGGAATCAGCACGGATCAATGTGGGAAAAGGCGGCCTCGGCCGACCGGAACAATCAGGGGTTCAACACCCTGACCCCCGCCGAGAAGCAGCGCCGATACCGCGAACGGCTCAAGGCCGGGCACCGTCCCGTCATCACCCGAAAGCCCCGGGACCGGCGCTCGCGCGCGCAACGCTGGCGCGATGCTCTGGCCGAACTCATCGCCCTGCAGGAGCACTGGCGCCGCTGCCTCGACGCCCTTCCCGATACGCTCCACGACACCCCTTACGGGGAGCGCCTGCAGGCCATGGCCGAGGCCGACATCGAGACCCTCGAGGACCTCGATCCGCCGCTCGGTTACGGGCGTGACACATGACCCGCAGAACTCCGTTGAGGGCGGTAACGTCACCGGCACCCGGCACCATCAGGTCGGCCTTCTCGCGTTGCCGCCTCCCGACAACGGTCCCTCAAGCGAGCCCGGCCTGGCGGCCGGGTCCATGGGCGCCTGCGGCGCCTGGGCGCCGTTCCCAGGACCGGAACGCGCGGCGGCCATGCCTCAGGAAAGGGCCAGCCGCCGCGTTCGCCGGCTGTTGAATGGAAGAAATGGCTCGCATACGCTCGCACCCGGCTGGCCTCCGGCCAGCAACCCAACCAACCAACAGGGAGGTCTCCCAAGACGCGCACAAGGGAACGAAGATGGCGCCACCTCAGCCGTCAAGTGCGGCAGGATTCGCCGTCAAGTGTTCCAGGAATCACCGTCAAGTGTGCAGGAATATTGCACTCCTGGGTGGCGAGCGCGTGATCGCCAACGACACGCTCTATCGCTGTCTCGACAAGCTGCTGGCGCACAAGCGGGACTTCTTCTCGTATCTGCGCGACCGCTGGGCGAGCCTGTTCGAGGTGCGCTTCGACGTGTTGCTCTACGATCTCACCTCGACCTACTTCGAGAGCGATCCGCCGTTCGATGACAAGCGCCGCTTCGGCTACAGCCGGGACAAGCGGAGTGACTGCGTGCAGGTGGTGATCGCACTGATCGTCACGCCCGAGGGCTTTCCCCTGGCCTATGAGGTGATGCCGGGGAACACCGCCGACCAGACGACGCTGGCGACGTTCCTCAAGACGATCGAGGATCAGTACGGTCGCTCCGAGCGGATCTGGATCATGGACCGCGGCATCCCCACCGAGGAGACGCTGGCCTCGATGCGCCGGGGAGATGCGCCGGTGCGCTACCTGGTGGGCACGCCCAAGGGCCGGTTGACGCGGCTCGAGAAGGAGTTCCTGGACCTGCCTTGGCAGGAGGTGCGCCAGTCCATGAACGTCAAGCTGCTGGTCGAGGACGGCGAACTTTACGTCCTGGTGCACAGCGAGGGGCGGCAGCTGAAGGAGCGCGGCATGCGCCGGCGCCGGCTGAAGAAGCTGTGGCGTCGATTGACCGAGTTGCAAGAGCAGTCGAACAGTCGCGACCAGCTGCTGTTCAAGCTCGGCGCCGCCAGGAAGGAGGCGGGCCGGGCCTGGAGCCTGGTCGACATCCGCGTGCCCGCGACGGACAAGGAACTCGCCGCCAACGGCTTCTCATTCCACCTGCGCCGCGACCGGCTGCGTCGGGTCCGCCGCCGCGAGGGCCGTTACCTGCTGCGCTCCAACATGGTCGCCGAAGACCCCGCCACGCTCTGGCATCTCTACATGCAGCTGACCGAGATCGAGCAGGCGTTCAAGGAACTCAAGCACGACCTCGCAATCCGCCCCATCTTCCATCAGCGCGAGGAACGCATCGAGGCGCATATCTTCGTCTCGTTCATCGCCTACTGCCTGCTGGTGACCCTGAAGAACCTCGCCCGGCCGCGCGCCTCGGGACTCACCCCGCGCGCCATCCTCGAGGCCTTCGCCACCATCCAGATGGTGGACGTCCATCTGCCCACCACCGACGGCCGGCACCTCGTCCTGCCGCGCCACACCCGACCGAACAAGGAGCACCAGCTTCTGCTGCACCAGCTCGGCATGACCCTGCCGCAACAGCCGGCGCCGCGGATCTCCGCCTGAACAGCACGCGGGCCGCCTCTCAGGCGGGCGACCTGTAGTGCCGACCTTTGGAGTCCCGATCGAGGAGAATCAAGGGGTTAGCATCCTCATGACCCCCGAGTTGCGGAAGTCGGGCTAGGTTTGAGAGAGGCGGTGATCGCTCGGCTCCGCCGGTGCCAGGGGAACGTGTGCCGGCTTCGGCTCGAGACCGGCGCTGCAGGTGAGAGGACAGCATGATGGACGAGTATCCCGTCGTTCCGCTGCCCGGCTATCGGGAGCGCTCCGAGGACGAGATGTTGCGGCGCGCGCGTGACTTCCGCGCGGAGCTGAAGCGGCGGCGCACGGTGCGACACTTCTCGAGCCTTCCGGTGGCGCGGGCGATCATCGACGAGTGCCTGGGGGCCGCGGCGACGGCGCCGAGCGGCGCCAATCTTCAGCCGTGGCACTTCGTCGTCATCGGCGATGCGGAAACGAAACGGCGGATAAGGGAGGCCGCCGAAGAGGAGGAGCGCCGCTTCTACCACCACCGGGCGCCGCAGGAATGGCTGGACGCGCTGGCGCCGCTCGGCACCGACGAGAACAAGCCGTTCCTCGAGCAGGCGCCCTGGCTGATCGCCGTTTTCTCCCAGAAGCACAGCCGCCTCGCCGACGGCCGCAAGGTCAAGCACTACTACCCGATGGAGTCGGTCGGGCTGGCGACCGGAATGCTGATCGCGGCGCTGCACGTCGCCGGGCTTGCGACCCTGACCCACACCCCGAGCCCCATGGCGTTCCTGAACGAGATCCTCGGACGCCCGGCATCGGTCGAGCGGCCCTTCCTGCTGCTGGTGACGGGCTATCCGGCCGAAGACGCGACGGTCCCCGATATCGCCCGAAAGCCGCTCGGCGAGGTGGCGAGCTACATCTGAAGACGGGAACGATCCCTGGCAGATCCCCAAGCCCACTTGCTGCCGCCCTGCAAGCTCCGTCCCAACGCCTTCGAGATGGCTTTCTCAAGGTGCAGGTGCGCAAGGGCGCAGACGGCCCGTTGGAGGCCGTCATCCGCATTCTTCAGGCCAACCAGCCCCCGGGAATGCCGAACCGGCTCTGATGCCACGGCTGTGGTTCAACCTGATGGCATGATGCTCTGACTGGTTGCCGTATCGACGATCACAAGGGGCGTGAACGTTCAGCATCAGGCCCCCTTCGGGAGGCGTGAGCTATTGCAGGCGCGCCACCTCCTTCCAGTCGCCGTCTTCGATCACCGAGAGGACGGTGACGTCCACGCCCTGGTGGTCGTCTGCCGCGTAGGAGACGCGGTTGTCCATGAGCGGATCGTAGTAGTCGAGGCTCTCGACCGCTGCCAGGAAGCTCTCGACGCTGAGATCCCGGCCCGCCTTCTCCAGCGCCCGCGTGAAGCCGGTCGCACCGACATGGCCCAGCAGCGCGCCGGTGCCGGGGAACTCCCCGGTCGCCTCCATGTGGCTCGCGATGAAGGCCGCCGGCGCCTCCTCGCCGGCCCGTGCCGCGATGTCGGCCCACACGCCGGTGGCGTACAGACCCGCGGTCACGCCCTCAGGCACCTTGGCGATCACGGTGTGGAACGAGCCGGACGTGCCGATCATCTTCAGGTGCGAGAGGCCGAGTTTCTTCGCCGTCGCCATCACGGTGATGACCTGGCGCACGCTGAGGGCCAGGCCGATCAGTTCGCACTCCTCGGCGGCGAGCTTCTGCAGCGAGCCCACGAAATCCACCTCGTCGACCTTGTGTGAGGTCTCGGCGACATAGGAGAGCGCCGGGTTGGCTTGCGCCTCGTCGACGGCGGCCTCCTTCATTTCCTTGCCGAAGTCCGAGGGAATGTACATGCCGCAGACTCGTGTGATTCCAAGGGTCCGGGTCAGATAGTCGGTCGCGAGCCGCATCTGTTCATAGTACGAACTGGAAACCGAGAAGCGCAGGCGAGTCGGCTCGTCCAGCATGTGTCTCGAGGCACTGAGCGGCGTGAGATTGGGAATGTTCTTCGGCTCCATCAGATTGAAGCCGGCGATGTTCATCGGCGTGCCCAACGAGAGCAGCATGGCGAACACTCCGTCGCGATTGATGAGCTTGTTGTAGCCCTGAATGGCCTTCGGCATCTGGTAGGCGTGGTCCTCGACGATGAACCGTATGGTCCGGCCGTGAATGCCGCCGGCCGCATTGACGGCATCAAAATGCCGCTGCGCGGCCTCGACCGCCGGCGCACCGAAGGCGGAGAACGGTCCGGAGAGATCGTTGACGGAGCCGATGACGACCTCGTCGTCGCTGATGCCCTGACCGGCGAGGGCCGGAGTTGCTGCCAACGCCAGCAGGAAGATGATGATGCGTGGAAGTTTCGAGAGGTGTCTCATGACGTCGTTCCCTGTTCACCTGTACATGTCTTCTATCAACACCTTGTGGTTCTTTTCCACGAAGCTGCGCCGAAGCTTCATGGTGGGGGTCATCTCGTCGTCGAACGCCGTCAACTGTCGGTCGATCAGCCGGAAGGCTTTCACCTGCTCGACCGGACTGAAGCGGGCGTTTGCTTCCATGACTTCAGCGGCGATCAGATCCTGCACCGGACCTGCGGCGCATAGCGAGGCGAAGTCGGAGAACGGCACGCGCCTTTGCTGCGCAAAGCCCTCCACGGCCTCGGGATCGATCATCACGAGCGCGGTGAGGTATCTGCGCCGGTCGCCGATGACGATGGCATCGGAGATATAGGGAGAACATTTCATCTGGTTCTCGAGTGCGGCAGGCGCAATGTTCTTTCCGCCGGCCGTGATGATGATATCCCGCGCCCGCCCGGTGATCCAGACGAACCCGTCGTCGTCGATTCGGCCGAGATCGCCTGTGTGCAACCAGCCGTCGCGGATCGTTTTCGCCGTGCCCTCCGGATCGTTCCAGTAGCCCTGAAAGACCAGCGGACCCTTCGCGAGAATCTCCCCATCGGCGGCAGTCGCAAGTTCGACGCCCGGCGCCGGCAGGCCGACCGAGCCGGTCTTGTTGCGCATGGGCCGATTGACCGAAAGGACACCTGAGCTCTCCGTCTGGCCGTAGCCCTCCACCATGACGAGGCCGATCGCCCAGTACCAGCGCACCAGGTCGGGCGCGATGGGCGCGGCGCCGGTGCTGATGTGACGGGCACGGTCGAGGCCGATCATGCGCCTCAGGTTCGCGAGCACGAGGAAATCCCAGAGTCTGAAGCGCGCCTCCAGCCCGGGCGGGACCCGGCGCCCTTCCATCAGGTGGTCTGCGCGCGCCATGCCGCACGCGAGTGCGCGCGTGAAGGCCCAGCGTCCCAGCGGGCCCGCCTCCGCGGCGAGCATCGAGACGCGCGCGTGGACCTTCTCCCACACCCTGGGCACCGCCGTGAAGGAGGCGGGCGAGACTTCCCGCATGTTGTCGAAGACGGTTTCCATGCTCTCGGCAAAGTTCACCACCGATTTCGCGGCGAGCGGCGTGAAGACCGAGATGAGCCGCTCCAGCACGTGGCAGAGCGGCAGGAAGCAGATCTGCTCGTCGCCCTCGTTCACCGGCACCGCCTGGAGCACGGAAGAGGCGGAAAAGATGATGTTCTCGTGGGAGATCATCGCGCCCTTGGGATCTCCCGTGGTGCCGGAGGTGTAGATCAGGATCGCGGTGTCATCAGGGCGCGATTCCGCCACGGCGTGCGTGAAGCGTTCGGGCTCCCGTTCGTGTGCCGCGCGGCCGCGCTCATAGAGCGCATCGAGAAAGATGACCCGATCATCGGCGAACTCGTAGAGACCGTCGCGGTCGAGCACCACGCACATCTGAAGGCCCGGAACCCGGTCGCGGACTTCCAGGATCTTGTCGAGCTGCTCGTCGTTCTCCACGATGACAAATCTGCTGCCCGCGTGGCGCAGCAGGAACTCGACCTGTGCGGCGCTGTCGGTGGGATAGATGCCGGTGACGATCCCGCCGACGCACTGGATGCCGAGGTCGGCGTAGATCCACTCTTTCCGGTCTTCGGAGAGGATGGCCACGACTTCGCCCCGATTCAGCCCCAGCTGGACCAGCCCCATGCCAATGGCCCGGGCGGCGTCGTGAAAGTCGGCCCACGAGTGGCTGCGCCAGATGCCGTGCACTTTCTCGCGATGGGCCGTGCGCGCGCCCATCTCGCGGCAGCGGGCGAGGAAGAGTTTTGGCAGGGTGTCGCAACCGTCAATCAGGCAGGGTCTCAGGGAGAGACTCTTGTCCGCCACGTGTTCCCGGCACTCCGGCATCTCACCCATGCGCACTATCCCCAGGTCTTGCGACGCTTCCAGCGCCGCTCTCCTCGCAGACCACGCTGTTCGGCTCCGAGGTAGAACTCCTGGATATTCGCGCTCTGCCGCAGGCGCTCGGCGGAACCTTCCATCACGATGCGCCCGAGTTCCATGACGTAGCCGTCATCGGCGATATCCAGCGCCACCCTGGCATTCTGCTCCACCAGCAGCATGGTGACGCCACGCTCGGAGTTGAGGCGGCGGAGGATGGCGAAGATGTCGTTCACGAGCAGCGGCGATAGACCAAGCGAGGGCTCGTCCAGCAACATGACCCTCGGCCCGGCCATCAGCCCGCGCGCAATGGCCAGCATCTGCTGTTGTCCGCCGGAGAGGGTGCCGGCGGTCTGGCGCAGCCGCTGCTTCAGAATGGGAAAGTAGCCGAAAACCATCTCGCGGTCCTCGTCCACGTCGCGGTCCTTTCGGGTGTAGGCACCCATGGTGAGATTCTCATTCACGGTGAGCAGGGGGAAGATCTCCCGCCCCTCGGGCACGTGCACGACTCCCTTGCGTACAATCCGGTCGGGATCGTGGCCCGCGATGGTGTTGCCGGCCAGGAGGATGTCGCCCTTCGCCGGGTCCATGACGCCGGAGACGGTCTTCAGCAGCGTGGTCTTGCCTGCCCCGTTCGCGCCGAGCACCGTGATGATCCTGCCCTCGGGCACGTCGAGGCTCACGCCGCGGATCGCCATGACCGGGCCGTAGAAACACTCGAGGTTGCGGATCTGGAGCAGCGCTTGGGTCACCGTGCCGTGGCCTCCCTCCCGAGATAGGCCTCGATCACCTTGGGATGAGACTGCACCTCCGCGGGCGTGCCGACCGCCATCACGCGTCCGTCGTCGAGCGCCAGGACCCGGTCCGAGACTGCCGAGACGAGCCCCATGTCGTGTTCCACCATGACGACGGTGACGCCCATCCGGGCGCGAATGTCCTTGATGCGGAACTGCATGTCCCTGGACTCCTCGGCGGAGAGTCCGGATGCGGGCTCGTCCAGGAGCAGCATCCGGGGCTCGACGGCGAGCGCCCGGCCGACTTCCACCATCTTGCGAACGCCATAGGGGAGCCCTGCGATGATTCTGTCGCGGTGGGGCTGGAGGTCGAGGAAGTCGATCATCCGTTCGACCGCAGCCCTGTGGGCGATCTCCTCGCGCCTGACCGCGGGCGCAAAGAGGATCTGCGCAGGGATGGAGGCCTGCCGGCGTGTGTGGCGGCCGATGAGCAGGTTCTGCAGCACGCTCGAGTGCTCGAAGAGTTCGATGTTCTGGAAGGTGCGCGCGATGCCGAGGCCGGCAATCCCGGAGGCCACGCGGCGGAGCAGGCTTTCACCGTCGAAGCGCAGATCTCCCTCTTCCGGCTCGTGGAAGCGGGAGATCAGGTTGAAGAGAGTCGACTTGCCGGCTCCGTTGGGCCCGACGATGGCGAAGATCTCGCCGGGCTCAACCGTGAACGAGACCCGCTCCAGCGCCGCGACGCCGCCGAAGTGTACCGTGACGCCATCCACCTCCAGCAGGCTCACCGCATCCGCTCCGTCTTCAGGTAGCTCTTCTGCCGGCGGAACATGTCGCGGCGACAGAAAGGAAAGAGCTCGACATAGACCCTCCACTTCTCGATGCGGCCATGGATACCGCGCGGCTCGAACAGGATGAAGACAATGAGAATTGCCATGAAGACTCCGGTCTCGATCCCGGGAATCACGATGTTGCTGCCGAAAGCCGCCTGGGCCCCGTCTCGCGCGATGTTGATCGCCTGCGGGATGCTCACCAGCACGAGCGCCCCCCAGTAGGCGCCCTGTATCGAACCGAGACCGCCGATCACGATCATCACCAGAAGCTGGATCGAGATGATGACGGTGAAGACTTCGTGATTGAAGGTGTAGATGAAGTGTCCCATCAGTGCGCCGGCCCAGCCCGTGACCATGCAGGAGAGACCGAAGGCGCAAGCCTTGGTCCTGGCCACGTTCACCCCCATCGCCTGCGCCGAGATCTCGGAATCGCGGATCGCCACGAAAGCCCGCCCCAGCGGTGTGCGCAGGACATTGCGGTAGCCGAGGGTGACGGCCAGCGCGACCGCAAGGCAGAGCCAGTAGAAGAGATCGGGCGAGCCAAAGCGGTCCACCTCTGCGCCTGCGATTGTGATGTCGGGCGCAACCAGTCCGATCACCCCGCCGGTCCAGGGCTCGGCGAGCACGATGATGTCCTCGGTCAGCATGGAAAGCGCGAGCGTTGCAATGGCGAGATAGATGCCGTGCAGCCTGAGAGCGGGAACTGCGATGAGGACGCCGGCGAGCCCGGTGATCGCGCCCGCAGCCAGGAAGGAGGCGACGAAGGGAAGGCCCACCCGTTCCATCAGGATCGCGTTGGCATAGCATCCCACTGCGAGGAACGCCGCGTGACCGAGGCTTGCCTGTCCGGCATGGCCTGTCAGCACCATGAGTCCCATGCCGGCGATGGCCCAGATCAGGACGTTGGTGGCCTCGCCCAGGAGAAAGTCGTCGAGCAGCAGCGGCAGCGCCGCCGCGAGAGCCACCAGAACCGCATAGCGGAGCGCGCGCCTGATGTCCGGAAAGAGTCGGACGTCCTGGACGTAGCTGGTCTTGAGGGCGGTGCGCATCAGACCTTCTTGGCGTGAGCCTGGACGAAAAGGCCGCGTGGGCGGATGAGAAGCACGAGGATCAGCATCGCGTAGGGCGCGATCTGGGAGTAGCCCGAGGCGACGTAACGGGCGGCGAAGGGCTCGATCAGCCCGACGATCAGGCCGCCCGCGAGCGCTCCCGGCAGTGAGCCGAAGCCGCCGATCACCGCGGCGGCGAAAGCCTTGATACCGAGCAGCCCTGTGTTGGGATCGATCGATCCCTTCGAGGCGAAGAGGATCCCGGCCACCGCCGCGATCGCCCCGGCCAACGCCCAGGCAAGTGCGTGGATCCGCTTCACCGGGATGCCCATGTAGTAGGCCGCGAGCTGGTTCTGGCTCGATGCCTGCATGGCGATGCCGAGTCTGGTGCGGCTGAAGAATGCGAAGAGAAGGCCGGTGAGTACGAGGGTCACGGCGATGACCGTGAGCCCGTCCAGGCCCAGAACCAGGGCGCCGAAGCGCTGGTTGACGCCCGCGATCGGGCTTTCCAGCGTCAGCGGGTCGTGCCCCCAGATGAGGCCGGCGGCGATGCGCAGCAGGAAGCCGAAGGCGATCGTCAGGATCACCACGGCGATCTGCGACTGGCCGAAGACCTGACGCAGGACGGTGCGCTCCAGCAGCCAGCCGAGTACGGCCATGGCGGCGATCGCGCCGATGCAGGCGACCCAGAACGGCAGGCCCAGGTGCGATTCGTTGGTGAGACCGAGTGCCACGAAGGCGCCGAACATCATCAGGTCGCCCTGAGCGAAATTGACCTGCTCGGCAGCCTTGTAGATGAGCGCGAAGCCCAGGGCGATCAGGCCATAGACGCAGCCGTTGGCGAGGCCGCTGACGATGAGCTGCAGTATCTCCAATGTCCCGCTCCCCGCGGCGGCGCCTCCTGGATACGGCCCGACGAGTCTTGGGCACCGGGGCGCGATGTCAACATCCGTGGCTCGGCAAGCGCGCCGACCTCGACCCCGTTGTCATCGCTGCGCGAGAGGCCGTAGGCGGAGTCGGTCCCCTCGAATCTCTCGACCGTCGGTGTCGTGCACCGGTTGCCGCCTGCCGGGCAGGCACGCCAGAAAAAAGGGGCCCTCGAGGCCCCTTCAGTAAAAGCAGGACGGAAGGGGCTCGAGGGCCCCTTCCGTCTGAACATGCCGGTGCTTCAGGATTCCGCCGCCTCGATCGCCAGTTCTTCGGCGAAAATGTAGGTGGTGGGATGCATCCCGTAGCCCTTCACTCGTGAATTCTGGACGTTGTAGACGCCACGCCATACCGGCTGAACGATCGGTCCGTCCTCCTGCATGATGGTCTGCAGCTTGGCCATGACCACGCGCCGTTCGTCGGTGTCGAGGATACCCTCGGCCTCGGTGAGGAGCGCATCGAATTCCGGATTGGCATAGTGGCTCTCGTTCCATGGCACGCCCGTCCGGTAGGCCAGTCCAAGCACCATGAAACCAAGTGGACGGTGCGTCCATGACGTGAAGCCGAAGGGAACCTTGTCCCAGACATCCCAGAACTGGTCGGACGGCATGAGGTTGATGGCGACGTTGATGTTCGCCTCCTTCCACTGCTCGACCATGGTCTGGACCGCCAGGAGCTCCCATGCCGGGTCCTTCTTGCAGGCAATCTCGAGATCGAGACCATCGGCATATCCGGCGTCGGCGAGCAGTTCCTTGGCCGCCGCCACATCCCGTCCCATCCACGCCAGTTCGGCATACTCGGGATGAATGGACGAGACGTGGTGGTGCTCGGCGGGAGAACCCACGCCGCGGTGCGCCGCCTCGAGAACCGACGGCGTGTCGACGGCAAGGCGCAACGCCGTGCGGACCCGGGGATCGTCGAACGGCGCCATGTCAACCTGGCCGCGAACCACCGCTGTCTGGGCCGTGGTCTGGGTATTGACCTGGATGTCCGCCATGGCCTTGAAGGCATCGAGCTGAAAGACGTCGCCACCGTCGATGGCGTCCACCTGACCCGATGCGATGGCGCCGATGGCGGCGGAAGGATCGTCGCCGAGGTCAATGAACTCGAGACGATCGAGATAGGGTCCCTCGCGATGCCACGTCGCGTTGCCGGCGTTCTCGAGGATCGAGACCTCGCCGACCACATGCTGGACAAGCTTGAACGGGCCTGTGCCGTTGGAGCCGACACCGAACACGCCATCTTCCGAAGGATCGATGATGAGCAGCGGGTAATGGAACAGGTGTTCCGGGATGGCGATGTTCTTGGCGCGCGTGTTGAGACGGACGGTGTGATCGTCCACGACCTCGACGGCGTCGTCGCGCCACAGCGCGCTGCCCTCGTCGTTCATCATGTAGCCCTTCATGAGGCCAAGAACCGATGAGCCGGTTTCCGGGTCGAGAACCCGGCGCAGGTTCCACGCGGCATCCTCGGCCGTGAAGGCGCGGCCGCTATGCCACATGATGCCTGGGCGTATCTTGAGATCCCAGGTCAGGAGGTCTTCCGACGCTTCCCAGCCCTCGAGAAGGTCCGGGCGGGTGACGTTGTCGGTTCCGGTGCGGGTGAGATAGCCGCAGACCTGGCGGGCGATGTTCGAGTCGATCACCCAGGAGAACGTATGCGGGTTGTTGACGGTGTAGACACGCATGCTGAGGCGCATCGTGCCGCCTGCGGGTTTGTCCTGTGCGACGGCGCGAGGCGCGAAATCCTCGCCGCTGATGAGACCCGCCGCAGCGTAGGCTGTCGAGGCGGACACACCCAGCAGGGCCGAGTAGCGCACGAATTCCCGGCGCTCGAGCCGTCCTTCTGCAAGCTGCTCCTGCAGCTTGCTGTAGTAGGGGTGTACCATGATGGTAGATCCTTCCCTCTGATTGATCCATTGGCACTCCGGCACACTGTCGGAGTCATTGCATGGACTCATAGTTTTGGGGATGGCCCATCATGTCAACCCAAAACCCTTGCAAGCGGAACACTTGATGGTGAATGGTGCCGGTGGGCAGTCCTGTGAAGTTTCAGGGAGGAGAGGCGGCGTGACGATGGGGCTCCCGGCCATTGTTCTCTGGGCTGCGGTCACCGGATTCTCGCTGTGGCTTGTGGTGGAGGGCCGCGCGCTCATCCTCCCCTTCGTCGTCGCTGTCGTCCTGTGGTACCTGATCGCCACGTTGCGACAGGTCTACGCCCGGGTGCGGGGTTCGCCCGGGTGGCTGACTCTCCTTCTTGCCATTGCCACGGTGATCGCCCTCGTCGCCGTGCTGGTCGAACTGACTCTCGCCAATGTCAACGCCGTGGTGGATGCGGCGCCCCTCTACCAGGCCAATCTCGTGCGGCACTTTGGCGATGCCGCTGCGTTCTTCGGCATTGCCGAACTGCCGACCATCGGCGAAATCCGCAACCGGGTTGATCTGGCCGGTCTTGTGACGTCCCTTGCTTCCGGCATGGCGACGTTCGTCGGCAATGTCGGTATCGTCCTCGTCTATCTCGCCTTCCTGCTGGTGGAACAGGGGCACGCTGGCTCCAAGCTCGAGGCGCTGCTCGGCGGCAATGCCGGCAGAATCGCCCGCGTGCGTCAGGTCATCTCCAGAATCAACGCCGATATCCGCACCTACCTGTGGGTCAAGACCCTGCTGTCGGTCGTCACCGGCGCCGTCTCGTGGATCGTCATGAAGGCCGTCGGGCTGGATCTCGCGGAATTCTGGGCTGTGCTGATCTTCTTCCTGAACTTCATTCCCACCATCGGCTCGATTCTCGGGATCGTGTTTCCGGCTCTGCTGACCCTGGCACAGTTCGCCGAACCCCTGGCGCCCTTCGTCATGGTGACCGCCTTGTTGGGAGCCACGCAGATCGTCACCGGCAATGTCGTCGAGCCCCGGATGATGGGGCGCACGCTCAAGCTCAGTCCGCTGGTGATCCTCCTGTCATTGGCCCTGTGGGGCAGCCTGTGGGGCGTCATCGGCATGTTTCTCAGCGTGCCGATCACGGTGATCGCCCTCATCGTCTTTGCCCAGTTCCGTCAGACGCGTTCGATCGCTATCCTGCTGTCAGACGATGGCAACATCGCCCACCTCGAAGACGACAATGGTGAAGGGGGATATCCGCAATGAGTCGCAAGAATGCGGGCCTTGCCGACGATCTCTACGACTACCTGGTGCGGACCACCGTACGTGATGACGACATCCTGCGCCGCCTGCGCGAGGAGACCCTGGAGACAGGCTGGGGCATGATGCAGATCGCGCCGGACCAGGGGCAGTTCATGGCCCTCCTGACGCGCCTTGCAGGAGCCAGGCAGGCACTGGAGATCGGTGTCTTCACCGGTTACAGCAGTCTTTGTGTCGCACGGGCCTTGGGGGAAGGGGGGTCGCTTGTTGCTCTCGATGTCAGCGAGGAATGGACAGCGATCGCCCGCCGCTACTGGGCAGAGGCGGGCGTGGCGGATCGCATCGACCTGCGTCTGGCGCCGGCCGTGGAGAGCCTCGAGAGACTGGTTGCGGAAGGCCGTACGGGGTCATTCGACATCGCCTTCATCGACGCCGACAAGGAGAACTACGACACCTACTACGAGCGTGCCCTTGTCCTCATTCGCCAGGGCGGACTGATCCTCATCGACAATGTCCTGTGGGGCGGTGCGGTGATCGATGACGGTGATCAGTCAGCAGACACCTCGGCGATCCGCGCCATCAACGAAAAGGTGGGCGCCGACGATCGGGTCGACATGGCCATGGTGCCGACGGGAGACGGCCTCACGATCGCCAGGAAGCGCTGAATCGAGGTGACCGGCAAACGAGCGATGCACCGTCCGGCGCGGCGCGCCGGTCAGGCATAGGGCAGCGCAGTCCCCACACCGAGTTGTTCGGCCTTGGCGAGCATGGCCCAGGCGAGCGCGATGTCGGATGTGGAAAGACCCCGGTGCCAGAAGAGTATTCTCTCGCTGTCGCTTTCCCTGCCACTCGCGAGGCCGGCGCAGATGGCGCCGATCTCGCCGTGGATGGTGTCGGCGGTGATGCGACCTGAATCGACATGGCGGCGCAGGCAGCCGAAGGGGCCAACCAGACACTGCTGCCAGTGATCGACGACAATCTTGTCCATGACGTCGGCAAGGTCGTCTTCGACGGCGCTGATGGTGCCGTAGGGGATGACAAGCGCTCCCGGCTCCACCCAGGCGGTCTTCAGGAGCGGTTGCGGCGTTTCAAGCCGCGAGGCCTCCACCAGGATATCGGCGCCCTCGAGGCAGCTTTGCCAGTCCTCGGTGACGATGACGGGCTTGCCGAGATCCTGAGTCAGCCGCTCGCCGAAGGCTTCTCGGCTTTCCGGCCGCCTCGAGTGCACGCGGATTTCCGCAAAGTCGAACAGGTGATCGAGCAGGCGGACGTTCCAGTAGGAACTTCCCCTGGCGCCGATGTGGCCCAGCCTGCGCGGGGTGGAACGGGCCAGATACTTGGCGCCGAGCGCTGTCAGGGCGCCGGTGCGCATGTCCGTGATCGCGGTGCCGTCGACGAGCGCCCGCGGCATGCCGGTCCTGGCGTCGAACAGGTTGACAAGGGCCATTTCCGAGGGCAGTCCCTTGCGATAGTTGTCGATGTAGTCGCCAACTACCTTCACGCCGGCAATGCCGATGGGCGCGATGTAGCCACGCAACACGTTGAAGTGGCCGCGGAAGGACTCGTCTGCCACGAGATGCATGCGTGGCTCGATGACGGTTTCGCCGCGCCCCTGTGCCGCCAGGCTGTCCTCGATGGCATCGAGGATCTCGTCGGGAGTCATCTCCAGGGCACCGACATCGGCGCCGTTGAGGTAGCTGATTTCAATTCGTGACACGATTCACTCTCCCGGATCCGGCGAAAGCAGGATCATGGCCGCATTCTCGAGCACGGTCACGAGCTCGTTGCTGACCATTCCGTCCGCCTCGAGGTCGTTGCTGTCCTGAAATGCCGTGACGGAGGCTCTCGTCACGGGTCCGACAATGTTGTCGACCGTTCCGTCAAGATAGCCCAGCAACGCGAGGTAGCGCTGGGCCGCAGCCACAGGGGCGCCCAGCGCCCCGGGAAGGGGCAGGCGAAGGTGCGTCTCTTCTGCCGGCGCGTCTGTCAGGCTGCTTGCGCGCAGGGTGGCGCGGCGACGCTCCGTCGAATCCAGGACGCTCGCCAGGCTGTCCATGAACTCCCGCGCCACCTTGCGGGCGCTTCTGTCATGGCCACGGGCCGCTGCCACCAGCCAGGCGTAGGCCTCGACAGGGTTTCTTTCGATACCCGTGCCGTTGGCGAGGCAGGTGGCGAAGCTGATCTGGCCGAAGGCGTGGCCGGACCGCGCTGCGGCTCCATAGGCAGCGGCGGCGCCCGCCAGGTCAACCGGTGTACCACGGCCGTACTGGAGCATGATGCCGAGATTGTTCTGGGCAACCGCCAACCCCTTGTCGGCAGCCCGGCGATAAAGGGCGACGGCCCTTTCCGGGTCACGCGCAACGCCAAGACCCTGTTCATACATGTGGGCAAGATTGTTGTCGGCCTGTGCGAGTCCGGCCGCGGACGCCTGGTGGTACCAGGCCAGCGCCTGTTCGAGGCTGGCCCTGTTGCCCGTGTCGGCCGCCGAAAGGCGAGCCAGGCTATACTGCGCTTCCGGCAAGCCCTGGCGGGCGGCAAGATGATACCAGTGGATTGCGAGATTGGGTTGCGGAGCACCGTGGACGCCCCGCTCGTAGAGGCTTGCGAGGCTTTGCTGGGCGCGCGGAAAGTCAAGGTCGGCGGCGCGGGTGAGAAGGTCGACGGCCGCGGTCGTATCCGGAGGCTCCGTCTTGAGCATGTGATGGGAGAGAGCCACCAGCGCCACAGGCAGATTCCGGTGCGCCGCCTCGCTGTACCAGCCAATGGCGCTCTCGATGTCGACGACGCCGAGGAGACCCGATTCATGGAGCCGGGCCAGGTAGTACTGCACATCGACGTCGCCGTTGGCGGCGCTCTCTGCCCAGGCAGCCTGTGCATCAGCGTAGCGGCGTTCTGCGACTGCCTGCCAGCCGGCCAGAAATCCGTGATCTTCCGGCCAGGCGGGCACAGTCGTGACCAGGACTGCCACGAGAACGAGACGGCTGATCGTCATGGCCCGAGTATAGGCGCCGCACCGTGCTGATCGAACCCGGCAGGTTTGCCCGTACCTGGTGGCAAGCCACGGAAACACTGTGCCGCCGCGATCCCCTTCTCGGCGCTGTCATCGAACGGTACCCAGGGGAACGTCTTGAACCGCACGGCGACCTCTTCCGTTCCCTGATGCGCGCCATTGTCGGTCAGCAGATCTCCGTCATCGCCTCCGAGAGGATCTGGGATCGGCTCACCCGGAACCTCGCGGCCATCACGCCCCCGGAGGTCGCCCGGGTGGATGTCTCCACCATGCGGGGCTGCGGTCTCACCCGCAACAAGGCCCGCAGCATTGCCGCTGCCGCCAGCGTGATGGTGGCCTGGCAGGACACCCCATCGGAGTCGGGGGAGATCCGCCAGCGATTGCTGGCCCTCGGGGGCGTCGGCCCCTGGACCGTCGACATGGTCCTGATTTTCGCCGCGGGCGACCTTGATGTCCTGCCGGTGGCCGACATCGGCCTGCAGCGGGCCGTGGCCGCCGTCTACGGCTGTCCGCGCTCGCCGGATGCAGTCAGGTCCCGCGCAGCGGCCTGGCGTTCCTGGCGCACCGTGGCAACCTGGTATCTCTGGCGCGATCTCGATCCTCTCCCGGTCGCCTATTGAATGACGGTGGATTGCCGGTCGACCAGGACGCATCATGGCGCCACCGAACCGGGGGAAGAAGCGGCATGACCAGGCAGGTAGCGATCGTCACCGGCTCGGCGACGGGGATCGGACGCGCCATTGCCCTGGGCCTGGCGGCGCGGGGCTGGGGCCTGGTGCTCAACTACACGACCAGCGAACGCGAGATGGCCGATACCGAAGCGGCGTGCCGCGAGGCCGGAGGCGACGCCCTCATCGTCAGGGGCGATGTGGCGGACGACACGGTGTGCCGTGATCTCGTGCGGGCGGCCGCCGGACGCTGGAACCGCCTGGACGGCCTGGTCAGCAATGCAGGCGTGACCAAGTTTGTGCGGGCCGACGATCTCGACGGCCTGGATCACGGCGACTTCGAGCGCATCCTCAGGGTCAATATGGTCGCCTGCTGGCAGCTGGCGCGGGCCTCGGCGGACCTGATGCGCAACACGGGCTCCGGCTCGATCGTCGCCATGTCGTCGCTTTCCGCCTTCACGGGCGCCGGAAGCAGTGCCGCCTACGCCGCCTCCAAGGCGGCGCTCAACACTCTCGTGCTCTCCCTTGCCCGTGTCCTGGCGCCCGAGATCCGTGTCAATGCCCTGTGTCCGGGCTACGTCGATACCCGCTGGTCGCGGCGGCGCATCGGAGAGGACCGCTACGCCGAATTCAGGGACAGCCTGAACGCGACCCTGCCCCTGAAGAAAATGGTCAATGCGGACGACGTCGCCGATGCCGCCATATGGCTCCTGGCGGCGGCACGCGCCGTCACCGGACAGGCCATCATCGTGGACGCGGGAGAGCACCTGCTGACCGGCCCCAACGTCATGAGCGCACCGTCATCAGGCGATGCCTGACCGGGCGGGCCGCCCGTCAACCGGATCCAGGGCCGGGATGCCGGAATTCGACCAGGCCGTGCACATTGCCGAAGGCCTCAACGGCCGCATCCGGCGGTCCTCCGGTTCCGCACAACATGGGTGGACTGCGGCGCCGACCCGCATCGAGTCCAGCCATCGACCAACATGACAGTCGGGTTCGCCGGCGAAACTGTCCACGCTCAGTCGCGGCTCTCGCTCTCAAGGTGGCGAAGCCGTCCGGGTCGCCTGAGGCCGTAGCGGGAGTCCGCGGGCGAGCAGGCGTAGGACCAGACGAGCCGGTCCGGGACCTCGAAGTCGACGATGCTGCCGCGCGGGAGGAAGATTGCATCACCTGGACCGACAGTGAAACTCTCACCATCGCAGCGGATCCGGGCATGCCCCTCGATCACGACGAGGAAGTCGTCGACGGTCATCTCGTAGTCACCGATCAGAATGTTGGTGAGTTCCGCAATCCCGCCGCTGAACGGCAGGCTTTCGGCGCTTCCCACCATGTCGTGGACTGCCTGCCGGCCGGGGCCAGCTGCCCTCAGCGTCGTAAACGTGCGTCCCTCGGCCGGGAAGTGTTGCAGCCTCGTCATGATCGTTTCTCCAGGTGGTGTCATCGAACGATTATGGCAAAGATGGCAGGAACCGGGCTTCCTGCACCACAGTCCGGCAGGGGCCATCGGGGTGAGGAATCCCTGGCAGATCGTCGCTCACATCACAAAGACGCCACTGTTCGGGACCGTGGGTTGACTTGACGAAAATCCGGATACAGTTTTTGATAATGCCAAATATCTGCGCTATTTTCTGCACAACATATGCCTATTGGCGGTGAACTGTGACAGTCAGGCAGGTGTTCCATGGGTCGTGACCCAAGCCACGACGTTCTCTTCGAGTCGGTCGAGATCGGACCGGTCACCGCCAGAAACCGCTTCTATCAGGTACCGCAATGTACGGGCATGGGTGTTAACTTTCCGAACTCGTGGCTGCGACATCGCGAGATCAAGGCTGAAGGCGGATGGGGTGTGGTCTGCACGGAAGAGTGTTCGATTCACCCGACCTCGGATCACAGCGCCGCCCCGAATGCGCGCCTGTGGTGCGACGACGATCTCGCCCTGCTGGCTCGCGGTGCGGACGCGGTCCACGCTCACGGAGCCTTGTTCGGGGTCGAGCTGGCCCACGCCGGCAAGTCGGCGGCCAACCGCCTGACGCGGGAACACGCATTGGCCCCGTCGCCGGCCTGCTATCCTGGCGTCGGGCCCTACGGTGCCCGCGCCATGGACCTGGCCGACATTCGCGAGCTGCGCAGATGGCATCGCGAGGCGGCTGTCAGGTGCCGGACGGTCGGAGCCGACATCGTCTATGTCTATTGCGCGCACGACCTGTCGACCGCGATGCAGTTCCTCTGTCGCCGCTACAACCGGCGCCACGACGCCTATGGCGGGAGCCTCGAGAACCGGGCTCGCCTGCTGCGGGAACTCCTGGAGGATACGCACGACGCGGTGGGCGATCGCTGCGCCGTGGCCCTGCGCTTCGCAGTTGACGAATTGATGGGCGAGGAAGGCCTCGAGAGCGAGACAGAAGGGCGTGAGTTGATCGAGATGCTCGCTGAACTTCCGGACCTGTGGGACGTCAACGTCAGCGCCTGGCCGAACGACTCGGGTTCGTCGCGCTTCTTCGACGAGGGCTACCAGGAGGACTTCACAGCCTTCGTCAAGACGATCACGAGCAAGCCGGTGGTCGGAGTGGGCCGCTACACGTCGCCCGACCGCATGGCCGCATTGGTGCGGGGCGGCGTATTCGATTTCATCGGTGCCGCACGTCCCTCGATTGCCGACCCGTTCCTGCCCAGGAAGATCGAGGAAGGCAGGATCGACGACATTCGCGAATGCATCGGCTGCAACATCTGCACGACAAACGAGATGCTGGCGGTCCCCATCCGCTGTACGCAAAACGCCACGACCGGGGTCGAGTGGAGCCGCGGCTGGCATCCTGAAGTCTTCGCGCCGGCGGGATCCCGGGATCGGGTTCTGGTCGTCGGCGCCGGACCCGCCGGCATGGAGTGCGCGCTGACTCTCGGTCGACGCGGCTACGACGTCTCGCTCGCCGAGGCGGGAACCGTGCCGGGAGGACGGGTCGCCCGCGAGCGGTTGCTTCCGGGGCTCGCTTCCTGGGGACGGGTCGCTGGTCACCGCGAGCTGCAGCTCGGCCGCCTTCCCAACGTCGAGGTCTATCTCGACAGTGCGCTGACGGTCGAGCACGTGCTGGAGTTCGGGGCGCCCCGGGTGGTCGTTGCCACCGGCGCGGCCTGGCGACGCGATGGCACGGGACAACAGAACCTCTATCCAATCGAGGGCTGGGACCAGCCTCACGTCTATAGTGCGGACGATGTGATGGATGGATTGGAGATTCCAGGCCCGGTCGTGATCTACGACGACGATCACTACTACATGGGAAGCGTGCTGGCCGAGCTGCTTTCATCCACTGGTCGGGACGTGCACATCGTCACACCTGCCGGTGAGGCGGCGACATGGACGCGCTTCACGCTCGAGTGGACGCATGTGCAGGCGCAACTTGCGCGCCGCGGCACAATTGTCACGGGCCTCCACACGATCGCTGCCGTTGGTTCCGATCATGTCGTGGCGCGTCACCTGTTTTCCGGCAAGGAGACAATGGTGCCGTGCGCCTCGGTTGTTATGGTCGCGGGGCGAACGCCACGGCACGAACTCGGTGTGGCGCTCCTGGAAGACGAAGAGGCACGCGCAGATGCGGGAGTCCGGACAGTCGATTCAATCGGAGACTGTGTCGTCCCCGGCGCGATCGTGCAGGCAGTTTTCGATGGACACCGCTATGCGCGCGATCTCGACCACGAACCCGCCTACGGGCCGCGCTATCGAGTCGAGCCCGTTCCTCTGACCGATGGTGATGCACCGGGTTCACACGTCTACTTCTACGTATGAACGTCGTCGTGCGGTTCCAGCGTTCCTGATACATTCCCCAGGTGCGAAGGCGCGGGTCAGACACAGAGCTCAGGTGAGAAGGGCGGCAATCGAGATGACGACACGGGCCAGGCCACAGAAGGCGGTGAGAAAGGAGGCGAAGGTCAACGTTGCGCTGGGACGGGAAATCCGCCAGCTCCGCAAGGCAAAGGGCATCTCTCTCACCGACTTCGCAAAGCTGACGGACCGATCGATCGGGTTTCTGAGCAGCATCGAGAGGGGCCTGGTGCGGCCCTCGATCTCGACGCTGCAAGTCATCTCCGAGACTCTGGGCATGCAGGTCGGCTGGTTCTTTCCCGAAGAGAGCGATGCGCCGGGCCGTGAGTCACGAATCATCGTGCGCCGCGACCGCGGTCGAAGGCTCGCCTATGCGAACGCGGGCAGAGGCGGCCAGCTCGGATCGACGGACTATCTCGGAACGGAGGACTATCTGCTGTCGCCGGATCTCGAGGGCAGCATGATCTGCGGCATGACGCGCATGTCGGCGGGCAGTTCCCAGGGTGACGAACCACTGTCCTACGAGGGCGAAACCGTGCTGCACATTCTCGAGGGCCAGATCGAGCTTGAACTCTCCGGCGAGGTCTTCGTACTCGAAGCGGGGGATACCGCCCAGTTCCACACGAGCGAGCCGCATCGTTGGCGCAATGTCAGCGAAGCCCAGGCCGTTCTGTTCTGGACGCTCACGCCGGTAATCCTTCACTTCTGAGCCGGCGGGCTGCGTCACGTCGAACGAGTTGACGGCGAACCTTGAGGGAGTTCCACGGTAGACGTGGTCCTTTCCGGCGTGTTTGTGGGGATACATGCATGCAGCAAGACTGAATGACGGGGCGACGTGCCTCTCGGTTGAGGAGGTTGAGGATCCGCAGCCCCAACCTGGAGCCGTCGCGCTTCGACTTGAGGCCAGCTTCGTTGCGCCGTTCTTCAGGGAGCTCGTCACCACGGACCGCTGGAAGACACCACCGAGACCGTTCACGCCGGGGCAGGATGCCATCGGCATTGTCGAGACCGTCGGCGATGGCGTGCTCGGCCACGCGCCGGGCGATCGCGTTTACTGCGACACGCTCCTGCGAGGTCATGGTCTTGTCGACGAGGGACACTGCTTCATCGGTGCCTTTGCGACCGGCGCCTCGGGATTTCGCCTGCAGCAGGACTGGCCGGACGGTACCTTCGCCCAACGGGTTGTCCTGCCAGCCGAGTGTCTCATTCCCGTTCCGCCCGAAATCGATACCGATCCCGCGATCCTCTGTCGCCTCGGTTGGTTGGGCACTGCCTGGGGCGCCCTGGAACGCGCTCATCTGCAGCCCGGCGAGCGTGTTGCCGTCAATGGTGCGACCGGCCTCATCGGCACAAGCGCCGTGCTGGCGGCGCTCGCCATGGGCGCGGGTTCGGTACGCGTCATCGGGCGCCGGCGCGCCATCCTTGACGAGCTGGCAAGCCACGATCGCCGCGTCGAGATCGAAGGCGGGCGCAGCCGACGGGACGTCGATGTCGTGGTCGATTGTGTCGAAGCCGATGACCCTAGCTCAACCGAGCGCGCTATCGGCATGCTCCGACGCGGCGGCCGCGCGGTCATCGTCGGGGGAGTCGATGCATCCATCTCGCTCGACTATGGCTGGTTCATCGGCAGGGAGGCCACGGTTACGGGATCGATGTGGCTGCCGCGCGGGGACTGGCGCCGTCTTCTCGCGCAAATCGTCTCGGGAAGTCTCGATCTGTCGCCGTTGCGCTGCCGCCGATTCATGCTGCAGGAGATCAATGACGCCATCGATGCGGCCGTTTCGGAAGCTGGCGGCTTCGAGCATGTCACCATCGTCCATTCTTGATTCCAATCAGGCGCCGGCGGAGATCGCGATGGATACGACAACCAGAACTTCCACACGCCTCGCCAAGCGAGCCGAGCGTGGCAACCGCGCGGGCCTGGACATGTCATGTCGCGAGGAGATTCGTCTCGAAGGTCAACCCGATGCGGCCCTCTGGCAAACCGTCCAACCGACCCGCAAGACTTGACTCGGGCAAGCCTGCCTGAATGCCGACCACCGCGAACAACGAAACGGAATGACGCCATGAAGGTCTCCCACGCCATTGCCAGGATGCTCAAGCAGGAGCAGGTCGACACCCTGTTCGCCTATCCGGTCAACCCGATTGTCGATGCCTGTGCCACCGAGGACATCCGTACGGTGATCGTGCGGCAGGAGCGCACCGGGCTGCACATGGCCGACTCGGTCGGCAGGCTGAGTTCAGGACGCCGGGTGGGTGTCTTCACAATGCAGTACGGTCCCGGCGTGGAGAATTCCTTCGGCGGCGTGGCCCAGGCCTTCAGCGAATCCGTGCCGCTCGTGGTTCTGCCGGCCGGCTACCCCCGCGCCCAGACGAATGTGCCGCCGAACTTCAGTGCCCTCGTGAACTTCCAGAACATTGCCAAGTCGGTCGAGCAGGTAACGCTCGCCTCCGAGGTTCCCAACGCCATCCGTCGCGCCTTCACCCAGGCACGCAACGGCCGGCCGGGCCCCTGCATGGTCGAGTTTCCGCTGGATCTCTACGACGAGGAGGTCCCTGATGACTTTGTCTATGCGCCATCGATCGGCGCGCGCAGCGCGCCGGACCCCGCTGCCGTGCGTGACGCGGCGAGGTTGCTGGTCGAGGCCGAGCTGCCGCTGCTCTACGCGGGCCAGGGAGTTCACTACGCCATGGCCTGGGAGGAGCTGCGCGAACTGGCCGAACTCCTGGAGGCGCCGGTCACCACCAGCATCGAGGGCAAGAGCGCCTTCCCCGAGACACACCCCTTGTCGTTGCAATCGGGCGGCCGCGCCTTTTCGGGCGAACTCGATCAATTCCTGCGCAGGGCCGATGTCATCCTCGGCATCGGCGCGAGCTTCACGCGTACTCCCTACGGCATTCCGTGGCAAAGGTATCTCACAGGGCAGACCGTCATCCACGGGACTGTGGACACGGCCGACCTCTACAAGGACGTCTGTGCCGATCTGGCGCTCGTTGGCGATGCCCGCCTGACTCTCGCAACGCTGCTGGAGGAGGTTCGGAGCCTGATCGGCAAGCCGCGTGGCCGCGCGGCGACGCTCGCCGGGGAGATTGCGAGACACCATGCCACGTGGATCGACGCTTGGCGCCACAAGCTGGAATGCCCGGACGTGCCCATCAACCCCTATCGGGTGATCCGGGAGCTGTCTGGTGCTGTGGACATGAAGAACACCATTATCACCCATGATGCCGGCAGTCCGCGCGACCAGTTGACACCCTTCTGGCGCACGGAGTCGCCGCTCAGCTATATCGGTTGGGGCAAGACGACCCAGCTCGGCTACGGCCTTGGTCTTGCCATGGGTGCGAAACTCGCTCATCCAGACAAGCTGTGCGTCAACTGGTGGGGCGATGCCGCAATCGGCTTCACGGGCATGGATTTCGAGACCGCCGTACGCGAACGCATTCCGATCCTGTCCGTGCTTTCGAACAACTTCTGCATGGCGATCGAGCTCAACGTCATGAAGGTCTCGACCGAGAAGTACCGCAGCACCGATATTTCGGGGGACTATGCCGCCTTCGCCCGTGCGATGGGGGGCTATGGTGAACGGATCACCGATCCCGAGGACATCGTGCCCGCCATTCGCCGCGGCATCGCGAAAACCGAGGAGGGCGTTCCGGCGCTCCTCGAGTTCATCACGTCCAAGGAGGAAGAGATCTCGTCGTTCTGAGTCGACTCCCGGTGACCCTTCCGGTTGCCGAGTACCGGATGGAGCGCCCGGCCGCGGCCGGAGAGGGTGTCAGGTTTGAGTTGGCCGGGATGAGCGAAGCCTTTCGAGGCTCGACCGCGCTGGAGCGCTTCGCAGGCCGCACATGCTCGTGCGCAGTGTCCGGGGCGAACTGCAGACGCGCCGCCGGCGCAGGGAAGGCGAGAACACCGGTCGGTACGCAGACGAAACCTCGTCGGCCCGAACAGCAGCATGCGGCTGCTGTGTCGCAGGCACGCAGCTGTCTCGCAACGGACAGTGCACCCAGTGTCGCAACCCATGCAATTACGGAATGACAGGAATGCGTCGCCTGCGCTTGCGGTGCCGACCGGGAAGCGCATCTGTTGCTTATCGACACTGCGCTGACGGTCCCCGCCGCGGTCCGCCAACGCCATAGCGGAGAGGTGGCTCTCAATGTCCAGGATCATCAACAGCCTGACGAAAATGCGCAACAGGGCGATCGCTCGTCGCGAACTCCGTCTTCTGTCATCGCGCCAGCTTCACGACATCAACCTCGAGCGCGTCATGGTTATCGAAAGCCCGACCTTCAGTCAGCGGATCTGGAACGGCTATTGAGGGAGTCGCCGTCGAGGCCAATGGGAGCAGATCCAACGGGTTGTCGCCTCGTGGAGGAGATCGGTTTGTGCTCGCCAAGCCGGATCACCTCTCACACTTCGACACATGCCGTCAGATGATGAGGCATCCGGCTCAACTGCCGGCGAACACTCCCAGGGCCGACCGAATGAGCCGGGGCGAGTTCGGCGACTCCGGCCGTGTTCGCGGGCGGCGTGGAACAATCACTCTCGGGCTTGCACGGCGACCCTAGGTCCGGCCTCTTCCTGCGCGCCCCCTTCAACCCAGGCGTTCGCGCACCCTTTCGGCCAGTTCGAACGTGGCCCTGTCCCAGAAGGGCGACAGGACGCCGCCGGTGAAGCCTTCCGAGGTTCGCCCGCGCTGGAGCGCTTCGCAGACGGGGATATCCTCGGCGAGCACGCTCGTATAGGTTTCGTGAGCTTCGCGGCGGCCCTCCTCGAATGCACCGTCATGGGCGGCATCGCCGACGAAGTAGAAGTGAACGCGCTCACGCGTTCGCTCGTGGCTCTCGGGGATGAGCTGGATGACCAGCAGCTGATCCGGATAGATCTGCCCCATCACGTTCGGGAAGAGATAGAACCAGGGGGCCTCCTGCCTCGCCTTGGCGGGCAGGTCGGGAAAGTGGGGCATGCCCAGGCCGCGCCCCTTCTCGGGATCCGGAAAGCTGTAGCAACCGAAGAAGAGATGGCCGAAGGCCTCTGTGCAAGGCCGAGTCGCCTGGTCCGCGAACTTGTTGAGGGCCGGGTGGACGCCGAATATGTGCAGGGCATCGATGTGATTCTCGGCAATCAACTTCCAGTTCGATGCAATGTCGTAGTCGATGTCGTGTGACCAGTTGAGGGCGTCGAGATCATAGTGTTGAAGGCGGTCGGTCAGCGGACGCAGGAATTCGGCGAGAGGCTCCGCGTTGCCGTCCAGATTGACGAAGACGAGATCGTGCCAGCTGTCGCATCGGATCGCCGCAAGGCGAACATCGTGGCGCCCGTTCTCAGAGATGTCATGTTCGCCGCCTCGAAAGAAGTGGGGACGGTTTCGCACCCTGCCTTCCAGGTCGTAGGTCCAGAGATGATAGGGGCAGGTGATGAAGGCCTGCTTGCGGCAGGGCTTGTCGATGAGAGGCATGCCTCGATGGACACAGACATTGTGAAACGCCCGGACCTCGCCGTCCCGGCCCCGGACCAGGATCATGGGAATGCCGCCGATGGTGACGGGGAGACTGTCGCCGGCATCGGAGATTTCGTGGGCAAATCCGGCCAGCATCCACGTGGCACGGAAGATCTTCTTCACCTCGCTGTCGAAGAACTCCGCGCTGACGTACGCCTCGTTGCCGAGGGCCGTACCGTCCAGCGCCGTTGCGCGTGACGAGTCGTCGGATTTGGTGGCGTCAGTCAAGACTCTTCGCCCAATGCCGGTCATTGTCGATCCCATACAGATTCATACCGTGACTGGCGCCAGGACGCAAAGACATGGTGGAATAAATTGCATTTCAACGAAAATCTCTATGAAATTTTCGCAGTGTGCAGTAACATTGCCAGGACTCGTCATGAGAACGAGTTGCGGAACGCGCGACGCTGCCGGAGCATTCGGCAGCCGATCGCGGATTGTCGACGCAAACCAGCGGCATGGCCGCGACCAGGGAGGATAGCGATGACAGACTGGACGAATGGTTGGACCCGGCGCCAGTTCGGCGGAGGTCTTGTGGCTGCCGGAGCCACGTCGGGGATTCTTGCGGCAGCGGGACGACGGGCCACAGCTCAGCAACCGGCCCACGGCGGGCGACTCCGTGTCGGAGCGCAGGATATCAGTGCGACAGAGACGATCGATCCGGCGAAGTCGCTGAACAGCATCGACTACATCCGCGTCAACCTGCTCTACAGCCGCCTTGTGAACTTCGTTCCGGGTATCGGTCCTTCGCCGGTCCTGGCAACAGAATGGGAACCGAGCGCGGACGCGACCCGGTGGGTTTTCAGGCTTCGCGAGGGCGTGGAGTTCCACAACGGCAAGACCCTCACCGCGGCCGATGTCGTGCATTCGCTCCAGCGCATCCAGGACCCCAACACGGCGTCTCCGGTCGCCGGATTGATCAGTGACGTGGCCTCCATCTCGGCTGACGGTGACAACACGGTGGTGTTGGACATGAGTGCGCCCAACGCTGACCTGCCGAACCTGTTGACGGCGTACCATTTCCTGATCGTACCCGCGGACGCCAGTGATTTCCCCGCCGATGCGATCGGCACCGGTCCCTGGATGATGAAGGACTTCGAGCCCGGACGACCCTCGCTGTTCGTGCGCAACCCGAACTATTTCCGAGAGGGGTTGCCCTACATCGACGAGATCGAAGTCACGGGCGTGCCTGACGACACGGCGCGTTCCAATGCGTTGCTGGCCGGCGATCTCGATGTCATCGCCGAACTCGACCCGCGGCTCGTCGGGCAGTTCGAAGCAGCTGAAGGGGTGAAGATCTTGTCCGGTGCGAGCGGTTCGCACGTTGTCTATCCCATGATGTGCAACGAGGGCCTCTATGCCGACAACAACATGCGGCTTGCGGTCAAGCACGCCCTCGATCGGCAGCGATACGTGGACATCGCCTTTGGTGGTCAGGGCATCGTCGCCAATGATCATCCGATCGCGCCCTTCGATCCCTATCACTGCAGCGACATTCCCCAGCGCGGCGCCGATCCCGACAAGGTGGCGTACCATCTGCGTCAGGCCGGCCACGAGAACACGGCGCTGACACTGGAAACATCGGACGCCGTCTATGGCGGTGTCGATTCAGCGGTGGTCATGGCTGAACTGATGAGCGAGGCGGGCCTCAACATCTCCGTCTCGCGCAATCCCGCTGACGGATACTGGAGCGAGGTGCCCGGCAAGAAGCCCTGGTTCGGCACCTATTACTTTGGACGCCCCTCGGCCAATGCCATGCTTTCACTGGTCTACCTGTCAGACTCGGGATGGAACGAGCCGCAGTGGAAGAACGAGCGTTTTGACTCGATCATCCACGAAGCCCGTGGCGTGACCGACGAGGCATTGCTCAAGGAGCTCTATTGCGAAGCCCAGTGGCTTCTCCACGACGAGGGACCGTCGTTGATGCCGATCTTCTACAACTGGCTCGACGGGTTGAGCAGCCGCGTTCAGGGCATGGAGGCCCATCCGCAGGGGCCGCTGGGCCAGTTGAAGTGGGACGAGGTCTGGCTTTCGGATGGCGAGGCCTGAGGTCTCGCGGTTCTGATCCACGGTATCGAACAACGGAGGGCTCGTGTCCCAGGGTGGCGGATTGCGTGACGCGGTGGCGCTGGATCTTCCCGAAGGCGCCTATGGGAGCGAGTCCTTCTTTGTTCGCGAGCGCGAGGCGGTGTTCCGAGGAACCTGGACCCTCGCTGGCTTCGGCTACCAGATTCCCGAGCCCGGCGATGCGATGCCGGTCACGGTAGCCGGCCTGCCGCTGCTTCTCGTCCGCAGCGAAACGGGTGAGGTCAGGGTTTTCCACAACGTCTGTCTGCACCGGGGTTGCCCGCTGATCCGCGAGCCCGTTCGCCGGCAGAAGCGTCTGACCTGCCTCTATCACGGCTGGGCCTACGACCTGGCAGGGCGGCTCCGTGCCCGACCGTATTTCCTGGAAGGTGGCCGGCACGATATCGTGGACCGGAAGTCGGGATTGGGACTCGAACCTGTGCGCAGCGCGCAGTGGTCCGATCTCGTCTTTGTCAACCTCGACGGCAACGCCGCACCGTTCGAGGAGTATGCCCGGCCGATGTTGTCACGCGTCGCGGACTATGACCTGTCGATGCTGCGCCACGGCGACCGGGTGCTCGACTTCGATGTCGCGGGCAACTGGAAACTGGTTGCCGAGAACTGGCTTGATGCTCTTCACATCTTTGCCATCCACCCCGAGCTCAATGACTTCGCCGATCAGTCCGGGCGGGAGCGGACCGAGGTGGACGGGCACATGTTCCCGGGTGTTTACGAGTTTGCCGAACCGCGCGCCGGCATGGTGCTCGATCCCGGCCGTCGTCGCGTCATGAGCCCAGAGGGCGCCGACAAGGTCTGGTCGTTCTACATGTTTCCCAGCGTGTTCATCCAGGTCCGGCCCGATCATCTCGTGGTCTTCGATCTTGCGCCTGTGGCGCCTGACCGAACCATGGAACACATACATTTCTACTTCATGGGCGAGGCGGCTGACGATGCCGAGAGCGCCGAGGCTCGTCGCATCGTCTACGAGACCTGGGAGGCGATCAACGCACAGGACATTGCTCCGATCGAGGGCATGCAGCAGAGCCGCCAGTCGACCGCGTTTCGCGGCCTGTTGATTTCTCCCTACTGGGACGAGGCGTTGACCCACTTCACCCATCTCGTCAACTCCTACATGGCGGACGATGGTCTCGCTCACGGCTGACGACCGGCGTCGCCTGCGCGGTGCCGAGGGACCGGCGTTGAAACTCGCCATGGACTTGATCTGCACTACCGCCGAGATCGGCGGGGCAGCACGGTTGATCGACATCGAGGGCGCGCACCTGACCGAGAGCTTCTATGCCGGTCAGGCGCACCAGGACTTCGTTGACAGGATGGTCTCGCAGGGCGCCCGCGTTGCGGTGCCCACGACCGTCAATCCAGGATCGGCGACCCTGCGCGGCCGACAAGGCGCCGCGGCCGATCCTGAGGCTGTCGCCGCTGCGCGGCGCCTGATGCGCTCCGTGCTGTGCCTGGGATGTCGGCCGTCCTTCACCTGTGCTCCCTACCAGCTTCCCGGCTGCGTCACGCAAGGGGGCCACGTGGCATGGTCCGAATCGAACGCGGTGGTCTATGCCAATGCCGTCATCGGCGCGCGCACGAACCTCCACTACGACTACGAGGATCTCTGCGCCGCCCTGGTCGGCCGGGTCGGAGATCACGGCTTGCACCGCGACAGCGAACGCAAGGCTTCCCTCATCGTCGATGCGCGCGCCGTGTCGCCGAAGATTCTGCGCCACGAGATCGGCTGTCACCTCCTGGGTCATCTGCTGGGCCCTGCGGTGGGTCATGCAATCCCTGCAATCATCGGGCTGCCGGCCGAAACCAGGCCGGACTGGCTCCGCGCCCTGGGAGCCGCGGCCTCTTCGTCCGGTGCACTGAGGATGTTCCATGCCGTCGGCATCACGCCTGAAGCCCCGAACCTCGATGTCGCGACGGGATCGCAGGCGGGCCTGCCGCGTCTCGAATTCAGCGGGTCCGATCTGCGGCATGCGATCGACGATCTCAGTCGGCCCGGAGAGGGCCCGCTGCAGGGTGTGTACCTCGGAACGCCGCACTTCTCTCTGGCCGAGTTCGACGACCTGTTCCACCTCTTCGGCGGCCGTCGGGTACACGAGGGCATTGCCTGCATCGTCAACACGAGCCGCCACAACCGCGACGCCCTCAGGGCACGCGGCTTGCTTGGACGTCTCGAGCGGTCCGGCGTCGCGCTCATGGTCGATGCCTGCACGTATTATGGACTGCCGTTGGCCGGGCTGCGCGGGCGTGTGATGACAAACTCCGCGAAGTGGGCCTACTACGCGCCACGGACGCACGATGTGGCGATCGAGTTCGGAACGCTGCAGGACTGCGTTGAATCCGCCGTGAAGGGAGAACCATGCCATGTCGACCCCGTATGGCAGGATCATCTCTGGCGCTGACGGCCATATCGTCGTGCCGGGCCGTGCGTCGGGCGATGCCCTTGTTCTCGGTGCGCCGCTCAGCCTGCTTTGCATTCGGCCTGAGGACGGCGTGATTGACGACGTACACCATCCGGACCGGGGTCAGTCCGTCACCGGGCGGGTTCTGTGCCTGCCTGCGATCCGGGGAGGGCCGGCCTCGACAGGCGAGCTCCTCGAGTGTCTGAGACGCGGCACCGCCCCCGTCGCCATGCTGCTCGGTGAGAACGAACCCGCGGTGGTCATTTCGTGCCTGGTCGGGCGCGAACTCTACGACAAGTCGATGCCGGTTGTGGTGCTCAAGCGCGAGAGCTTCGCCTCCCTTGTCACCGGCGCCCGGATCGAGATCGTGGAATCATGACCGTCGACATCAATGAGCGTCGCGTCGAGGCCAACGGTATCGACTTTGCCCTGCTCGAGGCCGGCGACGGGCCTTTGGCGTTGTGTCTCCATGGCTTTCCCGACAACGCGCACGGCTTCGACGCCATGCTTGGCGCTCTGGCCCGTGCCGGTTTCCGCGCGGTTGCGCTGTTCATGCGCGGCTACTGGCCGACCTCGATCCCGGTTGGAGGGCGCTACGCGACGGCGGACCTGACCGACGATGTGCTGGCCCTGATCGATACCCTGGGCGACGGTCCGGCGGTCGTAATCGGGCATGACTGGGGCGCGCTGGCAGCCATGGGGGCAGCCATGGAGCGTCCGGACCGGGTTCATCGCCTGGTATTGATCGGCGCCAACCATCCTGCGGCGAACCTTGGACACGATCCGCAGTACCTCAAGGGCATCTGGCATGTCTTCTTCTTCCAGATGGCAGGGGCCACCGAGACCTTCATCCGGAACGACTTCCAGTTCGCCATCGACTGGATGCGCGATTCCTCCCCCAATTGGGCGCTTCCGGACGCCTACGTCGAGACGGTCAAGCGCACGCTTCGTCACAGGGGCGTCGCCGAGGCGGTGATCGCCTACTACAGGGATTCGGTCCGCTGCGCCGACGATATGCGGGAGCGGCGTCTGAGCCTCTCACCGATCACGGTACCCACGCTTGCGCTCCATGGCACGGCCGACCGACCTCGCCGTCTCGATTGCTTCGAGGCCATGGATCCCCACTTTACGGGCGGGTTGACGAAGTATGTCCTGGAAGGAACAGGGCACTTCATGCACCTTGAAGCCCCCGAAGCAGTCAACGCTCTTGTGGTGGAATACCTGAAGCGCGACTGACGGCTGATCACACCGCCCATGTCGGTGGATGACGACTGTTCACCAGCGAGCGGCTTGCGGATATCGACGCCGAATCGTTGGAGGAAACTCTCGCTTTCGGCGTCAGGGCGGAGGCCAGCACCGTCTCGCTGGCCGGCGCCAGACCTGTCGCCGGCCAGCGAGATCAAAGGCGCCCCGCCCCGCAAGGTTCACCTCTGGACACCTCAAGCGCGTTCAACTTCTTCTCAATGCAGCAGCATTGGATTCCAACCGGGAAACTCCGCTACAAGCGACCCACCGCCTTACAAACAGATGTGATCACCGTGACGTCATCAGTTTTGCTCGGTCGTCAGATTCCCAGCTTGACCTCATCAAACATCGCAACGTAACGACTCATCAGGTCTGCTTCCCACGACTGATACTGTACGGAGTTTGCGAGATATTCACCGACATCACCGTCGAGCCCCATGGTGACCAGCAGATCAGCATCCACCAGGTCGTAAGTCAGGTTGTTCACGTGGCCGTAGCCAAACTCCTCGATGATGAACTTGCCTGTCTCGGGTGATGTCATGGCATTGATGAAGTCGTACACGGCCTCTTCATCGCCGGAGCCTGTGGTTGTCATCACCAGCCCGCACGCCCAGGAGATGATTCCGCCCTTTGGATTCAACATGTACACGGCGGGAATGCCTGCTTCCTGAAGACGGAACACCGGACCGGCCCAGAGGTACGAAGCCGCGACTTCGCCCGACGCCATCATGGCCTCGCCTTCCGACTCCGATGTCCAGTAGGCACGCAACACGTCCTTTTGCCTTCTGAGGATATCCTTGATCTGGTCAAACTGTGCATCTGTCACGTTTGTGGTATCGCGTATCCCCATGACAACTGCGGCAAAGGCCACCGCGGCCGAGACCGAGTCGAACATGGCAAGTCGGCCGGCGTACGACTCGTCAAGCAACAGTTCCCATCCTCTCTCATCGGCGTAGGCCGGGTCGATCAGGTCTGAGCGGTATGCTACGGAATCGCTGCCCCAGTCCATCGTGACGAACAGCGGCTGACCATCTACTTTCGTGCCAGGAATGTCACGAAGTGCAGGGATCAGGTTGTCCCAGTACGTAAGGCGGGACGGATCGATCGGCCGAATGACCTCAGCCTCATACCAACGTTGGACGGATGTGTTGCAGGGATGTGCCACGTCCACCGGGAAGCCCGTGCGCAACTTGGCGAGCGCCTCTTCCTCGTCGGCATAGAAGGTGACCGCCGGGGAACCTCCATACTTCTCGACATAAGCCATGTGCAGCTCGGGAATCTCGTAGCTCGCCCAGGTGAAGTAAGTCATTTCGTCAGCGCCTCTCGCCGCGCGAAGAGGAAATGGCATCACCAGAGAAGCAAGGCCAAGCGAGGCGAGATGACGAATGAACGCGCGGCGGTCGGTCCGCGACGCGCGAATGAGATCATGAAGTCTGCTCTTGTCCATGGGTTCGACCTCCTTGCTGCCTTGGGGTCAATCCCCAAGGTCGCGGGTGGCCCCAGGACATGGCGCTGCATCGAGTGTCAAAGCCGATATGGGGCCTTCGATCGCTTGAACGGAGGCCGCCCTTTGCTGTGTAACATTTGCGTGATTCAGGCGAGTTGCAGGGCCTCCCCGCTGGGCAGATTTGCTGAAGCACCGTATCGTGGACGAAGCCCGGCGGTTGGGGCGTCCCGCATTGTGGCCCTGTGTCGGATTTCGCTGTGACGGGTGCTTGTCTTGATGCCCGTGCGTCAGGCTGCGGCGGGCACCCTGGTTGGATCGATCCCGTGTTTCTTGAGCATCCTGATCCAGCGTGGGGCATTGCGCTGGACCATGGCGGCCTCGTAGTCGGTTTCGGGGTCGAGGTAGACGATGCCGTTTTTCAGCACGCAGTAGATGACGCGGATCATCTTGTGGGCGGTGGCCACGGTGGCCTTGCAGTATCCCCGGCGTAAGCGGCTAAAGCACGGCGTTCTGCATTCGTCTTGATCCGGCCTGTCCTCGCGCGAGAGGGTCTTCCGATCCATTCATTCATCTTGATCGGAGGGTTTTGTCATGTCGGACGATGTTTTGGCGACGCCGGTGGACGGCTCTGCCCATGAGCGTGGCGACGAGGCCAAGTGGCGTGCCTTGATGGTGGATTTCGAGCGCTGGGAGGGCTCGCAGGTCAGTTTCTGCGAGGCCCGCGGGGTGCCGCGGAAGTCGTTCCAGAACTGGCGCCGCCGGTTTGGTCTGACTGCCGCCAGGCCCCGCCGCAAGCGCGGCGGCTTTGTCGAGTTGGCGACGGCACCCGACCCGGGCTGGGATGTCGAGCTTTCGCTGGGCGACGGGGTGGTACTCCGCCTGCGGCGGTCCTGATGCTGGGCGGCTGGCCGGCGGGCGGCATCTGGCTTTCTGTGGAGCCGGCGGACATGCGCCGCAGCTTCGACGGTCTGAGCGCGCTGGTGGCGAGCCATCTCGGGGAGAACCCGGCGAGCGGGCGCTGGTACGTGTTCATCAACCGGCGGCGCACGATGGTGAAGGTTCTCGGCTTCGAGCACGGCGGGTTCTTCATCTGGTCCAAGCGCCTGGAGCAGGGCCTGTTCGCCCCGCCCCGGTGCGCCGGGCACAGGTCGCTGTCACTGTCGCGGACCGAACTGGCGGCGTTGCTGGAGGGGATCGACATCACCGTACGGCGCTACCGCAAGCGTTATGCCGTCCCCCTGGCTCATGCGTGAAGCCGCACCGCTCAGATGTCGGATGTCAAGGAGAAGGGCGGCCCGATGATGCCGGGAGCATTCCGGTTGTTGGTGCCGGGCACCGGTAACGTGACCACGCTCAACGGAGTTCCGCGGTCCTGCGTCGCGTCCGTAGCCGCGCGGCGGTTCGATCTCCCCGAGGGCCTCGATGTCGGCTTCGACGATGATCTGCAGGCGTTCTCCTTAAGGCCGTGTCGCGCAGGGAGTCCGGGAGCCTCTCGAGACAGTCCCGATAATGCTCCTGCAGCGCGCCTCCTCGGCCACCGCATCGCACCAGCGCTGGGCGCGGGAGCGCCGGTCACGGGGCGTACGGTAGCGGACGGGGCGGTTGCCGGCCTTGAGCCGTTCGCGGTATCGGCGCTGCTTCTCGGCGGGTGTCAGGGCCATGATGGATCTCCTTGTCATGCACCGTCCCCGGGGTCGGCCTGAAGCCGCACTGCGGGCGTGATGTCGGAGGTCATCGGGTTGTCGGCGAACAGTGTCTTCCACCGCCGCGGCGTCAGCTCGTCGACCCGGGAGGCCGGGTGGTGAGCGATGCGCAGCAGGACGTCGATCAGCCAGATGCGGGGATCGACGCCCTGCATCCGGCAGGTGGCGAGCAGACCGTTGGCGATGCCGATGTGCTCGGCACCGAGTTCGCTCCAGGCAAAGAGCCAGTTCTTCTGGCCGAGCTTGGGGTCCCTGATCTTGTTCTCGATGATATTGGTATCCAGCGGCACATCCGGGTTGGCGAGGAACACTTCCAGCGTGGTCTTGCGCTCGACGGCGTACGTGATGGCCTTGCGGATGGGGTGCTTCGGCGTCAGCGCCGGATCGTCAAGCGTCCTCTCGCACCAGGTCCAGATCCTGTCGACCACCGCGCGCGAGCGCGTCTGTCGCGCCGCCAGGCGTTCGGCTGCCGGTGCCGAGAGGATCTCCTCCTCGACTGCGTAGAGTTCGCCGATCATCGCCAGCATCGCCCCGGCCATCGCCGGGTGGCTGTCCTTGTGCTCCCAGAAGTTGCGGCGAGCATGGATCCAGCAGCCCTGGTGGGTGACCGCCCCGTCGCGCGCCTCGACCCAGGCCTTGTAGGCGCCGTAGCCGTCGCTCACCAGGACTCCGGCATACTCGCCGAGGAACGCGGCCACATGCTCGTGCCGGCGGGAGGTGGCGAAGGGGAACACCACCTCGCCCTCCTCGCCGAGCATCGGCCAGAAGAAGCCTTTCTTCATGGCTCCGGGCTTGCCCGGATGGCGCCCGGCCCGGATCGGCGTCTCGTCCATCTGGATGACGGCGCTTTCCAGCACCGAGCGCCACTGCGCCTCGTGGATCGGCTTCAGGAGCGCGATCGCCCGGTTGGCCCACAGGCTCAGGCTTCCCCGGTTGATGGTGATGCCGGCGGCGGCCAGCATCCGGTGCTGACGGTAGAGCGGCAGGTGCCAGAGGAACTTGTCGATGATGAGGCCGGCAACGAAGGAGACATCGGCGCAGCTGTTCTTGAACACGCTTTCGCGGGCCGGCGCGCCCACCAGGGCGCCGGTCTGGCGGATCTTCGCCGTGACGTGGCGATAGCGGATGACGACGTGCCGGTAGTCGAGGGTGGCGATGCGGCAGTGGATGCGCTCCGAGACCACCTCGTAGTCGTCCTCGGACAGCCCCTCGATCTGCGGCGGCGTCACGGTGATGTCGACGACCGGGGCCTTGTGGTCGAAGCGCAGCCCGCTGTCGTTGAGGGCATCGCCGCGATCCTTCTTGCGGCCGGGCTTTCCGCCCGCCCGCCGGCGTGCCGTATCGGCGACGCCGGCGGCGTCCGCGGTGTCCTTGCGCTTCTCCGAGCGCGAGCCGTAGAGGTCGCGTTGCAGCTGGACGATCTGGGTGGTCAGGGTGGCGGCCTGTGCCGCGAGGTCGGCGATCTGCCCCTCCTGGGCGGCGATCGTGGCCGCCATGGCGGCCTTGTCCGCCGCCAGCCGCCCGGCGAGCGCGATCAGCGACGAGAGCGCCTCTGCGGCCTCTCCCGGAAGGGTGCCGCCGGCGAGCAGACGGGTGAGATCGCGGCCGAGCTCGTCGACCGCGCGGACATCCGGCGATGCCTTCATGCCTCGGCCTCGACGGCCATCAGCGCCGCCAGCACCGCCAGCCGCTCGGCTCGCGGCATCGCTTGATAGCGGCGGCCCCAGCTCGCCGCCTTGCGCTTGACGGTCTGGCGATGGGTGAAGTTGCGCCCGGCGCACGACACCCAGTGCACCCGGTCGGGCTCGAAGTTGAACCACAGCTTCTCGGTGACGATGCAGGACTGGTTGTTGACCTGGATCTCGAGCGAACGCCAGCCGGCCAGATGGTCGTCGTAGAGCCGGCAGGGATAGCCGGAGACCATCACCTGACAGGGCAAAGACTTCAGAATGCCGAGAAGCGCCGCATGGTCGGCGTCCGTATAGTCGAAGCGGTAGCGGCGCTCTGAGCGGCGCGTCGACTGCACATAAGGCGGGTCGCTGTAGACCAGCTCGCGGCCCTCGAACGCGAAGTCCGACAGGAAGCGGTGACAGCAGCCGTGGTGAAGCTCGACCGGGTAGTCGCAGCGGAAGCTGTCGATGGCCCGGCGGTTGAGATCGATGCCGACCGAACGCAGCGACGGCGGCTTGCGCTTCATGATCGCGCCGCCGCCAAGATGCGTCTCCACATAAAGATCATGCGGCGGCATCAGGCTCACAATCGCCTGGCAGAGCCCCGTCGTCGCCTTCGATCCGTACCATGCCGCCATCAAACCCCTCCGACGCTGTGCGCCCGAACGGCAGCTCAATAGGACGGACCGCCTATGCTGTCAAACGGAAATCCTCCTCAAATCGACGCCGCGGTTTAATCGCTTACTCCCCGGCGCACGGCCAGGGCCTTGTGGTATCCCTGGAACTGGCAGTTCCTGGTTCGGGCGGCGCCCTGGGCGCATTCGATGAGGACCTCGCGCAGGGTGGTGTTGCCGCGCCGTGTTCTTCCCGAGCGCCGCTTGCCGGCGCTCTCGTTGTTGCCGGGGCACAGACCTGCCCATGCTGCGAGGTGGCGCCTTGAGGCGAACACGGAGATGTCGGGGCCCAGTTCGATCAGGATGGCCGAGGCCGATGTCCTGTCGATGCCGGGGATCGCCATCAGAAGTTCGATCTGGGTGGTGTACTCGGCGAGGCCGGCATCGATGACGGCGTCGTAGCGGGCCAGCCGTTCGGTGGCGGCGTCGAAGGCGTCGAGCTGGTCGCGCAAAAGGAAGAGGCCCATCTCGTCGAGCTCGGCGTTGAGGACATCGAGCAGCTTGTCGTCGTGGCGGCGCACATGATGGGTGAGCGAGGCGATGATCGCCTCCCGCGGCTCGTTGTCGACCAGGCCCCTCATGATGCGCATGCCGTTGGCGCCGAAGAGGTTGGAGAGGATGCCGGAGACGCGCACGCCGGCGGCATCGAGGATCTTGTTGATCCGGTTCCGCATCCGCGCCCGCTCGCGGACCACCTGGCGGCGCATGCGCGAGACCTTGCGGAGGCTGCGGAAGTGACGCGGCGGCACCATGCTGTCACGGCACAGGCCGAAGCTGCAGATGCGGGCCAGCCAGATGCTGTCGGCGACGTCCGTCTTGCGTCCCTTGATCTGCTTGACGTGCTGGGCATGGACCAGCAGGGGCCTGATGCCGGCGTCCTCGAGGGCGCGGAAGGGCGCCTCCCAGTAGATGCCGGTGCCCTCCATCACCGCGGCACTCACCCGATGCCCCTTGAGCCAGCGCACCATCTCGGCAAGGCCTTTGGGGAAAGCGCTGAACTGCCGGGTCTCGACAACCGCTTCCTTGCCGGGCTGCGCGACCCTCACGCACGCCGTGATCTCGACCTTGTGGATGTCAAGACCGGCCGCACGCTCATGGATGACATTGAGATGGTCGTTTTCTACCATGACGCTTCCTCCGTCTGTTGGGGGTGGCGGAAGCGGGAGACCTCCGGACAGCTGACAGATATCGAGGCGACATCGTGCGTTTTGCTGTTCGTCCACGGATTGAACCGGGTACTTCGCGGGGTGCGAGCCTTCAGTCTGGGACAGTTTGGTAACGGGCATGAAGCCTCGAAAAACAAGCGTCCACGAACCCGCTTCCGCCGTGAGTGTGCTGCACACACGGCAGATGGACAACACGCGCACGCCTCCGAGCAGGTCCGTTACATCACCACGCCGGGTGTGCTTGAGGCATCAGGATCATGGGCGTTTGGTGAAATGGTAGATGAACGCGGGGCCATCGACAAGGCGATGTCGCGACGAAGACTGGGCAACGCCGCCCTCTCCTCAGTTCGGGTAGGCCCCCGGCTTGGAGGACCAGATCATGTAGGCCTCACGCTGTTCGTCGATTCCGATTTCCTCGGTGATTTCGTTCCACTCCCTCGCAGCGACGTCGAGAACGCTGCGCGCATCCTGACCCGACAGAGCCCCAACGACGGCACGTGTCAGTGATTCCTCGTAGGCGAAGGTGTCAATGATCGAGAGGTCGAACAGTCCCGTTTCCGCCGCATCCTCGAGTGCGGCAAGGTAATCCTTGGCCGCCGGCCACAGCGCCTTGTACTCGTCGCTTTGGAAGTGGGAGGTGCGGAAGGGATCACGCAGTGCGAATGGCAGCGTAACCCGGGCCGTGCTGACATCCCGGCTGTTGAGCCACTGTGCAAAGAGGTAGGCGAGTTCCTTGTTTTTTGAATTCGACGACACGCAAAGCGCGAATCCCGCAGCAAGTTCTGGATGCCCACCAGGCGGAAGCGCATAGCCGACGTTGCCAGCAATGGTCGATTCGGGAAGCCAGGAGAGCTCTTCCGAATCGGTGCCGTATCCTGCCGACCAGCGCCCCGGCGGCGGCCACCAGATCTGCATCGCGAGTTCGCCGGCCAGCCAGGCATTGAGAACTTCGATCGAACCCCAGCCGGCCGCACCGGGGGGCATGTTATCGAGCTGGCGCACCATGTCCTCCAGGACGGCGACGGCAATGTCGCTGTTGATCTGCGCGTCCATGGTTTCCGGATCGAAGAACCGTCCTCCGGCGGTTCTCAGCCGCATCTCGTAGAGATAGTGGACAAGACCGGGCGAGAGGATCAGCGCCGACCCGTAGAGTTCACCGCCTCCGGTGTCGGTAAAGAACTTCGAGATGTCGTAGAACTCGTCCCAGGTCTTCGGTGGCGCCAGGTCGTACCCATAAGCCTCCTGGAAGGCTGCCTGGTTGGCCGTGTCGCCAAAGAGATCGGTCCGGTAATAGAGCAGGAAGACGTCGCCGTCATCGGGCAGACCATAGATGTGGTCACCGTAGGTCATCTGGTTGTTGCGGTACATCGGTGCGATGTCGTCAATTTCATCGCGGTAGCCATACTTGTCGATGTATGAGTCGAGAGGTTCGAGCACCCCGGCGCCGACCATGTCGGGCATCCAGGCCGGAACAACACTGAGCATGTCGTAGGCTCCCGTCCCGGCGCGGTGTTCGGCGATGATCCTGGTGAAGAGCTCGTTGATCGGGATCTCGACGACATTGATTCTGACCCCGGTCAATTGCTCCCAGACCGGGCCCGAGTGGCTGAGGGGATCCCGGGCCGGAAGACCTGCCTCCCAGGTGATGTTGAGAGTTTCGCCGGCATACTGTTTGGCCGCCTCGACCGCCCGGTCCGCTGCACTCTCGGCGAAGGCGCTCCCGGTTGCTGCCACGAGGACAAGGCCGAACGCGACTCCCTGCAGGCGTCGGCCTCCCGGTACTGTCATGATACTGGCCTCCACGTCTGGTTCACATTCAGCCCGATGCTCCGGGCAAGAATGTGTCGGCCCGTTCAGTCGCCGAACCGCACCTGGCGACCCGTGAGACGCCGCTGCCACCGATCATGGCTGCAGATCTCGCGAGTGACAGGTCCCGACGATGACTCTCGATGTCGGTGCCGGACGCGGCGGCGAATTCTCCGACATCGTGTCCCAAAGTGCGCGTTCGCGCCGCCGCCAGGTCCCTCGGCTCGTCGCGGCTCATGATCCGCTTCCCGGTTTCTGCAGCTCCAGTGCACATCGTTGCCGGGCAGGCATCAACACGTTGCCGATGGTTCCGACAATCCGGTTCCGTCACGGGTCTCGCGGATGACATGATCGACGACGGCCTGGAAGGCCTTCATGCTGTCCATTCCCTCCAGGCGGCACAGGCGCCAGAGATCGACCTGGCGGTCGGCGCCGTTGCCGTGGTCGATGATGGCCGTGGCCCGGCGGATCTCGTCCTCGCAGTCGAGGGCACGGGCATCATCGGCGAGATCGTCGATGAGAGCCCGGGTCGCGTCGGCGATGTCCAGCCGGCCATGGGCTGCCTCGATGTTGCCGAAAAAGGCCAGCACACCATAGCGCTGCGCAATCCAGCGGTTCTCTGAGATGATTTCGGTCAGCGGTTCGTCGGGAAGCGTGCCCTCGCGGGCCTGTCGCAGCAGCCGGCGCACCAGAGATGCATAGAGTGCGGCGATGGTGACGGCATCCTCGATCCGTGTGCAGACGTCGCAGATGCGCATCTCGATGGTCGGATAGGAGTGGGACGGTCGGATGTCCCACCACAGTTCGCTGCCGTCGCTGATGAAACCCATTTTCCGGTATTCGTCGAGGAGGTTCTCGTAGTCCTCGTCGGACCACAAGGGCCCCGGAATGCCGACGCGCGGCAGGCCGCTGAAGATCGCGAGACGCCAGGATCGGAATCCCGTCTCGTGACCATCGCTGAAGGGTGAGGAGGCGGACAGGGCATGAAAGACCGGCAGATAGCGGCGCATCGCCGTCATCACCTGGATGCGCTCGTCGGCATTGCCGAACCCGGCGTGGATGTGCATGCCGCCGATCATGAGGCGGTTGAGCAGCCCCTGAAGCATGGCGGCGAACGTCCTGTATCGGTCCTTCGGCGTCACGTCCATGTGCGACCATGCCGCGAAGGGATGGGTGGATGAGGCCATGATCGCCGCCCCGTACCGTTCGGCCGTTCCGATGACCGCGCGCCGCGTTTCCTTCAGTGCCTGGCGCAGTTCCGCTACGGAGCCGCAGACCTTCGTGTTGGTCTCGATCTGCGCGCGCAGGGCCTCGCGCACCACGCGGTGCGGTCCGGCTGCCTCCTCGCAGGCCGCAAAGATGGCAGGATCGGGGTCGGCGAGTACGTCCCGCGTTCCGGGGTCGACGAGAAAGAACTCTTCCTCGATCCCAAGAGTGATGCCGGGATCGGTCATGCATCAAGCTCCCTTGAGCCAATAGCCAATCATGACAACTGTTGCCAGTCGATGCCAACCCAGGCAATGCACCCTGGGATTCGGGTGCCCACAGCGGGCGCGGCGGAGATCATTCGGACCGATTGCCGGTCGCATCGTGTGCTGTGATGTCGCGTCATCCCGGACTCGTGTCGAATACCGGCAAGATGCTCGGGTTCGTGGCTTCAAACCGGTCTTTTCCCTGGAATCTGCGTCATGTCCGGCGGTGGACAACGGTTCATGTATCGAGATGTTGTCATTGACGAGTCAGGGAAGCTTGAAGGTTTCGACGGGAACCCCAAAGGCAGACGGGTTTCACCTCACAACGACCTGAAAGCACCCGACTTCCCTCGCCGAGGCTTGCAACAGCACGGTGACCTGCAGGTCTCCGTCCGCCAAGACCGGCGTTGAACGGACGGATGTCATGGAGGATGCCATCATGCAGATGACGCGAATCGCGGACTTGGACTGAAAGGCAGAACCGACCTGATGTCCCAGTCGTTTCCGTGCTCGACTGTTGGCCCCTTTCTCATCAGGTCCAACGGCCCCTGCGTTGCCGACGGCGCAAGCCTCCTCGGCGTTTTTCCCCCTTCCATTCATGTTGGACTGTGCCATTGGATCGCAGGAACCGGAGAAGGTTGACTGTACTCATCGCTGAGCATTGGCGGCTGTCGCAGATTGAAGTCATTCCAGCCGAACGATCTTGACCACGTCAACCTTCTTGTTGGAACCAACAACTCCGGCAAGACCTCAATTCTTGAATGCATAGAGCTGCTTTGCTCTGCCGGCAGTCCACACGCTATCACATCCATTCTGGCGCGCTGTGAAGAGCGGTCCATGCCAACGAAGAGTGTCAGTCTTTGCACTTTGAGTCATTTGTTCCCAAATCGTGAATTGGGGCGCACGATAGGCACATTGGCAGGGCGCGCTGATAACGCAGGAATTCTAGACCGGAACCACAGGGCCGCTGTTTCTGTTCAAGAACCCCAGGTTGACAGACTGGTTCTGGGGTATGCACAGCACAGCACGCCGGACGAGGAACCCTTTTTTCCGCGAATTGGGCAAGCGTCAAGGGAGAATTCAGGACGGGAACAATTCTGGAGGGTTACATGGCTTGTCCGCGCCGGACCCTTCGCCCGGGAAATGGCTCAGACCAGCCAGTTCAGTTCATGCGAACAATTGGCATGTCGCCAGTCGACACCATGCGACTGTTTGATGATATTGTTTTGACAGAAAATGAAGAACATGACGTAGATCATTAACATGGCGATCGAGCCAGTTGCCTCTGTGACCGCGGAGTGTGGTCCGCGTTATCGCGAAGATCCCTGCGGAATCTATCTCAAACTGTCCGGGGTAGAGGGCCGTGTCCCAATCGAAAGCTCTTGAGACGGCATTGTGAGGTTGCTCTGTCTTGCGCTCGTGCTGACGACCGCGAGGGGCGGTGTTACTCTGCCAGACGAAATCGATACCGGGCCTCGCCACTCGGTCATGTCGGACATGTGGCGAATGACTAGGGAGAGGGCGTTGGTGCTCAAGCGCCAGGTGTTGGGGACGATTCACAGTCGGGACTGTTACGAAAGCCCCGCCGAGATCCTGCAATCACACTCGTGTTCGTCAAGTGTGACAATTCAGAGAATTGATGCAGCGCGGCAGCAGTCCATTGCGTTTCGAAGTGACGAAGTTATCGAGTCGGCAAACCGTGGTATCGAAATCAGGCAGCCGGGATTGGCAACAAGTCGTTGCTTGACGTGCCGGCGAGAATGGATGAACCTGCCTTGCCGGGAACATTGACATCCGGCTCGACTCCAAATGGGAGGAATCAAGTCAAAAAGGGGAGGAATCAGTCGTGGACAAGTCCAGACTTAAGGATCTGATTTACGCATCGCGCACCGATCGTCGCGCCTTCAACCGCCATCTCGTTTCGCTGGGCCTGGCGAGTGTCGCGGTGCCGCTGGCGCCCCGGATGGTCCGGGCCGCCGGTGAAATGACCTACTTCACGTGGGCCGGCTACGAGATTCCCGAACTGCATCCTGCCTATGTCGAAGAGTACGGCGGATCACCCGAAGTCGCCTTCTTCGCCGACGAGGAAGAGGCCCTGATCAAGCTGCGTCAGGGTTACAATGCCGATGTCGTTCATCCCTGCAACACCGTCGTTCAGCGTTGGTATGAGGCCGGTGTCATCAAGCAGCTCGACACGTCGAGATTGCAGTATTGGGACAATCTCATTCCGGCATTGCGGGACGTGCCGGGGACGACTGCGGACGGGGAGCCGATCTTTGTGGCGAATGACTGGGGCAGCCACTCGATCGCCTATCGCACCGACGTGATTGATCCGGATTACGCCAGGGAGAAGTCGTGGGAATTGCTGCTCGATGAAAACTACGCCGGTCGTCTCTCGATGTGGGACTCGGTGGACGCGGCCGTCGCCTTCGCCGCCATGATCCTCGGGATCCGGGACACAACCAACGTCACCGACGACCAGGTCGCGCAGATGAAGGATGTTCTGTTGCGTCAAAAGGCGTTGTTGCGCTCCTATTGGTCGGTCGAGACCGACGGCGAGGCCATGATGTCGTCCGGAGAAGTCGTCGCCTCGTATTTCTGGAGCGGGCCGATCCTGAGGCTCCAGGATGCCGGCGTTCCCGTGGAATACATGCTTGATCCGAAAGGCGGCATCATTTCGTGGGCGTGCGGACTCGTCATGGCCGCAAACGGGGGCGGCGACGAAGAAGCGGCCTACGACTTCATCAATGCCTGGAACTCGCCCGAAGCTGGCAAGTTCCTCATCGAGGTTTACGGCTATGGCCACGCCAACGTGCTGACCTACGACATCGTCGAGCCGGCGATTCTCGATGCCATGGGGCTCAGCGGCGATATCGCCGGGTACCTTTCAGACTCACTTCCATGGCAGTCGTGGCCACCCGAAACGCTGCATCGCTACGTCACCATGTATGATGAGGTGAAGCTGGCCGAGTGATGGCCAGAACCGGCAGTTCCTGCGTTGGTTGGCCCGGTTGCGATCCGGTGGCTTAAGCCGGATCCGATCGTTCGCGAAGGGAATCGATGACGACAACAAGACCAATGATGTGTCGCTTCTGCGACAACGGTTGCGGCGTCTTGATTGAGCTCGAGAACGGGCGCCCGGTGAAGGTTCGTGGCGATCGCGACAACCCGGCATACGCAGGCTTCTGCTGCATCAAGGGGCAGCAGGTGCCCGAACAGTGGAATCACCCAGGGCGCCTGCTGCAAAGTCAAAAGCGCATGGCCGACGGGACGTTTCGTGCGATCTCGTCTTCCGATGCGGTCGAGGAGATCGGCGAGCGACTGAGCGACATCGTGGCAAAGCACGGGCCACGATCGGTCGCGCTCTACAGAGGCACCTATAGTGTCGTCAATCCAGCGACGGTGCCGGTTGCCCTTGCCTTCATGGAGGCAATCGGTTCGCCCCTGGTTTTCGACACGAATTCGATCGATCAACCGGGCAAGGCCGTCGCCCAGGCCCTCCACGGAGCCTGGCTGGCACCTCCTCCGGCGTTCGAAACGCGGGATGTCACCCTTTTGATTGGCGCCAACCCACTGGTCTCCTATCAGATGGGTCTGCCGCTCGCGAACCCGGGACGTGAACTGACGGCCGCCATCGCTCGCGGAATGCGCCTCATCGTCATCGATCCACGGCGGACTGAGACGGCCCGACGTGCGCACCTGCATCTACAGTGCCGGCCCGGTTACGACCTGGTTCTGGTCGCGGCAATGCTCAATGTCATCTTCCGCGAGAACCTGTTCGACGGAGAGTTCGTCGAGGAGAACGTGACGGGCCTCGAAACGCTCCGGACCGCCGTGGCGCCATTCGAACCTGACCTGGTCGCCGAGCGGGCAGGTGTTCCGGTCGCCGACCTGTTCGAGGCAGCGCGGATCTTTGCCGCAGGACGCGGCGTCGCGACGGCCGGCACGGCCCCGAGTTTCAACGGGCAGGGCACGCTCTTCGAGTATCTGCTCCTGGCGCTCAACACGGTCTGCGGACAATGGAGTCGCGCGGGAGATACCGTGACGCATACCGGGACCCTGACGCCCCCCTTTCCCGCAATCGCAAAGGCGTCCGCGCCACATCGTGGCTACGGCTATGATCCGCAGCTCCGGGTGCGCGATATCGCCAACTGCGACGGTGGCCTCCAGGCGTCGGCGCTGGCCGAGGAGATTCTGCTTGAAGGCAACGGGCAGGTTCGTGCGCTCGTGAGCGTTGCCGGCAATCCTGCCCTGACCATTCCCGATCAAGTTCTGAACGTGCGCGCGCTCGAGTCGCTCGATCTGCTGGTACAGATCGACATCAAGTTCTCGGCTACGGCGCGCCTCGCAGACTACGTTATCGCGCCGAAGCTTCCTGTTGAGATGGCAGGCATGACACTGTCCCAGGAGCTGACCAGCTTCTATGCACCCGGCATGGGCTACAAGGACGCCTACGCTCAGTACACGCCGCCAATTGTCGAACCGCCTGAAGGGTCGGATGTCGTCGAGGACTGGGAGTTCTTCTATGCCCTGGCGCAGCACATGGGGCTGCGACTTGCGATTGAACCGGCGGCCGCTCCGGGGGCGCCTGTCAACGGCGGCAAGGTCGACCTCGACATGGAGTCGCGACCGAGTACCGACGAACTCTTCGAAATCCTGACGCGTGATGCGCGAGTACCGCTCGATGAGGTCAAGAAGCATCCCCACGGCGCCATCTTCCGTGACGATTCACTGGTCGTCGAAGGGCGCGAGCCGGGTTGGTCCGAGCGTCTCGACGTTGCCAACCCAGAGATGCTCGCCGATCTCGCGGAGGCGGCCGACAGTTTCGAGAACGCCCGGCACAGCGAAGCAGAGGAACGCCATCCCTATCGCCTGATCAACGGGCGCCTGATACACACCTACAACACGAACGGTCAGGACCTCGAGGGGCTGCGGCGCAAGTGCCCCTACAATCCGGCGTTCATGAATCCTGACGATCTTGATCGCGAAGCCTTCTCCGCGGGGGATACGGTCGAGATTCGTTCCGAGCATGGATCGATTCGGGGCATCGTCCAGCCTGACCCCGACCTTCGGGTCGGCGTCGTCTCCATGGCGCCAACATACGGTGGCCTCCCCGACGAGCAGGACGAACAGGTCCACGAGTGGGGCACGAACTCCGGTCGCCTGCTACGGGTCGACGACGGTGTCGATCGCTACACTGGCCAGCCGAAGATGGGGAACATTCCTGTCAGCGTACGAGCTTGGGTCGAGAACTGACCCGGAGCTGTGACGGTTGGCGATATCGACCCAATGGACCTCAGCCCCAGCCAGGTTCAAATCGCGGGCCCGCCTTCGACCTTTGTCGAACGTGTTCAGAGTGGCGTGCGAGCAGAGCATTCCATCCAGATGGATGACGACACGGGATCCCTGGACTAGATGACGAATCGGCCATGGAGCCGAAGGACTGTTGTGGCGCTTGACGGGTGGTGGGACTGGCGGATCATGGAAGGTGGCGACGGGGAGTGCGCGCAGTGTATCAGACGAACACCAGGGTCGATGCGGTTCAGGCGCCGCCGATACCGGAGGCCTGGACGTGGGTCGAGGACATCGAGACGGCGGAGCCTCTCATCGATGTCTGCCAGGCGGTCCCCGCATCTCCTCCGCCTGACGAACTTCTTGCCCACGTGGCCGAGCGGGCGCGCGACGGGTCGACCGCCCGCTACACCGGCATATTCGGCATGCCGGCCTTGAGGGAGGCCCTGGCAGAGGACATCAACGCTCTTTACGGCGGTGACGTCGGTGCAGGCGATGTCATGATCACCGCCGGGTGCAACCAGGCGTTCTTCAATACCATGCTGGCCCTGGCAGGGGAGGGAGACCAGATCATCCTTCCCGTACCCTGGTACTTCAATCACGAGATGACGGCCCGCATGCTGGGGATCTCCGTCGTGCCTCTCGGTTTTCGCCCGGACCGTGGCGGTGTGCCGGACCCCGACGATGCCCGCCACCTGGTCAGCGCGAGGACGAGGGCCATTGTTCTCGTCACGCCGAACAACCCGACAGGCGCGGTCTTTCCGCCTGATGTCATCGAGGGTTTTCTCGAGGTGGCAAGGCAGGCGGGATGCGCACTGGTCATCGATGAGACTTACCGCGACTTTCTCTCTCCCGACACCCGCCCGCACGATCTCTTCACCGACAAGCGGTGGCGCGACACCCTGGTGCATCTCTACAGTTTTTCGAAGGTCTACTGCCTGACCGGTTACCGCGTCGGCGCGGCTGTGGCCGGCGGACGATTGCAGGACGCCCTCGAGAAGGTATGCGACTGCGTTCAGATCTCGCCGCCGCATCTGGGTCAGGAAGCGGCGCTCTACGGTATCCGCCATCTCGAGTCATGGCGACGCCACAACGCCGGGGTCATGGGCGAACGGGCACAAGCGCTCGCACGCGCCTTCACCCGTAACGATCTTGCCTGGGAACTCGTGAGCGCGGGCGCCTACTTCGCCTATGTCCGTCATCCGTTCCGTGGCAAGAGTGCAGTCGAGGTGGCCCGCGCCCTGGCGGTCAACGACGGCCTCCTGACCCTGCCGGGCAGTTGGTTCGGTCCCGACCAGGATGACTACATCCGCCTTGCCTTTGCCAACCTGGAGGCAGACGCGATGCCGGTGATTGCCGGGCGCCTGGCGCGGGTCGGCCCCTGATCACGTCGGCCTCTGGATGATCAGGCGGAACGTCCCATGCCCGGTTCCGTCGCATTGACGAGGCAGGCCATGTTGCCGGAAGCATGGGCATTGTCGTGCATCAGCTGGTGCGCGTGGCCGATCTCGTCGAAGGTGAAGGTCTCGGAAAGACAGGGATCAATCCTGCGATCGATCATCAGCTGGTTGACCGCGGACGCCTGCTCGTCGTTGGAAAGATGGCTTCCCTGGAGGCGCTTCTGGCGCATCCAGTGGTAGCGCAGGTCCATGGTGATGTTGTAACCCGTGGTCCCGGCGCAGATGACCACCATGCCCCCCGTGGCGACCACGAATCCGCTGGTCGGCAAGGTCGCTTCGCCCGGGTGTTCAAAGACGATTCGCGGGCTGACCCGCTCGCCCACGGCCTCCCAGATGGCCTTGCCGAAGGCGCGGGCCCCCTTGACCCAGGCGCCGTACTCCGGGCTTGAGGTATCAGGCATCGGCCCCCAGTGATCGAAGTCCTTGCGGTTGATGACGCCGACGGCGCCGTTGTCGAGGCAGAACTGGCGCTTGTTCTCATCGGAGACGACGGCGACGGCGCGGCCGCCCATGGCCCGGGTGATCTGCATGGCATAGGATCCGAGGCCGCCGGCAGCACCCCAGACGAGAACCACGTCGCCATCCTCCACCGTGTTGGGAGACCAGCCCATGAGCATGCGATAGGCGGTGGAGGCGCACAGCAGGTAGCAGCCCGCTTCCTCCCACGAGAGGTGCTTCGGCTTGGGCTGGCACTGGTGGGCCTGGGCCTTCGCGAACTGGCAGTAGCTGCCGTAGTTGGTCTGATAGCCCCAGATGCGCGTGGTTTCGGCCAACATGGGATCGCGGCCCGACTGAACCCATGGGTCGTCAGGCGGCCACCAGCCCGAGTGAACCACAACCTCGTCGCCCGGTTTGACGTTGGTGACGGCGGAACCCACCTTCCAGACGATGCCGGAACAGTCGGATCCGCCGGCATGGAAGTCCTCCGGTTCGCCCTGTTTCTGGCGCACGGCGATGACATCGATGGGGTAGCCGAGTGCTGCCCACACGTTGTTGTAGTTGATGCCGGTCGCCATGTTGTAGACGAGAACCTCGTCAGCAGCGATATCGGGAACGTCGATGATCTCCCTCTGCCAGGCACTCCGCGGTGCGCCGAAACGATCCTGGCGCACACAAAAGACGTGCATGCGCTCCGGAACCTCTCCGAGGGGGGGCCGCTCGCCCAGCGCGCAGATATCCATGGGTCCTGCTCCCGTTCCTTGACCTGGCGGTCGTCTTGTCCAATGCCTTGCAACGTGCGTCAAGCCCCCCGCCGCCCTGATGCCCTCCACCCCGGGAGCGTTGAGACACGCTCACGGCTGGCCTATGAATCACCTCATGCAGCGTGACCGCGTCCTGATTCCCGTTGAAGGCCTGCGCCTCGCGGCTCTGGGAATTCTCGCCAGCAGGGGGCCGATGGACTACGCCACCCTGGCTACCGCGGTGCGCCTGTTTGCCACGAGTTACGGTGCGTCGCCTGTCGATGTCATGTCGTCCTCCATTGAACTTCTGCGGTTCGAGGGCCTGATCGCGATCGGTGAGGATAGTGAGGATGCCGGCAGTGCCCGGGTGACCCTGATGCCTGGTGGACAGGAGGAACTCGAGCGCCTCCTGCTCGCGCCGGTCAGGGTTTCCAGCGCCTCCTCAAGGCTCATGGTGGCTCTCAAGATCCGCTTCTTTCGCCTCCTCGACACAACGGGACAACGACGGCTGGCCGAGGTTCTGGGCGATACCCTGAGGAGCGAGAGAGCGCGCCTTGTCAATCTGCGCCGTCACATGGAGGGTGAGGATCCCGGATTCCTGGCGTGGCTCGACCGTGATATTGCGCGCACCGGCGAAGACCTGGCGTGGCTTGAGGGTGAGGAAGCGTCGATGACGCGACAACGGTAACGCGATGACGATACACCCACCTGAGAGAATTGCCTCCACCTGGCGCGAGGCGGAGGCCATCATCCGCCTCGCGGTTCCGCTCATCCTGACGCATCTCGCGCACATGGCGATCATGGCGACGGATGTCATCATGATGGGGCGCATCGGCACCGAGACCATCGCCGCCGGCTCCCTGGCGCGGGACTTCTACTGGGTCATGGTGGCGTTCGCGATCGGCGTTCTCACCGGGGCGACCCCGATCATGGCCCAGCACCTGGGCGCCCGCCGTTTCCGGGCGATCCGTCCGGTGGTGCGCAACGCGTCCTGGTTGTGTTTGCCTCTCGCGGCAATCGTCTCGGTTCTGGCATGGTATGCCTCGCCGATCCTCGTCATGTTCGGCCAGGATCCCGCCATCACCGCCCTGGGCGAGTCTTACCTCAGGGTCATGATCTGGGGTCTCCTTCCCTCCCTGTGGTTCGTTGTCCTGAGCGAATTCCTCGCCGCCCATGCCAGGCCCAGGGCGATCGTCGTGGTGACGGTCATCGCCATCGCACTCAACGCCCTTCTCGACTACGCCTTCATGTTCGGCAAGCTGGGTGCCCCCGAACTCGGCCTCGTGGGCGCGGGCGTCGCCAGCGTCATCGTCAACTGGGCGATGTTCGGCGCACTCCTCTGGTTCGTGCATGCCGACCGGCGCCTGCGCCGCTATCACCTTCTGGGCTACTTCTGGCGCCTCGATGGCGGCGTGATGAAGGAGGTCGCCTTCCTCGGCGGGCCGATTGCCATCACGGAAGTCGGCGAGATGGGCCTCTTCTTTGTCACCACGATCATGATGGGCCTGATTTCGACAGAGATGCTCGCTGCCCACGCGGTGACCGCCCAGTGCTATGCCTTCGTCTTCATGATTCCGGTCGGCTTTGCCCAGGCGGCAGCGGTGCGTGTCGGCCACGGCGCCGGCGCCGGCAGTCCCGAGTGGTCTGCCCGTTCCGGCTGGATGGCGGTGACACTCTCGGGAACCACGGTCCTGGCGCCCGTCATCGCCTTCTGGTTCTTCGGAAGTGAACTCTCCTCGGTCATTCTCGACGCCGACGATCCTGCCAACGCTCACGCCCTGGGCCTTGCCGTGAGTCTGCTCAGCGTTGCAGCCATCTTCATGCTGAGCGATGCCGTGCAGATCACGGCACGCGGTGCGTTGCAGGGCCTCAAGGACACCGCGATTCCCATGGTCTACAGCGTCGCTACCAACTGGGGCCTCGGCCTTCCCTGTGCCGCTGCCTTCGGATTCTGGTTCGGCTGGTCCGGCGAAGGGATCTGGGCCGGTCTCGCCGTGGCTACCACCGGTGCGTCGGTGCTCCTCATCACCCGGTTCCGCAATCGTCTGCGGATCTTCCATGAGAGCGTCACGTGATGACGATCCGCCGGGGCTGCGGGTTTCCCGGCACGGCCGATTGGTCTACAACTTGGATGCACGCAAACGACGGCCCCCGATCGGGGAAGGAAGGACACCATGCTGAGGAACACCAGGTATGACGCCAATGAACTGTGGCAGAAGGACCACGACCACGTCATTCATCCGTGGACGGATTTCTCCCAGTGGGACGACAAGGGCTCCGAGATCATGGCCGAGGCCGATGGCATCCATGTCTACGACAGCCACGGCAACCGGTTCATCGACGGTATCGGCGGACTGTGGTGCGTCAACATCGGCTATGGCCGCGAGGAGATGGCCGAGGCGATTGCCGATCAGGTCCGCGCCATTCCCTACTACTCGCCGTTCCACCATCTCTCGACCCCGCCGGCCGGCCTTCTCGGAGCGAAGATCGCTTCCCTGACACCGGGAACCCTCGATCACATGTTCTTCGGCACGGGCGGTTCCATGGCCAACGACACGGCCGTGCGCTTTGTCCACTTCTACTGGAACAACCTCGGCCGCCCCAGCAAGAAGAAGATCGTCTCCAGGGTCGACGCCTACCATGGCATGACCTACATGGCGGCGGCTCTGACCGGCATCGCCTACGACAAGATCGGCTTCGACCAGGCCGACGAGATGGTGGTGCATGTCGCCTGCCCCTACACCTACAGGCGCCCGGAGGGCATGACCGAGGCCGAGTTCTGCGACTGGCTGATCGAAGACTTCCGCAAGCGCATCGAGGAAGTCGGCGCCGAGAACATCGGCGCTTTCATTGCGGAGCCCATCATGGGGGCAGGTGGCGTGATCGTCCCTCCGGAGGGGTATCACAAGCGCATGTTCGAGGTCTGCAAGGCCAACGAGATTCTCTACATCTCGGATGAGGTGGTGACCGGGTTTGGCCGGCTCGGCCACTTCTTTGCTTCAGAGGACGTCTTCGGGATCGTTCCGGACATGATCACGTCGGCCAAAGGCATCAGTTCCGGCTATCAGCCGCTGTCGGCGACCATCGTGTCCCAGGAGGTGTACGATGTCCTCTCCACGCCCCAAGCCGATGGAGCGCTCTTCACCACCGGCTTTACCTATTCCGGCCATCCGGTGTGCTGCGCCGCCGGCATGAAGAACATCGAAATCATGGAGCGCGAGGACATTCCCGGCCACGTGCGCAAGGTCGGGCCCTATTTCGAGAAACGCCTCGCCGAACTCAATGACCTGCCGCTGGTGGGCGAAACCCGCGGCAAGTGCTTCATGCTTGGTGTCGAAAACGTCGCCAACAAGGAGACCAAGGAGCTGCTGCCTGCGGAGGTCAATGTCGGAGAGCGCATTGCCGAACATGCCCAGGCGAACGGAGTTATCGTCCGCCCCCTCGGTCACCTCAACGTCATCTCGCCGCCACTCATCATGACGGAGGCGCAGATCGACGAGTTTGTCGGCGTCCTCAGGGGCGCCATCCTGGCGACCCAGGATGACCTCGTGCGCGAGGGGCACTGGAAGGGCTGAAAGCAGGCCCGGCGGTCCCCGTCAGGGATCGCCGGGCACCCCATAGCTGGGCGTGTTCCCGGGATCGAGCGCACGCTTGACGTAATCGTCCATTTGCGGGCCGAAGACGTCCCACACGCGCCTCAGTTCGGCGATGGGCTCGTCGTGCCAGTCGACCCTGAGGTCGCACACCGGCCACTCGTGGTGGTGGCAGACCTTGACGCCCACAGAGCGCACCGACCCCATTTCGCCGCCGGCTTCCTCACCTGCCTCAAGACCGGCGAGCAGGCGTTCCACGAAGGGGGCGTCGGCTGCCGCCTCGAAGGCACGCACCATGGCGGCGGGAACGCCCGTGTTCGAAAGCAGGTTGCCGGCGGCAACGGCGTTGTCGCCTTCGGCGACCGCGTGGGTTCCCAGGGTGCCCGAGCCCGAATGATGGGCAGTGTGTCCCAGCGAGTCGATGATGGCGAGCTGGCGGTAATCCGGCCAGGCCCGTGCCTCGACGAGGATCGTCATGGCCCGTACCGCGCCGTATCCGCGGGCCAGAAGGTCGAGGCCCATGAGGCCCAGGCCCGGGTCGGTGATGTTCTGGCTGGCGACGGCTCCGACATGGCCGCGCACCCAGGCGCAGCGGGCCGCGACGGCCGGGCTCGACGAGGTGACCACCACCCCGAACATGCCGGTTCTCCGGCAGCGGGCGGTCAGCGAAAACGTCATGGTCCATCCTCCGGGATGACCGCATCGACATCGATTTCCATCAGCATCTCGGGCCTGGCCAGGGCCTGCACGACAAGGCCCGTCGACACCGGGTAGACTCCCTTGAGCCAGCGCCCGATGACATTGTAGACCGCTTCCCGGTTGCGCGGGTCCGTCAGGTAGATGGTGATCTTGCAGATATGGTCGAGCTCGCTTCCCGCTTCCTCAAGCAGGCGCTTGACACAGGACATCGCCATCTCGGCCTGGGCGGCCGGATCGCCGACGCCATGGAAACTGCCATCGAGATCAAAGCCGGTCTGCCCGCGCATGAAGACGTGGTTGCCGGCTCTCACGACCATGCAGAGATCGTTGTCGAGCGTCTGCTCCGGGTACATGTCGCGCGTGTTGAAGGTCCTGAAACGCTGGTGTGCCATGAAGCCTCCTGGTGATTGGGCCGCTTCCCTCTATCGCGACATGACCCTGTCGGAAAGTCCGGCGGCAGACTTCACGAACTCCAGCGGTCCGTCGAAGTCGAAGTTCCGGTAAACCGCGGCCAGGTGGGCGAAGGGCGGCGACTGGGCAAAGAGCTGGAATGTCACCTTGTGACCGGCGTAGTCGGAGTTGACGAGGTCGCGTCCGAAGGCGAGCAGGCGCCGCCGGTCCTCGGCCTGCCAGTCATCGTTCACGTTGTAGTACTTGTCCATCCACGCCCTGGTCTCCGGCGCGGTGAAGGCCGGGCTGTCGGGTGTCACACAGATCTGCCCGCCACACAGCTCGCGGGCGAGATGCATCATGGCCGGCAACTGGGTGCAGGCCAGCACGCGCCCGGTGAAGAGCAGCGATGGATTGGGCATCAGGTAGCCGGCCGGGCTGCGCTTTGCTTCGGCGATGGCCGCCGTCAGGTGGGCATTGATGCCCTCGCGATAGCAGGCGAGCTGGGAGAGCTTCTCCATCACGGCCTGCTGGCGATCGAGGCCCGTCTGCCTGACGTTGAACAGGGCCGTGCCGATCATCAGGTCCGCCATGTGCAGGATGCGGAGCACGAACATGTAGGCGCTGTAGCGGTGCAGGGCGGCGCGAATGTAGACCGCCGCCTGCGTGTGGCGGTAGAACAGGATGTTCTCCCAGGGCACCAGGACGTTATCGAAGATGAGCAGGGTGTCGACCTCGTCGAAGCCGTTGGACAACGGATAGTCGGCCACAGGCTTGACGCCGGCGAATCCGCTGCGGCAGATGTGCTTGAGGTTGGGCGCATTCATCGGACAGATGAAACCAAGCGCATAGTCCGAAAGTTTCGCGTCGCCCCAGTTGGCAATGGTCGGCTTGACGAAGGCCTGGTGGGCGTATGCGGCCGCCGTCTCGTACTTCGCACCCCTGACAATGATGCCTGAATCGGTCTCCTTCACCACGTGAAGCAGCATGTCGGGATCCTGGTCCTGCGGCGCCTTGGAACGGTCTCCCTTGGGGTCGGTGTTGGCCGAGACGTGGAAGATGTCGTTGCCGAGAACATTGGTGATGTGGCGGTCGATGTTCTCGGCCCAGGAGCTGTCGACCTGGTTGAGGACATCCTTGCCGTCGGCAAGCGACCACAGTTCACCAACGGTCTCGTCACCGATACGGGTCACGACACCGCCGATCTCCTTCATCACCATGTTGATCCACTCGCGCTTGGTCTGCCAGTCCTCGCGGGTGAAGGGGGGCTGCCAGGCGGTGGCGAAGGTCTCGCCGTTTTCCTCGAAGGTGAGGGTGTCCCTGAAGCGCTCTTCGTGGGCCATGTCGTAGACCCGGGCACGAACGTCGACGATCGGCCGGAAGGCCGGGTGGTCGGGAACGCTGTCGACCCGTTCGCCGGAGATGTAGACCTCTCGGCCGTCACGCAATGAGTCGCGGTATTCGCTGCCGGTCATCAGCATCTGGCATGTCCTTCCCTTGCCCAGGAGAGCGGAGAGGTTGACAGGATTGCGGGTTCCAGCAAAACATTTTCTATCGACACATTGCATAGAAAAAAATGATACGTTACACGCTGAAGCAACTGCGCTACTTCACCGCCGCCGCCGAAGCCGGGAGCATTTCGGGAGGCGCCGAACGCTGCGCCGTTTCCCAGCCTTCGGTGTCCGCTGCGGTTGCCCACCTCGAGGACGTGCTCGGTGTTCAGCTCTTTGTCAGACAGCACGCGCGGGGTCTTGCCCTCACGCCGGCAGGCCGGCGCCTGCACGCCGCCGCCCAGGCCCTTCTCCTCCAGGCAGGTGAACTCGCCGAGGAGGCCGGTGGTCTCGCAGGGGGCCTCTCCGGCGATCTCGATGTCGGCTGTTTCGTGACCTTTGCTCCCATCGTGCTGCCGGGCCTCCTGCGCGTCCTGGCGGCGAAACAGCCCCTCATCCGCCTCAGGCCGCACGAGGACGACCTGCGGGCATTGCAGCATGGCCTGCGCAACGGTCGCTACGAGGTGGCACTCACCTACGATCTCAACCTGGAGAAGGACGTCGCCTTCGAGCCCGTGGTCCCGGTCCCGCTCTACGCCGCCTTGCCGGCGGACCACCGGCTGGCATCGGCAGCGGAGCTCGACCTTCGCGACCTGGAGGACGAACCCCTGGTTCTCCTCGGTCTGCCCGACAGCCGCGGGCACTTTCTCTCGCTCTTTGCCGAAGCCGGATTTGAGCCCGACATCGCCTACGAGACGCGGTCATTCGAGATGGTGCGGGGCCTCGTTGCCAACGGCTATGGCTACGGGCTTCTCCATACCAGAGCGCCACACAACCGGACTCTGGATGGCTCAAGTGTTGTCTGCGTACCGATCAGGGAGCCACGCCGCGCGATGCACATGGGCCTGGCACGATTGAAACATGCCCGGTCAACAGGCATGAGCCGCGCCTTCGGCGACGTCTGCCACGCCCACCTCGCTGGCCTCCTCGACAACGGTGTGCTGCCGTGACATCCGCCACCCTTACGGCTTTCTGGCAGAGCGGGTGCGCGGGCTCGTGCCGACGCGGCGGGGCGGGCGCCTGGAACTCTCCTGACTGGCCTCAGTCGCCGAAGAAGGCCGTCGCCGAGTCGGCGGCGGAGACGTCGGTGAGATTGAAGTGGAAGGCCGATCCGGCGCCGCCGTCGACGACGATATCGGAGCCGTTGATCCAGGCAGCGTCCTCGGAGAGGGCGAAGGCAATCACTCTGGCAACGTCGTTCGGGAGGGCATTGCGTCCTCCCGACTGCGCCTTCAGACGATCCAGGAGGTCGGCCCCCATGGTGTCGTAGAAGTGCCTCAGCAGTGGCGTTTCGACGGCACCTGGACTGACGGAAAGCGACCGCACGCCATGGGGACGCGCCAGCATCGATCCCGCCATGGCGTAGACGATCACGGCTTCCTTGGAAAAATCATAAGATTCCGGACCGCTCATCGGGTGGTTGCGGACCCACGCCAGTCCCGCGGCATAGCTGCGTTGACGAAGCAGGTCGCGAATGAGATCGAGACGTTCCCGCCACGCGTGGCCGGCGTCCGAGGCCACATGGACGATGGCACTGGCCGGTTGCAGTCGTCCCAGGAGTGACTCGGTGACATGACGCAGACCCAGGACATTGACCCGCATCACCGCCTCACCGTCGTGACTCCCGGGCAGGCCGGCAACGTTGACAAGTCCATGCAAGGGTTCATCGATTGCCGCGAGCGCCGCGTCGATGGTAGCAGGATCGGTGAGATCGAAACGATGGAACTCATCGACGTCCGCACCGTCACCGTTGGCGTCGAGTCCGATGATTCGGGTGCCACGTTCGCGCAACAGCGTTGCCGTCGCCTTGCCGATCCCGGAGTTGGTTCCGGTCACCACGATGGTTCGATTCATGCGTTCATCCGCACCGGTGTGTAGTGACAGGGCAGGTGGCGCATGCCGTTGATGAAGAGACCGTTGATCTCCTGCATGCCGTTGAGATCCACTTCGAGGTCGGGGAGCGTCTCGAAGAGAACCTTGAACAGGTGATACATCTCGCGCCGCGCAAGGTGGATGCCCAGGCAGTGGTGGACTCCACCGCCGCCGAAGCCGACGTGATCGTTGGGCGATCGCCTGATGTCGAAACGCTGGGGATTGTCGAACACGGTCTCGTCCCGGTTGGCCGAAACATACCAGAACACCACCTGATCACCCGCAGCCAGGTTCTGGCCGAGGATCTCCGTATCGCGGGCCACGGTGCGACCGAAGTGCACCACGGGCGTCGCGTACCGGACGATCTCTTCCATCGCTGTTGCCGCCAGTCCGTCGTAGTCCTCGCGCCAGCAACGCCACTGGTCCGGATGCCTGGCGAGAAAGCTCATTCCCTGGCCAAGCGAACTCGCGGTGGTGTCGATTCCGGCGGTAATCATGAGTTGAAAGTAGATTCCGACGTCGTAGTCACGGAGTTTCTGTCCATCGACCTCGGCGGCGACCATCTTCGAGACCAGGTCGTCGCCTGGTTCCTTGCGCCGGGCGCGGCATATCTCTTCGCCATAGGCGTTGAGAGCATAGAAGGCGGCCATCGACTCCTCTTCGTCGCCACCCTTTTCATCGCCGTATCCCTGGGCCACGATGCTGAGGCGGGCCAGTTCGTCGCGGTCGCTGCCCTCCGGGACGCCGAGCATGTCGCAGATCACCTTGGTGGGCATGCGGCTGGCGATGTCGCTGGCGAAATCACAATGGCCGCGCTCGCTGATCTCTCCGATCACGGCGAAGGCCGAGGCGGCGATGGAGTCCTCGAGGTCTCGCAGCATGCGTGGTGTGAAGGCCTTGGCCAGGACGCCTCTCAGACGCGGGTGAACGGGGGCGTCCCGGTTGACCATGCCGGCGATGTCGTAGGCAATCTCCGGGCCGTCGATGGTGGTCATGCCGGTCCCGTAATGCGACAGGAAGAGCTTCGCGTTCCGGGTGATGTCGCGCGTTTCCCGGTGCCTGGTGAGCGACCAGTAGGTCGTGTCGCTGTCCGGCACCGATTGCAGGGAGATCGGCTGTTCCCGGCGGAATCGGGCGAGGATGGCGTGCTTGTCCGGCCGTCTCCAGAATGCCGGTTCAGCGAGACAGATCTCGTCCAGGCTCTCAGTGGCTGCCTGCGTCATGGGCCTATTATTGATGACGGACCCGGAGACGCAACCACATGGAGAGGTGTCCGCGGTCCAAAAAGGGCGCTTGTCCCCGGTGCCATCGAACCGGTTCACACGAGGTGCTGGCCGCCGGTCACCATGATCTCGGTGCCGGTGACGAAGGCGGCGTCGGCGGAACACAGATAGACAATGGTGCCGGCCACCTCGTCGGCGGTTCCCATGCGTCCGAGGGGAATCCGCGGCACGAGGTCCTGGTAGTCCTCCGACACCATGGCGGTCTCGATCTCGCCGGGCGACACGGCATTCACCCGGACATCGAGATGGGCGAACTCCGCCGCCATTTCCCGGGTCAGCGCCGACAGCGCCGCCTTGGAACACGCGTAGGCGCTGCCCGCGAAGGGGTGGATGCGGTGACCGGCGATCGAGGTGACGTTGACGACGGTGCCCTTGCCCCGGTGCAGCGCCGCGGCGAACCCCCGGGCGAGGATGAGCGGGGCGAAGAAGTTGAGGTCGAAGACCTCACGCCAGTGGTCGAGGCTGCCGTTGAGGGTGCCGAGGCGTTCGGCGAAACTGGTCTTCGGAGAAACCCCCGCATTGTTGATGAGGGCGTGGACCGGCCCGTCGCCGATGATGCCGCTGGCGCGGGCGATGAAGGATTCGAGACTCCCTTCATCCGAGAGATCGGCAGGAAAGTGGTGATGCGGCGAATTCGCCACCCGCCTGTCCTCCGGGATGTCGTCGCGAGAACAGCTCAGGACGCGCCAGCCTTCCTCGTAGAACCGGATGACTGTCTGGTGCCCGATGCCGCGGCTGGCCCCGGTGACGATCACGGTCTTCACGACGCGGCCTCAGTGTGTGAACAGCACCGGCAGATCTGCATGGTTGAGAATGAACCGTGTGGCGCCGCCGAGAATGAGCTGTCTCAGCTTGCCCTGGCTGAAGGCGCCCATGACCACGAACCTGGCGTCCTCGCTGCGGGCGATGTCGAGCAGGGTGTGCCCGATGTTGGTCCAGTTCGTCGGCAGGTTGTGGACATGGCACCTGATGTCATAGTGGGCGAGATACTCTGTCAGGGCATCCGGGCCCGGTCCCCGCATCGAGCTTTCCTCGGGCGCCATGATGGTGACCTCTTCGGCCTCCGTAAGCAGCGGCATGGCCCTGTGCACGGAGCGCGCCGCCTCCGCACTCCCGTTCCATGCGATGGCCGCATTGCCCTTGAGGTCGCTGACATGGCCAGGGGGCACCAGGAGCAGGCCGCTTCCCGATTCCATGAGCACGGATTCGGCGACCACCTCCTCCTTGGCGTCGCCATGGGAGGTCGGTCGGGGAGCGATCACCAGGTCCGACAACCGTCCCCGCTCGGCGATGACCTCGTCCTCGCGCCCTTCCTGCTGCACGAACGTGATGGAAAGCCCGTGCCGGGGGGCCCGTGCAGAAATCACGATACCGTGCCTGTCTGCGAGCTCCTTCAGGGCAGCCGAAGCGAAGTCGGCCCGTTGCTCGATATCCTGTTCGGCAGTCGAGACAATCTCCTCGATGACGGCGCCGGTCATGCCTTCGGTCATGAAGGCTACGGCGTCGCGCGGATTGCGTCGCACGTTGACGACCTCGACGTGGGCATCGAAGCGCCGGGCCACCAGGAGCGCCGATTCGACGGCGCCAAGGCCGTCCTCGGTGCCCGTCGCCGCAACCAGGATCTTCGATATCGACATGATGTCCCTCCGGATCCTCCCCATGACAGTGTAATGTGATCGGCCCCAACCTTCCACGCCGTAACCGGTCAGGGGAAGAGTCGTGCCACCCGCCAGGCACCATCGTCACCGGTGCGCGTGTACTGGATTCGCTCGTGCAGGCGGAAGGGCTTTGCCTGCCAGAACTCGACGAGATCGGGTATGACGCGAAACCCCGACCAGTGGGCCGGCCGGGGAATATGCCCGATGTGAAACCTCACTGCCATGCGGGCGACATTCTTCTCAAGATCACGCGCGCCTTTCATGGGCCGCGACTGGTCGCTGGCCCAGGCGCCGATCTGGCTGTCCCTCGGCCTGCTGGCAAAGTAGGAATCGGCTTCGTCGTCGCTCACCGGCTCGACCCTGCCCTGAATCCTCACCTGGCGCTCGAGAGGCATCCAGTGAAAGCACAACGCAGCCTTCGGGTTGGCCAGGAGTTCGCCGCCCTTGCGGCTCTCCAGGTTGGTGTAGAAGACAAACCCCTCCGGTCCGTGTCCCTTCAGCAGGACCATGCGCAATGATGGCTGACCGCAGGCATCGGAGGTGGCGAGCGCCATCGCGGCGGGCTCCCTGAGCCCGCATAGCTGGGCCTCGTCATACCAGCGCGCGAAGATCGAGAAGGGGCATTCGGTGTCGTTCATGATCCAGGCAACTGCTGTTAGCTCTTCACCTCGAGCGACAAATCACACAAGATGGTCCGGTATCCGCCACGGGATGGCAACCGGTGTCCCGTTCGGTTCAATCATCACCAGGAAAGATGACATGATTGCAATCAGGATCGCGGCGGTCATGCTCGCCGCCACTCTCATCCTCCCGGCTTGTTCCCGGACGGCGGGAGACAAGGAAACCGCCGGAACCATCCTCGGGGGCATTGGAGGGGCTGTGCTCGGATCCGAGGTCGGCGGCGGCAGCGGCCGGATCATCGCAACGGCGGTGGGCGGCGTCATCGGCGCCTGGCTTGGCTCCGAAATCGGCGCATCGCTCGACAGGGCCGATCAGGCCTACGCGGCCGAGGCCCAGCAGCAGGCTCACCAGGCGCCCGTCGGCAGCCAGGTGACATGGAACAACCCGGAGTCGGGCAATCACGGCACTGTCATACCGCAGCGCGATGGCCAGGATCAGAATGGCAACTACTGCAGGGAGTACCAGACCACGGTGACCATCGGTGGCGAAACCCATCAGGCCTACGGCACGGCCTGCCGCCAGCCGGACGGCACATGGGTCATCGTCGAAACCTGAATGGTTCAGCCTGTTCCCCGCTCGCTATGCGGCACCTTGACTGCGTGGCCGGGGTCCGGGGTTTTGTGTAGGATCGCTCGTCTGTCGTCACTGAAGCCGGGTATGCCATGACCAACGTCGGTCCGCTCCTCGCTGGAAAGCGCGGCCTCATCATGGGTGTGGCCAATGACCGGTCGATTGCCTGGGGGGTCTCCCGCGTCCTCGCATCCGCCGGTGCGGAGATCGGATTCACCTATCAGGGCGATCTCTTTGCCAGGCGCGTCAAGCCCCTGGCGGAATCGATCGGCGCAACCCTTGTCATCGACTGTGACGTCACGGATGACGCCAGCGTCGACAGCGCCTTCGAAAGCGTCGCTTCGACCTGGGGCTCGATGGACTTCCTGGTGCATGCTATTGCCTTCTCGGATCGCGACCAGCTCAAGGGGCGGTATGCGGACACGACACGCGACAACTTCCTGCATACGATGGATGTGTCCTGTTACAGTTTCACGTCCGTTGCCCGGCGCAGCGCCGATCTGATGCCCCATGGCGGCAGCCTCGTGACCCTCACCTATTACGGCGCCGAGCGCTGGATGCCCCACTACAATGTCATGGGTGTTGCCAAGGCGGCCCTGGAATCCAGTGTGCGCTACCTTGCTGCCGACTTCGGTGAGCAGGCCGTGCGTGTGAATGCCATTTCGGCCGGTCCCATCAAGACCCTCGCCGCCTCCGGCATCGGCGATTTCCACTACATTCTCAAGTGGAACGAACTCAATGCGCCGCTCGGCCGGAACCTCAGCATCGACGAGGTCGGACAGGCTGCTCTCTATCTCGTCAGCGATCTTTCCACAGCGGTCACCGGCGAAATCCATCATGTCGACTGCGGCTACCACGTTGTCGGCATGAAGAATCCGAAGGCGCCGGACATTTCCGTCGTTCGCTAGAGCCATGGCGTCGAACAGCTTCGGGCAGGTCTTCCGGGTGACCACCTGGGGCGAGAGCCACGGGCCCCGCATCGGCTGCGTGGTCGATGGCGTGCCACCGCGAATTCCCATCAGCGAGGAGGAGATCCAGCACTGGATGGATCGCCGTCGGCCCGGAACGTCGCGATACACGACCCAGCGCCGCGAACCCGACCGGGTGTCGATCGTCTCGGGCTGGTTCGAGGGCATGACCACCGGCACCCCCCTTGCCATGACAGTGGAGAATGTCGATCAGCGCTCCCGCGACTATGACGACCTCTCCTCCGTATGGCGACCGGGCCATGCCGACTACACCTACGACGTGAAGTATGGCATCCGCGACTGGCGCGGCAGCGGAAGGGCGAGCGCCCGGGAGACCGCGATGCGCGTGGCTGCCGGCGCCGTGGCCCGCAAGGTCCTGGGCGAGGCGATCGTCATCAGGGGAGCGGTGGTCCAGATCGGCCCTCATGCCATCGACAGGTCGGCCTGGGACTGGGAGGAAACCGACCGCAATCCCTTCTGGTGCCCCGACAGCGCCATGGCGTCGCGCTGGGCGGACCACCTCGACGGCGTGCGCAAGGAGGGATCGTCGGCAGGCGCTGTTATCGAGATTCGCGCCTCGGGCGTGCCCGCAGGGCTGGGAAGTCCGGTCTATGGCAAGCTCGACAGCGACCTCGCTGCCGCCATGATGTCCATCAACGCCGTTAAGGGGGTCGAGATCGGTGATGGATTCGCCCTGGCCTCCGCGCCGGGCACGGAGGCTGCCGACGAGATGCGCTCCGGCGGGAACGGCCCGCAATTCCTGTCTAACCGGGCCGGAGGCATTCTCGGGGGCATTTCAACCGGCGAGGAGCTGATCGTACGCTTCGCCGTCAAGCCAACGAGCTCGATTTTTCACGAGCGACGCACCGTCACGAACGAGGGGCAAGACACGACGGTCCGCGTCACCGGCCGCCACGACCCGTGTGTCGGCATCCGGGCCGTTCCGGTTGGCGAGGCGATGATGGCCTGCGTTCTCGCCGACCACCTGCTGCGTCACAAGGCCCAGTGCGGCTGATCCCATGACCAGCGCGCTGGCCCCGGACCTGCCGGCGGCGCTGCGGCGGCACGGCCTGGATCAGGAGATGATCGCACGCCATCACGCTCACGGATCTGGCCTTCGATCTGCGAATTCCTGTTGACGTGTTCCGTCAGCGCTTCAGGCTTCAAGACAATGCCCGGACCTGACACATCTGCGACAAGCCACCCTTGCTTCAGGTTTGCGGCTACGATCCGGTTCGGCACGGGAGTTCATTGATGGCTGCGAAGTCCCTGCGCGTTGCGACCGACGTCGGCGGAACCTTCACCGACCTTCTGGTCTTCGAATCCGACGAGGAGACGGGCGAGGTTCACGTCCGTGGCGCCAAGTCGGACACCACGCCCGGCGGCTACGAGGAAGGCGTGTTCGCCGTCATGGCGAAGGCGGGCATCGCGGCGGATTCGGTAAGCTTCCTTGCCCACGGCACGACGGTGGTCATCAACGCGCTGACCGAGCGCGCCGGGGTCAAGGTCGGCCTCGTCACGACCCAGGGATTTCGCGACACGCTGGAGATTGCGCGTGGCAACCGGCCCGACTTCTTCAACCTGCACTACCAGAAGCCCGAGCCCTTTGTGCCGCGCCGGCTGCGTCGCGAGTTGCCCGGTCGCATCGATTACCACGGCAACGAGATGCGGCCCCTCGACCTTGCGCCGCTACCGGAGATCGTCACGGACTTTCGGGACGAAGGCGTGGAGGCTGTCGCCATCTGCTTCATCCACTCCTACGCGAATCCGTCGCACGAAGAGCGGGCGCTGGCGGAGCTGGTCCGTCTCTGGCCCGAGGTCTCGGCCGTCTCGTCACACCAGATCACGCGGGAGTGGCGGGAGTACGAGCGCAGCAGCACCGCCGTGCTGTCGGCTTATGTGCAACCTGTGGCGGAGCGATACCTCCAGCGCCTCGATGCTGGCCTCGCCGGGCAAGGCTTCGGCGGCGGCCTCTACGTCATGCAGTCAAATTGCGGCGTCGATTCCGTCGACACCGTCTCGCGCATCCCGATCACCATGGTCGAGTCGGGACCGGCGTCTGGCGTCTGGGGCGCCGCCGAGCTCGGACGACTCATCGGCGAGACCAACGTGCTGGCTCTCGATATCGGCGGCACCACCGCCAAGTGCTCGCTGATCGAAGACGCAGACGTCAGGATCAAGACCGACTACTGGATCGGGCGCAGCAGCACGGCCGCGGGTTATCCGATCATGGTGCCCGTCGTCGATCTGGTGGAAATCGGCAATGGCGGCGGCTCCATCGCCTGGGTCGACGACTTTGGCAAGCTGCACGTCGGGCCGCGGTCCGCCGGCGCCTTGCCGGGCCCTGCTGCCTACGGGCGCGGCGGCACCGAGGCCACCACCACCGACGCCAATCTCTGGCTCGGCCGGATCAACCGCGACTACTTTTGCGGCGGCGCGGTGAAAGCGGACATGGATGCCGTGCAAGGGGCCATCGAGGCGGTGGGGGCGCGGCTTGGCGTCGACGCCGACGCGGCCGCCCGCGGCATCGTGCGCATCGCCAACAACAACATGGTGAACGCGCTCAAGCTGGTTTCGGTCAACCGCGGGTTCGACCCGCGCGACTTCACGCTGATTGCCTTCGGCGGTGGCGGCGCGATGCATGCGGTTTCATTGGCCCGGGAACTGGGCATGACCGAGGTGGTGGTGCCGGCGGATGCCTCGGTCTTCTCCGCCTGGGGCATGCTGATGTCCGACCTGCGTCGCGACGACGTGGTCACCCTCCTCGTCGATCTCACGCGTGACAACGCGGCTGTCATCGAGTCGGCCTACGGCGAGGCGGAGGAGCGCGCGCGGAACCGCTTCGCGGCCGAGGGCATCGCGGCATCGGCGGTCAAGCTCGTGCGCCTCGGCAAATTCCGCTACCAGAACCAGGAGCACACCACCGAGGTGCCGCTGATGAGCGGCCCGGTGACCGCCGACGGAATCGCCGCCATCGAAACCGACTTCCACGAGATCTACGAGCGCGAGTACACCTACAGGCTCGACGCCCCGGTCGAGATGGTGGGCCTTCACGTCGTCGCCACGGTCGACGTCGGCAAGCTCGCCATGATCCCGCGGGAGACGACAGGGCGGGTGCTGCAAGACGCGCAGAAGGGCACGCGCCGTGTCGACTATGCCCTCGAAGGCCTGCACGAGGCGGTGCTCTACGACGGCGAACGGCTGGAGCCCGGCATGGGCTTCGATGGCCCGGCCATCGTGGAGGATCCCGGCACCACGGTCGTCATCCACCCCGGCAATCGCGCTGAGGTGGACGACTTCGGTAACATCCGCATTCATATCCGCAACTGAGCGAGATGATGGCAGCACCATGACGACAACGAGCGCGATCACGAACGACCCGATTACCCTGGAGATCATCCAGAGTTCGCTGCAGAGCGCGGCCGACGAGATGTTCGCCGCCATGAGGAAGACGGCGATGAGTTCGATCATCTACGAGGTGCTCGACATGGGTACAGGGATCACCGACGCGAAGGGTGAAATCGCCTGTTCCGGTGCCGGTATTCCAGGTTTCGTCGGCGTGCTCGACAAGGCCGTGAAGGTGATCGCCGGGAAGTTCGGAGATCCCGGCGCGGTCGAGCCCGGCGACGTCTTCGTCACCAATGACCCCTACTACGGCGGCGTGACGCACCTCAACGACATCGTCGTCGTCATGCCGGTCTTTGCCGAAGGCCGAATCATCGCCTGGACCGCGAACATTGCGCACAACTCCGATGTGGGCGGCATGGCGCCGGGCTCGCTCACCGGCGATGCGACCGAGATCTATCAGGAAGGGCTCCGCCTGCCCGCCATCAAGATGATCTCCAGGGGCGAGCCCATTCGACCGGTCATGGAGATCATCAAGGTCAACTCGCGCATGCCCGACGTGCTCGAGGGCGACGTATGGGCGGCCGTCGCGTCCGCGCGCATTGGCGCCGCCCGGCTCGTGGAGATCGCCGGAAAGTACGGCGCCGCCACCTTCGAAGAGGCCATGACCGCGTTCATGGACTATGGCGAGCGGGTCTCGCGGTCGGCGCTGAAGGCGCTGCCCAAGGGCACCTTCACCCTCGCGGAAGAACAGGACGACGGTCACATCTTCAACGTCACCATCACCATCGCGGATGACGAGTTCGTCGTCGATCTGCGGGACAACCCGGACCAGGCGGCCAACCCGGTCAACACCAGCCGGGACAGCGTCATCGTGTCGGCCCAGATGATCTTCAAGTCACTGACCGACCCCCATTCGCCCGCGAATGCCGGTTCGTTCCGTCCCATCCGCCTGCTGACGCGGGAGGGCTCTGTATTCCACGCCATGGAGCCCGCGCCCGTCGGCTTCTACTACGAGATCGACCTGCGCGCCTACGACTTGATGTGGCGCTGCCTCGCCCGGCACATGCCGGAACGCCTGGCGGCCGGACACTTCGCCTCGGTGTGTGGCACCTTCATCGGCGGCATCCACCCCGACACCGGCCGCCAGTACACCATCATCGAACCCCAGGTCGGCGGCTGGGGCGGCCGCGAGGGCATGGACGGCAACAGCGCCATGTTCTCCGGCGCCCACGGCGAAACCTTCAACTGTCCTGCCGAAGTGAACGAGGCGCGCAACGGGCTCTACGTCGACCAGATGGCGCTCAACCTCGAGCCCGGCGGCGAAGGCCAGTTCACGGGCGGGCGCGGCATCGTCATGGACTACCGCGTGCGCGCGGACGACGGCTTCCTCACCGTGGGGTACACGCGCTCGAGGCACCCCGCCTGGGCGCTTGACGGCGGCAACGAGGGCTCGCCGAACTACGTCGACTTCATTCCGTGCGAAGGCGAGCGGCGGCGCTTCGCCTTCGTCTCCGGCCTCAAGACGCGGCGCGACGACGTCATTCGCGTCGTCACCGGCAACGGCGGCGGGTTCGGCGATCCGAAGAAGCGCGACCCCAGGCGCGTCGACCGTGACGTGGAGAACGGCCTCATCAGCGCCGAACGAGCGCGGGAGGTCTACGGCGTGACGGTCGAGCAATCCGAGGCAACCGATTCAGACAACGCGAGGACCGCATGAAGGCCAACGCCCCCCTCAAGGTCATGTACCTCAGCCCGACCGGAGCCGATGACTCCGATGCCGTGTTCGCCGAGATGGCGCGCAGCTACAAGCTGCCGAACACCGAGGTGCACGTTACCTGCCTCGCCGACCCGGGCGGGAGCTTCACCCACATCGAGTACCGCTCGTACGAAACCATCGTCTCGCGCGGCATCATCCAGGCGACTCGACAGGCGGCGCGGGAGGGCTTCGACGCGCTCGCCATCGGCTGCTTCTACGACACGGGCCTCGACGATGCGCGCGAGATTTCGGGCGACATGGTCGTGACCGCCCCCTGCGTTGCCTCCTGCGAGATTGCGTCGAGCCTCGCCAACCGCTTCGGCATCATCGTCGGCAGGCGGAAATGGGTAAACCAGATGAACGCCGTCGCCCGCGAGCATGGCTACGGTGAGCGCCTGAGCGGATTCTATCACGTGGACCTCGGCGTGAACGACTTCCAGACCGACCATGCGGAGACCGCGCGCCGCCTGGTTGCGGCCGGACGCAAGGCGGTGGAGGAGGACTACGCCGAAGCGCTCATTCTCGGCTGCACGCTGGAGATCGGCTTCTACAGGGAGGTCGAAGAGGCAGTGGGCGTGCCGGTGATCGACCCCTCCATCGCCGCGATGAAACGGGCCGAGTATGCCGCCAATCTCAAGCGCCAGTGCGGCTGGATACCGAGCCGGATGTGGTCCTGCGAACCACCGCCGGAGGAGGAGATCGCCCGCTTCGGCGGCTTCGACGACGGTGACGCCTTTGCCGGGCGCCTGGTGGTGGAGGCGCAGTGAGGGCGGCTTGCCAACCCGCCTCTTCGCATGTCGGATAGCCTGGAGAAAGGGATCGGCTAGTAGATGCTGAACGGGAAGTAGCGGACGTTGATCGTCTCGTAGGTGCCGTCATCCAGGATCTCCCCGATCGCTTGATTGAGTCGCAGGCGCAGTGCGTCATCCTCCTTGCGGACGGCAATGCCGATGCCCTTGTCGAGGCGATATCCGTCGCCTGCATACTCGAAGCCGGCGCCTTCCGGGCTCTGCAGCCAGTTCCAGAATCCGAGTCCGTCGCCGAGGACCGCGTCGATGCTGCCCTCGACAAGCGCCTGCAGGGTCGCGCCGGATTCCTTGAACAGCCTGATGTCGACGATGTCCGGGAGGTTGGCTTCCAGCCAGTCCGACGAGATTGTCGCACGCGCCGCGCCGATGGTTGTTCCCGCTGGCGCTTCCGGGTCGAAGCCCGATCCCTTGCGGGTCACGAAGCGGACGACATTGCTGTAGTACCGGTCAGTGAAGGACACCAGACGCCCGCGTTCTTCGGTAATCGACATGCTGGAAACGATGGCGTCGAACTTGCCGTCCCTCAATCCGGAGATCAGCTCTTCCCAGTCCTGGCGGACGAAGGCGCACTCGACCTCCAGCCTGGCGCAAAGCGCCATGGCAATGTCGGCATCGAAGCCGCTGAACTGTCCGTCGTCGTCGATGTGACTGAATGGGGGATAGTCGGCAGTGATGCCGATACGCAACGTTGACGACTCCGTGTCGTCGCCGAACGCGCAAGCCAAGAACAGAAGCGCCAATGCCAGTACTGCGCTCAGTACTCTCACGGTCACCTCCCTGTCGATGCCCGCCACGTTATCACGATGGATGACAGGGTGGGGGACGAACTCCCTTTGGGTCCGCTGAAGGTCGCGTTCTTTCGGCGGCTGTGCGGTTGCCCCGCGCTCCGCCGCCCTGGCACATGGCGTCGATGCATGCCATGTCGGTCTTGACCCGGGTCTCGTTGATGATGACCAGGCGCGCCGGATAGGTTCAAGATGCGCTGTTGCCGAGCGAGTCGAGAGTTTTCGGTGCTGACACGGCCTTGACGGGATGGATCGCGGATTCAGCGAGAATCGCCGGCTCAGCGCCGGAATCAGCTCAGCGTGTCAACCAGTTTCGCGTCGATGATCCTGCGGTCGCGGGTCAGAAGGGTCGCGCCGAGCACTCGGGCGGTTGCGACCAGGATGCGGTCAGCCGGGTCGCGATGAAAGGAGTCCGGCAACGCGGCCAGCTCCGCCGCCACCGCGGGAGAAATGCCGTGCCGCCGCGCCAGCGGCGGTGCTACCGCCTTCTCCAGCCATTCTCGCAGGGGTACCCCGAGACCAATGCGGCCCATGCCCTGCAGCATGGCGACTTCCCAAAGTGTGATGTCGGAGATGCGCATAGGTGAGTCCGCGTTAGCGGCGCCAATCACGTTCTGCTGTTGCGGAGACAACTGACTGCGGTCTCCGTGCCACCACAGCAGGATGTGGGTATCGAGCAGTGCCTTCACCGCTTCAGGATGTCCCAGTGCTCCTCCGGAAACACCGGTTCCAGAACATCGCCAAAGATAACGACGGTTCCCTTCAGATCGTCCTGAGGATACCCCTCGCCCTCAGCGGTAGCACGTGAGAGCGCAGCGACAGGCCGGCCGCGTTTCAGAATGACCACCCGCTCGCCGGTCTCATGGACTTGGTCGAGGATGGCCAGACACCGTGCCTTGAAGTCGGATGCGTTGATTGTCGTCATATGACCAGTATTGATGACTGGTCATATGTTGTCAAGCACGTCGTCAGCGGACAGGTGAACCAGAGTCGAGTTCGGGGTCGGGTATCCTTCCGCGCCAAGTCTTGCGGTACTCGTAGACGTCCGTGATCATCATCTCAGTCCACCAGCCGCAACGGGTCGGCGGATAGCGTGCCGGACGGGCGTCGTTCACGAACCGGCCGATGGGTGTGACGACGCAGTCGTGGTTGGCGCCGAAGAAGAACGGGAATGAGACCCTCTCGCGTCCCGACCTGTTGACGACCCGGTGAGGCGTGGAGACGAACTCGCCGTTCGTCCAGCGCATCAGCATGTCGCCGATGTTGACGACAATGCTGCCGGGGATCGGCGTTGCCTGGATCCACTCGCCGTTGCGATGGCCGACCTGGAGGCCGCCGACATCGTCCTGGAGAAGGAGTGTGAAACACTCGTAGTCGGTGTGGGCGCCGATACCGATGCGACGGGGATCGATGGGCCCGTCCTGAGGTGGATAGTAGATCAGCCGCAACTGTCCCATGGGCTTGTCGGTCTTGTCGTCGAACCAGCCCTCCTCGAGACCAAGCGTGATTTCGAAGGTGCGCAGCAGCGTCCGGGCGAGGCCGAGGACCGATTCGTAGTAGGCATAGACCGCATCCTGAAAGCCGGGCAGATTGTCGGGCCAGACATTGGGGCCAAGCATGATGTTGCCGGCAAGGTAGTCCGGGTCGTCGCCGGGCAGTTCCAGGGAGACCTCGTAGCCCTCCTGGATGTCCGGCTCGGCGTTGATATCGGCATAGAGACCGCCTTGGGGCACGTAGCCGCGATGGCGCTGAACGTGATCGATGTCGAGTTTCAGCTTTTCCTCAAGGGGCTGATGAAAAAAGCGGAAGGTCTGGTGGTTCAGTGAGTCGATCCTGGTCTCCGGAATGCCGTGGTTGACAATGTAGAAGAAGCCCGTGTGACGGCAGGCGTCACCGATCGCCTGCGCCACCTGCCGCTTCGCTTCCGGCGATCCGTTCCGGAAGGGCGCGAAGTCAATGACCGGGATGGTGCCGATGTCGGGTGTCCTGGCGTCGATCGTTTCAGTCCTGTCCAGAGCCGTGCCCGTCGTCATGGTTTCCCTTCCGGATAGCGTGTCGTCCCGTCCCAGACGGGTACCTTGCCCTCGATTGGCCGGAGGGCAAGTGTGGAGCAAGGGTCGCGCAGGGACAAGATCTTGCCCGTTGCCGGTTCCTTGAGCGAAAGTGGCCCGCTCCGAAGCGGGGGAAACCGGACGTGCGGCGCATTGGGATCGATGTCGGGGGGACAAACACCGACGCCGTGCTGGTCGATGGCACGACGGTGGTGGCGAGCGTCAAGGCTGCGACCACCGCCGACATCATGACCGGCATCTCACGGGCCCTTGCCGGAGTGATCGGGGAGCCGGAGAAGTCCGGTCCGGTCGAGGCGGTCATGGTGGGAACCACACGCTTCACCAACGCCATTGTCGAGGGGCGAAACCTGGAGCCTGTCGCCTGCCTGCGCATTGGTCTTCCCGCCAGCCGCACGCTCACGCCCCTTGTCGACTGGCCATCCCGGCTCGCGAAACCGGTTGGCGGCCCGGTCTGCAGTGTCGAGGGTGGGCACGAGGTCGACGGCAGGCCCCTCGTCACGCTCGACGAGGAGGCGGTTGCCGCCTTTGCCGACCGGGTTGCCGACAGCGAATTCCGCAACGTGGCGATTGCCTCGATTTTCTCACCCCTCAACAGGTCCTGCGAGGAACGCGCCCGGGACATTATTCGAGGGCGCTGCCCGGACTGCCGCATCACGCTCTCGGCCGATATCGGAAGGATCGGTCTCCTGGCGCGCGAGAATGCCGCCATCCTCAATGCCAGCCTGCGTCCCCTCGCGGAGCGATTCACCGGGGCCATGGAAAGCGCCCTGGAAGACGCAGGCCTGGCTTCCCGTCTCTATCTCACCCGGAACGACGGTACGGTCCTGCTTGCCGGGGAAGCCGAGCGGTTTCCTGTCTTCAGTCTGGCTTGCGGGCCGACCAATTCGATGCGGGGTGCCGCCCTTCTGAGCGGACTTGATCACGGCATCGTCGTCGATGTCGGTGGCACGACGAGCGATGTCGGCATGCTGGAGGCGGGATTCCCGCGTGAAGCGAACAATGTCGTCACCCTGTCCGGTATCAGGACCCTCTTTCGCATGCCCGATCTCATTTCGATCGGTCTGGGCGGAGGATCACTGGTCGATGAGAAGGCGGGTACCATCGGACCTGCCAGCACGGGCCACGAGATTGATCCTCGGGCCCGCGTTTTCGGCGGCGACGAACTGACGGCGAGCGACCTCGGCGTGGCCGCGAATCGGCTTGATCTTGGTGACCGGAGCCGTCTGGCGGGCCTCGATCCGGCAACGGTCGATTCCCTTCTCGACGTCGCCTCGACCATGCTTGCCGACGCCATCGATCGCATCAAGGTCCGTGCCGGCGACGAGCCGGTCATCGCCGTGGGAGGAGGGGCCTTTCTCGTGGCGGACGGCATCAGGGGCGCCAGCGAGGTGATCCGCGTCGAACACGGCGCCGTCGCCAACGCGGTGGGTGCGGCCATGGCCCAGGTCTCGGGAGAATGCGACCGCGTGTTCACAGGCCTGGCGCGGGACGAGGCACTGCGCCGCGCCCGCACCATGGCCGAAGAGAGCGCCGTCGCCGGCGGCGCCGATGCACGGACGCTGCAGACCGTCGACATGGAGGATCTGCCCCTTGCCTACCTTCCGGGCAACGCCCTGCGCGCCAGGGTGCGCGTCGTGGGCGATATCGCTGCGCCGGCTCAGCCGTCAGCCGTCACGCCTGACTGAGTGAACCCGGTGATGTCGCTGTCGCTGTAGCCTAGTTCCGCCAGAATCTCCCTGGTGTACTGGCCGTAGACCGTGGCCGGCCGTGCCGGACCGCCGGGGGTCGCTGAGAACTTGACGGGCAGGCCAAGGGTCTGCACTTCCCCGGCGACGGGGTGGTCCTGCGCCACCACCATCTTGCGATCCAGCGCCTGCGGATCCCGGTGCATGCCCGGAATGGTGTTGATGGGCCCGCTGGGCATGCCGGCCGCCTCGAGTTCCGCGATCCACTCGTCAGTCGTCTTCACCGACATGCGCTCGTCAAGCACGCTTGCCAGTTCCGCGACATTGGCCATGCGCTTGGCGTTGGTGTCGAATCGCGGGTCCTTTTCGAGAGCGGGGTCCACCAGTTCGCAGAACTTCGGCCACATCCAGCCGCCGGCGCTGACCGTGATGTGGCCGTCCCGTGTGCGAATGGCCTGGTAGGGGGCGACAAGGGGATGTCCGGATCCCAGGGGTGGAGGAGCCTCACCGGTGGCAAAGGCGATGGCCGAATGCCAGTAGGTCTGGACGATACCTGCCTCGAAGAGAGAGGTGTCGACCATCTGGCCTTCGCCCGTCGCGTCGCGGTGGCGAAGGGCAGCGCACAGGCCCATGGCGAGCAGGATGCCAGCGGTGATGTCGGTCATCGGCACGCCGGGCTTGACGGGAGGGCGTCCCGGCGCCTCTCCGGTCACACTCATGATTCCGGACATGGCCTGGGCCATGAGATCGTAGCCCGGACGCTGGCCATAGGGCCCGGTCCTGCCGAAACCGCTCACCGCGCCGTAGATGATGGCGGGATTGACCGCACGGGCATCCTCGTAGCCGAGACCGAGGCGGTCGAGCACCCCGGGGCGGAAGTTCTCGACGATGATGTCCGCAGAGGCGATGAGGCGCCTTGCGACGTCGACCGCTTCCTTGCGCTTGAGGTCGAGGGGGAGGCCCCGCTTGTTGCGGTTGACGATCATGTAGGACGCCGACACGCCGTTGATCCAGTAGGGATCGTCGGCATTGTGGGACGGGTCCTCTTCGAAGGGGACGCGTTCGATCTTGATGACGTCGGCCCCCATGTCGGCGAGCATCAGCGTGCAGGTCGGACCGGCCATGACATGGGTGAAATCGATGACGCGGATGCCGTTGAGGGGCCCGTAACCGCTTTCCATGATCAGCGTCCCTTGAACTGCGGCGTCGTGCGCGAGGCAAACGCGGCCCGGCCGATGTCGTAGTCCTCGGTGGCGAAGCAGGCCATGGGTTCCTTTCGTTCCTCGTCGGTCAGGGGTGCCGGATCGAGCAGGCGGCGGGCGAACTTCTTGTGCCAGCGTGCCGAGAGCGGCGCGTTCGCGGCGATGCGTTCGGCGCAGGCATAGGTTTCCTTCTCCACCTCGTCGTCGGCGACGACGCGGTTGACGAGACCGATGTCGAGCGCGCGCTCTGCCGAGAATTGCGAGGCTTCGAGAAGGATCTCGAGGGCATGGGCGTGACTGATCAGGCGCTTGAGCTTGTCGATGTCATCGTGCCCGTAGGTGATGCCGAGCCGCCCGGCCGGAATGGCGAAACGGGCACTCTCGCCGGCGATGCGCAGATCCGTGTCGGGAAGGAGACCGAGACTGCCGCCGATGCAGTAGCCCCTGATCATGGCGATGACGGGATGCCGACAGTTCGCCAGCCCCTGGCCCCAGGCCTCCTCGTACTCGACGGCCTGTTCGGGACTGTCGCGCCGTTCCGAAAACTCGCTGATGTCGGCGCCCACACCGAAGGCGCGATCGCCGGCGCCGCGCAGCACCACGACACGCACGGTGTCGTCAGCCGACAGCGTGTCGAAGGCGTCCGACAGCCCGCGTGCCGTCACCGTGTCGATGGCATTGAGCTTTTCGGGACGATTGATGGTGACGGTGGCGACGAATCCCTGCCGCTCGACCAGAATGCTCCCGGGAAGGTTGCCGTACATGTCGCCTCATCTCGAAGAGCACTAATCGTAGCGCAATCGGCTCCTCCAGGTCAGGTCTTCCGGTCCCCGCCGTCACAAACCGGCAGGCCCGCCTGTCTGCGGACGATCAAGGTTGCCGGCCCGGTCGGCCCCTATCCAGCCACGGGTGTATCAACCCCGGCGTTCCGCGCCGCGGTGATCAGGGCCCGGTCCAGTGTAGCGAGCGGCATGCGCATGCGCAGCGCGAGTTCAAGGTAGGTCGCGTCGTACACACTGAGGTTGTGCCGGTCGGCGAGTGCGACCACCTTTCCCCAAACGCGGGGCGTGGACACCGGTTCAACCTCGATGGGCAGGGCTTCCAGGACGGAGCAGATATGCGACCACTCGTCTGCCCTGATGCGTCTGCGGCGAGTCGCAACAAGCAACACACTCCCGACTTCAACCGGCCAAATGGACGGAACGAAGGCCTGATCGTTGATGAGAGAATCTCGCAACCGCTCGGTTGCTTCGGATGCCTCGTCAGGAAACACCCATGTCATGGCAACCGAGCAATCGAGGACAAACGGCATCAGTACCTGCGCGCCTCCTCGATGATCTGCCGCACCGAAAGCCCACCGAGAGAATGGGTCTTCTGGAAGTGTTTCAAGGCATCGATCGCGGCCTGCACCTTGTCGGAATCGCGCGCACGGAATGGAATCAACTCGGCCACGGGACGACTGTGCCGGGTAATGACGAACCGTTCGCCCGCGGCCACGCGCTGAAGCAGCTGCGGCAAATGTGTCTTCGCTTCAAAGGCTCCGATCTCCGGCACAGGATCCCTCCTCCAACAGCATGGTGAAATACAGACCAGTCACAGTCTGGTTGAAATCAGAGTGATCGTCAAGGCGAGACCGTTCGCTCGCCGAGTATCGCTGCGTCAGATTGCTCTGATAGCATGTGTTCCCATCCGCTGTATTGGACACCTTCAGTCAATTCACCGGTCCCATGAGGACAGGGATCAACATGCCACCCCGGGCGATCTTCCGTTCAAGGGAGGCTTCTCCTCCGATCGGTGCGGGCGGCGAATGCGTTATGCGGACGGTTGTGCGGGTGATGAGTTCCGCGATGGCGCAGAACTGTCCGCACGCGCTGTGGGGTGCGCGCCACCACAGCAGGGGTTTTCCTGTGGCCAAACTGCCTGAAGTCCACTACCAAGTGACCAGTTTCCTGACCATGCGAGGTTGCCATGATGACGGTCAATCTGGCTCAGGCGAAAGCGCGTCTCAGCGAACTTCTGGACAAGGTGGAAGCCGGCGAGGAGGTGGTCATCACACGGCGCGGCAAGGCCGTCGCGCATCTCTCGGCCGCAGTCCGCCCCAAGAAACCGTTGCCACTGCGTGAACTGGCCGGGTTTCGGGCGGCCATGTCTCGGCTGCGACGCCCCGCTGCCGAGTTGCTGCGCGATATCCGGGAAGAGCGGTTGTGAAGTCGCCAGTCGGCTCGAATGCTCTGTTTCGACACCAGCTTCCTCGTCCCACTCATCCTGCCGAACGCCGTTTCCAGGGGTGAGGCGCACTGCCGTCAGACGGCGCCGCCTCGTGTTCCGTTTGCAGGATCGCACACAGGAACGGCGCGACTCTGGACAACCAACCTCTGAAAGGCCGGTTGTCGTTTTGCTGTCGACCCGGCAGTCAATTCGATCGGAGCGTGGAAACGACGGAAAGCGGCAGCTTCCCTGGTCATGGTGTCGGCATGACGATCAAGGTCCGCAATCGCCACTTGCTGGTGGCCACCGAGGTATCACCGATGGTCCTTCAGGTCCTCCGGGCCGACACCCAGGATCGTGATTGCGATCGCAAGGCCCTCGAATCCTTCGAGAACGGCGCTCGACACGGCGAGATGACCGGATGGTGGCAATTCTTGACGCCTGAATCCCTTATGACCTGCCGACACCGGTGCCGTACTCCCGGGCTTTGGATCGTCGCTCGTGGAACGCATGTTCGACAGGCCCGGCGTTGTCGTGACGATCAGGGCCCCATGTGCGCCGCCTCACCCAGAACCTCGATGGCGATCCTTGCGCAGGCTTCGGCGTCGGAAAGCGCGTCGTGGTGGTTGAGCGGGATGCCAAGATGGCGGCAGACGGCCGGAAGGCTCGCCGATGGCAGGTTCCACGATCTGCGGGCCATCTGCACGGTGCAGCGAAACGCCAGTTCCGGCGGCGCGACGTTGGCCGCGGCGCAGCATGCCTCCAGGACGCTCCTGTCGAAACCGGCGTTGTGGGCGACGAGAAATCCGGCGGCGTCCAGGAACTTCCGGAGGTCGGGCCACATGTCGCCGAAGGCCGGGCTGTCGCGGACATCGGCCCAGGTCAGGCCGTGAACGTACGTGAACTCGAAGCTGCGGCGCGGCGGCCGGATCAACTGCTGATACCTGCCGGCGATGCGGCCTTGTCTCACGAGGACGGCGCCGACCGCGCAGGCGCTGTCGGGCCTCCGGTCGGCGGTCTCGAAGTCGATGGCGGCAAAGGCGGTCATGTCCCGCGGGATCTCCTCGCGGCGGGCCGGCGCCACGCGCGAGGTGCCGGTTCGGCCTCGACGGCGACGCCGTAGGGACGCCCTGCGGTCTCGAGCCAGGTCCAGAGATAGTCGGCCTGGCTGCGCTCGACATGGATGTCGAAGAGAGGGGTCCGGTCGACCTGATGAAGGATGATGGAAGAGCGGCCCAGCGTACTCTGGGCGCACCGGCCGGGCCCGAAGGTTCGGGGGTGGAGATCAAGGGGGCATCCCATGGCAAGGATGTCGAGGACCATCGGCCCTCGAATGCGAATCGTCGTACGGCCTTCCGTGACATCGACGATGGCGGCGCCGGGAAGAGCCTTCACGAGTTGGCCCGTCATGGCCTTTTCGGCATTCGGCGGGCCGACGATCAGCCATTCATCCGGCCCGAGCCACAACGCGGAAAGGTTGTTGCCGGTCATCACCGTGTTGGGTTCGCCGGGAAGGGAAACGCCTAGCGCCGTCCTCACGGGTTCGTCCGGGATCCGGCCGCGCAGGGTCACCTTGGCCAGGAACCTCAGCTCGGCCATCACGAGACTGGCCGCCGATGTCTCGTTCTTGTCGTGGGCGGAGAGGCCGCGGTGGGTGAGCGGGCTCTGCCGTTGCCAGTGTTCAGCCACGCAGTCTGGCTCCTTCCTCGTCGAAGAAGACGGGTTTCACGATACGTGCCCTGACGATCCCGTTCTCGAGGGGGATCGCGACCTCCTCGCCGATCCGGTCATGTCCCCGCCTGACGAGCGCCAGGGCGATCGAACGGCCGCAGTTGGGACTCATGTAGCTTGACGAGACCCACCCCTCCATGGGCACCGGAGGCTGAGCGGCGGGCTGCGGCGACACGTGGGCGCCCTCCGGAATGACCACTGCGGGATCGTCGGCAAGGAGTCCGACCAGCTGCTTGCGGTCTTCCCGCAAGGTGTCGGGCCTCGAGAGCCCGCGCATTCCGAGGAAGTCCTTCTTCTTCTTCGAAACGATCCAGCTCATGCCGAGATCATGGGGCGTGGTCGTGCCGTCCGTGTCCTGACCCGCGATGATGAATCCCTTTTCCGCACGCAGCACATGCATGGCCTCCGTGCCGTATGCAGTGATGCCGTACTTCTCTCCGGCGGTCATCAGGTTCCGCCAGAGCGCCAGTCCGTAGCTTGCGGGGACATGGAGTTCGAAGCCGGTTTCTCCGGAGAAGCTGATCCGGAAAATGCGGCCGGCGATGCCGGCGATATCGGCATCGCGCCACGCCATGAACGGAAAGGCTTCGGCGGAAAGGTCGGCCGGCGTGAGTTCCGAGACCAGCGCCCGGCTCTTCGGACCGGCAACGGCGATCGCCGCCCAGTGCGTGGTGACCGACGTGCAGTAGACCTCGAGATCCATCCACTCGGTCTGAAGCCATTCCTCGAGCCAGTTGAGAACCGTGGAAGCGCCGCCTGTCGTCGTGCTCATCAGGAACCTGTTCTCGGCAATCCGTGCGGTGACGCCGTCGTCGAACACCATGCCGTCGTCCCGGCACATCAGGCCGTACCGGCACCGGCCCACCTTCAGGGTCGAGAACATGTTGGTGTAGATGCGGTCGAGGAACTCCGCCGCGTCGGCTCCCTGGATGTCGATCTTGCCCAGCGTCGAGGCGTCGAGAATGCCGATCGATGTGCGCGCCGCAAGAGTTTCGCGCTGCACCGCCTCGTCGACAGCTTCGCCAGCTCTCGGGTAGCAGTAGGGGCGCTTCCACTGGCCGACATCCTCGAAATGCGCGCCGTTCTTCTCGTGCCAGGTGTGCATGGGCGTCTTGCGAACGGGGTCGTAGAGGTCGCCGTTCGTATCGATTCCCGCCAGCGCGCCGATGGTGACCGGGGTGTAGAACGGCCGGTATGTGGTGTGACCGACCGCAGGGATGGTCTCGCCCCTGAGCGATGCGAGAATGGCAAGACCGTTGACACCGGACGTCTTGCCCTGATCGGTCCCCATGCCGGTCGTCGTGTAGCGCTTGAAGTGCTCCACCGAAACGTAGTTCTCCCGCGTGGCAAGCGCCACATCGGCAGTGGTGACGTCGTTCTGCAAATCGTGAAAGGCCTTGCCGTCCCGTGGCGACGCCGGGCGGTGCCAGAACGCTTCGAGACCGAACGCACCGTCTCCGGTGTCGCCATCGACCTCCGGCACGATCGGCGCATCGCTGTCGAATCCGGCCCGGGCTGCCGCCTCGGCTCCGGCGAGTGCTCCGGATCTCAGGCGCTCGACGAGCCCGAAGATCCCGGCTGCCGCACCGGCACTCGTCTGGTGTGACGGGGCATCGCCGGGAACGAAGGTCGCCAGGGACTCGTCCCAGGCGAGGCGGGTCCCTGACTGGGAGGCAAGGTGAACGGTCGGGTTCCAGCCTCCCGACATCATGACGAGATCGCACTCCTTGCGCAGGGCTGCAGGCGCACCGTCGTCCAGGGAGGAAATGGCGACACCGCGGACCCGTTTCCTTCCCTCGACCCCGACAATGGCGCTTCCGGCCATCATGTCGATGCCTCGCGAATGTGCCTCCTCGACGAGACGTCCCCGGGGTGCGGCCCTGCAGTCGACGATGGTGGTCACGTGAATGCCGCAGTCGGCGGCATCGATGGCCGACCGGTAGGCGCTGTCGTTGTTGGTAAAGACGACGGCCCTCGCACCACAGCGTACCCCCCAACGGTTCGCGAAGGCGCGCACCGCACTGGCGAGCATGACACCGGGCCGATCGTTCCCTGGGAACACCAGGGGCCGTTCAATGGCCCCGGTGGCGAGAACGACATGGCGGGCCCGGATCTTCCACAGACGCTGGCGCGGCAGGGCGCTCTCGCCGGCCGGAAGGTGATCCGTCACCCTCTCGACAGCGACAAGAAAGTTGTGGTTGTAGTAGCCAACCACGGTGGTCCGGGTGAGCAGGGTGACGTCGCTCATGCTCTCGAGTTCTGCGCGAACCGAGTTGGGCCACTCCTGGCCCGCCGCACCGTCAAGCGTGACATGTTCGGCCAGCAACGATCCGCCGGGAACGGCCTGTTCGTCGGCAACGATCACGCGGGCGCCCGAGCGTGCGGCGGCCCGCGCCGCCTGGAGACCCGTCGGACCGGCGCCGACGACGAGGACGTCGCAGTGGGCATAGCGCTTTTCATAGACATCCGGATCAGGTTCTTCGGGCGCCTGGCCAAGACCGGCGGCGCGCCGGATGAAGCGCTCGTAGAACGTCCACGCCTTCGCAGGCCACATGAACGTCTTGTAGTAGAATCCTGCCGGAATGAGTCCTGATGCGACGCTGTTGAGTTCGCCTAAATCGAAGGCGAGGCTCGGCCAGCGGTTCTGGCTGGACGCCACAAGGCCGTCGAAGAGCTCCGTGGTCGTGGCTCTCGCGTTGGGTTCCACGAAACCGCCCTCGCCGAGTCTGACGAGGGCATTGGGTTCTTCCACACCGGAACCGACGATCCCGCGCGGACGGTGATACTTGAAACTGCGGCCGACGAGATGGATGCCGTTGGCGAGAAGGGCCGATGCGAGCGTGTCGCCTGGATGGCCGGAGAGACGCCTGCCGTCGAAGGTAAAGGACAGATGGCGGCTTCGATCGATGATGCCGCCGGCACTGTTTCGCCACGATTGCATCAGCCGGCTGCCTCCGGCGCGCTCTCGGTAATGGCGTAGACCGCCAGGATGCGGTTGCTCACCGTGTCACGCGTGATGTGGAACCAGCGGCGGCAGCCGTGGGCATGGAACCAGCGCTCGTGATGAAGACCCTTCGGATTCTTCCGCATGAAGAGGTAATCGGCCCAATCGGCATCGCTGGCCGTGGCCGGGTCGGGACGAACGATGTGGGCCTCGCCACCGCAGGTGAACTCGGCATCGAGTCTGTCGCCACACCAGGGGCAGGGGATCAGCATCATCGTTCTGCTCCGGCCTAGTGAGCCACCGCCGCCGCGCCGTGCTCGTCAATGAGCAGACCGCTCTCGAATCGACCGAGACTGAAGGCCTCGTTGAGTTTGTGAGGCCGGTCCTGGGCGATGGTGTGGGCAAACACCCAGCCGGAACCGGGTGTCGCCTTGAATCCGCCGGTCCCCCAGCCACAGTTGATGTAGAAGCCTTCGACCGGTGTCTTGGAGATGATCGGGCTGGCATCGGGCGCGATGTCGACAATGCCGCCCCATGCCCGCATGATCTTCAGGCGGGAGACGATGGGGTAGAGTTCACACAATCCCTCGAGCTGATGCTCGATGACGTTGATGCCGCCCTTCTGGCTGTAGCTGTTGTAGCCGTCGATGCCGGCCCCGAGCACCAGTTCCCCCTTGTCGGACTGGCTGATGTAGACATGCACGGTGTTCGACATGATGACGGTGTCGATCACCGGCTTGACCGGCTCCGACACCATGGCCTGGAGGGTATGGCTTTCCACCGGCAGCCTCAGGCCGGCCATCGAGGCGACGACGGACGCATGGCCTGCCGGAACTGCGCCGATGCGGTTGGCCCTGATCGCTCCCCTGGTCGTCTGCACGCCTGCCACCCGGCCGTCCCGGACATCGATGCCCGTCACTTCGCAGTTCTGGATGATGTCGACACCGAACTCGTCGGCGCGTCTGGCAAGGCCCCAGGCCACGGCGTCGTGGCGGGCATTCCCGGCGCGGCGCTGCATGGCGCCGCCGAGAACCGGATACCGGATGGACCTGGAGATGTTGATGATCGGCGCGATCTCCTTGATGTCCCGGGGGGTCACCATCTCGTAGTCGATGCCGTTGAGTCGGCAGGCGTGACCGCGCCGCTGCAGCTCCTTCAGGTCGTGTTCGTTGTGCGCCAGGTTGATGACACCGCGGGGAGAGAACATGACATTGAAATTGAGATCCTGTGACAGGGTCTCGAAGAGCCTGAGAGAGTGCTCGTAGAGATGTGCGCTCTCGTCCCACAGGTAGTTGGAACGCACGATGGTCGTGTTCCGGCCGGTGTTGCCGCCGCCAAGCCAGCCCTTCTCGAGCACCGCGGTCCGGGTGATGCCGTGTTCCTTCGCCAGGTAGTAGGCGGTCGCCAGGCCATGGCCTCCGGCGCCGATGATGATGACGTCGTAGGACTCCTTGGGCTCCGGATTGCGCCAGGCCTGCGGCCAGTCCCGATGACCTCGGGGAGCCTGGCGCAGAAGGTTCCAAAGGGAGTACTTCATGCTCTTGGCCTGACCTCAGGACACGCCACATCCATACGTCAATTTGAAGGATCCCGAAAGTGACTGCGTTGCCCGGGATGGCACCGGTATCGTCACAACCATCCCATGGCGGCGTTCAGTCCGCACTTTCCCTGGTGTTGAAGATCGGCTCCACCGCAGAGAGTTCATGGAGGGGGATGTGGCACTTGATGGTGTGGCCGTCTCCGGCATCCTGGTCCGGCGGAACCTCGTCGTTGCAGATTCTCCCTAGGTACCGTGGACAGCGGGACGCGAAGCGGCAGCCCCCTGGGGGATCGAGAGCGGACGGCATTTCGCCTTCCAGCCGGATACGCTTCTGGATGATGTCGGGGTCGGGAATCGGCACAGCCGACAACAGGGCCTCGGTGTAGGGATGATAGGGCGGCATGAAGATGCGCTCCGAGGAACCGGCCTCCATGATCTCGCCGAGGTACATGACGACAATCTCGTCGGAGAGGAACCGGACCACCGAAAGATCGTGGCTGATAAAGAGCAGGGTGGTGTTGTAGCGCTTCTGCACGTCGTTGAGGAGATTGATGACGGCCGCCTGCACGGAGACATCGAGTGCCGAGACCGGTTCATCGGCGATGACCATGGACGGATTGCCGGCAAAGGCGCGGGCCACGGCGATGCGCTGCTTCTGACCGCCGGAAAGCTGGCGCGGCTTGCGCGTCGCGAAGGCCTTGGGCAGGCGGACGACATCAAGCATCTCGCCCACCTGTTCCCGGATTCCCTCGCCGTCGGAGCGGATGCCGAACTTCTTGATGACTCGGCCGATGCAGTGACCGACGGAATGACTCGGGTTGAGCGTGCCGTCGGGGTTCTGGAACACCATCTGCATGGCGCGGATGAGATCCTGGTCCCGCTTGTGCACCGGAATGACGGCAATGTTGCGGTCCTCGAACATGATCTCGCCCTCGGTGGCGGTCTCGAGTCCGGTGAGCACCTTGGCGAAGGTCGACTTGCCGCATCCCGATTCGCCGACGATGGCGACGGTGCGGCCGCGCTGCGCGCGAAAACTGATTTTCTCGTTGGCCTTGACGTAGTGACGGCTCTGGCCCTTGATCAGCGATGCGAGAGAAACATCGTTGATCTCGTAGAACTTGCTCATGTTGACGACATCGAGCACGGGATCGCCTTCCCCGCCCACGACATCGCTCTGGGCGGCCGAGGGAACGTGGCGGATCTCGTCGATGCGCCGGCAGCGCACATGGTGGCCGTCCGCCACCGTCTCGAGGGAGGTCTCGCCGACATCGCAGACCCCTTGCCTGAAGTAGTTGCAGCGCGGCCCGAAGGAGCAGCCTGGCGGTCTTTCGTGGGGAAGCGACACCTGGCCCGGAATGGGCTGCAGGGTCCGGGAGTGCTTGTCCGCACCGAGAGTGGGAATGCAGTCGAAGAGGCCGAACGTGTAGGGGTGGCGGGTTTCCTTGAAGACCTGGCGGATGGTGCCTTCCTCGACCATGGAGCCCGAGTACATGACACCGACGCGGTCGCAGACCTTCACGATGAGGCCGAGGTTGTGGCTGATGTAGAGCAGGGTGGTGTTGAACTTCTCGCGCAGTTGCACGACGAGGTCGATCACCGTTGCCTCGACCGTCACGTCGAGGGCTGTTGTCGGTTCGTCGAGTAGCAGGAGCGACGGGTTGGACAGCATGGCCATGGCGATGACGACGCGCTGCTGCTGGCCCCCGGAGATCTGGTGCGGATAGCGCGTCATCACCCTTTCGGGATCCGGCATGTTGACGTCGCGCAGCATTTCGATGGAGCGCTCCGCAGCCTCCGCGTCGGAGACGCCCTCGTGGACGACCAGCACCTCCTTGATCTGGGAACCGATGGTAAGTGACGGATTGAGGGCGCTCATCGGCTCTTGGTAGACCATGGAGATTCGCGACCCGCGGACGGTACGCAGCTCTTCATTGGACATGGTCGCCATGTCGCGCCCCTCGAACTTGATTCGTCCCTTGACGATGCCGCCATTGAGGCCGAGGTAGTTCATGATGGCCATGGCCACCGTGGTCTTGCCGCATCCCGATTCGCCGACGAGACCGTAGCTTTCGCCCCGCTTCAGCTTGAGCGAGAAATCCGGGACCGCCGGGATCTCTCCAAGCCGCGTGAAGTAGGAGATTCCGACATTCTCGATCTCGAGGACGTAGTCGTCGCTGGAGGCAGGCGCCATGGTTTCAGTCCCTCGTCGAGATTTCCCGCAGGCCGTCGGCCAGGAGGTTGAAGCCGATCACCAGGCTCGAGACGGCAATGGACGGGATGATCGGCATGTAGGCCATGCCAGGAACCGTCGCCATGGTCCGCGATTCGGACACCATGCCACCCCAGTCGGGGTCGGGAGGCGGCAGGCCAAGGCCGAGAAAGCCGAGAATTCCGATGGTGATGACGGTGTAGCCCATGCGCAGGCAAGCATCGACGATGAGTGGTCCCCGGGCATTGGGGAGGAGTTCCACCGCCATGATGTAGAGGCTCCGCTCGCCCCGGATCTGGGCTGCCGAAACGTACTCGAGATTGCGCAGATCGAGGGTGAGTCCGCGCACGATGCGGCCGATTCCAGGTGATGACGCCAGGGTGACGGCAACGATGATGTTGAGCGCGGAGGCGCCGAAGACGGTGATGATGATGATGAAGAGAATGATCAGCGGAAAGGACAGGATGATGTCGCTGATGCGGCTGATCAGGATGCTGTCGACCCAGCCTCCGTAGTACCCGGCCAGCATCCCCATGGTAATGCCGACGAAATAGCACACCAGGATGGCCGCCGGCGCCACGGTCAGCGTCGCCCGTGCTCCGTAGGCGAGGCGCGACCAGATGTCGCGGCCGGAAATGTCGGTTCCAAGCCAGTGGCCATCGACGGTCAAGGGCGGCACGGAGATCGCCGAATAATCGTACTCGTTGGGACCCCAGACCGTGATGACATCGGCAAAGATGGCGACGAGAACCCACAGCATGACCAGCGACAGGCCGATCATCGCGGCAGGCGATTCACGCAGGAGACCGACCGAATAGAAGAAACGTGCCCAACCCGTCCGGTCCGGCTGTTCGGCGTTTGCAGGGTTGGCCCGGGTGCTGTCTGTGGTGGTGTCGGTCATGAAGGAATCGTCAGATGAAGCGGATGCGCGGGTTGATGTACATGTAGCCGACATCCCCGACGAGCTGTGTCGACACGGCAATGAAGACGGCGATGAGCGTGGCGGCCTCGATCAACGCCGTGTCGCCGAACAGTGCCGCCTCGAGGAGCATCTTGCCGAATCCCGGGTAGCTGAACACGGTTTCGGTGACGACGACGCCGGTGATGAGGAAGGGAATCTGCAGCAGGATGACCGTGAACGGGGCGATCAGCGCATTGCGCAGCGCGTGCTTGAGTATGACCTGGCGGTAGGGCAGCCCCTTGAGGATCGCCGTGCGGATGTAGGGCCGGGTCATGACCTCGACCATGGAACCCCGCACCATGCGGGCGACGTAGCCGAAGTCGTAGAGCACAAGCACAAGGACAGGCAGCACCATCTGCGAGGCCCACGACCAGGGCTCGAAGCTCTGCATGTTCGAGGTGCCGGGCAACCATCCGAGCATGAGGACAAAGATGACCAGCAGGAAGGTGGCCGACGCGAACTCCGGAATGGAGGTCAGCGTGATGCCGGTGTAGGAGAGCGACCTGTCGAGCACACTGCCCTCCCGCATGCCCGACAGCACGCCGAAGACGAGGGAAAGGGGTACGATGATGGCGAAGGCAACGCCGGCGAGGATCATGGTGTTGCCCAGGCGGCGCCACATGATGTCGTTCACGGGCAGCCGGTACTTCAGCGACCAGCCGAAGTTGCCGAAGTACTGATCGCCCCTGGAGTCCTTGTATCCGAGCTTGAGGTCGGGGTCGTAGACCGGATCCTTGATGATGCCGGAGAGGACCGAGATCCAGCGCACGTAGCGCACGGCAAGAGAATCATCGAGATTGAGCTTGTTGTAGAGGATCTCCTTTTGCGCCTGAGTGGCGTAGGGGCCGAGTGTCTTGCTGGCGACGTTGCCGGGTGTGAATTCGAGGAGCGAGAAGACAAGCACGGACGTCACGAACATCGTGACGAGCATCATCAGCAAGCGTTTGCCTATGAACAGTGCCATTCCCGCGCCATCCCCTCACCAGTTGCCTCTCCCGGCAATTCACACTGTGACACAATCCCCCGCCTGTCCAGTTTCGAAAGTTCGGCAGAATCCCGTTCTCCGGATGACGGGACGGAACGCGAGGGCCTCCCGGCATTGCAATGTCTGATGGTCCGGCGGTAGGATTGCCCGTCTCCTTCGTGTGAACCCGGCCCATGACGCCACTTGTCGATCCCTTTGGTCGTGAGATCAGCTACATCCGGATTTCGGTGACGGACCGGTGCGACTTTCGCTGCGTCTACTGCATGTCGGAAGACATGACCTTCCTGCCCAAAAAGGACCTTCTCACACTGGAGGAGCTCGATCGCCTGACCAGCGCCTTCGTGCGTCTCGGCACGCGCAAGGTCCGCATCACCGGAGGCGAGCCCCTCGTGCGCAAGGGCGTGATGCAGCTCTTCAGGAGCCTGGGACGGCACCTGCACGGCGGCGGACTCGACGAACTGACGGTGACCACCAACGGCAGCCAGCTCGCACGCCATGCCGGGGCGCTTCATGAAGCCGGTGTCCGGCGAATCAACATCTCGCTGGATACCCTCGATCCCGAAAAGTTCCGGGCCATCACGCGCTGGGGCCGCTGGGACAGGGTGATGGAGGGCATCGCCGCCGCGACTGAGGCAGGACTTGCCATCAAGATCAACGCGGTGGCCATGAAGGGTGTCAACGAGGATGAATTCGACCGCATGATTCGCTGGTGTGGCGAACGCGGGTTCGACCTGACACTGATCGAGACCATGCCCATGGGCGATATCGACGGTGACCGGACGGCACAGTACCTGCCGCTGTCGGCGGTGAGGGCGGATCTCGCAAGGCGGTGGACGCTCGTTGACAGCGATCACCGGACCGGCGGTCCGGCGCGCTATGTGCACATTGCCGAGACAGGCCGGCGCCTCGGCTTCATCACGCCGATGACCCACAACTTCTGCGAATCCTGCAACCGCGTCCGGTTGACGTGCACCGGCACCCTCTACATGTGCCTTGGCCAGGAAGATTCCGCGGACCTGAAGACGCCCATGCGCACGTCTCCCGATGATGGGCCGCTCGAGGCGGCCATCCGCAGGGCCATCGGCCGCAAGCCGAAGGGCCACGACTTTGTCATCGACCGGGCAACGAGGACGCCGAGCGTCTCCCGCCACATGAGCGTCACGGGCGGATAGGAGACAACCGGCGGTGGCGCACCGCGTCGAGACCATTCCTCTCATGTCCCCCGGTCCGGGGAGCGAACGTCATCTCGTCGTGCATCGTTTCGGGAAGCCGGGCGCGCGCCCCAAGCTCTACTTCCAGGCAGCGCTGCATGCCGATGAACTCCCGGGAACACTGGTGCTCAACCGCATGCTGTCCTGGCTGAGGGAGGCGGAAGAGGGGGGCGGCATCAAGGGCGAGTTCGTGATCGTTCCCCTTGCCAATCCCGTCGGTCTGGCCAATCGCATCCTCAACTACCACCTGGGTCGTTTCGATCTCGGCGGCGACGGCAATTTCAACCGCTGGTACCCGGACCTCGGCGCGGTCGTGGCTGAGGGCGTGGGCGATCTCCTGGCCGATGACAGGGAAGCCAATACGCGGATCATCCGCCGGGCCCTCCTTGATGCGGTCGCCGAATGGCCTGCAGGAGGAGAGGCCAATCAGCTCAGGAAGACGCTGCTCGGCCTTTCCATCGACAGCGACTTCGTGTTCGACCTGCACTGTCACGGTGAGGGGATCGCGTACATCTATTTCCCCCGGGACATCTGGCCGCGCTACAGCGACCTGGCCGCTGAACTGGGCTGCCGCACCATCCTGCTCTTCGACGCCACGGACGGCACGGCCTTCGAGAACGCCGCTGCTGTCGCCTGGTCGACCATTCGCCGAGCCTTTCCGGACCGTGAGTTCGCAGACGCGCCCTTCACCACGACCCTGGAGTTGAGAGGGCAGTCCGATGTCGGCGCCGACATGGCCCGCGATGATGCATCGGCGCTCTGGCGGTTCCTGGTGCGTCACGGTTTCGTTGCCGGTGATCCGGTGCCGCCGCCGGACCTGTTGTGCCAGCCGACGCCTCTCGCCGGATCCGACAATCTCGTGGCGCCCGTTGCCGGTGTCGTCAGTTACCGCCTGGCGCCGGGCGACAGGGTCGAGGCCGGCATGGTCGTCGCCGACATCGTCGATCCGGCTGAAGCCGACTGGGAGAGGGCGCGGACACCGGTTGCGAGCCGGGCGAGCGGTATCCTCTATGGCCGCCGGCTGAGCCGGCTGGTGCGCCCGGGCCAGTCCTTCGCGGTGGTGTCGGGACCGGAGGAACTGCCGCCCCCCGACCATCCCGTCCACGACTGGTAGGACGGGCACGTGATCTGCGGGCAGGAGATCATCGAGCTTCCCCGGGCGGGGCCCGGGACCCGGCGGAGCATCGTCGTGCAACGTTTCGGTGAACCGGGTGCGAGGCCCAAGGCATACCTTCACGCGGCGCTCCATGCCCAGGAGCTTCCCGGCATCGTCGTTCTCGATCACCTGGCCGGCATGCTGCGCGACGCCGATGTCACAGGAGAGGTGGTCGTCGTGCCGTTTGCCAACCCGATCGGCCTGGCGCAGCAGGTCATGATGGAAACGCCGGGACGCCATGACCTCGATACGGGACGGAACTACAACCGCGGCTTTCCCGACATCCTGGACGAGGTGGTCCACACGGTCACCGGCAGGCTCGACCGGAACCATGATGCCAATGTGGCGCGGGTGAGAGAGGCGGCCCTGGAGGCCCTGGAACGCCGGCGTGTCCTGCGTGAGGACGATGTCCTCAAGACAACCCTGCTGCGCCTGTCGCTGGACAGCGACTACGTCCTCGACCTTCACACGGCCTGGGAAGCGCTGCCGCACATGTTCGTCAGTTCTCCCCACTGGCCCGATGCCGCGGACCTCGCCCGGGACATGGAAAGCGAGGTGGTGATCGTCGACGACGGCAATCCCATGATGACCTTCAAGTCGGCCCACGTCCTCTTGTGGCAGGGAATCGCCAGGCGGTTTCCGACAAGCCTGGAGCGGCCGGGCTCCTTTGCCGCCGTCCTCGAGTTGCGCGGTCAGAGGGATGTCGACGACGATCTGACCCTGCCCGCAGCACGCGGGCTGCTGCGCTGGCTCCGCCGCCGCGGTGTCGTCGGTGGAGAGCCGGGACCTCTCCCCCGGCCAAGGTGCCGGGCGCGCTCGATTGCCGGTCTGCGGCGGCTTCAGGCCCCGGCAGGCGGCATCGTCATCTATGCAGGCGCACTCGGCAGGAACGTCGCCAGGGGCGAAGCCTTCGCCCACATTCTCGATCCGGCGAGCGGCGCGCGCCACCCGGTGATCGCTCCGGTCGCGGGATGCCTCTACACGCGACGCAGCCACCGCCTGGTCCGCCAGGGAGACTACTTCTGCGCCATCGCCGGCGACGATCCGCCAGCGGACTGACGGCCAGCCCTGCCGGGGCAGGGAGACGTGGAGGTCAGGACCGGTATCGAAACGGTGTGGTCGCAGGTGCAGCCGTCAGGGACATGTCGTCAGTCTGCGCGTCCGGCGCCGTCTCGATCGACAAACTCCGAGAACGGAATGTGCACGCCGATCCCGAGGAACGTCGTATCCGGGTGACGCATGAAGCCGACTTCCCAGATGAGATCGCTGTCTTCTTCCTGCCATTGGACGACGGGCAACGCGCCCCGGCGCAGCCAGTGCCCTCGGGTGTAGTTTCCGCTCACGCCGGCACTCACCCCGACGCGCCAGCGCTCGGCCACTTCCCAGGCCGCCGTCACGCCAAGGAAGGGCCCCCATGTATGGTGCGAGGTGCGCACGATGCCCGTTCGCACCCGCAGCCACTCACCGATCAGCGGCGCGTTGACGCCGATCCAGGGATGCCAGGTCGCATAGTCGCTGTCCGGGTCGGGATGGAAACTCCTGATGATGCCGAGTTCCGTCCGGAACGCCGTGTCGCTCGCAGCAGGTCCAAAGGTCATCGGCATGATCGCGGCTGCCAGCAGCGCGGCCCACAATGCCCTGTAGATCGCCTTTCGTCCCCTCATCGGATCGTCCCCCATTTTCAGCGCGAGCCATTCCGGCGTTGCCAAGGTGCCGTCGCTGTTGTCCTCACAGATCGCTATCCACAGCCTTCACAGAAGATCGCCGGCGCGCTATGCGGCGGATGGCCCCTGCCGCCCCCAACTGCTGTAGATGGCTCCTTGATCGCGGGAAGAAGACCCGGTCATAGAAGGTGGACAGGATTGTGTGATGGCGCGCATTGACGACATCGGGACATTCCACGACTCGCCTTCCTCTAGTGTCGTGGAGTGGCGCCTTGGCGCGGCGCGGTCGGCAGAGGCAACCCTCGATCAGGATGCTGACGGGACCGCGCCACAGGACTTCAAGGGAACGACAGAGGTGGGGCATGTGGAAAACCACCTTGCTCGGATCGAGACGGAGCGCACGGAAGGCCAGCCGACAGAACTGACGGTTTCCAAGACACGCCGCGCCGCCCCGGGGCCTGTCTGTGACGATCTTGGATCAGAGCGTTGCCGACAACCGGGGCCGCTTCGACTTCACATTGCCGAATGACCTCCTTCCCGAAAACCCCAAGATTGAGGACAAGGACCCGCCAGTTGCCATGGCTTTCATCGTCATCACGATTGACGGCGAGACACCCACAAGGCCTTTCTGACTATTGCCGCAGAGGATCACCATCATGGCTGTCCGCTTCATCGAGAGGCCCGATTGCCGCCTGCTTGTCGTTGCATGGAAGGGAGCGCTCTCACCATGAAGATGCCGGGCCACAGCCCCTCGCTTGGCTCTTGTCCGGGCAGGCGCAGCGATCCGACGATCGAAGCCACTCATGGCTGCGCCGAGTCAGAGACCTTGGGAGGACCGACTGCCTGCCGGGGCCTTGCTTCGCGGAGGAAGCCTCCTCCCGGGCTTCCTTAGGCATGCCGGCAACTCGACCAAGTCGATCAACGCCAGCTGAGTCAGCACCTGGAGACAATTGGCATGCTCTTTCGAGAACGGGTCTTCTTCGTGGACAGCCTCGCGCCGGTCCAGACGAATCTTGTGGGAACACTCGACCAGGTCGGGAGTCAATCCCCCCGCGTTCTTTGCCCCTTCAACACGGTGGTACAGGTCTCCCCATGTCTTTGGGGATCTGTTCTTCAAGGCTGTCTCCAGCGTCTTGCCAAACATGCTTCCCGCAGCATCCAATGCTCTGGGAAGGCACTCCATTGCTTGTCGATAGAAGTTGGCAACGTTCCCTGGAACGTATCGCGGTGCGTCGGTACCAGAGAGAGATGGCGCAACAGTCGGCGGGGTGTCGAACTCCGCTGGGAGGAGTTGAGAACTTCCCGAGGAGATGCGTTGCGGAGTACAACGAAGCTGGCGAGTATCCCTCGGCTGCACCATCCACAGATTGCGTCGGTGTCCCAGGCGTTCCCTGGATCCTTCGTGACTCGACTTTCATACCCCAATGCGAATGCAACGCTTTTCGTCCCGCAGTGCGGACAATCAGCCGGAAACACACTTATCTGCAATGTTCCGTCGAAACGTTGGCATGGCACTAACCCGCCGGTTCGCTTTTCCGGCGTTGTGCTGTAGGCAATTGTAGATATGGAGGCTAGGACCGGAATCGAACCGGTGTAGAGAACCAATTCGCCAGTCTACGCCAATCTAACCATTCAACGCAACGCGCCTTCTCCCAACTCCTATACCGTTTACAAAAGGTTACAGGGCCTGTCAAGAGGCGAATCCGAACCTCATACATAAACAACGTCGATCCGATGTCTCCCCATCAGTTGCAGCGGGGGAAGTAAACTAGCCATCACCCTGATGTTGCGGTAAACTGCGCTCCGTTGCAAACACGGGACTATGTGCATGGTAGATTTACTACGCCAATTGAACTGTCACTGTTCACCCTTGAACACCCTTGTTGTCACCCATCCGGCGCGCCGGCCATGACGGACGAGACCGGCGGGCGGCGTCAGCGCACGGTGATGGCAAGCGACGCCGAGTGGGAAAGGATCGTCCGCGCGGCCCATGCCAGCGGCATGGAGATCTCGCGTTTCGTCGTCATGCGAGCGCTGATGACGGAGCCGGTGTTGGTTTTCTGATTATCGCAGCGCCTGATTCCCGGATTGATTTGCGTCGCCCGGGACGGGTTGTTTCGCCCTCTGCCGGTTTTTTCGGCTGGCGGTGCTTGTTGTTTCCAAGCAGGGGTTTCCCGTGACGGACTGTCGGGGGTCAGTTCACGGTCGGCAAGGGTCGAGGGGTGTTCCACCGATGAGGCCGTAGATGCCGTGTTGCTGGAGGATGTCGTTCCAGTCCGTGGCGCCGTCGGGGCGGACGCGCCGGATTCCCTTGTGTGCGGCCATCAACTGGCGTGCGGCGGCATCGCCGGCTTCGTCGGCGTCGAAGCCGCATGCCACGGAGACGATGTTGAGGGTCAGGAGCCATTGAGGCAGGCGGCGGGCGAGGCCTGCCGTGGAGGCGTACATGGAGACCGTCCCGCCGGCGCCCAGGGAGAGGGCGGAGAGGGCGTCGATGGCGCTTTCGGCGATGAAGAGGGCGATCTCCGGTTGCTCGGGGCATGAGGTGAACCAGAAGCCGCCGCGTTCCTTGCGGGATCCCGGGGCCATGCCGCGGAAGCGGCTGCCGTCGCGGCGGCGGCGTATTCCGACGAGTTCCGCCCCGGTGGCGTTTCCGGAGGCGTCGCGGCACAGGAAGACGGCGTTGTCTCTGGCGTCGGCGTAGAGCAGGCCCTGCTCCCCGAAGCCGTCGACGCGGAAGGTCTCGATGGCGCGCTCGTCGATCAGCCAGCGCCGCACGGCGGGCCACGATGCGGGGCACCGCCGGGGCAGGATCAGGGGCTTCGCGGGCGTCGCCCGCGGCCTTTGCGGCCCATGATCCGTCGAGGCCAGCCATGCGATGGCCTGGCGCGGCGTGCATGCCGTGGCATGGATGACGAAGTCGATGGCGCCGCCACCGCCACATCCGCGGAGATGGTCGTAGAACTTCGGGCCGTTGATGGAGATCACCGACCCCGGGCGTGTCCAGCGCGCCTTGTCGCGGCGGCATGGCCGGTATCCCAGGGCACGGGCCAGCGGCTCAAGGGGGCGGTCGCGCGGGTGGCTCACGGTTCGAGATCCTCGCGGGCCTGGTGGACATGCTCGAGGGTGACTTGGCGGGCCTTGTCGACGGCGGCGGCGTGGAGGGCATGGTGGGCGAAGGTGTCGACCTTGCGGGGGACGCCGCGGGCGAGATCGAAGATGGCCTCGATGGCGTTCTTCTCGAACAGCGGGACGTCGGCGCCGGCCAGGCGCATGCGGTGCTCGACGTAGGCCTCGGCCTCGTCGCGTTCGAGGCCGGGGAGGTGGCAGCGCACGACGATGCGCTGGGCGAGGGATTCGTGCACCGCCATGGTCAGCCTGCGGCGCAGTTCGGTGAGGCCCGTGAGGAGGAGGACGAGGCGGCGTTCGCTGTCCATGCGGAAGTTGGTCAGCAGGCGCAGTTCCTCGAGGAGTTCGTTGTGCAGGAGGTGGGCCTCGTCGATGACGAGCAGCGAGAGTTGACGCGTCTCGCCGAGCCGGCGCGACACGTCGGCGCGGATGGCGCGCCAGGCGCCATGGCGCGAGGTGGCGCGCTCGAGACCGAGTTCGGCGGCGATGAGGTTGTAGAGGTCGAGGATGCTTCCGGTGGTCAGCGAGATGTAGGCGACCTTGAAGAGGCCGCTGTGGAGGCCCTCGCAGACCTTGCGGCAGACGGTGCTCTTGCCGCAGCCCGCCTCCCCCGTGAGGAGACCGATGCCGCGCATCTCGATGAGGTGGCCGAGGCGCGCCTCGGCCTCGAGCTGGCCGCGAGCGGGGAACAGGTCGCCGGGCTCGGGAGCGTCCTTGAAGGGATAATGCCTGAGGGCGAAGTGCTTCGTCTGCATCACGATGTCTCCTCGTCGTCATGAGGTCTGAAGGTCAGGGTGCGGCGGATCAGGGCGTTGGCATGAACGTCCAGCGGCGTGGCGACGCCGGCGTCCCTGCCGTCGTGGACGATCCTGACGGGTCGATCGAGGCGTGCCGGATCGAAGCGCAGCGTGACCTTGTGTCCCACCAGTTCGGCGGGCGCTTCGTAGAGGCGGTTCTTCAAGCTCACGGTGCGATCCTTGTGGACCCGGCGGTCGACCTCGAAGAGGAAGATGTCGTCGAGATCGACAGTCGGGCCGAGCATGGGCACGTCGGCGGCCAGCGAGGCCCACTTGTCGAAGGGCGTCATGCCGCCCAGACCGCGATGGGGAGCCCTGTGGTAGTCGCCTTCGATCCATGTCCTCAGGCGCAGGTTGAGGGCGTCGAGACTGGCCAGCTCGGCGCTCTGGAGACGGGGCAGGAGCTGGATCCGGACTGTTCTCAGCCAGCGTTCGATCTTGCCCTTGCCCATCGGCCGGTAAGGCGTCGCGTGGATCAGGACGATGCCCAGTCTGGCGCAGACCAGGGCGAGATGGGTGGAACGGAAGTAGCTGCCGTTATCGACATAGAGCCGGACCGGCAGGCCCCTTCTCATCAACGCCTCGCGGAACACCGGCAGGAAGGACGCCGTGTTCTCGGACATGGCGAAGGCCGCATAGGGAATGACTCTCGTCGCATCGTCGATGAAGGCTATGAGGTAGGTCTTGAACCTGCGTCCCCCGGCACCCTTGACCTTCGGCCCGTGCAGGACGTCCGCCATCCACAGGTCATTGGCACCGGGCCAGGTGAAGCGCCGCAGGTCCCGGGCCTGTGTGTCGGCGGGCTTGTCGAGCCCCTCGGCGGCGAACAGGCGGTAGAGCGTCGAGGACGCCAGCGTCGCGTCGTCGGCCAACTCGCCCGACGCACGGGCCTGCCTGATCACCTCGCGCACGCTCAGGTGCGGCGCATCACGCTTGATGGACAGCACGAGTTCGATCGTCTCCGGCGTCATCCGCCGCGGCCTGGCGCGGTCACGGCGGCGCTTGGGGTAGAGGCCCTCGAAGCCATGCTTGCGGTAGTGATGCAGCCAGTCGCGGATCGTCCCCTCAGCGATGCGGTTGCGCCGCGTCCCGGGGATCACCCAGATCCGCTGCGACAACTCCCTGATCAGCGCCCCGATGGCTCGCCGGTCGGCAACCAGCAGGCCGGCGATCACGCCGTAACGGAACAGGGCGACGCGCTGACGGTGGTCTTCGGTGCCGGGGGACATGGCCACATCTTCCCGTGTTGGTCCGTGGAAGCTGCGACCTTCGACGGTCCCGAGCCTCTCACATAGTGCCGTCGCGTGTTGGCGGCCCCGTCGTGCTCCGGGGACCCCGCGGGTGAACGGCGAATCCAACGGGACAGGGAAGATGGACAAGGTGGTCGCAGCCCAGCTCCCGCACGCACACAAGCGCCTCGCCGCACGCCAGGTGGCTGCGCAAACCGATCAGGCCCAGACACGTCGTGTCCAGCAGCACCGGGAACAGTCCGGCCAGGATCCGCAGGCTCTGATGAACGCCGACAACCCGGCGGCGCAGCGACCGCCGCGCACTCGTCAGGTCAATCGCCTCGGGATAAAGCACTCGCACGCCCGCCCACAGGCTGCCCGCTTCCTCGACCGCCACAACCTGCGCCTCGCACGAGGCAAGCGTCCCCGCAAGACGCGCCTGAAGACAGCCCGGCAGGGCGCTGAATGACCGGTGGCAGGGGCGGCAATACCAACGCGCCACGCGCATGCCTCGCGGCGTCTTGCGCCCGTAGGTCCCGTTGCGCGTCATCCCGCAGGCCGTCACCGCCAGACCCCGGCAGCACACAGGAGGGGTTGCGGTGCGCCATGCCTCCTGCGCAACATAGTCCTCGGCGGACAACGTCGTCTCATCCAGATGCTGCAAACCTCCGCCCGTGGCCCGGCGAGCGACAGTCGCGCGGGCCACACTCCTTCATGGACCCGCACCATGGTGCAGCAGAACCGACAGGCGGCCTATGCGGTCACCCGAAAAACACCCTGCTTGGAAAAGAAGAAGAGACCCTGGAGGCATCCGCACTCTCCCGGTCTCTCCGGGGAATCAGCACGGATCAATGTGGGAAAAGGCGGCCTCGGCCGACCGGAACAATCAGGGGTTCAACACCGGTGGCGGAAGAGGTCAGGAGGCGTGCGATCCGCGAGACGCTGGTGCTCTCGCGCCTCGAGGAGAGGCGCCTGCGGGAGGCCGGAGCCGGCGCGGTCTGGGACGAGACCTGCGACGCGGTGGACCGCTGGATCGAGAACGAGGGGACGCTTTCGCGCCTGACCGATCCCGGAGCGGCGAACCGCTGGAAGGCGTGATGGACCGCAAGCGCCAGCGCAGCCTCTCCATGAGCGGCGACGCGCAGGCGCTGCTGCGCCGCCAGGCAGCGAAGTCGGGCAAGACGGTGTCGGGCTACGTCCTCGATCTCGCCCTGGCCGACGACACGGTGAGCTGGCCGGTGGTGCTGTCCCAGAGCGAACAGCGCGAGATCCACGAGGCCCTGACGGAGATCCTCGACCAAGTCCGGGGCGTCGCGAAGGGGGAGGTGGCCGGCGAGGGCCTGAGCCACCTCGAGGTGATGGCGGCGCTGAAGGCGATTGCGGTGCTCGAACGCGAGGCCGGCGGATGAGGCGTCCCTCCCGTCCCAGGCACCGCCATGTCTCGCTCTCCATGCGCGATGCCGAATGGGAGGAACTCGGCCGCCGCGCGGACCGCCGCGGCATGACGAGAGCGGGCTATGTCGCATGGCTGGTGGAGCACGACAGGAACGCCGGCGCGAGGGCGCTGACGGCGCTCACCGCGGAGGAGCAGCGTCAGATGCTGGAGATGCTGCGCGAGATTCGCGCCGCCGTCACGGCCGCGGCCGAGGATGCGCCGAGAGTCCTCGAGGCCGAGGAGCGCGTGCTCGCCCATCTTGCCCGGCCACGGAGTCTCGACGGCGACGATCGCGCGCGGACCCTGGAGACCGAAGCGAAGATCCTCGAGACCATGGTCGAAGAGCGCCGCCGCCTCGCGGCGGCGCTGACACGAGCGGACTGAAGGCGTGGTTGCGAGCTTCGCGGAACTGGCGTCCTCGGCGACGGCGGTCTCCTATTACGAGAAGGACGGCTACTACGGTGTGCCAGGCGAACTGGCAGAAGGTAGGGGGTGAAAGTCCCCCGGAACGAAGGAGTAACCGAACCACGTTTCTCCGCGAGCCGTGCGTCGGTCCTCGCGAGGGGACGGGCGAAGCGTCGGTAGCGGTACGGATGGGCAGGGCTATGGAGCACCGTAAACACGATCGTCCGGGGTGCCGAGGCTCTCGTAGTAGCCGAAGGCAACATCGCAGGCATCGCTCTGGTGAGATGTCGGCGAGCCCCGCGGTGTCGGAGAACCCATGCACGTCCGCACGCCTTCTGTCGGGACCCTGGGAGGTCTTCAAACTGTCCCGCAAGTTGTCGCGGGGCCGTGTAGGGAAAGGAGCAAGCCAAAGCCTATGATGAACGGTTTGAAGAAGTCGGATGAGGCCGTACGACCTGCGAGGACAGCGAACAAGGGAGTGCAAGCTCCTGCGGAGCTGTCGGAGGAAAGGGCCTCAACCAAGGGGAATCCGGAACGCCAAAGCACGCGCCGAACACAGGGTCGGGGAAGCGTGTCACAGGCGGCGGACCGGATACGGGAAGCCGCAGAGAGGAACCGGAAGGAACGCCTCACTGCGCTCTTCCATCACATCACGCCGGATGCGCTCCGTGCGGCCTACTTTGGTTTGAAGAAGGAAGCTGCGGCGGGCGTGGATGGCGTGACGTGGGCGACGTATGGCGAAGGGCTGGACGAGCGGTTGCTCGACCTTTACGCACGCCTGCATCGGGGAGGAGCGTACCGGGCGCCGCCGGTCCGGCGGGTCGAGATACCCAAGCCGGATGGCGGAAGACGACCGCTCGGGATCGCCGCACTGGAGGACAAGATCGTCCAGAAGGCGGTTGTGGATGTGATCCTGACACCGATCTATGAGGTGGAGTTCCTTGGCTTCAGCTATGGGTTCCGGCCGGGCCGAGGGGCACATGATGCTCTTGACGCCCTGGCCTTCGGGATCGTACGGCGCAAGGTCAACTGGATTGCCGACGCGGACTTGAAGGCCTATTTGGATTGGCGTTCATACTACACCCCGGTTTGCGTGCCTTGATCGAACAGGCTGGGACTGTCGGTTGGAACCCTGATTCGCAACGCTTTTTTTCTTCCCGCCTTGATGTGGATGGCGTCCAGCTCGCCGCGCTTTACACGCTGCAACACGGTCTGGCGTGACACGCCGAGGCGGTTCGTGGCCTCGAGCATCGGCACATAGCCAGGCGGCGCCTCTTCCATGAACCGGGGACGGAATGCCTCGTTGATGCGGATGCGCCAGGGGGCGCCGGGAGTGGCCTGTTCGCCATCAAGGAAGCCGTCGGCAAGCCATCGATGGACGGTCGAGGTGGCCACCCCGAGGACGTTCGCGGCTTTCCGGATGTTGACGAGGGTTCCGTCATCGGTCCGGGTCGATGGGTCAAAGCGCGGGATTTTCCAGTGACCGCGGAAGTGGCGAACGCGGTCGGCGGTGAACCGGAGACCTTGTGCGGTGGTTTTCCCCTGGCGGCAGAGGATGCCGGCGATGACATCGTCAGGGTGGAACTGCGCGAGGCGGCGCACCAGATCGACGGTGTTCTCGTCGGTCCGGACTCCACCCTGGCGCTTTTTCGGACGGTCCAGCTCGATTTCCGTCAGGCAGCCGGTGCACCAGTGAAGGGTGAGGTGGATGTGCGATGCCTCCCTCGGAGCCCGAATGACGACATCCTGGAGCACGGTGCGCAGCAGTTCTTTCTTGTCCCGAGCCGTGGTCGTGGAGGCATTCCAGACCTGGCGGAGATCCTTTCCCAACGCGATGAGGGCATCAAGGTCCGCCGGTTCAAGGGGACGGGGACGTTCCTGCCGGCGGCGGGCCAGTTCCGCCTGGCTGTCGTCAAGCGCCTTGAGGCATTGCTCCCATTCCGCCTCCAGCCCGCGCGCCACCAGGCGGTTTTCCGGATCGACGGCACGATAGCGCCGTTCGGCTCTGGCGGCTTCATAGCGAGCCCGCTCGACCTCCATCTCCCAGTGCGCAAGAATCCGCTCCCGGTCGGCCTCGACCTTTCCGGCGGCCTGCAGCGCCGCTTCGATCCCGGCCGGCTGGATGGCGTCCAGCACGGCCTCGCCGACGGCATGGTCGATCTTTGTGGCGCCCACATAGAGGCACAAGCGGGTCCGTTCCGCCGTCAACTCGCCGGCCGACCTGCAGTGATAGCCCGGCGATGCGGTGCGGCCGGTATAGTGGGTCATCAAACGGCGGCCGCATTCCCCGCAGACAGCAAGGCCCTGCAACAGGGCCGATCCTTCCCGGACCGCACCCTGACTGGCTCCGTGTTTCTGCGGCCGGGCGTTGGTGGCGATGCGGGCAAGGATCGCTTCGTGGGTTGCCCAGTCGATGTAGCCTTGATGGTGGTCGCGAATGAGGACGGGCCATTCCGAACGTGGCCGCATGCGGATGCGCTTGCGTACGGTTCCGGTATCGTCGATCACGGTGTCCTGACGCCTTCGTCCATAGGTATAGGCTCCGGCATAGACCGGATGGGTGAGAACCATGTGGATGATGCGGTAGGACGGCTTGACCCAACGGATGGTCTCGCGCGGCCCGCGCACCGGAAAGACCCGCTCCTGGCGCGAGAACCAGCGCCACACACCGCGCGCAGAGCCGAACTCGGGGAAGCGTTCGAACACCGTGCGGATCGCCGCCTGGACCTGCTCGTCGGGGTCGATGAGGAGTTCTCCGTCTCCGTCACCGCGAACATAGCCTGCCGGGACGCTGCGATAGAGTTCGCCGCGCGCCGCCTTGCTGCGGATGCCGCCGTCGAGGCGGGCGCGCAGGAAGTGAAGTTCGGCCTCGCTCATCGTGCCCTTGAGGCCGAGAACCAGGCGGTCGTTGAACAGGCCAGGATGGTAGATGCCGTCGGCATCGGCGATCAGGGTGTTGGTGAGGCTGCACAGGTCGATCAGCTTGTACCAGTCTGTATTGTTCCGGGCCAGGCGGGACGCCTCCAGGCCAAGCAGGATGCCGACCTTGCCCATCGCCACCTCGGTCGTGACCCGGGCAAAGCCGGTTCTGCCTTCCGTACTGGCGCCGGAGCGTCCGAGGTCTTCGTCGACGACATGGATCTGGTCAGGCCGCCATCCCAGATCCCGTGCACGGTCGACCAGGGCGTACTGGCGGCGGGTGGATTCCTGGTTGTGCTCGACCTGGGAAGCCGAAGACTGGCGGACATAGACGATGGCGCCGCGTTCCAGATGCGCCGGGGCGATTCGCATGTCAGCCATCATCCGTCTCCTGCCCGCAGACAGGCTGGAGCACGGTGCGTGCCATGAGATGGGCGAGGTGTTCCAGAACCGCCTGGCGGACAGCCGCATCGAGGGTGGACCACACGCGAGCATGAGACGCCTGGTGTGGCAGGAAGAGGTCCAGCTGCATGGCCATGCCACTTGATCGTGCGATGCATCATGTGATGGAGCATGGTAACGTTACTGGGGGTCGGGATCAATCCCGTCCGAAGCCGCGCGGCAAGTCCACCTCGTTCAGGGCGTCGAGATCGAGCGCATCGATGGCCTGCAACTTGGCATGAACCGCCGTATCCTGAAGCCCCTCGGGCAAGGCTTGAAGCCAGTTGCGATAGTGCTCCTGCAAGGCGATCAGGGTGTCCACCGCATCGTGCCAGCGTTGCGGCTTCGAGCGCCGGTCCTTGGGACGCCGGTACTGCACGGGGCAGGCGCCGGCCTTGAGCCGCTCGCGGTAGCGGCGTTGCTTCTCGGCAGGGGTAAGGGGCATCGTCATTCTCCTGACGGCGGATGGGCCATGTCGATGCCATGTTAGCGTGACCGCTCAGGTTGGGCGTGGGACGACTGCCCTGGCGAACATCCTGCGGTGAGCGCGGGAGCGGATTCCGGAGAACCCGTCGGGGAGTCCGGGCCCACCTCGGTGCGTTGGCGAATCCTTTCGATCCGGTCACGCAATCTCTGCAGCTCCCGCACTCCGACAGTGGGCAGTTCGGAAGTGTCATCGGTATCGGACGGCCCGGCGGTTCCCGCATCGGTCCATTCCACGGGCACATATCGCTGGCTCTCATCCGGGAACAACAGCAGGAACTGGGGCTGGTTCTGGCGGCGGGCCCGGCCCAGGACATTCAGGGACTGTCCCTCGAACACGTGGGCCTTGCGGGTGATGCGCACCACATCTGGAAAGTCATGGATGTGGGTAGTCTGTGACGTGTTCCTTCGACACGATCCCGAGGGATTGGTTGATCAGGTTCCTCGAACATCGCATCGGCGACAGGCGGGTTATCCGTTTGATCCGCAAATGGCTGAACGCCGGCGTCATGGATGATGGGTCATGGACCGACACGGGCATTGGAACGCCGCAGGGGAACATTGTGTCCCCCTGTCTGGCGAATGTATTCCTGCACTACGTGCTCGACCTGTGGTTCCACAGGAAGTGGCGTCCGAATGTCCCGGAGGGCGAAGCGATCATCGTCCGCTATGCGGACGACATCGTGGTCGGGTTCCAGCACAAGCGGGATGCGGAGAGATACCTGCGCGACGTTCGGAAGAGGCTGGACCGCTTCGGCATCAGCCTTCACCCGGACAAGACACGCCTCGTGGAGTTCGGACGGTACGCACACGCGGACCGTCGCGCGCGCGGGGCGGGTAGGCCGGAGACGTTCGACTTTCTGGGCTTCACGCACTTCTGCACGAAGACCCGGAAGGGGCGCTTCAGGCTTGGTCGCAAGCCGGTCGCCAAGCGGGTCAACAGGACCCTGGCGCGCATCGGCGAGGTACTCCGCAGGCGCAGGCATCACGATATCTGGGCTGTCGGCACATGGCTTGGGCGGGTCCTCCAAGGCTGGCTCAACTATTTTGCCGTTCCGGGGTCAGGCCGGTGGCTGCAAACGTTCCGCCGCAGGCTGCAACGCCTGTGGCTGCAGGCGCTACGCCGCCGCTCCCAGCGCCACCGCTTCGACTGGCAGCGTCTCGCACGCATGACCGGGCTTCTCTGGCCACGTGCAAAGATCCGTCACCCATGGCCGGACCAGCGGTTTGCCGTCAAGCACCCGAGGTAGGAGCCGGATGGGCTAGCGTCCACGTCCGGATCTGTGCGGGGGGTGTGCAGCAATGCGCATCCCTACCGCGCCCGAAGAACGATCCCGAACACCGCCAGGCGAGCTTCTGGCGCGGGGCCGGGGCCCTCGCCCTGGGCCTCAAGGCGCACGTTCACCCGAAGCGCTTCGAGGAGGTGCTTTCGGGCAGGGTGCCGGGAACCGGGATTCAGCTGGGACGCAAGCGCGACGGCAGGCGCGAACACCGCCCGGGGTGGGACTTGACGCTGTCGGCGCCGAAGTCGGTGTCGCTCGAGGGCCTGGTGATCGGCGACAGACGGGTCATCCGGGCCCACGACGAAGCGGTCCACGCCACCCTCGACTGGGTCGAGAGGGAGTTCATCGAGACGCGGGGCTGGGATCCTGAGACGAAGCGTCGGCCCAGGGTGAAAACGCAAGGCCTTGTGGCGGCGGGGTTCCGGCATCTGACCAGCCGCGATCTCGACCCGCAGCTCCATACCCACTGCGTCATCGCCAACATGACCCGGAACGCCGAAGGCCAGTGGAAGAGCGTCGAGCCGACGGCTCTCAGACGGAACCGGAACCTCATCGGCGCCTACTACCGCAACGAACTCGCCCGGCGCCTGCAGGCCAACGGCATCGCGATCACGCCCACCATGGTGGGGCGGGCGCCGGGGTTCGAGATCGCAGGCTACGAGCGCTCCTTCCTCGACGCCTTCTCCGGGCGTCGCCGGGCGATCGTCCAACACCTCGAGAAGCATGGTCTTCCCTATACGCCGGAGCTGGCGCAGATGGCGGCGCTCGTGACGCGCCGGACCAAGCGCGAGAAGGACCTGGCCGAACTGGTGCCGACGTGGCGGCAGCGGGCGGGCGCGCTCGGTCTCAGGCGCGTCAAGGGCATGGCGCCGGGACCGGTCGAGACCGCGGCCCCGGATCTTCCCGACAACATCGTGCGCGCCACCAAGCGGGCGCCGACGCTGCCGAAGCTCCCCGATGAAGGGCGAGTGCGGAAGATGCCGCGTCCGACGATCCGGATCACGCCCGATCCGGAGACCGGGGTTCTGGAGGCCGTCGCCCGGGCAGTCGCCCACATCGCCGAGCGCCGCACGGTGCTGCCCGCAACCCAGATCCGCGCCGTGGCCCTAGGCCACGCGCCGGGGCGCTACACGCTTGACGAGATCGATTCGGCCATCGCCCGTCTCGTGGCCGGCGGGGACATTGTCGCCACCGGCGAGAGGGCTTTCGTCACCGCTCGCGCGGTGAAGGCGGAGCGGCGCATCCTCGGCGCCCTGCGCGCCGGCCGTGGCCAGGGCGAAGCGCTCGCCGCCGACGTCGAAACACATCTCGCGGATGCCGGCCTCACCGAGGGCCAGAGAGAGGCGGTCTCCACCGTGCTTCGTTCCGGGGACATCATCGTCGGCGTCCAGGGGCATGCCGGCAGCGGCAAGACGACCATGCTGCGCACGGTGAAGGAGCTGCTGGGCGAAAGACCGGTTCTGGGGCTGGCGCCCTCCGCCGCCGCGACGCGGGTGCTCCAGCGCGAGGCCGGCATCCATGCGCGGACCCTGCAATCCTTTCTCGCCCGCTATGGCGATCTGGGCGACGGAGAAGCGCTGGAGCGCGCCCGCGCGGATCTTTCGGGTGTGGTGCTGGCGGTCGACGAGGCCTCGATGATCGACACCCGGCGCATGGAGGCGCTGCTCCGCATTGCCGGCGAAGCCGGTGTCGCCCGCGTGGCGCTGGTGGGCGACACCGCGCAACTGAGAGCCGTCGACGCCGGCCAGCCGTTCCGTCTCCTGCAGAAGGCCGGCATGGCAACGGCGATGATGACGGAGGTCCTGAGGCAGAAGGACGCGGGCCTCAAGGAGGCGGTCGCCCGTTCCCGCGAGGGCGAGCCCGGGGCGGCAATGGCCCGGCTGGGCCGGCGCATTCGCGAGGTCGAACACGAGGCGCTGGGGAGCGAAGCCGCACGATGCTGGCTCGATCTCGAAAGGGACGAGCGCCGCCGGACCCTGCTGATGGCGCCCACGCATGCGATCCGCCGCCAGGCCAACCGGACCGTGCGCGAGGGTCTCGAGGCCGAGGGCGCCCTCCACGGCCGCACGCTCGTCGTCGACCGTCTCGTCGACCGCCGCCTGACGCGCGTCGAGGCCGCCGAAATCGACAACTGGGAGCCGGGACTGCATGCGGTCTTTCACCGCGATCACTACGGCTGTCTTAAGGACGACGTCTGCACTGTCGTGGGCCGTGACGATGGCGAGGTGGTTCTCCTGCATCCTGACGGCGAGGAACGGCGCTTCCGTCCCTCTGGCAACGCCTCCTGGTACGTGCGCCTGTGCGATACCGAGAGGATCGAACTCAAGGCCGGCGAACGCATCCGCTGGACCCGTAACCGCCAGGCGCCACCGCGCAGCCGGGTCCCCGATCTCGTCAACGGGGGAGAGGCGGAGATCACGGAGATCACCATGCGGAAGGTCCACTTCCGCGATGCCGAGGGCCACCAATATGCGCTCAAGCGATCCGATCCGCAGCTGCGTCATCTCGATCACGCCTATTGCTCGACCGTCCATGTCGCCCAGGGGACAACGGCACGGGCGGCGATCGCCGTTCTCGAGGCCGGCGGCCACGCCGGGCGCGATCTCTTCCACGTCGAGCTCTCCCGGGCGAGCGACGACTTCCTGCTGCTGACCGACGACCGCGAGGCCCTCGTCGAGCGCCTCGAGGCGGCGGTCGACATCGAGGACAATGCCCTTGCCGCCCTGGGCATCGATCCTGGCGCGCCGCCGGCACTGGAAGCCGAAGTCTTCGAAGCTCTCGTCGCCGACTGGCAGCGCCTGCGCGAGGAGGCGGCGGACCTGCATCCGGCCACCCGGCCGGGCTACCGGGACGTGATGGCGCGCGCCGCGGCGTTCTCTACTATCGAGGATCTCGCACCCGACATGGCCGCCGTCATCGAAGCCATGCTGGCCGAACACGAGACCTGGCGGCAGGCGAGCGGGCTCGTGACCCGCCTCCAGGAGGCCGGCCGGCGGTGGCCGGAACTCGCCTGGGCGGGCAGCGAAGAGCGCTCCGCGTCGTGGCGCGGGGAGGCGGGAGACCTGATGGCTAAAGCCCGGGCCCTGCGGGCACATGGCAACGCCTCACCGCCGGGACTGGCGGGCGCCATGGACGCTCTCTCGAGGACGCTGGTCCTCGACGACGGTGCGCGCTTCGAGCGCCGTTGGCGGCAGATGCGCGAAGCCGTCACAGCCGAGCGTCACGGCGATCCTCACGGCGTTGCGGGTTATGCCGAACTTGCAGGCCTGGGCCATGCCCTGGAAGGGGTCGAGGGCCTGGCGCCTGCTCACCGCGCCACGCTCGACGACTGGATGGCGTTCGAATCCCGTCACCGGGATGCCATGGCGATCCTTGACGACGCGGCGCGCTTCTCGCGCATGTGGAACGCCTTGAGGACGGACCTTCCCGAACCCGGCGCCGGCGATCCGGGGGACATCCCGGGCTATGCCGGGCTGGACGAGCTGGGACTCGACCTCCTGGGCGCGCGGGAACACATGACGGCAGCCCATGCCCGGGCCATCGAGGACTGGCGCGCCTTCGCGGAAGCGCATGATCGCGCCGCGCGGGAACAGTCCGGGGCGCTCGCCCGTCATGCCGCGGCGTGGCGCGCCGATCAGCCGATCGGGGAGGTGACGGCCTGGCGCGGTGAGGCCGAGACTCTTCTTGCCACCATGCCCGTTGCCGACGCGGACGCCGTCCGGGGCCTGCGCGACGCGCTGGGCGACGCCTGGACCAGGGAACTGGATCTCCTCGACGCGGCCGGGCGGGCCTGGGCCGACCGGAACGATTCGCTTCCGTGCTACGCGCCGACGAGTCAAGTGCTGAATGACCGCGTCGATGCGCTCTTCCAACGCCGGCTCCAGGCGTTCGCGGGCGACGAGGTGGTGCCGAAGACCGTCCGCGAAGCGGTCAGCCGGCATATCCACGAGAGAGCACGGACAAGTCACGACTGTCGGCGCTGCGTCGAGGTTCTGGCTCAGGCCAGGGCGGTCAGGAGAGACGAAGGAGGGGACGGCTGGCGGGAGAGGGCTGACGATGCGCTGGAAGCGATTACATCGCTGAAGACGGACCTCTCGCCCCTTGAGATCGCCGCTCATCTCGCCGGGTTCCGTTTCGCAAGCTCCCCTGACGACGAGGAACGGCGACTCGCCGGGGCCATCGCTCGCGACGACGAGCGCCGGGAGGCGGAACGACGGGCGATTCAGCGGATCGCGGACATTCTCGAGAGGAGCGATCGCGTGATCGCGATGGATCAGCCCCTGCTGCCGAGCGGGATGCGCCTGGCCCGCGAGGTGCTCGACGATATCGCGGACCTGGAAGAAGAGATGCCGGAAACAGAGATCGCCGCCCGTCTTGTCGCCTCAGGCCGGCCGGAGGCGCTGGCGAACGCCGCCCGGGCGATCCGCGATGCCGTCGCCCTTGCGGAGAAGGAAGCGGCGATCACGAAGGAGGTCAACCGTCTGACGCGCCGGACCACCGACGTCTTCCTCCAGGCGGCGGCTGTCGCACTCGACGTCGATCGCCCGGGCGACGGCTGGAGAGATCAGGCGCAGGCGGCGCTCGAGGCGCTCGATGAGGTCCGCGCGGGAATCCGGGACGGCGAGGTCCGCAAGCGTCTCGTTCTGGCCGACGCCCTCGACAGTCGTGCGGACCTCATCCGCGCTGCCATCGCCGATGACGACAAGCGACGCGCCGCCGAACGCGAGGAGGAGGCAAGCCGGCAGAGGCGGAACCGCGCGCGCATCAGGCACGTTCTCGACCGGGGGGACGCGGTGACGGGTCTCGCACAGCCCCTGGCGGCGGACGGCATGGAGCGGGCCCGCGAGGTCCTCGATGCCATAGTAGGTCTGAAGGCGTCGATCGCCGAAACGGAGATCGAAGCGCAACTTTCCGCCATGGACCGGACGGGGGCTCTCACGACCACAGGGCAGGCGATGCGCGACGCCATCGCCCGGGGTGAGAAGGCGGCGGCCGTCGAGAAGAAGGTCGACGCTCTCGCCCAACGCTGCCACGCGGTCGTCGGGGAGGCGCGCGGGCTCACGGGGCGGAACCCGCCCGACGACTGGCGGGAACGCGCGAACGGGGCGCTGGAGGAGATCGCGCGGATCCGGGCGCACAGCCGCTTTGAGGAAGTTCTCGCCCGTGTCGGCGATGCGGCAGCGCTCGACATGTGCGAACAGGGTCTGCGCCAGGCGATCGCCCGCGACGATGAGCGCGTGTGTTGGTTTTCTGATTATCGCAGCGCCTGATTCCCGGATTGATTTGCGTCGCCCGGGACGGGTTGTTTCGCCCTCTGCCGGTTTTTTTCGGCTGGCGGTGCTTGTTGTTTCCAAGCAGGGGTTTCCCGTGACGGACTGTCGGGGGTCAGTTCACGGTCGGCAAGGGTCGAGGGGTGTTCCACCGATGAGGCCGTAGATGCCGTGTTGCTGGAGGATGTCGTTCCAGTCCGTGGCGCCGTCGGGGCGGACGCGCCGGATTCCCTTGTGTGCGGCCATCAACTGGCGTGCGGCGGCATCGCCGGCTTCGTCGGCGTCGAAGCCGCATGCCACGGAGACGATGTTGAGGGTCAGGAGCCATTGAGGCAGGCGGCGGGCGAGGCCTGCCGTGGAGGCGTACATGGAGACCGTCCCGCCGGCGCCCAGGGAGAGGGCGGAGAGGGCGTCGATGGCGCTTTCGGCGATGAAGAGGGCGATCTCCGGTTGCTCGGGGCATGAGGTGAACCAGAAGCCGCCGCGTTCCTTGCGGGATCCCGGGGCCATGCCGCGGAAGCGGCTGCCGTCGCGGCGGCGGCGTATTCCGACGAGTTCCGCCCCGGTGGCGTTTCCGGAGGCGTCGCGGCACAGGAAGACGGCGTTGTCTCTGGCGTCGGCGTAGAGCAGGCCCTGCTCCCCGAAGCCGTCGACGCGGAAGGTCTCGATGGCGCGCTCGTCGATCAGCCAGCGCCGCACGGCGGGCCACGATGCGGGGCACCGCCGGGGCAGGATCAGGGGCTTCGCGGGCGTCGCCCGCGGCCTTTGCGGCCCATGATCCGTCGAGGCCAGCCATGCGATGGCCTGGCGCGGCGTGCATGCCGTGGCATGGATGACGAAGTCGATGGCGCCGCCACCGCCACATCCGCGGAGATGGTCGTAGAACTTCGGGCCGTTGATGGAGATCACCGACCCCGGGCGTGTCCAGCGCGCCTTGTCGCGGCGGCATGGCCGGTATCCCAGGGCACGGGCCAGCGGCTCAAGGGGGCGGTCGCGCGGGTGGCTCACGGTTCGAGATCCTCGCGGGCCTGGTGGACATGCTCGAGGGTGACTTGGCGGGCCTTGTCGACGGCGGCGGCGTGGAGGGCATGGTGGGCGAAGGTGTCGACCTTGCGGGGGACGCCGCGGGCGAGATCGAAGATGGCCTCGATGGCGTTCTTCTCGAACAGCGGGACGTCGGCGCCGGCCAGGCGCATGCGGTGCTCGACGTAGGCCTCGGCCTCGTCGCGTTCGAGGCCGGGGAGGTGGCAGCGCACGACGATGCGCTGGGCGAGGGATTCGTGCACCGCCATGGTCAGCCTGCGGCGCAGTTCGGTGAGGCCCGTGAGGAGGAGGACGAGGCGGCGTTCGCTGTCCATGCGGAAGTTGGTCAGCAGGCGCAGTTCCTCGAGGAGTTCGTTGTGCAGGAGGTGGGCCTCGTCGATGACGAGCAGCGAGAGTTGACGCGTCTCGCCGAGCCGGCGCGACACGTCGGCGCGGATGGCGCGCCAGGCGCCATGGCGCGAGGTGGCGCGCTCGAGACCGAGTTCGGCGGCGATGAGGTTGTAGAGGTCGAGGATGCTTCCGGTGGTCAGCGAGATGTAGGCGACCTTGAAGAGGCCGCTGTGGAGGCCCTCGCAGACCTTGCGGCAGACGGTGCTCTTGCCGCAGCCCGCCTCCCCCGTGAGGAGACCGATGCCGCGCATCTCGATGAGGTGGCCGAGGCGCGCCTCGGCCTCGAGCTGGCCGCGAGCGGGGAACAGGTCGCCGGGCTCGGGAGCGTCCTTGAAGGGATAATGCCTGAGGGCGAAGTGCTTCGTCTGCATCACGATGTCTCCTCGTCGTCATGAGGTCTGAAGGTCAGGGTGCGGCGGATCAGGGCGTTGGCATGAACGTCCAGCGGCGTGGCGACGCCGGCGTCCCTGCCGTCGTGGACGATCCTGACGGGTCGATCGAGGCGTGCCGGATCGAAGCGCAGCGTGACCTTGTGTCCCACCAGTTCGGCGGGCGCTTCGTAGAGGCGGTTCTTCAAGCTCACGGTGCGATCCTTGTGGACCCGGCGGTCGACCTCGAAGAGGAAGATGTCGTCGAGATCGACAGTCGGGCCGAGCATGGGCACGTCGGCGGCCAGCGAGGCCCACTTGTCGAAGGGCGTCATGCCGCCCAGACCGCGATGGGGAGCCCTGTGGTAGTCGCCTTCGATCCATGTCCTCAGGCGCAGGTTGAGGGCGTCGAGACTGGCCAGCTCGGCGCTCTGGAGACGGGGCAGGAGCTGGATCCGGACTGTTCTCAGCCAGCGTTCGATCTTGCCCTTGCCCATCGGCCGGTAAGGCGTCGCGTGGATCAGGACGATGCCCAGTCTGGCGCAGACCAGGGCGAGATGGGTGGAACGGAAGTAGCTGCCGTTATCGACATAGAGCCGGACCGGCAGGCCCCTTCTCATCAACGCCTCGCGGAACACCGGCAGGAAGGACGCCGTGTTCTCGGACATGGCGAAGGCCGCATAGGGAATGACTCTCGTCGCATCGTCGATGAAGGCTATGAGGTAGGTCTTGAACCTGCGTCCCCCGGCACCCTTGACCTTCGGCCCGTGCAGGACGTCCGCCATCCACAGGTCATTGGCACCGGGCCAGGTGAAGCGCCGCAGGTCCCGGGCCTGTGTGTCGGCGGGCTTGTCGAGCCCCTCGGCGGCGAACAGGCGGTAGAGCGTCGAGGACGCCAGCGTCGCGTCGTCGGCCAACTCGCCCGACGCACGGGCCTGCCTGATCACCTCGCGCACGCTCAGGTGCGGCGCATCACGCTTGATGGACAGCACGAGTTCGATCGTCTCCGGCGTCATCCGCCGCGGCCTGGCGCGGTCACGGCGGCGCTTGGGGTAGAGGCCCTCGAAGCCATGCTTGCGGTAGTGATGCAGCCAGTCGCGGATCGTCCCCTCAGCGATGCGGTTGCGCCGCGTCCCGGGGATCACCCAGATCCGCTGCGACAACTCCCTGATCAGCGCCCCGATGGCTCGCCGGTCGGCAACCAGCAGGCCGGCGATCACGCCGTAACGGAACAGGGCGACGCGCTGACGGTGGTCTTCGGTGCCGGGGGACATGGCCACATCTTCCCGTGTTGGTCCGTGGAAGCTGCGACCTTCGACGGTCCCGAGCCTCTCACATAGTGCCGTCGCGTGTTGGCGGCCCCGTCGTGCTCCGGGGACCCCGCGGGTGAACGGCGAATCCAACGGGACAGGGAAGATGGACAAGGTGGTCGCAGCCCAGCTCCCGCACGCACACAAGCGCCTCGCCGCACGCCAGGTGGCTGCGCAAACCGATCAGGCCCAGACACGTCGTGTCCAGCAGCACCGGGAACAGTCCGGCCAGGATCCGCAGGCTCTGATGAACGCCGACAACCCGGCGGCGCAGCGACCGCCGCGCACTCGTCAGGTCAATCGCCTCGGGATAAAGCACTCGCACGCCCGCCCACAGGCTGCCCGCTTCCTCGACCGCCACAACCTGCGCCTCGCACGAGGCAAGCGTCCCCGCAAGACGCGCCTGAAGACAGCCCGGCAGGGCGCTGAATGACCGGTGGCAGGGGCGGCAATACCAACGCGCCACGCGCATGCCTCGCGGCGTCTTGCGCCCGTAGGTCCCGTTGCGCGTCATCCCGCAGGCCGTCACCGCCAGACCCCGGCAGCACACAGGAGGGGTTGCGGTGCGCCATGCCTCCTGCGCAACATAGTCCTCGGCGGACAACGTCGTCTCATCCAGATGCTGCAAACCTCCGCCCGTGGCCCGGCGAGCGACAGTCGCGCGGGCCACACTCCTTCATGGACCCGCACCATGGTGCAGCAGAACCGACAGGCGGCCTATGCGGTCACCCGAAAAACACCCTGCTTGGAAAAGAAGAAGAGACCCTGGAGGCATCCGCACTCTCCCGGTCTCTCCGGGGAATCAGCACGGATCAATGTGGGAAAAGGCGGCCTCGGCCGACCGGAACAATCAGGGGTTCAACAGCGCCGCGTCGAAGGGCGGCCAGCATGACCGTCGCGCGCGAGCGGGCTTCATCGACATCCAGCGAATCAGCGTCACCGACGATCTGCCAGACCCGTTTCCCTCGATGTTGGCTGTGGACAAAATACCGTTTGGCTCCGCTGGGCATGACGCGAACGCCGAATCCCCGAAGCTTGCCGTCGCGGATGTCGTAGGCGTTTGCGCGGGGCTTCAATGCCGCGATGCGGGATCTGGGTAAGAGGTAATCCTGGGCATGCCGGTCTCCCGATTCCAGTTGCAGCCGGGGAAGTAGACAGCTACATGAAGGCTGTTCCCCGGAATTTCGGTCGGGAGAAAAAGTGTTTGTTTTCAAGCACCGATAAGGTGCGTAAGGGTTCGATGGAGGCTAGGACCGGAATCGAACCGGTGTAAACGGATTTGCAGTCCGGTGCATCACCACTCTGCCACCTAGCCCCGGCCGCCTTGCGGGGTGCCCTTCCACACAATGCGGTCGATCCACTATACTGGCCCCCTGATCGCTTGCGAAGTGCCGTCTCGCCCAAGTGGGGTCAGGCCTTCGGAAATGAAGGCGTGCAATGATTGAATTCGCCAATGTTCGCCAGGCCATGGTGGAAAACCAGATCCGCTCGGTGAAGGTGGACAACGAAGACCTCCTCGAGGCGTTGCGCGAGGTGCCGCGAGAACTCTTCCTGCCGGAACAACTGCGCAGTATCGCCTATGTCGACGAGGACATCCGTATCGATGGCGACCGCTACCTGACCGAACCGATGGTGCTGGCCCGTCTGCTGCAGGCCGGTGACATCGGTCCCGACGATGCCGTTCTTGTCATCGGCTGTACCACCGGATACAGCGTCGCCGTGACGGCACGCCTGGCTGCAGCCGTGGTCGGCCTTGACGGCGATGCCGACATGATTGCCCGGGCCGAGGCCACTCTCGCCCGCCTCGAAATCTACAATGGCGTCGTCGTCTGTGGTGACATGCGGCTGGGGTGGCCGAAACAGGCTCCCTACGACGTCATCGTCATCGAGGGGCGTTGCGACGAGGTGCCGCGCACCATCACCGAACAGCTTTCCCCGGGCGGCCGACTCGTCGCCGTGTGCAGTGAATCGGTCGTCGGACGCGCCGTCGTGATCCGCCGTGACGCCGCCGGCAACCTGAGCCGGCGGTCCCTTTTCGATGCCTTCCTTCCACCACTGGAATGTTTCAGACGTGAACCTGAATTCCGGTTGTAGACCATTCGTCATCGCCGCCGCGCTGGCTTTGTCCTGGCCGGCATCCTCCCAGACTCTCGATGAGGCCCTGGCCATAGCCTATGAGAGCAGTCCGGCACTCGAAGCGGCCCGGGCTCGCCTGAGAGCCGCCGATGAACAGGCAGCCCAGACCGATGCCAGAACGCGCCCGACCTTGAGTCTCGAGGGAGACCTGGGCCTGAGGGAACACGAGACCCAGGGGAGCACGAAACCGGCCTCGTGGTCCATTGGCATCGATCAGGTGCTTTATCATGGCGCCGTCGCCACCGGCATCGGCCGTTCGGTGCATGTCGTCGGCAGCGCCAGAGCCGGACTGGCCGAAGTCGAGCAGCATGTCCTGCTGGACGTCGCGCGGAGCTACACGGATGTTGTTCTGGCGCACGTGATTCTTGAGCGTGCGATCAGCAACGAGCAGAGGCTGGCAAGCCACCTCGAAGCAACGGAGGACCGTTTCCGCGTGGGCCTCTCCACCCTGACCGACGTGGCCCAGGCTCGCGCCCGGCTGGCCGGAGCACGCGCAGACAGGGAGCGGGCACAGGGTCAGGTGATGTCGGCGTCCGCCCGGTTCCGGCAGGTTGTCGGTGTCAGTCCCGCCAGTCCCGGGCAGCCGGCCGTGCCGGACGGTCTGCCGGCAAGCCTTGAGGAGGCGACAGCACGTGCCGTGGCGGAACATCCTGCTGTGGTGCGGGCCATCGAGGATGAACGGACGGCGTGGTTGACTGCTGATGTCATGGCCGCCGAACTTGAGCCCTCTCTGAGCTTGAGGGCGGAGTTCAGGCGGGCCCGAGACGGCAGTTTCGAGCATGTCTGGCGGGATGATGTCCGCGTTCTGACCCGCTTTGTCGTTCCCATCTACCAGGGAGGCCTGGCCTCTGCCCGGACCCGGGAGGCGCGTCAGCATGCGGCTGCCCTCAAGCACGAGGTCCACAACATCCGCAGGCAGGTGGAAGCCGGAGTCGTGAGTGCATGGCAGTCCCTCAAGGTGGCCCGCGCCGAAATCGGGGCCCTCGAGGAGGAAGTGGCGGCCAATGCGACAGCACTGGAGGGCGTCACCAATGAACTGCGAGCCGGATTGCGCACGGTGCTGGCCGTTCTCGATGCCGAACAGGCGCTCTTCATCAGTGAAGTCAGCCTCGCTCGTGCCCGCAGCCAGGAAGTGACGGCAGCCTACGAGTTGCTGGCAGCGACCGGTCGGTTGAACGTGCGCAGCCTGGGATTGCCGGTCGCGGTCTACGATGAGCGCGCCTATCATGCGAAGGCGCGATCCGCGTTGTGGGGCTACGGCGACAACACGATCTATGCGGACGACTGGTTCGAGTGAAACGGGTGACGGGGGCTTCATGACAAATCAGGACAAACCGATGAGCGAAGCCCTCGAAGCCGTTCGGGGCATGATGGAGGCTGACAGGGCCGACCCTGTCGAGGAGGCGCCGCAAGCCGATCTGGCGGAAGACTCGACGGCTTCCGCTGACACCATGGATGCGCCGGCGGACACCGCAGTGTCCGGTGACGGCCCGCCGGGACGCGCCGAGGTTCTGGAAGAGATGGTCGTGGAGCAGATTACACCGATGGTCCGGGACTGGCTCGACAGGCATCTGCCGGACATCGTCGCACGCGCCGTCGAACGAGAGGTCCGTGACCTGATGGGCCGCCGCGGCGGCTGACCGACCATGGCCGGCCGGTAGCGGCCTGGTGTCCGCTGCCGTGATGAAGCGCATGGAACCGCAATCAGGTGCGCCCTGCCTGTGACCTTCCCTGTTGGAGCGCGGGTCCGACGACACACCGCCCGTATTTGACGCAGCACGACTGAAAGGTGTCCATGGACCTGCATTGAGATCTGGATCAGCGCGGAAGTCTGTTCTTTGCAGGATTTCCAGAACTGTTTCAGGGAGACTCACTGGGACGAGCAGGGCTTCGGGCCGTCGCGAGGGATCTGCAGTGCCTCCCTCGCTCCAGTTTGACACCAAAATGGTGGCGAACGAGAGTTTGGAGGCAATCTGTCGTTGGGGTCATGATGTCGGCCAGATCTGTACGCGTGAGCGGTATCGTGGCCCTCGCAACGGTCTTGATCGTACCTGGGTCGGCCTTTCTGGTTGGGTCAGTGACCTCGTCCGGCCCTGCCAACATCGAAAGAGCCCTGGGGCAGATCGCCCTGCTGATTATCGTCATGTACTACGCCTTCGTGGGCTGTTCGGGCTTTGTCTTGTGGGCGACGAAGCAGGTCTTCAACGCATACGACTACAGGTCTGCCGACGTGTTGGTTGCGTGTCTCTTCGGGGTGTTCGTGTTCCTGCCCCCTCTCGCGTTTCCGCTCTGGGCGTGGTTCTCGATTCTTGCAATCAGATTCGGCAGACGGATCGGTTCGCCCCTGTGGAAAGCCATCGGCGTCATCTATCTGATTGCCGTGGTGCTGCTTGCCGCCGCGATAGCGATCGATTTCACGGACATTCACATACCCAATCTTGACGCGTTCATGGTGTTCTCGGGACTGATGCTGCTCGTCGGCTGGTTGTGCCACGGCATGTGTCTGATCATCAGTGCCCGCGAGCTGGCAGAGTAGAGCGTATCCCGGCTGCCCGAAGGCAGGATCCGAACACCGAATCCCCCGGGGTTGCTGCTACGCAAGTCACGGGATCGCCGGCCCGGCTTGAAGGTGTTGACGCGATGTTGCGTGAGACGGCTTGCCGCCATAAGTTTCTCTCCCATCCCTGTTGCACCGAGGACACGGAAACGACCTGTTTGCGTGTTCCGGGCGTAGAATCGTGAGAGAGAAAACGACGTTGTTTCAGGATATTGGACGTTCGTTCAACACCATCGGCGCGGACCGGGTGTGATGGAACGCGACATGATGCACAAGAACTGGGATGCGACATCGGCAGAAGGCCGTCTCTACGAGGAGTGGGAGAAGGGCGGTTCCTTCGCCATCGGCAGGCGGGACAATGCCCGGCCCTACACCATTGTCATCCCGCCGCCCAACGTGACGGGAAGCCTGCACATGGGCCATGCCCTCAACAACACCCTGCAGGACATCCTCATCCGCCACGAGCGCATGAGGGGCCGCGATGCGCTGTGGCAGCCGGGCACGGATCACGCCGGCATTGCGACGCAGATGGTCGTGGAGCGCCAGCTCGCTGAAGAAGGAATCGCGCGGCGCGACATCGGACGCGAGGCGTTCGTCGACAGGGTCTGGGAGTGGAAGGAAGAATCGGGCGGACTCATCAACCGGCAGCTTCGCCGCCTGGGCGCCTCCGCCGACTGGTCGCGTGAACGCTTCACCATGGACGAAGGACTGTCGAAGGCCGTCATCAAGGTCTTCGTGACCCTCCATGAGGAGGGCCTCATCTACCGCGACATGCGGCTTGTGAACTGGGATCCCGGTCTGGAAACGGCGATTTCGGATCTCGAGGTCCAGGCGAGGGAGACACGCGGTCACCTCTGGTACTTCCGGTACCCCGTCGAGGGGGCCGACGGCCTTCACGTCACCATCGCCACCACCCGTCCCGAGACCATGCTGGGCGACACCGGCATCGCCGTTCATCCCGATGATGCCCGTTACGCGGCGCTGGTGGGGCGACACGCCGTCCTTCCCCTGGTGGGACGGAGAATTCCGATCGTCGCCGATGCCTGGGCCGACCCCGAACAGGGCAGTGGCGCCGTCAAGATCACGCCGGCACACGATTTCAACGATTTCGAGGTGGGCCGCCGCCATGATCTCGAGATGGTCAACATCCTTGATCAACGGGCCCGGCTCAACGACAACGTGCCGGCGCCCTACCGCGGCCTCGACCGCTTCGAGGCCCGCAGGAAGGTCGTCGCCGACATGGAGGCGGCCGGTCTCGTCGAACGGATCGATGAGCACGTGCATACCGTTCCCTATGGCGACCGCAGCGGCGTGCCGGTCGAGCCGTACCTCACCGAACAGTGGTACGCGGATGCGCGCACCCTTGCCGGTCCGGCCATCAGGGCGGTGGAGGATGGGCGGACCCGCTTCTTCCCCGAGAAGTGGACCAAGACCTACTACCAGTGGATGCGCAACATCCAGCCATGGTGCATTTCCCGGCAGCTCTGGTGGGGCCATCGCATTCCCGCGTGGTACGGGCCGGACGGCGAGGTGTTCGTGGCGGAAACCGCCGGAGAGGCCCGTGACAAGGCGCTCCGGCACTATGGCGAGAACGTCGACCTCGTGCGCGACAGCGACGTGCTTGACACCTGGTTCTCGTCGGCCCTGTGGCCCTTCTCGACGCTGGGCTGGCCCGAGGAGACGCCGGAACTGCAGCGCTACTATCCCACCGATGTTCTCGTGACAGGCTTTGACATCATTTTCTTCTGGGTTGCCCGGATGATGATGATGGGTCTTCACTTCATGGGTGATGTTCCCTTCCACACTGTCTACATCCACGCCCTGGTGCGCGATGCCGCCGGCGCCAAGATGTCGAAATCGAAGGGCAACATCATCGATCCCCTTGAACTGATGAAGACCTACGGCGCCGATTCCCTGCGTTTCACGCTGGCCGCCATGGCGGCGCCCGGTCGCGACATCCGTCTCTCGGAAAAGCGGGTCGAGGGATACCGCAACTTCGCCACCAAGCTGTGGAACGCGGCCCGCTTCTGCCAGATGAACGAGTGTCGCGCCGATGCCGGCTTCGATCCCAGAACAGCGAGGGAAACGGTGAACCGCTGGATGGTGGGTGAGGTGGCGGGCCTGCGCATGCGCGTCGACGAGGCTCTTGAGGCCTACCGCTTCAATGATGCCGCCCAGGCCGTCTATCAGGGGATCTGGAATGTCTTTTGTGACTGGTATCTCGAATTCACCAAGCCGGTTTTCGAGAAGGGCGATGAAGGTGCGGCAGCCGAAACCAGGCAGACCGCCGGCTGGGTGCTCGACCAGTTGTTGACGATCCTTCATCCCTTCATGCCCTTCGTGACCGAGGCCCTGTGGCGCGAGATCGACGGCGATCGCGATACGCCGCTCATCGAGGCCCCCTGGCCGGCGGTGGACTCCGGTCTGATTGACGCGAATGCGGCGTGCGAAATGGACCAGGTGGTGCGTCTCGTCACGCTGATCAGGACGGTGAGGGCCGAACTGAATGTTCCGCCGGCAAGCCGGATCACCGCCCTGGTGCGCGATGCCGATGATGTGCTGGCGCGCGTGATCGAGCGCCACATGGTCCTCATCAGGCGCCTGGCGCGCCTTGATGAGGTGTCCATCGGCGGGACCCCACCGCCGGGCTCGGTGGAGGCGGTGTTCGATGGCGCCACCGTGACGTTGCCCCTCGATGGTGTCATTGACATCAAGGCCGAGATGGCCAGATTGAAAAAGGAAATCGACAGGACGGGGACGTCGATCGCCGCCATGGAACGCAAGCTCAGCAACGAGCAGTTCCTGTCCAGGGCTCCGGAAGAAGTCGTGGAGGAACAGCGTGAACGCCTCGAGGCGGCGCTCCACGCTCGCCATCGCCTTGAGGAGGCCCTGGCGCGTCTCGCCGTCCCGCAGGGAGGGAATGCGCCGTGACATCGAAGGTGCTCTACATCATCCACCATCCGGCCTGGACCGATTGCCGGGTCGCCGACACGCTGAGAACAAGGGGCTACACCATCGATCACGTGTGTCCGGCCTTCGGCGATGATCTTCCCGCACTCGATGACTATGCGGTGGTAATGGTGGGGGGCAGCGAGGAGGGCCACGTCGCCGAGCCCGACGATCCGCCCTGGGTGGCCAGGGAAATCGCCTTCGTCCGCGATGTCCTGGCAACGGACATCCCCTTCCTCGGCATCTGCATGGGGTGCCAGATCCTCGCCGGCGCCTCTGGCGGGGAGGTGGGCGGACGGCCCGACGGCCTGTGTGAACTCGGCTTCTTTCACGTGGAACCCACCGCGGAGGGGGCCAGCCTCTTCCGCGATTCGCGGTGTTTCTACCAGGCTCACTACGAGGGCGTCATGACGTTGCCGCCAGACGCTGTCCTTCTGGCCACGGGCGAGAACTTTCCTGTCCAGGCCTTCCGTGTCGGCGAGAACGCCTACGGTGTGCAGTTTCACCCCGACGCACGCCTCGAGAGGATGACCCCCGAGGAGATCGCGAAGGATTCTCTCATCGGCACGAACGGTGCCCAGGGTGTCGACGAACAGGTCCGCCTGGCGCATCTCCACGAAGCAGCCATCCAGCGATGGACCGAGGAGTTTATCGATCGCTGGGTCGGTCCGGCGGCCGGCCCTTGCAGGCCCGAACTTCAATCCCGGCCGAACAATCTCCAGGCAGCCACCGTCTGACGTGGGCCCTCGGAGCGCGATGCGCTCCTGCGAGTGTGCGGTTGAAACTTTTCTCCGATGCCAACGACAGCCTCGCAGGACGCGTTCCGTTCATCGATGACAAGGAGCGATACGAAGCGCAATCCGCGGCAGTCGACACACGCCTGGAACGCGGCGATGAACGACGCATCCATCCGGAACACCAAGAGAGAGTGAGAGACATCTTGGTACGCCTGAATGCCTCCGTTGCTCATGGCGACATGGATCTGCCAGGGTTCCGGTTGCATTCGCTTGGTGGGAACTATGCCGGGTTTGGGCGGTGACAGTTCGCGCCAACTGGCGGGCGATTTTCCGATTCGAGGATGGCCATGCCGCTGATGTTGACTACCTGGACCACCACTAGCCCGAAGTTCCAGCCGTATTTGAGCGTAACGTTTTGAATGTATTGACGTTCGACTGAATCGAGTGTGTTGCTACTGGGAACGCTACAGGCGCACGCCGAGATGATCCAGGATCTTCTTCTGAAGCGGCGTGGGCCGTGTGGTGACCTGGAAGGGCGCGGCGCCCGGCAAGCGGGGGGCCACGGTGTTGCGGGTGATGGTGGCGAGATCGTCGAGGAGGGTGCGCAAGCTGTGCACCGGATCGCCGTCGGGCGTTGTCTTCGCGGCCTTCTTGGCCCGGGCGCTCGGCGAGACCGCCGCCGGGGCCACGACGGACGGCCGTAGGGCCTCGGCGCCTTCGGCATCCTCGTCGTCGAACAGCACGGGCCTGAGCTTCCGGCGCATGTGCCACTCCACGTAGTAGGCGAGCATGCACAGGAAGACGTGGGCGCGGACCCGGGGTGCGGTGCGGTGGAAGACGGGTCGGACCTTCAAGTCCACGGTCTTCAGGCTGCGGAAGGCCCGTTCCACCGAGCTGAGCCGCTTGTAGGCGCGCACCGTGCCGGGACCATCGAGTTCGCTTGCCGGCAGGCTGGTGCGGATCACATAGAGACCGTCGAGCCTGGCCTCGGCAGAGATGGAGGCCTCGTCGCGCCCGTAGGTGAGGACGCCGTCGTCGTCGATGGACCACGTGATGTGCTTCGCCATCTTGTACTTGCCGATGACCTTGCCGACCCGCTCGCCGATCTTCTCCCTGCCCTTGAGACGGCGCCTGTCGCGCCGCGTCGCCGCGGCAATGGGCTCGAGCAGGGCCTCGGTGGCCTCGAGCAGCTCCTGGCGCTTGGCCGCGCGGTCCTCGGCCAGCAGGGGATTGCGGCACACCATGAGGCGCTCCCCGGGATACGCGTCACTGGTGATCTCCACCAGGTCCCTCTCGTCGAAGAGCGACATCTCCACGGCGCCGGCCTCCAGAAGGGCGCGGATGGCCGGTCCCCTCAGGGCGCTGATCCAGTCCAGCCCTGAAGGCTTCACCTCCTCGCGGATGCGCGCCGCCGTCAGCATCCCCCGGTCTCCCACCAGAACCACCCGCGAGAGAGAGAACCGCTCCCGCACCGCGGCAACCTGTGAGCCGACCGTGTTGGGATCCGCGGTGTTGCCGGGGAACACCTCCACCGACACCGGACAGCCGTCCTTGTCGCACAAAAGGCCGAAGGTGATCTGCAGCGTGCCCTTCCTGCCGTCCCGGGAATGACCGCGCCGGGCCAGGGGACACCTTGTTCCCTCCATCCACACCGAGGTCAGGTCACAGAGCACCAGGGAGCCCTCCTCGAGGTGCCTCTTCGCCAGGCCCCGCTCGATCCTCTCCTGGCGCTCCAGGAGCCAGTCCATGGCGCCGTAGAGGTCGTCCTCGCCCAGCCCTGCTTCGAGGATCTCGCCCAGGGTGCTCACCGCCGTGGCCTCGGCGAGGCCGCGTGCCGTGGCCAGCTTCGAGGCGGGTTCCAGGATCCGTGCTGCGATCATGGCCAGCACCTGGTTGCGCCTTGGAGAGGGCTTCGGGTCGATCAGCCTGTCGAGGTCCAGCTTCTTCAGTGTTCCCAGCACCGCGGCGACATGGCCGTGCGGCAGGGAACGGACGATGTCGAAGGCCTCGTCACGGCCGACGAGGGGTTCGTTCTTCAACAGGCGCCGCAGGGTCTCGATCTTCTCCATGGGCCAGGACGAGAGGTTGGCGACGGTGCGCTTCCTGACCTTGCCGTTCTCGCGCCATCCTTCGCGCAAGAGGACGGCCGGGGGCGAGTGGCGGTTGGGGACGATGTCGATGTACATGGCAACACATATAGGCACCGATACGCGCCGTGTCAACAGAAAACTTCACCAGTACATGGGAACAACTCTACACCGGCACAACATCATTTTGCCAACAAGATCACCTGTTTGGCATGATTCTGGTGCTGAAATCAGAGGGAACTTCGGACTAGCGAGGAATCTTCCATGTTGATGTATGATCCGCCGCACCCAGGTGAGTTCATTCGGCGTCAGTGTCTCGAACCTCTTGGCCTCACGGTGACCGAGGCCGCGAAGGGGCTCGCGGTCTCACGCAACACGTTCTCGCTCCTGCTCAACGGCCGCCTCGGCATCTCGCCGGAAATGGCGATTCGACTGTCCGAGGCATTCGGTGGCAGTCCTGAAAGCTGGCTGACTCAGCAGATGCAATACGATCTCTGGCAGACGCCGCATGTCCGCAAACCGGTGGATGTCCGCAGGTTTGCTGCGGCCTGAACGGCCCGGGTTCAACCGGGCGTTGTCGCTTCAACGTTCGACCTCAATGTGAACGAGCGCTCTGAATCGCGATGTACAGGGATCTCAGGAAGGAAAGCACCGCAATTCCGGCCAGGACGCGGCGGCTGGAGCACGTTTTGGTTATCCTCCGGGGCGGTGCCATCCGGCCGGCGGCGGGTCGGTGAAGGTAAGGCCGCGGAATCGCGGCCTGACGCCGGATCGTGTCCAGAGCGGTGCCCCCGGTTCGGGTGATGTGGCCGTCAGGACCGTGTCACGAGGAAGGGGAGGATGAGGCAGACGGCGAGGAATCGCAGCAGTTGATGGCCGGCGACGAACGCGGGGTCGAGACCCAGGGACAGTGACAGGACCGTCATCATCTCGACACCGCCCGGAGCGAAGGCGAGCAGCACCTGCAGGAAGGGAAATGCCGTGATGCCGGCCACCACCCATGCCAGCGTTCCCGTGATGGCCACGGCCAGCACCACGCTTCCCAGCCCCGCCCTGACGCTTTCGAGCAGGTAGCGTGGCGACGTGTCACGAAAGCGCGAGCCGATCGCCGCGCCACTGACAACCAGTGCCGGCAGCATGAGTTCCAGGGGCAGGGATCCCCTGTCGAACCAGCCGGTCAGCGACAGACCGGCCGACAGGCACATCGGGGCAAAGAATGCCGGAGCCGGGAGCCTCAGTCTTCGTGCGAGCGGAAAGGCCGCAAACCCGGCGGCGACAAGACCAAGGGCCACCGGCCACGAAAGGGGCGGACCATCTCCGGATGTCTGGAGCGGTCCGGTGCCGTAGATGACCGCAAAGAGACCCGGCACCATCAGCAACATGGTGCAAAGACGCAGGATTTGCATGATGGCGACACGCCGGCTGTCGGCGCCGGTCTCGATGGCATGGAGGATAACGAAACCCATGGCGCCGGGCATGGCGCACATTCTCGCGGTCTTGCGGTCGATACCGTGCAGGCGATGGAGCCAGGCTGGTATGACGGCGAGCATGATGGCGATACCGATGACGAGGCCGGCGACAGATACCGGCCACTCCGGCAGGGACTCGAGTGTGCGCCGGTCCACCGTGGTGCCGATCATGGTGCCGAGAATGACGAATGCACCGTCGCGCAACGACGCTGGCATGGCCACGGGAACGCGAAGCACAGCGGCTGCGGCGACAGCGATCATGGGCCCGGCCAGCCAGCCCGCCGGAATGCCGGCGGTACCGGCGAGAACGCCTCCGGCCGCGGCGATCGCCAGAGTCAGGGCGCAATCGCGCAGCCACGTTGCGGTCATGCCGGGGTCCCTTGTTTGCCACTGACGACGAGAGCGACACCGGCAACGGCAAGTGACATGCCGGCAAGCGCCATCGCTCCCATGGTTTCACCCAGCACCAGCCACGCGATGAGGGCGGTGACCGGTGGCACGAGGAAAAAGAGACTCGTAATGCGCGTTGCCTCGTGACGCCTGATCATGAGAGTGAGGAGCATGACCGAAACAAGGGACAGCAGAACCGCGACCCACACCAGTGCGGCGACAAACTGCGGGCTCCATGTCACGTTCCAGCCCTCCAGAGATGCCAGTGGCAGGAAGATGACGGTCGCGGTGATGAACTGGACAAGGAGACCTGGAAAGACATCCAGGGTTGGACAGAACCGTTTCTGGTAGAGAGTGCCCGCCGTGATTCCCAGCAGCGATCCCAGGCAGAAGATCATGCCGGCGACGCTTCCCAGTCCCAGGGCGAGTTTGTGATCGACGACCAGCAACACGCCGGTCACTCCGAGACCAAGGCCGAGCCACTGACGGAGTTGAAGGCTCTCGCCCAGCACGGGCCCGGCAAGCAGCGCTGTGAGGACGGGCTGCAGGGAGAGTATGAGGGCGGCGGTGCCTGCCCCGACGCCGGTCGACATCGCCATCCAGGCGCCACCGAAGTAGATGACCTGCATCATGAGGCCCAGGATTACCAGATGGGCCAACGCCGTCGGCGAGGCCGGCCATGTTGGCCTCAGCGCGGGGAGAAGGCAGAGCATGAGAACCGAGACCAGGAAGAATCTCAGGAACAGGAAGGTGGCAGGCCCCGCTTCCTCAAGCCCCGCCCTGGCGGCAATGAACCCGGTACTCCACAGGAAGACGAAGAGCGCTGGCCCGGCAACGGAAAGATCAATGCGCGCTCTCAAGGGTTGGCATCATCGACTGCGCGACGTGATCGGACAGGAAGAGTAATCATGGTAAAGGGCGCCAGCCAAGGGACACGTCGTTCGCATAGCATATCGGGCACCTGCCTGCGACTCCGTCCACCGCGTGCCTTGCGCCGCTTGCCCCGGGGTGAGGACACGATACGGTTGACCCGAAAGATCAGGAGCACCGGACTCATGGATGATGAGGAAAACTTCACAGGAGGATGTCTGTGCGGCGGCATCCGGTTCGCGGTCACCGGGAGCATGCGGGAGGTGGTGGCCTGTCATTGCGGCCAGTGCCGGAGGTTCCACGGAAATTTCGCCGCCTACACTGCGTGCCCGCAGGACCGACTTGCCGTCACCGGAACGGCATTGCTCGCTTGGTTCGAGTCATCGCCTTGCGCAAAGCGGGGATTTTGCAAGACGTGCGGATCAAGCCTATTCTGGAAGCCGTCGGCGGCGAACTATGTTGCCGTGGCGGCGGGTGCCCTTGACGATCCACGCGACCTGAAGCTCCAACGGCATATCTTCACCGCCGATCGCCCTTCCTGGTATGCCATCACCGATGGTCTTGAGGAAATCGGGGGATCGATGTGCCGGACACCAGCGGGGTCGCAATGATGACGATTGCCAGTCTTCCCATGTACGACCTCGAATCACTGCAGGATGCCACGGATCGGTGGTGGCAGGCCTTGGCGCGGTCCTTTCGCGAACGCGGCATCATGGATGTTCCCGACCGCCTCGACAGGGGCGATCGTCACGATCACTGGTTGTCCCCCGACCTCCTTCTTTCCCAGACCTGCGGCTGGCCTCTGGTCAACGGATTTGCCGGACACCTGAGGCTGCTGGCAACGCCTGAGTACGATGCTCCGCATTGCCAGGGGAGCGACTACTGCAGTCTCGTACTGGTGCATCGCGAGGCGCCGGTGAAGGATCTGGAGGACCTGCGTGGCCGCCGCGTGGCTGTCAATGGCGCCGATTCCCACTCGGGCTACAATGCCTTGCGGGCCACCCTCGCTCCTTTCTCGTCCCGGGGAACGTTTTTCGGCGATGTTCTCGTTTCGGGTAGTCACCTTGGCTCCCTGACAATGGTCACCGACGGCGCTGCCGATGTCTGCGCCGTCGATTGCCTTTCCTTTGCCCTGTGGAGGGACAGCGTTCCCGACATCACCGAAAGCGTCAGGGTGCTAGCCGTCACCAGGGCCGCGCCGGCTCTTCCCTATGTCACTGCGGCAGGCCGTGATGACGATGAGGTGGAGGCTCTGCGCCAGGGGCTGCTGGCCGCCGTGGCTGATCCGCAGCTTGATGAGGTGCGTCGACGTCTACGGTTGAAGGGATTCGCCATCCTGCCGCTCGAGGCCTACGACAGGATCGATGCCTTCGCCGCCCTGGCACGGGACTGTGGCTACCCGCAGGTGGCCTGAAGGGTTGGTTGGCGCAGCGCGCCGACACCTCTGCCCTTCATTCCAGCAACGCCGATCGATCCGCTTTGGCTTCGGAGTCCGGTTGATCACGGACACGGATGCACGGGAGAGCCGATGTCCGAAGCGACCGGCCCGCGCGTTCGTCTGCCCCTTCCTGGGTCCAGCGTGGTCGTCGCCGGTCCCGCACGTCACGCCTCTGTCGATCATGCAGGAACGTGCACCCGGTCTTGAGTGGCGGTACGGCGCCTGCGGCTGCGCCGGTGTTTCGGCTGCCCCGGGGCCGTTCTGCTGGACCGGGGCTTCTCCGGAATCCCGTCGCCGATCACGGTGAGTCGGCGTCGGATCAGACGCTCGATATCGTGCAGATAACTGCGCTCGGCCCGATCGCAGAATGACAATGCGATGCCGTCGGCGCCGGCGCGAGCGGTGCGGCCGATGCGATGGACGTAGCTTTCCGGTTCGTTGGGAAGTTCGAAGTTGATGACATGGGTGATGCCATCGACATCGATGCCCCGGGCGGCGATATCAGTCGCGACCAGGACACGCGCCTCGCCGGCGCGGAACCGTTGGAGCGCCCGCTGGCGAGCGCCCTGCGACTTGTTGCCGTGGATTGCGTCGGCGGCGATTCCGCGTTTGGCGAGCTTCTCGGCGACATGGTTGGCGCGGTGCTTGGTGCGGGCGAAGACGAGCACCCTGGACAAAGCCGGGTCCTCGAGGACAGTCGCGAGCAACGCCGCCTTGCTCGCGGCGTCGACATGGTAGATGCGCTGGTCGATGCGCTCGATGGGCGTTGCCTGGGGCGTCACCTCGACGCGAACCGGATCGACCAGGATCTCGGACGAGAGGCGTGCCACCTCGTCCGGCATCGTCGCCGAAAAAAGCAGCGACTGGCGCTGCGCGGGCAGGACGGCAACGATCTTGCGGACATCGCGTACGAAGCCCATGTCAAGCATCCGGTCGGCCTCGTCGAGCACAAGAAATTCAACGGCGCCAAGCCGGAGCCGTCCCTGGCCCATCAGGTCGAGCAAGCGGCCCGGGGTTGCAACGAGGACGTCGATGCTGCGCGAGATTGCGGCGACCTGCGGTCGCTGGCTGACCCCGCCGTAGATCACGGCATGGCGAACCCGAAGATGCCGACCGTAGGCGCGGAACTCCTCGCCGATCTGGATGGCAAGTTCGCGGGTCGGCGCGAGGATCAGGGCGCGCGGAGTGCGCAGGCTGCGACCGGTTTGCGAAAGCCGCTGGAGGATCGGCAATGCAAACGCCGCCGTCTTGCCGGTGCCGGTCTGGGCGATGCCCAGCATGTCGCGCCCGGCGAGAAGTCGGGGAATGGCCTGTGTCTGGATCGGAGTCGGGACGGTGTGGTTTCTGGAATTCAAGCTACGCTGGATCGGATCGGCCAGGCCGAGCTCCGAAAAACTGCGAACGGTCAAAGATGTTTCCTTTGTTGCGCTCACCACCGTTCCGGTCAATTCGGAGCGGTCGATTGAAACGCTTGGCCAGCCCCAGGCGCGACCGGAGCGGGATGTTCCATGAATACTGTTCTCGGGAGGTGCGCCGACCTGTGCGACGCTTCGCGCAATCGCGAGACAACAGACAATGTACGGACGTGACATCAGCCCTGCGGTCCGCGATGTCAAGCGATTCCGCGAGATGTCGAACAAATCCTCGACCGCCCTGCAATCGCCCACAGGCCGCCCGCAACGCCCGGCAACACGAGCGATCTTGGGGCAATTCGCAAGGATGCGGACTTGGTTGCGGAGATTCCACGCTCGCGCCGCATTCGAAGCGGTTGAAGGCAGACCGCAGTGTCGTCAACACGCTTGCCGAGAATGTCTCGAGGATCGAAACGACAGTCAATGTCACGTCCGGCGAGAACGAACAGATCGCGAACGCCGCCGGCCGGTGTCTGCGGCGGATCTTCCCCTTGGCAGCGTTCAAGCTTGCACTCAGGCAACGTGTCAAACTATACAGAGCGCCGCCAACCTGTACATGTCTGGTGGGATTGAAATCTGTGAAGCGCAAGAACGGATGTCCGGCCAAGGCCGTCAAGTTGCCCAAGGGCTACAAGCCCGGGGACACCGAACAGTTCATGAATGCGAGGCAGCGCGAGTATTTCCGCCGCAAGCTGGTGTCGTGGCGAGCCCAGCTCCTTTATGATTCCTCGGAAACGATACGCCATCTCCAGGAGGACACGGTGGCCCAGCCGGACGTTGCCGACCGTGCCACGGCGGAGGTCGACAGGGCGCTCGAACTGCGTACGCGCGACAGGGAACGCAAACTGATTTCAAAGATCGAGGAAGCCCTGCGGCGAATCGAACAGGGAACCTATGGTTACTGCGAGGAAACGGGTGAGCCGATCGGTCTGAGACGCCTCGAGGCCCGTCCCATCGCCACCTTCAGTCTCGAGGCACAGGAGCGCCATGAACGCCGCGAGCGCGTTCACCGGGACGATTGAGAACGGATTACCGGTTGTTCACATAATGTTCTTGCATTGAGAGAACAAACTGCGTACATTCCCGATTCGGATACCATGATGGTGCCGTGGACAACAGCAGACCGGGAGTGAACGATGGTGAGAAGTGGCCCACAACTTCAGGTGGTGGAAGGAACCGGCATGGACAGGAGCAAGGCGCTCGAGGCAGCGTTAAGCCAGATCGACAAGGCCTTTGGCAAGGGCTCGATCATGCGCCTCGGGCAGGACGGCCAATCCGTCGAAACGGAAGTGATCTCATCGGGGTCCGTGGGCCTAGACATCGCACTGGGCATCGGCGGGCTGCCGCGGGGAAGGATCGTCGAGATCTACGGTCCGGAAAGCTCCGGGAAGACGACGCTTGCCCTGCACGCTGTCGCCGAGGCTCAGAAGGCCGGTGGAATCGCCACCTTCATCGATGCCGAACACGCCCTTGATCCGGTCTATGCGCGCAAGCTCGGGGTCAACACGGATGACCTCCTGATCTCACAGCCCGATGCCGGAGAACAGGCCCTCGAGATTGCCGACACCCTCGTGCGTTCGGGTGCCGTCGACGTGCTGGTCATCGACTCGGTTGCCGCCCTTGTTCCCAGGGCCGAACTCGAGGGGGAAATGGGCGATACCCACGTCGGGCTCCAGGCGCGGTTGATGAGCCAGGCCCTGCGCAAGCTGACCTCCACGATCTCCCGATCCCGTTGCCTGGTGATTTTCATCAACCAGATCCGCATGAAGATCGGCGTCATGTTCGGCAGTCCCGAAACCACCACCGGCGGCAATGCTCTCAAGTTCTATGCCACCGTGCGTCTCGACATCCGCCGCATCGGCCAGATCAAGGACCGCGACCTGGTGGTCGGCAACCAGACACGGGTCAAGGTCGTCAAGAACAAGATGGCGCCTCCCTTCAGGACCGTCGAGTTCGACATCATGTATGGTGAGGGAGTGTCCCGGTCCGGCGAGATCATCGATCTTGGTGTTGGCGCGGGAATCATTGAAAAGTCCGGCTCGTGGTACTCCTACAACGACCAGCGCATCGGACAGGGGCGCGAGAACGCGAAGGTGTTCCTGCACGACAATCCCGGAATCGCCAACTCCATCGAGCACGAAGTGCGGGCGAGGGCGGGGCTTGTCGACGAGGACTCGCCCACCACGTTGGATGACGTGCCAGGCGAGGCGTCCTAGGAGTTCGGCGCCTAAGAGGACGGCAGGCAGGTCATGACCAGCGTCAGTGAGGTCCGTTCCACGTTCCTCGATTTCTTCACGGAGCACGACCATGTCGCCGTGCAGTCGAGTCCGCTCGTGCCGCACAACGACCCGACGCTGCTCTTCACCAATGCCGGCATGGTGCAGTTCAAGAACGTCTTCACCGGAGTCGAGAAACGTCCCTACAACCGGGCCACCACGGCGCAAAAGTGCGTGCGCGCCGGCGGCAAGCACAACGACCTCGACGTTGTCGGTTTCACGGCCCGCCATCACACGTTCTTCGAGATGCTGGGCAACTTTTCGTTCGGTGACTACTTCAAGGACCACGCGATCGAACTCGCCTGGGACCTCGTGACCGGGGTCTTCGGGCTTCCCCGCGACCGTCTGCTCATCACGGTGCATTCCTCCGACGAGGAAGCCGCTTCGCTGTGGCGGCGCGTGGCGGGACTTGGCGATGACCGGATCATTCGTATCCCGACATCGGACAACTTCTGGTCGATGGGCGATACGGGTCCCTGCGGTCCCTGTTCGGAGATCTTCATCGATCAGGGCCCCGAACTCGAGGGCGGGCCGCCAGGCAGTGCGGATGAGGATGGTGACCGCTTCCTCGAGTTCTGGAACCTGGTGTTCATGCAGTACGAGCAGGTGAGCGCGGATGAGCGAATTGACCTGCCGAAGCCTTCGGTCGACACCGGCATGGGCCTCGAGCGGATGGCGGCCGTCCTGCAGGGCGTGAGGAGCAATTTCGACACCGACCTCTTCACCGCCCTGATCACCGCCTGCGAGGATTGTGTCGGCGCGACCGCCGGAGATGGGACGCGTCCCTCGTTCAACGTCATCGCCGATCACCTGCGGGCCTCCTCGTTCCTCATCGCCGATGGCGTCCTTCCCTCCAACGAGGGGCGTGGCTACGTCCTGCGCCGGATCATGCGCCGCGCCATGCGCCACGTGCATATCCTGGGTGGCCGGGATCCCGTCATGCATCGTCTGGTGCCCGTTCTGGTCGCCGAAATGGGGCAGGCATTTCCGGAACTTGTCCGAGCCCAGGCGCTGGCCGCCGAGACGCTGCGTCACGAGGAAGAGCGCTTTCGGATCATGCTGGAGAGAGGAACGCGCCTGCTGTCCGAGGAGACCGCGAAACTACCCGGTGACGCCCCGCTTCCGGGAAGGGTGGCCTTCCGGCTCTATGACACCTTCGGCTTTCCCCTGGACCTTACCGAGGACGCCCTGCGCCGCGAGGGCCGCGCGGTTGATCGCCAGGGTTTCGAGAATGCCATGGCCGAGCAGCGGGCGAAGGCCCGCAAGGCCTGGGAAGGTAGCGGCGACGCAGCGGACGGCCCCTTCTGGTACGCCCTCTTCGAACGGTGCGGCGCCACGGAGTTTCTCGGCTATACCACGGCGTCCGCCGAAGCAGAGGTGGTCGCTCTCGTCGCCGGCAACAGCGAGGTCGGCAGTGCCGGTCCCGGCGATGACATCGGCATCGTGGTGAACCAGTCACCCTTCTACGCCGAATCGGGGGGACAGATTGGCGATAAGGGACACCTTGTGGGTCCTGGAGTCAGCGCCACCATTTCGGATACCCAGAAGCGCATTGGCGACATGCACCTCCACATGGCGCACATCGATGACGGACGCCTGTCGCCAGGCGATCATGTGACTCTCACCATCGATGATGACCGGCGCAGGCGATTGCGGGCCTCCCATTCGGCAACCCATCTGTTGCACGAGGCCCTGAGACGTCACCTTGGCGATCATGTCACCCAGAAGGGCTCGCTCGTCGCTCCCGACAGACTGCGCTTCGATATCAGCCACCCGTCTGCGCTCGGCGAGGACTCGCTGAGGGTGGTCGAGAGTGAGGTCAACCGGATGATCCGGGTGAACGGAGAGGTCACCACCCGGCTGATGACTCCCGACGAGGCCACGAGCGCCGGTGCTCTCGCACTCTTCGGCGAACGCTACGGTGACGAGGTGAGGGTCGTCTCCATGGGCGAGGGAGGCTGGTCGACGGAACTGTGCGGAGGCACCCATGTCACGCGCACCGGCGATATCGGTCTCTTCCGAATCGTCTCCGAGAGTGCCGTGGCATCCGGAGTGCGCCGCATCGAGGCGCTCACGGGCAGCGCAGCGCTTGACCATCTCGGTGAGCAGGACCGGCGCTTGCGCAGTCTGGCGCACCAGCTGAGGACAAGCCCGGCGGATCTCGAGGATCGTGTCCGTCAGCTCGTGGCCGACCGCCGGGCATTGGAAAAGGATGTTGCCGACCTGCGCCAGAAGGTCGCGTCCGTCGGAGAGTCCGGGTCGGCGCCTCCGGGCGTGCGCGAGATTGCCGGGGTGACCGTGGTCGGGCGCACCCTGGAGGGCGTGCCGGGCAGGGAACTCAGGAGCATGGCCGACGGGATCAAGCAGCAGATCGGCTCCGGCATCGTCGTCCTCGTGGCGACCGACAACGGCAAGGCCGCCATTGTCACGGGTGTCACCGATGACTTGACCGGACGATTCAACGCCATCGATCTGGTGAGGGCCGGGGTCGAGGTTCTGGGCGGAAAGGGTGGCGGCGGCCGGGCCGACATGGCGCAGGGCGGTGGACCCGATGCCTCCAGGGCGACGGAGGCTCTGCAGAGTATCGAGCAGGTCATCGCGGGCTGAAGAGGGGGCACCGCCGGACTGTCGGGTGCAGGCCTGCGGTGCGACGACGGTTTCAGGGGATGTCGTTGGCGAGGCCTCGGGGAATTCGTTTCTCGTGATCGTAGAATGGCAACGCCACGATTGTCGCTCCGGATGGGGGGCCATCGAGTGTATCGATGGTCACTTCGTGCCCCACCCAGTCTTCGGCCTGCCTGAAACGCACGAAGGCGATGCCCGATTCCAGAAAGGGAGACCAGGCGCCCGACGTGACTACACCGACCTGCCGGTCTTCATGGTAGACACGTGATCCGGCGATGGGCGTGATGCCCGACGCCACCATGCCGAAGAAGCGGGGTTCGCGGGGCGCCGACCGCAGTGCCGCCTGGCCGATGAAGTCGGCATCGCTGTCGAGGTCGACGAAACGTCCCAACCCTGCGTCGAAGGGCGTCATCGAGGAGTCCATGTCGGTCCCGTTGTCCATGATGGCGGCCTCGATGCGTCTGACGCCCATGCACTCCAGGCTGGCGAACACCATGCCGTGGGAAGCACCCCTCTCGAGGATCAGGTTGAAGAGCTTCGGTCCGTCGAAGTCCGGTGTCAGGGGATAGAGTTCGAATCCCAGTTCTCCTGTCCAGCCCGTGCGGGATATGAGGAAGGGATGGCCGTCAATCGTCGTGCGGTGCACGGAGAAATACGTGAAAGGAGCTTCCGGCACGGTGTCGAGAACGGCCGGCATGGCATCGAGTGCTTTCGGGCCCTGTATCTGCAACACCCAGGAATCGGGATCGGTGATGGCGACATCAAGACCAACGGCGTGGGCCTCGAGCCAGGGCAGGAACTCGCCATCGGCAAGGACATACCAGAAACGGTCATCGCCCAGGTTCATCAGCACGCCGTCCATCAGGATGCCGCCCTGGTGGTTGCAGGCGATGGCGTAGGTGGCGCGCCCCTCGCGCAGCTTCGAGACGTCACGGCTGAACACCCTCGAGAGGAGGGCCATGACGTCCGGACCAGCTATCTCTAAGGGGTGTTCCGGTACATCAAAGAGGGTGACGCCCCTTCTGAGGTGCCAATAGTCGGCGACCGGATCATTCGTCGCGCCCAGAGCGTAGAACCGGCGGCTGTAGATACCCATGAGGATGTCGTCGGTGAGGTAGGCAGGGCTCCACGGAGACAAGGCAAACCGCTTGGTGCTGACCTTCACAGTATCATGCGACATGGCATAGATGCTGGCGCCGTCATTCATGATCGTCTCCGGCGTTTGTATCGCAAGGCGGACCCTATACCCCCGGGCCCCCGATCGAGTCCACTTGGACATGGACTTTGCCGTGTTGACCTGACGCCCTACAATCGGGGCCATGTTCTCGTTTCAGAAACTCGCGGTCTTCGCCGTCATTCTCGCCATCCTCTGGCTCGGCTTCCGCTTCGTGCGCAACCTCGAGCGCCAGCAGAAAGAGCGCGAGAGCGTGCGGCGCGGGAAGCGGAAATGGTTCGGGCTGGGCCGGCGGTCGGCTGGCGAGGTCGAAATGCAGTCCTGCCCGGCCTGCCGCAACTGGGTGGCAGCGGATGGCCACTGCGGCCGCAGTGACTGTCCATGGCCGCTTGACCGCCGCACATCCGCTTCATAGGTTCCGGCACCACATTCCCCGGGGAGTTTGACCAGCAATGGGCACGACAGGCCGTGGTCTGCCGTTTCAGAACCTGATTCTCGAACTCCAGAACTACTGGGCGGGCCAGGGATGCGTCATCCTGCAGCCCTACGACATGGAGATGGGTGCCGGGACCTTTCACTGGGCAACGACACTCATGAGTCTCGGACCACAACCCTGGAAGGCGGCCTATGTCCAGCCATCGAGACGGCCTGCCGACGGGCGCTTCGGTGACAATCCCAATCGCCTCCAGCAACACTACCAGTTCCAGGTGCTGATGAAGCCGTCTCCGGCGGATTTCCAGGATCTCTATCTGGGCAGTCTGGAGGCGATCGGCATCGACTTCCTCGACCACGACATCCGCTTCGTCGAGGACGACTGGGAGAGCCCGACACTCGGCGCCTGGGGCCTTGGCTGGGAGGTCTGGTGTGATGGCATGGAAATCACGCAGTTCACCTACTTCCAGCAGGTCGGTGGCTTTGATTGCCGGCCGGTTCCAGGCGAACTCACCTATGGGCTCGAACGCCTGGCGATGTACCTCCAGGGCGTTGACCACTTTCGTGATATCGACTGGAACGGAGAGGGTATCACCTACGGCGATGTCCATTTGAGATCCGAGAGGGAACAGTCCCGCTACAACTTCGAGATGGCGGACGTGGCGATGCTGCACCGTCACTTTGACGATGCCGAATCGTCCTGCATGAACCTTGTCGAGGCCGGACTCGTCATCCCGGCCTACGATCAGTGCATCCACGCCAGCCACGCCTTCAACATGCTCGAGGCCCGGGGCGTCATCAGTGTCACTGAACGTGCCGCCTTCATAGGCCGTGTGCGCGACCTTGCGAGAGCCTGTGCGGCGGCCTGGCTCGGACATCCGGAGGCTTCCTGAACCGTGGCCGACTTTCTTCTCGAAATCCTTTCCGAGGAGATCCCCGCATCGATGCAGCGGGGGGCGCTGGAGCGCTTGGGCGACCTCCTGGAGCAACGCCTAGCCGACGAGGATCTCAAGGCCTCTTCGAGGCGTGCCCATGTGTCGCCACGGCGCATGGTTGTCCATCTCGAAGGGTTGCCGGAGTGTCAGCCGTCATTCGAGACGGAACGCAAGGGTCCGAGGGTCGGCGCACCGACTCCGGCGGTCTCCGGCTTTGCCCGGTCGGCCGGAGTCGGGACAGACGATCTGGTTCGCCGCACAACGGCGAAGGGCGAGTTCTGGTTCGCGGTCACCCGCAAGGGAGGGCAGCACACTGCTGACGTACTGGCACGCATCGTCCCTGAGGCGATGACGGCCCTTGCGTGGCCGAAGTCCATGCGCTGGGCCGACGGCGAAACGCGCTGGATCCGTCCCGTGGTTTCGATTCTGGCGCTCTTTGCCGGGGATGTCGTGCCCTTCCGCTTCGCTGGTTGCGAATCGGGCGCTGCAACCAGGGGCCATCGCTTCCTTCATCCCGCACCCTTCGAGGTCCGTAGCTACGCCGACTACTGCGCCAGGCTGCGTGATGCGTGTGTCGTCCCGGATCACGACGAACGGCGTCGGCTGATCGAGGAGGGGACCCGGACCGTTGCCGACGATCTCGGCCTCGTAGCCGATGCACCGGCGCGTCTCGTCGACGAACTCGCCGGTCTCGTCGAGTGGCCTGTGGTCATGGCTGGTTCCTTTCATGATGAATACATGGAGGTCCCGGACGATTTGCTGACCACCGAAATGGTTCACCACCAGCGGTACATTCCCTTGCGCACACCATCAGGCAACCTGGCGCCGGGGTTCCTGTTTGTCGCCAACATGGAGGGTCGCGACGGCGGCCGTTCCATCAGGGCCGGCAACGAGAGGGTTCTGGCCGCCCGCCTGGCCGATGGCCGGCATTTCTGGGACCGCGACCTTCGGGTGAGTCTCGAAAGCCGGATCAGCAGCCTGTCGACGGTGGTGTTTCACGCCCGACTGGGCACCCTCGAGGAACGGGCCCACCGCCTCAAGGCTCTGGCCGGGTGGCTCGCCCCGGCGATTCCGGGATGCGACCCTGACCATGCAGGTCGGGCAGCATGGTTCGCCAAGGCGGACCTGGTCAGTGACACCGTGGGAGAGTTTCCGGAACTGCAGGGGATCATGGGGGGCCATCTCGCCCGGGCGGCCGGAGAGAACGCCGATGTCGCGCTTGCCATCTCGGAACACTATCGGCCAGCCGGGCCTTCCGATCGCTGTCCATCGGCGCCGGTCAGCGTGGCCGTGGCCATGGCCGAGAGACTCGACACGCTCGCCGGTTTCTTTGGCATCGGCGAGAGACCATCCGGATCACGCGATCCCCTTGCCCTGCGTCGCGCTGCCCTCGGCATTGTGCGACTCGTCCTCGAGAACGGTCTGCGCCTCGATCTTCTCGAGGCCCTGAAGGCGGCTGGGAACGGCTACGGACGCGATGTTTCCGGCGAGGTCCTTGAATTTGTGGCCGACCGCCTCAGGGTTCACCTGCGAGAGCGCCAGCTGGGGCATCACCTGATTGACGCAGCGTTCTCCGGTACCCGGGACAGCGACCTCGTGCGCCTCGTACGGCGAATCGAGGCTCTCGACTCGTTCCTTGAATCGCCGGACGGCGGCGACCTTCTCGAGGCCTATCGGCGTGCCGCCAACATCTTGCGTATCGAGGAGGCGAAGGACGGCTGCACCTTCACCGGCGACATCAGCCGGAACCTGTTGCAGGAGGAGGCCGAGAGAGCGGTGGCAGGGGCTCTTGAGACGGCGGATGCGGCCATGGCGGATACCCTCGCCCGCGAGGACTTTGCCGGTGCCATGGAAGCCCTCGCATCATTGCGGTCACCTCTGGGCACCTTCTTCGATTCGGTGACTGTCAATGCCGATGACCCGTCCTTGCGGCAAAACCGTCTCAACCTGCTTGGGCACATCCGTCAATCCATGGACCGTGTTGCCGACTTTTCGAGGATCGGGGGCTGAATGACTGCGTCCCGGGTCTATTCCTTTGGTCCTCAAGGCGCGGACGGCACCGCGTCGATGCGCACCCTGCTCGGTGGCAAGGGCGCCAATCTTGCGGAAATGGCTGCTCTCGGCCTTCCCGTGCCGCCCGGTTTCACGATCACCACCGAGGTCTGCGCGGCGTTTCTCGCCGATGGCGCCCTTGACCTCTCCGGGGATGTTGCGAGGGATGCGAGGGAAGCCCTTCATGACATCGAGACGCAGATGGGGCGGCACTTTGGCAGTGCCGCCGATCCATTGCTGCTGTCCGTACGCTCGGGCGCACCGGCCTCCATGCCCGGCATGATGGATACGGTTCTCAATCTCGGGCTCAACGACACCACCGTGGAGGGTCTCGCAAAGGCCAGTGGCAGCGACCGCTTCGCCTGGGACAGCTATCGCCGGTTCATCCAGATGTACTGCGGGGTCGTTCTGGATCTTGATCATGGCGATTTCGAGGACATCCTGGATGAGGTCAAGGATGAGGAGGGAATCAGCGCAGACTCGGACCTGTCTGCCGCCTCCCTGAAGGAAGTCGTCGCGCGCTTCCGGCACCATGCGCAATCACGTCTTCAGGAACCATTCCCCGACGATCCCTTCGAGCAGTTGTGGGGCGCCGTGCGCGCCGTGTTCCGGTCATGGAACAACCGGCGGGCGATTGACTACCGGAGAATCCATGGAATCCCCGACACTCCTGGAACGGCTGTCAACGTGCAGGCGATGGTTTTCGGCAACATGGGCGAGGATTGTGCCACCGGTGTGGCGTTTACGCGCAACCCGGACACCGGTGTGCGAACACCGTTTGGCGAGTATCTCGCGAATGCACAAGGTGAGGATGTCGTGGCCGGCCTGAGAACACCCTGGCCGATCGCATCCGCCGGTGACGGTACCTCGCTCGAGGAGAAGATGCCGGGTGCCTGGAGCGAGCTGATGGACGTCATGGACCGCCTGGAGCAGCACTTTTGCGACATGCAGGATGTCGAGTTCACCATTGAGCGCCACCGTCTCTTCATGCTCCAGACCCGCAGCGCCAAGCGCAGTGTGCAGGCGGCGCTGAAGGTGGCTGTCGATATGGCCGCAGAGGGACTGATCACGCGCCAGGAAGCACTGATGAGAATCGATCCCCGTGATCTCGATCGTCTGCTTCACCCGGTTCCTGATCCGCGCGCTCCACGCCACGTGATTGCCCGCGGTCTTCCCGGATCTCCCGGCGCGGCCTCGGGCATGGCGGTCTTCCACGCCGACGACGCCCAGGCGCTCGGTGCCGAGGGCAGGGCCGTCATCCTGATTCGTCCCGAAACCAGTCCGGAAGATATCCATGGCATGCACGCCGCGCGCGGCATCCTGACCCGCCATGGCGGCCAGACCTCCCATGCTGCGTTGGTGGCCCGAGGCATGGGGCGCCCATGCGTGACCGGTGCCGGCGGGATCCGGGTCGACCCCGGCCGGGATCTCATGGTGGCCGGTGACGTGACGGTCAGGAAGGGTGACATCATCACCATCGACGGCTCCACCGGCGAGGTGATTGCCGGCGAGATTCCGACCCGGCAGCCGAAGCAATCCGGAGAGTTCGGGATCTTCATGGCGTGGGCCGACGAGGCGAGAACCCTTGGTGTGAGGGCCAATGCCGAGACACCGGCCGATGCGGCGAGAGCGAGGGAGTTCGGCGCCGATGGCATCGGTCTTTGCCGGACGGAGCACATGTTCTTCGAGGACGGCCGCATCATCGCCATGCGCGAGATGATCATGGCAGAGGATGTCGAGGGTCGACGCCGCCCGCTCGAGAGGATCCTGCCCATGCAGCGGGCGGATTTTGTCGAGCTGTTTCGCACGATGGCGGGCCTGCCCGTGACCGTGCGTCTTCTTGACCCGCCACTGCACGAGTTTCTGCCGACAGGATTGCGGGAACTCGAGGAACTGGCGCGCCACACCGGGACCGATGTCGAGCATGTTCGACTGCGCGCCGCGTCGCTCAGGGAACTCAACCCCATGCTGGGGCATCGTGGGTGTCGACTCGGGATCTCCCATCCGGAAATCTACGAAATGCAGGTTCGCGCCATTCTCGAGGCGGCCCTCGAGGCCGGGCGCGCAGAGGGTGAACCGGTGCATCTTGAAATCATGGTGCCGCTGGTTGCCACAGGCCGCGAACTTGCCATCATCCGTGAGGCGATTGACGCCGTGGCGGCGGCTGTCGTTGCTGAGACCGGTGAGCGTCCACACTACGAGGTGGGAACCATGATCGAGTTGCCCCGCGCCGCCCTTCAGGCCGGTGATATTGCCCGCTCGGCCGATTTCTTCAGTTTCGGAACCAATGACCTGACTCAGACCGTGTTCGGCATCAGCCGCGACGACTCGGGCCGCTTCATCGAACGCTACCTCGAGGAAGGCATTTTCGCCGAAGATCCTTTCGTCACTCTTGATACCGAGGGTGTCGGGGAGTTTGTGGCGCTTGCCAGTGACAGGGGAAGGCGCACACGGGCCGACCTGGGACTGGGCATCTGCGGCGAGCACGGCGGCGATCCCGCCTCCATCGCATTCTGTCATCGGAAGGGACTCGACTACGTGTCGTGCTCTCCCTACCGAATTCCCATCGCCCGTCTGGCAGCGGCCCAGGCGGCCTTAACGGAACAGGACTCAACATGAAGTACCAGGCACTGTCCTTCGACTGCTACGGCACCCTGATTGACTGGGAAAGCGGGATCGCGGAATGGCTGGGCGCATGGGCGCAACGCAACGGACTTGATGTCCCGGGAGAGGAACTGGTCCGCCGCCTGTTTGATGCGCAAATCGTCGAGCAGAGGCACGATACGTTCCTGTCCTACCGCAGTGTCCTCTCCCGGTCCCTCGCGCGTCTCTCCGAGTCTTGCGGCATTCCGGCAGACGAACGCGAGTGTGCCCGATTTGCGCAGGGTGTGAGTGACTGGCCGGCCTTCGATGATTCGGCGCGCTCCCTCGAGGCGCTGGCGCGCCAGGGGCGAATCCTGTGCGTGATCTCCAATGTCGACCGCGATCTCTTTGCCGGCAGTGCGGCACAGCTCGAACGGGAGTTCGACATTCTCGTTACCGCTGACGACATCAAGGGCTACAAGCCCGGTCCGCGTCACTTCGATGCTCTCGTTGCCCGCCTCGGGGAACGAGGGCTCGATGAGGATGACCTGCTTCACGTCGCTCACAGCCGGTTCCATGACATCGCGCCCGCAAATGCCCGGGGCTGGACGAGTTGCCGGGTGGCACGCCACGGCGACAAGTGGGCCCCGGAGGGGGCCGATGCCATCGAGGGAACCTTTGCTGTTCCCCACATGAGGGATGTCGTCGACCTCCTCGAGCGAATCGACCCCGCTTGACCGACGCTCCAATGGCGGTCGTGAACCTCGCCCGGTGGGTCAAAGCAGGCGACCGGGAGCTGTGACTCAGCCCGCGGCAGCGGACTCTGGCGGAAACCACTCGGGTCGTTCGGCGGACAAGGCCGCCGTGCCGGCGCGGATCTCCCTGTCGCCGGCTTCCTCAAGCCGGTCCATGCGGATGAGTGCGATGCCTGTGGCGCCGCGGCTGCTTCTCATCTCGCCGATTTCGGTCTTCCCCGCCGTGATCAGTGTTCCAGGATCCGGCAGGTTCCCGTCATCCGTCGTACTGACCCGGAAGAGGCGCCGTCTTACGGTGCCGCGGTATCTGGTGCGCGCCGTCAGTTCCTGCCCGACATAGCAGCCCTTGGTGAAATCAATGGCATTGAGATGATCGAAGTTGCTCTCAAGGGCAAAGGACTTGCCAACGAGTATGTCCAGGGTGGCCTCGCCAACCGAAAGGTCCAGGCGGAGCGATTCGTAGACGTCTGCCGGCATGCCGGCGATCTCTGCAAACGCGGGTCTGTCGAGCGGGTGAATGACGCGTACGCCGAGCGCGGCAAGTCTGGGATCGACCATGATGACGGACCGTTCTGCACGACGCGCATTGCCCGGGCGGGAGACGAGGCGCGCGGTCCTGGCCGCTTCGTCGCCGATAAGGGCGCTGACGCGCCAGTTCTCGGAAACATCGCGAATGCGCACTTTCGCCCGCAACCTGTAGAAGTCGAGGCGCTCGACAAGAGCGTCAAGGCGGTCCCGTCTCGTGTCGAGGAGAAGACCGCCGTCGCCATCGTCGGCAACGAAGAAGTCGAAGAGAAACTTGCCCTGAGGCGTCAGCAGGGCGGCATAGATTGCGCACGCCCGGTCCACCTGGCCGACGTCGTTGGTGATGATGCCCTGGAGGAACGTGCGCGCATCCGGGCCATCGATGGCGAGAACGCCACGCCCCTCGAGCTCCACACGCGATGTGTCCGTCATCCCCGCATTCTCCGGATCCTGACACCTGGCAAGGATGGCGACGACTCCGCCCTACGGCAAGCCCTCCGGGGACCAGGCATGGAAACCGGGGGGTTGCCTGAACCCGTCGGGGGCGGTTCTATATTCAACCCTTTCTCCCCTGGTGGATGATGAAAGTCCTCTTTCTTGACGATTCCTTTGCCTTTGACGGCTACTCGCCGCGCAACGATCCCATGGGCGGTGCGCAGAAGGGTCTGGTCTTTCTCGCCGAGGCCCTCGCCAACCGTCACCACGAGGTCACGGTGATGAACCGCTGCGAAGACACGCACACAATCCGGGGCGTCCTCTGGAAGAACATCGCCGAAGCGATTCCTGAAGCCGATCTTGTCGTGGCGCTCAGGCACCCGCGGTTGCTGGACAAGGTTGAATCCGGCCGGTGCCGGATGCTCTGGGTGGCCGATCAGCTGGACGACAGCGGTGTGGCCGCGCTCGCTTCCAGGGTCGATGCCTGCAGGATCGACCGCCTCGTCTTCATGGGTGACTACCATGTATCGTCATGGAGCGCCGATGAAGGACTGGCTGCGGTTCTGCGACCGGGCATTGCTCCGGCCTACCTTGCGCCGGAGCCTCCCCAGGGATACTGGCCGCCAAGGGCGGTGACGACGATGCATCCGCGCGGCGGCCTCGCCTGGCTCCTCGACCTCTGGGTCGACAAGATCCATCCCATGATTGACGAAGCGGAATTGCATGTCTTTTCCGGTTTGCTCGCCAGGGCGGCCTCGGGCAAGGCGGTGGAGGGTGATCTGGCATCGCTGTGGCGACGCATGGAGAGCCTCGGTGGCGCCGGCGTGGTGGTCCGCAGGCCGCTCCCGGATACCGACATGGCCCGGGAGTTCCGCCATGCCCGTGTCCACCTTCACCCCGGCTCGTTGCGCGAGGCCTACGTGGCGACGCTCGCCGAATCCCAGGCAGCCGGTTGCCCGGGCGTGGCTTTCAAGGCGGGAGCCGCTGTGGAGCGCATCAAGGACAGCAGGTCGGGTTTCCTGGTGCCCGATGACGCTGCCTTTGCCAACTGTGCCATCCTTTGCCTCAAGGAGGAGCTCGTCTACCGGGGCCGTTCGAAGGACGCGGCCGATTTGCAGCGGGACAGGTCCTGGGACGACGCGGCTGCCGAACTCGAAACTCTCCACGACGCCGTAGTGAGCCGGTGAAACTGCTCTTCATCACGTCGACCCGGCTGGGTGATGCGGTTCTTTCGACGGGATTGCTCGATCATCTCGTAGCCGGTGAGGGTGTCGAGACGACCGTCGTGTGCGGGCCCGTGGCCGCCGAACTCTTCGAGTGCCTGCCGGGACTTGAGCGGGTGATTGTTCTCGACAAGGAACCGCGCAAGGGACACTGGTTCAGCTTGTGGCGGCAGACGGTGGGCACCTGGTGGGATCTCGTCGTCGACCTCAGGGCCTCGGCTGTTCCCTTTGTGCTCATGCGGAACAGGCGGCGCACCAAGTTCAGGGGCGGCGCCGGGCATCGCGTGGAGAGCCTGGCGCGCTGGTATGGAGTCGAACCGGTCCCGTCACCAAGGGTGTGGACCAACGGGACTCACCGCGGCCACGCCACCCGGCTTGTGTCCAGTGGAGGTCCCGTGCTCGGCCTCGCCCCCACTGCCAGCGGAAGGGAGAAGATCTGGCCCTGGGAAAACTACGTTGCGCTGGCAAGGCGGCTGACCTCTCCCGATGGTGCGCTGGCAGGCGGACGCATCGTCATCATGGGAGGACCGGCAGAACATGGCCTCACCCAACCCGTCGTCGAGGCGCTGCCGCAGGAAACGACCCTGAACCTGACCGGAAGCGAACATCTCCTGACTCTCGCAGAAGTGATGCGGCGATGCAGCATGGTGATCGCCAACGACAGCGGGTTGATGCACCTTGCCGCCGCCTGCGGAGCGCCGACGGTCGGTCTCTTCGGCCCGAGCCCCGTCGAGACCTATGCCCCCTGGGGCAATCGTGCGGCAGTGGTCGAGAGCACGACGCGGTCCATGAACGACATTGCGGTCGATGCCGTGGAACGCGCTGTCGGAGAACTCCTCGAACGCTGAGTCCTGCCCACTGACCCATCGAGGAAACATGTCGCTCAAGGCTGCATGCCGCCTGCCGGTTCTGGCCGGATTCATCCCGGATGGACGACTATCGCCTGTGATCACTTGCACGCATCCGTCGAACTGCCGCCAAGTGACGCCACTGCCTGGCCGTACCGCCTGGCAGCGGTCTTGTGTCAGCGGGCCACAATCCAGCGGCTTGTTGTGACTACCTCACGCCAGAAGCAGACCTCATTCTGCGGCCTTGGGGATCGAAGACGGCGCCGGCGACGACGCGGCCGCGAAACCGTGTTCCCGCGATGTCGATCATGACGTCCGCACCCGTTCTGCGGGCGTCAGGGTCTGCGATGTTCGCGAGGGCGACCGGGGCATTGATCCGGAAACCGAATGCGGCCGAGGTGGTCCTTCCGACTAGCTTGCCTTCCAGCACGACCGGTTCATTGCCGAGCGGGACGGCATGTCTGTCGCTGAGCATGATCGAGACAATCCGGTTCCGGGCACCCCGTTTCTTCATCTCCAGCAGTGCCTTCCTGCCGATAAAGTCCTTGCTCCAGTCCACGGCAAACTCCAGTCCGGCCTCAAGCGGCGAGATTTCGGTGTCCAGTTCGTGCCCGTAGGCGAGAAATCTCTTCTCGATCCGCATGGACGTCTGGGCGAACACTCCGGCAGGGGAGGCGCCGCAATCGCGAATTGCGCCGTAGACCGCCTCCGCGGCATGCGCACGGCAGGTCATCTCCCAACCAGCCTCGCCGACATAGGAAAGCCGGACGGCCCGGACAGGGTGCCCGGCGATCTTCGCCTCAGCTGCGCGGAAATAGCCGATCCCGGCGAGCGAGCCTGCGCCGAGTTCCGCCGCAATCTCCGCTGACCTGGGTCCCATGAGGCCGATAACCGCATGACTGCCGGTTGAATCGGTCAGCGTCACATTCTCGCTTTCCTGCACATGCCGTCTCAGCCAGGCCAGATCCCTCTTGATCGAAGCAGTCCCGACATAGAGACGATAGTGGTCTCTGGAGATACGGACCGCGATGAGGTCGCTTTCGAAACCGCCCCGTTCGTTGAGCATGGCGGTATAGATCGCTCGCCCTGCCGGGCGATTCATCCGGTTGGCGCAAACCCTGTCCAGAAACCGGCATGCGTCCGGCCCGGCAACCTCGATCTTGCCGAAGGTCGACTGATCGAAGACAGCCGCTGCCTCATGCGCGGCCCGGACCTCGCGTTCCACCGCATCGTGCCAATGCGGCCTGCCGAAGCTCAGTGTCGGCTCTTGCGCCCTGCCAAAGTAGAGCGGCCGCTCCCAGGCATGGAACTGGCCGAAGTGCGCGCGTTCTTCCTTCCAGCACCGGTCGAGTGGAGCTGCCCGCAAGCCACGTCCACTCGTCCATTGCCGGCCCGGATAGCTGATTTCGTAGTGCTTGCCGAGCACTTCCGGCACCCGCGCGGTCAGTGCCTCGACGGAATTGAGTTCGGGTGGAAAGCGCTTTGGGTCCGCTTCGTTCAGATCGATCGGCATGTGTCCGTGCTGGATGCAGTGCGCGAGAGCCATGCCGGCACCGCCGCCCGTGGCGACACCAACCGAGTTCATCCCGCATCCCAGAAACAGCCCGCGCGTCTCCGCTGTCTCGCCCAGCATGAACATGCCATCCGGTGTGAAGCTCTCGGGACCGTTCAACAGCGTCCTGACCTCGACGAATTCCAGCACCGGGAGCCGATGCAGCGCGTTGATCATCATCGGTTCGAAATGGTCCCAGTCCTCCGGCAGCAATCGAAAGGCGAAGTCCTTTCCAATTGCGTCCGGCGAGACAGGCTTGCCCATAGGCTCGAAACAACCGATCAGGAATCCGCCGCTCTCGTCGCGGATATAGAGATGGCCGTCGTGGTCCGAGAGCGCGGGAAGGTGGCCCGAAAGGCCCTCCACCGGCTTTGTCAGCAGGTAGAAATGCTCGCACGGCCATACGGGGATCTCCACCCCGGCCATGGCCCCGGTTTCGCGGCTCCACAACCCCGTGCACAGGGCCGCGGCATCGCATCGGATCGTGCCCCGGGTGGTTTCGATGGCATGGACCCCGCCGTTCCGGGTCAGGATGCCGGTCACTCCGGTGTTCTCGAAGACCCGGCAACCGCGCGCCTTCGCCCCCTTGATCAGCGCTGCACACAGGTCCGACGGGCTGACCCGTCCGTCATCCGCCGACCACACCGCTCCAACGACATCGTCGGTGTTCATCAGGGGCCAGCGCTCCTGGGCCTCGTCTCGGCCGATGGTCTGCGCGCTCACGCCGAAGAGACGGGCCAGGGCCTCCTGGCGCCGGATATGGATCATGCGATCCGGGCTGGTGGCGATGGAAAGCGATCCCGCGTTGATCCAGCCGGTCTGCTGGCCCGTTTCCTCCTCCAGCTTCGAATAGAGTTCGACGGAGTAGCGGATCAGCTCGGTCAGGTTCCTTGTCGACCGCAGGGCGCGCACCTGGGCGGCCGAGTGCCAGGTTGTGCCGGACGTCAGTTGGTTGCGTTCGACCAGGATCGCGTCAGTGACACCGTTCGCGGCAAGGTGATAGAGCGTCGAGCACCCCATGATGCCGCCGCCGACAATGACCACTGATGCGTGCGATGGTATGTCCGTCACGTTTCATGAGTCCGCTTGAGAATGGAGTGAGTGGGCAGTCCTGCAGAACAGGACGCTGCCCACCGAGACGTTTATCATGGCTTCGACAACATTGATGTGTAGTCCGTAGCCCTGGATGAGGAGGCGTCATGCTCGGGGTTGGTCCCGGCTGTCTTCTCGCTCTGACGCTCCAGCCGCGGTGCAGTGATCCGTAGGGTCTCAACTTCTTGAGGAAGGGCTTCGAGACCTGGTGTCCGCCGACCGTCGAACATTGTTGTCCGGTAGATCCTGTCGACAAGGGGATGGCGGTACCCACCCACGAGATGGCATCGCAACGTCCATCCGGACGCCACCCCGAATCGGGCCTGCTCGAACTCCATGTGATCGCGCGCTATTCAGAAGAACATCCGGGAACCAGGCGCGCCACATCAGCGAAACTGTCCCCTGCAGTCGGGAAAGCGCCGAACATGGTTAACTCAGGCGCAGAGTCTCGCCCTGCCGGGCCAATCTGGCGTTGGGGACGAGACGTTGAAGCGCTTCTTCGCGGTGGGCGAGGTCATCGTCATCAAGGCCCGGTGGATGATCCGTGATCACCAGTCCGGTGACCGATACGTCCGGTATGAGGACGTCGATGACGTCACGAGCACCGCCCGCGATCAGGAGGCCGGCGCCGCAAGCGAAAGCACGGATGGCATCCGCGTCGTCATGGTCGGTGATGCCGGCTGCCCAGGCGAGCGACCAGCCGTCACCGTCGAAACGATAGGCCGTTCCCGGCATCGACCCGCCAAGGACCAGGGTGGTGACGGTGATATTCGAGGCAATCGCAACGGGTGTGCCCGGATCAAGGTCACGGAAGGTGACGGTGGCGTTGAAGATATCGGGGGAAACGGGGAACACGGGATCGGACATCAGCCGTGCGAGTTCCGATCTGATGGCCCCGCCTGAACTGTAGAGGGTAAAGCGGTTGTCGGCCGAAAAGGCCGGGGCGAAGAACGGGATTCCGATGGTGCGAACGACCGTGGGCCGACTGAAGAAGACATGTCCTTCCAGAGGCCCCTTGCCAAGCAGTGACAGCCCGCAGTCGCGCATGCCGGAGCCGGCATCGAGAATCAACAGCGTGTTACCGGCCGAGATGGCGATACACGACGAATGACCGCCGAAAGCACGAGTCTGTGGTCCGTCCTGGGGGGCGGAGCGGACCCCGTGGAAGGTGACCAGGGGTCCGTTGGCCGACTGCCCGTCAGGTTCTGGTGAGGGCGCCAATGACGGCGTCGACGATGTCTTCGGCGCGGCCACGCAGTTCAGCCTCGTTCAGGGGCTGAATCGGATGACGGACATACACCACGGCCGGGTCGAAACCATGGAGATCGCGCCACGACGCGACACCGCTTGCAAACTCCTCGGAAACCAGCGCCACCGCCGGTGTCTCCATGCGATCGATGTCCAGCATGTCCTGCAGACTGCACGACGTACAGGAACCTCAATCGGCAAGGCCTTCAACCACGGCATCGCACTCCGCGGTGACCTGATCGATCACGCTTGATGGCGCCGGCTTGGTGAATGTCGGCTTGGCATAGCGACCGGTTCGGATACCGCGTTCGCCAAGCAGCCTCTCGAGGTGATCGAGAACGACATCACCCTGGCGCTTGCGAATGTCGAGAAGGCCAACGGTGAGGCCCTCGAGGGACCGGTGGCCAGCCACACGCTGACGTGCTGGACTGGCGCGCGCCGCCGTGGGATCGAGAAGGATCGTGGTCAAGGCTCCACCTCCCTTGTGACGGGTTGACTCCCCGTGGGGCCACTACCCCATCCCTGGATGATAGTGGAAAAGAGTCCGGCATGGCTACCGGCGCGTGTAACGAGAAGATCGCCGGGTCCGAACATCGGGGTTTCCCCACCCGGGCCTGCCGTTGCGTCGTGCAACGCCGCCTCGATCCGTGTCCGGTCCCAGCCTGAATCCCGGAAAATTCGCCAGAATTCGCCGGAGATCACCAGCAGCACCCCGCCGCCGCGCCTGGATCGAATCTGGCACATTGCCTCGAGCGACCGGGCGTGGCTGGCCACGAGATCCTCGGCCGTGCGGGCTGTCTCGTCGTTCATGATCGCCGTACCGCAGAATCCGAAGACGGTGACCGCCGAGCGTTCCTCATCGATTCCCCTGGAGGCAGCCAGCGTCTGCCACGCCGGATCACTCTCGTCTTCGGCAAAGCACAGACCGTGCTTGCCTGGGTGGCCCATGGTCGAGCGATCGACACCGCCTGGCCGGGCGCCGCCGACGTTCATGGCGATGAGGACGAGCGCGCGCCCAATGGTGGCGTTGGCCCGGGTGCCGTGACCGAGGACATTGAACCCGCTGTTGAGACCGATCCGGCGGCAGACGGGGCCGTTGACGATGACGGCGACACCCGCCCCCATGGTGGTCGACAGCAGGCCCTGCCAGGCAAAGTCGGGGTCGAGCGCCGCATCGAGAGCGGCCAGCACCACGGGAAAGTACGCCGGACGACATCCCGCCATGACCGCATTGATGGCTGCCTTCTCCACCGTCAGTTCCGCCCCCGCCGGCGGAATAGACCCCAGGACATGATCGTGCGCCAGAGTGCACTCGCGCAGCATGGCGAGCACGCGCGCCGGTGTCGGCGGAACCACGGGAAGGCCGTCGGACCATCCGCGGACATCCATGATCTCGAAGGGGTCTTCCGGAAACTCCACGGTGAGAGTCTCGGCACCAAGACCCGCTTCGCCGTGTCGTGCCAGGAGTTCCTCCGCCCAGCCCGGTTCCTCGCTCAGGGACCCGCATCCTGGCCGTTCTTCCGGCAGACCGGGACCGAGATCGTCGAGAGCGGCAACATTGCCCCACTCCTGCCTCGACCAGCCGATTGCCCGCGCGGTTTCCACTCCATCTTCGAAGCGGATCAGTGTCGGTACGATGGTGACGGCGAGGTGAAACGAGACCTCGAGGTGGCGGTCGTCGCGAACCCGCAGCCCTTCGGGGAAGCCGGGATTGTCCTGCGAGTAGATGGCAGCAAGGGCACCGCGTGCCTCGAGGTCTGTCGCCACCGGCGCGATCAGTTGGCAGGTCGGGCAGTCCTTGCGGACAACCAGGACGAGACCGTCTTCGGGAATCTCATTCGACATGACGCTTCCGCTTTGCCATCACATTCAGGAAACACTCCCGCGGCCGGTCATCTCGAGCCTTCACGATCTTCGACACCGAATCGACCGTGGCGGCCGACTGTCGCTGGGTACCTCAGTCAAATCCTGAGCCATCAACTGATGCAATGATCGCGCAGGGATCTGTTTGGCCAACGACCGAAACCAAACAGCGCATGAGGCATGGTACGGCTACAGGACTCCAATCCCGTGGTTCGGATCATCCTAGGCGATGCTATCGCTCAGGATCCCGCCATCGCCGCATCGATCCATTCGTTAGCCCTGTCGCGGTTTTCCGTTATCCACTTGGTGGCTGCCTCAGCCTGACTCAGACCGTTCTGATCGACCTCGATGAGCATCCATGACGCATCTGCATTGGTGAGCGAGAGTTCGCGCAAGAAGGCACCGGCCGCAGGCCAAGTCATGTCGATTACGGGATTGGCTGCCTTGAAGATCCCTTTCTGCACCGCGAAGTTGCAGTCGTACGTCATGTCGGGATTGGGTCCCCACGCTGGATCCGTCTCGCATCCCTCTTCCCAGACCGGCGCACCCAGAACCTTCATGTCATAGGTCCCAATCGCCCAATGAGGCTCCCAGAAATGGATGAGGATGGGTGCCTTGCGTTCATAGGCACTCGCCATTTCGGCGACCAGCGGTCCCTCGCCTCCGGCCTGTATCACCTCGAGATCCAGTCCAAGCGCCTCGAAACGCTCGGCATAATGGACATTGCCCCAATCCGCCGGATAGCCCACGAAGCGGCCTTTCGGCGCTGTCTCGGGTGAAACCAGAGTATCCATGCAGCCGTGCAGAGCGGTGTAGTCGGGTAGTCCGGGGCACTGCTCTTCCATCCAGGCGCCATAGTAGAGTTGACCACCACCGGAAATGTCGTGATGGCCAAGATGGACCAGCTCACCGGCATCGAGGGCCTCGAAAATCCCCTCGCCGATGTTGCTCGGCCAGAGTTCCAGCGTCGTCGTCAGGTCGTTCTGCTTCATCGCTTCGATCTGCGGATAGTAGCCGACGGTCACCGACTCAACGTTGTAGCCCATCTCCTCGAGAAGCTGGTGAGCGATCTGCGTGACGACCTGCTGCGTTGTCCACTCGTTGATCCCGAGTTTGATGACGTCATCGGATTCCGGGACGTCCGAGTGCGCTGCCCATGGTGAAAAGACCATCACCAAGCCAACGAACGAGGCCGCAGTCAATCTGTTCAAATAGTCTCTCATGTCGCGTCCCCCATATCAGTTGCAACGTCGCTTGGACTGATCGACAAAGTCCCTGCCTTGGGCTGCCAGCACGCCGAAACCGGCAGCGACATGTCACCACCACTACGCTGCCGTCATGACCTCGGCGAGTTGCTTGTGGAAGTGCACCGTGCCCTTGTCCCAGTACGGCGCCAGCCGGCCGCCGTCGTAGGCGTCGCAGAGCCGACCTTCCTGCAGACGCCGGCAGATGCCCTCGTCCTCGGCGTTCAATTGGTCCCATTCCTCGCAGATGTTCTCGCGCAGAGTCGCCATGGCGGGATCGTCGTGGTCGCCTTCGACGAAGTAGAACCACATGTGCATGCGGGTTGTCTCGGCCGAGAGCGCCTCGAAGAGCACGCACTGCGCGTTGCACGGGTAGATGTTGACGGCAACGTTCGGAAAAATCGCGCTGTAGACCTGACGATTCTCGAACTCGGGCCTGAGCCCCGGAATGAGGTGCATGCCGTGGCCGGACTTGTCGCCCAGCCCGCCGCGGTCTTCGGCCTCGAACCAGTACTCGTTCATCAGGTGGCGGCCCAGGGTCACCATCGATTTGCGGGCGTCCTTGGTCATGGACTGATGAAGCGCGGGGTGGACCTTGAACACGTGATAGAAGTCGCAGTAGTTCTCCACCGCCAGCTTCCAGTTGCAGGCGAAGTCGTAGGTCCGGTGCCCCGTGCAGCGCATCGGCGCCAGGGGATAGCCGTCGAACCAGGCCTCCACGGGCGCGATGAAGTCAGCGAAGGGTTCGGCCCCGCCGTCGAGGTTGACGAACACCCAGTCGTGCCAGACCTCGCAACGCACCGGGAACAGCGTGACGCGCTCGTCGCCTTCGGTGTCATGGCAATCGGGCTTGTGGAAGTGAGGACGGGCTCGCAGCCTGCCGTCCATGCCGTAGGTCCAGGAGTGATAGGGGCAGGTCATCATCGCAGCGCCGTCGAGGTTCTCGACCACCAACCGCGCGCCGCGATGGGGACAGACATTGTGGAAGGCACGTATCGCCCCGTCGCCACCTCGGGTGAGGATGAGGGGTCGCCCGGCGACATCGACGGGACGCACGTCGCCGGCCTTCGCCAACTCGCTCGCGCGCCCGGCAAAGGTCCATGTGCGGGCGAAGAGCAAGGTCCGTTCCAAGGCAAAGTACGCCTCGGACGTGAACGCGGCATTGGGAAGACCGCGGGCGTCGCCGATGTCGCCTTCGAACCTGGAGAGAACCTCGTCGGTAAGAACATCCCGGATGTTCGTGATCTGATTCATCGATCTCGTCCGAGTGGGCCAGAACCGCGTCACGACACACTACCCGATTTCCATCTCCCGCAATAGCCGTTGGCGTTCACGGCAGGCACATTCAAGAGTTGGTGCTGTGTCTTGACGGCCCGTCCGCATCTGGTGTGACGATGCGGTGCGGGGCCGTTTCGGGCGGTCTGCGAAGTTTCGGGATGTGTTGACGCGGATGCGACCGTTCTGGCCCCGGATATCGTGGGTCAGGTGGCACACGCCACGAGGTATGGCGTGGTGCGGCAAACGCTTGACTGTCGTGGGATTGACGACCGGCCTTGTCGCCGGCGTGATCAGGTGCGGACGGCGATGCGCTGTCGCCCCGCACGACAGAGGAAGCGACTCTCGAGGGGCTTGAAGCGGCCATGGCGCTCTGAACGCTGTACTGCTGCCCAAGCCAATCGGTCGTGGCCGGGTGGCCTGGGCTTCAGTCGGCACGCACTTTGGTGCTAGTCTCTCCCGACGATGCGCATTGTTCAGGGAAGGGGGCCATGACCGATATCCAGCGCCTGCAGCCAGGCGAACTCTTCAGCGGCGCCGTCATTCATGGCGACACGGTCTGGCTTTCCGGCAAGGTGGCCTCCGATTCCACAGGCGATGTCCAGGAGCAGACCCGGAACATCCTGGAGCAGATCGACACCACGCTCGAGGCCTGCGGCTCTTCCAGATCACGGCTCCTCTCGGTGCAGATCTGGCTTGCCGATATCGGTGACTGGGCGGCCATGAACGAGGTCTATACGGCGTGGATTGATCCCGGCAACAAACCGTGCCGAGCCACGGTGGAAGCGGCCCTGGCGCATCCCGACCTGCTGGTCGAAATCATGTGCGTGGCGGCCAGGTAGGGTCAGCGGCACGCCGTCGCGCCGCCGTCGATGGAGAGCAGGGCTCCGGTCATGAACTTCTGACCGGGGTCGGCCAGGAAGCAGATCGCGTCGGCAATCTCTTCCGGCGAAGCGATGGTCTTCATGGGTGAAAACTCCGCAATGTCGCGGAGAGCTTCCGCGTCGTCGCCGGCACCGAGCATGTCGGTCATGACTGCCCCCGGGCACACCGCATTGACCCTGATGTCTGGCGCGAGATCGTGGGCAAGCGCTCGTGTCATGTTCACGACTGCGCCCTTGGAGGTGCAGTAGAGAGCGCTTTCGTGATTGCCGGAGAGCCCGGATTCCGATGCGGTCATGACGATGGCGCCATTGTTGCGGCGCAGTTCCGGGATTGCCGCCTGGCTGCAGAAGAAACAACCCTTGACGTTGATGTCCATCAGCCACGCGTAGGTCTCGTCACTGACGTCCTCGACCGGCCCCCCGACATAAACTCCGGCGTTGTTGACGAGGACGTCGAGACCACCCAGCCCGTCAATGGCCGCATTGACGACCTGGCGGCAGGCTGCGGCACTGCCGAGATCGCCGGATGCAGCAACCAGGTTCTCGCCGCCGAGTCCGGCGATGGCGGCGGAGACATCGGAGGCCTTGCGGCCGTTGATGGCGACGCTCGCGCCCTGTTTCAGGAAGGCGCGCGCCGTGGCAAGGCCGATCCCCCTCGTCGAGCCGGTAACGAGAACGCGTTTTCCGTCAAAGGTCATGGCTGTGTCTCCAGCTGTTGCCGCCAGGCGGCAAGTTCGTGAACGTACCACGCGGCGTTGTCCCGGATGCCGTCGATCTCGTCTGGATTGAGATCACGCAGTTTTCGTGCCGGAACTCCGCCCCACAGTTCACCGCTCGGCACAACCTTGCCGGGCGCCACCAGGGCGCCGGCAGCAACCTGGCTCTCACGCTCGAGCCTGGCTCCGTCGAGCACGATGGCGCCGGAACCCACCAGGGTGTCGTCCTCCAGGGTGCAGGCGTGAAGATGAACCATGTGACCAATTGTCACGCCCCGGCCGATGATGGTCGGGAGTTCGACGGAAACGTGGATGATGCATCCGTCCTGGACGTTGGTGCCGGCACCAATGCGCACAGGTCCGTCGTCGCCGCGGATCACTGCGTTGAACCAGGCACTGGTTTGTGCCTCCATCACCACGTCACCGATGATGGCGGCGCCGGGAAGGACAAGGCTTGAGTTGTCGATGGTCGGCCACACACCCTGCCAGGGCATCACGTGCGCCTGGGGGAAGACGCAACCGCGGTAGCGATCTGTGGCAGTCATCGCTTCCGGCCGCTCATGCGGCATGCTTGTAAGGATGGTGGGCGCGGCTGGGTTCGAACCAGCGACCCCTGCCGTGTGAAGACAGTGCTCTCCCGCTGAGCTACGCGCCCTCCCGAGAAAGGGTGATACGGCGCGGCCGAACGGACTGTCAAGGTTGCCCGGAACGCCAGGGGAGAACCCCGGCGAGATGCCTATCTCAGTTCCGTGACGGTGGCGAGGATACGCCTGTCGTCACGAACGATGTCGGCACCGCCGGGTCGCGGAACGACAGCGTAGCAGGCATCGACGACGTGGAGCACTCCCGCCAGGCACAGCATGCCGTTATCATCAATTAGGTACGTGCCGGCTTCCTCCGTTCCGAGAGATGCCGCTGCGTCACCTCGGCGTACCGTGACGGCGTCGCTGCCGGCGTCAAAGGAGGCGCTGTAGAATGGCTCTCCGAAATGGAAATGCAGTTCACCTGCGAGCGTGCGACCCGGAATGATGGCCTGCAGAACCGCCGGAGACAGCTTCGGATGCCCCTTGGGAACCTGGAAGGCCTCCATCACCATGTAGCGATTGACAATCTCATCTCGGTGGTTGATCTGGTACCAGAGATCGCCATCCCGCCAGACACCGAAACAGTCCGTGTCCTGTCCCCGGGAGAGGCAGATTCCATCCTCGACGATGTCCCAACCACCTGACCAGGTCTGGCCGGTGTCGTTGCGTCCGGAGAATCCGCCGTCATCGGCATAGGCCTCGTCATACCAGTGGAAAAGCTGCGTTTCTTCGTCGTAGGCATAGCCGAAGCGCCAGGTGCCGTTGTGGACAGTCAGCAGGTCGTCGCCGGTGATGGCCACGGCGCGTTCGGGAAGAATCTCGAGATTGCTGTCACCGAAGAGTTCCAGGGAAACCGGCCGTGCCACCAGCATGATGATGGTGCCCCCGATCCCCACGGCCGGGATCAGGAGAGCGCCGAAGATGTGCCATCTTCCCTGCAGGGCGCCGCGGATCGACACCACAAGACAAGCAATTGAGCAGATTCCGAAGGTGATGAGTACGAGTATTCCTATCCACATGCCGGCGCCGCCTGTTTGCAGGGTTGTCTGGGACGATCATGCTGTTTCCGGACCCTCATGGCAATGCGCCAGCGTGACGATGCATCTGCGTTCATGGGAATCAGCGTGTCAGGGTGACTTCCACGCCGTGGACGCAGGTGCTCTCGCCCATGTCCGACTTGCGGGGAATGTGCAGGTGATTGACGTTGGTCCCACCGGGTCCGGGCCACCTGCTCTTGTCTGTAAGCAGAACCCCCGATGGCACGCTGTCCGAGACGACGGCGACCATGGTGAGCGAACCGGCGTCATTGGAGAGCCTGACCTCGTCACCGGTGCCGACACCACATGATCGGGCATCGTCCGGGTGGAGTGTGACCGTCGGTGCGCCGAGAAGCTCGCCGATGCGCGGATCGTTGCCATAGGAGGAGTTCATCAGCCAGCGGCCGGCGGGACTCAACAGGCGGAATCGGCCCTCCTCCCGTGGCGGATCGGCCACGGCCTCGGGCACACGGGGATGACCGTCGGCCTCGGCGTTGTCACTGGCGATCTCGACCTTGCCTGACGGAGTCGCAAACCTGCCCCCGGGCCACAGCACAAGGGGCTCGTCGCTGGCTGCGATCCAGCCGCGCGTCTTCAACTCTTCCCAGGACACACCGGTCCCTTCCAGCACTTCGTCGATAAGCTCGCTGTCGCCGCGGTGGAGCTCCGCGTCCTCCAGCCCCATGGCGCGGGCGAGGCGCCGAAAAATCTCCTGGTTGGGCAGACTCTCGCCCATGGGTTCGGCACACCGGACCTGGGCGCCGACAAGGAGGTGGAAATAGCTCGCATTCACGTCGTCGAATTCCAGGAAGGAGGCAGCCGGCAGCACGATGTCGGCGTATCGTGATGTATCGGTTTCAAAGCAGTCGACGACCACCGTGAACAGATCCTCGCGCATCAGCGCCCTGGTGAGCACCTGCTGTGCCGGATTCGAGGCGAGGGGGTTGCAGTTCCAGACCATGTAGGCACGGAAACGGTCCGTTGAGTCGAGCGCAGCGGGGACGTCCATCTGGCTGATGGAGGGACCGGTCTCCCGGGCCACCGGAACTGGAGGCGTGGCGCCCTTGCGGGCCATGATGTCGAGCGTGCTGTTGAGATAGAAGATTCCGGTGCCCGGTTTTGAGATGTTTCCCGTCAGCGCGGGAAGCATGGCGCAGGCGCGGAAGATGTTGCCGCCGCGAAACTGGCGCTGCAGTCCCTGGCCAAGCCACAGGAGGGATGGTCCCCTCGCATAGAGTTGGGCGGTCTCCTCGATGAGGTCGACAGGGACACCGGTCACGCGCGACGTCGATTCCGGGTCTGCCGCAGCGATTGCGTCCTCGACCTCGTGGTAGCCCTTGACGTGGCCGGCGATCCAGGCGTCGTCGAGCAAGCCATCGCGGCGGGCAATGTGGCACAGGCCAAAGGCCAGCACCGCATCGCTGCCGGGATTGACCTGCAGATGAATGTCGGCCTCGGAGGCCGTGCGGTGACGCACTGGATCAATGACGACAACCTTCGCCCGGCTCTCCTTCAGCCAGTGCTTGTGGGCATGGGGAGCGCTGTGGGCCGGATTGGCGCCCCAGACGACGATACAGGCGCTGTCCCTGGCCGTCGCGGGATCGAATCCGGTGACGCTTGAACCAAGCACATAGTGTAGAGCCTGGTGGCCGGCGTTGTTGCAGATGGAATCGGGTATGGCCTCGGTGGCGCCGATACGGTTGAAGAAACGCTCCGGAAAGGCGTTGGCAAGGGCTGAACAGGTGCCGGTGTAGTGCGTGTGGAGAATGGATGCGCCACCGCTCTCGGCGATGATGGTATCGAGGCGTGTTGCGACTGTGCCAAGCGCCTCCTCCCAGCTGATACGCTCGAAGAGACCCGATCCCTTCGGTCCGGTCCGGCGCAGGGGATGGAGGAGGCGGGATTCGGGGTTGAGCCAGACACCATTGTAGGCAATGGCGCACTTGCCACACAGCGCCCCCCGGCTCACCGGATGATCGGGGTCGCCAAGAACCCGTGTGATCTTGCCATGGCGCTTGATCACGGCGATGCCGCACCCGTCATAGCAGTCGCGGGGACAACTCGTGCGGACGATGTCGCGTTCGGTCATGGGCCTCCCATCACATGATCCGCCTTCATCTTCCCCCCTTGTCGCGAACGTGACAAGGCTTTGCCGCGGTTCTGCGGCCAATCCGCTCCGACGACATCGACCGGTGGCCGGCGGAGGTGGCAGGGATCACGTCTTGACGGTGACCGTGTGCAGGGTATCCACTGTTGGCGGAAGACGAAGGGAGCGAACCTTGACCCGGAATTCCATTGAGGTGCGCCCGCTCGGACCCGTGATCGGCGCCGAGATTCACGGGCTCGACCTTGCCGAGGGAATTGAGAGCGACGCGCATGAACTGATTCACCAGGCCTTGCTCGAACACCTGGTCGTGTTTCTCCCGGATCAGCGAATCGGCCCGACGGAACATCTCGCCCTTGCGCGCCGGTTCGGTGATGTCGAGCCGCCTCATCCCGTGTTCGGCCATGTGGCGGGCCTGCCCGAGGTGACGGTCATCGAGCAGCACGGCGATGGCAGCCTCTACAACGACGTCTGGCATACCGACGTGACCTTTCGCGAACGTCCCGCCATGGCCTCGATCCTGCATTGCCAGGTGACGCCGCCAGGCGGTGGTGGCGACACCCTGTGGTCGAGCCTCTACGCTGCCTACGACGCGCTGTCGCCGGCAGTTCGCGACATGATCGAGGACCTGACAGCGATCCACGACTACTACATGTCGTTCGGAACCTCGGTTCTGGCCGGTGAGGGCGGGATCCAGCAACTCGCCCGGGACATCATCGAGTTGCCGCCCATGGAGCATCCGGTGGTGCGAACACACCCGGAAACCGGAAGGAAGGGGCTGTTCGTCAACCGTACCTTCACCAAGGAGATCAAGGGTCTCAGCGGGGTCGAAAGCGACTACATCCTCAGAATGCTGTGCGAGTTTGCGGAGCACCCCAACTACCAGGTGCGGCGGTCCTGGAAACCCCGTGATCTGGCGATCTGGGACAACCGGTGCACCATGCATCTGGCATCCTCCGACTTTTCTGGACATCGCAAGATGCACCGTGTCACGGTCATCGGCGATCGGCCCTTCCACTAGGCTGTGTCAAGCGGCACGCGCCAGTGGTCGAGGTCTTTGATTTCATCATCGTTGGTGGGGGATCGGCCGGGTCTGTCCTCGCCGCGCGCCTGAGCGAGGAGCGGGCGAGCCGCATCCTTCTCCTCGAGGCCGGTGGCGCGAACCGGGACTTTCGTGTCGCCATGCCGGCGGCCAATGTGTTCGCCGTCGGCAACCCGCGCTTCGACTGGTGCTACCTGACCGAACCCCAGACGCATCTCGCCGGCCGCCGGATCCAGTGGCCCCGGGGGCGCGGTCTCGGGGGTTCGAGCGCCATCAACGGCATGATCTACATACGCGGCAACGCCGCCGACTATGATCGCTGGAGACAGCTCGGTCTCGGGGGCTGGGCCTGGGCAGATGTGCTGCCCTACTTTCGCAAGGCGGAAAGCAGGGAAGGTGGCGGCGATCACTGGCGCGGCGAGTCCGGGCCCTTGCTGACCGGGCAGGCGGGACGTCCGCTGCCGATCGATCACGCCTTCATCGAGGCCTGCCTGCAGTCGGGATTGCCGGCCAATCCGGACTTCAACGGAGCAAGTCAGGTTGGTGCCGGCCTGCTCGATGTGACCGTTCGCGATGGCCGGCGCTCCAGCGTCTCGAGATGCTATCTCGGGCCTGCCGAATCCCGGTCAAACCTGGAAGTCCGCACGGGATGTCTGGTCACGTCCCTGGTGATCGAGGGACATCGCGCAAGAGGTGTGCGCTACCGGCGGCGGTCGGCTGCGGACGAAGTCCATGCCTCCCGCGAGGTGATCGTCTGTCAGGGTGCCATCGGTTCGCCACAACTCCTTATGTTGTCGGGCATCGGACCGGCGGACCATCTGCGCCGGCACGGGATCGAGGTGAGAGTGGCGAGTCCCGGAGTAGGGGAAAACCTCCAGGACCATCTCAACATTCCGGTTCGGTTCCACTGTCGGCAACCGCGCGCAACGCAGGCCCGCTGGACTCGCCCGATGATGGCTCTCATGCTCGGCGCCTCGTGGTTTGCCAGTGGCGGGCGGGTGGGACCGGGAGGCCATCCCTTCTGGTCGGCAGGCGCCTTTTCCAAGGGTGGCGCGGAAGCGCCGGACTTTCCCCGATTCCAGGTCTTTTTCACGCCGATGGTCATCGCTGAAGGTCGGGGTTACGGAGCGAAGACCGCCATCGACGGTTTCCAGTTCGATGTAAACCAGATGCACCCGCTCTCGCGCGGCCACATCAGGCTGAACAGCGCCGATCCCGAGGATCATCCCGTCATCGAACCGAACTATCTTGCCGAAGAGGAAGACCGGCGGGATTTCATCGATGCGGTCAGGTGGGCGCGCGACATCGCGCACCAGCCGGCACTGGCTCCCTATCGCGGAGGCGAAATGGATCCCGGTGAGCATGTCTCGACCGATGACGACATTCTCGCGGCGGTCGCCCGTGGCGCCCTGTCGGGATATCATGCGTCGGGAACCTGCAAGATGGGGGCGTCTGGCGACCCGATGGCGGTGGTCGATGATCAACTGAAGGTGCGCGGCGTCGATGGCCTCAGGGTGGTTGATGCATCGGTGATGCCGATAATCGTGACAGGAAACACCAATGCGCCGACGGTCATGATTGCCGAAAAAGCGGCAGACATGATACGAGGTCACACCCCTCTGCCGCGACGCGAGGCAGCTGCCCAACTCGGCCCATGACGGAAACCACGCACTATCTCTTGAGGCCGAATCCCGACGATTCGCGCCTGACGCGTTCGGTGTCCGGTGTCGACCAGGACGGCAATCGCGTCGACCGGGCCGTGACCGTCGAGACCCCCTTGACGCTGTTTCTCAACGATCAGGAAATCGTCACCATGATGACGATCGGGGATTTTCCGGACTACCTGGCCCTGGGCTATCTGCTGAACCAGGGGATGCTGGCTGGAATCGACGAGGTGACCGGAATCGACCATGACGAGGAGACCGCGACACTGGTCGTGCGCACCCGCCAGCAGACCGATTACGAGGAGAAGCTCCGGAAACGCACACTGACGTCGGGATGTGCACAGGGAACCGTCTTTGGCGATCTCATGGACGAGATCGAGTCCGTCAGCCTGGACAGGAACGCGGTGGTTCGCACCGGATGGCTCCATGCGCTCGCGAAGACGATCACGGCGACGCCTAGCCTCTACCTCAAGGCCGGCGCCATCCATGGCTGCGTTCTCTGTGAAGGCGACCGTCCGCTGGTCTACATGGAGGACGTCGGCAGGCACAATGCCGTCGACAAGATTGCCGGCTACATGGCCATCGAGAACATTCCGGCCGCCGGCAAGATCTTTTACACAACCGGTCGCCTCACCAGCGAGATGGTGATCAAGACCGCACGGATGAACATTCCCGTCCTGATCTCCCGTTCGGGGTTCACCGCCTGGGGCGTCGAACTCGCCCGCCAGGTCGACATGACACTCATCGGCCGCCTGCGTGGCAGACGGTTCATGGTGGCCTCAGGCGAGCATCGCGTGTGCTGGGACGACCCCTCGGTTCCGGAGTCGAAAGAGGGGTGACGGAGGTGCCGGCGTTGCGGAACGATGTGGCCGGAACGGTGCTCGCCGGCGGGTTGGCGCGACGCATGGGTGGCGGGGACAAGGGCATGCTGGACCTCGGTGGCCGCAGCATTCTCGATCATGTGATCGCCCGCTTGCGCCCGCAGGTGCGCATGGTGGCGCTCAACGTCAATGATGACGTCTCGCGCTTCGACTCATCCGCGTTCTCACTGGCGCCCGACATGTTGCCCGGGCGCCCCGGTCCGCTTGCCGGGGTGCTCGCCGGACTCGACTGGACCTTCGCCAACGTGCCAGGCCTGCACTGGATCGTCACCGTGCCCACGGACACGCCGTTCCTGCCCGTCGACCTAGTCGAGAGGCTGTTCACGGCGGTGAAGACTTCGGGTGCAGACATGGCCTGTGCGGCTTCCGCAGGCAGGCGCCATCCTGTCGTTGGCCTATGGCCCGTCCACCTGCGAAATGAGTTGCGTCAGGCCTTGATCAGGGAAGGCGTGCGCAAGATCGACGCCTGGACCGGCCGCTACCGGGTGGCCGAGGCGTCGTTCAGCGACAATCCCGTGGACCCCTTCTTCAACATCAACAGACCGGACGACCTCGCCACGGCCAGGACCCTCCTGGCGCGCCTTGAATGCCACCAGCCCGAGGTGGAGGTGTCCTGACAGCACACGCCGTCTCCGGGACCGGCGGGCGTTGATCGAGCGCCCGGGGTTGGCAAGTCCGGGTGATTTTGGCACACAACAGACCGTTGACTTTAGGAGTGTCGCGCCATGAGCGTCGAAGAAAGCCCCGCTCCCGAGGGGCCTCATGACTTCATTCGCGCGATCGTTGCCGACGATGTCGCCGCCGACCGTGTCGCGACCGTGGTCACGCGATTTCCCCCGGAACCCAACGGGTATCTCCACATCGGCCACGCCAAGTCGATGTGCCTCAATTTCGGTATCGGCGGGGAGTTTGCCGGGCGCTGTCACCTGAGGTTCGACGACACCAATCCGGTGCGCGAGGAACAGGAGTATATCGAAGCCATCCAGGAGGATGTCCGCTGGCTCGGTTTCGAATGGGGCGAGCACCTCTACTTCGCTTCGGACCATTTCGAGCAGCTCTACGCCTGGGCTGAACATCTCATCCGAAATGGCGATGCCTATGTCGATTCCCAGTCGGTCGACGACATGCGAGAAGCCCGTGGCACATGGAACGTACCGGGCCGCGACAGTCCCTGGCGGAACCGTTCGCCCGGGGAGAATCTCGATCTCTTCCGACGCATGAGGGCTGGTGAGTTTTCCGATGGCGCACACGTGCTGCGGGCGAAGATCGACATGGCCGCCGGCAACATGAACATGCGCGATCCGGTACTCTACCGCATTCTTCACGCGCACCATCCGCGCACCGGCAGGGCGTGGTGCGTCTATCCGACCTATGACTATGCGCACGGCCAGTCGGACGCCATCGAGGGTGTCACCCATTCACTGTGCACCCTCGAGTTCGAGGACCACCGGCCGCTCTACGACTGGCTGATCGACCATCTTCCGGTGCCGCGGGTGCCCCGCCAGTATGAATTCGCCAGGCTCAACCTTGGCTCGACGGTGTTGTCGAAACGGGCGCTCATCACCCTGGTCCGCGATGGCCATGTCAGCGGCTGGGACGATCCCAGGATGCCGACGCTGCGCGGCATGAGGCGCCGGGGCATTCCGCCGCAGGCGATCCGCGAGTTCATTTCCAGGGTGGGCGTTGCCAGGGCGGACAATCTCGTCGACCCGGCCATGCTCGACAACTGCGTGCGTACCCATCTCAACCGCGCCGCGTCGCGCCGCATGGCGGTGTTGCGGCCGCTCAAGGTGGTCATCGAGACGTGGCCCGAGGGCGAGACCGACGAACTCGAGGCAATCAACAATCCCGAGGACGAAGCAGCGGGACGGCGCCCGCTTTTTTTCTCCCGCACCCTCTACATTGAACGCGACGATTTCATGGAGGATCCGCCGCGCAAGTTCTTCCGCCTGGCCCCCGGCAGGGAGGTCCGCTTGCGCCACGCCTATTTCATCACCTGCCAGGAGGTCGTGAAGGACGCCGATGGTGACATCGTGGAACTTCGCTGTACCCACGATCCGGCCACCAGGGGCGGCGGTTCTCCCGACGGACGCAAGGTCAGGGGCACCCTGCACTGGGTCTCGGCCGATCATGCCATCGGCGTCGATGTCCGTCTCTATGATCGCCTCTTCACGTCACCGACCCCGGGCAGTGATGGCGACATCGTCGCCGACCTCAACCCGGATTCTCTTGTCGTTCTCGATGAGTGCCGCGTTGAGCCGGCCGTTCTCGACGCAGCGACCGGGGATGTCCTGCAGTTCGAACGCCTGGGATACTTCTGTGTCGATGCCGACTCCACCAGCGAGCGACCGGTGTTCAATCGCACGGTCGGTCTGCGCGACAGCTGGGCCCGTGTCCGGCGCAACACGCCGTGACGGCAGACCGGTCCCACGGTGCCGGGCAGATGCCTGGAGCCCTGCTTGCTGTCCTGATCGACTCCATCAACCAGTCGTTCTTTCATTCCCGCATGCTTCGGGCCTGGGGTCACTCGAAAGCCATGGAGTCCAATGACCTCTGGATGCAGCAGATGCGCCAGGCGTCATCCCTGGTCGAGACCATGACAGCGTGTGGCATCCGCCTGGATGACAAGCCGGCGTCGGATCTTGTCATCGGATGCGATGCCATGGAGGTCCTTGCCGCCGATGCCGCCCAGGCCGGGCATTGTGCCAGAAGCGCCTCAGCTGCGGCCAAGGCGCTCCCGAACGGCGCCATGCGGTCGCTGATGCACGAGATCGCGGCCAGCGAAGAGGCGCATGCCGTACGACTCCGGGCGTGGTGCGAGGAGCCACCGGAAGGCACACGTCACGCCAAGCACCTGCTGCCCAAGCCGGGTTCCCGGCCCCTCGCGCTCGAAGCGCTCAACCGGGCGCTTCGTCCGCTCGTCGCCGCAGTCAGCCAGATTTTTCTGCACAGTCTGGTGTTTGGCTGCGCCGGCAGGAAAGAGGAAGCGGCGCGCGAACTGGTCGCTGCCCTTGAAGCCATGGCCCGGGCCGAGGCGATCCTCGAACGACTTCTCGATCTCGGTGGTCGGCCGGACCACCGCCGCCATGGCCGCCTCAGAATGGGAAGCGGGCCTCGCGCCGCCGAAGAGACAGCCCGCGACATCCACGACGTCATCATCACCGAACTTGAGGCCGGTCTGGCCACGCTCGACGCCATCGCCGATCCCCTGACCCATACCCTCGTCGACGGCATTCTCAGGGCCGAACACGCCGCAAGGCACAAGGTGGCATACCGCCTCGACCGGTTGGCTGCCGCTTCCTAAGGCAATGCAACACATGAGGAAGCGCGGACCGCGTGCCCGTTGCCGGCGGCGTTGCCCTTCATCAAGGAAGCTCTGTGTTGGAGTGAACGCAGTACCAGCCGGCGATCCCGCGAGTGCCTGCCTGCAGTGAACACGCTGGTCAACAACGAACCTGTCTGCGTGAGAGGCGAGCCTCAGCACCTCATTACCTGGATGTGACCGTCGCTTCCGTAGTCGAGAAGGCGGCGGTCGCGGGTCACCAGTATGTATCCGAACGCCCGCGCCGTCGCCGCGAGGATGCGATCCACCGGATCGGCGGGCGGTGAACCTGGAAGGGTGCAGGATGCAATCAGCACTGATGGCGGCAATTCCGCAAGCGAGAGGCCGGGTGTCGCGCAAATCCTGTCGAACCAGATCGTAGGATTGAGCGACAAGGCCAATCGCCGCTTCGCCGCGAGCATTGCGATTTCCCACGCGGTCATCGGCGAGACCGCCAATTGCCCGTCTTCGGGACGCAGTTCCGCCAGCACGCTCGCGGCGGGCTCGTGTAGCGGTTCGTTCCTCACGATCCAGACCACCGCGCAGGTGTCGAGCAAAAGGACGGGCATCGCCGGCTACCGCGCCTCGTTCCACTCCGTGTCCACGGGTTCCGTCAAGTCGACCCCTTCATACACCGTCACAGTGCCGTTGAGCGCGCTGGCGAGGTGGGAGATGATGCTCTGGCGCGGCGCTTCCAGCTCTTCCGGACCGTCCCCTTGCGGCTTCGTTCTGCGATCTCCCGATCGGGCACCAACCTTCGCTGACTTGCGGAACACCAGCTTTCGGCCCGTCATGTCAACGTCGGCGGACTTGTACCCCGCTCTGAGCCATGCATTCGTAATGACACTGTTGGAGGGATTGTTCGACCACCAGGGCCGGTGCCTGAAAGCTGAGGACGGCAATCCATCCCCGATGATTTTCTCGATCTCGGCGAAGGTCATGGGTACGTCGGCACGGTTGCAGGCGCGCAGATACTGTTCCAAGGGCTCATACTTTGACATTTCAACCATTCTCTCCTTCTCGATTTGTCTTTGACTTCTCGACGAAACAATCGCCACCGCAGACTAACCATACAAGATCACGACTTATTCGGTGTATGTTGGTCTTTGACTTCCTGGGTACCATCCTAACTATAAGGTAGGAATACACTACTGATCAAGAGTGAATTCTGACGTTGTGGATTGTCCTGTCCTGACTTCGGGGTCGGTGGATGACACTCGACGTCAGTCTGCATTGTCGACTGCAATCCAAGGCAGAGGCCGGTGGGAGGTGGCGAGCGTGGGTTCCGTACTGCCACCGCCCCACGGCGAACGCGGGTCGGTGCATGTGGCAGCCCTCCGATCTCAAGCATGTTCAGCGGCGTAGCGTACTTGCTCATGAAGGAATCCCCCTGAGCGCCCTGGATCCCACCAGCAGGCGACAAATCGTCCATGCAACGTCGTCAGCAGCTGTCGCGGCGGCTACGTCATGGCCTGTTCGATGACATGGAGTTCGCGGCGGAATGGAACGTCACCTGGATCAGCGTCCGTCCCGAGCTCGCGGGCATAGCGATGACCCTCGTAGACGGCGGTGGCGATGATGCCCGGCGCCTGGCAATCGCCAATCCTGCGCAGGGTGCGGGTGCCGGCATTGGACGAGCCGTCGAGCGCCTGCAGGACTTCGTGGTAGAGGCTGTCTTCCGGCAGGCGTGCCGTCACCATGACGACACCGTCGACTGGCAGCGTCACCTCGCGGCGCTGCAGGCTGTCATGAAGCAGCGCCTGACCGGTCTCCACGGCGAGAAGGGTCGTGTTGGCGTGGAGATCCACGCCTGCATCATGGAGGCGTTCCTGGTTCGCTTCGTGTTCCAGTGTATGAATCAACCAGCTGGCGACCGACGCCATCGGCGTCGCCAGGCTCACGTCGTATCCTTCCGCGTTCAGCAGTTCTGCGAGCACGCTCGCCATGTAGTAGTGGTCGTCGTCGAACAGCAGCACCTTGTCTCCCGGTGGCCGGCGTCCCTCGAGTATGTCGTCGGGGGTGAGGACATGCGCCGCGTCGCTCCCGGGAACAGGTGAGGTGAGGCGCCGGCCGCAACCATCGCGCCGCCACGTGGCTCCGGTCGCAATCGCCACGTGATCGGCTCCAAGTTCGAGAATCTGGTCTGCGTCGAGGCGGCTCGAGCGATAGACGTCGACATTGGGCATGCGCTGGATCTGACTCATCCGGTAGTCGCGCACCCGCGCCCAGGCAGCGAGCCCGGGCAGCCGGCTCTCAAGGGTGACACGCCCGCCGAGTTCCTCCTGCGCTTCGGCCAGTGTGACGCGGAATCCCCGCAGTCCGGCCGCCCGCGCGGCCTCGAGCCCGGCGGGGCCGGCACCAACGACGAGCAGGTGGGCATCCGTTTCTGCCGGTGGCAGGGTCTCCGGATGCCAGGTCTTGCGCCATTCCTCGCCGAAGGTTGGATTCTGGGTGCAGCGTGCCGGCGCGGTCATCTGGGTCCAGCCAATGCAGACATTGCAGCCGATGCACTCGCGAATGTCGTCAAGCCGGCCTTCCTCGACTTTCTTCGGCAGGAACGGATCGGCAATCGAGGGCCGCGCGGCGCCGATCAGATCGACGATACCGCGGCGGATTGCCGAGACCATGGCATCGGGCGACGTGTAGCGTCCGACCGTGGAGACCGGCTTGGTCGTCACCTGCTTCACGAAGGCGACATAATCCTCCTGGTAGCCCTCCGGCGCGAACCGCGACGTCTTCGAATCATTCGACCAGTCGCTGACGTTGACATCCCACAGGTCCGGGAGCTCCGCCATCATCTCGACCGCCTCGCGGCCCTCGGCGTGCCATTCGAGGCCGTTCGGTCCCATCATCTCGTCAACGGCAAAACGCACCACGACTCCGGTGGTGTCGCCAACGGCTTCCCGCGTCTCCTCGAGCAGCTCGCGGAACAGGCGCAGTCTGTTCTCCAGGCTGCCGCCATACTCATCGGATCGCTGGTTGTGGCGTCGTGCCAGAAAGTGGCTCGGCACGGTACCGTCGTGTCCGGCATAGACGATGACAATGTCGAAGCCGATGTCGCGCGCCCGGATGGCGGCCCGTCGGTGGGCGCGCCGGTACTCACGGATGTCCGCGAGGTCCATGGCGCGCGCCTGGATCGGCGCAAGGCTCCAGTTCATCGGGCGGTGCATCGGGCCGATCGGGATCTCCCGGCTGTAGAGATTCGGCGTGTCGTGGCCATTGTGGACGAGTTCGATGCCGGCGAGACTTCCGTAGCGGTGCACTTCCTCGACCATGCGGCCCAGATAGACTTCGTCAGTGGCGTCCCACATGTTCGTCTCGGCGTAGGGCGAGGCGTCTCCGCTTGCCAGAAAGTCGCACTGTTCAGTGCAGACGATTCCCCAGCCACCCTCGGCCTTCGCACCCCGCATGCCGATCATGGCATTGGGATAGACCCGGCCCATGCCGTTGCAGTGGGGCACCTGGTAGAATCTGTTGGGCGCGGTGACCGGGCCTATGGCGAGTGGTTCGAACAGGATGTCGTAACGGGGATCGCGGGTCACAGGTCGTCCTCCCGGTTTGTGCTCATGGGGCGTGGTGCGGGCGTTGTCCGCGCAGGTGATGGGGGCAGTGCTCACCCGTCCCGAGGACCGCCACCATGGCCTTCCAGACCTCGACCATGTGGTCGATGAACTCGGCGCCATATCTGTTTTCGAGGCCGGTGCGTGCCGCGCCCGTCAGAAAATCGAGCTCGTGCTGGCTCACGTCCCTGTACCAGGGATTGCGGTTGGCGAGGCTCACGTTCGCGAATCCTGCTCCCTTGAGGGCCGCTTCATAGCGATCCGGAGAGGCCATGGAAAAATCGAGCCCCTCCAGTTCGATGTAGCGCGCCATCCCGGGGCTCGGCGTGTCGTCGTGGGAGATCAACCAGTCCGAGGCAGCAAACCAGCCGCCGGGTTTCAGGACGCGGAACACCTCGCGGGCCAGCATGTCCTTGTCTGCGACATGAATGATGGCGTCCTTGGAGAAGACGACATCGAAACTCCGGTCGGCAAACTCGAATGGTCCGGGTTCTACCTGCAGAATTGTGACCCGGTCGGCGGCCCCGGCGTCATGGGCACGCTTGCGTGCCGCATTGCAGGCCGGCGCCTCGACGTCGATTCCGGTGACATGGCTCGCGCCGTGATCGAGCGCCAGCGAGAGCGTGATGCCGCCTGATCCGCAACCGATGTCGAGAATGCGCGCACCGTCAAGGTCGAGACCCTCCAGAATGCGTGCGACCTCGTCCGGTCCCCCGGGCGAGAGGTATCCGCTCCCCCACACCTCCTCGAGAAAGGTGATGTAGCTGTCGTCGTAAAGTTCCTCGTCCACGATCTCCTCCATCAACTCCCTGGACGTGTTGAACCATGCGTCCGGATCAGGTGTGACATTGTTGAATCATCGCCAGGAACAGGTGTCGTGGTCGGGTCACTTTCCTGCGACTTAGGGAACGGCGGCATCATCCGCCACCCTGGGCCCTTGCATCCTCCATTGTACCCACCTGGCTGCGTCCGGTCCGCCAGGCGGGTTCCGGTGGCGTGCTCACCCAAGCGGGACAGTCACCCCGGAAGGAGCCGCACCGGTCATCGCCGAGGCCATGGGGCATGTAGCCGAGCAGCGCCCGCAGGCGGGGACTGTAGCGGGCCGCAATCTCGGGTGGCGTCGTCAGGTACTGGTTGACCTCCGGTCGCAACCAGCCGAGGCAGTAGCTGTTGACAAGGCCCAGACGTGGCGCGTCGCTCCGGTTGGCCGCGCCGCCATGCCACGTCGAGCCAAGGAAGAAGAGCGCCGAACCCTTCGGCATTTCGGCGACGCTCCAGCGGGACAAGTCCGGCAGATGCCACGCGCGGGAGTAGCGGTGACTGCCGGGAATCACCCGTGTCCCGCCATTCTCCTTCGTGAAGTCGCACAAGGACCACATGACACCGAGGATCAGCTCCATTCCGGCGATGTCGATGGGGTAGATCGTGTCATCACGGTGCAGCGCCTGGTCCGTTTCACCCGGCATGATCTCGATCGCCGTCAGGCTGCTGATCCGGTAGGTCTCGGCGAACGGAAGGAGAATCCGGTCGGCGACGGCGACGACGAGATCGTGATCCACGAGACCTGCGGCACCTGGCGCCGCGGTCAGCACGCCACCGTAACGCAGTGTCAGGTCTCCGTTGAAAGCACTGCGCGATTTCAGTCCCTCGGCGTCGAGCTGGGGTCTGAGTTCCCCGGCCACGGTATCGGCCAGGTCCGGCGAAGCGAGTTCCCTCACGGCAACGGTGCCGTCACGCTGCAGGATGCGCGCGACGGTATCGGCGTCGGCGGTGCCATCGAGCACGGTCAGATCCATTGTGGTCTCCACGGGTAGAGGTCCCCTGTTCAAGCCATTCCGCCGGCTCTGGCCGACAAACCATACCATGTCATCACCGGTCCGGCACCGCGGACACCTCCTGTCAACCTGCGAGGCCGGATGAAACCACCAGGCACGACGTCGGCAACCGCGATCCGCAGTGTTGTCGCCCGCTTCGATCGCCAGAGGCGTTTCTTCCGATGGACAGGGGGGCGAACGTTCCCGGGACACCGCGGCAGATCCCTCGACCGCCCTCGTGCGAAACCGGACGCCCGGGCGACCTCCGCCGCCGGGTCCCCTCCTGGGACCGGGTCACGAGGCGACCCCGGATTGTCGCCGCAATCAGTTTCCGCGATAATCGGCACCCGGTGCAGCGCGGAGGAAGAATGCAGGGCCACCAAGGCGCGCAGGCAACCCGAACGGACGCCACTCTTGAGGCTATGTCCGCCATGGCGGCGGACGGCAACGCCGGGTGGGTGACGCTGCCGGTGGATGCGTACTGCAATCCGGACATCCATGCCCTGGAGGTCGAGAGGATCTTTCGGGCGGGGTGGATCGCCGTCGGCCGGACCGACGAGGTCCGTGATCCAGGCAGCTACCTTGCCCGCGAGATCGTCGGAACACCTGTGGCGATGGTCCGCGATCATGGCGGATGCCTCAGGGTCTTTGCGAACATCTGCCGTCACCGCTGGATGAAGGTCCTCGAGGGGAGGGGACGCAAGGCCGTCATCACCTGCCCCTACCATGCCTGGGTCTACGGTCTCGACGGATGTCTGCGCCGGGCGCCGGGGATGGAGTGCCATCCCGACTTCAATGCCGATGACACACGCCTGGAAGAACTCTCTTTCGAGGTCTGGCATGGGTTCGTTTTCGTCAATCTCAACGGTCGTGCCGGTCCTCTCGCGCCTCGCCTTGCAGGCGTTGAGGAAACGCTGCGCCCCTACGGCCTCGACAGCTGGATCACCGCGCGCACCCTGAATCTCGGAGAGGTTCCCTGGGGCTGGAAAGTGATGCAGGACAACGGCGAGTGCTACCACCACGAAGGGTTGCACCCCGAGACCTTCCAGACGGTCTTTCCCGGCGAGAAAACCGGCACGACCTGTGGCGATGACTGGATACTGCAGTGGAGTCCGGCGCGGGAAGAGAGCCTGGAAACACTTGCTGACGGGACCAGGGTCATGCCCGGGTGCTACTTCGAGCCGCTCGATGGCCTCGACACGTTCCACCGCACCCACTTCGTGCTGGTCTATGTCCTACCGAACTACCTGATCTACCTGCAGCCCGACTGCGGCATCATGATACGCTTCCTTCCCGTCGATGCCGGTCGTTCACACATGGAGGTTGATCTTCTGGTTCCCGAGAGCGCCCGCAGTCTGACGGACTTCGCCGAGCGGCTCGATCGCTTCGAGAGCTTCTTCCATCGCTTCAACGACGAGGATGTGCCCGCCAACACGGCGATCCAGAAGGCTCTTGAGAGTGGCCGGGCCACCCGGGCATTGCTCTCCCGTCACGAACAGCACAACCGTCACGTCGCCTGGTGGGTAGCCAGCCGACTCACGAACTCCCCGGCATCCTGACATCGACCCGCCTGCGCTGCGGTGAAGGGCCGCCGGCCCGGCTTGACGTGCCCATGAGCTTTGCCTGTTCCGGGCACGTGGAACTCAGGGATGGATGGTCACGGTGATGTAGGAGGCCCGGTCGGTGTCGTGGAAGACCGTCTGTGTGGCGACGACAGGGTTCGCACCCTGACCGAATGGCTCGCCGGTGTTGAGATTGCGGTCGTAGCGGTTGAAGTTGCTGGACGAAATCTCGACGGCGAGGCGGTGGCCGGGGGCGAGCGCATAGCTGGTTGACCACAGGTCGATGTCGAGTTCCTGAATCTCTCCCGGCACCATCATCTCTTCCCTGTCGATCCCGTTTCGGAAACGGCAGCGCAGGATGCCGTCCTGGATGAGGTTGGCGCTGCCATCGTCCGCCACATCGGCGAGTGCCACGGTGACATCCGTATCCACCGCGCTGCTGGAGAAGAAGAGGTGGGCCGAGATGGGGCCCGTCAGTTCCAGTCCATCGGTGAACGGTTCCGACATGTAGACGAGAACATCCTGGCGTTGCTGGACCTCGCGACGGTCGCCCATCTGCCCGGCCAGAGACCAGCAATCGTAGGCCAGGGTCTCGGCTACCGGATCGGCAGGGTCATAGCGATAGCTCGTCGCCGGTTCGCTGCCGGGAGGGTCGGAGGCAAGAAAGAGAGCGCCGGCAGACCTCAGGTAGAACCGCTGCTCCCGGCATTCCCGGGGAGGCCAGGACCCGGTATCGCGCCAGACGTCCCGCCCCATGACGTAGTAGCGAATGGCGCCGTTCTCACCGAACCCGTTCCGGTTCTCCTTGAGATAGCAATCGAAGAAGGTCGCGAAGGCGTCCCACTTGGCTTCGGCCGTGTTGGACTGGACCGGCAGCAGGCCGACCCGGTGGCAGCGATCGGCCGAGCCTTCATGGTCCCAGGGGCCGACAAAGAGGTGCTGGTTGGCAGCCGCGCGGTTGCGTTCCTCCATGGTGTGCCAGTCGGCGATGGTGGGACCAAGGTAGTTGTCGTACCAGCCGCCCCAGTGCAGCACCGGAATGCGGATGGTCTCGTACCCGGCGAGCAGGCTGTGCCGTTCCCAGAATCCGGACGGCTGAGGGTTGGCCATGAGGTCGTCGAAGTAGCGTGAAGGGGCGCCGGCGGCACGGGCCATGTCGGCGAGCGGGAGGTGCCAGTAATTCAGCTGCGAGAGATCCTGGTAGGTCTGGTCCGTCATCGAGATCGCCCACGTTCCAACCGTGTTCAGTTGCAGGCAGCCGTAGCGCATGGTGGCGCGATAGCGGTCAAGGGATATGTCGCCTGGTGCAATGCACTTCAGCGCCCGATGGCCGCTCACGGCTCCGGCGTAACCGGTGAAGCCGTAGTAGCTCTCGCCCCACATGCCGACGCGGCCGTCACACCACTCTTCGCCTGCAATCCAGGCGATCGTGTCGTAGCCGTCGGGGACCTCGTTGTCGGAGAGATTGGGTTCGAAGATCCCTTCTGACCCCCATTTTCCCCGCACGTCCTGGACCACGGCGGCGTAGCCCTGACGCACCCAGTGACGGGCGACGGCGGGCATGAAACAGTAGGGCTCCGTCTTCCCGTAGGGCATGCGCGTGAGGATGGCGGGGAAGGGGCCGTCACCGGCGGGAAGATAGACGTCCGTCGCCAGTTCGATGCCGTCTCGCATGGGCACCATGATGTCGCTGATCACCGGACCCTGCGCGGCCCGTTCGGGCAGGGCGGACGGAATGGTGTGATAGGCCGGCGTTTCGTGTTTGTCCTTCCACGCCTGAAATCCGTCCGACACGTTCATCGCTCACGCCCTTCCCGTTTCCGTCGGCATGCCATGCTATCACGCTTGTTGCCCGGGAACCGGCGATCTCTTGACGCCTGGCTGGTGGTGCGGCAGGGATGCTGCGTCGTGAAGGGGGAAACACGAGGTCATGTACAAGGTCGATCCCCGTCGCATGGATCTCGTGGCGGAGTTCATGGATCAGCCCGGCGGACCCCACAGTCCGGAACTCACGCTGCTGGTCAACCGACTTCGCCTGCTACCGATGGCCGAGCGTGTCATCCTGGTGAAAGCCGGTGCGGGGAACGGTTGGCGCCTGGCGCGGATGCCGGCAAGGGGTGAGCCGGTTGCCTTTGCGGACACGACCGTGTTCGAAGACTACGACGACGCCTGCCGCGAGGTCTTTCGCCGACGCTGGAAACATGTCACCGGCATCGATCCGGGGCGGGGGGATCAATGAAGACGATCGTCGGCTATGCCAATCGGTGGAGCGCCACGCCCGGCGACACCATCGAATTCAAGGTCAGCACCTACGGCGCAGAGCGCTACCGGGCCGATCTCGTGCGCATCATCTGCGGCGATGACGATCCCCATCGCGGCCTCTTCTGCGAAGAGGAGGTCGAGGCCCCCTTCAACGGCACCCATGAGGGCCGCACCCAGGAGATGGCGGCAGGCTCTTGCGTCATCGTGCCGCAGCCGGCGCCCTTGGAACGTCTTGCGAGCTTCACGGTCCAGGCATGGATCTATCCCACGCTGCCAGGCGGGCACGAACAGGGGATCGTCACGCACTGGGATGGTGCGGCGTCGTGCGGCTTTGCCCTCGTCATCACGACGGCCGGCACGCTCGCACTAAAGACCGGAGACGGCGCCATCCATGAACTCAGCCTTGGGACCAGGCTCGAATCCCGGCGCTGGCACCTTGTCGCCGGCACCTTCGATGCAGCGACCGGTACCCTTGGCCTCTGGTTGCATCGCCTGGCGAGCGAAGTCGAGGCCGGGCAGAACATGCAAGCCAGCGGTGAGGGCGGCTTCCGACCGGGCTCCGGGGCGCTGGTCATCGCTGCCGGGGAGGCGGGCAGGAGCGATCACTTCAACGGCAAGATCGATCGGCCCATCGTCACCGGACGGGCTCTCGATGCGCGGGAGGTCGAAGCCCTTGCATGGTCCGGATCCCCCCATGAACGTGAACCCGCTGTCGTCGGCGCCTGGAATTTCTCGCACGACATCGGGCGCGCGCAGGTCACGGATGCCGGATGTCACCGCCTTCACGGCCGGACGGTTAACCTGCCGTCACGCGGGGTCAAGGGATTCAACTGGTCAGGCAGGGAACAGAACTGGCGCCATGCACCCTCGGAATACGGGGCGATCCACTTTCATGAGGACGATCACTACGACGCCGGTTGGGAGACCGACTTCGCATTCACCGTGCCGGCAACCCTCGCGAGCGGGGTCTATGCCGCCCGGTTGAGGGCCGGAGACGATGAGTGGCATGTCACCTTCTTCGTGCGACCACCACCGGGGACCGCGACGGCGAGACTCGCCTTTCTGGCCTCGACAGCGACCTACATGGCCTACAGCAACTATCGCTGGCACATGAGCGAACCCTTCGCGGAGGTGGCCGAGACCTTCTGGACAACACTGACGCCCAACGATGTCTTCCTTCAGGAGCATGAGGAGTTCGGCCTGTCGACCTACGACACCCATGCCGACGGCTCCGGCGTGCGCTACGCCTCCAGGCTGCGCCCGGTCCTCAACATGGCTCCGCGCACGCCGCTCTGGAGCTTCAATCCCGACACCCACATTCTGGCCTGGCTCGAGCACCGCGGGTTCGCCTTCGATGTCGTCACCGACGAGGATCTGCACCGCGAGGGGGCGGGTCTCCTGCAGCCCTACCGGGCGGTGGTGACGGGAACCCATCCCGAGTACTACACGACTCCGATGTGGGACGGCATGCGCGGCTATCTTTCACAGGGCGGCCGCCTTGCCTATCTGGGAGGCAACGGTTTCATCTGGCGTTGCGCCTTTTCGGACGAATGGCCGGGCGCCCTGGAACTGCGCCGCGCCGAAGACGGCATCCGCTATCGCGACGAGGAACCCGGCGAGTACTACCTGGAGTTCACCGGAGAGTACGGCGGGCTGTGGCGGCGCCTGGGCATGGCGCCTCAGGCGCTGGTCGGCGTCGGGACCGTGGCCGTGGGGTTCGATCGCTCAGGCTTCTACCGGCGTACCCCGGAAAGCGACGACCCGCGGGCGTCCTTCATCTTCGAAGGCATCGGCCGTGACGAGCTGATCGGTACCTTCGGCATCCAGGGAGGCGGCGCCAGCGGTTCGGAGATCGATGCCACCGATCCCCGCCTGGGCACGCCCCGCCATGCCCTTGTCGTGGCCCGCTCGGAGGGTCATTCCGCCGACACCTGGCTTGTGCCCGACGAAACCGGCTTCCATCACAGCGCCATGGATGGAGTCCAGAATCCCGACATCCGCGCCGACATGACGTTCTTCGAGACGCCGTCGGGCGGCGCCGTCTTCTCCACCGGATCCATCGCCTGGGGCGCCAGCCTGCCGCATGCGGGATGGCAGAACAACGTGGCGGCGGTCACCGGCAACGTGCTGAACCGCTTCCTCGACCCGGAGCCCTTTGCCATGCCTGCCGGGACACCGGATTCCTAGTTCAGGCGGCAATCATGTAGAACTTGCGCAGCGTGCTGGTGATTTCCCAGGTGCAGGCGGCGCCCTTGGGAATGAAGAAGGTATCGCCCGGGGTGTAGGTCTCAGCCTTGCCGGCATCGTCGGTGACCGTGACGGACCCCTCGAGCACGGTCATCATCTCGTTGACCGGATAGGCATCGATCTCCTCGCGGCACGGTGCGCAGACCCACACTCCTGTCAGAATGCTGCCGTCATCGGCGGTCCAGGCATGGGAGATGAGTTCGGTCGTGTCTCCGGAGGTGAAGGCTTGAGGGGCAATGAGATCGGACGCCACCAATCCTTCTGCATGACCGTCGTGGTTGAGACGCACGGGCTTCGTTGTCATGGGATGAATTCCGCCTGGTTGAGTGGGCAGCCATGATCGTCGATCGGGTTCGTCGACTCAAGAAAGGCGGCTGGATCAGCACTTCGCCACATGGTGCTGGCTGCTGGGGGCCAAGAGTCATCAGTTCTGGCATTGCCGAGAGAACTTGAGTCGATGTGCTGTCTGTCTTACAAGTCTACTATCGATTGCGAAAGGGTACGACCATGGCAGAGACAGCGACCTTGTCGTCCAAGTTCCAGATCTCGATTCCGAAAGGCGTGCGATCGGCTCGACATTGGGAAGCGGGGCAGGTCTTTGCTTTCATTCCCAAGGGAACGGGCGTCCTGCTCGTTCCGGTTCCCGATCGCAATGCCTTGGCCGGCCTCGCCGAAGGTGCCGCACCGGACGACTATCGCGACCGTTCGGATCGCCTCTGATGCGCCTGGTCGACAGTTCGGCCTGGATCGAGTGGCTGATCGGCTCGCCCGTTGGCGAAATCGTTGCCGGACATCTTCCGGAGAGGGCCGCCTGGCTCGTTCCAACCATCGTGCAGCTCGAACTCGCGAAATGGCTTACCCGGGAGTGCGGCGAAGACAAGGCTGAACAGGTGATCGCCTTCACCCAGGTCTGCGGCATCGTCCCCCTCAACACACAAATCGCACTCGCCGCCGCCGGGGCCTGTCGCGCGCACGGCCTTGCAACTGCGGACGCCATCATCTTCGCCACGGCTTGTGCATATGATGCCGACCTGTTGACCTGCGACCATCACTTCAAGGGCCTGCCCGGCGTGATCCTTGTTCCCAAGGCCTGAACGGAACGGATGCTGGTCAGGCCATCAAGGAATCGCCCGTCTCGCGCCAGGGGTTGCCTGCTTGTCGGATCGATGCCGCGTGGTTTTCATGGTGAAAGGCTCTGGAAAACCCATGTGACGTAGAGACTCTCGCTGTCTCCGGCGAATGCCTCGATGGGGTCAAGGGTATCGATGCAGCGCCAAAGCCCGTCCCTTTCCATGCGACGCGCCTCCTCCTCGAATCCACCCTCGCCGATACCTTCGAGACGAACGGAGAGGACAAGATGTCCGCCCTCCCGTGTGAGGCGGACCAGCTCCCGAAATCCGCTGGCCGGCGCATGGGTGATGCCGAAGGCGCCGGCTGAGGCCACCGCTGCAAAGCGGTCATCAGGCAGGTCGATGGGGCATCCGAGTTCGTTGGTCCAAACACCGCTGTAGACACCCCGGCGGGCGGCGCGCTGGAGCATGCCGGGTGACATGTCGAGGGCAAGGAGGTCGCGGTACCCGGCCAGGGTGAGCCACTCCCCGAGAATGCCGGTACCGGCCCCGGCGTCAAGGATGGTTCCGGCACCGGTGGGGACATGACGCGCCACGAGGGCGGTGATGATTCCGGGCAGCCTGTAGTCCCGGTGTGAGACATCGTCATCATAGTCGTCTGCCCAGATGTCGTAAGTTTGGCGCAGTTCCTGCGTATCGCGTGGCGCGTAGATCCGTCTCATCAGTTCTTCGTGCGACAGTGCCATGGACCATTTCCCTTCAAGTCGACCACTGGTTGGTCAAGTGTTGCGCATTTTGTATCCTTCCCCACAAGAAACCCATCGGAAGGAGACGACATGACCGGGATCATGCCCATTGACGAGTTCAAGGATGCGCTCTCCAAGAAGGCGCTGACGAGGAGGGATGTTGCGAGAACCCTGGGCGCGGTCGGCGTGGCCTCGGCCACGATGCCGCTCATCCAGCAGCCCGTGATGGGTCAGGAAAGCTGGCTCTACCTCTTCACGTGGAACGGCTACGAACTGCCGGAACTTCATCCCGCATTTACCGAGAAGTACGGGCGCGAGCCGGATTCATCCTTCTATGCCGACAATGACGAGGCCCTGGAAAAGATTCGCGCCGGTTTCGATGCCGATATCGTTTGCCCCAGTGGCAGCACCGTCATCCGCTGGATTCACGCGGGCCTCGTGGAGCCCATCGACACCAGCCGGCTGAGCCACTGGCCTGACATCTTCGATCAGTTGCGGAACATCCGCGGCACGTCCGATGACGAAGGCAACCAGTACTACGCACCGTGGTCGTGGGGCAATTCCTCCATCGTGTTCCGCAGTGATCTCGCACCCGAGTACTCCGGAAAGGAGAACCACACCTGGAAGATCCTGTGGGATCCCAAGTATGCCAACCGGGTGGCCATGCGTGACAACTGGGCAGGAACGACCATTCCCGCTGGACTGATTGCCGGCGTCGCGGACCCCTTCGCGATGACGGACGAGGAGATCGTGGAGGTCCGCAAGCTGCTCCAGGAACAGCGTGAACTCAACCGCTTCTACTGGGCGAGCGAGGTGGATGCCCAGGCGGCCCTGGCGACCGGCGAGATTGTCGCCATGTATGCCTGGAACTCTGCGTACGCGACACTGAAGGCGGAAGGGGTCGACGTGGAGTACATGGTGCCGAAGGAAGGGCTGCTGACCTGGGTCGACGGCCACGTGCTCCTGAAGACCTACGTGGGGACCGAGGAGCAGCGCTACGACTATCTCGATGCCACCCTGGCCCCCGAGGTCGGTGTCTTCATGATCGAGGAGTACGCTTACGGCGCCACCAATGCGAAGTCCTACGACATGGCGTCACAGGCCATCATCGAGAATCTCGGCCTCGAGGATCCGGAAGCGATCCTGTCCGGGAGCCTGTGGTTCCAGACTGTGCCGCCCGACATCCAGCGCAAGCTCGTCAATCTGCATGACGAGGTTCTCGCCGGCATGTAGTTGCTGAGAGGTCGGAACGACGCATCGTGTCGTTCCGGCCCCCTTCGCTTTCGGGGCGGGACATGGCATGTGAACTCGATGCCCTTGCCGGCGACGCAGGCGTTGACGTTATTGTCGAGGCCGTTGACCGCGACGGGGCCGCCATCGTTGCCGATTTCGTCGACGCCGCTTGGCTCGACCGCTTCAACCGTGAAATCGACCCGGCGGTCGAGAGGGCGCGGCGGTACCATTTCGACAATCCCGCCATCGACTCCTTCCTCGGCGATCACACGGTACGTCTGCACGGTCTGCTGGCGAAGGCTCCCTCGTTCGTGGAGCTGATGATCGAACCCCGGCTTCTTGCCATGATGGACCACTGGTTGCTTCCCCGCTGTTCCAGCTATCTCTTCAGCGCCGGCGAACTCATCGAGATCAGGGGAGGGGAGACGGCGCAGCGGTTCCATGTCGATGATGGATCGTGGCCCGTCTGGCCGCGCCGGGGAGCAGGTCTTCTGCAGATGAACGTCATGGTGGCGGCCACGGACTTCACCTGCCGCAACGGTGCGACACTGGTGGCGCCGGGCAGCCACAGGTGGGAGAGCGAGCGGTTGCCCTGCGAAGACGAGATTGCACGAGCCGTCATGCCGCAAGGCAGCATCGCCATCATCAGGGGCGACTGCATGCACGCCGGAGGCAGCAACATCGACGGCACACGGCGGCGGGCCATTTCGCTGTCCTGGTGTCTTGGATGGTTGCGCACGGTCGAGAACTCCTGGCTTACGCTTCCCCTCGACGTGGTGGCCGAATTGCCCAGGAGAGCGCGCGAACTGCTGGGCTACGAGATCTATGACGGGTCGGCCGACGAGGTGCGAAGCGGCTTTCTCGGCTACTACGAGATGGGGAGCCCCCGGGTCCTGTTCGAAGACTGAAGGCCCTGCGATGTCACGTCGGCGTGGTGAAGTCCGCCGCGATGACCTCGGTTTCGTATGGAACCGCGATCTGGCCGTTGTCGTCGACGAAAGGGGCGAGCGCCTTTTCGATGGCCGACAGGATGGCCTCCCGGTCATGGTGGGCCTCGGCCGCACGAAAATGCGAGGTCGAGCGGACGTAGCCGAGCCACTCGCCCCTGGTGCGGGTCCATGACCAGGCGAAGCGCCGGGTGCGGACAGTCCGGACATAGGGCAGCGCGGCGAGTTCGCCGGCACGATCGTGATCGCGATAGGTGCGCCGATAGCCGGGAGAGATGTTCTCGAGGGCCGTTTCGTAGGCTTCCGAGATGGCGGAATCCCTGATCCTGTTGTTGTTCAGGATGGCAAGGATGCCGCCTGGACCGAGGATGCGGCTGCACTCGGCATGGAAGAGGTCACGGTCGAACCAGTGAGCGGCTTGTCCGACCGTGACGAGATCGAACGCGCCCTGTGCCAGGGGCAGCCTCTCGGCCTTGCCTCCAAGCCAGTGAATGCCGGGAACGGCGCCGCGGGCGATCCTGAGCATGTCGCGGGCCGGCTCGATGCCGACGATGAGGGACTCGGGAAATCGGGACCGCAACTGGCGTGTGAGGATTCCGGTGCCGCTGGCGATGTCGGCGATACGCCGGGGACGCTGCGCCAGCCAGTCGATCGCCTTCTCACAGTAGCGGGGGCGGAAGCGGTCGTAGTCCGTTGCCAGTCCTTCGAAGATGGTACCGGGATCGGCCCAGCGGGACGCCCAGAGGTGCTTCGGGGCCGGCCGCTCAGTGGGCCCCATGTCGCGCGCGCTCCACGCGGGCAGCGCAGAACTTGAACTCCGGTATCTTGCCTACGGGATCGAGGGCCGAATTGGTGAGCAGATTGGCGGCGGCCTCCACGTAGCAGAACGGCACGAACACCATGCCGGGCTGGAGGCCCGAATCCACGCGCACCTGGGCTTCAATGGCGCCTCGCCTCGTCTGGATGCGCACGTCGTCCCCGGGTGCCAGGTGAAGGTTGGCCATGTCGCCAGGCGCCATCATGGCCACCGCCTCGGGCTCCAGGCTGTCGAGCACCGTGGCGCGCCGGGTCATGGCTCCGGTATGCCAGTGCTCGAGCTGGCGTCCCGTTGTCAGGATCATCGGGAAGGTCTCGTCGGGAGTCTCGTCTGGCGGAATGATGGACGCCGGCACCATGGAACCGCGGCCGCTCGGTGTCGGGAAGGCGTCCGCGAAGACGATTTCCTGGCCGGGATCAGCTTCTGATTCGCACGGATAGATCACCGCATCCTCGGCGCTGACGCGCTCCCAGGAAATGCCGGCAATGGACGGCATGGTCCGGCGCATTTCCTCGTAGATCTCATCGACATCGCCATAGCGCCAGTCGAGTCCGAGGCCTCGGGCGATCGCCTGGATGATGGCCCAGTCCTGGCGCGCCTCGCCGGGCAGGGGCACGGCCTTGCGGCCGCGCTGGACCTGGCGGTTGGTGTTGGTGACCGTGCCGTCCTTCTCGGGCCAGGCACTGGCCGGCAGCACGACGTGGGCGAACATCGCGGTTTCGGTGAGGAAGAGATCCTGCACCACGAGATGATCGAGTCTCGCGAGGGCGGCCCGGGCATGGTGGACATCGGGGTCCGACATCGCCGGATTCTCGCCCATGATGTACATGCCCCTCATGGTCCCGTCATGAACCGCATCCATGATTTCCACCACGGTGAGGCCCGGGTCGGCGCTGAGTTCCGTGTCCCAGAAGGCGCTGAAGCGCTGCCTGACGTCCCCGTCGGCCACCGGTGCATAGTCGGGGTAGCTCATCGGGATCAGTCCGGCGTCCGAGGCGCCCTGCACATTGTTCTGCCCGCGCAGGGGGTGGAGACCGGTGCCCTCGCGTCCCGTGTGGCCGGTCATGAGCGCCAGGGAAATCAGGCAGCGGGCGTTGTCGGTGCCATGAACATGCTGGCTAATGCCCATACCCCAGAAAATCATGGCGCGTTCGGCACAGGCATAGACGCGCGCTACGGCCCGCAGCGTTTCCGCATCGACACCGGTGACCGGTTCCATCGATTCCGGGGAATACGCCGCCAGGTGGTCCCTCAAGTCCTCGAAACCCTCGGTCATCGTCTCGATGTAGGAGGTGTCGTAAAGCCCTTCCTCAACGATGACATGCATGAGAGCGTTCAGCACCGCTACATCGGCCCCCGGCCGGAACTGGACCATGTGGGTGGCGTGCTGGCGCAGGGTCTGCCCGCGTGGATCCATGACGACCAGACTGGTGCCGCGCTTCGCGGCATTCTTGAAGAATGTGGCAGCAACAGGATGATTTTCCGTCGGATTTGCGCCAATGACGACGATGCAGTCCGCCTTCAGCGCCTCGGTGAAGGGAGCGGTCACGGCGCCTGAACCGATGGTCTGCAACAATGCTGCCACCGAACTCGCGTGGCAGAGCCTGGTACAGTGATCGACGTTGTTGCTGCCGAAGCCGGTCCGTACCAGCTTCTGGAAGAGGTAGGCTTCCTCGTTGGAGCCCTTCGCGGAGCCGAAACCCGCCAGGGCGCTGCCTCCGTGGCGATCACGTATGGCGGCGAGACCCGAGATGGCGACCTCAAGGGCCTCGTCCCAGTCCGCCTCGCGAAAGTGCGAGAAGGGATTGGCAGGATCGACCCACTCGTCGGCGCCTCGGGGCGCATCGTCAAGACGGATGAGGGGGCGTGTGAGACGCTGGGGATCACTGATGTAGTCGAAGCCGAAACGTCCCTTGACACACAGCCGGCCGTGATTTGCCGGGCCTTCCTTGCCCTTCACGGCAACGATGCGTTCATTCTCCACCTGGTAGGTGATCTGGCAGCCCACGCCGCAGTAGGGGCAGACACTGTCCACCTGCCGTGACGGAACCGGTCGGCCGATGCCGGCCTCGTCGACGAGGGACTTCTCCATGAGGGCGCCGGTGGGACATGACTGAACGCATTCCCCGCAGGCGACACAGGTTGATTCGCCCATGGGATCATCGAAGTCGAAGACGATCTTCGAGTGTGGACCGCGCCCGGCCATGGCAATGACATCATTGACCTGGATGTCGCGGCAGGCTCGCTGGCAGCGGTTGCAGTGGATGCATGCATCGAGATTGACCGCCATCGCCGGATGGGAAAGGTCAGGAGCCGGTTGCGACGCCCGCCTCGGGAAGCGCGAGTCGGCCAGATCCATCTCACCGGCCCAATGCCAGAGTTCGGATGTCGTGGTGTGGGCGCGCTGTTCCTCGGGCTGGTCTGCGACCAGAAGTTCAAGCACGGTGCGGCGCGATGCCTCGGCACGTTTGCTGGCACTGTAAACGACCATGTCCGGTGTCGGCTGGCGGATGCATGAGGCGGCGAGCGTGCGTTCGCCCTCGATTTCGACCATGCACAGTCGGCAGTTGCCGTCTGCCGCATAGTCCTGCATCTCGGTATGACACAGGTGGGGGATATGCGTTCCCGTACGCCGTGCCACCTGCCAGATCGATTCTCCCGGATCAGCCGTGACGGTGGCTCCGTCCAGCGAGAAGGTGATGGTGTCGCTCACGCCACATCCTCCGGAAAGTACTTGAGGACAGTCAGAATGGGGTTGGGTGCGGCCTGACCCAGGCCACAGATCGAGGCGTCCGCCATCACCTGGCAGAGATCCTCGAGGAGTGGGGCATCCCAGGCGCCGCCTTCCATCAGGGCCACTGCCTTCTCGCAGCCAACCCGGCACGGCGTGCACTGACCGCAGCTTTCGTCCTCGAAGAACTTCAGGAGACTGACAGCCACATCCGACATGTTGTCCTCATCGGACAGGACCACAATGGCCGCCGAGCCGATGAAACCGCCATGGGGCTGAATGGTGTCGAAATCGAGCGGTACGTCTCCAAGCGAGGCAGGCAGGATGCCGCCCGAGGCGCCACCTGGGAGCCAGCCCTTGAATCGGTGGCCGTCCGCCATGCCATCGCAGTACTCGTCGATCAGTTCCCGCACCGTGATGCCCGCCGGCGCGAGCTTGACGCCGGGATTCCTGACCCGCCCCGAGACGGAAAAACTGCGCAGGCCACTGCGTCCGTGGCGACCGTGACCGGCAAACCAGTCAGGGCCATTAGACAGGATTCCCGGTACCCAGTAGAGAGTCTCGACATTGTGGACGAGTGTCGGTCTGTCGAAGATGCCGACCTTGGCGACGAAGGGCGGCCGGTGTCGCGGCAGGCCACGCTTGCCCTCGATGGACTCGATCATCGCCGATTCCTCGCCGCAGATGTAGGCGCCGGCACCACGGCGCAGGTGAATCCGCGCTGCCCCCTCCAGGCCGGCGTCGGCGAGACGCGCCAGTTCACGCGTCAGCGCCAGGCGGATCCCCGGATACTCGTCGCGCAGGTAGAAGTAGACGTCGCTCGCCTCGACCACCCAGGCGGCGATCAGCGTTCCCTCGATGATGCGGTGGGGTTCGGTCTCGAGATAGTGGCGGTCCTTGAAAGTGCCGACCTCGCCTTCGTCGGCGTTGACGGCCATCAGTCTCGGTCCGGTTTCCATGCGCACGAAGCGCCACTTTCTTCCGGCCGGGAATCCGGCGCCTCCCAGACCACGAAGCGACGCCGATTCCATGGTGGCGATGAGGTCGTCGGGCGTGTGTTTGCCGGCTAGGACCTCCCTCAGCATGGCGTAGCCGCCTTCTGCAAGGTAGGCGTCGAGGTCCTGACAGTCCGGCACCCTGGCCTCGAGATCACCCGTCTCGACCGCTGCCCTGACACTCTCGACGCTGGCGCAATCGATGTCGTTCAGACCCGCCTTGACCGCGGGGGCGGCGGCGCATCGTCCCATGCAGGGCGCCCGCACCACCCTGACGTCGGACCCGAGCGTGCCGGAGAGGGTGTGGCAGAGATCATCGGCGCCAGCCATGGCGCAGGACAGACTCTCGCACACCCTGACGGTGATGGGCGGCGGCGGCGGCTCACCTTCCCTGACAACATCGAAGTGGTGATAGAACGTCGCCACTTCGAAGACTTCCGCCATGGGGACGGCAAGGGCGTCGGCAAGGGCCTTCAGGTGACGGTGCGAGATGTGACGGTAGCGGTCCTGGACGAGATGGAGGTACTCGATCAGGAGTTCGCGCCTCGGCGACGAATCGCCGAGAAGGGCGGAGATTTCGGCCGCTGCCCGCGGATCCGTCTGGCGCCCTCTCGCGGTTGCGCGCGACCGTCTCTTTCTCGCTCCCGGTGACCGGAAAGCGGAACCGCTTCGATCCATCATCAAACCTGTCTGCGTTCCCTCAAGAAGGGGGGCGAACCATGCCGGATGACACGCCGGGTGTCACCCCCCGGGGCCGGATGTACCAGCCTCAGCCGGATTCGGAAAGGGGAAGTGACAGCTTGCCATGCGCCCGGGCGCCACGGTCCGCAATACCGGAGCCTCCGAACGGCACTTTTCCCGGGCGAAGGGGCAGCGGGTGTGGAATTCGCAGCCCTGCGGACGGTTCATCAGGGATGGAATCTCTCCTTCGAGCTCCAGCTTGTCGCGGCGCCTGTCGGGATCGGGTTCCGGCACTGCCGCCAGCAGGCCCAGGGTGTAGGGATGGGCCGGGCTTGCGAAAATCCCGTCGGTGTCGCCCGTCTCGACAAAGCGCCCCAGGTACATGATCGCGAGGCGGTCGCTGACATGGCGCACCACCGGAAGGTTGTGGGTGATGATGAGATAAGAGAGACCGAGTTCGCGCTGAAGGCGGTTCATCAGATTGAGTATCTCGCCCTGAACGGAGACATCGAGTCCGGCCGTCGGCTCGTCGGCGATGATCAGGCGTGGTTCCAGGGCCAGCGCCCGCGCCACCCCGACGCGGCGGGCCTGCCCTCCCGACAGCTGGTGGGGATAGGCCCCCAGGAACCCTTCGTGAAGGCCTACCAGGTTGAGCAGCTTCCTCGCGTCGCGCCCGCTCTGGCGCCCCGGAATGCGGTGGATGTGGAAGGGTTCGGTGATGATGTTGCGGACGGTCTTGCGAGGCGACAGGCTGGCCACGGGATCCTGGAACATCATCGCCACATGACGCCTGATGACCCTCAGGCGGGCGTCGTCGAGACCGCGCAGTTCGGTTCCGTTGAACGTGATGCTGCCCTCGGCCATCTCCACGAGACCGATCACGGCGCGTCCCAGGGTGGTCTTTCCCGAACCCGACTCGCCGACCAGCCCGAAGGTCTCCCCCTCGTTCAGGTTGAAGGAGACCTGCATCACGGCATCGATATGGGGATCGCTCAGTCTCTGGACGAGCGACTTGACGACACCGGCGGTGCGGAAGCGGACGCGCAGTCCCTCGACCTTGAGCAGATCAGGCATCACGCACCTTGAAGCAGCGGACCTGGTGCACGGCGTTGACGTCATAGGTGGCCGGGGCGGAATCGGAGCAGGGGGCATATCGTTCCGGACAGCGCGGCGCGAAGATGCAGCCCCGCGGTAGGTCGATCAGGTCCGGTACGCTGCCCGAAATGGTCGGCAGGTCGCGGCGCTTTTCCTCGATGCGCGCCGGATCACAGTCGAGCAGCATGCGCGTGTAGGGATGCTGCGCCCTGTGAAACAGGTCGTGCACGTCTCCCTGTTCGACAACCTCTCCGGCATACATGACGACCACCTCGTCGCAGAGTTCGGCGATCAGGCCGAGATTGTGCGAGACGAACAGCATGGAACAGCCGAAGCGGGCGCACAGATCCTTCATGAGGTGAATGATCTGCGCCTCGAGTGTGACATCGAGGGCGGTCGTCGGCTCGTCGGCGATGAGCAGCCCCGGGTTCATCATCAGCGCCATGGCGATGCAGATGCGCTGGCGCATGCCGCCGGAAAACTGGTGCGGATAATCGGCAAGACGTCTCCCCGGGTCGGGAATGCCGACCTGGCCCAGCATGTCGCTGGCAAGGCGGCGCTTGTCTGCCGTGGACATGTCGAGCCGGTAGAGAATGTCGGTCATCTGGGTGCCAATGGAAATCACGGGATTGAGCGCCGTCATGGGGTCCTGGAACACCATGGAGATTTCCTGGCCTCGGATGCCACGCAGGTCCGCCGGGCTCATGGCGAGAACATCGCGCCCCTTGAAGACCACGGAGGATGACTCCGCCACCACCGCATTGTCCGCCAGCAGTCGCAGGACACTGTTGATCAGAGTCGACTTGCCGCAGCCCGACTCGCCGACGATGCCAACGATCCTGTTGTCCGGCACCGTCAGATCGACATGGCGCAGGGCGCGCACCGTGCCGCGACCCGTCAGGAAGTCGACAGAGAGGTCGCGTACCTCCAGAACCGTGTCGCGGCGATCGTTCATCGTTCCTTCTTGAGCTTGGGGTCGAGGACGTCGCGCAGGGCTTCGCCGAGGAAGGTGAATCCGAGTGTGGTGATGATGAGCGGGATGCCACCAGCGATGACGAGCCACGGCGTGTTGCGGATGAATCCGTAGCCGTCGTTGAGAATCGAACCCCAGGACGGTGTCGGCGGCTTGACGCCGAGACCGAGGAAGGAGAGGCCCGCCTCGATGGTGATGACCACCGGAATGTCCATGCTGGCGAGGATGAGCAGGGGTTGCACGATGTTGGGCACGAGGTGGGAAAACATGATGCGCGGCACGCCGGCGCCGAGTGACCGCTCGGCAAGAATGAACTCCGTGTTCTTGGTCGCCAGGGTCGATGCCCTGGCAATGCGGGCATAGCCTGGAGTGGTGGTGACAATTACGACGAAGATGATGGTCTCCAGGCTCGGTCCCACCACCGTGATGACCGCCAGCGCGAACATGATGACCGGAAAGGCGCGCACCGAATCGAAGAACCACATCAGGAGGTTGTCGAGCCATGTCGGGCCGTAGCCGGCGAGCATGCCGAGCACCAGTCCCAGCAGGAGCGACGAACCGACCGAGACCAGAGCCACGTAGAGGGCAATCTGACCGCCGTGGAGAATTCGGCTGAAAGTGTCGCGCCCAAGGTTGTCGGTTCCCAGAAGATGGTCCCACGACGGACCGGCGAGCCGCGACTTGACGTCGAGTGCCTTGTAGTCGTGGGGTGCGATGATGTCCGCGCCGATCGCCGTGAAAATGATGAGGAGCACCAGAACCAGACCAAAGCAGCCCAGGGGATCGCGCAGAAGTTGCCGGAACCATGCGAACCGGGGTTCCCGGCGGATCGCGACGTCGCTGGGGGTGGTGTCGGTCATCTAGAGACCCTGGCGGATCCGCGGATCGAGCCAGGCGGCGACGAGATCGGAAATCAGTGTCGACAGGGCAAAGAGCATGGTGGTGACGAGAACGCCGCCCATGACGATCGGGTAGTTCCGGGTGTTGACCGCATCCACCACCATCTTGCCGATTCCCGGACGCGCGAAGATGATCTCCGCGAAGACGGCTCCCGAAATGAGGCTCCCCACACCGACGCCGAGAAGGGCAACGGTGGGCAGGATGGCCAGCTTGAGAGCATAGGTATAGGTGATGCGCCGGTTGGAGAGACCGTATGCGCGCGCCATCCTGATGTGGTTCTCGCCCATGACCTCCAGCATCGAGGTGCGCACGAAGCGCGCCAGATAGCCGACCCAGCCCAGTCCGACGGCCAGTCCCGGCAGCACCAGGTGGACAAGCTGGTCCCTGATGTCGCCGGCATCGCCGGCGCCAATCGCCGGAAAGATCTTCAGTTCGACGGCAAAGAGGAGGAGCGCATAGAGCCCGACGATGAACGAGGGGATGGCGATGCAGCCCACCGACAGCACGCCGGTCAGCTTGTCGAGGACGCTGTTGCGGTGAACAGCCGAATAGCATCCCATCGGAATGCCCAGCATGATGGCCCAGCCGAGTCCGGTCAGGGCAAGGGCGATGGTATGGGGCAACTGCTCACCGATCATGGTGCTCACCGGACGCCGTGACCACACGTCGACACCCAGATCGCCGGTGACGACGTTGCCGAGAAACTTGAAGTACTGCACGAGGAAAGGCTGATCCATTCCCATGAGGGCGCGGAACTCGGCCCGCATTTCGGGGGTGGCCCGGGGGCCCAGGGCGATACCGGCTGGGTCGCCCGGGACCAGGTGGATCGCCGACAGCAACATCAGCATCGCCAGGCAGACGATGAGGATGGCAAGGCCGAGGCGCTTGATGGTGTAGAACAGCATGATCTGCTATCGGGCTATGGATCGGTCGGCAAGTCAACAATCGAGTTGCCTCGCTCCGGGCCCCGACGCCTAGTTGAGGTCACGGGGAATGGTCTCGTTCCAGCTTCGTGCCCACACCCTGCGGCCGTTCTCGAAGGCCTCGCAATCGGCCTCGAACACCCACTCGTCCCGGGTACATGCAAGGCTGGAGCGCGTTGTCGAGCTGACATCGAAACCGGCCGACTCGCGCAACTGCCGCCACGTCCAGGTGATGGTGATGCGGGCGGACACCGGATCGTTGTCGGTGACGTCGAAGTGCTGTTCGCATCGGGCGCCGAAAGTCCAGTCGGTGGCCGGGTCGCGGATGAGTCCACCATCACGCAGCACCGAGGACCGCACTTCTCCGGTCACCTCCCGTGTCGTCCACCGGCGGTCACTCGCCGGTTCGACGACTTCGGTCTTCCAAGGCTCTGCACTCTCGGGCGGAGGGAAAGGAGGCAGCGATGCATCGTCGGCACGACACGGTCGCCGCGGCAGATGAAGGACGCCGCGATGCAACGTGAGCGAAACCGGTTCCGGAGAGGGCCACAACAGGGGCCACATGGCGTTGGAGAGCGCGAGGCGGATGCGATGGCCGGCAGCGAACCCCTGGGCGATATCGTTGAGCTGCACCCGCACCCGGTAGACCGTTGCGGGCTCGAGGGGTTCGGGGTGTTCATGGCTGTCTCGATGGGTGAGGTTGAGCACTCCGTAGGTCACCCGCGTCGACGCGCCGTCAGGGGCGACATCACACAGCCGGGCTGCAACGAACGCGCACGGTCGATCGGCAGAGACATCGAGTTCGACGACGGGCGCGCCAAGGATCTCCAGTGCATCGTCCAGAGGGTCGGTTTCGAAGACGATCGAACAGCCGTCTTCTGCCCGTTGGTCACCCGGTGCATCGTGGTCCAGTCCGTACTGGCACCATTCGCCCTGGTCCTGACCCATGGTGAGCGGCGTGCGGATGATGACGGGCGGCGTCTGTTCGCCGTCGCATTCCAGCCGGCCGCGGGCGGAGCATTCAAGCGCCACGTTCTCGATGGCCGGGGAGGGCCAGCAGGGTTCGGCTACCCAGCGTCCCTCGCGATGACCACTCCAGGTGGCGGGTGGATGGCTGTCCTGCATCCACACACGATACATGGGCTCGTCCATGATCCCGTTGTCGATGTCCTTGAGCCAGCGGTCCCACCAGCGAAGGGTCTCCTGGAGGAAACCGATGCGCGGCCCGGGTTGGGCGAAGTGCGGGTATTTGTGCGCCCAGGGACCGATCAGGCCCTTCCTCGGGCATGTCAGTCCTGCCAGCATGCGCGGTACGGCATTCGAGTAGCCGTCGGCCCAGCCGCCGACGGCATAGACGGCCGCTTCGATGTCAGCGTGGTTTTCGATGACGGATCCGTGCTTCCACAAGCCATCCCGGCACTGGTGGTGCAGCCACTTGATGAGCCATGGATCGTTCGCTTCGAGCCGGGCCATCCACAGTTCGCGCCAGTTGTCGACCAGGGCCGGATCGGGCGGGCGCGTGTTCATGCCGAACATGGTGGACGCCCAGGCCATCGAGTCATTGGTCATGACTCCGCCCATGTAGTGGATGTCGTCGCTGTAACGGTCATCTGTCGAGGCGATGGTGACGATGGCCTTGAGTTCCGGTGGCCGCCGGGCCGCGATCTGCAGGCCATTGAATCCGCCCCAGGAGATTCCGATCATGCCACAGGCGCCGGTGCACCAGTCCCTCGAGGCAATCCAGGCAAGGATTTCAAGGGCGTCGTCCTGTTCCTGCTTCAGATATTCATCCTCGAGAATACCCTGCGATTCGCCGGAACCCCGGATGTCCACCCGCACGGCAGCGTAACCATGACCGGCGTACCACGGGTGGGTCAGTTGATCGCGGTCACGGGTGCCGTCCCGCTTGCGGTAGGGCAGGTACTCCAGGATCGCCGGAACCGGCTTGTCGCAGGCGCCCTGCGGCAGCCAGATGCGGGCCGCCAGCCGGGTGCCGTCCGACAGCTCAATCCACGTGTTCTCGATGACCTCGACCTGGTGGGGAAAATCCGTCACCACCGTGATGTCGTCAGCCGCCATGTCGATCCTCCTCGTCAGCCGGCCCCGGCGATCATGCCGTGCTGCCGACGTCCGTCAATGTCCGCCCCCGCGTTTCCGGCAGGCTTCTCCAGAATGTGAATGACCCGCGCGATCGCCAGAATGGCGGCCTCCAGGAGGCGCGCCGTGGCTGCCATGCCCGCAGTTGGTTCGACGGTCATTTCATTGAGATAGAGGCGTCGGTCAACCTCGATCTGGATGGCGTGCATCCCGAGATCCGGCCGGCCGTAGCGCGAGGTGATATGGCCGCCCGGGTAGGGATTGTTGCGGCGGACCGTCGCTCCCCGAGCCTGCAGGGCTTCGGTCGCTGCCCGTGATACTGCTGGCGCGCACGACGTGCCGAACCGGTCACCGAGCACGATGTCGACGGGCTTGCGGTCGCAAGCGGAGCGGGCGGTCGGCATGGAATGACAGTCGATCAGACAGACAGCGCCGAACAGTCGACGGGTCTCGTCGATCAGGCTTTCGAGTGCCGTGTGGTAGGGGGTGTAGCAGCTGGCAATCCGCCGCTGTGCTTCGGTCGCCGGCAACCTCGAACGGTAGATTTCCTCGCCACCCGCGACGACACGCGGGATGATTCCCAGCCCCGCCCTGACGCGCGGACTGCTGTGTCCCGGCGTGGCGCTCATCCGTCCCTCGAACATGGTGCTGTCGAGTTCGCCCGGCTCGCGGTTGACATCGATCCAGGCACGGGGAAAGAGCGCCCCAATGGTGGGAGCACCCAGCGCCGGTACACCGGCAATCAGGCGATCGACAAAGGCATCCTCGGAGCGGCGGATGGCCTGGCTGTCGAGCCGCGTCATCCCGAGAAAGGACGGATCATAGTTTCGGCCGCTGTGTGGCGACGAGACCAGGACCGGCAGGGTCCGGCGATCCGGATGGATGATCTCGAGGACCTGCAACCCGCCATTATCGTTTGCGCGTGTCACCGGACCGGTTTAGATTACCCACATGTCGTTGTCACGCATCGAGTGGAATGTCGATGTGCCGGGTTGTCTCGGCAACCGGTGCGGGCGGACATAAGGCCGATGGCACGTATTCTCCTGGTCGCGCAGGACGACGTGCTTCGGGGATATCTGGCAAAGCGGCTGTTGAGACAGGGACATGTGGTCTCGCCGATGGCAAACGGACGCGAAGCGATCGCATGGCTTGTGCCGGGGGCATTCAGGATCCTCATCACCGAAGCGAGAATGGATGACATCGATGGACCGGAACTGGCCAGACGTGCGGTGGCGACCGTCCCCGGCCTGCGCATCCTCTTTCTGGACGGATTCGGCGTTCTGGCGTTGCGCCAGGGAGCCTTGCCGGCCCTGGACGAGGCATGTCTGCTCCCGCGTTTCCATCTCAACAGCATCGTTGGCGAGATCGACAATCTTCTCGCCGCGTGACGACCCTCTGGCGGTGGCTGGTCGGCATCCGGGATCCGGGTCATGACACGGGAGCGGAACTTCTCGACCATCGAGGATGCGATTGCCGAGATTGCCGCAGGCAGGCCCGTCGTCGTCGTTGACGACGAGCACCGAGAGAATGAGGGCGATCTCATCATGGCTGCCGGGATGGCGACGCCGGAACTGGTCGCCTTTTTTGTCCGCCATACAGCCGGTGTCATCTGCGTTCCCATGGAAGGAGAACGTCTTGATGAACTCGAGCTGCCACAAATGGTGCAGCACAACACCGAACAACACCGCACGGCCTTCACGATTTCCGTAGATTACCGCTTCGGCACGACCACGGGCATTTCGGCTGAGGACCGGGCGCGGACCATCCGGGCCCTTGCCGGTGACGGCGGCAACCGGCGTGTCGATGCTTCGAGTTTTGCCCGGCCCGGGCACATCTTTCCGTTGCGGGCGCGCGAGGGCGGTGTCCTGACCCGCGCCGGCCATACCGAGGCGGCCGTCGACCTTGCGCGGCTCGCCGGATGCGCTCCGGCCGGCATGATCTGCGAGATCGTCAACGACCGGGGCGCTCTCATGCGTCTGCCGGACCTGCTGCCCTTCGCTCGCGAGAACGGGCTGGCCGTCATCTCCATAGCCGATCTCATCGCCTACCGGCGACGCACCGAACGCCTTGTCACGCTCATCGAACGGGCTCCCTTCGAGACCAGGCACGGTCCCTTCGAGGTCTTCGTCTATCGTTCGGAGATCGACGACACGGAACATCTCGCCCTCGTGAAGGGGGACATCCGCTCTTCCGGTGACGGTGTTCTCGTCAGGGTTCACGCAGCGAGCGCAATCGACGATGTCTTTGGCACGGTGAGGGGCGCAGGACGCAGTCTCGTGGACGTTGCGCTGGAGCGGCTTGCCCGGGAACCGGCCGGCGTCTTTCTCTACCTGCGCGGACCGCAGGGCTGGGGTCTCGGTTTCGGGCGTCGTCGGATCTACGGGGAAGCGGACGCGGATCGCAACGACGTCCTGCACGGGCTTGACTGGCGGCAGTATGGCACGGGGGCCCAGATACTGCATGACCTGGGCCTGCGCACCATACGCATCCTGACCAACAATCCGGCGCCCTACAGGGCCATCGAGGGCTACGGACTTGCCATCCTCGGCAAGGAACCCTTCCTCGATGAGGCGGCCGGTTCTGGCTCTCTCGTGCACAACGCCTGACCGAAGCCATGCCCTTCACGGTCAGGCGCGCGGTTCGGGAGATGGCGGCGTATGTCTCTGGCGAGACCTCCGGGGACATGGTTCAGCTGGGTTTCAACGAATCCGCCTTTCCTCCCAGTCCGCAGGCCATCGAGGCTGCGCGTCAGGCATGTCGCGAAATCCACAGGTACAACGACGAGAACTACACGGCCCTGAAGAGAGCGCTTGCCGACCGTCACGGTCTCGACGAGAACCGCATCATCTGTGGTGCCGGTTCGATGGACATCATGCGCGACCTGGCAGGGTGCTGCCTGGAGCCCGGGCGCACACTCGTGACCGGACGCTTGAGCTACGCATTCCCTGCCGTTCTTGCCCGAGCGGCGGGAGCCGACGTGAAGCTGGTCGAGGACTCGTCCTTCACGCATGACATTGATGCCTTCATCGACGCCGTCACCGACCGTTGCGCTCTCCTCTACATCGCCAATCCCAACAACCCCACCGGCACATCGGTCAGTCTGGATTCCATGCGCCGCCTCGCGGAGGCGCTGCCCGATCACGTTCTTCTCCTGATCGATGCGGCCTATGCCGACTATGTCACTACCCGGCCGGCAGCGTCACCGGATGTCCTGGTGGACGAAGGGTACAATGCTGCTGTTCTTCACACGTTCTCCAAGGTCCACGGCCTCGCAGGCCTGCGAACCGGCTGGGCCTATGCCGGACGCCATGTGGTCGAGGCGGTGGCGAAGGTCCGGCTGCCGTCCATTCTCCCTGCTCCGGCCATGGCGGCGGCCATCGCCTCGCTTGCCGATACCGCCCACACGAGCGATGTCGTGCAGCAGACACGTGCTCTCAGGGAGTGGATGGGGGCGCGACTCGCCGAACTCGGTCTTGATGTCACACCCGGTGACGGCAACTTTCTGATGGTCGGACTGCCGCAGTCTGTCGCCATGGACGCCGAAACACTCTACCAGGGGGTGAAGGCGCGCGGCGTCCTCCTCAGACGCCTCGCCAACTTCGGCCTCGATCGCCATGTCAGGATCACCATCGGTCCTCCCGACGACATGGCGACGCTTGATCGAGTGCTCGTGGAGGTGCTGGCCAATGCATGACCCGAGCATTGGTGGCCAGACAACAGGAAAGGACGATGCCGATGATTCGTCGTGACAAGGTCATCATCACCTGCGCCGTGACCGGATCCATACACACGCCGACGATGAGTCCCTGGTTGCCGGTCACGCCGCAGGAGATTGCCGACGCATCGATCGGCGCGTGGGAAGCCGGCGCGTCGATCATTCATCTGCATGCCCGCAATCCCGACGGCAGTCCGACTCCCGACCCCGACGTCTTCATGGAGTTTCTGCCGCGCATCAAGCAGTCGACCGACGCCGTCATCAACATCTCGACCGGCGGAGGCCACGGCATGTCTCTCGACGAGCGCCTGGCAGGAGCGCTGAGAGCGAGTCCCGAGATGACGTCGCTCAACATGGGATCCATGAACTTCGGCCTCTTCCCCATTCTCGACAAGATCACGGACTTTCGTCATGACTGGGAGAGGCGCCACCTGGAAAACTCGAGAGACTTCATTTTCCGCAACACGTTCAAGGATATCGAGTACATTCTCGATGTTCTTGGTGAAGGGCATGGCGTGCGTTTCGAATTCGAGTGCTACGATATCGGCCACCTCTACACGCTGGCCCACTTCCTTGACCGGGGTCTGGTCAGGCCGCCTCTCTTCGTGCAGTCGATCTTCGGCATTCTTGGTGGAATCGGCGCCGATGAGGAGAATCTCATGCATGCCCGGCGCATCGCCGACAAGCTCTTCGGGGACGCCTACCACTGGTCGGTGCTGGCTGCAGGGCGCCATCAGATGAACTTCGTCACGATGGCGGCCATGCTCGGCGGCAATGTCCGGGTGGGACTGGAAGACAGCCTCTACATCGCGAAGGGCGAACTGGCGAAGTCGAACCGCGACCAGGTCGCCAAGATAAGGCGCATCATCGAGGACCTTTCCCTCGAGGTGGCGACGCCGGCCGAGGCCCGCGGCATGCTGGGTCTCAAGGGCGGCGACATGGTGGGGTTCTGATGAAGCCCGCGCAGCGTCCTGCTGTCTCCGAGCGAGCCGGGTTGCCCCATTGTTCGCACATGCGCCGGGGCTCCTGATCACGGCCTTCGCCGCCTTCCCCTGTGGCTGATCCGGGGATCGAGTGAATCGCGCAGGCCGTCTCCGAGGTAGTTGACGGAGAGCACCGTGAGGGAGATCGCGATCCCTGGCCACATCACGCGGCCCGGATACTGCTGCAGGTAGTCGGTGGCGTCGAAGAGCAGGCGGCCCCAGGTCGCGAAGTCCGAAGGAAAGCCCAGTCCGAGAAAGGACAGCGCCGATTCCGTGATGATCGCGTTGGCGATTCCGAGCGTTGCGGAGACCATCATGGGGGAGAGAACATTCGGCAGGATGTGACGGCGAACGATGCGTCGGGGCGGTGTGCCGACGGAACGCGCCGCGGTCACGAAGTCTCGTTCGCGCAGAGTGAGCACCTCTCCCCTGACGACGCGCGCGGTCTGCATCCAGCTGGTGATGCCGATCACGACGACAACCATCATGAAGATGCCGGCCTCCTGTCCGAACAGGGTCCGCAGGGTGTCCCGAAACAGGAGAATGATCACCAGCACGAGAGGGAGGAGAGGGAGAGCCAGAAAGAGGTCCGTGAAGCGCATCAGCACCCCGTCGAGCCAGCGCACGAAGCCGGCGAGGATTCCGATCACTCCGCCGATGGCAAGCGAAAGCAGCATGGCGGCCACGCCGACCGCCAGCGACGCCCTGCCGCCCTCCATCATGCGTGCAAGCATGTCCCTGCCGAGCTGATCCGTACCCAGGGGGTGGTCAAGGCTCATCTGGGCGTTGCGGTCCTGGATGTCGACAAGTTGGGGATCGAGCGTCCAGACGAGCGGACCGAAGAGCACCACGGTCAGGATGACGAGGAAAAACCCGCCGCCCAGAACGGCGCTCTTTTGTCCCGCAAGTCGGGCCCACGCCTCAAGGCGCCTTGAATGTCCTGCATCAGCCATAACGGATTCTCGGGTCGAGAACGCCAAGCAGGAGGTCGGCGACAAGATTGAAGAGAATGATGAGCACGGCAAAGATGAAGGTCAGGGTCTGGACCATCGGCAGGTCGTTCGCCTGGATCGCGGTGATGAGGAGGTGACCGAGTCCGTTCACCTTGAAGACCTGTTCCGTGATGATGGCACCGCCGAAGATTCCCGGCACGCCCAGCGCGATGACCGTCACCACGGGTCCAAGCGAGTTGCGCAGCACATGCACGAGGAGTACCCGCCACTCGGGCATTCCCTTGGCGCGGGCGGTGCGGACGTAGTCCAGATGAAGATTGTCCAGAGTCGATGCCCGCATGAATCGGCTGATCTGGGCGGCGTTGTAGAGGGCGAGAACCGAGACCGGCAGCACCATCTGGCGGATCTGGTGGAGGAAACTCTCCAGGTCCGTCACCCGGTGCGTCGTGTCATAGATTGAGGGAAACCAGCCCAGGTGAATCGAAAAGATGACAATGAGAAGGACGCCGCTGAAGAAGGTCGGCACGGAAAATCCGACCATGGAGACGAACGTCCCGATCTGGTCGAACCAGCCGTTGCTGCGCCATGCAGAAACGACGCCGACCGGTACGGCGATGAGTATGCCGACGACATAGGAAAGACCGACCACCCAAAGAGTCTGCGGCATGCGCTCGAGGACGATATCGACCACGGGCGACCGGGATTGCCAGGAAATCACGCGAGGACGCTCGCCTGCGACATCGAACCCCGTGAGGCTCGAGATGAGGTGCAGGGGTTCGTTGACGAAGAACTGGTTGAGCCAGAGCACGTAGCGAATGTGAAGCGGTTCACCGAGGCCCAGTGACAGGCGAATCTTCTCCCTGACCTCAAGGGGAATGGTCAGCGGAAGACTTGCTGTGGGGTCACCCGGAGCGAGGTCAAGGAGAAGAAAGAGAACAACACTGATGAACAGCAGGGTCGGGATGGCGAACGCCAGCCTGCGCAGCGTGTAGTGGAACATGGTGACGTTCCGTCATCGTTTTCCTGTCCCTGACGTCACCGGATCCTGTACCAGTCGGCGATGTTCCAGAGTTCGCTGTCCCAGGTGTTGAGCAGCACTCCGCCCAGTGACGCGGCGTGGGCGGATACCCGGCCCCGATGAACAAGCGGGATCAGCGCGTAGTCCTGCATCAGCATGTCGTTCATCATTCTGCCAAGACGGGCCCGCTCCTCGGGCTCACCGGTCCGCGCCATCTCGTCCACCAGAGCATCGTAGGTGGCGTCGCAGTAGCGTGGAATGTTCTGGCCCTGCCACTGGGTATCGGGCCGTGGCTCGTTGCCGCATCGCCAGCTGGCGAGGTAGGGCTCCGGATCGGTCCCGTCGAAGCCGTTGGCGTACATCTGGATGTCGGCAAGGAACTTGAGGTAGGTGTCCGGATTTCCGGGATCGCCGCCGAAGAACACCGATGCATCGATGCTGCGCAGCTCCGTTTCAACCCCGATCCGGGACCACCAGTGCTTGATGAGGGCCTGGAAGTCCTGGCGCACGGCGTTGGTCGAGGTCTGGTAGACAATCGACAGGCGCACGCCGCCCTTCTGACGGATGCCGTCCGCCCCGGGCAGCCACCCCGCCTCGTCGAGAAGGTGGTTCGCACCGTCGATATCCTGAACAAGGCAGTCGTCATTGGCGGTCGACGTGTAGGACCGGGGCGCCGGGACAACGTTGCAGGTCACGCGCCCGGCCGGGCCGTACCCGATCTCGACGAGGGTTTCACGATCGATCGCCATGGAAAGCGCCTTGCGGACTGCACGATCGGACAGAACGGGATGGGGATGCTTGCGTGTCGAACGCTCGTCACCGAGACCGGGCGACGGGTCAGTGAGATTGACGATGAGGCGTTCGACGAGGGTTCCGAAGCCGGATACCACGACTCCCAGGCCCGCGTTCTGCATGCCCTCCAGCACGTCGGGCGCCAGCTGCAGGTTCCAGGCGTAGTCGAACTCGCCCGTCTCAAGGACCGCGCGGCCCGCCGATGCGGCGTCCCCTCCGCCTTTCAGCGTGACGGTGGCAAAGGCCGGCTTCGACGGATCACGGTAGTGGGGGTTGGCTTCCAGCGAGATGACGTCGTTGGACCGGAACTCCACGACCCGGAACGGGCCCGTGCCGGTCGGGTTGAAGTTGGCGTCGGTGCATTCCGGCGCTCGCGCGCCTGTGCATTCGGCAAACTGCGCCATCTGGAGGATCGGAGAATTGGCGCCGACGAAGGGTCCATAAGGATAGGATTTGGCAACGCCGAAGGTGACTCTGATGGTTCTCTCGTCGACCGCCGCGACATCGACGACATCATTGAACTGCGTCGCCCCGGCGCAACCTCCGGCCGGATCGAGACAGTAGTCCGCGGTGAACACCACATCGGCCGATGTCACGGGACTTCCATCAGACCAGACGAGGCCTTCGCGCAAGGTCCAGGTGATGGTTGTCAGGTCGTCGGACACGCCTCCGTTGGTGACGGTCGGCACGCTTTCGGCCAGCCAGGGCACGAGAGTGCCGGTCTCGTCGCGGCGGGCAAGAGGTTCAAGGATCAACGATGCTGCTTCCAGATCCTTGGTGCCGCCGGAAAGGTAGGGATTGAGGATTGATGGCGCCTGCCAGTAGAGGATGCCGACGTGGCCATCGCGTCCGCGCTCGGCATTCGCTGGAGCGCAGGCGAGTACGAGAGCGATGGCCAGGATGAGGGGGAGGATTCTGTTCATGATGTCTGTGGCTCCCGGGTTGGTGGGTGAAGGTGGCAGGCGACGAGATGGTCTGCCCTGACAGGCACGAGAGACGGCGCCGCGTGATTGCAGATGTCGGTCGCCATCGGGCAGCGGCTCCGGAACACGCATCCGGCATGGGGCTCGCTCGCTGACGGACTCTCGCCCTCGAGCACGATTCGTCGCCGCCGAGCCATGCCAGGCATGGAGGGTGCGGCGGACATCAGCGCCTGGGTGTAGGGATGCATCGGGTTGTCGAACAGTTCGTCGACCGGTGCACACTCGACGATCTTTCCAAGGTACATGACGGCGACATCGTCGGCCATGTGGCGGATCATGCCGAGATCGTGGCTGATGAACAGGTAGGCCAGTGCATGCTCTTCCTGGAGATCCTTCAGGAGGTTCACGATCTGCGCCTGAACGGAGAAATCGAGGCTGGCGATCGGTTCGTCGCAGACGATCAGCCGGGGTTTGAGCGCTAGGGCCCGCGCGATCCCGATCCTCTGGCACTGCCCTCCCGAAAACTCGTGCGGAAACCGATCCGCCCAGGCTCGCAGGAGACCGACAGCGTCCATCAGCTGATCGACGGCGCGGACACGTTCACTGCGTGCAAGTTGCCTGTTCTCGTCAAGGGGCTCGGCGATGATGTCGGCGACACTGAGCCGCGGATTGAGGCACGAAAGGGGATCCTGGAAAATCATCTGCATCTTGGGACGGATCTCTCTGAGTTCGCGCGACCGTGCAGCAGTGATGTCGACACCTTCCATGGTGACCGTGCCCGATGTGATATCCACCAGGCGGAGCAGTGCGCGTCCGGTTGTTGTCTTGCCGGAACCCGATTCGCCCACGAGTCCCAGTGCCCTGCCGCGTCCGATGGAAAACGAGACACCGTCGACGGCCCGCACGTGGCCGGTGGTGCGCCGCAGGATGCCCGAGGTCACGGGATAGTGAACCTTGAGGTCCCTTACCTCGAGAAGTTCAGGGGTCACGGGGCTGACCGGCAAGGAAACATGCGGCCTCGCGGTGGCCGGGAAGGGAAACTGCGGGCGGCACCTCCTCACGGCAGCGCGTGATGGCGGCAGTGCAGCGAGGCGCGAAAGAGCAGCAGCGGGGCGTTTCGACAAGGGTCGGCGTCTGGCCGGGGATGGTGGCGAGTCTTCCCCGGCCGTGGCGGTGGGCTGCCGGTACGGTCTCGAGCAATGCCCGGGTGTAAGGATGCCGTGGATGACGGAACAGGTCATCCGCCGGGGCGGTCTCGACGATCCTGCCGCCGTACATCACGAGCACCCGGTCGGCGATGTCAGCGACGACGCCGAGATCGTGCGAAATCCACACGATCGCCATTCCGAATCGCTCCCTGAGGTTGGCGACAAGGTCGAGAATCTGCGCCTGGATGGTGACGTCGAGAGCCGTCGTCGGTTCGTCCGCGATTAGGATGCGCGGCGTGCAGGAAAGCGCCATGGCGATCATCACCCGCTGGCACATGCCGCCCGAGAACTGGTGGGGGTAGTCATCGAGGCGGCGCCCCGCATCGGGAATGCCGACGAGATCGAGGAACTCACGGGCCCTGACCCGGGCCGCCTTGGCCGACAGCCCCAGGTGGTGCCGCATCGGCTCCACGAGTTGATGACCGATCGTGAGAACGGGATTGAGCGATGTCATCGGGTTCTGGAAGACGAAGCCGATCTCTGCGCCGCAGATGCGGCGCAGTTCCGTGGTGTCCATGGAGAGCAGGTCGCGGCCATCGAATGTGACCGCGCCTTCGACGATATCCGCAGGCGGGTTCGGAAGAAGGCCCAGAAGCGACATCATGGTCACCGACTTGCCCGAACCGGATTCGCCGACAACGCCCAGGACTTCTCCTTCGTGAAGGTCGAAACTCACCGAATTGACTGCATGAACAGTCCTCTCGCGTGTACGAAAGACGGTGCGCAGCCCCCTGACCTCGAGAAGGGTTCCGGTCATCCGGGTTCGTTTCTCCCTGTCCGGAACCTCCGTGAAAATGATGCGTTTTCCGGAGGTCGGCCGAAGACGCAGTACGGGCTCCGTTCCGTGCCCATGTCAGTTCGCCCTTGGGCGGGATGTCTCTGTTTCCCGAGAGACGCTTCGACGCGGATCCCGTTGCGGGCAGCGAACATGGCAAGGGTCAGTGTAGGGGGCATGGCGTGTACATCACATCCATCGGCTCAAGGTCTATACCCCCAAACCCTCAGGCTGTCCTGCCTCAAGGGCGGCAGCGTCCAAAGCAAGCGAACGCCTGCCACCATGTCCGGTCTCGATGCCGCGGCCATCGCCGTCTTCCAGGGGACACGTCAAGGCAGGAGCCTTCTTCGAAATCATCACCCGCAACCGGTGCCGGATCAAGATCCCGGCCACCGACACAGCCGCGACCGCTCTCGAGGTCGCCACCCGCGCCCATGCCACACGGCGACGGGCACTCGCCCGGCTCGGAACAATCAGGGAACCGTCAACGGGCCGCATCTCGGTTGCAGACAGAAAGGCGACCACACAGTCAGAAGTGACCGCCCCAAGAGGACAGAGTGCAGGACACCCGTTGAGGGCCTTGTGTTCCGGACAAACGAATCGCGCGCCGCATCCTGTGTCTCAACGGCGAGGCCGTTGCCCGGTTCAGACGACAGATGACCCCGGGGGGCCTTCGGATGGGATTGCCCACCGCCGATGCGATCGCCTTCCTTCAGGAAATGGTAACCGAGCACGCCGTCCACCATCGCGAGGTTCTCGACGACCTCTTCGCCATGACGAGCGAGGGCGTTGGCCAGTACCTTGCAGGAAAGGGGGTGGAGCAACCGATTTGGGCGATGGCCGGACACGTCCGCGTACCCGGGAAACCCCCATACCGATCGTCGAGCGACCTGCAGGCTGCGGGAACCGCAACCGCATCACCCAAGCGCTGAACGCGGAGAACCGCGATGCGCGGGTCGCCTCCTGCAGTCCGGGAATCTCCGGCCTGGACGGGACGGGAGGGTCCGAACTCAAGCGGCCGCAACGTCGCGAGAGCGGTCTCGCGCACGCGGAGGTCCTCGATGCGCACACAAAGAGCCGGAACCACGCAGGGGTGCAAGAAGCGCCGCTAATGGAGCCATTACGACAATAAATTTCGAAGATACCGTCGCCATTCATATTCTGCCTGAAGAGATGCCCCGGCGACGCGGGCGCCAGCCCGCGTCGGGGCCTCCAATCAAGAACACAGGAGATGGCGCAATGTCGAATCCAAGTTCAGGACCGGGATCCCTCGTCACCCGCCGGCGTTTTCTGCATGGAAGCGTAGCGGTGGTCGGTGGCACACTGTCGGCACCGTACGTCATGCGCAGGGCATCGGCGGCCACGACCGAACTGACCATGCTCGCCTGGTACGGCCATGCCGAACCCGACATCGTCGCTGAGTTCGAGGAACAGCATGATGTCAAGGTCAAGCCGAAGTACTATTCGGGCGGCGACAACATGCTGGCTCTGATTGCCCAGTCGCCAGCCGGCACCTACGACCTGATTCTGTCGGACGCCGAGTACGTGCAGCAGCTCAACGCAGCGGGCTACGTCGAAGAACTCGATCCGGGCGACTATCCGCTGGACGACTATTATCCGGAGTTTCAGCAATTCCCCGGGCATTGGAAGGATGGCAAGCTCTTCTCCGTCATGGCGCGCTTCGGCTTTCTGGGGGTGGCCTACAACACCGAGGCTTTGACGGAGGATGAAGCACGCTCGTACAAGGTCTATTGGAGCCCCAAGCTGACCGGAAAGCTCGGCCACTTCGACTGGCATCTACCAAATCTCGGTCAGATGAGCCTCCACAACGGCAATGAGCCGCCATTCGACCTCGACGATGCGGCATGGGACACGCTCCGGGAGACCACTCTGACGCTGCGTCCTCAGGTCGGCGGGTTCTTCGACTATGGCGGCACGTTCGCGTCCCTCCAGAACGGCCAGATGCTCGCCTTCTGCGGCATCGGCGACTGGATCACCGGGGTCTTGCAGAAGGAAGGCGCTGCCGTCAGGACCGTCGTGCCCGAGGAAGGCGGACTGCAGTGGACCGAGTCATTCTCCATTGGCAAGGGCGCCAGGCATCCCGAGCTGGCCCGACAGTTCATCCAGTACATCACCTCGCCAGAAGGCCAGGTGAAGTCTGCCAACATGGCCGCCTATCCCGCGCTCATTCCCAGCCAGAAGGGATGGGAGCTCCTCAACGCGGAAACGCCCGAGGAAGCGCAGCGTCAGGGCATGGTGCTGGGACAGCGAAACGTGATGGATGACATTCGTGACGGCCGCATCCACTTTCGAGCCTTGCCCGTGCAGCAGACTCTTGAGGATTGGAATGACTTCTGGTCTGACTACAAGAGCGGCTAGCAGTCCCGAATTGGAGGAGGACGCCTTCGTTGACGGCGTTCTTCTCCCGGACGGGGAAGACGGGCCGGAGACCTGACATGGATGCGTGAGGCATGAAGAAGGTCACGATCTTCGGACTGTCGTTTTCCTTGCCGCTACTCCTCTGGCAGCTTCTGTTCTTTGCCTTTCCGCTCTTCTTCCTTGTTGCCCTCAGTTTCTGGGTCGTCGAGAACTATCGGATGGTCCCGGACTTCGACGGCGTCAACTGGACCAAGATGTTCGGCCGAGACGTGTTCTGGGACACCTATCTGCGAACCCTTGCTCTGGCGGCCGGAGCCTCGGTGCTTGTCAGCATCCTGGCGTTTCCCTGCTCCTACGGCATTGCCTTCAAGTTGTCGGCGAACCTGCGGCGGCTGGCCATTTTCCTGATGATCATCCCGTTCTTCACGAGTTACCTGGTACGCGTCTATTCATGGCAGATTTTCCTGAGCGACAACGGAATCTTCAACGCGGCCTTCGGCCTCCTGGGAATGGGGCCGTACACCATGCTGAACACGGATTTCGGCACGATGGTAGGCTACCTGACCCTTTGTTTGCCGCTCGTTGTGCTCCTCCAGGTGTTCGGCCTGATGTTTGTCGACCGGACCTTGATCGAGGCGGCGCACAACCTGCGTTGCGGACGTCTCAGGACGGTTTTCCTCGTTGTCATACCGTCGGCCAGGGTGGGCCTGGTGATTGCCGCGCTTTTCTGCTTCATCCTGACATTCGGGGACTTTGTCGGTCCGCTCTATCTCGGAGGAGGCAAGCCGCCGACGCTCAGCATCATGATCACCGATACGACCAAGGCTGGCCAACAATGGCCGCGAGCGGCGGTCATCGCGATCGTCATGATCGCAACGCTTCTGGTGGTCGCTTTTTCGGCGATCGGCTATGCCTACAGAAAGAGAGCATGAATCGGAACTGGCTCATCGACTGGAGTTTGCGCGCCTACGTCATCCTGGCACTCGCATTCGTGTTCGCCCCGATCGCAGCAAGCTTCGTCTTTTCCTTCAACGCCGATCGCTTCCCCTCGCTCCCCCTGGGGGGCTTCAGCCTGCGCTGGTACGAGGCCATCGCGGACGATCCTCTGGTCTGGGAAGGCCTGCGCAACAGCGTGATCGTCGGCATCTGCGCCTCGCTGCTCTCGACCGCGCTCGGCTTCGCGGCAGCCTACACCGACTTTAGATACAGGTTTTTCGGCAAGCCCCTGTATCTCGCCCTTGCATTGCTGCCGCCGACGATCCCGGTGGTGATCATGGGCCTGGCGATGCTCGCGTTTCTGTCGCGCGTCTCCCTTTCGGGTGAAATCCACTCCGTGATCATCAGCCATGTCGTCATGTGCAGCCCCTTCGCGATGGCCATCATCCGTTTGAGACTCTCGCAGATGGATCCAAGTCTCGAAGCAGCCGCCTGGAACCTGGGAGCCGGCGAGTGGCGTGCCATGTTCCATGTCATCGTGCCTTTTGCGCGCCCGGCGATCTTCGCCGCCCTGTTCATCACCATGGCCGTGTCGTTCGACGAGTTCGCGGTGGCCTGGTTCGTTTCGGGACTGAACGAAACGCTCCCGGTTCGCATCCTGGGATTCCTTCAGGGTCAAGTCAGTCCGCGGATCAACGCCATCGGGACAATCGTGTTCCTGACGACAATGACGCTGGTCATCCTCGCGCAGGTTCTGTTGATGAGCCGCTCGGGCAGAGTCGACGAAACGCCTCGAACGCGAGAAAGCTGAGGGAGGTCCGCAGTGGCTGAATCGCTGGTCGTTTTCGACAATGTCGAGAAGAGGTTCGGCGACACCATCGCCGTGGAACGCATGAATCTGGACATCCGCAAGGGCGAGTTTCTGGTGATCATGGGCTCCAGCGGGTGCGGAAAGACCACAACGCTGCGCATGCTCGCCGGTCTCGATGCGCCCACACAAGGCGAGATCCGCCTGGAAGGCCGGCGGATCAACGATCTGGCGACATGGCGACGGGACACGCCAATGGTCTGGCAGAGCCTGGCCCTCTTTCCCTTTCTCGACGTCCTCCACAATGTCGAGTTCGGCCTGAAAATGCGCGGGATGGACAAGGCCACCCGCCGCGGAAAGGCCATGGAATGGCTTGAGCGCATGGGGATCGCCGAGTTTGCCAGGCGCGACATCAGCCAGCTGTCAGGCGGCCAGCGTCAACGTGTCGCATTGGCGCGCTCACTCGTGACCGAGCCCGAGATCCTGCTCCTGGACGAGCCACTGAGTTCATTGGACGCCCATCTGAAGGTCCGCATGCAGGCCATCCTTTCGAACCTCCAGAAGGAACTTGGAATCACCTTTGTCTACGTGACGCACAGTCAGTCGGAGGCCTTTGCCATGGGCGACCGTATCGTGATCATGAGTCGTGGCCGGGTCGAGCAGATCGGTGCGCCAGTCGAGATCTACCGCACGCCGTACAACCATTTTGTTGCGGAGTTTCTGGGTTCCTCGAACATCTTCCAGGGCCGCATGGCTTCCATGGATGGCGGTCTTCTCTCGGTCGAGACAAGTCAGGGTAGGTTCTATGTGAACGCCAGCGGCGCGGGCGAGAGACAAGCGGGAGCGTCAACGACGTTCGTCGTCGGCAATGATCGCATGATCCTCTCCGAGGAGCAGCCGGCCGACGCACAGAACGTTCTGGAAGGCAGGGTGATCGGAGAGGAATTCGTCGGCGCTACGGTCACGATCCACATCGAAACCGACGATGGCCAGGAAATCAGGGCGCAGAAGAGCCACGACGAGGTTGCGCATCTCAACACCGATGTCGGTGCTCGAATCTTCGCGTCTTGGCTGCCGGAGAGCGCCTATGTCCTGCCAGGAGAATAGGCGCTAGACTTGTCCGAAGACGAGACGGGCACAGCGGCAAGGGATGTGCACTGCGTACCTGAACGGGAGCAACACCGATGACCGTGACGAGAACCGGGCGCTGCATGTGCGGCGCCGTACGCTTCGAGGCGAAGGACGAGCCCTTCGACGTGACCCATTGCCACTGTCACAGCTGCCGCAAGCACAACGGTGCCGCGGTTGTGACGCTTGCCGGTTACCGGGCCGAGCAGGTTGCCTTCGGCGGTGCGGACCGCAGGCACTACCAATCGTCACCCGGTGTGCTTCGCGGGTTCTGCGGCGACTGCGGCACGCCCCTGACCTGGGAAGGCGACGGTGGCGACCTTGGTCCGATCATCGAGTTCCACATCAGCACCTTCGACGAGCCCGATTCCCTGGTTCCGACGGCCCATGCCTTCGAACCCGAGCGTATCGCGTGGATGGAGGTCGCCGACGACTTGCCGCGTTACGCAGGCTTCGTTGGCGAGAGTGCCCCGCTTAGACACGGGCCGGCAACGAACTGAGACAACAGTTCAGGAATTCGGCACCCCGGGATTGTCTTCCGCGGCGCTGGCACAGAACCCGTATGCGGTATCCTGGAGTCCTGCATTGATGCTCGACCGTTCTTCGAGGGGATGCGGCGCGACTCGCGCGCCATACGTACCGCGCCCGCAGGAACTCACCATTTCTGATGCAGGTTCGGGCAGCCAATGTTTGCGAGGACGCAGCCAGAGGCCTCCTTGAGAGCGGACACATTTTCGATGGCCATGTGCCGGCGGAGTGGAGAGACGAGTTCATGACAACCCAGTATTCGACAAATGTCGTTGAAGGCATGCAGGCGCTCTATGGTAAGGGTTTCCTGTCGCCTGGCGGCGCCGAGGAAATGGCCGTCCTGCTCGACGGCTTGGACCTTTCCGGCCGAACCGTGCTCGACATCGGTTGTGGTCTTGGCGGTGCGGCGGTCATGCTTGCCGGCACCTTTGACGCCCGTCACGTGACATCGATCGATGTTGCCGGGGATCTCGTCATGCGAGCCCGCGAGGCGATCCGCGAAGCCGGACTTGCCGGGAAGATCGAAACGCATCACGTCACTCCGGGACCATTGCCGTTTGATGATGCCGCCTTCGATACTGTGTTTGCCAAGGACGTCGTCTGTCACATTCCCGACAAGCCCGCCCTGTTTGACGAGGTGGCGCGCGTGCTGGTTCCGGGAGGGCTGGTGATCTGCGCCGATTTCACGGTTCCCTCGGGTCCCGAAGCGGCGCCACACCTCTACAATGCCTGGATCGATGCCATGAAGGCCTACGGCCTCACCTTTCACTTCGAGGAACTCGCGGTCTACGAAGAGGCGTTCCGCCGGGCCGGTCTGGGGCCCCTTTGCGTGAAGGACGACACGGTGAGGTCCCTCGACGCCGCGCGTCGGGAAGTGGCATGGGTGCGAGGGCCGGAAGCCGGGATCCTGAGGGAGGCCCTGGGTGAAGAGATGTTTGCCAGGCGCATTGACGCGAGCATGCGACGCCTTGATGCCCTCGCCGGCGACGGCATCCATCACACGCACATGTTGGCCAGGCGCCTGACAAATGCGGACTGAAGTTGCATAACAACCCCGCAACGGACGGACATGCGACGTGATTTCTGCGTGCATCAGACCTCGATCCGTGATTCCCGGACACCACGTCGCCCGCCAATGCGATTGCGGATCCCTGCAGGTTCACAGGTCCGCGAAACCGAACTTCGGTACGCCCCTATGCCATCATCGCGCTGCAAGAACTTCAGAATCACGACCGGCACCAGGCGTGCCGGACATCCCTGACAGGCAAGGAAGACCGACATGACAAGAAGGTTTCTCGACCGTCCTCGCGCGGACGCCTACCACGAGCAGGGCTATCTCTTCCCCGTCCCGGCGATCTCACCTGCCGAGGCGCGTGATCTCCGTCAGGAGACCGAGGACCTGCTCGATCGTACCCGCGATCAGCCCCATGTCTTCCAATACACCTTCAATGTTCCCCATCTCGTGTTGCCCGGGATTCATGCACTGGCGAGGGACAGCCGCATTCTCGATCCCGTCGAGTCGCTGATGGGCCCCGATCTTCTCCTGTGGAGCGCCAGTTTTTTCATCAAGGAGCCCCACACGACGGATTTCGTCGGTTGGCACCAGGATCTGCGTTACTGGGGTCTCGATGACGACAAACGGGAAATCACGGCCTGGGTCGCGCTGGGCGACGTGACCCGGGACAATGGCGCCATGCGGTTCATACCCGGATCCCACCGCCACGGCATGGTCGAACACCGGGACACCTGGCGGGAGTCGAATCAGCTCTCAAGGGGGCAGGAACTGGCGGTCGACGTTGACGAGGATGAGGCGGTCGATGTGGAGCTGAAGTCTGGCGAGATGTCGCTTCATCACGGCAGCCTCTATCATTCCTCCCCGGCGAACTGCTCGGCAACGAGACGGATCGGCCTGGCCCTGCGCTTTGTCACGCCGGAAATGAGACAGGTGGTGGGTGAGGTCGACTATGCGACGCTTGTTCGGGGCGAGGACAGGTTCGGTCATTTTAGGCGCGAACCCGAACCCGTCTTCGATCTTGACCCGGCAGGTCTTCGCCCGGTCGATGTCATGCTGCGCGAGATGAACGCCTTCTACTTTGCCGGAGCCGAAGAGAGGGCGCCTGAGTTCGGCGTGCGCCATGTGCGCAGCCGGCAGGACTCTTGATGTCTGATGATGCAGCCTTCATGCGTCGGGCCATCGCCCTTGCCGACGCCAGCGTGGCGACACTCGAGGGTGGGCCCTTCGGCGCGGTCATCGTGCGCGATGGACGGATCGTTGGTGAAGGTGCCAATCGCGTGACCACCGACCATGATCCCACGGCTCATGCCGAGATCGTGGCCATTCGCGACGCCTGCCGGACACTCTCCACCTTTTCTCTGGAAGGGTGCGTCATCTACACGAGTTGCGAACCCTGTCCGATGTGCCTTGCCGCCATCTATTGGGCACGGCTTGCCCGAATCGTCTATGGCAACACCAGGGAAGATGCGGCCCGGATCGGCTTCGACGACGATCTCATCTACCGCGAGGTGGCGTTGACCATGGCCGAGCGGTCCACTCCCGCCCGACGGCTGCTGGCGGGTGAAGCGATCGTCACCTTCGAGGCCTGGAACAGGACAACCGGCAAGATTCCCTATTGACCGCGGCTCCCGGCCTGGCGTGACCCGGGACTTGCGAATCCGCCTTCAATGGGTCCAGAGTAGCCATGCGGCAGACGCCTTGCGAGGCATCAGATGGACGGACGTGGAAACCAGACGGCCTGGGTGCCGTCTCTGGAGATCACCAGCGGACAACCGGAGCCGGTGGCAGCCAATGGCGGTCTCTCCTTTGCATCATTCGAACGCGATGGCGACGCAGGGACCAGGGCGGCGCTCGACGCCGCGCTCGAACAGATTGCCCTGGGCCATGTCGACGATTTCATTCGCTGGATCGACGATGCGCCCCCTGGTCCTGTGGAATCCAGGCGGGGAACCGGCTTCCGCACCTGGGATGAGTGCATGGACCACATCCGTGCCAGCGGCATGGAAGCACCTGAGGGCGGAGTGGTGCTGCCTTTGCGCTACACCGTCTACGAGCATCCGTCCTATTCCGTCGTGTCGTCGAACTCTCTCTGGCAGGATCCGGCGCGGCGCCGGGAAGCAGACCTGTTGCGCCAGGCGGAAGAGAACATCTGGCGGAGTTCCCTCTATTTTCCCCAGGTAGTACGCGATGCCCGCAGGATCGAGGAAACCGCTGCGGGTCTGTCGGTGACCACGCCCGAGTGCATGGACAGGCTGGGGGTCTCCCTGGCCCACCTCGACTCCACCTGCACCGACTTCTACGACGCAGCGGAAGTGGAGCGCGTCTTCTATCCGGAAATCGAGCAGCTTCTCCTGGATTTCTTTCCCGGTGCTGCCGATGCCCTCGTCTACAATCACGACATTTTCAACCGGGACTACGACGGCTCGGTCAGGGAAGATCAGGAGGCGAAGAACCCCGGAGTCAACACCGGATACATCAATTTCGTGCACAACGATCTCAACGACAATTCCGGGCGCGTGCGATGCCGGGAGCTGCTGACGCAGAACCTGCGGAACTTCGGACGCGAGCAGCACTACACCGGGGCCGAAGCCGACGCCAAGATGTCGCGCCGGTTCATGTCGATCAATCTCGCCAAACCCTTCGAGACCGTCGAGCAGTATCCGTTCATCCTGTGTGCCTGGCCTTCCTTCGCCGATCAGCCCTACATCACGAACTACCGCATCTATGACGACCGCGTCGGTGAGACCACCGTGTTTACCTACCGCCCGGACCACGATTGGTACTGGTTTCCACGCCAGCAACCCAACGAGATTTCCATGCTGAAGTGTTACGATTCCGTCACCGGCGGATCCGTTTCCAGGTGGTCCTTCCACTCCGCCTGCTTCGATCCCGGCGCACCCCCCGACGCGCCCTGCCGCAAGAACATCGTGGTCCGCTCGTACGTGTTCTTCTGAACGGTTCATAACAAAAGCAACACACGACTCCGGCCTTTACTCCTGCATTCATCGGTGGTCGTGGTAGGAGCGCCGTCACGCGAACGCGCGACGGGACGCAGTGTTCTCGAGGCATTCCGTGAACTGGGTCTTGATGGATCGGTTTGGCCGGTCGTCCGTGCCATCCGTCTCTGGCAGACATGGCGGATCCGGTCGACCCTGCTGCATTCCCTGTTGTCCACTGTTCCTGGCGGTGGCGTTGCCCGGGACTTGCGAATCCGCCTTCGATGGGTTCAATGTAGGACCGTTCGGCAGACGTCTTGCGAGGAACCAGATGGAAGGACTTGGAACCCGAACGGCCTGGGTGCCGTCTCTGGAGATCACCAGTGGACAAGCGGAGCCGGTGGCCGCCAATGGCGGTCTCTCCTTTGCATCATTTGAGTGCGATGGCGATGCGGGGACCGGGGCGGCGCTCGACGCCGCGCTCGAACAGATTGCCCTGGGCCATGTGGACGATTTCATTCGCTGGATCGAAGACGCGCCCCCTGGTCCTGTGGAAACCAGGCGGGGAACCGGCTTCCGCACCTGGGATGAGTGCATGGACCACATTCGGGCCAGCGGCATGGAAACACCCGAGGGCGGAGTGGTGCTGCCGTTGCGCTACACCGTCTACGAGCATCCGTCCTATTCCGTCGTGTCGTCGAATCACCTTTGGCAGGATCCGGCGCGGCAAAGGGAGGCAGGCCTGTTGCGCCAGGCGGAAGAGAACCTCTGGAGGCGTTCGCTCTATTTCCCCCAGGTGGTGCGCGATGCCCGCAGGATCGGAGAAACCCCTGGAAGCCCTTCCGTTGCCACGCCCGAGTGCATGGACAGGCTCGGGGTCTCCCTAGCCCACCTCGACTCCACCTGCACCGACTTCTACGACGCCGCGGAAGTGGAGCGCGTCTTCTATCCGGAAATCGAGCAGCTTCTCATGGATTTCTTTCCCGGTGCCACCGATGCTCTCGTCTACAATCACGACATCTTCAACCGGGACTACGACGGCCCGGTCAGGGAAGATCAGGATGCGAAGAACCCCGGAGTGAACACCGGATATGTCAATCTCGTGCACAACGATCTCAACGACAATTCCGGGCGCGTGCGATGCCGGGAGCTGCTGACGCAGAACCTGCGAAACTTCGGACGCGAGCAGCACTACACCGGGGCCGAAGCCGATGCCAAGATGTCGCGCCGGTTCATGTCGATCAATCTCGCCAAACCCTTCGAGACGGTCGAGCAGTATCCCTTCATCCTGTGTGCCTGGCCTTCCTTCGCCGATCAGCCCTACATCACGAACTACCGCATCTATGACGACCGCGTCGGAGAGACCACCCGGTTCACCTATCGCCCGGACCACGATTGGTACTGGTTTCCACGCCAGCAGCCCAACGAGATCTCCATGCTGAAGTGTTACGATTCCGTCACTGACGGATCCGTTTCCCGGTGGTCTTTTCACTCCGCCTGCTTCGATCCCGGCGCACCCGTCGACGCCCCCTGCCGCAAGAACATCGTGGTTCGCTCATACGTGTTCTTCTGAACGGCTCGTTGCCCGAATGATGCGGCGCCGGCGCATCGCGCATCGGCTCCAGCCTCTGCTCGAACCGTCATCGGTGGCGGTGGTGGGAGCGACGCCGCGCGAACATGCGACGGGACGCAGTGTCCTCGAGACATTCCGCGATCTCGACTTTGATGGTCCGGTCTACCCGGTCAATCCGCGCTATCGAGAGGTTGCCGGACATGTCTGCCATTCGTCGTTGGCAGACCTGCCGGATCCGGTCGACCTTGCCGTCATGGCGGTCGGCGACACCCGTGTCGAGGACCAGGTGACGGCGGCCATCGAGGCCGGCGTCAGGGCGGTGGCGATCTTCGGCAGCTGTGTCGTTCCGGGCGACGGGGAACCGGCGCTTGCCGAGCGTCTCGAAGCGATGCTGCGCGAGGCGGATGTTCCCTCGATCGGCGTCAACTGCATGGGATTCTGCAACTATGAGGCCGCCATCCACGTCAATTCCTACCGCTTCCCGCAGTTCGATCCTGGACGGATCACGGTTCTGGCACAGTCAGGATCGGTTTTCGGCTGCCTCGCTGGAAGCCGCCTGAAGCCGAACTTCGCGGCGTCCGTCGGCCGGGAGACCTCGGCAACGGTCGTCGACTACATGGACTATGCCCTCGATCTCGGCACGGCGCGGGTGCTGACCCTCTTTCTCGAGACGATCCGCGATCCGCAAGGGTTCGAAGCGGTTCTTGAGAAGGCGCAGGCGAAGGACGTGCCAGTGGTGGCGCTCAAGGCGGGCCGATCCGACATGGCGGCACGCATGGCGGTGAGCCACACCGGAGCCCTTGCCGGCGATGACCGGACCATCGACGCCGTCTTTCGCAAGCATGGAGTGCTGCGCGTCTCGACGATCGACGAACTCATTGCCACGTCCCTGCTGCTTGCCCGGGCGAGGGATGTCGGAGACGGCGCCCTTGCGACGATCCACGATTCCGGTGGCGAGCGCGAAATGATCTGCGATCTCGCCAGCGATCTCGGGGTTCCGTTTGCCGTCATGGACGAGAAAACGAGAGCTCGTCTTGGAGAACGCCTCGACTACGGCCTCGATGCGGAGAACCCCTGTGACGCCTTCGGGACGGGGGTGGATCACGACGGCGTCATGCGCGACTGCTTTGCAGCCCTCATGGATGATCCGTCAACAGCGCTGGGAGCCTTCTTCCTCGACGTGTCGCAACACAACGGCTACAGCCGCGCCTGCGCAAACGCCTGCCTGGCTGCGGCCTCGACGACGACGAAACCCGTGGCGCTCATCACGAACCACTCCGGCGCCGACCATCACGAACTGGCGTGGGACTTCACCCACAACCATGACCTGCCGGTCCTCGATGGAAGCGTGCCAGGTCTCAAGGCTGTTTCCCATGCCTTCTGGCGCAGGAACTGGCGACGCCGCCCGGCAGCTGCACCCGTGCGTCCCGACATGGACCGAGTGCTCTACTGGCGGGAACGTCTGCACGATGCCGACGAGGCGACCGGCCTGGCGCTTCTTGAGGACTACAGCATCAAGACTCCGCGCCATGCAATCGTCGACAGCGAAGAAGGCGCGCGCAAGGCAGCAGCAGAGATCGGCTATCCTGTCGTTCTGAAGACAGCGATGCCGGGCATCACCCACAAGTCGGATGTCGCAGGCGTCGTGACCGGCCTCGCCGATGACGCGGGCCTGATCAGGGCGTGGAGGACCATGGCCCGGCGTCTGGGCCGGCGCTGCATGGTGGCGGCCATGGCCGGAGACGGCATCGAAGCCATGGTGGGGATGACCCGCGATCCCCAGTTTGGCCCCGTCGTTCTTGCCGGCGCCGGCGGCGTTCTCGTCGAACTCCTCGACGACGTGACCGCCTACCGTCCTCCGGTCTCGCGTCTGGAGGTCGAGGAGACACTCGCCGGCCTGAAACTCACCCGGCTCCTCGAGGGGTGGCGCGGCCGTGCTGCCGTCGGTTCCGGTGCTCTCGTCGATGCGGTCCTGAAGGTGTCGACTCTGGCCGTCGAACTCGGGCCCTACCTCGATGCGCTCGACATCAATCCGCTCCTCGTCTCGGACCGAGGCGCCATCGCCCTCGATGTTCTCGTTGTTCCGCGCCCCGATTCTTTCTGAACGGAATCATGGCGGACCGTCACTGCTGGTTGCCGGATCCGGCAACGTGGTTCGTCAGCATCACCAGGTTGTTGTTCGCGAACACGAAGGAGTTCCGTGACTGACCTGATGCGTTCCTTGAGTCCAGGGCGTGCTCAAGGAGGCGGGATGGGCTCGGGATCGAGGAAGCGGGTGACGACATTGGAGAGCAGGCGGCTGACGTTGTTGTCGTAGCCGTTGTGGGCGAGGGAACCGGCGAAGGAGATGGAACTGGTCGAGAAGACCGCGCCGCCGTTGGGTGTTTCGTAGAACACCATGTCACAGCGCACGTGGGGGCAGTTCTCGCCGTTGACGGCGGAATGCGTGTGAAGAAACTCCTCGTTGACCCAGTGAAAATCGACGCCGAAATCGGTGGCCTCGGCGATGACGAGGGCGTGGGGCGGTGTCCCTTCCAGCGGATCGATGCTGTCGATCTCGCTGCCGGCGGCACCGCCGAAGAGGGATCCGAAGTCGCCGATCTTTTCGTCGCGGCCGATGCCTTTGAAGATCCAGGCGGCACGGGGGTCCTCGCTCGCCGGAGTTCGCGTGTAGGGGCGGGCAAAGTTGAACCCCTGGGCGGAAAAGCCCGTGCCACAGATTGATTCCGGACTCATGCCGTTGCGCCGCCACAGGCCGCCGAGTTCTCCGTTGAAACTCATGACGTACTCGCCTGGCGAGGCGATCCAGCTGCGCATGCCGTCCTCGGCGCGCCGCATTTCCATGACCCCTGGAAGTGTCGGGTGAAGCGCCACCCGCCAGTAGAATCCGTTGCCGCCCATGTAGATGAAGCGGCCGCCCCGCTGCTGGTAGTGAAGCAGGGCCTGCATCATTCCCGTCGTGGTGTACTCGGGATGCGTCGTCGTCATGACCGAAGCGTAAGGTTCGAGAAGGGCCACACCCTCGGCGTCGAGATCGTCGTCGGTGATGACATCGAAGGCGATTCCCTGTTCCTCGAGCCAGTCGGTGATGTGGGTGTCGGCGTTGTACTGCCAGAGATCGTCGCGCGGCCCCATGCGCAGGAACGGTCGCAGACGCGAGGCGTAGGCAACGCCGGAGCCATCGCTGTGGTTGTCGTACATCGACAGTCCGTGCTCGGAGTGCATGTGAAGATGGATATCGGTCATGCCGATCACGCTGAAGGCGTTCTCGGAGTGCTCGCCCATGTCACCCCAACCGATCGGCATGTGATGGTTGACGTAGGCATAGTAGCTGCAGGTGGCAATCAGCAGGGCCAGGCGGGCGCCAGGACGCCCGGTCGGCGGGCGGACGTAGAAGGGGATGTAGAACCATTGGTCACCCTGGGTCAGGAAGGCGGCAAACGAGCCGCTCCGGCAGTCGGTTGGCACGTGCCAGGTGGCGTCCGTTTCCCAGCCGCAGTCATAGAGATCGTCGTCGTGGAAGTGGATGGCGCCATAGTGTTCCGGCCGGTGGGTCCAGACCATCTCGCTGCCGTCGTGATTCCAGCCCTTCATGGCCCGTGTGGGCATGTTGACGATGGTGCCGTGAAGCCGGTTCGGCGAGATGTCGTGGGCCGTCACGCCATTCATTTCGCGGCTGAAGTCCCACAGGGCGACCACATCGGCGGCGACTTCGGGAGGAATGCGCCGATCAAGGAGGTGCTCCATCTGGCCGCGTTCAAGCACACGCGAGGTCACCGCCGGTGTATCGATCTTGCCATTGAAGAGACCGCTGATGCCGTCATCGCTGCGGTGACCGGCAATGATGAATCTGCCGCCATTTCCGGGCCGGACATCCATGGGCCGTGTCATCCGCGCACTGTCGGCGTCGCCTGCATAGCGCACGAGTGGTTCCTGGATGAGGGTGGCCTCGCCTGTCGCGGAATCGAAAGTCGCGGCCACGAAGTACCAGTGGCGCTCGTGCATTCTGGCGGACGAGACCAGTGTCTCAATCCGGCTGCCATCGCCGATCGTGAGAGTGAGCCTCCCGTTGACGATGCCGAGCGCATAGCCCTTGCGGTGACCGGCATCCCACGAGCCCATGATGGTCTGTTCATCCTTCTCGAGGAGTGTCGGCCAGACCATTGCCTGCAGCGTGAAGCTCGCCGGAGCCAGTTTCCGGGGATGATCGATCGCGACGAAGGAGCCGACCTGGGTTTTCTGGAACCGTGCGGGGTAGTCGCCGTTCACCTGGGCTTCGGCAGGCGTCTCCTTGAGGCCCGGTCCACCGGGCGTGTCGTCACCGCAACGGATGCGAAGGATGTCGAGATGGAAGGTGCCTTCGTCCTCGCTGGATACCTTGAAGTTGATGGTCTCGCCTGGCCTGACGCTGATTCTGTCGGCATATCCGAGAAGCCGCCGCATGCCTTTCCTCCTCCCAACCGGTGATTCAGGGCAGGGCCGCGTCGGCGGCAAACCGGCGCACGACATTGCCGGTAATCCGTGCCACGTTGTTGTCGTAGCCGTTCCAGCCCAGGCTTGCAGCCCAGCTGATGGAACCGGTGGAAAAGACACCGGCGCCCGAAGGCAGCGTGAAGTACACCATGTCTGCGCGCACCCTGGGATTGGCGTCCCCGGTGACGGCTGCATGGTTGAAGACAATTTCGTCAGGCGACTGCATGTAGTAGGCGGAATGGCCGTCCGAACTCGCCAGCACGATGGTCTCCGGCGATGTGCCCAGAGCCTCGTCGGCACCGTCGAGCTCGATGCCGGCTGCTCCACCACCCAGGACCCCGAAGTCACCGATGATGTCGCCCTCGACACCCTCGAAGATCCAGGATGCGCGGGGATTGTCATCGATGCCCGGTTTCTTGACGAACCAGCCCGACCGATCGAAACCGGTGGCGAAGGTGCCGACACCGACGAGCGACTGCGGAGGCCGGCCGATGTGTTTCCACAATCCTCCCCTCTCGCCGCTGAAGGAGAGATGATACTCGCCCGGGCGGGAGGCCCAGAAACGCGCTCCCGACTCCGGACGCCGCACCTCGATGGCCTCGCCGCCCCGCGTGGGATGACAGGCGATGCGCCAGTAGAACCCGTTGCCGCCAAGGTACATCAGCCTGCCGCCGCGATCGAAATAGGCGGCCAGCGCATCCAGCATGTCCGTCGACCAGTACTCCGGGTGGGTCCCGGTGATGATGACCCGGTGGTCGGCAAGGGCCGCGACACCGTCCTCGTGAATGTCTTCGTCCGTGACGACGTCGAACGGGATTCCGGAGGCCTCCAGCCAGTCGGTGACGTGCGTGTCCGCGTTGAAACTCCAGATAGCCGACTTCGGACTGTAGTTGTTCACCAGCGGCCGCAGCCGCGAGCTGTAGAACACGCCCGATCCGTCGCGATGCGTATCATAGGTCGAAAGACCGAGATCGCGCCGTTCATGGAGGAAGAGCTCGTCCGGGCTGTAGTCGATGATCCGCCCGCGCTTCACCTCGGCTTTTTCCTCGTCCAGTTGCCAGTGGTTGTTGGCATAGGCAAGCCAGGTGGCCGTGGAGGCGAGAAAGGCGACGCGTTCCTTCGGTGCCCCGCGTTCGGGAACGACGACAAAGGGAATGTGGCACGTGTCGCCACCGGCCTGGCAGTGAGCGGCATAGACTCCGCTGGCAAGAGACTCGGGCACGGCCATGGATACGGTGGTCCGCCAGCCGGCGTCGAAGAGATCGTCGTCGTGAAAGTGAATGGCCGCGTAGTGGTCGGGGCACTCCCTCCAGTCATGGCAGGATCCGTCCCACTGCCGCCCGGTCACACCCCGCGAGGGCAGATTGACAAGACGACCGTGAAGAGCGTTGCCGGAACGGTCGGGGAAGGTGTCGCCGGGGATGTCAGCCGCGAAGTCCCAGGCGCCGACAACTCCGTCGGCCGGCGTCGGCCCGAATCGTGCCAGTGCGGCCATCTCGTGACCTTCGAGAACCTTCGAGGCAAGGCGCGGACTGTCGATGCGCCCGTTGAAATGTCCGACCATGCGGGGTCTGCCATCCTCATGCCATCCGGTCTGCCAGGCAGCCATGTGGAGGTCATGATCGGCCGCGAAGATCACGCCTGGTGGCGCATCTCCCGTGATACGCATGGGACTGCTGGAGTCGCCGGTATGGATGAGCGGTTCCTGGCCAAGTGTGACCGAACCGTTCGCTGCATCGTAGCTTGCCGCCACGAAGACCCATTTCCACGGTTGAAGGGGCCTGCCGGTCGAAACGGTAACGAGGTCGCGGCCGTCGCTCACCATCAGGGAAAGCGCGCCCGCCGAATCAAGAATGACTGCGAAGCCGGGCTTTCCGGAACCCGAGCCGCGGCTGATGATGGCCTGGCGTTCTTCGCCGGGAAGCGTCGGCATGATGAAGGCCTGGAACGTGAAGGTCGAAAGCTGGTCAAGAATTGGTGCGGAGGGGATGATCGCGTAGGAACCGGCGTCGATGCGTTGACAGGAGCCTTCGTGGAGTCCGTTGGCCGGTGTCTGGACTTCAACCTCGCGATAGGGAGCGCCCTCGGGGGTTTCGACACCGCAGACGATGCGAACGGTCCTGAATTCGAAGGTCTCGTGGTCTTCGAGACTGATCTTGAAGTCAATGGTTTCGCCCGGCCTTGCACGAACGCGATCCGGGTAGCCTAGGATGCGTCGCCGGTAGTCGAACGTCATTGAGAGGCCTGGTCCGGATCAACCCCGGTGTGTTTCTTCCAGCGCAGCCTGAAGATGTACCACTCGGCCTCGCCGAGGTCCGTGAACACCACGTCCTCGTGGAGCGTCACCGGCACACCGCGCTTTCCCGGAAGCTGGGCGAGACACCACTCCTTGTGAGGAACCGTGTTGACCAGGACATACTTGCCTTCGATGGGCTCCCAGCGCATGACATTGAGCACCTTCTGGAGTTCGGCACTGTGCGGTCCGAAGGGATTGCGCCGGAATTCCTCGGCCAGATCGGTGCGTCCGGGATCGATCCTGTACATCGCACGTTCCCTTTCAGCCTGAGGCCGCATCCTGCCACCCCCGTCACGGCTACGGCAAGCGCACCCGCCCGCCATGTGGCCGGCACATGAGTTGTCTGGTGACGAAGGCCGTGATGAACCGGACGCCATGGCTACAGGAACCAAGGAAGGAGAGGTTCCGCGATGTGTCACGGCCTTCGAGGCGAAGCGTCCTTCGGCGCGGGATGCGGCAGAGCTATCGGAGCGGAGCTTCCGGCGCTACCGGCAGCCGACGAGGAGGTTGGACCACCGGCTCGACAAGGCCTCGGCGCGACGTGTTCCGATGGGCCCGGCCGCGTGGATGCTCCAGGAGGTGTTCGCGATGAGGGGCTTGCCCGGGGCACTCTGCACCGCCAGCGTGAGCCGCGACTTCACACCACCGGGGCCGCCGTGGCGTGCCATGCAGCGTTGGACCGTGCCGCAACCGAGCCTCAACCCCGCTTGGCAAGACAATGGCGCAGGTCCTCAATGGAGACGCCGGAGGTTGCCCCGACCAGCCCCTGATGTGCCTCATTGTGGACCAGGCGATGAACCCGCCTGCGCAGGTCGCCCCGCGACCGCGATCGTTGGCGTCAGCGCTTGGCATTCGCCGCTCTCGCCCACAGGCACTCGAATTGCGGGGACAGCATGACTTTCACCCGCAAACCAGGCCCTTCAGAACGGATCGCCCGAACGGGCGCTGACGCCGGCCGGCTCCTGTCCGGCCGGCGCCTTGCACGCCGCCTGCGCATGCGCGGTGAAGCGCGAGGCAGGCACTACCCGATCACGGGTGTCTCAGATTTTGTCGCCGATCCCTCTTTCTCCCAGAGGCGCTCCTAGAAGCCGGCCTTTATCTCGTCGAAGAGGACGATGTACTTCTCGCGCACTTCCGGTTTGATTTCGCCGAAGAAGCGGCTGTTCGCCATCATCGTATCAGGATCCGTGATGCCGAGGTTGTCGAGGATGGCCGCATCGACCAGTTCGAACGACTTGGCATTGGAGTGGCCGTATCCGTACATCTCGATCAGGTTCTTGCCGGACGCCGGCGAGATCCAGGCGTCGATGAACTCATAGGCCTTGTTCTGGTCGCCTGGACCGTCGACAAGCAGCGTCAAGCCGCACACCCAGGTCCAGATGCCTTCCTTCGGGTTCATGTAGACGACATTGACGCCCTGTTTCTTGAGCTCGACGATGGCGCTGTTCCAGGCATAGGACGCGACCATTTCGCCCGAGGCGAGCGCCTGTTCGACGCTGGTCTGATCGGTCCAGTAAAAGCGCAGGATTTCGCGCTGCTTGCGCAAGAGCTTCGTCGCCTCCTCCAACTCGGCATCGGTCATGTCAAATGGGTCTTCGGCACCGACCACCGAGCCGACGACGGCCATGACGCCGTCCACCGAATCGAAGATGCCGAGGCGCCCGGCATACTTTTCATCGAACAGGATGGCCCATGACTCGTTCTTCTGGTCCTCCGTATCGACATACTCGGGTGCCAGATCGGGGCGGAACAGGACCGACGAGTTGCCCCAGTCGGCCGCTATGAAGTAGGTCAAACCGTTCTCGTCGATGCTGCCCGGCAGGACTTTCAAACTCGGGAAAACATCGGAGAAGTGGGTCAGTCGGCTGGTGTCGATCGGTTGCAGCACGCCGGCGTCGCGCCAGCGCCTGGTGCTGCCGACGCAGGGGTGGCCGATGTCTGATCGAAAGCCGGAGCGCAGCTTCTGCAACGCTTCCTCTTCCTCGCCAAACAGGGCGAACGCCGGCGTTGCTCCATACTTTTCGACATAAGGCACGTAGAACTCGGGCAGCTCATAACCGCCCCAATCGAACACCTGCAGCGAATCGTCGACCGGCAGCGAATCCTGGGCGCGCACGCCGCCCGGGCCGAACGTCATCGTCGTCAGACCGACGCCGGCCGCGGCCAGTGCGCCTGCCGCCTGCCGTCGCGTCAGATCACAGTTGTCGATACGTGAACGAAACTCCTCGATGTTCATGGCTTTGGGCATGATCGTGTCCTCCTGTGCTGCGACATCATGATGGTGAGCGGCACCGTAGGCCAACGTCCCGACGGAATCCATGCACACAGATGTCCGATTGAGCCGTGGACGCTTGTCCTGCCCGAATTCCCAATGCGAACCGGCAACCGGACCGCAGGCTGGGCGGTTGCTGCGCTGTCGCAAGCGCTGTCTCTCCCGAAACCGCCTGCCATGAGCCAAAGGGCAGATCGATCGCGATCAAGGTGCACCTCTCCTGTGAATTGCGCTGCAACGCATGACAAACGGACGCCTTGAGTCGGCGCAGGATCTCGGCGAAGAGTGTTGTCGGCACGGTCACCTCAGCCACTCGGAAGGCGACAAGGCCGCCGTGGCGGACAATCCCGGCTCCATTCATGACTCGAGCTCTGTCCGATCAACCTGAATCATAATCCGATCGTTGCGGGTACGGTCTCTTCGACGTCCACGCTGGCCTTTGTCGCGCAGGTGTTCACCGCTCGCATGCACCGCTACCGACGCTTCACCACCGGCCTCGCGACCGACGGCGCACCGCTTGCGGAGAATCGCGGTTGGTTACTCCTTTCGTTCCACGGGACTTTCACCCGCTACCCTTCCACCAGTTCGCCTAGCGCTCCAAGTCAGTAGGAGTCTTGCAGCTTCGCATCGGTTGCGTGGTTTCGCGCAATATGTCGGCGAAAGTCTGGCCCACAAGTGTTGGTGTGACGCCTCGGCGCATCACAAGCTCCATCCGCGTGATTCGGCGGTAGACGTCCGGCAGGATGCTCTTCATGCGTCCGGCAGTGACCCATCGTTCGGCATAGGAGACGGGCAGGTAGCCAACGTGCCAGCCCGAAAGAATGAAAAAAGCCAGGCCTTCGATCTGGCGTGCCGATGCAGATGACGGCAGGTGCGCTGTGAGCGGTGCCACCTGGCTCTCTGACAGATAGGCGCGGTGTGCCAGATCGGCATTCTCGATGTCGTTTGCGTGGGGAGGGTTCCGGTCAAACAGTGGATGGTTCACGCCACAGTAGAGTTCGACGGGATCGTCATAGAGCACCTCGTACACCAGTCCCGGACGGCGCTGGTGAAAGACGCCGATTCCGAGGTTGACCCTGTTCTCCAGGACGGCCCGCTCGATCTCGTCGGGCGCCAACGTGTGAAAGTGAATGTGGACCTTTCGGGCCTTGGCCCTGAAGGTCGAGAGAACGTTGGCCAATGGGAAGCCACGGTCGGTCGCCCAGTTGTCAATCACGGCGATTGAAAGATCGCCGACGAGTTCACCGCGCAAGGCACCGACCGTGGTTCGGAAGCTCTCGAGCGCGGTCGAAAGATGCTGACACGCCTCATAGACCGTCCGTCCCTTGTCGGTCAGAAAGAACCCGGCCCGTCCACGCTGGCACAGGCGCATGCCGAGACGCTGTTCCAGATTGCCGATCTGCCGACTGATGGTCGACTGGCTGACGTTGAGTGTGACCTGGGCAGCAGCGAATCCGCCACATTCCACGACTGTCATGAAGACCATGAGGAGATGGAGGTCCGCCTTGTGCAGGCGCGGTGCCTGCGTTTTGCTTGTATAAGAAGGCATATTACCATTCTTCATTTGATGTTTTATCTAACTAAAAATGATCAGACGATCAACCTAGGCAAATGCGGGGAAGGGAGGCCATGGGGCATTCCGCAGCCTGGGGTATCGACAACGACTACGGTCCCTTGCGCGATGTCCTGCTTGGCCGTCCCGAGTATTTCCGCTGGGTTGATGCCGGTCCGATTACGCAGCGCACGTTGCAGAACCAGGACCATACCGGTATCGCCTTCAACCTTCAGACCGCCATGGCGCAGCATGCAGAGATGGTCCGCATCTACGAGGACGCGGGCGTGACCTGCCACTACCTCGACTCCGACGAGGTGCTGCATCGGAACTTCTTTGCCCGTGATTCAAGCGCCATGACACCCTGGGGTGCGCTGATCTGCCACATGCAGTTGAAGTGCAGGCGGGCCGACTACGTGACGGCAATCAGGTTCTATCAGAACAACGACATTCCGATCTGGCGTCTTGTGACAGCCGGCCATTTCGAGGGAGGAGACTTCGTCATCCTGGAACCCGGCTGTGTGCTGATCGGTTACTGTGGCGAGCGCTCGGAAAGGGAAGGCGCAGAACAGGTCGCCGACTGGGTGCGCCGAGAGGGATGGGAGGCCCTGGTGGCGCCGATTTCGCGCGAGTTCATCCACATGGACGGGCTTGTCGTTCCGTTGGCGTCCAAGCTCCTTTTGACGTGCCTCGACGCGCTGGAGGGCTGGCTTGTCGCGTGGCTGCGCGCCAGGGGTTTCGAGTTCGTCGACGTCGGATATGCGGAGGCCAGGAACCTCGGCGTCAACGTGGTTGCCCTGGGCAAGGACCGGGTGCTGTCTATGCAGGGCAGCACGACGCTCAATGGCAAGCTGCGCGCGCTGGGCTTCGAGGTGTTCGATCCCGACATGTCCATGTTCACGCTGGGCGGCGGCGGTGTCCATTGCCTGTGCCAGGCCCTCAGGCGCGATCCGGCGGGATAGGAGTGGCAGGCGCCATGGACTGTCCGTCTCCGCGCATCGACGGCGACCGTCTGTGGCGCAGCATCATGGAGATGGCCGGGATCGGCGCCACGCCAGCCGGCGGCTGCCGCCGCCTGGCGCTGACCGACGAGGACAAGGCCGGGCGCGATCTCTTCGTATCGAGGTGCCTCGACGCCGGGTGCCGGATCTCGGTGGACGACATGGGCAACATTTTCGCCCGCCGTCCCGGTCGTCGTGATGACCTGCCGGCGGTGGCGACCGGCAGCCATCTCGATACCCAGCCCCACGGAGGCCGTTTCGACGGCGTCTATGGAGTGCTCGCGGGGCTTGAGGTGATCCGGACGCTGAACGACCACGGCGTTGAGACCGAGGCGCCGGTCGACGTTGTGGTCTGGACCAACGAGGAAGGTGCCAGGTTCGCGCCGGCGATGCTGGCATCCGGCGTTTTCGCCGGCCTTTTCGACCGCAGGTTCGCCCTTGGACGAACCGACGGCGAGGGCAGGACTCTGGGCGCGGAACTGGATCGCATCGGCTATCTGGGCGATGAGCCCTGCGGCAGCCGCGTGCTCGAGTCCTACTTCGAGGCCCATATCGAGCAGGGGCCGATCCTGGAGCGGGAAGAGCGGATGATCGGCGTGGTGCTCGGCGGTCAGGGACAACGCTGGTACGACGTGACGTTGGGCGGACGGGACGCGCATGCCGGATCGACGCCGATGGCGGACCGGTGCGATGCCCTGGTCGCCGCGGCGGGCGTCGTCTTTGCCGCACGCCATGTGGCGCTCGATCATTCGCCGGAAGCGGTGGGCACGGTCGGCCAACTCGATGTCATCCCCAACTCGCGCAACACCGTACCCGGCTCGGTGCGGCTTGCCGTCGATCTGCGCCATCCCGACGACGAGGTGCTGGCGGAGATGGACGCGAGCTTCCGGGAACGGTCCGAGGCGGCTTGCCGAAACGAAGGCGTCGTTCTTGAGATTGACGAGATCTGGCGCAATCCGGCCGTGCGTTTCGACCGCGACTGCGTCGATGCGGTGCGAAGGGCCGCCCGCTCCCTTTGCTACTCCCACCTCGACATCGTGTCGGGTGCGGGCCACGACGCCTGCCAGGTCTGCCGCACCACGCCTGCCGCGATGATCTTCGTACCCTGCGCCGGCGGAGTCAGTCACAACGAAGCCGAAAGCGCCGAACCCGCCGATCTCGAAGCCGGCTGCAATGTCCTGTTGCATGCCGTCTTGCACCGATCCGGGGCCATGCGACGACCGACGGACCAACCCACTTCACGAAGAGGAGACCTACCATGAGTTCGATCGAACACAAGCTGGACCTGTTGCGGCAGAACCATGTCGGGCGGCGCGAGTTCATCGCACACGCCCTGGCGTGCGGGGTGGCCCTGCCCACCGCGACCGCGCTTGCCAGCGGGGCCGCCCGGGCGGACGAGCCGCAAATGGGCGGCCGGGTCCGCGTTGCCCTCGGTCTGGGGTCGACAACCGATTCGGTGGATCCTGCCACCTACAACGACACCTATATGCAGGTTGTGGGATTCGGTTTTCGCAACTGTCTCACCGAAGTTTCCAACGAGGATGAACTGATCGGCGAACTTGCCGAAAGCTGGGAATCGACTCCGGACGCGGCGAACTGGACCTTCAAGCTGCGACAGGGCGTCGAGTTCCACAGCGGCAAGACGCTCGATGCGGATGATGTCATCGCATCGGTCGCCCACCATACGGGAGAGAATTCGGCGTCACCCGCCAAGGGCATCCTGTCCGCGATCGTCAACATGAAGGCGGACGGCAAGGACACCGTCACCTTTGAACTGAGCGAGGGAAACGCAGACTTTCCGTTCCTGTTGAGCGACTACCATATTGCGATCTGTCCCGTCGTGGATGGTGTTCTCGACTGGCAATCGGGCGATGGCACGGGCGGGTTCGTCCTCAACGAGTTCGAACCAGGCGTGCGGTCGTTCCTGACGCACAATCCCAACTACTGGAAGGCAGGTCAGGCCTTCTTCGACGAAGCCGAGGTGCTGTCGACCATCGACGTGACAGCCCGCACATCGGCCTTGACGTCCGGTACGGTCCACGTGATCGACCGCGTCGATCTGAAGACCGCTGACCTTCTCGACGCAGCCCCGGGTGTGCGTCTGGAAGAGACTCAAGGCACCCTGCACTACGTCTATTCGATGATGTGCGATCGTGCGCCCTTTGACGATCCCAATGTCCGTCTGGCGTTGAAGTACGCCGTTGATCGAGAGGAGCTTCTCACCAAGCTGCTGAACGGCCATGGCTATGTCGGCAACGATCATCCGATCGGCCGGTCCAACCGGTACTTTGCCGAAGATCTGCCACAGCGTGTCTACGACCCTGACAAGGCAAGGCACTACCTCGGCAAGGCCGGCCTGACGGAGATCACGGTGCCTCTCAATGTGGCGGAAACCGCCTTTGCCGGCGCCACCGACGGAGCCGTCCTCTACCAGCAGCACGCTGCTGCTGCCGGGATCACCATCGACGTCACCCGCGAACCCAACGACGGCTACTGGTCGGATGTCTGGAACGTTGAACCCTGGGTGGCGTCCTACTGGAGTGGGCGGGTCACCGAGGACTGGGTGTTTTCGCAGACCTATGCCGCCGGTGCCCCGTGGAACGAGACCCACTGGGCCAACCCGCGCTTCAACGAACTCCTGGTTCTCGCCCGGGCGGAACTCGATACCGAACTCAGGCGGGAGATGTATCACGAGATGCAGCAGTTGTGCAGCGATGATGGCGGTGTGGTGGCTCCAATCTTCTCCAACTACGTCTTCGCAGTCAGCGAGAACATCGCGCACGGACGCATGTCGGCAGCCTGGGATCTCGACGGCATCAAGTGCCTGGAGCGTTGGTGGTTCCGCGATCCCACTGCGTAGCACCTGGGCCCATCCGGACCTCGTCCACGTGGGTACGACCACGCCGGCCGGCCGTCGTTGTACTGGGTTTCGGCGATCGCTCGCGGGTTCGCTCCCTGCAACCCCGTGAATCTCGGCACGCCTGTGATCTCATGGCGTCCCGGAATCCGGATCCCCGCAAGTTGACACATGTTGTCGATCGACGGATTGTCTGCCACGAAAATGGCATGGGGATTGGTGGATGGGAGGTATGGGCATGCGTTGGTCGATCGGGATTGCCACGTCCCTGATGCTCTCGTTCGGAGCTGCCATGGCGGCGGAACGATGGGATCTGCCGATGGCGTACGCGGATTCGAACTACCACACACAGAACGGCAAGCTCTTCGCCGAAGCCGTGGGCGTATGCACCGGCGGCCAACTCGAGATCGTTGTCCATGGCGGCGGTTCGCTCTTCAAGGGCAACGAGATCAAGCGGGCGGTACAGACCGGCCAGGCGCCCATCGGCGAGCGCCTGCTGAGTGCCCACCAGAACGAAAATCCGCTGTTCGGATTCGATTCGGTACCATTTCTGGCGTCCTCGTTCGAGGAATCCGATCGCCTGTGGCGAGCCGCCAGGGACAAGCTGACGGAGGTTCTCTACGAACAGAACCTGATCCTGCTCTACGCAGTGCCGTGGCCGCCGCAGGGCCTCTATTTCAACCGGGAAATCGCCGGCGTTCCGGACATGACCGGGATCAAGTTCCGCGCGTACAACGCTGCCACGGCGATGATGGCCGAACTGGCGGGCATGGTGCCGGTGCAGATCGAAGCCGCAGAACTCAGCCAGGCACTGGCGACCGGGGTGGCGGAAGCCTTCGCCTCGTCGGCCGCGACGGGATACGACCGAAAGGTCTGGGAACATCTGAGCCACTTCTACGATGTCCAGGGTTGGCTTCCACGCAACTACGTGTTTGTGAACCGGGACGCATTCGAGGCCCTGGACGACCACGCGCGCAACTGTCTGCGAGCCGCCGCACTGCTGGCGGAAGCGGCCGGCACCGCCAGGGCGCGTGAGCTGGCGGACTGGTATCGGGCGCAACTCGCTGCCAACGGCATGTTCGTCCTCTCGCCTGACCCGCACCTCGCCGAGGACCTTGCCGCCATTGGCGCTGCGATGTCGTCGGCCTGGTCGGAACTGGCCGGACCGGACGCGGCCGCGATCCTGGAGGCTTTCGAGTCCGAGTAGCGGGTCGATCCGCCGCAGCCGCGCCGGAACCCGGGCGCAGCACATGACGACGCGTAATCCTGGCATGGTCACGGGGGCCCTTCGGGTCCTGCGGCGCATTCTGGACGGTCTCTATCTGGCGGGCGGGCTGGTGGGGGCCACTTTCCTGATTGCGATCCTGGTGCTGGTCGTCATGCAGATGGCGGCACGCTGGACCGGTCTCGTGTTTCCCGGCGGGTCCGACTATGCCGGATACGCCATGGCCGGCGCGACGTTCTTCGCGCTGGCCCATGCCCTCAACCGGGGCGCACATGTTCGCGTGACGCTGGTGCTCAATGCCCTGGGACGATGGCGACGTCTCGCGGAAGTCTGGTGTTACGGCGTTGCCACCGTGACCGCCATCTTCTTTGCCCGCTATGCCGTCAAGGCGAACATCTGGTCGTACCGGCTGAACGATGTGAGCCAGGGACAGGACGCAACCCCGCTCTGGATCCCCCAGATCGCCATGTCCGCAGGCGCCTGTCTGCTTGCCCTGGCGCTGGCAGACCAGTTCGTGCGCGTACTGCTGACCCGGCACGGCGGAGTCGAGGATCCCGAACCCGCCGACCGCGGAGGCTGACACCGTGCTTGCCCCTGATCTTGCCCGTCGCCTCGCTTTCGCCGCCGCCGGCGTGCTGCTGGCGGGTGGGATTCTGGCTCTGGTGGTGGCAACGGGTGCAGACGACATCTGGCTGAAGACGGCCATTTTCCTCATCGTGCTGTTTGTCCTGCTGGGATCCGGCGTCTGGATCGGGCTGGCGCTGATGGGCGTTGCCTATGTCGGCATGCTGGCCTTCACCGTTCGTCCGGCCGGCGACGCGATGATCACCACGATCTGGACGTCGTCGTCGAGCTGGACGCTCACCGCGTTGCCGCTGTTCATCTGGATGGGAGAAATTCTGTTCCGCACGCGCCTCAGCGAGGACATGTTCAAGGGTCTTGCACCCTGGATGGCGCGACTTCCCGGTGGTCTGCTGCACACCAATGTCGTGGGCTGCACCATCTTTGCCGCGGTGTCCGGATCGTCCGCGGCAACCCTCATGACGGTCGGCAGGATGGCGGTACCGGAACTGAGGCGCCGCCGCTATCCGGAGTACATGACCATCGGCACTCTGGCCGGTTCGGCCACGCTGGGGCTCATGATTCCGCCCTCGCTGACGCTCATTGTCTACGGGGTCACCATCAATGAATCGATCTCCAAGCTCTTCATAGCGGGAATTGTGCCGGGCCTGGTCCTGGCGGCGATGTTCATGGGCTACATCGCAACCTGGCACATCCTGCGCCCGGACCAGCGGCCGGAACCGGAACCGACCGTGGGGTTCCTGGAGAAACTGAAGAATGCGCGTTTCCTGATCCCCGTCGCCGGTCTGGTCCTGTCGGTGATCGGCTCGATGTACCTGGGCCTGGCCACGCCGACCGAGGCGGCCGCCATCGGGGTCATCGGAGCCCTCGCGCTCGCGGCGGCGCAGGGCAGCCTCAGTTGGAGCACGTTTGTCCGAAGTCTCATGGGGGCGGTACGCACCTCGGCGATGGTCGCCCTTATCCTGATGGGCGCAGCCTTCCTGTCGCTCAGCATGGGATTCACCGGCCTGCCGCGGGCGCTGGCCGAGTGGCTCGCCAGTCTTGAACTCTCGGTCTATATGCTGATTGCGGCACTGACAATCTTCTACATCGTGATCGGGTGCTTCCTGGACGGCATTTCGGCGGTGGTGCTGACCATGGCGGTGGTCGAGCCGATGGTGAACATTCCGGCGTTCCAGGAAGTCGGGTTCTCGATGATCTGGTTCGGCATCTTCGTGACCGTCGTCATCGAGATGGCCCAGATCACTCCCCCGATCGGGTTCAACCTGTTCGTGCTCCAGAACATGACCGATCACCACATGGGTTACATCGCCAAGACCGCCCTTCCGATGTTCCTGATCATGGTCCTGATGGTGGTCGTGCTGGTGGCATGGCCCGAACTGGCCACCTGGCTGCCGGACACCACGCGCCAGGTTCCTGGCGGATAACAGGCCGGCACCGGTTGCACGATCGCCCTGGACTCCCCCGAAACCACTGCTTTCTCCCCATGGCGGCGCCTTGAGGGAATCACCGACAACCTTGTCAGGATGCCTCTGCCGCGCACGGCCGGATAACTCCGGAACCCCACCGTTTCCGGGCTGCCTGCCGGCAGGCTTCTCGAACATTCCGGCAGTGGCGAGGCTCTTGGTCTCCAGGCGATTCGATCCCTTCAGGCACCGCCACCGGACCGTGATCGGGACTGTGTTCGGAGTGCGCCGTGTCCTGATTGATCTCGTCCCGCGGCGGCGCTTCCTGCCAGTCGTCGAAGAGTCACGCAACGCTGCCCACACGTGCCCGGGCCAGACCGTTTGCCCTGAAGTGGCAGCAGCCGGTCGCCACCCCCGGCAGAGACCGGCTGCCGGGGGTGGGCGGGAGTTACTGCGGCAACGTGGCGTCGATGCCCTCGACGTAGACGCTCATGCCGAGAAGCATGCCGTCATCAGCGACCTCGCCGTCGGCGACGAGGAGATTGCCTTCCTGGTCGTGGATGGGACCGGTGAAGGGGTGGAGGGACCCTTCGGAGATCGCAACGCGGGCCGCTTCGGCCATCTCGACGACATCGGCCGGGATGGCCTCGTTGTAGGCCGAGAGCAGCAGCATGTCATCGCCGAAGCCGCCCCAAGTGTCCGAGGTGCCCCAGGAGCCGTCTAGGGCTGCCTGGACCCGCCTGACGTAGTAGGCGGCCCAGTTGTTGACGACCGACACGAGGTGGGCATCGGCGCCGAAAGCGGTCATGTCCGAAGCCTGGCCGACGGCCCACACGCCGCGATCCTGCGCCACCTGCAGGGCGGCGGGCGAATCCGTGTGCTGCATGATGACATCCGCACCCTGATCGATCAGAGCCTTTGCGGCATCCCCTTCCTTGCCCGGATCAAACCAGGTCGACACCCAGACGATTTTGAATGACACGTCGGGGTTGACCGACCGGGCGGCGAGGAAGGCCGAATTGATGCCGCGGACCACCTCCGGAATTGGGAAGGATGCGATGTAGCCGATCACGTTGCTCTCGGTCACGCTGCCGGCCAGCAGTCCGGCAACATGACGGCCCTCGTAGAACCGTGCCGAGTAGGTCGCCACGTTGTCGGCCTGCTTGTAGCCGGTGGCATGCTCGAAGTGCACGTCCGGATACATCTCGGCAACGCGGATCGTCGGATTCATGTAGCCAAACGACGTGGTGAAAATGAGACCGTGCCCGGTTTCGGCCAACTGGGCGATCACCCTGTCGGCGTCGGCGCCTTCCGGCACGCTCTCGACGTAGCTGGTCTCAACCTGATCGCCGAAGGCTTCCTCGACGGCAAGCCGCCCCTGGTCGTGCTGGTAGGTCCATCCGTGATCGCCGATCGGACCGACGTAGACGAATCCCACCTTGAGGGGCTCAGCCTGGGCTGGAGCCGCAACGAGGCCAGCCACCAGCAAACATGCGGCGATGGCCCGGTTCATCGTGTTCAACATTCCCTTCTCCCCTTATTGATGTCGCTGATCTCACGACCTCGTCGTTACCGGTCCTACCCGGTGGCATGGAAACTCCTGCCCAGGCACGCCGGAGCATTGAAACGCATTCTGACATCATCACGCGATATGAGGACCAGCACAACAATGGTGGCGATGTAGGGAAGCATGGACAGGATCTGGGACGGGATGGCAACCCCCAGACCCTGGGCATGAAGCTGTATGATGGTGATGCCTCCGAAGAGATAGGCGCCGAAGAAAGCCCGCCATGGCCGCCACGAGGCGAAAACGACCAGCGCCAGGGCGATCCAGCCCCGTCCCGCCGTCATGTTCTCGATCCACAGCGGCGTGTAGGCAAGGGAAAGGCAGGCGCCGCCCAGGCCCGCCATGACACCACCGAAGAGCACCGCCATCAGGCGGATCATGATGACTGGATAGCCAATGGAGTGTGCCGCGTCGTGGTTTTCGCCGACCGCGCGCAGTGCGAGTCCTGCCCTGGTGTGCCTGAGGAACCAGGCGACCCCGACAACCGAGGCAACGGAGAGGTAGACGAGCGCGTCGTGACCGAAGAGGAGCGGACCAATGAACGGCAGGTCGGTGATCCCGGGAATGTCAAGCCTGGGCAGTCCGGCAAACGTGACTCCGACAAACTGGTGCCCGACTAGCGCGCTCAGACCAATACCGAAGATGGTGAGCGCCAGGCCCGTTGCCACCTGGTTGGAGAGGAACCACAGGGTGAGGCAGCCGAAGATGAACGCCATCAGGGCCCCTGACGCCGCGCCGGCCAGTACGGCGAGAACCGGGTCTCCGGTCACGATGCCGGTGGCAAAGGCGCCGATGGCGCCCACGATCATCATTCCCTCGACCCCGAGATTGAGCACACCGGACTTCTCGGCAACGATCTCGCCGACAGCGGCAAAGACGAGAGGCGTCGATGCCGTGATGATCGTCATGAGGGCGGCCACGAGAAAGTCGATGGTCATGTGTTCTGGTCTCGTGGACGGTTCATGGGACGAAACGTATGCGGTAGCGGATGAGAATGTCGCTCGCCAGCAGAAAGAAGAGCAGCATGCCCTGGAAGACGCCGGTCACCGCGTTGGGGAGATTCATCGTGATCTGCGCATACTCTCCGCCGAGGTATGTGAGCGCCATGAGAAGCCCGGCAAAGACAACTCCAACGGGGTGCAGGCGGCCGAGGAAGGCGACGATAATGGCTGTGAATCCGTAACCTGGCGAGATGACCGGAACAATCTGGCCAATCGGGCCTGATACCTCCATCACACCGGCGAGTCCGGCGGCACCACCACCGGCCAACAGGGTTATCCATGTGATCCGTGTCCGGCTGAAGCCCGCGAAGGAAGCAGCGGCCGGGGCGAGGCCGACGACACGGATCTGAAATCCGATGATGTGTCTGGCGAGCAGGATCCAGGTGGTCGCGGCGATGGCAAGGGCGATCGGCCAGCCGATGTGGAGTCGGGTTCCTTGAAGCAGCACCGGTAGCCTGGCGGAGTCGTGGAAGAGACGCGATTCCGGAAAGTTGAACCCGTCGGGATCCCGCCACGGACCATGTATGAGATAGCTCAGGAGGAGGATGGCGACATAGACGAGCATCAGACTCGTCAGGATTTCGTTGGTGTTGAAACGGGTCTTGAGGAATGCCGGAATGGCTGCCCAGGCCATGCCGCCGGCGATACCGGCCGCAAACATGAGAGGCAGAAGCAAGGGCGATTCGTGGCCGTAGAGGGCAAGGGCAAGTCCGCCTCCGGCCAATGCTCCGAGGGTCAGCTGACCCTCGGCGCCGATGTTCCAGACATTGGCCCTGAATCCCATGGAAAGGCCCAGCGCGATGAGCACCAGAGGGGTGGCCTTGACCATGAGCTCGGCCACTCCGCGTTCCGATGACAGTGGCTGTATGAAGAATGCCTGAAGCGCTCGCACCGGGTCCGTTCCCAGGGATGCGAACATGACGAGGCTGGCAGCCAGCGTCAGCACCACGGCGATTGCCGGCGATCCCAGCACCATGGCGCGTGATGCCGCACCCCTTGCCTCGAAGCGCAGGGCCATCACGAGCCCGCCATCAGCAGGCCGATCCGGCTGGCCGTGGCATCCATGGTCCTCATGGGCGGTGACAGCCGACCCTGGCTGATGACGCACAGCCGATCGGAAATTTCCATGAGCTCCTCGAGATCCTGGGAGATGACGAGCACCGCCGCACCATCCGCGGCAAGGTCGATGAGCGCCTGGCGAACCGCTGCCGCGGATCCTGCATCGACGCCCCAGGTCGGTTGCAAGGCAATGATAATGCCCGGGTTGTGCGAGATCTCCCTGCCAATGATGAACTTCTGGAGATTGCCACCGGAGAGGCTCGATGCCGGCTGCATCACGCCAGGTGTCCTGACATCGAAATCCCTCACCACCGCAGCCGCGAAGGCGCGGGCGCGGACGCTCCTGATCATCCCCCGGTTCACGAGATTCGATGTCGCGGCCCCCGAGAGCAGGGCGTTTTCCCACAGCGTCATTTGTGGGACAGCACCGTGTCCCAGGCGTTCTTCCGGAACGAAGACCATGCCGGCGGCACGCCTCCGGTTGGGACCGGTTGCGCCTACCGGCGTGCCGTCCACCACAATGGCATGATCGTCGGCCAGAGGTGTCTCTCCCGACAGGGCATCCATGAGTTCCTGCTGTCCGTTGCCGGCGATGCCGGCGATGCCCAGGACCTCGCCGGCGAGAACCTCGAAGGTGATATCCTTCAACGGCGTTCCGTGGAGACGGGATGACGCAAGGGCAAGGTGTCTCACTTCAAGGCGCGGTGATGCGCTACCCGCCACGGATGTGCGACGCGGAAGGGTCAGGTCCGAACCGATCATGAGTTCGGCAAGTTCGTGAGCCGAGCGGGTGGCGGGATCGCATTCGGCAACCACGCGGCCGCCTCGCATGATCGTCGCCTTGTGGCACAGGTCCCGGATCTCCTGGAGCTTGTGACTGATGTAGAGAATCGAGACTCCGTCTTCGGATAGCTGGCGCAGGGTGGCGAAAAGGCCCTCGACTTCCTGGGGTGTGAGCACGGATGTCGGTTCATCCATGATGAGAAGGCGTGGTTCCTGCAGAAGGCAGCGCACCACTTCGATGCGCTGGCGTTCCCCCACCGAGAGTGCGTGAACGTGACGCCCGGGATCGAGAGGCAGGCCGTAGCGCCGTGACACGTCGTGGATGCGTTCCTCGAGCCCCGAACGAGCGAAGGAACGTGGCAGTCCCAGGGCAATGTTCTCGGCCACAGTCATGGCGTCAAACAGGGAGAAGTGCTGAAACACCATGGCGATGCCAAGCCGCCGTGCCGCCTTCGGATTGGCAATGCGCTGAGGCGTGCCTTCCCAGAAGAGGGTTCCGCTGTCTGCCGACTGCACCCCGTAAATGAATTTGACCAAGGTGGACTTGCCGGCGCCATTCTCACCAAGAAGTGCATGAATTTCACCGGCTTCGACAGCGAGGTTCACATTGTCGTTGGCCAGGACGCCCGGGAAGCGGCGGGTCACGCCCTCAAGACGGAGTCGGGGTTCGGTGCTCACCGGCAGGAGTCGCGGGTGAGAATGTCGTCAACCGCCATGAGGATGGCCTCCGGAGTGGCCGGAGCATCGAGGCGTGGCAGATGACGGTATCCGGCAACGCGCGCGACGGCATCGCGGATGGCAAGCCACACCGAAATGGCGAGCAGGAGAGGCGGTTCGCCGACCGCCTTCGAGCGGTAGATGGTCGGTACCGGATTGGGCATGTCGGGCAGGATGTGGACACTGAAGTCCGGTGCCACATCGCGGCTTCCGGGAATCTTGTAGGTCGATGGCCCATGGGTCAGAAGGTGTCCGTCGGCATCCCACACCAGCTCCTCGGAAGTCAGCCAGCCCTGTCCCTGGACAAATCCCCCCTCGATCTGTCCGATGTCGATGGCCGGGTTGAGTGATGCGCCACAGTCCTGGAGGATGTCGGTCTTCAGGACCCGCGATTCTCCGGTCAGGGTATCGATCACCACGACCGCAATGGCGGCGCCGAAGGTGTAGTAGTGCGCGGGATGGCCCGTCATGGTGTCGGCGTCCCAGGTGATTCCCGGCGTGGCATAGTAGCCGGTGGCGGAGAGCGACACCCGTTCGTCCCAGGAGAGTTGCGCGAGGCGGGCGAAGGAGAGGCTCTCGTTGCCGGCGTAGACACGTCCCTGGCGGAACTCGATGGAGTCAACCGCGGCGCCCAGCGTCCGTGCGGCGACATCCGCCATGCGATTCCTGATTGTTGTGGCGGCGTTGAAGGCCGCCATGCCGTTGAGATCCGATCCCGACGAGGCCGCGGTAGCCACCGTGTTCGGGACCTTGTCGGTGCGCGTGGCCGAAACCTTGACCTCTCCCAGGGCGATGCCGAAGACCGAGGCGACCACCTGGGCAACCTTGATGAAAAGGCCCTGTCCCATCTCGGTGCCGCCATGGTTGAGATGGACACTGCCGTCCGTATAGACATGGACGAGAGCACCGGCCTGGTTGAGACGCGGCACGTTGAAGGAGATGCCGAACTTCGCCGGCATCATCGCAATACCCTTCTTCAGCGTCCGGTTTGCGGCGTTGAAGCGCTCGATTTCCCGGCGGGTTCCCTCCCAGTCTGCGGCGCTTCGCAGCCTGGTGACGATGGTGCCGATGAGGTTGTGGGAGACCTGCTGGCCATAGGGTGTCGTGTTGCGGTCTTCAGTTCCGTACCAGTTGGCGTCGCGCACGTCGTCGACGTCGAGGCCAAGGTGGCGGGCGACATGCTCGACGACCGTTTCGATGGCGAGCATGCCCTGGGGGCCACCGAACCCACGGAATGCCGTGTTGGACACCGTATTGGTCCGGCAGGGATAGCCGCACACGGTGATGTTCGGCAGGAAGTAGCAATTGTCGACATGGCACATGGCGCGGGTAAGAACCGAGGAGCTCAGATCGGCGACATTGCCTGCCTTCAGCGCGATCATGATGTCGACACCTTCAATCCTGCCCCGGGAATCGAACCCCGCTGTGTAACGGAAGAGACCGTCATGGCGTTTGCCCGTGACGATCATGTCGGCATCCCTTCTGAGCCGCAGCTTGGCCGGCCGCCCGGTTTTCACGGCCACGAGCGCGGCGATTGCGGCGATGATCGATGCCTGGCTCTCCTTGCCGCCGAAGCCGCCACCCATCCGCCGCACCTCGACCGTGACGGAAGAAAACGGGATGCCGAGGACCGCCGCCACGGCGTGCTGGACTTCCGTCGGATGCTGGGTGGAACTGAAGACGTCAAGGTCGCCGTTGTCGCGCGGCACCGCGAGGGCGATGTGGCCTTCGAGATAGAAGTGATCCTGGCCGCCGCAACGTACCTCACCGCTGATCCGGTGGCGCGCTCCGGCAATCGCCGCGTCGGAATCGCCGCGCCTCATGGTCTGTGGCGGCGACGTGTAGGCTTCGTGCCCGAGGGCCTCATCGATGGAGAGGAGAGCGGGGCGTTGCGACCACGTGACCTCGACAAGACCGGCTGCCGTGAAGGCCTGATCAAAGGTCGTGGCGGCAACCGCGGCCACAGGCGCTCCGGCATACTCGGCCACATCGCAGGCGATTGCCGGTTCGCCATCAGTGATCGGACCGATGTCGTTGATCCCCGGGATGTCGGCGGCTGTCAGCACGGCGTGGACGCCGGGCGAGGCGCGCGCCAGCGCCGCGTCGATGTCGACGATGTCGGCATGGGCATGGGGAGAGGTCGCGAGAACCACCTCGAGGGTGCCTGGAAGCTCCGGCATGTCATCGATGAATCGTGCCCTGCCGGTGACGTGCTCGAGAGCGCTGTCATGGGCGGCCCTGGCAAACACCGCTGCGTCTGAGGCATTCATGCCTGGTTCACCTCGACGGCCGATTCTCCCGTGACATCTCGATAGAGGCGGACGAGGAGGTTGGCGGCAACCCTGAGACGGTAGGCAGCACTGGCCCGTTGATCGTCGATGGGCGTGAAGTCGCGCTCCAGGGCGCCTCCGGCCTCCCTGAGGGCGTCCTCCGACCATGTCCGACCGATGAGGGCGCGCTCGGTTTCGGGTGCGCGGGCCGGCACGGCCGCCATGCCGCCGAAGGCGATTCGCATGTCCGCGATGCGGTCGCTGCGAAGAATGACGCGGAACGCGCCGATCACCGCCGAGATATCCTGATCGTGGCGCTTCGAGATCTTCCAGGCGCGGAAGACAGTTCCGTCCGCGGGCCTTGGAATTCTGATCCTGGTGATGACCTCTGCGTCACCGAGCGCCGTGCGGCGGTATGCGCGGAAGAACTCTTCGAGCGGCATGCGACGTTCGCCATCGGGTCCCGCGAGATCCAGTGCCGCATCCAGCACCATGAGACAGGGCGCGAGATCACCGATCGGTGAGGCGTTGGCGAGATTGCCGGCAACGGTGGCGACATTGCGGATCTGCCGCGACCCGAAGCGGCGCATGATGGCGCCCAGGGCAGGCCAGGCCTTCTCGCATGCGGGCAGTGCCTCCGAGATCGTCACTGCAGCGCCGATGTGGAGCGCATCGGCTGTTGTCTTCATGAGGCGCAATTCCCGCACATGGGAGGTGGAGATGGTGACCGCGGCGTGACAGCGTTCCTTGCTGAATTGCAGGCCGACATCCGTGCCGCCGGCAAGCAGCAGGGCACCGGAGTGGGACCGTTTGAGGGCGAGCAACTCGTCAAGGGTCTTCGGTGCAAGCCATACGGCAGCCGCGGTTGTCAGCGATCCCTGCGGTTCTGTCGTTGCCGTGTCGGGGATCTCCCGATCTGGCGGGGCATTCCGGCACGCCTGTCGCGCCGCCTCGACGATCGGGCGGTAGCCTGTGCAGCGGCAGAGATTGCCGGCAAGGGCCTCGTGAATGGCATTGTCATCCGGGGTCCCGCCTTCCTGACGCAATGCCCAGAGTGTCATGACAAACCCCGGCGTACAGAATCCGCACTGGCTTGCATGACTGGATATCATCGCCTGCTGGACGGGATCGGGAGCCTCATCCCTGCCGGACAGCCCCTCGACGGTCACGAGACTGGCGCCGTCAAGCTGACCCAGGGTGTAGAGGCATGCGTTGATGGCTTCGGGCCGGGTGCTGCCGTGGCGCACCACGGCAACGGTACAGGCACCGCAATCCCCCTCCGCGCATCCCTCCTTGGTGCCCCTGAGGCCGGCCTCACCGCGCAGGTAGTCCAGCACTGTCGTCGTCGGTACGGCAGACGGAGCCACGTGCTCCCTGCCGTTCAGCAGGAAACGCACGCCCGCCTCCTGGCCGGGCCTATTGAGCGGCGGCGCCATGACGGATCCAGAGCCCGAGAAGCCGCCGCTCCTCGGCTGTCATGCCTGTTTCGTTGCCAAGCGGCATGGTGTCGGTTTCAACCGTGGTGATTCTGATCGCCTCGACGTGGCTCAGGATCTCGGCAGCGGTGTTGAAGCGCACATCCTTCGGCGCGGCGTCGAAGTTCTCGTGGCGGGGTTCGGCCGCATGGCATGAAAGGCAACGCTCGTTGATGATCTGCCGGACCTCGCTGAAGGCGACCCGCTGGGCGGCGGGCTCTCCCGTTCCTCTCTCGAGAGCCGGCCAGGAGGCAATGATGGCCGCCCCCAGGAAGGGGAAGACGGCGGCTGCCAGGGGCCAGGGCTGAGGCGTGCCGGCATTGCGCAGGTTGAACCAGTGACGCACCAGGGCGCCGGAGAGCGAGATGGCGATCAGCAGCAGCCAGTTCAGGGAGTGCCCGAACGTCATCGGGTAATGACTGCTGATCATGATGAAGACGACCGGCAACGTCAGGTAGTTGTTGTGGACCGAACGCTGCTTGGCCTGTCTTCCCAGCAGGGGATCGGGCTCCTCTCCGGCGAGGCGGGCCGCAATCAGCTTGCTCTGGGCCGGAATGATGCGCACGAAGACATTGATGACCATGACAATGCCGATCAGCGCGCCGACATGCATGTAGGCCGCGCGGCCGGTGAAGATCTGAGTCAGGCCGATGGCGACGGCCGCGAGCGCAATGATGGAAAGCACATTGGCAGGAAGGGGGTTTTCGGCGCCGGCACGCGATGCGAAGAGGGCGTCGTAGGCGAACCATCCGACCACCAGGGTGGCCACACCAATTCCCACAGCCTGCAGGCGGTTGAGCGAGCCGGAACCCGCTTCTATCAGATAGGATTCGGCACCGAGATAGTAGACGATGGCGAGCAGCATGACACCGGTGATCCCGGTGAATCCCGCTTCCCACTTGAACCAGTGAAGGGTGCGCGGGATGGCCGCAGGCGCCAGGAGATACTTGTTCACCTCGTAGAATCCGCCGCTGTGCACCATCCACAGTTCGCCCTCGATACCCTTCTTGCCGGGTTCGGGCTTCTCGAGATGGGCATCGAGCCACATGAAGAGGAAGGACGTGCCGATCCAGGCAATGCCGACGATGACGTGGGTCCAGCGGACGACAAGGTTGGCCCAGTCGAGAATGGCGGTTTCCATGGCGCCTACTTCCCGATCCGTTCCGCGACACGCAGGCTGACGATCCGCTCGATGTTGGTCAGTGCTTCCGCCATCTCGGTTTGCGGATCACGTCCAAGCCGCCGCCGGAACGCCTCGATGATGCTGTCGAGTGTATGGTCGCGGACCGCGATGATGAAGGGAAAACCGAACCTTTCCCGATACCTGCGGTTGAGATCCATGAAGAGAGTGAAGTCCGCATCCGACAGGCTGTCGAGTCCGGCACTCGCCTGCTCGCGTGTCGAATCGGGTTCAAGATCACGTGCCCTGGCCGCCTTGCCGGCAAGGTCGGGATGGGCCCGGATGAAGGCGAGCTTTTCTTCGTCGCTCGCCTCGTCAAGGACCCGTGTCATGGCGCGGATCAATGCGCCAAGCGACGCGAAGGGGCCGTGGCGATGGGCGCGCCGGGCGAACCACGGAGAACCCTCAAAGACGTCCCCGAGCATGGCCGTGAACCCGTCCGCATCGGCTCGATTGATCGCTTCGAGTGTGAGTATCGACACGTCATCCGTTCCCTTCGGCGGGTGGCGGGAACCGCGCCCGCCAATGACGGGCGATGTCGATGCGTCTGCAGAACCAGACTCCCTCATGGCGTCGTGCGTGGTCGACAAAGCGCTTCAGGGCGCCAATGCGCCCGGGACGTCCGGCGAGGCGACAATGCAGGCCGACCGACAGCATTCTGCCGCCCTCCTGCCACAGGACGTCGAACGTGTCCCTGAGATAGGTGAAGAACTGGTCGCCGGAGTTGAACCCCTGAGGGGTGGCAAAGCGCATGTCGTTGACATCGAGTGTGTAGGGAACGACGAGATGCGGTCTGTTCCCGACAGTCGTCCAGAAAGGAAGCTCGTCGCTGTAATCATCGGCATCATAAAGAAATCCACCTTCCTCGACGACGAGCCGGCGGGTGTTCGGACTGGTTCGCCCGGTGTACCAGCCCAGCGGCCGCTGGCCGGTCAGCCTCGTCTGGATGGCGATGGCGCGCTCCATGTGTTCGCGCTCTTCGTCTTCCCCCACCTTCTGGTAGTCGATCCAGCGATAGCCGTGGGAGCAGATCTCGAAGTCTGCCTCCATCGCCCGTTCCGCCACTTCGGGGTTGCGTTCGAGGGCCATCGCGACACCAAAGACGGTGACCGGTATCGCCTGTTCCCGGAACAGCCGAAACAGCCTCCACACACCCACCCGGCTGCCGTATTCAAAGAGTGACTCCATGCTCATGTGACGCATGCCTTCAATTGGCGTGGCGGCCACGATTTCCGAGAGGAAGGCCTCGGATGCGGCATCGTCGTGAAGCACGCAGTTCTCGCCACCTTCCTCGTAGTTGATGACAAACTGCACGGCGAGGCGGGCGCCTTCCGGCCAGGCCGGATCGGGAGGCATGGCGCCGTAACCCTTCATGTCTCGCGGGTAGGGAGTGTCTGGCGGCAAGGAGAGCATTCGTTGCATGGTGGTCGCTGCAAAGGTAACACCGGCATCGGATGTGTCCAGCACGCGCGGGATGTCGCCGGCGGGGAAGGGAAGGGCCATGCCAGGATTGACGACCCACGTTCTTGATACCGCTTCGGGACACCCGGCTGCCGGGGTCGCCATCACTCTCTTCGAGCTGGTCGGCAACGAACGCCGGGACATTGCGTCGGCTGTCACCAACGATGACGGCCGCACGGACCGGCCGCTCATGGAGAACGTGCGCCAGGGTCACTTCGAGATCGTCTTCGATATCGGCGCCTATTTCGCCTCGAGAGGACTGGCTCCGGGATTCATCGACCAGGTGCCGGTCCGCTTCCGCATCACCGACATGTCACGCCACTGGCACGTTCCCCTCCTCGCAAGCCCGTGGGGCTACACCACCTACCGCGGCAGCTGAACCGATGTGACTGCCGTTGCCAGGCGATCGTTCTCAGGTTGACCGACATGATGCCATGACGTCCGATTGATCCGTTGGCGGCGGACCATCACAACAACGTAAGCGATTAAACCGCGGCGTCGATTTGAGGAGGATTTCCGTTTGACAGCATAGGCGGTCCGTCCTATTGAGCTGCCGTTCGGGCGCACAGCGTCGGAGGGGTTTGATGGCGGCATGGTACGGATCGAAGGCGACGACGGGGCTCTGCCAGGCGATTGTGAGCCTGATGCCGCCGCATGATCTTTATGTGGAGACGCATCTTGGCGGCGGCGCGATCATGAAGCGCAAGCCGCCGTCGCTGCGTTCGGTCGGCATCGATCTCAACCGCCGGGCCATCGACAGCTTCCGCTGCGACTACCCGGTCGAGCTTCACCACGGCTGCTGTCACCGCTTCCTGTCGGACTTCGCGTTCGAGGGCCGCGAGCTGGTCTACAGCGACCCGCCTTATGTGCAGTCGACGCGCCGCTCAGAGCGCCGCTACCGCTTCGACTATACGGACGCCGACCATGCGGCGCTTCTCGGCATTCTGAAGTCTTTGCCCTGTCAGGTGATGGTCTCCGGCTATCCCTGCCGGCTCTACGACGACCATCTGGCCGGCTGGCGTTCGCTCGAGATCCAGGTCAACAACCAGTCCTGCATCGTCACCGAGAAGCTGTGGTTCAACTTCGAGCCCGACCGGGTGCACTGGGTGTCGTGCGCCGGGCGCAACTTCACCCATCGCCAGACCGTCAAGCGCAAGGCGGCGAGCTGGGGCCGCCGCTATCAAGCGATGCCGCGAGCCGAGCGGCTGGCGGTGCTGGCGGCGCTGATGGCCGTCGAGGCCGAGGCATGAAGGCATCGCCGGATGTCCGCGCGGTCGACGAGCTCGGCCGCGATCTCACCCGTCTGCTCGCCGGCGGCGCCCTTCCGGGAGAGGCCGCAGAGGCGCTCTCGTCGCTGATCGCGCTCGCCGGGCGGCTGGCGGCGGACAAGGCCGCCATGGCGGCCACGATCGCCGCCCAGGAGGGGCAGATCGCCGACCTCGCGGCACAGGCCGCCACCCTGACCACCCAGATCGTCCAGCTGCAACGCGACCTCTACGGCTCGCGCTCGGAGAAGCGCAAGGACACCGCGGACGCCGCCGGCGTCGCCGATACGGCACGCCGGCGGGCGGGCGGAAAGCCCGGCCGCAAGAAGGATCGCGGCGATGCCCTCAACGACAGCGGGCTGCGCTTCGACCACAAGGCCCCGGTCGTCGACATCACCGTGACGCCGCCGCAGATCGAGGGGCTGTCCGAGGACGACTACGAGGTGGTCTCGGAGCGCATCCACTGCCGCATCGCCACCCTCGACTACCGGCACGTCGTCATCCGCTATCGCCACGTCACGGCGAAGATCCGCCAGACCGGCGCCCTGGTGGGCGCGCCGGCCCGCGAAAGCGTGTTCAAGAACAGCTGCGCCGATGTCTCCTTCGTTGCCGGCCTCATCATCGACAAGTTCCTCTGGCACCTGCCGCTCTACCGTCAGCACCGGATGCTGGCCGCCGCCGGCATCACCATCAACCGGGGAAGCCTGAGCCTGTGGGCCAACCGGGCGATCGCGCTCCTGAAGCCGATCCACGAGGCGCAGTGGCGCTCGGTGCTGGAAAGCGCCGTCATCCAGATGGACGAGACGCCGATCCGGGCCGGGCGCCATCCGGGCAAGCCCGGAGCCATGAAGAAAGGCTTCTTCTGGCCGATGCTCGGCGAGGAGGGCGAGGTGGTGTTCCCCTTCGCCACCTCCCGCCGGCACGAGCATGTGGCCGCGTTCCTCGGCGAGTATGCCGGAGTCCTGGTGAGCGACGGCTACGGCGCCTACAAGGCCTGGGTCGAGGCGCGCGACGGGGCGGTCACCCACCAGGGCTGCTGGATCCATGCTCGCCGCAACTTCTGGGAGCACAAGGACAGCCACCCGGCGATGGCCGGGGCGATGCTGGCGATGATCGGCGAACTCTACGCAGTCGAGGAGGAGATCCTCTCGGCACCGGCAGCCGAACGCCTGGCGGCGCGACAGACGCGCTCGCGCGCGGTGGTCGACAGGATCTGGACCTGGTGCGAGAGGACGCTTGACGATCCGGCGCTGACGCCGAAGCACCCCATCCGCAAGGCCATCACGTACGCCGTCGAGCGCAAGACCACGCTGGAAGTGTTCCTCGCCAACCCGGATGTGCCGCTGGATACCAATATCATCGAGAACAAGATCAGGGACCCCAAGCTCGGCCAGAAGAACTGGCTCTTTGCCTGGAGCGAACTCGGTGCCGAGCACATCGGCATCGCCAACGGTCTGCTCGCCACCTGCCGGATGCAGGGCGTCGATCCCCGCATCTGGCTGATCGACGTCCTGCTGCGCATCGCTCACCACCCGGCCTCCCGGGTCGACGAGCTGACGCCGCGGCGGTGGAAGACACTGTTCGCCGACAACCCGATGACCTCCGACATCACGCCCGCAGTGCGGCTTCAGGCCGACCCCGGGGACGGTGCATGACAAGGAGATCCATCATGGCCCTGACACCCGCCGAGAAGCAGCGCCGATACCGCGAACGGCTCAAGGCCGGCAACCGCCCCGTCCGCTACCGTACGCCCCGTGACCGGCGCTCCCGCGCCCAGCGCTGGTGCGATGCGGTGGCCGAGGAGGCGCGCTGCAGGAGCATTATCGGGACTGTCTCGAGAGGCTCCCGGACTCCCTGCGCGACACGGCCTTAAGGAGAACGCCTGCAGATCATCGTCGAAGCCGACATCGAGGCCCTCGGGGAGATCGAACCGCCGCGCGGCTACGGACGCGACGCAGGACCGCGGAACTCCGTTGAGCGTGGTCACGTTACCGGTGCCCGGCACCAACAACCGGAATGCTCCCGGCATCATCGGGCCGCCCTTCTCCTTGACATCCGACATCTGAGCGGTGCGGCTTCACGCATGAGCCAGGGGGACGGCATAACGCTTGCGGTAGCGCCGTACGGTGATGTCGATCCCCTCCAGCAACGCCGCCAGTTCGGTCCGCGACAGTGACAGCGACCTGTGCCCGGCGCACCGGGGCGGGGCGAACAGGCCCTGCTCCAGGCGCTTGGACCAGATGAAGAACCCGCCGTGCTCGAAGCCGAGAACCTTCACCATCGTGCGCCGCCGGTTGATGAACACGTACCAGCGCCCGCTCGCCGGGTTCTCCCCGAGATGGCTCGCCACCAGCGCGCTCAGACCGTCGAAGCTGCGGCGCATGTCCGCCGGCTCCACAGAAAGCCAGATGCCGCCCGCCGGCCAGCCGCCCAGCATCAGGACCGCCGCAGGCGGAGTACCACCCCGTCGCCCAGCGAAAGCTCGACATCCCAGCCCGGGTCGGGTGCCGTCGCCAACTCGACAAAGCCGCCGCGCTTGCGGCGGGGCCTGGCGGCAGTCAGACCAAACCGGCGGCGCCAGTTCTGGAACGACTTCCGCGGCACCCCGCGGGCCTCGCAGAAACTGACCTGCGAGCCCTCCCAGCGCTCGAAATCCACCATCAAGGCACGCCACTTGGCCTCGTCGCCACGCTCATGGGCAGAGCCGTCCACCGGCGTCGCCAAAACATCGTCCGACATGACAAAACCCTCCGATCAAGATGAATGAATGGATCGGAAGACCCTCTCGCGCGAGGACAGGCCGGATCAAGACGAATGCAGAACGCCGTGCTTTAGCCGCTTACACAACAACAGGCCTGTCGCGCGGGATGAACAGGCCAGGGACATGGCTGCTGCGCTTGACTGTTCGCTGAGCGACGAGGTCTGATCTTCGTCTTCTCAGATGGATGGCGGGATCGGCACTAGGCGGACCCGAGCGTTGCCCAAGGAGGGACCGGTCAGACCGCGCGCGCGGCGCTGACGAGTCTCCGGAGCTTGGCGCGTGCGAGATCTGAGCCCAGCATGATGAGGCCGCAGTCGGGCGCGGCCATCAGGCGCTGCGTCGATGTGACGAAGTGCTTCACGAAGGCGACAAACGATCTCCTCGAGTGTCTCGACGCGGCTGGAAGCAATCTCGACGACCCCGAGAACGACCGTGGTGTCGGCGAAGGTCTCGAGCAGGCGGAGGTCGTTGTACCGGTGCGCATCCTCGATCGAGACCGCATCGACGAGGCTGGCATTCACTGCGCCGGCCAGTTTCGCATAGACCTCCGGATCGGCCTTGACGTAGTCGGTCTCGTCAAGCCTGTCGGGATAGCCGCAACACATGTGCATTGTGCGGGTGACGCCGTCGGGAACGCCGTGAAAGCACCGTTCGAGGTTCTCGACCCCGAACTCGAGGGCTTCGTCCGGTAGACGCGCGAAGAGCGGTTCGTCCACCTGAATGTGCCGGCAGCCCGCCTCTGCCAGGCGACGAATCTCTACGTTGAGCGCATCGGCGAGGTCGGCGCACCACGAACGGCGATCAGGGTAGAAGAGGTTGGCGGTTGAGTCCGAGACCGTAAGTGGTCCGGGCACGGTCATCTTGACGGGCTTTGCGGTCGCGCTCTGCGCGATCGTCCAATCCCGTACCAGGAACGGCGCGCCCGCCCTGATTCGGTCCGTGAAGGTGGGAACCTCGGCTGTCCAGGCGCCGTTGCGCATCGTGCACTCGGTGAGCGTTTCGAGTTCGAAGCCGTCGAGGTGGGCGCAGTGGTAGTGGATGTAGTTCGCCCGCCGGATCTCGCCGTCCGTCGGGATGTCGATGCCGATCGAATCCTGTTCGGCCACCACTTCCCGTGTCGCGCGATCGAAGATGACCTGTCGGTCGCCGGGCGACAGTTCCACTGCGTCCGCCTCGCCGGTCTGCGCGTCAACGTGAAACCAGGCCATGTGCGGCACGTAGGCGGGTTTGGGATAGGCTCCGATACAGGTCGTTGCGACGGGCATGGGTGGCCTCCGGCGCTGTGGCGGAACCGAGGGGACCGTGTGGCCCGTTCAAGGGTCGAATCTCGTGAGGCCAGCGTCAAGTCGCCAACGAGGGTCATCGCCACGATCATGGCCAGCACCTGAACGAAGAGCGTGACGACGACAGTATCGTCATCGCTCGCGGCGGGCGAGGCTGGCGCCGCCATCGATGGTGAAAATGCTGCCGGTGATCCAGTCACCGGCGGGGGAGAGGAGGTAGGCGACCATCCAGGCGATGTCGTCGGGAGTGCCGAGGCGCGGTACCGGGAAGGACCGGCTTGCCGTCTCACCGCTGTCGAATGCGTCGTACTGACGCATGCCTTCGGTCATGACCGCGCCAGGTCCCACCGCGTTGACGAGAATCCGGTGATCGCTCCATTCGAGGGCCAGGGTGCGCGTCAGGTTGACGACCGCGGCGCGAGCGGCTGCGCCGTGGGCAAAATGCTCCATCGCTCCCGTGTGGGCGAAGACGATGTTGACGATGCGGCCCGGCGTATCGCTGGCGCGATGCGCCCGGGCAAAGGCGCTGCTCATCTGCCAGGTACCCTGGACGTTGAGATCCATGACGGCCCTGAAGCCGTTGGCCGAGATGTCTTCCGCCCTGGCCGAGAACTGGCCACCGGCGTTGTTGACGAGATGATCGGGCAGGCCGCGCTCCCGGATGGTCGTCCGGAGGACCTCCTGGCAGGCCGAGTCGTCACGGATGTTGAGGACCTGGAAGGCGGCATCGATGCCTTGTGCGGCCAGTTCACCGCATGCCTCCTCGAGAACCTGCTGGCGACGCGCTGCAATCGTGATTCTTGCGCCAAGCAGACCAAGCTCCCGGGCGCAGCCGAAACCGATACCCGTGCCGCCGCCGGTGATGAAGACATGGTTCCCCTCAAGGAGACCGGCACGGAAGATGGAAGATGAGCCCATCTGGCGCCTCTACTCCCGGTTCAAACCCCGGGAAAGCCGTTCCCGCATGCCGTCCCTGTTGTTCTCGTGGAAGGCGCGGCCACGCTGCGCGGCGGCTTCGTCAAGATTGAGGTTGCGGAACTCGGGCAGGACGCACCCGCCTTCAGCCATGGCCTCCAGGCGGGCATTGATCGCCTGTTTCTTCTCAACCTGGTGGGGCTGGACCTCGTGCATGAGAGACATGTCGTGTTCCTCGACAACGAGGACGCCGGCATCGATGGCCTCCTGCATCAGCGCATCGCCGCGGCCGGTGCGGCTGATGAATGTGCTCCATCCACCTTCCTCGTTCCTGTCCGGCGCTCCGCCGGGCCAGGCGTCGGCCACCGTGACATCCGTCGTCTCGCCCGTGGGATCGGCGCAGATCCGGCAGCGGAACTGGAAGGTCCAGCCCTGTGGCCCGTACCAGAAATCGAGATAGTCCTCGTCGAAGATCCTGCCGTCGCGATCAACCGCCCGGGTGGGACCGGGGCAGCCGTGGTCGCGGTAGCGAAAGAGCGAGAGGTTCTCTTCACCCCTGGCGCCCCCTGGAAAACCCACCCGCTCCAGCATCTGCCGTGAACAGTCGAGGTCTGCGAAGGTGCCGCAGGAAAACGCCAGTGTGGCACGAACCAGTTCCCCGACCCTTGCGTCGTGCCTGGCGTAGTTGTGGACGCCGGAGATGTCGCAGGGCTTGCCGATGACGGCAAAGGGGCGGCCCTCATCGAGGAGTTCCGTGAAGCGGTCGAGGGGCGCCACCGGACCGTAGCGGGACCCTGCCGCCGTCAGCACGTCGTCGCGCGTCCGCGAGACATGGCTGCGGGAACGCATGGGGCGGTTTTCGTCGGCACTGACGTGGCTGATGAAGTCGACGGCACCGCTGTCGAGGAGGTGGATGGCGAGCGCCGTCAGCGCTCCGCCCGAAGACGCCAGGTGACGGATGGAAGGGTCACTGGCATGACCTTTCCAGACACGGATCCAGGGTCCGAATGCCGGATCCACGGCTACCGAGTCTTCGTGCCGGACAGGATCCAGTGTGCCGTCAAGCCGCATGCCAGGGCAGGTCTCGAGAATGGCGCGCTCGGTCGCCTCGTCCAGGCACTGGCGGATCACCGGACGCAGGCGCCCTGGCGGATCGACCCAGTCCATCGTGACCTTGTCCCTGCCGGCAATGGCCTGGCACAGGCCACATCCCAGGCACAGCCCGTTCTCGACGATCTCTCTCAGCGACTGCGGGTGACGCATGTCAGGCCCAGCCGGTGTAGGGATCGAGACCGCGCTTCGTGATCTGGCCTGCCATGATGACCTTCTGGATCTCCGAGGTGCCTTCCCAGATCCGTTCGAGACGGACATCGCGGGTCAGACGTTCGACGGGGTTTTCGCACATCATGCCGCGTCCCCCGAAGATCTGTGCTGCGCGGTCAACGGTCCGGAACGCGGCTTCCGAACAGTAGTACTTGATGGCGCTTGCCTTGGCATGGGCCATCCGGCGGTCGAGACCGGCGTCGATCTCCTGGGCGGTGCGGTAGAGCATCGACTTGCCGGCCATGATCTCTGTTGCCATGTCGGCAAACATGAAGCCGATGCCCTGGAACTCGATGATGGCCTGGCCGAATTGCCGGCGCTCCCGGGCCCAATCAAGCGCCAGTTCCGAGGCGCGGATCGCCATGCCGATACTGCGCGCCGCAATCGCCAATCGGGCCTCGACGAACCAGTCCTTGGTGAGTTCGAATCCTTCGCCCACGTTACCCAGCATCTGTGTCGTCGGAACCCGCACGTCGACAAGATCGACCTCGGGATGTTCGTGTCCCGAGCGCTGGGAAAACCGGGGCGTGCGCCGGATATCGAACCCCTCGGTGCCCCTGTCGACGAGAAACAGGGTCGGGTGTGCCGGGTCGCCATCCATGATGGTGGTCACGAGATTGACATGGGCGCTTTCCGAGTTGCTGGCAAAGCACTTCTCGCCGTTGATGACGTAGTGGTTTCCGGCGAGGCGCGCCGAAGTCCTGATGCCGCCTGCATCCGACCCGGCTCCGGGCTCCGTGGTACAGAACGACACCGACACGTCGCCACGGCATGCCGGCACCAGGTAGGTCGCGATCTGTTCGGGCGTTCCCTGCTTCAGGCAGATGGGTGGTTGCCAGACCCGCCCCCAGAGGCCGTTGGTTGCCGAGCCGACTTCCTCGTTGACGATACACTGCTGGACGATCGTCATGCCCTGGCCGCCATGCTCGGGATCGTGATTGATGGCGTTGAGGCGGTAGTCGAGGATCCCCTGGCGTATTCCGGCTTCCGTGGCCTCGTCGAGTGACCCATTCTCATCGAGGGTGACTTCATGAGGCCAGAGGTGCCGGCGGGCGAAGCTGCGTGCCCGTTCGCGTACATCAAGGTCATCGTGTGTGAGCGCCATGTCCACGGAATGTCCCCTTCCTTCGGTGATCAGTGTCCGGATCCGAACACCTCGCGGCGGTCGGTATCGAGAGCATCCGAGATGAGTTCTCCGAGCATCTGAGCGAAATGGTCCAGGAATTCCTCGCCCAGTGTTTCCGTTGCCTCACCGGCCCTGCCGACGACACCTGCGGGATTGAGGTCCTCGGCCCGCCAGGCAAAGCCGAGTCGGCCACCATGGCCGAATCTCCGGTGCCGGGAGGCCAGCGACGTTGCCGCCGACCGAAAGGTGCCGGCATTCGCCATCTCGACAAGATCCGGGTGGAGGGCGAGCATGATGGCGGTTTCCATCATGCCTCCGTGGTGTCCCTCGGGGTCGAGACCGGCGAGGTGAGGGGGCAGCGGCCAGGTCATGTAGTTCGCCCGGACTACCAGCATGGCATGGCGGTCTCTCAGGTCCTGCGCTGCAAGATCGACGATCTGCGGCTGACCGCCATGGGCATTGACAATCACCAGGCGGTGAACGCGGCTGGCTGCGAGGCCGGAGCCGATCTGCCTTATCATGGCCAGCAGGGTTTCCGGCTCGTGGGTGAACGTGCCCGGAAACGACGTGTGCTCGCTGCTCTTGCCGATGGCGAGAGGGGGCAGCGCCAGCACCGTGCCCGGTGAATCGACATGCTGCCGGGCCCGGTCGATCAGGCCTCTGGCGATCATGGTGTCGGTGCCGAGCGGCAGGTGGGGACCGTGCTGTTCCGTCGCCCCCATGGCGAGAAGCGCCACACACCTGGTGTCGGCCAGTCGCTGCAACTCGGGAGACGTGAGTGTCTCCCAGGAGCGGAAGTCCGCCATGTCAGACCATGGTGAGGCGGGCCTCGCCAAGTTGTTCGACGGCGCAGACGATGTCGTCTCCCTCTTCGACCAGGACGGCTTCGACCAGGGAACCGGTCAGCACGACGTGCCCAGCCAGAAGCCTTGCCCCGCGTTCTGCCAGGCAATTGGCGAGCCACGCCACGGTGTTGAGGGGATGACCCAGGCTGGCCTCCCCGTATCCTTCGCCCCGCGCCACGCCCGAGACGGTGGTTGTGGCCCGGAGTGCGGCAAGGTCAAGCGCCTGCCATTCGGTGACTTCCTCGCCCGTGACGATCAGTCTCTGGAAGAAGTCGTCCGCCACCTTTTCCGCCGGCGCCATGTCGGCGTGATCGGGATGCCGCAGTTCGGCCAGTTCGATGGCTGCCATGCAGGATTCGATGCAAGGGGCAACGGTCGTGCGGTCGTGTCCGCCTTCCCTTGGCTCCAGGTCCTGCCCGATGCGTACGGCGATCTCGCATTCGGCCACGGGGCTGGTCAGGCCGGATGCCGCCTGGCGTGCCGGAGTGACGTGGTGGTTTGCGGCGAGCACGGCGCCGCCACCCGGTTCGTGGAGTCCCAGCATCTCCTGCATGACCTTCGACGTGCAGCCAACCTTCCAGCCCGCCTGTTCCATACCGCTGGCGGCACGCTGGCGCATGACCTCATCCTGGATCGCGTAGCCTTCCTGCATCGAGACGGGCCGCAGGTCGGCGGGAAGACGCGGGACCTCGCCTCCTGCGTCCCGCGCCCGGATCAACATGGCGGCAGCCTTCTTCACGTCATCAGGTGTCATGCCGGCACTCCCCGGTGTCTGTGAACGTATTGGGTGGCCATCACCGTCAGCACGGAACAGATCAGCATGATCGCGGCGAGGCGGAACAACCACACCACATGCCCCCCGTCCATGAGAATGCCAAAAAGTGGCGGAGCGATGAAGGTGCCGGCATCCATGCCAAGGGTCATGAACGCGAATACCTTGCCGGTTTCCGAAGGCGGTGTCACCCGGCGCACGATGAGATCGCGCGAGGGAGTCACCACACCGGCGCCAAGGCCGGCGATGGCAATCAGGACGAAGATCGTTGCCGTGCCGCCGGCGACATCGCCGATGAGAAAGATGCACGTGGCGGCAATGACGAATCCGCCGGTCGCCGTCAGGTCGTGCCGGGTCGTGCGGTCGGCGATGACTCCGCCAATGAGGATGCCGACGGCGGAAAACCCGAAGAAGACCGTCAGCGCGAATGTGCCCAGCGTCTCGGGAATGCCGCGATGCTCGAAGAGCGATGCCGGCAGGAAGCTGTCGAATCCCCAGTAGGCAATGGTTGTCAGGAAGAAGAAGGCGAAGCACATCTGGACGGGCAAGGTGAGGAGGATGGCTCGGCCCTCCCGGCGCCGGTCCCTGTCGCCGGAGTCGGTTCCCCGGCCATCGACCAGAATGTCGCGGTTCAGCGTCATGGTGGCGGCCACGGCGAAGCCTGCCAGCCCCAGGGTGATGAGTGCGCTCCTCCAGTCCCAGTAGAGAACCGACAGCCCGATGAATGCCGGTGTCAGGGCGAAGCCTGCATAGCCGGCAAAGGTGTGTACGCTGAAGGCGCGCCCGAGCCACTGCTTCGGTACACCGGCTGACAGGATCGTGTATCCGCATGGATGGAACACGGTGTTGCCAAGTCCCATGAACGCGGCCCAGATGAGGAGTTCGACATAGCTTTGGGCGAACCCGAGTCCAATCACCGAAAGTGACAGGACGCAGAGTCCTGCAATCAGGACATGGCGTGCCGGCACCCGGTCGGTGAGAATGCCGACCGGAATCACGGACACGGCTGACGTGATGGCCGTCACGGCCATGATGACGCCGATGGCGGTGTAGTCGATGGCAAAGTCCTCAACCCACGTGACCACGAGCGGCGGCACCACCATGACGATGAGATGATTCATCAGGTGCCCCAGACTGACGAGGGCCACCACCCTGACGGGGCGTCCCCTGTTCATGCCTGGCGCCTGCGGCCAAGGCGTGAACGCCCGGAGGGGAGGAGCTGGGCGACGAGGACACCGGTGATGATGAGAATGCCGCCGACCACGTGCCCGGTCGTCGGCGGGATGCCCTCCAGCGTGCGGATGGCCACCACCACCACGGGCACCAGGTTCGAGTAGATCGAGGCAATGGTGACGCCGACCCGGCTGACTCCCCAGTGCCAGGTAAAGAGGGAAAACGAGGCGGGGCCTGCTCCCAGATAAAGGATGAACGCGACCGAGCTCCAGCTGAGCTCGAAGCGGGTTTCGGCGATTCCGAGCCCGACGAGAACCGGCAGGGCGACCACCATGGTCATGGCGCCGATCATGATGGTGATGGCGGTGATGCCAAGTTGCGAGAGACCCGTCAGCCAGCGCTGGGCGCCTATGGAGTACCAGGTGAAGAGGGTGATGGCGGCAAGAATGAACAGTTCACCGCCCCGGACGGTTCCGATTCCCCCGGCCGCCGACCCGAGAGCGGCGATGACGCCCCCGGTGACGGCGATGACGGCACCGAACGCAACCCCCAGCGTGAGAGGGATGCCAAATCCCGCCCGTGCCACGAAGGCTGCGACGATCGGAGCGGCGGCGGCGACGATGGACGCGGGAACGGCGCCGGCGTACTTCACGCCGAGGGTGAGAAGCACCGTCGAGACGGCGATGCCGGCACTCCCCAGCAGCAGGGCCGGTTTCCAGGGTACCCGGGCAAGGGGACGCCCCCTGGACTGCAGGGTGAGAAAGGTGAGCAGGAATCCGGTGGCGGACAGCAAGCGGGCCAGGGTGAGGAAGTAGGGGTCCCATCCTGCAAGCAGGATGTCCGTTACGAGGAAGTGCGTCCCCCATACCGACGTCCCCACCGCCAGCACGACGTTGCCGGCGACCTTCTGCCGTACGGATACGGACGCCCCGGTGGACACCGCGCCGGTCATCCGGCCATGTGTCAGCTTGAATAGGGTGGCAAGGTGTGGCCGGCAGGCGACAGCGTGAAGACCTCGAAGCCGTCTTCGGTGACGGCGACAGAATGTTCCCACTGCGCCGAGAGGCTCTTGTCCCGAGTCACCGCTGTCCAGCCGTCATCGAGAATCAGTGCTTCCGGGCGACCAAGATTGAGCATCGGCTCGATGGTAAAGAACATGCCAGGTTCAAGTTCGAGACCGGTCCCCGGTTCGCCGACGTGCAGGACGTTGGGCGCATCGTGGAAGACGCGGCCGATACCGTGGCCGCAGAACTCGTAGACCACCGAGCAGCGCTGTGCCTCGGCATGGCTCTGGATCGCATGACCGACATCGCCGAGCCGGGCGCCCGGCTTCACCGCCTTGATGCCGAGCCACATGGATTCGTGGCACACCTCGCTCAGGCGCGAGGCCTTCCGGCGCACGTTGCCGACGTAGTACATGCGGCTGGTGTCGCCATGCCAGCCGTCGAGCAGGACGGTGACGTCGATGTTCATGATGTCCCCGTCGCGCAACACCCTGCCGGAACTCGGTATGCCGTGACAGATGACGTGGTTGATCGATGTGCAGATCGACTTGGGATACCCGCGATAGTTGAGCGGCGCCGGGACCGCCCCATGATCGAGGATGAAGGTGTGACAAAGACGATCCAGGGTCTCGGTGGTGACACCGGGAACGACGTGAGGCGCGATCATGTCAAGCGTCCGTGCTGCAAGCGAACCGGCAGCACGCATGCCGTCCATGTCCTCCGCAGAGTGGATTGTCACGTGCGAGTCGCTCTGGCGACGCTTGAGCTGCATCGGAAAACTCCGGTGTCTGTCACGAAAGGCGGACCGGAATCCGCCGGTCGATCACGATGTCTTCAGTGGTCAATCTACACGAATAGGCCAGTGTCTCAACGCCCATGCCCGAGGCCCGTGTCACCGCAGCCGCGAATCCGGGATCGATGTCATCGGCGATTGCCAGGGAATCGCAGTCCATGCGCTGGACGCACCAGATCACGACGGCCCGATGTCCGGTCCTGACCACCGACACGAGCTCCTCCATGTGCCGCGCCCCGCGTGTGGTCACCGCATCCGGGAACTCCGCACACGTCCCGAACCGCCGCATGTGGCAGTTCTTGACCTCGACGTAGCAGGATCCGCGCGCGGGATCCTCGAGCAGGAAATCGAAGCGCGAGTGGTTGCCCCAGACCACTTCGCGGCGCAGCGACCCGTAGCCGGCCAGCTCGGCAATGCCATCCCTCGAGATCGCCTCTTCGACGAGCCGGTTCGGCTTGCCCGTGTGGCAGCCAACAAGCCCCCCGTCGGCACACACGAGTTCCCAGGACCAGGCGAGCTTGCGCTTGCTGCCGGAGACATCCTGCAGCCAGGTCGTCATGCCGGCGTCGGCAATACCCGTCATCTGCCCCGGGTTGGCGCAGTGCGCGGTGACGATGCTGCCGTCATCCAGCCGGTGATCGGAAAGAAATCGCTTGTAGCGCCTCACCAGCGTGGCGCGTCTGAGCGGCGAGGCAAACCTCATGGCTCCACTGCCCGGTGACGGTACGTGTCACGACGGTTCAGCAATGCAACCAGCGGTTCGGTATCGAGAATAATGCCCAACGGCCGAAGTCCCGCATATGCTCCTGATTGTAGGCAAGATCTGCAGGGCCGGCGAGCACGCCCTTGGCATGAGCAGAAAGCGCCAGTGCGGATCCTTCCGGGTGCGGCTCACTCGTGGACAGATATGTTTGCAGGGCGTCCCGAATGATCGCAGACCTGCTCATGCGCCTGCTGCGGGCGATTTCTGCAAGCCGCAGTGCAAGTGGGTCGGGCAGTTTGAATGAGATCGTTGCCATGACGTTTCAAGGTGTTGCTGCAGACACGAAAGATTGATTCCATGGCATGACGTGAGTCGTCAATTCCGCATCGGTCTGAAGCCCGGATGACTTTCAGCCATGATGTTGTTTCGATGTGGTCGAGCCTGTTCTGTAGGCCTCGCCAAGGGGAGGTCCATCTTTCAGGTCAGTGCCGAACGTCGCCAGGAAGGGTGACCCCCGGCGCCTCTTGGTCAAATGGACCGAAGCCGGTCGTCAAAGGAGGGCGTCTGGTTCGTTGTCGGTGATCCATGCCGCGTAGTCGGCAAGACCCTGACGGAGCGATCTGGGGCGCCACCGGACATCAGAGGTGATGCGCGTGATATCGTAGGCACCCCAGGCGCCTGTCTTTCGGGTTGGAGTACCGACGACATCGGCGGCGTCGCCGGGTGCGGCCTCGCGCCAGGTCGCGCCCGGCACGACCGAGCACACGAGGCGGGAGAGTGCGCCCAGCGTGGTCGGCTCGCCGGAAGCGATGTTGTAGACGTCGTGACGAAGGGCGGGAGCTGCAAGCAGGTTGCAGATGGCGCTGGCCACGTCGCCGGCGTGGATGAAATCTCCGACGCCTTCGCCACCCGCCACGCTCCAGGGCACTCCGCGCAGGGCCTTGTGCACCATCACGTGGGGAGCGCAGGCATAGTCACGCCCGGGTGTCGGGCGATCCATCGGTCCGTAGACGCCGGCCAGGCGCACGATGTGAAGGGGTAATCCGAACATCTCCTGCCACCGTCTGGCAAGCAACTCGCCGCAGAGCTTGGTGATGGGATAGAGCGTGACAGGAAACGGGCGAACATAGCCGTCCTCGGGAAGCGGTTCACCGCCCTCCGGTCCGTCGTCACCGTAGACGCTGCCGGTGGAGACATGGACCATGCGCTCGAGGCTGGGCAGGGTGCGCGCGAACTCGAGGCAATGGACCGGGCCCATGATGTTGACGCCCGCGACCGTTGCCGCCCGGGATTGTTCGGTGGTGCCGACCGTAGGCGTCATGGCCGCGCCGCACACGACATGGGTCAACGATTCCTTCCCGGGTATCGTGCCGAGCAGATGCGGGTCACGAACGTCTCCGGTGACCACGATCAGCCGTTCCCGGACGGCCTCGAAGAAGCGTTCCGCGAGGGAGTCGGGCGGTGCAATGTCGACTGAAACGACAGTCGCCGCGGGATGGCGTTCGAGCCAGGTCCTCACGACATGACTCATGACGAACCCGGTGCCGCCGGTCACGAGGAGTCGCATCGATTCGTCCTTTCAACGGTCGGGCCATCGTTTGCCCGCAAAAGTCCTTGTCAACCGCATGCTCGCGGCCCTGCGCGTCCGGTTTGCCGGAGCCGACGCCTTGCGGTCGCGAGTGGCGCGCCATGGGCTCAATCGGCTTGCCGGCGATACTCCGATCACGGACTCCCGGGCCGGGGGAGAGTACCATGACCGCAGATATCGTGCTGCCCAACCTGCCGCGGCAGGATACCGGAGAACCTACGTCTCGGACTTCCCGTCGAACTGGAAGACATCCTCATCGTCCGGGTCGGGTTTGGCGGGAAGTTCGCGGCGGAACTCGGTCTGGCTGGTGAACTCGAGGCGGCTGGTGCCTGCCGGTCCGGTCTCTTCAAGGCGGGCCAGCAGCTTGCTGGCCAGAGACTTCGCTCTCTCGCCGGCCTTCTGCAGCCGCGATACCGTTGCCGTATCGTAGGGGAACGCGAACACCCTTGGTTCCTGGCCGTCGGGCATCTCCAGCCACAGGTAGATCGCCTTGTCTTCGTGGATATCCCAGGCAATCACCGTGTGATAGGTGGTGAAGTCCTCCAGCCAGGCGCTGCTTGCGGGCTTGGGCCTGCCAAGCAGTTCGCTGACGGAGCCATAGCCTGCCGGCACGAGGAGGGCGAGGGCCACCAGCGCGGCGATCTTGCGCGACAGGCGTCCGGCCGAGGAGACCGCTGCCCAGCCGGCAACGGCAGCCATCATGAAACAGGCGACGAAGCTGATGGCGACGAGTGACATGGCTCACAGCCGCTGGCCGTCGAAGAGCGTGGTGAAGAGATTGTTGACGGTATGCGGCAACAGTCCTCCCGCCTCGTTCAGGTCGAAGCGATAGACGGTTTCTTCCTGATCGACACGCACAAGGTCGACCTTGCCGAGAAGGATCTGACGGGCAGGTTTGTCGATGTCGAGCTTGACGCTGATGATGACATAGACTGGCACCGGCCAGATTTCGGTGTCATTGCGGTACATGTGGACGTTGACGACATACTCGCCGTGCGGAACGCCCCGGGAATAGGCCATCTCGTGATTGGCTGCCGTGAGATCGTTGAGGTAGCCAAGATCATCGCGCAGGAGGTCGAAGATGGCGCCGCCGCGCTGCGACCAGCCTACGGCGCCATCGCCTGGAGCCCTGACCCAGAGGTCAACATCGGCATCGATGCTCTCGGGCCACTTGATCTCGACGATCACGTTGCCCGGAGTCATCAGGTCGGATGTCTTCTTTTCCGGGGGATTGACGTGCGGCAGCAGGAGGATCACCAGGGCGACGAACCCCAGCAGGGCAAGCAGAATGACGTCGCGAAAGACGGTTCCGGCGGGATCATCGTCGAGCGGATCAAGAGCCTGCACGGCTTTCGCCCAGTTCTACGATCGTGTTGATGAGCCGGACCGTCCCGGTGGTGAGCAACTGGTAGTTTGCCATGAGCCAGATGTTGAGAAGACCGCCTACGAGGGTCGTCACGAGTGCCGTGGACATGCCGGCGATGAGGGCCGAGACCATGGGACCGATGTTCTCCGTCTCGCTGGCAAGGTCGGGATCGACACCCGAAAGGGCAATGATGAAGCCGAGAACGGTACCGATGAGGCCCAGAAACACGAGACTCGAGGCGAGATGGCGGATGATGGTGATGTTCTGCGAGAGTTCAAGACGAAGCGCCTGAGCCAGAGTCTGTCGGCTGTCGGCATCCTTGCCGGCCGTTCGTTCGACATGGGTGGCGGCACGGCTCCCCTGATCGGGTTCCGCCTGTCTCGCCTGGTTGAGTTCGCGGCTTGTCCACACCACCCGCTGCAACGCGAGGGCAAGGCCGACCAGGAACACGACCACGATGACGAAGACAAAGGAAGTCGAGTCGGCATCGATCGCCCGGCTGACGAGGCCGTTGGCCTCGCATGCCACGAGCAGGGCGACGGCAACGATGTTGAGAAGCGCGAAGCGCAGTATCAGTCGGTAGGCGTGGGGGTCGGCCCGGGGTTCCGCTCGTTGTGTGGCGGTGGTCATGTCGAGTTCCGCGTGATCCGGAAGTGAGCGAATATAGCCGCGCTTGGCCTGTCCGCAACCGTAGCGACCGGTGAAGCCTGTCCAGGTTGCATGCAGAGCGTTTGCAAGTCACCCGCCTTGCGGGCCAGACTTCGGGTGGTGCCGGGTGGGGAATCCCTGATGAGCGAAACTGTTACCGCTGCCGTGGTGGTCATCGGCAACGAGATTCTGTCCGGGCGCACCCGGGATGCCAACATCGCCTTCCTGGCGGAGAACCTCACCGGACTCGGAATCCGCCTGAAGGAGGTGAGGGTGGTAGGCGATGTGGAAGGGGAGATCGTCGCTGCCGTCAATGAATTGCGCCACCGTCATACCTATGTCTTTACCACCGGCGGCATCGGTCCCACCCACGACGACATCACGGCCGACAGTATCGCTGCAGCATTCGGCGTCGGGATCAGCATTCACCCCGAGGTCCGTGACCTGCTCGTGGCGTACTCCCACGAACGCGGCATCGAGCCCAATGAGGCCCGTCTGCGCATGGCGCGCATCCCCGATGGCGCCCGGCTCATCGACAACGAGGTGAGCATGGCGCCGGGTTTCCAGATCGGCAATGTGTTCGTGCTGGCCGGCGTGCCCGAGATCGCGAGAGCCATGTTCCGGGCGGCGAGCACCGGACTGCGCGGAGGGCCGCGCATCCTGTCCCGCGCCATCAGGGTCCATTGCGGAGAGGGAACCATTGCCGGTGCTCTCGGCACGCTCCAGCAGGAGTTCCCCGACGTCGACATGGGGAGCTACCCCTGGCGCGATGACGGCGTCTTCGGCACCAGCATCGTGCTCCGCTCGACCGACCGCGAACGCCTCGATACCGCCTTCGACCGTGTCTTTCATGCATCGGCAGAGGCAGGGGGAAGTCCTGTCGAGGAGGACGTGGCCAGTTCCTGACACGTTGCCCGGGTCAGTCCGGAGCGTGAAGGCCAGCCGCGGTGCAGGCGTCGACCCGAATGCCCGGTCGCGGCCGTCGCCGTCGGATTCCACCAGACCGGGGAATGCGCCTATGATTGCCGGGAGGGTGCATATGTTTCATCGAGGAGGACATCATGGAACTGAAGACACACCTGCGTGATCAGATCGATTGGGATTTGCCGTTTCCGCCCGAAGAGTACGCCGAGCGCCGCAAGAAGGTGCGCGGCGCGATGTCGGGTGCCGGTGTCGATGTTCTCCTGCTCTGCCGGCTTCCGGACATCAACTGGCTGACAGGCTACGACATGATCCACAATCATCTGCGTAATTCACTGACGCTGGTAGTGCGGGCGGACAGCGACGACACTCTGTTCTTCGATACGGCAGCCCATACCACCATCCTTTCGCTGCTGCCCGAGATTCGCGACGCCGTGATCTTCGATCACGATCCGATGGCCAGCGCTGGCGACTTCGACGTCATCGCGGACGAGCTCGCTGCCCGGGGGTTGACGAGCGGTACGATCGGCCTTCAGTTCTGGGGTTGGGGCCCCGTTTCCCCGGTCATCGAAACGCTTGCCGGAAAGCTGCGCGGCAAGGGAGCCGAAGTCGTGGATGCCTCGCTGCTGGTCGAGACGCTACGTGTCTACAAGTCGCCGCGCGAGGTGGAGGTGATGCGGCAAGCGGCAGCTGCGACCGACAATGCGCTCGAGGTAGCACGCACCGCCATGAAGCCAGGCATGACGGAGACCGCGATCGAAGCCGTTCTGGTCGCGAGCTTGATGGAACAGGGCTGCAACTATCCTGCGATCCATACCATGGTGGCATCGGGTGTTCGCTCGGGCACCCATCACTCGCCACCGATCCAACGCAAGGTCAAGGATGGCGATCTGGTGCACATCGACGTCTGTGGATCGCTTCACCGCTACCACATCAATACGTGCCGCACGTACTCGATCGGAAAGGCCGATAGCCGATGGCTGGACGTGATGGAAAGGGCCTCGGGCTCGATCGACGCCATCATTGAGAACGTGAAGCTCGGTGATCCGCTGCCTCGCGTTGACGAGATCGCCAGCGAGCACATCCGCAAGGTCGGCTTGCAGGACCACGCATGGTGGATCGGAGGCTACCCATTGGGCATTTCGTTTCCGCCCGACTGGACGGGAGCATACTGGGTACACTGGAACGAGGAGGTCTTCGGCCCGACGGCTGAACAGCTTACGGTCAAGCCCGGCCTGGTGTTCAACTACGAGAATCAGTTCGATATCTGGGAAGGATGGCCGGGGGGTACGGGCTGTAATTTCATCGAGCCGTTTCTTGTCACCGACGACGGCCCGGAACTGCTCTCACGCCTGCCCCGCACGATCCGCTCGAACCGCGACTGATCCGCAAGAGGACGCGGCCGTCATCATCGGCCCGGATGTCTACAGGTCATCCAGCACGTCCGAGAGCATGGCGATGACATGGGCCATGTGGTCGTCGGCGTCTCCGTAGACACTGTCGACGACGCTGAACCAGGCGGCGGCGGCTTCCTTGTCCGGCCGGATCATGAGGAACTGCCCGGCATAGCCGCCATGGCCGATCCAGGTGCCATCGGTAAACATGTGATTGCTGTAGGAAAGCCCTGGTCGTGATCCCTCGAAGGCGGCCCCTTTCCTGGTGCGCGTACGCTCGATGAATTCGGCATCTCCTGCGGATTCCTCCATGACACCGATACCCCTGCGGGCGAACAGCAGTCCGTATCTCGCCATGTCCCGCGCCGTTATGGCGCCTCCTCCGCTCAACACCGGAACAAAGGTACAGTCAAGGGAGACGAAGAATGCCCCTTCCAGACCGGCGCCCTCGATGTTCGTGGAGATGAGCTCGAAGAGACCGGAGCCGCTGGCGCGCTCGGCGATCCATCCCGCCAGGTCCGTGTTCGGAGAGGCGTAGCGGGCACGGTTGCCCGGGACGTCATCCATGTCCTTCTCGAGGGTGAGGGCGAACTCCCTGACACCGAATTCTTCCCTTCCCGGCGGTTGCAGGCGCCATCCCATGGCCACCTCCTCCTGGCCATATCCACGCCGCTCCCCGGGTCCCGGCGGCGGGTCCCACGGCGCCACATAGTCCTCGTCGAAGGCGAGTGGCACGTTCATGTCGAGAACCTGCTGCAACGTCACGCCGCGGTATCCGCTGCCGATCTCGGGAATCCACGTCTCCACCGTTTGACCGGGATCAACCTTGCCGGAGGCGACGAGACGGCCGAACACGAGGTTGAGGTGGGTCTTGGTGATCGACTGCATCGAATGCAGGGTATCGGGGCCGCAATCGGCCGCATGGGCCTCGAAGAGGACATCCCTGCCTTGCGCCACCACCATGGCGCTGAAGGACGGCAGGGCCGTCAGCCGGGCAACGTCGCTCCTTGCGGCAATCGCCGGGTCGTGGCGGTCCCGAAGCGGCAGGACATGGCCCGAACGAAGGGCAAGGCCGCGCCGGTTCAGCCTGTGGATGTTGTGGAAGCCATGGCGGCGGTTTTCCGCCCGGTTCCACCAGGCGAGATTGTCGTGGCCGACTTCAAGTTGCGGGTTGCGCATGCGAGTGCTCCTTCAGAAAACGCCGGCATCGAGGCCGGCGGCCATGAGCATGCCGAGTTCGTGGGCCTCGCCGGCAAAGCCATCCTGCCATTCACCCTTCAGCAGCAGGGGGTCGCTGACGGCGCGCCAGCCCAAGCCACCGGCAATGCTCTCCACGGCGCGCCTCGTCCCCGTGCCGTCGAGGCCGGCGCGGATGTAAAGCGCATAGGGCTTTGCGCGGGTTTCCTCGAGGCATGGGTAGTAGCAACGATCGAAAAAGTCCTTCAGCGCGCCGGACATGTAACCCAGATTCTCTGTCGTGCCGAGTACCAGAGCTGCGGCAGCCTTGACGTCGTTCGGCGTCGTTTCGAACGGTGACCGGGCATCCACGGCGACAGTTTCAGCATCGATCGACAGGGCGCCTTCCAGCACAGCATCACGCAGGCGTTGCGTATTCGGTGAGGGAACGTGGCCGATGATGAGTAGGGTCCTTGAAGTCATGATGCGGCCCTCATAGCCTGCCATCTCCGAAGGGTCCGCGAGACCGGAGAACCCTGATGTGCCAATCAGTGAGCTCGCTCGACATCCTGCCCGACCGCCGCATCGTCCTCAACTGGGCCGATGGTGAACGCAATCACTATCACTTCATCTGGTTGCGTCAGCAGCATTTTCATCCGGCCATCGGCCGGTCCGATCAGGAGGTCGGCGACGCCCTCCGTCTGCCGGATGATCCGGCCTCCCTGGATGTTGCCTCGGCGGCCATCGAGAACGGCGAACTTGTCGTCCGGTGGGTGGGCGACGGTATTGTCACCCGTCATGATCTCGCCTGGCTGCGGCGCAATGCCTACGACGGACCGTCGCGCCTGGGACGCAAGGTGCGCCAACAGACCTGGACGGGGAGGGAGGCAGCGGCGTTTCCCTGGCTGGTCTGGGAAACGCTTCTCGTGGATGACGAAGCCCTCCTTGCCTTCGAAGTGCGTCTGCGCGATTACGGTTTCGCCCGCGTGCGCGGAGCGCCTGCCGGAGATGACGAGGTGGCGCGCCTGGCCGAAAGGCTGGGCGCCCTGCGCAACACGGACTTTGGCCCCGTTGCGATGATCGAGAACCGGCCTCCTTCGAAGGAGAGTCGATACACCAATCTTGGAGCCGGCGGGTGGGTGCGCCTCGCCCCCCATACCGACGAAGGTTGGCGCTATGCTCCACCGGGCATCAGTTTCCATCTTGGCCTTGAATCGGCACCGGGAGAGGGCGGCGAGTCCATTCTCGTCGATGGTCTCCTCGCTGCCCGCCGCCTTGCTGCCAGGGATGCCGACGCTTTCGAATTCCTCACCTGCCAGCCATTCCGGTTCTGCGCCGAGCGCAATCCCCAGGAACGCTATGTTGCCCGTGGTCGCATGATTGTCACCGACCAGGACGGGGAGGTGGTCGGCATCCGATTCTCGGATCGTACCCTGGGCGTCCAGGACCTCGATGAAGCGACGATCGAACCCGCCTACAAGGCGCTGGGCGCCTTCGCCAGGGAAATCTATTCCGACGATCTCGTCTACCGGCACAAGCTTCAACCAGGTGAGTGCCATGTCTTCGACAACCACAGGATCCTCCATGCACGGACTGAGTTCGACCCCGAGTCGGGGCCGAGACGCATTGCGCAGTGTTCCGTTGACAGGGAGGAATTTCACAACAGCTACAGGCGGTTATGCGAACGACTTGGGCGCATGGATGACGCCAACCTCATCCTTCCGAACGGGGCACTCGGGTAACGGCCTTGCACCGGGACGGCGGATCATGTAGCGCGCATCGTATGGGCGGACGTGGCGGAATGGGTAGACGCAGCGGACTTAAAATCCGCTTCCAGGCATGGAGTAGGGGTTCGACTCCCCTCGTCCGCACCACTTCGGCAGCGCTTTCGTGACCGGTGTCACGCCATGGAGCGAGACCGGCAGTACGCTGGAGTACCTGCGCGATCTGGCGCACCAGTCGCTTGATCGGTGGGGCCTTCCCTCTCCGATCTCGGTGACGCTGGTCAATGTATCGGAAAACGTGACCTGGCGGCTCGATGGCCCCTCGGGGGAACGCTGGATCCTGCGAATTCATCGCGACGGCTATCATTCGAGAGATGGAATCAGGACCGAGCTCGTCTGGTTGCACGCTCTCCAGAACGACATCGGGATCATCACGCCCCAGGCGGTTGCCGGCGTGGACGGCGACGAGATTCAGACCGGCCGGGTTTCCGGCCTGGCAAGCCCCCGGAACATGGTGCTCTTCGAATTCATCGATGGTGTGGAACCGTCGATGGACGTCGATCTCGAGGAGCCCTTCCGGCGCCTAGGTGATGTGAGCGCCAGACTCCATCTCCATGCCATGACGTGGCAGCGTCCGGATTTCTTCGAGCGCCTGAACTGGGACGCCGCTGGTGTCTTCGGTCCTCATGCGAACTGGGGCGACTGGCGTGACGGCCCGCTGGATGACGTGCATCAGCGTTCCTTCTTGGAGCGCGTCGAAGCCGAGATTCTCAAACGCCTGGAGATCTACGGCATGACGCCCGGGCGTTTCGGTCTGGCGCACTGTGATCTTCGCCTCGGCAACCTGTTGCTGGTCGGCGACGAGACGCGCGTCATCGATTTCGACGACTGTGGTCTTTCGTGGTTTCTCTATGACCTCGCTTCCGCCCTGACGCTGATCGACAATCTTGATACCACCGGCGACCTGATGACCGCCTGGTTCGCCGGATACAGGTCCGTCCGCGCCCTTGATGCGGACGATCTGGCCATCATTTCGTCGCTGGTGATGATGCGTCGCTTCGCCATTCTCGCCTGGTTCGGCAGCCACGCCGAGACCGAGCTTGCAGTTGACAACAAGGAGGGCTACGCCGCCGCCGCGTGTGCCATGGGTGAGGCCTTTCTTTCACGGCACATCGATGGAGACGGCGTTCTTCCCTGGCTGTGAGTTGACGACAAGAAAGAGGGACTTCAATGAACCGAAAGACGGGCTTCCTGTTTCACGAACTCTACATGTGGCATGACACGGGACATGCCGCCCTGTGGCATCGGCCCGGGCTGACGGTGCAGCCTGGTGAGCACGGAGAAAATGCCGAGACCAAGCGGCGCATGAGGAATCTCATGGACGTGGCCGGCATCCTTGACAGTCTCGTTGACGTGCGTCCGGTGATGGCGAGCGAAGAGGACATCTTGAGGGTGCACACCCGAGACTATGTCGAGAGGATCAGGGAGATGTCGGCCGGTCATGGCGGCGACGCTGGCGAAGCGACACCATTTGGTCACGGCAGCTACGAGATCGCCTGTCTCTCGGCAGGGGGCACGATCGCCATGGTGGACGCCGCCTTGCGTGGTGACATCGACAACGGTTATGCCCTCGTGCGGCCTCCCGGCCACCATGCCGAACCCGACATCGGGCGGGGATTCTGTATCTTTGGCAATGTTGGTGTGGCCGTCGAGCATGCGCGTCACCATCACGGGATTGAGCGTTGTGCCGTCGTCGACTGGGATGTGCACCACGGCAACGGCACCCAGCGGATATTCTGGGAAGATCGGAATGTACTTGCCATCTCGATTCACCAGGACAACTGGTACCCGGCCGACTCCGGACACATTGACGAGATCGGCGAGGGTGCGGGAAAGGGAGCGACCATCAATGTGCCGTTGCCGCCAGGATCGGGCCGGGATGCCTACATCGGTGTCTTCGAGCGTGTCGTGGCGCCGGCGCTGCGGCGTTTCCGGCCACAGCTTATTGTCGTTGCATCGGGTTTCGACGGTTCGATCTACGATCCTCTGGGACGCATGATGGTGACGAGCTCCACCTACCGGCAGTTGACCTCGATCATGCTGGATCTTGCCGATGAACTCACAGGCGGCACGTTGGTGGCAAGTCACGAGGGAGGGTATTCGGCGGCCTACGTCCCTTACTGCGGCCTGGCGGTGATGGAGGAGCTGTCAGGAACCTCGTCGACGATCGAGGACCCCTTCGCCCAGTACGTCGACTCCGCCGGTGGCCATCAACTCTATCCCCACCAGGAAACCGTCATTGCGAAGGCAGCGGCTCTGGCCGCCGCTGTGCCGGCCGGTTGACACGTGTGGGGCGATGAGGCCGGCAGCTATTCGCAGACGACGCCGTCGCCGTCACCATCTCGCATGAACTGGTAAGCCGGATGCTCGGCCTTGACAGGTGCAATGCCGTGATGGCGCGCTTCGCTGCAGGAAATCGATCCGTTGCCGTTGTCGTCGTAGAGGGCCAGCATGTCGCCTTCGGATGAGACATCCGCAGTTTCGGGTTTTTCTGCTGGCAGGGTCACACCCCGTCGCCAGTCCCAGGGAGCGACGAACGCGCCTGACCACATGCCGCGGCCATGCTGTCTTGCTTCATCCTCGTGTTCCACGTAGGCCATGGAGTACTTGCGGTAGGCGAGAGCAAGACCCCGGCGCACGAGATCACCGCCGATGTCCACCGAGCCGGCGTAGCAGACTGCAATCAGCCGGCCATAGAAATCCCGGGTGCCGCCCTCGCACCGGACGGATTTGCCCCGGGTCATGTCCTCCACGGCGCTGGTTGCTTCCCTGCCGCAGGGCCAGCCGTCGCCACAGTCCTGATTGCTCTCGGGCGCATCGATCCCGAGGAGGCGGATGCGTTCGCTGCCGATCAGAAGTGTGTCGCCATCCACCACCGTCGCCTCCCCGGAGAGAGCGTGGGCGCCGGACGGCGCCAGCACGAGGACAAGGAGGGCGGCGCATGCCCTCCGGGACCATGACCTAGCCGACATCCGGGCGGCGTGCCGGGTTGGTGTACCAGGGGTCGGCCGCCTCGACCGCGTGACCGATGCGAAAGACAGTCGGATCGTCATACGTGCGGCCGACGATCTGCAGGCCGGTCGGCACATGATTGCGGTCGAGGCCGGACGGAACGGTGAGAACGGGGCAGCGCGACATGATGTTGAACGGATAGGTCATGACCCAGCCCAGCATGGGATCGACGGCAACGCCGTTGATGGAGAGATCCTCCTTCGTGGAGTCGAACTCCGCCGGAACCGAAGCCAGTGCATTCGTCGGGCACACCAGTGCGTCATAGCGTGACAACAGCGGGCCCAGGACATCGTACATCTCTCCGGCAAGCTTCTGGGCATCGAGAAAGTCCTCGCCCGTGGTGCCGGCGCCGAAGTCGGCGAAGGCGACGGTGTAGGGCATCAGTTCATGGCGATGGCGGCGCAGGGCAGGAGCGATGGAGTTGCCGAAGAGGTGGCCAAGATAGTTCATCGCGGCTGTCAGCACGTCCCACGACCAGCCGATCTCCACCTCTTCGACAATGGCGCCGGCCTCCTCCAGCTTGGTGGCCGCATCGAGGGTGTTTCTGCGTACGTCCTCATCGACCACGCAGTACCCCAGGTCGACGGAAAGGGCGATGCGCATGCCCTTGACCGGCGCATAGTCGAGAGGAAGACGCAGCTTGGGCCTCAACGTGGCAATGTCCCTGGGGTGCGGGCCGGCCATGGCGTTCTGCAGGAGGGCGCAATCGGCAACGGAACGCGCCATGGGTCCGGAATGGCAGTAGGTGTCGAGATTGAAGACATGGGTCTGCGGATTCCGTCCGTAGGGGGGCTTGAAGCCGACCACGCCTGAACAACTCGCAGGGATGCGGATCGACCCGGCAATGTCGGAGCCGGTGGCGAGGGGAGATCCGCCTGCCGCCAGTGTTGCGCCTGATCCGCCCGAAGAACCGCCAGGCGTGTAGTCCGTGTTCCACGGGTTGCGTGTCACGCCCCAGTGCCGGGTGTAACAGACTCCGGCACAGGAAAACTCCGGCGTCGTGGTTCTTACGTGCATGACGGCGCCGGCATTGAAGCAGCGCTCGACAATGGGCGTGGTTTCTTCGCCGATCGCATGCCGAAAGGCGGTCGAACCCGATGTCGCCGGCAGCCCCTTGATCGTCTCCTCGTCCTTGACGGCCAGTGGCAGGCCCTCGAGCGAGCGAGTGCGGCTACCTCTGCCATAACGCGCCTCCGCCTTCTTTGCCTGATCACGGGCTTCATTGAAGAACGTCTGGCTGAAGGGATTGAGGCGCGGCGCCACCGCCTCGGCTCGCGTGATCACGGCGTCCATCAGCTCCACCGGTGACAGTTCGCGGCTGCGGAACATTCGCACGGCGTCGACGGCACCAAGGTAGTGAAGGTCGCTGGAAGGCATGCCTGATTCTCCGATGATTGTTGTGAGACTATCCGTGAAACCAGCCTGACGACAGTCCCGCGCGCTCAAGGCACAGGCTGGAGACGGCTTCGACAATGGCGGTGGCGTCAATGCCGTGCAACCGGAAGAGATCCGGTATGTCGGCACTCTGACCGAAGTCCGTCACGCCGAGGGCGTGAACCCGGTGGCGGCAGACAGCCGCCATCCACGACAGGGTGGCGGGATGGGCGTCACAGACCGTGACAAGGCCGGCGTCTCCAGGGAGGCGTGCAAGCAACCGTTCGGCATGTGAACGACCGTCGCGCCTGTGCCAGCCGGCCATCAGGAGATCGGCGGACGTCACCACGAGAAGGCCGACATCACCGAGATCCTCGGTCAGCATGGTGCGGGCGGCAATCGCCTCGGTGACCGTGGCGCCCATGGCAACGATGGCGATCTCCGAGGCCGCCGCGGGCTCGAACAGCCAGTAGCCGCCGGCGACGGTTCCGGACACGAGATCCGGCGTGACAGGACGTTCGACTTGCTCGACCGGGCGAGTCGAGAGCCGCAGATAGATGGAACACCCGTCACGTGCCTGCATGTGTTCGAAACCCCAGCGCATGATGATGGAGAGTTCGTCTCCGTAGGCCGGTTCAAAGGCGATCAGCCCGGCCTGGCCGAGTCCGATGAGGGGAGTATAGATCGACTGGTGGGCGCCGCCCTCGGGGGCAAGCGAGATGCCCGAAGGCGTGCCGGCAAGCATGAAACGGCTATCCTGGTAGCAGGCATGGTTGAGGGCGTCGAGACCACGGCAGATGAAGGGGTCGTAGAGAGTGCCGATCGGCAGCAGCCGCACTCCGAAGAGGCTGTGGGCAAGACCCATGGCGGCGACGAGAAGGAAGAGATTGTTTTCGGCGATCCCGAGTTCGATGTGCTGGCCCTTGTGACTGATGTCCCATGACTGGGCCGACATCACCTTCTCGGCCTTGAAGGTGTCGGTGTGTTCCCGGCGGTCGAAGAGACCCCGTCTGTTGATCCATGGACCGAGGTTGGTCGAGACGGCAACGTCCGGCGAGGTCGTGACGATGCGATCCGCCAGTTCATGACTGCTGCGGCCAAGCTCGTTGAGGATGGAACCGAACACCTGCTGGGTCGAGGTCCGCGCCTCCTTCTTGAAGGGCAGCCGCTCGGGCACCGCGACTGCCGGCGCCGCATGGCGGCGCGGAAAGTCCTGGGCAAAGGGTGCGCGGGAAAGAAAGGCCCGGAGCTCTTCCGCCTCGTCCTCCATGCCGGCAAAGGGATCCCATTCGCTTCCTTCGGCAATGCCGTTCTGGTCGCGGAACTGCGTCATCTGGGTGGGATTCATGAGTCCGGCGTGATTGTCCTTGTGTCCGGCGAAAGGAAGGCCGAATCCCTTGATCGTGTAGCAGATGAAGCAGACCGGCTGGTCATCGCCGGTCGCCTCGCCGGTGAAACCCTCGAGCAGGCTTTCGAGGTCATGCCCCGCAAGGTTGGTCATCAGGCGATGGAGGGACTCATCATCGAGACTGTCGATGAGGCCGCGCCCGGAACCGGTGGCGCCAAGATCCCCTTCGAGGTGTTCGCGCCATGCGCCGCCACCCTTGAAGCACAGTGCCGAGTAGAGATCGTTGGGACAGGCATCGATCCAGGCGCGCAGGTCCTCGCCTCCGGGTTGCCGGAATGCGGCTTCAAGTCGCTTGCCGTACTTCAGCGTGACGACCTTCCAGCCGACGGCCCCGAAGAACCCCTGAATTCTCCTGAACAGCCGGTCCGAGACGACACTGTCGAGACTCTGCCTGTTGTAGTCCACAATCCACCAGACGTTGCCGATGTTGTGTTTCCAGCTCTCGAGAAGGGCCTCCCAGACGTTGCCCTCGTCGAGTTCCGCATCACCGACGAGCGCCACCATGCGCCCGGTGGTGCCGTTGTCGGGGAGCAGGTTCTTGCGGCCAAGATAGTCTTCCACGAGTGCGGTGAAGGCGGTCATCGCGACACCCAGCCCCACCGAGCCGGTCGACAGGTCGACGTCATCGCGATCCTTGGTGCGCGACGGATAGGACTGGGCGCCGCCCAGGCCCCTGAAGGCTTCCAGCTGTTCGCGACTCTGGTGCCCCAGGAGGTACTGGATGGCATGGAAGACCGGACTGGCATGGGGCTTGACGGCGATTCTGTCCCGGGGCGTGAGGACATGGAAGTAGAGTGCGCACATGATCTGCACGATGGAGGCGCACGATGCCTGATGCCCGCCCACCTTGAGCCCGTCGCGGGACGGACGCAGGTGATTGGCGTGGTGAATCATCCAGCTCGACAGCCACAGCACCTTCCTCTGCAGGGCATCGAGACAAGCGAAGTCGGTACGGTTCGTCATGGCTGCACACCTCGGGCGTGAATACCGCAAACCTCCGAAGTGTGCCACTGTGGGATGACGCAATCGCCGGGGGCAGGAATGAAGTGTTTCGTCAATGATGCGTCCGGCGCTGTCAGCCTTGACATTCTCGCCCGCGACAGGCTCGAAAGCTGGCTCGGTACCATTCCCGATCACCAGGCCCGCTGGATCAGGAGCCACGATCCCGGAGCCTCCGGAATGCGCCATCTCGTGGTACCGGATGCGGACGGCGGTATCGCCCGTGTGCTCGTGATGACCGACGAAACCGCGGGCATGCTGACGCTTGGCGAGCTGCCGGCTCACCTCCCGGCCTCGATGACGTGCCGTCTCGCCGAAGACGTCGACGGCGATACGGCGACGGCACTTGCCCTTGGCTGGGCACTGGGCAGCTACCACTTCGGGCGATATCTGAGCAGTGACCGGAGCACGGCGCGACTGGTCTTCCCCGGCCAGGCCGACCGGACGGAAGTCGAGGCGGTGGCCCGTGCGGTCTGGCTTGGACGCGATCTCATCAACACGCCCGCCGAGGATCTTGGCCCGGCGGAACTCGCCGGGGAAGTGGCGACACTTGCCGAGCGCCACCAGGGAGACCTCACGACGATCGTGGGCGATGATCTTCTTGAGAAGAATTATCCATCAGTCCATGCAGTTGGTCGTGCCAGTTCACGCCCACCGCAGCTTGTCGACATGGATTGGGGCGATCCCGACGCCTACCGTGTCACCCTCGTGGGCAAGGGAGTCTGTTTCGATTCCGGTGGTCTCGACATCAAGCCTTCTGCCGGCATGTTGCTCATGAAGAAGGATATGGGAGGCGCTGCCACCGCCATTGCCCTGGCCTCCATGATCATGGACCTCGACTTTCCCGTGAGGCTCCGCCTCATCGTTCCGGCCGTCGACAATGCCATTTCCGGCAGTGCCTTCAGGCCGCTCGATGTCTTCCGCACACGCAAGGGGCTCACCATCGAAATCGGCAACACCGACGCCGAGGGCAGGGTCATTCTCTGCGATGCCCTCGCCGAGGCGTCATCATCGGGGACGGACCTGCTGGTGGACTTTGCAACGCTGACCGGTGCGGCCCGCGTGGCCCTTGGCCCCGATCTGCCGGCGCTGTTCTGCAACGACGACGCTCTTGCACAGGACATCATGGAGAACTGCCGACGGGTCGAGGATCCTGTCTGGCGACTGCCTTTATGGTCCGGTTACGCTTCGGACATCAGCAGCGACGTGGCGGATCTCCGGACTACCGGCTCGACGCCCTTCACCGGAGCGATCACGGCGGCACTCTTTCTCGAGAAGTTCGTGGACAAGGCCGTTCCCTGGGCCCACATCGATCTCATGGCATGGAACCGGCGCCACAAGCCAGGACGCCCCAAGGGTGGTGAAGTCATGGCGGCGCGCGGCCTCCTCGAGACGATCCGCGCCAGGTGCGCGAGGCACACGGAGGCTTCCTGAGCACTTCTCGGACAGAAACCTTAACCGTCCCCGGTGGCTCGCGGCATCTCGGTGATCAAGGTCGAGGCGCTGGCGCCGGACTTGATGAGCATCCTGGCCAGCGCGGGAGCGAAGAGAACCTCCAGCCGTGAGTCGGATCCGTCCACGTCGTTGCACCGCCCGCGCCGCTTCAGGGGGAGGCGTTCAAGGTCGTTGTTGAGGAGTCGCAGAGCGCCCGGTAACGACCGCAGGGTCATTCCTGTCCATCAGCTGCGCTTGTTTCATATCGGGGTTCCTTATTAGTTTTTGCCAAAGATGAAAGAAGGAATTCGCTAGTTTGTCCGAAGGTCCTGCGCTGTTAGCGTTGCACCGGCCATCGGCGCATCCGACGAACTGATGCTGGAGCCGGTGAAAGGACGCGGACATGTCAATCGAAAAAGTTGAGACACTGATCGTTGGTGGCGGTCAGGCTGGCTTGGCCATGAGCGCGCATCTGAGCGCCTCGGCCTCGCAACACCTCGTTGTCGAGCGTCACCGTATTGCCGAGCGGTGGAGGTCGGAACGCTGGGATTCGCTCGTTGCAAACGGGCCGGCCTGGCATGACCGATTTCCAGGAATGGAGTTCTCGGGAGTCAGCCATGATGAATTCGCCACGAAGGACCAGGTCGCCAACTACTTCGAGGCCTTCGCCACGCAGATCGCCGCGCCGGTCCGGTGCGGTGTGGACGTCACCGAGGTCGTGCGGACCTCCGACCGCACAGGCTTTCGAGCGCAGACCTCGGACGGATTGATCGAAGCGACCAATGTGGTTGCAGCGACCGGCCCTTTCCAGCGCCCGGTCATCCCCGACGTTGTTCCCGAACTCGCCGGGATCACCCAGATCCATTCGAACGCCTATCGCAACCCCGATCAGCTCCCCGGAGGTGCTGTTCTCGTGGTCGGCGCCGGATCATCCGGGGCCCAGATCGCTGACGAGCTGTTGCGATCCGGCAGGAGGGTCTATCTCGCTATCGGCCCTCATGACCGACCGCCGCGACGGTACCGTGAGCGGGATTTTGTCTGGTGGCTCGGCGTGCTTGGCAAGTGGGGAATGGAAGCTCCTGATCCGGCGACGGAACATGTCACGATCGCGGTGAGCGGTGCCTATGGCGGTCTGACGGTCGACTTCCGGCGTCTGGCCGCCGGGGGCATGACGCTGCTCGGCCGTGCCGAATGCTTCAGTTCTGGCGTGATGTCGTTCTCGCCTGACCTGGCGGATAACCTTGCTGCGGGAGATGCCAACTATCTGTCCATCCTGGACGATGCCGACGATTATGTTGTGCGCGAAGGGTTGGACCTTCCGGAAGAGCCGGCTGCTCGGGCGATCGATCCCGACCCGCCCTGCGTGGCCAACCCCATTCTCGAACTGAACCTGGCTCAGTCCAACGTCACGTCAATCGTCTGGGCAACAGGCTACGCCCTTGACTTCAGCTGGCTGAAGGCCGGCGCGTTCGACGAAAGGGGCAAGCCGCATCATCGTCGCGGCGTGTCGGACGTTCCCGGGCTCTACTTCCTGGGGCTGCCGTGGCTGTCCAATCGGTCTTCTTCCTTCATTTGGGGCGTCTGGCACGATGCCAGATACCTGGCTGAGCACATCGCCAAGCGACAGGATTCACAAGCCGCCTGACCACACGAACGTTCGATCGCGTCGACGACGGACTTTTCGTTCCGCCGGCAACGTCACCTGGCAGATCGTTGATCGACATGTGGACTGGACGAAGGTTGTCGGATCAGGGGGTTCGCTCATGTCCGGAGGGTCTGCGCGCCGCAAGCTGACGACAACGTGACCCGCGCTCTCAACCCTCCAGGGCCCCAGGCGACGGCGCACCGGACGGCCGATGAAACGTCCTGGCGACAGACCGGCCTTGACAGCCAGCACGCAAGCGCAATCTTGGCCCATCGACAATTCGACGGTGGCACCGGAACGGGCATGACTGCTCGGTTTACCCTTCGACAGCTCGAGTACTTCGTGGCCGTGTGTGACACTGGAAGCATTGCGGCTGCATCGGAAGTGGTTAACGTCTCGTCGCCATCGATTTCGACGGCCATTTCGAAGTTGGAGGATGTCTTCGGGCTCGAACTGTTCGTTCGCCAGTACGCGCGAGGTTTGTCCCTGACTCCTGGCGGCCGCCGCTTCTATTCGGCAGCGAAGGAAGTGCTGGAAGGCGCCAGCGGGCTGCATGACATCGCCGGCGAGATTTCCGGAGAAGTCCGGGGCCCGATCTCCGTCGGCAGCCTGGCGACGGTCGCGCCGTTCGTGCTGCCGGAACTGCGGAGGGAGTTTCAGGCGCAGCATCCCCAGGTGACATTTCAGCAGGCCGAAGGCCATCAGACCGACCTGATCCACATGCTCCGACGCGCCGATATCGACATCGCCGTCACCTACGATCTTGAGATTCCCAATGACATTGCCTTCGAGGCGCTACTGCCAATGCCGCCCTGTGCGCTGCTGGGCGCCAATCATCCGTTGGCGAGCGCCAGGGCCGTGTCGCTGGGGGTCCTGGCCGACGAGCCCCTGATCCTGCTGGACCTGCCGCTGAGCCGGGACTACTTCATGTCCCTGTTTCAGCGTCTGGATCTGCGCCCGAGGATCGAGGCGCGCACCCCGAACTTGCTGATGGTGCAATCCATGGTCGCCAATGATATCGGGTATGGCCTGCTCAACGTGCCGGACAGGAACGCCCGGAGCCCCGATGGCAAGCCGTTGCGGTACGTGCCGATCAAGGATGACGTTCGGCCAATGAAGTTGGGATTGGCGACCATGCGAGCAGACCGCAAATCCCGGATTCTGGGCGCGTTCGAGGAGCATTGCCGTAAGATGATGACGTCCTTGACCGTGTTCGGCCCCGCTCTTCGCTAGAGTCCGCGCCAGCCCGGCGCCAGGCTCGCGAGCAACGTCTGAACCCTCCTTCGTCGTGAAGGCTATGGGGCGGGCGGGAACATGTCCTTGACGTCGAGATCAACACGCGCTGTTGAGACCATGACACCTGTCGTGCGCCGGATCAGGTTTGCCCTGATCCCTGTATGTGTTGCCAGACCAGCCGGGCGGCCTTGGTGATGCGGCGAATGTGCCATGCCGTGAAGCCGGCCGCCGCCAGAAAGGCAAGGCCAATGGTCTGCACGGCACCTGAATTCTGGATGACGAGAAAGACACCCATGAGGCCGATCAGGGCGCATCCGACGGTGCGGACTCCGACGGGCGATCGCCCCATGACTCCGGTGGTGTGGTTGTAGAGAGCGAAGACAAGGAGAAAGTCGCGCTTTCTGAGACCGCACGCCGTGACCTGGTCGCGCTCGGCGACAGGTGCGGGCTGAGGCGCAAGGAAAGAGCCGGCGCGACTCATGCGCGCCGGCCGATTGTCAATGCGGAACCAGGTAACCTGTCGGCCGAACACGAATTCCCATTCGGTCTGGATGGTGCTGACAGATCCGGAAACAATGGTGAGTTGCATGGTTGAGGTTATCGCCGTTTTGAGAGACCTTGCACCGCGTCTCAGCGGTGGTAAACCCCGGATGGCGGTATGGCCGGATGAACCATGGAACAGCGACTCAGCATCATCACCCTGACCGTTGAAGACCTGGCAAGGGCGCGAGCCTTCTACGAAACGCTTGGCTGGCGTGTGGCAAGCGAGGCGGCAGCTGAAGAAATCGTCTGCTTCACGCTCAACGGGATCGGACTTGCTCTCTATCCGCGTCACCGGTTCCGCGAGGAGATGGGGGTTGGTGATCTCTCGTGTGAAGCGGATGGCGGCGTTGTGTTTGCCTTCAACGTGGGGTCCCGTGACGAGGTGGCAAGGGTGCTCGATGAGGCCGTCGGGGCGGGAGGCACTCTCATGAAGGCGGCGGCAGACGTCTTCTGGGGTGGCCATTCCGGATACTTCCGCGATCCTGACGGACACATCTGGGAGGTGGCGTGGAATCCCTTCTCGCCTCTGGACGATTCCGGTAACTTCTCCTGGTCTTTCACCTGAAGAGCACTGGCTCCATGCTCGATCCTGACGCTTGCATCAACGAGACGTGTCCCTGGTCGGGAGAACCGGTCGCCGCCGATTCACTCATCGAATTCAATGGCGATGTCGTCGGTTTCTGCAACCCGGGTTGCCGCGACAAGTTCGCCGCCGCGCTCGATCACTTCGCAAGGGCACGCGAGGCGAAGACCGCAGGTCAGGCCTGACCACCGCCCTGGCGTCGTCGAAAGGGGCATCCCTAAGTGTCGGCGGTTCGCAGCACTGTCGGGCGGTAGAGCTTCTCCATTTCGAGGCGCAGCCGCACGGCGGGATCCGAGTCATCGACGGCGACGTCCGACCAGCGGACCACGTGTCCCCTCTTGATCGCATTCACCAGGCGGGTTTCGTGGGTGAGACCCATCGGCAGGGCGCCCTCGTGCAGTGAGCGTGCTGCGGGCATCAGCTGTCCCGACACCGTGTAGCCACCTTCGCCGTCGAGCAGTTCGCCGGCCGCAAGGTCGCGCTTGGCGACAGCGACGGTATCGGCCCTCCAGCCGGTTGCAGCGCCTGTCGGTTCCCCGCGCAGCACGACGCTGGCGACGCTGATGCCGAGCTCCAGTCCGATCAGGTGCCATCGCTTGTACATTGCGGCGTAGCGGCCGCTGTCGTCCGTCGTCAGGCCGTACTCGCGGAAGCACCGGGCGACGTAGTCGGTGTCTGCCTCGAAGACGACGAAGACGCCGAAGCGGATGTCGTACTCGATCGGCGCGCCGTCGCGATGCAGAGAAGACACCACTTCAACCTGCCCCTTGTGGTGCAATGCGCCGCCCTCGCAGCGCGTTCTGCAGACATTCGGCAAGCCGTCGATGCTGGACGGTGGATAGCCGAGGCCATCCGGCGCCGGCGTCAGGCCTGTGGCGTTGGCGACTGCCGTGCTCTCGATCGCCGGCTTGCTGCCGTCGAGGAAAGAGGTGAACATTCTGGGGTTGAGTCCCCCCTCGGCGGCTTGTTCCGGCGTCAGCCCGTAACCGTCCCAGACATTGTCAGGCGTGTAGAATTGGAACTCCGGCAGCCACTTGTGGCCACGGCCTGCGGCGGTGACGTCAAAGCCGCTGGTCCGGGCCCAGTCGACGAGATCGCAGATCAGCGCCGGCTGGTCGCCGTAGGCGAGCGAATAGACGATGCCGGCCTCGCGGGCCCTTTCGGCCAGTAGCGGGCCGGCCAGAGCGTCGGCCTCGACATTGACCATGATGATCGGCTTGCCATGCTCACAGGCGAGCAGGACATGCCGCACGCCCGCCGCCGGATCTCCGGTGGCGTCGACGACGAGGTCGATGGCCCCTTCGCGGAAGGGTGCCTGCACGTCATCGACAACCCACGTCGCACCCGAGCGCAGCGCCGCTCCAAGGTCGGCGCTGGCGTAGCGTTCGACCGGCCAGCCGATGCGCGCCAGGTTTTCGCGAGCGCCATCCGGGTTCACATCGGCGATGACAGCGACATGGAGTCCCGGCGTCCGGATCGCCCGGGCGAGGAACATCGAAGCGAACTTGCCGCACCCGACAACACCGACGCGGACGGGATTATCTTGTGCCTGCCGAGCCAGCAACAGGCGGTGTAGATTCACGCGACGGCTTCGACCGATCCGGGCATCGGCTCGGTCAGGCAACCATCGGACAACGGTTCGATGGGCGCAAAATCGCGATGGGCGATCCACTCCGGTCGCTTGAAGCGCCGGATGTGGTTGTCGACATGGCACAGCGATAGATAGACGACGGTTCTGCCCCACGGCGACATGTTGGGCGAGGACGCATGGACGATGTTGCCGTGGAACATCAGCACACTGCCGGCCTTGCCCTTGGCCGAGAAGATACCGCCCCGTTCTGCCAGGTCCGTCACCGTAGCCCGATCAAGCGTCCAGAGCGGATAACTGGTCGTATCCAGGTCGTGCCCGGCCTCGTAGACACCACCGCGGTGCGAGCCGGGGATGATCCACAACGGGCCGTTGAACTCGGTCACATCATCGACAAAGAGGGCAATGTTCATCGCGCGCGCCTCGGGCATCAGGTCATCGCGAGACCACGTGCCGTAGTCCTGGTGCCATTGCCAGACGTCGCCGCTGAAGGCGACCTTGGCGTTGACCTTGTACTGGTGCATGTAGACCGGACCGCCGAGCAACTGCATGACGGGTTCTATCAGGCGCGGATGGCGTCCGAGCCGCCGGAAGGCCTCGTGGTAGTAATGCGCCGCAAAAGCCGTGCGCGGGGACACGCCGTCCTTCTCGCGCACCACCTCCTTGCGGTCCAGGGCGTAGACCTCGGCCGCAGCCTGTCGCAGAACCCTTGCCTCGTCCGTCGAGAAGAGGTTGGGAAGCATGAGATAACCGGTCTCGTGAAACCGGTCCACCTGATCATGGTTGAGCTGCATGACCGTCCGCCCCCACGGCCGGAGCACGATCAGGAAAGGCTAATCCCGGGCAGTGATGCTTTCAACCGATCCGGCCGAAGCGCCATGGGGAGCGCACGCGGAACGTCGAAAACGCGCTTGAGGAAACCCGAGGCGCTTCATTCTTCGAAGGTAGAGCAAAGAGGGAAATCCGGACCTTCCTTCAACTGTCTGGCAACACGGGCTGATCATTGGTGTGGCAGTGGACGCCGCCGCCCGCCGCCCAGGAATCGAGCATCTCGATGACGTAAGTGTCGCGCCCGGGAAAGTAGGTTTCCAGGCGTTGTCGTGCGGCTTCGTCTGCCTCGACGTGGCCGAAACCGGTCGTGATGACAAACCCGTTGCCAACCAGCCAGTTCATGTAGTTCGTTCGAAAGGTCATGCCGCGATGGCTCACTGTGGTGTCGACGGGATCACGGATGACGGTGAATCCGGCTGCGGCGATGGTCCGAGCGGCGTTCTCGAAGACCTCGCTCGTGGTGGCAGGGCAGTCGGCGCCGGCCGTGCACCGGGCAACGACGACGGTGTCGTGATCGATGAAGCGGGCGATGCCGTCGATGTGCCCGTTGGTGAGGTCGCCGTCCGGCACCCCTTCGATGAAGACCACCTTGCCGACACCGAAGTGTGCCTTCAGGTTCGCCTCGGCCTTCTCGCGGGTGTAGTCCGCATTGCGCCGCGGATCGCCAATGACGCTCCAGTTGAGCATGACAGTATCACTGCCGTTGAACTCGAGATTGCCGCGCTCGTGCACGATGGCCACGGACTCGCGGGGCAGCCCGGTGATGCGGGCCACCTCGAGCGGAATCCGGTCGTCGAGGGCATAGGGGACCTGAGAGCCGAAAGCACCTCCCCAGGCATCGAATCTCCAGTCCTGAATGAGGAGCGTGCCGTTGTCGATCACCCACACCGGTCCGTTGTCGCGCATCCACGCGCTGTCACTGGCAACAGCGTGCCACGTGATGTTCGGATGATCGGGGTCTCCTCCCTCGCGGGTGATCACACGTCTCGCACTCTCCAGAATGGCCGGGCCGGAATGGAGGATGTGGAGTGTCTCGTAACGGGCGATGACGTTTGTGATTCGTGCGAAGGCGGTCTCGTAGGACTTCTCGTACGGCCCCGGCCACTGCATCCAGATCGCTTCCTGCGGTTCCCATTCCGCCGGCACGCGACGGGTGGAATCTCCTTCAGCGCCTGCAGAGATCGTCGCTCCGACAAGGATGGCCATGAGTCCCTGCAGTGTGAGTCTGATTGACATCGCGGAACATTGTGCATGGGCTCGCGCCGTCATGGCAACAGGCCTGGATGCGGCCTGCCGAACCTGATGGCGCTGTCTTCCTCATGGAGTATGGTGGATGTCTGGTCGGGGGAAACGTCGCCATGTCCGAAGCCTATATCTGCGATGCCGTGCGTACGCCCTTCGGGCGCTACGGCGGTCAGTTGTCCGGCATCAGGACCGACGATCTTGCGGCCGTTCCCATACGCGCACTCATGGACCGCAATAGCACGGTGGACTGGTCCAGACTCGATGACGTGATCTACGGCAACGTCAGTCAGGCTGGAGAGGACAACCGCAACGTCGCACGCATGGCCGCACTGCTCGCCGGGTTGCCCGTGGAGGTTCCGGGAGTGACGGTCAACCGGCTGTGCGGCTCCGGTCTCGAGGCCGTTCTGCAGGCCGGCCGCCTTGTGAAACTGGGGGAGGCCCATCTGGTCGTCGCCGGCGGCGTGGAGAGCATGTCACGCGCTCCGTTCGTCATGGCCAAGGCCGAAACGGCGTTTTCGCGCCATGCGGAAATCCATGACACGACCATCGGCTGGCGCTTCGTCAATCCGCGCATGCGACAGCTTCATGGCGTCGACCAGATGCCGGAAACAGCCGAGAACCTGGCTGAGGAACGGGGCATATCACGCGAAGATCAGGACGCCTTTGCCCTGAGAAGCCAGCAGCGGGCTGCCGCGGCCATCAGGGATGGCAAGATCGCCGAGGAACTCGTCCCGGTTAAGGCGCCGTCAGGCCGAACGACCGTTACGGTGACAACCGACGAGCATCCGCGAGAGACGTCACGCGACAAGCTGGCGGGCCTGCGGGCGCCCTTCCGTAACAACGGAACCGTCACCGCCGGCAACGCCTCGGGCGTCAACGACGGCGCCTCGGCTCTCCTGGTGGCATCCTCAGAGGCGGTGGCTCGGTACGCCCTTCAACCCCTTGCACGCATCGTTGGTGGTGCGGTTGCAGGAGTGCCGCCCCGGATCATGGGAATCGGTCCGGTCCATTCGACACGCAAGCTCCTCGAGAGAGAGCGCATCCGCCTGGGCGATGTCGACGTCATTGAACTCAACGAGGCTTTCGCGGCCCAGGTGCTCGCGGTGACCCGCGAACTCGGGCTTGCCGATGACGCCTGGCACCTCAATCCCAATGGCGGCGCCATCGCATTCGGCCATCCGCTGGGTGCTTCGGGAGGCAGGCTGACGGCCACGGCCGTCTACGAATTGCGCCGCCAGGACGCCAGGCGCGCGCTCGTCACCTTGTGTATTGGCGTCGGGCAGGGTGTGTCGGCGCTTATTGAACGCGTCTGACGGCAGTGAAAACCTGAGTCAGCGATTCTCCGCGCTATTCCACCGTTTCCTCGTCCTTGAGCAGGGCGGCGGTTTCCGCCATCGCCTTCTTGCGGGCGCTGCAGGCACAACCACCCCTTTCAGCCCAGAGGACTGGGTCGATGAAGGGACCGGCCCATATGCCCCGCTCTTGCGTGGCGGCCGCGAGCTCGCGTTCGGCGTAGTCATCGCCCAGGGTCTCGTCGCGTACCGCCAGACCGGCATCGATCATCTGGCCGGCGAGATCGACACCATCAACGGCGCAACGAGCGAGAGGGGTTGACGAACCGCTGTCGGCGGCCTCGACGCAGACGACTTCACCGGTACTGACCAGTTCTTCGAGATGGAGAGCCGCTTCCCAGCCACATGACCAGACATTGCCGCTCTCGCCACATGTTTGCGTGATAGTCGGCGCATGCACACCGAAGAGATCGACCTTCTTTTCACCAAAACTCATGGTGTCGCCGTCCAGGACCATGGGATTGCCCACGAGGTCGGCATGGGCAGCCAAGGGAACGGACAGCGCCAGGATGGCCAGGAGATGTTTCACGTCATCGATCCTTCATGCAGACCGATGTGCATTATGGGGGACGGCCTGCAGGCTTCAAGGGTTCAGCGATGTGACAGCACCGCAACAATCTCCTGGCTGAGATCGAGAAATGTGATGTCCCGTCCACAGCTGCCCGCCAGGAACTGTGCCTGGGCGCGATAGGTCTGAGGCATGTTCTTCCTGGCGCCGCCGAGTGATCGCACCGGATAGCTCACGACAATACTGGGGATGTCCTCGAGGCGGTGCATGAGATCGACAGCGGCTCCGGGTTTCTGGCGTTCGAGACAGGGCAGGGTCTTGAGCACCAGGGCGACATCCGCATTGTCCGGCAAGACTCCGTCGAGAAGATCCTGCCAGAGACATCCACCAGGCCGTTGCGTGATGGCCAGGAAACGCCTGACGGCGTCGACCATGCGTCGGTCGATCTCGACGGCCGTATAGGAAACCGCAGGGTCAAGACCTGAAAACGGCAGGGAGAAAACGTTGAGCCCGGCTGCCAGATCAAGAATGTGCCGAGGAGTTCCACAGTGATTCCAGATTGTTGCATGGAATGTCTCGACGAATGAGAGACGTTCGGCGGTAGAATGGTGAAGTCCCAGGATGCGTCGGCATGCGGCGTGGGTTTCATCGCCGGTCTCGAGAGCGTCAAGGTGACCCTTCAGGGAATCGAGCTTCACGGCATAGGCGCCGAACACCTGATGGAGCTTGCGCTTGGCTGCCTTGAGAGCCGGTCCCTGCTTTGCATGGCGTGCCACGGCCCAGTCGGCAGTCCGCGCCAGAAGGTCGGTGCTGAGGTGCCGGTACCTCGACGAGGAGGCGAGGCCCTCGATGACGTTCTGCCGGAGGTCGCTCACGCCTCGGCGTCCCGCCACGTGAATCCGGCACATGCCATCCCGTCTTCCTCTTCGAGGATCGGTCCGAGCTCAAGCGACGTGGCGTTGCCTGCAAGATCCGGAGCGATGATTGAGAACATGGACAGAAGTCGCGCGAGATTCAGGCGGAAGGTGGCTGTGCCTGGAAACCAGGTGCCGTAGACCCGATCGATGAGTGTGCCGGCCGTCCCGGGATCGATTCCTGGCAGAGCCCACGCTTCCTGATCCGATCCGCCGCAGCGCAGGCCCACGAGAGGCCCGAATGCGGGTTCGATCATAAGGAGAATCGTCGGCATCATGCTCACGCGGGACCCTTCTGGAGATCGTGCAAGACCGAGCGCGGCAGGCAGTTCGTCGTCGAGAGCCGGGGAGGGGGAGAGTGCCGCCGGAGGCGGCGGCGGCTTGCGGTTCCGCCAGGAAAGCGCGTGCCTGATGGCAAGCAGCGACTCCCTGGTGCCGCACAGGACGACAATGCCGTGGCTGCTCATGTCCTTGCCAGCGGTCAACAGGCCCGACATCGGCGTGTTGAGGATGGCTGAAACAGGCTTGCCGGTCTGGCCGAATGCCGCGACAAGTGCCTTCGCATAGCCGCGCTCGACAGTCGGATTCCACTGGAAATCGCCACAGAAGGTGACCATGGCGACACCTGGATCTTGCGCCATGGCGAGAAAGTAGGCTTCGAAGTCATCCTCGTAGTTGTGGGCGGTGCCCCAGGCGTCGAGGGGATTGACCGGCTCCAGGGCGTGGTGGAGGTGCGGGCGGATGCGCGCCTCGGTCTCCCCGGTGATCACGGCCAGGGGAACGCCGGTGTCGTCCGCAAGGTCAGTGAACATCTCCCTCTCGCCGCCGGAATCGAGAACGACACCGAGACCGCCTGGAGCGAGCTGGCGCTCGTGGGAGAGCAGGGCGAGAAGATTCGCCATTTCATCCATGCTGCCGACACGCATGACGCCGTAGTGATCAAAGACGGCCTGGTAGGCCATGTCGTTGCCGGTATCGGCATCGGAGTGAACGCGGGCGAATTCGGCGGCGAGCCGGGTCCGGCCAACCTTCATGACCACCACCGGGATGTCCTTCCTGCGCGCCTTCTCCAGGGCAGCCGTGAAGGCGCGGGGATCGCGCGCCTCCTCCATGAAGAGTGCGATGACCCGTGTCGACTCCATGTCCAGTGCGTAGTCCATGTAGTCGGCCATGGTGCCGTTGATCTCCTGGCCGCATGACACGATCAGATTGCAGGCATAGCGAAAGTCGTTGTTGCCGATTTCGCTGAACACGGTTCCCGAATGGGTGATGAAGGCGACATTGCCGCCGCCACGCAGTTTGGAAGAGGCGTCGAAGATGGTGACCGGCAGGCGCTGCGAGAGATTGATGAATCCCATGCCGTTGCCGCCACAGACCGGAAGGTCGGCTGCTCTTGCCTTTGCTTTCAGGCGGTTGAGGAGACCTCTGTCGCTCTCGCCGTCGAGATAGCAGGTATCGAAGATGACAGCGCCTCCGGCGTCCATGGCAATGGCGTCGTCGAGCTGTCCTTCAAGGCGGGTGCTGTTGACGCCGAGCATGGCAAGGTCGACCGCTTGCGGCAACTCGGCGAGGGACCCGTGGCAGGCGAGACCGGCAACGTTCCGGTAGCGTGGATTGACCGGGAAGATGGCGCCATTGAAACCGGCGTTGATGAGACCGTGTATCATTCCGTGACCGGCACTCCCTTCCCGCTGCGATGCGCCGACGACGGCAATGGAACGGGGATTGAGCATGCGGTCGAGACGATGACCCGTCATGTGTCGGTCACTCCCATGATTCGGGAAGGTCTTGCGCCACCACGGCGCCCGGCCGCAGTGTAGCGATGGTCGTTCCGTCCGGTAAGGAGGTGTCCATGGTCTACCCGATGCCCGCGAAGGCCCGTCAGTGGCAACGGGTCCTGCGCTCGCTTGTCGAGAGTGAACTCATGCCGCGGGAGGTTGAGGCCGAGATGAACGACGGTTTCATCGCCGATGAAGCCCATGCCGCCATCTTGCGGGCAACAGAGGAGATGGGCCTTCTCTATCCCTCCCTTCCGGACGAGAGTGGCGGCCGGCACCTGTCGTGTTTCGAGATTGCCGTCATCCAGGAAGCGCTGGGCAGGGCGACCAACGGCCTGTGGGGCTGCTATCATGATCTGTCGCCGTTTCTCTGGCATACGGCGAATCCATGGCAGATGGAGACCTTCATCCGGCCGCTGATCGAAGGACGCAGGCGGGTCGCCTATGCCATTACCGAACCTGGGACCGGCAGTGATGTTGACGCCATCGAGGCAACGGCGCGGCGCGACGGCAACGGCTGGCTCCTCAACGGCGCCAAGATGCATGTCACCGGGGCCAATCTCTCCGACTGGATCATCTTCCAGGCAAAGCTCGAGGATGGCCGCCACGCTCTCTTTTGGGTGGAGAAGGAAGCGCCTGGCGTCACCGTCCGGCGCACGCCGCGCTACATGCATCACTACCGTGGTCATCACCTGGAGATGGAGTTCTGCGATGTCCGTGTGCCCGCGGACAATCTCATCGACGAAAAAGGTGGCGGTCTTCAGTGGACATACGCCTGGTTTCGCCAGGAACGCATGAAGATTGCAGCGCGCTGCTGTGGCGCCGCCAGCCGTCTCATCGACGAAGCACTGGACTTTGCCAGGAACCGCGTCCAGTTCGGCCGGCCGATCTGGGAAAACCAGGCGGTCCAGTTTCCCCTGGCTGACAGTCTGACCGAATTGTGGGCCGGCAGACTCATGACCTATGACGTGGCGCAGGCGATGGATCGGGAAGACGACGTCAAGGTTCTCCACGGCAAGTGCGCCATGGCCAAGCTCTTCTGTTCGGAGTTCGCCCACCGGACAGCCGACCGGGCCGTGCAGATCTTCGGTGGGCGCGGCTACATGCGCGAGAACGTTGCCGAGAGATTCTACCGGGAACTCAGGGTCGACCGCATCTGGGAAGGAACCAGTGAAATCCAGCGGGTGATCATTGCCGACGGCCTGGTCAAGCGGGGCCAGGAGGCACTCACCGGCGCTGGAGAATCGGCCGAGGCCCAGACCTGGCGCCAAAGGTTGCGTCCCTTCATCAATGCCGAGCGCCTGCCACTGGAGCAGGTTGCCGAGGCCAATGACGGACAGATTCCCGAGGACGTCAGGGAGCATCATCTCCGGGCCGCCCGGGACATGGGCCTGTGGCTGCCCCAGGTACCGAAGGAGGCGGGCGGTGGCGGGTTCTCCGCCGGAGCCATGGCCGGCGTCTGGGAAGAAGTCGGGCGGGCGACCAACGGTGTCGGATTCTTCTTCCACGATGTCTCGCCCTTCCTGGTGCGCACAGCGACGCCGGCGCAGATGGCAGCCTGGGTTCAGCCACTTCTCGATGGCGCCACGAGCGAGTGTTACGCCATTACCGAAGAAGCGGCCGGCAGCGATGTCAATGCCATCGAGACGACAGCGACACGCTCCGGCAACGGCTGGGTGCTGAACGGAACCAAGTGGCACGTCACCGGCTTCAACCGGGCCGGTATCGTCATCGTTCAGGCACGCTTGGAGGATGGTGCCCACGGACTCTTCTATGTCGACAGTGACACCGCGGGTGTCGAGATCGTACGCACGCCCGCCTACAGCCACACCTATCCCTCCCATCATCCGGTCGTACGGTTCGATTCGGTCAAGGTGACGGCCGACGCACTCATCGACCCGCAAGGAGACGGCCGCACCTGGACCTACGAGTGGTTTCGCCAGGAACGACTCGGCATTGCGGCGCGCTGTTGCGGGGCCGCCAGCCGCCTCATCGACGAAGCACTCGCCTTTGCGCAGGGCCGCGTCCAGTTCGGCCGACCGATCATGGCCAATCAGGCGATATCATTCATGCTCGCCGACAGTCTCGTGGAACTGTGGGCCGGGCGCCTGATGGTCCATCGCCTCGCCGCGGCCATCGATGGCGGCGAGGACGTCAAGGTTCAGCACGCTCTGTGCTCCATGGCGAAGCTCTATTGTTCGGAAATGGCCAATCGGGTCGCCGACCGCGCAGTGCAGATATTCGGCGGTCGCGGCTACATGCGCGAATACGCGGCAGAAAGATTCTACCGGGAACTGCGGGTGGAGAGGATTTGGGAAGGGACCAGTGAGATACAGCGCATGATCATCGCCCACAGTCTGGCCAAGCGCGGCCAGGACGTGCTGATCGGTTGACCGCGTTGATCGATCTCCCGTCCGTCATCGGTCACCGCGGTGTGGCGGCAAGGGCTCCGGAGAACACCCTGGGGGGACTGGCGCGTGCCGCCGAGGAAGGCCTTGAATGGGTGGAGTTCGATGTCCGTCTTGCCGGCGATGATGTCCCGGTGGTGCTGCACGATCGCAGCCTTGCCCGCACCACCGGTGTCGACCGGATGATCGACGAGGTGCGCAGCACGGATCTTGGCGCCTTTGACGCCGGAAGCTGGTTTGACGCCGTGTGGTCCGGGGAGCGGGTGCCGACCCTGGTCCAGGCGCTCGATGCCTGCATCGTCCTGGGGCTCACCCCCAATGTGGAAATCAAGGACGACGGCGGTGGTCTCATGACACTGGCCCGGCGCGTGACGGGTATCATCCGCAGCCGGTGGCCTGCGGGACGGCAACGCCCCCTGGTGTCGAGTTTCAGCCCTACGGTTCTCTATCATGCCCGCCTTGCCGGGTATCGCTGGCCACTCGCCCTGGTGATGGGACACCGGCCGCGCCGTCTCTGGTCCTGGCATGCGGCGGTGCTCAAGTGCGCCAGCATTCATGTTGATCGGTCCCTGGCCACCCCGGAACTCATATCCCGCGTCCATCGCGGAGGCCGGCGCGTTGCCGTCTACACGATCAACTGCGCCGACGAAGCACAGGCGCTCATGGATTCCGGTGTCGATTCGATCTTCAGTGACACATCCGACTTCCACCGGATCAGCAGGGAGACAGACTCATGAACGAGACCTTCGACCTTGTCGTCAGCGGCGGCGAGGTGATGACCCCGGCCGGACGGCGCCGGGCGGATGTGGCCATCACCGATGGCCGGATTGCTGCCATCGGCGACGTGCCCTCAACTGCGGCGGGCGCCTCTCTCGATGCGCGCGGGCTCATGGTCCTCCCCGGGATTATCGACACCCAGGTGCACTTTCGTGAGCCGGGGCACGAGGAGAAGGAGGATCTTGCCAACGGGTCTCGTTCAGCCGTTGCCGGCGGCGTGGTCGCCGTCTTCGAAATGCCGAACACCAATCCGCCGACGACGACACCTGCGGCTCTGGAGGACAAACTCGAGCGAGCCCGGGGCATGTGGTGCGATCACGCGTTCTTTGCCGGCGCCAGCGATGACAATCATGACGTACTGGCCGAACTTGAACTGCATCCCGGTTGTTGCGGCGTCAAGATCTTCATGGGGAGTTCGACAGGCAGCCTGCTGGTTGCCGACGATGCGGCACTCGCATCCGTCCTGCGATCCGGCCGACGGCGCGTCGCCATCCACGCCGAGGACGAGTTTCGTCTTGCCGAACGCCGCCACCTGGCGGTCGAGGAGGGACATCCAAGGGCACACCCCGTCTGGCGGGATGTCGAGACGGCACTGAGAGCCACGCGGCGCATCGTGACCCTGGCCCGCGACGCGGCGCGACCGATCCATGTTCTCCACGTGACGACCGGTGAGGAGATTGCGTTTCTGGGCAGCGCCAAGGATATCACAACCGTTGAACTGCTGCCGCAACACCTCACCCTCGCAGCACCGGAATGCTATGAGCGCCTGGGCGGCTTTGCCCAGGTCAATCCACCAATTCGCGATTCCCACCACAGGAATGCTCTCTGGCACGGAATCGACCAGGGGATCGTCGATGTGGTGGGATCGGATCACGCGCCGCATACCGCCGAGGAGAAGCAGCGGCCCTATCCGGAGACGCCGGGCGGCATGCCGGGTGTCGAGACCATGCTGCCGATCCTGCTGAACCATGTCGCCGAGGGTCGCCTGACGCTCGAGCGCCTGGTTGATCTGCTGTGCTACGGGCCCCAGAGAATCTACAACATCCGTGGGAAAGGACGCATCGCCGTCGGCTATGACGGGGATCTCACGCTGGTCGATCTGAAGGAAACGCGCACGATCAGCCATGCCGAACAACACGCCAAGTGCGGCTGGACGGCCTACGAGGGCATGACGGTCACCGGCTGGCCACGCGCCACCGTGATCCGCGGACACGTGGCCATGCGCGACGGCGAGATCAGTGACACGCCGACGGGCAAGCCTGTCCGCTTCTGGGACACCTGACACATGAACCATGCATCCCATGGCAAGCCGGCGTGGTCCCTGCCAGATTGATTGCGTGTCGTTGGAAGATTTGGCTGCCTGTTCGGAGCATTCGTCGACCTGCGTGAAGCCTTCTTCAAGCAGGGACAGTCTTGAGGATGATCGAGTTTGGCTTGATTCGGTGTGATTCTCGATGATCGTAGTCAGAACAGTGGAAGAACCAGTCCGTCAATCCCGGGACCGGATCCTTGTGGTTCTCGTCGAAACCTGGACGCGAGCCGTTGCCGGATACTGGCACCTTGAGACGGGGAATCCATCACCAGCATCTGGCAGCGACGAGTTTCAGGCCCGTGCCCATGAATTCCCGAAGCCGGGCGAGATTCTTGTGCCCTGCCCGTGCGCCACGGGCTCGTCGGGCCACAGCAGGGTATGAGAATGGACCTTGTTGCTGCCTCAGCGCCTGGTCGAAGACTTTCGGAGCCATGAAGAGGTCACCTATGAAGGCCACCTCCCTCATCGTTGCTCACCCAGGCCGGCCAAGCGGGTCCACAACGGCGCCAACGCCTGGCGGGTCTCGACATAGAGCGGAAAGAGGTTTGCGTAGATCGATGCCAGAGCCGGGTCAGGCCTCACCAGGTTGCCGCGATAGGGTTCCACCCAGTCGGCGGCGCAGGCCGCCATGTCAGGATAGAGACGCTGCTGGACCGCGGCGATCATGGCTGCGCCCGACGCTCCCGCCTCGTCGCGTTCGAAGGTGCGCAGAGGGCGATCGAGAACGGCGGCCAGGATGCTGCGCAATGCATTGGAGCGGGCGGCGCCTCCGGCCACGCGCACTTCCTCGGGGATTTCGCCCATAGCGCTGAAACAATCCCGCGCGGCCATTGCCAGTCCCTCCAGGACTGCCCTTGTCAGTTCGGCCAGCCCGGTGCTGGAATCGAGTCCCGTGAAGCTGGCCCGCGCCTGTGGTGCAAGAAATGGACCGCGTTCGCCGGCTGCGGAGATGTAGGGATGATAGAGGGCGCGGCCGGCGCTGGACGCCCGAGTCAGGCGGTCGATTGCCGGTACGAGCTCATGACGCTCGCGCGTGACTCCAGCCTCCGCAAGGACGTCCCGCATGACATCGAGCAACCAGTCAATGTTGAGTGTCGCGGAGAGGTTCGAGTGCATCTGTGCCCAGGTTCCGGGCACCGGAAAGCAAATCGTGTACCCATCTCCATTGGCTCCCAGCCTGACCTCATCGATGGCCGTGGCATACTTCAGGTGCACCCCGGTCGAGCCGATCACCGACAGCCCGGCACGGATCGTCGGATCGAAGAGTCCTCCTCCCAGCGCGGTACAGATCACGTCGACATAGCCTAGGACGACGGGCAGGCCCTCGGGAAGATTGACCTGCGTGGCGGCTGCTGCCGTCAGCGGATGCGATGTCACGGTGCCATCGACGATCGGCGGCAACAGTCCGGCGTAACGGTTCAGCCCGAAGATTCGAAGAGGGAGATCATGATAGCGGCGTGTTCGGAAGTCGCCAAAGGTCCAGACTCCCTCCGAAGGATCGGTCGCGCGTTCACCCGTCAACCTGAAGTAGAGCCAGTCCTTGCAGTGAAAGGCGGTTGTTGCCTGGGCAAGCGCTCGCGGAAAATGGCGTGCCAGCCATGCCAGTTGACTGGACTGCTGGCACGGTGCCGCACCGGTGCCTGTCGTCCCATGGAATTCACCGTACTCGGGGTGTTCGCGAACCCGGCGGGTCTCGTCCGCGGCCCGGCTGTCAAGCCACAACAGGGCAGGGATGACGGGCTCGCCATCTGCATCGATCAGCCACGTGCCATCTCCCTGGCCCGTGATCGCCAGGGCACAAGCACGATCACGGATTTCCGGCATCCCTTCGACGAGCTCAAGGAGTGTTGCCGCCGTCTCCCGCCACGTCATCGCCACGTCCTGTTCGGCCCTGCCTCCTGCACCGGTCGCATAGGAGTTCGGCCGGGCCGCCATGGCCAGTTGTTCACCTTCACGAGTGAATGCGACCGCCTTGATGAGGGAGGTTCCGGCATCGATGCCGATGATGATGTCCCTCGTCATGCGAGTTCTCCGGCGCGCGAGAGGGCGGCTTCGTTCAGGGAATTGAAGACGTGGAGATCCCGCGCCTCGACGGCAAGGGCCACTTCTTCTCCGGAGCGAAGGCGGAAGCGCTCGTGCTCGACGACCGCGATCGTCTGTTCGGCGAGGCTCACCGCGACACGAGACTGGTCCCCGATCCACTGGTTTGCGACGAACCGGGCAGGAAGACCTTCCCTGACCAGCTGCAGGGCGTGGGGGCGAACGACGGCCATGGCATGGCCGAACCCCGGCGATGCGTCACGAGCCCCGGGGACCATAGCTTCCGAACGGAGGTCGAGGTTGACAGTCCCCGCCAGGACAAACCTGATTCCGTCATCAAGCGCCTCGACAACGGCGTCGAGCAGGTTCATCGGCGGTTCACCGATGAAGGCGCCGACAAGCATGCGCACCAAGCCCTTGCGGGTCGCGCGGGCAATCAGGCGGTGCGCCTTGGTCGAGGGCACTCCAATCCTCTTCGCCACCTCGCCCTGGGTCATGTGCCCGCAGAAGTAGAGGCCCGCTTCGTGGTCGAGAGCGCGCGTTCTGTTGGCCGCGATCAACGTTCCCCTCATCCCCGGCGTGTGAAACCTTGCAATGGTTACGATTACTTTCGCGCTGATGACTCGATGTCAAGTCGACGACGAACCCGGACCGAATCCAGATCCCCGAGCAAATGCGAGGGATGAAACAGGCGCAATGGGCACTGCGCGGGGCAGGTGGATGACCGGCTTCCCGTGACCGAAGGAGTGCTTGGCAGTTCGAGTCGACGCCTTCATCTCGGTTCGGTCGGCCGCATGAGCAGATGCCAAGTGCGGCGTGCGGGTCCGCCAACGGGCTGCCCGCTCCCCGCACGACCGTCAGGAGCGTGGAACGAGCGCAGGCGTACGGGAAGCGAGAGAATCCCTCGGCCTGTTGGCGCGGACGCCGCGCAACCAGGCCCCGGTCGACGATACGGCGCAGGCGGTGAGGTCAGGCGCCGAGGACTTCTTCCCTGCGGCGGGCGATGTAGCCGTTCAGGCCGTCGACGATGCCGGGATCGATGGGCGGCACCTGGATTTTCTTCAGCATGCGCTTCCACAACCGGTGGGCCCTTTCGGCGGTCCGGTGTCGCTCCAGTCCTGGAAGTTTCGCCAGTCCGGCAGCAAGGGGCTGTCGAAGGCCGTCTCGTGTCGCTCCAGGGAGTGGCGGTCCCGGGGCGCCGAAGGCCGGGGTACTCGTGTTCATGTCGACGTTGCTGGAGAAGCCGTCATTGCGATCGATCCCATCGCAGTCATCAAGTTGACGCGACATACCTCAATCTCCATTGTCATGGGGGCAGAAGGCAACGTGAAAGCGCTTTGCGACTTTCAGGGCCGGTTCCCCGACACGAAGCCTGCCTTGAGGACATCTTGGACGTGCGTTGCGGCGGCAGGAGATCGACTGCACCTAAGTGCGGCACGTTCTCCAAGTTCTACCGCATGGCGAGTGAGCCTATGCATGCCAGCACCGGAAGACGCAGTTCCACACAACTGCGGAGGCCTTGACGCACCGCTCGCATACGGCGCCGCGCCAGTGGTTTTTCGCGATGTACATGTTCCCGGCTTCGCGGCACGGTGTCGCGACGAGGGAGTTGGAGCGGCAACTGGATTGGAAGACCGAAGACAGAGGAAGGGATGATCGCCTACGCGGCTTCCCAGTTTGCCGGCCGCGAGGAGCTGTACCGCTCCGGGATCCGCGATCACATCAAGGGACGCACGGAGGCGCTTGACAACCTGGCCGCAGAGCTGTCGGAAACTCGCGACCCGCGCTCTGGGCGAGCACGAAGTTGTCTATCCTGCCCGACCTCAACGCGACGTTCCCATCGATCCCTTATCTCATGGGGCAACGCGATGACTGAAAACGCTGTTACTCGTCTGCTGCCCGACGGATCGCCGGATGGCGGCATGAAGCTCGTGGGCTACATCTCCGACGACGCAGTGGCCGACAGCATCGCCAACGAATGCGGCCGCATTTTCTTCACCAACGCGACCGGCAATGCCAACGTTGGCGTCTGGCAATGCACGCCGTGCACCGAAGTGGCTCGCGGCTATCGACGCAGTGGCCGACAGCATCGCCAACGAATGCGGCCGCATTTTCTTCACCAACGCGACCGGCAATGCCAACGTTGGCGTCTGGCAATGCACGCCGTGCACCGAAGTGGCTCGCGGCTATCCCTTTGATCAATGCTGCTTCGTGCTCGATGGCACGATGACCATGACCGACCAACGCGGCCATGCCGAGACCCATGCCGCGAGTGACGCATTCGTCATCCCGCGCGGTTTCAACGGCTCCTTCAAAATGACAGGGAACTTCAGGAATTGCTTTATGACTGTGGAACCCGAACGATGATGTCCGGACACTTGGCGCTGACCACAAGGATTAGGGAATGTATGAAATAGATCCAACACGAATCGACCTGATCGAGGAGTTCGATCGCAATCCAGGTGGACCCTACGGCCCCGAACTGACTCTGGTTGTCAATCGTCTGCGCCTGATGCCCATGGAGGAACGCATCATCATCGTCTGCACCAGGCGTGGCGTCGAATGGACCCTGGCCAGGATGCCGAAGGCCCGCGGGGACAAGCTGGAGTACTACGACGACCTGGTGTTCGAGGATTACTACGCCGCCACAAGGAAGGTGTTCCGCATGCGCTGGCAGGCGGTCACCGGCGTTGCGCCGGACTAGGGAGGACCGGGGAATGAAGAAGATCATGGGATACTGCAGCCCCTGGACCGTCATGCCGGGCGATACGCTCAACGTCATGGTCAGCACTTACGGGCCTGATCGCTATCGCGCCGACCTGGTGCGGGTGATCTGCGGCAACGACGATCCCGACCTTGACATCTATTGCGAAGAGGAGGTCGCGGCGCCTTTTGCCGGCGAGTATCCCGGTCGCGAGCAGATCACCGTTGCGGGATCCTATGTGACCATTCCCTCAAGCCCGTTGGTGACCGGCCTGGGCAGCTTCACGGTCCAGGCCTGGGTCTTTCCCACGACCCCAGAAAAGGGCGCCCAGGGCCTGATCTCAAACTGGGACGATGACACGGCCAGCGGTTTCGCCCTGATCATTGACGACAGCGGCGCCGCAGCCATGCGGCTCGGAGACGGTAGCGGCGCGACCGTGGACGTCACCACCGGCAGGCCGCTGGCGAAGCGGCGCTGGCATCTGGTTTGCGCCGCTTACAATGCAGCGGAGGCGGTCCTGACGGTCTCCCAGGACTTCATCGGTCCGCAGTTCGAAGCCAGTACCAGCGCCAGTGCCACCGGAGGCGTCGGCTTTATCCCGGCCATGGGGAGCACCCGGCCGCTGATCATGGCGGCGATGCCGGCGATCCATCCTGCGGGTCGGCCCGGCGCCAGTCACTTCTTCAACGGCAAGCTCGACCGGCCACGGCTTGTCGGTCGCGCGTTGAACATGGCCGACAGCGTCGCCCTGGGTTGGAACGTCATGCCCCACATGCGCGAGCCGTCGGTGGTTGCCGCCTGGGACTTCTCCCGCAACATCGGTGACGTCACGGTCGTCGACGCCGGCCCCAACAGCCTTCATGGTCGGGTGGTCAACCTGCCGTCCCGCGCGGTGAAGGGCTTCAACTGGAGCGGCAACGAACAGAACTGGCGCCACGCACCCGAGGAGTACGGCGCCATCCACTTTCACGATGACGACCTCTATGACGCGGAATGGGACACCGACTTCACCTACGACATCCCGACAGACCTGAGCAGCGGCGTTTACGCGGTGCGCCTGCGGGCCGACGACGATGAATGGTACCTGACCTTTTATGTCCGCCCGCCGCGCGGCACCACCACGGCCAAGCTCGCCTTCCTGGCGTCGACGGTCACCTACATGGCCTACTCCAACATCCAGTGGACGTGGCAGGAGCCCTTCGGCGAGGTGGCCGAATGCTATTGGACCACAATGCAACCGGGGGAAGTCTTCCTCCAGGAGCACCCGGAGTACGGACTGTCGACCTACGACGACCATTCCGACGGCAGCGGTGTGCGGTATGCCTCGCGCCTGCGGCCCGTGAGCCAGGTGGGCCCCAAGACGGACCCGGTGTGGAACATCAATGCTGACACCCACATTCTCGGCTGGCTCGAAGAGAAGGGCATCGCATACGACGTCATCACCGACGAAGACCTTCACAACGAGGGCGTTGCGGTGCTTGAACACTACAGCGCCGTGATCACCGGCGCTCATCCCGAGTACTTCACCACGCCCATGTGGGACGGCCTGCGGACTTTTCTGGCGCGAGGCGGCCGGATGGCCTATCTCGGCGGCAACGGCTTCATCTGGCGTTGCGCCATGTCGGACGCCATGCCGGGCGCGGTCGAGTTGCGCCGAGCAGAGGATGGCATCCGCTATCGCAGCGAGGAGCCGGGCGAGTACTACCTGGAATTCAACGGCGAGTACGGTGGCCTGTGGCGCCGTCTCGGCACGTCGCCCCAGGCGCTTTGCGGGGTCGGCACGGTCGCGGTGGGCTTCGATGTGTCAGGCTACTACGTGCGCAAGGCGGGGAGCTTCGATGCCCGCGCCCGGTTCATCTTCGAGGGCATCGGCGACGACGAGGTGATTGGCGATTTCGGCTTCTTCGCCGGCGGAGCCAGCGGCAGCGAGATCGACGCCGTCGATCCCTTGCTCGGCACCCCGCCCCACACCCTGATCCTGGCGTCCTCTGAAGGACATTCGCAGAACACGCTGATTGTGCCGGACGAAATCGGTTTCAATCATGCCGTCATGGACGGTATCCAGAACCCCAACGTGCGCGCCGACATGACGTTCTTCGAGACACCCGGCGGCGGCGCGGTGTTCTCCGTGGGTTCCATCGCCTGGCCGGGCAGCCTGGCGCACAACGGCTACGACAACAACGTCGCGCGGATCTGCGAAAACGTCCTGCGCCGTTTCATGGACGACACGCCGTTCGCCATGCCCGACGGGTGACGTCGCGTCGCGCTCCTGTCCGACCTCGCCCGCACCCTGACCGGTCTCGGGCCGGGGCACATCCAGCCGACGCGATACGCCTCGAGAAACCGGGCGCCAATGATCTCGACCCCGAGAACGAGGTCCATGACGGCAATTCGAGATGCGTGGTCGCCATCGGGCGGACGACGTGAGCACCACGTTTCGACTTCCAAATCTTGCCCTCTTTTCGTGGTGTCGATGAAGACACCTGTTGCGGTGGGGGGCGACAACGCAGACGGGTCTGGCCATCAGTGGTCATCGTGAGCGATGGGAAGAGGTGTCAGGAACCGAGGATTTCTTCCTTGCGGCGGGCGATGTAGTCGTTCAGTCCGTCGACGATGCCTGGATCGATGGGCGGCGCCTGGTACTCCTTCAGCATGCGCTTCCACAGCCGGTGGGCTCTTTGGGCCGTCTCCACGGCTCCGGAATCGCTCCAGTTCTCGAAGTTCCGCCAGTCCGACAGCAGGGGACTGTAGAAGGCCGTCTCGTAGCGCGCCAGGGTGTGGCGGGCGCCGAAGTAATGGCCCCCGGGCTGCACTTCGGCGATGGCATCGAATCCCAGGCTGTCGTCGTCGACCCGGACTCCCTCGAGGTAGACGGCCATCATCTGCAGCATCTCCGCATCGATGACGAACTTTTCGAAACTGCCGACGAGACCGCCCTCGAGCCAGCCGGCGCCATGGAAGAGGAAGTTGGCATGGCCCATGATGGCCCCCCACAGGGACATCATGCTCTCGTATGCAGCCTGGGCGTCGGGAGCGTTCGAGGCATTGGTGTTGCTCGACCGGTAGGGCACGCGGTAACGCCGCGTCAGTTGTCCTGTGGCCTGGCATGCGAGGACATACTCAGGCGTGCCGAAGGCCGGGGCACCGGTCTTCATGTCGACGTTGCTGGTGAAACCGCCATAGAGACCGGGGGCCCCGGGCCTGACGATCTGGATCAGGGCCAGGCCGAAGAGCGCTTCCGCGTTCTGCTGCACCAGGGCACCCGCCACGGTCGCGGGGGCCATGGCGCCGCACAGCGTGAAGGGTGTCACCACCACCGGCTGGTTGGCACGGGCGAGGGTGATCAGTCCCTGGGCCATGGAACCGTCAAGCTGACGTGGAGAGTTGGTATTGATGTTGCCGAGGACGCAAGGCGTGGTCTCAAGGTCCCGTTCGTCGAGGCCGAGGGCGATCTTGGCAAGCTCGATACCGTCGCGCGCCCGTTCCCCACCCAGCAGGCTCACCGGGACGGCCTTGTCACCGTAGACAAACCCCGCCAGACCGTGATCGAGATGACGCGTCTCGGCCGGCAGATCGAGAGAGGCGAAGGCGCCGACCCCCATCATGTGGATGACGTCGAACATCTGTTCGAGCCTTACGAAGTCGCAGAACTCCGCATAGGTCCCGGCTCGCCGCCCCTTGTCGAGATCGCTTGTGAAGGCAGGTCCGCCGACCGGTGTGAAGTTGATGGCGTTGCCACCCACCTCGATGTTGCGCGCCGGATTGCGCGCATGGAGGGTGAAGACGGGCGGTGTGGTGGCGATCGCCTCCTCCACCAGGCCGGGGTCCATGAAGACCATCTCCGCGGGCTCGTCAATGCGCGCGCCTGCGTCCTTGAGAAGACTGCGGGTCTCGCCATCGAGAACCTTCATGCCGAGTTCGTCGAGAACCCTGAGCGAGGTTCGGTGAATGGCCTCGACCTCGTCGTCGGACAGCGGCGAAATGGGCGGGAAGGGATTGCGCACCTGGCGCCATGGCAGGAGGTGAAGCGCCTGGCGTTCGCTGCCCAGACCGGCACGGCTCCTGCGTCGACGGGCCATCGCCTTTTCCTTTCTCCACACCCGCGGTGCTTATACCCCAGGTTGCTGTCGGAGGATCGCACTTTTGCGATTGACACTCCCGGAAATCGTCCGTTCCATGCCGATCACGTGACGGGGACAGTTCGACAATGCTCCGGCCTTCCGCAGACAGTCAGTATCTTGCCCGCAACACCCCGGGAATTGCTCAGCACGATGCCGAGCCTCAGATCGATGTTCCAGGGATGCGCCTCTACCGCCTTGGCAGGGTTCAGGAGATGCTGAAGGACCGCTCCCTCGCGGGCGTGCTTCTCTACGATCCCATCAATGTTCGTTACGCCAACGGCTCCAGCAACATGCAGGTCTGGATCCTGCACAATCAGCACCGATACTGCTGGGTCCCGGCCGAAGGAGGAACCGTTCTCTTCGACTATCCGCCGGCCGTTCACCTGTCCGAACACCTCGAGACCATCCGCGAGATCCGTCCGGCCCGTACCTGGACCTACTTTGGCGCCGGCGACACCTACCAGGAGAGAGTCCGCCTGTGGGCGGATGAACTCGTCGATGTCATCCGCGAGACATCCGGCGGTGACCTCACCGTGGCCGCCGACCATCTCGATCCCTCTGGCGCCCGGGCGCTCGAAGAGAGGGGCTGCACCATCGCCAATGGACAGGAAGTCATGGAACGCGCCCGCTCCATCAAGTCCGACGACGAGATCCAGGCGATGCTTGTTTCCATCTCCGTGTGCGAGGCCGGGATGGCGAAGATGCACGAGAACCTGCGCGCAGGGATCACGGAAAACCAGTTGTGGTCGCATCTCCACCAGGTGAACATCGCCATGGGCGGCGAATGGATCGAAACCCGTCTTCTGGCCTCCGGCGGGCGGACCAATCCGTGGTTCAGGGAATGCAGCGACCGCATCATCCGGGCCGGAGAGCTGGTGGCCTTCGACACCGACCTCATCGGACCCTTCGGCTACTGTTCCGATATCTCGCGCACCTGGTTCTGCGGTCCCGGCAAACCGACAGACGAACAGCGGCGTCTCTACGCCTACGCCCATGAACAGATCGAGACCAATATCCAGGAAATGCGTCCGGGCCGGACCTTCCGGGAGATTGCCGAATCATCCTGGCGCGTACCCAACGAATTCATGGCGCGCCGCTACGGTTCCATGGCACACGGCGTCGGCATGGCCGACGAGTGGCCGGGCCTGACGTTTTCCGACAAGGCGGACATGGCCATGCCCGGTGTTCTCGAGGAGAACATGACCATCTGCGTCGAAAGCTATATCGGCGCCGAGGACGGCAACGAAGGCGTGAAACTCGAGGAACAGATCCTGGTGACTCCGACGGGTCCCCAGCGCCTCTCCACGTACCCCTTCGACGACGCGCTGCTCGGCTGAAGGAAGGGTGACATGAACGATACATTCAGCCTGGCGCGCAACACCCGCGGCATCGCCCAGCACGATGCCGAGCCGCAGATCGACATCCGCCGCATGCGCGCCTGGCGTCTGGGCCGGATCCAGGGCGAGCTTCGCCGCCTCGATCTGGGCGGCATCATTCTCTACGACCCGGTCAACATCCGCTACGCCACCGGCACCAGCAACATGCAGGTGTGGTTCACCCACAATCCGATCCGCTATTGCTTCGTTCCGTCCGAGGGGAAGGCTGTCCTCTTCGACTACGAGAAGTCGATGCATCTCTACCGGCACATGGAGACCATCGGCGAGATCAGGCCGGCTCTGGGCTACATCTACATGGTGGCATCAGAGAACATCGAGGCACGGGTGAAGGCCTGGGCCCAGGATATCGATTCCGTGATGCGCGCCCACGGGGCCGGCCGGCGCATTGCCGCCGACCGGCTCGACTTCGAGGGCGCCAATGCCCTCCAGGAGATGGGCTACGAGATCGCCAGTGGTACGCGCGTGACGGAACGCGCCAGGGTGATCAAGTCCGATGACGAGATCGAGGCCATGCTTGTTTCCATTTCTGTCTGCGAGGCGGCCATGGCGAGGATGCGCGAGGAACTGCGTGCCGGCATCAGCGAGACGGCGCTGTGGTCGATTCTCCACCAGGTGAACATCGAGCTCGGCGGCGAATGGATCGAGACCCGGCTTCTCGCATCCGGGGGCAGGACCAATCCATGGTTCCGCGAGGCCTCGAGCCGGGTGATCCGGGCTGGCGAACTCGTTGGTCTCGACACCGACCTCGTCGGCCCGTTCGGCTATTGCGCGGACATCAGCCGCACCTGGTTCTGTGGTCCGGGACGACCGACGGACGAGCAGCGCAGGCTCTATTCGCTTGCCCACGAGCAGGTTCAGTTCAACATCGACATTCTTGAACCGGGCATGAGTTTCGTCGAGGCCGCCGAGAAGTCGTGGCCCGTCCCGGAGGAGTTCCAGGCCCGCAGGTACGGCATCGCCGCCCACGGGGTCGGTCTTGTCGACGAATATCCGTCAATCTCCTTCGCGGACACGCCGCAGCGCTCCTCGACCGGCGTCATCGAGCCTGGCATGACACTGTGTGTCGAGAGCTACATCGGCGCCGAGGACGGAATTGAAGGCGTCAAGCTCGAGGAACAGGTTCTCGTGACCGACACCGGTGTCCAGCGCCTGTCGACCTTCCCTTACGAGGACGCCCTGCTGGCATAGAGAGCGCGCGCTTCCGGTATCGTCGGGGAGGGCCCGGAAGCGAATTCGATCGGCGGGGGTACGCCCTGTTCAGGACGATGCCGTCCGATTCACGAAGACTTCGGTCAGTGCCGACGAACAGACGAGAACGAAGCCGGTGGCCTCTCGCCACCCGAAGGGTTCAGCGGTCAGGATTCCGGCACTGGCGATGCCGACGACCACTTCGACCTGGAGGAGAATTCCCACTCTGGCTGGATCGAGGTGCTGACAGGCAAAGAGCTGCATGAACATGACCGGTATCAGGAATACCGCCGCGATAAGAAAGAGCCATGGCAGGGCGTCGAGGACCGTTCCGGCCGGGGGGAAGGGGCCCAGTCCGGTTGCCGGAACCAGGGCCAGGGCGAGCGCGATGACCGAGCCGTAGAGAAAGAAGGAAAGCACATTCTCGAAGTGACTCGCTTCGGGATCCATACGCACCCTGGTCGAACCCCAGGCCCAGAAGATGCCGGCGGCGATGGCCATCCAGTCACCGGCATTGCGGGGAAGGGGCAGGCCGCCCTCATCGGCGAGCAGGACGAGAATTCCTGCAAAACCGAGAACCATGGCCGTGACCCGCGCCAGGGTGAGCCGCCGTTTGAGGAGCCAGATCTCGAGTGCCGTGCTCCAGGCCGGTGATACGTAGAAGAGAATGAGAGCACGCGACACCTCGGTGAGGAGCAGACTGTCGGCATAGAGTGCGAAGGCGCCACCGGTGAAGAGGCCGGTGTGCCAGCGCGACAGACCCGATGCCCGGCCCCGCGCCATGAGGAACACCGCCACGGGCGCCATGATCAGCACCGGCATCAGAAACTGGCCTGTCACGGCAGTCCCGGCCGGAAGACCTGTTGCTTCCAGGGCACGCAGGGGTAGCCAGAACAGCCCCCAGAAAGCCGCGGCGACGGCGAGGAGGATGGCGGGGAGGGTGGTCGTCAAGGGAGTGAACAAACCGGGCCAGGTGCACCGATCCTCGCCCGGCGCCCGGGGTACCGTCAATCAGCACCATGGCATCGCAGACGTGACAATCGCCGGAACCGAACCTAGTCTCCGCCCCGAATTGGCATCAACCTTCAGGGAGTACCTCATGACCCGTTGGGACAAGTCCAGGCTGCCAAGCCGTCATGTGTCGGTCGGCCCCAAGAGCGCGCCGCACCGCGCCTTCTACTATGCCATGGGCATGAGCGATACCGAGGTGGAACAGCCTTTCGTTGGTGTGGCCACGACCTGGAACGAGGCCGCCCCCTGCAACATCACCCTGATGCGGCAGGCCCAGGCCGCCAAGAAGGGAGTCAAGGCCGGTGGCGGCACGCCCCGCGAGTTCACCACCATCACCGTGACCGACGGCATTGCGATGGGTCATGCCGGGATGAAGTCTTCCCTGGTCAGCCGCGAGGTGATTGCGGATTCGGTTGAGCTTACCATGCGCGGCCATTGCTATGACGGGCTCGTCGGACTTGCCGGCTGCGACAAGTCACTGCCGGGCATGATGATGGCCATGGTGCGACTGAACGTTCCGTCGGTCTTCATGTACGGTGGTTCGATTCTGCCCGGGCGCTACCGCAACCGGGACGTCACCATCATCGATGTCTTCGAGGGTGTCGGAGCCAATGCCTCCGGCGCCATGAGCGATGACGAGCTGGATGTGCTTGAACATGCCGCCTGTCCATCGGGCGGGTCGTGCGGCGGGCAGTTCACCGCCAACACCATGGCGACCGTGTCTGAAGCGATCGGTCTGGCTCTTCCCAATTCAGCCATGACACCGGCGCCCTTCGACAGCCGGGACATGTTCGCCGAAGCCTCCGGTCAGGCGGTCATGCGTCTCATTGCCGATAACATCCGGCCACGCGACATCGTGACCCGCAAGGCGCTGGAGAACGCCGCCGTGGTAGTGGCCGCAACCGGCGGATCGACCAATGCCGGATTGCATCTTCCCGCCATCGCTCATGAGGCGGGCATCGACTTTACTCTTGAAGATGTCTGCGATGTCTTTCGCAGAACTCCCTATATCGCCGATCTCAAGCCCGGAGGCCGTTACGTGGCCAAGGATCTCTACGGGATCGGTGGTATTCCGGTGCTGATCAAAACCCTTCTCGATGGTGGATTCCTGCACGGTGATACCCTCACCGTGACAGGACACACACTCGCCGAAAACCATGCCGACGTGGTCTTTCCCGAGGATCAGGACGTGGTGCGGCCCGTGACCAATCCGCTTTCGGCTACCGGTGGCGTGGTCGGTCTCAAGGGCAATCTTGCGCCCGAAGGCGCCATCGTGAAGATCGCCGGTCTCGCTCGCCTTCAGTTCCGTGGCCCGGCTCGCTGCTTTGACACCGAAGAGGCCTGCCTCGACGCCGTTCTCGCTGGCGCCTTCGATGAGGGAGACGTCCTGGTCATCCGCTACGAGGGACCACGGGGCGGGCCGGGCATGCGCGAGATGCTGGCCACCACCAGCGCACTCTATGGTCAGGGAATGGGAGAAAAGGTCGCGCTCATCACGGATGGGCGGTTTTCCGGCGCCACCCGCGGATTCTGCATTGGTCATGTGGGACCGGAGGCGGGAGCAGGTGGGCCGATCGGGCTCCTCAGGGATGGTGACATGATCGCCATCGATGCAGCTGCCGGAACACTCGATGTCGAACTCGGCGCCGCTGAACTCGAGGCCCGCCGCAAGGCGTGGCAACCCAGAACCACGGACTACAATTCCGGTGTCATCTGGAAGTACGCACAGACTGTTGGACCGGCCCGACTTGGCGCCGTCTCTCATCCGGGCGGTGGAGGAGAAACCCACGTCTTCGCCGATCTGTGAGACGCGCACGGATGATGGACGGACTGGAGTGCCAGGACGTTGCTGTCAGCCGGGCGGAGCAGCAGAGGTTTCGTTGGTGGCCGGTGTCGTGTCGAATGGTAGGTGCACGGTAAACTCGGTGTAGGTATCGGGTTCGGAGTCGACCGTGATGGTACCGCCGTGCTCGCGAACGATGTCGTTCGACATCGCCAGTCCGAGCCCGGTTCCCTGGTCCGTCGGTTTGGTGGTGAAGAAGGGATTGAATATCTTGTCGATGACGTCGTCGGGAATGCCGGAGCCGTTGTCATGCACGGAGATCTCGACGCCGTCCTCCAGTTTCTTGGTGCTTATCTTGATGACCGGGTCGAAGCGCGCTGACGGGTCCGCCTCGCGCACTTTGCGTCGACGGTCATCGGCCGCATAGCATGCGTTGCCGATCAGATTGAGAAAGACGCGGCCGATGTCCTGGGGAATGATGTTCATCTCCGGGACCTCGGGGTCGAGTTCAAAGACGAGTTCCGCCTGGAAGTTGGTGTCGGTTGCCCGGGCGCTGTGATAGGCGAGACGGGCATGCTCGTCGACAAGCGGATTGATGGCCGCAGGCTGACGCTCGCCAGAGCCACGGCCCATCATCAGCATGCTCTGTACGATACTGTCGGCGCGTGTGCCATGCTGGCGAATGAGCCTGGTGTTTTCGACCAGGTCATCGACGATTTCCTGGACGAGAGCGTGGCGTTCCTTCGTCTCGTCGTTTTCTTCGATGTCGGCAAGCAGTGCCTCGATCTCCTCGACCATCTCCTCGAGAAGTTCCGTCGAGCCTTCAGCGAAATTCTTGATGAAGTTGAGGGGATTTCGGATCTCGTGAGCGACACCGGCCGTGAGTTCACCGAGTGCTGCGAGTTTCTCGCGCATGACGATCTGGTCCTGGGCCTTTTCGAGATCGGTCAGCGCCGTCTCGATAAGCTCGTTCTTCGCCTGCAATTCGTTGGCCATCTTCTCGACAAGATTGAGTCGCTGGACTTCAAGCGCATGCTGCCGGAAGACTTCCAGCGCAGAGGACATCTCCGCAATCTCGTCGCTGCCGCGCACCTCGATCTCTTCCTCCAGGTCACCCTTGGCCATGACCCGCATGCGTTCCGACAACCTTGACAGGCGCCGGATGAGGCCGCGACCGATGTAGAGCCAGGAAATCAGCGCAGCACCCACCACACTGACCAGGCTGATGCCGATCAGGAGATTTCGCCCGGTCAGGATGGCGTCTGCGGAAGCCTCGGTCGCATCGATGGCGGCGTCTTCGGCCTCACTGACCAGTATCTCGACGTTGTTCACAAGGTTGAGTGCCAGTGACTGGTTCAGTTCCAGGATGCTCTGGAGTTCGGTTTCGGCTTCGAGTTCCCGCTGGCGAATGTCGAAACTGCTGCCCTCGCCGCTGCCGAGCCGGTCCATGTCGTTGAAGAGGCTCTCGAGCTGTTGCCTCTGATCACCGCCCGGCAGGGTGTTGAGGTTGTGCTGAATTCCCCTCCTGACAGCCTCGAACCGTTCCTTCAGCGGCTCGAGAAGGGTGATGCTGGACGTGTTGAAAACCGTCGCTAGGATTTCGAACGCCACCTTGGTGCCGGAATGGATTTCCGAAAGAACGCGGTAACTCAGTATCTCGCGGTCGGTGAAGGTGTGGGTCCGGGACATCGGCACTTCGTCGAGAGACCGGTAGCCGGTCATCGCATAGAACAGCTGGTCGTCGATCGCCGGTATGAGAAAATGGTTGAGTTCCCTGGAGAGCGCCGCCATTCGGTCCGTGAGACGCAGGCGCGATGCTTCGAGGGCGAAGAGGTTCCACATCAGGTTTTCGATATCGACGATGGTGCTGACCAGATCACGGCTCTGGCTGCGGATTGGCTGGAAATGCTCCTCATCGCCACCGAGTTCCTCGAGCAACCTCAGTTGTCTGGCGAACTCGTCGCGATTCTGCTGGACCTCGAATCCGGTGTAGGTGAGGTCGAGCTGGGTGCTGGCCGCGGTGAGCTTCGGAGCCGCCGCTGCCAGGGCGCCGCTGTGCTGGGCAATACCGAAGGCAGCGGCAATGGCCGGAACCGTTTCTTCGCTGACGTGCCGCTGGGCATCCGCGACGCGATCGAAAGAGTACCAGCCCACCATGCCGGAGATGACCGTCAAGGTGACGGCCCCCATAATGGCGATGGTGAGCTGCGCCGAGATGCGTGAGCGCAGATTGTAGAGACGCCTGAACATCTTCACTCCCCGCCGGCGCCGGTTGTCTCGACGACCTTCCGGTAGCGTCCCTGATCATCGACGACCGTCAGGTAGACCGCGTCGGACCCCTGGTTGTCCTCTCCGAACCGGATCGGGAATCCTCCAAGATCGATGACGCGATCATGATTCATGGTCTCGAGGAAACAAGCGCGATCGGGAGACTCCCCGCATCTTTCCAGGATACGGACGACCAGACGACCGGCCAGGTAGCCCTCGAGTGACACGAATCCGGGTGGAGTCTCCGGAAACACCCGCGCCAGAAGCTCCCGGTAGTGTTCGACGATCGGCGGATTGGTAACTGTGCTGTCGTCATCGATGGTGCGAAGGAGCCCGTCTTCGACGATGACAGCACCCTCGTCGTCGCCCGGTGGCGGAACCACCTGGGTCACGAAGATGCCGCTGCTGGCAGGTCCGAGCTTCTCGATGAGCGCATTGCTGCCGACGAACGAGATGGTCATGAACAGGGGTTCGAAGCCGATCTGCTTCGCCCAAGCGATGAAACTGGCTACCGGATCATAGGCGCCGACGAGTACGACTGCGTCTGGACCGGCAGCTCTAAGATCGAGAAGCCCTGTCTTGACTGCCGTGGTGTTGCGTGGATAGACACCGGTTCCGACCATCGCAAGACCGCGGCGCTCGAGAGCGAGCTGGACGCCGCGCAGCCCGGCCTGGCCGAATGAATCGTCCTGGTAGAACACGCCAATGCGGTCGATACCCAGTGACCTGGTCAGGAAATCGACGATCTTCTCGGTTTCCTGATAGTAGGACGCCCGCAAGTTGATGACGGTGCTCCAATGGCGGTCTCGCAGGAAGGCGGCGCCGGTGAAGGGTGCGATGTAAGGCACATTGTCGGCATGGGCCACCGGGACAGCCGACCTCGAGGTCGGCGTGCCGACGGCGCCGATCAGGGCAAACACGTTCTCCCTTGTGATCAGTTCCGTGGTGTTGGCGATGGCGGCTTCCGGCTCGTAGGCGTCATCGAGCGAGACGAGTTCGAGAGTGCGGCCAAAGACACCGCCCGCCTCGTTGGTTTCCGCGAAAGCCAGTTCGATGCCCCGCCGAATCTCCTTTCCAAGATCCTGTGCCGGTCCGCTGAAGGCTGCCGACTGCCCGAACTTGATGGAATCGCCATCGACTCCGGCTTCCTGGCCGTGGGCAAGACTGGCGAGCAGGACAAGAACGGCAGCGCACAAGCGGCGCTGCAAGGCCCGTTCCATCAGTTCCTCCGCTTGGAGAGCGCCACGTGATTCTTGTTGTCGTCCCGCCAGTAACGGACGTCGTCCACGAGCGTCTTGACGAAATGTACGCCGAGTCCGCCAATCCTGCGGTCCGCCAGCACCGAGTCCGTGTCGGGCTCCGGGGCATCCTCCAGGGGATTGAAGGGGTCGCCATCGTCAACGATGCGGACCCTCACTTCGTCGTCGTCAGACTCGATCGTGACCGTCATGTCGTGATCGAGGTTGTCGCTGTGGGCATAGTTGACCACGTTGGTGCACAGTTCATCGAGAACCAGCCTGATCTTGAATTCGATGTCCGGCTGCCAGCCCTCGGCGCCGGAAACCTCGTCCACGGCACTCTCGACCTTCTGCAGTTCCTCGATGGTCGTCTTGATGACCAGGGTCGTGCTGGCTGACACACCATCACCCCGAACGGTAGAGAGTGAGACAGGTGATGTCGTCGAACTGCGGTGCGTTCCCCGAGAAGGCCTCCACTGCGTGGAACACGATATCGTTGGCTTCCTTGGCATTGGCCGGCGGCGATTCGCTGAACAGTTCCGTCAACTGTTCCAGACCGAACTGGTCCTGGTTCTCGTTCTCGGCCTCAGTCACGCCATCGGTGTAGCAGAGGGCCATGTCGCCGGGTTCCAGGCGGATCTGCTGCTGTGTGTATTCGATTCCGGGCACAACGCCGAGTGCAACGCCAGCGGTGGTGCCGAACTGTGTGTGGCTGCCATCCGCGTGAATGATGATGGGAGGATTGTGACCCGCATTGGCAAAGGTGAGAAGGCCCGAGGCGGGATCGAAGATGGCAAAGAACAGCGTCACGAACATCGATGTTTCGTTGTTCTCGTTCAGCAGGTCGTTGACTTCCTGCAGCACTTCGCTTGGCGAGGTTCTGCCGACGGCGGCGCCCTTGAGAAGGGTGCGGCTCGACATCATGAAAAGAGCAGCGGGGACGCCCTTGCCTGAGACATCCGCAATGGCCAGTCCGATCCTGTCGTCAGGCAAGTGGAGAATGTCGAAGAAATCTCCGCCGACATCCCGGGCGGGCTCCATGTTGGCAAAGACCTGGTAGGTTGGCGCCTCCGGAAAACTCGTCGGAAGGATCGCCTGCTGCATCGCGCGACCGACGCTGAGTTCGTTTTCCAGGGCGACGAGCTTGTCGCGTGACTGCAGCGCTTCGCGGAGCATCTCGAGATGCCGCAGGGTGCGGTCGATGGTGACTCTCAGATCATCGAAATCAAGCGGCTTGGTCACGAAGTCAAAGGCGCCGCGATTCATCGCGGTGCGGATGTTCTTCATGTCGCCGTAGGCTGAAACAATCACCGATCGGATGTTGGGATCCACCTTGGGGATCTGTTCAAGCAGCGTCAGGCCATCCATCTCGGGCATGTTGATATCCGAGAGAACCATCTCGATCTCGGGGTCCTTGTTGAGCGCCTCGAGGGCCTGGACACCGTTGCCGGCAAATGTGAAGTGGAACTTCCCGCGTCTGATCTCCCGGCGCATGCGCTGCAACATCAGGCGTTCGAGATCCGGTTCATCGTCAACGACAAGTATCTTGCGGGGTTCGGTCATGTGGCGCCCATCAGAAAGTCAACCGAAGGTAAGCGGGTGGTGCGACCTTACTTTTCCTGTGTGGCGTCAAGCGCCTCGGCCTTGTCGGCACACACCTGGATGATCTTGTCGAATCCGGCTATGGAAAACACTTCCTGGATGGATGGCTGCAACGAATGAAGCGCCAGTTTCGCATTGCGCGTCCACAGGTTCTTGGTGATCACCAGAACCGCTCTCAGTCCGGCACTGTTGATGTAGCTCAGATTCTCGAAGTCGACGATGACCCTGCGTATGTCATCGGTGATGGCCCTTTCCATCAGGTGCTGGAACTCGCTGACCGTGGCGCTGTCAATGCGGCCGTTGACGGTGGTGACAAGGACATCGTCCTCTCGCTCTGTCCTGACTTCCATGGTTGAGACCCGCTTTCTCCTGTTGGCGCTGAAATGGCGATGACATCAGGGAATCGGACGATTCCCCGGGCAACAAACGGAATGCCGCATCCTTCCTGCCGGTCGGCAGCCTCCGGTATTCCTGATGATCACTCCCGAAACCTAGAACGCCCCTGTCTGCTGTTCAAGCCTGTCGCTCATGTCTTTGTGTCGATGTCGAGGATCGTTCCGAAGTGGAGGCGCGCCTGCTTCGCCGCATGATCGATGGAATCGACAAGGGCATGGGAGACAAGTTGTCCGCCGAGCCGTTCCATGAGCGCCGTGTCGGCCACGCTGCCGACCCGTTCCTCTTCTCCGCTCAGCCGTGCCATGCCCTGGAGATTGTTCCACAGCGCCGTTGTTTCTATGAGTTCGATGGCGACATCTTCGGCGATGAGGGAGAGGTCGCCGGCGCGTTCGAAGACTCCGATGGTGTTGCCGGCCAGGATCGTCGGAGTGTCGCGGGCATGCAGAAGTTCAAGGTACTGGGCGATGAACTCGACATCGAGAAGCCCCCCCGGCATGTGCTTGATCGTCTCCTCGCGGGTACGGTTCTCGTCGCGAATGCGTTCGCGCATGTCGATAACGTCGCCAGCAAGTGTTTCCTGGACGCGCGCCAGGGTCAGAACGTCATGGCGCACCCTTGCGAAGTCGTCCCCAAGTCGTCCGCTGGCGGCAACGACACGGGCTCTGGTGAGTGCCTGGTGTTCCCATGTCCATGCATTCTCGTGCTGGTAGGATTCGAAGGAATCGAGGGAACAGGCAATGGGGCCGGCCTTGCCGGAGGGGCGCAGCCTCATATCGACGTCATAGAGGCGGCCTTCCCTGGTCGGCGCCGTGATTGCGGTGATCAGGCGGCGGCACAGGCGCGCATAGTACTGAGTGGCCGGGAGCGGCTTGCGGCCATCCGACGCCGCCTCGCTGCCGCTCTGGTCATAGAGGAACATGAGGTCGAGATCCGAACTCACTGTCATCTCCCGGCTGCCAAGCTTGCCGAAGGCGATGATCGCGAAAGAACCTCCGGGTACGCGGCCGTGTTCCGCCTCGAACTCCCTTTCGACGATGGGCAGCAGGGCGGCAATGCAGGCGTCGGCGATGTCGGAGAGAGGGCGGGCGGCTTCGACGGGAGTCAGCATTCCCTCGAGCAGGTGCACGCCGATCTGGAAGACCTTGTCGTTTGCCCAGCGCCTGACCTCGTCAAGCACGTCCTGGAGATCCCGTGCCCGGCCAGTGGCCTCGGCAAGTTGGGAGGTCATTTCGTCCCTGTCGAGTTCCAGGGTGTAGAACAGGCGCACCAGACCCCGGCGGGCGGTTTCGGCGATCTCCGCTTCGAGGTCCTCGTCATCAAAGGAAAGATCGGTGAACTCGCGGGCGAGAACGCTGTCCATCAACGTTGGCTTGCGAGTGAGCCAGCGTGACAGATATGGCGCCACTCCCAGGATCTCGCCGAGCAGTTCCAGAAGATGTGGATGGGCGGCAACAAGGGAAAGGAAGGATGTTCCGGCGGGCAGGCGGGACAGGAGTTCGTCGAACTTCATCAGCACGCCGTCGCAGTCGCGCAATCCGGCGAATACGCCGAGCGCCGAGGGCGCAAGGCGCATCAGGTGTTCGATGGATTGCGGAGTCCGCAGGACCGGATATGGCCCCGCCTTCCATGCCATGACGGTGGCGGCGGCGCGTTCGGGCTCGCCATAGCCCAGAGTCACGAGGCTCTTGCGGGTCGTGTCATCCACCGTGTCTCCGGTGAAATCCATGGGTTGTTGCCTGATGCTTACCACTCTCTCCGCGAAGAGACTGGTGTAATGCCTTTCGACAACGGCCACGACGTCGAGAAACGAGCACTCCAGTGCATCAGCGTCCGCAAATCCCGAGAAAGCCGCGATGTTGCCGACGCCTTCTGCGGTCCCGGGAAGGTTGTGCGTCTGGCGGTCGTCGACCATCTGCAGCCGGTGCTCGAGGGTGCGCAGAAAGCGATAGGACTCCTTCAGTTCAATGGCCGCACCGTGGGTCACGTGCCCGCCTGCAACGAGGATGTCGAGCGTCTCGCACGTCCCCCTGGTTCGCAAGGCGGTTTCCCGGCCACCCCAGATCAGCTGTTGCGCTTGGACATAGAACTCGATCTCGCGAATGCCGCCGCCGCCGAGCTTGACGTTGCGTCCCATGAACGTTGCACCATCGCGTGAGCGTGACGAGTCGATCTGCTGCTTGATGGTCCGGATATCCTGCATGGCCGCGAAATCCAGATGGCGTCTCCAGATGAATGGATGCAGATCCTCGAGAAAGGCCTCGCCTCTTGCCGTGTCGCCGGCCACCGTGCGTGCCTTGATCATGGCCGCGCGTTCCCAGTTGCGCGCCGACTCGCGATAGTAGGTCCCGGCAGAGACGGTGGAGATGGCCGGGGGTGTCGACGACGGATCGGGACGCAGTCTGAGGTCAGTGCGAAAGACATAGCCGTCGGCAGTCTGTGCATCGATGATCCGCGTCAGGCCCTGGGCAAAGCGCGTCATTGTCCGCTGTAGATCCTCGGCTCCGGTGGTTGGCACGATCTCTGGATCAAAGAGAATGATGAGATCGATATCGCTGGAGTAATTCAGTTCGGCCGCACCGAGCTTGCCCATGCCGAGAACGAAGAGCCCACACGCCGTTTCCGCATCCTCCGGATCCGCGAGGATGAGTCTCTCCCTTGCGTGAAGCGCTCGCAGCAGGTGCCGGCAGGCTGTCCTGAGAGCGATCTCAGCGAACCGCGAGAGGTTGCCTGTGACCTGCTCGAGAGACCACAGGGACGAGATGTCGGCAAGGCCGGCCGTCAGATGGACACGCCGCTTGGCACGCCTCAAGCGAGTCATGAGGTCCTTTTCGGATTCACCGTCGATGTCCGGTTCCGCCATCGCCATGGCCGCATCGAAGGCGGCGTCCGGGCCATCGCTGATCAGCGTCAAGGCGAACAGGGGATCGACCGTGATGCAACGTGACAGGTAGGGGCTGTGGCGGAAGACGGGGTCGAGGATCCCTTCGGCGACGGGACGCAGGTCGAGGGCCCGCGTCCTCAATTCCTCGTCACGGATTCGTCCGGCTGCAGCCTGCCAGCGCTGCCAGAGAAGCTCGACGCTCTCGGGAACCAACTCCGGGGCCTTCAGTCCGGACCAGGCCTGGGAAATCATCCGCTACCCGTCTCGCAGTGGCAGGGTGCGGAAGTCTGTGGACTGGCAACAGATGAGTCAATCAGCGTGTCCTCGGCATGTCGACCGCCGGCTCCACGGGTTCCTGCAGGCGAAACAGCCTGCCCGGACCGGCCTTGGAATCATGGATGCCGATCTGCTGCAGCATGCGCCAGACGAGTGCCTGATTGCTCGTCACGACCGGTCGGCCGGTCTGTTCCTCAATTGCATCAACGACCTCGACAGCGCGTAGGGCCGTGCACGACAGAAAGATGCCGTCACAGTCGCTTGTGCACACGTCGAGGGCGAGGCGTGCGATGTCACGGGGCTCGACTCGCGTCATGTCCCGACCCCGAGCAATGCCGAGCCCCCTCATGGCGCAGACGTTGAAGCCGCGATCTTCGAGGAACGCGGCCTCCATGCGGTTGACGTCGTCGAGATAGGGCGTGCCCACGGCCACACGGGTGATCCCGAGGTGGCGCAGGGCGTCGACAACGCAGGTGACAAGCGCCAGGGGGCTGGTCTCCGGCTGTGCGCTCCTGATGGCGCGCTCAACGGCAGCCTCCCCCGCGGCGATACTGCCTGACGTGCACACATAGGCGATGGCGTCGAGGGCCTCGGGCAGCAGGCGAGCCGCGTCGCCCAGATCTCCGGCGACCGCAGTCAGATTCTGCACGGTTACGGGATCGGCAAGCCGCACTCTGGTGACGAAGACGCCGACATCCCGCGGCACCATCTCCCGGATGTCGTCGTCCGCCGTTTCCTCGGTGTTGAGGAGGATGAAACCCAGGCGCCCCCTGGCATGGCGTCCTTGTCCCTCGTTGCCTGGCGAGAGACACGGGCGGGCCTGGGTCGAGGTGCGGTCAGTCATCGAGTTCGCACAAAACAGGCGTGTGATCCGACGCCTTCGGCCAGGCACGGGGCGTCCGATCGATGTCGCACGCCACCAGACGGTCTGCCGCATGGGGAGACAGCAGCATGTGGTCGATTCTGACACCGTGGTCCTTTGGCCAGGCGCCACCCTGGTAGTCCCAGAAGGTCCAGGCGCCCGCCGTCGATCCGTGCAAGGTGGCATAGGCCTCCGTGTAGCCTGACCACACGAGTTCGCGAAACAGCGCCCGGGATTCGTCGCGCGTCAGGGCGTCGCCTGCCCAGAGCGCGGGATCGTGCACGTCGTCATCGGTGGGGCACACGTTGTAATCACCACCGAGAACGACCGCTTCCTCAAGGGCAAGGAGGCTGCGGGCATGCTCGACCAGACGCCGCATCCATGCCAGCTTGTAGTCGAACTTGTCGCCCGGTGCCGGATTGCCGTTGGGGAGGTAGATCGAGGCGACCCGCAAGCCATTCGTGAAAACCTCGATGTAGCGCGCCTGATCGTCATCCGGATTGCCGGGGAGGCAGGTTGTCTCGATGTCGATGGGAGACTTGGAGAGGACAGCAACTCCGTTGAGCGCCTTTTGCCCGGCCACCGCGCAGTTGTACCCGAGATCGCCGATGGCATCGTGGGGGAAGGTCTCCGAAACGGTCTTGAGTTCCTGCAGCAGGACGATGTCCGGCTGTCGGGCTTCAAGCCATTTCAGCACGTTGGGCAGCCGTGCCCTGATCGAGTTGACATTCCAGGTGGCAATCTTCATGTGCCGGCAAGGCGGAGGTGTCAGATCGCGAACGAGGTGCCACAACCGCATGACGACGTGGCATTGGGGTTGTCGAGAGTGAAGTAGCTGCCCTCAAGACTGTTCACGAACCGGAGCGTGGAACCGGCGAGGTATCGAAGGGAGACATCGTCGATCACGACCCGCGCGTTGTCCGTGCCGTACTCGACATCGCCCTCCTCAGGCCCCTCATCGAGCGTGAAATGATACTGGAATCCCGAACAGCCACCCCCGGTGACGACAATCCGCAGGCGACCGCCGCCCTCTCCAGCCATGATGTCGCTGATCCTGGCGGCAGCATCGTCGGAGAGGTTGATGCCATCCTGGAGAAGGGTGTCGCCCATCGTCCGCATCCTGCCTGATTCTCCATCATTACCTAGTGTCGCCGCTGGTTGCTGTCAATCCTGCAAGCGATGGAGTAACAACGGGGCACCATGACCGCAGCACCCTATGCAGCTCACCAGGCGACCAGCCGGGGCCGTCGCTTCGCCGAACCGCCATCCTGCTTTCGCAGCGAGTACCAGCGAGACCGTGACCGCATCATTCACAGCAGGGCGTTCCGACGCCTGATGCACAAGACGCAGGTCTTCGCCACTGTTCACGGTGACCACCACCGCACCCGCATGACCCATTCCCTCGAGGTGGCGCAGATTGCCCGAACCATCGCCCGCAGTCTGACTCTCGACGAGGATCTTGCCGAGGCGATCGCGCTTGCCCACGATCTCGGACACACCCCGTTCGGCCACACCGGCGAAAAGGTTCTCGATGAGGCCATGGCGCCGTGGGGCGGTTTCAGCCACAACATCCAGACCTTTCGCATCCTCACAAGGCTGGAATCCCCCTATGCTGCCTTCGACGGCCTCAATCTGACCTGGGAAACCCTTGAAGGCGTGGTCAAGCACAACGGACCCCTGTTGTCGGCGGTGCCGCCGGCCATTGCGCGCTACAACCGTCTGCAGGATCTCGAGGTTGAGTCGTTTCCGGGCGTGGAGGCTCAGGCCGCCTCGCTGGCCGATGACATTGCCTACAATGGCCATGATCTCGACGACGGCCTGAGGATGGGCCTCTTTACGCTGGACGACCTCGCCGGCGCGCCGGTCGCCGCGCAAGCAGTCCTGGAAGTCCGGGAGCACTGGCCCGATGCGCCCCTCGTGCGCAAGATCCATGAAACCATGAGAAAGATCATCGACGTCCAGGTCCGGGACCTGGTCGAGACATCACGCGCAACCCTGGCCCGCGTGTGTCCTCAGTCGGCCGATGATGTCCGTTGGCACGCTTCGCCGGTCATCGGATTCAGCGGGGCCTTTGCAGACGCGGCGGCGGGCTTGAAGGCGTGGCTCTACACAAATATGTACTGCCACGAACGGTTGCGGGAGCAGGCCCGGGAAGCCGGAACCATACTCGGTGGTCTGTTTTCGGCCTTCCGTGACGATCCGCAACGTCTTCCGGTCGAATGGAAGGAACATCTGGACGGGCGTGACGAAGCAGACCGCATGCGCCTTGTCGCTGACTATCTCGCCGGCATGACCGACCGCTTCGCACACAAGGAACACCTACGCCTGGTACACCAAGAACCATGAATGTCCATGACGAGTTTACCTCGCGCATTCGCGCCGCCGTGGAGTCGCTCGAGACCCGGGGAGTTGTTGCAGCCGGTTTGACCGATCGTATCCAGGTGTCGGATCCGCGCCAGGCTGGCCACGGTGACCTGGCGAGCAACGCCGCTCTCGTGCTGGCCGGCGTGAACGGCATGGCGCCGCGCGAGATCGCAGATCTGATCATCCGCGAACTGTGCAAGGACCCGGACGTGGCGAAAGCTGTCAGCGCGGGCCCGGGCTTTGTCAACATCACGCTCCGCGAGAGCTTCTGGCACGCCTGGCTGGAGAGTCTTCTTGTCCATGGACCCGACGCCCTGCTGGCGGACCGTGGTCAGGGGCGCAAGGCGTGCGTCGAGTACGTGTCCGCCAATCCCACCGGACCACTGCATGTGGGTACGGCGCGTGGCGCCGTCATCGGTGATGTTCTGGCCTCCCTGCTCGAGGCCGTTGGCTGGAAGGTGACCAGGGAGTACTACATCAATGATGCCGGAGCCCAGGTCGATGTCCTCGCCTGGTCCGCCTATGTCCGCTACCTCGAGGCGCTCGGTGAGCCACCGGATGCAGCGGTCCTCGAGACACTCTATCCGGGCGATTACCTCATCGAGACGGGCAGGGCTCTCGCCGCCAGGTACGGAACGACGCTGAAGGAGGCCATCGGCGATCGTCGGCCTGGCAGCGTGCCGTTGCCGGAGCCTCTCGTGGAGGTCCGCTCCTTCGTCATCGAAAGGATGATGGACATCGTTCGCCACGATCTCGCCCTGGCAGGCGTGCATCAGGAGGTGTTCAGTTCGGAACGCGCCATGATGGAATCAGGCGGGATCGAGAGGTGTCTGGAGAAGCTCGATGCACGCGGACTTATCTACACCGGCGTGCTGGAACCGCCGAAGGGCAGGGAGCCAGAGGACTGGGAACCCGTACCCCAAACCCTGTTCCGTTCCACACGCTTTGGCGACGACCTTGATCGGCCACTCAGGAAGTCCGATGGCTCGTGGAGCTATTTCGCCCCGGACATCGCCTATCACAACGGCAAGGTCGAGAGAGGATTCGATCTCATCATCAATGTCTTCGGTGCCGATCACGCCGGTTACGTCAAGCGGCTCAAGGCCGCGGTGGCGGCGCTTTCGGATGGCCGTGCCTCCTTCGATATCCTGCTGACCCAACTTGTCCGCTTTACCGGCAATGACCGGCTGGCGAGAATGTCAAAGCGGGCCGGTCGCTACGTCACCATGCGCGAGGTCGTGGAATCGGTCGGCAAGGACGTGCTGAGGTTCATCATGGTGACGCGCCGCAACGACGTGCCGCTCGACTTTGATCCGGTGAAGGCGCTGGAGCAGTCGAAGGACAATCCCGTGTTCTATGTCCAGTATGCGCACGCGCGCATCTGCTCCGTCCTGCGCAAGGCGGGCGAGGCGGGTATCGACACGTCCGGACTCGCCGGCGCATCCCTTGCCCGCCTCACCCAGTCCCGCGAGATCGCCCTCATCCGGACCCTGGCCGGCTGGCCGGCCGCCATCGATGGCGCCGCTGCCGCCCACGAGCCCCATCGTGTCGCCGCCTGGCTCAACACGCTTGCCGGCGAGTTTCACGCGTTGTGGAACACGGGCAGGGATGACCCTTCGCTGCGGTTTATTGTGGATGGAGACACGGATCTGACACGCGCCAGGCTTGCGCTCGGCTCGGCAACACGGCAGGTGATTGCCCGTGGTCTGCGTCTTGTCGGTGTCGAACCCAGGGAGGTCATGCGCTGAGCGACCGTCGCGAACCAACGCTCTTCGCCGGGGGGCAGCCCGAACCCCGGGAGGAACCACTGGTCCCTGTCCAGGAGACAGCGAAGGCGCCCGTTCGACGGCGCGGACTGTGGCGCCTTGCCTTCATCCTGCTCCTTGTCGTCCCGGTCGCCGGAGGCGCCGCGTGGTTCTTCTGGCCCGAAAGCGACGGCACGGGAAACCGGGAGGTTACGGTGTTCCGGGCGGACACCACACCCTATCGAGTGGCACCGGAAATCGCAGACGTGTCGGACATTCCCAATACCGGCATCCTGGTTCTCGAAACCACCGCCAACGGCGAGGAGAACGAGGGCCACGAGGTTCTGATGCCGCCGCCCGAGGAACCCTTCGTGCTGGATACCGGGATGCCGGCGGAGGGGGATGTGGTCGTAGATGTTTCAGAGGCGCCGCTGGAGCCGGCTGATGAAGGGGATGTGACCGATCCGATCTTTGATGCCGACCAGGTCACAGCCATGGTCGACGAGGCTCTCGACGAGACACCTCAGCCAGTGCCCCCCCTGCCGGACGACAAGCCGGCTGTGCCGGACGTGGACTGGGGGTCAGGTATCGTGGCTGCCGATGAAGCCGCAGGGGCGGGTTCGTTGTCCTTTTCGGACGTTGCCGCCGCCCTCGGAGAAGACACTGTCGGTGAACCACTGGCCGGGCCTGGAACGGTCTATGGTGTCCGCATTGCCTCCTACTCCAGCGAGGATGGGGCGACAGCCGCCTGGGATCGGCTGCATCGCGACCACAATGATCTCTTCGGTGGCCTGGAGGCAACCATCACCACGATCTCTGTCGACGACAGCCGGTTCTTCCGCCTCACCATCGGCGAATTCGAGGCCAGACAGGAGGCCGAGGGGTTGTGTGCCGCGGCTGTCGAGCGCGCCCTCGAATGCCGCGTCGTGACCTACTGACGCTGTGCCGCGCGCTCTCGTCACCGACATTGCCGGGACCCGTATCTCGGCGTCGGAAAAGTCCTTTCTGCGCGCCTTCGATCCCCTCGGTATCATTCTCTTCCGCCGCAACGTTGCCGATCCGGCCCAGGTCGGCGAACTCGTGGCATCCTTCCGCGACATCGTCGGCCGCGATGAGGCGCCGGTCATGATCGACCAGGAAGGCGGGCGTGTGGCGCGTCTCGGGGAGCCCCACTGGTGGCCTGGTCTTCCTCCCGCCACGATTGCCCGGGGAGGAGAGCGGGCCGCCTGGCTTGCCGGTCGCCTGCTGGCCCACGACATGGCGCCGTTGGGCATCGATGTCACGTGCGCCCCCTCGCTCGATTTGCGACTTGCCGGCATGAACGATGTCATTGGTGACCGGGCCTTCTCCCACGATCCCGACAGGGTGAGCGAACTTGGGGCGTCCTTCATCGATGGTCTTGGCGCGGGCGGCGTGCAGGCGACGATCAAGCACATGCCTGGTCACGGCCGGGTGACCGTGGACCCGCACGACAGCTTGCCACGCGTCGACACCGCGCTCGAGGTCCTGAGGGAACAGGACTTCATTCCCTTCCGGCGCCTGGCCGCCTGTCCCTTCGGCATGGTGCCCCATGTAGTCTATACGGTCGTTGACAGCCGGAATCCGGCGTCAGCCTCACCGGCAGTGGTCCGCCGCATCATTCGCGGTGAACTGGGCTTTGCCGGCGTGCTGATGAGCGACGCCATCGACATGGGAGCTCTGAGCGGTCCCCATGAATCAAGGGCCCGATCGTGCATCGCCGCCGGGATCGACGTGGTGATTCACTGCAACCAGACTCTGGAGGTGCGTGAGCGCGTTGCCGCCGCGACACCGGAACTTGCCGGCGGCGCCCTGGAGAGGGTTATGAAAGCAGCGGCAACACGCCCTCCGCCGCAGTCGGGATTCGACCCGGGCGCGGCCCGCGCGGAACTGACGCGTCTGGTGGCCACGCCATGACCTTCGACCTGGAGGGAATCCTGTGGCTGGTTTCGGTCTGGGCCCTGCCGGTGGTGACCGCCATCACGCTTCACGAGGCCGCGCACGGCTGGGTGGCATGGAAACTGGGGGACGACACCGCACGTCTCATGGGACGGGTCACCTTCAATCCCCTCAAACACATCGACCGGTTTGGGACAATTCTTCTGCCGTGCCTCCTGCTTCTCTTTCAGGCGCCTTTCCTGTTCGGTTATGCCCGTCCGGTGCCGGTGCGGTTCCATCGCCTCGGGCGGCCGCGACGCGACATGGTTCTGGTGGCGGCAGCCGGCCCGGCCATCAATCTTCTGATGGCCCTTGTGGCGGCTCTCGCCTTCCACCTCGTGGTCATTATCCCCGACGTGGCCTCGGCCTGGCTTGCCGCCAACCTGCAGAATGCGCTGATCATCAATGTCGTGCTGGCGGTCTTCAACATGCTGCCGCTCCCGCCGCTCGACGGCGGGCGCGTGGTGACTGGCCTTCTCCCCGCTCGCCTGGCGGCGCGCTTCCAGCGCGTGGAACGTTACGGTATCGCCATCCTTGTCGCCCTCATCGCAGTGCCGCCACTGATCGGCGAACAGATCGGAATGGACATCAGCATTCTCTCCCATCTCCTCCTGCCTCCGGTCGAGGCCATCATCCACGCCATCGTCTCCGTCGCGATGCTATGATGGACGATACTCTCTGCGGAGCCTCAGTATGACGGCTGGAATCGAGGCGGGAATGCGGCGAGACTCACGTTGTGGTCTGATGGAGGCCGAATGCCGGTGACAGGCGAGGACTTTGCCGAGGATGAGGCGGGCCTGGCACCCGGTCCCTCCGGCGTCTTCCGGGTGGATGTGGCGGGCTACGAGGGTCCGCTCGATGTCCTGTTGGCCCTGGCGCGTCAGCAGAAGGTCGATCTCGCCCGCATTTCCATGGTGGATCTGGCGGACCAGTATCTCGCGTTCGTGGCCCGCGCCCGTCACCGCCACCTTGAACTTGCCGCCGACTACCTGGTCATGGCGGCTTGGCTTGCCTACCTCAAATCGCGTCTTCTCATCCCCCGTGAAGAAGAGGAAGCGCCGTCTCCGGAACTCATGGCCGAGGCGCTGCAGTTCCAGCTGCGCCGTCTCGAGTCGATGCGCGACAGGGCCCGGGCGCTCATGGCTCTTCCCCTTCTCGACCGCGACGTCTTTCGCTGTGGCCATCCCGAAGGCCTGCCCGTCGAGACCCGGGACGTGTGGCGTGAGTCCCTCTGGCGATTGCTCAGGGCCTATGGCGAACTCCTGCAGCGTGTGCGCCGTCAGGACTGGCGTCCGGAGTATGTCGAGGTGTTCTCCGTGGAGGCGGCCCTGCAGCGCCTTGAGACCCTGGTCGGTGATCTTCCCGACTGGATGGACATGATCAGCCTGCTCCCCGAGGACCTGCACAGCGGTCTCTACTACCGGTCCGTCGTCAGTTCGACCCTGGTTGCGGGGCTTGAACTTGCCCGTCAGGGCAAGGCGGAGCTGCGCCAGGACGGTGCCTGGACACCGATCGAGATCCGAAGGCGCGGAGCATGAAGACACCGACCCGGGATGTGCGCATTGTCGAGGCTCTCCTGTTTGCCTCGCCTCAGCCTGTCGACGAGAAGGAGATTGCCGGGCGGCTTGGCGAGGACGCCGATGTCGCAGCCTGCCTTGGCCAGCTTGCCGAGGATTACAGGGGGCGGGGCGTTGAACCTGTGCGGATCGCGGGCAAGTGGTCCTTTCGCACGGCGGTGGATCTTGGCGCGGAACTGAAGATCCGGTCCGTGCGCCGCCGCCGGCTGTCGAGAGCTGCCCTCGAGACCCTCGCCATCATTGCCTATCACCAGCCGGTGACCCGCGCCGAGGTCGAATCCATTCGGGGTGTTTCGCTGTCGCGGGGTACGCTCGATCTTCTCCTTGAGATCGGCTGGATTCGTCCGTCGGGGCGCCGGCGTACACCGGGAAGACCATTGCAGTGGCGCACGAGCGGTGAATTCCTCGAGCACTTCGGTCTCGAATCAGTGGATGACCTGCCGGGGCGCGACGAGTTGCTGGCTGCGGGACTGCTCGACACCAGGCCGGATTTGCCTCTGCCCGGAGGTCCCGGAGACGACGACGAAGAGGCTTCCTGACAAAACATGACGAGAGACTTGAAAATAAGAACTGTTTGCACATAGCATCCCGCCAGCGTGATCAGCATGCGGACGTTTCATGCCCGGATTGTCCTTTCACGGCGTCAGTCATTCCTGGGCCGGTGAAGAAGCCCTCAAGAATGTCGATCTCGAGATTGCCGATGGCGAGGTCATGTGCCTGGTCGGTCCCTCGGGATGCGGCAAGACCACCGCCCTGCACCTTGCCGCCGGGCTCGAACCCCTCGCGACCGGCGAAATCAGTATCGGTGATGAAGTGGTCGCCGGAAGCGGCGTCCACCGGCCCCCCGAGGTTCGGGGTGTGGGCCTTGTCTTCCAGGAATTCGCCCTGTTCCCCCATCTCAGCGTGGCCGACAACATCGCGTTCGGCCTGCGCGGACGCCGGCAGGCGAAGGCCGCTGTCGGAGATCTTCTCGACATGATCGGGCTCGTTGGCTACGCGGAGAAGTACCCGCACATGCTGTCGGGTGGCGAACAGCAGCGTGTTGCGCTGGCGCGGGCCCTGGCGCCGAAACCACGAATCCTGCTGCTCGACGAACCGTTTTCCGGTCTCGACGTGCGCTTGCGTGAGTCGGTGAGAGACCAGACCCTCGCAATCCTGCGCGACATCGGGACGACAACACTCATTGTCACCCATGATGCCGAAGAAGCGCTCTATCTTGGCGACCGCCTTGCCGTCCTGCAGGGAGGCAGGCTGCTCCAGACGGGAACACCGGACGCGATCTACCAGCGCCCGGCGACGGCCTTCGTGGCGCGGTTCCTCGGTGACGTCAACTGGTTGCATGGCACTGCGGCTCCCGGCCTGATTCGCTCACCGGTGGGTGACGTCCTGGCTGACGGATTCGTCACCGGCCAGAGAGTCGATGTCCTGATTCGTCCGGAGGGTCTCCACCTGACGCCCGAAGGCGATGGTCCCGGCGCACGGGTGATCGAGCGGCGGTTGGTCGGTCATTCCACGCTTGTTTCCCTGCGTCTCAGGAACGGCGAGTTGCTGCGGGCTCGTATCCTTGGCCAGGCTGCGCCAAAACCCGGCACCGACGTCAGGATCCGTTTCGACGACGATTCCGTCCTCGTCTTTCCCTGCCACGAGGCCCGACACATCGCCTGAGTGCATTCCCGCTTTCCGAAGCGGCAATGAGGCTCGAGGAAGGGCGTGCCCGGGTCACCGACACCACACAATGACCTGAGGGGACATTTCTGTGCGGTCGTCGTTGCGGCGACTTGTCGCTCGGGACACGTTGCCTGCCGGTCCCTCGTCTAATCAAGCTGCTGGGGATGGACAATGGCGACGCCTTCTCCGGCGTGTGTGTACATGGCCGCAGACCCCTCCAGCAGGGCGGCATGAAGGCCCGGCCAGTTCCTTTCGGCGCGTTCGATGCGCGTGGACTGTTCGGATAGGAACGCATCGCGGGTGTCGGCATCCCAGTTCAGGTAGAGCTTGCCTTCCAGCACAGACCAACCATTCACGAAATCGACCTCCGCACCGTAACCCTCCGACACGGCATAGGCGCACCAGCCGTTGTATCGTGGCTCGTACGCACCAGGATCGGCCTCGAAGGCCGCTGCATTCTCCGGAGATCTGAACAGCCACCACGTGCCCTTGTAGTTGACACTGTAGAAGGCCAGGCCCTTGGCAGGTGCGCCATCGAAATAGGCAACGACATCGAAACCGTCCATCGCAACACCGTCAGTCAGCGCATTGACGAACTCGTCCGATTGCGCCCGGCTGGCTCCATTCTCATCGGCGATCGCCTGATCGACGACTGGCGAGAGCCCCACCGCGAGCACGCCTGCGAGCAACGCACGACGCGACAGAATGCCCGCCTTCGCAACCACTCCGCTTCCTGTTCGATGCATCAGTCATCTCCTCTTACGTTCCCGATCTTCCGGCTCACGGACATTGTGCCTGCGATGTCAGTTCCGGGCAGTGTCAGTACTGAACGGACTATCATACACCGGTTCCCGCTGGTCATCGGGTGGCGGCGAAGAGGCAGATCCATGCCGACAATGTCGGGCTGAAACATGGCGAATTGTCGATAACGGCTGGACCGGTCGCAACCTGTCAACCCCGGCGGCAAAGGCCGGACGATCTTCCAGGGGAAACATCGCTGCGCCGCCGTTGAGGGGGAACCACGCCCTCACGCAATGGACTGTCCCGCAAGGATCGGGTTCTGATTAGACGATGGACGGGACGGAACTCCTTGTCGGCCAGGTGTTGCCACCAGTGGCCAGAAGGCCTGGCTTGGGACCGCCGTCCTGGCGAGAATCGTCAATGTCGGACAATTCGGCGGACTCGCCGCAGTCACGCAGGACACTCATGTCAGCAAGGGGGCGGGTGTGATGTCGGGCCGTCCAGACACCGGGAGTCCTATCCGTTTCCGGTGCGACCTGTGTGCGCACCCACTGCGTGTCCTCGACGCGGTCACGAAAGATGGTCCTGAGGCTGCATCGAATGGAGCCCGGGCGGCCACGCGGTCCGTGATTGCATCGATCCTGATGCGATCGCGCAGGCTGATCGTCGCGGTGTTGTGTGAGGGCGGCCTTTCGACGACCGTGGCACCGGAGTCGGGGGGGAGACGTTCATCGTCGTTGCCCTTGGCCCCCTGGAGGGCTATATGTCCCGGGTCGGGACGGCGCATCACTGGTGCCGTTTCATGGATTGACAGGGAAGGGAGACCTCACCATGGGAACCTTCAGCATATGGCATTGGCTCATCGTGCTGGTCATCGTTCTGCTCCTCTTCGGACGCAACAGGATTCCCAAACTGGCCGGCGACCTCGCCAAGGGGATCAAGGAATTCAAGTCCGGCATGAAGGACGAGTCGGAGCAGGCGCGGAAGTCCGCCGAATCCCCGACAACCATCGAGGGAACGGCCACACCCGCGTCCGCCGAAAACGAGAAGGACAAGACCGTCGCCTAGACACTTGATGAAGATAACCGGACATGTTCGATCTCGGATGGTTCGAAATAGCGGTGGTCGGGGCGGTGTTGCTGGTTGTTGTGGGCCCCAAGGACCTGCCCAAGGTGTTGCGGACCGTCGGTGTATGGACCGGCAAGGCGCGGCGCATGGCGAGGGATTTCCAGAAGGCGCTGGACCAGTACGCCAAGGAAGCCGAGATCGATGACGTCAAGAAGGCCGTCGAGACACCACTGAAGGCGAAGAAGGCGGTTGCCGCGGCTGTTGATCCCACAGGCACCCTCAAGAAGGAACTCGAGGAAACGGGCCGCGAGATGCAGGAAAACATGAAAGTCAGGGACGAGCCGGAGGCAACGGCCCAGGCGGTGCCGGCTGAACGCGCCAGGGCTTCCGGCGACACGTAGAGCGCCCTTGATCAAGGATATCGACAACACCAAGCTTCCGCTGCTGGAGCATCTCGTCGAACTGCGCCGGCGCCTGGTGCGCAGCGCGGCGGTGGTGCTGCTTGCCTTCCTGCCATGCTTCTACTTCGCACCGGCGATCTACAATTTCCTCGCCCTGCCGCTCTACGACGCCTATGGACTGGCACCGGTGGAGGAGCCGGAGGAGGGGGAGGAGACGTGGATCGATCGCACCCTGCATGACGCCTGGATGCTGTTTTCACCATCACCGGATGAGGATGCTGTCCCTGAAGAGCCGGCAGGCGTCACCGAGGGCGCCACCATCGATCGCAGCGCCGATTCCGAGTATCCGCCGCGGTTCATCTTCACCAGTCCCCAGGAAGCCTTCCTGACCTATGTGAAGGTCGGTTTTTTTGTGTCCCTGTGCGTCTCGCTGCCGTTTCTTGCCTGGCAGCTTTGGGCGTTTGTGGCGCCCGGCCTCTATCGCCGGGAGAAGAAGCTGGTTCTGCCCTTCATGCTGGTGTTTCCGCTGCTCTTCACGCTCGGCGCGGCGATGGTCTACTACGCCTTCTTTCCCGTTGCCCTGAGGTTCTTTCTCGGCTTTCAGCAGACCGGGGACTTCGGGCAATTGCCCATCGTCATGGAAGTGCGGGTAAGCGAGTACTTTTCGCTTCTCCTCAAGCTTCTCTTCGCCTTCGGCATCAGTTTCCAGTTGCCCCTGGTCATGACTCTGGCGGCACGAACCGGCATGGTGACGGCTGAAGGGCTGAAGGAAAAACGAAAATACGCCATCGTCGCCGTCTTTGTGCTGGCGGCCGTGATCACGCCGCCCGATCCCTTCAGCCAGCTTGGCCTCGCCTTGCCGTTGATCCTGCTCTACGAAGTGTCGATCTGGTGTGCACGCTTCACCGAACGGCGCAAGGCCGAAATTGAGGAAGCCGGCGATGAGGACGAGGCGGACGAGGTAGACGAGATGGACGATCCCCAGGCTTACGAGGAAACGGATTTCAATCCGGCGCGCTGACCGTTCCGGCACGCATGGCAAGGTAGACCCCTATGCACGATCTTGTGTGGATTCGCGCCCATCCCCAGGCCTTTGATGCGGCCTGCGCGCGCCGTGGATTGCCTCCCCAGGCATCGCAGATACTCGACATGGACCGCAAGGTGCGGCGCTCGAGGACCGGTGTCCAGGAGCTGCAGCATCGACGCAACGAACTGACACGCCTGATCAGCGAAGCGAAGCGTGACGGCCGGGATGCAGCGGCAGAGATCGCGGAAGTCGGCAGCATCAAGCAGCAGATCGCCACCCTCGAGACGACCGAACGGGAGGATGCCGGAGAGCTCCGCAACGTGCTCGAGGCCATCCCCAATGTGATTGACGATACCGTTCCCGAGGGCGCCGACGAATCGGACAACGTCGAGATGCGGCGCTGGGGAGACATCCCCAACTTTGCCTTCGAGCCGAAGGACCACGTAGATCTCGGCGCCATACTGGGCGGCATGGACTTTGAAAGCGCGGCGCGACTTGCCGGTGCACGTTTCGTGGTCCTTTCCGGTGCCATGGCCCGCCTTGAACGGGCGCTTGCTTCCTTCATGCTTGATGTGCACACGCGGGAGTTCGGCTATGTCGAGGTCTCCGCGCCCCTGCTGGTGCGTCCCGAGACCGCCTACGGCACCGGCAATCTTCCCAAGTTTGCCGGTGATCTCTTCCGTACCACCGACGACCGCTATCTCATTCCCACCGCGGAAATGACTCTCACGAACCTGGTTCGCGAAACGATCGTGGACGAGGACACGCTTCCCCTGCGCTACACCTCACTCACCCCGTGTTTCCGGTCCGAGGCGGGCGCGGCGGGGCGCGATACCAGGGGCATGCTGCGCCAGCATCAGTTCTGGAAAGTGGAACTGGTTTCGGTGACCACGCCCGAGAATTCGCCGGAGGAGCATCAACGCATGGCGGACTGTGCGGAGACCATCCTGCGACGACTGGCTTTGCCCTACCGTGTCGTCACTCTGGCTGCCGGAGATATCGGATTTGCAGCCCGCCTCACATGGGACCTCGAAGTGTGGCTGCCGGGACAGGGAAAGTGGCGGGAGATATCGAGTCTGTCGAACTGTGCCGATTTCCAGGCGCGACGGATGGCCGCTCGCTGCCGGACCAGGGACACACGCAAGACCCGATTTGTGCATACGCTCAATGGATCGGGTGTCGCGGTTGGCCGGGCGCTGATCGCCATCCTGGAGAATTTTCAGCACGAGGACGGAAGCGTCTCCATTCCCGAGGTTCTGCGTCCCTACCTGGGTGGCACGGAGCGCCTTCATCCCGGCGGAGCCACACCGGTCGACGGTTGACAGCACGGCGATGCCCGCCTCGCGCCCGGAACTCCTCCAGGATCTCGTTTCGCTGGGCGTTCGTTCGTCCACCGTACTCGAGGCCATGGCGACGGTTCCCAGAGACCGGTTTGTGCGTTCTGACCTCATCGCCCACGCCTGGGAGAACATGGCGTTGCCGATCGACTGCCAGCAGACGATCAGTCAGCCTCTGGTCGTCGCGCTGATGTCCGAGAGACTGGCTCTCGAGGAGGGTATGCGGGTTCTCGAAATCGGAACCGGAAGTGGTTACCAGACTGCCATTCTGGCACAGTTGGCCGGACACGTGTGGACGGTTGAACGCCACGACACGCTGCTCGACCAGGCGATGGCCCGGTTTGCCGAACTGAATCTCGAGAACATCACCTGCCGGTCGGGAGACGGCTCCACCGGCTGGCCGGAGGAGGCACCCTTCGACAGGATCATGGTGACGGCTGCGGCGACGACCATGCCGCAGCCTCTGATCGACCAACTCGTCCCCGGTGGTATCATGGTGGTGCCGGTTGGTGGAACGCTGTTCGACCAGAAGCTCTACCATGTGCGACGCCTCGATTCGGGTCATGAATGTCATGCCTTTCTCGATGTCAGGTTCGTTCCGCTCGTCCATGGGTGAGAGCTCGTTTCCTGGGCTTCTGGCGTTCCTTGCCGTCGCCGCTCTGGTGGCGTCCTGCGCCCAGATGCCGGCCCCGGTGCGCCACATCGAGCAGGTCTTGCCACCTCTGCCGGGAACCCCGCCGGCAGGCAGGCTGGCGTCCCTGCCTCCCCTGCCGACCGAAAAACCTCTTCCGCCAGAGACGCCAGCCGCGCCTCCACAACCCGTCGTGGAGCCGGAGGAACAGGCCGCCGAGGATCTGATGGCGCGCATTGAGCGCATTCTTGGCGCTGCCCGGGACGATGCACCGCGCGAGGCGATGATTCTGGAGACCGTGCCTTCGGATACGGGCCCGGTGACCATCTACACCGTGCGCCGAGGTGACACATTGCTCGGCATATCGCGCCACCTTGGTGTGCGTTCACGCGAACTCGCCGAGATCAATGGCCTGGTCAAGCCCTATCTTCTCGTGGAGGGACAGCAACTGACGGTGCCACGGGCGGCCATCACGACATCCCGGGTGGCTGCAGATGAGGTGTCCGTTCCCGAACCCGTGACGACGGCCATTTCCGAGCCGGCGCCTGCAGGCGACCTGCAGTTCATCTGGCCGGTCACAGGACCGGTGGTCTCGGGTTTCGGCCCCAAGGAAGGCGGTCTGCACAACGACGGCATCAACATCGCCGCACCGGCCGGCACACCGGTGCGTGCCGCCGAGGACGGCGTTGTCTCCTACGTCGGTAACGAGATCCGGGGCTACGGCAACCTTGTGCTGTTGCGCCATACGGATGGCTGGGTCACGGCCTATGCCCACAATGCGCGCAATCTCGTCGCCCGTGGTCAGATGGTGTTGCGTGGCGACGTCATTGCCAGTGTCGGCGCCAGCGGCGGGATTTCCCAACCGCAGTCCCATTTCGAACTTCGCCAGGGAACCACAGCCGTCAATCCGATCGAACACCTTGTCGAGGGCTGAACCGCCGGTCGCTCCTTCAGCAGGTCTCGAGTGTCCTTTCCATGCGGCCCGCCAAATCCTGGATAAACTGCCAGGCGACACGGCCGGACCGCGCTCCGCGTGTCATCTGCCATTCGATGGCGCGTGCGTGGAGCGCATCGACTTCCACGTCCAAGCCGAAATGGTCCGCATATCCCTTGACCATGGCAAGGTAGGTGGGCTGGTCACACCCGTGAAAACCGAGCCACAGCCCGAACCGGTCGGAAAGCGACACCTTTTCCTCGACAGCCTCGGCCGGATGAATTGCGGTCGAGCGCTCGTTCTCCATGATGTCGCGAGGTGTCAGGTGACGCCGGTTGGACGTGGCATAGAAGAGCACATTGTCCGGGCGTCCCTCGAGGCCGCCCTCGAGCACTGCCTTGAGCGACTTGAGCGTGCTGTCGTGGGCGTCGAAGGAGAGGTCGTCGCACATCAGGATGGCGCGCCGTTCCAGTTGTCGCATCCGCGTGAGCAAACGGTAGAGATGGGCGATGTCTTCCCGGTGTATCTCGATCAGCGCCAGGGACTCCGGCTGTTCGGCGTGGACTTTGGCGTGGACGGCCTTGATGAGTGTCGATTTCCCCATACCGCGGGCGCCCCACAGCAGAGCGTTGTTGGCGGGGTAGCCTCTGGCAAACTGGCGTGTGTTCTCGAGCAGCGCGTCCCGTGCGTGGTCAATGCCGTGCAAAAGGTCCAGCGGGACATGCTGGACGCGTTCAACCGCCTTGAGGGTGTCATTCCCCGCATGCCAGACAAATGCCACGCTGCCCTGCGGAAGAGCCGGGACAGCGTTGTCCCCGGGCGGCGCATTGGCGGTGCCGGCGATGCGTTCCAGCGCCTGTGCGATTCGGGCGAGTGCGGGATTCGTCATGTGGCGGGCAGGGCAGTCAAGGGGCGGTCATCATCGTGTTCCACAGTACCCGGCGGTTTGCAATCGGTCATCCCCCGGCTATAGTCCGCCACCTTTCGCGCAGGATATCGACATGCCGATCACACACGCCTATGCACAGGGTGAAGCAGGCGCCGCCGGTTTCGATCCCTTCTTCCTCATCCTCATGGTCGCCATGTTCGGCGTCTTCTGGTTCTTCGTGTTCCGGCCACAGTCAAGGAAGGCCAAGCAACACCAGGCCATGCTCAGTTCGATCAAGCGTGGGGATCAGGTGGTCACGAACGGTGGAATCATCGGAAATGTGACGCGCATCGAGGGAGACGGCGTCCTCATCGTCGAAATCGCCAAGGATGTCAGAGTGAAGTGTCGGCACTCGATGATCGCCGACGTCATGGCGAAGCCGGAACCGCGCCAGGCCGTGAGAGCGGATGAGGGGAATGCGGGCGACAACGGTGGCAGCTGACGCGACCGGCCATGCGTTACTTTCCGACCTGGAAGATCTGGATCGTCGTTCTTGTCAGTGTTCTGGGTCTGGCCTTTGCCGCACCGAACCTGCTTTCGCGTGACAATGCAAACGAACTGCCGACCTGGTTGCCGCACAAGCAGGTGAGCCTCGGTCTCGATCTTTCCGGCGGAGCACACCTCCTGTTGCAGATCGACGAGGCAGCCTGGCGGGAAGGGCGCCTGGCATGGCTCGAAGGCAATGTGCGGCGGACCCTGCGTGGTGAACGCATTGGTGTCAGGGTCACCGGAGGCGATGACCGACACCGGCAGTTCACCCTGCGCAATGCCGACGATGCTGCGGCTGCTGCAGGCGAACTCGAGGGACTGGCGGACGATTTCACGATCACCATCGATGAGAGCGGCACGATCACGGCGGCGTTCACCGAGGAAGGCCTGGAGGCGGGTCTCAGCGATGCCATCGAGCGCACCCTGGAGGTGCTGCGCGGGCGCATTGATCCCGATGGTGTTCTGGAGCCGGTGATCACCCGCCAGGGGCGGGACCGTATCCTTGTCCAGGTGCCGGGAGTCGACGACACGCGCGTGTTGCGCTCGCGCCTGGGTCAGACCGCCAAGCTGACGTTCCATCTTGTCGATCAGGATACGTCCGTTGCCGCTGCTGAAGCCGGGCAGCTCCCGGTCGGCTCGGTTCTCATGCCCAGTCGAGAACAGCCCGGACAGAACCACGTCCTTCGGGCGGAGATTCTCGTGACCGGAGAAAGTCTGGAGAGTGCCGCCGCAAGTTTCGATCAGGGTCGCCCGGTTGTCGCCTTCAGCTTTGACGGTGTGGGCGCCGCGCGGTTTTGCGATGTGACGACGGAGAATGTCGGACGTCTGCTCGCCATTGTTCTCGATGGGGTCGTCATCAGTGCCCCGCGCATCAATGGGCCGATCTGCCAGGGAAGCGGTATCATCACCGGCTCCTTCACAGTGTTCGAGACGCAGGAACTGGCGTTGCTGTTGCGGGCCGGCGCATTGCCTGTTCCGCTCACGGTCGTCGAGGAGCGAACCGTTGGTCCCACCCTGGGCGCGGATTCGATTGAAGCCGGCAAGGTTGCGGCAGCCGTCAGCTTTGCTGCCGTCATCGTCTTCATGGTTGCTTGCTACGGAACCCTGGGCGCCTTCGCCAACGTCGCGCTTATCACCAATCTCATTATCCTCATGGGCCTGCTGTCACTGTTGCAGGCGACCCTCACCCTTCCCGGAATCGCCGGCATCGTCCTCACGGTCGGAATGGCGGTCGATGCGAACGTGCTGATCTTCGAGCGCATCCGCGAGGAAATGCGTCACGGGCGCACCATTCTCAATGCCGTCGAGACCGGTTTCAGGAGAGCCATGACGACAATCCTCGATGCCAACATCACCACGGCCGTGGCGGCATTCCTGCTGTTCTTCCTTGGATCGGGGCCAGTCAGGGGATTTGGCGCCACACTGGCGATCGGCATTCTCACGTCGATGTTTACGGCGATGTTGCTGACGCGCCTCCTCACCCACCTTTGGCTCGCCCGGTTCCGGCCGAAGGCCCTGGGGATCTGACCGATGAAGCGGCTTCGTCTGGTCCCGACCGGTCTCAATCTGCCGTTCATGGATGTTCACCGGATTGCGGTGACCGTGTCCGTGGTTCTCTTCATCGGTTCGCTTGCCTTGCTGCTCCTTTCCGGACTGAACTTCGGCATCGATTTCAAGGGCGGCACCCTGATCGAGATCCGCACGCCGCAGGCGGCCGATCTCGCAGCTGTGAGAAGTGAACTGAATGCGCTTGATGTCGGCAGCATCGCGTTGCAGGAGTTCGGTTCCGCCAGCGACGTGCTGATCCGTCTGCCTTTGCTGGCCGGAGACGAATCCGTTCAGCAGGCGGCCATCGACAGGATTCAGGCGACACTCAACGACATGTACCCGCAGATCGAATACCGGCGCGTCGAGTTCGTGGGACCGCAGGTTTCCGGCGAACTCATCGAGAAGGGTGCGCAGGCGGTCCTGGTCGCCCTTGTCCTCATGATGATCTACATCTGGTTCCGCTTCGAGTGGCAGTTCGGTGTCGGCGCCGTGCTCGCTCTCGCCCACGATGTCGGCCTCACCATCGGGGTGTTCAGTCTGACGCGCATCGAATTCGATCTGCCGGTCGTTGCCGCACTGCTGACCATCGTCGGCTATTCGATGAACGACACGGTCGTTGTCTATGACCGCATCCGGGAGAATCTCCGCAAGTACAAGCAGGAGTCGGTGCGCGGAGTCATTGATCGCTCGCTCAATGACACGTTGTCACGCACCGTCATGACAAGTGTGACAACAATGCTGGCTCTCGTCGCCCTGTGGCTGTTCGGCGGCGCGGTGATCGCCCCCTTTGTGCTGGCCATGATCTGGGGGGTCCTGATCGGCACCTATTCGTCCCTGTTTGTCGCTGCTCCGGTCCTGCTCTATCTGAGGCCGGTCCGCGTGAGTGACGAAAGGGAAGGGCCGTCGGACACTCCCTGATGCCACGACGTTCGATGCAGTGGTGATGGATGTGCCTGCCGCCACCCGCAATGTCATCACCAGCTATGGAGACGGCGGATTTCGCATCGGTGACCGGCGCCACGAGGGCTCCCTGATTGTCTTTCCCGATGCGGTGATGGCCTGGCCGGTGGCCGGCATGCCGGACGTGACGCCAGCGGCCCTGGCAGAGGTCGTGGCGCGGTCTGCGCGTGTCGACATTCTTCTGTTGGGCTGTGGGGAGGCATCGGAAGTACCGCCCCGGGAGGTGTGCGAATTCCTGCGCCCGCACGGCATTGTCGTGGATGCCATGACGACAGGCGCAGCCTGCCGCACCTACAACATTCTGATGGCCGAGGAACGCCTCGTCGCGGCTGCCCTCATGGCCGTCTGAGATCACATCCCGGGAAGACGCCAAGGCGCCTTCCCGGGACTGGCGATTGTCAGAAGTACCAGGGATTCTGTGCCGACACCATGCAGAACAGCATGGGGATCGACAGCATGGTGTTGGTGCGTGAAAACAGCATGGCGGTGCGCGCCGAGGCTTTCTTGGCGTCGTCGCTGGCATCGACGATGCCCAGCGCCCGCTTCTGATTCGGCCAGATGACGAACCAGACGTTGAACCACATGATGGTGCCCAGCCACATGCCGATGCCGATTGCGGTGCTGGCGCCGCCGTCGGTGATGCCGATGGCGATCGACTCGATGAAGTAGCCGTTGAGCATCGCCAGAATGAGACCGGTCACGATCGTTGCCATGGCGCCCCAGCGGAACCAGAACAGTGCCGTTGGAGCGATGACCTTGCCGACCGCGGGCTTCTGGTCATCGGGGATCTTCGGCATGCTGGGGATCTGCACGAAGTTGAAGTACCACAGCAGGCCAATCCACATCACGCCGGAAAGCACATGGAGCCAGCGGAACAGGAACGAAAGAAAGTCGAGTCCTTCCATGAGATGATCCTCCCTCGCGATGCAATCAGATGTAGACGAGGATGATGGCGACGATAACCGTCAGCACACATCCGGCGATGACTGTGGACGAGAGTGATTCGAGTATCTTGGCCATGAGCTTCCCCCAATCTCAGTTAGGTCCCGACACCGCATGGCGGCCAACCGCGAAGGGCCACCATGTTGCGTGAAGTTCATATGGCATCGCCCGCCTGATGTCTACACCCGGCACCGGGCATGAGCGGCCAGCCAGGGGTCCAGGTCGGCTCGCGCTGCAGCGACGATCGCAGTCCGGCGCACGGCTTTCCTGAGGTCGGGTCCGGGGGAAGGAAAGAGGCCGAAGTTGCAGTTCATCGGCTGGAACGTGCGGGCATCCGCTCCGGTGGTGACGTGGTTGAGAAGGGCGCCCAGCGCCGTCGTCGCGGGGGGTGGAACGATAACGTCCGCGCGGCTCTCCAGCAGCGCGAAACGTCCGGCGAGCAGGCCGATTGCCGTGCTCTCGACATAGCCCTCGACCCCGGTTATCTGCCCTGCAAATCTCAGGTGTGGCCGCTGGCGCAGGCGCAGCGCGCCATCGAGCAGGTGCGGGCTGTTGATGAATGTGTTCCGGTGGACACCGCCCAGCCGCGCGAAACGGGCATCGTCGAGCCCGGGAATGGTGCGGAGTACGTCGACCTGATCACCGTGGCGCATCTTGGTCTGGAAACCGACCATGTTGAAAAGAGTTCCAAGGGCATTGTCCTGGCGCAGTTGCACCACGGCGAAGGGTCTCTGACCGGTGGCGGGATTGGTCAGTCCGACCGGCTTCATCGGTCCGAAGCGCAGGGTGTTGCGGCCGCGTCGCGCCAACACCTCGATGGGCAGGCATCCTTCGAACCACGGCGTCTCCCTTTCCCAGTCGCGAAAGGGTGTCACCTGTGCGGCGCACACCCTGTCGACGAAGGCATCGTACTCCTCAAGGGTGAGCGGACAGTTGATGTAGGCGGCGGCATCTCCCGCCGGGCCGGGCCTGTCGTAACGCGACTGGAACCACGCGATGTCGAAGTCGATGCTGTCGCGGTGAACCACCGGAGCAATGGCATCGAAGAAGGCGAGGGCGTCCCGGCCGGTCGCTCGCAGGATGTCAGTGGCAAGGCCAGGCGCCGTGAGAGGACCTGTGGCGACTATCGCCAGACCCTCGTCCGGCCCTGGCAGCGACGGCACCTCCTCGCGGCGCACCTCGATCAGCGGTTCGGACTCGATTGCCCTTTCCACGTCGCGGGAAAACCCATGGCGGTCCACAGCCAGGGCGCTTCCGGCCGGCACCTGGTGGCGGTCGGCCGCGGCCATGATGAGGGAATTGGCGCGACGCAGTTCCTCGTGAAGCAGGCCCACGGCATTCGTGGCGGCGTCATCCGAACGGAAGGAGTTGGAGCACACCAGTTCGGCAAGAGTATCGGTCCTGTGAGCATCGCTGGTGCGGTGCGGTCGCATCTCGTGGAGCACGGCGCTGCCGCCTCCACGCGCGATCTGCCAGGCAGCCTCGCACCCGGCCAGACCACCACCGATGACATGAACCGGTGCGCTCATGCTGCGGTCCCCTGTGGATGACCTGCCGGGCGCGGAGGAATAGACTTCTCAGGAACGACTCTAAGAGACTCCATGACCGATCTCATTGGTGGGCGGGACAGCGCATCCGCACCGATGCTACCTCATGTTCTTCCGGATGCCACAGGCGAAACCAGCGACGGCGCGCAATTCACCACCGGGGTGCTGCCCTGCCAGCATTTGGAGGGCATGCTCGGTTCGACAATCGTTCCTGACGATCCGCTTGCGGATGGTCAACTGCAACCGGCGAGCCTAGACCTCAGGCTGGGCAGCGTCGCCTGGCGTGTGCGCTCATCGTTGTTGCCCGGACCGCGGTCGACCGTCAATGGCAAGCTTGATGAAACCGCTGGCATCATGCACGAGATCGACCTCTCCGAAGGAGCCGTACTAGAACGCGATTGCGTTTACATCATTCCGCTCCAGGAAAGTCTGCGCCTGAAACCCCAAGACGAACTCGTAGGCCTTGTGAATCCGAAGAGTTCTATCGGTCGCCTAGATGTCTTTACAAGGATCATTACCGACTATGCGACACAGTTCGACAGAGTGGCGAAAGGCTACCGGGGTCGCCTCTACGCGGAGGTTTCGCCGCGCACCTTCTCCGTTCTGGTGCGCCGCGGTTCCCGCCTTGCGCAGCTTCGGTTCCGCCGTGGCACCCCGCCGCTTGGAGAGGACAGGTTGAAGGAGCTTCATAAAGAACACGGCCTCGTCGACACCCCTGATGCATCGATACGCGGCAACACGGTGGCCCTGACCCTGGATCTCAAAGGCGAGGGATCGAAGTCTCTCGTCGGGTTTCGCGCCCGGCGCAACACCGGAGTTGTCGATGTCGACTGCAGGGGAGATCTCGATCCGGCACAGTTCTGGGAACCCATCAATGCCGCGCCCAACCTGATCCTCGATCCTGACGAGTTTTACATCCTTGCCACCCGCGAACGGGTGAGGGTCCCACCCGATTACGCTGCCGAGATGGCGGCCTACGACACCCTCGTGGGCGAGTTCCGCGTGCACTATGCGGGCTTTTTCGATCCCGGCTTTGGCTGGTGCTCGGATGGTGGTGCCGGAGCAAAGGCCGTCCTCGAGGTCCGCAGTCACGAGGTTCCGTTTCTCCTGGAACACGGCCAGACCATGGGTCGCCTTGCCTTTGAACGTCTCATAAAGCGCCCGTCAGTCCTCTATGGCGCCGACCTCGGAAGCCACTACCAGGGCCAGTCGCTCGCGCTTTCAAAACATTTCAGGACCGGGTGACCATTGATTAGCACGTCGTCTTTGATTGTAGACAGACACAGAGTTGATTAAGGAAACACACAAGGGGACTAGCGGAGGAAGCGATGCACCCCGCAGATGTCGGTTCGTGAGGAAACGTGATGGCGAAGCGGGATCCAGAGTCCAACGCGCAGGCCCGCAAGGATCGCATGGACAATCCGGCCGGCGCCCCGGTGATGCTCGACACGGATCCAGAGGCGGGGCCAGGAAGAGAAGTTCACGACCCACAACTCTCTCGGGCTGAAAAGGCAGAGCACACGTCGTTCCAAGTGACGAGCGTCTCGCTACCCTTGCACGAGCGAATTGATCCGCGCACCGTCATCGAGGCAGTGTTTGAGCGGAACGGCATCGCCCAACATCTCTGGCTGTTCGCAGAGCCAGACGAGAATCCAACGCTCCGCCAAGCCAACGAGTTCTGCAGTCACCCGCTGAGCTGGCCGAACCGCCTGATTGCGGGCGATTCCATAAATCTCCCGCGAATCTCGAGCCAGGACCCCGCGTCCATGACGCGCTGGCCGTCAGTTTCCGTAGGCGAGTCCCACGCCAATCGAGTGCTTCAATTGTGAGCGTGCAAATCGAGATACCTTCCGACCGTATCGTCGCCTTCTGCGAACGCTGGCAAGTGTCCGAACTGGCGCTGTTCGGTTCCGTTTTGCGGGACGACTTCGGTTCCGAGAGCGATATCGACATTTTGATCGAGTTCGTGAAAGAAGCCCGCCATACCCTGTTCGATCTAGTCGATATGGAGGAGGAATTGAAAGCGATCTTTGGTCGCGAAGTCGATCTGGTCGAACGCGCGGGCATCGAACAGAGCCGGAATCACCTCCGCCGCAAGACCATTCTGCGATCAGCCGAGATGATCTATGCGGGATGACGGGGTCTTGTTTCTCGACATGCTGCTGGCTGCTCGTGAGGCGGTGGCGTTCGCCAATGGGCTGACCTTCGCAGAGTTTCAACGCGACCGCATGGCGCAACTCGCGATCCTCAAAACGGTGGAGACTGTCGGAGAGGCGGCGTCTCGCGTCAGTGCGCAAACCAGGAATGCGCATTCCGAAAACCCCTGGTCGAGGATCATCGGAATGCGAAACCGACTCGTGCATGGATACTTGGATTGGCGTTCATACTACACCCCGGTTTGCGTGCCTTGATCGAACAGGCTGGGACTGTCGGTTGGAACCCTGATTCGCAACGCTTTTTTTCTTCCCGCCTTGATGTGGATGGCGTCCAGCTCGCCGCGCTTTACACGCTGCAACACGGTCTGGCGTGACACGCCGAGGCGGTTCGTGGCCTCGAGCATCGGCACATAGCCAGGCGGCGCCTCTTCCATGAACCGGGGACGGAATGCCTCGTTGATGCGGATGCGCCAGGGGGCGCCGGGAGTGGCCTGTTCGCCATCAAGGAAGCCGTCGGCAAGCCATCGATGGACGGTCGAGGTGGCCACCCCGAGGACGTTCGCGGCTTTCCGGATGTTGACGAGGGTTCCGTCATCGGTCCGGGTCGATGGGTCAAAGCGCGGGATTTTCCAGTGACCGCGGAAGTGGCGAACGCGGTCGGCGGTGAACCGGAGACCTTGTGCGGTGGTTTTCCCCTGGCGGCAGAGGATGCCGGCGATGACATCGTCAGGGTGGAACTGCGCGAGGCGGCGCACCAGATCGACGGTGTTCTCGTCGGTCCGGACTCCACCCTGGCGCTTTTTCGGACGGTCCAGCTCGATTTCCGTCAGGCAGCCGGTGCACCAGTGAAGGGTGAGGTGGATGTGCGATGCCTCCCTCGGAGCCCGAATGACGACATCCTGGAGCACGGTGCGCAGCAGTTCTTTCTTGTCCCGAGCCGTGGTCGTGGAGGCATTCCAGACCTGGCGGAGATCCTTTCCCAACGCGATGAGGGCATCAAGGTCCGCCGGTTCAAGGGGACGGGGACGTTCCTGCCGGCGGCGGGCCAGTTCCGCCTGGCTGTCGTCAAGCGCCTTGAGGCATTGCTCCCATTCCGCCTCCAGCCCGCGCGCCACCAGGCGGTTTTCCGGATCGACGGCACGATAGCGCCGTTCGGCTCTGGCGGCTTCATAGCGAGCCCGCTCGACCTCCATCTCCCAGTGCGCAAGAATCCGCTCCCGGTCGGCCTCGACCTTTCCGGCGGCCTGCAGCGCCGCTTCGATCCCGGCCGGCTGGATGGCGTCCAGCACGGCCTCGCCGACGGCATGGTCGATCTTTGTGGCGCCCACATAGAGGCACAAGCGGGTCCGTTCCGCCGTCAACTCGCCGGCCGACCTGCAGTGATAGCCCGGCGATGCGGTGCGGCCGGTATAGTGGGTCATCAAACGGCGGCCGCATTCCCCGCAGACAGCAAGGCCCTGCAACAGGGCCGATCCTTCCCGGACCGCACCCTGACTGGCTCCGTGTTTCTGCGGCCGGGCGTTGGTGGCGATGCGGGCAAGGATCGCTTCGTGGGTTGCCCAGTCGATGTAGCCTTGATGGTGGTCGCGAATGAGGACGGGCCATTCCGAACGTGGCCGCATGCGGATGCGCTTGCGTACGGTTCCGGTATCGTCGATCACGGTGTCCTGACGCCTTCGTCCATAGGTATAGGCTCCGGCATAGACCGGATGGGTGAGAACCATGTGGATGATGCGGTAGGACGGCTTGACCCAACGGATGGTCTCGCGCGGCCCGCGCACCGGAAAGACCCGCTCCTGGCGCGAGAACCAGCGCCACACACCGCGCGCAGAGCCGAACTCGGGGAAGCGTTCGAACACCGTGCGGATCGCCGCCTGGACCTGCTCGTCGGGGTCGATGAGGAGTTCTCCGTCTCCGTCACCGCGAACATAGCCTGCCGGGACGCTGCGATAGAGTTCGCCGCGCGCCGCCTTGCTGCGGATGCCGCCGTCGAGGCGGGCGCGCAGGAAGTGAAGTTCGGCCTCGCTCATCGTGCCCTTGAGGCCGAGAACCAGGCGGTCGTTGAACAGGCCAGGATGGTAGATGCCGTCGGCATCGGCGATCAGGGTGTTGGTGAGGCTGCACAGGTCGATCAGCTTGTACCAGTCTGTATTGTTCCGGGCCAGGCGGGACGCCTCCAGGCCAAGCAGGATGCCGACCTTGCCCATCGCCACCTCGGTCGTGACCCGGGCAAAGCCGGTTCTGCCTTCCGTACTGGCGCCGGAGCGTCCGAGGTCTTCGTCGACGACATGGATCTGGTCAGGCCGCCATCCCAGATCCCGTGCACGGTCGACCAGGGCGTACTGGCGGCGGGTGGATTCCTGGTTGTGCTCGACCTGGGAAGCCGAAGACTGGCGGACATAGACGATGGCGCCGCGTTCCAGATGCGCCGGGGCGATTCGCATGTCAGCCATCATCCGTCTCCTGCCCGCAGACAGGCTGGAGCACGGTGCGTGCCATGAGATGGGCGAGGTGTTCCAGAACCGCCTGGCGGACAGCCGCATCGAGGGTGGACCACACGCGAGCATGAGACGCCTGGTGTGGCAGGAAGAGGTCCAGCTGCATGGCCATGCCACTTGATCGTGCGATGCATCATGTGATGGAGCATGGTAACGTTACTGGGGGTCGGGATCAATCCCGTCCGAAGCCGCGCGGCAAGTCCACCTCGTTCAGGGCGTCGAGATCGAGCGCATCGATGGCCTGCAACTTGGCATGAACCGCCGTATCCTGAAGCCCCTCGGGCAAGGCTTGAAGCCAGTTGCGATAGTGCTCCTGCAAGGCGATCAGGGTGTCCACCGCATCGTGCCAGCGTTGCGGCTTCGAGCGCCGGTCCTTGGGACGCCGGTACTGCACGGGGCAGGCGCCGGCCTTGAGCCGCTCGCGGTAGCGGCGTTGCTTCTCGGCAGGGGTAAGGGGCATCGTCATTCTCCTGACGGCGGATGGGCCATGTCGATGCCATGTTAGCGTGACCGCTCAGGTTGGGCGTGGGACGACTGCCCTGGCGAACATCCTGCGGTGAGCGCGGGAGCGGATTCCGGAGAACCCGTCGGGGAGTCCGGGCCCACCTCGGTGCGTTGGCGAATCCTTTCGATCCGGTCACGCAATCTCTGCAGCTCCCGCACTCCGACAGTGGGCAGTTCGGAAGTGTCATCGGTATCGGACGGCCCGGCGGTTCCCGCATCGGTCCATTCCACGGGCACATATCGCTGGCTCTCATCCGGGAACAACAGCAGGAACTGGGGCTGGTTCTGGCGGCGGGCCCGGCCCAGGACATTCAGGGACTGTCCCTCGAACACGTGGGCCTTGCGGGTGATGCGCACCACATCTGGAAAGTCATGGATGTGGGTAGTCTGTGACGTGTTCCTTCGACATCAATCTGATGCGCGTGTGGAACACGACAAAGCAGGACATCCCTCATCTTATCCCGCAACTCGAGCGCCTGGTCCCACCGGAGCAGGGATAATGGCCAGCCAGACCAACGGCCCGCTGATCGTCAACTCGCCCTGAGAGGAGCCGCCACGACTGCGACCCGAAGACGAAGCCCTATTGATCGCTGGTGCAGCCTTGGACGCTGTCTGTGCGTCCTTGGAGATCCCCGCCTCCGATTCGTGAAATCATCGCGCTCCGGCCACCTCCTTGCGGAAGCGCCTACGGACGGCGCCGCCCGTCCAAGTGTGAAACCAGTTTGTCACACCGTTGGCGGGTCGGCGCGCCATGATGCCCCATTCGGTGTAACGCTCTCGGCATGCGACGATTGCGATGCAATCATGGTTCGATCCAAAGTCGGATTCCGATTTCTCCTGCAAGTGCAGGGTTCCCTGCTCGTGGCGAACCATTCGCGTTCTGTGAAGCGGGCCTGTTCGCCGGAACCGGTTCCTCACAAGTGGCGAGTCAACGCATCGAGGCGCGCGACGCCTTCCTGATCCGGCTCTGAGCGAGCAAATCGGTTGTCATGGTCAGGCGGATGTGATTAGCGTTGCCCTTGGGTTTCGGACGGCGGGGAGATCTGGACATGGACGCTTCCAGCTCCAGCAGACGCAATCGGGACTGGGCCTGGCACCCCGAGGTTCCCATGCCTGTCGTACCGTTGTTCAGCTGGCCATGGCGGCCGGCGAAGGCCCTGCGGTATCTGCTGTCCCTCGGCTTCATGTGGACACAGGTCGTGCCCTTCGCGATTCTCGCGATCGTGGTCTGGGAGTTCACGCAGCCTGCACTGGAGCACTGCCGGGAACTCGAAGCAGGCTGGATTGCCTGGATGTACCTGCGCAATCTTGGTCTCATGATCCTGGTCGCCGGGGGGCTGCATCTCTTTTTCCATACCTTCCGCGTCCAGGGCGACAGGCGAAAGTTCGACTTCCGCGATCTTGCCCGCAACGATGCGCGCTTCTTCACCGGAAACCAGACGCGTGACAACATCTTCTGGTCGTGTACCAGCGGCGTCGGCATCTGGACGGCCTACGAGGTGATCATGATGTGGGGATACGCCAATGGCTGGTTCCCGCATTTCCTCGTCTGGCACGAGAACCCGGTGCTCTTCGTCGCCTGGTTCCTGATCATTCCCTTCTGGTCGGCCGTTCACTTCTATGTCATCCACCGGCTGCTACACTGGAAGCCGCTTTTCCGCATCGCCCACGCGCTCCATCATCGCAATGTGACTGTCGGACCCTGGTCGGGCCTGTCGATGCATCCGATCGAGCACATCATTTACCTTTCGGGTGTCTTCATTCACGCGGCGGTGCTGTCGCACCCGGTACATGTCCTGTTCCACGGGCAGTACAACACCCTGCAGGCAGCATCTTCCCATACGGGTTTCGATTCCATCCTGGTGCGCGGCAAGCCGGTTCACTACGCCGGCAGCTTCTTCCACACGCTTCACCATCGCTACTACAACTGCAACTACGGCAACCAGCTGGTGCCGATGGACAAGTGGTTCGGCAGCTATCACGACGGCACCCCGGAGACATGGGCCAGACTGCGCCGCCGCATGGCCTCGCAAGCGGCTGCGCCAGCGGCCGGCCACGGCACGTCGTCCGCTGCGTGACGACTACTCCGCCGCGGCTGTGATGGTGCCTGCGTCGGAGAGAATGCCGGCGAGATAGCGGCCCGTGTGACTGGCCGGGATCCCGGCAACGGCCTCCGGTTCTCCCTCGGCGACAATGTGACCTCCGTCGTCGCCGCCCTCTGGGCCCAGATCGATGATCCAGTCGGCGGTCTTGATCACTTCGAGGTTGTGCTCGATGACGACCACGGTGTTGCCGGTGTCGACCAGGGCGTGCAGGACTTCGAGGAGCCTGCGCACGTCCTCGAAATGAAGACCCGTGGTTGGTTCGTCGAGAATGTAGAGGGTGCGGCCCGTGGCGCGCCGTGACAGCTCCTTGGCCAGCTTGACCCTCTGTGCCTCTCCGCCCGAAAGCGTCGTCGCCGGCTGGCCGACCCTGATGTAGCCCAGCCCGACGCGCATCAGCATGTCAAGTTTCGAGCGAATGGCCGGAACCGCCTGAAAGAAATCGCGTCCTTCCTCGACGGTCATGTCGAGCACGTCCGCGATCGACTTGCCGCGGAACCTGATCTCAAGGGTCTCCCGGTTGTAGCGTCGGCCCCGGCAGGTGTCGCACTGGACGTAGACATCGGCAAGAAAGTGCATTTCGATGCGCAGGAGGCCGTCTCCGCGGCAAGCCTCGCAACGCCCGCCCTCGACGTTGAAGCTGAAGCGTCCGGGCAGGTAGCCCCGCGTTTTCGATTCCGGCAGACCGGCAAACCACTCGCGGATGGGTGTGAAGGCGCCGGTGTAGGTGGCAGGATTCGACCGCGGCGTCCGGCCGATCGGCGACTGGTCGATGTCCACCACCTTGTCGAACATGTCGGCACCCTCAAGTACCGTGTGTGCACCTGCCGCGTGGTGATGCGATCCAAGGTGATTGTTGAGCGCCAGGTAGAGGGTTTCGTTCACCAGGGTCGACTTGCCGCTGCCGGACACTCCGGTCACGCAGGTAAGGGCGCCAACGGGAAAACGGGCGGTGATCGCCTTGAGATTGTTGGCCGACGCTCCGGCGAGGGTCAGAAACCGTTCTGATGCGCGCCGGCTGTCGGGGACGTCGATCTGGCGTGTGCCAACGAGATACTGACCGGTCAAACTTGCCTCGCTCGCCATGACATCGGCCGGCGTTCCTTCGGCGACGATATGACCGCCGTGTTCGCCGGCGCCAGGGCCCAGATCGATCACGTGGTCGGCGGCACGGATTGCCTCCTCGTCGTGTTCGACCACGATCACCGTGTTGCCCAGGTTGCGAAGATCGGTCAGGGTCTCCAGAAGCCGCTGGTTGTCTCTCTGGTGCAGGCCGATCGACGGCTCATCCAGCACATAGAGGACCCCGGTCAGACCCGATCCGATCTGGGAGGCGAGCCTGATGCGCTGACCCTCGCCGCCGGAGAGCGTTCCGGAACGCCGAGAGAGGGCCAGATAGTCGAGACCTACCCGGCTGAGGAATGTCAGGCGATCGTTGATTTCGGCAAGGATGCGCCGGGCAATCTCGGCCTGCTGGGGGTTCAGCGTCCTGGCTACGCCGGCAAACCAGAGCCGGGCTTCGCCGATCGAATACTCCGAGACTTCGGCAATGTGCTTGCCCGCTATACGCACGGCAAGAGCCTCCGGCTTGAGACGGAAACCGTCGCAGGCCTCGCAGGTGGTCATGGCCTGATAGCGGCCGAGTTCTTCGCGCACGTGTTCGCTCGATGTCTCCCTGAGGCGCCTCTCAAGGCCCGGGATCACGCCTCTGAACGGCGCCCGGAACTCGGAAAGATCGTCTTCTTCGCCGAATTCCTCCGTCCACCCAATCTTCTCGTTGCCCGATCCCTCGAGAAGCATGGTCCGCATGTCCTGTGGCAGCTCCTGCCAGGGCGTATGGAGGGACGCGCCGAAATGGCGGGCGACCGAGCGCATGGCCCGCTTGTAGTAGAGGCTGGAACTGCGATGCCAGGGAACGATGGCGCCGCCGTCAAGGCTGCGACGGGGATCGGGAACAATGAGATTGACGTCGAAGACGAGGCGGGTGCCGATGCCACTGCACTCCGGACAGGCGCCGAAGGGATTGTTGAAGGAGAACAGCCGGGGTTCGATCTCCTCGATCGTGAAACCCGACACGGGGCAGGCAAATCGCGAGGAGAGGGTCGTCTGCTCGTGACTGTCGACGTCGAAGACGACAAGCAGTCCGTCGGAAAGACCGAGGACCGTCTCGATGGAGTCCGCCAGCCGTCCCTCCAGTCCTTCGCGCTTGACGACCCGGTCGACCACGACTTCGATGGTGTGCTTGCGTTTCTTGTCCAGGCGCGGAGCATCCTCGATCATGTGAACGGCGCCGTCGATCCTCACACGCTGAAAACCCGACCTCAGCAGATCGCCGAGTTCCTTGCGGTACTCGCCCTTGCGGCCCCGCACCACCGGAGCCAGCAGCATGAGGCGGGCGCCGTCGGCCATGCCCATGATCCGGTCGACCATCTGGCTGACCGACTGGCTTTCGATCGGCAATCCGGTCACGGGCGACCAGGGAACGCCGACCCTGGCCCACAGGAGGCGCATGTAGTCGTGAATCTCCGTCACCGTGCCAACCGTCGAGCGTGGATTCTTCGAGGTTGTCTTCTGCTCGATCGAGATCGCCGGGGACAGGCCGTCAATGTGCTCGACATCGGGCTTTTCCATCATCTCGAGGAACTGGCGCGCATAGGCACTCAGACTCTCGACGTAGCGTCTCTGGCCTTCGGCATAGATGGTGTCGAAGGCAAGGGACGACTTGCCCGACCCGCTCAGTCCGGTCATGACGATCAGACGATCCCGGGGGAACTCGACGTTGATACCCTTGAGATTGTGCTCCCGCGCGCCGCGTACGCGGATGCTCTTGGTCATGATGGTTCCGTGTCGCTCCGACCTTGTTTATGGGGAGGCGCATTGTCTGGCAAGGGCGCAGTCTGTGGATAGGCGCCGCAGTTCCTCATGCGCCGTCGGCAATCCCCTGATATGCTCAACGATACACCCCATTCACCGGTCTTTCATGTGGAGATGCCAGATGGCAGGAAGCGTCAACAAGGTCATATTGGTGGGCAACCTCGGGCGCGATCCGGAGATCCGCCGGATGACGTCGGGAGATGCCGTCGCCAATCTGTCGCTTGCCACCAGCAGGACCTGGAACGACCGGCAGACGGGTGAGAAGAGGGAACGCACCGAGTGGCACCGGGTGGCCATCTTCGGCAAGGTAGCAGAGGTTGCCGAGCGTTACCTGCGGAAGGGGTCGAAAATCTATGTCGAGGGTGAGTTGCAGACCCGCAAGTGGCAGGACCAGAGTGGTCAGGAACGCTATACGACGGAGGTCGTGGTGTCGGGCTTTGGCGGCACGATGGTGATGCTCGACAGCCGGGGAGGGGGGGCATCACGCATGGACGATGGTGACCCGCAGCAGGCTCGGTGGAACGAGGTCGAGGACGCCGGCCAGACTGCCTCTGACAGGATTTCATCGGACTTCGACGACGGAATCCCCTTCTGATCACCGTGCCAGGGAGACACCTGCGGCCAGCCGATAGCGCATGGCGGGACGTGACGTGACCGATCCGGTTTCTTCCGGGGCCATCGCGCCGGTTTCAATCGAGGATGAGCTGCGCAGGAGCTACCTCGACTACGCCATGAGCGTCATCGTGTCGCGGGCCCTTCCCGATGTTCGCGATGGCCTCAAGCCGGTCCAGCGACGCATTCTCTATGCGATGGGCGAAGCCGGCTACACGGCCGACCGTCCCTACCGAAAGTCCGCCCGCATCGTCGGCGATGTGATGGCCCGTTACCATCCCCATGGCGACAGTGCGATCTACGATGCCATGGTGAGGATGGCACAGACCTTCACCATGCGTTCGCCACTTGTCGATGGCCAGGGGAACTTCGGTTCCATGGATGCAGATCCGCCGGCTGCCATGCGCTACACCGAGGCAAGACTTGCCCGCATCGCGTCCAGCCTGCTCTCCGACATCGACCATGACACGGTAGATTTTCGCGACAACTACGATGGTAGCGAGACGGAACCGGTGGTGTTGCCGGCCTGCTTCCCCAATCTCATCGTCAACGGCAGCACCGGCATCGCTGTTGGCATGGCCACCAACATTCCACCTCACAACCTCGGTGAAGTGATTGATGCATGTTGCGCATTCATCGATGATCCATTGATCACTCCGGGCGAACTTCTGCGATACGTGCCGTGCCCCGACTTCCCCACCGGGGGAGTGGTCATGGGGCAGGCCGGAGCGCGGGATGCCTATCTTTCAGGAAGGGGACGGATCGTCGTGCGTGCCCGCACTCACATCGAGGAGGTGCGCAAGGGACGCGAGGCGATCATCGTCACCGAAGTCCCCTATCAGGTGAACAAGGCGCGGTTGATCGAACGCATTTCCGAGCTGGTCCGAGACAAGCGCGTGGAAGGAATCCACGAGCTGCGTGACGAGAGCGACCGCCACGGAGTGCGGGTGGTGATCGAACTCAAGCGCGATGCGATGTCCGATGTCGTGCTCAACCAGCTGTGGCACTACACGCCGCTGCAGATCGTCTTTGCAGTCAACATGCTGGCCCTCGACGAGTCAGGACGGCCCCGCCAGATGTCGCTCCTCGACATCATTGCGCGGTTCATCCGTTTCCGCGAGGACGTGGTCACCCGGCGGCTGCGTCATGAACTTGCGCGCATGCAGGAGCGCGCCCACCAGTTGATCGGTCTGGCCATTGCCGTGACGGAAGTCGATGAGGTGGTGTCCCTCATCCGCAATGCCGCAAGTCCGGAGGACGCGCGTACACAGCTGATGGCCAGGACCTGGCGCGCCACCGTGGTCGAACCGGTTCTCGAGCTGATCGAGGGTGAGGAGGCCCTCTCCCGATTGCGCGAAGATGGGGAGTATCGTCTCTCCCTCGAGCAGGCTCGCGCTATTCTGGAGTTGCGCCTGCAGCGGTTGACCGGCCTGGAGAGGGACAAGATCATCGCCGAACTCAAGGGCTTGGCGGAGAAAATCAAAAGCCATCTTACCGTTCTGGCGTCACGGGACCGCCTGATGGAACTCATTCGAGGAGAACTCGTCGAACTGCGTGACGAATTTGTCAATGAACGGCGCACTGAACTCGGCGATGAGGTGTTCGACAGGACCGACGAGGACTTGATCCAGCCGGAGGACATGGTCGTCACCGTCAGCCTCAACGGATACGTCAAGCGGGTGCCGCTGGCTGACTACCGGGCGCAGAGGCGCGGTGGCAAGGGACGCAGCGGCATGTCCATCCGCGATGAGGATGTTGTCAATCAGGTGTTTGTGGTCAACACCCACGCCTGGGTCCTGTTCTTCGCCACCTCCGGTCTTGTCTTCCGTCTGAAGACCTACCGTCTGCCCATGGCAACGCCGCAGGCACGAGGCAAGGCCTTTGTCAACCTGCTGCCCCTGGACGACGGCGAAACGATCTCGACGGTCATGCCCATGCCGATTGACGAAGCAAGCTGGGACGACCTGCACGTGGTGTTCGCGACCGCACAGGGCACGATACGACGCAACCGGCTGTCGGACTTTGCCAACATCCGAAGAAACGGTCTCATCGCCATGAAACTGGAGGAAGGCGAGCGGCTGATCGGCGTCAAGACCTGCCGTGAGGATCAGGACATCCTGCTGTTCACCCGCCAGGGACGCGCCATCCGCTTTCCCGTCGACGCCATCCGCACGTTCGCCGGGCGAACCTCCACGGGCGTGAGGGGGATCCGTCTTGGAGACGGCGACACCGTCATCGACATGACGGTCCTCGATCACATCGACATCAGCCCGAATGTCAGGGCGGCCTACCTGAGACGGGCGGGGCTGGAACGGCGTTCCGACCAGGAAGAGACTGACGATGTGCCCGGCATCGCTGACGACGTCTACGAAGAACTGGGCCGCCGGGAACAGTTTCTGCTCACCGTGGCCAGCGATGGCCTTGGCAAGCGCAGTTCGGCCTACGAGTACCGCGTCACGGGACGGGGGGGGCAGGGCATAGTCAACATGGGCCTCGATCGTGGCGAGGAGATGGATCGCGCCGCAGTGGTTGCCTCGTTTCCTGTTATCGACAGCGATCAGATCGTGCTCGTCTCCGACAGCGGCCAACTCATCCGCAGTCCCGTCAACGAGATACGCATTGCCGGTCGCAACACCCGCGGCGTGCATCTCTTCCGTGTTACCGAGGGCACGAAAGTGGTATCGGTGGCGCTGGTCAAGGAAGAAGACAACGGGGATCCCTGACGCGTCAGGGGCGATCCGGGGAAGGTTTGATGAACTCGAGCAGGGTTGGTGTCTATCCGGGGTCGTTCGATCCCGTGACCAATGGGCATATCGACGTCATTTCCAGGGCACGCACGCTGGTGGACAGGCTCATCGTCGGCGTCGCCGTCAACACCGGCAAGAATCCGCTGTTCGGTTACGACGAGCGCGTGGAGATGCTCGAGAAGGAACTGTCGGACCTCAAGAACGCGTCGGGACTTGCGAGCATCGATGTGCGTCCCATCAACGGTCTTCTGGTAGCGTTCGCCAAGGAATGTGGCGCCGGTGTGATCATCCGCGGACTGCGCGCTGTCAGCGATTTCGACTACGAATTTCAGATGGCTGGCATGAACGCGCGCATGGAACCCGACGTTGAAACGGTGTTCCTCATGGCTTCGGAACGCCACACGTTCATTTCGTCGCGCCTGGTCAAGGAAGTGGCGCTGCTGGGGGGCGACTTCGCGAGCTTCGTTCCTGAACGCGTGGCCCGGCGCCTTGCCAGGGCCATAGCTTGAGGCCGATGCGGGTCGACTCGTTCGACTTCGACCTTCCTTCCGACAGGATCGCGATACGCCCTGTGGAGCCCCGCGATGCGGCGCGTCTTCTGTATGTCGACGGGTCGGGCAGCCGGACCCATCACGTCTTCGCGGATCTCCCCGGGCTCCTCGAACCGGGCGACACTCTCGTGGTCAACGATACCCGGGTTGTCCCCGTCCGAATGAGTGGACAGAGTGCCCGCACCCCTGTCGAGGTGACCGCCGTGGGTTGTGAAGGCGGTAGCCTGTGGCGGGTTCTCGCGCGCCCGGCCCGCAAGCTCAAGCCCGGGCAGCGTGTTTCGTTGCCCGGCGAGGTTTCTGCCGCTGTCGTCGCCAGGGAGGCGAACGGAACCGTCATTCTCGATGTCGGCATGGCCAGAGAGGAGTTTCTGGCCCATCTCGAATGCCACGGAGCCATGCCTCTGCCGCCCTACATCCGTCGTCGTGCCGATGGACGCGATCACAGCGACTATCAGACCATCTTCGCCCGCAATGCCGGAGCCATCGCCGCCCCGACCGCCGGGCTGCATTTCACGGAGCGGTTGCTCGAGGCCCTTTCCTCGGCAGGAATCGGGCGTGTTGCCCTCACACTGCATGTTGGCCCCGGCACCTTCATGCCGGTCCGCACGGACGTGGTCCGGGATCACGACATGCAGGGCGAGTGGGGAGTGATCTCAGCAGACGCGGCAGCCCGGATCAACGCCGCGCGGCAGTCGGGCGGGCGAATCATCGCTGTCGGCACGACCACCGTGCGCCTTCTCGAAAGCGCGGTTGACAACTCCGGCGTCGTGCACCCCTACCGGGGCGACACCACTCTCTTCATTACGCCAGGCCACAGGTTCCGTGCCATCGACGCCCTGATCACCAACTTTCACCTTCCCCGTTCGACGCTCTTCATGCTCGTGTGCGCCTTTCTCGGCACCGGAGTCATGAAGCGTGCCTACCAGGACGCCATCGCCGGGGACTACCGCTTCTACAGCTACGGCGATGCCTGCCTGCTTGCGAGAGAGCGACCGTGCTGAGCTGGCGCTGCCGGGGAACCAGTGGACGGGCGCGTACCGGTGTCCTCATGACCGCCCACGGCGAAGTGCAGACACCGGTGTTCATGCCGGTGGGAACGGCCGCAACCGTCAAGGGTCTGATGACCTCTCATTTGCAGGAGGCCGGTGTTTCCATGCTCCTTGGCAACACCTATCACCTCATGTTGCGTCCGGGAGCCGGAAGAATACGGGATCTGGGCGGGCTGAGGCGGTTCATGAACTGGCCGGGACCCGTTCTGACCGACAGCGGCGGCTTCCAGATCTTCTCGCTCAAGGGCCTGAGCAAGGTCACGGAAGAAGGAGCCGTCTTCCGCAGCCATGTTGACGGCAGTCGCCACGAGCTGACGCCGGAACGCTCGGTGGAGATTCAGGAGTGTCTCGATTCGACCGTCACCATGGTTCTCGATGAATGCACCGAACATCCGGCCACGCACGAGAGGGCGCTGCAGTCCATGGAACGCTCCATGCGCTGGGCCGAACGCTGCAGGACCGCGTTCCGTCCCCGGGAGGGCTACGGCCTCTTCGGGATCGTGCACGGCGGCGTTCACGATGATCTGCGCCTTGCCAGCGCCCGCGCACTGCGGTCGATCGGATTCGAGGGCTATGCCGTCGGCGGCTTGGCGGTGGGAGAAGGACAGCAGGAGATGTTCCGTGTCCTCGACGGCGTGGTGGAGCATCTGCCGGCAGACAGACCGCGCTATCTCATGGGAGTGGGCCGTCCGAACGACATCATCGGCGCGGTGGCCCGTGGAATCGACATGTTCGACTGTGTGCTCCCCAGCCGTTCCGGAAGAACCGGCCAGGCCTTCCTGAAGGATGGCACGCTCAACATCCGGAATGCCCGCCATCGAGATGACCCGCAGCCACTCGATCCTGACTGTCGCTGTCCGACATGCCGGAACCACTCGAGGGCCTACCTGCACCACCTGTTCCGTTGCGGCGAGATGCTGGGTCCGGTCCTCCTGTCACTCCATAACATCACCCGCTATCAGGATCTCATGGGTGAGATCCGCCAGGCCATCGAGGACGGAACCTTCGATCAGCTGGCCGCCGGCACCCGTTCTCAAAGCCTGTCGTAACCGGGACGGGCAAAGGCCGCCTCATCGTCGTCCGTCGCGCCGTAGCTGGAGAAGAGACGGTAGCCCAGGAGGGTGCGCATCGTGTCATCCAGCGTCGCGTGAATGTCGGGGCTGATGGCGAGCGTGTGATTCTGCAACTGCCGGAACTGGGGGCCACAGTATGTGATGGAGACGCCGATGCGGCTGGATTGCGTGGTGTTGCTACCCGAACCATGCCATGTGCGGGCATCCCACATCACTACACCGCCAGCCGGGATTTCCGCATGGACAGAGGCGAAGGTCTGGCGGGGGTCCGGCTCTGCACCGGAAAGATGACTCCCGGGAACCAGGCGGGTGCATCCATTGGCGCGCGTGAAGTCGCTGATTGCCCACATGACGTTGATGACGACGGCGGGATTGATCGGATGAGTGGCGGGCGAGGGAGGTCCGTGGCGGGCCGAGGCACGCGTGATGTCTCCCGGCCGGTTCGGTGGTTCCCCCGCATGCGTTGCGCGGGGAAGCCACCACTGGTCGGTATGAAGATCCATCTCCTCGTTGCCGGGGTGGATGATGTGGCCGGTATAGCCTGACAGCATGATGCGCTGGCCGAGCAGGTGACGCGCCATGGCAAGGGCGAGAGGATGACGAACCATGTCATCAAGACCGCACTCACCGGCGATGAGAACCACCCACTCGTCACCGGTGCGCAACCACTCATCGGCATCTGCCGAACGCTGCTTCTTGCGACCTGACGCGCGCTCCACTTCCCTGACGGCCGTTTCAAGCTGAACCTCGCCCAGCACTCCTTCGGCCATGCAGTAGCCGAAGCGCTCAAGGTCCAGGCGCATTCCCTCCAGATCGTCCGGCTTGCGAAGCGTGCTCGTCATGTGTCGAGCATCACGCAAATGTCCCACGGGAACAACCGGCGACGGCGCGGCGAACCTTGACCGGAACCATGGCAGTCACTAGGTTGCGCGCTGCCCGTTCCCCCAGTTTTCGTTTCCGCGAGAGCCCGTAGCTCAGCTGGTAGAGCATCTGACTTTTAATCAGGCGGTCGAAGGTTCGAATCCTTCCGGGCTCACCACCCAAAGAGAAAGAAACATATAGTTAGAGTTCATCTTGTTGCACACTGATCGCGCAATCGCGACCGTGTGGTCGGTTTCCTGCCGGTACAAGGTTCGTTCGTGACCCCGATTTTCCGCTCCGTCGACTTCCGTCGTCTCTGGTGTAACGCGGTGCTGAACGCGATCAGCATGGGCGGAGACCTGGTTCTGGTGGGATGGATGATCCATGGCGCAACCGGCGGGTCCGACTGGGTCGGTATCGGCTTCGGCCTGTTCTTCTTCCCCATGCTCCTGTTCGGTGTACCGTCCGGCAGCGTGGCCGACCGCTTTGACCGCGGCTGGCTTTTGCGTCACGCCGAGCTTGCCGCGGCGGTGGTTCTTGCAGCCTTTGCCTGCATTCCAGCGGTCGGAGGCGAAGGCCTCGTCTTCGCCCTCGTAGCCTCTTTCGTGCTGGGCAGCGTTCGCGCGGTCCACAACCCCATACGTCTCAGCTTGGCCTACGATCTTGTCGGTCCGGCCTATGCCATCTCGGCTCTGGCCGCCATCAACCTGGGAGTACGACTTGGCCAAGGTGCTGGTGCCCTTATGGTGGGCTACTTGGCGCACGACCACGGCATTGTCTGGGGGTTCATGCTGATGGCTGTTGCGCACGTGCTGGCATGCGCCGCGTTGGGCACCGCAATGTCGGTTGTCTCGGCGCAGCACCCGGAGCGCCCGGGCCTTGGCCAGCACCTGTCGGAGAGTATCGCGGAGATGCGGCGCAACCGTGTCCTTTTGATTCTCATCGTTGTGACCGCGATCATCGAGATTTTCGGCACATCGTTCTCGACGCTGCTGCCGGAGTTGGCGCGGCTTCGGCTCAACCTCGGAATCGATGGCCTTGGCGAGTTCCAGGCCGCATCGGCCGTCGGCGCCTTCACGGCTGCGGCGTTGCTCACGGCCTGGCCCGTTCGCGGTCGTCGTGCGTACCTTTACGGTATCGTCATTGTCGCGCTGGGCGCGGCCGTCATGCTGCTTGGCTGGGCGCCGGACCAAATGGCCGTTCTGATCGTGCTCGCTGCGGTCGCCTTCGCCATCGCCGCCTGGGATATCCTCACCCAGTCGATGATGCAGCTTTCGGTTCCTGACAGACTCCGCGGGCGGGCTATGGGTGCATGGGTCTTTGCCCTCGGATCGGCTCCCTTGGGGCATCTTCAGATTGGATTCCTCGCGGCATCAATCGGACTCGACCTGGCGCTCTACGCCAACGGCATGCTGGTTGTCGCGACAATCTCGATAGCGCTGCTGCTGTCGCGTTCTCTGAGACGTCTGTAACGGCGGATCGGAGAAGTCTGCACCAAGACCCTGTTCGATGAACGTCACTGCTGGCCCACTGACTTGGGCTTGATGTCGGTGAGACGATAACGGGTTGCAGGGCGAAGACCGGCCCGGCGGGGCGCTGAGGCACTCACGGTCGCCTCGATGAGCATTGACCCGATCATGCGTGGTACGTGGCGGTCCGGAAGCGGCCCCGTGTGTCGGTGGCGTTGACGATGGCGCCGGCTGCGGCAGACAGTCGTGGTCGCGGGGGTCGGTCAGCACCTGAGATGCCACGGCCCGTATGATGGCCTGCTGTTTCTGCCGATACCGAACGGCAGGTCATGCGCGCGGCTGTTGTCGACGCTGATGTCTCGATGAAGCAGTTCGGCGTCCCCGGTCAGGTGGACGAGCGCAGCCAGCGTTACCCGCGTTTGCATGTTCCAGTGCGTCCCGGATGGTGTCGTCGTCATCCCTGGATCGCGTCCCGGTCGAAATGGCTTCCTGCGGCCATGACACCCCTCGTCCGGGCGGTTCATCCCGGGCACCGCAACAGACGGGATAGTCGCATCTGCGTTGCCTGGTTGCACAGCTGGCACGCACTCGGCGCTTCGTATCGGATGGATGCTTGATCAGCCGGATTGCTGGAAGAGTGCCGTCGGGTTTCCGACATCGACGACACTGATGCCTTCGTGGGCACGGTATCCTTGGCGTTCCCGGACGACCTCCGGCATGGCGCGGACCTTTTCGATCCAGGTGTCCTGTTCGATATGGATGAGGCAAGCGACCTGCGCGCCTTCCTGGAATCGGCCGGGCGGAGGGGGTTGTTGGTGTGACGCCGGTGTCCGGGTTGTGCGTCGTATGCAATGGGACTCAGCTGAAGTGAAAGTCCCTTTGGCTCGGCGCCCTGGTCCGGCTCCAGTATTCGAGAAGCTTGAACGGCCAGTTTTGCGTCACGCGTCCCGCCTTGTTCTTGTACCAGCTTCGAACGTTCGGTGCGCCCCATGCCACCTGCAGGTTGCCCTCGTCGATGATCACGTTGTAAGCGTCGTGGACCTCCTTGCGGCATTCCAGACTGCGGTATCCGTTTTCGAACAGCATCTTGATACAGCCCATGACGTAGTGCATGCCGCACTCCGAAAAGAAGATGGTACTACCGGTGATGACGATGTTGGTGTTGGGTCCGTAGAGGCAGAAGAGATTGGGATATCCCGGTACGACGACGCCGAGAAAGGCACGCGGGTCGTCCCCCCAATGCTCGCGGAGATCGCGTCGGTCCCGGCCACGGATTCGCATGGGCCACAGGAACCGGCTGGCATGAAACCCGGTGGCGTAGACGAGCACGTCCGCCGAGTGCCCGACGCCGTCCGCTGTTTGCACGCCGTCGGCCGTTATGCGGTCGATCGTTTCCGTGATCAGCTTCACGTTGTCGCGCTTGAGCGTGCGATACCAGGTGCCGTCGTCGACAAGCAGGCGCTTGCCACACGGCGGGTGTTTCGGGATTGATGCCGCCATCAAGGCCCTGTCGCCTTCGAGTTCGCGCCGGATGCTGCGAATCATGAGTTTGCGCAAGGCCTCATTTGCAGCGCTCACGGACCGTTCCTGATGTTGCCAGGCCGGATCCTTCGTGACCGACGCGTAGAGACCTTCTCCGTCCAGCCAGAACAGCAGGAAATGGTACCAGCGCGCATAGTAGGGAACATGGTTGATCAGCCAGTGCTCTCCCGCCGGCACGCTCGCGCGGTAGTCGGGATTGGGATAGATCCAGGGTGGCGTGCGCTGGAACACCATGACCTCGCGGGCCTGTCTGGCGACCTCGGGCACGAACTGCATGGCGCTGGCGCCGGTTCCGATGACCGCTACCCGCTTGTCTGAGAGATCGAGAGTATGGTCCCAGCGTGCCGAGTGAAACGCGGGGCCTTCGAACGCGCCCAGACCATCGAGGTCGGGAAGTCGAGGCTGGTTGAGTTGTCCCGTGGCACAGATGAGAGCATTGGCCTTCAGCACGGCGGTGTGACCGTCACCGTCCTGGACCGTCACGCTCCATGCGCCGCTCGCCTCGTCGAAATCGGCTCCGGCGACCTCGTGCTCGAACAGGATGTGAGGGCGCAGACCGAAGTCGGATGCGCAGCGTTCAAAGTAGGAATGCAGGATCGGTTGCGTGCAGTAGTATTGCGGCCAGTCGTGGCGGGCGAACGAGTACTCGTAGACATGGCTGGGGTTGTCAACGCGGCAACCGGGATAGATGTTGTCATGCCATGTACCGCCGACTTCCGCGCTGCGCTCGACGATGGTAAAGGAGAGACCCGCCTGTTTGAGCCGATAACCGGCGAGCAGTCCCGACATGCCGGCGCCCACGACAACGACATGGAAGCGGCGCCGGATGTCCGCGGGAATGGTGTCGAACCCGCCCACTCCGTAGGCATCATCGGTCTCGAACTCGGATTCCTCCATCAGGAACCGGACGATGTCTTCGTCGAGTTCGTCGCCGGTGATGAACCGCAGGATCTCTCGCAGTGCTTCCGGTGCAAGCGGTGGTGGCGCCGGACAGCCGCGGTCGCGGTAATCGGTCAGCACCTGAAGTGCCTTGGCTCGTATGATGGCCTGCTGCTTGCTGCCGATGCCGCGCTGCAGGTCGCGCGCGCGGTTGTTGTCGACCCTGATGTCGCCACGAAGCAGTTCGACGTCCCCGCTGAGATGGACGAGTGCAGCCAGCGTCACCGGCGCGTTGGCATGCTCCAGTGCGTCCCTGATGGTGTCGTCGTCATCACGGATCAGGTCCCAGTCGAAATGGCTTCCTCCGGCCATGATTCCCCTCGTCCAAGCGTCCCTTCCCGGGCACCATCATAGACGGGATGGTTGCATCCTCCAGTGCCGCTCAAGCGATCCTGTACGTTGCCTGGTTGCGCAACTGGTGCGCACTCGACGTTTCGAATCGGATGGGCGCCTTCTCAGCCGGATTGCTGGAAGAGTGCCATCGGGTCTCCGACATCGACGACACCGATGCCCTCATGGGCACGGTATCCCAGGCGTTCCCGGACGACCTCCGGCATGGCGCGGACCTTTTCGAAGGGGACCGTGAGATAGAGGTTCTCCTCGGTGCGCAACCAGCCGACGACGAGACCGAAGAACATGCCCCGCCGCCACTCGTCCGCCGTCGTGTTGGCGCCCCCGCCGTGGAGTGTCGAGCCCAGGTAGACGAGGGCGTCGCCGGCATCCATCTCTGCACGGCCTATCTCGTCTTCCTTCGCTTCCCGGTCGGGCTCCCAGAGATGGCTGCCGGGGACCGCTCGCGTGCAGCCGTTCTCCATGGTGAAACGGGTCAGCGCGAACATCGCTTCCACCTGCAGGAGATGGGGTGGCGCGAAATGAGACCATGCCCCCTCGTCCCGGTGCAGCATCTGGTTGCCTTCGCCGGGGCCGATCTGGATGAGCTGGCCGGTGTTGAGCAGGTAATGTTCACAATGGGGGAGGACCATCCTGTCGGCAATGCGGGTCATGAACGAGTCCTCGAGAAGGTCCACGAAGGCCTTCGACTTGCCGGGCAGTCCATCGATCCTGATCGTCTTCCTGCCGTAGAACTCGACAAGGAACTGCGATGGCGGATGGCGCAGTCCGGGTCCGATGCCATGGAGGGCATGGTCGAAATCTTCATTGAGGATGGTCAGCTGGGCCGGCGAGAGCGCCTGCTTCACGATGGCTGCGCCGTCTGCTTCGAGGGCCTCGGCAAGGCCCGAGGTATCGGATGCCGATTCAATCCGCCTCAATTCGATGGTCATGATCCGTCTCCCATGCGTCTCTTGTACCACTCGACGAAATTCGTCGTCGCCCGCTCTCTCGTGGAGTATCGGCCCGGTCGATAACGCCTCGAGTTCACGCCGAGCTGGTTGTCGCCGATGATCCTGGTGTCCTCGATGGTGGTGACGTCCCACATCCACGTGAGGCGCTCCTCGTCGTAGTCCTCGCCCTCACGCGCATCGCCATTGACAAGCCATGTCACCTCGACATCCGTATGGGTCGCGTGAACAGGTGTGAAGCGAAAGAGCGCCACATGATCGCCGGCAAGGTAGATGTAGAACAGCGGTCCGAACACCACGAGTGTCTCTCCGCCATCCCAGTCAGTGAGCCGGCCCATGAGCGGAGCCACCGGTTGGCCATCCTTCGAGAGCGTCTTGTAGCCTTCCTTGATGGGCTGCCGCATGGCCGCGTGGGGCTGGCGCTCGTCGATACTGTCCCCCCAGAGCCCCGTGCTGCGCGTGACGAACCCCCGTTCCTCCCACGTTGCGGCCCAGGCGGCCACGGTCTCGGAGCGCGCCTGCCGGTCGCGCTCGCCATCGAGCACATAGGCATTGACAGAGGTGTAGCCGGGATGTGCCGGAGCGCAGTGATAGCACTCCCGAAAGTTCTCCACCGCAAGCTTCCAGTTTCCGGCCGTGGGATATGATTTTCGCGCCGCGACCTTTGCTTCATCGAGGCAGTGGTTCTCGATATAGGGGTCGAGGCGGACGGCCATCGAATCGAATTCGATGACGGCTTCATCGTCCTCTTCGGCAAGGCAGATGAAGACAAGCCCCTGGTAGATGCGTGTCCTGCACGCGTGTAGCGGCCAATCCTCCGGCCTGAAATCGTCGGCCATCGATCGCGCCCTGACGAGTCTGCCCTCGAGATCCCAGGTCCACGCGTGATAGGGGCAGGTGAGGGTGCGAACATGGTCGCACCTTTTCTTGATGATCCTCGAACCACGGTGGCGACAGACATTGAAGAATGCACGCACCTCCTGGTCCCTGCCTCTCACGAGAATGATCGATTCTCCGGCAATCTCGTACGCGAGCACGTCCCCGGGTCGGGGCACTGCTGAAACATGATCAACGAAGAGCCATTGCCTGGCGACGATACGGTCGAGGTCCTCCTCGAAGATTTCGGGATCGGTATAGAACGGCTGCTCAAGCGTCATCCCGGGCTGCTGGCGCTTCAGGAGATCACAGAGCGTGACAGGACTGGCGGAAGTCATGCTGCGACACCTCCGGCATGGATCGCCGCCGGGGATTGTCACGGCACAAACGCGGGTCGGTCAAGACTGCATGAAAAGAGGGACCGGAGATGGCTCTCCGGTCCCTCTCTCTCGGGACGATTCCGGCAGGGTTACACGTCTGCCAGGTATTCCTCCCACTTCTCGTCAAGCCAGTCACCCTTTTCCACGTAGACCTCGTAGCGGGGGACGATCGGCTTGATCGTGCTGGCGGCCCGTTCGAACGCCTCGTCACTGAGGTCCGGCAGCATGCCTCGTGGCAGAATGGGCGCCGTCCACAGGTTGTCCGTGATCACGGTCTGTGCTTCCGGAGAGACCGACCAGTTGATGAACTCGTTGCAGACGTCGACCTTGTCGCTCCCCTGGGCAATACACCAGGAACCGTAGTCGATGACACCGCCTTCCTTGGGGAAGGTCGAATGTACCGGAAAGCCGTCCTCCTTCATCACCCAGGTGACGTCGTGGTAGTACTGCCCGCCAGTCAGTTCGCCGGACTGCAACATCGCCTGGAACTGGCCTTCATCATTGAACCACAGGCGCACATTGCTCTTGAGTTCCGCTGCCTTCTCCATGCAGGTGATAAGCCCCTCTTCGGAGCCCAGGATCTCGTTGCCACCATGGAACACGGCGGCGATGATATCGAGGAGGTAGCTTGAGGACACATTGCGGCCCCATCCAAGTTCGTTCTCGAACTTCGGATCCCAGGCGTCGCCCCACGAGACCGGAGGTTCGGGCCATCTCTCGGTGTTGGTCACGAAGGTGGCATACCAGGCGAGCACCGGCGCCCCGATCGGGGTTTCCTCGTCATTGCGCAAAATGAGGTATTCTGGGACGTTCTGGAGATTGGGAACGGCATTGATGTCCAGGGGGATGAAGATCTCCGGGATCCGGCGCATCGAACCCTGAGCCGCCATGGTGACGTCAACCGCCGGGCTGCCGGCCGCGATGCTGTTCTTCAGGGTCACGAACCACTGGAAACCGCCCGGCTGGGAAATGGTCTCGACCTCAATGCCCGTGTCCTTGGTGAAGGCAGGGTAGGCGTACTGGGACAGCATGTCCTCGAAGTAGCCGCCGTAGGACGACACCTTGATCGGCTCCGCAGCCCAAGCGCGCCGCAGGACGGAAGGCGCGGCGAGAACACCGCCTGCCGCTGCCGTGCCCTTCAGGATGGAGCGCCGATTGATAGGATGGCTGATCATTGCAGGGTTTGACCTCCCGATGTTGTGTCGGACAATTTATGCATGATTGAAGGGACTCAACAAGTGTTTGTGACGCTAGCAGTCATTTGCCCATTTCTGGCGTTGAGGAGTCCAAGGCATGGTTACCCTGAACCAGCGTCTCGATGAAGGCGACATTCTCATTCTCGATGGCGCCACGGGAACCGAACTCGAGAGAAGGAGGGCGCCGATGAGCACCGGCGCCTGGTGCGCCCTTGCAACCCATAGCGCGCCCCAGACCCTGCTCGAGATCCACGAGGACTACATCCGCTCAGGCGCCGATATCATCACGGCCAACACGTTTTCCAATGCCCGGCACATGCTCGAGCAAGCCGGAGCGGGTGACAGGGTGGTCCATCTCACCCGCCAGGCAGTCGAGATCGCCCAGCGTGCCCGTGACCGGGCGTCGGGCGGGCGTGAGGTTGCGGTGGCCCTCTCGCTCTCCCACCAGATGCCCATGGTTCCCGGGGATGCGCGCGACGATCCTTCGCTGCGGCCGCCTCCCGACGTCGTGTTCGCCAACCTTCAAGAGGTGGTGGAGGCGGGGTGTGAAGCCGGTGTCGATCTCATCGTTCTCGAGATGATGTCGCGGCCCCTGCATATGGGCTTGGCCCTGCAGGCAGCAGAGGAGAGCGGGCTTCCCTTCTGGTGCGGTCTGAGCGCCCGGTCTGTCGACGGAAAGATCGTCAGCTATGTATGGGAAGACTACCCTTTTTCCGACTGCGTCGAGGCAGCGGTGAAGGGCAGGGCGGATGTCCTCGGCGTCATGCACAGCAATGTTCATGCCACTGGGCCCGCGTTGGACATTCTGCGCGAGAAGTGGAAGGGACCGATGAGCGCCTATCCTGATTCGGGGTTCTTCCGCATGCCCGAATGGCAGTTCACCGACATCATCTCACCGGCAGATCTTGCCGGTGAGGCACGCCGTTGGATCGGCAAGGGAGTGCGTGTTCTGGGAGGATGTTGCGGTCTTGGCATCGACCACATCGAGGCGCTTGCAGACTTGAGGAAGGGCTCCGCTCCGATTGCCGGACGAAAGGCCCCGTGACATACTTCCGGCCTCCGGGCGCGAAGCGGTCCGGCCAGGGACTCATTCTCCGGAACACGAACATCGGGAGATCACATGACATGAAACCTTTCAACACAGTGCGAATCACATCCATGGCCGGGGCGGTGGCCCTGGCGATGGGGTCGGCATCGCTCGCCATGGCCGATGACATCAAGATCGGTGTCCTGCTTGGTTTCACCGGGCCGATCGAATCCCTTACACCCGACATGGCCGAGGCGGCGGAACTCGCCCTGGAAGAAGTCACGGCGTCAGGTGCGCTGCTTGATGGCCGTTCGATCGTTCCGGTGCGCGGTGATTCGACCTGCATCGATGCCGCCGCAGCAACGGCGTCAGCGGAACGTCTTGTGACGTCCGACTCCGTGGTGGCGATCATGGGGGCGGACTGCTCCGGCGTCACCATTGCCGTCACCAACAATGTCGCCGTGCCCAACGGAATCGTCATCGTCTCGCCATCGGCTACGTCGCCGGCCCTTTCGACGATCGAGGATAATGGCCTGTTCTTCCGCACGGCTCCCTCCGATGCCCGCCAGGGAGAGGTGATCGCCTCCATTCTCGCGAATGAGGGCGTGACCAGTGTTGCGGTCACCTACACCAACAACGACTATGGCAAGGGCCTTGCGGCAAGTTTCGAAGGGGCGTTCCAGGCTCTTGGTGGCAGCGTGGCCGCCACGGTTCCCCATGAGGACGGGAAGGCGGACTACTCCGCGGAAGTCGCCAATCTGGCGGCATCCGGAGCGGAGCATCTCGCCGTCTTCGGCTATGCTGATCAGGGCGGAAAGGGAATCATCCAGGCTTCCGTCGATACCGGCGCTTTCGAGAATTTTGTCATTGCCGACGGCATGATCGGTGATGCTGTCATCGAAGCGCTTGGCGATGCGGCTGCCAGTACGATCGGCACGCTGCCGGGTTCCGATGCACCCGAGGCTGCCGAGTATGCCAGCTATGCCATGGAGAACGGCAGGGCAGGAGACTGTCCATTCTGCGGCAATGCCTACGATGCGGCAGCTCTCATTGCGCTGGCCATCCAGGCAGCCGGCTCGACCGACTCGGCGGCTGTCAGCTCAAGCCTGCTCGATGTTGCCAACGCTCCAGGCGAGGCGATCGGTCCCGGTGATCTTGCCCGGGGTCTTGCCCTCCTGGCCGAGGGGGCGGACATCGACTACGTCGGCGCCACAGGTGTGGAACTGACTGATGTCGGCGAGTCCTTTGGTTCCTACAAGCAGCTGGCAATTGTCGACGGCGCGTTCGAGACAGTCGCCATTCATTGAACCGCTGACGTTTCATCAGGATCTGGCGACAGACGGTCGCCAGATCCGCTTTCCCGTCGGATCACCCGCATGATCCGCATCCATGCTCTCGCCAGGCACTTCGGGGGCTTGAGGGCGGTGGACGGTGTTTCCCTGACGATCGGTGAAGGGACGATCACCGGGGTCATCGGTCCCAACGGCGCCGGCAAGACCACGCTCTTCAACATCATTGCCGGCATGGTGCCGCCGACCTCGGGCGAGGTCTGGCTTCATGACGAGAACATCACCGGCCTGCCACCCCACGAACTGTTTCATCGAGGCCTGCTGCGAACCTTCCAGATTGCCCAGGAGTTTTCCCGCCTGACCGTGCGTGAAAACCTGATGATGGTCCCGGGGAACCAGTCGGGCGAGAACCTTGTCAAGGTCTGGTTGCAGCCCTCCCGTGTCCGCAACGAAGAGGAGATGGTCGCCGGGAAAGCTGCTGAAGTCATCGAGTTCCTTGCCCTCGATGATGTCGCCGATGAATTGGCAGGCAACCTTTCCGGGGGGCAGAAGAAGCTTCTCGAACTCGGCCGGACCATGATGGTGGACGCCCGGATCGTTCTTCTTGACGAGGTGGGCGCCGGCGTCAACCGCACACTGCTGCGATCCATCGGCGATGCCATCATCCGGCTCAACCGGGAGCGCGGATACACCTTCTGCATGATCGAACACGACATGGATTTCGTGTCCCGCCTGTGTGATCCCGTGGTGGTCATGGCCGAGGGCAGGGTGCTGACCACCGGAAGTGCGCTCGCCGTCACGTCCGATCCCCGTGTCATCGAAGCCTACCTCGGCCGCCGGGGAGCGCGGGGCGTTTCATGAGGGTACTTGTCGGCGAAGACATGACCGGTGGATACGGCGGCGCCGACATTCTCCATGGCTGCACAATCCGGGTCGAAGCGGGCGAGATCGTCGTCATCGTCGGACCCAACGGTGCCGGGAAGTCGACAGCCATGCGGGCGATCTTCGGCATGATCGACCTCAATCGCGGCCGGGTCTTGCTCGATGACGAGAACATCACGGAACTGTCGATGCGCGAACGGGTGCGTCGTGGCATGGCCTTCGTGCCTCAGACCGCCAACGTGTTTGCCGGCATGACTGTCCGGGAGAATCTCGAAATGGGCGCATTCCTGCGCCGGGACGACACCTCGGCAACCCTCGCGGAGGTTCTCGAGCTGTTTCCGGTCCTCAAGGACAAGTTGCGTCAGCCGACCGGTGAACTGTCGGGTGGACAGCGCCAGCAGGTCGCGGTCGCGCGGGCGCTGATGACGGAGCCCGATGTCCTCATGCTCGATGAGCCGACCGCGGGTGTTTCGCCGATCGTGATGGACGATCTCTTCGATCGCATCATCGGCATCCGCACCAGCGGCGTTGCGGTTCTCATGGTCGAGCAGAATGCCGCGCAGGCCCTTGCCGTCGCAGACCGGGGCTATGTTCTCGTGACAGGCGAGAACCGGCATACGGCGAGCGGCCGGGAACTGCTTGCCGATGAAAACGTCCGGCGTTCCTTTCTGGGAGGCTGATGGTGGACGACATCCTCAACGCCGGTGTCCTGTTTGCCAACTTCGTTCTGGTTCCCGGCATTTCCTATGGTTCGCAACTGGCGCTGTGCGCCCTGGGCCTGACCATCATCTTCGGCATTCTCCGCTTCGCCAACTTTGCCCACGGCGACGTCATGGCCTTCGGAACCATGGCCACCATCTTCGCGACTTGGATTTTGCAGGACCTCGACTTCACGATCGGGCCCTTGCCGACGGCGCTGATTGCCATGCCCGCGGGCATTGCCGCGGCCATCGGCATCTGCCTGCTGACCGATCGTTGTGTCTATCGATTCCACCGGCGCAAGCGGAGCCCGGCGATCATGTTCGTCATTGCCTCGTTTGGCGTCATGCTGGTGATGAACGGCGTCGTGCGCATGGCGATCGGCACCAAGGACAGGACTTTCGATGACGGCGCCCGATTCATTCTCAAGGTGCGGGAGTTCAGGGACGCGACAGGCTTGCAGGAGGGGCTCGCCATCAAGGTTTCGCAGGGTCTCACCGTCGCCGTAACGTGCCTTGCCGGCGCACTGCTCTTCTGGTTCCTGCAGCACGCCCGCACCGGCAAGGCGATGAGGGCGTGGTCGGACAACGAGGACCTGGCGCTCCTGAGCGGTGTCAGTCCCGAGCGTGTCGTGATGGTGGCGTGGCTGATTTCTGCAACACTCGCCACCGTGGCCGGCACGCTCTACGGCCTCGACAAGAGTTTCAGGCCCTACACCTACTTCCATCTGTTGCTGCCCACCTTTGCCGCTGCCATCGTCGGCGGTATCGGGCATCCCCTTGGCGCGGTCGTCGGCGGGTACGTGGTCGCATTCTCCGAGATTGCCCTGACCTACGCCTACCGCAAGTTCCTCATCTACCTTGCGCCCGAAGGCTGGCAACCCGAGGGACTCGTCCAGGTTTTGGCGACGGAATACAAGTTCGCCGTCAGTTTCATCATTCTCATCGTGGTGCTTCTGATCCGCCCGACAGGGATCTTCAGGGGCAAGGTCATCTGATCATGTCAACCCGGGGAATGTTCTGCCTTGCCGCCATGGCGCTCCTTCTCGTGATCACGGGTCTGGGGCAGTCCTGGGTGGTGGCTCTTTCCATACTCAACCTGTGCCTGATTTCGGCCATCATGGCCCTGGGTCTCAACATGCAGTGGGGCTATGCCGGCCTTTTCAACGTCGGTGTCATGGGCTTCGCGGCTCTGGGTGGCATTGCCGCCACCCTGGTGTCGGTGGCGCCGGTGGATGCGGCCTGGAGCGTCGCCGGGGCCGATCTTGCGTGGACGGGCATCACCGTGGGTGGCGTCGTTCTGGCTGTCATCCTGGTGCGTCGGCTGATGAACCCGGGAAGGTGGCGCATGGCGGCAACGGCAGCCGTGCTGCTGGCAGGCTGGGGTGCCCTCAACCGCTTCTTCGATCCGGCGGTCGAGGCAATCGAGTCCGTGGATCCGGCACGGACGGGTTTTCTCGGCGGCCTTGATCTGCCGATCGTCCTGGGATGGCCTGCGGGCGGTCTGGCGGCTGCCGCCGCGGCGTGGCTGATTGCCCGGGTGGCTCTTGGCCTGCGGGCCGACTACCTCGCCATCGCCACCCTGGGGATTGCCGAGATGGTGATCGCCGTTATCAAGAACGAGGACTGGCTGACCCGGGGCGTGCGGAATGTGACGGGTCTCGACCGCCCCGTGCCCTACGAGATCGGCCTCCAACAGTCCCCTCGATTCCAGGAGCTTGCGGCGTCCCTGGGAACCGATATCCAGACCGCCTCCACCATCGCTGTCAAACTCTGTTATGCGGGGCTCTTCGCGGCGGTCCTGGCGGGTCTCCTTGTCCTCGCCGAGAAGGCGCTCCATTCGCCCTGGGGACGCATGATGCGGGCCATCCGCGACAACGAGACCAGCGCCGCGGCGATGGGCAAGGACATCAAGGCGCGGCACCTCGAGATATTCGTGCTGGGCGCCGCAGTCATCGGCGTTGCCGGCGCCATGCTGACGACGCTGGAGGGTCAGTTCACGCCAGGAAGCTACCAGCCGCTGCGCTTCACCTTTCTCATCTGGGTGATGGTCATCATCGGTGGTTCCGGCAACAACTGGGGCGCGGTTCTCGGAGGCTTCCTGGTCTGGTTCGTATGGATCGAGGCTGAACCTGCCGGGCTCTGGCTGGCCGGATACCTGGTGGCCATCACCGGAGAGGGAAGCACCCTGGCCGGCTACATCCTCGATGGCGCCCCCTACATGCGAGTCCTTGTCATGGGTCTCATCCTGCTCCTCGTCCTGCGTTTTGCGCCGGGAGGCCTGCTTCCCGCCCAGCCCCGCAGGCAGACGTGAGCACGCCATTCAAGGCCGGACTGTCATGACGATTCGGCAATAGTCGCCCGGTTCCCGTTCCTCCGGTTCATTGAGGGCTGGGGCGGCGACGGCAAGATCTGGCGAGGCGAAGACACAGTCGAACTGGCGGTCGGCCATGGCAGCTGATCGACCGATCGTGTGCCGGGCGGGACCACTCCATTCTGTTTCCGGTCAACTCTGCCGCCGGGGAACTCGTGACCCGACAAAAGGAAGGTCCATCGCCTCCGGTCGATCGGAGACCGGTGTTCTTCAGGCCGAGACTTGTGGTTCTTTTGAGGCAAGGCTGGCGAGGGTTGCGTGGATGCGTGCGATCAACTCCGGCAGGTCATCCGGAGGAACGGTGTTGCCGGCGACGTAGGCGGTGACGATCTCGGTTGTCATCTCGAGGATATCAGCCTGGTCGATTGCGGTGAGCATCGCCTTTTCCATGGGTTCACCCGCTCCCTTGTCAGCAACGCCATGGTGCGTGGGATCCACGCCATTGTCACGAAGTGGCACCCCGGGCCGGCCTATGCTATCCCTAGGGGTAGAGGCAAGGTGAGTCCCCAACCGATGAACACTCCCCGCATCGCGCTGGCATCGGACCATGCGGGATTTGCGCTCAAGTCGGTTCTGCTGAGCACACTCGACGCGTGGCAGATCGATGCTGTCGATCTCGGGACCACGGGAACCGATCCGGTTGACTATCCCGACTACGCCATGCGCATGGTTTCGTGCCTGGTCGAGGGGAGGGCCGGGCAGGGGGTCCTGGTTTGCGGCACGGGTATCGGCATCGCCATGGCGGCGAATCGCCATTCGGCTGTCCGCGCCGCCGTCTGTCATGATGTCACGTCTGCCGTGCTGGCCCGCCGCCACAACGACGCCAATGTGCTCGCACTCGGCGGGCGATTGATCGGTGAGGAAACGGCACGCCAATGCCTGCGCGCCTTCATCGATACCCGCTTTGACGGTGGCCGCCACACGCGCCGTGTCGACAAGTTGTCGCACACGGACCACTTGCGCTAGAAGGCGCCGTCCCGATTCCGGAGCGATGACCATGGCGACCCCACAGACCGGTCTCTTTTCACATGAGCTGGCAAGGATCGATCCCTTGATCTTCGATGCTCTCGCGGGCGAAATGAAACGCCAGCAGGAACAGATCGAACTGATCGCCTCGGAGAACATGGTTTCCCCGGCCGTCCTGGAGGCCCAGGGGTCCATTCTCACCAACAAGTATGCCGAGGGCTATCCCGGGCGCCGCTACTATGGTGGCTGCGAGCATGTCGACGTCGCCGAGCGCATTGCAATCGAGCGGGCGCAGGAGCTCTTCGGTTGCGCCTGGGTCAACGTGCAGCCGCATTCGGGCGCACAGGCCAATGGCGCCGTGTTGCTGGCACTGCTCAAGCCTGGAGACACCATGCTGGGCATGGCGCTTGATCATGGCGGTCATCTCACCCACGGCGCCCGGCCCAACATCTCCGGCAAATGGTTCAATGCCATCGGCTACGGGACAGATCGCGAGACCGGCCTCATCGACTATGACCAGGTGGAGCGTCTTGCCGATGAGCACAGACCGGCGCTGATCATAGCAGGTGGTTCGGCCTATTCCCGAATCATCGACTTTGCGCGTATGCGCGCCATCGCCGATGCTGTCGGCGCCTGGTTCATGGTCGACATGGCGCATTTTGCCGGCCTCGTGGCCGCCGGAATCCATCCCGATCCTTTGCCCCACGCCCATGTGTGCACCACCACCACGCACAAGACGCTTCGGGGTCCCAGGGGGGGCATGATTCTCTCCAGCGACGCCGACATCGGCCGAAAGATCGATTCCGCCGTCTTTCCCGGCCTCCAGGGCGGACCGCTCATGCACGTGATCGCCGCCAAGGCGGTGGCGCTCGGCGAGGCGATGCAACCCGCCTTCAGGACTTATGCCCAGGCCGTTGTCGACAATGCCAGAACCCTTGCCGACAGCCTCGTCAAGGGCGGTCTGGCGATCGTTTCGGGAGGCACGGACACTCACGTCATGCTGGTCGACCTGAGACCCAAGGGGCTGACCGGCAACCGTGCCGAAAAGAGTCTCGAGCGTGCCAGGATTACCTGCAACAAGAACGCCATTCCGTTTGATCCCGAAAAGCCGGCAGTGGCATCGGGGATCAGGCTCGGAACGCCGGCAGCCACCACGCGGGGGTTCTCCACGGGCGAATTCGGAATGGTTGCTGAAATGATCGTCGAAGTGCTTGATTCACTTGCGATTCATTTGGACGATAACAGCGCGGTGGAGCAGCAGGTTGCGGCGCGTGTCCTGGATCTGTGTCACCGTTTTCCAGTGTACAGGGATTGATGCGAGGTCGATCATGAAGTGCCCGGCATGCGGGAGTGACATGACGCAGGTCAAGGACTCGCGTCCGGCGGAAGATGGGGCGGCTGTGCGCCGACGCCGGGAATGTACTGTCTGCGGTGTGCGTTTCACGACCTATGAACGCCTGCAGTTGCGGGTCATGATGATCATCAAGAAGTCCGGCGAGCGTGTACCGTTCAACCGTGACAAGCTGGCCGGTTCGATTCTTGTGGCCATGCGCAAGCGTCCGTTTTCGGAAGATCAGCTCGATCACCTTGTCGCCGATATCCAGCGTCAGCTCGAACGTCTCGGGGAGCGGGAGATCCACAGCAGAGTTGTCGGGGAGATGGTGCTGGCTGCCCTTTCCAACCTTGACGATGTCGCCTTCGTGCGGTTCGCCTCGGTCTATCGAAACTTCGACAATGCCAGGGATTTCGCGAAATTTATTGAAGGTATCTGACGTAAGACATCAACATCACTCCCGGGGTGACATGACCCCCGCAGACCACCACCACATGACAGCGGCATTGGCCCTTGCCCGACGCAATCTGGGTTCAACCTGGCCCAATCCGTCGGTCGGATGCGTCCTGGTGCGCAGTGGCGTCGTGGTCGGACGAGGAACGACCGCTCCTGGCGGCAGACCACATGGCGAAGCCGTCGCCCTCGAGATGGCCGGTGAACGCGCGAGGGGGGCGACAGCCTACGTAGCCCTGGAGCCCTGCGCCCATCGCCGGAATGAAACATCGTGTTCGGACTCCCTGATTCATGCCGGCGTCGAACGTGTCGTCGTGCCCATGACGGACCCCGATCCACGAACGTCGGGCCGGGGAATCATGCGCATGCGCGAGGCCGGAATCGATGTTGATGTCGGAGTGCTGGCACTTGAGGCTCGTGACATTCACGCCGGTTTCACGTCGAGAATCATCACCGGTCGGCCTCTCGTGACCCTCAAGGTTGCCACGTCCCTCGATGGCAGGATTGCGACGGCGACCGGCGAGAGTCAGTGGATCACGGGCCGGCAAGCCCGCCGCGCTGCGCACGGCCTGCGCCTGCATCACGACGCTGTTCTCATCGGACGCAGGACTGCCGACATCGATGATCCGCTGTTGACCTGCCGACTCGATGGTCTCGAACATCGCTCTCCCGTGCGAATCGTGGCCGACAGCAATCTCGGCCTTTCGCGCACGTCGGCTCTCGCAACCTCTGCCAGGGAAACTCCCACATGGATCGTCTGTGGCAGGGATGCGGATATGGCCCGGAAGGAGGCATTGCGGAAAGCGCATGTCGACGTGATCGAGGTCGACCGCGACCATTCCGGCAGGGTGTGCCTGAACGCGATGATGGCTGCCCTTGGTTCGAGAGGATTGACGCGCCTGCTTGTCGAGGGCGGTGCCATGCTGGCAGGAAGCCTGATCCGTGACGACCTGGTGGACCGCGTGGCCTGGTTTCACGCGCCACTCCTCCTCGGTCATGAGGCGGCTGCATCCCTGGCGGGTCTCGACGTTGAGTCCCTGACCGACGCCCGACGCTGGCGGGTCCTCTTCCACCGCACATGGGGCCAGGACGGGTTGACCGTGCTGGCGTCCGGCGATAACGCAAGCACATGTTCTCCGGTATCGTGACGGATTGCGGCAGGGTGTGCTCCCTGGACAACAACGCAGGCGGCCTCGTCGTCGGCATCGCCACGTCCTGGGATCTTCAGCAGATCTCGAAGGGCGCATCCATTGCATGCTCCGGGGCCTGTCTGACACTGACGCAAAAGTCCGGTGACCGGTTCACCGCGGACGTCTCGAGAGAGACCCTTTCGCGCACCACGCTGGGTCTGTGGAAGGTTGGGTCACCGGTCAATCTCGAGCGGTCCCTGGCGATGGGAGATGAGATCGGAGGTCATATGGTGTCCGGCCACGTTGATGCGGTGGCGACGGTCGCCAGGGTCGAAGAAGAGGACGATTCGACCGAAATGACCTTCTGCGCGCCGGCAGCCGTGGCTCCCTTCATTGCCGAAAAGGGCTCCATCGCCCTCGATGGCGTGTCGCTCACCGTCACGTTCGTCAAGGATCGCGAGCGGGACTGCCAGTTCGGTGTCAGCATCATTCCCCACACGCGTCATGTCACCACCTTTTCCGGATTGGCCCCTGGTGACCGCGTCAATCTGGAAATCGACATGTTGGCGCGCTATATGCACCGTCTCCTGGAATCGCGTCACAGCCGACGCTGAAGGCAATATGGCGACCGCACCCCATATCCTGCTTCTTGAAGCCCGCTACTATCGCGATATCACCGATATGCTTGCAGCCGGTGCCATAGCGGAACTCGAAGACTGGGGTGCCACCTGGGAGCGGGTGGAGCTGTCGGGTGCCTTCGAGATTCCCGGTGGTTTGCGCATGGCGATTGCCACCAGCCGGTACGACGGATACCTGGCGCTGGGTTGCGTCATCCGTGGCGAGACGTCCCACTACGACCACATCTGTGCCGAGGTGGCGCGCGGGATCAATGATCTCGTGGTTCGCTACATTGCCCCCGTCGGATTCGGTGTCCTGACAGTGGAGACCTACGAACAGGCCCTTGAACGCGCTGACCCGGAACGCAGGAACAAGGGCAGGGAAGCGGCCGTTGCCTGCATCAAGATGGTCGAACTCGCCGCCACCCTGCGCGTGACGGGATGAGGGCTGCGGCGGCCGGCTGCCGCGCGTCCCGGCTTGCCGCCGTCCAGGCCCTCTATGAAATCGACCGCAGCGCGGCATCCGTCGACGAGGTGATCACCGCGGCATGCAACCAGGGCGCCGTCCTCGACGAGAGCGGTCTCAGCCATCCAGCCGACGCGCGCCTGCTGGAGGCGGTTGCGCGCGGCGCGATGGACAACCGCGAGATTCTCGACGGCATGATCGACGAAGCCCTGGCTTCCGGCTGGACAACCGCCCGTCTCGAAACCCTGATGCGGGCCGTCCTGCGTGCTGGCGCCGGAGAACTTCTCGTCAGCAATGAGGTGCCTGCGCGGGTCGTCATCAGCGACTATGTCGATGTCGCCCACGCCTTCTGGGAACGCGGCGAGCCCGGTATGGTCAACGCCGTTCTCGATCGCCTGGCACGCCGTCTGCGGGCGGCGGAGTTCGACACATGAGCGGCGGGGACGAATTCACGATCATTCGTGACCTGATGGCGCCACTCGCCCATCATCCCGGCGCGCGTCGCCTTGCCGATGACGGCGCCGTCATGTCGGTGCCGTCCGGCATGGACCTGGCGGTCACCAAGGACATGATGATCGCGGGGGTCCACTTCTTCCCAGATGATCCGGCCGACCTCGTCGCCCGCAAGTTGCTCCGCGCCAATCTCTCGGATCTCGCCGCCATGGGTGCCGAGCCATGCGGCTATCTCCTGGGGCTTGCATCGGACGGGCGCCGGCAACGCTTGTGGCTCGAGGACTTTGCCCGCGGGCTGGCACAAGATCAGGAAGAGTACGGGATCAGTCTGCTCGGCGGCGATACCGTGGCGGCGCGGGGCGGTCTCCTGATCCTGTCGATTACAGCCTTCGGCGAGGTTCCTCGCGGGATGTCGTTCGCCAGGCAAGGGACGAGGGAGGGAGATGTCGTTGCCGTCACCGGAACCATCGGAGATGCCGCTCTGGGGCTTCTCGTGCGAACCGGTGCCCTGCACGGGCTCGGGAACGCGGTCGAATCTCGACTGGTGTCGCGCTATCGATTGCCGCAGCCAAGGGTGTCAACGGGCATTGCCCTGCGCCGTGTCGTTCACGGCGCAATCGACATCTCGGACGGCCTTCTGGCGGATGCAGCCCACGTCGCAGCCGCGTCCGGACTCGCCATCGAGCTTGCCGTCGACGCCATTCCCTTGTCTGACGATGTCCGGTGCGCGATTCGCCGCGATCCGGCGATGCGGGACCGTGCGCTGGCCGGCGGCGACGACTACGAGCTCCTCGTGACCCTGTCTCCCGATGATGTTGCCTGTGCCCTCGCCCTCGCCGAACAAAGCGGAGTCCCCCTTGCAGTGATCGGACGCTGCCACCGGGGTTCCGGTCTGACACTCCTCGATGGACAAGGCGAACCCCTGGAGATCGCAGAAACAGGATGGCGTCACAGCGTCGTGGCGGACAGTTGCTGAAATCTCTCCCGCGGCTTGCTGGATCAAACCACGCAGGATGCTTGCGAACCCATACTCATTGTCGAAGGCGGGGAGTATCCAGTCGCGCACAACCTGGCGACGGGTTTTCCATCGACGGCGGCGCAACGGGGATGTTCCGAGCGCTCATCGCCTCTCTGTCGCTCATCGCCTCTCTTGCGGTTCAATCTGAAACATTATAACATTTCGACGGTAAGTCACGATCAGGATTGAGCCGATGACGGGATCCTCCATCCGCCCGCAGCCCTGTACGGATCCGGATTGTCGCGGGGAACATACGCCGCGTGAACGGGTGGCGCTCGCCAAATCGATTTGCGAGAGGCGCGGCGTCCAGATGACAAAGTTGCGCCAGCAGATCCTGGAGCTGCTTTGGGCAAGCGGTCGACCGACCGGTGCTTACGAACTGATCGAGGCGCTCAAGCTCAGGGATTCGCGTCCGGTCGGACCGCCGACGGTGTACCGGGCGCTTGAATTCCTGATGACACAAGGCCTCGTTTCCAAGATCGAAAGCCTGAATGCCTATGTTCCGTGTGTCCATCCCGAGCGAGACCACGATTGCCTGTTCTTCATCTGCAGCGACTGCCGGGCATCGGTCGAGCTTGAGGATCCGCGGATCAAGGGACTGCTGGCCGAGGATGCCGCCGTTCTCGGGTTTGTCGCGACACGTCGCACGGTCGAGGTCGAGGGCACGTGCGCGCAGTGTACTGAAGCCGGCGCGGCATAGACGGAAACGAGGAATTGAAGCCATGGAGAAACGGTGCCTGGATGGGCCGCCGCGGAAGCTGAGCGTGAGCGCCGCCATGAGGACGTGGCGGACAGTTCCACTCCGGCTGTTGCCGCTCGGCGCCGGCTCCCGGCTGCTCGGGGCGGCCCTGATCGTCGCCGTGCTCTGGGGCGCCTTCTTGTGGGCGACGTCGACGCCGGGGGCGTCATGACCTACGCCCTTGCGTTTCAGGACCTGACTCTCGGCTACGACCGGCATCCTGCGGTGCATCGTCTGTGCGGCGAGATCGCCGAAGGCAGCCTGACAGCCATCGTCGGCCCGAACGGGGCGGGCAAGTCCACGATGCTGAAGGGGGTGAACGGCTCACTCCGGCCACTCGCGGGACGGATTGCCTTCGGCGGACTCACGCGAAGCGAGATTGCCTATCTGCCGCAGCAATCGGACATCGACCGGTCGTTCCCGGTCGCAGTCGCTGACCTTGTGGCGATGGGTCTCTGGCAGGAGATTGGCGGCTTTGCGGGCCTGAGGGCCGCTCATCGCGGCCGAGTCGCGGAAGCGATTTCCGCGGTGGGCCTCGAGGGGTTCGAGAGGCGGCCGATCGGATCGCTGTCGGGCGGACAGATCCAACGTGCGCTCTTTGCTCGTCTGCTGCTGCAGGACGCACGGCTCGTCCTGCTGGACGAACCCTTCACGGCCATCGACGCGAAAACGGCGGCGGACCTGATCGGCGTGGTGCGGCGATGGCACGGCGAAGGCCGCACGGTGCTCGCCGTCCTGCACGATATCGATACGGTGCGGGCTCATTTCCCCCGTACACTGATGTTGGCACGTGAACTCGTTGCCCATGGACCCACGGCGCAGGTGCTGACGGCCGAGAATCAGTTCCGCGCGCGCCAGATGTGCGAAGCCTGCGCAGGCCCGCCACATGTGTGCGGGCGAAGCGCTGCGTGATGTGGGAACTCGTCATTCAGCCCTTTGCGGATTTCGGCTTCATGCGGCGCGCGCTGATGGGTTGCATCGCAATCTCGGTCGGCGCGACACCGGTCGGAGTGTTCCTGATGCTGCGCCGCATGAGCCTGACAGGCGACGCCATGGCCCATGCGATCCTGCCGGGTGCCGCTGTCGGCTTTCTTGTCGCGGGCCTCTCACTCGGAGCGATGACTATCGGCGGGCTGATCGCAGGCATGGCCGTGGCGCTTCTCGCGGGTTTCGTGACTCGCTTGACGGCGCTGCGCGAGGACGCGAGCCTGGCGGCCTTCTACCTGATCTCATTGGCGGTGGGCGTGCTGATCGTGTCCACCCGAGGCAGCAATGTCGACCTGATGCGCGTGCTCTTCGGGACCGTGCTTGCACTCGACGATGCCGCCCTGGTTCTGCTCTGTTCCATCGCGAGTATCTCGATCTTCACGCTCGCAGTCGTGTTTCGGCCACTCGTGCTCGAATGCGCGGACCCGCAGTTCCTGCGTTCGGTAAGCGGACTGAGCGCCGTGACGCATTTCACGTTTCTTGCCCTTGTCGTGCTGAACCTCGTGGCCGGCTTTCACGCACTCGGCACGCTGATGGCCGTTGGCATCATGATCCTTCCGGCCGCCGCCGCGCGATTCTGGGCAGTCGGCATCGGCGCGCTGATCGCCGTCGCTGTCTCGATCGCCATGATTTCGAGCGTGAGCGGCCTTGTCCTTTCGTACCATGCCAGCCTGCCGTCCGGGCCGGCGATCATTCTTGTCGCGGGCGTGGCTTACGCGCTGTCGGTGGTCTTCGGGCCAGCCGGCGGTCTTGTCGTGAGAGCCCGGCCGCGCCAACACCTCGAAGCCTGGAGTGAAACCCCATGATGAGAGCCTTACTCAGATCCGCAATCGCTGCCATCGCCCTGTTTCTGGTCACCCCCATCGCGGCACAGTCGAACGAGCCTATGCGCGTGGTCGCGACCTTCTCGATCCTAGGCGACATGGTGGAGCGCATCGGTGGTGAGCATGTTTCGGTGATCACGCTCGTCGGTCCGGATGGCGATACGCATGTCTATCAGCCCACCCCGACCGCCGCACGCGCCGTCAGCGAGGCCGACATTCTCATCGTCAACGGACTGGAGTTCGAGGGCTGGCTCGACCGGCTGATCGATGCCACCGATTTCGATGGCGTGCACGTGGTGGCGACCGAAGGGATCGAGCCGATCGCCTTCGACGACGAGCACGGCGACAGCCACGAAGACCATGACGAGCACGCCGAGGCGCATCACGACGACGACCACGACCACGACGAGCATGCCGAGGCGCACCACGACGACGACCACGACCACGACGAGCATGCCGAGGCGCACCACGACGACGACCACGACCATGATGAGCATGCCGAGGCGCACCACGACGACGATCACGACCACGATGAGCACGCCGAGGCGCACCACGACGACGATCACGACCATGATGAGCATGCCGAGGAGGCGCACCACGACGACGACGACCATGATGAGCATGCCGAGGCGCATCACGACCACCATGACCATGGCGCCTTCGACCCGCACGCCTGGCAGAGCCTGCGCAACGCCGTGACCTATGTCGACAACATCACTGCCGCTCTGGCTCAGGCCGACCCGGCGAACGCGGCCGACTTCTACCAGAACCGCGCCGCTTACGTCGCCGAGATCGAAGCGCTCGATGCAGAGATCCACGAGATCGTGGCAGGCCTGCCTGCCGACCGCCGCATCGTCGTAACCTCGCACGATGCGTTCCAGTACTTCGGTCGCGACTATGGGCTGACGTTCCTGGCGCCCCAGGGCCTCAGCACCGAGTCGGAGGCGTCGGCGCAGGATGTCGCCCGGCTGATCGAGCGCATCCGTGACGAGGGCATCTCGGCCGTCTTCGTTGAGAACATCACCGATAGCCGCCTGCTCGAACAAATCGCAAACGAAACCGGGGCCACTATTGGCGGTACGCTCTATCCCGGCGCGCTGTCCGGCCCGGATGGTCCGGCACCCACCTACCTCGCGATGATGCGGCACAACACGATGACGCTGGCCCAGGCGCTGGTTCCGTGAGCCGCCCAGGGGCCCTGCGCTGAGCGGCTTCTTGCCTGCCGTTCAGAGTGTCAGGTTGCGGATGCCACCCCGTGACGGATCCGCGGTACAGCCTGTTTTCCCTGTCTGGGCTCTTGCCGGGGTCAATTCATCACCGGTTGCAGACGGGACCGGCAACTGTCTGCACGGTCGCTGGCGGCGTCCCGTACTTCCAGGCAACGGGGCGCCATCCCCGTTGAGGCCGAGGGCCTGACTTCGAGAGCGGGCGGCTCGCTGTGGTGAGTTCTACCGGCGCCGGGCCGGATCCGCTGCGTCGATCGGTCCCATTGAACTTGCGTGCGTGATCCGTCTATAAACCATCCTTCCTGATTTGGCGGACTGTGTCGGGCAACGGCCGGGTGCGGCACTGCGCCTCAGGAACACCCCGGCCGGACTTCACGTCAGGGAGCTAGGGAACGATGGATCCCCTTTACTTTGCCATCGCCTGCGGTGTCGTGGCGGTTCTCTATGGATTGCTGGCCATTCGCAGGGTCATGGCGCAAAGCGCGGGCAGCGAGCGGATGCAGGCCATCGCCGCCGCCGTCCAGGAAGGCGCTCAGGCCTATCTCAACAGGCAGTACCTGTCGGTCGCCATCGTTGGTGTGGTGATTTTCGTGCTGCTTCTGGTGGCGCTGGGCACCAGCCAGGCGATCGGTTTTGCCATCGGCGCCATTCTCTCGGGGGCCGCGGGCTACACGGGAATGCTGGTGTCGGTGCGTGCCAACGTGCGGACTGCCGAAGCGGCCCGCGAGAGCCTCAAGAGGGCACTGGCGGTTGCCGTCAATGCCGGCACGGTCACGGGAATCCTGGTTGTCGGCCTGGGTCTTCTCGGCGTCGCCGTCTACTACCTTGTGCTCCTTGAGCTTGGTGTGGAGCAGCGCGAGGTCGTCGAGGCCCTGGTGGCCCTGGGCTTCGGTGGATCCCTGATCTCGATCTTTGCCCGTCTCGGCGGTGGCATCTTCACCAAGGGTGCGGACGTCGGCGCCGATCTCGTCGGCAAGGTGGAGGCCGGCATTCCCGAGGACGATCCCCGCAATCCGGCCGTGATCGCCGACAACGTCGGCGACAACGTCGGCGATTGCGCCGGCATGGCCGCCGATCTCTTCGAGACCTACGCCGTCACCTTCGTTGCCACCATTCTTCTGGGCACCATCTTCTTCGACGGGGCGGCGGAAGCGAGCATGATGGTCTTCCCCCTCGTCCTGGGAGGCGCCTGCATCCTGGGCACGGTGCTGGGCAGCTTCTTCATGAAGCTGGGTCGTGGCGGCAACATCATGTGGGCGCTCTACAAGGGATTCATCGTGACTTCGGTGATTTCCGCGCTGCTGTTCATTCCGGTGACCGACTGGGTCATCGGTCTCGACAGCGAGTTCACCGTCGCCGAAACCTCGTTCACCGGCTGGGACATGTTCCTGTGCGGCATCCTTGGCCTTGTCATCACCGGCCTCCTGATCGTCATCACCGAGTACTACACCTCGACGGAGTACCGTCCCGTGAGGGTGATCGCGAAGGCCTCGACAACGGGGCACGGGACCAACATCATCCAGGGCCTTGCCCTGTCGATGGAAGCCACGGCCGCGCCGGTGATCGTCATTGCGGCCGGTATCATCGTCGGCTACCTGATCGCCGGCCTGTTCGGTATCGCCATCGCCGTGACCACCATGCTGGCCCTGGCCGGCGTCGTGGTCACCCTCGACGCCTACGGACCGGTCACTGACAACGCAGGCGGCATTGCGGAGATGGCCGAACTGCCGGAGGAAGTGCGCAAGACGACGGATGCCCTCGATGCCGTCGGCAACACGACCAAGGCGGTGACCAAGGGCTACGCAATCGGTTCGGCTGGCCTGGCCGCACTCGTCCTGTTTGCCGCCTACGTCGAGGACCTCTCGCACTACTTCCCGGACCTCGACGTCACGTTCCGCCTCAGCGACCCCTTCGTGGTCGTCGGCCTCTTCATAGGAGGGTTGTTGCCCTACCTCTTCGGTTCCCTGGCCATGCAGGCTGTCGGCCGCGCCGCGGGTTCCGTGGTGGAGGAAGTGCGGCGCCAGTTCCGCGAGATCGATGGCATCATGGAAGGTACGGCAAGACCTGACTACAGCAGGGCCGTAGACTTGCTGACGAGGGCGGCCATCCGCGAGATGATCATCCCCTCGCTGTTGCCTGTCCTGGCGCCGATCGTGCTGTGGCTCGTCATTCGGGCGATCGCCGGCGAGGTGGCGGCCTTTGCGTCACTCGGCGCCATGCTGCTCGGCACCATTGTCACGGGCCTCTTCGTCGCGATTTCGATGACGTCGGGGGGTGGCGCCTGGGACAATGCCAAGAAGTACATCGAGGACGGTCACCACGGCGGCAAGGGCTCGGAGGCCCACCATGCTGCCGTGACCGGCGATACCGTCGGAGATCCCTACAAGGACACGGCCGGTCCTGCGGTCAACCCGATGATCAAGATCATCAACATCGTCGCCCTGCTGCTGCTTGCCACGCTCGGCGGCTGGACCTGACACGGTTTCCTCCCGGAACGCGAAGGAGCAGCCGTAAGGCAGCCTCGCGTTCCGGGTTTCCCTCCGTTCGCCCGCCGCAGGGCAGGGCCCCGTGATTCGGGTGATCGGTTATGGTGAGGGGCTGCAGATCAGGGAGTCTGCGCGAATCATGACGGGCTCTTGCGGCGGGGCAAGCGGTTGCCCTGCCATGCAGGATCCCTGGTGTCAGGAGAGGCGTTCGCCTCGAGGGTCGGACGGCATCAGGGCGTGGTGGGGAACTGGGCCGTGGTTCCGGGGGAATCGAAGCGCCCGATGTTGCCGAGCAGTTGTTCGAGGAGACCCAGGTCACGCCCATGCGTTGGTGTAGCGCGGGAAACGGGATCGATGACGATGCCGTCCTCGATCGTCAGCATGGCGACCTCCTCAACGATTCCCGACGAATCGAAGGCGATGGCGACCACGGTCTGCACTTCGGTCTCGGGAAGGGAGAGAACCGAGGTGGTCCGGTACTGGCTGATGTAGAACCACGTGTCTTCGCCGAAGAGCGAACGCGACGATGGCGTTCCCAGTCGGCGAGTCACCTCGCTCCTGTGGTCGACACCGGGCTCGATACCTGCCACGACTTCCTGGTTCAGCACCTGGCCATGCCTCGATACGCGCGGTTCGCAAGCTGCGAGAACCGTGGCGATGAGGACTGGAGCGGCTATGGTCGCAAGATGGAGAGGTTTCATTGACCGGCCTGTTTCGTGCTCGTATTGAGGCCACGAACGACCAGGCGAGTCAATCCTGAGAGACATGGTCACGTGGAAAGTCCTGCGACAGCTGCTGAACCGCTCCCGTTTCAGCGAGCGTGCTCATCTCCTCCACGATGCCATCGTGGCCCAGGCCCGAAAACCAGACCTTTATCGGTGTCATGCCGTTCCCGACACCTTAGATGGCCGTTTCGAGTTTCTGGTGCTCCATGTGCTCCTCGTGATGCGTCGACTGAGAACCAGCGGCACCGCCGGCGGCGACGCGGCGCAGGAGCTCTTCGATCTCGTGTTTGCCGATCTCGATCGGGCGTTGCGTGAAACCGGTGTCGGTGATCTCAAGGTGGGATCACGGATCCGCCAGATGGCCCAGGCCTACTTCGGACGCGCCCGTGCCCTTGACGATGCTCTGGCGGACGCCGCGCCGGACCACCTCGACAAGGTGCTGGAACGCAATGTTTACGGTACGGTAGCCGTCGAGCCAGAGGTGGTCAGTCGTCTCGCCTCCTATGTACGCCGCCAGGTGGCGCACCTCGACTGCATGGAGAACCATCGCGTGCTCACCGGACATATCGACTTCGCGCGCACGGAGGGCGAGTGATCATGCAGACCCTGCCGTTCTCACGGCCGTTCGACGTGAGCCGTCTTGGCGATGGCAACACCCAACACCAGCGAATCGAGGCGACGCCTGGAGAGTGCGCCGACCTGGCGCAGTTCCTCGGAACCGTTGCCGTGCGTCGACTTCAGGCCGATGTTGCGCTGACCCGCCGCGGCCGCCAGATCCGGGCCGACGTCCACGTTCGCGCTGATGTCATCCAGACCTGTGTCATCACCCTGGACCATCTCGACATCGCGCTTGATGAGGAGTTTTCCCTGATCTTCGATCCGGATGTCCGGCCAAGTGGCGAGTTTGACGAACCTCTTTCCGTGACCGACGACGATCCGCCCGAACCCCTTGTTGATGAAACAGTCGATGCCGGTATTGCGGTCGGCGAAATGATGGCGCTTGCCCTCGATCCGTGGCCGCGCCGGCCGGGAGCCGAGATCGACCACGAGTTCTCCGTCGTCGAATCCGTCCGCACATCACCCTTCGCTGTTCTGAAGTCCCTTAAGGAGGACGATTGAGCGGTTGTTCTCCTGGTGAAACACGATTATAGAGGTCGCGGTCTGCAAACGCGTCGAGGGCGCAAATCATGGCGGTTCCGAAGAAAAAGGTGTCCCGTTCCAGGCGCGGTCAACGCCGGTCCCACAAGGGTCCGGGTTTCATCGGTACGATCGAGTGCCCCAATTGCGGCGAAATCAAGCTTCCCCACCATGTGTGCAGGTACTGTGGCTACTACCGTGACCGTCCGGTCATGGAACCCAGGCAGGCTTACTGAGTCCGACTGCACGCTTCGCTGATGTCCGCTTCTCACGTCCTTGCCCTTGATGCCATGGGGGGCGATCGGGCGCCTGGAATCGTGGTGGCCGGCGCCAATCTGGCCATGAAGCGATTTCCGGATGCACGTTTTCGCCTTGTCGGCAAGCCGGACCGGATCGGCAAGATCCTGCGGCGTTTCCCAAAGCTGGCCAATGTCTCGGAGGTCGTTCCTGCGGACGTGGTGATCGAGTCCGACATGAAACCATCCCTGGCGTTGCGGCGGGGCGCCGGTTCCAGCATGAAGCTCGCCATCGACGACGTGCGGTCGGGCCGGGCCGCGGGCGTGGTGTCTGCCGGCAACACCGGTGCGATGATGGCGATGGCCAAGCTGGTCCTGAGAACGCTTCCGGGAATCCGCCGTCCGGCAATCGCTTCCACCTATCCGACACTGCGTGGCCAGTCGGTGATGCTCGATCTGGGTGCAAACATCGAGTGCGATGCTGACGATCTCGTTCAGTTCGCCATCATGGGGGCAGCGTTTGCGCGGAGCGTCCAGGGGCTTAGCGAGCCGACCGTCGGCCTTCTCAATGTCGGCAGCGAGGAAGCAAAGGGACATGGCGAGATCCGCCGTGCCGCCGAGATTCTCAAGTCCTCCAGCCTGCCGCTCAGATTCCACGGCTTCATCGAGGGCAACGATATCACCGAAGGCACCGTCGATGTCGTGGTTGCCGACGGGTTTTCCGGGAACATCGCGCTCAAGACATTCGAGGGGACCGCGAATCTCTATACGGGCTTCCTGCGCGCGACGTTCCGGCGCTCCGTCTTTTCCAAACTGGGCTATCTGCTGGCCAGGCCTGCTCTCATGGCACTCAGGAACAGGGTTGACCCCAGGCGCTACAACGGAGGCATGTTCTTGGGCCTCAACGGCGTGGCGGTCAAGAGTCACGGCGGTACGGATGCCAGGGGCTTCGCCAATGCCATCGGCTTTGCCCTCGACATGATGACCGAAGGATTCAACGACAAGGTGATCCTCGATCTCCGGAACGTCACGGACGGGACGATCCCGCTCGGGGGAGCCGTCACCAAGTGACCATCCGCCGGTCGGCCGTCGTTTCCACAGGGTCCTATCTCCCAGAACGCCGTATCACCAATCACGAACTCGCAGATCGCCTCGACACCTCGGACGCGTGGATACGCGAACGAACCGGCATCATTCAGCGCCATGTCGCTGCGGAAGGGGAGACGACCTCCGATCTTGCCTGCCATGCTGCCAGGCGGGCCCTGGCCCAGGGTAGTCTTGAAGCGGCCGACATCGATTGCATCGTCGTTGCCACGGCGACACCCGACTACACGTTTCCGGCGACGGCAACGCAGGTCCAGGCCATGCTCGGCATGACGCACGGCTTTGCTTTCGATGTGCACGCGGTGTGCACCGGATTCGTCTATGGTCTTGCCGTTGCCGACAACTTCATTCGCCTGGGTCAGGCTGACAGGGTCCTTGTCGTCGGCGCCGAGACCTTCTCGCGCATTCTGGACTGGAACGATCGCAGCACCTGCGTTCTGTTCGGGGACGGCGCCGGAGCTGTCGTCCTGGAGGCGGCCACCGGGGACTGTGGTGTTCTGTCGACCCATCTGCATTCCGATGGCCGCTACCGGGACATGCTGCATGTGGATGGTGGCCCTTCGGCAACACGTCGCGTCGGTCATCTGCGCATGAACGGTCGTGAGGTGTTTCGCCATGCCACGCGACGGTTGACGGAAGTCGTCGAAGAAGCTCTGCTGGCCAACGGCATCGACGCGTCGGCTGTGGACTGGCTGGTCCCGCATCAGGCCAACCGCAGGATCATCGATGCGACGGCACGCAAGCTGGGCCTGGCCGCCGACAGGATCGTGGTCACCATCGATCGTCACGCGAATACCTCTGCCGCATCCATTCCGCTGGCCCTGGCCGAAGCCGCAGCTGACGGCCGCCTATCCCCGGGAGACCTGGTGCTCATCGAAGCCATGGGCGGCGGATTCACCTGGGGTGCGGCGCTCATTCGGTGGTCGGCGGCATGCCGGAAGGGAGACGCTGCGGCAGGCGAGGCGGTGCGTTGAAATGTCATGGCTTTCAACCGGTTGCAGTTACAATGTCTCCCCGATAGAGTCGATTGTCGCAACACAGGGAGAAGCGCTGGATGCCTGGCAAAGCCTTGACACGCGCCGACATCGCCGCGGCCCTCCACCAGAGGGTCGGCCTTTCGTTCCGGGAGTCGGCTGATGTCGTCGACTTCGTGATCGACGAGATCTGCGATGCGGTCGTACGGGGAGAGTACGTCAAGATCGCGACCTTCGGCAGCTTTCGCCTGCGTGACAAGAAGGCCCGTGTCGGCCGCAACCTCAAGACCCTGGAGGAGGTCACGATCAGCGAGCGCCGCGTGTTGCTGTTCCGTCCATCCCAGCATTTGAGACGTCGCGTGGCGTCCGGATCGGCCGACGACAGTTCAGGAGATTCATGAGTTCCGGCGGCAAGGCGGCCACAGCCTTTCGCACCATTGGCGAGGTGGCAAAGGAACTCGGACTCGACGCGCACGTCCTCCGGTTCTGGGAATCGAAGTTTCCGCAGGTCAAGCCCTTCAGGGGCACCGGCAACAGGCGCTACTACCGTTCCGAGGACGTGGATCTCCTCAGGAAGATCAAGCGTCTTCTCCACGAGGAAGGCTATACGATCGACGGCGCCCTGCGTCTGCTCAGCGGTCCACCAGCGGCCGAGCCCCGCGACGGCCGCGAGACCATCCGCCGGGCTGTGAAGGAGCTTGAAGAGGTGCGGCGGTTGCTGGCGGGTGTCACTTGAGTTATGTCGGGCTTGGTTCGGAGCGTGGCGCAGCCTGGTAGCGCAACGGTCTGGGGGACCGTAGGTCGCAGGTTCAAATCCTGCCGCTCCGACCACTTCTCCCGCCGCCCGCAGCGATGATTGCCGAGCGTGACATCGATGTCATGGACCGGCTTATCGATGTAGCCGGCAAGCGCATTGTTGACGCCGGATGCGGGGAGGGAGGCCTTGCCAGGGCCCTTGTCGAACGCGGCGCCGAGGTCATCGCGCTGGAACCCGACCCGGTCCAGGCGGCGACCAACCGGGAAGAACTCGAGGGTGGCGCCATTTCCTTCTTTGAAGTCGGCGCCGAGGCGATGCCGATTGATGATGGTTGTGTCGATGGCGTCATCTTCAGCATGTCCCTGCACCATGTGCCTGTCGCCCTCATGGGCGACGCGATTGACGAGGCGAAGCGGGTTCTCAGGCCCGGTGGCTTTCTCTATGTGCTCGAACCGGAGGCAGGCGGCAGCTACACGGAAATGGCGAAGCCGTTTCACGATGAAACCGAGGAACGGCTCGCTGCTGAAAGCGTGTTGAAGGGATCAACTGCGGGCGCCTTTCGGTCACACGAAGAGGTGCGGTTCGTTGCCCGCTACACCTTTGACGATTTTGAGACGTTCGTCCGTGGGGTGACGTCGCGTAACTACAACGCCATTTCCTGTGAGGCGGTCGACACGCCCGCCGTACGGGATGCATTCGAGGCTGCCCGTACGGCCACCGGCCACGTCTTCGACCAGCCCATGCGCATCAACCTCTTTACCGGCCGCACATGACCGGTTGGTGGTCGGGTGATGCGACCCGGCATGCGCTTCTCACAGTCGCCGAGATGCAGGAGGCCGAACGCCGCGCGGTGGCCTCCGGGATTCCAGAGGATCTGCTCATGGAACGCGCGGGCGCCGCTGTCGCGAAAGCCGCAATGAAGCGCCTGCCGTCCGGAAGGGTGGTGGTTCTTGCCGGTCCCGGAGGAAACGGCGGCGACGGTCTTGTCGCGGCGCGGATCCTCGCGGAGCGGGGATGGCCGGTCCGTGTCTGTGCATTGCGGCCCGACGCCATGACAGGCGCCACCCGCAGGATGGCGGACCTGTGGAAGGGTGAAACCGCGGCGGTGACGGCGGCGGGGCTGCAGGATGCGGACCTTGTGGTGGATGCCCTCTTCGGTGCCGGACTTTCCCGCGATCTCGATCCGTCCCTGGCCGACCTCGTCGCCGGAGTTCGAGCGCCCGTCATCGCCGTCGACATGCCGAGTGGAGTTGATGGCGACACAGGCGGGATTCGAGGTGGCGCCGTGACGGCGCTCGCGACCGTGACATTCTGCCGCCGCAAGCCGGGCCATGTGCTGATGCCCGGACGGCGCTTGTGCGGCGATGTGACAGTTGCGGACATCGGTATCAAGGATGCGATCGTGGCAGCGGTTTCTCCCGGAGTCGTCTGCAACACTCCCGCCCTGTGGCGGGATCGCTGGCCGTGGCCATCACCGGACGCCCACAAGCATGCCCGCGGGCACCTGGTCGTGCTGGGCGGGGGTCTTGAATCCAGCGGTGCATCGCGGCTTGCCGCGGCTGCCGGCCTGCGTGCCGGAGCCGGGCTCGTCACCTGCGCCATGCCGCGAGCCGCCCTTCTTGCCCATGCCGCGCATCACACGGCAGTCATGAACCATGCCTTCGCCGAAGCCGGGGACTTCGCCGGACTGATGGCGGCCGGACATGTCCATGCCGGAGTGCTTGGACCGGGAGCGGGAATCGGCAGGGGAACGCGCGACCTCGTGACGGGGGCGCTCGCCGCCGGCAAACCGCTTGTTCTCGATGCGGATGCCCTGACGGTGTTTCGCGATTGCCGCCGGGATCTCTTCGACAGGCTTCACGAACTCTGCGTACTCACGCCACATGTCGGAGAGTTCCGGAGACTCTTCGAGTGGACAGGCGATCGTCTGCGCGATGTCGCCAACGCAGCGACCGAAACGGGGTGCGTGGTTCTTCTCAAGGGACCCGACACGACGATCGCCGACCATCACGGGAGACTGGCGGTCAACGCCAACGGTTCGCCCTTCCTGGCCACGGCCGGATCGGGCGATGTCCTGGCCGGTATCATTGGCGGGCTTCTGGCTCAGGGAGTCCGGCCTCTCGACGCGGCCATGATGGGCTGCTGGCTGCATGCCGAGGCAGGAGGATATTGCGCGCCGGGCCTGGTGGCCGAAGACCTTGCCGATCGCATGGTGCCGGTGCTGGCGGCGCTGCGTCATTGAGTTGTGTCGTGCCCTTGCGGCACCGGGCTTTCGTCGCTATTAGGTGCGCAACGATTGGCAGGCTTCCTGGACTGGCCCGCGCGGCGCGGGCGTGGTGGAACTGGTAGACACGCCAGATTTAGGTTCTGGTGACGCAAGTCATGGGGGTTCAAGTCCCTCCGCCCGCACCACGTCATTGTTGGGACGACTGCTGTCCGGAAGAGGTCAGGGTCTTCATCTAAAGTGTGACGCGAAGATGCATGTAACCGAATCCCTCAACGAGGGTCTCAAGCGGGAATACAGGGTTGTGATCGACGCGGCCCAGATGACGTCGCGTATCGATGCTCGCCTGCTGGAGCTGAAGAAGTCTTCACATATCAAGGGATTCCGTCCCGGCAAGGTTCCGATGGAGCTGTTTCGCCGCATGTACGGCGACGGGGTGGTTCAGGACGTGCTCAAGAGCACGATCGAGGAAAGCTCGAACGATGCCCTTTCGGAACAGAAGATTCGTCAGGCAATGCCGGCCACGATCCAGGATATCTCGTTCTCACAGGGCGAGAATCTCGAGTACGTCCTGGCCGTCCAGGTCATGCCCGAAATCGCGCCCCTCGATCATTCCGGCATCGTCGTTTCCGCTCCGGTCGTTGAAATCGGTGAAAAGGACATCGAGGAATCCATCGATGTGCTGGCGCGTGCCGCCGGCGAACCGGTTGTTCTCGACGATGCCACGGAGATCATGCTCAACGATCGCATAACGGTCGATGTCGAGGTCTTGGTGGATGGTGAAAGGAACGAGGATCTCAGTGTCGCAAACCAGGACATGATCCTGACTGACCACAGTCTTCCGGCCAAGGTTCTTGAGGCCGTCAAGGGTCTCACCACGGGCAACAGTGTCGAGGTTGAGGACGTAATGCCAGGCGGCGGTGACGAGAGCGGGTCAGAGGCCCTCTTTCGCATCAGCCTCCTGAAGGCGGAGCGTATGGTTGCCCATGCGATCGATGACGACCTCGCCCGGCGATATGGCTGCGATGACCTTGATGGCCTTCGCGAAAGCGTGAGCCAGGAGTTGGAGGGGCACTTCACGGCATACGCCCGTGCCCATACCAAACGCCGCCTTCTCGACCGTCTCAATGACGACTGTAGCTTCGAGGTGCCCCCGGGCCTTGTCGAGAACGAGTTCCAGTCGGTCTGGAAGCAGGTTGCGCCCGCCCTCGAGAAGCAGGAGCTGGACGAGGAAGCCGTCACCAGGGAACGCGAGGACTACCGCGCCATCTCCGAGCGACGGGTTCGCCTGGGCATGCTGCTTGCCGAAGTCGGCAAGGGCGCCGGCATCCAGATCGAACAGGCGGACATGCAAACGGCTCTCATCCAGCAGGCGACACGCTTTCCCGGAAGGGAGGCCGAGGTGGTGCGTCATTTTCAGGAGCACCCCGAACATTTGCGGCAACTCACCGCGCCTATCCTGGAGGACCGCGTTGTCGACCATATTCTCGACTCCGTGACATGCGAAGACGAAGTGATGGATGTGGAGGCCTTCCTCGGACTCGACAGCGAGGCGGATGGCATGGAGGCAGTTGATGCCGGGCGCCACTACCTGGAAGTCGCGAGGCGCGTCATGCGCAACCACGAAGAACAGGTGCAAGCGGCGGCGGCCGAGGGCGGGGATGATGACGCCGATGCCGCCCAGGCGGTGGAAGAGGCTTCTCCGTGATGAGGGATGTCGATGACATCCATGCCAACACCCTTGTGCCCATGGTGGTGGAACAGACGGCGAGAGGCGAACGCGCCTACGACATCTATTCACGCCTGCTCAAGGAACGGATCATCTTTCTGACCGGTCCGCTGGACGATTACGTCTCGAGTCTCATCTGTGCCCAGATGATCTTTCTCGAGGCCGAGAATCCGACGCGGGACATCGCGCTATACATCAATTCGCCAGGTGGTAGGGTCACCGCGGGTCTCGCGATGTACGACACCATGCAGTACATCCGCCCGGAGATCCAAACGCTGTGCATCGGTCAGGCGGCGTCGATGGGAGCCTTGCTGCTGTGTTCCGGCACCAAGGGCCGTCGCTCGGCTCTTCCTCACGCGCGAATCATGCTGCATCAGCCATCGGGAGGGGTCCGGGGCCAGGCGTCCGATATCGAGATTCATGCCCGGGAGATCGTTGAAGTGCGCAGGCGTCTCAACGACATCTTCTCGCGTCACAGCGGCCAGCCTCTCGAGGCTGTCGAGGAATGCATGGAGCGCGATACGTTCATGACACCGGCGCAGGCGCTGGACTTCGGACTCGTGGACGAGGTCGTCCGCTCGCGTGGCGACACGAAGGTTGCCGGGGATGCCTGACCGGGATGGGCTTGCGCATCCGCTGCCTGTTGTGTTGACATGCTGGTGTTGCGGACGCTTTTGAAGGGGGCAGCGGTTCATGAGCAAGAAAGGCGACTCGAAGAACACGCTCTACTGTTCCTTTTGCGGCAAGAGCCAGCACGAGATCCGCAAGCTGATCGCCGGTCCGACGGTGTTCGTATGCGACGAATGCGTCGAGCTCTGCATGGACATAATCCGCGAGGAGAATCGTGGCTCCGTGATGAGATCGCCGCGGGGCGATGTACCGACGCCGCGCGAGATCAATGCCATCCTCATGGATTATGTCGTCGGCCAGGACACCGCCAAGCGAATTCTCTCCGTGGCGGTTCACAACCACTACAAGAGGCTCGAAGGAGGGGACCGCAGCGAGCAGGTCGAACTGGCGAAGTCCAATATCCTGTTGATCGGCCCCACCGGCTCCGGCAAGACGCTGTTTGCCCAGACGCTGGCCCGCATTACCGACGTTCCTTTCGCCATGGCGGATGCCACCAGCCTGACGGAAGCAGGCTATGTCGGCGAGGATGTCGAGAACATCATTCTCAAGCTGGTCCAGGCGGCTGACTACAATGTCGAAAGGGCTCAGCGCGGCATCGTCTTCATCGACGAAGTGGACAAGATAGCGCGCAAGTCCGAGAATCCTTCGATTACCCGGGATGTCTCAGGGGAAGGAGTGCAGCAGGCACTCCTGAAGATCATGGAGGGTACGGTTGTTTCGGTGCCGCCGCAGGGTGGACGCAAGCATCCGCTCCAGGAGTTCCTGCAGGTCGACACGACCAACATACTGTTCATCTGTGGTGGAGCCTTTTCGGGACTTGACAAGATCATCACCGCCCGCGGCAAGCCGACCGCCATCGGATTTGGCGCCGACCTGCGCACGCCCGAAGATCGCCAGCTGGGCGCCATCCTGCGGGACGTCGAGCCCGAGGATCTTCTCAAGTACGGATTGATTCCGGAATTCGTTGGCCGGCTTCCGGTCATCGCCACGCTCGATGAGCCGGACGAAGAGACGCTTGTGAAGATTCTCTGTGAGCCTCGCAACGCCTTGGTGAAGCAGTATCAGAGGCTCTTCGAGATGGACAACATCGATCTCAACTTCACCGAAGACGCCCTGCGTTCGGTGGCGCGCAAGGCAATCGCCCGCAAGACCGGTGCACGGGGTCTGCGCTCCATTCTCGAGAACATACTGCTTGATACCATGTATGAACTGCCGGGTATGGAGAACGTCCAGAATGTTGTCGTGAACAGCGAAACCGTGGAGCGCGGTTCCGCACCCATGCTCATCTATGGCGACCGGGAAGGCGAGGCGACGCCGGTATCGTGATCCCCTGGCATTGCCTCCGGAACGTTGTGGCTCCTGTCCCTGGCTCTTGATTAGGCGCCTTCCTGTAGCCACTTTCCCAGAATGAGCCCAGACCGGAGATCGTGTCCTCATGAGTGAATCCCAGTATCCGGTGCTGCCGTTGCGGGACATCGTTGTCTTTCCGAGCATGGTGGTGCCGCTCTTTGTCGGTCGTCAGAAGTCCGTGCGGGCGCTGCAGGAAGTCATGTCGGGCGACCGGCAGATACTCCTGGTTGCCCAGAAGGACGGCTCCCAGGACGATCCGGACCCCGAGGATCTTTACGGCGTCGGCACCGTGTCGACCGTGCTGCAGCTCCTCAAGCTTCCCGACGATACCGTCAAGGTGCTCGTGGAAGGTTCACACCGGGCAGCCATCACCGGCTTCCTGCAGGATGAACAGTGCATCAGGGCCGCGGTTTCGCCCTTCGAGGAGAGCGCATCCGACGAGAGCGAGCAACTGGCCCTCGCCCGCGCCGTGACAGCCCTCTTTGCGGACTACGTCAAACTCGCCAAGAAGATCCCACCCGAGGTCGTCACGTCCCTGGAACAGATCGATTCTCCGGCGAAGCTGGTCGATACCGTCGCCTCTCATCTCACCATCAGGATCGCCGACAAGCAGGAACTTCTCGAGGCCGAATCGGTGACACGGCGCCTGGAACGCGTCTACGCCCTCATCGAGGGCGAGATCTCCGTGCGCAAGGTGGAAAAGAAGATCCGTGGACGCGTCAAGCAGCAGATGGAGAAATCGCAACGCGAGTACTACCTCAATGAGCAGATGAAGGCGATTCAGAAGGAGCTTGGCGAAGGCGAGGATGGCCGTGACGAGGTTGGCGAGTACGAGAGGAGGATCGATTCGACGAAGCTGTCGAAGGAGGCGCGGGAACGGTCACTGGCCGAGGTCAAGAAGCTCCGCACCATGAGTCCGATGTCAGCCGAGGCAACGGTGGTCAGGAACTACCTCGACTGGATGCTGGGCATCCCGTGGAAGAAGCGCTCGAAGCTCAAGCGCGACATCACCAATGCCGAGGCCATTCTCGATGCCGATCACTTCGGTCTCGAAAAGGTCAAGGAGAGGATTGTCGAGTATCTCGCCGTGCAGGCGCGCTCGCGCAAGCTCAAGGGCCCGATCCTGTGTCTTGTCGGACCCCCGGGGGTTGGCAAGACCTCGCTGGGCCGATCAGTCGCCAGGGCGACGGGACGCAGGTTCGTGAGGATGTCGCTGGGCGGCGTGCGCGACGAGGCAGAGATTCGCGGCCACCGCCGCACCTACATCGGTTCAATGCCGGGCAAGATTGTCCAGGGGATGAAAAAGGCAAAGACATCCAACCCTCTGTTCCTTCTTGACGAGGTTGACAAGCTTGGCAGCGACTGGCGCGGCGACCCGAGTTCAGCGCTTCTCGAGGTTCTCGATCCGGAACAGAACGTGTCGTTCAATGACCACTACCTCGAAGTGGACTACGACCTCTCCGATGTCATGTTCGTCACCACGGCCAACACCACCCGCATTCCCCAGGCCCTGCTTGACCGCATGGAGGTCATTCGCCTTTCGGGATACACCGAAGACGAGAAGGTGCGAATCGCAACCGACCACCTGATCGCCAAGCAGTTCAAGGCCCATGGTCTGAAACACGGGGAGTGGTCGATTACCGAGGGTGCGCTCCGTGACGTGATCCGCTACTACACGCGGGAAGCCGGAGTGCGCAATCTGGAACGGGAGATCGCGAATCTCCAGCGCAAGGCCGTCAAGCAGATCGTTGCCGGCCAGACGACGAAGGTGAAGGTGACGTCGCGCAATCTCGAGAAGTTCTCAGGCGTCAGACGCTACCGTTTCGGCGAAGTCGAGTATGACGACATGGTAGGGATCACCAGCGGCCTCGCCTACACGGACACCGGAGGCGAACTGCTCTCCATCGAGGCAGTTGTGCTGCCCGGCCGTGGCAAGATGACCATTACCGGCAAGCTCGGGGACGTCATGCAGGAATCGGTTCAGGCGGCACGCAGCTACCTGCGCGCCCGCTCCACCGAGTTCGGTCTGAAACCGACTGTCTTCGACAAGCGCGACATCCATGTCCATGTGCCGGAGGGTGCCACGCCGAAGGACGGACCGTCGGCGGGAATCGCCATGTTCACCTCGATGCTCTCGGCTCTCACGGGGATTCCGGTCAAACGGACTGTCGCGATGACCGGCGAGATCACATTGAGGGGGCGTGTGCTTCCCATTGGCGGCCTGAAGGAGAAACTCCTCGCCGCCCACCGCAGCGCCATCGAGACCGTTCTCATCCCGCTGGAAAACGAAAAGGACCTCAAGGAGATTCCGGACAACGTCAAGCGGGGATTGAACATTGTTACCGTATCGTCGGTTGACGATGTCGTGCACGTGGCTCTCGCCGAGGCGCCGGTGCCGGTGGAATGGTCCGACACCGACGAGGAGGAGATGGAACACATGGCGACTCATGTCGACGAAACCGAGGATGTGGTGACCCACTGACATTCCGGTGATTGACGATGAGCGGGTCCGTCCCTAAAGTCGGTCCCCGGGAAACCAACAACACGCGCCGCGGAGGATTGGAGAGCGTCAATGAGGAAGAGTGATCTTGTCAGTACTGTCAGTGAATCCGCCGGTCTCTCCAAGGCCGACGCCGCCAGGGCCGTTGACGCGGTGTTCGACAGTATCACCGGTGCCCTCGCCAATGGCGACGATGTACGTCTGGTCGGCTTCGGCACCTTTTTCGTGACCAAGCGTGCTGAGTCGGTGGGGCGCAATCCGCGGACCAGGGAACCGATGACAATTCCGGCGAAGACCTTGCCCAAGTTCAAGGCGGGCCTTGCTCTCAAGGACGCCGTCGCATCGTAACTCACCGGGTCCACCGGGACGTGTGACGGCCCTTCAGGGGCGGTTAGCTCAGCAGGAAGAGCGACTGGTTTACACCCAGTAGGCCGGCGGTTCGAGCCCGTCACCGCCCACCGGGTTTCCGCGTCTGGCACTGCTTGACACACAGGGCCTTGTTGCCTAGACGTAGCGCCGTTCTCCGGGGGTGTAGCTCAGTTGGTTAGAGTGCTGGCCTGTCACGCCAGAGGTCGCGGGTTCGAGTCCCGTCACTCCCGCCATATGTTCATGTCCGCTGACGGGTTCTGGCGGCGCAGGGAGCGCTCATGACGGAATTCCTTCTTGAGTACCTTGCGATCCTGGTCTTCCTGGGTCTGGCCATTGTCATGGCCGGAACCATGGTGGGAGCCTCCTGGTTCATCGCCCATCAGAAACCTGACCCGGAAAAGCTGTCGGCCTACGAATGCGGCTTCGACGCCTTCGAGAATGCGCGAGGCCGTTTCGATGTCCGTTTCTATCTGGTCGCCATTCTCTTCATCATCTTCGACCTGGAGGTTGCCTTCCTGTTTCCGTGGGCGGTCTCGCTGCCGGAAATCGGTCTCTTTGGCTTTTGGTCCATGGTCGTCTTCCTCGCCGTTCTGACCATCGGATTCATCTACGAATGGCGCAAGGGAGCCCTCGAATGGGAGTAGAGGAAAGGGACGACCTTCCCCACCTTCTCGGCGCAGAAATCGAGGACAAGGGGTACCTTGTCACGAATGTCGATCGCCTCGTGAACTGGGCGAGGACTGGAAGCCTGTGGCCCATGACCTTCGGGCTGGCCTGTTGCGGCGTGGAGATGATTCATGCCTACATGAGCCGCTACGATCTCGATCGTTTCGGCGTCATTCCCAGAGCGAGCCCCAGACAGTCGGACGTCATGATCGTGGCCGGCACCCTGTGCAACAAGATGGCGCCGGCGCTGCGCAAGCTCTATGACCAGATGCCGGAACCGCGCTGGGTCATTTCCATGGGTTCGTGCGCCAACGGGGGCGGCTACTATCATTATTCCTATTCCGTCGTGCGCGGCTGTGATCGCATCGTTCCAGTCGATGTCTATGTCCCGGGCTGTCCGCCCACCGCCGAGGCACTGGTGTATGGAATCCTGCAGCTGCAGAAGAAGATTCGCCGGACCGGCACCATCAGGCGCTGACGGGACGTCCATCTGATGTCTGAGACCCTGAAGGAGATCGGCGCAGCCGCGCGATCACGCCATGGGGACAGCGTCGGCGATCTTGTCTTTCACGCTGGACAGGCCACTCTCCGCGCCGCAACGCAGGACATCATCGGACTCCTGACGTGGCTGCGTGACGACACCAGCTGCCGTTTCCGACAGCTGGTGGATCTCACGGCGGTCGATCGTCCGGAGGACGAGAAGCGTTTCAGCGTGGTCTACAACCTGCTTAGTCTGCAGCACAACCTCCGGCTTCGCGTCGCCGTCGCAGTAGCCGAGGACGAGGACGTGCCGTCGTGCTTCTCGGTGTTCAGCGCCGCCCTGTGGCTCGAACGCGAGGTCTGGGACATGTACGGCATACGTTTCCAGGGCCATCCGGATCTGCGTCGCATTCTCACCGACTACGGCTTCGAGGGCCATCCGCAACGCAAGGATTTTCCCCTCACCGGTCATGTCGAGATGCGATATGACGAGGAACAGAAACGGGTGATCTACGAGCCCGTGAAACTGACCCAGGCCTTCCGGAACTTCGAGAACGTGTCGCCCTGGGAAGCGGCCGGCATGCCCGGGATTGCGGAAGATGGCTGAAGTCGACATCAGGACGACGACCATCAACTTCGGTCCCCAGCACCCGGCGGCCCACGGTGTTCTGCGTCTGGTCCTGGAAATGGACGGTGAAGTGGTCGAGCGGGCCGACCCGCATATCGGACTGCTGCACCGCGGTACCGAAAAACTGATCGAGTACAAGACCTGGCTTCAGGCGGTTCCCTACTTCGACCGTCTCGACTACGTCTCACCGATGTGTCTCGAACATGCCTACGCACTTGCCGTGGAAACACTCCTCCAGATCGAGGTGCCGCCGCGCGGCCAGTATGTTCGCGTGCTGTTTTCCGAGATCACGCGATTGCTCAATCATCTGCTCAACGTCACCACGTTCGCCATGGATGTGGGCGCCCTGACTCCGGCGTTGTGGGCCTTCGAGGAACGCGAAAAGCTCATGGAGTTCTACGAGAGAGCCTCGGGTGCGCGCATGCACGCGGCGTGGTTTCGCCCTGGCGGCGTGGCCCGGGATCTTCCCGGCGGTCTCGAAAGCGACATCGAAAGCTACGTTGACACGCTCCCCCGGGTCATCGGCGACATCGAGCACCTGCTCAACGAGAACCGCATCTTCAAGCAACGCACCGTGGATATCGGCGGGGTCTCGGTCGAGGATGCCCTCGACTGGGGATTTTCGGGGCCCATGCTGCGGAGTGCAGGCGTCCCCTGGGACCTTCGCAAGGCGCAGCCCTATGACGTTTACGACAGGATGGAGTTCGATGTGCCGGTGGGCTCGACCGGAGACTGCTTCGAGCGCTACATGTGCCGCATCGAGGAAATGCGCCAGTCCATACGCATCATCCGTCAGTGCATCGCCGACATGCCTACCGGACCGGTGATGACCGCCAATCCCAAGGTTGCACCGCCGTCCCGGGCTGACATGAAACAGTCGATGGAGGCCCTCATCCACCACTTCAAGCTCTTCACCGAGGGCTACCATGTTCCCGAAGGCGAAACCTACAGGGCCGTGGAGGCGCCCAAGGGCGAATTCGGCGTCTACATCGTCTCCGATGGCTCCAACAGACCCTACCGGTGCCGCATCCGGGCGCCGGGATTTCTTCACCTCGCCGCCACCGACCACCTGTGCAAGGGTCACATGCTGGCGGATGCCGCGGCGATTGTCGGCAGCATGGACATCGTGTTCGGGGAAATCGATCGATGAGTCTGGCCCGCGGACGTCCAGGTGCGTCGGAACACCAGCCGGACACGTTCACCTTCACGAAGACAAATCTGGAGGAGGCGGAGCGGATCATGGCGCGGTACCCGCAGGGCCGGATTGCAAGTGCGGTCCTGCCCTTGCTTGATCTCGCCCAGCGCCAGGCGGGCTGGGTGCCTGTCGCCGCCATGGACACGGTGGCCGACATGCTCGCCATGCCACGCATCCGGGTCTACGAGGTGGCCACCTTCTACACGATGTTCAACCTGGAGCCGGTAGGGCGCTATCTCGTCCAGATCTGCACGACCACGCCCTGCATGCTGCGCGACAGCGACGCTATCGTGGAGGCCTGCCGCGGCCGGCTTGGAATCGATTTCGACGAAACCACGACCGACGGCCTCTTTACGCTGAAGGAAGTTGAGTGTCTCGGCGCATGCGTCAATGCTCCGATGGTGCAGATCAACGATGACTACTACGAGGATCTCGATGCCGGCAGCATGATTGCTGTCCTGGACGCGCTCGCCGGAGGCGAAACGCCGCAGTGGGGACCGCAAAGCGGGCGCCACGCATCGGAACCGCAGTCGGGTCCCCGAACGCTCACCGGTGGAGACTGAGTCATGCTGCAGGACCAGGATCGCATCTTCACCAACCTCTACGGCTTCGAGAGCCCGTGCCTGGACGCTGCGAGGAAGCGGGGTGACTGGGACAGCACAGCCAGCCTGCTGGCGCGGGGTGCGAGCGACATCATCAACGAAGTCAAGGCATCGGAGTTGCGCGGCCGCGGCGGCGCGGGATTCCCGACCGGTCTCAAGTGGTCGTTCATGCCGGCCGAGCGTCCTGTCGGCCAACCGGCCTTTCTCGTGGTGAATGCCGACGAGAGCGAGCCTGGAACCTGCAAGGACCGCGACATCATCCGCCATGATCCCCACAAGCTCATCGAGGGTTGCCTTGTTGCCGGCTTCGCCATGCGCGCGACTGCGGCCTACATCTACATCCGTGGCGAGTTCGTTAACGAGGCGAGAGTACTCCAGGCTGCGATCGACGAGGCGCTGGAGGCCGGTCTCATCGGACGCAATGCCTGCGGTTCGGGATACGACTTCGACATCCATCTCCACCGTGGAGCCGGAGCCTACATCTGCGGAGAGGAAACGGCACTCCTCGAGAGTCTCGAGGGCAAGAAGGGCATGCCACGACTCAAGCCGCCGTTCCCGGCCATGGCCGGCCTCTACGGATGTCCGACGACCATCTCCAATGTCGAGACTGTGGCCGTGGCGCCGACCATCATGCGTCGTGGCGCCTCATGGTTTGCCGGCCTTGGTGAACCGAGGAACACGGGCACCAAGATCTTCTGCATTTCCGGTCACGTCAACGAACCCTGCAATGTCGAGGAGGAAATGGGAATTCCGCTCAGGGAGCTCATCGAACGCCATGCGGGTGGTGTCAGGGGAGGCTGGGACAATCTTCTTGCCGTCATCCCGGGCGGTTCTTCCGTTCCCCTCATTCCGAGGTCGGTCTGCGACGACGTGGCGATGAACTTCGATCGTCTGAGTGCAGTGCAGTCGGGCCTTGGCACGGCCGCGGTCATCGTCATGGATCGTTCCACCGACATAGTCCGGGCCATCTGGCGGCTGTCGAAGTTCTATCACCACGAAAGTTGTGGCCAGTGTACGCCGTGTCGTGAAGGGACCGGCTGGATGATGCGGGTTCTCGGGCGCATGATCGAAGGCAGGGCAGAATCCGCTGAGATCGACATGCTGCAGGAGGTCACGACCCAGATCGAGGGCCACACCATCTGCGCCCTCGGTGATGCCGCGGCATGGCCGATCCAGGGTCTGATACGCCACTTCCGCCCCGAACTGGAACGGCGCATCGAGGACTGCCGCCGGAACGCCCGGCAGGCTGCGTGACGGTCATGACGGAGACGGTCTCCATCACGATCGACGGAGTCGAAATCGAGGTCGATCGCCGCTTGAGCCTGCTGCAGGCCTGTGAACTGGCCGGCGCGGAAGTTCCGCGCTTTTGTTTTCATGACAGGTTGTCGATCGCAGGCAACTGCCGAATGTGCCTTGTCGAGGTGGCGAAGGCGCCCAAGCCGGTCGCATCGTGCGCCCAGTCGCTCATGGACGGCATGGTGGTGTCCACGAGAAGTGCGGTGGCGCGCAAGGCTCAAAGAAGCGCAATGGAGTTCCTGCTGATCAACCACCCTCTCGATTGTCCGATCTGCGATCAGGGGGGAGAGTGCGACCTGCAGGACCAGGCCATGGGATATGGCACCGGAATCAGCCGTTACGGGGAACAGAAACGATCAGTGGCGGAGAAGAATTTCGGGCCTCTGATCAAGACCTCGATGACGCGCTGCATCCACTGCACACGCTGCATCCGCTTTCTCGACGAGGTCGCCGGTGTACCGGCCCTGGGCGCCACCGGACGCGGCGAGTCGATGGAGATCACGAACTACATCGAAGAGGGCATCGCCAGCGAACTGTCCGGCAACATCATTGATCTGTGCCCGGTGGGGGCGCTTACGTCTGGACCCTATGCCTTCGTGGCACGACCCTGGGAGCTTGTGACGACGGAATCCGTCGATGTGATGGATGCCACCGGCAGCAATGTGCGCGTCGATTCCAGAGGCCGGGAAGTCCTGCGTGTCCTGCCGCGTCTGCACGAGGACATCAACGAGGAGTGGATCTCCGACAAGACCCGCTTTGCCATCGACGGTCTCGTCCGGCGGCGGCTCGACCGGCCCTGGGTCCGCGGCAGGGAGGGACTTGGAGAGGTCTCCTGGGATGAGGCTCTGGGCGCGATTTCGCAGCGTCTCGAAAATCGCGACGCGACACGTGTCGCCGCGATCGCCGGTGACCTCGTCGACTGCGAAACCCTGTTCGCCATGAAGCGACTGATGGCTGCCATCGGCTCTCCGCACATGGACTGCCGCCAGGATGGCATGGCCGCCGATCCCACCGTGCGCGCTTCCTGGCTCCTCAACAGCACCATCGCCGGTATCGAGGATGCCGATGCCTGTCTGCTGATCGGCGCCCTGCCACGCCGCGAGGCGTCCATCGTCAATGCCCGGCTGAGAAAACGCTGGCTTGCCGGCGGATTCTCCGTTGCCAGTGTCGGGCCGGCGGATGATCACTCCTATCCCGTGAAGGAACTGGGCAACCTGACCGCCGCGTTGCGTCGTATCGAGGCCGGCGAGTCGCCCTTCCCCGGTGCTGCGAATCCGCTGGTGATCGCCGGCAAGGGCGCGCTGGCGCGAGACGATGGGGAGGCGGTGCTGGGCGCTGCAGCACGCATCGCCGATGTACTGGGCGCCGTTCACGGGGACTGGAACGGATTCGGTGTCCTCAACGTGGCGGCATCGAGGGTAGGCGGTCTCGATCTCGGGTTTGTACCCTTGGCGGGTGGACTCGACACCGCCGGCATACTCGCCGGCGCGGAGTCGGCGGTCGATACTGTCTTTCTGCTGGGTGCCGACGAAATCGATACCTCGACTCTCGCAGGCGCCTTTGTCATCTACATCGGCCATCACGGTGACCGGGGTGCGGCCGTTGCCGATGTCATTTTGCCGGCGGCGGCATGGACCGAGAAGGACGCCACGTACGTCAATCTCGAGGGACGGCCGCAGCGTGCGCAGCGTGCCGTGTTTCCGCCTGGCGAGGCCCGCGAGGACTGGCGCATCCTGCGCGCCCTTTCCGGACACCTCGGAATGCCGCTGCCCTTCGACGATCTTGACAGTTTGCGCCAGGAGATGACGCGAGAGGTGCCGCACCTCGGCGCCATTGACACGATCATGCCGGCGGCCTGGCAATCCTTCGGCTCCACTCAGGACATGTCGGATGAGCCCTTCCAGCCGGCCATTGGCAACTTCTACCGGACCTGCACGATCAGCCGCGCTTCGCCGACCATGGGCCTAGCCACCGACGCCTTTCCGTCCGGCCTGCAGCAGAGTGCGTCATGCAGCTGATCGGTGAGTGGTTCTGGCACTTCGTCCTGGTGCTGCTCGCCATCGTGGCGATCCTCGTTCCGCTCCTCGTCAGCGTTGCCTTTCTCACCTATGCGGAACGCAAGGTCATAGCGGCGATGCAATTGCGTCGTGGTCCGAACGTCGTTGGTCCTTTCGGACTGCTTCAGCCCTTTGCCGATGCCGGCAAGCTGCTGCTGAAGGAAACCATCATTCCCGCAGGCGCCAACCGTGTCATCTTCATCCTCGCGCCGATGGTCACCTTTGTCATTGCCATGGTGGGATGGGCCGTGATTCCCCTCGGTGAGAGCTCTTCGGGAGTCTGGACTCTCGCCAACATCAACGTCGGCATCCTCTATCTTTTCGCCGTCTCGTCTCTCGGTGTCTACGGCATCATCATGGCGGGCTGGGCCTCGAATTCGCGCTATGCCTTTCTCGGAGCGCTGCGCTCAGCGGCACAGATGGTCTCCTACGAAGTCTCTATCGGCTTTGTCCTCGTCGCCGTGCTCGTGTGCGTCGGTTCACTCAATCTGGCCGACATCGTGCGCTCCCAGAGTGGCGGATTCTGGTCGTGGTACATCGTGCCGCTGTTTCCGCTCTTCGTGATCTTCTTCATTTCTGCTCTGGCGGAGACGAACCGGGCACCCTTTGATCTGCCGGAGGCGGAATCGGAACTTGTTTCCGGTTACAACGTGGAATACTCGGCCATGACCTTCGCCCTGTTCTTCATGGGCGAGTACGCCAACATGGTTCTCCTTTCGGGGCTCGCCACCACCCTCTTCCTGGGTGGCTGGCTGCCACCCTTCGAGGGCCCTTGGCTGGACTGGATTCCCGGACCTGTGTGGTTTCTCCTCAAGACGGCCTTCTTGCTCTTTGTCTTCATCTGGGTGAGAGCAACATTCCCGCGGTACCGCTATGATCAGCTCATGCGCCTTGGATGGAAGGTGTTCCTTCCGCTTTCCCTGGCGGCGGTTGTGGTGGTGGCCGGCGCTCTGCAGGTGTTCGGATGGCTGCCACGATGACACCCTGGCAGGAGGACAATCGATGACCGCTCTCGGCCGTGTGGCCCGCACATTGCTGCTCACGGAGCTGGTCGCCGGATTGATGAGGACGTTCAGCTACCTCTTCCGGAGACGCGCGACCATCAACTATCCCTTCGAGAAGGGGCCGTTGTCGCCACGTTTTCGCGGCGAGCATGCCCTGCGGCGCTATCCCAACGGCGAGGAGCGGTGCATTGCCTGCAAGCTGTGCGAGGCCATCTGCCCGGCCCAGGCGATCACCATCGAGGCGGAGCCGCGCGAGGACGGCAGTCGCCGCACCACGCGCTACGATATCGACATGACAAAGTGCATCTATTGCGGGTTCTGCGAGGAGGCCTGTCCGGTAGACGCCATTGTCGAGGGGCCGAACTTCGAGTTTGCCACGGAGACCCGCGAGGAACTGCTCTATGACAAGGAGCGGCTTCTCGCCAACGGCGACCGCTGGGAGAAGGAAATCGCAGCGCGGCTTGCCGCCGATGCTCCCTACAGGTGACAGGCGCCATGATTCTCCAGACACTCGCGTTCTATCTCTTCGCCGCCATTCTGCTGATCTCGGCTGTTGTCGTGATCTCGGCCCGCAACCCCGTGCACTCCGTGCTTTGCCTGATACTCGCATTCTTCAATGCGGCGGCCCTCTTCGTTCTCATAGGCGCCGAGTTCCTGGCCATGATCCTGGTCATTGTCTACGTGGGTGCCGTTGCCGTCCTCTTCCTGTTCGTGGTGATGATGCTCGACATCGATCTTGCCGAGATGCGCCAGGGATTCCTCAACTATCTTCCGATCGGCGCCCTTGTCGGCCTTGTTCTGTTCGTTGAACTCGTCATCGTTGCCGGGCTGTGGCAGTACGATCCAGTCATGGCAGCCGGTGTGGGGCAGCCTGTGCCGCCACTTGATGTACGCAGCAACACGGCGGCCATTGGCGATGTGCTCTACACCCGCTATGCGCTTCTCTTCCAGGCGGCCGGCATCATTCTCCTCATCGCCATGATCGGGGCCATCGTGCTGACGCTGCGTCATCGCCAAATCAAGCGCCAGCGGATCGGCGAGCAGGTTCGTCGGCGTCCCGAGGACGTGATCCGGCTCCACGATGCGCGGCGCGGGGAGGGGGTCTGACATGGCTGTCGGACTCGAACACTATCTGGCGCTGGCAGCGGTCCTGTTCACCTTGGGAATCCTCGGCATTTTTCTCAACCGCAAGAACGTCATCATCATTCTGATGTCTGTCGAACTGATGCTGCTTGCCGTCAACATCAATCTGGTGGCTTTTTCCGTCGAGCTCGGTGACCTCGTCGGGCAGGTCTTCGCCATGTTCGTGCTGACCGTTGCCGCCGCGGAAGCGGCCATTGGTCTGGCGATCCTTGTCGTCTTCTTCCGCAACCGCAGTTCCATCGCGGTGGAAGACATCTCAACGATGAAGGGTTAGCCAGCCGTGCTTCACGCAGTCGCTGTTGTCTTTCTGCCCCTTCTGGGCGCCGTGATCTCCGGCTTTTTCGGGCGCTGGCTGGGAGACCGGATCGCACCCGTTCTGGCATCGGTCCTGCTGGTGGCATCCGCTGTCCTTGGCTGGATCGTCTTTTTCCAGCTCACGGGCTCCGCGGAACCTGTCACGGTGCACCTCTTCACGTGGATCGACTCCGGCAGTTTCGAAGTCAGCTGGGCGCTTGCCCTTGATCAGGTGACCGCCGTCATGCTGGTGGTGGTGACCACGGTGTCCGCCGTGGTCCATGTCTACTCCCTGGGCTACATGGCGCATGATCCGCACCGGCCGCGGTTCTTTGCCTATCTGTCCCTCTTCACCTTCGCCATGCTGATGCTGGTGACGGCCGACAACTTCGTGCAGATGTTCTTTGGCTGGGAAGGCGTTGGCGTCTGCAGCTACCTGCTGATCGGATTCTGGTACAAGAGACCGAGCGCCAATGCCGCGGCCATCAAGGCCTTCATCGTCAACCGGATCGGGGATTTCGGTCTCGCCCTTGGCATCATGGGCGTCTTTCTGGTGTTCGACACGGTGGCCTTTGACGCGGTCTTCGCCGCGGTTCCCGACGTGGCAGGGACATCGATCTCCTTCCTGTCGATGGAAATCGACACGCTGACGCTGCTTTGCCTTCTGTTGTTTGTTGGCGCCATGGGAAAGTCGGCCCAGGTGCCGCTCCACACCTGGCTTCCCGACGCGATGGAGGGACCGACCCCGGTCTCGGCCCTGATCCACGCAGCCACCATGGTCACAGCTGGCGTCTTTCTGGTCGTGCGCCTGTCGCCGATGTTCGAGTTCGCGCCCGCAGCGCTGTGGGTGGTCACCATCGTCGGCGCGTCGACGGCCATCTTCGCGGCAACGGTGGGCCTTGCACAGAACGACATTAAGCGTGTCATCGCCTATTCGACCTGCAGCCAGCTTGGGTACATGTTCCTGGCCTGTGGCGTCGGGGCCTATCCGGTGGCGCTCTTCCACCTCTTCACCCATGCCTTCTTCAAGGCCCTGCTGTTCCTGGGTTCCGGTGCGGTCATTCACGCCGTTGGCGGCGAACAGGACATGCGCCAGATGGGAGGACTGTGGCGCCGCATGCCCGTGACATACGCCTACATGTGGATCGGCAGCCTCGCTCTGGCGGGCATACCGGTGTTCGCCGGCTACTGGTCGAAGGATCTCATCATAGAATCGGCCTGGGTGACCGATGGATTCGCCGGCGGGTTTGCTTTCTGGATCGGCGTTGGCGCGGCCTTCCTCACGGCACTGTATTCATGGCGCCTGATCATCATGACATTCCACGGCACGCCTCGCATGACAGCCGAGGTGCTCGAGCATGTCCACGAGGCGCCGCGCGTCATGTGGGTGCCGCTGCTGGTTCTCGCCGGTGGCGCCCTTGTCGGCGGACTGCCGGTGCTGGGCGGACACCTGGTGGCGCATGGCGGAGGAGAGTTCTTCGGATCATCGATCCTGATGCTGGGCGAGAATGTCATCGAGAAGGCCCATCACGACACACCTCTTGCCATCAAGGCGCTGATCCTGGTGGTGGCGACAGGGGGAATCGTGGCCGCCTGGTGGGCTTACGTAAAGAGACCGGCCCTGCCGGCGCGCCTTGCCTCCCGCTTTTCCCGCAGTCACCGCTTCCTGCTCAACAAGTGGTACTTCGACGAGATCTACGAAGCCCTGCTGGTGCAGCCGGCGAAACGCATTGGTCTGGGACTTTGGAAGACGGGAGATGGCGACGTGATCGATGGTCTGGGTCCTGATGGAGTGGCCGGTGCCACCCTTGCCCTGGCACGACGTGCCAGATTCCTGCAGTCGGGCTATCTCTATCATTACGCCTTTGCCATGCTGATCGGTCTCGTCGTGCTGGCCAGCTGGTTCCTTTTCAGGATCTGGGGCTAGCGATGTCGCAGTGGCCCTTGCTCTCCCTGGCCATCTTTCTGCCGCTGGTGGGCGCAGCCTTCGTGCTGCTCACGCGAGGCGACAACGAAGAGGCGGTGGCCCGCAACACCCGTTATGTCGCCTTGTGGACCTCCTTTGTCGTGCTCGTTGTCGTGCTTCTCATCTGGGCAGCCTTCGACACGACCACGGCGGAGTTCCAATTCGTCGAAAGGGCGCCATGGATTCCGGCGTTCGGCATCGAGTTTCACCTGGGCATTGACGGCATTTCCCTTTTCCTGATCGTGCTGACGGCCTTCCTGGTGCCTGTCTGCATCCTCTGTTCGTGGGACTCCATTCGGACCCGGGTGAGGGAGTACATGATCGCCTTCCTGGTCATGGAATCCTTCATCATTGGAGTCTTCTGCGCCCTCGACTTCGTTCTCTTCTACCTTTTCTTCGAGGCGATGCTGATTCCGATGTTCCTGATCATCGGCATCTGGGGCGGGCCACGGCGCATCTACTCGGCATTCAAGTTCTTTCTCTACACTCTCGTCGGCTCGGTGCTGCTGCTGGTGGCTGTGCTGACAATGTTCTTCGAGACTGGCACGACGAGCATCCCCGATCTCATGACCTGGGGGTTCGATGAGGACCTGCAACGCTGGCTCTGGCTGGCCATGTTTGCCTCGTTCGCGGTCAAGGTGCCGATGTGGCCATTCCATACGTGGCTGCCGGACGCACATGTCGAGGCGCCGACTGCGGGTTCCGTCATCCTCGCTGGGATCCTGCTCAAGATGGGGGCTTACGGGTTTCTCAGGTTCTCCCTGCCGATGCTGCCCGAGGCATCGGTCTATTTCGCGCCACTGGTCTATTCACTGTCGATCGTCGCCATCATCTACACCTCCCTTGTGGCGCTGATGCAGGAGGACATGAAGAAGCTCATTGCCTATTCCTCGGTGGCTCACATGGGTTTCGTGACCATCGGCATCTTTTCCATGAACCAGCAGGGAATTGAAGGCGGCCTCTTCCAGATGCTGTCCCACGGGGTTGTCTCCGCCGCGCTCTTTCTTGTGGTCGGCGTCGTCTATGACAGGATGCACAGCCGCCTCATTGCCACCTATGGTGGCCTCGTCCACCGCATGCCCCGCTATGCCCTGGTGTTCATGGTGTTCATGCTGGCTTCCGTGGGGCTGCCCGGCACCTCGGGTTTCGTCGGCGAGTTCCTGGTTCTTGTCGGCGCATTCCAGGCGAACACCTGGGTGGCGTTCCTGGCCACCACGGGAATTGTGCTGGGCGCTGCCTACATGCTTTGGCTCTACCGCCGCGTGGTGTTCGGCGAACTCGTGAAGGCGGAACTGAAATCGATCAGTGACTGCAACAGGCGCGAGATGCTGTTCTTCGTACCGCTGGTGGCGGCTGTGCTGATCATGGGAGTCTGGCCGGAATCGCTGCTCGATGCCATGCACGTGTCGGTCGTCAACCTTGTCGAACAGACCGCGGGGGCCAACGAAGCGGTGTCCTTCGCCATGAGGGGCGACAGGTGATGGCCGCTTTCCACGCACACGAGCTCCTCACAATTCTTCCAGCGCTGTGGCTTGCCATCGCCGGTATGGCGTTGCTGACGGTCGGTGTCTTCATCTCCAGGAACGCGTCCCACATTGTCTACTGGGGAGCGGTGGCATCCCTGGTTGTTGCCGGGTTTCTTGCCGTTGTGTCACCCGTTGGTGAACAGCCCTTCAACGGCCTTCTTTCCATCGACGCCTTCGGCAGGTTCATGACTGTGCTGGTGGTGTCGGGCGCAGTGCTGGCCCTGATCATGGCCCGTGGCTTCATGCGCAGGGAATCCATGGAACGTTTCGAGTTGCCTGTGCTGGTGGTCCTGGCCACGCTGGGGATGTACCTGATGGTCCAGGCCAACGATCTCATGACACTCTATGTCGGTCTGGAGATGCAGAGCCTGGCACTTTACGTTTGCGCCGCATTCCAGCAGGACAAACTGCGATCCACCGAGGCCGGTCTCAAGTACTTCGTGCTCGGCGCCGTCGCTTCCGGCATGCTGCTCTACGGTTGCTCGCTGGTGTACGGATTCTCGGGCTCGACATCCTTCCGCGGCATTGTTGCCACGTTGGCGGCCGGTGATGATTCCACCGGCATTCTCGTCGGTGCCGTCTTCATCGCCGCCGGCCTTGCCTTCAAGATATCCGCCGTGCCCTTTCACATGTGGACGCCCGATGTCTACGAGGGTGCGCCCACACCCGTCACCGCCTTCTTTTCCGCCGCACCCAAGGTGGCCGCCATGGCACTTCTGGTCCGGGTGCTCATCGATCCCTTTGCCGCACTCGTCGATCACTGGCAGCAGATCATCTTTCTTCTCTCCGTGGGCTCCATGGCCCTTGGTGCATTGGGTGCCATTGGCCAGCGCAACATCAAGCGGCTGATGGCCTACAGTTCCATCGGTCATGCCGGCTTCGCCCTGGTCGGCCTCGCGGCGGGAAGCGAGGCAGGGATTCATGGCGTGGCCGTCTATCTGGCCATCTACCTTGTCATGGGCCTGGGGACCTGGGGTTGCATCCTCGCCATGCGGCGCGACGGCACCATGATCGAAGGAATCGATGATCTCGCGGGACTTTCGCGCAGCCAGCCGGCGCTGGCCCTGGCTCTGGCCGTCTTCATGTTTTCCATGGCCGGCATCCCGCCACTCGCCGGATTCTTTGGCAAGTTCTATGTCTTCCTGGCCGCCATTGATGCCGGGCTCTACACGCTCACCGTGATCGGGGTGCTGATGAGCGTGGTGGGAGCCTTCTACTACATCAGAATTGTCAAGCTCATGTACTTCGATGATCCGGCGGATGCCTTCGACCGTCCAGCGGGTCGCGAACTCGTGCCCGTGATCGCTGTGACAGCAGTTGTCACGGTCGGCTTCTTCCTGTTTCCCGATCCCCTTCTCGACAGCGCCCGGCATGCTGCCGCCACCCTTGTCGCCGGCGTCAGCCCCTAGAGTCAATGAGCGCCATGCTGCCGCCATCCTTTCGCCTGGTCGAACGTGACGAGGTGACGAGCACCAATGATACCGCCATTGAACTCGCAGAGGCGGGGATTGCCGCCTGGAGCGTGGTCCGGGCACGCCTCCAGACAGGCGGGCGGGGTCGCCGGGGAAGGGTGTTCGTGTCGCCTCCGGGCAACTCCTACACGTCCTTCATTCTCAGGCCCTGCATCGTTGCGCACGATCTCCCGCAACTTTCCCTCATCACGGGCGTTGCAGTCGCCGAGTCAATTGAGGCAGTTGCTCCTGGGACCGCTCCGGTACGCTGCAAGTGGCCCAATGACGTCCTCATCAATGACGCCAAAGTAGCCGGAATTCTGGTGGAGACGGGGGGGGATGCGGTGATCGTCGGAATCGGCATCAATCTCGTCAGCCACCCCGACATCAGGGGTGTTCCCACCACGGATCTCGCAAGCGAGGGAGCCCCTGGGGTCGATTGCGACCTCCTTCTTGCGGCGCTCTGCCGCCGTCTCAAGGACAGGGTGACGGACTGGGAGAATTCCGGGTTTGCGTCCCAGCGTCTGGCGTGGCTCGATCGTGCTGCCGGCATCGGCGCCCGTGCATCGTTCAGCGATGACAATTCCATGGAGGGCCGGATTGTCGGGCTTGCGCATGACGGGGCGCTGATCATGGAATCGGATGGCCGATGCATACGGATTGTGTCCGGTACGCTCAGACTGCAGGCAGCCACACACCGGTGGCCGGGCGACACCCGGGACTGTCCGGCACCGGAGGCTCAGGCATGAAGGACCTTCTCCTGGCCATTGATGCGGGCAACACGAACACGGTGTTTGCCGTCTTTCGAGGCTGTGAGCTTGTGGGGCAGTGGCGAATCAGCGCCAACACCGGGCGCACCGCCGACGAGTACGCGGTATGGCTGCACCATCTCCTGGGCCTGAATGGCCTTGATGCCGGGGGCATCAATGAGGCGGTGATCGCAAGCGTCGTCCCCCACGGCATTCATGAGCTCAAGCTCCTGTGCCGCCATCACCATGACTGTGAACCGGTGGTCGTGGGCGAGTCGGCACACCTGGGTATTCCGCTCAGGGTCGACATGCCGGATGAAGTGGGCGCGGACCGCCTGGCCAACGTGGTCGGCGCCTGGACGCGCCTGGGCGGTCCACTGATCATCATCGACTTTGGCACCGCGACCACCTTTGACGTCGTTGATGAGGATGGCGGATTCGCCGGGGGCGTCTTTGCCCCGGGGGTCAATCTCGCTCTCGATGCCATGCACCGGATTTCCGCCCGGCTGCCGAGAATCGGCATCGACAGGCCGCAGCGGGTCATCGGCACAAACACGGTCAGCTGCATGCAATCGGGCGCCTATTGGGGATATGTGAGCCTTATCGAAGGCGTGGTCAGCCGTATCCGCGCCGAATACGGCAAACCGATGAAAGTTGTGGCGACCGGCGGTCTGGCGCCCCTGTTCGATGCGGCGACCGACAGTATCGACAGTTTTGATCCCGATATCACCGTCCACGGTCTGCTGGAAATCTGGCGGCGCACGAGAAAGATCCCTTGACCCATCCCCTGCATTTCCTGCCCCTGGGCGGCTCCGGCGAAATTGGCATGAATCTCAATCTCTACGAGTATGGCGGCTCGTGGCTGATGTGTGATCTCGGTGTGACGTTCGCTGGCGAGGAACTGCCGGGCATCGATCTCGTCATGCCCGACATCTCCTACATTGCAGAGCGCCGTCAGCATCTCCTCGGTCTCGTCCTCACGCACGCCCACGAGGATCACATGGGGGCTGTGCCCTACCTGTGGCCCCTTCTGGAATGCCCGGTCTACGCCACGCCCTTTACCGCCGCGCTGCTCGCCGAGAAACTCCATGAGGGGGCGGACGGCATCCATGAGATGGACATCCACGTCATCGATCCGGGAAGCACACTGACGCTCGGTCCCTTTTCCGTTGCCCTGCACGGCCTCACGCACTCGATTCCCGAACCGAGCGCTCTCGTTCTCGACACGCCGGCCGGTCGCATCATGCACACCGGCGACTGGAAACTCGACCCGGAGCCGCTGATCTCGGACCCGGTAGACGAAGAAGCGATCAGGAAGAGTGGTGATTCCGGCATCCTTGCCATGGTGTGCGATTCCACCAATGTGTTTCGCCCCGGGACCTCCGGTTCGGAGGCCGACGTGCGGCGCAGTCTCATTGAGGAAGTCGCTGGACGACACGGCCGAGTCGCCATCACCACCTTTGCCAGCAACCTGACCCGCCTGCTTTCCATCCACCAGGCGGCCGAGGCCAATGGCCGCAGGTGCGTCGCGCTGGGTCGTTCAATGTGGCGCATCATCAAGTGTGCCCGGCAGACGGGCTACCTGCCGCCTGACACTCAATTCATGTCTGACAGGGATGCACGCCACCTTGCCCCTGACAAGGTACTCTACATGCTGACCGGCAGTCAGGGAGAGCCCAACGCCGCGTTGTCACGGATCGCCGCAGGCAATCATCAGACGGTGACATTGGAGGCCGGTGACCACGTCATCTTTTCCTCGAAGATCATCCCGGGCAACGAGCGGCCAATTTTCGATCTCATCAACCGCCTGACACATCTTGGAATCGAGACCGTCACGGAGGACGAACGGTTTGTCCATGTTTCCGGCCATCCCAACCGCGAAGAACTGGAGCGCATGTACGCTCTCGTGCGGCCGCGGTATGCCATCCCGGTTCATGGCGAGCTCCGCCATCTCAGGGAGCACGCCACGCTGGCTGAGTCCCTTGGTGTTGAACCGGTGAGGGGAGTGGCGAACGGGTCCCTTGTCCGACTGGCGCCCGGCGCCCCCTCGGTTGTTCGAAGGGTAACCCACGGCCGGGTTGCCTGGACCGGGCGGCGTGCCGTTCCCGTCGATGGCCCGCTGATCCGCGAACGGCGAGATGCCATGACATGTGGCGTCGTGATCATCACTTTGGTGGTGGATCACGAAGGAGACCTCGCCGCCGACCCGCACGTGGCACTCATCGGTCTGGGCGAGGAGCCCGATATCGCCCTATCGATTGCTGATGATGCGGCTGACACCTTCGAGGATCTTCGGCCACACGAAAGGATGATGGACGAAGACATCATGCGGGCGCTAAGGCGTGTTCCCCGCCGCTGGCTTGGCGGGACGCGAGCACGGCGCCCCGTGACACGGATCGCCATCATCAGAATCTGAAAGCCCCGCCACAGCCAGTGAAAGGACGGAGTCACATGATCGGCAGACTGAACCATGTTGCCATCGCCGTGCCTGATCTTGCCGCCGCCAGTGCCCTCTATCGCGAGACGCTCCGAGCGACGGTAACGGAGCCGGTCGACCAGCCTGAGCACGGAGTCACGACTGTCTTCGTCGATCTTCCCAACACCAGGATAGAGCTGCTCGGTGTTCTGGGCGATCAATCGCCGATCGCGGCCTTCCTGGACCGCCATCCGGCAGGGGGCATGCATCATGTCTGCTACGAGGTCGATGACATTCGTGCCGCCCGGGATCGCATTGTCTCCGCGGGAGGGCGCATCATCGGCAATGGCGAACCCAGGATCGGTGCGCATGGAAAGCCGGTACTGTTTCTCCATCCCAGAGACTTCTGTGGCACTCTCATCGAGCTGGAAGAAGCCTGATCTTCACGCGAGTGCGCGACGGGGAATGCCCGGCAAGGACGAAGGGGAGGTGATGTGAATCATGTCGCTCTTCGGGCTGATTGTGGTCTTCGTGTGTGTGTGGTGGGTGGTGTTCTTTGCCGCCCTGCCCATCGGCGTCCGCCGCCAGAAGCGGGTAGCCGAAGGACACGATCCCGGGGCGCCCGCTGAACCGATGTTGTTGAAGAAGGTCCTGTGGACGACGGTTGTCAGCAGCGTTCTCGTTGGTGCCGTGGTCCTTCTCGAGGCGGCCGATATCACGGATTTCGGCGCCTGGTTCATCGGATTGCCGTCATGACCGCCAGCTACTGTGTCCTTGCCCCGAACGATCCCGTGCACCGCTCCTATCATGACAGCGAGTACGGGTTTCCGATCAGCGGAGACAACGAGCTCTTCGAGAGACTCGTTCTCGAGATCAACCAGGCCGGGCTTTCCTGGGCGCTCATTCTGAAGAAACGTGCGGCATTCGTTCAGGCCTTCGACGGATTCGACATCGATGCCGTCGCCGCCTACACGCAGGGCGACATCGACCGGTTGATGGGCGATAGCGGAATCATCCGAAACCGGCGCAAGATCCAGGCGGCCATCGCCAATGCGCAACGACTGGTGGACCTGCGGGCGCTCCATGGCGGATTTCATGGATGGCTGGAGGCGCATCATCCTCTCGACCACGCCGCCTGGACCCGTCTCTTCAGGCAAACATTCGTTTTCACCGGCCCCCTTGTCGTCGAGGAGTTCCTGATGTCGACGGGCTGGCTTCCCGGCGCTCACAGCGACGACTGCCCGGTTCAGGCAAGGATCATCAAGGCACGCCCCGCCTGGCTCGACTGCCATGACAAGAGGGCGCCGGATGGCTAGAGTGACGACTTCCCGGAACCTCGGTTGACTCATGCGTCTGACCCGCTACTTCCTGCCGACGCTCAAGGAAACTCCTGCCGAGGCACAGATTGCCTCGCACCGGCTGATGCTGCGTGCCGGCATGGTCCGTCAGGCCGGCGCCGGCATCTATTCCTGGCTTCCGCTGGGTTTCCGTGTCCTCAAGCGCATCGAAACCATTGTGCACGAGGAGATGCAAAAGGCCGGCGCCCACGCCGTCCTCATGCCCACCATGCAGCTGGCCGATTTATGGCGCGAGAGCGGGCGCTACGATGCCTACGGGCCCGAGATGCTGCGGATTCGGGACCGCCACGGTCGCGACATGCTCTATGGCCCGACCAATGAAGAGCAGATCACCCAGATCGTGCGTGACGACATCCAGAGTTACCGTGACCTGCCGCGAAACCTCTATCACATCCAGTGGAAGTTCCGGGACGAAATCCGTCCGCGCTTCGGGGTCATGCGCGGGCGCGAGTTCCTCATGAAGGATGCCTATTCGTTCGATCTCGACTTCGAATCGGCAAGGCGTTCCTACAACACCATGTTCGTCGCTTATCTGAGAACCTATGCGCGCATGGGCTTGAGGGCGATTCCCCTGCAGGCCGATTCTGGCCCCATCGGCGGCGACCTCTCGCACGAGTTCGTCATTCTCGCGGCCACCGGTGAAACCAGGGTCCACGCTGACAGGCGCCTGCTCGACATGGATGCCACCTGTTCCGGCATCGACTATGACAGCGATCTTGAACCCGTCGTCAGGGCATGGACATCGCTCTATGCTGCGAGCGACGACAAACATGACCCGGAAACTGCGCCGGTTTCCGGATCAGACCTGCTTGTTGCACGCGGTATCGAGGTTGGCCACATCTTCTACTTCGGCACCAAGTATTCCGAAGCCATGGGGGCCAGTGTCGCGATGCCAGATGGGGAGCGGCGTTTGCTGCACGGCGGCTCCTATGGCATCGGGGTCTCGCGCCTTGCCGGCGCCATTGTCGAGGCCTGCCATGACGACGCCGGGATCATCTGGCCCGACAGTGTCGCTCCCTTCGACACCGGAATCGTCAATCTCAAGGCCGGCGATCCGCTCTGTGATTCCATGGCGGCGGCTGTAGAGGAGCGTCTCGATTCCGCAGGTCTCGAGGTGCTCCACGATGATCGCGACGAGAGGGCAGGGGTGAAGTTCTCCGACATGGATCTCATCGGCCTTCCCTGGCAGGTCATCATCGGTCCACGTGGAGCCGCATCTTCAAGGGTGGAACTCAAGCGCCGCGCCGATGGCGAGCGTCTGGACCTGTCGATGGACGATGCCGTCTCTCGCATCCTCGATTCGCACACGTGATCGGTACATTCGAACGGACGGTAGCCCTGCGCTACCTGAAATCCCGACGCCAGGAAGGATTCATCTCGGTCACCGCCGGGTTCTCCCTTGTCGGCATCTGCCTCGGGGTCGGTGCTCTCATCATCGTCATGTCGGTGATGAACGGTTTTCGCCACGAGCTCATCACCCAGATCCTCGGATTCAAGGGCCACGTCACAATTGCCGCGTCTGCCAGTGGCCTTGCGGGCTATGGCGAACTGGCCAGCGATGTCGCGGCGCTCCCTGACGTCACCCTTGCCGCACCGGTGATCGAAGGCCAGGTTCTCGCATCATCGCGTCATGCCCATGCCGGCGTGATCGTTCGCGGACTGACGGCCGATGACCTTGCCGCCAAGCCGCTGATTGCCGACAACATGGTCGCCGGCACGCTTGATCGTCCGGAGGACCAGCCCGGCATCATCGCCGGTTCCAGGCTGATGCGCCGCCTCGGCCTCAGGCTCGGTGATTCGATGACACTTCTCTCGCCACGTGGCCTGCCCACGGCACTTGGCACCATGCCGCGGTCGGTGTCGTGGCCGGTCGTGGGCGTCTTCGAGGTCGGCATGTACGAGTTCGATTCAGGAGTTGTCTTCGTGCCGCTCAGCCGGGCGCAGACCTATTTCCGTCTGGGAGACCGGGTGACTGAGATCGAGGTCATGATCACGGGCCCGGAACAACCGGCGGCGGCGGCGGCGGAGATTCGCCGCATCGTGGCCGATACCGCTCCGCCGGGGGTTGTCGTCGTGGACTGGCAACAAACCAACCGTCACCTCTACGCAGCCCTTCAGGTGGAACGCGATGTCATGTTCCTCATCCTGACGCTCATCATCCTTGTCGCCGCCTTCAACATCATCTCCTCGCTCATCCTCCTCGTGAAGGACAAGAACGGCGATATCGCCATCATGCGCACCATGGGTGCGACACGCGGCAGTGTCATGCGCATCTTCCTCCTGACCGGTTCGGCCATCGGCATTGCCGGGACTCTCGCCGGCGCCGTTATCGGTGTCCTGTTCTGTCTTCACATTGAGGAAATCCGCCAATTGATCCAGACACTCATCGGTCTCGAGCTGTTTCCGGCCGAAGTCTATTTCCTGTCCCGTCTGCCGGCGAAGCTTGATTGGCAGGAAGTCGCGACCATCTCCCTCATGGCTCTGGGTCTTGCCTTTCTCGCCTCCCTCTATCCCGCGTGGCGCGCGGCCCGCATCGAACCCGCCGATGCCCTGCGCTATGAGTGACGCAATCCTCGAACTCAAGAGCGTGGGGCGCAGGTTCGTCCAGGGTGGACGCACGGTCACCGCGCTTAGCGAAGCGAGCCTGGACCTTGCCAGGGGTGAGACGGTTGCTCTCGTGGGACCTTCAGGCGCAGGCAAGTCGACGCTGCTCTACATCGCCGGACTTCTCGAACGCGCGGATTCCGGTGATGTCACCATCCAGGGTGTCGATTGCAACAGCCTGGGTGACCGCGAGCGCACGACGATCAGGCGACGCAACCTGGGTTTCATCTACCAGTTCCACCATCTCTTGCCGGAGTTCTCGGCCCTGGAGAATGTCGTGATCCCACAGCTGATCGGTGGCGTTGATCGCGCAACGGCCCGCAGGCGGTCACGTGAACTCCTGGAACACCTCGGACTCGCCGAGCGCCTTGACCATCGTCCTGCTCGTCTCTCCGGAGGAGAGCAGCAGCGCGTCGCCTTCGCCCGAGCCCTTGCCAACCGGCCCGCCATTCTCCTGGCCGACGAACCGACCGGCAACCTCGATCCGGAAACGGCGCGCTCAGTCATGGACCGGCTCATCAGCGAGGTCCGTGAACGCCGTCTCACTGCCCTGGTAGCGACACACAACACGGAACTTGCCAAAAGACTCGATCGCACCGTGCGCCTCGTCGCCGGTTCACTCGCGTGAACCGGCGACGACTAAAAGTCGCTGTCCTGTCCTGACTGCGGTGGTCGTCTCCACACCCGACCCGTGCGGGGCCGCATCAACGCGCAAGGAAACGGAGCCAGGGCGGTCGTGGGTTGTGGCCGGCGAATCGGAACTGAATTGCACAAACAGGAAGGTGCGAACCGTGTGCCAGGCTCGTCGTGTCGAAGAGTCTCCTTGACCAGTTCGAGTGGAGCCATGTTGTTGTGTCAAACGCCGCTGACGGACGTCGTCCGAGGGGTTCGGGGTTGAGCTGATCGCGCCGTTCTTGTCGGGCGGTGGACCATCCACAGGCCGGGGTGGGAGAGTGCGCCATGACCGGTTTCGTCCACCTGCGTGTGCATACGCCCTTCTCCCTCCTCGAGGGGGCGGTGAAGATTCCGGAACTCGTCGAGCTTTGTCTTGCAAACGACATGCCGGCCATGGCCATCACCGACACGGGAAACATGTTCGGTGCGCTGGAGTTCGCATCGTCATGCGCGGCCAACGGAATCCAGCCGATCATCGGGACCTTGCTTGCCATCCGTCACGATGAGGAGGAGAGGCTGCGTGATCCCGATCACGCCGAACGCCTGGTTCTGCTTGCCCGGGACAGCGGGGGATACGCCAATCTCCTCGACTTGATGAGCGAGGCCTGTCTGACAACGGGTTCAGGCGATATCCCTTCGCTTCTTCTCGATGATCTTGCCGGTCGCTGCGATGGCCTGATCTGCCTTACCGGTGGGGCCTCGGGCCCTCTTGGCCAGCTGGTTCTTTCCGGCGCCATGGAGCAGGCACGTCTGCACCTGGAGCGCCTGCGTGACCTGTTCGGGGAATGCCTCTATGTCGAGATTCAGCGGCATGGTCTCGAGGCGGAGGACGCAAGCGAGGCAGGGATGCTCGACCTCGCCTACGAGCTCGATGTCCCGCTTGTGGCCACCAACGACGTCATGTTTGCCGACGAAACCATGCACCAGGCCCATGACGTGCTGATGTGCATCGCCGGCGGCAGCACCATCGACCGACGCGACAGGCGGCGCGTAAGCCCGTTTCACGGATTTGCCAGTCCCGAGATCATGGCGGAACGCTTCGAAGACCTCCCCGAGGCCATTGCCAACACGCTCACGATTGCCCGGCGCTGTACCGCCACCGCTCCGGTACGGCCCCCGATTCTGCCTCCCTTTCCGGTTGCCGGGGGATGGAGCGAGGACGACGAACTTCGCCGCCAGGCGCGGGAAGGGTTGGAACGACGCCTTCGCTTGCTTCCCGACACACTCGACATCGAGCCCTATCGGGAACGCCTCGAGTTCGAACTTGACGTGATCATCAAGATGGGGTTCGCCGGGTACTTTCTGATCGTTGCCGAATTCATCCAGTGGGCAAAAGGCCAGGGTATTCCCGTTGGTCCGGGCCGCGGATCGGGTGCCAGTTCCGTGGTGGCGTGGTCTCTCACCATCACGGATCTCGATCCCATCCAGTTCGGTCTCCTTTTCGAACGCTTCCTCAATCCGGACAGGGTGTCGATGCCCGATTTCGACATCGACTTCTGTCAGGACCGCCGTGATGAAGTGATTGCCCACGTCCAGGATCGTTATGGCGCCGACAGGGTGGCGCAGATCATCACGTTCGGCACCTTGCAGGCCCGCGCCGTGGTGCGTGATGTCGGGCGCGTGCTGGAAATGCCCTACCACCGCGTGGACAGGTTGGCGAAGCTCATTCCCCACAACCCGGCTCACCCGGTCGACCTGCAGACAGCCATTGACAATGAGCCGGCGCTCAGGGATGCCATGACGGACGATGCGGTCAGGCGGCTGATCGAGACCGCACTCCGGCTCGAAGGTCTCTACCGCCATGCCAGCACGCATGCCGCCGGAGTCGTCATTGGCGATCGTCCTCTCCATCAGCTGATCCCGCTCTATCGCGATCCGCGTTCGGAGTTTCCGGTGTCACAGTTCCACATGAAGGACGTGGAAAAGGCCGGTCTCGTCAAGTTCGACTTTCTTGGTCTGAAGACCCTGACGGTTCTCAAGCGCGCCCGTACCCTGTTGGCACGACGAGGCACGACCGTCGAACTCGACAACCTGCCGCTCGACGACGCTGACACCTTTGCCATGCTGACCAGGGCCGAGACCATCGGGGTCTTCCAGCTCGAGGGACAGGGCATGCGCGACGCCCTGAGCCATCTCAAGCCCGATTCCATCGAGGACATCATCGCCCTGGTATCGCTCTACCGTCCCGGACCCATGGACAACATTCCGCAGTTCTGCAATCGCAAGCATGGTCACGAGGAGGTCGACTACCTTCACCCTTCGCTCGAGGAGGTGCTGAGCGAAACCTACGGCGTCATTATCTATCAGGAACAGGTGATGCAGATTGCCAGGATTCTGGCTGGATACAGTCTCGCCGAAGCGGACCTGCTGCGACGGGCCATGGGCAAGAAGATCAAGGAGGAAATGGCGGCCCAACGCGACCGCTTTGTTTCCGGCGCCACCGATCGCGGTGTCGAAGAGAGGCGAGCCACTGAGATTTTCAATTTGGTGGACAAGTTCGCCGGGTACGGATTCAACAAGAGCCATGCAGCGGCGTACGCCATCGTCGCCTATCAGACTGCCTGGCTGAAGGCGCATCATCCCGTCGAGTTCCTGGCCGCGTCGATGACCCTTGACATGGGAAACACCGACAAGCTCGATCATTTCAGACAGGAGCTCGTCCGTCTCGAGATTCCCCTGTTGCCACCGGACATCAACCGCTCGGATGTCACGTTCACCGTGGAGGAGACTGGAGGAGGCAAGGCGGCGGTACGCTATGCGCTCGCCGCCATCCGGAACGTTGGCGAAGGAGCGATGAACGCCCTCGTCGCCGAACGCGACGCCAACGGCCCCTTTTCAGGCCTCTTCGAATTCGCCTCGAGACTCGATACGCGCGTTGTCAAGAAGCGACAACTGGAAATGCTCGCCTGTGCCGGTGCCTTCGACTGCATCGACGACAACCGGGCCCGGGTCGTCGCCAACATCAACCGCCTTGTCCAGTTCAATGCAAGCATTGTCGCAGAACGCGAAAGCAGGCAGCAGAACCTGTTCGGTGACGACGGCGACGTTCGTGACCCCGAACTCGTCGACGCCCTGCCATGGACACCGGCGGACGCCCTCAAGGCCGAAGCTGAAGCAATCGGGTTCTATCTGTCGGCCCATCCACTGGAAGCCTACGATGGCGAGCTGGTCAGGCTGGGTGTCATGACGCACGCAGACGCCCTCGACGTTGCCCGTTTACACGATACCGGACCGTTCCGGCTCGCCGGTGTCCCGGTTGCCAGACGCGAGAGGACGAGCGCCAGGGGCAACCGATATGCCTTTCTGGAACTCTCGGACCGTTCCGGACATTATGAGATCGTCGTCTTTTCCGATACGCTCGATGCCTGCGCCGGCAAACTCGAGGGTCCAGGACCCTTCTTTCTCGAAGTCGATGGTCGTGTGGATGGCGAGAGTGTGCGCTTCTCGGCGCGTCGCATCGTGCGTCTCGACGAGGTGGTATCGAAGTCGCTCAAGGCCTTTGTCCTTCATATCGATGCAAGCGAATCACTCGTCGGCCTGCAGCAGGTTCTCGACAGCGCCGAACCCGGACAGGGGCGCATTACGCTTTCCTATGCCGCCCTGAGTGGCAAGGTGGTGGACATTGTCCTGCCCAGGCGGTTTTGCCTTTCACCTGGTCTGAAGGCCCAGATCGAGGCCTTGCCGGGACTCCGCTCGGTGGAGGCTGCCTGAAGCTTGATGTCGGGGTGGTGACGGTCTAAATACCGCCCATTGATCCAACTCGCACGCGGACCAGATCTTTCCGGTGCCGGCCCGTCCGGTCCCGGTCCGCGGAGGCAGAACCGGAAGAGGAGTGAGATGCCATGACAATGCCGCAATTCACCATGCGCCAGCTGCTGGAAGCCGGTGTTCACTTCGGACATCAGGCAAGGCGCTGGAATCCGAAGATGAAACCCTACATCTTCGGTGAGCGTAACGATGTTCACATCATTGACCTCCAGCAAACGGTACCGATGCTGCGGCATGCGCTGCAGAGAGTTCGTGATGTCGTCGCCGGAGGAGGCAGGGTGTTGTTTGTCGGCACCAAGCGCCAGGCACAGGAGGCCATTGCCGAGGCGGCCGAACGTTGCGGCCAGTACCACGTCAACCACCGCTGGCTTGGCGGCATGCTGACCAACTGGAAGACCGTATCGAATTCCATCAGGAGGCTGCGCGACCTTGAAGAACGTCTCGGAGAGGACATCACCGGCCTCACAAAGAAGGAAGTCCTGCGCATGACCCGGGAACGCGACAAGCTTGAACGCGCGCTCGGAGGCATCAAGGACATGGCTGGACTTCCCGATATCCTTGTGGTGATCGATACCAACAAGGAAGACATTGCCATCTCCGAGTCGCGCAAGCTCAACATTCCCATCGTTGCCGTTATCGACAGCAACTGCGATCCCGATGTGGTCGATCTCGTCGTTCCCGGCAATGACGATGCCATACGCGCGATCACGCTTTACTGTGACCTGTTCGCCCGTGCTGTTCTCGATGGAATCGAAGCCGAGTTGGCGGCATCCGGTGAGGATCTTGGCGCCCGTGCCGCGGTCGACGAGCCTGCGATCGATGCGCAGACGACCGGAGAGAACCCGGACGGCGACGTGAAGCCCGATGGTGAGGAACCGCAGGCCGAAGCGCCGGAGGTGCCGGATACCGAGGAAACATCGTCACAAGGCAAAGCGCCTGATCAGGCCGAACCTCAGGAGGCAACAGGACTGCCGAGGACCGAACAATGACAGCTATTTCAGCAGTGCTGGTCAAGCAACTGCGGGACAGGTCCGGCGCCGGCATGATGGACTGCAAGAAGGCGCTGGTGGAAACGACCGGTGACATGGAGGCTGCCGTAGACTGGTTGCGCAGCAAAGGTCTGGCTGCAGCCGCCAAGAAGGCCGGCAGGGTCGCCGCCGAGGGGCTCGTGGCGGCCGCCATATCAGAGGATGGACACCGCGGGGCCGTTGTCGAGATCAACGCTGAAACCGATTTTGTGGCCCGCAACGAGATTTTCCAGGATTTCGTGCGCCGTACGGCGATCCTCGCGCTTGACAGTGACGGTGACATTGATTCCCTGGCCAGAATGGCGTGGCCGGGCTCGACCGGGACAGTTCAGGAACGTCTCACCGATCTGGTGGCGACCATAGGCGAGAACCTGCAGATCAGGCGCTCTCATGCGCTCGGTGTGACACATGGCACCGTGGCACACTACATCCATACGGCTGCGGCCCCCGGCATGGGCAGGATTGCCGTGATTGTCGCCCTCGAATCGTCCGGTGATCGTGAAATCCTGCATGATGCGGGCAGGAAGCTTGCCATGCATATCGCTGCGGCCAGACCCGAGGCGGTGACGATGGAAGCCCTGGATCCAGCATTGGTCGAGCGCGAGCGCGGGGTTTTGACCGAACAGGCACGCGAGTCGGGCAAACCCGAGGCCATCGTGGAACGGATGGTCGAAGGCCGTCTGCGCAAGTTCTTCCAGGATGTCGTCCTCATGGAGCAGGTCTATGTCATCGATGGCGAAAGCCGGGTGAACAAGGTCATGGAGGATCTTGCCCGCGAACTGGACACGTCCGTGGAGATAGCCGGTTTCGTGCGGTACGGTCTTGGTGAGGGAATCGAGAAAAAGGAAAGCGACTTCGCTGCCGAGGTTGCGGCCGCAGCCAGCGGGAGGTGACGGGGACCCTATCCGGTGCCGGCAGACCAACACATGAAAGGCCAACCTCACTACAGACGCGTCCTTGTGAAGGTGTCGGGCGAGGCGCTGATCGGTGAGGGTGAGCACGGTGTTGATCCGCGGGAGGCAGGGCGCATCGCCGATGATATCGCCGAGGCGGCCGCAACGGGGACCCGGATTGCCATTGTGATTGGCGGGGGCAACATCTTCAGGGGTGTGGCCGGTGCCGCCCGAGGCATGGAACGGGTGTCCGCCGACCACATGGGCATGCTGGCAACGGTCATCAACGCGCTGGCCCTTGAGCATGCGCTCGCCGGCAAGGGCCTCGAGACCAGAGTCCTCTCCGCCATACCGATGCCCACAATCTGTGAGCCCTATGCGCGGACCCGCGCTGTTGCCCACCTTGACAAGGGGCGGGTGGTGATTTTTGCCGCGGGCACGGGAAGCCCTTACTTCACTACCGACACGGCTGCGGCACTGCGGGCTGTGGAGACCGGTTGCGATGCGCTCTTCAAGGCAACCCAGGTCGACGGTGTCTATTCTGCTGATCCGACTACGGACAGAAATGCGGTACGATACGACAGATTGAGCTACCACGACGTGCTGGTGCAGAACCTCCGGGTCATGGATGCAGCGGCGATTTCCCTGGCGCGGGACAACAATCTTCCGTGTCTTGTCTTCTCGCTTCACGAACCAGGAGGGCTTTCGGCAGTTCTAAGGGGAGCCGGACGATACACGATCATCTCGACGCAGGAGGGAGAGGGCCATGGCTGATGATCTGGTGAAGGATCTCAAACGCCGCATGGAAGGCGCCTTGGAGGTGTTGCGCAGGGAGTTTGCGGGTCTGCGTACCGGCCGGGCTTCGGTCAGTCTTCTCGACCCGGTCATGGTGGAGGCGTATGGCAGCCGCATGCCCGTCAACCAGGTCGGCAGCGTGAGTGCGCCAGAGGCGCGACTGCTGACAGTGCAGGTGTGGGACAGGAGTCTCGTCAACGCTGTGGAGAAGGCGATCCGCAATGCCGACCTGGGGCTCAATCCCCAGAGCGACGGCCAGACGGTGCGCGTGCCAATTCCGCAACTCGACGAGGAGCGGCGCGTCGAGATCACACGCATTGCCGGCAAGTACGCCGAACAGGCAAAGATCGCCATTCGCAATGTCAGGCGAGACGGAAACGACCGGCTCAAGCGTCAGGAACGTGACGGCGACATTTCCCAGGACGAACTGCATCAACGGACCGGTGTCATCCAGGAACTGACCGATGCCGAGATCGACCGCGTCGACGAGCTGCTTGACGTCAAGCAGACCGAAATCATGCAAGTCTGAGTCTTGATGGTCGCTGTTTGTGATCATGACAGGCGGCTGTTGCGTCATGTCGCCATCATCATGGATGGCAATGGCCGATGGGCCAGCCAGCGAAGCCTGCCGAGGGAGGAGGGACATCGCGCCGGAGCCGAGTCCGTCCGCCGCATCCTCCAGGCCGCTATCGAGCTTTCTATTCCCTACCTCACCGTTTTTGCATTCTCTTCGGAAAACTGGCGCCGGCCCAGCCGGGAGGTCGGCCATCTCATGAATCTTGTGCGGTATCATCTCAGCAACGAGAAGGACGAACTCGTCAGCAGAGGAATTCGAGTCGGATTCATCGGCGATCGTTCAGGCCTCGATCGCGACGTTCTGGGTCTCATGTCCGACGTGGAACGCACGACGGCGGGGGGGACCGCCCTTACGGTTACGGTGGCCCTCAACTACGGCGCCCGCGACGAGATTGTCCGGGCGGCGCGCGCCCTTGCCACGGACTGTCTGGCGGGCGGTCTCGAACCCGGCATGCTCGACGAAGATGGTTTCGCCCGTCACCTTGACACCTCGACACTGCCGGACCCGGATCTCATCATCCGAACCGGCGGCGAACAGCGCCTGAGCAACTTTCTTGCCTGGCAGGGCGCCTATGCGGAACTGGTCTTTCTGGATGTACCATGGCCGGAGTTCAGCCGAGACGATCTCGAGGCTGCCGTCAGCGAGTTTCACCGCCGTGACCGGCGATACGGCGCTGTCACAACCTCCTGAACGGCGGCCCACGGAAGTGGTCCGGCGGCTGCTCTCGGCAGCCGTCCTGGCTGCCGTCGCGGTGCTCATCACCCAACTTGGCGGGATGTGGTTTGCCCTGCCAGCGCTGGTTCTTGCCGGTGTGCTGCTTCACGAGTGGCACCGGCTCTCCGCCACTCCGGGATATCTCTTTTTCGCTGCTGCGATCATTGCCGCCTGGATCGCCATTGCCTGGCAGGAGAATCTGGTGATGGCTCTCTATGCCCTCGCCGTCGGCATGGTCGGTGGCGTCTTTTATCTCCTTGTGAAGGGGCATGAGGCGAGGATGCCTTGGGCAATCGCCGGTATGGCCTATGTCGGCATTCCCATGGTGGCGTTGGTGTGGATGCGCAATGCCGACGGAAGCAGTCTCGTCCTGTTGTGGATGTTCCTTGTCATCTGGGCATCGGATTCCGCCGCCTTCGTTGTCGGTCGCATCATTGGTGGGCCCCTTTTGTATCCCTCCATCAGCCCCGCCAAGACATGGGCAGGGGCTATCGGCGGCTTCCTGGCATCCGTTGCCACCGGAGTTGGCACAGCGGTCATGGTTCAGCAGACGTTGATAGCGGCGCTCGTGCTGAGTGTCGTCATATGCATTGCCGCACAGTCGGGAGATCTTGTGCAGTCGGCTCTGAAGAGACGTTGGCAGGTCAAGGACGCCGGCAGCCTCATTCCGGGTCATGGCGGCCTCATGGATCGGCTAGACTCACTCGTTTTCGCTGCGCCTGTCTTTGCCGTAGCTTGGACGATCCTATCCCTGGAGGTGGACAATGCAGCCATCCCCTGAGCCACGCCGCGTGTCGATTCTGGGCGCCACCGGTTCAATCGGTGCATCGACACTCAACCTCATCAACGGTGGCGACGGCCGCTACCGCATCGAGGCGATAACGGCCCGTTCCAGAGTCAAGGAACTCGCGGCCATCGCCCGGGCCACCGGTGCAGCCTACGCCGCCATTGCCGATGAGCGTCTCTTTGGTGCGCTTCGCCACGAGCTCGCCGACACGTCGACCCGCGTTGGCGCAGGGTCGGCAGCCGTGGAGGAGGCGGCTCGCATGGATGCCGACTGGGTGATGGCTGCCATTGTTGGCGCCGCAGGTCTTGCTCCCACTCTTGCTGCCATTCGTCAGGGCAGCGTGGTGGCGCTTGCCAACAAGGAAGCCCTCGTGTGTGCCGGCAAGCTGATGATCGAGGAAGCGCAGAAAAGCGGATGTGTTCTCTTGCCGGCCGATTCGGAACACAATGCCATTTTCCAGGTCTTCGATGCTGGCCGGATTGATGCCATCGAGAAGATCTGGCTGACCGCTTCAGGCGGACCATTTCGCAACGCCACACGCGCCAGAATGGCGGCCGCCACTCCGGAAGAGGCCGTACGCCATCCCAACTGGAGTATGGGGCGCAAGATATCCGTCGATTCGGCAACCATGATGAACAAGTCCCTCGAGGTCATCGAAGCAAGCCACCTGTTTCCGGTCGGCGAAGAGAAGATCGGCGTCATCGTGCATCCCGAGTCCATTGTCCACGGTCTTGTTTCATATCGCGACGGATCTGTCCTGGCAGGCCTTGCCGCTCCCGACATGCGCACCCCGATTGCCCACACGCTGGCCTGGCCCGATCGCATCCAGGCACCGTCCAGACGTCTCGACCTGGCAGCTACCGCACAGCTGACCTTCGAACTGCCGGATGAAGACAGATTCCCCGCTCTTTGTCTGGCCCGTACCGCCATACGCGCCGGGGGTTCGGCGCCGGTGACCCTCAATGCCGCCAATGAAGTTGCCGTCGCCGCCTTTCTCGACCGGCGCATTGGTTTCCTCGATATCGTTGCGGTCGTTGAAGACACCCTGGCGTGTGTCGGGACCGTCGCGACAGATGATATCGCGACCGTTATCATGGCCGATGGCGAGGCAAGGCGTCGAGCCGAGGAGGTGGTCCTGAGGAGGTCCGAACGGGCACCATGATGGATGTCGTCAACAGCATCTGGCCCTTTCTCGTGGTGATCACGGTCATCGTGTTCTTTCACGAACTGGGCCACTATTGGGTTGCCCGCAGGAACGGGGTTCGTGTCGAAGTGTTCTCCATCGGATTCGGGACGGAGATTGCCGGCTGGACGGACCGGGCGGGAACGCGCTGGAGACTGTCGCTGGTGCCGTTGGGCGGCTACGTCAAGATGTTCGGCCACGCTGCGCCCGAGGGCGAAAGCGAACAGCTTTCCCAGGAAGAGCACGCGGTTTCATTCCATTCGAAGTCGGTGGGACAACGATTCGCCATCGTGCTCGCAGGGCCGCTGGCCAACTTCATCCTGTCAATCGTTCTTTTTGCCGGACTGTTCTTCGTGGTGGGGCAGAACCAGACACTTCCCCGGGCCGGGGAGATCATCGAGGGAGGTGCTGCAGAAAGAGGAGGCATGAAGGCAGGCGACCTGATCACTGCCATCGACGGCACATCGATCGAGGCCTTCCAGGATCTCCAGTTCATTGTTTCCACGAACCCGGGTGTCCCGCTCGTGTTCAATGTGTTGCGCGACGGTGAAACCGTGCACCTTGTCATCGCACCTGACATCGTCATGGAGGACGACGGATTCGGCAACCAGCGCGAAACGGGTCGGCTGGGCATCATGCTGACGGCCGCCAACATCGTTGTCGAACGTCTCGGACCTGTCGAGGCGTTGTGGGAGGGCGCCCGCGAGACCTGGAGATGGTGCCTTCGGATCTTTGATTTCCTTGGCAAGATCTTTGAAGGCTCGCAGAGCAGTCGCGACCTCGCGGGGCCTCTCGGAATCGCACATGTGTCAGCCGGATTCGCCGAATTGGGCGTGGCCAGCCTCGTTCTCTTCATGGCCATCCTGTCCGTCAATCTTGGGCTCATAAACCTCTTTCCCATACCCCTTCTCGACGGCGGTCACCTCTTGTTCTATACATTTGAATTCCTGTTCGGGCGGCCCTTGGGGGCACGTGCCCAGGAAATGTGCCAGCTTGTCGGTATCGGGCTCGTGGGGGCGTTGTTCCTGTTCGTGACATTCAACGACCTGCTCAGACTGGGGTTGTTCGACATGTTTCGCGAACTGGCTTCGTGAACCGGGGAGGAATGGACCGATGGCATCGCTCAGGCGTTTGATTGCGACCATTCCTTTGATTCTGGGGATCCTCGCCCAGGATCTTCATGCCCAGGAGGGCATCACGGAGATTGTCGTTTCCGGCAACCAGCGGATCGAACCGGCGACTGTCGCCAGCTACATGAGCATCCGTGTGGGTGACGCCTATGACCTCGACAAGGTTGACGACTCTGTCAAGAATCTCTTCGACACGGGATTCTTCGCCGACGTTTCCATCCGCCGGGACGGTTCCAGGCTGATCGTCGAAGTGGTCGAGAATCCGATCATCAACCGGATTGCCTTTGAGGGGAATCTCAGACTAGATACGGAGGATCTCGAGGCGGAAATCCAGCTGAGACCGCGCACGGTTTTCACCTTGACCAAGGTACAGGCGGATGTTGCCCGGATCACCGAGATCTATCGTCGTGTCGGGCGTTTCAATGCCGTTGTCGAGCCCAAGGTCATCCAGCAGGACCAGAACCGTGTGGACCTCATTTTCGAGATATCCGAGGGTGAGCAGACGATCATTCGCGAGATCGTCTTCATCGGCAACGAAGCCTTCTCGGACGGTACGCTGCGCGAGGTCATTCTCACGGTCGAAAGTGCTTGGTACCGTTTTCTTACGGTCGATGACACCTATGATCCGGACCGTCTGGCTTTCGATCAGGAACTTCTGCGACGCCACTACCTCTCGGAGGGCTATGCCGACTTCAGGGTGGTGTCGGCCATTGCCGAACTGGCTCCCAACCGCGAGGAGTTCTTCGTGACGTTCACTCTCGATGAAGGGCCCCGATATGAAATCAGCGAGGTGTCAGTCATCAGCGAAATGCCGACGGTTGACCCTGCCCTTGTCGAGGATTTTGTCGATGTCGAGGCCGGCGACTGGTACGACGCCAGTGCCATCGACGACGACGTGGTCGAGATGACGCTTGAACTGGGCCGCATGGGACAACCGTTCGTCGATGTCCGGCCTCACATCGAGCGGGACATGGACAACGCGGTCATCGATATCACGTATGTCATTGCCCAAGGTCCCGAACTCTACGTAGAGCGCATCGACATAGTCGGCAACGTTCGTACCACCGACGAAGTGATTCGGCGGGAGTTCGAATTCGCTGAAGGCGACGCTTACAACGCCGCTCTGGTGCAGCGAACGGAACGCAACATCCGGGCCCTCGATTTCTTTGCCAGCGTGCTCATCGAGAACCGTCAGGGAAGCCGCGCGGACACAACCATCATCGAGGTGACGGTGGAGGAGAAGGCCACCGGCGAACTGTCATTCGGCGTCGGATTCTCATCGGTTGACGATGCGCTGATCGGCGTCTCCGTGGGCGAACGGAACCTGCTCGGTACCGCGCAGCGCATACGGCTTGACCTGTCCGCATCCGGCAGCAGGCAAACAGTCGATTTCAGCTTCACCGAGCCCTACTTCCTTGACCGCGAACTGAGTGCAGGATTTGACATTTTTCGAGTCCGGCGAGATCTGGCGTCCCAATCATCCTTTTTCAGGGAAGATATCGGTGGCGTGTTGCGTTTCGGTTATCCCCTGACCGAGCACCTTGCACAGACAGTCTCATACTCATTCAGAACCTCGTTGGTCGAGCGGGTTCCGTTGAGCGCCTCGCACCTGATCAGGGCGGAAGAGGGCAGGTCGACGGTGTCACTGGTCGGCGAACGTCTCGAATACGATCTGAGAAACGATGTGCTGCGGCCGACGTCGGGCTATCTCATCTATCAGGGCACCGACCTGGCCGGGTTGGGTGGTGACACGGCCTTCGCCCGCAACACCGGGGGATTCAGTTACTTCTATCCGATGGATGTTGACTGGACGCTGAACGTGCGCGCTGATGGTGGCGCCATCACAAGCCTCCTTGGCAGGGACATCCGTCTGACCGACCGTTTCTTCCTTGGCGGATCGAATTTCAGGGGTTTCCAACCATCGGGGGTCGGTCCGGTGGACACCAGCACGTCGGACGCACTCGGCGGCAATGTTTACTGGACTGTAACGGGTGAAATGGAGTTCCCCATTGGCCTGCCGCGGGAACTCGGTGTCCTGGGGCGCACGTTCACCGACTGGGGAAGTCTCTTCGACATCGACGAGACCAGCCCCTCACTGGCCGATGATGCCTCGCCTCGCGCCTCCGCTGGTGTAGGCTTGTCATACTATTCCCCCCTGGGTCCCATGCAGTTCGATTGGGCCAGGGCCTTTCTCAAGGAAGACTACGACAAGACGGAACTCTTCCGCTTCTCCATCGGACTGGCGTTTTGATGATCATTCCAGGGCATCTCCGTCGCCTCTTCATCGTCTTGTGCATGGTGTCTCCGGCAGCACCGATTGCCGCCGACAATGGCACAACCATTGCCATCATCGATCTTGAGCGGGTTCGCCAGGAATCGAGTGCCGGCAAGTCGATCGAAAGCCAGATATTCCACTATCGCCAGGAGCTGGCCGAAGAGGTTAACGCCGTAGAGGGGGAAATCCGTGAGCGCCTGCGCTCACTGAAGGAACAGGAGACTCTTCTGTCCCAGGAAGGCTACGACAAGCTGCGCCAGGAGATCGAGGAGGACTCCGCCAGCTATCAGACCAGGTTCCAGAACCGGCGGCGCAATCTTGATGCCGCCTATCTCAAGGCGATGGAGCAATTGCATTCGGGCATTCTGGAAGTTCTCGGAAGACTGATCTTCGAGCGTCAAATCGATTTGGTGCTGGACCGCCGCCAGTATCTGGTTGCCGACAGCAGCTTCGATATCTCGGAGGATGTGCTGCGGGAGCTGGACGCGATCCTTTCAGGAGTTCCGGTCGTTCCGGCGCCGGATGGCTGACTTGCACGTGGCGGATACGCGTTTCTTCAGACGTCAGGGACCCTTTGAACTCGCCGCAGTACTGGAGGTGACCGGCGCTCGTGTTGCTGACCACCACGACACGTCGCGGCTGTTTCACGATATCGCCGGACTGGCGGATGCCGGGAGCGCCGATCTCACCTTTCTCGACAACGTGAAGTATGTCACGGCCTTCACCGGATGCCGCGCCGGAGGTTGCTTTGTCCGGGAGCAATTCAGCGACCGGGCACCGAAGGGCCTGATCGCGTTGATCAGCGACAATCCATATCTTGCCTTCGCCCGGGCCGCCCGGATGTTCTACCCGGACCCCGCTGTCGAGCCAGGCATTTCCGCCCAGGCCGTCATCGAAAGCGGCGCCAGGATCGGCGAGGGCGCCAGGATTGATGCTTTTGCCGTGATCAGGAGCGGTGCCGAGATCGGTGCCAGGTGCAGCATCGGAGCGGGGAGTGTGGTGGAGCGTCATGTCAGGATTGGCGACGACTGCCAGATCGGGCCCGGAGCTGTCCTCATGTTCTGCGTCATCGGCAGTCGCGTGAGGATCGAAGCCGGAGCCAGGGTGGGCACGGAAGGATTTGGATTCGCGGCCTCACCGGACGGAGCAGTCCGTCTTCCCCATGTCGGGCGTGTTGTGATCGGCGACGATGTCGGAATTGGCGCCAATACCACGATCGATCGCGGCTCCCTCGACGATACCGTGATCGGTGACGGCGCCATGATTGATAACCAGGTTCAGATCGCCCATAACGCCAAAGTCGGGCGCCATGCCATCCTTGCAGGACAGGTTGGACTGGCGGGCAGTGCCGTTGTCGGTGACTTTGCCATGCTTGGCGGTCAGTCCGGAGTGGCCAATCATGTACGGGTCGGGACGGGAGCCCGGATCGGTGGCAACAGTTCGGCAGCGAGCGACCTCGAAGGGGGTGGAACCTATCTGGGAGCACCGGCCATTCCGCAACGGGAATTCTGGCGCCTGCAGGTCATGCTCCGGCGTCTGGCGAGACACAAGAACAAGACACCATGAACAGTAACGAGCGAAACACGCAACCAACGGGCGGTCTTGTGGTCGACATCGAGCGCGTCATGCAGCTCATTCCCCATCGCTATCCCTTCCTCATGATCGACCGCGTCGTGGACGTCGTGCGCAACGAGAGTGCCATTGGCATCAAGAATGTCTCGATCAACGAACCGCAGTTCCAAGGGCACTTCGGCCGTCATCCGGTGATGCCGGGCGTCTACATCATTGAATCCATGGCTCAGTCGGCTGCCGTCCTGGTTGTCGAAACGCTGGGCAAGGAGTTCGAGGGCAAGCTTGTGTACTTCATGGGAGTCGACAAGGCGCGTTTCCGCAAGCCTGTCACGCCAGGCGACGTCATGGAGGTTCACGTTCGCAAGGTGCAGCGCCGTGGCATGGTATGGAAGTTCAGTTCCGAGGTCAGGGTCGATGGCTTGATCGTGGCTGACGCCAGTTTCTCGGCGATGATTCTCGATCACTGACCCGCATCATGGCGACCATCCATCCGACTGCCATTGTCGATCCCGGTTCCCAACTCGCCGACGACGTGATCATTGGCCCCTACAGTGTCGTGGGCGCCGATGTCACGCTGGGACCGGGCGTCGAGCTGATGTCCCATGTCGTGATCGGCGGTCACACGACAATCGGCCGTCAAACCAGGATCTTTCCCTTCGCTTCCCTGGGCCTGATTCCCCAAGACCTGAAGTACCGTTCCGAACCCTCCAGGCTGGTGATTGGCGAGGGCAACACAATTCGTGAGCATGTCACCATGAGTCCGGGCACGTCGGGGGGCGGCATGGTCACGGAGATCGGCAACCATTGCCTCTTCATGGTCGGAGTTCACGTCGCCCACGACTGCCGGATTGCCGACAGGGTCATCATGGTCAACAACGCCACGCTTGGTGGTCATGTCACGGTGGACGAGCATGCCATCCTCGGTGGCCTGTCGGCGGTGCACCAGTTCGTGCGCATTGGCCGCTATGCCATGGTCGGCGGAATGTCCGGAGTCGAACAGGACGTGATTCCGTTCGGGACCGTAACCGGTGATCGGGCGAGCCTGCGTGGCCTCAACCTTGTCGGCCTCGATCGTCATGGTTTTGACAAGGATGATATCAACAAGCTGCGCCGGGCCTACCGGCTGCTGTTCGCCGACGAGGGCACACTCTGGGAACGCATGACAGACGTAGAGGATGAGTTTGAGGGCTGTCAGCCCATCGACCTGATTCTGCGTTTCATGCGCACCAAGAGTTCCCGGGGTCTCTGCCAGCCCCGTGATGGATATGCCTCCTAAGCTCGGCATTGTCGCCGGTGCTACCGCATTGCCGGGTCTTTTGGCCAGGAGCGCCATCGAAGGAGGCCGGGAAGTTTTCATCGTTGCCCTGCAGGGACAGGCGGAACCGGATGTCGTAGAGACGTTCGACCATGCCTGGGTCCGCATGGGTGCGGCTGGCAAGACACTCGAACATCTGCGTCGCGAAGGTGTGGAGGAGATCGTTCTCGCCGGACCTGTCACGAGGCCGACACTGGGTGAACTTGTGCCGGACGGGCGTGCGCTGAGCTTTCTTGCGACCGGCGCCTTCTCCCTGGGCGACGATGGTCTCCTGTCCGCGATCGTGCGGTTGCTCGAGAAGGAAGAAGGATTTCGGGTCATTGGTATTCCTGACATTCTCGAGAACGTCGTCGCGCCCCCCGGTGTGCTCAGCAATCGAGGCCCCGATTCCAGGGAATCGGCAGATATCCGACGCGGCATGGCCGTCCTTGAATCCCTTGATCTGGCGGATGTTGGTCAGGCGGTCGTGGTGCAGAACGAGGTCGTTCTCGGTATCGAGGCCGCCGAGGGAACAGATGCTCTCATCAACCGGACAGGCGAACTTGCCCGGCCGGGTGCGGGACCGGTGCTCGTCAAGTTCTCCAAGATTGGCCAGGAGTTGCGTGCGGATCAGCCGGTTACCGGTCCCGGGACCGTGACGTCCTGCGTGAACGCGGGTTTCAGCGGCATTGCCGTCGAGACCGGGAGATCACTCATCCTCGATCTTGCGAACACAATCGCTGCCGCCGATCGCCACAATCTCTTCATCACCTCACTGTCGCGTCACGACACAGGAACATGACGGGACCGCTGGTCTATCTCGTGGCCGGTGAACCCTCCGGAGACGCACTGGGTGCCGAGCTCATGCGCGCCCTCGCCAAGGAGACCGAAGGTGCCGTCGGCTTTGCCGGTGTGGGCGGACCGGAGATGGAGGAGGAGGGGCTCGCATCGATCTATCCCATGTCGGATCTTTCGGTCATGGGGCTCGTCGAGGTGATTCCGGGTCTTGCCAGGGTGTTGCGGCGTCTGGCGCAGACTGCACGTCATCTGCTCGCCACACGTCCCGATGTCCTCGTCACCATTGATTCTCAGGCGTTTTCGCGACGTCTGGCCGCGCGCATCAACCCGGCGCCCTTTCCGGTCGTTCACTATGTCGGGCCCACGGTCTGGGCCTGGAGGCCATCGAGAATCAGGAAGGTTGCATCTGTCGTTGACCGATTGCTTCTGCTCTTTCCCTTCGAACGGTCCTATTGGGAAGGATCCGGCGTCGATGCGGTCTATGTCGGTCATCCCCTGGCTGACGGGAAGAACGAATGCTCGTTCCGTAGCAAGGGCAGGGGACCATGCATCGTCCTTCTTCCTGGTAGCCGCAAGGGTGAAATCAGACGTCATCTGCCAATCTTCCGCGAGGTGGCAGAGCGCCTGGCCCGCAATACCCCAGATGTCAGGATGGTGATACCGACGGTCGCTCATGTCGCCGACGACGTCCGCCATGGCACGCGTTTCTGGGCCTGTCCCGTAGAGATCGTGGAACGCCCGAGCGCCGGACGCCTGCGGGCGATGGCGGGCGCCGATGCAGCTGTCGCGGTGTCGGGTACGGTGGCGCTGGAGCTGGCATCTCTGGGTATCCCCCACGTCATCGCCTACAGAGCCAATCCCCTCACGGCAGCCATCGTTCGCCGCCTTGTCACTGTCGGGCATGCCTCCCTGGTGAACATCATCGCGCAAACGGGGGTGACGCCCGAGTTCATCCAGGACGAGTGCCGTGCCGGTGCCATTCATGACGCTCTTCGACGCATCCTCGACGACCCCCGGGAAGGCGGAATCCAGAAACGGCACATGGCCAGTGTCATGCAGGCCCTGCGTCATCCCGATGGACCCTCATCTGCCGTCGCCGCCCGCGCCATCCTGGAACTCGTCTGAAGGCATGGGACTGCCGAAAGATCGTGACGGCGATTGCGATGCTCTCGATTGGTCATCCGATGTCGAAAGTGCATTCAACAACCTGGGCTTCAGGTGTGCGGTACGCGTTGCGTGGCCGGCTGTGACGGTTCCTGATGACACGCGGCCAATGGCCATCACAATGCCCAGGTCGAGGGTGACGTCGAAGTCTTCATCCATCGTGCGCCGTCGGGGCGATCATGGCACAGTCCACAAGACCGAGGTGAGGCTCATGGAGCAACATTCGATTGCGGGAGCCATGCCTCGTCTGATATGGGCGCGCAGGCGATTGGAGCGGTGGCACCATGCTCAACCGTGACACGGGAACCCTTGTCGAAAAGCTGTCCAGCCTGGCCAAGCGCGATCTCGTCGATGCCTCGACCATGCCGGGCGAGGTCTATGCCTCCCGGGCGTTCTTCGATCTCGAACTGGAGCGGATCTTTGCCAGGGAATGGCACTGCGCCGGGCGTGCCGAAAGCATCCCGCAGCCCGGTGACTACCTCACCTGGAGAATCGGTGCCCAACCCGTTGCAGTGGTGCGCCAGAAAGATGGATCGCTCAAGGCTCTCTCGAACGTCTGCCGTCATCGCATGATGAAACTTCTCTCCGGCTCCGGGCGGTGCCGGCGCATCGTCTGTCCCTACCACGCCTGGACCTACGACCTCGATGGCAGCCTGCTTGAGGCACGCCATATGGACAGGACCCGGGGCTTCGATGTTTCGGCAATCTCGTTGCCTCCGATCCGCTGCGAGGTCTGGCAGGGATGGATCTACGTCACGCTGGATGACGACATTCCGACCCCGCAGGAGAGGCTTGCGGGTCTCGAACGCGTGATCACCGACTATCACGCGGCCGACTATGTCGAAGTCGACAGGCAGAACCATGTCTGGAAGACGAACTGGAAACTCCTCACGGAGAATTTCATGGAGGGCTATCACCTTCCGGTCACGCACCGCCGGACGGTGGGTGCATACTTCCCGGTGGAAGAAACAAGATTTGGTGATGACGAAGCGGCCTTCACGCACCAGTGGTTCACCAAGACCTCCGATGCCCCGGTGGGAACGGCGCATCCGCAGAACCGCAGACTGGAAGGCAGGGCCCGTTCGACATCGGTTCTGGGCACGGTCTTTCCCTGCCACATGTTCGTCCTTGCCCCCGATCATCTGTGGTATCTGAGTCTGCAGCCCAGGAGTCCCGGTGAGATCGACGTGCGTTACGGTCTTGCGTTTGCGCCCGAAGTCATGGCTGATCAGGAGGCATATGTGACCCGGCTAGAGGAAGCGAAGACTTTCCTTGACGCCACCAACGAGGAAGACCGCGTGGTGGTCGAAGCTCTCTGGGAAGGCGTGCAGGCTCCGCTTGCGGAACCCGGGCCACTGAGTTGGCTGGAAAAGGAAAACCTCGACTTTCTACGCTACATCCTGAGGATGGTGACGGCCTGAAATCCCTGAATCGTCAACGAGTTCCGCGATTTACCAAGCGCCCGTGTTCGGCATGGAGACCCATGGCTCACAAGGCTCGAGTGCGGCGCCCTTCTGCAGCAACTCGATGGAGATGCCGTCGGGCGAACGCACGAATGCCATCCTTCCGTCACGTGGAGGCCGGTTGATCGTGACCCCATTCTCGGCCAGCCGGCTGCACATCGCGTGAATGTCGTCGACCTCATAGGCAAGGTGACCGAAGTTGCGTCCGCCGGTGTACTCCTCGTCATCCCAGTTCCACGTCAGTTCGACCTGTGATTCGGGATTTGCCTCGGCTCCCAGAAAGACCAGCGTGAAGCGTCCGGCGTTGTTCTCGTGGCGATCGATTTCGACGAGTCCGAGTTTGCGGCAGTAGAAGTCGAGCGATTCTTCGAGATCTCTGACGCGTACCATGGTGTGCAGGTATTTCATGCCTCTTGTCTCGCTTGCTTGGGTTTCAGCGGGCGTCCATGTCGATGTACTCGCGCCGCAGGCTGCCAGTGTAAATCTGGCGCGGGCGTCCGATGCGCTGTGACACGTCGACGTGCATCTCGTTCCACTGCGCAATCCAGCCGACCGTCCTGGCGACGGCAAAGACAGCCGTGAAGAGATGCCTTGGAATGCCCATGGCCTTGAGGATGATCCCGGAATAGAAATCGACATTGGGATAGAGATTGCGGGAGACGAAATAGGGATCGTCGAGAGCGATCTTTTCGAGTTCCATGGCAATCTTCAGATGGGGATCCTCGCGCACATCAAGTTCGTCGAGAACCTGGTGACACGCTTCTCGCATGATCTTGGCACGCGGGTCGTAATTCTTGTAGACGCGGTGCCCGAAACCCATGAGGCGAATCGAATCGCCCTTGTCCTTTGCCCGATCGAGAAACTCCGGAATCCTGTCAAAGGCGCCGATATCTTCCAGCATTTGCAGCACCGCCTCGTTCGCACCGCCGTGGGCAGGTCCCCAGAGGCTGGCAATGCCCGAAGCGACACTGGCAAAGGGGTTGGCGCCCGATGAACCGGTCAGGCGAACCGTTGATGTGGAAGCATTCTGTTCATGCTCGGCATGGAGGATGAGGATGAGATCCATCGCCCGCGCCAGAACAGGATTGACCGTGTAGTTCTCGCACGGCACCGCAAACATCATGTGAAGAAGATTTTCGGCATAGCCAAGCTTGTTGATGGGGTACATGAAGGGTTGGCCGATGGACCACTTGTAGGCCATGGCAGCAATGGTCGGCATCTTGGCGAGAAGCCTGTAGGCCGAGATCATCCTCTGGCGTTCGCTCGTGACGTCGGAACTCTCCGCGTAGAATGCCGAAAGCGCGCCGACGATACCCACCATCAGGGCCATGGGATGCGCATCCCTGCGAAAGCCGCGGAACAGGAAACTCACCTGTTCGTGCAGCATCGTGTGGTGGGTGACATCGTGACTGAATTTCTCGAATGCCTCCCGTTCCGGCAGGTCGCCGGTCAGGATGAGGTAGCATACTTCCAGAAAATTGGACTTTTCCGCAAGCTGTTCAATGGGATAGCCGCGGTAAAGCAGTTCACCCTTGTCACCGTCGACGTAGGTGATGGTGGATTCACAGCTCGCCGTGGCCATGTATCCGGGATCGTAGGAAAACATGCCGCTCTGCGCATGAAGCGTGCGTACGTCGATCACGTCGGGACCTCTGGTACCGCGAAGAACCGGCAGCTTGGCGAGGCGTTCTCCGGTCTCGGGGTCAGTGACGTAGACAAAACCGTCCGGGGTTGGCCCGGGCAGGGCAGGTGTTGCAAATCCCGACATTCTTTCTTCCCCTTGTGCTCGAGCGCCTGCCCTCGGTCACGCAACCCCTCGATACTGCCCCCAGGGGCACTGTCTATAGCAACTGCAAGGCTTGTCCGTCAAGCAAACATCGTCTTGTCGTGAGGGAGTGGCCGATATTTCTGACATGTATTCCGCTAGATACAGGCATTATGTAACACAATCGTGCGATGCGGTGCACTGACACTCAGGGATGGGCGATCTCCGTGACATCCCTGATCCTGGCAAGACACTCGTCGCGGCCAAGGAGTGCGAGAACATCGAAAATGGGCGGTGAAACGGTGCTACCGGTCAGGGCAGCTCGCAGTGGCTGGGCCACCCTGCCCAACGAAACGGATTGCTCTTCGCTGAATGCTCGCACACACAGTTCAAGTGGAGTCGCATCCCATGTCTCCAGGCGATCGAACCGTGGCAACAGGTCAGCGAGGCGCGTCAAAGCATCGCCTTCGAGCGCCTTCGCCGCTTTGGGATCGATCTGCAGAGGTCGTGAATCAAAGAGAAAGCCGGCACTCTTCGCCAGTTCCACCAGGGTCTTCGATCTCTCTTTGAGGACCGGCATGGCCTTCGCCAGCAAGGCTGCCTCATCGTCATCAAGGTTGCGTGCCAACCGGTTGGCGACATGGCGACCGGCGAGGTGGGCGAGAGTCGTGTCGTCTGTATTCCTGATGTAGTGCCGGTTGAGAGTGGAGAGTCTTTCGGGATCGAAACGGGCCGGTGACTTGCCGACCGCCGGAAGATCGAACCAGCGAATCGCGCTTTGTCTTGAAATCACTTCTTCATCACCGTGGCTCCATCCCAGGCGCAGCAGGTGGTTGATGAGAGCATCGGCGAGGTAGCCCTCCTCGCGATAGTGTTCGACACCGGTTGCGCCATGACGTTTTGACAGTCGGGTTCCATCGGTGCCGTGAATCAGGGGGATGTGGGCAAAGGCCGGTGCTGTCCAACCGAGTGCCTGGTAGATCTGCCTCTGACGGGCTGCGTTGACGAGGTGCTCGTCACCACGGATCACATGCGTGACATCCATGTCATGATCATCGACGACAACCGACAGCATGTATGTCGGGGTGCCGTCGGCACGCAGGAGAACCATGTCGTCAAGTTCGGCGTTGGCAATTGCCACCTCCCCCTGCACATGATCATTGATCACCGTGTGTCCCTCGCGCGGCGCTTTCAGCCGAATTGCGGGAGCGACCCCGGGAGGGGCGTCGCAAGAGTTCCTGTCGCGCCAGGTTCCATCATAGCGCCATGCGCGCCCCTCATCCTTCGCGCGTGCCCTGGAGCGTTGCAATTCCTCACTTGTCATGTAGCAGCGGTAGGCGTGGCCGGACTCTAGCAGGACCTCGGCCATCTCCCGGTGGCGGGCCGAACGCTCGAACTGAAAAACGGGATCTCCATCCCAGTCAATCCCAAGCCAGTCAAGGGCATCGAAGATGGCATGCACCGACTCCTGCGTCGATCGCTTGCGGTCCGTGTCCTCGATACGCAGCAGGAATGCGCCATGCCAGTGGCGGGCGTAAAGCCAGTTGAACAAGGCGGTGCGGGCACCGCCAATGTGCAGGGTCCCCGTCGGAGACGGGGCAAATCGAGTCACAATGTTCATGAAGACATCAGTAGCGACGCAACAGGCCCACCAGACGACCCTGGACCCTGACGCGATCCGAATCATAGTGGTTTGTGTGGTATGCCGGATTGGAAGCTTCCAGCGCGGTTGTCCTGCCTGATCGGCGCAGTCGCTTGAGTGTCGCCTCGGACTCATCGATCAAGGCGACAACGATGGCGCCGTTCTCTGCTGTTTCGGCGTGCTCGATGATGACCGTATCACCATCAAGAATGCCGGCGCCAATCATGGAGTCACCGTCGATCTCCAGGGCGTAGCACCTTTTCGCGCCGATGATGCCTGCGGGGACCTCGACATTTCCGGTCGGATCACGCAGGGCCTCGATGGGCGTGCCGGCTGCTATCCTGCCGTGCAGCGGCAACATCACGGTGTTATCGTTGGACGCTGCCGGAGAGTCACGAAACATGGGTCCCACGTTTGCGGACATGTCCCGCCGGTTGTGGGGTTCAGGTGGCATTTTCAGGATCTCGAGTGCCCGGGCACGATAGGGGAGGCGCCGCAGGAACCGGCGCTCTTCCAGAGCCTTGATCATGCGGTGGATCCCGGACTTTGACCTGATGCCAACCGCGTTCTTCATTTCCTCGAAGGAGGGTGAAATGCCGTCCCGGGCGAGGCGGCTGTTGATGTAGAGCAACAGTTCCTGCTGTTTGGGTGTCAACATGTCCGGACCGCCTTGCATGAGAGATATGTTGCTATTTGTTCTAGTAAAGTTCACCTTATGTGTCAACTCTCATGATCGACACCTGGCCGCCTGCAGGAACAGCGGGAGCATGGGGGGCGCGAATGATGAAGCACGATGCTGACGCGAGCACCGCCACCATGGAACTGTCCTGTCTGTCGAAGGCCGTCGCTTCGAGTTGGCCAGACGCATTCCGTGCATGGATTGCCCTCAGGTAGTCCTGCCGCTCGTCGTTGGCCGCCAGATCGGTTGTGGTGATCGCCGTTTCTGTCCCGGTATCGCCATCGACGCGACCGAGCATGGCGCAAATAGCCGGACGCAGGAACAGGTGTCCGCATACCAGGGTGGAGACAGGATTGCCGGGAAACCCGAGAACGGGCATGGATCCCAGGAGGCCGAAGGCCAATGGCTTGCCTGGACGCATGGCAACCTTCCAGAAATCAAGGTCCATGCCTTGTTCATCCATGACCTTGCGGACCAGGTCGTGTTCGCCCACGGACATCCCGCCGGTCACGACAAGCATGTCGCTTCCAGCCGCGTGGCGAAGACACTCCAGTATGGATTGCCTGTTGTCGCGCGCAATGCCGAGGTTGACCGCTTCGCCGCCCGCCTGGGCGACAAGCGCTCCGAGCACCAGTGAATTCGAACTGACGACCTGGTCGGGACGCGGGACATCGCCTGGCCGCACGAGTTCGTCGCCGGTGCCCATGATGGCGATCCTCGGTCGTCGGGCGACCTGGACCCAGGAAGCATTCATTGAAGCGATCAGGCCAATCTCGCGTGGTCCCAGAAGACGTCCAGCCAGCCCGGCTGCATCTCCTTGGGCAAAGTCAAGACCCTGCGGACGCACGAATCTTCCTTCATGGACCGACTCCTGGACGGTCACCCTCGATCCGTCACGAACGGTGTTTTCCTGGATCACCACACTGTCGGCTCCGGCCGGCAACACACCGCCGGTGAAGATCCGCACCGCCTCACCGGGCCCGATGGTTCCGGTCAGGGCGTGGCCCGCCGGAGCCTCGCCAACGATGTGGAGAGTGGTCGGGACGGTGGAGACATCGACGGCCCGCACCGCATAGCCATCCATGGACGAGACGGCGGCAGGAGGTTTGGTGACAGCGGAAACGACATCAACGGCCAGAACCCGGCCGGTTGACTGTGACAGCGTCACTTCCTCGAAGGGGACCCTCGTCAGGTTTCTTCGAATGCGTTCTCCGGCTTCGTCAACGCTGATCATGGCGCCAATCGCCGGAACGTCCGCCCGATTTCTCGACGAGGTGGATACCGTCTATCGCCATGTGCCGATCGACCGCCTTCAGCATGTCATAGACCGTCAACGCCGCCACCGAAACAGCCGTCAGAGCTTCCATCTCCACTCCGGTTCTGCCCGTCACCCTGCATGTGGCGACGATGATGATGGCGGAGCGTTCCGTGTCGGGTTCAAGCACGACGCTTACCGAGGTCAACCCCAGGGGATGGCACAGCGGAATGATATCCGAAGTCTTCTTGGCCGCCATGATGCCGGCGATACGGGCCACGGCGAGCACGTCTCCCTTTGGCGCGTCACCGGCCGCAACGAGATCGAGCGTGCGCCGATCCATTGTCACGCGGCCTCGGGCCCTCGCCATCCGCTCGGTCACCGCCTTGGCCGAGACATCAACCATGCGCGCCTTTCCGCTGGTATCGAGATGGGTCAGTGATTCTTTCATCGCGTGGTTTCCTTGGACCAAGGCAGCCATGTGGAACGTGTCATGACGGAGCTCCGAGGAGAGCCCGCGTGGCAGCACCGATATCAGCCTGGCGCATGAGGTGTTCACCCGCCAGGAAGCGCCTGATCCCCGCCCGCATCATGGTCATCAGGTCTCCGTGGGATCTGAGCCCGCTTTCACAAACCACATCCCGGTCCGAAGGCACAAGGGGTGAGAGCGTGAGAGCCGTCTGAAGATCCACGCGGAGCGTCCGGAGATTGCGGTTGTTGATGCCGACAAGCCTGGCATCGAGGATGAGGGCCCGTTCCAGTTCACTGTGATCGTGAACTTCGACAAGCACGTCGAGATCATGGTCCCTCGCTGCCGACACGAGTTCTCCGGCAAGCGCATCGTCGACGACGGCAAGGATGACGAGAATGCAGTCGGCGCCGATGGCTCTCGATTCGGCCACCTGGTAGGGATCGACCATGAAGTCCTTGCGCAGGCAGGGCAGGCCACTTGAGTCGCGGGCAGCCTTGAGATCTTCGTCCCTGCCGGCAAACCACGGTGTGTCGGTCAGAACGGAAAGACAGGCGGCTCCAGCCTTCCTGTATGTCTTGGCAATCCTTCCTGCGTCGACATCCTCCCGTATCAATCCGGCGCTGGGCGAGGCCTTCTTGATTTCGGCGATCAGCCCGATACCGTCCGCAGCCTTGGCTGCCAGTGCTGCGGCAAACCCGGCAGGCGGGGCCAGAGTACGGATCGTCGCCTCAAGATCCGCGAGGGGCCGGCATGTCTTGCGGCGCGCGACATGGTTCCGCTTGTCACGGCAGATGCGTTCGAGAACATCCGACATGGCGGTCAGGCGTGACCGCCGGTAATCGCCACCAGGCGCTCTAGAGCCTGCCTGGCGGCACCGCTGTCGATCGACGCGCGGGCCAGTGCCACCCCTCGCGAAAGGGTGGATGCCCGTTTCGCAACACAAAGCGATGCAGCGGCGTTCAGTAGCACGGTATCGCGGAAAGCGCCGGGCTCGCCTTCGAGCAGAGCGGTGAGAGCTGCAGCGTTCTCTTCGGGCGAGCCGCCGGCGATGGCCTGGAACGGAGCTGCCTCCAGGCCGGCATCGGCCGCACTCACCCTCGTCGTGCGGATTGTTCCGTTGTCCAGGATCGCCACGCGATTGTCCGACGTGAGTGTCAGTTCGTCACAACCATCGGCACTGTGGACCACCCAGGCGCTCCTGGCTCCCAGTTCCCGCAGCACCTGGGCAAAAGGCTCAATCCACTCCTCCGCCGCCACACCCATGAGGTAGAGACCGACACACGCCGGATTGGCCAGCGGTCCGAGGAGATTGAAGATAGTGCGCACGGCCAGTTCCTGCCGGGTCGGCATGACATGGCGCATGGCACCATGATGATGCGGCGCCAGCATGAAGCCGATGCCTGCGTCATCGATGGCGCGCTGCACGGTCTCGTGATCGGCAGCGAGGTCAACGCCGAGCGCCGAGAGCACATCAGCCGCCCCCGAGCGTGATGATGCGGCCCGATTCCCGTGCTTTGCCACGGTGACGCCACAGCCGGCGACCACGAGCGCTGTCGCAGTGGAGATGTTGAGCGTTCCCTTGCCGTCGCCTCCGGTTCCGACAATGTCCATCGCATCATCGGGTGCGGACATGCGGACCATCCGCGAGCGCAGGGAGCGCGCTCCGCCCGCAAGTTCCGCGACCGTCTCGCCACGAATCGCGAGGGCCATGAGGAAACCGCCCATCTGCGCTTGCGTGGCATCCCCTGACATGATGACATCGAAGGCCCGGGAGGCCTCTTGCGCGTCGAGAGTCGCGCCCCTTGCAACACGGGCGATCCATGGCTTGAGGCCCTGGGATGTGTCCGTCACGCGTGTTCTCCCGTCTCCAGCATGTCGAGAAAGTTGCCGAGAATGCCATGACCATGTTCCGATTCGATGCTCTCGGGATGGAACTGGACGCCATGAATCGGCAAGTCCCGGTGGCGAACACCCATGATGACGCCGTCTTTGGTCCAGGAATTGACTTCGAGACACCCCGGGACGCTCCCGGGGTTCAGTGTCAGTGAATGGTATCGTGTCGCGCGAAACGGCGAGGGGATTGCGTCGAATACGCCTTTGCCATCGTGTTCGATGACCGAGATCTTGCCATGCATGGGACGGGGTGCGCGGTCGATGGTTCCGCCAAAGGCCTGACCGATCGCCTGATGCCCGAGGCAGACGCCAAGGAGGGGCAGAGACTCGCGGGCCGAGCGCTCCACGAGCTCAAGACAGATGCCCGCTCGGTCGGGATCACACGGCCCGGGAGATATGACGATGCCCCGTGGTCGCATGACCATGATCTCGTCAACGGTGATCGCGTCGTTGCGACGGACATCACATGAAGCACCCAGCTCTCCCAGGAAGTGCAGCAGGTTGTAGGTGAAGCTGTCGTAGTTGTCGATCAGCACAATCATGGTCACCCTCTCACCACCGGAGACGACTGGTCCAGGTCGGCATCGACGGACTATGCGTCAGGTCTGCCTGGGGTTGAAGCCCCGGGTCTGGCTGGCGAAAGCCACCGCTTCCTCGGCCGCCCTCAGGAGTGCGCGTGCCTTGTTACGGCACTCCACGTGCTCGGCCTCTGGCTCGCTGTCCGCGACAATGCCCGCGCCGGCCTGGACATGAAGCACACCGTCTCGGATGACCGCCGTGCGCAACGCGATACAGGTGTCCATGGCGCCATTTGCGGAAAAATAGCCAATGGCTCCGGCGTAGACGCCACGACGGTCCGTTTCGAGCTCGTCGATGATCTCCATGGCGCGCACCTTCGGAGCGCCGCTCACCGTACCGGTCGGAAATCCCGCGATGAGGGCGTCGATGGCATCACATCCATCCTTCATCTCGCCTTCAACGTTGGAACTGATGTGCATGACATGGCTGTAACGTTCGATCTGGAAGCTCTCGGTCACATGGACGCTGCCGATCGTGGCAACACGCCCGACGTCGTTGCGTCCGAGATCAAGCAGCATCAGGTGCTCGGCACGCTCCTTCGCATCCGCCAGCAGCTCGTCACCGAGCTCCTGGTCCTCGACGGCATCACGTCCGCGCCGGCGGGTCCCCGCGAGCGGACGGATGGTCACGCGACCGTCTCTCACCCGCACAAGTATCTCCGGGCTCGATCCGACGACCGCGAAACTGTCAAAATTGAGATAGAACAGAAATGGCGAAGGATTGACTCGTCTCAGCGCCCGGTAATAGGCAAAGGGGGGCAGGGTGAAGGGCAAGTCGAATCGCTGGGAGAGCACGATCTGAAACGCATCGCCAGCGTTGATGTAGTCCTTGGCCTTCTCCACCATCTCCAGAAACTGCTCGTGGGGCGTGTTGGAAACCGCCTCCGCCGGACCATCATCACCGATCGCATATCCGCTGGCAGGGAGCGGGCGGTCAAAGTCCGCCACCACATCGAAAAGTCGTTCACAGGCTCTTGCATAGGCAGCGCGGGCAGGGATGCCTGCCGCCGGCCAGACCGGTGTAACGATGGTGACTTCGTCTGCCACATTGTCGAAGATGGCCATGATTGTCGGGCGGATAAGCAGACCGTCAGGCACGTCGAGAACCCTCGGAGCCGTGGTCGGCAGATGCTCCATGAGGCGTACCATCTCGTACCCGACATAGCCTACCAGCGCTGACGCCATGGGCGGCAGGGTTTCCGGCAAAGGAATTGCGCACTCCCTGACCAGGCGCTTCAGGGATTCGATTGCGCCGATTTCTTCCTCAACGAAGGCATCCGGTTCGTAGCGCGCACGGCGGTTGATATCCGCCCGGTTGCCGTGACACCGCCAGACAAGATCGGGGCGCATTCCGATGATCGAATACCGCCCCCTCGATTCACCTCCCTCGACGGATTCCAGCAGGAAGGTGTTTTTCTGCGACCCGGCGATCCTCAGCATCGCCGAGACTGGCGTCTCGAGATCGGCCACCAGTCTAGTCCACACGACCTGGGGTGCGGCGCTTCGATACCGTTCCTCGAACAGCGGATAGTCGGGATCGTACTCTGCCATCTCAAAATGACTGATCGATCATGTCGTCATTGATGCTGACCGTCACGTCGTCGTGCAGGCTCGACACGAGTCTCTCACTGATGTCGCGAATGACTCCCTGCCGGAGCCTGGCACCGACCGCCGACACTTCCTCGGGAGAATGCCCTGCATTGATGATATCGATCAGACGGGCCACGACCTGGTGACTGCCATCCGCGGAGGTCCGCACCACAGTGTCACCCGGACGTGCGTCGAAGAGCGCTTCGACCGTCGCGAAGGAAAGATTGGCGACGGGCGGCATGGAGTGACGCATGAAAGGCTCGGTCACCACGAAGGTGACACCAGCGAAATCGAAGACTTCGTTGAGATTACCCGTCGAACCGGCGCCACTGGCGAGCCGATCCGCTTCACGCGATGCCAGTTCTGTCCGACGCTCGGCCTGCCAGTCCGAAAGAGCCTCGTCCCACACCTCGTTGAGAGTGCGCGCGCGTGCCGGCACGATCTCCGTCACTTCGACAACCAGCAGACCGCCGTCGTCGGTTTCCAGCACTGTCGAGACAAAACCGAGGTGGGCAAGAAAGATCTCCTCCAGGAACCCGGGCGTTTCAGGCACGATCTGGAGGGAACCGGCATCCTCGGTCAGGCCACTTGCCGACACCCCTTTTATTGTCTTCAGTTCGAGACCCAGGGTTGATGCCATTTCCGAAGGCGAGGCACCGGTGGCAATGAGATCATCGAGATCGTCGGCAAGATCGAAGAGAGCGTAGCGTGCCTGTGCAAGAGCAAGTTCGCCACGAATGATGTCATGTGCCTCCTCCAGGGGAGTCACGACCCGGGCTTCTGCTTCGTCGATTCTGTAGATCAGCCAGCCGCCCAGGGGTGACTCGACGGGGCCGACAACAGCGCCGACGGCGGCGGCGAACACCGGCTCGGCCAGTTCCTCGAGGAGGTCGTTGCGACGCAGCCACCGTGACTCGCTCCCTCCGGAGGCGGTCTCCTCAAAGACCATGGAGAGATTTTCCTCAGCTTCCTCGCGTGTCGCGAAGCGGGCCTGCCTGACCAGACGTCGCTCCGGTTCGATCCACCGGCCAGGCGCCGCGTTGTACGCCGCCTCGATCTCTTCGGGCGCTATCTCGATCGTCCCGGCAATGTCATCGGCGTAAACCAGAAGATAGGACGCTGAACGGTACTCCGGCGCTTCGTAGGCGCCGCTCCGGTCGGCAAACCACGACGCCAGTTCTCCATCATGCGGTTCGGGCCGGACAACCAGGGCGTCGTTGGGAATGACCGCCAGTTCCGCCGTCCTCTCTTCATGACGATAGTGCGTGATCCTGCGTACCAGTTCATCGGGAAGGGAGGGCAGCGCGCCCAGGCTGCCAATCAGCTGGCTGCGGGTGATGCCGCGAGAGAGACTGGCGAGATAGGTTTCCTCGGTGAGTCCGTTCATTGACAGGATGCCGGCAAAGACATTGCTGTCGAAGTTGCCGGACACGTCATGAAACATCTCGTCGTTGACGATCGCGGCCCTGAGGGTGGCGTCGCTTGTCGTAATGCCGAATGTCCCTGCCGCCTGATCGAGGAGTGTGTCCTGAACAAGCTGTTCGAGAGCCAGTCTCGCCTGCTGGCGCGCCAGATCGGTACCAGGGTCGATCCGGATACCGCTGTTCTGCAGGGAACGCACATGATTGCGGTAGGCCAACTGCAGGTCTCGGACGTCGATGGCGACGTCACCGACCTCGGCGACCGTGGTCTCTCCGCGGCTGACAAAGATGTCGCCAACGCCCCAGCCAACGAAACTGAGAGCGACGACGCACAGTATCACCTTGGCGGGCCACGACGAGGCGCCTTCACGAAGTTTTGTCAGCATGGAGAGATCACGACTTGCAACGGTTCATTCTAGGTTCACCGGCAAGGCTGGACAACCGTCTTGTCTCACACGCAAGCTCGGCAAACTTGTCCCGCGGCCGGCATCGCTCTATTGAAAAAGCGCATCACAGGTTTCAAGACGTTCATGCGTTCACTCGTAGCAGGCAACTGGAAGATGAACGGCACGTTGGTCTGGTCACGGAACCAGGCTCGAAGACTTGCCGAATTGGCTGGAAACGGCCTTCCCTGCGATGTTCTCATCTGTCCTCCGGCGACGCTTCTCAACACTGTGGCAGAGCCGCTTCGCGATGCCGGGATCCTCGTGGGTGGCCAGGACTGCCATCACGCGACACATGGCGCGTTCACCGGCGACATCGCTGCCACCATGCTGGCGGACCTTGGGTGCAGCCATGTTCTGGTGGGCCATTCGGAGCGCCGGACGATTCATGGGGAGAGCAGCCACGACGTCAGGAGAAAGGCCATGGCCGCCCATCAGGCAGGTCTTGTCGCCATCATCTGCATTGGCGAGGACCGGGAAGAGCGACGGGCGGGAAAAGCCTTTGATGCAACGGCAGGCCAGTTGGCTGGTTCGCTGCCGGCAGAAGCCACGGCGGCCAATACCGTCATCGCTTGGGAGCCTGTCTGGGCCATCGGCACCGGCGATACCGCGAATGCGGCCGATGTGGTTGCCATGCACCAGTTTCTCAAGCAGCAGTTGAGTGCGCTGTTGGGGGATGGTGTTCGTGTTCTCTACGGAGGTTCCGTCAATCCGTCGAACTCCCGCGAACTCCTTGCCATGGAACCTGTCGATGGCCTGCTTGTCGGTGGCGCCAGTCTCGATCCCGACAGATTCTGGCAGATCGCCGCTGACGGCGCGCCGGATTGAAGTGAGTGGCACAGCCCGGAGCGCTGTGCTACATCAGCGGCGCGGTGAACATGTGTGAGGCCTGCCGTGCAGACCATCCTTCTCATTCTGCATGTGCTCTTCGCCCTGGCCATTGTCGGACTCGTCCTGTTGCAGCGGGGCGAGGGCGGTGGCCTGGGCATGGGCGGCGGCGGCAACATGCAGGGACTGATGTCCGCACGCGGCACGGCAAGCATGATGACGCGGGCCACGGCGGTTGCGGCCACGCTCTTCTTCATCTCGAGCCTGGCGCTCAGCATCATGGTGTCCGATCGTGGCGAGAGCATCTCGATTGTCGATGAGATCGAGATACCGGCGCCGGGCGAGACCATTCCCACCGTACCGACTTCGGAATGACGCCCGGGTGCACGGCGGACCATTTTTCCACAGCAGGCGTGATCCCTGACACTTTGTCCGGCAGGGCCGTGTGCTACGTTGGGCGTCCATGACGCGATACATTTTCGTGACCGGCGGCGTGGTGTCCTCCCTCGGCAAGGGGTTGACGACGGCCGCGCTGGGCGCCCTTCTGCAGTCCCGCGGCTACTCGGTTCGGCTGCGCAAGTTCGATCCCTATCTCAACGTCGATCCCGGGACCATGAACCCGTATCAGCACGGAGAGGTGTTCGTCACCGATGACGGTGCCGAGACCGACCTCGATCTGGGACACTATGAACGGTTCACCGGCGTTCCGGCCCGTCGTTCAGATACGGTGACAAGCGGGCGGGTCTATTCGGATGTGCTGACCCGCGAACGGCGTGGCGACTACCTCGGTGGTACCGTCCAGGTCATTCCCCACGTCACCGATGTCATCAAGGAGTACATTCGGGCGGACACGGATCATGCCGACTTTGTCCTGTGCGAGGTCGGCGGCACGGTCGGAGATATCGAGGGGCTGCCATTCCTTGAAGCGATGCGGCAGATGGTGCAGGAACTTCCACCGCACCATTCGATCCTCATTCACCACACGCTGGTGCCCTACCTGAAGGCATCCGGCGAACTCAAGACCAAGCCAACCCAACATTCCGTCAAGGAACTGCGGTCGATCGGCTTGCAGCCGGACATCCTGGTTTGCCGTTGCGAGCGCGACATACCGGAAGGTGAACGCAGCAAGATCGCACTCTTCTGCAACGTCCGGGAGTCGGCGGTCATTCCGGCACTCGATGTCGACACCATCTACCAGGTCCCCGTTTCCTATCACGAAGCGGGGCTGGACCGCGAAGTTCTGAAGGCTTTCGCCATGAGCGATGAACACGCTCCCGACCTCGAGTCATGGCGCCAGGTGGTGAAGGGCATACGCAGTCCGGAGGACGAGGTCACCATCGCCGTCGTCGGCAAGTACACCGGCCTGGCCGACGCCTACAAGTCACTCAACGAGGCGCTGGCGCACGGAGGCATTGCCAACCGTGTGAGGGTCAGCTTGCGCTGGATCGATTCCGAGGTGTTCGAGCGCGAGGACGCGGTGGCTCATCTCGATTCGGTGAATGGCATTCTGGTGCCCGGGGGATTCGGCTCGCGTGGCACCCACGGCAAGATCGCCGCCGTCTCCTTCGCCAGGGAACACCGCATTCCCTATTTCGGAATCTGTTTCGGAATGCAGATGGCGGTCATCGAGGTGTCGCGGAACATGGCCGGAATCGAGGGGGCGTCTTCGACGGAGTTCGGTCCGGCGCGGGATCCGGTGGTTGGCCTGCTGACGGAGTGGACCGACGGCGACAGGGTCGAGACACGCACTGGCGACGGAAACCTCGGGGGCACGATGCGTCTAGGCGCCTTCGACTGTGCCATTGCCAAGGGCACCCGGGTTGCCGACATCTACCGCAGGGACCTCATCAGTGAACGGCATCGGCATCGCTATGAGGTCAACATCAACTACCGTGTCATCCTGGAAGAGCACGGGTTGGTGTTTTCGGGCCTGTCGCCGGATGGCCAGCTACCGGAAATCATCGAATTGGGCGATCACCCCTGGTTTGTCGGGGTCCAGTTTCATCCGGAGCTCAAGTCGCGACCTTTCGATCCGCATCCGCTCTTTGCCTCCTTCATCGAGGCTGCCGTGACACAATCGAGGCTGGTCTGAACCATGATGAGCGGACGCCATGTGCGCGCCGGCTCCGTCACGATCGGCAATGATCTTCCGTTCGTCCTGATATCGGGACCCTGCCAGATCGAGAATCGCGATCACGCGTTCTTCGTGGCGGAACGGTTGTTGACCATGACGACCCGCCGGGGCATCGGCTTCATCTACAAGAGTTCATTCGACAAGGCCAACCGGACCAGCCTCGATGGCGCCCGCGGCGCCGGCATGGAAGAGGGTCTGCGGATCCTGGACGAGGTGCGGTCCCGATTGGGCTGTCCTGTTCTCACCGATGTTCACATGCCCGACCAGTGCCAGGCCGTTGCCGGCGTCGTTGATGTTCTGCAGATCCCGGCATTCCTGTGCCGGCAGACAGATCTCCTGGTCGCGGCGGCGAAGACCGGCCGGATTGTCAATGTCAAGAAAGGTCAGTTCCTGGCGCCCTGGGATATGGCGCATGCGGTGAACAAGATTACGGCTTCCGGAAATCCCCATGTCATCGTGACGGAACGCGGCACGAGTTTCGGTTACAACACGCTCGTGTCCGACATGCGCGCCCTTCCGCAACTTGCAGAAGGTGGGACGCCGGTGGTGTTCGACGCCACCCATTCGGTCCAGCAACCGGGTGCCAGGGGCGGCGCCAGCGGCGGTCAGCGTGAGTATGTCCCACTCCTGGCACAGGCGGCCGTTGCCGTCGGTGTCGCGGCGGTCTTCATGGAATCCCACGAGGAACCGGACCGGGCGCCTTCCGACGGAGCCACCATGATGGCGCTTGATGACATGCCTGCCCTTCTCGACCGCCTCCTGGCTATCGATTCCCTCACGAAGGAACGGATGGGTTGACGGCCAGCAACCGAGTGCGGTTCGGCATCAGAAGTTGTACAACACGCCGCGCCGGCACCGGCAGGAACAATGAGGGGCATGACCATGGCTGCTATCATTGACGTCCGCGGCAGGGAAATCCTCGACAGTCGCGGCAATCCGACCGTCGAAGTTGATGTCCTTCTCGAAGACGGCGCCAGTGGACGCGCTGCGGTTCCCTCAGGCGCCTCGACGGGAACCCACGAAGCCATGGAACTGCGCGATGGTGATCGCACGCGCTTTCACGGAAAGGGCGTGCTGAAGGCTCTCGACGGTATCAACGGCGATATCTTTGATGCCGTGCGTGGCATGGACGCACACTGCCAGCGCGAGATCGATGACTGCCTGGTGTCGCTTGACGGCACCCCCGACAAGTCGCGCCTTGGCGCCAACGCCACTCTGGGCGTCAGCCTTGCCGTGGCCCATGCGGCAGCAAACCAGTCTGGCGTTCCCCTGTGGCGTCATGTTGGCGGCCTCGCGGCGCGCCGGCTGCCGGTGCCACAGATGAATGTCATCAACGGTGGCGCCCATGCGGACAACGCCCTCGACTTCCAGGAGTTCATGATCCTGCCGGCCGGATGCAGCTCGTTCAGGGAAGCCGTGCGGGCGGGTTCCGAGATCTTCCATCAACTGAAGCACACGCTCCAGGCCCGGGGTCATTCGACCAATGTCGGTGACGAGGGTGGATTTGCTCCGCAGATCTCGGATGCCAGGGAAGCCCTTGACCTTCTGATGGCTGCCATCGACGGCGCAGGCTACCGCGCGGGCGAGGATGTCTTCCTCGCGCTTGATCCTGCCGCAAGCGAACTCTGGCGTGACGGACACTATGTCTTCAGCGCCAACGGTCGCAAACTCGACTCGCCGGCGATGATCGAACTCTACCGCGACCTTCTGGAATCCTACCCGATCGCCTCCATCGAGGACGGCCTTGCGGAGGATGACTGGGAAGGTTGGCAGGAGATGACACAGGAGTTGGGCGACAGGGTCCAGCTGGTGGGCGACGACATCTTCGTGACAAGGGAAAGCCGCCTCCGACAGGGCATCAGGAATGGAGTGGCCAATGCCATTCTCGTCAAGGTCAACCAGGTGGGAACACTCAGCGAAGCGATGGCGACGGTGGCGTGCGCGCACGAGGCAAGCTATCGCACCGTCATGTCCCACCGCTCTGGAGAGACGGAAGACACCACCATCGCCGATCTTGCCGTCGGCCTGGGAAGCCGGCATATCAAGACCGGTTCGCTTTCCCGTTCCGATCGCACGGCAAAGTACAACAGGTTGTTGAAAATCGAGGAAGAACTTGACGCCGGTGCCACCTGGTCCGGGCACCCTTGATCGAGCGCCCGGCCATGGACGAGCTTGACAATCTCGTGAGTGTTGTGGTTTGTTGACGCCATGCGCGGCCTGCATGAACGCTTCCGCTCGACCCTTCGTTCATTGCCTTGCCTGCTTGGCATGTTCGCAGTCGTCTACTTTGGTTACCATGCCATCCAGGGTGAAAACGGCATTCTCGCGATCATGTCCCTGGAACAGCAGATCGAACGGGCCGAAGCCGAACGCGTGCGGCTGACTGCCGTGGAGCAGAGGTTGTTGAACCATGTCACGCTTCTCAACCCACCGAGTATCGATCGGGACATGCTTGACGAACAGGCGCGCCGGACCCTCAATCTGGCGCATCCCCATGAGCTCGTGATCATGAGAAGCGATGATGGCGCCTTCGACTGATTTCCTGCCCTGTCAGCGTTCTGTTCCGCCCTGTCGCGGGGGCGCATGATGTCCGCTGCACCTGCAGACGATCCCGCACTCCTGGTTGATTTCTATCGCACCATGCTTCTGGTGCGCCGTTTCGAGGAAAAGGTGGGCCAGATGTATGGCATGGGGCTGATCGGCGGCTTCTGCCATCTTTACATTGGCCAGGAAGCCGTGGTGGTCGGCATGGACTCCGCGATCAGGGCGGACGATGCCGTGATCACCAGCTACCGTTGTCACGCCCATGCCCTGGTGCGCGGTATTCCGCCGGCGGCGATCATGGCCGAACTGACCGGCCGCGGCGCCGGTGTCTCGAAAGGCAAGGGCGGCTCCATGCACATGTTCGACACCGAACGTGGATTCTATGGCGGCCACGGCATTGTCGGCGCCCAGGTTCCGCTCGGCGCAGGAATTGCCTTTGCCCAGCAGTACCAGAAGCGTGACAACGTCACCCTGATCTTCTTCGGTGAGGGGGCTGCAAACCAGGGACAGGTCTACGAGACCTTCAACATGGCGAGTTTGTGGAAGTTGCCCGCGATCTTCGTCATTGAGAACAACCAGTACGCCATGGGAACGGCCGTCCGCCGCGCCAAGGCAGGAACGGAACTCTGTCATCGTGGTGAAGCCTTCGGCATTCACGGAGTTCAGGTCGACGGCATGGATGTCGTGGCGGTTCACGAGACCTCCAGGGATCTGGTGGCACGGGTGCGCGACGGCGAGGGTCCGATGCTGGTCGAGATGCAGACCTATCGCTACCGGGGACACTCGATGTCGGATCCGGTCAAGTACCGTACCCGGGACGAAGTCCAGAAGGTCCGTGAGCGGCAGGATCCGATCGAACAGTTGCGGGCCCGGCTCGTTGAAGGTGGCACCATCGACGATGCGGCACTGAAGGCCATCGACAGGGACGTCAAGAAAACCGTGGCGGAGGCGGCTGAACACGCCCAGACAAGCCCGGAACCCGACATCGGGGAACTCATGACCGACGTCATGGTCGACGCAGACGGCGGGAGCGCATGATGGTCGAGATGACGGTGCGTCAGGCCCTGCGCGATGCCATGGCCGAGGAAATGCGGCGCGACGACCGGGTTTTCCTGATAGGCGAGGAAGTTGCCGAGTACCAGGGCGCATACAAGGTGAGCCAGGGTCTGCTCGAGGAATTCGGCGCCGGCCGGGTCATCGACACGCCCATCACGGAGCACGGCTTTGCCGGCCTGGCCATCGGCGCCGCCATGGCCGGATTGAGACCCATCAACGAATTCATGACCTTCAATTTCGCCATGCAGGCGATGGACCAGATCATCAACTCGGCAGCCAAGACACTTTACATGTCTGGCGGCCAGGTGCGGTGCCCCATCGTCCTTCGCGGACCAAACGGCGCCGCGGCACGGGTGGCTGCCCAGCACTCTCAGGACTTCGCATCGTGGTTCGCTCATGTTCCCGGGCTGAAGGTCATCGCACCGTGGTCGGCCACGGATGCCAAGGGACTCCTCAAGGCCGCCGTACGGGATCCCAACCCGGTTGTCTTCCTCGAAAACGAAATCCTCTATGGCGTCTCATTCGACGTCAGTGACGAGGATGTCGTCCTCGACATCGGCAAGGCAGCGATCGAACGGACCGGCAGGGATGTCACGATCGTCGGCTACTCGATCACGGTCAGCCGTGCCCTCGAAGCGGCCGGCATTCTGGCCGAAGAAGGTGTCGAGGCCGAAGTCATCAATCTGCGCACCATACGTCCCCTCGATGCGGCGACCATCATCGATTCCCTTGCCCGCACCAACCGGCTTGTGGTGGTCGAGGAGGGATGGGCCTTTGCCGGGATCGGCGCCGAGGTGATCGCCGCCGTGTGCGAAGGGGGATTCGACTATCTCGACGCCCCGCCCGCGCGGGTGTCGGCAGCGGACGTGCCATTGCCCTATGCTGCCAACCTGGAAGTGGCAGCACTGCCCCAGGCGGATCAAATCATCCGGGCGGTGCGTGAAGTCTGCTATGTCTGATCGCGGCTGAGGAAGACCGACATGCCGATCACCGTCACCATGCCCCAGCTTTCACCCACCATGGAGGTGGGCACATTGGCTCGGTGGCTGGTCAGTGAAGGCGACACCGTCGCTTCGGGCGATGTGCTCGCCGAGATCGAGACCGACAAGGCCACCATGGAAGTCGAGGCCATCGATGATGGAACTGTCGGCCGCATTCTGGTCGCGGAGGGAACCGAAAACGTCCCGGTGAACCAGGCTATTGCCCTCATTCTGGAAGAGGGCGAGGAAGCTCCCGAGGATGTACCCGACAGCATCGATGCCGTCCCGCCGCCATCCGGCCCTGCGCCGGAGGAGGCCGATTCCGAACCGGAGAGAACGGCCGTCCAAGACAAACCCGGCAAGCAGGGTTCGAGCGGCCGCAAGAGAGCCGCCAGCCCCCTTGCACGCAGCATGGCGCTCAAGGCAGGTCTGTCGCTCGATGATGTCACGGGCAGTGGCCCGGGCGGCCGCATCATCAAGCGCGACATCGAAAAGGCGCTTGAGGCCGGCATGTCTGCCACATCGCCGATCACCGCGGGCACCTGGGAAGAGATCAGGATAACGGGCATGCGCCGCGTGATTGCCGAGCGCCTGCAGGAAGCCAAACAGACCATCCCGCATTTCTATCTGTCGCTGGACTGCGACATCGATCGATTGCTCGAAACAAGGCGCGAAATCAACGCCGCGGGACATCGGGTTTCCGTGAACGACTTCATCATCCGGGCGCTTGCGCTGGCGCTCAGAGACGTTCCGGACGCCAATGTCCAGTGGAGAGGCGATGTCATCCGCCGATTTGCCCGTGTCGATCTCTCTGTGGCCGTTGCCATCGATGGCGGACTTGTGACCCCCGTCATCCGCGATGCTGCTTCCAGGAGCCTCCTGGACATCGCCACCGCCATGCGGGATCTGGCCGATCGGGCCCGCAGTGGAAAACTCATGCCGGAGGAGTACCAGGGCGGGAGCTTCACTCTGTCGAATCTCGGCATGTACGGAATCAGAGAATTCGATGCCGTCATCAATCCGCCGCAGGCCGGAATTCTGGCAGTCGGTGCGGGCTATCCGCGACCGGTAGCAAGGGATGGAGCCCTCGCCGTGGCAACCCTGATGAGCACGACGCTTTCCGCCGATCACCGGGTTGTCGACGGTGCAATCGGCGCGACGCTGCTGAACGCATTCAGGAACTTCATCGAATCGCCGACTTCCCTCATCTTGTAGAGGAACAACCGATGGCCCAGTCGCGATACGACCTTGCTATCCTCGGTGGGGGACCGGGAGGATATGTTGCCGCCATCCGTGCTGCACAGCTCGGAATGTCAGTCGCGGTCATCGAGCGCGAGCATCTCGGCGGCGTGTGCCTCAACTGGGGATGCATCCCCACCAAGGCGCTGCTGCGCTCGGCGGAGGTCATGCGCCTGGCACGTCATGGCGGCGCCTTCGGCCTCGACATCGACAGCCCGCGCTTCGACATTGCAGCCGTGGTCGGGAGGAGTCGCAAAGTGGCCGACCGTCTTTCGAGAGGCGTCAAGCACCTGCTGTCCAAGCACTCGGTGACGATCATCAATGGCGAAGGGCAACTGGCAGGACCAGGAACGATCCGCATTGGCGAGACGCAACTGGAGGCCGGTCACATTGTTCTTGCCACGGGCGCGCGCCCCCGTGAACTTGCCAATGTGAAGGCCGACGAGAATGTCATCTGGACCTATCGCAAGGCCATGGTGCCCGAGAGCATGCCGGAGTCCGTCATTGTCATAGGCTCAGGCGCCATCGGAATCGAGTTCGCCAGCTTCTACCGCGACATGGGGGCGGAGGTCTCGGTCATCGAGGTGGTCGACCGCATTCTTCCCTCTGAAGATGAGGAGATATCCTCCATCGCCCGCAAGTCATTCGAAAAACAGGGAATCGGCATTCACACCGGAAGTGTCCTGCAAGAGGTCACCACGTCACAGGAAGGCGCATCGGTTCGTATCGCGGATGATGCCGGCGAGGAACACCGGTTGTCAGCCGAACGCATCATCCTCGCCGTCGGCATTGTCGGCAACACGGAAAACCTCGGGCTTGAGGGTACGGGAGTCACTGTTTCGGGAGGTCATGTCGCCGTCAACCGATGGCTGGAAACGGGAGAAGAGGGAGTGTTCGCCATCGGCGACCTTGCCGGTCCCCCCTGGCTTGCTCACAAGGCCAGTCACGAGGGTATCATCGCCGTCGAGAGGATTGCCGGTCTAGACCATGTCGAACCACTCGACGCCGATAACATTCCGGGCTGCACCTACTGCCATCCGCAGATTGCCAGCATCGGTCTCACTGAAGCGGCTGCCCGTGATGCCGGGCATACGGTTCGCGTTGGGCGCTTTCCATTCCTTGGAAACGGCAAGGCCATCGCCCTGGGTGACGACGAGGGCATGGTAAAGACCGTGTTCGACGCCGACACCGGAGAACTTCTGGGAGCGCACATGATCGGCGCCGAGGTCACGGAACTGATCCATGGATTTGCCATCGCCCGCACTCTCGAGACCACTGAGGCAGAACTCATGAGCACGATCTTTCCCCATCCGACGCTGTCGGAAATGATGGGTGAATCGGTTCTCGCTGCCTATGGCCGCGCCCTCCATATCTGACGTGTCATGACCAGGCTCTCCCGGATCCAGCCCCTTCGTGAACGCCATCCGGAAAAGGCGTGGCGGGACCCTGTCGTCGTACCCCGCAAACCGAAGTGGATCAGGGCCCGGGCGCCTGGGTCGCCGGACTACCACGCGACACGCCAACTCGTCCGCAAGGCGGGGCTGGTGACAGTGTGCGAAGAAGCCGCGTGTCCCAACATCGGGGAGTGCTGGTCGAAACGGCATGTCACCGTCATGATTCTCGGTGATATCTGCACCCGGGGCTGTACTTTCTGCAATGTCACCACCGGCCGGCCCGGTCCGATCGATGACGACGAGCCACGACGTCTGGCACAAGCCATCCGCGAACTTGGCCTTGAGCACGTGGTCATCACCTCGGTGGACAGGGACGATCTCGATGATGGCGGGGCAGGGCAGTTTGTCGCCTGCATCAACGAGATACGACAGGTGTCCCCGGCCACGACCATCGAGGTCCTGACCCCTGATTTCCTGCGCAAGGAGGGGGCGGTCGAGCAGGTTGTCGCGGCGCGTCCTGACGTCCTGAACCACAACCTGGAGACCGTTCCCAGACTCTATCGCGACGTGAGGCCCGGCTCACGGTACTTTGCCTCGCTCAACCTGTTGTGGCGTGTCAAGGAGATCGACTCAGGGATCTTCACCAAGTCGGGATTGATGGTGGGACTTGGCGAAACCAGGGACGAGGTCATGCAGGTCATGGACGACATGCGTCAGGCGGATGTCGACTTCCTGACGGTCGGGCAGTACCTGCAGCCCACGCCGCGCCACCATGCCATCGACCGTTTCTGGACGCCGGAGGAGTTCCAGGAACTGGAGGCGGTTGCCAGGGCCCGGGGCTTTCTCATGGTGAGTGCCAGTCCACTCACCCGGTCGTCCCACCATGCCGGCCGGGATTTTGCCATCATGCAGGCACGTCGCCATGCCGGAGGCTGATGGTGGCCTGGCATCGCGAACAGAAACTGCTGCCGTGGACGGCTGATCAGCTCTACAACCTGGTGGCCGATGTCGGTCGGTATCCCGAGTTTCTCCCCTGGTGCGTGGCAGCGCGCGTGACCAGACGCGACGGCAATGTCTTCTGGGCCGATCTGGTGATCGGATTTCGTCTCATCCGGGAAAGCTACACGTCCAGGGTAACCCTGGTACCCGGCCGGGAAATCCGCACGGCCTACACCTCGGGGCCGTTCAGGAAGATGGAGGGATGCTGGCGTTTCGATCCCCGGGACGACGGGGGATGTCTCGTCGAATTCGCCATCGATTTCGAGTTCAACTCGCGCCTTCTGCAACGGACCATCGGCGTCCTTTACCTTGAGGCGGCCCGGCGTCTCGTCCGTTCCTTCGAGGATCGCGCCCGAGACCTCTACGGTCCAATGATCAGGGACGAAGACAGCTTGCGATGAGCATCAGGGCATCGCGTACCGAGGCCATTCTGACAGCGTGGCGTCCGATGTCGCCGTAACGGTTTTCCGTGACCACGATGTCACCGTCAGCAACCGCCGCCAAGTATACAAGACCTGCGGGTTTGGTCCGGGAATCGCTGCCCGGACCGGCAACCCCGGTAATGGCGACACCGATGCGTCCCGGATGTTGGTTGCAGATGCCGTCGACCATGGCCCGCGCGACCTCGGCACTGACCGCGCCATGCGCGTGGATGAGGGCGGCAGGCACCCCGAGAAGTGCGGTCTTGGCGGAACAGGAATAGGTTACATATCCGCAATCGACGACGTCCGAGGATCCGGCGACGGCCGTCAGCGATCCGGCGAGCAGGCCTCCGGTGCAGGACTCGGCGGTGACAACCATCGTCCCGTGCTGCCGGCAGAGCTCGAGGACGCGTTCGGCTGCACCGAGAATCACCGCATCAAACATCGGTCCATCCCGTCAGGGACAATGCCCAGACACATGCCGCCGCCGCCGCACCTGCGGCCACGTCGTCCAGCATGACACCCCAGGGGCCCCTGAAGCGCCGCTCGATCAGGCGAATAGGCCCGGGTTTCCAGATGTCGAAGAGCCGGAACAAGGCAAAGGCGAGAATCCACAAGACGGGAGACAGCATGGCCGGCGTGAGAGCAAGAAACTGACCGCACGCCTCATCGATGACGATGTCGGCGCGGTCGGGGTCCGTTCCTGCCTCCATTGTGCCGGCAACATGCCGAACGGAGGCGAACCCCGCTACGAGAAGGATGAACGCCACCGCAAGGACTGCCCATGGTCCGGCAAACCACATGACAACGAAGGCGGGCGGCAGGGCTGCCAGGGAGCCCAGGGTTCCAGGCATTGGACGGAGGAGGCCGACGCCTCCCATGGTCGCCACCCAAGGCGCGAACCCCGTCATTGCCGGATTGCGGCGCATGTCACGATGGCGGCCGGCGAATGGTGACCGTGGCCGCGGCGGCGATGCCCTCGCAGCGGCCCAGGAATCCGAGGCCATCGGTGGACGTGACCTTGACGTTGACCCGTGGTTCCCCGACACCAAGAAGGTTCGCCACGCTGTGACGCATCGCCTCCTGGTGAGGTGCGAGCCGCGGTCTCTGGCACATCAGCGTGATGTCGGCATGGAGCAGCGTTGCATGGCGCTCCGTCAACAGATCCCGTGCCACCCTGACGAGGTCGCCCGAAGGGCGTCCGTGCCATGTGGCATCATCCACGGGAAAATGCTGTCCGAGATCACCGCATCCAAGCGCCCCGAAAATGGCGTCAACCAGGGCGTGGAGCCCGACATCGCCGTCGGTGTTGCCTTCGAGGGTTCGGTCGTGATCGATGCGCACACCGCACAGCATGACATGATCGCCATCCACGAGCGCATGGGCATCATAGCCTGAGCCGGTGGAGACTTCGGTCTGGTTGAGGGGCAATGAGAAGTCCTCATCATGCGTCATCTTGATGTTGGCCCTGTCGCCGTTGACGGTGACGACGGTCATGCCGACGGCTTCGGCAACCGCTGCGTCGTCGGTGAACGTCCGGCCGTCTGCCTGCCTGTGGGCCGCCAGAATCCCGGCATAGGGAAATCCCTGGGGTGTCTGCGCACAGACGAGTCGCGCCCTGTCTGCTGTTCCTGTCACTTCGTTGCCCGAGAGGTGCTTCACCGTATCGGTGATGCCGGTCACCGGAATGACGCCGCACCCCTGTTCACGGAGAGTCCGCACGATCTCATCGAGAAGGAGGTCACTGACAAAGGGCCGCGCCGCATCGTGAATGAGTACAAAGTCAGGTGCGTGAACGCGCAAGGCCTCGAGACCATTCAGCACCGACTCCTGGCGCGTAGCGCCGCCGTAAACGGCAGGGAGAAGATCGAGCCCGGCGACAGACTCCTCGTGAAGAGGCGCGAAATCGGGATGAATGACAGCAAGTATCGGATGAATTGCCGGGTGCGCCGCGAAGCGGCTGAGCGACCAGCAGATGAGCGGGCGACCGCCCAGGGACCGGTACTGCTTGGGCACCGGTCCGCCCATGCGCTCGCCACGGCCGGCCGCGACGACGACGGCAGCGATCGAATGCGCCGACTTGCCCATGCCGGCAACCTAGCGCGTTCACGCTCTGCGTGAAACCGTCCCTCCTGATACGCGCCCAATTGCGCGGCACGGATCCCTCCTGGCATGCGCGGGATTGCGGCAGAGAGTTGAATTGGCGAGGATGCATCCATGATCTTCTGGCATCATCTGGTCCCTGTTCTGCTGGTTCCGGCAGGCGTGCTGCCGTTTCTGGGCCGCTTCGAAAAGGGGTTGTACTTCTGGGGTGCCTTCGGCATGGCGGCGCTTGCCGCCACGGCGTGGACAGCGGCCCAGTTCAGCGACTCCTGGTCCACCGGATTCGGGCCTGCGATCTGGCTGACGGTGTCAGCTTGTCTGGTGTTGTTTCTTGTCCTTTCTCTCCTGGTTCCGGAATTCTGGCGGCTGGGAGCCATCCTCGGTCCCTGGATCCTCGTCATGGCGGTTCTCGCCCTGGCCTGGAACCAGGCAGAGGTGAACGGTGCTCCCGGGATCGACTCAGTCTCGGACTGGATCGGCCTTCACGTGATCCTGTCGGTCACAACCTATGTGTTCCTCACAATGGCGGCGATCGCAGGTTTCGCCGTCATTCTCCAGGAACGCTCCCTCAAGCGGCGCAAGCCTGGGCGACTGACACCTTTGTTGCCGTCCCTGGCCGATTGTGAGCGACTCGAGATCCGCCTGTTGGTGACGAGCGAGATCATCCTTGCCGCCGGAATTGCCACAGGGTTGGCGGCCACGTCGACGACGGATGTCATCACCGGCATGAACCACAAGATTGTCCTGACGGTGGCCGCCTTCGCCGTCATCGCCATGCTTCTCGTGGCCCGTCAGCTTTGGGGGACACGGGGCCGCAGAGCGGCGCGTCTGGTGTTGACCGGCTATCTCCTGATGACTCTCGCCTATCCCGGGGTCAAGTTCGTCACGGAGGTCATTATCGGATAGCCGCGGGCGGCAGGGTGCATGTGCCTGCCGGCGGCTGTATGATGGGCGGGGCTGATTTCGGGGGCTCCACCTTAATCCATGAGTCTCGAGACGACCGGCGGGCACTCCCCGGACAACCCGATCAGGGCGAAGCTGCCCAGGCTGTTCGGCTGGTTCCGCAAGCCGACGGGACGGTGGTCACGCAGCCGGATCGTGAACGTGGCCCTTGCGGTGATGGCAGTGTTGTCCGGCCTTGCAACCTACGGGGCGCTGACAGGTTCAGGACCGTTCGAACCTGACCAGAACACCCTTATCGTTCTTCTGAACATCGATCTGGCCCTCCTTCTTGCCTTTGCCGTCATCATCATCCGGCGCCTTGCCGACATGTGGTCGCAGCGCCGGGAGGGAATGGCCGGTTCAAGACTGCAGGCACGGCTGGTTGCCGCATTCGGCCTGGCGGCCACCATCCCCGCGGTTCTCATCGGCGTGTCGTCGGCGACCTTCTTCAACATGGGCATTGACTCCTGGTTCAATGAACGGGTTCAGACCGCCATTGCCCAGTCGACCAGAATTGCCGATGCCTACCTGGAAGAACACCGCATTGCCCTCGGGTCCGGCGCACTCGCGCTCGCCCGTGACTTCCACCTTTACGTGCCGAAGTCAGGCGGCAGCATGGAGGAGTTCACGTCCTACCTCGAGGACCGGGCCGGTGTCAGAGGCATCTCCGAATGGGTCGTGTTGAGCAGTCTCGGCCAGATCATCATGCAGGGCTCCCTTTCAACGGGTCTCGGCATGGAGCCGCTCACGGCGCACGAGATCGAACGTGCCGACGCAGGTGATGCCGTCATTCTGAAATCAAGCGCCAGGGACAGGGTGCGCGCGCTTGTCAGCCTCAGCCGGGGCAGCACCTACCTGCTGGCGGGTAGCAGTGTCGACCCCGACGTCATCGAGAGCACCAGGAAGGTGTCTGCGGTCGCATCCTCCTACAGAAAACTCGCGCTGGAGCGAACCAGCCTGCAACTGACCTTCTCCCTCTTCTATGCCGTTGCCGCCCTTCTCCTGTTGTTCGTTGCAGTGTGGTTCGCGCTGCAGCTTGCATCGCGCCTCGTGGGCCCGGTGGTGGCGCTGGCCAATGCTGCCGAGAAGATCCGCCAGGACGACCTTTCCGTACGCGTGTCGCTGAGTGGACGATCCGACGAAATCTCCCTGCTCGGTCAGGCCTTCAACCGCATGGCCGACCGGATTGCCGAACAGCGTCATGCCCTGGTTGAAACCAACAAGGATCTCGAGTCACGGAGGCGCTTCACTGAATCGGTCCTCTCCGGCGTCAGTGCGGGAGTTATCGGACTCGATGATGCCGGGAGCGTCGAACTGGTGAACCGCCGGGCGCTGGAACTGCTCAACGTGACCGAGAGCGGTCTCGTCGGAGCCAGCCTCATCGACACCATGCCCGAGGCTGCCGGACTTCTCGAGGAGGCCATGAAGGCCCGCGCGGCATCGGGCAGCGTCAACCTCGAAAACGACGCCGGGTTGCGACGGCTCTTCGTGCGCATCGGCAATGTCGGGGGTGAACCGGATGGACGCGTTCGACGTGGCGGATTCGTGATGACCATCGATGACGTCACGCCCCTTGTGCTCGCGCAGCGCAAGGCAGCATGGAGTGACGTGGCCCTGCGGGTGGCCCATGAAATCAAGAATCCGCTGACTCCCATCACGCTTTCCGCCGAGCGGCTGGAACGCAAGTTTGCAGGCGCGATCACCGAATCGCCCGAGGTGTTCCGGGAACTCACCGATACCATCAAGCGACAGGCAATGCACATGACCAACGTGGTCAACGAGTTCTCTCGCCACGCGCGAATGCCGACGCTCATCATGTCTGCGGAAAGTGCGATTGACATTGTCGAGAAGGCTATTCGGCTTCAGGAGATTTCCGATGCCCGCGTCGTCTTCGAGCGCATCTATCCCGAGATCCCGCCGGTGGTGCACTGTGACGGGGACATGATCTGTGCCGCCATCTTCAACATCGTCAAGAACTCAGCGGAGGCCTTCCGCATGGACGATGTGGAACGGCAGGAAGGTGACATCGTGAGGGTCACCATTGCGGAAGAGGACGCATGGTGTGTTATCAGGATTGAGGACAATGGTCCGGGGTTTCCCGTGGAGCGCCCCGAGACACTCCTTGAACCGCACGAATCCCATGGCAAGGATGACGGCTACGGTCTCGGTCTGACGATTGCACGATCAACGGTCAGGGACCACGGCGGAGACCTCGTCTTGCAGAACAGGAACGAGGGCGGCGCGTCGGTGATCCTGTCGCTGCCTTTGGAACGGAACGACGACTGATGAAGCATGACATCCTCATCGTTGATGATGAGCGCGACATCCGTCGGGCGCTGGCCGATGTTCTCGAGGATGAGGGCTATCAGGCGCGCACGGCGTCTGATCCCGATTCCGCCGATGCCATGATCGCTGAACAGGTACCTTCCCTGTTGATCCTGGACATCTGGTTTCGCGGGTCACGGCGCGATGGAGTCGAACTGCTGCGCGACTACGTCGCCCACCATCCGTTCATGCCGATCATCATGATCAGTGGTCACGGCACCATCACCACCGCTGTCAAGTGCACCAGGATCGGCGCCTACGACTTCATCGAGAAGCCCCTCCAGACCGACAAGGTGCTCCTGGTGGTCAAACGGGCACTCGACGAAGCACGACTGCGTCGCGAGAACGAGGAACTGCGGCGTTCCACCCGTGTTCTCGACGATCTCGTTGGCGAATCACGGGCGATGGTGCAGTTGCGGGAGGCCATTTCCCGGGTTGCGCCCACTGGCAGCAGAGTCCTGATCACGGGTCCGGCAGGTTCCGGCAAGGAACTCGTGGCTCGGCATATTCACCAGCAGTCGCCACGCACAGGTGGACCGTTCGTTGCCATCAATGCAGCCACGATGGAGCCCGAGAGGGTCGAGGAGGAACTCTTCGGACGGGAAACCCGGACCTCACCCGGCGTGCCGGTCATCACCCACGGAGTGTTCGAGCGCGCCAACGGAGGCACACTGTTCCTCGACAATGTTCCGGACATGCCGCTGGCCACGCAGGGCAAGATCCTGAGAGCCCTCCAGGAACAGGTGTTCACCCGGCTGGGCGGCGACACGCCGGTCAGGGCCGATGTTCGTGTCCTCACATCCGCGAGTGGCAACATCACCGCAGCGGTGCAATCAGGTCATTTCCGTGAAGATCTCTACTACCGTCTGAATGTCGTGTCGATCGGTGTCCCGCCACTTTCGGAAAGACGGGAAGATGTGGCGTTGTTGTCGAAGTACTTCATCAGGCGCGCCATGCGCCAGCAGGGTCTCTGCGCCCGGACGCTGACGGGCGATGCCGAAATGGCTCTGTTGATGGCCAACTGGCCTGGCAATGTGCGCCAGTTGCGCAATGTGATCGAGTCGTTGCTGATCATGACGCCGGAGGACGAGGACGGGGCAATCACGGTGGATATGCTGCCTGGGGAAGTGAGGCAGACCAGCCCGGCCCCTGTCCTGTTTCACGATTCCAGCGAGGTGATGTCCCTCGGACTGCGTGAGGCACGGGCGGCTTTCGAACGCAAGTACCTGTTGACCCAGCTGGCGCGCTTCGGCAACAACATTTCGCGGACGGCCGCGGCGGTCGGCATGGAACGGTCCGCGTTGCACCGGAAACTGAGAGCACTGGGTGTCAGCGTCACCGAACGCGACGCCGGAGGCTGAGTGCCATGCGTGTCATTGTCTGTGGAGCCGGACAGGTCGGCTACAACATTGCCCGCAGACTGGCGGAGGAAGCCAACGATGTCACCGTGATCGACAGTGATGCCTCCCGCATCACCAGGGTGACGGAGAACATTGACGCGAAGGGACTGGTCGGATTTGCGGCCCATCCGCCGGTACTCCAGCGCGCAGGCGCCGAAGATGCCGACATGCTGATTGCCGTCACCTACGCCGACGAAGTCAACATGATCGCCTGCCAGGTGGCGCATTCCATCTTTGACGTACCCACCAAAATCGCCCGGGTGCGCCACCAGTCCTATCTCGATCTCGCGTGGAGCAATCTCTACAGCCGGGATCACATGCCTATCAATGTCATCATCTCGCCGGAAATCGAAGTGGGGCGCGCCATCATCAGGCGTCTCGAGGTTCCAGGGGCAATCGATATCGTGCCGATGGCCGATGACCGGGTGCGCGCCATTGCCGTGCGGTGCCATGCCGATTGCCCGATTCTTGACACGCCTCTTGAAGAACTCACGGAGCTCTTTCCCAACCTCAAGGTCTTTGTAGTCGGCATCGTGCGCCATGGAGAACTGCTCATCCCCACGGGCCGAACGGAAATGCGCGCGGGGGATGTCGTCTACTTTGTGACTTCAAGCGACCACATGCACCGGTCGATGTCCGTCTTCGGCCATGAAGAACCGGAAGCCCGTCGGGTGATCATAGTCGGCGGCGGCAACATCGGCCTCTACGTTGCGCGCGAGATGGAAAAGCACCATGCCGACGTGCGTTGCAAGGTCATCGAGATCAACGAGAGCCGGGCTCGGGAGGTCGCTGATCAGTTGATACGAACAACAGTACTGCTCGGTGATGCGCTGGAACGCAAGATCCTTGAGGAAGCCGGTGCCGGTGATGTCGAGACAGTGGTTGCTGTTTCCAATGACGACGAGGTCAATATTCTCTCGTCACTCCTCGCCAAGAGGCTTGGTGCAAAACGGGCCATTACACTGGTCAATTCAGAGAGTTACGACCCCCTTGTCGAGGATCTTGGTGTCGATTCAGTGGTCAATCCCAGGGGCTCCACGGTCTCGACGATCCTCCAGCACATTCGCCGCGGCCGCGTTCGCAGCGTCTACAGCATTCACGAGGGCGCCGGTGAGTTCATCGAAGCCGAAGCCCTTGAGACAACCCGGATCACCAACCGGAGAATTCGTGACATTCACCTCGCCAGGGGCATCCTCATCGCCGCCCTCGTGCGAGGCCAGGAGGTCATCGTTCCCCATGGTGACACGCGGATCCAGGTCGGTGACCGGGTCGTTCTCTTCGCCAGCACCAACCTGATGAGCAAGGTCGAGAAACTCCTCTCCGTGGGCCTCGAGTTTTTCTGAGATGTCGCGCATCGCATATGTCAACGGTCGGTACTGCACCCACTCCCGGGCCAGTGTTCACATCGATGACCGCGCCCACACCTTTGCCGACGGAATCTACGAGGTCATTCTCGTGTTCAACTGTCACCTGATCGACCTTGACGATCATTTCCGGCGCCTGGATCGCTCGCTGGCCGAACTCGACATTCCGCAGCCGATGACAGGGCGCGTGCTCACCCACATCATGAACCGCACGATCCACCTGAACAGGGTGGTCGATGGTATCGTCTATCTGCAGATCAGCCGTGGCGCGGCACCCCGCAACCACGTCTTCGACAACGCGGCCCTGACCCCGGGCGTGGTGTGTACGGCACGGCGCATGGCATTGCCCGCGACATCGCGTGACGCTTCAGGGGTCGAAGTGATCACGCTCCCCGACACGCGCTGGGCGCGTGTCGACATCAAGAGCGTCTCTCTTCTTCCCAATGTCCTGGCCCGCACAAAAGCAGCCGGGCAGGGGGCCTACGAGGCGTGGCTCGTCGACGGGAACGGCCTTGTGACCGAGTGCGCCGCCTCCAATGCCTGGATCGTCGATTCCCGCGGACGTCTTGTGACGCGGCCGGTCACGGACGGGATTCTGCGGGGCATCACCCGCGAGCGGGTGATGGCTCTGGCTCGCGAGTTGTCAATCGAGGTTGTCGAACGCCCCTTCAGCGTGGCCGAGGCGAGGGAGGCTCGTGAAGCCTTCCTGACCAGCACCACCTCCCTCGTCAAGGCGGTCTCGCGCATCGATGAGACGGTCATCGGCAACGGCCATCCCGGCCACGTGACCTGTCGGCTGCTCGACGCCTACCTCGACTTCGCGCGCCGGCAGGCGCTGCCGGGCGGGGTTTCCTGACGGCCGTTCGCGTGTAGTCTTGGGGAGACCGGCACGGATTGCCATCCTTCCCGGTCGCGGCACATGTCAAGGAACAGCATGCGGGATATCGGTATCATGGCACAGACAAGACAACAGAACCTCCAGGACACGTTCCTCAATGCCGTCCGCAAGTCGAAAGTTCCGGTGACAGTCTATCTCGTGAACGGCGTCAAACTGCAGGGCATCATCACCTGGTTTGACAGTTTCTGCCTGCTCCTGCGACGGGACGGCCATTCGCAACTCGTTTACAAGCACGCGGTGTCGACCGTCATGCCCGAGGGAATGGTGAACCTGCAGCTCGCTGATGATGGAGAAGCGCCCGACGATGCCTGAGGCATCGCGCGAGGCCGCAGTCACGCGAACCAGCGTCATTCATCCCTCGCTCGGCGGTGGGCGTGGCAGACGCAATGGGCCTGAGGCTCTGGAGGAAGCAGTCAGTCTTGCGAGAGCCATCGATCTCGAGGTCCGGGACGCCCGCGTCCTTCCCGTAAAGCGCCCCCGGGCAGGCACGTTTCTGGGAAAGGGGCAAGTGGAGGAGCTCAAGGTCCAGGTCGCTTCGGCGTCGATCGACCTTGTCTTTGTCGATACGGCCCTGTCGCCGGTACAGCAACGCAATCTTGAACAGCAGCTGCAGACCAAGGTCATCGATCGCACCGGGCTGATTCTCGATATCTTCGGTGCGCGCGCCGCCACACGCGAAGGCGTGCTGCAGGTGGAGATGGCAGCGCTCACCTATCAGCGTAGCCGACTTGTGCGGAGCTGGACCCATCTGGAACGCCAGCGTGGCGGACTGGGTTTTGTGGGCGGTCCCGGCGAATCCCAGCTCGAAATCGATCGTCGCCTGATCGGTCAGCGCATAGCCCGGCTGCGTCGTGAGCTCGACGGCGTTGTCGCGATGCGCGGCCAGCATCGCTATGCACGACGCAAGGTGCCGTGGCCAACCGTCGCTCTGGTGGGCTATACCAATGCCGGCAAATCGACGCTCTTCAATCGATTGACCGGGGCGGGCGTCTATGCCGATGACAGGCTGTTCGCCACACTCGATCCCACCATGCGGGCTCTCGATCTCGGATGCGGGATGCGCGCGATCCTCTCCGACACCGTCGGATTCGTATCCGAACTTCCCGAGACTCTCGTTGCCGCGTTTCGCGCCACCCTGGAGGAGGTGACAGAGGCATCGCTCATCGTTCACGTGCGCAACGCGTACCACCCCGAGCATGAACGCCAGGCGGCCGACGTGATGGCCGTGCTGGCAAACCTTGGCATCGACGAACTCGACGCGTCCGAGAGGATGATCACCGCCTACAACAAGCGTGACATGCTCAATGACGACTCCGCGTCACGGTTGCGCGCGGTTGCCGAACGCGAGGGCGATGCCGCCGTCATTTCGGCTCGGACCGGAGAGGGGCTCGACGATCTTGTCGGCCTCATTGCCCGTCGCCTGGCCGGCAGGCAGCGCCTCGTCGAACTCAGCGTACCCGTCAAGGATGGCGCCGCCATCGGTTATCTCTATCGCCATGCCGAGATCGTCGAACGCAGTGATGGCGATCACGACATTCATCTCCAAGTCCGCATCCAGGCCAGCGACCTCGGCCGCTTCCACAAGCGCTTCCCTCGTCCGGTTCCCTCGCGCCGGCAGTAGGCGGCGTGATCAGCGCTCAATGCGCAGCCGGGCGATCAACTGCTGGCGGCTTCCTCATCCTTGGCAACGGTCCACAGGGTGTCGAGTTCTTCCGCCGGGCAGTCACTGATCGTCCGGTTGTCACGACTGAGGCAGCGTTCGATGAAACGGTAGCGTGTCTCAAAGCGCGCAGCGCTGCGGCGCAATGCGCTCTCGGGATCGACGTCCAGGTGACGGGCAAGATTGACGGTGGCGAAGAGAACATCGCCGAGTTCATCGGCGATGCGTTCGGATGAACCGCCTGCAATCTCCTGCGAGAGTTCCTCGACTTCAGAGATCACATCCTCCAGCGCCTCGCCTGGCGAAGCGAGTCCGAACCCCTGGCCCGCCACCCGGTCATGGATCTTGCGAGTGCGGGTGAGGGCGGGGAGGTTGGCGCTGATTCCATCGAGGGCGGACACGTCTCTGCCTCCTGCCCGAGACTGGTCCTGGCGTTCCTGCGCCTTCATTTCTTCCCATTTCACCGTTTGTTCGGCGGCTGAGTTCACATCCGCTCCATCCGCGAAGACATGGGGATGACGGCGCACCATCTTCTCCGAGATCGCCTCGACCACGTCGCCAAACCCGAAGAGGCCACGCTCGCGCGCCATTCGGGCATGAAACACCACCTGGAAAAGCAGGTCGCCGAGCTCCGTCTTCAGTGCCGTCCAGTCTTCCCTGTCGATGGCATCGGCGACCTCATAGGCCTCCTCGATGGTATAGGGAGAGATCGAGGCGAAGGACTGTTCAACATCCCACGGACACCCGGTGGCGGGATCGCGCAGGCGCGTCATGATGTCGAGCAAACGGGCGATGGATCCAGCGTCATCCATCACCCATCAACCGGAGACGCCCGGCACCGGAAGCGCCGGGCGTTCCCTGCAACAACACCCCTGCATCAGGTCCAGGCGAACCTCTGCATGTAGAACTGCCAGCCGCTCGGCCGGATCGACGGTGAAAGATCGTCACGATGGATGATGCCCACCGGTTCATGCGTGATCCACACGTAGGCGCCGGTGTCTTCCATGATGTCCTGCATGCGCAGGTAGATCTCCTCGCGTCGTGCCTCGTCGGTTTCGCCAAGTCCTTCGAGGAACAGTGCGTCGAACTCCTCATCCTTCCACCGTTCCCAGTTCCACACGCCGACCTGGGCCTCGACATACCACTGCGACATCTGGCTGGGGTCCGGAGCGTCACCGTAGCGCATGATCCACAACTGCAGGTCCTTCCAGTCGTCTCCCGAGGATTCCAGTCCCAGGTTCCAGAATGGACCCGGATCCAGCGGAATGACATCAAGCTCGATGCCGACGTCCGCCAGGTTGGCCTGGATGACCGTGGCGGCCGCCATGCGGTCTGTACGGTTGATCGTCTTGAGTTCCAGCTGAAGACCCTCGGCGCCAGCCTCGGCAACCAGGGCGCGGGCTTCATCCGGCGCGAAGCTGTAGTTGCTGTAATCGCGGTGGCCTACGACACCTGGAGGCACGATACCGTGGGACTTCGGAGCGACGCCGGCATAGGCGGCCGCGAGGATGGTATCGACGTCGATGGCGCGCTGGATGGCCTTGCGCACGCGGACATCCTGAAGCTTGGGATGCTCGGTGTTGATTCCCATCCAGGTCCACAACAGTCCCGGATAGACCTTGAGAACGGTATCCTCCGGGGCTCCGTCGGTCTGGTAGCGGGCCAGGGTATCCGTGCTGATGTGGGTGAAGTCGACATCACCGGCTTCATAGGCGATTTCAGCCGTCTTCTCGTCCTCGATGATGATGAAGCGCACGGAATTGATGGCGGCAGGGGTCCCGGTCCAGAACGGATTGGCCTCGAGTTCATAGAACTGCTTGGGAGACCATTCCTTCACGCGGAAAGGCCCGATATAGAAATTGAAGATGCCGTCGTACTTGCCGCCAGCTGCCTCCACCGCCTTGCGGCACAGGATGTTGCCGGTACCTGATGCCAGCCACGTGTACCAGACCGGGGCAAAGGGCTGGTTGAGATGGATGATGCCGGAATGGGTTCCCGTGACCTCGACATGATCGAGTGTCGCCGCCTTGTCCTTCCACTCGGATTCCTTGATCCGCTCGAGCGAGAACTTGACGTCTTCGGCATCAAGTTCACTGATGACCTCGTGCGTCGTGCCATCGTGCCACTCAATTCCCTTCTTGAGCTCGAAGACAATGGTCTGGGCGTCCACCTGCTCGACATGCGTGACAAACTCGCTTGGCGACCAGGACCAGTCAGGCCCTTCGTTCAGGGTCGCCAGCTGAGCCAGGCAGGCATACTGCAGGACCGTTTCCATGCCGCCCACCATGTAGCCCGGGTCCGTCGACACGATCGTGCGGTTGGTGCGCATGCGCAGCGTCCGATCGGGCGTGACGGAAGCCTGTGCCGGCGCCATCCACGACTGCACCATCGCCGCAGCCGACATCGCCGCGGTGGCTCCCATGAGCGTGCGGCGGTTGAGTTCCGGTTGTTTCATCAAATGCTCTCCCTCAGGTGTATCCGGAAACAGACTACCAACATTGCGATGGAAGAACCATCACGCCAAAAGGTGCAGGCGAATCTGATTCGGGGTTTTCAAGTGCACGACGAATAGGTGAGGGCATGATGCGGGAAAGATTGACGTTTGTAGCAACCGAACCCGGATGTTCGGGTGAACTTCACTGCGGGATTATCGCAGTTGTCGGGAACTGGCACTCGCCGCCCGTGCCACCGGGAGTCCCGGTCGACTGCAGGTGATGTCGGAGAGGTGCCAACGGGCTACCGCGAGATTCTCGGCGATCCATTCACAGACGCCGTTTCCATGGTGACCTTGCGAGGTCTGCATGTACTTCTCGAACAGCCGACGAGCACGAGTCCAGGCGATTGGAGCAGCATCCTCGATGCGCCACAGGCAGCCCCGGCGTTCAATCCATGCTGTTGCCAACAAGGACCATTTCCCCTGGCTGACGCACGCGATCATCCGCATGACCGGACTCATTGACGATGACAGTATTCAAGACATCGATCTCATGTGCGGAACGACCGGTGATCGTGACGTTTCGACCTGCTGTCAGACGCTCACCGCCCGAGGTTCGGACAATCCGGAAGACGGCTGCATCATGCACGGCTTCGAGAGCTTCCTGAGGTCGCCGTGTGCATGTTTGGCGAGACATCATTCGATATCGACGAGCGTCCGGTGATCATCGGAAGTGAGGGAGTCACTCACGCGAAGGAGGCACAGCTTCCAATCTGGTGATCGTCAATGCCGGCGAGTGCGCCGTCCGGACATGAGATGCCGGTCGATGCTGGACGACGTCAGGGTTGGAGGGCTTAGCGACGAACCCGTCTGGTTCGCGGCAAATAAGTAGCATAAGGTATATTATGGAACATTATGGACGTTGTGCGCCACGAAACAGGCTAAAGAAGTTGTCGGTGGTGATGGCGGCGAGGTCGCCTTCGGACACCTCCTTCAGTTCGGCCAGGCATCGGGCCGTGTGAACAACGAGCGCCGGCTCGTTGCGCTTGCCACGTTTCGGCACGGGAGCAAGGAACGGGGCATCGGTCTCGACGAGCAGCCGTTCCAGGGGAATGTCCCTGACGATGTCACGCAGGTCGGAGGCGGTCCTGAAGGTCACAATCCCTGATATCGAGATGGAGAAACCCAGTCGGAGACTGCGTTGGGCGAGGTCCCGGCTGGCGCTGAAACAGTGAATGAGCCCGGGAAAGGATCCCCCCGTTTCTGTTTCTTCCTCGAGGATTGCCATGGTGTCCTCGTCAGCAGAGCGCGTATGGACGATGAGTGGCAGACCAGTGCTGCGCGATGCCCTGACGTGTTCCCTGAAACTCTGCCGCTGGGCCTCGCGAGGACTGTTGTCGTAGTGGTAGTCAAGGCCGGTCTCGCCGATGCCGATGACATGCGGACAGTCGGCGAAAGCGGTGATCTCGCACTCGGCCCGGACTCCCTCCTCAGCAACGTGGTGGGGATGAACTCCGGCCGAACAGTAGATGCCGTCGTGCGCCTCGGCGATCGCCCTCACCTCGGAGAAGCGGCTGAGGCGCGTCGAGATCGTCTGCATGACCGAGACGCCGGCATTCCTGGCCCTGGCGATGACATCATCGAGTTCATCGGCGAAGTCCGGGAAATCGAGGTGGCAATGGCTGTCGACAAGCATCATGGCGCGTTCTCGGCAAGACGCGGGAACACGCCTTCGGGCTCGGGCAGCGGGCAGCCGGGCCGCAGGCTGTGGTCTTCACCGAGTGAGGCGAAGTCGCGCCTGTCGCCGGGAACGGCGAGCTGGTCGAGGAGCCGGGCCGACGACTGCGGCATGACGGGCTGGGTCAACAGTGCGAGGATGCGGATCAGTTCGGCGGTGCAGTAGAGCACGGTCTCCATGCGCTGCGGATCCGCGGCCTTCAGTTTCCACGGCGCTTCGGCATCGATGTACCGGTTGGCGGCGCCGATGACGTCCCAGATATCCCGCAACATCACCTGGAAAGCCTGAACTTCGACGTGCCGGCGAAGGCGATCGACAAGGCCCCTGCCCTGCGCAAGGAGCTCGCGGTCCTGCTCGTGAAGCGTTCCTGGTGACGGCACCCTCCCCTTGCAGTTGCGGGCGATCATCTTCAGCACACGCTGTGCCAGGTTACCGTAGTCGTTGGCGAGATCATGGTTGCAGCGGAGCATGGCGCCGCGATGCGAGAAGTCGCCGTCGTTGCCGAAATTCACCTCGCGCATCAGCGTATAGCGCACCTGGTCGAGCCCGTAGCGAGCGACGATTTCGGACGGCACAATGACATTGCCCAGGGACTTGGAGATCTTCCGGCCCTCGCTGGTCCACCAGCCATGGGCGTAGATGCGGCTGGGCACATCGATGCCGGCGGCCATGAGAAAGGCGGGCCAGTACACCGCGTGGAATCTCAGGATGTCCTTGCCGACCATGTGCAAGGCGGGCCACCAGGACGTGAAGGATTCGCCCGTTTCATCAGGATATCCAGCCGCCGTGATGTAGTTTGTCAGGGCATCGATCCACACATACATGACGTGGCGGGGATCACCCGGAACCGGGATGCCCCAGGTGAAGCCCGTACGCGAAATCGACAGATCGTTGAGCCCGCCGCTGACGAAACTCACCACCTCGTTGCGTCTCACCTCGGGCATGATGAAGTCGGGCCGACCCTCGTAGAGCTTCAGAAGGCGGTCCTGCCACGCGGACAGACGGAAGAAGTAGCTCGGCTCCTTCACCCACTCCACCGGAGCGCCCGAAGGGGCCACTTTGCGGCCCGCGTCGTCCACGCCAAGCTCGTCTTCGGTGTAGAACGCCTCGTCACGGATGGCGTACCAGCCTTCATAGGTCCCCAGATAGATCTCGCCCGCCTCCTCGAGGCGCCGCCACAACGCCTGCACGGAGCGGATGTGGCGCTCCTCCGTCGTCCGGATAAACTGGTCGTTGGAGAAGTTCCATTCCCTGGCAAGGGTACGAAAGTTCTCCGAAACCTCGTCGCAGAATGCCGCCGGATCGGTGCCGGCTTCCCGTGCCGCCTTTTCGACCTTCTGGCCGTGCTCGTCGGTCCCCGTCAGGAACAGCACGTCATACCCGTCGAGACGCTTGAAACGGGCCATCACGTCGCAGGCGAGCGTGGTATAGGCATGCCCGATATGCGGGTTGTCGTTGACGTAGTAGATCGGCGTCGTGATGTAGAACTTGTCGCGCATGCCTCATGGCCCCTCTGGCCTGGCGGATGACGGTGTCTCAGGTCCTGACAGCCGCCTGCAGGGTACCGAATACCGACAGAATGGACTGCCTGCGATCCAGATTGAGTGACTGGACTGTCCGACGCAGGTGCGCGACCTTTTCCCACACGGCTATCCATCGTTCAAGGGCAGGATCACCGGCGATGCGCGCCATCGCCTCGGTCTCCTCCGGCAGGACGGGTGTCGTGTCCCTTCCCGTGGCTGCCTTGCGGATCATCGCTGCGGACCAATTCGTGAGAAAATCGAATGCCAGGTGCCAGGCTGCCTCGCCGCCGGGCCTGCCAAGACGTTCCGCAAGACGGTGGAGTGCCGCCGGATCAATGTTTGGCGCCGTGGCAACCAGGCCCATCATCTCGCGATAAAGGGCGAGGCCGTCTTTCTCGGCCAGCAGCAGTGCACGGCCTGGGCTGCCACCTGACAGGCGCGCCAGCGAGTCCCTCTGCTCCACCGGCAGATCCGGCAGAAACCGTTCAAGCAACAGCTCCACCTGCTCATTCAAGAGCGGCGAAAGAGAGAGTTTTCGGCAACGGGACCTGATGGTGGCCAGCAGGGAGGATGGTGTCGCAGAGACAAGCAGAACAACCGCGCGACGAGGGGGCTCCTCGATCACCTTGAGAGCCGCATTGGCCGCACTCGCATTCATCAGATCGGCGTCGTCGATGATGGCGACCCGCCAACCATCGTTGCCGGCCGTCCGGGCGAAGAAGGGCCTGATGCGGCGCACATCGTCGACGACGACTTCCCGGCGGCGCTTTCCCCGCTCGCCCACGGTAAGTTCGATGCCGAGGACATCGCCGTGTGAACGTGCCGAGATCCAGGCGGCAGCGGGGTCGCTGGCATTGAAATCCAGGGCTGCCGGCGGTTCTCCGAAGAGATCCTCGCCTGGGCTGCACAGGAGATGCCGGGCCAGGCGCCAGGCCAGTGTTGCCTTGCCGATGCCTGCCTTGCCCCCGATGATCCAGGCGCCAGCGATACGTTCGTTCGCCACCAGACCCGCGAGCCGGCGCTCGGTTTCATCATGTCCGACGAGTTCTTCATTCGCCCAGGGAGCGGGAACCGGGAGTTCCGGAAAGTCCGGATGCTTGCGGATGTCGACCGGGTCGTCCTTCACGGCGGCTGACGGCAGAGCACGCCCGACGCCCCTCCCCTGTCAGCCTGGCGGTCGTTCGTCATGGAATCGGCCATCTCCGTGACACTTCCGATCCAAGACGCCCGGCCACCTCATCCTCGCTGCCTGAGGCATCCACGACCTTGATGCGGTCGGTCTCCTTGCTGGCGATGGAGAGGAACGCAGCGCGCAAGCGTTCGTGGAAGACCTCCCCCATGCGCTCGTAGCGGTTGGCGGCCCCACGGTTTTCGGCTCTGGCAAGGCCCATCCCGACCGGGAGATCCAGCAGTAGCGTGAGATCCGGCCGCACCATGCTGCCGATGGCAAGTCGACCGATGTCGTCAACGAAATCGAGGCCCGCGCCCTGCACCACCCCCTGGTAAGCCCGTGTCGAGTCGGAAAATCGATCGCTGATCACCCAGCGACCCTCTGCAAGGGCCGGACAGATTGTTCTGAGGACATGCTCACGCCGGGCTGCAACATGAAGAAGAACTTCGGTTCCCGGATCCCACCGGTCCGTGGCTCCTGCAACGACCAGTTCCCGGATTGCCTCGGCGCCCGGTGCTCCTCCAGGCTCACGCGTGACCACAACGCCGACTTCATATGTATCGGTGATCCAGGAAGCCAGACGCCGGGCCTGGGTCGACTTGCCGGTCCCCTCGCCACCTTCAAGGGTGATCAGCCTGCCCCGTCTCAAAGCGCACCCGCATCGCCGAAAATCAGGTATCCGAGCACTGTCGCCATTCTCAGCAACAAGGAAGGTTTCCCGACACCACGGCCAGCCAGAAGAGGTTGCTCGACGGTGTTCACGCCTGGAGCCTCGATCACCAGTCGGGCAATCTCCTGACCTTCTTCGATCGGTGCCGGCACCGGGCCTTCGTAGACGATTCGGACAGCCAGAGAATCCCGGGCAGCCCGAGGAAGGGTCACAACCAGATCGTCCGCCAGGACGAGCGGCACCGTATCGGAATCACCAAGCCAGACCCTGGCCGTGCCCACTTCACCACCGGCCCTGAGGAGATGGTAGGCGTCATACTCCCTGAATCCCCATTCGATGATCGCCTGGGATTCCCGGGCCCGCGCTGTGGCACTCTCGAACCCGTTGACGGCGAGGATCAACCGACGGTCTCCCCGCACTGCGGAAGCGGTGAGACCGTATCCTGCAGCACGGGTGTACCCGGTCTTGAGACCGTCAGCGCCAACTCCACTGTAAAGCAGAGGATTCCGGTTGGTCTGATGGATGCCGTTGTAGGTGAACTCCGTCTCGGCATAGTAATGATAATATTGAGGAAAATCTCTTATCGTTCGACCTGCGAGAAGGGCAAGATCGGTCACGGTCGTGACATGTCCCTCTTCGGGCCAGCCCGAGGAGTTGCGAAACGTGGTGCCGTTCATGCCGAGTTCCCGGGCGCGCTCAGTCATGAGATCGCCGAATTCGCCTTCGGATCCGGACAGCCCCTCGGCGACCACGATCGACGCATCATTGCCGGACTGGACGACGATTCCCCGCAACAGGTCCTCGACCGTCACACTGTCGCCGACCTCGACGAACATCTTCGATCCACCCTTGCGCCAGGCCTTCTCGCTGACCGGCAATGTATCCTCCAGAGTGAGCGTTCCCGACGCGAGCTTCTCGAACAGGAGGTACACTGTCATCAGTTTGGTCATGGATGAGGGCTCGGTCGGCGTGTCGGCGTTCTTCTGGTAGAGAATTGTGCCGGTCGTCTCGTCGACGAGGATGGCCTCACGCGCCGAGATCTCGAACGCCGCCAGTGGTGTCGACAAACCAACAGCGGCAACGAGACAAATCAGGATTCGCCAATTCATGGATAGCCTTCCGCTTACCACTGCAACAGGGACACGTCCAAGCCGGTGCCGTCAACCGAGGTGCGATGCGAGGATACCGCTTACCCCTGCCGCACGTCGATACCACGAGCATGACTGGCACCGCGTTGCGGCATTCCCGTGACAGAGTTCCCCAAGTCGCCTCCTTGCAACCCCGCCAGGGCGCAGTCGCGATGCTCATCAGGAATCCGGTTGTCCATCGGAACGATCCACACGGACATGCAGCGGCGGGCTCAAGCGACCCCGACGAGGTCGGGGAGCTCTCACGCCGGATGACCCTGCCCGTTCATTGACGTAACAGATTTGATGGAGCACATGCGCAAGGTGAACGACATGCAGGTTCTTGCTGCCGGACCAGACAACTGGTGGCGGCCACCTGGTCCGGTTTCGGGAATGGGGCGCATCAGGCGAAACGGTGAGAAAGGCCGCAAATCAGGATTTTGAACGCAGACTACAGTCCTTGTGCTCGCTCATGCCTGGCCGGACCGCCAGTTGAACCCGCCTCGGGCAGCCGCAGGCCGGTCGGTCACATGGCGGTGATGACGATCGCTTCGGGGTAGCCGCGACTCACCACCTGCTCGAGAATGCGGTCGGCCTGGCCGCGAGCGAGGAAGGGACCAACACGGACTCGGTAGAAGACCCGGCCGTCAACCACGGCGCGGATGACATGGATGTCGCCGGTGCCGACAAGTGCATTGCTCACCACGAAGGCGTTTGCCGCGTTTGTGAAGGCGCCTGCCTGAACGAACAGACCACCGCCGGGGTCCTCATGTGTCAGATCGATGGCAGGTGCCGGCACGGCGTCTGTTCCCGCTGGCTCGCGACCGAGCTCGGCCCAGGTCTTGCCACTCTCCTGGTCGATCACCTGAACCCTGACCCGGGCCGTTCCCTTCTCTTCGAATCCGAGCAGCTGGGCGCCACGGCGCGACACATCGATGATACGTCCGGCAATGAAGGGGCCGCGATCATTGACCCTGAGAACAAGACTTCGTCCATTCTCGAGATTCGCGACCCTGACGTAGACGGGCATAGGCAATGTCTTGTGAGCCGCCGTCAGCTCATTCATGTCATAGATTTCGCCGTTGGCGGTCAGCTGTCCGTGGAAAGGCTCTCCGTACCAGGATGCTATTCCCTCCTCGTCATAGAAGGGATCCTCCGCGGGGTGGTACCAGACACCCTTGATTTCGTAGGGTTGCCCAACCTTGTAATGCCCCCGTGCCTCCTGACCGCCGGACTTCATGACCGTGGCGGCAAAGTCGATCTCGGCGCAGGCCGCCAGGAAGAGGGCGAGAAGCGCGATGCCAGCCCAGCGCCAGGGCGTCATGGCTGTCGGGACAGTGCATCCGCGATGGCGGTCACAGACATCGCGAAGTAGTCGGATCGGTTCCATTTGAGAATGGCCCGGTAGTTGTCGAACACGAGGAAGGCGGGACCGTCGGCGCCGGAAGGCAGGACGAGCGATGCCGCGGCGTCCAGGGGAAGGACGGGAGCCTCACCCTGCCACGTCACGCCGCGCGAGAGCCACGTTTCAAGGGTCTCGACACCGTCTCGCGTGACGTCGAATCCTGAAGGCACGGTGACCGCACCACCCCATGGCATGCCCCTCTGCCATCCCGAGCGCACCAGGTAGTTGGCAATGGATGCAAAGACATCTCCCCGGCTGCGCCAGATGTCGCGACGCCGGTCGAGATCCCAGTCCACTGCGAACCGGCTGAAACTCGACGGCATGAACTGGCTCTGGCCCATGGCGCCCGCCCACGATCCCGTCATGTCGGTGCGAGCGATGTGTCCCTCTTCGAGAATCGTCAGGGCATGGAGGAGTTCACTGCGGAAAAAGGCACTGCGCCGGCCATCGAAGGCGAGGGTCGCCACGGCGGCAATGACGTCAAAACCGCCGGTGTAGCTCCCGAACCTGGTTTCGACGGCCCAGATGGCGACGATGTATTCGGCGTCAAATCCATAGTGGGCGGCAATTGCCTCCAGAAGCGGGCGGTGTTCGGCATACTTTTGCGCCGCCCTCGCAATCAGGGATTCCGGCACCCGGCTTCGCATGTATTCTTCGAAGGTCAACACGCCTTCGGGCTGGCGGCGATCGAGTTCGATCACCCGCGTGTCCGGCTCCAGATCGGAGAGCGCCGCATCAAGGGTCTGCTGACTGATGCCGGCGGCGGCTGCCTCCGCGCGCACACCGGCGAGAAACTCCTCCCACCCGGAAGCCCGGACCGAAGGCATGGCCAACACAACGAGGAGGCTGCAGGCGAGCACCGCCACCGGGAATCGAAGCGAATCAGGCAACACCGCGCCGCTCCTCGCGTGGCGGACGACCGAACAGCTCGCGATAGCGGTGACTGAAATGCGAAGCTGACACAAATCCTGCGGAAAGGGCGATCGACAGGATCGAAGTCGATCCCTGCAGCAGCATCAGGCGGGCATGATGCAATCGGAGTTCCCGATAGTAGCGTGAAGGGGACCGTCCAAGGTGTCTGGTGAAGAGGCGTTCCAGTTGCCGGGTCGAAAGACTCACGCCTCTGGCGATGTCGGGAATCGTCAGCGGCTCCTCGAGATTGCGTTCCATGACATCGATGGCGGCCAGAACCTTCGCATCACTCACTCCGGTGCGTGAATGGAGCGCCATCCGCTGCCGGTCATCGGATTGCCGGATCCTCTCGTGAATGAACTGTTCGGAAACCCGGCCGGCCAGTTCGACGCCGTGATCGAGCATGATGAGATGAAGCATGAGATCGAGCGAGGCCGTTCCGCCCGAGCATGTGATCCTGTTGCGGTCGATCTCGAACAGGTCGTCAGTGACCTCGATGTCCGGATAGAGTTCGGTGAAGCTCTCGTGATCTTCCCAGTGAATGGTGCAGCGATGCCCCCGGATCAGGCCGGCGCGGGCAAGAATGTGCGTTCCCGTGCACAGGCTTCCCATGACGGTGCCCTGGCGCGCCAGCTTTCGCAGCCATGCCATGACTGACCTGTCAGCGAACTTCTGGGCATCGATTCCCGAACAGACGAACAATGTCTCGCAGGCAGAAACGTCACTCATCGCGTGATGAGGCACGACCTCCATGCCGTTGCTGGCCTTGACCGGCCGGCCGTCGCGCGAGATGAACGTCCAGCGGTAATGGGTGGCGCCACTCATGCGGTTGGCCGAACGCAACGGCTCGACGGCGGCAGCGAAGGCCATCATCGAGAATTCCGGGATCAGGAGAAACGCGAAGGACTTCACAACCACTGTCCCTGATGCCTGCCGAGCATATCAGCGGGTGCGCGCGCCGGAGAGCGGGTTGTTGATCCGGACACTCAGACCTCCCCTGCCGAGTCGAGACGGACGTAGGCCGGCGATGTCCGGCCGCCACGGATTTCGCCGAAATAGACCGTCATGTGCGGATAGGGAATCTCGATACCGGCCTCGTCGAATCCCAGCTTGAGGCGTCTGAGATACTCGCGGCGCACGCCCCACTGATACCCGGCAAGGGTGCGGATCCGGAACCTGAGGGTTACCGACGAATCACCCAGATCATTGACACCCAGCACCTCGAGGTCTCCGGCAAGGCGCTCGTTCAGTGTGTCGTCGCTGCGTGCTTCCTCGTCGATCCGCCGCACCACGTCGATCACCTTGTCCGTGTTCTCCTGGTAGGCGACACCGATGTCGATCACCGCGTAACCGAAGTCCCGCATCATGTTGGTGACGGAGGAGATGTCCCCGAAGGGAATGGTATGCACGTAGCCACTCAGATCGCGCAACTGCACGGTACGCACGGACACGCTCTCGACTCCGCCCATCTTGCCGCCGGCCTCGATCCAGTCACCCACCGTGAACTGGTTCTCGAACAGGATGAAGGTGCCGGTGACAATGTCCTTGATGAGGGACTGGGCGCCAAATCCGATGGCGAGCCCGACCACGCCGGCGCCGGCGAGCAATGGAGTGATGTCGAGTCCCAGCTCTCCCAGAATCGTCATGACGGCCACGCTCCCGATCACCACGACGAGGATGTTCCTCGCCAGCGGGAGCAGGGTGAGGACCCGCGGGTTGGCCCCTTCCCCGTGACTGCGCCTGAGCTGGTTGGCAATGACACCGTCACCGAGTTCCCAGACCAGTACAGCGATCACCACGATCACGATGATCGCTATCAGCCTCCCCAGGAGATCGAGCCCCTCGGACGACAGGAAGATGTGGGTCGCCTCGACTCCCCAGCTCTCCAGTGCGGCGACGATGGCGACCGTCCAGATCACCACATTGATGAGGGCGCCGACAAGATAGAGATAGCGATTGCTGCGCCGCTCGAGGTCCGGAAACCTCTCCCGCAAATCGGCACCGATACGAAAGAGCCTCGACAGGAACCGCCGCGCCAGGGTGCTGGCCAGTGCTCCGGCCAGTCCGGCAAGAAACGTGAAGGCGAGACCATGGAGGATGAACACCGTGCCCGAGCGCGCCTCGAAGACCCACACGGTGAAGGTGATGGCAACCGCAAGAATGGCCATGACATGCCAGACATCACCGAGGCGAGAGCGCATGAAGTGCTTGCCGCCATCCGCCCCGCCGCCGATCCAGGCAGCGATGCCAGCCCGGTTCTGCAGGATGACGACAATTGCCATGATGGCGAGAATCAGTCCGACGACACGTACCAGAGAGCCAACACTGGCTTCGGGCGCACCCATCGTTCGCAACAGGTCCGTGGCCAGGAATCCTGCGAGTCCAACTCCCCAGAAGCGGTTGAACCAGACCACCAGGTAGGCCGCCTCGCGATCGGCAATCGGCAACAGCCGGATGGCCGGGCGCAGCGGTGACAGGATGACGCGGACCAGAACGACGGCAATGGTGTAGAGCCCGGCGATCGTGGCTGCCGTGAAGATGACCGCCATGGCGGCGGCATCAGGCGTCAGCACGAAGGTGGCAAGCCAGGTCACAAGGAGGAAACCCATGACCGGCGCAATGCCAAGCAGAAATCGGGAGCCGGCATCGATCAGCCGCTGCATCACGCTTCCGCCCTCGTCTTCCTGTAATCTCTTCCGCGGAGCGGCTGTGAGACCGAGGACTGCCAGCCAGGCGAGGATGCCAGCGGCCAGGGCGAGCCCGGCCTGGCCCGCGATCCGGAAGAGCCCGGAACCGAAATCCTGACGCGACACGCTATCGATGATCCAGCCTGTCAGCTGTCTGCCATCATCAAGGTCCGCCAGGAGATCCTTCATTCTCTGATCGAGTCCGGAGATGCCGGAGACGTTCTCCTGTCCCGTGGCCTCGTCTCCGCTCGATGCCAGTGCATTGAGACTGTCGATCAGTTGCTGGCGCTTGACAGGATCCTCGAGAATGGACACGAGCTCAGGCATGGTGTCGACCGTCTCCTGTGCCGCAGAAGGCGCAAGAGGCAAAGTGATCATCCACAGTGCGAGCAGCCCCGGAAGCGGGAGATGGCGCAGCACGGTCAGCATCAACTGGTATCCCGGATACTGGGTCATGTGAGTGTAGCGATGCCGGGATAGCAATCCAGTCGCCAGGAGAATTCCGCACAATGAGCGGTGGAGTGCCCCGCCAACATCGCGCGGAACGCACTCAATCTGCCCTGGAAGAGTGCCCCACCACAGTCCCTCTTGCGTTCGTCCAGCCCAGAATCGGCAATCATCCCGCTGTCGTTCCCGTGAAGGACGGTGCGTAACTGCCGGGACCCGGCGCGATCCGGTCGTTCGGCGGTTCACCGTAGCCGGGACGGCGCAACTCAGCCTTCTCTCGCGCTTGAGTGACGGGCTCCCTGCCGATACAGTCCGCGCCGGTAGTGAAGACAGCCCGATCGGGAATCATCCATGGCCGAAGTCATCTCCGACTGGCAACGCGCCGACAGCGAACACCTTTCCACCTACAAGCGGGTCATGCGCCTGACCGTGGCGTCGACGGTGTCATGCGCCGTCATTCTCGTGCTGCTTGCCGTTTTCCTGCTTTGAAGATCATTTCCGGGGGGCAGACGGGCGCCGACAGGGCGGCACTCGATGCCGCGCTGGCCAGTGGCGGGCCCCTCGGCGGGTGGTGTCCCAGGGGGCGAATGGCTGAAGACGGCGTTATCGACAACCGCTATCCACTGACCGAAACCTCCCGGCCCGACTATGCCCAGCGCACGCGTTTCAACGTGCGCGATTCCGATGCCACGCTCATCGTGGCGCGACGGCCGCTGACAGGAGGCACCGCGCTCACCGAACGGCTGGCGCTGGCATCCGGCAAGCCCTGTCTCGTGGTGCATCCCGACGACACCCCGGATGCCGTCGCCGTCTGCCGGATCTGGATGGAACGGCATGGGGTGCGGACTCTCAATGTCGCCGGCCCGCGCCACAGCACCACCGCCTCGGCCTACTCCGACACCAGACGCATCATGGATGCCCTGATCGCCTTCTACTCCTCATCGTGCAGCAGCCGCAGGTAGGTCTCCATGCGGCCTGCCGGAATGGCCCCGGACCGCACCGCCCCGCGCACGGCGCATCCCGGTTCGTGGTCGTGAGTGCAGTCACGGAACCGGCAGCGGTGGCCGGCTTCGTCGATGTCGGGGAACAGCGCGGAAAGCTCCTCGCGGGCGATGCCGGCAAGACCCAGTGAACGGATTCCCGGAGTATCGATGAGGGATGTGCCGCCGCCGAGGTCATAGAGCGATGAACGGGCGGTGGTATGTCTCCCCTGCCGCCGCCGACCGCCAAGACCGCCGACGCGGGCGCTCCGCGAGCCGGTCAGCGCGTTGACAAGGGAGGACTTTCCGACACCGCTCGGCCCGGTCAGGACAACGGTCTTTCCCTCGATGCAGTCGACCAGCCGGTCGAGTCCCTCCCCCGTTTCCGCGGAAACCTCGACGATCACCAGTCCGGCCCTGCGGTATTCGGCAAGGTCCGGACGAGGCCTCTCGAGGTCGATCTTGTTGAGCACGACGACGACCCCGACACCACCTCTGGCGGCGATGACCGCGTAGCGGTCGATGATACGGGGATGGAACGGCGGATTGGCCACCGAGACGACGACAAGGGCGTGATCGACGTTGGCTGCAAGAACGTGTTCCGTGGCGCCCCCGGAAGATCGCCTGCTGGCATCGCGTCGCCAGCGAGCCAGCACGCCGCGTCTCTCAAGGACCGAGTCGATCCTCGGCGGCCTCGCTCCCGTCGTGACGTGCACCCGGTCGCCCACCACCGGATAGGGATCGATGCCCGGGCGTGGAGCGCAGCGTACCGGGTCACCATCCAGTTCCACGGTCACGAGTATCCCGTGCACCTCGACGACGCGGCAGATGCGCCCGGTGCCCGTTGTCGACTTGGCGGGTCCTGTCACCGTGTCAGCGGCCTGTACCTGATCCGATGGGGGTCGTGCGCTCCCAGCCGCCTGATCCTGTCCTCTTCATAGGCTTCGTAGTTGCCCTCGAACCACTCGACGTGGCTGTCACCCTCGAAGGCGACGATATGGGTGGCAAGGCGGTCGAGGAACCAGCGGTCATGGCTGATGATGACGATACATCCGGCAAAGCCCATCAAGGCCTCCTCGAGGGCCCTCAGGGTATCGACATCGAGATCGTTGGACGGTTCGTCAAGAAAGAGGACATTGGCCCCGGACTTCAGCATGGTGGCGAGGTGCACGCGATTGCGTTCACCGCCCGACAGTTCGCCAACCTTCTTCTGCTGGTCGGGACCACGAAATCCGAATGCGCCCACGTAGGCGCGGCTCGACACCTCCGTAGCGCCCATGGGAAGCGTCTCGGCGCCGCCCGTGATCTGCTCCCACACTGTCGCTCCGGGAACGAGGTCATCACGGTTCTGGTCAACGTAGCCGGTGACCACCGTGTCGCCGATGGCGATGGATCCCCTATCAGGCGTCTCGCGGCCGGTCAGCATCTTCACCAGTGTCGTCTTGCCGGCGCCATTGGCACCTATGATGCCGACGATTCCGGCCCGTGGCAGGGCGAAGCCGAGGCCCTCCATGAGCAGCCGCTCGCCGAAGGCCTTCGACAGTCCCTCGACACGAATCACCAGATCGCCGAGGCGAGGCCCCGGTGGGATGGCGATGCGGCCACGTGCCGGTCCTTCCGCCCGGTTGCGGCTCTCGGCAAGAAGGTCCTCATAGGCGCCCAGGCGCGCCCGCCCCTTCGTGCGTCTCGCCCCGGGCGACGAGCGAACCCACTCCAGCTCGCGCGCAAGCGCCTTGCGCCGCGCCTCCTCTTCCCTGCCCTGCGTGCGCAGCCGTTCCTGCTTGCTCTCCAGCCATCCCGAGTAGTTCCCTTCGAAGGGGATTCCTTCGCCACGATCGAGTTCAAGAATCCACCCGGCCACGTTTTCCAGGAAGTAGCGATCGTGCGTCACCGCCACGACGGTTCCCTCATATACAGCGAGGTGGCGTTCCAGCCATGCCACACATTCGGCATCAAGGTGGTTGGTCGGCTCGTCAAGGAGAAGAAGATCGGGCTTTTGCAGGAGCAGGCGGCACAGCGCCACCCGCCGCTTCTCGCCCCCTGAAAGATGCTCGACATCCGAATCGCCCGGCGGCAGGCGCAGCGCATTCATGGCGATCTCCAGAGTGCGTTCAAGGTCCCAGCCACCTACGGCATCGATCTGTTGTTGAATCTCGCCCTGTTCCTCGATCAGCGCGTTCATCTCGTTGTCGTCAAGGGGTTCGGCGAAGCGCGCGGATACCTCGTTGAAACGCTCCAGCAGGGCCTTGGTTTCCGCCATCGCCTCCATGACATTGCCCATGACGTCCTTGGAAGTATCGAGCTCAGGTTCCTGGGGCAGATATCCGACCGTTGCCCGGGCGGCCGCCCAGGCCTCGCCATCGAAGTCCCGTTCTGCGCCGGCCATGATTCTGAGCAGCGTGGATTTTCCGGCGCCATTGGGCCCGAGCACGCCGATCTTGGCCCCTGGCAGGAATGAGAGCCATATGTTCCGCAGAACGGTTCTGCCGCCAGGCCAGGTCTTGGTGAGACCCTTCATGACATAGACAAACTGGTAGGACACGGTCGGGGAGGCCTTCTGCACCTGATAGCGCGTCATGTTAGCACGACATGGTCATCGGCAAGACGCGTGGGCGCCCCCTGGATTTTGGCCACCGGCGGGTGCGATGCCTTATGGTTGTCGCATGACGTCCCTTTGCCGCGCATGCGGCCATCGGCTGCAATCCGGTTCCGAGACTTGCGATGCCTGCGGGTCATCACGCATCGTGCGCCATCCGGAGCTTGATGACCTTGCCATTGCCCATCTCGACTGCGACGCCTTCTATGCGACGATCGAGAAACGGGATCGACCGGAGCTCGCCGATGTGCCGGTGATCGTCGGCGGCCGCCATCGCGGGGTGGTCGCCGCCTGCTGCTACATCGCCCGGTCCTTCGGTGTGCGCTCGGCCATGCCGATGTTCCGGGCCCTGAAGCTGTGTCCCGAGGCCCATGTGATCGCCCCCGACATGAGAAAGTACGTCGCCACGGGAAATGAAGTCCGCACCATGATGCGGAACGTAACGCCGCTGGTTGAGACACTCTCCATCGACGAGGCGTTCATGGACCTCTCCGGAACCAGGGCGCTGCACGGCGGTTCGCCCGCCCGGACGCTTGCCCGCCTGGTCAACCAGATCTATCGGGAACTGGGCATCACGGTGTCCATTGGACTGAGTTACAACAAGTTTCTTGCCAAGATCGCCTCCGATCTCGACAAGCCTCGTGGGTTTGCGATCATCGGTCGTGGCGAGGCCCGGCGCTTTCTTGCCGACAAGCCCGTCAGCCTTCTCTGGGGCGTGGGTGATGCGACCCGCCGCCGCCTGGCCCGCGACGGCATCACCCTGATCGGTGATCTTGCCCGCATCGATGAAGCGGAACTGGTCGCGCGCTACGGCAAGATTGGTCACCGCTTCTTCCAGTTCAGCCGGGGCGAAGACGATCGAAAGGTGGAGCCGGAAGGAGAGACCCGGAGCATCTCGTCCGAGACCACCCTCCATGATGATACGGCGGAGTTCGCGATGCTGCGCAGGGTGCTCTGGCAGCTCTCGGAGAACGTCGCCGAACGCATGAAGAAGGCCGGATTGGCCGCAAGGGGCGTCGCGCTCAAACTGAAGACGTCGAACTTCCGCATCATCACCCGCACCCGCCACCTGCAACATCCCACCCGGTCGGCCGAGGAGATCTTTCTTGTCGGTGAAGGACTGCTGGCCCGCGAAACCGATGGCCGGACCTTCCGTCTGATCGGCATCGGCGTTCACGACTTCGTCGAGTCCGCCGATACCGCGTTTGGCGACCTCTTCGATCACGCGCGAAAGCAGTCCAACGCCCGGGTCGACAAGGCGCTCGATGCCGTCCGCGAGAAGTTCGGGAAGGACTCGCTCGTCAGAGGCCGCGCCTTCGGCGATCCTTCGGAGTCGTGAGCAGTCAGGGCGCCAGGCTCAGTACCTGGCGCCCTGATGCAGAATGGAGTGGAGGTGTCAGGCCGCCTTGCGCGGATTCTCGATCTGGCGCGGGTCCTGGCCGGTCGAAATCCTGATCGTCCGCGGCTTCAGCGATTCCGGCACCTCGCGTACGAGGTCAACGTGGAGCAGTCCGTTCTCCAGTGCCGCTGCGGACACATGGACATGGTCTGCCAGCTGGAAGGCGCGCTTGAAGCTCCGGCCCGCGATGCCGCGATAGAGATAGGTGCGCTCCTTGTCACCATCGGCGTTGACCGAGCCGGAAACCGTCACGGTCGCGTCCTTGACCTCGATCGTGAGGTCATCCTCGCCGAAACCGGCGACGGCCATGGTGATGCGGTAGTCGTTGTCGCCCGTTTTCTCGATGTTGTAGGGCGGATACCCATCCTCGCCCGTGCGGGAACTGGCTTCGAGCAGATTCATCATGCGGTCGAAGCCGACGGTCGAACGAAACAGGGGAGAAAAATCGAAGCGTGTCATCGTACATATCCTCCGGTTGAGCGGTATGTGTAGACGGTCCCCCCGAAGGCAGGACCCTTTTGCTCCCGTCTGGTCTTCCATATGAGGCAAGGGACGGTCGCACCCGGTGATATGGGGTGAGAACGGGCGCATTCAAGGCTTCAGCGACGGTCAGGCATCCATCCCGGAATCCTGCCGCGGAACACTGTCTGCGTGGCTGGCTGTCTGCTACCAATGGCGGCGGACAGTGCTGGAGATGGCAGGCATGCCGGAGACCTTCGACCTGCTCGCCCTGGGTGGCGATGGCATCGGGCCGGAAGTGACCGGCTGCGCGCTCAAGGTTGTCGAGAAGGCCTGCGACGGCGACATTCGCGTCGACATCACCGAGGATCTCCTGCACGGCGCCTGTTACGATGAAACAGGGACCTTTCTCAAGGAGACAACTCTCGATCACGCCAGAAGAGCCGACGCCGTTCTCGTCGGTGCCACGGGAGGTCCTCGATGGGATCACATCCGCCCTGCCGATGATGCGACCATGTCGGACGGCCTCATGCAGTTGCGCATGGAACTCGACACCTTTGCCGGCCTGCGCCCGGCACGCGCCATTGCCTGTCTCGAACCGCTGACCCCCTACCGGCCGGGTCTGACGGGTGGTGCCGATGTGCTGGTCCTGAGGGAAATGACCGGTGGCAACTTCTTTTCGGCAGAGAGGGGAGTCGACCGGCTGCCGCAGGCCCCCCGGCGGGGATACGATCTGGGAGTCTACGACGAGCATCAGGTCGCCCGCTTTGCCCACGTCGGCTTCCGCCTTGCCGGAAGACGGCGCCGGCATCTTGTTTCGGCCGACAAGTCCAACGTCATGGAAATGCACGTCCTGTGGCGCGAGGTGGTCTCGGAGATCGCCCTGGACTATCCCGGAATCACCCTGGAACACCTCTACGCCGACAACGCAAGCTACCAGCTCGCCCGCGACCCGGGACGATTCGACGTCATCATGGCCGACAACCTCTTCGGTGACATGCTGAGCGACCAGGCCGGCGTCATTGTCGCCAGTCTCGGTATGTTGCCTTCCGCCTGCCTGACCGGATGTCCCGACGACGCCACGCGGATCCGCGGCATCTTCGAACCGGTCCACGGATCCGCCCCCGACATCGCCGGCGAGGGAATGGCCAATCCCGTCGGCGCGATTCTCTCGGTCGCCATGATGTTCGACTACGCCTTCGGTCGTGCGGACATCGCGAGGAACATCGAAGGCGCCGTCGCCGCTGCTCTCGAAGAGGGCGCCCGGACACGGGATCTCGGAGGCGGGCTCACGAGCACCGCCATGACCGATGCCATTCTCGCACAACTCGATGCCTGATGGAGAAGCAGTCCATGACGAACCGGATGACATGCGGTGAAGCGACGATCCGACTCCTGGGACACTATGGTGTCCGTGAGGTCTTCGGCATCCCCGGTGTCCATACCCTCGACTTCTGCCGGGGTCTCGATACCGGCGAGGTCCGGCACATCCAGTCGCGCAATGAACAGGGGGCAGGGTTCATGGCCGAGGGGTATGCCCGGGCCACCGGAAAGCCCGGGGTGGCGCTGGTCATCTCCGGACCGGGCGTGACGAATGCCGCCACCGCCGTCGGCCAGGCCTGGGCCGATTCACTGCCCCTTCTCCTGCTCTCGGCGGAGGCATCGAGCGAGACCATCGGCAAGGGCTGGGGTGTGCTCCACGAGATTACCGAACAAAAGGACGTCACGCGGCCCCTGACGGCCTTGAGCGCCACGGCACGCCGGCCGCAGGATGTTCCCGAACTGATGGCCCAGGCCTTTTCCATCTTCGCTGGCGAACGACCCCGGCCGGTCCACCTGTCGATCCCGATCGATGTTCTCGGTCAGGAGGTCGGCGATGACTGGCAACCGGTGCCTCTGCCCTCGAGGCCCGGGCCGGCCGCAGGGCTGGTGGAAGACGCGGCGGCAATGCTGCGTGCCGCAACGCGACCCGTCATCATGACAGGGGGCGGGGCCGCGGAAGCGGGGTCCGGTCTCACCCGGATCGCCGAAACTCTGGGCGCCGCCGTCATCGCCAGCACCGCCGGCAAGGGGATCGTTCCGGATGACCATCCCTTGAGTCTCTCCGGCAGCACGGTCCGCGAGGAAGTCCGCAGGTTCCTCGGGCAGGCCGACGCCATCCTTGCTGTCGGTACGGAACTCTCCGAGACCGACAGTTTTGTCGAACGCCTCGACATCAAGGGCCGAATCATCAGGATCGACCTCGACCCAGGCAAGATGAATGATCTCTATCCAGCGGATCTCGCGATCATTTCTGACGCGGCTCCCGTGATCGAACGACTGACTTCCCTGCTTGAGGGCCATGACGGCGCCACCGTGCGCCGCAGCACCGAGAAATCCGTCAGGCGCATCCGAACCGCGATGATGGCCAACCTGACAGCGTCCGAACGCCAGCATGTCAGACTCCTGGAACGCCTGCGGTCCGCGACGCCGCGTGACACGGTGTTTGCCGGCGATGCCTGCCAGCTGGTCTATACCGGGGCGTTTGCCTTTCCGGTCTTCGCACCCCGCCAGTGGTTCTGCCCTGCCGGGTACTGTGCCCTTGGCTGCGCGCTTCCCAACGCCATCGGCGCCACGCACGCGCCCGGCGAGCGACCCGTCGTCGCCATCGCCGGTGACGGCGGCTTCATGTTCACCATGCCCGAACTCATGGTTGCCAGTGATCTCGGGCTGCCATTGCCCGTGATCATCTGGGAGAACGGCGGCCTCAAGCAGATCCAGGACGATCTCGACAGCCGCGGCATCCACCGCGTGGGCGTGGAGGGGAGCAATCCGGACTTTCTGATGCTCGCCCGGGCCTGTCGAGCCCATGCCGTACGTCCGGACAGTCTTGACGGCTTTGCGGATGCCGTCACCCGGGCTCTGGGAGCATCGAGGCCGACCATCATTGCTGTCGAGGAGGGAGCCTCCTGGCTCATGGCGGATGACACCTGAGATGACAATTGCATTTCGCTCGGCAGAAGATCTTGCCGGCATGATCCGGCGCCGGGAAATCGGCGCGGTGGAGCTCCTGGAACTCTACTTCGGGCGCATCGATACGCTCGATGCGGCCATCAACTCCGTGATCTGGCAGGATCGCGAACGGGCGCTGGAAACAGCGAGAGCCGCGGATTCACGAACCGTCGCCGGTGATGACCTGCCGCCTCTGCACGGCGTACCCATGACGATCAAGGAGAGCTTTGACGTCGCCGGCGCTCCCACCACGTGGGGAGATCCGGCCTTCCGCGACAACGTTGCCAGACATGACTGCGTTGCCGTGGAGCGCCTGAAACGCGCCGGCGTGACACTCTTTGGCAAGACGAATGTCCCGCTCAATCTTGCCGACTGGCAGAGTTTCAACGACATCTACGGCGTGACTTCGAACCCCTGGGATACCGGACGGACACCCGGGGGATCCTCGGGCGGCTCCGCCGCCGCCCTGGCCGCCGGATTGACAGGCATCGAAACCGGCAGCGACATCGGTGCGTCGATACGCAATCCGGCCCACTATTGCGGTGTTTTCGGTCACAAGCCGAGTTTCGGGATCTGCCCGCCCCGGGGGCAGGCCCTGCCCGGAGTCCTCACCGGAGCCGACATGGCCGTCATCGGACCGCTGGCGCGTTCAGCGGGCGACCTGGAGGTGGCGCTGAACGTCGTGGCAGGGCCGGATGTCCTCGATGCCGCCGGCTGGCGACTCGAACTTCCCGCCCCCCGCGCCCGCAAATTCGGAGACCTGCGCGTCGCCGTGATGCTCGAAAGCGGATTGTCCGAGGTGGACGGCGCCTACCTCGACATGCTGCAGGACCTGGTGGACGGCATCGCCCGCACGGGAGCCACTCTCAGCGATGCGGCGCGTCCCGACATCGACATGCGCGATGCCCACGAGATCTATGTTCAGCTGCTTCGCGCCGCCACCAGCGCCCGGTTGCCGCAGGAGAAGCTGGAGGACTTCCAGGCAGCGCGCGCCCGGCTTGACCCCGGTGATACCGGCTACTTTGCCTTGATGACCCGTGGCAACACCATGACCCATCGCGAGTGGATGGCGCTTGATGAACGGCGCGAACATATCCGGTGGGCCTGGCACCGGTTCTTCGAGAATTGGGACATTCTGGTTTCGCCCGTAGCTGCGTCCACGGCCTTCCCTCACGATCACTCCGGCGAACGGCATGATCGCACGATTCCGGTGAACGGCCGCGAGGCGGCGACCACCGACCAGATGTTCTGGGCCGGATTTGGCCTCATGGCCCTGCTTCCGGGAACCGTGGCCCCGGCCGGCATCAGTCGCGACGGTCTGCCTGGAGGGATCCAGATCACCGGGCCGTGGCTGGGAGATCGCACGACAATCGAGGTGGCCCGCCTGATCGAGCGCGAATTCGGCGGCTTCCAGCCGCCTTCCGGATTCTAAATCCCCAACCTGATGTCCCGGACGATGGAGAAATCCCGTGTCTGATGACCTGCGCCTTCTGGTTCTGGCCGAAGACCCCGATGTCGTCGTGTCCGCTATCGAATCCCGGTTCTCCGGTCTGCAAATGACCACGGTGGCGGATTTCGACATGCTTGGGGAGGCCATCGCGAGCGACCCCCATGTCGCCTACACCGAGCGATTCAAGCCTGGCCCCTTCCCGCGCGACATCCTGTTCAGCCAGCCATCCCTCAGGTTCGTTCATGCATCGGGGGTTGGCGTCAATCACCTTGTTCCCTGGGATCCGGCACAGGTGGACGTGTGCAACGCCGCCGGCGTTCAGGATGAGGCAATGGCCCAGTTCGCCGTTGCCCGGCTGGTCGCCATGACCTGCCACTTCTTCCGCTATCACGATCAGCAGAAGCAGAGGATCTGGAAGGGACACGATGCCCTGCGCTCGACGGGAGGAACGCTCACCGTCGTCGGCCTCGGCAGGATCGGAAAGGCCTGTGCGCGGATCGCGGGAGCACTGGGCATGACGGTCCATGGCGTCAAGGCCCGCGTGGAAGCCGTACCGGGAGTCTCACGCGTGGTGGGGCCCAAGGACATCAACGATGTTCTGTGCCTTTCGGATTACGTGATCATCGTCACACCACTTACCGAGGCCACGCGGGGCCTCATCGGACCGGAGGCCATCGCCGCGATGAAACCCGGAGTCATGATTCACAACATGTCGCGTGGCGGGGTGGTCGACGAGGCGGCGCTCGTGGACGCTCTTGAGAGCGGCCATGTGGGGGCCGCGTCCCTGGATGTCTTCGAAACCGAACCGTTGCCTGCAACAAGCGTGCTCTGGGAGATGGAGAATGTGCACATCACGCCGCACAACGGAATCATGATGACCTGGGACGACTACATCCACGACGCCATCGAGGTGTTCCTGGCAAACCTCGACCGCTACATCAACGGTATCGGGCTGAAGAACGTCGTCGATCCCTCCAGGGGATACTGATCACGCCTGCAGCCAGGCCAGGGCAATGCGCCGGTAGAGTTCGACTGCCCTTTCGACATCGCTCACCATGACGTGTTCATCGGTCCTGCCACTCATGCCTAAGCGACCCGGGCCGATGATGACCATGGGAAGATCGAAGGCGGGCGACAGGATTGCTGCGTCGGAATAGTAGGATGCACCGCCAGGCTCAGCCGGCACTCCTCGTTCAGCCGAGACCACGTCAAGGCACAGGCGTGCAAAGGAATGATCGCGCGCAGTCTCGACCGCCGGCTTGTGATCAAGACGTTCGAGTTCGACGTCATGGCCGACATGATCGAGAATGTGCCTTTCGACCTCGCCGGCCACCATGCCCGGCAGCGTGCGGATGTCGATGTCGACTTCGCACCTGTCCGGGGTCAGGTTCACCACCGTTCCGCCCTCGATGCGCCCTGCACTCACGGTCGGCAGACCGAGAAGAGGATGCGGGCATTCGTTGAAGCGCAGCGAGCGCAGGTCGATGAGAACGTCGGCCATGCGTTCGATGGCACTGCCGCGGGATCCTTCCCCGGCCGACGGATGCCCCGATGCCCCATGGGCGATCAGGCGCAGCCACAGGGCGCCCTTCTCCGCCAGCAGCACCTCCATCGACGTCGGTTCGCTGACGAGCAGCGCCCCGGCACCTTCCAGAGCGCGGAATCGCGTGAACTGGGATGCGCCGAGACAGTTCGAGCTTTCGCCGGCGGTGAAGGCAAGAACAAGGTCACCGGCGAGCGTTGTCGGTCCGGCGACAAGCGACTCCGCGGCGACGATCATTGCCGCCATTCCGCTCTTCATGTCGGCTGCACCGCGGCCATACAGGACGCCATCGATGATGGCCGCACCGAAGGGATCGTGGGTCCATCCTTCGTTGCCGAGCGGAACGGTGTCGAAGTGGGCGGAGAACACGAGAGCGGGCCGTTCTCCCTTCCCCTTGAGCCGTGCCACGACATTGGCCCGACCGGAGGTGAATTCGTCAAGGACGCTGTCGAGGCCGGCCTCCAGGAGACGATCGTGGACAACTCGCGCCATGTCGATTTCGCGGCCAGGCGGATCGCGGGTGTCCATCCTGACCAGCGTCTGCAGAAGTTCCGTCACGCTGGACTGTTCCATGATCGCCCCGTTTCCGTCATCCGGCGGGCACTCTGCCACGGCATGCTCGACTGACAAGACAGTAACGGCGCGATACCATGAGCCCATCGTCATCCGGAGGAGCGCCGTCATGGCACGGGACAGCCGCTACGACATCCTCTTCGAACCCATCGCCATCGGACCGGTCACGGCTCCCAACAGGTTCTATCAGGTACCCCACTGTTCGGGCATGGGTTTTGCCCTTCCGCAAACTCTCAATTCCATGCGCGGGATCAAGGCCGAAGGCGGTTGGGGTGTCGTGTGCACCGAGTACTGCTCCATCGATCCTTCTTCAGACGACTTCGGACACCATTACTGCACCCTGTGGGACGACGACGATGTCAGCGTCCAGGCCGCCATGGTCGAGGCCGTACACCGGCACGGGTCGCTTGCCGGAGTCGAGTTGTGGCACGGCGGCTATTCCTCCAACAACGCTCTCACGAGGGTCCTTCCGGCAGCTCCGATGTCCATGCCGGTGTGGCATGGCTTCACGCAGACCAGGGCCATGGACAAGGCGGATATCCGGGAATTCCGCCGTCTGCACCGGCTGTCGGCCCTTCGTGCCCGGGAAGCGGGATTTGATCTGGTCTACGTCTATGCGGCGCACGGCTATCTTCCGGCCCAGTTCCTTTCGCCTGTCCAGAACCAGCGCTGCGACGAGTACGGAGGCAGCTTCGAGAATCGGGCGCGGTTGATCCGGGAACTGCTGGAGGAGACCCGGGAGGCTGTCGGGGACCGGTGCGGCGTCGTGCTGCGCTTTGCCGTCGACAACCTCGATACCGACATGGGCATCACGTGCGACGGAGAAGGACGTGATCTTGTCGAGTTCGTGGCCGAACTTCCGGACCTCTGGGACGTCAACATCGCGAACTTTCCGGCCGACGCCCGCACCGCGCGCTTCGCCGAAGAGGGTGCCCAGGAGGACTACATTGCCTTCGTCAAGCAGGTGACCACCAAGCCGGTTGTGGCGGTGGGTCGTTACACCTCGCCGGACCGCATGGTTTCGGTCATCAACAAGGGACTCATGGACCTCATCGGCGCCGCCCGACCGTCCATCGCCGATCCCTTCCTCCCGGCCAAGATCCGTGACGGTCGCCTCGAGGACATTCGCGAGTGCATCGGCTGCAACATCTGCATCCTCAGCAATGGCCTGGGCGTGCCGCTGAGATGCACGCAGAATCCGACCATGGGCGAGGAGTGGCGGCGGGGGTGGCACCCCGAGATCATCGCCGGAGCCTCGTCTGACGAGAAAGTGCTGGTGGTCGGCGCCGGGCCTGCCGGACTTGAAGCGGCTCTTTCGGCCGGGCGCCGAGGGTACACGGTGGCGCTCGCCGAAGCCACCACCGAACTCGGCGGACGGGTGACCCGAGAGGCGAGCCTCGCAGGCCTTTCGACATGGTCGCGGGTCAGGGACTGGAGATTGGGCCAGATCGCCAAGCTCGGCAATGTGGAGATCTACCGGTCGAGCAGGCTGAACGCTGAGCAGGTCCTGGAGTTCGGCTTCGGACATGTGTGCATCGCCACCGGCTCGACCTGGCGGCGCGAAGGGACCGGGCGCTCCAGCTTCTCGCCCTTCGAGGGGCATGACCTCAACGGCGTCATCACGCCCGATGACGTCATGGAAGGAACACCCATCGACGGCCCGGTGCTGATCTATGACGACGATCATTTCTACATGGGCGGCGTCGTTGCCGAGACACTCGCCGGACGCGGTCTTGACGTTGTTGTCGCCACCAGCGCCGGAATCGTGTCGCCCTTGTGTGCCCATACGCTCGACCAGGGACGTATCGAGGCTCGTCTTATCGAGATGGGTGTCGTCATCCTGACATCACGTCTGCTGCGCTCCTTCGATGGCAGCGAGGCGGTTCTTGCCCACGCTTCGGGATCGAAGGATGTCGCAATTCCCTGCGAGAACATCGTCGTCGTCACGTCGCGCCAGCCAGCGGAGGGCCTGTGGAAGGCGATCATGGCCCGGCAGGCGGACCATGCCGACGCCGGTCTGAAGAGCGTGCGCCGCATTGGCGATTGCGAGGCGCCACAGACCATCGCCGCGGCAGTCCACGCCGGCCACCTCTATGCCAGGACGCTCGATTCGGTGGATCACGTGAAGCGCGACAGGGTCCTGGTGGCGCCGGGCGGGGATACTTCCTGATTGAACGCGCCGCGGGCGCCCTCCCCCACCCGCAGCACGCTGCTCTCCGGAAACGGAGCAGCGCTCGTCCTCGTGGTCGCCTGGGGCATGAACTTTCCCCTGATCGAGCAGTTGCTGGGCCACTGGGACATCCTCTCGACGACCCTGTCGCGCCAGGTCATCGGAGCGAGCCTTCTTGTCATGTTGCTGTGGGTGCGCACGCGGCGTTTCCCGATCCATCGCGCGCTGCCCTGGCGACGCATGACCATCCTCGGATTCATGGGTCCGTTCTGCGCGTCACTGTTGACCACGCTCGCCGTCTTTTCGGCCGGATCAGTCGCGGTCGCCATCGTCTATGCCATGGCGCCCCTGATAGCCGCCGTGGTGGCCCGGGTGTTCTTCGCCATTTCACCCGCCCGGGGCATCATCATCGGCATCGCCCTGGCGGTCGCCGGCGGACTCATTGTCAAGGTCCACGAATTCTCGAATGCGAGCATGACGGGTGGCGAAGGGTTCATGTTTCTCGCCCTTGTGACCTGGACGTGGCATTCGATCGCCGCACAGAGATGGCTCAAGGGCTTCAGCCAGACGGAGATCGCCGCCTACACCATCCTGCCGGGAAGCATCCTTCTCACGGTGGCTGTGTTCATCGCCTGGGCGTCCGGACTCGCGACCCTGCACGCACCGCTGAGCGAAACAACGATCACTCTCGCCGTCGCCATCGGTGTTGTTCCGATCGCCCTCGGCAACCTCATGTGGCACGTCGGGGTCAACAGGCTGGGCGTGACGCCCATGGCCTTGTGGGGAAACCTGGTACCCGTAGCCGCCATCGGTCTCGCTGCCTGGTTTGGTGCCATACCGCAACCCGCCCAGATCGCCGGTGGCCTCGTCATTCTGGCCGGTGTCATCTACGCCCAGATCGCGTCGCTCAGACAACCATAGGCGTGATCTGCGGCCGCACTCGACAGCCGTCGATCCGAGATGCACCGCGCCGCCACAGAAACATGTCCCGCCACACCCCAACGAGGGGAAGCGCGTATAGCCAGAACGACAACGATCTTGCGTGAACGGCGACCCCTTCTCCGCAATACTGTTCAACTGCCTGAACTTGTACTTGGACTGCGCCGGATCCCGGCTGAGCGGGGCTCAGTCGCGCATCTGCTTGCGGTCGGCGCGCCTCATCCAGGCGGTGATGAGAGGCAGGAACCAGGGATTGCCACGGTAGAACGGTATGGTGCGGAAAGGCCTGTCCGTCAGTGCCGTTCTGGCATCGTTGTCACCGAGAATTCGCTGGGCCGTCTTGTGTCCGAGCCAGGTGCCCATCGGCACGCCGGACGCGCACCAGCCCATGGCGTAGTGGATGCCGTCGGCAAATCCGTTGTGGGGCAGGAAATCGAAGGGAAAGGCGACCTGTCCGCTCCAGCAGTGCGTCAGTTTCGTTCCCTCGAGGCCCGGTACGACCCGCAGCAGTTCCCCGTGGAGCTGCCGCGCCTTTTCCGGGATCGATGTGCTCCCCTCTCCCGTGGTACCGCCGAACAGCAGCCTTGTCCCGTCCTCGATCGGCCGTAACCACAGCGGCGAGTTGCGGTTTTCAATCATCGGGCGTCCCCGGGGCAGAACCGTTTTCATGAGAACGGGATCGATGGCCTCGGTCACGACATTGAAGGCCTGAACCGGGACGACCCTGCGGCGATGCCAGGGAAGGGCCTTCGGCGTGTAGCCGTTGGTGGCCACCATGACGTCCCGCGCCGCCACCCTGCCCTTTGCTGTGGAAACGACGAATCCCTGGCGTTGGCGTTCAACCCCAGTCACCGGACAGAATCCGATCACGGTCGCCCCCTGGGCGCGGGCGCGGTCGAGCAGGCCCTGGTGGTAGAGTCCGGCATGGATGAGGCCGTTGCCGTGCAGCACCTGGCCACCATGGTAAAGATCGCTCGCCACTTCCTGCTTCAGCTTGTCGGGCGGGATCATGTCAGCCTCCACCGGAACCCCGTCGGCCTTCATCATCTCGAGGTCACGTTCAAGCTTCTCGTAGACCTTCTTCGAGGGCGCGGTGATGAGACGGCCGGTGTTCTGGTAGAAACAGGCAATCTGCTCGTCGCGAATGAGGCCTGCCGCGAAGTCGTGGGCCGTGACAGCTTCGCGGGCAATGTCGCCGGCGGCCTCCCGGCCTAATCGCTTGACCATGTCGCCGTACTTGAACCACACCGTGCGGCCGAGGTAGCCGGCATTGCGGGTGCTGGCGCCATGACCTGCTGCCTCGGCATCGAGAACAAGAACATCGCGGCCCCCTCGCGCCAGGGTGAGTGCCGCGGACAGTCCGACATTGCCGGAACCGATGACCACGACATCCGTGCTGTCCGGTGGCGCCGACTCATCGAGCTGGGGTCGCGGTGCGAGGTCCCACCAGTACGATGCCTCTCTGAAACCCTGCGCGAATACGTCCTGCATGGCCCCGATGCCCCCTGTGTCGCAAGCTGCCGCCATCTCTCGAAGGAGAGTGATGGCGCTACCCCTGCCGCTTGATATGATCCGCGCCACGCGGCTCGAACTTGGGAGGAGAAAGCGATGCTCTCCGGGAGAATGATGGAAAGGCCCCTGCTGGTCATCGACATTCTACGCCATGCCGCCGAGGCATTCCCAGCATCCAGGATCACGTCCCGTACTGTGGAAGGGCCGGTCCATCGCTACACCTACGCCAATGCGTTCAGGCGAACTGCCAGATTGGCCCATGCTCTCGGACAACTCGGCATCGGCGACGGCGACCGTGTCGCCACCATCGCCTGGAACACCTACCGGCACTTCGAGCTCTACTACGGTGTCTCCGGCATCGGCGCCGTGTGCCACACCATCAATCCGCGACTGTTTGCCGATCAGCTCGACTACATCGTCAACCATGCCGATGACAGGGCGATTTTCGTTGACCTCAATCTTGTGCCGCTCGTCGAGCAGCTCGCCGACAGGTGTGCTGGCGTGCGTCATGTTGTCATCATGACGGACCGTGAGCACATGCCCCGGACGTCGCTCGAACAAGCGCTCTGCTACGAGGAGATTCTCGAAGACATGCCGGAGACCTTCGACTGGCCCTGTCTCGACGAAAACACGGCGGCAGCGATGTGCTACACGTCGGGCACGACCGGCAACCCCAAGGGATCGCTCTACAGCCACCGCTCCACCGTCCTTCACGCATTGGGAGTCCTGGCGCCGGGCATCTTTCCCCTCAACCGCACGGCGGTGGTCATGCCGGTGGTGCCGATGTTCCATGTCCAGGCCTGGGGCCAGCCCTACGCCGCGCCGATCTGTGGGGCCTCGTTGGTCCTTCCCGGCGCCAAACTCGACGGTGAAAGTCTGCATCAACTGATGGAATCCGAGGGCGTGACGCTGGCGCTGGGCGTACCCACCATATGGCTGGGATTGCTGGCCTGGCTGCGCCAGTCCGGTGAGAGACTCTCCACTGTGGCCCGTCTTCTGACGGGTGGCGCGGCAGCTCCACTCTCCATGTTCAAGGCCTGGGAGGAAGAGTACGGCGTCGAGGTTCTGCAGGGCTGGGGAATGACGGAAACCAGTCCCGTGTGCGCCTGTGGCGCCTATGGCAGCGCCCTCGATGCCGCCGAAGGTGATGAACGCTACGTGCACAAACTGCGTCAGCAGCGTCTCTTCGGTGTCGAACTGCGTCTCGTCGATGACGAAGGCCAGCCGGTGCCCGCTGACGGCATTGCCCAGGGTGAACTCCAGTGTCGCGGTCCATGGGTGATCGACAGCTACTACAATGACCATGCCGCGACGTCGGCAGCCTTCACCGATGACGGCTGGTTCCGCACCGGGGACGTGGCGACGCTCGCCGCCGAGAGCATGCTGCAGATCACGGACCGCACGAAGGACATGATCAAGTCTGGCGGCGAGTGGATCAGTTCGATCGATCTCGAGAACGAGGTGATGAGTCACCCGGCGGTCGCCGAGGCCGCGGCCATTGCCATGCCCCATCCACGCTGGCAGGAACGACCGATGCTGATCATCGTCCTCAATCCGGACCAGACTGCGGACGCGGGCGACATCCGCCGCCACCTCGAAGGCCGGATCGCAACGTGGTGGATGCCGGATGACATCGTGTTCGTGGACGACCTTCCCCACACGGCGACCGGAAAGGTTTCGAAGCTGCAGCTGCGCGAACGTTTCCGCGATCATGTCCTGCCTACCGCCTGATCCATCGACAAGGAGCGTCATGTCCTCTCAACAGAACCCCAGGGTCGAACGGCTCCTCGAGCGCGTCGGCGCGTTCATGGACGAGCACATCTATCCCGCCGAGGCGCTCTACAAGGAACAGGTGCGGGAATGCGGCTGGACCAAGGCGCCGCCCGTCATCGAGGAACTCAAGGCGAAGGCGCGGGCGCAAGACCTGTGGAACCTGTTTCTGCCCGACAGCGAACGGGGTTACGGTCTGTCGAACCGTGACTATGCACCCCTGTGCGAACTCATGGGGCGCAGCCCCATTGCTCCTGAAACGTTCAACTGTTCGGCGCCGGACACCGGCAACATGGAGGTCCTGGAACGCTACGGAACCGACGAGCAGAAACAGGAATGGCTCGAACCACTGCTCTCCGGCACCATCCGCTCGGCCTTTGCCATGACCGAGCCCGACGTGGCCTCTTCGGACGCCACGAACATCCGCACGCGCATTGAACGTCACGGTAACGGGTACCGGGTCCACGGACGCAAGTGGTTCATCTCCGGGGCCGGCGATCCGCGCTGCCGCATTCTGATCGTCATGGGAAAGACCGACCCCGATGCCGACCGCCACAGGCAGCAATCCATGATTCTCGTTCCGATGGATACTCCAGGCGTCAGGGTCATCCGACCCATGAAGGTCTTCGGCAACGACCACGCACCGCACGGCCACATGGAGATCGACTTCGACAATGTCCAGGTGCCGGCGTCGAACCTGTTGCTTGGCGAAGGCCGGGGCTTCGAGATTGCACAGGGCCGCCTCGGGCCTGGCCGCATCCATCACTGCATGCGATTGATCGGACTCTCGGAACGCTGCCTTGCCATCATGTGCCGCAGGGTCAAGGAGAGGGTCGCGTTCGGCCGCCCCCTGGCAAGCCGTGACACGATCCGTGCGGACATTGCCGACAGCAGGATTGAAATCGACATGGCGCGCCATCTCGTGCTCCATGCAGCCGACATGATGGACAGGGTCGGCAACAAGGAGGCGCGGAGCGAAATCGCGGCCATCAAGGTCGTGGCCCCGAATCTGTGCCAGCGCGTGGCCGACCGCGCCATCCAGGCGCATGGCGCCATGGGTATCTCCCAGGACACCATCCTGGCAGACGCCTGGATGTACGCCCGGACCGTGCGCTTTGCCGATGGTCCTGATGAGGTCCATCGCGCCGCAATCTCCAGGATGGAGCTTGCAAAACATGATGCATAAAATGACAATGGACCATTATCCAGCGAACAATATTCAACTATGCGAGAACGATTGCGGAAGGGCTCCGGTCTTGTGCAGTATCGCCGTCCGGCAGGGATTCACGGGGGATGAACATGTCACTGGTTGATTACGAGCGACGCGGGAGCGTTGCTGTCCTCACCGTCAACAACCCGCCGGTCAACGCCATGAGCCCGGGAGTGCCCCGCGGCATCTGTGAAGGCATCGGTCGCGCTTCGCGTGACCCGGAGGTTGGCGCCGTTGTTCTTGTTGGCGGCGGTCGCGGGTTCATCGCCGGAGCCGATATCCGGTATTTCTCGCTGCCCTGGCCCGAGGGCGAAGAGAACTTCTCCGATGTGATTCGTGCCTTCGAGACCAGTTCCAAGCCGGTTGTCGCCGCCATTCACGGCCATGCCTTGGGCGGCGGACTGGAGGTCGCTATGGCCTGTCACTACCGGGTCGTCGCACCAGGCACGCGGGTCGGCCAGCCGGAGGTCAAGCTCGGGTTTCCGCCAGGCGCCGGCGGTACACAGCGTCTCCCCCGCCTTGCCGGCGTGGTGGCGGCGCTCGACATGATCGTTTCCGGTTCTCCGGTCGCGGCGCCGCGAGCCGTGGAACTCGGCATAGCCGACGACCTGATCGAGGATGGCCTCGTGGAGGGCGCCTGCCGTTTCGCCGAACGAAAGGCGAATGCCGGTGGTCCCCACCGGCTCGCGCGCGACCTCCCCGTCAACCTCGACGACCCTGGCATCTTCGACGCAACGCGCAGGAAGATTGCCCGGCGGGCACGCGGCATGCGCGCGCCCTATGCCTGTATCGAGTGCGTCGAAGCGGCCGTGAACCTCGACTTCGACGCCGGCATCGCAGAGGAGCGCCGTATCTTCGAGACATGCGTGAAGTCGGACGAATCGAAGGCGCTGCGCCACGTGTTCTTCGCCGAGCGGGCAGCCGGCAAGATTCCGGGAATCGACAAGGGCACCCCCTTGCGCGAGATCGCTTCGGCAGGCGTCGTCGGTGCCGGCACCATGGGGGGCGGCATCGCCATGAACTTCGCCAATGCCGGCATCCCCGTCACCATTGTCGAACGCAGTTCCGACGCCCTCGAACGCGGCATGGCGGTCATCTCGCGCAACTATGCGGCCAGCCTGTCGAGAGGGCGGATGAGCCAGGAGGCTCACGACCGCGCCATGGCCCTCATCACGCCCTCCATCGATGCGGGAGATCTCGCTGACGCCGACATCATCATCGAGGCCGTGTTCGAGGAGATGGCGGTCAAGGAGGCGGTCTTTGCCGAGATCGACCGTGTGGCACGACCGGACGCCATTCTCACGTCCAACACCTCCTATCTCAATGTCGATGACATCGCCGCCGCCATGCCCGACCGCCACGGCCATGTCCTGGGCACGCATTTCTTCAGCCCGGCCAACGTCATGTGCCTGCTCGAGGTGGTGCGCACCGCCAGTGTCTCGCCGGAGAACCTCGCCACCGTCATGGCCCTGGCGCGCCGGATGGGCAAGCTCCCCATCGTTGCCGGCGTCTGTCACGGGTTCATCGGCAACCGCATGCTCGAAGGGTATTTCGGCGAAGCCTCGCTAATGGTCGAAGAGGGCATTGCGCCCGAACGCATCGATCGCGTCATGTTCGAGTTCGGCATGGCCATGGGACCACTCGCGGTCATGGACCTTGCCGGACTCGATATCGGCTGGAGCAAGCGCAAGGATGCCGGTGGCGGCACCGCTGCCGAACGCCGCGGCTCCTGGATAGCCAACCGTCTGTGCGAACAGGGACGCTTCGGGCAGAAGACCGGGCGGGGCTACTACATCTACGAGGAAGGCAGCCGCACTCCGACTCCGGACCCGGAGATCTATGACCTGATGGAGGCCGCCCGCCGTCACTTCGGTCTCGGGCCCCCTGAGCTTTCGGATGCACAGATTCTCGAGCGGTGCCTCTACCCCCTGGTCAACATCGGCGCCGCCATTCTCGCCGAAGGGCACGCCCTGAGGGCCAGCGACATCGATCTTGTCTACATCAACGGATACGGGTTCCCCGCCTGGAGGGGCGGACCGATGCACTGGGCCGGCAATGTCGGTCTCGATCGCATCCACGAGGCAGTCTGCCGCTACCACAGGGAACTCGGTTTCCCGCAGTGGACGCCGTCATCGCTGCTGGAAGAGCTCGCCTCTTCCGGCCGCACTTTCGAGGATCATGACAGGGACCATCGCCATGCGTGAAGCCGTTATCGTCTCCACCGCCCGCACCCCCATCGGCAAGGCCTACAGGGGAGCCTTCAACAACACCCATGGCGCCACCCTCACCGGCCATGCCATCCGCCACGCCGTTGAGCGCGCCGGTGCGGAGGGAGGCGAAGTCGAGGACGTCGTCATCGGCTGCGGCCTTCCCGAAGGCGCCACCGGACACAACATGGCCAGACTCTCCGCGATTCGTGCCGGACTTCCGGTCACCACGGCCGCGGCCACCATCAACCGATTCTGCAGTTCGGGGCTCCAGGCCATCAGCAGCGCCGCCCAACGCATTGTCGTCGACCACGTCGATGTCGCTGTCGCCGGTGGGGCCGAGCAGATCAGTCTCGTCCAGAACGAGCACATGAACCACCATCGCGCCCGGGAAGAATGGCTCGAGGACAACAAGCCGGAACTCTGGATGCCGATGATCGAGACGGCCGATATCGTGGCCGACCGTTACGGGATCAGCCGCGAAAGACAGGATGCCTATGCCCTGCAGAGCCAGCAGAGGACGGCAGCGGGCCAGAGGGAAGGACGGTTTGACGACGAGATCGTTCCCCTGGCCACCGTCAAGCTCGTGAAGGACCGGGATACGGGAGCGATTTCCGAGGAAGAGGTTACGCTCGCCCGGGACGAGGGCAATCGCCCCTCGACCACGCTCGACGGCCTGGCCGGACTGGCGCCTGTCATGGGTGAGGACAAGACCATAACCGCCGGCAATGCCAGCCAGTTGTCCGATGGGGCCTCGGCTCTCGTCCTTATGGAACGGCGTCATGCGGAACGCCGCGGCCTGGAGCCCCTGGGCGTCTACAGGGGCATGGCGGTGGCGGGATGCGAACCCGATGAAATGGGAATCGGACCGGTCTTTGCCGTGCCCAGACTGCTTGAACGTCACGATCTCACCATCGACGACATCGATCTGTGGGAACTCAACGAGGCCTTCGCCGTGCAGGTGCTTTACTGCCAGGACCGGCTCGGGATCGATAACGACCGTCTCAATGTCGACGGTGGTTCGATTTCAATTGGCCATCCCTATGGCATGTCCGGGGCACGCATGACCGGACATGCCCTGATCGAAGGCCGCCGCCGCGGGGCACGCCATGTCGTCGTCACCATGTGCATCGGCGGGGGCCAGGGCATGGCGGGTCTCTTCGAGGTTTGCTGAACGCCTGACGATGACGCTCCATGATCCCGAGACCATGGAGGTCAGGCGCGAGGAACGGCTTGACCTGAAACGTCTCGAACCCTGGTTGCGTGACAACCTCGAGGGAGTTTCCGGGCCGCTCACCGTTCGCCAGTTTGGTGGCGGTCACGCCAATCTGACCTATCTCCTCGACTTTGCCGGGCGGGAGTACGTGCTGAGGCGTCCGCCACTGGGGCCGGTTGCGCCGTCTGCCCACGACATGCGCCGCGAACATCGCATTCTCTCACGACTGTGGCGGGCGTGGGACCTGGCGCCCCGAAGCTATGTCCTGTGCACCGACGCCACCATTCTCGGCGCCGACTTCCACGTCATGGAGCGGCGCCACGGTCTGGTGCTGCGGGCCACCAATCCCCACATCACCGACGGCAAGCCGGAAGTCTGCCGACGTATTGGCGCGATGGTCGCCGAGGTTCTTGCCAGCCTGCACGGAATTGACGCTGATGCAGTTGGTCTCGGTGATCTCGGCAGGCCCGATGGTTTTGTGAGCCGCCAGGTCGAGGGCTGGGCCGGACGCTGGGAAGCCGCGCTCGATGAAACCGCTCCGGACGCTTCCGTTCTGGTCCGCTGGATTCGCGAGGAACGGCCGCCCTCCGGCGCGGCGACGCTGGTCCACAACGACTTCAAGCTGGACAACATTCTGGTGGCACGAGACGACCCGGCGATGGCCATGGCGGTCCTCGACTGGGACATGTGCACGCGGGGAGACCCCCTGCTCGATCTGGCCAATCTCGTTGCCTATTGGTCCGAGGAGAGCGACAGCGCAACCTGGCGACAAGCGGTCTGGATGCCCACAGACAAACCGGGCTTCCCGACACGCGCCGAACTGGTCGATCTCTACGCCGGTCTCACCGGCTTCGATGTCTCGAGGTTTGCCTGGTACGAGGTCTTCGTCACCTTCAAGATCGCTGTCATCATCCAGCAGATCTACATCCGTTACCTGAGGGGTCAGACAAGCGATGAGCGCTTTGCCATCATGGGTGACCGGGTCCGGGCACTGATCGCCAAGTGCGAGGAACTGACGGGACGTCAGTGACCAAACATGCGCCGTAAACCAAAGTGTTGCTGGCGCTTTTCCATGAATCTCTGATGGTAGTCCTCGGCCATCCAGAACGTGTCTGCATCGCAGATTTCGGTGACGATCCCGCGTCCGTCACGGCGCCCGGCCTGCTGCTCTTCGCGTGAGGCAAGGGCAGCCTCGCGCTGATCATTGTCGTGAACGAAGACTGCCGAACGGTACTGGGTGCCGATGTCCGGTCCCTGCCGGTTGGGCGTGGTGGGATCGTGCATGGCCCAGAAATGGGACAGCAACTCACGGTAGCTCACGACATCGGGGTCAAACGTGACCAGAACGGCCTCCGCGTGGCCTGTAGTCCCCGTGCACACCTCGTGATAGGTCGGGTGCTCCAGGTGGCCGCCCGTGTAGCCGACGACGGCATCACGGACACCCTGGATCTCCCTGAACCGGACTTCAGGTCCCCAGAAACAACCGGCGGCAAACGTTGCTTTCTGTTCAGCCATGTCGGTGGTCTCCCCTCACAGTCCCGCAGCGATGGTGGCGCCGCCATCCACCACGATTGTCTGGCCGGTCATGTAGCGCCCGGCGTCCGAAGCGAGGAACACCGCCGTACCGGCAATGTCATCGGGTTCGCCGATACGCCTCATGGGATAGTGTTCCTCGACCCTGGCCAACCGTTCGGGATTCTCCCACAGCGCCTTCGCAAAGTCCGTGCGTACAAGACCAGGAGCGATGGTGTTGACCCGAATGCCGTGTTCTCCCCAGGTGACCGCAAGATTGCGTGCCATGGCGATGAGGGCTGCCTTCGAAATGCCATAGGTGCCGATGTCGTCGGTTCCCTTCAAGCCGGCGATCGATGAAACGTAGATGATGGTGCCGCCACCGCGTTCGGCCATGCCGGGGAGGACTAGTCGCGCGAGCCACAGGTTGGCCCTGACGTTGCAGTTGATGATCTTCTCGAAAGCGCTCTCGGAGATGGTGGTCATCGGGCCATAGTGCGGATTGACAGCGGCGTTGCCGACAAGGCAGTCGATCCGGTCGAACTCGTCGATTGACGCTGCCACCAGGTGTTCCAGCTGGTCGATGTGGGTGACATTGCAGGCCACTGCGGCTGCCTCCCCGCCGGCCTCGCGAATCGTCCGGGCCACCTCTTCGCACGCGTCAAGCTTGCGGCTGGACACCACGATACGGGCGCCAGCGTCGGCCATGCGCAGGGCCATCGCGCGGCCGATTCCCCTCGACGCGCCGGTGACGACAACCACTTTCCCCGTCAGGTCGAAGAGTCCCATCGTCCTCTCTCCCGTCATTGCGCATCGTTGCCACGCCATACTAGATTGTCCACTCAAATCCGTGGTCAGGAATGGGGATGCCAGACGCATGCAGATGACGTTTACAGCCGCCGACGAGGCCTTTCGCGATGAACTTCGGGATTTCATCGAGCGGGAGTGCGACCCGGGCTCGCGCGAGCGCGTGGAGAAAGGCCTTGGTATAGGCAAGGAGGACTATGTCGACTGGCACCGCAAACTCGCCAGGAAGGGATGGTCCTGTCCCCATTGGCCGGTCGAACATGGCGGTTGCGACTGGACGCCCGTGCGTCACTACATCTTCGAAGCGGAGACCGGAGAGGCCTGCTGCCCGCCACCGGTGCCGTTCGGTCCCGAAATGGTCGCGCCGGTGGTCTGGACCTTCGGCACCCGGGATCAGCAGCGACAGCACCTGCCCCCCATCCTGACGGGCGATTTGTGGTGGGCCCAGGGTTACTCCGAACCCAATTCCGGCTCGGATCTCGCCAGCCTGAAGACCGCGGCTCGTCTCGACGGCGACCACTACGTTGTCAACGGCATCAAGACCTGGACGACAATGGCCCACTATGCCGACTGGATCTTCCTCCTGGTACGCACCTCGAGCGAAGGCAAGAAACAGGAGGGAATCACATTCCTCCTTGTCGACATGACGTCGCCCGGGATCACCATCTACCCGATCATCACCATGGAAGGCGGCCACGAAGTGAATCAGGTGGTCTTCGATGACGTGCGCGTTCCTGTCGCCAACCGCATCGGCGAGGAAAATCGTGGCTGGACCTATGCCAAGTTCCTTCTCGGCTACGAGCGCTTCAACATGGCGGGCATTCCCCAGGCCAAACGCCAGATGAAACGCCTGCGCCACATCGCCGGAGACCAGGGTATCGACAGCGATCCGGGGTTCCGGGCGAGGATGGCCGATGCCGAGATCCAGATCATGACTCTCGAATCGACGATGCTGAGACTGCTGTCGTCCGTCGCCGCCGGCAAGGACCCCGGCAATGAAGCCTCCTACATCAAGATCCGTGGCACCGAGATCGATCAGCTGATGACCGAACTCGCCATGGAGGCCGCCGGCCCCTATGTGTTGCCCTACGCTCCGCGGGCCCTCGAGGACGGCTGGAACGAGGAACCGCTGGGACCTGACTATGCAGCGCCCGTTGCACCCGACTACTTTAATACCCGCAAGGTGACGATCTACGGCGGATCCAACGAGATCCAGAAGAACATCATCGCCAAGCACGTGCTGGGTCTCTAGAGACATGCTGAATCTGGAGCTCAACGAGGGGCAGCTGCTCCTCCGGGAAAGCGTCGATCGATTTGTCGAGCGTGAGTACGATTTCGAACGTCATCGCGCGTCGGTCGCCGAGGACGAGGGATTCAGCCGCTCGCTGTGGAAGGAGTTTGCCGAACTCGGCTGGCTTGGCGTCGGCCTTGATTCCGAATTCGGCGGCGCCCGGGACGTCGCTATCCTGATGGAGGGGCTGGGACGCGGTCTCGTGGTCGAACCGTTTCTCCCCAGCATCGTGATGGCAGCAAAGGCCATCGCCATCGCCGGTGGCGGGGATGAGGGCTCCGAGATCATCGCCCGGGCGGCAACCGGTGATCATCTGCTGTCGTTCGCCTTTACCGAACCGCGCTCGCGCTACCATTTCGACCATGTGACCACCCGCGCCACACGGTCGGGCGGCGGCTGGACCCTCAACGGCCGCAAGAGCCTTGTCTTCAACGGCGACACCGCCGACTCACTCGTGGTGACGGCGAGAACATCGGGCGGCGCCCGGGAACACGGTGGTCTGTCCCTCTTCCTGGTGGACGGCGAAGGCGATGGCGTCTCCAGGCGCGCCTATCCAACCAATGACGGCAGGCGAGCCGCCGACATCGATTTCCACGATGCTCCCGGCCGTCTGCTCGGCATGGCCGACGAGGCCCACCCCGTGATCGCGGAAGTCGTCGACCGGGCCGCCGCGGCCGTCTGTGCCGAATCACTCGGCCTCATGTCCCGCCTCAATGACCTCACGGTTGACTATTCGAAAACCCGCGAACAGTTCGGTCAACCGATCGGCCGGTTCCAGGTTCTGCAACATCGCATGGTGGACATGTTCGTGGCACTTGAGGAGTCGCGCTCGATGACGACCGTCTACATGGGCGATGTTGATGCCAGCGATGCCGTCGAGCGGCAAAGGGCGGTATCGGCCATGAAAGTGCAATGCGACAAGGCCGGACGCCTTGTCGGTCAGGAAGCGGTGCAGCTTCACGGCGGCATCGCCATGACCCAGGACTACGAAGCCGGTCACCACTTCAAGAGACTGAGCGTCATCCATCGCCTGTTTGGCGACATCGACTGGCACCTCGACCGCTTCGCCAGCCTCTGAGGGTACTCCGGGCAAAGAGAGGGGAATCTCCCTTTCGGTGATTGGCGAATCGGGCAATCAGGCGGCAAGGGCGTGGGCGATGGCCCTGAACGAACGCTCCATGTCATTGAAGAATTTCTCTTCTGCCGGGGCGGGATGACTCGAGTGGCGTGCACAGACGACACCGGCAACCGGGTCGACGAAGAGCATCTGACCGTGAATACCGATGCCGAAGAAGGGCCGGTGAGGATCATTGAGGTCCGTGTACCACTTGGAGCGGTAGTGGCATCCCGGCATCATCTCGGCAAATGAGCCGCGATCCCAGGCATCGCTGTCGCCATTCTCCCTGAAATCCCTGATCCACGATTCAGGAATGATGCGCCGCCCGTCCATGACCCCGTTCTGGAGGTGAAGCTGACCAAAGCGGGCAAGGTCGCGCGTGGTGACACACAGACCGCCGTCAGTTTGAGGCGCCCCGAGTCGATCGAGCGCAACATAGGCGTCTGCACCCGCCCCCATCGGTTGCCAGATTTCCCGACTGAGCAGCGTGGCAAAGTCCGTTCCCGACACCCTCTCCAGGATCCAGCCCAGAAGATCGGTGTTGGTCGACACATAGTGGAAGACGTCTCCGTGCCGCCCCGCCGGGCGCATGGTCGTGATGTAGTCCCGCAAGTTGTCGGGCGCGCCCTCGATGGCGGGACGCCAGCCGCACGCCGCATCGAGTTGGGCCATGTCACTTTCGGGATTGTCGTAGTCCTCGTCGTAGTCCATGCCCACGGTCATATCGAGAACGTGGCGAACCCGGGCCCCCTCGTATGCCGAATCCTTGACCTCGGGAATGATGTCGGTGACGAGGTCGTCGGGCAAAAGGAGGCCGCGCTCGACCAGAATGCCGGTGAGCGATCCGGTGAAGGACTTGGTCACCGACATGAGGAGATGCGGTTCATGGGGAGCCACGCCTTCGGCATAGCGTTCAGTGACAACGACGCCCTGGCAGAGCACCACCAGACCGTCCATGTACCCGGTCTCGATTGTTCTGCCGACGGTTGTCGTGGCTCCCTCGGCGTCCTCGAACTCGATATCGTCGAGCCACACCGCCTCGTGCTGCAGCGGCTGCGCCGCCCCCTCGCCACGCCAGACATTCCCGGTGGGAAGCATGCGGCGCATGTTGCGAAAGGCCCAGCGGTTGAATGGCCCCTGCTGCATGTTGGCAAGGATGACCTGTTCGCCCGGAGCGGCCGGAAAGGTCCTCATCAGTTTCGGGGATTCAATCATGGTGGGAAAGTTCCAGGTCAGCAGGCCGCTCCACCATGCAACCCGGGCCTCTCCGGCGCAACCGGACAAGGCAACACCCTGAAACCGACCTATCGCTCGCGCTTTGGTGTTCTGCAGCACCCGTTCTTCTGCTCGGCGCGGCACCACAGACATATCAGGTTCAATCGATCGAGCTCCGGCATCGATTCAGACGACTTCTCGGCGTCCCGGATGCGATTGCGTATCTTGACGTCACGACAGTGGCCGCCGGCCAGATCGACAACCGCCGCCTCGCGTCAAGCCACGGGGCTGTCGCTCACCTGAACGAGCAGCTTGCCGAAATTGCTGCCGTCGAACAGGCGATTGAACGCTGCCGGCGCGTTTTCGAGCCCCTGCACGATGTCCTCGCGCCAAGTGAGAAGGCCCTCGGCAATCCAGCCGGCCAGTATGCGGCGCGCGTCGTCGTGTCGCTTGGCGAAATCCGTCACCAGAAAACCCTCCATGCGGATACGGCGCACAATGAACCACCAGAGATGGTCCTCCACCATGTCCTCATCAGTGGCGTTGTAGTTCGAGATCGTGCCGCAAACCGCCATGCGACCATGTTCGTTGAGGTTCATGATCGCTGCACGCGCAATCGGACCGCCGACATTCTCGAAATTGATGTCGATCCCTTCGGGACACATGGCGGCGATGTCCCGTTGCGGATCGGTGGACTTCCTGTGATTGAAGCAGGAATCGAATCCACAAGCCTGGAGACACCAGTCGACCTTGTCGTCGGATCCCGCGCATCCGGTCACACGGCACGACAGAATCTTCGCGATCTGTCCGACTGTGGCGCCGACCGCGCCGGATGCAGCCGACACGAAGACGGTCTCCCCGGCCACTGGACGGCAGACGTCGACGAAGCCGTGATAGGCCGTGAGTCCCGGCATGCCCAGCACTCCAAGGGCGGTGCTGACGGGCGCCAGAGAGGGATCAACCTTCCGGAGTGTGTGGCCGCGTGCCAGCACGTGGGACTGCCATCCACCCTGGGTTTCGACAATGTCACCGGCACTGAACGCCTTGTGACGCGAGTCCAGCACCACGCCAACCGTGCTGCCGATCATGACATCACCGATCTGCATCGGTCCCGCGTAGGACTCGGCGTCATCCATCATTCCCCTCATGTAGGGATCGAGGGAGAGATAGATGGTACGGGACAACACCTCGCCCGGACCCGGATCGCCGGAATCCTCCTCGACAATCCTGAAGTCATCCGGCTTCGGCAATCCATGGGGACGCCGTGCCATCACCACCTTGCAGTTCTTCACCATGGGTCGCTCCCCTCCCCGACTTCTCCATCATAGGCCATCCTGGCCCGTTCGAGTCCTGCTTCCTTGTCGTCTGCGATCGTCCGTGGCACAAGGAAGCCGTTACACTGAGGGTGAACGCCCATGTCCGGAACCATAGTTGCCATAGCACGGCGTGGCGCATCGAGAGCGCCCATGGAGGAACTCGACGCAACGACGATCAGTGTCGATGCAGGGGTCGAGGGCGATCTGCGCGGCGAACCGGGCGACCGGCAGGTTACCATCCTGACCCGGGAAAGCTGGGATGCGGCATGCAGCGAACTGGGAGAACGCCTGCCGTGGACAACACGGCGGTCCAACGTTTTCATTACCGGTCTTCGTGTCGAGGGCCAGCTCGGCCGAACCGTTCAGATCGGAGACGTGGAACTCGCCATCACGGGCGAAACCGATCCATGCTCCCGCATGGAAGAACAGGCTACAGGCCTGCGCCAGGCCCTCGCCGTGGACTGGCGTGGCGGCGTGACCTGCCGTGTTCTCAAGTCCGGTTCCATCAGGGTAGGTGACAGGGTAGAATTTGCATCGTGATCTCAACTGTGAGCGCCGAGGGAGGATGACATGGCATCTCTGAACGAAGGCAACCCTGCCCTCATCATTGTCGACATCATGGGAACAGGGCGTCCCGAAGACGATGACGGCGGCATTCCCAGCATGGGTGGCGAGGAGGAGCGCGTTGACCGCGTGATTCCGCTCATCGAGGCTGCGCGCGCCAGCAACATACCTGTCATCTACATCATCGAGGTGCACCGGCCCGATCACGTGGATTTCGGACGCGAGCTCGACGGCGACGAGAGTGTACACTGTGTGGAGGGACATCCGGGCACGCGCATTCACGTTCGTTTGCCCTATCGTGAGGGCGTGGACTACCTGATCCCGAAACGTCGTTATTCCGCCTTCTTCGGAACCGACTTCGAGATTCTGCTGAAGGGACTGAAGGTCGATACGCTCTTCCTGTGCGGCGGCCTGACCGATGTCTGTGTCCACTACACCTTCGTCGATGCGCACCAGCACGACTATCATGCCCACGTTGTCGAGGACTGCGTCGGCGGGTCCAGTTTCGAGGCCCACAACGCCTCTCTCCGGGCCATGGAGTATCTCCAGCATGGCGCGAGGTGCAGCAGCCACGATGTCATCGCCGCCTTCCGGGAGCGTCAGCGCAAAGCCGCCTGAACACCAGCTGATCGGGTGAAACGGTACCATGGCGGACCGTTTCCCTAACCTCTTTTCTCCTCTTTGCGTCGGGTCGCGGACGTTTCGCAACCGCATCTTTTCGACCGGTCACATGACCTGCCTGCTCGATGCGGACATGCTGCCTGACGAGCGCTTTGTCGCCTATCACGAAGCACGAGCGCGGGGTGGCGCAGGCCTCATCATCACCGAATCGGCAAGGGTCCACGCAAGCGGCGGCTGGCGCAATCTCAATGCCTCCAGTGACGCCTGCATTACTCCCTACCGGCTTACCGCCAATGCCGTCCATCGCCAAGGATGCATGATCTTCGGCCAGCTCGGTCATCCCGGCGCCTATGGCGTGACAACCCCCGACGGCAGCCACGGCGTCGCACTCGGCCCCTCCCAGGTCAAGACACAGCGTTCCCACACCATTGCCCGCGCCCTGTCGCTGTCCATGATCGGCGAGCTCGTCAGAGCCTACGGCGCTGCCGCCGGACGCATGACGAGGGCTGGACTGGACGGCGTCGAGATCCTCGCCAGCCACAGCCTTCTGCCGGCACAATTCCTCAATCCGGCCATGAACAGACGCCAGGACGTCTATGGTGGATCACTGGCGAACCGCATGCGTTTCCTTGAAGAGGTCATCGCCTGCGTACGCGACCATGCGGGTCCGTCGATGGTCGTCGGCATGCGAATCTCCGGTGACGAGATGGAAACCGAAGGCAACGACTCCGAAGAGCTGCTCGAAGTGTGCCGACGGCTCGGCAACGCGGGTACCCTCGACTACATCAACGTCATCGCCGGCTCCATGACCGGTCTCAGGGGATCAATCCACGTGGTGCCGCCGATGAACGTCGCCAACGCCTACCTGGCACCGCTGGCCGCCACCGTGAAGCAGCTGGTGCCGATTCCGGTGTTTGTTGCCGGCAGGATCAATCAGCCCCAGGATGCCGAAACCATCGTCGCCACCGGCCAGGCCGACATGACGGGGATGACCCGGGCCCAGATTGCCGATCCTGAAATGGCCAACAAGGCGCGGGCCGGGTGCATCGACGGCATCCGTGCATGCATTGCCTGCAATCAGGCCTGTATCGGCCACATGCAGACCGGCCACGGCATCTCCTGCATCCAGCACCCGGAAACCGGCCGGGAACTGGAGTACGCCGTCAAACCCACGGCCAAAAAGCCGGGGACCGTGGTCGTGGCAGGCGGTGGACCGGCGGGCATGAAGGCTGCAGCAGTTGCCGCGGAACGCGGCCATCGGGTCATTCTTGCCGAACAGACACGCCGACTGGGAGGCCAGGTTCTGCTGGCCCAGGAGTTGCCTGGGCGCGCCGAGTTCGGCGGCATCGTGACCAATCTTCAACGGGAGATGGCATGCCACTCAGTCGAGGTAAGGCTGGACACCAGGGTGACACGGCAGACACTCGAGGACTGGGGCGCCGACACCGTCATCGTGGCGACGGGCGCAAGGCCGCTCGTTCCCGACATCGAGAACGATGGCCACGCCATGCTTGTAGACGCCTGGCAGGTCATTCGTGGCGAGATTTCAGTCGGTTCGCGCGTCGTGATCGCCGACTGGCGCTGCGACTGGACGGGTCTGGGGCTGGCCGAAAAGCTCGCCAGGGAAGGATGCCGCGTGACCCTGGCAGTCAATGGCACGATGCCGGGTCAGATGATCCAGATGTACGTGCGCGACCGCTGGGCAGGCGAACTCAACCGCCTCGGCGTCGAGATCGTTCCCTACGCACGTCTCGTCGGCGCGGACTCCTCGGGCACCTGGCTGCAGCACGTGACCTCGGGGGAGATCATTCTCATTGAATCCGTCGACACCGTGATCGCGGCAGTCGGTCACATGCCCGATACCACGCTTGCCGAAGAGCTTGCTGACTGGTCCGGAACATGCCTCGAGATTGGTGACTGCCTCAGCCCCAGAACCTGCGAAGAAGCGGTCCTCGAAGGCATGAAGGCAGGGTGTTCCGTGTAGGAGTCACGTCACCCTGCGCCTGCGCCAGGGCGCATACCAGCCAAGGCCCTCCTGGGTGGCGCCGGCGGGTGTGTACTCCGCCCCCACCCAGCCCCCGTATCCGCTGCGATCGACCAGATCGAAAATCCAGTCGTGATTGATTTCACCGGTGCCCGGTTCATGACGGCCCGGGTTGTCCGAGATCTGGACATGCCCGATCAAGGGCAGCTGTTCAGTGAAGTGCCGGGAGAGATCTCCCTCAGTGACCTGACAGTGGTAGAAATCAAACTGGATTTTGACATTCGCCCGGTTCACGGCCTTGACCACGCGTCGCGCCTGGTCCTGTCGTGTCAGGATGTACCCTGGAACGTCGCGCCCATTGATCGGTTCGATGAGCAGCGTGATGCCCAGAGAGGCCGCTTCGGCGGATGCCAGGCGAAGATTGTCGACGAGCACCGCTTCACAGGCGTCAAGGGCAGTCGCCGGCGGAAGGACTCCGGAGAGAACGTGGACACGACCGGTGCCGGTCACGGCGGCATAATCGAGCGCCACCTTCAAGTTTGCGCCGAACTCGCTCTCTGAACCCGGAATGCCTGCCAGTCCCGCCTCGCCGCCAGGCGCGTTGACGAGCACCAGTTCGAGACCACATTCCCTCAGCGTCCTGGCAACCGTTGCGGCCGGAAGGTCATAGGGATCCTGGATCTCGACAGCCTCGAACCCCGCGTCGGCAGCCAGCGCAAACCGTTCCCCAAGAGGCGCTTCCGTGAACATGGTGGAAAGGTTGGCAGCAAAGCGCGGCATGGCAATGAACTCCGGAGATGGCAGCATTGGGAACCTATGGTGCCGGGGCTTCCCTGGGAAGCGGGACGGCTTCATCCGGCACGCTGTTTGGATGGACATGCCAGGAACCATCCTGTAACGATTGCGCCAGCACCCGGTGGGTGCCAGTCACGACATCGGGGAAGCAGGGTCTTGGAAAGGCCGGACATCGCCTTCGTTGCGTCGACCGATATCCGTGCACAACGGGCACGTGACGAGCTTGTCGCCCTCTACGGCTGCTCGGACGTCGACAATGCCAAGGTCATTGTCGCCCTGGGTGGCGACGGATTCATGCTTGAGACCCTGCATCGGCATCTCGACAGGGATGTCGGGGTCTACGGGATGAACCGGGGTTCCATCGGCTTCCTGATGAACACCTTTGCGACCCATGACCTGATCACACGGCTCGATGCCGCCAGGACGACAATCCTGAAACCCCTCTCCATGACCGCTATCGATGTCGGGGGAGTTCGCCACGAGGCTGTGGCCATCAACGAGGTTTCACTGTTCCGCGAAACAAGCCAGACGGCGAAGATCCGGGTCCGCATCGATGATGTCGTGCGCATGGAAGAACTGATGTGCGACGGAGTCATGGTCGCCACCGCCGCCGGCAGCACCGCCTACAACCTATCCGCCCACGGACCCATTCTGCCCATCGGGTCTCACACACTGGCCCTGACTCCGATCAGCGCCTTCCGACCGCGCCGCTGGAGGGGCGCCATCCTGCCGGACAACTCCAGTGTGGGTTTCGAGGTCCTCGATCACATCAAGCGGCCCGTCAGTGCGGTTGCGGATTCCGCCGAGGTTCGCGACGTCGTGAAGGTTGACGTGACACCGGACCGGAAACGTTCCGTGCGGCTGCTGTTCGATCCTGAACACAATCTGGAGGAGCGCATTCTCAAGGAGCAGTTCATCGCATGAGCACCGACACCGAAACCGACCCCGGCGTCCATCTTCTGCCCTGCGACATTTCGGCCTATCGTAAGGGCAATACCGGAATCGACTACGTCACCACCTTCGACAGCGGTCTTCCGGGCCCTCACGTGATGGTGAATGCGCTGACCCACGGCAACGAACTGTGTGGCGCCCACGCACTGACATACCTGTTCGAGAACGACGTGCGGCCCGCGCGGGGCCGGCTCACGCTGAGTTTTGCCAATGTCGCAGCCTACGAGACCTTCGATGCCGCTCATCCCTATGCGTCCCGATTCGTCGACGAGGATTTCAACCGGTTGTGGGATCAGAAGACCCTGGACGGTCCGCGGACAAGCCAGGAACTGACCCGAGCCCGCGCCATGCGCGAGGTGTTCGCGGCCGCCGACCATCTTCTCGATGTTCACTCGGTCGAACTACCGCAACCCGCCATGCTGCTGGCCGGCCGGAGAGCCAAGGGCCGCGCCCTGGCGGCGGCCATCGGCAAGCCACGCCATGTCGTCATGGACCGGGGTCATGATGCCGGAAAGAGAGTGCGCGACTTTGCTGCATTCGATGACGTGGAGAGTCCGAAGAGCGCCTGTCTTGTGGAGTGCGGCTATCACTTCCATCCCCAGGCAACGGAGATCGCCATCGAGACGTCGCTGCGCTTTCTCCGGCACCTTGGCACTGTCCCGGAGAGCCTTGCCAACGCCCGCCTGCCTCAGGAAGATGATAGACCACAGCTCTTTGTCGAGGTGACCGATCCTGTCACCATCGAAACCGACGATTTCCGGTTCGTGCGCACTTTCCAGGGATTCGAGGTCATCCCCGAAGAGGCAACGCTGATCGCCCACGACGGCGACCGCCCCATTCGCACCCCCTACCCTGACTGCGTTCTTGTGATGCCGGCCCGCGAACCCCAGCTCGGCAAGACCGCCGTGCGTCTCGGTCGGTTCGTGTAGGCGTCCTATCCTCCACCCTTGTGGTAGACGCGGTCGAAGTGCGCCAGGAATGCGGCGACCTCGGTTCCATCCATGCCGCTGAACGCCAGTTCCACCCGGCACCGCTCAAGAACGAGACCGGCAATGCGGCGCGGTTCGAGAATCCGGGTTGTGATGACAATTCCCTTACCGGCCTCTCCAATGCGCACGCGTCCTTCTTCCGTGGCGCAGGCCATGCCCCGGGCCAGCCGTGGAAGCAGGCGATGAAACTCAACGGGAGTGATCGCCATGTCCTTTGCGACCACTCCTGGTGTCTCGTTACCCACCGGCGACCGGAGGCCAGGCGGCCAGGGTGTCACCGTCCATGAGGACCCGCGTTTCGCGTGCTGAAGGTGGCACAAAGAAGCCGTTGACCAGAACAAGGTGGCACATCTGACGCGGGACGGCGCACCGGTCGAGGACCGCACCGATAGTGGTGCCCTCGTCAAGTTCGAGTGGAACTGCATTTTTGTATGCATCATCCGGCAGATAGGGCGCCAACGACGCAAAGAGCTTGAAGGTGATCTGCATGCTTCTCCAGGCCGGCCGGCCACGGCGAGAGAGTGTGCCGCTTCTCGGGTGTTTCGACAAGCAATGACGGCGCTGCATTGCCCGTGGAACGGCAATCCACTAGCATCGGGCCAACCGGATGGAGGGTGAGATGGGGATCGTCACTGACGTCATTCTTCCGATTGCTCTGGCGTTCATCATGTTTTCGCTGGGCCTGGGCCTCACCTTTAGTGATTTCGCACGGGTGGCAAGGCAACCGAAGGATTTCTTCGCTGGCGCCTTCTCGCAGATCGTTCTTCTGCCGCTTGTTGCCCTGATCCTGATCAGCCTGTGGCCGCTGTCGCCGGAACTTGCGCTCGGCGTCATGATCATCGCCGCAGCTCCAGGCGGGGTCACATCCAATCTCCTGACTTCCTTCGCCCGTGGTGACGTGGCCCTGTCGATTTCACTCACTGCCATCATCAGTCTCGTCAGCGTGATCACCATTCCGCTGGTGGTGGTCATGTCCTACCAGCATCTCATGGGCTCCGATGATCCCGGTGACATTTCGGTCGCCGAAACGGCCCTCAGCGTCTTTGTCATCGTGACCGTGCCCGTTGTGATCGGTGTGGCGTTGCGACGCCTTGCCACGGGGCTGGCCCAGGCCGTGGAACCGTGGTCGCGACGCATCTCGACGGTTCTCTTCATTCTGGTCCTGGCCGGAGCCATCTTCCAGGAACGCGACAACATCGTTCCCTATTTCGCGGACGCCGGCCTTGTCACACTGGTGCTCAACGTGGTCATGATGGCGCTCGCCTACGGCCTTGCCACGGCCCTGGCATCGGGCAAGGCGCAAAGAGTCGCCATTTCGATCGAGTGCGGCCTGCAGAACGGCACGCTTGCCATCGCCATTGCCGTGCTGCTGTTTGGCGCCGGACCCGTCGTCATCCCGGCGGCAACCTACAGCCTCATCATGTTCGCCACCTCGCTGCTGTTCATCGCTTTCCTGCGGCGATCACCTTGACCGCGGCACCACGCGCCCCTTAAGGGACATTTCCGTGGATGGGTGGCCGAGTGGTTGAAGGCACCGGTCTTGAAAACCGGCAGGCGCCAAAGCGTCTCGTGGGTTCGAATCCCACCCCATCCGCCATTGTTCTGCCATAACCGATTGATTTATAGCGCCGTCCCAAAACAATTATACTGTTCTTCCCTTGTTTGATCCCACTCCTGGTGCGATGTGCCGGCCAACAGTATTCTGGCCGCCGCACGAGGTATCGACGTCCAGCACGCGTTTTCGCCCTTTCGGGCTCCGCGCCCGGGCGACGCACACATTGTCGCTCGAGGGATTCACCCTGACCCCGAACCCCATCAGTGACCGGTTCCAGAACACCGTGTCGCGCTCGACCTTCACGCCGTCACCGTGCGGTTCGAGAGAGCCCGCCGCTGCCGCGGGCTCTCGACCATAGGCAGGCGCGGGTGACAGGGGGTGCGGATCGAGACGTGGCCTTCTGCGGAAACCGTCAGGCCACCTTGGGGCGGCATTCCTCTTCGGGAAGGGCTATACTCAGGCTTTCGCGGATCTGCCGATCGGCAACCTCCGGCACATGGGTCGGAAAGTGGGTGTGTAGAATCCTGTCGACGAGCTTGTATGCGTTTTCAAGCATCGTTGGTTTGCCGACGCCAGGCCAGTCGTTGAGGCTCGTTCGGTCCGACAGTGCGGGGTAGAAGAAATCGTTCTTCATGCGCGCCAGTGTTTCGGGTCGGCCCAGGTAATGACCCGGCCCGTCGACGCAGACATCACGAATGATTTCGACGCCGAGCTCGTCGTCATTCAATTCGAACCCTTCTACCACCCTGAGCGCGCCGCCGATAATCTCGTTATCCATGACCAGTCCGGGAAAACTGCATCCGAGACCACCTGCAAGCGCACCCGCCGCGCAGAACAGCACGTTTCCGCCGGAATTACCCACCAGCGTGTGCTGGATGGCCTTCTCGAACCCTGATTGGGTATCAGGCAGCTTCGAATCCGTGCCGCCCGAGATCGTGCCGTTCGGCAGTCCGTAATGACGCGCCATCTGGCTTGAAACTGAAGAAACGATCCCCTGTTCGGGGCTCCCGATCGTCGCCGCGCCCGTCCTGAGATCAGAGACCATGGGCCAGGTGCCGAGTAGAATCTGCGGATCGTCCACCACTTGGTGAGCATAGACGAGCCCGCCAAGCACCTCCGACATCGTCTGCACGATTGTGCCGGCCACCGAAACCGGTGCGGTGGCGCCTTGCTGCCCGGAGCTCGTCAGCTGCACGGGCATGCCGCCCCTGAGCGCGTTTTCCAGGCCCAAGCAGGACTCCGGGGCAAACCTGAGAGGGGGCACCACGAAGGTGCAGGTGTTCAGGATGAACGGGCGACGCCGCCACCCGTCCTCGCTTCCCGCAATCCAGTGACACATCTCAATCGATCGAGTGACGTTCTCGCCGTTGAACCACGAGGTACTCACCGGCTTGCTGGTGCCGCGAACCGCCGCATAGCAGAGGTTGATGTCGACATCGTCGATATCTTCGAGATCCGTCGGTGTTCCAAGCCGGTGGAACATGTGGATGTTGTCGAGCGTGTCGGCAATCCGCGCGAAGTCGTAGACGTCCTTCGTGGTTACCGGTCGGATGTCGCGCGATTCCGGATCGACCACTCGAATCGATCCGCAGCCCGTGGAGAAGTATGTCTTCGAGCCACTCACATCGAAGTCATGCCTTGGGTTCTGTCCGAAGAATGTGAGCGATGTCCGCGCACGCGCGATGGTGTCCTCGACAAGGCTTCTGGAAAAGCAAATGCGACCTTTATCAGTGATCCAGCACCCGGCCGCCAGAAGATAATCGCGCGTGGAATCAGGGGCTTCGCCGAAGCCCACGGTTTCCAGGACGTCGAGTGCGGCGGAGTGGATTTTCGCTTTCTCGTGATCGGACAGCGTCTGCATTGCGCCGCTGTCCAGACCGCGGCGCAACGGTGCCTCAGTTTCCATGGCATCGGTCTGGGTCCGACGCCGTCCCGCCTGTCCGCCCCTTCGGCGCCGTCTCGTTCCGTCGCTCAAGGTTGTTGCTCCGTCTTGCGGTACCGTCGTGCCCGTTTAGACCGGACCGGACGGTCCTTTTAGCACATCGTCAGACCGCCGCTGACGCTGATGACCTGGCCCGTGATCCAGCGCGCGTCGTCCGAGACGAGGAAGCTGACGACCGAGGCCTGTTCCTCGGGGAGTCCGAGCCGCCGAAAGGGCACCTGCCGGGTGATGCGGCGGACCATCTCTGGGTTCTGTTCCTCGACATCCCGCATCAGCGGCGATTCTGTGGGTCCCGGCGCTGTGCAGTTCACGTTGATGTTGTAGCGTGCGTTTTCGCGCGCGAGGCTCTTGGCGAAAGCGCATTCGGCGGCCTTTGCGCCGGCGTAGACAGCTTCGCCACCAGTGCCTACTTTTGCGGCATCAGAGGTAATGTAGACGATTTTGCCCGTCTTCCGTTCGACCATGCCCGGGAGCACCGCGTGGGTCACGTAGAGCGCGGCCAAGTAGTTCACTGCGATCACTTTGTGCCAGTAGTCCGAAGCCTCTTCCTCGAAGCGGGTTCCCATGCACCATCCGGTCGTGTTGACGAAGGCTGCTATTGGACCCATACGGTCTTCGGCTGCGGCCACAGCAGAACGGACGGCGGCTTCGTCCGTCTGATCAACTCCCCACGTCTCTATCCGCGTTGTCGCTCGCGTTCGTGCGTTCGCCAGCCCGTCTTCGTCGATATCGAATGCGGCGATGTCGAAGCCGTCGGCCGACAGGCGCTCCACGCAAGCACTGCCCATGGCGCCACCGGCGCCCGTAACAAGGGCGGTTCCCTTCATCGACGTCTCCATTCAAGCAAACTCGCCGGTGCCAGTCTCCAACGTTGCCGGTCGCCGGTGCAATTCAGTTATTTTCAATACCTGCGTCGCCATTGTTTTGGGTGCGGCGGTACCGTCAGTTAACATTCATTCTGCATTGCTCAGGCGCTCGATCAGTCCGCCATAGGCATCTGCGTCGAGCGCGACCATAGTGGTCGTCTCGACCGCGCCGAGACGGCCCAGGATCAGCAGAAACTCTGCCATGGCCTCGTCCGTCGGCGCCCTGAAGACGACGACATAGTCATAAGCCCCGAGTGTCATGAAGTACTGCTCCATCTTGACCGACAGACGCTCCATCGCCGGCGCCAGGGCATTGCGGCGCTCGAAGGTCTTGGTGATCTCGGCTTTTCCTGCAGTCGTCAGCTTCACCAGCGATACGAACGTCTTCATAGATTGGTCCCCTTCCCGGAGCTTGGTTCAAATCGAACGGTTCACGCCGCCGTCCACGAGGATGCTTTGCCCGGTGATGTATCCAGCTGCTGGAGAAGTGAGAAACGCGGCCGTCGCGCCGATTTCCGCCAGAGCGCCGCGGCGGCCGAGTGGGATGGATCGCAGAACCTCGTCGGGCTGTTCCCAGTTCTCGAGAAACCCGGGAAGAATGGCGTTGATCCGTACGCCCTCGCGACCGTAGCGGTCGGAGTAGAGCTTCACGAGGGCAGACAGCGCTGTGCGAGTCACTGAAGAGACCGGGTAGGTCAGCCGTGGTTCGAAAGCGGAGAAGGTCGAGATCAGGACAACCGAGCCGCCGGACCGGCGACGCATGACCGGGATGGCAAGGCGCAGCAGCCGGACGGCGCTCAGAAACAACATGTCAAAGCCTGCCAGCCATTCGGCATCTTCGATTTCGGTCGGCTCGAACGGGTCATCGGCCGAGTAGGACGAAGCCCGTGACTGTGCCGTGCCGGCAATGTTCGTCGATCGCGGTGCGTGACCGGTGTTGAGTATGAGCGCGTCGAGCCGTCCGTAGGTCTCTACGGTCTGCGTGACGAGGCGTTCGAGATCGACCGGGTCGGTTATCGACCCGGACATACCAAGACCGCCCAGTTCCTCAGCGAGTTCACGTGCTGCGTCGGACCGCGACAGGAGTGAAACGGCATAGCCGCGATGTGCCATCGCCCGCGCGCATTCCGCACCGATACCTCGGCCTGCGGCGGTAACGATGGCAACAGGTTTGCCGCTTCTTCGGTCCATGACATTTCTTCCCTGTCACTCGGTCCGCATTGCGCGCTGGAACGGGAAGAACTGCAGCGCGTTATCGCGCAAGAGCTTGCGACGCGCAGCCGGTTTGAAACCCAGGTCCTCGATTTCCCGTATTGAGCGCGCATGGTCAATGACGGGGAAGTCCGTGCCCCACAAGACCTTGTTCTGGCCGCGCGAGTTGGCAAACTGGACGAGGGAAGGTGTCCAGTACTTCGGCGCGTAAGCGGATGTTCCGATGAAGACGTTCGGATGCTTGGCGGCGAGGGCGATCGCTTCGTCGACCCAAGGCCACGCTGTGTGGGCGCAAAGAATCTTGAGTTCGCGAAAGTACAACGCGATCTTGTCGAGATAGACTGGCCTGCCGACCTCGATCGGCATCATGTCGAGTGTATGCCCCATGGAAATGACCACGGGCACGCCCAGTTCTGCGCACTTCGCATAGTAGGGAAAATAGAAGGCGTGGTCCGGCGGCAGGTCGTAGCCGTGCGGGTGAATATGCGCGCCCACGAAGCCGTGGGTCTCCACAGCGTCGGCCATGGCGCGCACGCCTTCAAGTCTCCGCATAGGATTGATGCCGAAAAGGCCGTGTATTCGATCGGGATCGGCCTTTCGCGCCTCGACGATCTCTTCGACGCTTGTGCTTACGTTCATGCGCTGCTCGAGGTAGGACCACGATGCGATCGCGGTGATTACCACCTTGTCGACGCCTGCGGATGTCATCCGGTCGAGGAATTCTTCGGGAGAAAATCCCTTGAGATTGTCCATCAATCCCAGGCGCTCGAACGTCTCGACTTCCTGCGGATTGCCGAGGAAATTGCGCTTCAGGTTCTCGAGGGTGAAATGGTTGCAGAGGCTGTCTATGGCGCCGGGCATGTCGTTCCGTGGATCTTGTTGCTTCATCAATCGGGTTGACCGTCGAAGGGATCGACCTCTTCACAGGTGAGGTTCAGGGCGTGCATGGTTGAGGCCGGGGCGCCAACAGCCTGATGCATGATGCGTTTGGCGCGGGCGAATACCGACGACTCGATGTCCGTCGCAAAATCGGCGGCAAACTGCATCGCCTCGTCTGCTGCCTTTCCAGGATCGGTTACGTGGTCGACAAGCCCTTGGGCAAACGCCTCCTGCCCGGTCCAGACCTCTCCCAGCAGGACGAGGCGCTTCGCCGGGCCAAGGCCAATGAGCGGCGGCAGGCGCGTGAGACCGCCCCAGGTCGGGCTGCCGCCCATCTTTCGGACCTCTGGGAGAGAGAAAGTGGCGTCGCGCGCCGCGATGCGGTAATCGCAAGCCGCTGCAAGTTCCAGTCCGCCGCCCACGCAGTAGCCCTCGACAGCAGCAATCACGAGACATGAGTGGTCGGCGATCTGGTCCATCAGGTCGAGCCCGCGGCGAAAGTGCGCGCGCGAGGTCACTGTGTCGCGCTCCTTGTACGCCTTGATGTCGTCGCCTGCGCAGAAGGCGGCCGTACCCTGGCCTGTCAGAACGATTGCCGCAACATCGGCAGCTTCAAGCCGTTCGAACAGTTCCGACAGCACGGCGACGGCCGTATGGTCTAGGGCGTTTCGCCGCCGTTCCCGGTTGATCGTGATCTTCGCGACGGCGCCGACGACAGCGCAGAGCACAGTTCCCTCGGTGATCGCCAGATCAGACAAGGTCGAACCCTTCGCGGGCGAGATGACGTCCGATGATCATCTTGTGAATCTGCGTCGTGCCATCGTAAATCTGGTAGGCTTTAGCATCCCGCATGAATCGGCCCAAGGGAACCTCCGTCGAGAGCCCGGTCGCTCCGAGAACCTGGATGGCTTCCACTGGTGCCTTCATCCCGATTTCGGTGCATGCGAGCTTGGCCATGGAGGCGAGCGTCGAAGCCTTCCGCGATGGACGCTGTTCCAGCTCGGCGATGGCGTGCAGCCAGAGCGTCCGAGCAGCCGCATACTCCGTCGCGAGATCCGCAAGAAGAAACTGAAGGCCCTGGTGATTGACGATCGACGTGCCGAACGCCTGACGATCCCGTGCATAGTTCGTGGCGATTGAGATCGAGGTGTGAGCAGCTCCCAGGGCCTTGGCGCTCACGTTGAGCCGCGCTTCGTCGAGAGCCTTCATGGCGATCTTGAATCCCTCGCCCTCCTCGCCGAGGCGCCGGTCTTCCGAAACGAAACAATCGGAGAATTCCAGCGTCGACTGCGGCGACCCCCGCACGCTAATCAGGTCCTCGTCCCGCACAACCGCGAAACCAGGGTCGTCCTTGAGGATGAGGAAGGCGGAAATGCCCGCGCTCCCGGCATTGGGATCGGTCTTCGCAAAGACCACGAGCATGTCGGCCATGCCGCCATGGGTGCACCATGTCTTCGTGCCGTTCAAAATGTAACCGTCCTGTGTCTTGTGCGCCTCCGCCTTCATTGAGGCAGCATCTGATCCGGCAGAGGGCTCGGACATCGCGAGTGCCGGGCACCACTCTCCTCTTGCGACTCTAGGCAGGATCTCCCGCTTGAGCTCCTCGCTGCCGCAGTCGACGATTGGATGGACGGCGTCCGGCCAGGTCGAAAGTATGATCGCGAAAGAGCCGCTGCACCGGGCGACGAGTTCAATGATCTCGAGCCGTGTGCGCAGATCGAGGCCAAGGCCGCCATAGGCTTCGGGCAGGGCGATCCCAAAAAGACCAAGTTCCCCTGCCTGCTCGTGAAGGTCCCAGGGATAGGCATTCGAAGCGTCAATTTCCGCAGCTCGTGGTTCGATCTCGTTCGAGACGAAGCGGCGCACCGTATCGAGCATCTGCTCGGCATGGCCCGACCGGATTGGTGGCGCTTCGATATCGAGGGTCATTGCACCATTTCCCGTTTTTCGGGTTATTGTACAGATTACGGCCGTTCCCAGGTGTCCTCGGTGACAGCCTCGGAGACCAGTGCCGTCTTAACGATCTTGTTCGTCGTGTTGCGCGATAGTGTGGGAAGGACGCGAATGTAGCGTGGAAGCATGTGGCGCGCAATGCGGAGGGTGAGGAAATCGACGACTTCCTCCGGTTCAATTGTCGTACTATCCTCCGGTTCGATCGCCACCATGACTTCGCTTTCGCCCTCGAATTCTGGGCAAGGTACGGCGTAGGCGGCACCCGCCGCGATGCGCGGATGCTCCGCTAGTTCGCGCTCGATCTCAAAACTCGAAATATTCTCTCCGCGTCGCCGAATCATGTCCTTCGAGCGGTCCACGAAATAGAAGCGTTCTTCGCCATCCTGCCGGAACAGGTCTCCGGTGTGGTGCCAGCCGTTTTGCCAGGCGCGCACGGTTTCCTCAGGCATGTTGAAGTAGCGCGGCGCGATAACCCACGGCACTTCGCAGCGCACGATGAGTTCACCGACTTCGCCGACGGGGAGGTCGCAATCGTTGGAATCGACGATCCGCGCCTCGAAACCGCTGCGGATCCTGCCACAATATCCGGCTACGACGTCATCGCCGTCCCGGACGAGATCCGAGGTGATCGGGGGACTTGTCTCGGTCTTGTCGTATTGCGTGTAAACTTCGACGCCGAAACGCCTGCGAAAGGCATGAACGCTGCCGATCAGGGGCTGCTGTACGATGAAGCGAAGCGGATTTTCTGCATCCTGCTCCGTCTCCGGCTGGTTCAGCAGAAAATCGCACATTACCCCGAGCAGAAGCGTAGCCGTCACGTCGTAGTTCCGGACTTGCTGCCAGAAGCGCGATGCGCTGAAACGGCTGACGACGACCATAGTGGCGCCCACGTGAAACACCGACCACGGCACATACGCGCCGGAAATGTGGTAGTAGGCGAACGGTGCCAGGAAGGTGTCTTCGGCGTTCAGGTAGCGAAGGCCGTCGATCGCCATCGTGGCTGTGTGAATGTGAGTGCATTCCACGCCTTTCGGCACGCCTGTCGTTCCCGACGTGAAGAAGATTGTGTGCGTTTCCCACGGCTCGATCACGGGATCGCAATCTGGCGGCATCGGCGATTCTGCGGACAGGACGTCCTCTCCAAGAAACTCGACGCCAGCTCCTTTGGTCGGATGCGCGCTGAATTCGCGCCCAACGACCACGACCCGTTCAAGATGCGCAAACGAGCACTGCGCCAGCAGCTCGAGATACTCGCAGCCTGCGATGAGCAGCTCCGCCTCGCCATAGTCGATCATACGCTGAAGGAGCGGTACAGGCAGTTCGGTGTTTACCGGCATGAGGACCGCGCCAAGATAGTAAAGCCCGAGCGAAACACGGACGACTTCCGGCCCATTGTCGAGCATGACTAGGACTCGTGTGCGCTTTGCGACGCCGAGGGATGCGAGCGCGGCGGCGGTAGTTCGTGCGTGTCGCTGCGTTTCCGAATACGTCCAGGTGGGACCGCTCTCGAAGATGATGCAGGTCTTTTTCGGTCGCTCCGCTGTCTGCCGGTCCAGCATGCGGGGCAAAACACAGGTCTCGGCATCGTTCAGGCGGGCGTGAAGGGTTGCGACGTCAAGCATTGTCGATCCCGCCTTCCATACGAAGGGTAGCCGGACAAGTGTAAGCGCCGAACAGTGTCAGCATACCGACCGCGAGGCGCCTGAAAGCCTACTATTTGCCAGCGGATTGACTTCTCAACACAGTATTCCTGAACCAGCCCCAAAAAATAAATTAGCCAAACCCATGGACACGAGAGTTTCCCCGGCGCATTGTCGTGGCGCATGGTTTCGTCATCGCAGGGGCAAAGTACAGCATGTACAAACTCCCTCCGTTGAACGCACTGCGAAGCTTCGAATCCGTAGGCCGCAACAGGAGTGTCGTCGGCGCTGCGCGGGACCTGAACGTGACGGAACCGGCTGTCAGCCGGGCAATCAAGATACTTGAAGATCACTTTGGCATCGCGCTTTTCCATCGCCATGCCAACGGCATGGAACTGACGGAACAGGGGAAGCTCCTCCTACCTGTCATGTCGGAAGCGCTCAGGAACATTTCAGACGCCTGCGGCGCAATCTACGAGCAGCGTCGGCATCGCGTTTCGATCCTCGCAACTCCGTTCATCGCCTCGCACTGGCTTGCGCGAAGGCTGTCAAGTTACCTGGCTGACGACGCCCAGGTCAGCGTGTTTGTTCACTCGTCCTTCCGGTTCGACGAACTGAAGCGCGCGGAATTCGACATCGCGCTCTGGTATGGCAATGTCGAGAAAGCCGGCTATGCGGTGGAGCCGTTTCTCACGATGACGCGCGTACCAACGTGCAGCGAGGCATTCGCGAAAAAGCACGGACTTGCGGGGGATGTGACGCGGCTCCGCGAATGCAGCCTCATTCACGAGTTCGACTACTCCGATTGGATGCACTGTTTCGAATCCGCCGGCCTCGATCCGACGGACGCCGCGCATGGGATCGTCACGGACAACTTCGAGCTGACAATACAAAGCGCGCTGAACGATGTTGGCATAGCGCTCCTATTCGAAAACATAACTGAAACGATCACCTCCAGAGCCCGGCTGATTCACCCGCTGGGTTCGTCGATCGCAGTCCCCGTCCAATACTCGATGCTGATCCAGAAATGCAGGCGGAACGACCCGGCGGTCCGCGAAATGGCCGATTTCCTGAGAGAGCAGGCCATGTCGCCGACCGTCCGGAGAGCCGACGGGGCGAGCGCCCTCCATTGAAGGATTGCTAATCACGATCACAGAACTACTGAATGCGCGGCGGTTGATCCGGATCGCTCACCCGAGCTTTTTCATGGCGTTGAATGCTGTGACATATATGAATGATTCCAAACATTTACTTACACAGATGAGCCCACTCCATTGCCACACACTGTACAGCACGACAACTGGAGTTTGAAGGCCTCGCTCGGCGTCGGATTGTGGCCGGTTTCGACGGCGGCCTCATGACATCGGACGGTGGCGCGCTGTTTCTGCGGCAGGTCGACAGGCTCTTCCATGTCACAGAACGCGTTGCCGGTGCTTTTGTCGATTATCGTGATCCCCGGAGCATCGAGCACGCTGAGCCGCCTGGAACTCAGTCTGCTGGATGAGGCGAGCACGGATCGCTACAGGAAGGTGGTGGCCGACCACGCGGCCCTGGTCTTCTCGTGGACCTGTTCCTGGAGAGCCACGGCGAGCTGCCCGGGGAGATTGTCCTGGATCTTGATTCCACCGACGATCCGATCCATGGACATCAGGAGGGCAGGTTCTTCCACGGTTGCTACGATCACCCTTGCTTCCTGCCGCCTTTCATCATCTTCAGCGAGCACATCCTGTGCTGCCGGTTGCGATCCGCCGACCGCAGTGCGGCGGGTGGTTCGGTGGACGAGCTGTCACGGATCGTGGCGCAGATCCGGGGCGCCTGGCCCTCGATCCGGATCATGGCACGGGGCGACTCCGACTTCGACAAGGACGAGATCATGGTCTGGTGCGAGTCCCATGATGTCGACCATGTCTTTGGATGCAGGCAGAACCTCCGGCTGAACGCCCTGATCGCCAGGGAACTCGAGGGGTCGAAGCAACGGTGCCTGGAGTCGGGCAAAGCTTCCAGGCGCTATCGGGACCTGCGGTATCGGACCCGCTCGTCATGGTCCCGAGTGCGCCGTGCGATGGCCAAGGCCGAGTGGCTGCCGGGACTGCGCGGCAGGAACGTCTGCCAAGTGGTGACGATCATCTCGAGGAAGACGGTGCGCGCCCAGGAACTCTACGAGCAGCGGTACTGTGCCCCGGGCGCGCCTTGGATAACAGGATCAAGGATCAGCAGCTGTGGCTGATCTGCGACCGCGCGTCGGCCCACATCATGCGGACCAATCAGCTCCACATGTACTTCTCGGCATTTGCCGGCGCCATCAGCGAACATAACTGCTGGATTGGGAAATTTTCATCCGGTAACCTTGGGCTTCAACGGCGGTCGCGAGGATAACGAGAATGTCCCAAGTGGTGCTCATGGGCGTCGGTGATGTGATTCTGGACCCGCAAACCCACAAGACGGCGTTCGACGGCGTCAAGCATATTCTGGCCGATGCAGATTTCACGGTTTGCAATTGCGACCAAATTTATTCGGACAAGTGTGAAGATCCCAGCGGGTATTGGCAGATTCAGGTGGGAGCGCCGCCAAGCGATCCCTCAATGCTTGATTCCATTCGTGATGCGAACATCAATGCCATCAATCTCGGGAACAACCACTCGCTGGACTGGGGTTACGAAGCAGTCTTCGACTGCCTCGAAAGATGCAAGAACAAGGGGATCACGGCGTTCGGGGTCGGCCGGAGTATTGAAGAAGCGCGCCGCCCTGCGATTCTTGAGAAGAATGGAACGAGGATTGGGCTTCTTGCCTATTGTTGCATTGGCCCGAGCGGATATGAAGCAACGGACGTCCGTCCAGGGCATGTGCCCATGCGCGCCTTTACCCACTACGAACAATGGGACCCCCAACCTGGCACGCCGCCGCTCATCCGTACCTTCGCGAACAAGCGAGACCTTCGCGATATGATAGACGACATCGCGCAGCTTCGGCAAGAGGTCGACGTTCTCGTGGTTTGTTATCACTGGGGAGTCCACTACATACCGGCGATAATCGCCGACTACCAGTTCGAGGTAGGCCATGCGGCAGTCGACGCTGGCGCGGACGTCATTTTCGGCAATCACGCTCATCTGCCGAAGGGTGTCGAGGTCTACAAAGGCAAGGTGATCTATTACGGCATGCACAATTTCGCTTGCCATGGAGAGTGGCAGCCGCCGGCAAAGCAACCAGGCTGCAAATTTCCTGAGAGCTATCTGTGGGATTGGAGCCGATTCGGTTCATTAATGGTCGACCGGTTCGGGAGAGTGCCTGACCATGAGTCCCGACCAACAATGATCGCGAAAATCGTCATCCAGGACGACACAATTCAACAGGTGTCTTATGTCCCTTGTTATATCGGTGACGATTTAGCTCCTGTCGCGATAAAGCAGAGCGATGAACGCGGCCAAATTGTATACGAGCATTTTCGAAAGATCAGCGACTCACAAGGGTTGAATACAACATTTACCTGGAAAGGCGATGAGATCCTCATAGGAGCCGGGGACGCGGAGTGATGCGTCGTCGGAGAGGCAACTTCTCAGTTGGAGGGCCAACAAGCGATTGCAATGACGAATAGCCGAGTAGCCGAACCGTTGCCTCCATCGGAGGATCATGATTTCCGTGCCGTATCCATCGTGCAGGACGAAGCGGGGCTTACGGTTACCTGGTCGAATGGTGCGTCGGGCCGATTTCTATACTTTTGGCTGCGCGAGAACTGCCCCGAGGATGCGAATTCTCTTACCGGTCAACGATTGCTGAACTTGGGTGATATTCCCGACGACATCCGGCCAACGCATGTCGACCTAGCCGACGGATCGGTCTGCCTTAACTGGCCTGACGGTCGCACATCGGTGCATGATCCTGTCTGGCTGTACGAGCAGCGATATGTCGAAGGCGCCCCGCGAAGCGCGCCACTTCGAATACAAACTTGGGATTCCTCTCTTGATCTGGCTGAACTTCGTGCTTCGTACGACGAGCTAATGTCGGACGACGAGGCCCGCTACGAAGCCATGGAGCGTATCGTCCGCTACGGCCTCTTGCGCATATCCGGAACACCGAAGATCGCGACTGAGAACCTGGCCAAGAGGTTCGGATACCTTCACGATACGAACTACGGGGTAACTCTGGATGTCAGGTCCGAGGTGAAAGCCTGGTTCCGAGTCCTTTCCAGAGGCGCCATTCCGCCACACACAGATAACGCGTACCGCTATACGCCCACCGGCATTACATTTTTCCATTGCGTGGAACAGATCCGTGCATGCGGTGGCCAGTCATACTATGTTGACGGGCTAAAGTTGGCAGAGCGGATACGGGAAATCGATGATGACGCTTTCAATGTCCTATGTAGTGTTCCGCTAACCTTTCACCGGCACATTCCCGAGAACGCCTCGACGGGAGTTGACGCGGCCTACTACAAGGTTGAAGCACCGGTGTTTCGTCTAAACACCAATGGTCAAGTCGTCGGGCTTCGTTACCATCCCCGCACGGTGGCCCCATTCGTCGGCTCCGAGACAGAGATCCGGCGTGTGTACCGGGCGCGCAAGCTGCTGGAGGACACGAGCTTGGATCATTCCCTGCGAGTCCAATTCCAGGCGAACGTCGGAGAGTGCACCGTATACGACAACCAGAGGGTCATGCACGCACGAACGAGTTTCGAAGAAGTCACGGATGGTGTCCGTCACTTCCGGCAGTGTCACGTCGACCGTGAGGAATTGCACAGCCGATTGAGGCTTTTAGGCATGAAGCTCGGCAGGCGAGTGCCCGAAGAGCAGATTACGCCCGGCGCGTCATTTTGAATTGGCTTGGCGCGCTGCGGTTTAGTCGAAACACAAACCACTCTGGTGAGTTCCTGTCTGAATCGCCGATTCGACCCACTCATCTGGTCGGCGCCGTTGTTACAGTGATCTCAAAGCCGGATCGCCGCTGGGGAATCACGGCGACAGCGTCATTTCCGATTTTGCCAAGAGAGCAACTTACGAGACGGGGCCCCTAAGCTGTTCACAACGACGCCCACGAGAATCTCTCGACATAGTCCCGCTCAAACTCTTGCATTTGTCTTCCATAGCTCTTGGTCAACGCCAAATCATCGAGACTCGATGTCAGGCGAAACACATCGAGTCTATTCATTTCGATACCAATGTTCTCCTGATCAACGCTAACCGTGAGATTTCTCAAATCCAATCGGATTTCGACTTCGGGATCTTCTCGCACTTTAGCTTTGACAAAAGATATTTCTCCTCTCTTCATGATTGCCGGAACAAGATCAAGCCGGCTTGAATTCGACCGGAAAACGCCTCCAAAACTTACTGCGAGAACCGCTTCAATTCCATAGTCTTGGATCGCCCAAACGGCTTGGGGCCGCGCTGAGCCGGCGCCGAAATTCTCCTCTGCGATGAGAAACGATGCACCGGCATGGCGAGCATCGTTCAGTGGATGCGTTGGAATCGTCTCGCCATTGTCGAGGTAACGTTGGTCATGGAATAGGTGGTGACCAAACTCGCCTGTTTCACGTGGTGCGTAGACAAATCGGCCGGGAATGATTTGATCCGTATCGATGTTTTGGCCATCCAGGGGGACCCCCTTGCCGACGATCATCATCGATTTCAAGCTTGGTCCTCCGGCTTGATTTTCCGGACATCGACAATTCTTCCGCTAACGGCAGCCGCCGCTGCCATGGCGGGACTCATCAAATGCGTCCGGCTTCCAGGTCCCTGGCGACCTGGAAAACTGCGATTAGTTGTGGAGGCGCAACGTTGTCCGGGTGGCACAATACTGTCGTGATGTCCGAAACACATCGAGCAACCGGCCTCTCCCCATTGCAATCCGGAATTGAGGAAAATCCTGTCCAGACCCTCGGATTCAGCTTGCTTCTTTACCGGTGTCGACCCGGGTACCACGAGGCCAGGTATCACTGCCTGGCGATTCTTTAGGACCGCTGCGGCAGCTCTCAAGTCTTCGATGCGTCCATTGGTGCACGAACCAATGAACACCTGGTCCATTGGCAATCCTTCAATCGGCCGACCAGGTTGGAGACCCATGTAGTCCAGTGCAGCTCGCCAATCCCCGGCTGCGGCATCGGTGGGCGCTGTCGATGGTTCGGGAACTACCCCTGTTACGGGTATGACATGTTCAGTTGTCGTTCCCCAGCTTACACGTGGCTCCAAGTCCGCCGCCGAGAAACTGTATCGCCGGAGAAACTCCGCATCGGGGTCCACAGTTAGGCCGCGCCAATACTCGAGAGCCTTGTCCCAATCCTGATCTCTGGGTGCGCTTGGCCGATCGTGGAAATAGTCCATCGTCTTGTCATCGGGGGCAACGATGGCCGCCCGCGCTCCAGCTTCCACCATAAGGTTGCAAAGTGTCATTCTGCCCTCAACGGACAGACGCGACACGGCCGATCCCGCAAACTCAACACAGCAGTTCAAACCACCGTTCGCTCCAATTCGCCGCACCACATCGAGTGAGAGGTCCTTTGGAGACATTCCGAAAGGAACTTCATCCCAAATCTCGATCAGTATCGGCAGCATCGCGTAGGACCAAACCGCATCGTGCGCAAGGATGTGTATTGTTTCTTCATAGCCCACGCTGAAGCCGAGAGCACCCACGCCGCCATGGGTGGTCATGTGCGAATCTGTGCCGGCGACCAGTAGCCCAGGAAGCGTGATGCCCTGTTCCGGCCCTACGACATGGTAGATTCCCTGGCGAGGGTCGTTGTAATGCAGCAGATCGATCCCGTATTCGGCCTCGAATTGCTCTAACAGCCGAAAGATAGTGTTGATCTCTGGATCAGTGGCTCCGGCAGCTCTATTGAAGGTCGGCGCCAAATGCGACACCATCGCGTACTTTGTAGCCGGCGTCTTCACCACGAGTCCTCGCATACGCAGCTCGGCGAGGCAATGATAGCAGCTTTCGTCCATGTACAGGCGATCGACGCGGACCAATTGTGCGTCCCTTGAGAGCGTAGCAATCTTGTGATCGGCCAAGATCTTTTGCGACAACGTCAGTGGTTTGATTGTTTTCCTATGTTGCATCCGTGTTCATCGATGATGTCGTGGAGTTATCGCTACAACTCAATAGACTATCTGAAAGCACGCTACGGCGACCGGACCGCCGGTGTCTTGCACTCTGTACCCCCGGAATCGATGTTCTGGTGAGCCTCCTCAGGTCCCAGCGGCAAACTACAGCGAGAACCCACCATTGGGTAGTCAAAAAAATTGAGGCAGTGACGAAACGTACCTGTCGCTCGAGACAACGAAAGGCGTCGTAGGTTTGCTGGACCTCCTTGAGGTCAATGGCCACCAACAATCTTGACGGCAATACTCGAGTGATAGCCGCTAGGTACACGACCGCGGACCTGGTCCTGTAGTTTTCGTTAGCTTTCGTTTCAGATTTTCTTAATTGAGACGAGGTCGAGTTTCCTGATTGACTGAAGGGCTCGAAGGATCGTGTTGTCCCAGCAACCAGGAGCTACATGATCAGGAATTGGGAATTGGGAGGTACGCTATGGCGATGCAATTGACAGGGTCTACTGTCGATCCGCGAATCTCAAGACGAGTGTTTTCGAAAGGTATGGCGGCCGCGGGCGGTGTGGCGTTGCTCGCGGGGGCAACGAATCGTGCATTCGCAGCGAACAAGGGCGGAACACTCAAGCTGGGCATGCAGGGTGGCAATGCCACTGATGTCATGGATCCGATGCTTGGCGTCGATAACGTGATCCGAGCAATGTGCTACGCGACGTACGATACACTTGTGGAATTGAGTCCGTCTGCGGAATTGACACCGTCTCTCGCCACAGGCTGGTCAACGGACAAGGGGGCAAAGGACTGGATCTTCGACATTAGGAAGGGCGTTGAGTTCCACAATGGCAAGACGTTGACCGCGGCCGACGTAGTCTACTCCATCCAGCGCCACATGGGGCCTGACACACAATCGCCTTTTGCGACGCTTCTGGCGAGTGTAGATACGATTGTTGCGGAAAACGATCACCAGGTGCGTATCGTACTCAAGGACGGTAATGCGGATTTTGTCTACTTTTTCGAGGACTACAAGCTTGGGATTGTTCCGGACGGATTTGACGATTGGAATAACGCTATTGGTGCCGGCGCGTACAGGCTAACCGAATTCGAGCCAGGCGTCCGAGCGATCGGAGAAAGAAATCCGAATTACTGGAAAGAAGGTCGCGCACATGTGGATTCCTATGAGTTGGTCGTTGTCAACGACTCGACCGCTCGGTCAAACGGATTGTCGACGGGTGTGTTCCACGCGATCAACTCAGTCGAAAGGAAGGTTGCGCGCCAGCTCGCTGAATCGCCGGAGATCGCTGTCATTGTGTCGCCTGGAAAGGATAACTATACATGCGCCATGACTGCGACCGCCGATCCCTATTCTAACAATCATCTCAGGTTGGCCATGAAATACGGATTCAATCGCCAGCAGGCGATTGACAGGGCCTTTTCCGGATTTGGCGACGTGGGGAACGATCACCCGATTGCCAGATCGGATCCGTTCTTCCATTCAGAGCTTCCTCAGCGCGAGTACGACCCAGACAAAGCCAGTTGGCATTTTCAGCAGTCCGGACTTGGCAGTCATTCTGCGGAGCTTTTCACCAGCACGGCGGCCGGTTCTGAAGCTATTGATGTAGCGCAAATCTACCAGGAGGCACTAAAGCAAGTGCAGGGAGTGGACCTGGAGATCGCCCGGGCGCCGGCCGATGGATATTGGTCGAACATCTGGATGAAGAAGCTGTTTTTCATGTCTTACTGGACTGCCCGGCCAACGGCGGATCTAATCCTGTCATACGCCTACACGTCGTCAGCAAAGTACAATGAGTCGCAGTGGAAGAACGAAGCATTCGACCAGCTCATAGCGGCAGCGAAAGTGGAGACGGACTTCGATACGCGGAAACAGATGTACTGGGACGCGCAGGAACTCCTGCACAACGAGGGAGGCTCCATCGTCTATGCTTTTCCAGACATTATTGATGCGCATGGCGAGAAGCTAGGCGGTCTTGGGGAAGATTTCGTTCGTGCCTTTGCAGGTGGTCGCGTGATCGAAAGGGTTTGGTTGGAAGGGTAGCCTAGAGGTCACTCCCGCCTCGGGGGCGTGGTTTCGGTCAACTCTGGCACCTGTCACGACATGCGCATGGTGCCGATTGAATCTTGCCTTTCGTTTCCGAGTACCGGGCGCTGGCAGATCTGTGGGCGGTCCGGCGGTGAGCGGGCTCGTTCCGGATGGCTCACGCGAAACCAATGGCAGTTGCTCGATCGAGCGTGTTTGGCTCAAGGGCTGAGCGGTCGGTTCCGAATCATCGCGGAATACTCGAACCCACCTCGATATCGGTTCGGGACGGGTGCTTTCTTTGCTCGTGTCGGCTATAGGTGTCCGGGTGCCCGAGATGTCGCACGGAGATCAGCGATAGCGCGCGATGACCTCCCCTAGCACCGAAGCGTCGGGGACAAAGCCGAGCCCGGGTTTGTCCTCAGGGATGAACATCTCGCCGTTTTCGTGAACGAGGTTCACTCGGCCCGTCGCGGTATCGACCATGTCAGTGCAGGACAGAGCGCCAGCCATTTGCTTCGGGTTTCTTGCGTGTGCGAGATGGGCAGTTGCGACGGTAGCGATCTCTGCCCCGATCACGTCCTTGATCCAATACGGGATGCCAAAGACGTCCGCTATGTCGCAGATCCGTCGGGCCTTCGATAGTCCTCCTACCCGGCCGATCTTGAGTGCAACCGCATCGGCGATCCCCCGGCTTGCGACGGTGGCGATGTCTTGCGTCGTCACGACAACCTCATCGGCGATCAGCGGCAAGCCGATCTTCGGCCGAAGCGCCTCGAGCTGAGCGATGTCGTAGACAGGCTGTTCGAGGAAGATCGGAAGATCGTCGAAGGCCCGCGCGATTTCCAGTGCCGTCGCGACGTTCCAGCTTCGGTTGGCATCGACGATGAAGCGGGTCTTCCGGTCGAAGGACGTGATCGTCTTGCGGTAGGCGTCGAAGTCGTCCCAGTCGGGATTGGCAATATGGAGCGAGAACTGGCGATAGCCCTTGCCCCGATAATGCGCCATCGCGTCCGTCATGCCCTGGACGCTTCCGGGCACCGAGGCGATGAGCGGCAAGCGTTCAGTCTGCATGCCGCCCAGAAGGGCGTAGACCGGGAGTCCCGTATCTTGGCCGAGGATGTCCCAGCAAGCATAGTCGATTCCGGTCTTGACGTAGAGCTGCAGCTCGACCGCGGCATCCATTCGGGCGTGAATCACCTCGGTCATCCGGGGGTCCTGTCCGATAAGCACAGGCGCGAGTTCTTCGATCACGCTTTGCACGCCCTGCGGAAGGGCTGGCAGATAGTTTGCACCGAACGGGCAGACCTCGCCCCAGCCTAACAGCCCCGTATCCGTCTCGACCGCGAGAATGGTGGACTTGACGGTGGCGATAGAGCCCTTCGCACTCCTGTACGGTCCCAGCGAGATACGGAGGTCGACTTCGTAACAGCGAATTTCCCTTATTTTCATAGGCACCTCAGAACGCGTTTTCACTGATCGTCTTCAGCTTCGGGAACAGGCTCGAGACATCGTCGGCGCTGTCGATCGACAGGCAGGTTTCAATCACGTTGTCGATCTGGTCGCCGCTCAACAGGTTTCCAGCGCACTCGACGAACTTGTCGCGCAATCCCTCATCGGTCTGCGTTGCCTCGTGCATTTCAAGCACTTCCTCGCGCGTGACCTTCCGCTGGAAGGTGCCGCCGTCCTTCAAATCGATCTTCACATGGGCCGAGGTGTGTTCGCCGTCGAATTCCGGTCCATGGACAACGTCGACCCGACCGATGAGTTGGCGCACATCTTCGCGCTGATAGTTTTCTTCCCGGTAAGACTTCGGCGTGATGGGCCCTTCCAGCACGGCGATCGCCTGGAGATAGGGCGAACTGTGGTCGGCCGTCTCTTTGTTGTCCGGATAGCGCTTGCGCGGCGAAGCAGTGTGCGTAACGGAACGCATGTTCGAACGAATCGTAATCTTCTCGATCTGCTCGGGCCTGATGTCGTACTCCTCCACCAGCGTGCAGGTGGCGTGCAGGTGCCCGCGGGTGGTGAGTTCTGCGCAGGCAGACTTGAATTCGGTATCGAGGATATGGAACCGGTCGCTCCAGTCGCGGTCAAAGTCGAAGTTCTCGCGTCCGCCCAGAAGCGAGTGCGCCCACCCGCGATCGCCTTCGAAGATCCGCTCGTTTCCCGTGCCGCCGCAGGCAGCGAGTTGCGCGGCGATCACGCCCCCGTTGGCAATGACACCGTCAGCAAAATTCTTGGACATGTGATATGCTTCGTTATCGGCGTCGAGGATGTCGAGGCCCGCGTTCAGGCTGCCGGTGAGGCCATAGGCGTTAACAAGTTGCTCGCGGTCGAGCCCGTAGAGGCAGGCTGCCATCGTGGCCCCTCCGAAGGCGTGGACCGTGCCGTGGTGAAAGCCGTTCTTCTGGAGAGTCGTGTCCTTGAAACGGGTGATGGTCTCGGCCATGATCTCGTAGCCCGCGACGATCGCCTCGATCATCTTGCGTCCGGAGACGCACTCGGTCTCGCCAATAGCGAACGCAACGGGAAGCGAACCGCTGGGGTGACAGCCTGCGACCATACTGGGCCCGAGAAAGATATCGAAATCGTCGTTGTAGTCGAGGTAGCGTAGCATCGCCTCGTTCGCGACGATCGCTGCGCTGGGCGTCACACGCAGATCGGTGCCGATAATCGTGGCGCCTCCGTCCCCGCCAAAACGGCGCACGTAGTCCCGGACGGTACGACCCGTGGGACTATCGTAGCCTCCCATTGTGCAGGCGAGGGCATCGACGAGAATGCGCTTGGCGCTTTCGACTACATCTGGAGGCAAGGTGCCGTACTCGATCGAAAGCACCCGGTCGGCAAACTTCTCGCTTACAGTGATGGCTTCATCCCTCGTGGGTGGCATTAGGTGTGACTCCTTGATCCAAGGGTTGACGGCGCCACCCTATTCCCGTCACGGTGGCGAGCGCCAACGCGGAAAAGTTAGGCGTCACTTCAGGTTTTCTTTCTTTCGACGGGACGCTCTTTGGCGATGATGCCGGCCGGGAACAAGCCGCCTGCTCGCGGCATTCGAAACAGAAACGTGTCATGATTACTCGGAAACCGAAGGAACCGGCGCTCCTGCGCATCGCCGGATGGGCAGAAACTGTCGGCCAGGATCATGGCGACCATGCCAGGATCGCCGAGGACGCCTTCGTCGACACGTTTGCATGCATGGCGGCTGGCGTGGGTGAGCCCGTAGCCGTACGCCTGATCGATGCACTTTGTGAAAGTGGTCAGGGGCAGTCCGCGATTCTGTTCACGAACACTGCCAGCGCACCGGCTACGGCTGCGCTCATTAACGCGACGGCGGCTCATGCGACCGAGCTCGACGACTGGGACAACGCGACCGAAGCACATATGAGCGCCGTTATCGTGCCGGCGCTCCTCGCTGTTGCGGAACCGCGAAGGACGTCCGGTGCGGCATTGATCGACGCGTTTCTCATCGGTCTCGAAGTCGGCATGATCTGCGGAGAGGCGATCAATCCCGGGCATCTCTACGGCGGCTGGCATCCGACATCCACGATCGGAAGCCTCGGAGCCGCCGCCGCCTGCGCCCGACTCCTCGGGCTCGACGGAGCGCGAATGGCGCACGCGATCAGCCTTGCCACGACGAACGCCGGGCTGAAATGCCAGGTCGGTACGATGGCCAAACCGATGTTCGCAGGAACGGCGTCGCAATGCGGGGTGCAGTCTGCGCTCATGGCGGCCGCAGGCATCACTGCCTCTCTCGATGCACTGGATGGGCCCAACGGCGTCGAGGCCATCCGCAGCGGCGGGCAGGCCGGCGGCTTCGACGAGGTACTACGGGGGCTCTACCGGAGCCGCTGGATCGACCGTTTCTCGCTCAACCGCAAGCCCTATCCCACGTGCGGGATAGTGCATCGTCCGATCGACGGTATCGACAGCCTCATGACCGAACACCGCCTTCGCTCTGGCGATATTGAGAGGGTCGACGTGCGCATTTCGCAGGTCGAGTACGACTACTGCGGTGTTTCCCGACCGGCCAATGTGGACGAAGCCCGTTTCAGCGTCGCCTTCGGCGTGGCGCGGACCATCGCCGACGGGCAACCCCCGGTGGGGCGTCTGGTCCCGGAGATGCTGAAGGATGACGCTTACAGGATGGCACTCGAAAAGGTTCATGTGGGCATTCACGAGAGCCAGTCCGAAAGGGGACACTATCCGCCAGTCAGGGTCGAGATTGCCCTCTCGGACGGCCGGAGCTTTCAGACATCGGTCCCCTATGCAAGAGGTTGGCCCGAGAACCCGCTGTCACGGGCGGACATACACGAGAAGTTCAGGGTCAATGCCGGTGCGGTGCTGGGCGATTCAAGCGCCACCGGTCTACTGGATGTTCTCATGGGTCTCCGGAATGCGCCGGAGCTTGAGAACATGCTGCGGCTCTGCCGCCCGGCATCCTTTCCCCGGAACCACACGAGTTGAGGTGCCGATGCGGAGCCGCGAAGCAGCCGCACAGGGTTGGAGAGTCGCGCGACTCAGAGAACATGGCTCCGGACGAGCGAACCGCGGTCCGCAGCTGTCGCCCTTGATGTGCCGCGGCGATCGTCTCTGAGCATTCGGATCATACAGTAGAGCGAATCGGGCGAACGACGAGACGGTGCGATGCTGCCGCGGAAGCTGATCTCCTCGTACTCCGATGTCGGCGGAACCGACGACAACGCACGGCCAGAGATGGTGACATCGCCATAAATGCCTGGCGGTGCCGTCTTGCCGGCGTTCGCGCAGCCATGCGTGCCGCCATCCTCGACGCGGAGGCGAGAGTCGTACGGCAGCCGTATCAGCACGGCCGAAAAGTGCCAGTCTCCACGACGCAGGTAGACCTCGGTGGCGAGGCGCATGCCGTTTCACATCCGGATCATCTGATCGGAGATAACCGATGCCAGGGCCGAGCGATCCTCCGTGGCGCTCGGGATTCGCTTGAAGGCTGGAGGAGAGCCCGTGTTGCCCAACGAGACATTGCCCGTCGCTGCTTCCTTGTGCATCGCGCCGCTCCGTGACGCTTGGAACCGTACTCGAGCCAGACGCCCGACACGAGACCGCCATCATGGCTGACGTCAGTACCGCCCGAGACCTTCCCGTCCCGGTGATGCCGGATGTGATCCAGCCCGACGGGAGGGCGCTCCAGGGGTTCGTTTCCTGGACTCGTTGATGGCCACCTTGCAGACGCGAGGTATTGGGAGGACCATAGGAGCCGCTTGCGAAGGGAGGCGGTCTTGGTCGAGGTGGTGCATCGGATCATCGAGGACAGCGGGGATATCCCCAACAATCCCAGACTTCCCCTGATCCTCTACAGGAACGCGCTGACATTCACGACGGACAATCCCGACGATGATGTCCAGCGCGCTTTCCATGCCAACGGCTGGGGCAACGGATGGCAGGGCCAGGCGATCTTTTCCTATCACCACTACCACGCCGAAGCCCACGAGGTGGTGGGAATTGCCCGGGGCCGCGCGGTCGTCCAGTTCGGTGGGCCCGACGGCCCCGTCTTTTCAGTCAAGGCGGGCGATGTGGCGCTCATTCCCGCCGGCGTCGGCCACTGTCGACTCGATGACGAACCCGGCCTCTCGGTGGTCGGCGCCTATCCGCCTGGTCAGAGCCCCGATCTCAGACGCGAGGGCGAAACTGCAGGGGAAGCCATGCGCGAGGCCGTGCGGAACGTTCCACTGCCCGCGACCGATCCCGTGACCGGCGCCAGCGGAGCAGTACTTGATCTCTGGCATTGAGAACGCCGATCCGTTCATCCAGGGAAGCCGCCGCCGCCATGGTCGAATGCACGTTCGGCGGTGGGGCGGACAACCGATTCCGCCGGTTGAGGCAGAGATTGCACAGTTGTCAGGGTTGCCTGTGAGGAAGCCATCCGGGCAGGGTATGGCCTAATGCTGTGCACGGAGTTCTTCAGATCGCCATTCGACCCCTTCAACACCCTTCGGGTCCTGACCTGAGGATGATTTGTCCGCTGCGCAGCCTGCGTCATACTGACGGGAATCAACAACGAGACCACGAATGACTGTCACCGCCGAGCTGCCGGTCATCAAGCATCCGGTCGCACTCCCGGGATTCGAGGTCACGGAATCAACGGTTTCCGAGGAGGCCATCCAAGCCTATGAGCGGGATGGCGTCGTCTGGCTCCGGAGTGTGTATTCCCGGGACTGGGTGGACCTTCTGGCCGAAGGCATGGAAATCTCGGTCGCGCATGCGGACGACAACACGGATGCGTTCAACATCGCTGCGCCGGGCGAGCCCGGTTTCTTCTTCTACGACACCTTCATGTGGCGGCGGATCGAGCAGTTCCGGAGATTCTGCCTGGAATCGCACGCACCTGACATCGCCATGCAGGTCATGCGCTCAAGGACACTGATCTTCTACTTCGATTTCATGCTGCTGAAGGAGCCGGGCACCAGCCGCAAGACGCCCTGGCACTATGACGAGGCCTACTGGCCGGTCACCGGTGAGCAGATCTGCAATCAGTGGATCGCGATCGACCGGATCCCGGTCGAGACCGCGTTGCGGTTCGTTCGCGGATCCCACTTGATGCGCGACCAGCGCTATCGCTCGGTTCACTTCGATCCGAACGACGCCTATGCCCGCCCCGAAGACCTGCCCGCACCGCCCGACTGGGACTGCATCGAAGGCGATCACGAGATTGTCTACGCCCCGATGGATCCCGGTGACTGCCTCGTCTTTCACAGCAGGATCCACCACTGCGCGCCTGGCAATCTCGCCACGGCGAACCGTCGCCGAGCTCTGGCGACCCACTGGATCGGCGACGACATCACATACAACGACAAACCCATCGAAACCGACCCACCTCAGCGGGGCGAAGGCCTCGTTCATGGCGGTTCCATGGAGTGTGCGCTCTTTCCCCGAGTGCGCTGACATCGCCTCCTGAAGGCAGCGGAGACACGTCAGATCGCAACGGCCCATACCTTGGCGCACTGGTGCCGGAGTGCCTGCCGCCCCATGATTTCATACCGCGTTGTCGACGCACTCGCTTCGAACAAGGCGATCGAAACGGATGCAAGGCCGGTAACTGCGTCAATCCTGCCGAACGCCACCTTGGCGACGAGGACCGTGAGAGACGGCGTGGTTCACACCACGCACGGAGCTGGTGCGGTCTTCAAGGAGCCGTGTCTCCCGGATCCGGAGGTGGATCAGGTAGCGCGCATGACTCGGACCGGAATCCACCGGGAACTGGATAAGGGGTTCCGGAATCAGACGGCCCCTTCCCGAGTTCAGGAAGGGGCCGCCTGGTTCAGCCGATTGTCGGCAGTCTACAACCCGAGGCGCGCGATGGTCTCGTTGCTCGGGACACCGTCCGGCGTCCAGCCGCGAACCTCATAGTACTCGGGCAGCATGGTCTCGAGACCGTTGACCTTCCCTTCGGCGGGACCGGTCTTCGCCGCATCCTTGAGGAGGCGTGGCGGCAGATTGTCATCGGCACCGGTGAAGCCGGCGGCGATGTTGAACTGCCGCTCGAGGTTCCAGATCCTCTCACCAGTCTCGAGAAGACGTTCTGCAGTCCACTCTCCCTCACAGGCCGCATCTACCTGTGGTGCGAAGTCCTCGAGGGTCCATGCAAATGTCGTAAAGACACACATGCCAGTCGAGTCGACCGCCGCCGTGGCGTCCTGGAAGGCCCGCACCAGACCGGCCTTGCCATCGGACACCAGTGGATCGGTCTTCTCGGGAATGCCGAGAATCTCCGACGCCACCGTGTAGCTCCTCAAGTGGCAGGCGCCACGGTTGGAGGTGGCATAGGTAAGGCCCATGCCCTGGATGCCGCGGCTGTCATAGGCCGGGAACTCCTGGCCCTTGACGGACATCGAGAGTTCGGGCCTGCCGTGCTTCTCGCACAGCAGCTTCGAGCCCAGGCCGATCTCGGCTCCGAAGCCCTCGCCCTTGCCGGTCAGCTCCGCCACCTTGCACAGCGCCTCGGCGTTGCCGAAGTTGAGCTCGATCCCGCCGGTGTCGTCGGTGCTGATCACACCTTCCTCGAAGAGTTCCATGGCGGAACCGACCGTGGCGCCGAACGAAATGGGATCGAGCCCCTGCTCGTTGCAGATGAAGTTGGCGAACGTGAGCGCTTCCAGATCGTCCACACCGGTGGCCGCGCCAAGCGCCCAGGCAGCCTCGTACTCGAGACCACCAGAGATGATCTGGTACTCGGGCCGTTCGGCAACCGAGAAGTGAGTCCGATCGATCTCGGAGACCCGGCCGCAGGCGATGGTGCAGCCGAAGCAGGCCGCATTGGTGACAAGGTTCTTCTTGCCGTCCGTTTCCCGCACCTCGGCCATGGCCTCCGCGGAGATGTTGTTGGCGCCCTCGAACTGGACATCACGATGATTGCGCGTCGGCAGGGCGCCAGTCTCGTTGATGACGTTCATGAGAACCTGGGTTCCCATGGCGGGCAGCCCCTGACCGGTGACCGGATTGTCCGCAAGGACCTTCTTGGCCGCCGCGGTCGCTTCCATGAAGCGACGGGGTTCCTTGACGCTGACGCCCAGCGTGCCGCGGATGGCTACTGCCTTCAGGTTCTTGGAACCCATCACCGTACCGACGCCCGAACGGCCTGCCGCCCGGTGCATGTCGTTCACGACGCAGGCGTACTTGACGCCCTTTTCGCCCGAGACCCCGATCGATGCGACCCGGATCAATGGATCGCCATGGTCGTGCTTGATGGTTTCTTCGGTATCCCAGACCGATGTCCCCCAGTGCTTCGAGGCATCGACGAGACGGGCATCGCCATCAAGCACCAGGAGGTAGACCGGCGACGGCGACCTGCCCTCGAAAATGATCATGTCCCAGCCGGCATTCTTCATCTCGTTGCCGAAGAAACCGCCGGAATTGGAACAGGCGATGGCGCCCGTCAGGGCTCCCTTGGTCACCACGGAATAGCGGCCTGCCGTCGATGCGCAGGTCCCGGTCAGGGGGCCTGTCGTCATGATGAGCTTGTTCTCCGGTGACAGGGGATCGACCTTGGGATCGATCTCCTCGGAGAGATACTTGGTCGCAAGACCGCGCTGGCCGAGATAGGCTTGCGCCCACTCCATGTTGAGAGGCTCACTCTTGCAGGTGCCTTCAGAAAGGTTGACCCGCAGTAACTTTCCAGCCCATGCCATTGTGCGTTCCCTCCCCTAGGTCTGCGCTGCAGCGTCGGCCACGGCAGCCGAGGCGCGCATTCTGTCGAGACCGGTCCAGTTGGCATCAACATAGGTGATGGCTTCGGTAGGACACGCCTTGGCGCATTCCGGATCGCCGCCACACAGATCGCACTTGATCACCTTGCCGGTGGACTGGTTGTAGTTGATGGTGCCGAATGGGCACGCGATGGTGCACACCTTGCAACCGACGCACAGCGCATCGCTGACCACCTTGGCCCCGGTATCCCGGTCAACCGAAATGGCATTCGTCGGGCAAGCCTCAGCGCACCAGGCCTCGTCACACTGGGTACAGGTATAGGGAACGAAGCGTCCCTTCGCTTCGAAGTTGAAGACCTTGATCCTCGACTTGGAGGGGTTGAACGCCCCTTCATTGTCAAGCGAACAGGCCAGTTCGCACTGAAGACAGCCTGTACACTTGTTCGGATCGATGGACAGAGATTTCTGCATCAATTGAGCCTCCCTTGAGCCGACACCGTAACTCCAGGAAACGGTAACGCCCCGACAGGGAAACTGCAAATGCAATCATCCACTTGCAACTCGGAACCATTCCTATTTGGAATCCCAGGATCCAACACTGTCAGCTGCGACGCCGTGCTCCTCCCGGAACCAGGGGACGTGTCTCGACAGCACTGCCTGTGACGACACCATCGGGCGACTGACCATAGGCATGGAGCATGTCGAGAAGTGCCCTCGCGGTGTCGTGATCGGGTGACATCCTGGTCGCCAGCAACGGCGGCTTGCCACGTTGCATTGCCACCGCATTGCAGGCATCGGGGCAGTGGGTCAGGCACACGATCGGGTGAATGCGTTCCCTTTCCGCCGGCGAGGCGATGGCGCAGGCAATGTCGTGGAGCCGCTTTCCCGGAAGGTCGTCACCATCCGGCATGACATCGAGCGCCCTCCAACGACAGGTCACGCAGATGCGCAGGCTCGCTGGCCGGACGCCCCTGGATCCACGTTTGCGCATGGTGCCACTCTCCGGGTGACCCTCACAGGATGCGGTTTTGACACAATCAGCGGCGCTGCGATAGTTGAGGCACCAAAACGGGAGATCGGTCATGAACAGGCGTGCGGTCGTCGCCATGATGGAACATGAAACCAACACCTTCTCACCGGTGCCGACACCGCTTTCCCGTTTCGGCTCGCCTGACGTTCCGACGGGCCCGGAGGTTTACCGGCGCTTCAAGGGAACCGGAACAGGAATTGGCGCCTTCCTCGATGTTGCCGATGAGGCCGGCATGGAGGTCGTGACGCCGGTCGCCGGCAACGCCGCCCCTTCAGGTCCGGTCGAGAGTCATGCCTATCAGGTGATGTGCGACGCCATCATGGACGCCGTTCAGGCTGGTTGCGACGTCTGTTTCCTCGACCTCCACGGTGCCATGGTCACCGAAACGACCGATGACGGCGAAGGCGGTCTTCTGAAACGCATCCGCGATGCCGCACCGGACCTTCCCATCGCCATCAGCCTCGACCTTCACGCCAATATCACGCCTGACATCGTTGAAAACACGGACGTGATTGTCGGCTACAAGACCTACCCGCATCTCGACATGTACGAGGCCGGCCATCATGCCGGACGTATCATGGTGGATGCCCTCGACAGGAAGGTGACGCCGGTGATGGCATGGGGACAGCGTCCTGTTCTCGCCCAGACCCTGCGCATGGGGCATGACGACGAACCCATGGGATCGATGATCGCCATGGCCCGCCAGGCCGAAGAGGCCGGGCTGCTTGCCGTGAGCGTATTCGGCGGCTTTCCCCTGGCAGACTTCCACAATGCCGGCCTCTCCGTCGTGACGGTGGCTGATGGCGACCGCGGCGAGGCGCAAGAGGTGGCAGAACGCCTGCTCGGTGAAGCGTGGCGCCGCCGCGACGAGTGGCTCTTCGAGGCCGAGCCTCTGGAGCACGCGATTGCCCGTGCCGGACAGATGGAGGAAGGTCCGGTCATTCTCCTCGATCATGCCGACAATGCCGCCTCCGGGGGGACACAGGATACCGTTGCCGTCCTGCGGGAGGTCATGCGCCAGGGGCTGGAGAATGTCGCCATGTTCGGCATCTGCGACGAAGCGGCAATCGATGCGATGACAGCCGCCGGCGTCGGCAACGAGGTCACGATCGAGCTCGGCGGCAAGGTCGACATGCCCGAGATTGGCAGAGAGGGGGAGCCGCTCACCGTGACCGGGAAGGTCCGCTCCCTCACCGACGGCGACTTCACCGTCACGGTGCCGATGGGCCGGGGAACAACGATGTCCATGGGACGATCCGGCGTTCTCCAGACCGGCAACATCGAGATCGTCGTCGTTTCGCGCCAGACCGAGCCCTATGATCCGGGATGCCTGCGCAGTGTCGGGATCGAACCCCTCCACAAGCGTTACATCATCCTCAAGTCGCGCATTCACTTCCGGGCGGGATTCAGCGACATCGCAGCCGCCGAAGTTCCCTGCAACGGTGTCGGCGTGACGAGCAGCGACAACAGTCTCTTCACCTTCCGCAAGGTGCGCCGCCCCATCTTTCCCCTCGACCCCGACTGCCCGGAACGGCCCAACTACGCCTGACCCGCAGCACTGGGAAAGCGACTCCCTCGGGAGGCGTCGACACGAATGGACAAGGTGCGTTTCAGGACCACTCGAACATCCTGGCGGGAATATCTCGTGCGCCGTGAAGGACGCGCCAAACGTCTACCTCCGCTTCCTTCTCGATGTAGAAGATCAGATACGGAAACCTCCCGATGGTTCGGAAGCGCAGGCCGGGAATATCCAACTCTTGAGCATAACGCGGCGAGCCACCCTTCGGCCGCATGCCGGTCTCGCAGAGGACATCATCGAGCGCATCAATGAAGGAAAGTGTGACTGCCGGACCCGCTTCGGTCAGATAGTGATCGATTGCATCATTGATGTCATTCTGCGCCAGTTCGCGAAGAACAACGGGCTTTGCACCCACCGTCAGCCGGATTCGTGGACTCGGCTGCGAAGACTCTCAAAATAGCCTTCGTCAGCGAGGACCGATGGCGGTGATGCCGCTCCTTCGAGAAGCAGGTCGCGCATTCGCTGGCGATCCCGGTCCGAGCGAACCAGTTCGCGAACGTACTCACTCGACGTGCTGTAGCCACGTTTGGCGACCTGATCTTCCACGAAGTCTCTGAGTGCTTGGGGCAACGATATGTTCATTGTGCTCATGTCTCGACACTAGCAACATTGGCAAAATTTGGCAAGGAACAAACGGGCGAGCGTGACCCTACCTACCCAATGCGACATACGATTCAGGAGGAGCGACGTGTCCGAAAGGGCCTCCCCTGCCCTTCGTTCCGACAGCAGGTCGTGCTCGTGTGCCACGATCAGGTTCCTGCCCATAGGAGATGTGCAGTATGACAATTGGGTGTCAATGACGTGACGATTGGAATCATTTCGCCCGGCACGGCATAGGAAGGCGGCGAGCCCATCGTCCGGAACCACTTCGATTCCCTCTGGCAGTGGTCTGAGGATCACAGATGCTGGTCGACGCCACGACGGTGCACTCGGTCTACCTGGTCTCAGTGTGGCTGAGGGGGTCGCTTCGCCCTGCGGGGAGCGTGACTCAGTGCAGGGAGTCGAGTGCGGTGACGAGGTTTTCGGGAGTCATGGGCATGTCGACCCAGGTGCCGACGGCGTTGTAGACGGCCTGGGCGATGGCCGGTCCGGCTGCCGCCGCCGGTGCCTCCCCGGCGCTGCGGGCGCCGAAGGGGCCAACCGGGTCGTAGGAGTCCCCGTAGATGACGTCGCCGCGCAGCGGGAAATCGGCTGCCCGCAAGAGCTTGTAGTCGAGAAGGTTGGCATTGAGGATGCGGCCATCGTCGTCAAAGGACAGAGCCTCATAGATGGCGAACCCGGCCCCGCAGATGGCGCCGCCGATCATCTGGTTCTTCATCACCTGGGGGTTCATGATCGTGCCGCTGTCCTGGGTCGCCAGAAAGTCCAGCAACCTGATCTCTCCGGTCTCGATATCGACCTCGACATCCACAAAGTGCGCCGCGAAGTGCCTGGCGAACGTGCTGGCCGGAGGCATGGGACCCTGTGGCCTGCCGGTAATCGACGATGCCTGACCCAGCGCGTCGGTGCCACGGAAGTGATTGAGCGCCTCCTCGACCGTGATGCGGATGTTCCGCTTGTTGGGGTCCTTGGAGTAGATGACACCGTCGGCTACATCGAGCTCCTGGCGGGGTGAATCGAAGAACTCCCTGCCGGCGATCTCCAGCAACTGGCGCTTGGCGTCATTGGCTGCGGCGCGTGTCGCCCAACCGACGCGGTACATGGTATTGCTGGCCAGGGAACCGTGACTCCAGGGGCAGGAATCGGTGTCGCCTGTCTCGATCTCCACCTTGTCAAACGGAATGCCGAGCTCTTCGGCCGCCACCTGGGCCTGGGTCGTCTCGCTCCCCTGGCCCTGCCGGCCGACAGCGCAGTGGACCTTGGCGCTTCCGTCCGGATTGATGCGCACGACGGCCGAGACATTGCCCTCGAACTCGACGCCGCAGACATGGGCCCCCGTGCCGACGCCAACGGCCCTGCGTCTGGGACCGTCAACGGCATAGGGCACTCCCCAGCCCTTCCACTTCGACGACCAGTCGAAGGCCTCGGCGCCCTTGCGCAGGATTTCGTCGGTGGAACCGCTCGACAGATGAAAGAGTTTCGGCCATTCCTGACGTTGTTCCTCGGGAATGCCCTCGAGATACTGTTCGAGCGATCCCTTCATGTACTGCCGGCTGTGCTGCATGCGCAGGCGCTCGCCAGGCTTGATCTGGTTCTTCAGACGGAACTCCACCGGATCCATGCCGAGACGGATGGCGCACATGTCGGCCACCCTTTCCACGACCGAGCCCAGGGTGACATCACCGACCGCACGCATGCAGCCCGCAGTCAGGAGATTCGTGTTGACCCCGTGAATGGCATAGTGCCCGTGTTCCGCGCGACCCCAGTTGTCGACACAAAAGAAGCCGACGTCATCCTTGAAGCCGTAACCACCGTTGTCGATGATGTGGTCGAACTCCGCCAGGGTCAGGGTGCCATCGTTGCGGCATCCCATGCGGCCTCTGGAAATCTCGATGTGCCGGCGCTTCACCGTCGCCATGCACTCCTCGTTTGACAGCTCGATCTTGACTGGCTTGCGCACCTTGCGGGCGAGCAGCGCCGTGATGAGCATGAAGTTGGCGCTCCACCAGTTGCCAAAGGAACTGCCCGACGGCAATGCAATGACACGGACCCGGCTGAGCGGAATGCCGAAGGCCTCGTGGATGCCGTCGCGCAATTCCGAAGGTGTCTGGGACGAGGTCCACAGGGTCACGCGGTCACCGTTCCATTCGGCGATACAGGCATTGCGGCCCAGCGGGGCCATTTGCTGACTGGCAAAACGGATCTCGGTCTCGACGATGAAGTCCGCCTCGTCAGCTCCCTTCGCGACATCGCCCCACTCGACGACATAGGGATCGCGAAGGTTGCCCTCCTCGCGTATCTGCGGGGCCTCGGGCTGCATCGCCTCTTCCGGATCAAAGACCGCATCAAGAAGCTCGTACTCGACATCGATCAGTTCGAGCGCCGCTTCGGCAACGTCCTCGCTGACGGCGGCCACCGCCGCCATGTCGTCACCGTGAAAGCGAGCGATGCCGTCGAGAATCTTGCCGCGATAGTTGAACCAGGCGTTCTCCCAGACGTTCTGGGGTGTGTCGTGATGTGTGACGACGCCGAGCACGCCGGGGAGTGCCTCGGCCCTGGTGGTGTCGATTGAGACGATGCGCGCATGCGCATGGGGGCTGCGCAGAATCTTGCCGTGCACCATGCCCTGGACTTCAAGATCGACAGCGTACTTCAGTGAACCCGTGACTTTTTCCCGGGCGTCCTTCACGGGAATGCCCTTGCCGGCGATCCTCCAGGCAGACCGGTGTCCCGTTGCTTCCGTCGTTGCTGCCATCGTCCTTCTCCCCTCGTCAACCGGTGTTCGAAACCGAGCCCCCTTCCCTCAGCCGTGCCGCCGCATTCATGACGGACTTCACGATGTAGGGATAAGCGCCGCACCGGCATATGTTTCCGCTCATGGCCATGGCGGCCTCTTCCTCCGTCGGATCGGGGTTTTCGTCAAGGAAGGCCTTGGCGGCCATGATGAAACCCGGTGTGCAGAAGGCACACTGGAACCCCTGTTCCTCGATGAAAGCCTCCTGGATCGGATGGAGGTTGTCCTCGTTGCCAAGCCCCTCGATGGTCACAATCTCGCGGCCTTCGGCCTGCATGGCGAGGACAAGGCAGGATGTGACAGGTTCGCCATCCATGATCACCGTGCAGGATCCGCATTCCCCCTCGCTACACGACACACGCACTCCGTGAAGCCCAAGAGCCCGTCTCAGGAGATCGCAAAGGCGCTCGTGCGGTTTCGCATCAAGGTCGAATGCCCGGCCATTGACGGACATGCGTATCATCGTTCGTCCTCTCCGAGTCGCCCCAGCGCATCGGCGAGTGCACGACGGACGAGGACCGGACACATCCGTGTGCGATAGCTGGCGCCGGCACGGACATCCGAAATCGGTCGTGCGACCGCCGCGGCATGACCAGCGGCTTCCTCGAGGTATGTCGCGTCGATGTCATCCAGGGATCTGCCGGCAAGGGCCTTCTCGCCTTCCTTCACGCGAACCGGAACCGGCGCCACGGAACCCAGCGCAATGCGCGCCTGCGTGATGGTGCCGGCATCAGCGGTCAACGACACCGCCGCACTCACCAGCGCAATGTCGACGACCGTGCGGGCAACCCTGCGATAGCTTGCCTCGCGCCGCGCCGGCGGCGTCGGCACGACAATGGCGCACAACAGTTCTTCCGCCTCCAGGGCCGTCGTGTTCACGCCTGTGAGGAAATCCTCCATCGAAACTTCCCGCTGGCCGTTCGGGCCCTGGATCAGACAGCGGGATTCGAGCGCCACAAAGAGCGGCGAAAGATCCGCTCCCGGCGAGGCATTGCACATGTTGCCGCCGACCGTGGCCAGAGTGCGGGTCTGCTTCGTGCACATCAGCCGCGCGGTATCGCCAAGCGCTTTCATGACCGGATGCATCGAGGCGGCACGGTCAAGGTCATCGAGGGTCGCCATCGCCCCGATCCTGATTTCACCCGGCAAGGCCTCGATGCCGTCGAGCCCGTTGAGGTGTGTGAGATCGATGCAGTGGCCGATCGTCACCTCGCCTTGACGCCACTGCAGCATCAGGTCTGTACCGCCTGCCCAGTAGCAGGCGCGATCGCCATGACGGGATTTCATGGCAATCGCCGCATCAATGGTGTCGGGTCGCAGGTAGTCGAATCGTCTGATCAGCGGCCGTCTCCCGGATCTGGCTGCAGAAGGGCTATTTCCGCATATCGGTTCGTCCAATTCAAGGCGTCGGCATGGCTTCTTGATCGGCATGTGTGTCTGTTGATATCGTCACCGCTGCGGGGAGGACGCTTCCATGTGTTACGTGCGTCCGGACGATCGGATTCCGGCATGATCAGATTGCGAAGGCGCAATGGCGAGGATGAGAATCAGATCGCCCGGCGCAGTGTGTCGCTCTTCGAACTGCGTACCGTACTCTCCGGCAGAACCACGCTCCTTCTGGGTCTCGCTGGAGCAACCGGATTCTTCGTCATCTGGGAAATCGGCCACTACCTCACCCCTGAAGAAAGCCAGAGATTCCTGCCGGCACCCCAGGAAGTCCTGGGCGCCCTCATCACCCTTCTCGTGGAAAAGGACTACATCGCCGACATTCTCAAGAGTTGCTTTCGCATCTTCGCCAGCTTCTTTGCGGCCTGCCTGATCGCTGTGCCGCTCGGCATCGCCATGGGTTGTTTCATGAGGCTGAGGGCGCTTCTCAATCCGACGATCTCCGCCTTCCGCTACCTGCCCGCCGCCTCCTTCATTCCCCTGCTCCTGGTGTGGTTCGGCCCGACGGACACGCAGAAGCTGGCCCTGCTGGTGCTGGGTGTCATCTTCTTCCTGGTGGCGCTCATCCTGGACAATACCAAGGCGGTGCAGCCGGAGCTGATCGAGGCGGCGCTGACCATGGGAGCCGGCCGGCGTCAGGTGGTGACCGAGGTCGTGGTTCCGGCCGTGGCGCCCGCCGTGGTGGACTCCATGCGCAACATGATCGCCGTGGGCTGGACCTACCTCGTCATCGCCGAGATCGTCGCCGCATCGGACGGCATTGGCGCCGTCATGATGCGCGCCGGGAGGTTTCTCAAGGTCGACATCATCATGGCGGGGATTCTCACCATCGGCTTCCTCGGCGTGGCAACGGACATCCTGTTCCGCCTTGCTGCCAGGTACGCCTTCCCGTGGAATCGTGAACGCGGTGATTGATCATGCCGGTTGATCAGGCACCAGCACGAACGGCGATCACGGCGAGCAACGTGACGCGCCAGTATGTTGGTGGCACCTTCACCGCTGTCGACGACATCTCGATGGATCTGAGGGAAAACGAGATCGTCTGCTTCATCGGACCGTCGGGATGCGGCAAGACGACCATGCTGCGCATGATCGCCGGACTCGAGTACCCCTCGATGGGCGATCTCACCATCTTCGGTAAACCCATCACCGGCCCCGGTCCCGACCGCGGCATGATCTTCCAGGCCTATACTTCGTTCCCGTGGCTGACAGCGCGCAAGAACATCGAGTACGGCATGAAGATCATGGGATTGTCGCGGGCTGAACGCAGCAGGCGGTCCGATGAGTTTCTCAAGCTGGTCCATCTCGACGGCTTCGGCGATTCCTATCCGGCGAGCCTTTCTGGAGGCATGAAGCAGCGCGTGGCGATTGCCCGCACCCTGGCACAGAACCCGGGAGTGCTGTTGATGGACGAACCCTTCGGTGCTCTCGATGCCCAGGTGCGCTGGGAAATGCAGGAAATGATGATCGAGATCATCGAACGCGAGAACACCACGGTCGTCACTGTCACCCACGACATTCAGGAAGCCATCTATCTGTCGGACCGCATTATTTTCTTCACCCGTTCACCCGGTCGCATCAAGGCCGACATCCCGGTATCGTTCAAGGAGGGACGGCGTATCCCGCGCAAGGAGGAAATGCTCGCGCTTCCAGGCTACGTCGACCTCGAGCGACAGCTTTTCGCCATGATGCGCGAGGAGATTCAGCAGAAGTAAGAGAGATCAACCAAGGGAGGAAATGTGACATGCAAGGACTACTGAAGCGTGGAACCGGTCTTTTCGCCGGCCTGTTGCTGGCGGCCACGCTGACTGCCGGGAGCGCCCCGCGCGCAGCGGAGGACGTGACCGTCACCCTCATTCCTGTCTCCGTCTATGGACCCTGGTTCATCGTCCAGGAAAAGGACATGGCTCAAGACATCAATCTCGAGGTGCAGATCATCGAGGACATCACGGCACGCAACGCCGGACTCTCCACCGGTCACCTGCAGTGCATGATGACGACCATGGACTCCACCGTCGTTGCTCATGCCGCCGGCATCCCGGTGAGGCATGTCGCGGTACCGCTGATGTCCTACGGGCTCGACGAGATGGTGGTGGCGTCCGACATCCAGTCGGTCGAGGACTTCGCCGGGCGTTCCTACGCCGCCGACTACGGCTTTCTCAACCACATGTGGATGTTGCTGACGCTCAAGCGCGCGGGCATGGACTTCGATGCCGTGGAGCACAAGATCATGTTGCCGCAGGATGCAACCGCCTCCTTCGTCAGCGGCGCCCTCGACATCGATGTCAACTTCATCCCGTTTTCCACGCAGTCCCAGGAACGCGAGGACTCCTACCTCTTCAAGAGCAGCCGCACGGACGGCACCTGGGAACGCGGCCTGATTTCCGACTCCATCGCCTGCAACACGACCTGGATGGCGGAGAAGCCGGAGGTGGCCAAGGAACTGCTGCGCTCATGGTTTGAGGCCGTGAACTGGTGGAAGGAGAATCCGGCGGAAGGCAACGAGATCGTCGCCCGGGGACTGGACTGGCCCGTCGGGGACGTCGAGATCACCCAGCAGGGAACCGTGATGCTCAACATCAACCAGAATCTCGGCGCCATCGGCGTCGAGGGCGGTGTGCCGATGTGCGCCAGCATTCCCGAAGGGGCACCACCTCCTTCCGAGGAGCCGAGCAACTGGGGTCAGATGTTCGGCGGTGAGGACTGCGAGGCCGGATACCTGAATTCGACCTGGGACATCTTCGCCTCGGTCTACCACGAGGCTGGCGTGACCGATAACGAGCCGACGGCCGAAGACGGCATCGACAACAGCCTTCTCTTGTCGCTGGCTGCCGACGGTTTCGGCGAGACGTACAATTCCAACAAGTGGGTTGGCCGTTCCGGCATGTAGGACCCGATGGCTGCCCTGCCCTCTTCAAACAGGGGCAGGGCAGCACATCTGCAGCATGACGAGGAGGTTGAGACGTGGCTGATCCTCTCAAGATCGATTCCCATGTTCACATCTACGAGACCCGCGAAATCGGCCGGGCCGAAAAGACGGGCTACGAAGTCTGGGAGTACGGAGAACTTGCCGGAGTGAGGGCCAGCGCCCTCGACGGTACGGTCGACGAGTTGCTGGAGTCCATGACCTCGGCCGGGATTTCGCGTGCCGTCATCGTCAATCTCTATACCACTGACGAGATACGTTCACAGGCCGTCTCCCGACTCGAACCCGGGCTCACCACGAGCATGCGCAAGAAGGCAATCGCGGACATCGAAGCGCGCATGACGGACGAGATGCGGCAGTTCAACCTGTGGGCCTGTGGCGTCGGGCGTCAACACCCGGAACTCGCGATCTTCATTGCCACCGACCCCCTGCTGGCGCCCGATGAGGCCGGCGCCGACCTGGTCAGCGAACTCCACGAGTCCCATGGCGCCCATGGCGTCAAGCTCCATGGTCCGGCCCAGGGGTGCATGATGTCGGACCGGCGCCTGTGGGCCACCTACGGGGCCTGCGAGGAACGCGGCATGCCGATCATTGCCCATGCCGGCCCCGACCGGCAGGGAATCGGGTATTCGGATCCACCTGCCTTCGTGGACATGTTGCGGGACTTTCCCCGCCTCAAGGTCGTGGTCGCACACCTGGGCGGCGCCTCGTGGCGCCAGACCCTGGAGGTGGCGGATGCCTTCCCCAACGCCTACTTCGACTGTTGCGAGATCATCGACTGGACGGGAAGCCCCAACGGTCCAAGCGAGATGGAACTCGCCCGCCTCATCAGGGATATCGGCACGCACCGCGTCATGATGGGTTCCGACTACCCGTGGTACGATCTCGACAACACCGTCGACCGCGTCATGGCCCTGCCCCTGCTCTCCACGGAAGAAAAAGAGAGCATCCTGGGCGTCAACGCACAGTCCATCCTCGGCCTGTAGTTCCGCCCGGACCCGTTGCATTTCACCTTTGCTTCTGTCGGCATGCCCCGAAAGGCGCAGTCGGCGGTTCTCCGAACCTGTCCTGCCGGTCAACGCCAACAGCTTCCGGGCGTGCGCAAGCCGCTCCGGAAGACAGGGACCGTGTTCACCGACGTGGAGGCAAACACGGCCGATGCCTCCGGCCAGGGGCTGCCAGACTTGCAGTCGACGTCACGTTTCAGAAAGGGAGCAGCGCTTCGGTCAATCCCTCGTGACGCGGTCGCGGTGGCCTAGCTTGCCCTCCACCACCATGGTGCCGATGGTGTCGAGGATGACCCGGCACGCCAGCTGGGAGGTGTTGTCGTTGACATCGTAAGGTGGGGAGACCTCGACGACCTCCATGCCGCACAGGCCTTCGCGTGCGATCAGACGCACCATCTCAAGGGCCTCGCGGGGCGTGAAACCACCGGGTTCGGGGGTGCCGGTGCCGGGTGCAAATCCGGGATCGATGGAATCGATGTCGAACGAGAGATAGACAGCCTTCGCTCCCTTCCACGCGAGCTCGAGGGCGACTTCCGCTATCTTCCTGGTGCCGAGTTCCTCGACGTCGGTCATGGTGAGCACACTGGTGCCGCGCTCACGGGCAATCTCGGAACCACGCCTTGAACCGTACCAACCGCCAATGCCTATCTGTACGAGGTTCTTGGGCGGACAGTTGGCGAGGCCGACATCATGCATGTGGGTATGGGCGTGGTGAGATTCTGCCCGGTCGACACTCTCGTGATCGTTCGACGTCCAGTACCACGGAGTCGTGTGCATGCGCTCGTCCATGTCCATGTCGGCCATGTCGATATGCCGGTCGAAGTGAATGATTCCGACATTTCCGTCGATGTGGGGCGCTATGCCGCGAACGTTGGGATAGCCAAGGCTGTGATCGCCTCCCACGAGGATGGGAAAGGCGCCCGAGGTGTAGACGTGGGAAACCGCCTTCGAGACCTGATCGAAGGTCTTCTCGATGTTGCCCGGAATGACGAAGACATCTCCGGCATCGGCAAGATCGAGTTCTTCGGGAAGATCGATACCGCCATCAACGCTATAGCCGTCATAGACAGCCGAAATACGCCTCACCGCCTGGGGACCGAACCGGGTTCCCGGCCGGTACGTTGTCCCGGTGTCGAAGGGAATGCCTACGAAGGCCGCCTCGTAGTCGCCGATCCGCCTGATGTCCTCGCAGTAGGGCGCCTTCATGAATGTGTTGATGCCGGCGAAGGCCGGCAGATGACCGCGGCTGAACAGCGAAATGGTCCTGTCATTGATGGAATCAGCGGCCTCAAGGCCCAGTTCCAGCCCGCGCCGGATCTCCTCTTCCTGCTTGGTCTGCGAAATGCGCGCCAGGCGATGGAGGTTGCGTGTGCCCCTGAAGGCCTGGTCGTCCCTGTCAGCCACGTGGCGATCCTCCCGGTCTTGCCGGGGCGATAGTGCCGGAGCGCAGATCATCAATCAACGAGGGATGGTGGGCGCGGCTGGGATTGAACCAGCGACCCCTACGATGTCAACGTAGTGCTCTCCCGCTGAGCTACGCGCCCCATCGGCGACTTGATATCCGACAGCCCTTCACCATGCAACCTGGGTTGTCACCCCGTTCCTCAGCCTCCCTGTCGCCATCCCGAGATCGCCCAACTCATCGACTCTTCACTGACGCCCCCTGGGGTTCTGCCGGGCTTGCGGCGATCGGACGCGTCCTGCGCCGACTGTCCGGAATTCATGCCGTCGCGGTGCAGTTCGACTTGCGGGGTTCCCGGTTGGCGATGAGTTCGACCGCCTTCGCCTCGTTCAAGGGTCCATCGACCCTGCCGATGGCGCAACGTCAGTTCAGGCCGCGTTCCTTCTTGATACGATCCCAGGCGGCATTGATTTCGGCCATCTTGCGGTTGGCGACCTCGATGAACTCCTCCGGCAGCCCCTGGGCAGTGACCCGATCTGGATGATTCTCCTGAAGCAGCTTGCGGTAGGCCGCCTTCACGTCGCGATCACTTGCCTCGGCCGACACACCAAGAATCTCGTATGGGTTGCCGGAGGTGTCGCCGGTTGCCGCGAACATGCCTTCGAGGCGCCTCATGTCGGCGGGCGAGAATCCGAAGATGCGCCCGACATCGTTGATGATGGCGCGCTCGGCGGCGTGATAGTGGCCATCCACGTGAGCGACCATCAGCAGGGCGCCGAGAAGATCTTCCCTCACCGCCCGCGAGTGGCTGAGCAGGGACGCGATCTGGCGGGCATAGGACTCGTAGCCCTCAGCGCTCTCCTTTGCGGCATTAAAAATGCGACCGACATCTCCTGAAGCAGATTTCGGTACAGGGAGAACGCGTTTGAGTGCCTGCACTTCGTCCTGTGTGACACGGCCATCCGCCTTGGCAAGCTTGGCGACCAGGGCGATCACGGCCAGGGTGAAGGCAACCTGAAGCTCGTCCGTTGACGAACCCTGGTGCGTGACGGCGGGTCTCCGTCCTCTCAGGGTCTGATCAACAAGGTGCCCGGCGGCAAGCCCCATGAGAGCACCAAGCGGGCCTCCCAGTGCGAAGAAGCCGATCGTGCCACCGATAATCTTGCCCCAGACGCTCATGTACCGATGTCATGTTGTCTGAGAGATCCACGGGCGTGAAGGGATCCACCGCGGATCCAGTCCGCCAGGGGATTGCACTTGGCCCAGTGGCCGGCGTACCCGGCCAGAGTGTCGAACACAACGTCATCGTGTTCGCCAAAGAAGTCGATCAGGCGCTCCAGCATCATCAGCCGGTGGCCGCGGCCAATCACCTGGGGATGCATGGTGAGATTGTAGATTCCGCCTGGCACGTGAGTGTGTGCCCATGTGAATTCCTGGCGCCAGATTTCCTCGACGTGGGATGCGGGCTTGAGGCCGCCGCCAGTGTCGTCAAGTTCGAAATAGGGAAAGTCGTCGAGTCCCCAGGTGACCGGCAGTTCGACGATGTCGAGATGTGTGCCGAACTCGTAAGGCTCGGTGGCCGGGGCCTTGTCCCCGGTTCGCATGTAGTAGGGCGTGAAGTCGTCTCCCATGAGACTCGAATCGTAGAGAAAGCCGAATTCCTCGAGGAGGTCCGCAGTACGTTCGCTGAAATCCCACGCCGGCGACCGGTAACCCACGGGCCGCACGCCACACGCCTTGTCGAGAGCCTCGAAACCGCGTTCCAGGTTGCGCCGTTCCCCGGCCTCGTCAAAGTCCGCCGGGTTTTCATGAACCCAGCCGTGATGGGCGATTTCGTGCCCTCCATCATGGATGGCCCTGACTAGGTCAGGCCAGGCAAGGGCCGTGTGCCCAGGTATGCAGAAGGTTGCCTGAATCGATCGGCGCCGGAGCAGGTCGAGAATGCGGGGTATGGCGACCGCACCGAATTCACCCCGTGAGATCTCGCTGGGATTGCTTGACCGATAGGAGCCGATCCACACCGACATGGCATCGAAATCAAAAGTCAGACAACAGGTCAGGCGTGGCTGGTCCATGGCCCCTACCCTCCATCGATCGGAGGCATGATCACCAGGCGATCGCCATCAGCGAGCCGGTAGTCCGACCGCAACGCCTCCCTGACAACACGATCATTGACCAGTATCAGTGCCGGTCGCTCCTTCAGCGGTCCGAGCCGGACAAGGGCGCTGGCAACTGTCGCATCCTCCGCCAGGTCCCACTGGCCCCTGCCATCGGCACCAATGTCGGGAACGGCCTCGCCGGCGTAGGCGGCGAGTCTCACCGAGACCCTCATGACAATCCGAGACGATGAAGGGTCTGGCCGCGCGGCACGCCGCTCTCGTCCCAGCCACGCATCTCGTAGTAGTCGTCCAGCATGTCTCCGAGTCGAGCCACCATGCCTTTGGCCGTTCCGCCTGGTGCCGGGACGTTCAGCATGCGATGCGGCAACGTGTCGTCGCTTCGTGCGAGACCGGCAGCGATGTTGAAGAGTCTTTCCAGGTTCCAGATTCTCTCACCCGTCTCGCGCAGTCTCTCGGGGGTCCACGAAGTTGGAAGGGCGCCATCCAGCATGGCCGCAACCTTCTCGATGGAGACAGCGGCCGCCGTAAAGGCACACAAGCCCGATGAATCGAACATTGCAGCCCGTTCGTCCTGGCTCGATCTCACGATGTCGGCCTTGCCCTCGAGCTCGGTCGTGGCGAAATCCGAGGCGAACGGGCTGGCGCGCAGATGACAGGCGCCCCGGTTGGATGTGGCGTAGGCAAGCGCCATACCCTGCATGGCGCGTGGATCATACCCGGGGAACTCCTGGCCCTTGACCGTCATCGAGAACTCGGGTCTCGCGTACTTTTCGCACAACCTTGCTGCTCCGAGCCCGATCGAGGCCCCGAACCCCTCTCCCCTGGCGCAGGCTTCGACCATGGCGACGAGTCCCTCGGCGGAACCGAACGAAAGATCGACACCAGTCTCGTCCATGGTCACGACACCCGTCTCGAAGAGTTCCATGGCCGCCGCGAGGGCCCCTCCGAAGGAAATGGTATCCATCCCGTGTTCGTTGCACACGAAATTCGCAAAGGTGACAGCATCGATGTCGTCCACTCCCACCATGGCGCCCAGCGCGAAGACGTTCTCGTACTCCAGCCCGCCCGACGCCGTGTGATACTGCGGACGCCCCTTTACCGAGAAATGATCCGGATCGATCGTGGCAATGCGGCCGCAGGCAATGGTGCAGGCGAAACAGGCCTTGTTGGTGACCAGATTGACGGTGCTGTTGGGACCGTGGGGGCCTTGTGAGGCGGCCACGTTCAGCCGCTCGGTTCCCTCAAACGTCACGTCGCGTTCGTTGCGGGTCGGCAGACTGCCGTAGCTGTGCGTCATGTCGAGCATGGCATGGGTACCGTAGCGCGCCAGGCGTTCGCGGGAGGGATGTGCGGCAAGGCCCGCCTTCGCGTCGGCAACCGCCGACATGAAGGCCGCCGGATCATTGACCCGGACGCCCCGGCTCCCCCGCGCCGCAATCGCCTTGAGATTCTTGGCCCCCATGACGGCGCCAACTCCGGACCGGCCCGCGGCACGGTGCAGGTCGTTGACGACACAGGCAAAGCGGACACGCCTTTCCCCTGCCAGACCGATGGAGGCAATCTTCACGGCGGGATCCTGGAGTTCCGCCCTGATAGCCGGCTCGACCTCCCAGACCGAGCGTCCCCACAGGTGGCGCGCATCCCGCAATTCCACCCGATCGTCATCGATCCACAACCACACCGGATGCGGTGAGGATCCCTCGATGATGACCATGTCCCAGCCGGCAAGCTTGATCTCGGCGCCGACCTTGCCGCCGGAATTGGAACAGGCGATGGCGTTGGTGAGGGCGCCCTTGGTGACGACGGAATATCGCCCCGCTGTTGGCGCCATGGTGCCGGTGAGCGGGCCCGTGGCAAGGATTAGCACATTGCCGGGTGCCAACGAATCCACCGCCGGATCCATCGTTTCCATCAGGTACTTCGATGCCAGGCCTCGTTGCCCGAGGAACTGTTCGGCCCAGTCCTGGTTGAGCGGCTCCCCTTCACAGCGCCCATTGCCCAGATCGACCCGCAACACCCGACCGGTCCAACCCATGTCCCGTCCTTCCCGTCAACACGTCCTGCGAAGGCGCGGAGGATAGACCCATTGGACCGTTGCGCCAAACATCTTGCAGACAAGAGAGAATCCGGACGCAGCGGCGAACCCCTACTCACCGCACCAGTGCAGCGTATCCTGCAAACACTGAACCTGCCGCGAGAACCATGACAGTGCAGTAAAGTGCATTCCAGCGAGGAAACGACCAGTTCGGAACTCCGCTACGGGCCGCGAGAACCAGATTGATTCCGGAGTACGGACTCCCGGCCGAGCCGATTCCCCACCCCATCACGCAGACCGCGGCAAGAAGTGTTGGATCCGGTGATGCAGCCGATGTGACAGCGATGAGCGTGGTGACCGAGACCAGCGGATGCACACCGGCCATTGCTGCGGCGACTATGCAAGCGAGCGCGAAGGTTGCGGTCACCGGATTGAGCGTGAAATCCGGCACCATCAGCGGGTACGCGGACACCAGACTGGTCAGTCCCCCTCCAAGCACCCCGGCAGCGAGAAAGAGCGTGAATTCACCACTCTTGGCGGACAACTCGGTCAGCACGAACCGCTTCAGTGTCCGGCTGGTTCCGGCGATTCCGTTTCGTGCCAGGAGGACTGCCGCTGCAAGTGAGGGCGCAATCATGGCAACCAGCAAGAGGATTGACAGTGACGGCCACATCCAGTGCGCGGCCGCCGTCGAAATGACCAGCGCAGTCGGCAGCCAGAGACTCTCCAGACGAAACGGATATCCTTCGAATCTGGAAAGCGCCTGACCTTCCTCGAAGCGACCGATGATGGCGAGCGCAAGGAAGCCGATGCAGGCCAGCGTAACGCCGGCCAGCACGAGTCCCGGGAAGTGCACTCCCGGCACCAGGCTTACCGCGAGGGCCATTCCGCCGATGAATGGCGAATAAAACGCAACCATCGAATACGAACGCCCGAGCATCGCCACCTCGCGGCGCGCAAGCGGTGCTGATTGGGCCAGCCGTTCGGCGAACACCACCACAGCGGAAATGTTGATGACGGCGCCGAACAGGTGAACGCCTGCCATCGTGCGCAGGTAGGAGCCGAAACCACGGGATGCGGGCGTGCCTGTCCTTGCTGCCGAGTTGGCAGGATAGACCAGGCGCAGGAACGCTACGCCGGCGAGCACGGTGAGGATGGGCAGCGAGCCTCCCGTCGCGATTTCCCATGCCACATCGCCGCCGCGAGCCGCAGCAACCGCGATGCATGCAAGCCCGATTCCGAACATGACCCCGACCTGCGCTCGTGCGCGCAACGGCAGCCGGTTCCACACTGCGATGCCCGAAGTCCAAGCCGCCAGTACGCCAATCTCCCGCGGAAACGCGGGTGCCAATCCGTGCGCGACGGATGCCGCGAGCATCGCGCTGATCATCAGTCCGGAGAATGCTTCGCGACGGGCGGACGTCTGGACGAGCCTTGAAGAATCCGGCTTCGCCAACCAGCAGACCTCCCTCTGGACGGATGACAGGCTAGCAGAGTGCAGGTCAACTCCGAACAACGGTCCCTGATACACGGATGAAGTGCCGGGTTGAGATACCGATCGACATCGAACGGAAAACCAGTCGACACTCGTCGCGCCGTTGCCAGACGCATCACGTCAGGGAGGATTTTCGACGGAAAGTCAGAACAGGACGCAAACCGCAAAGCGCCGGTTGCGACCGGGCAGCAGCAATCCCCAACCGGATCAGTCGGATTGTCAAGGGACGAAGCCAGCCATCACATTTGTTGCCAACGGAAAACGAAAACCGGAAAACTGGGGTCATCGAAAACCCGATACTTCGGGCGTGAATTCTTTCCCCAGGGCTTGGTGCCGGGGCTGTCCGCGCAACGCCGCCGGCATGGGGGCTTTCGTCACCATGTCCCGGCGATCGACAGTTTGTTCTACTCTGGACATGGCGTCACAGATTTCATCGAGTGTTTCACAACCATGCGTCGGAACGGGCCGTCCTGTCTGCACGAACGGAGTGACCTTGCACAGTTCCATTCCAGCCGGTGAAGCGTTGGGCGTCAGATGGCAGTCATTGTGGGGCGTCACGTTTGTTCGCTACGGGGAGAAGAATCCGTGAACCGTCTTGTTCCAATTCCGCCGGGCGAAGCGCGCGGGATCACTGCGGAAGCAGGTGACATTGTGCGGATTGTCAACACGGAGGGCCACCAGGTTGTCGACACCTGGGCGTTCTGCAAGGCAGATCCTCTCGAATTCCTTTCAATGGAACACAGCAGGTCCGCGACATACCGGATCCTGTTCAAACCCGGCGATACACTGGTCAGCAACCGGTTCCGGCCCATGCTGACCATCACGTCCGACACCTCTCCGGGAATACACGATACGCTTCATGCTGCCTGCAGCGCCGAAAGCAACCGGTTCTTCGGCACGACGTCGACCCATCCCAACTGCGAGGACAACCTGAGCGGTGTCATGGCGGACCGCGGCATCCGCCTTGGAGCAATTCCCTGTCCCTGGAACCTGTTCGAACACGCCATTGTGAAGTTCGATGGCTCGCTGAAGGATGCCCCCGCCTCTGCAGCGGCGGGCGATTACATCGAGCTGCGCGTCGAGGCGTCTGTCGTGCTCGTCTGTTCCGCCTGTCCATCCAGTGTGGGCAACATCAGCCTGGGTACACCTCGGGGAGCCGCCATCGAACTGATCGACCTGTCTTGATCCTCTTGCTGCCCTGACGGGATGGTTTGATGACTGGCTTCGGGTGACGAGATCGATAAGACGCGATGCCCCCACGGTCTCCAATTCAAGAATTGGAGTCGCCGCCGATTTGCGGTTGCGACAAGGCCAGGGATCACCTCTGAGGGTACCGGCACCGCGCTCGAGCTCAAACATCACGTGACGAAACAGGATGGTCCGGCAACCTTCCTTGCGAACCGGTCGCGAAAGCGCGATATCCTGCCCGATATCAGACAGGCGGAGGCCGACATGGGTGGCAGACTGGAAGGCAAGCGCGCCATCGTCACCGGCGCATCGAGAGGGATCGGCAAGGCGATCGCGGAGATCTTTGTCCGTGAGGGTGCGCAGGTCGTCGCCACGGCGCGTCGGCCGCCGGCAACCGGGGACTGTGATTCCGTGATCTGGGTCCCGGGAGACGTCTCTTCCGCAAGCCATGCCTCCACCGTCGTGGAGACCGCAAGGGAACGTCTCGGCGGCATCGATATCCTGGTCAACAATGCGGCCATGCAGATCGAAAAAACGATCATCGAGACCAGCGAGGACGAGTGGAACAGCATCTTCCGCGTCAACGTTGGTAGCGTCTTCCTGTTCTGCCGGGAGTCGATTCCCGTCATGGCGCGCCAGGGCGGTGGCACCATCATCAACGTTGGCAGTTATGACGGATTTGTGGCGGACCCCGGTCTCGCCGCCTACTGCGCAACCAAGGGCGCGGTGCACGCGCTGTCACGCGCCATCGCCGTCGACCATGGCGCTGATGGCATCCGCTGCAACGTCATCTGCCCGGGCTGGATCCAGACCGACATGATGGACGCATACCTCGCGAGCGTGCCCGATCCCGCCGAGGCCGCCCGCACGCTCGACGCCAATCAGCCCGTTGGACGTATCGGTCAACCGGCTGACATCGCCGCCCTTGCCCTGTTCCTCGCCAGTGACGAGGCCGCTTTCAACACGGGACAGCTCTTCGTGTGCGATGGCGGACTCACCGCCCGGGCGCCCCAGCCCTGAACGTTGAACCGGCAAACAGCGTAAAGGCCACTGTCGACATGTGGTCGGATCCCACATGCCCTTGGTGCTACATCGCTCATCAGCGATTGCAGAATGTTCTCGTCGGTCTTTCCGGTCGCCATTGCCCCCGGATCGTCTGGCGGGCATTCCTGCTCAATCCGGCAATGCCGACCGACGGCATGGAACGCAATGCATGGCTGGCACGCGCCTTCGGCAACTCCCGGTTGGCCGAGACCACGCTTGACCGCATCACGCGACATGGGCTTGCGGAGGGCATTCCCTTCGCATTCAGCGCCATGACAAGAACGCCCTCGGCCCTGCGGGCGCACGCGCTCATCCTGGGAGTTCATGACAGCGGCCGGCAAAGGGACGTGATCGACGGCATATTCAGGAGCCACTTTGTCGCCGGCCGGGACATCGGCGATCCAGGGGTCCTGGCGGACATTGCCGAAGGCGCCGGGTTCAGCCGCGCCGAGGCCCTGTCCTGGATCGACAGCATTCCCCTGTCAAGGCGGCTTCTCCACGATGCCAGGAAGGCGCGGGAGGGGGGTATCCGGAGTGTTCCCTTCTTTGTCTTCAACCGCCGCCTTGCCATTGGCGGCGCCCAGTCAGCCGAGGTGTTGCGTCGTCTCGTGACCGCCGCAAGCGATTGCGGAGAGCTCTGAGGCAAGGCACTCGGCACCGTCGAGGCGATCCTTCACCCTTTCCCAGGAGCCGGTCACGACCAGTGTGTGATCGGGTCGCATCCTTGCCGTTCCGTTCTGGTCGGTGATCCAGGAAATCAAACGTTCCGGTTCAGCGAATGAGTCGTGGTGAAAGGCGACCACAGCCCCGAGTGGTCCGGCATCGAGCCGCGCAATTCCGGCGCGTCGGCAGTCGCCCTTGATGGCAATGATTCGCAGCAGATTGTCGGCCTCCTCGGGAAGATCACCAAAGCGATCGACCAGTTCCTCTCTCAGATCATCGATTTCGGCGCGGTCCTCAAGCGCGGCAATGCGCCTGTAGAGGACGAGCCTCACGTCAAGGTCGCGGACCCAGGTATCCGGAATCAGGACTGCTGAGCCGACACCCACTTCAGGGGACCAGGAATGCCGCGTTTCCCGCAGCCGCCCTTCCTGTTCCGCACGGACCTTCTCGACCGCTTCCTCGACCATCTGCTGATAGAGTTCCACACCGACCTCGCGGATGTGACCGGACTGTTCCCGGCCAAGAAGATTGCCGGCACCGCGGATCTCGAGGTCGCGGCTTGCCAGCGAAAACCCGGCACCCAGTGAATCCATCTGGGAAAGGGCCTTGAGGCGGCGCATCGCATCCTTGCCCGGTTTCATGCCTGGCGGCAGCGTGATGTAAGCATAGGCGCGTGCGCGAGAACGTCCGATGCGCCCTCGCAACTGGTAGAGCTGTCCCAGCCCGAAGCGGTCGCAACGGTGGATGACCATCGTGTTGGCGTTGGGAATGTCGAGCCCCGACTGGATGATCGTGGTCGTGACCAGAACGTCGATCCGCCCGTCGTAGAAGGCCGTCATGATGCTCTCGAGATTGTCTGGATCCAGCTTGCCATGTGCCGTGGCGATCCGTGCTTCCGGAATCAGCTTCTGCAGATCCTTGCGCATGCGCCCGAGGTCCGTAGCCCTGGGACACACGACATAGGTCTGACCACCCCGCATGCGTTCGCGCCTGATCGCCTCGCGAACGGTGACTGAATCGTACGTGCCAACAAATGTCCTGATGGCGAGCCGATCGACCGGCGGCGTGACGATGAGGCTGAGGTCACGCACTCCACTCAGGGCCATCTGCAGGGTCCGCGGTATCGGTGTCGCGGTCAGGGTGAGGACATGGACGTTGGTCTTGATCTGCTTGAGTTTTTCCTTGTGGGCCACACCGAACTGCTGTTCCTCGTCGATCACCAGAAGGCCGAGGTTGGCGAAGGACATGGTGCGCGACAGCAGGGCGTGGGTGCCGATCACGATGTCGACGGTCCCGGCTGCCGCTCCCTTCTTCGCGCTGGCTGCCTCAGCGGAAGTCACGAGACGGGACAGCAGGGCTATGTTGACGGGCAAGTGCCTGAACCGTTCGACAAAGGTCTCGTGGTGCTGCCGGGCAAGCAGTGTCGTGGGGGCCACCACCGCCACCTGGTATCCTTCGAGAACCGTGGCAAGTGCGGCGCGCAGGGCCACTTCGGTCTTGCCGAATCCAACGTCACCGCACACCAGCCGGTCCATGGCGCGACCGGAAGCGAGATCGTCGAACACCTCGCCAATGGCTTTCGCCTGATCCTCGGTCTCCTGAAAGGGAAAGCGTGAACAGAATTCCGTGTACGTCTCCTCATCGACACGAATCACGGGCCCCGACTGCATGAGTCTCTCGGAGGCCGTCTTGAGGAGTTCTCCCGCCATCTCCTCGATGCGATTGGCAAGGCGCGCCTGGCGCGCCTGCCAGGCAGCGCTTCCAAGCCGGTCCAGCTGGACTCGGGCATCGTGTGAACCGTAGCGGGACAGGGTGTCGATGTTCTCCACGGGCACCAGCAGCGCGTCACCGCCGGCGTAGTGCACGCGCAGACAGTCATGCGGCGCGCCGCCAAGCGTGACGGTGTGAAGGCCCTCGAACACTCCGATGCCGTGGTCAATGTGGACGACGTGGTCGCCCTCGGCGAGCTGCGACACCTCGAGAAGAAACCGCTCGGCATCTCGCTTCGTGCGGCGCCGGCGCGGTGTCGTGATACGGTCCCCGAGAACATCCTGCTCGGCGACAACACTGAGATCCGTGGTCACAAACCCGTGCTCGAGCGGCAGAACGACGACAGGGACGGATGAGTCCGGCATCCGGAGCCAATCCTCCTCCCCTGCCCTGACCACGTCACCGACACCGTGACTCTCCAGCATGGTGGCCAGATTGCCCTGACTCGCGTCTCCCAGAGCCGCAACGACGACCCGACGGCCCATCGACTTTTCGTCGGCGATGTGCCGGGCAACGGAATCGAAGAGCTGCATGCGGACATTCATGCGCTCGAGGCTGAAGTCCCGGGATCTCAGACCACCGGCATCAATCACTCCATCGGATGCCGTGTCAGCAGCGTCGGTCAGCAGCCTGATCGCCGTGCGCGTTTGCGTCATCGCCGTCCAGTCGTCGATCGAAAGATAGAGTCCGTCGGGAGGCGGAGCGTGATAGGTGACGCCGTCATCCCCGCTTCCGGACGCGCGGTGCTCGTAGTGGTCCTCAACGGTGTCGAGGTGGGCGCGCAAGGCGTCCTCGACATCTCCGGTAAAGACCAGGATCCAGTCCTCGCCAAGATAGTCGGGGAAAGTGTCGAGGGTCGGGTAAAAGAGACCAAGCCAATGCTCCATACCCGGAGTCCGCACGCCCTCGATGGCCGACTCGTGAACGGGATCGGCCAGTGCAGTCATGCCGAAGAGCTCGCGCCAGTGATCGCGGAACCGCTTGATCGAGGCAGGATCGAGCGCGACCTCGCTCGCCGGGTCGATTGAAAGACTCTCCAGGAGTCCCGTCGAACGCTGGTTCAACGGATCGAAGGTACGGATGCCGGTGACCTCGTCACCAAAGAAATCGAGACGCGCGGGTTCGGCCATGGCCGGCGGAAAGACATCGAGAATGTCACCCCGCGCCGCACAGTCCCCCTGCTCCATGACCACGCTCGTCCTGGAGTACCCCATGGCGAGGAGATCGCGAAAGAGCGCGGCCGGATCCGTCTTGCCGCCCTTGTGAAGATGCCGGCGCCGGCCATGCCAGGTCGCGCGCGGCGGAACCCGCTGCAACATCGCCCGTGCCGTGGTGAGCACGACAAGACCACCGGCGTCCCGGGGTCTCTCGCACAGATCTCCCAAGAGGGCGAGACGGATCCCCGCCACGGCCGGATGCGGCGACACCCTGTCGTAGGGAAGACAGTCCCAGGCCGGAAAGAGCCTTGTGCAATCGCCCGCCCCAAAGAACGAGAGAGCACCTGCCAGCCGTCGTGCCCGTTCCTCATCGTGGAGCACCATCAGGATATCGCGGTCAGGATGGCGCTGACGCAGTCCTGCAAGCAAAACGGCGTCCACTCCTTCCGGAACACCGGACACGGTGTTCAGAACGCCTGGCCCCAGTGAATCAACGACATGACCCTGTAATCTATCAATGTGCATGAAAACTCTGAATCCGCCTTACGAGCTTTCCGAACTTCCCTGCGGCAGCATCGTCGCCGTTCATGATCCATGCCTGGATGAGGGGATCCGGGCACCCGAGAAACGCGGCAAACTCCTCAAGCTCACTCTCGCTCATCGCCTCGAGCGCGTGTTCGGCATAGCGCCCGAGCAATAGATCAAGCTCGCGGGAACCGCGGCGTGAGGCCCGATAGCGAAGCCGTTGCCGGCGTGTGTTAGTGTCGTCTGTCATGCGCTCGCCGGTCCCGGGATGGCTCCGTCTACAGCGTGATGAGGGTGATGTCACGGACACTCCGACGCCGGTGTATGCTCCTCGTCCATGAGACCGGAGATTCTCTTTCCGCTGTTCGAGCCGGTGACCGCTCTTCCACGTGTCGGCCGCAAGACAGCTTCCCTGATTTCGGGCCTGGCCGGCGCCAGAGTTGTGGACCTTCTCTGGCACCTTCCAACATCCATCATCAATCGCCGGCAACTCCCTGATCTCGGCGAGGCAACCCCGGGAAGTCTGGTCAGTGTTCATGTGACCGTGGAGCGTCACAGGCGCCCCGGAACACCACGCCATCCCTGGCGTATCGTGACAGCAGACGATACCGGCCGGAAACTCGATCTCGTCTACTTCCGTGCCCGCGAGTCGTGGCTTGTGAAGATTCTCCCTGCCGGTTCAAGGAAACTGGTGAGTGGCCGGATCGAACAGTTTGCCGATCGCCTGGAAATGGTCCACCCCGATCACGTCGCCACGCCAGGAGACGCCGACAGCCTGCCGCACCTGGAACCGGTCTATTCCCTTGTGGACGGTCTCGGTGCGCCGACCATGCGACGGATCGTTTCGCTGGTGCTGGAGCGCAGCCCCGAACTGCCCGAATGGCAGGACCGGGCATGGCTCGAGCAGAACGGCTGGCCTTCATGGTCGGACGCAGTCAGACGCGTTCACCAGCCGCGGGACCTGGAGGAACTTGCCGGGGATCCGGGGGCACGTGATCGCCTCGCCTTTGACGAACTCCTCGGCAATCAGCTCGCCCTGGCCCTGGTGAGAGCCGGACGGCGGTCGACGCCTGGCCGCTCACTCAGGGGCGATGGCAGCCTGCGCACGAGGGTCACACACTCCCTTCCCTTCCGCATGACCCAGGCACAGATCGACGCGGTCCGCGACATAACCCTCGACATGGAGGCGCCTTTCCCCATGTTGCGCCTCCTGCAGGGGGATGTGGGGAGCGGCAAGACACTGGTGGCCGTGCAGGCCATGCTGGCGGCCGTGGAGGCCGGTCATCAGGCTGCGTTGCTGGCGCCCACGGAACTCCTGGCTCGCCAGCATCATCACACCATCACCGATCTTGCGCGCGACAGCAGCATCGACGTTGTTCTCGTCACCGGACGCGACCGGGGAGCAAAGCGTGATGCGACTCTCCGGGGGGTCGCCAACGGGTCGTCCGATCTGGTTGTCGGCACCCATGCCTTGCTTTCCGAAGGCACCGAGTTCCATGACCTGGCGTTCATCGTCGTCGATGAACAGCATCGTTTCGGCGTGCACCAGCGCATTGCCCTGGCGGCCAAGGGACATGCCGTCGACACCCTGGTCATGACCGCCACGCCGATACCGCGAACCCTGCAGATGACGGGCTATGGCGGGCTTGATGTCACGCGCCTTGACGAACGCCTGCCGGGGCGCCAGGAGGTCGCCACGCGGGCCATGCCAACCGCGCGCCTCGACGACGTGGTGACCGCTCTAGGTCGGGCTATCGGACGGGGTGGACGGGCCTACTGGATCTGCCCTGTCATCGAACGAAGCGAATCAGGCGACACGGTCGCCGCCGAGGACCGCTATCGCCATCTCAGGCAGGTCTTCGGAGAACGCGCCGGACTTGTCCACGGACGCATGAGCACCGCCGACAAGGACGATGTCATGGAGAGATTCGCAAGCGGCGCCGTTGCTGTCCTCGTGGCAACGACGGCGGTCGAGGTCGGTCTCGACGTGGGTGAGGCCACCGTCATGGTGATCGAGCATGCCGAGCGCTTCGGTCTCGCCCAATTGCACCAGCTCCGCGGCCGGGTCGGACGTGGCAGCACTCCGTCATCGTGCCTGCTGCTTTACGCGCCTCCCCTCAACGATGCGGCGCGCAGACGTCTCGACATCCTCCGACACAGCAATGACGGTTTCGAGATTGCCGAGGAGGACCTGCGACTGCGAGGAGGAGGAGAGCTGCTCGGCGCCAGGCAGAGCGGCCTGCCGAGGTTTCGTCTGGCCGACCAGCACACGGCATCTCGGTTTCTCCAGGCGGCCCATGACGACGCCCGACTCATCCTTGCACGCGACCCGGAACTCAAGAGCGAACGCGGCCGCGCCCTCACGATCCTGCTCCATCTCTTCGAGCGACAGGATGCTGTCAGGCTCCTCGCATCGGGGTGAGATCCACCATGCGTCCGGCTCCGCCAGTTCGGGAATCTCGCAGGCCGTCCTGGTGGAATCGCCCGAATTCGCGTCGCGACGCAAAGTCGACGCTGGTTGTCTGACAACGCGAGTGACCCGCATCCGAAGACTTGGCCAGACAGGCGCAGGCGCGGCGGCATGGCGCTGGCCTTGGGGACGACGATTGACGACACTATGCTGCCGTGGCGGCGGGCCGGATGCGGCTTCGATCCGCCGGATTGTCGATGGAACGAAAACGGGGGCCGGTATGGGAAGCAGAATCTTGACGATCGTGGCGATGCTGTGGGTCCTTGCGACAGGGATGGCGTTCGCCGAAGAATTCAAGCCTGCCGTCGTCTACGATGTTGGCAGCAAGTTCGACAAGAGCTTCAACGAGGGCGTCTGGAACGGAGTCCAGAAGTTCTCCGAAGAAACCGGCGTCAAGGTCGCCGAGTTCCAGATCGTCAACGAGACCCAGCGAGAGCAGGTGATGCGGCGCCTCGTTGAGCGCGGCGCGACCATGGTGATCGCGGTAGGCTTCTCCCAGGCCGATGCGCTGGACGCGGTGGCAGCGGACTATCCCGATCGCCAGTTCGCGATCATCGACGTCTCGTGGCTGGACCGGCCAAACCTGCGCCAGTATGTCTTCAAGGAGCACGAAGGGAGCTATCTGGTCGGCATCGCTGCGGCCCTCGCCAGCAAGACCGGCAAGGTTGGCTTCGTGGGCGGCATGGATATCCCCCTCATCCGCAAGTTCCATTGCGGCTATCTGCAGGGAGCAAGGTCGGCCAACGCCGACATCGAAGTGTTCCAGGCGATGACCGGAACGACACCCGCTGCCTGGAACGACCCGACCAAGGCGTCCGAGCTCGCCAGAAGCCAGATGGATCGAGGAGCCGACGTCGTTTATCACGCTGCCGGCAGAAGCGGCATCGGCGTGATCCAGGCGGCAGCCGACGCCGGCATGCTCGCGATCGGCGTCGATTCGAACCAGAACGGGCTCGCGCCCGGTTTCGTGCTGACATCGATGCTCAAGCGGGTCGATGTCGCTACCTACCAGACGCTCAACGACGGGTTGGCCGGTACGTTCTCCTCCGGCATTCACAGCCTCGGCCTTGCAGAAGACGGCGTGGACTGGGCGCGGGACGAGCACAATGCCGGACTGCTGACGGACGAGCTGACGGCCGCAGTCGAAGAGGCCAAGGACGCCATCATCGCAGGCAACATCGTCGTCCACGACTACATGAGCGACTCGAACTGTCCGGACTGAAGCCGTCCTTGTCGGGCGACGACGGCGCTGGGAAGACCAGGCGCACGGCAGTCCGGTTGCACGGCATCACGAAACGCTTCGGCGCCGTGCTCGCCAATGATGATGTGGACCTGGACATACCGGCCGGCACCGTCCACGGCATCGTCGGCGAGAACGGGGCGGGGAAGTCCACGCTCGCATCGATCGTCTACGGACTCCATGCGCCCGATCGTGGCAGCATAGAAATCGACGGACGCCCTGCCCTGCTCCGCAGCCCGGGCGACGCCATCGCACTCGGCGTCGGAATGGTCCATCAGCATTTCATGCTGATCCCGACCTTCACCGTGCTGGAAAACGTCGTGCTCGGCATTGAGGGCAGCTTCCGGCTCCGTAGCGGCGATGCCGACAACCGCGCGAGGCTGGAAGACCTGAGCGTTGCGCATGGTCTGGAAATCGATCCGGACGTCCTCGTCGACGATCTGCCGGTTGGCCTGCGCCAGCGGGTCGAAATCCTCAAGGCGCTTTTTCGGGGAACCCGTATCCTGATCCTCGACGAGCCGACCGGCGTGCTGACGCCGGAGGAGACCGATCGGCTCTTTGTCAACCTGCGCGCAGTTTGCGACGCCGGGGGCACCGTTGTTCTGATCACCCACAAACTTCGGGAAGTGATGGCGGTCTGCGACTCGGTCTCGATCATGCGTCACGGCCGTCTCGTCGGCAGCCGCAGGACGAGCGAAACGACGCCAGGCGAACTCGCCGAACTCATGGTCGGGCGGAAGATCGGCCAGGCTGTACGGATGCCGGAGGGCAGTGTCCGAAGTCCGGTGCTGCGGGTGACGGGGCTCACCTGGAGGAGTCCAGGTGGCGCGCCCGGCCTGCAGGACGTCTCGCTGGAGTTGAGGGCTGGTGAAATCCTCGGCGTGGCAGGTGTCTCCGGCAACGGCCAGTCGGAGTTGCTCGATGTGCTGTCTGGCCTCTCTGGCGTTCAGGAGGGACACATCGAGATCGCCGGGCGACGTATCGACAGGGCCAATCCAGCGACACCCGCCGAGATTCGTGCGCTCGGCCTCACCCATGTGCCGGAAGACCGCCATCGGCGAGGATTGGTCCTGCCGTTCGAAGCCAGGGAGAACGCGGTATTGGGTCGCCCGGAATGCGCAGGTCCCGGCCTCTGGACGAGTGGCGCGGCGATGCAGGCGCAAGCGAAACGACTGATTGCGCGCTTCGACATCCGCCCGCCGGAGCCGAGGTTGCCGGCCACGGCCTTTTCGGGCGGCAATCAGCAGAAGATCGTGCTGGCGAGGGAGTTCGAGTCCGAGCCTGTCGTGCTCCTGCTAGGCCAGCCCACCCGCGGTGTCGACATCGGCACCGTTGAGATCGTCCATACCAGAGTCATGGCGTTGAAGGAGCGGGGGACGGGCATCCTGCTCGTCTCGACGGAACTCGACGAAATCCTGGCGCTCGCCGATCGCATCATGGTGATGAGCGGCGGGCGGGTGGTCGGTACGGTACCGGCTGCAGACGCGACGGCCCGCCAGCTCGGGCTGATGATGACCGGAGCGGGCGCATGACGAACCTGCCACGCTGGTTCGATATCGGCGTGCTGCCTCTCGTCAACCTCGCGCTCGCGCTGCTGGCGACGGCCGTCGTGGTGGCTCTGGTCGGCGAGGATCCGCTGGAGGTGCTTGCCGTGCTGTTGCAGGGAGCCTTTGCGCCGAATTCTCTGGGCTACACGCTCTACTACGCGACCAACTTCGTCTTCACGGGTCTCGCCGCCGCCATCGCCTTCCAGGCTCGGCTGTTCAACATCGGCGCCGAGGGCCAGGCGCTCCTCGGCGGTCTCGGTGTCGCACTCGCCTGTCTTTCGCTCGAGACGGCGCTGCCGGGCCTGATCGTCACACTGGTCGCGATTGCGGGCGCCGCGTCCTTCGGCGCGGCATGGGCGGCGGTGCCAGGCTGGCTGCAGGCCTATCGCGGCAGCCATGTCGTCATCACCACGATCATGTTCAACTTTCTCGCGTCCGGGCTGATGGTGGGCCACAGCAAATTGAAGTCAACAATGTATATGACACTACCGACCAATTGCGCTCTTCTTTCCACACGACTGTTATTAAACACGAAAAATGGTCCCGTCAAGCCCGAAGTGCGACATCACATACATACAAGTGGAGAATTCTCTCAACCCATAGTTGCACTTTTGGATAATGTCAGTAAGACTTCCACTTCGCTGTAACATCCACGCTACAGCGCCGTTTTTCTTGGTAATTCAATAATCGTGTCACATGTATCACATGGGGCTTGTGGACGTTTCATGAACCCGAAAAGTCCTCGCGATGTACCGTCATGACCATCCTATGTTGTCCCGGCCACCAACGGCTGGGCGGCGAATGTGGGTGAGGTGGATGACTGTCCGCTGCACCATAAGGCCACCATAGCCACAGGCGCCAACCGCCGCTCGCGATGACCACAAGAGGATCACATTGTCTGACCTTAACCTGACCCCAATGTCGATAAGATGTCGTGGAGACGGCAGGGCAATCGCTTTTGGTTTGGTCATGCGGCTGCTCGGATCATGTTCAGGAGGAAGTCGTCGTTCCATGCGGCACGCTTGATTTTGCCGCGCACTGCGCCCTTGCTCGGCTCACGCTGGGCGATGTTGAGGGCGAGCCGTCGCATCAAGGCGAGATTTTCGGGTCCGTTGTCCTTGCGATTTCGTTGGGCGTCTTCGTTCATGATGACATCGAGCACCCAGTGGAGGGAGTTTTCGATCGCCCAGTGGGCCCGCACGGCATGCTGGAAGCGCTCGGGCGAGAGCGGCGCGCTCATGATGTAGTAGCGGGTTTCGGTTGTGGAGAGCCCGGCGCTTTCGCGCCTCGCCTCGATCTTTCCGATGGCGGCCAGTCCCGGCCAGTCGTGGCGCTCCAGCAACCAGGCAACCTGATGGCAGACCGTGGCGCGGCGGGTCTCGATGCGCCCGTGATCGCCGTCAACTTGTTGACATGACAGCAGGTCGTCCTCCTGGGCGGGATCGTCGAGATACAGCCTCACATCGTCATGCAGGCTGCCCTGATTGCCCTTGAGCGCCAGAACATAGTGCCCGCCTCCGGCGATGACGGTCTGGGCTGTCACGCGCTGCGTATGCATCGCGTCCGCCGTCACGATCCGACCCTCCAGCGCCAGCATCTCCAGCAACGCCGGCACCGCCGTGATCTCGTTCGACTTGTCCTCCACCTTCACCTGGCCAAGCACCAAACGGGCATGGGAGGCGAAGGCCTGGACCAGATGCACCGGCGAGCGCGCCGCCGCATCGGCGAAAGAACGCCGCAGCGACTTGCCGTCAAGGGCGATCACATCGTCGTCCAGCACCGCCGCCCAGTCTTCCAGAAGCCGCAGCATCACCGTCTGCAGGCTGTCCGGGTCGAGAGCGTTGAACAGGTCCGAGAAGGCGTCATGGCTCGGAATACCGTGCTTCAGCGCCATGAAGCGACGCAGAAACGGCTCCTTGGCCCGCCCGAACTGCTCCATATCCACGCAGCCCTCCCCGCCGCAAAGCGTCGAAAGAAGCGCGATCACCAGCATCTCATGCAGCGAGTGGCGGGTCGCATTGCTCCGGCGTGGATCCACAACCCCATGAAACAGAGATAAAATGTCCTGCATCGCACACTCCCGACATCTGATCTGACGCCGCAGTGTGAATCAACAGGCACATAAATTTCCAAAAGCGATTCCCCTGGTGGAGACGGAGGCTGTCCCGGAACGGACCGGGACGCAACCTGCCGTTCGGATGGAGTGCCGGAACGTCGACCGTGGTTCCGATGGCGGGCGGCCTCATCCGGGAGCCTCGTATGGATAATGTCTGGCCTGAGCCGACGATTGATGTCCCGACAGATTTCGCGCCATCAGTTCCCGCAACGCGTCCTCATCGGTCATCCCTTCATCCCACCCGTAGGCCGCCGCCACGGCTGCATCGAGGGCCGCGTGCGCGTCGGCGAGCCATTGCGGGCGGCCGTTGTAGAGGTTGGTCAGCGTTCGCGTCTTGAGTTCCTTCGCCGCCGCATCGTCGCGGGCGACCGGACGCTTCGGGAATCCCGGCACCGGCTCGTCCACCCATTCCACCCATTCCGGCGGATTGAGCCAGCGGTCGCGGAGTTCCACCAGCCGCCGCACGGCCTCGGCGATGACGACGGCGCGCGGATCATCCGCATAGTCGGCGACGGGTATGTCGGGAGAGAGACCATCCGGGAAGGGAAAGGTCTCGAAGGTGGTGGTCGGCGTGTAACGAGGATCGTTGCCCTTGCCGAGCCACGTGCCGAGCCGCAGCGACCATGCCTCGTGAAACCGGCTGTGCAGGATGCCGAACGTCACGTCGTCGTCGCGGGCGATGACGATGGTCGCGCTGTCGGGCAGGATGCGAGTGTCGAGCCAGATGAACAGCCGGTGCTTGGCAACGCGCGGAGTCACGATGCAGCGCGACTTGCCTTGAAGAGCCTGCCACATCTCCGGCCGAGGACGCTCGTGTCTCCACCACTTTTCCTTGATCCTCTTGTCCCGGTTCCGTTGCCGCATCGGCCAGACATGGTCCCTGACGTGCTCGAAGGGCGCCTCGTAGAGTGCCGCGTCCATTTCCGTCATCTCCCATCCGAAGTCCACGATCCACTTGCCCGACGGACGTCGGGTCAAATCCATGCCGTTGACCCATGGCTTGAGAACGTCGGCATTGGGCCGGCCATTCGGATTGGCGGGGAGGCTCAGCCACTCCCGCGCGAGTTCGCCGGGAATGTCGAACGGGCCGCTCTTCGTGTCTCCCATGAAAGCAACACCGATGTTCTCCGGAATGCGCGTGGCCTTGGTCAGGTCGATTCCGGATGCACCGCGCCTCGCCGTGAGGTCGGGATGGATTGCGTCGACGGGTTCACCGTCCATGCGCAACTCCGGCCTGTGCCGATCGTCCGCGTCGGCAAAGCAGATGAGCGACACCCGCACCGCCGCGCCGTCGATCACCCAGGGCTCGTCCGCCCAGGCATCGAAGATCGGGCGTCCCGAGGTCGCCGCCTGCAGAGCCCTGCGGTTCGCGCCGCCGCGTATGGAGTTGGTGGCGACGAGGCCGACCCGCGTCGCCCTGCCCGCCGCGATCTGCGCGCCTGCCTTGACGAACCAGTAGCAAACGAGATCGGCCTCGCGAGGGACGTGGTCCTTCCACACCGCGAACATCCGCGAGACGTACTCCTCGCCCAGCTCGTCGATGAGCAGCTTGCCACCGAGGAATGGTGGATTGCCGACCACGGCATCGGCTTCAGGCCAGTCGGGTTCGCTCCCGTCCGGCGCCACGATCGCGTCCCGGCATTCGATGGTCTCGAGAGGATCGAGAATGGGATCGCTCGCGTGGCTGAAGCCGTTGCGCCGCATCCACTGGATCTCGCCGATCCACACCGAGACGCGGGCAAGCTCAGCCGCGTAGGCGTTGATCTCGATGCCTTTCACGTTGGCCGGGCCCACTTCCGGGAATCCCCGCTGAAGGCCCAGAGCTTCTGCTTCCAGTCGGACCCGGTGCTCAATGTCCTTCAGCGCGTGCAGCGCCAGATAGAGAAAGTTCCCCGAACCGCAGGCCGGATCGAGTACGGTGAACGTCCGCAGCCGCTCAAGGAAGGCGTCCAACGCCTGTTCCGCCCGTCGTAACGTCCTGGTCCGAGCCGCCGGCGAGGCCGCGGCGGCGGCGCGTTCGACAAGGCCTGAGACCCCTGTCTTCGCCGTCTCCCACTCCGCCAGCAAGGGCCGGACGATCACCGGATCGATGATGGCCATGATCTTGTCGCGGTCGGTGTAGTGCGCCCCGAGCTGCGAGCGCTTGTCCGGGTCGAGGCCGCGCTCGAACAGCGTTCCGAGGATCGATGGGTCGATCTCCGACCAGTCCAGCGCTGCCGCCTTGAGTGCGGTCTCGATCCCGTCCCGATCCAGCGGCAACGCAGGGGCATCGTCGAACAGTCCGCCGTTGAACCATGCAACCGCCTGAAAGTCGATGTCGCCGCCGGTCGCCATCGCGCCGAACAGCCGCGAGGCGTAGTCCGCGAACCGGTTAGGATTGCGGCGGGCACCAGTGAGCATCCGGGTGAACATGTTGTCCGGCAGCAGGCCCACATCCTCGGCGAACATGCAGAACACCAGCCGGTTCACGAAGTGAGCCACCGTCTGTGGATCGTGGCCCTGTTCCCTCAATCCCTGCGCAAGCTCCGCGAAGGTCGCCGCCATGCGTTCCGTCACCGCCTGGCGCGTCTCGCCGGGCCGCAGCCGCTCTGGATCCGACATCGCCCACTTCAGCTTGTCGCGGGTCGCGCCATCCGCAAGGTCGTCGAGAGTGAACTCGTGCCTCTCGCTCACGCAGTTGGTCCAGTTGGTATGAATTCGGAAACGGGCCATGTCGGAGACGACCAGCAGCGGCGGGTTCTGCAGGGCCAGCGCGTATCGCCGCAACTGGTCGAACGCCAGGTCGAGGTCAGCCTGCCGGCCCTTGTACTCCCATGCGAAGTGGCAGCGCTTCCAGACATCGGCCCAACCGTCGCCACCGGTATCCTTCCGGGCTCCGCGTTCGAAGCAATACCACTCACCAGCCGGATCGGCCTCCACCGGCGTCGGCTCGCCGAGCAGGCGGCACAGATCGATGAAGTGCTCCTGGGACGCCGAGCGTTCTTTCAACTCCGACGCCCGCCACTTGGCAATGAACTCGCCGGGCGTCACCGCACCATCCGACTTGTGGATTGGCGGGAACATCTGCGCTCGAATGTGGTGGTGTCGGTCATCAAAGCACGACTCCTCTCTCAACTCACGATGCAGGCGCTTCGAGTGAGCCGCAAGCCTGGCCCGGAACACCACGCCACACGAGCATCGCGGAAGCAATGCCGCTATATCGCCAGCAGGTCCTGAAGCAAGGATGCAGCGGAGGGATTGACGACGGTGCCTGCTGGGGGCTGCCAGACTCTCGGCTACCAGCCATTGCAGTAACTGTGCGCTCAACGCCGCCACCGACGTGCGTATCGCCATCACGGTCTTTCGCGCTATGATTTCCCGTCTCTTCCTGGGGACCTGGCTCCGGTCTTTGCCCCTCGACCAGGGACAGCGCCACCCACCGTTCGCGATCTTCCGGCGGGCGGCACTTTTCCGGTTCGATCACGTTGGCACCATCGCCCAAGCTTCGAGCAGGATCAGGTCGACTGGTAGAGGATCGTCCGCAGGTGCGGACTGAGACCTTCTTTCGACGGCAGTCGATTTCGGTGCGCTGGTGCAAGAGTCGGCGACGCAGAAGCCATGGGGTGCCGGCGGGCGTATGAGACCGGAATGACGCTTCCCATGCTGAAGTCGGGGATACATAGTGACAGCCGAAGCCGACGAGCGTGACACCGATGGGAGATGCAGACCGTGAAACTGGGAGCCTGGAGCATCGACCAGCAGCCTTCCGACGAGGCCGTGCCGACACCGAAAAGAGTCGGGCGCTCCAACATCGGACTGGAAAAGCACCTTCAGAAATGGATTTCCAAAGACGTCACGCTGATCGGGGAGGGGTTGACGCTGGTCGGCCGCGAAATAGCGATCGACGACGGGCGGCTCGATCTGCTTGCTATCGACACACAGGACCGCTGGGTGGTGATCGAGATCAAGCGCGGAGAACTCGGCTCCGGTGCGTTGACCCAGGCGCTCGGCTACGCCTCGTCCCTCGCGTGCCTCGGCGCCGACGAGATCCTGGAGAAGCTTGCACCACACTTCCACACAGTTGGCGACGCGGAACGACTGTCAGCGCACGTGAAGCGCCAGCTTGAGGGCGAAGAGGACGGGCGCGTGATCGCCGTGTTGCTAGTCGGTGCTGGCGTTCGCGCCGGACTGGAGCGCATGAACGAGTTTCTCGGTCGCTTTGGCGTTCCCATCAGCATCGTCAGCTTCGAGGTCTTCGAACTGGAGGGCGGCCCGCGACTGCTCATACGCGAGGTGCTCGACGAACAGGTCGATCAATCGGCTCGTCCTCACCGACGGCTCAGTGTCGACGAGATCCGTCGACGGGCCGTGGATGTGGGCGTGGGCGAACCGTTCGACCGTTTCGTGACCATCGCGCGAGAGGCCGGACTGGCGGTGCAGCCCCAGAGGGCTTCAGTGAGGATCGCACCGCAAGCAAACAAAGTCCGGTTCCTGATGTACGCAAGGCCTGACACCGGCAACGACGGCGGCGTGCTCCATATCGAGGTCGGGCCGCGAGCGTTTGCCGAGTTCTTTCCTCACGTGACCGAACAGGAGGCCGTCAAGGCCCTGGAAGGAGTGGATGGAACGTACGGGAAAGGAAAGGAACTCGCCGCCGTGCTCGTCCGGATCGAGAATTTTCTCAACAACCGAGTCAACCAGCCCGCTGCCGGCCCATAGGCAAAAGGGAATCCGCGGTCGGGCCGGTCTGCGTGCGCCTCGACAAGTGGTGCACCGAATCCTTGGATTAACGTCGTGCGGAACCGCGACGAGTCCCTCTTCTCCCCGGATCATCGCCATCGACCGGCTGCTGATGCTAGCCTGATTTTCCTTAATCCGGCGCAAGGGTGGAACATGACGACACATCAAAGGGCAAAGAGCCTGAAGAAGTATATTGAAAGTGCCTTCAATGAAGGCAGAACGAAAGATAGCAACGCAGCACACGCCAAGGGTCTCTTTCTGGAGGACGTAGTCGAAAAGGTGTTTGAAGCCTTGGGCTGGGAGTCCAACCGCCCGGAGACAAGTGGACGAAATGATGGTGGTCGGGACTTCGAACTACGCTGTGAACTATTCGATCGTGACCCACCTTTCGATCATGCCCCACCGTACGCCTACGTCGAAGTAGAATTCAGAGACAAACGCGTCAATGCGCTCAACACTTACAAGTTGATCACCCTCATGTGCCGCGATCGCGTGTCCCGAGGGCTGTTCGTATCCTGGTTGGGCCCCTCACCCGCTGCCCGCAACGCAGTAAAGAACAATGGGGTACTCATTCGGTGGTGGAACGCGGATGTCTTGCTGGAGAAAGTCATCGAACTCCACCTCGAAGACACGGTGAGAAAACTGGTGAGGAAGCACAGCAATAGAGTCTCCTGAGTTTTTGGCCTTAATTTGGGGGATTACAAAGATTACTTGAGAACATGGGTCGGAATCCCAATTTGCAGGTCATAGACGATTGGAGTCGGAAATGGCCGGAAAGAGCCACCGCGAAGGGCTGACCATTATTCAGTTGATGGACATGTTTCCTACCGAGGAGGCGGCCACGGCGTGGTTCGAAAGCACGATCTGGCCGGAAGGTCGGCACTGCCCGAAGTGCGGATCGCTCGAAACGAAGGAAGTCCCGAACGCCAAGCCCATGCCCTACCACTGCAAGGGGTGCCGGTCCCATTTTGGCGTTCGCACCAACACGCCCATGGCGCGGTCGAACGTTGCGCTCCGCAAGTGGGCCATTGCCATCTACATCGTGCTCACCAGTCTCAAGAGCGTGTCCAGCATGAAGCTGCATCGGGATCTCGGCGTTTCCCAGCCTACGGCATGGTTCATGCTTCACCGTATCCGTGAGGCCTGGGGTGAAGAGGAAGACGAGCCGTTTGACGGTCCGGTGGAGGCCGACGAGACATACATCGGCGGCAAGCGCCGGAACATCAGCAACAGCTGCCGCAAGGAACTGGCGGACACTGGCCGTGGCGCGGTCGGCAAGACGGCGGTTGCCGGCATCAAGGATCGGGCCACCAACGAGGTCCGCGCCGAAGTCGTCATGGCAACGGACGTCGAGACGCTTCAGGAGTTCGTCGAAGACAACACCAAGGAAGATGCCACGGTCTTCACCGATGAGGCGAAGGCCTACAGCGGCCTCGACAAGGAACACGAGACGGTCAAGCACTAGGTCAGCGAATACGTGCGCGGCATGGCCCACAGGAATGGCATGGAGTCGTTCTGGGCCATGCTCAAGCGTGCAAGCCACGGCACGTTCCACAATGCATCTCCGAAGCATCTGCACCGCTACGTCTCCGAGTTTGCGGGCAAGCACAACATCCGGGATTCAAGAACGCTCCACCAGATGCGGGACACCGTTGCCCGCCTCGTCGGCCGCAACCTCTTCTACCGGGACCTCCTCGCCGACAACAGCCTTTCCTCTGCCGGAAGGACGTAAGGCGGGGTTGTGGTTGCGGAACAGGGCGGGGGCCAAGGACTCCGGCGTGGCGCCCTTCAAGTGGATTTGCGGGTCCAATACAGGAACGCCTCGCGTCATCGGTTGTCTCCCACGGCGTAGTCGCCCATCCCCCTTTTGCGCAGGCACCCCGCGACTTCGGCCAGTCGCTTCTCGGTCGCGGCCCGCTCCGCGACGAGTTCGCCTATCGCCTCGACCGAAGGCCAGTCGCAAGTCGCCACCATCATGCTATGCGCGGTCTTGGCGACGATCAGGCTGCCGCCATCGGCGTGTCCGGTTGTCTCGCCTTTGATGAGCCGTAGCCCATCCGCGACGGCCTGCTGCATCTGATCGGCCTTGGTCGCCAAGCACGCCAGAGTGTGCTTTAGCGTCTTGTGCTCTTCAATCGCCCGCCCAATCAGTGCGTGGCGTTCTGTGTCTGTCATGTTCTCTCTCGTTGACTCGTTGCGCGGTACGCTAGATCCTCCAAGGGAGGCTCCTATGCGTATGGTCCTTCTCACTCTCGCATTGCTCGCGATCTTGCCCGCCTCCGCCAATGATGGTGACGTTGAGGACCGGGCCCGCCTAGATGCATTGATCCTCGAGGCGGAAATCTATATCTGCGCTCACGACCTCATCAAAAACGTGATGATCGTGGCGGGTTCGCACTTGGCCATGGATCCAAGTGAGATTGCTGATGCCATTCGACAGGACAGAACGGCTGTCGAACAGCGAGTCAATGCCGCTCTCCGTCCCGCTTCTGAGGCACTTGCGAACATCATTCATGCCTTGATTGTTACCCCTGATGACAAGGAACACGCCATAGTCGAGATCTGCGTCAAGAACTTGAAAGAGTAGACATGGGTGAAATTCTCGACATCATTTCGATCGCCGGGGCATGGAGTATCTCCGGGTGAAGCTTCAACTGTGAATGCCCGTCAGTCATCGGCAATGCGCCTGTCTTTGATGTTGCCGTCCTTGTCACGGAGTGTGGCGACTGCACGGCCTCCAACCGCGACTGTCTCAACACCCTCCATGCGGATCGGCAGTGACAACCTGATTTGCCCGCTGGCCGCCTCCACGATGTTTGTTCCGTCTGGCAACTGTCCGACGCGGGCGGAATCGCCTAGCGGTTTCATCTCGACGCGGTTGAGGACGGACCTCAGATCCACCAGTTCATGGTGTCGTGCCGCTGCCGCCTTCTCCGCCTCTTGCAGTTGCCGTTCCAACTGCTGATGAAGCCTACTGGCGTGCGTGCGGGTGCGGCGGTGTCTGAGCCAGTCGAAGATCATCTTGCCGGGCCAGCACGCAAGAAGAACCACGAATTCGAGACCGGCAATGATGACCGCATTGCGCTCGAATAAGTTGAAAGCAGCGTCAATCCACTCCATCCCTGCATCATGACGGCTTCCCCGCAACTGTTAAGTAGTCTTTGTAATCTCCTTGATTTGGGGCAGCGTCATGTCTTGACACAGATTTGCTACCATCACTGAAGGGCGATGTCCCGAGCAACTCAGATACCACGCCACCGATCCGCTCGGCGGCGGCTTCGGTCTCGCGGTCTCCTGTGTGAGCGTAGCGCAAAGTCATAGTCATCTGCGCGTGACCAAGGAGTTTCGCGACGACGGGAAGCGGCATTCCCTGCATGACGGCATAGCTGGCAAACGTGTGACGCAAGTCATGGAGGCGGACATCGTCCAGACCAGCCTCCCTGCGAATCCGATACCATAGCGGGAGGTCGTCGCAGAATGGCCGGCCGGCATCCTTCGGTGATGGAAACAGATAGTCCCCGCCGTCATGCAACCGACGTTCGACGATGGAACGGGCTTCGGCGTTCAGGAACACGGTTCTGGGACCCGTCTTGCTGTCGCCAAGCTGAAGCTGGTTGCCGACGACTTCATCGCGGCGAAGATGGACAATCTCGCTCCTTCGGCTGCCGGTCAGCAGGAGGAGCCTGATGATGTCGATCTGGAGGCGTTGCGATGCCCGGGTCGCAGCGGAGCGTTCGTGGCGGTCGAGCACCTCGTGCAACCGGTCGATTTCTTCGCGGGAAAGGAAGCGGGTGATTCTCTTTCGCGGATTGGGCCTGATGCTCCGAACCGGATTCAAGGCGACATGCCCGCAGGCGATGGCGTGATTGAAGATATGGCGAAGGGTCTGCAGGCAGTGGTTGGCGTTGCCCGGGGCGATTCTGCTGTAGTCGTCGAACCACCGGTGCACCATCACCTTCGTGATGCGGTCGAGGCGTTGTTCACCGAACGCGGGAAGAAGACGGCTCTCGAGGTGCCAGTCGCGCCACCTGATCGTCGACGGCTTGCACCGGTAGACCCAGGACTCGCGCCACGGTCCGGCGGCGAAGTCCCTGAAGAGCGGGACATGCATCATCTTCGCGACGCCGTTCGACGGTTGCGCACGACTCTCGGCGCGCGCCTCCTCCACGGTCTTGAGCAACGCCGGTCCCAGAGACATCTTGCGTCCCGTGGCGAAGTGGACGTAGCTCCGTCCACCCGAGGGATGCACCCGCACACCCAGCGCGGGCACCACGGTATCGCGGACCGTGTATTCGCGAGGACCGGGCTTCAGCCGCCTGATCAGGGCATCGGTCAGCCTCTTTCGCCGCTTCATGACGAGGTGCTCGCGAGAAGGGATCCCATCACCTCGGCCGCCCTGGCGACCGTTTCGTCGGCAAGATGCGTGTACTTCAGCGTCGTGCCGGGATCGTTGTGACCGAGAAGACGGCCTACGGTGAGGATGTTCTCGCCCGTCATGACGGCGATGCTGGCGTATGTGTGTCGAAGATCGTGGAGCCTGACGTCTTGCAATCTGGCCTCCGAGCGGAGGCCTCGCCAGAAGTCGCCAACAGAAGTCAGGTCGACAGGCTTGCCGGCCCGGCTCGACGGAAAGACCCACGGAGACGTCCGGGGTCGCCGGTCCAGGATCCATCGCGCCGCAGACGACAGCCACACAGTGCGCGGTCCCGTCTTGGAATCCTCGAGGTAGAGATGACCGCCCCGATACTCCTTCCAGCGCAGCTTCACGATTTCGCTGCTACGGCAGCCTGTCAGCAGAAGAAGACGGATGATTGCCACATGCATCCGGGATTCCTCTTCATGATGACTCAACACTCTTCCGAGCCGGCGGACTTCCTCTTCCCGCAGGAATCGCTCCCGCCCCTTGCGCCGGTAGCGTTTGATGCCCTTGCAAGGGTTGCTGCCCTCCGGGCGGTATCCGTATGCCTCCGCCTGAGCCATGATGACGGAAAGCACCGGCGCGGAACGGTCGGCAGCCACCGGCGTGGCGTGGAGAGAAGCGAACCACTCCCTGACATCCCCGATCGCAATGTCCGCAATCAGCCTTCCCCGGAACCAAGGAAGAATCTGTTTGGCATAGTAGCCACGATTGACCTTGAGCGTACCGGGCTTCCAGTTCCTGCCGTAGCGGCGGAAGACCTCTTCGGCCACCTCCTCGAACAGCATGTGATCCGGTGCCGCCGATGTGCCGTTCCTGCTGGCGGCCAACATGGATCGGGCCTTGCTCCGGGCATCCTCCACGCTGAGCGACGCGACATCGCCTACGGTCTTCCAGACCCTCTTTCCCTCGTGCTGGCTGTGGATGAAAAAATGTTTCCGCCCTGACGGGTAGGATCGAACGCCGAAACCCTTGAGTTCGGCATCACGCAGGTCCCGGACGGTCTTTCGTGGTCGAAGCGCATTGACACGCGCCTGGGTGAGTCTTGCGTTGGCCATGGATTCCCCCTTGCCGTGAGTTGCAGACGCGGGAGAATCCAACGCGGATTCGTCCCAAAGTTGCAGTGGAGAGAGAAGTATTCGCGTTTTGTCATTGGTTTAGCACCGCAGGTGCGCCTGTTGGTGTGGCTCCTTTCAGGGCCGATCATGCGGGTGGGCCAGGGATCGCCGCAGACCCGCCTGTTCGGTGAAGCCGTTCGGCTGCCGGCCCTCCACGACATTGCTCACGCGCTGGGTTTCGAGGTCGTGCGATCGCCACTCAACCTGTCGTTTGTGTTCGCTCTCCTGGCGAGCGCAGCGGTCTGGGTGCTGATCTGGCGTACCAAGTTCGGCTATGCGCTCCGGGCCATCGGCCATGGTGAGGAAGCGGCTCGCTACGCCGGCATTCCGGTTCGCCGCGTGGTGGTCGCCGTCATGGCCATCTCCGGTGCGCTTGCCGGCTGCATGGCGCTCAACGAAGTGCTCGGCGCACAGCACAAGCTAGTGCTCAACTTCTCCGCCGGTTACGGTTTCACCGGGATCGCGGTGGCGCTCATGGGCCGCAATCATCCCCTTGGCATCCTTGCGGCCAGCCTTCTCTTCGGCGCGCTCTTCCAGGGCGGCGCGGAGCTCAACTTCGAATTCGAGACCATCACTCACGAGCTTACCCTGGTCATGCAAGGGCTCGTCATCCTGTTCTCAGGCGCTCTCGCCTACATGTTCACGCCCTGGCTGGCGCGCCTGCTCCTCACTCAAAAGCCCGATCATGGTTGAGGTCTGGATTGATATCCTGGCGGTCCTCGACGGGACAGCCCGGCTTTCCACGCCGCTCATCTTCTGCGCGATGGCGGGACTCGTCTCCGAACGGTCCGGAATCGTCGACATCGGCCTTGAGGGCAAGCTTCTGGCCGGCGCTTTCGCCGCCGCTGCCGTCGCCACGCTGTCCGGCTCCCCCTGGGCAGGTCTCGCGGCCGCGCTTGCGTCCTCCACCGTCCTGGCGTTGGTTCACGGCTTCGCCTGCATCACCCATCGCGGCGAACAGATCATCTCCGGCGTCGCGATCAACATCCTCGCCCTGGGCATGACGGTGGTGGTGGCAAATGCACTCTTTCGCCATGGCGGCCACACGCCCGCACTTGGCGCAGGAGAGCGCTTCACCCCTATCGCGCTTCCGCTTGTCGAGTCTCTTCGCACTCTTCCCCTTGTGGGCTCGCTTTACGCGGAGTTGCTATCCGGCCACAACCTGCTGGTCTATGCGGCCTTCATGTCGGTCCCGCTGGTCTCGTGGCTCCTCTGGCGCACGCGTTTCGGGCTTCGGCTACGCGCTGCAGGCGAGCTGCCCGAGGCCGTGGACAGCGTCGGCGTGTCGGTGCCGGCGCTGCGCTATCGCGGCATCCTCCTGGCCGGCCTGCTTTGCGGTCTCGCAGGCGCATACCTCTCGACCGCCCACGGCGCTGGCTTCGTGAGGGAGATGAGTGCGGGCAAGGGTTTCCTTGCGCTCGCAGCCCTGATCTTCGGGCGCTGGAAGCCGCTTCCGGTCCTCTTCGCCTGCCTGCTGTTCGGCCTCCTGGATACGGTCGCGCCAAGACTCCAGGGAGTGGACCTGCCACTCATCGGCCCGGTGCCCGTGTCGCTTGTCTCGATCCTGCCGTACGCGATGACGGTCGTGCTGCTCGCTGGCTTCTTTGGCCGCGCCATCGCGCCCCGCGCCCTCGGCCGCCCCTTCGTCAAGGAGCATCAGAGCTCATAGCGGCGCCTCCCGTCGGAACAAACGGAAACAAGGAACGCGCGTTCGGCTGTCACCCTTTCCCGCTTGCGCGAGATGCCGGGCGCGGGTCGGCGGCATCGGACAGTGAAGCAGAGTGCGCTCCGTTCGGCGGCTCACTTTGCAGAAAGGCGGTCAAGGGACCGTACGGCCGAAAGCTGTACTCAGATTGATTGCCGTCTGTGCATGGCATCCCGCGTGGTGGGATAGCATGGCGAAAAGTCTGAAACCTGGTGCACAACCGTGAATCACGAGGTTCATGCGCAAGGAACTGCGGATGTGGCGCATGCTACCGACGTCCTGACTGCCTTCCCGTACTGAGAGGTCTTGTGAAAGAACAGACAGTAACCTGCGACGACGTTCTGATCGACCGGATGCGCCGGATTCTCTCCAGGCGGGAGGGGTGCTCCGAGCGCAGGATGTTCGGCACAACCTGCTTCATGATCCATGGCAACATGTGCGCCGCGGCCTGGAAGGGTTCGTTGATCGTGCGGCTCGACAAGAAGAATCACGATGCAACGCTGGCCGAACCGTACACCCGTCCCGCTGACATGAACGGGCGCACGATGAAGGGCTGGGCGCTGGTCGAGCCGGCGGGCATCGCATCCGAAGATCAGCTTGCAGTTTGGCTCGACAGGGCAGCGAAGTTCGCCGATTCCCTTTCAGCCAAGAAGCGCGATCCAACACGCACCCGAGCGGCACTCAGACAGGCATGACTGGATTGCGACGAATCGTCGTCCCGGCTGGTTTCCGGGTGGCCTTGCCCGAAGACATCACCGCTACGGGCAACAGAATCTCGCCCGCCGAATCGCTCCCGTAGAAGGCCGGACCGCGACGAACCGGCCCGACGATACCGGCTTGAGCCATCCGCCAAGCACGACAACCGCGAACGACAATGCTGCACCGGCATGATTTCCGATTGTCTTCCGGTCTCAAGCGGCGCGACAGGAACTGCAGGGGAAGGGCCCCGATCGGGAAGACCGAGTTCCGGGACAGATGAACAGTGTCACGTTCATGCGCTCGGTCGGATGTCGGCGCCTAGATTGGCGCCGTAAGGCCATTCCAGTCCTGGAACTGGTACAGGATGTAGAAGCAGTACAAGACCAACAGCAACAGCGCTTCCCCGCGCCCCAGACGCCGACCGGTCAACAGCAGCGGGACCAGAAGAAGCGTCATCGCGCCCAGCACCCAGAGGTCGAAACCAACGATCTTCTCGGAAAAGGGCACGGGCACCGCGAGTGCAGTGACTCCGAGAATACCGAACAGATTGAAGATGTTGCTGCCGATGACGTTGCCGATACATATGTCGGCGTGCCTGCGATAGGCGGCGACAACCGCAGTAGCGGCTTCCGGCAACGAAGTGCCGATAGCGACGAGGGTGAGCCCGATCACCTCGTCCGGTACCCCGGCATCACGTGCAAGCGCGGTCGCTCCGTCGACCAGCTGGTCCGCTCCGACGACGACTGACAGCAACCCGCCAACAACAAACAGGATTATCAGCCAGAGACGCGTCGGTAGTCCGGTCATGGACTCCGCTTCCTCGCGGTGACGCTGTGACGCTCCGCTGCTGATCCTGGTGTCCTGCCACAGCGACAGTGCGACATAGCCCACGAGCGCTGCGAGCATCAGCGCGCCTTCGTAACGATCCGCCGAGCCACCAAGGGCAATGATGACGAAGACTGCGGTGAATGCCGCCATGACCAGGCCGTCACGACGAACGGCATCCGGATCGACTGCCAGGGGAAAGGCCAGCGCCGCCACCCCGAGGATCAGCATCATGTTCGCCAGGTTGCTGCCGATCACGTTGCCAACGGCGATGCCGGGCGCGCCGGTCAGTGCGGCATTGAGGCTGACCAGCAGCTCGGGAAGGGACGTGCCGAAGCCGACGATGGTGAGGCCGATAACCAGCGGCGAGACCTCGAAGCGCCGGGCGAGCGCGACGGCGCCCCGGACCACCATCTCGCCGCCAGCAACGAGGAGTAGGAAGCCGGCGACGAGGGAGAAAAGTGTCATGGGTCGCGCATCGCCAAGCAGAGATCAGCAAAGCAGTACAGCACGACCCGGGACGCGGCGGCGACGACTGCTATAGGTCAGAAAAGCAAGGGGTTCCAGAAGCCGGTCAGCGACTGTTTGCGGCCACCATCTCGGGCGTCACCACGCCACCGGAAATCACCAGCTTGATGCCCTGCTCGACGGTCATGTCGAGGAAGATCACATCCTTCTTGGGCAGAAACAGGAGGTAGCCGGACGTCGGATTGGGCGTTGTCGGCAGGAAGACATTGACCACGTCGTCGCCGATGGCGTCCCCCACCTCTCCTTTCGCGGACCCGGTGGCAAACCCGACCGCCCAGCATCCCGGTCGCGGCCACGAGATCAGCACGACATCGCGAAACGCTCTGGAATCGTGCGAAAAGACGGTTTCGAAGATCTGCTTGAACACCGAATAGACCGAACGGACCACCGGCATGCGTTCGAGCAGCCGCTCTCCCATGCTGACCACGGTGCGGCCGATCAGCCCGGTCGCCATCCAGCCGATGAGGGTGATGGCGACCACGAAGATGAGCACTCCGATGCCAGGCACCGCAAAGGGCAGGTAGTTTTCCGGATTCCAGGTCTCGCCCAGCAGCGGCAGCACGTTCTCGTCGATGAATCCGACGATGAACGTGACGAGGTAGACCGTCAGGGCCAAGGGCGCCACGACGATGATGCCGGTGATGAAGTAGGCCCGCAGGCGCGTCCATATCCTGCGTCTGGGCTGTTCCGGTGGATGTGGTTGCGCGTTGGTCATGTTCCGCATCTCCTCACCGGTCACGATTCAATCCATGCGGGCCGAACCAGACGGTCCCCTGGAATGCGCCGCATCCCCTTGCTCCCGACAAGCCAGACGTCGAAACCCGCCGGGAACAGTCCGGAAAAAGCCCTTTCGTGAACATCAAGCCCGCCCGCATAGGCGCCAAAGGCCGGCAAAATGACCCGCCTCCCGTCGCTAGCAAAGCAGCGGCGTCGAATTCTCGTCCCCTTCGGGGCAATGACGGCCGAAGGATGGAGGTGACCCGAGACCTCACCCGCCACCATAGCGCATGACGGTTCGTGGCGGAATGTCAGCCTGCCCTTCGTGAAGGTCTCCATGGCGTGCCCGGAGAGCATGACGGGCGGCACCGGGTCGTGATTACCGGCAATCCAGATCCAGTCGCGCCCGCGCGCCAGATCCTCCAGCGCCGCAACCGAGGCCTCCTCCAATCCGCAAACTGCCTCGCGGTCGTGAAAGCTGTCACCGAGACACACGACGCATTCGGGCTCTAGCCGGGTGATGGCCTCAGCCAGATGCCGGATGGTGGCCTTCGTGTCGTGGGGAGGCAGCAGCGATCCGTAACGGGCAAAGGCCTCCCCCTTCCCGAGATGGAGGTCGGCGACAGCCAGCAGGCGCATTTCGGCCCAGTAGAGGACTCCGGTGGGGTCCGGCTGCAGCGTCACGCCATTGACGATCACGGATCGCCGCCAAATGCTTCGATGAGATCGTCGAGGGCCGAGGAGGCCACCATCTGGCGTCCGACCTCGAACATCACCGGAAGGGCTAGGGGCGAGACCGTGTCAAGGTCACGCTGGAGAATGCGCCCCCTCACCCTCACCAGCATGTTCTCGAGGCGCCGGGTTTCCAGGAGTGTGTCCATAGCTTCCTTTCGCGCAGCTTCAAGAAGGACATGGTCGGGCTCGTGGCGACGCAGCACATCATAGATGAGGTCGGTAGAGAACGTGACCTGGCGCCCGGTCTTGCGGTAGCCGGGATGCTGGCGCTCGATGAGTCCGGCCACCGTCGCCACCTTGCGGAAGGACCGTTTCAAGAGGCTGGATCCGGCGAGCCAATCGTCGAGATCCTCCAGCAGGAGCGACTCATCGATGAGAGCCGCGGTATCCCTGACGTGCCGGAGACTCCAGATGGCAAGGGCATAGTCATTGGCGACAAACCCCAGCGGCCCGGCTCCCATGCGCTCCATGCGCCTTGTCATGAGCATGCCCAGGGTCTGGTGTGCAGGCCTCCCCTCGAAGGGGTAGGCGACGAGAAACTCCTTGCCGGCGCGAGGAAAAGTCTCGACCAGGAGATCATTGACACCCGGCAGGACCGAAAACTCTGCCTGGAGATCGAGCCATTCCCTCACGTCTTCAGGCAGGACGGCGCGCCGATCCGGTACTGCCACGATCTTTCTCAAGAAACCCGCAACGTTGGTGGTGGGAGGAAAGGAACCGCCGCCATAAATCGGTACTCGCGGCTCTCCGCCACGCGCCCTCGTGACAATCGCATCGGTCTGCCTGATGCCGACGAGCGCCCACACCTCACCGGCAAAGGCAAATGTCTCGCCGGGAGAAAGGCCAAGCATGAAGTGTTCCTCGACCTCGCCGATGACCTTGCCGCTCTTCATCCGCACCTTCAGCTTGGCATCCTCGACGATGGTGCCCGCGTTCATGCGAAGACGCCGCGCCGTCGCTTCGTCGGCAATGCGCAACGTTCCATCGTCACCTGCCGTGAGGCGCCGGAAGCGCTCGTAGGCCACGAGCGCATAGCCACCCGTGGCAGCATAGTCGACGATCCGGTCGAACAGGCTGCGTTCGAGGTTCGCATAGGGAGCAGCCTTGATCACGTCGCGGTAGAGGGTGTCTGGATCAAAGGGCCCGCTGGCAGCGGTTGCGAAGACGTGCTGGGCAAGAACATCAATGCCGCCGCGCTCCCGCGGAGCTCCGTCAAGAACGCCCTCTCCTATGGCATCGAGAACCGCTTGGCACTCCAGAAGTTCGAAGCGGTTAGCCGGCACCAGCAAGGCTCTCGAGGGTTCGTCCATGCGGTGACGAGCCCGGCCAATGCGCTGCAGCATGCGGGCCACGCCCTTCGGGGCACCGATCTGGACAACCAGATCGACCGCTCCCCAGTCGACGCCGAGATCGAGTGTCGAGGTCGCCACCACGGCCCGCAAGGATCCGTCGGCCATCGCCGACTCGACTCTCAGTCTCTGCTCGCGGGCAAGGGAGCCGTGGTGAAGGGCGATGTCGAGGTTGTCGTCATTGATCTCCCAGAGATCCTGGAACACCCGCTCGGCCTGACTGCGCGTGTTCACGAAGACGAGGGCAGTGCCGACGTCGCGGATCGCGCGATAGATGTCTGGTACCGCGTGCCGTGCCGTATGGCCGGCAAGTGGAACACGGTTGGCGGTCTTCATGATAGCGATGTCAGGAGAAGCCCCGCCATCGGCCCTGATGATCATGACGCCAGCACCATCATCGAGATAGTTCCCGAGCCTCACCGGTTCGGCCACGGTGGCGGAGAGACCGATACGGCGTTGGTCCGGAGACATTGCCGAGAGACGCGTCAGGGCGAGCGCCAGCTGATCGCCCCGCTTCGTTCCTGCCAGTTCGTGGATTTCATCAATGATGACAACCCGGAGGTCGCCGAAAATGCTGCCCGCTTCCGGCCAGGAGGCCAGCAGGGCGACGGACTCCGGCGTGGTGAGCAGGATGTCGGGCGGATCGCTGCGCTGTCGGCGGCGGCGAGCCTGCGGTGTATCGCCGGTACGGGTCTCAATCCGCGCGGCAATGCCGGTCTCCTCAACGACGGCGCCGAGATTGCGCGCCATGTCGACACACAGAGCCTTCAACGGCGCCACGTAGAGGGTGTGCAATCCGTTGCCGCCGGAGGTGGCAAGATCGGCCAGGGAATAAAGAAACCCTGCCATGGTCTTGCCGCCACCGGTTGGCGCGATGACGAGACAGGAAAGGCCCCGTGTCATGGCCGCAAGGGTTTCCAGCTGGTGCCGGCGAGGCTGCCAGCCACGCGCCATGAACCAGCCTCCGAGGGCTTCCGGCAAGGATGGCGCAGGCCGCCCGCCGGGTGACGTTACCTGAAGTTCATCGCGCAGAGCCTTCATCAGGCGAAGACCGGGGAACGGCTCCTACTCGATGCCGAGAATGATCTCGAAGTCCCCGGGCCTGATGGCACCGGGATAGAGTTCGCCGTTGATGATGAATGCCGGCGTGCCGTTGATACCGAGGGCGCTGGCCAGCTGGTGGGTCCGCTCGAGATAGGCCTCGATAGAGGGATCCTTCATGTCGGCACTCAGGCGTCCGGTGTCGAGACCCACCGATTGCGCCAGTGCCATGAGACCGGCCTCGCTGTAGTCCTCTGTCTCGAGCATGAGGGCCCGATGGTAGGCCTCGTAGAGTCCCTGCTCGCGGGCTGCCAGGGCCGCCTTCGCGGCACGCAGGGAATCCTCTCCCAGAATCGGAAACTCCTTGTAGATCACCTTGGCGCCGGGAACCGTGTCCCTGACAGCGAAGAGACCGGGCGCGCTCATGCGGCAATAGCCACACCGGTAGTCGAAGAATTCGACGATCACGACATCGCCGTCGGGATCGCCCCCCCAGGGTGTTTCGGGATCATGATGAATATCGTCGTCGAATCGGGCAATGGCCTGTCTTGCCGCATCAGCTTCACGTTCTTCGCGCAGGCGTTCCCACGCTTCCAGAGCCCGGATGACGATCTCCGGATTGCGGGTGAGGTAGTCTTCGATGATCGCCTCGACATCGCTCCTGGTCATCGGCGGATCGTCCGCCACCGCGGGCGTCAGCATGAACAGGAGAACAGCTGCAACGATGGCTCTCGTCATGGTGTTTTCGTGTCCTTTCCCGAAAGCTGCTTGTGAGACCTTCATCGGTGCGCGAACTTGGCGACAAGATCCCTGAGACTGGACGAATCGACGAACCCGACAATCATCTGGTCCCCGATGACGATGGTCGGCACGTTCTCGACGCCCAGCTGTGACGCGAGGGCGCGGTTGGCGGCAAGGGCGTCTGCAACGGTCTGGGATCGGGCGTCGGCGGACAGTCGTCCAGGATCGAGTCCGAGAGCGCCGCCGAGCCCGACAAAATCGGCGTCATCCACCGGAACGGCGCCGTACACCATCGCCCGGTGATAGGGAGGCCACGCTCCCTGAAGTCCAGCGGCGAGGGCGTGGCGTGCCGCACTCAGCGATTGTCCGGCCTCGCCGGGAAGATCGATGACCGCCACCCGGGCGCCCGGATTCGCCTCCAGGAACTCGTCGATGGCAAGAGCGAGACGACGGCAGTGACTGCAAAGATAGTCGGAAAAGACAAAGAGAACGGTTTCGCCGTCGGCGGCGCCAAGAAGGTTGACCTGCGGCAGGTCCGCCACCAGGGCGGCCGTGTCGCCGGTCACTGTGCTGTTGACATCTTGCGTATCACCGATGAGTCCTGTTTCGCGCAGGGCAAAGGCGATGACAAGCACGCCAACGATGAGGAGGACATTCCGCGCCGAGGAGCGGCCGCGCCGCTCCTGCGAGAAGGCCCTGTTGACGGCTTCGCCAATCCTCTTCTTTCTTTCGTCGCTCTCCAATGGACCCCGCCCTTCAGAACTCGAGCAACCGGGCAAGTCGGTCGACAACCGCCGGCGCACCGAGCAGCACGTCGTGCCCCCGGCCACGGCCCGTGTGGCGCACGAGGACGATGCCGCCAGCCTCCTCGATGAGGATGCGGGAAGCGGCAAAGTCCCACAAGGAAAGATCGGGATCGACGACGGCGTCGACCGCACCGCGCGCGGCCGCTACATGGGCGAACACGTCGCCGAAGATGCGCATGTCTTCAACCGCCTCGGCAAGCGTTCCGACAAGATGTTCGACGCCGCTGGTGCGAAACTGCCGCAGCAGGCCTGCGGCCACCGTCGCCCGGGATAGCTCCGTGGTGGCGGCCACATGGATGCGCTCACCGTTGCGCCAGGCGCCGCCTCCCTGCCAGGCCCAGAATGTTTCGTCCGTGCCCGGGAGTCTGATGGCGCCTGCCACCACGTGTCCGGTCTCGACACACTGCAGGGCTACCAGGGTACCCCAGACGGGAATATCGCGGGCAAAGGCCGTGGTGCCGTCGATAGGATCGACGACCCAACGCCACGGCGAGCCCTCTCCCGTCTCGCCCTCCTCCTCTCCAAGAACGGCTGCTCCGGATGGATAGGCGCTCTTCTGGAGCGTCCGGCGCACCAGGCGCTCGGCCATGGTGTCGGCCGATGTTTGCGGACTGCCATCGTCCTTGAGCGATGTCCGGAACGACCCCGTTCGGGCAATCTCGAAAAGACGCGAAGACGGCGCCTCGGCCGCCAGTCGCGCAACCGAAGCGGCCTCCATAAGGTCGATCGAATGCGCCGTCACGATTCCAGCACCAGGGCCGGTCCCGACAGTCGTCCCGACACGGCATCGCCCGTGACGAGATCACGCACCACTCCCTGGATCTCTGGCACAGGCACATCGCCCATGCCGGGCGACGGGAGCAGCAGGGCCCGGGCGGCGCCCTCGAGGTCCAGGAACGTGATCGACGGTGTCTGCGTGCGCGAACTCAGCCGGCACCCGGCACCCAGCATGCGGTGGAGGTTGCGCACGATGGCTGCGCCCGCCTGCGGATTGTAGAGGCGATCGACCAGCCCACCGCAAAAGTGGTAACCGCGATCGATGCCGGTGAAGTTGTCGAGCACCACCGCAACATCGTCGAAGCACATGGCCGCCGTGACGGATTCGGCCACCCGGTTTGCATCAATTTCCGCGTCCTCGTCCCGCTCCGGGGGGGTGTGCCGGGTGAATCGGACATGAGCGACAGCCTTGACGCCCAGCCCCATGACGCTGGCTCGCGCCGCCTCGATCGCTTGTGCCGGAGAGTCGCTCCTGTCGATGCCGAACACCACACCGTCGAGAACGCGGGGAGCGCCCTCGAGAGCGAGGAGACTTTCCACGACACCTCGCTCGTCGACCCCGAGGCCGTGACTGCAACTGAACATGCCGCTTTCCGGACGAAAGGCATTGAAGAGCACGGGCACATCGCCCTTGAGTCCGGCAATCCCGGCAAGCAGTTCGGGCAGCGCAAGGACGGGAGCCACGACTTCCCAGAAGGCGAGATGGTGGCCGTGTTCCGCAAGCGCCCGGCGCGCCTCCCTTCCGGGCAGACCGTACGAGAAGGCGGTAAAGCGGTGGCCGAGAGCGGCGAGTTCGGCCATGCGCTGGCCGGTACCCGGATCGGCAAGATCGTCGAGAGGCACCCGCAGTTGGTCCACACCCATCTCCCACAGGGCCAGCAGGGGATAATCGTTGCGGACGGGCTTGCGCCTGAAACTGTCGAGGCCCCAGGGCGTGGGAATGTGGGCGCTCTCGCACCATGGCTGGCGCAGGTCGAGGCCGATGCCGCGCCGACCCGGCCCGAGGCCATGGACGGGAGGCGTTGGAGGTTCCCTTCCCGCTTCGCACGTGCGGCCGAAGGTGCGGATGACGTGCAGGAGATGCCCGGTTTCGTGCACGTCGACGATGCCATAGCCAAGTTTCGCAGTGTCGTGGCGGCCCTGCTTGTAACCGGGTGCCGCGCGAAAGAGCTCGTGGTAGTCGTGGCGCAGGAAACTCGTCGACGGGAGGACGTACATGCTTGTCCCGTGATGACGATTGAAGAAGAAGTTGTGCACGTGGCCGGCAAACTGCGCCTCCACCCCATGACGTGCAAACAGCCCGAGCAGCCATGACCGTCCCGGTTCGTCGGTGGCGTCATAGTGGCCGGTCTCGCCGGCATGGGAGAGGTAGGGCGGATAGTGGGAAAAAACGAAGATGCGCCGGCCGCCGTTGTCGGACAGCAGCGATTCGAGCCACCCCCTCTGCCGGTCCTCTGCTGCAAGGCCCGAGTTCACGATCATCCCGTTCATCATCACGAACAGGCAACCCTCGTGTTCAAACGCGTGGTATTGGGACTGAAAGTAACGTTCGTACTCGGCAATCATGTCGTCGTTGACCGTCAGTCGCGCATCCTGGTCTGCCAGGGGATCGCCAGGAAAGGCCTTCTCGCCGATGTCATGGTTGCCGGGAACGAGATGGAACGGACACTCAAGTTCCTCGAAGACCCTGTGGAACCTCTCTGCCGCCTCCTCGTAGACCGGTGTGCCGGGTCCGGGATGCGTGATGTCGCCCAGATGGACCACGAAGTCAGGGGCCCGGCGATTGATCTCCTCGACCACGTAGCGGCATCGCTCGACATTGAGCAGGACCGCGTCGACGTCGTATCCGCCGATAGCCATGGCCTCCTCCTCGGTGACGTGGGAATCGGCAACGACAGCAAAGGTGAAGAGACGCCTGCCACGCACGCAAGGTTCATGCATGATTCAACACTCCCGGGTGAACAACGAGCCGGAACCGCTGTCGACGGTGATCCTGATGGGCCGGGAGAGCGGGTGGGTTTGTTTTGCTGGCTGTCATCTGCCGGCGCCCGGCGAATGCCCGAGTTCCCGCCTCTCGCGCATCATGTGGCGAGCAATCAGAAGCTTCTGGATCTCGGACGTTCCCTCGTAGAGCCTGTAGAGACGCACGTCCCGGTAGAGACGGGCCACCGCCGTCTCGTTGACGTAGCCGGCGCCGCCATGAATCTGCACCGCCCGGTCCGCCACCCGACCCACCATTTCGCTGGCGAGATACTTCGCCTGGGAGGCGAGCCTGGTGATGGACTCACCGGCGACCGCCCGCCGTGCCACATCGCGTACGAACGCCCAGGCGGAATCGTGCTCTGTGCGGCTGTCCGCCAGCATCGCCTGAACCAGCTGGAAATCGCCAATGGGCCTGCCGAACTGACGGCGCGCCAGGGCGTGATCAAGGGCCTCGCCAATGATCCTGTCGGCCAGTCCGCAACATGTTGCCGCAAGGTGGAGGCGGCCGCGGTCAAGAACCTGCATGGCGATCCTGAAGCCCTTGCCCTCGACACCTCCGATCAGAGCTTCGGCGGGAACGTGGCAGTCCTCGAAGATGACATCGCACACCCGCGCTCCCTTCTGGCCGATCTTGTCGTAGGGGGATCCGAGGCGGATGCCGTCGCTGGCGGCATCAACAATGAAGGCGGAAATGCCATCAGCCCCCGGCTTCTGCGGGTCGGTGCGTGCCATCACCGTGAAGACATCGGCCACCGGCGCGTTGGTAATGAACCGCTTGACACCGTTGAGTACATAGCCATCACCCTGTCGCGAGGCCAGGGTCTTCAGGGAAGCAGCATCGGAACCGGCTTCGGGTTCGGTGAGTGCGAAGGACGCGATGACCTCGCCTCGCGCCATGCGCGGCAACCAGGTCATCTTCTGCTGTTCGGTGCCGCCGATGACAAGGCCCTGGGAACCGATTGTCACGTTCGTGCCAAAGACGGAACGGAAGGCCGGCGCCGCGTGGGTGATGGTCCATGCCACCTCGACCTCTTCTGCTGTTGTCAGGCCCATGCCTGAGTACCGTTCCGGGATTGTCAGGCCGAAGAGGCCGAGATCCCTCATGCCGGTCACGATATCGTCCGGAATGCGGTCTTCGGCATCCACCGCGGCTTCCGCCGGAATCAGGCGATCGTGGACAAATCGTGACAGGGTGTCGAGAAGCTGGTCGAGGGTCTGCTGGTCGAGCGCCATGGCGGCATCCTGCGGAGAGCGCCACGACCCTACCCTCGTCACCGAACCTTCGCCAATCCCGATCGTGGCGAATTCTTGACCACGAACGCGTGTTTCCGGCAAACAGTGTGCGTGGCGGCACGTGAGCAGGCGATGGGCACATCAACGGGCATTCCGGATGGCTTTGTCGCGGTCGAACCGGATGATCCCTTCGAAGGCGTCATCGGCGTGTGCTGGTACAATGACATGGGCGACGGCCGCATCGAAGTTGGCGTCCTTGCCGACGAACGCCATGCCAACGAGTACGGGTGGGTTCACGGGGGCGTCATGATGACCATGGCCGACGCCGCGCTCTGCATGAATTCGCGCTGGCACGATGCGGCAGAAGGCGCCATCACGGTGAGCGCCACCAGCAACTTCGTGGCGGGCGCGAAGATTGGCGATTTCCTCGAGACCCGGACCAGGGTGGTGCGACGCACCCGGCAGTTCAGCTTCGTGGCCTGCGAGGTCGCAGTCGGCGACAGGGTCTGTCTCACATCGAGCGGCGTCATCAAGCGCCTTCTTCCATGACACCGCAGGGCAGCAGGCGCTTGTGCCTGTGACTTCGCGGGAGAACTCTGCCCCGGACCCGGTCCCTTTCGAAACAGGACCGGCCATTCAGGCAAAGCGGACACCGTTCTGCGCCATGGGCAGCATGGTGACGCGCGGGCCGTCGACAGCAATGGCATTGGCAAGCGCCGGACCGGCCGGCGGCACACCCGGTTCCCCAACTCCGGTCGGTGGCGCGGACGACGGCATGATGTGGACGTCGATGCGGCCGATGTCGGACATCCGCAGCGGTTGGTAGTCGGGAAAGTTCCACTCGACGACCTCGCCCTGGTCGAACGTGATCTCGTTGCGCATCACGTGGCCGATACCGTAACCGATTCCGCCCTCCATCTGCGCCCTGACGATATCGGGATTGACCGCCACGCCGCAGTCCACGGCGCAGGTGACCCTTTCGATCGCAATCGTTCCCGCAGCGTCGCGCGAGATTTCGAACACTTGGGCGACATACGTGCCGAAGGACTTGTGGGCGGCGACGCCGCGCGTCCGTCCAGGCTCCGTTGGCCGGTCCCAGCCCGACTCCCTTGCGGCCATTTGCAGGACACCGGCAAGGCGCCGCTGGTCCGTGGAGCCATCCCGCAAATGGTCAAGCCGCCAGGTCACGGGGTCACGTCCGGCGGCCCTGGCCGCCATGTCCATCATGGATTCCATGACGAAGGCGGTGTGGCTGTGACCGACTGAACGCCACCAGCTCACGGTGATGGGCGACTCGAGATCAGTCAGGCCGACGAACATCCCGGGTATGCGGTAGAGCGTGTCGGGCACGCCTTCGACGGAGGAATGATCGACACCGTTCCTGACAATCCACTGTTCGATGGATGATCCCTTGAAAATGGACTTGCCGGCGATGCGATGGTCCCAGGCGACGATGTCTCCGTTTCCATCGAGACCAATGCGCACCATGTGCGCCACAGCCGGCCGATAGGCGCCGCCTGCAAGGTCGTCCTCTCGTGACCAGACAAGCTTGACCGGCCGGGTGCGGTCGGTCATCGCAAAGGCCTGTGCGGCCTCGACGATGTAGTCCGCCGTCATGGTGGCACGGCGCCCGAACGAGCCGCCGGCGTAGAGTGTGTTGATCCGGATGCTCTTCATCGGCAAGCCGAGAACCGCCGCGAGCGCCTGGTGTGCACTGGACGGGGACTGGCATCCGTCATGGAGCGTGATCCCGTCGGCCGTCGGCTCGATGGTGCATGTCAGGGGTTCCATGGGCGCATGACAGAGCCAGGGAAGAAAGAACTCGCCCTCGACGGTCTGCGCGGCGTGATCGAGACGGGCCCCCGCCCCGTCCATGCCCGGGCCTTCCCTGACAACGAACCGGGGAGGCACCCTGACCGCATCGAGAAGTGTCGATCTGATCTCGGCGGAGCTGCGGTTCTCCGCATTCGCGAAGCTCCACTCGACGGCGATCGCATCGCGAGCCTGAAACGCCGCCCAGGTATCATGGGCGTAGACAACAACTCCGGCATTGGTCGGCAGGATCGCGGCATCGACGAAACCCGGCACGCCGGCGGCCGCCGAAGCATCCATGGACGCCACCGTTCCCCCGAAGCGGGGACTGCGCCTGACGACAGCGACAAGCTGGTCCTCCAGCTGCACATCCATGGCAAAGCGGGCCGATCCGTCGATCTTGGGTCCGTTGTCCCGCCGTGGAGTCTGCGGGTTGCCGATCAACGTGAACGTAGCGGGATCCTTCAGCGCCGGTCGTTCCGGCACCTTCATGGCCGCGGCCGCGCCAACGAACCGGGCAATGGGCTCGCTGCGCCCGGCACCGGCGATCATTCCCTTCGACAGCGCCAGGGTTGATGGATCGGCGTTCCACTCTTCAGCGGCTGCGGCAAGCAGCATCTCCCTCGCGGCAGCGCCTGCCTGTCGGTACTGCAGGTAGGAGTTGGCCATCGAGGTCGATTCTCCCGTCGCCTGCGAGCCAAAGAGGAGATTGGCGTAGCGCCGGGCATCAGAGGGTGCGAATTCGACTGCCACATCGTCGAGGTCAACACCGAGCTCTTCCGCGATCAGGGTAGGAAGGCCGGTGCTGGTTCCCTGGCCCATCTCGAAATGCTTGACGATCGCGGTCACACGGCCGTCTGCATCAATCTTCACGAAGGGGTTGAAGTGGCCACCGTCCGTTGGCGCGACCGCCAGCACGCCACGTGGCGAGAAACCCACCATGAGCGCCGCGGTGGAGGCCGTTTGGAGGAAACTCCGGCGAGACAGGATCGCGGCCATCAGCCGTCTTCCTTCAGGAGTTCCGCGGCACGCGCCACGGCCGCCCTGATTCTCTGATATGCGGCACACCGGCACACGTTGCCGGCCATGAAGTCGTCGATCCCGGCGGCATCCGGTTGGCCGTTCTCCGCAAGGAGACCCGCAGCCGACATGATCTGTCCAGACTGGCAATAGCCGCATTGCACGACATTGAGTTCTGCCCAGGCCTGCTGCACAGCGCGTCCTTCCCTCGTGGCGAGCCCCTCGATGGTCGTGACCTCGGCCCCTTCGACGTCCTCCGTCAACGTCACGCAGGACCGGACGGGAATACCATCCACGTGCACCGTGCACGCTCCACAGGAAGCCACGCCGCATCCGTACCTGGTACCGGTCAACTTCAGTTCGTCGCGCAGGACCCACAGCAGTGGCATGCCGTCCGGCACATCGACATCGACATCGTGGCCGTTGACTCTCAACATCGTTGGCATGTCAGACTCCCTGACCGTTCGAGCGGCCTGCATCGCGGGGACCGCGCCCGGTTCCCGACATTCACATGATACCCGGTCTGCCAGGTGTTTTCGCGCTGCGGCTGCAACTCCTTGAGACATCCTGGTTCGCCAGCCGGTGCAAGGCTGTCGCCCGGGAACACCTGAACGCAGTCCGTTTCGGCTCATGCGCGGTTCCGATACCCGGTTGCATCCGGAAGCGCGGCACCGCAGAGCCCCCCACGACGAACTCCCGCCATTGCCATGCTTGACGCACGATCTGGCCTGCGGCAAACACACAGCCCCGGAAGAGGCGAATCACGTTTCCCACCCTCCGTCGCCGAAGGCTGGACCGCACGGGGCATCGCGAGGAGACCGCCATGGGCCGATACGACACCTCGATTGCGCGATTCAGGGAAGCATGCACGGTGCTGGCCGGAGGCGTATCGAGCAACTTCCGCTATCACCCCATTCCCGTTCCACTCGCCATCGAGCGTGGCGAAGGACCGTACCTGTGGGATGCCGACGGCAACTGCTACATCGACTATGTCAGCGGCAATGGTCCGGCTTTTCTCGGACACAGCCCCGGACCGGTGCTTGATGCGGTCCGCGCCTCCCTGGACACCGGGCAGGCCTTCACCACTGTCCATGCCGGCGAAATTGCCCTGGCGCATCGCTTCAGGGACGTCGTTCCCTGTGCTGAACTTGTACGGTTCGACACCTCCGGAACACAGGTAGACCAGATCGCCATGCGCCTCGCCCGCCACCACACCGGCCGGACCAAGGTTGTGAAGTTCGAAGGCCACTACCACGGATGGGCGGACAACATCTTTGCCAGCGTGGCTCCCGAGCTCAACCGTGCCGGACCCCGGGACCACCCGGAAGTGCTCGCCCAGAGCAGCGGCCAACCCGACAACATCCGCGACAATCTCATCGTTCAGCCCTTCAATGACATCGCGGTGCTTGAGGAGACCCTGTCACGCCACGGCGCGGAGACTGCCGCCGTCGTCCTGGAGCCGGTGGCCTGCAACTGCGGGGTCATCGAACCCGCACCCGGCTATCTCGAAGCGTTGCGGCGTCTCTGCGACCAACATGGAATCGTGCTCATTTTCGACGAAGTCATCACGGGCTTCCGGGTTGCCCTGGGGGGCGCCCAGCAACGCTACCGCGTGACCCCCGATGTCGCGGTCTTTGCCAAGGCCATGGCCAGCGGCTTCCCCCTGGCCGCAGTCGCCGGACGGCGCGTCATCATGGAGGGGGTCACCCGGGGCGCCGTTCACGGCGGCACCTACAATGGCATCACCTCAAGCATCGCCGCCGGCCTCGCCACCCTTGACATGCTTGCCGCCGATGACGCCGCGATCTACGACAAGGTGGAACGGGACGGCAATCTGCTCATGTCCGGACTTGCAGAATGCGGCCGAAGACGTGGTCTACCGCTGCACGTCCAGGGACTTGGCGCCATCTTCTCGACCGTCTTTACCGACAACCCGCCTCTCGTCGACTATCGCGACTACAAGGCGACGGACACGCCCATGCGCGAGTCCTTCATCCGGAAACTGCAGGACCGCGGGGTGCGTACGACACTTCGCGGAACCTGGTTCGTTCCGGCCGTGCTGAGCGATGACGACATCGCCATGACTCTCGATGCTGCCGATGCAGCCCTTGCCGCCCTGTAGCAGCAGTCACTGGCTCCGGGCGTTTACAAATCCGGTGAATCCGGTCAGGCTTGACCAAGGAACGTCAGCCGGGGATGGATCCTGATGAGCGGCCTGTTACTCAGCAACATTTCCAAGAGATTCGGATCCGTCACAGCCGTCACTGACATCAACCTCGAGATACCGGAAGGCCGGTTCGTCTCGTTCCTGGGACCCTCCGGCTGCGGCAAGACCACCCTGCTGCGCCTGATCGCCGGTCTCGAGCACGCGACGACGGGCCGCATCATGCTCGACAACGAGGATCTGACTGACAGGCCGACCCACAACAGGAACATCGGCATGGTGTTCCAGTCCCTGGCGCTGTTTCCTCATCTCTCCGTGGGCGAGAACATCACGTACTCGCAGCGAATCAGGGGCGTCAACAAGGCGGCGCGACGGCGGCGCGCCGAGGAACTCCTCGAACTGGTGCGTCTGCCTGGAGTTGCCGATCGCAACATCGCGCAGCTCTCCGGTGGCCAGAGGCAACGCGTGGCCATCGCCCGGGCCCTCAACCTGGAACCGAAACTGTTTCTGCTCGATGAACCGTTGTCGGCACTTGATGCCAAGTTGCGCGAGGACATGCAGGTCGAACTGCGTATGCTGCAGGAACGCCTCGCCATCACGACCATCGTTGTCACCCACGACCAGCGTGAGGCGATGACGATGTCGGATGAGGTGGTGGTCATGTCGACGGCACGCATCCAGCAGATGGGAGCGCCTCTGGAGATCTATCGCAACCCGGCTTCCGCATTCGTCGCCGAATTCATCGGCACCAGCAATCTCATCAAGGCGCGTCTGGACACCGGTTCGACCGTCGTCATCGCCGGGTGCCCTTGCCAGACCAGCGGGGTCCCGGACCAGCTTGGCGCTGGTTCCAGCGTCATTGTCTCGATCCGTCCGGAAGACGTTCACGTGTTTCCGGAAAGCCGTGACGGCGGCAATCAGCTCGACGGTGTCGTCACGTTCGTGCGTGATGTGGGTGCCAGCGTCGAGACCTTCGTCGATTGCGATGGCCTGCAGATCATCGCCATGGCAACACCGAAGGAACGGCCTGACGTTCACAAGGGCGAAAAGGTCAAGGTTGAGCTGCCGGCTGAAAGTTGCGTGGTCCTCAAGGCATGAGTGATGCCGCCATCGATCGGCTCGAGGAAGACGCCGTCGGACCGGTGTGGCGGGAGCAGTTCCTGCTGCCGCTGAAGCGCTTCCCGATCGGTCTCTACCCGACGTTCATGATGGGGGTCTTCTTCCTCATTCCCTTCTTCATCATGCTCGTGGTGAGTTTCTTCGCGCGGACGGAATCAACTTACGAGCCGGGCTTCGAGTTTACGCACTATGCCCGGTTCTTCTCACCGCTTTTCACCACGCACCTTCTTGTCTCGGTGCAGTTCTCCGTTCTCGCCAGCATTCTGTCCGTTGCGGCAGCGGTTCCCTTCACCTACTTCATAAGCCGGTTCCGGCGGCGCCCGCAGGTTGTTGCGCTGGTCTTCCTGTTGTGCGTCCTGACACTCTCCGAAGTCATCGTCGCCTACTCCCTGTCGGTCGTGATGAGCCGGTCGAGCGGTCTGCCGAGCTTTGTGGAGTGGCTCGGTCTGATTGACAAGGCGCGCTCCTGGTATCCTGGATATCTGGCCAATCTCTTCGGCTTGAGCTTCTTCAACATTCCGTTTGCCGTTCTCATCCTGTTTCCCTCCTGCACCAGGCTTGATCGGGAACTGACGGAAGCGGCGCAGACCATGGGGGCATCGCCGGTCAGGAGTTTCACGACGATCGTGCTGCCCCTGCTCGACCGCACGATCATGGCGGCCCTCGTGCTGCTCTTCGTGTTCACCATGGGAGCCTTCGTCACCCCGACCTGGCTTGGTCGCCCCGAGGACACGATGATGGCCCAGCTGATCGCCAACCAGGCGCTCAATCGCGGCAACATTCCATTTGCGGCGGCGCTCTCCATGTTCTTCATGGCGGTGACCATCATTCTCACCGTGATCACCGTCAGACTGCGCCGCGGCGACCCGGTGAGGCGGACATGAACCTGGTGCGCTGGAGCAAGGCGGCCTTCATCACGGTCATGTTCGGCATGCTTGCCGCGCCCCTGCTCATCGTTGCCGGGGTGTCGCTCAACTCCAAGAAGCTCATGTTCTTTCCACCCAAGGGGCTCTCGTTGCAGTGGTACCCGGCGGTGTTCGAAACCAACCAGTGGCTGGAGGCCCTGACCACGAGCGTGATCATCGCCTTTAGCGCCGGCATCATCGCCATTTCGATTGCCTTGCCGACCGCCTACTTCCTGTGGCGCCACAAGGTGCTCTACGCCAAGGCACTCTTCCTGGCCGGAGTTGTTCCTTTCGCGCTGCCGCCCGTGATCACGGCGCTTGGCATGCTGATCTTCTGGGTCGAGGTCGGGCATGTCGGGCAGATCTGGAACATCATGATCGGCCACGGTGTCTTTCTGGTGACCCTGCCGCTGGTGATGATTTCCCTGGGCCTGGAGTCCATCGATGACGAGATACTCGAGGCCGCGCGCACCATGGGAGCGGACTCGCGGCGCATCTTCACGACCATCATCTTTCCCATGGTGCTTCCCTACATGGTGGCCGGCTACGCCTTCGTCGTTGTGCTGTCGATGAACGAATACATCATCTCGTATTTCCTTGGACAGCACGCCACCATCACCCTGCCTGTGCAACTTCTTGCCAGCCTGAGATCCGGCTACTCGCCGATTATCGCTGCCGCTTCGGTGATGTTCATCCTGTTCGCCGTCGTCGTTTTCAGCCTCGTGGCCCGATTCGGTGATCTACCGAAGCTGCTCGGCGCATGGACACCGAAGGAGTAGACTCCCTTGTACATTCTCCATGGCGGCAATCTGACCCGGGCGCTGGCAGTCCAGATGGTGCTGGAAGAATCCTCGCTCGCCTATGAACTGCGCAATGTCGACATCGCAGCCCAGGAGCACCGCAGCGAAGCGTTCCGTGCCATCAATCCCGCCGGATACGTACCCGCCCTGGTGACTCCCGAGGGTGCGGTGCTGCACGAGGCCGCAGCCATCTGTCTGTGGCTGGCGGACAGGCACGCAATCGAGGAGATGGCGCCCCTGCCGACGGACCCGCTACGCGGCATCTTTCTTTCCAAACTCTTCTACTTCACCAACGACATCCAGCCGGCACTCAAGCACTGCTACTATCCCCGGCGCTGGTCACTGAGGGACAAAGACGCTCAGGCTTTCCGGGAACTCTCACAGGCCATGGCGGCAGAACGCTGGCAGGTCCTCGAGGATTGGCTGGAGACCAATGGACCTTATCATCTCGGCGATCGGCTCAGTCTGCTGGACCTCCATCTCAGCGTCTGGGTCTGCTATGGCTTCGACACGACCCTCGACATCCTTGTCACCATGCCGGCGACACGGCGTCTCTTCGATCTGGTTCACGCTCGCCCGGTCAGCGGACCCTTGCTGGACAACCTGATTGCGACCCTGGAGAGCCACCGGGAGCAATCCTGACCCCGCAGTATCCGTGGCCAGGGCGAAGGATGACCGGTTCATCCCCAGTTGGCGCGAAAGGCCCGCAGAAAGTTGCCGCCGAGGAGCCGGGCGATGTCGGCCTCGTCCCAGCCGGATCCGAGAAGGCGGTCGGTGATGCGGTGCAGTTCACCGTGGCTGCGGCAGTCGGCCAGATAGCGGTCCTCGATTCGGTTGCTGAAGGCCTCGGCGTAAGCCCGGATGGCGGCCGGATAATTCTCCAGGGTGAAGGCGGTGATGTGGTTCACCGCCTTGCTGTCGGCCACCGCCGGCAGATCGGTGCCGATGCCGACATGATCGATTCCGGCAAGGGCCACCACATGATCGAGATGACGCATGAAATCATCCAGTGACGGGGGTCGCCGGCTGTCACCGTCCCAGCACATCGGTCCATAGATGCTGATGCCGATGACACCACCAGAATCGGCTATGGCCCGAATGGCGTCGTCGGACTTGTTCCGCAGGGCCGACGTGATCGAGCGGGCGTTGGCGTGGGTGGCGAAGACAGGCCTTGTCGACGCCGTGGCTGCCTCGACGGACGTCTTCTGGCCGACATGGGACAGATCGATCGCCATGCCAAGGGAGTTCATCATGGCAACGACCTCGCGGCCCAGCGCCGTCAGACCCCGATCCTCCGGTTCGAGACATCCGTCGCCGAGGAGAGAGCGGCGATTGTAGGTAAGCTGGGCCACGCGCAGGCCCAGTTCGTGGAGCATCACCAGCCGCTCAAGCCTGTCGCCGATGGGGCGGAGATTCTGCCAGCCCATGATGAGACCGGTGTCGCCGTCCGCGTGGCAGGCCTCGATGTCCGCGACCCGTCTCACCAGACGCCACCCCGACTCAGGCTTCGCAAGTATGGCAAGCCAGCGCGCCAGACCATCCATGGCCTCCTCGAAATCGGCCTCGAAGTGGCTCACCGTCATGTTGACCGCCGTCACCCCGGCGCGACGCAATACGCCCGGATCACCGTCGCCGTGGAAGTTCAGACCATCGATGACGAGAGAGCGTTCATGGAGAGTCGTCATGGTGTCTCGTCTTTCGTGAAGTGGGGCATGACGTCACGGGCAAATCTCTCCATGGAAGCCATGACATCCCGGTGACTGGCGCCAAAGGACATGTTGCAGAGGAAATCCATGACGTCGAGGTCTCCATAGACGCCCAGCTTGTCCACGACCTCCCGGGCCGTTCCGATCGGCAGCGCATCGGCAATGTCATCCACCGTCTCGTCGACGTCCAGGGGCACGATCTCCCCGTTCGACACCGTGCCGGACGTGAGGAAGACGTTGCAAAACCTGCGGTGGTTCTCGTGGGCCATGGCGATCTTCTCTCGCCTGTCGGCCTCGTTTGCCGCGACGTAGACCATGCGCAGCATGGAAAACCGTGCTGCGCTGCATGCCGAACCACCGTCGCGGCGGGCATCGTTGAAGGCGCCGGCCTGCATTCGAACCGTCTCCAGGCCTCCCCTCAACGGTGTCGTCTGCACGTGATAGCCGCGGCGAACAGAGTGGTAGATCGCCTCGTAGCCCAGAGCGGCAATCCACAGTGGAATGGGTTTCTGCACCGGACGAGGTGTGATGGTGATGGGCTCGAAGTCGTACCACCGGCTCTTCCAGCCGGTTTCCCGACCCGACAGCAGCGCCTCGAGGAGGGCCAGGGCATCGTCGAAGCGCTCCCGGCTCTCTTCGGGCGGCACGTTGAACCTGTCGAACTCGTAGGCGAAGGCGCCGCGACCGACACCAAGTTCCAGCCTGCCTTCCATCAGGCAGTCGGCCTGACAGATTTCACCGGCGAGCCGGCGCATGTCGTGGACGGGAAGGACGAGGACGGACGTGATGATGCGGATCGCGCGCGTCCGGCTGGCGACCTTGACCGCCGTCAGCAACGGCTGGGGATGCGTGAGATAGTTGATGAAGTGATGTTCGGGGATGCACAGGGTGTCGAAACCTAGGGTCTCGGCAAGCACACTTTCCTCGACAGCGTCCTCATAGAGACGATGCGCCGGGTAGGAGAGGTCAGGCCAGTAGCATGGAAGATAAAAGCTGAATCGCATGGCACGACAAAGGTCACGAACGATCACCCGACGTCAACCCGTGATGATGGTTCTTCCACCATTGGGCCGGTTCGCGATAGAGTCCCGGCACAGGTGGTCCCGTTCTGCAGGCGAGGCCTGCCGCACTTGTGGACCAACCGCTGCTCATGGGAGGAGCACAATGACCCCGATCATGGATATCGAAGAGTTTCGTTCACGCCTGGCCAACCACGACATTTCGCGCCGCGACGTCAACAGGGTTCTTGCGTCGGCTGGTGTCGCCACCATTGCCGTGCCGCTCGTGTCCGGCCACGCCCAGGAAGAAGAGGAAGACGTAGACTACGCGATCGATAGCGACCTGACGGTCTTCACCTGGTCCGGCTACGACATTCCGGAACTTCATTCGAGCTACATAGAAAAGCACGGCCAGACTCCGGCCTTCACGCTGTGGGGCGAGGAGGAGGAAGGGTTCCAGAAGATGCGCGCAGGGTTCAAACCCGACATTGCAGCGCCCTGCACATACAGCCTGCAACGCTGGTGGGATGCCGGACTGCTCGCACCCCTGGACACCTCGCGTCTTGAACACTGGGACGATGTGTTTCCCAGCTTGCAGACCGTGACCGGAGCGGTCATCGAGGGGAACCAGGTCTTTGTGCCCATCGACTGGGGCAACAGTTCGGTGCTGTTCCGTCCGGATCTGGCACCGGAGTACGCCGGCCCGGACAACCACTCCTGGATGATCCTGTTCGACGAGAAGTATGCCGGACGCCTGGGGATCTACGATTCGGTCGACGGTGTCTTCGGCGTGGTCGGCGCCCTCATCGGAGCGGAGAATCCCTTCGACATGACCGACGAGGAACTCGAGGAAGCAGCCACATGGATGCGCAAGCAGCGCGAAGTCCTGCGCTGGTACTGGACCGACATCACGGCTGTCGAACAGGGCCTTGCAACGGGCGAACTCGTCGCCTCCTACGCCTGGAACAGTTCGGTCATCGAACTCAAGAACCAGGGTATCGAGGTCGAGTACATGAACCCGAAAGAGGGCATCTATACCTGGGTGTGCGGCAATGTGCACATCGCCACCGGCGAGGGGTCCGACGACAAGGCATACGATTTCCTGAATGCCATGTCGGCACCCGAAACCGGCGAGTTCATCATCAGCAATTACGGGTACGGCCACTGCAACCAGAAGGCCTTTGATCTGGTGGACCAGAGCACGCTCGACGATCTCGGCATCTCCGATCCGGTCGCTTTCATGAAGGACAGCCGCTTCTTCGATGAGATCCGGCCCGAAGTCCGCGAGAAGTACATCGCACTCTTCGACGAGATCAAGGCCGGATTCTGATCCTGGTCATGATGTGTCAGCGGGCTTCCAGGGCCCGCTGACACATCAGTTGTGAACGATGCCGCAAAGGGATCCCCCTGACCGGCAGAGCGTGGGGCGCGTTCTTTCCCATCGGGCAGGTGCCACGCCGGATGCGCCCTTCATTCTGTCGGACCAGCGTACCCTCACCTATGGTGAGGCTCACCGTGACTCCAACAGGCTCGCCAACGGGACGACGGCACTTGGAATCGAGGCCGGAGAGGCCGTGCTGGTGGTGATGCCGAACGTCGTCGAGTTCATCCTCGTGTGGCTTGGCCTGGGCAAGGCCGGAGTCGTCCAGATCCCCGTCAACACGGCATTGCGCGGCACTCTTCTCACTCACATCATCAATGATTCCGCTGCCCGCACGATGATCGTCGCCGCGGGTTTCCTCGACCGCATCGGCGAAGTCGCCGGTGGTCTCGAGCATCTCGAGCGCCTCATCGTCTTCGATCCGTCAGACGCGCAACCCACGCTGCCACGCGCGCTTTCTCACCTCGAGAGGATCGATTTCTCCCTTCTGCTCGACGCGGAGGACACACCACCCGATGACCTCCCCCGCCACCATGATCTCAAGGCGGTGATGTATACCTCGGGCACCACGGGACCCTCCAAGGGGGTCATGATTTCCCAGCGCCAGGCCTATGGCTATGCCCACGGGAATTTCGAACTCATGGACCTCAAGCCGGGCGATGTCTACTACGCACCGCTGCCGCTCTTCCACATCGCCGGGCAGTGGGCCATGTGCTACTCGTCGATGATCGCCGGCGCGGCCGCCGTCGTGACGGAACGATTCAGCGTCGAACGCTTCTGGAACGATGCCAGACGGTTCGGGGCCACGGTCACCTTCTTCCTCGGGGCCATGGCGAATTTTCTGGCGCGCCAGCCGCGGGAGCCCGGCGACAGCGATGTTCCCATCGAACGGGCACTCGTCGTCCCGATGTTTCCGGATGCCGGCAGCTTCGCGAAGCGATTCGACATGAAGATCAAGACGACCTACGGGTCGACTGAAGTGTCCGCACCACATCGCATGGACTGGAATGACCCCGACTGGAAGACCTGCGGCAGGCTGGCGGACGAACTCTACGAGGCCCGGATCGTCGATGCCGACGACGAGGAGGTGCCGGACGGCACTGTCGGCGAGTTCGTCATTCGCGGCAAGGAGCCCTGGCTCCTCATGTCGGGCTACTGGCGGCACCCGGAGTGGACGGAGAAGGCCTGGTCCAATCTGTGGCTGCACTCTGGCGATGCCATGATGAAGACATCGGACGGCCGCTACTATTTCGTCGACCGGATGAGTGATTCCATCCGCAGGCGTGGCGAGAACATCTCCTCCCTCGAGGTGGAGAACGAAATCAACCTCCACACGGATGTCCTTGAATGCGCGGTCTATCCCGTGCCGAGCGAGCATACCGAGGACGAGGTGATGGCAACGGTGATCCCGCAACCCGGATGCACGCTCGACCCCGAGAGCCTCGTGCGTTTCCTGGAGCCGAGGATGGCCCGTTTCATGGTGCCGCGTTACATCGATGTTGCAGAGAGCCTTCCCAAGACCCCCACCGGCAAGATCAGGAAGGTGGCCCTGCGCGAGGCGGGTGTCACGTCCTCCGCCTTCGACCGCGAGAAGGCAGGTATCATCCTCAAGCGATGACACTGGCCGGCGCTCCACCAACGGTGCATGATGCGCTTCCACCTTTCAGGTCCGTGATGACACTCGCTCCAGACGACATTGCCCGATATCACCGGGATGGCTATCTCCTGCTACCGGGATTCTTCTCGAAGTCGGAACTGGCACCGCTTCGCCGGGCGATCGAAGAGGACCCGGGCATTGGCGGACGCCTTGCGACCATTCACGATGGCAGCGAAAGAACGCAACACGACTACCTGGGCTGGGTGCGCCATGGCGACGACTGGCTCGGCACGGCAACGCGTCTTGCCCGCATCGTGGAGGGTGCCGAAGCCCTGATCGGCGAGGCTGTGTATCACTACCATTCGAAGCTCGTCCAGAAACCCGCCGGACGCAGTGGCCGGGTTGTCTGGCACCAGGACTTCGGTGGCTGGTACCAGGACGGCTGCCTGAAGCCGGACATGCTGACCTGTATCGTGGCCTTGACCAGGGCGACGGAAGAAAGCGGATGCCTCCGCATGCTGAGAGGCTCGCACCACATGGGACGGGTCGACCGCATCCGTGACGAGCATGCCTACGCCAACATCCACCCGCAGCGCGTCAGGGCCATGCTGGAACGCTTCGAGGATGTGGCCATCGAACTCGAGCCTGGCGATGGCCTCTTCTTTCACTGCAACACCGTGCATGCCTCGGGCGACAACCAGGCGTCCTGGAACCGCATTCTCCTGGAGTTTTCCTACAACGCGGTCAGCAACCCTCCGGTGTTTCCGGATCAGGATCACCATGCATTCAAGATTATGACGAAGGCTTCTGACAGTTCACTTCAAGACCATGCATTCGACGGCGTCTTTTCCTCGACCCCGCTCATCGACCTTGAGGACCCCGGCGACGAGGGCTACACGATCTTCGTGCGCGACAGCTTTCCCGACCTCAGCTGAAGACATCCGAATTTCCTCTTTGCGGCGCTTGCGGCGGCATGAAAAAACATCGCAATCAACTGTTGGCGAAGAAGATTGAGGTACCCGATAGGGCCCACCTATGTCGAAGGCGGCGTCTTTGCCATCATCGGGCGCAATCGCTCGAATCCCGCAGCGTTTCCAACCAAGGCTCCGTCGGGAGCGGAGGAGAGTCATGCTTCCTGAGCTTGTCGACACCCTCTAGAATGCGCCGTGAAGTAATGAGTGGTTGTCGTGTGGCATCTTCTTGCCGTCCTCTCGTCGCTTGCCTTCACCCCGGTCATTTTGCGGACGGAAGCTGGGCGGTTTTCCGGCATGGACACTCGTCGCATGAGCTAGGACCTACATCAGTGCCAGTTGGGAACCCACATTGAGGCCGCAACTTCTAGTCACAACTTCCTATAGCTGACGCCAATGCCGTTGTTGTACTACTGGGTAGGCAAGAACTATCGCCGAGACCTAGACTGGGGCGCCGGTTATCACCTAAACCAATCCAATCCGCTCCTACACGAAGTAGGCCTTGGCGACAGTCTGTGGGCTTTCACTAGAACACCGATTGGGATGTACGTCCTCGCGATGGAACTTGTTGTCCGCGCGAAGACCAGAAATCCTTCCGGGTATCGTTACGGCTCATATCGGCTCTGGGGCGACCTCAAGTGTTCCCGCTACTTCCGCACTGATGGTCAGCCCGACATCTCCGAGTTCATCCGACAATCTTCCGTCAGGGCAACTTCACCCGTGCTTGGGCGTTCGTTTCAGGGTCACTCAGCCGTGAGACGGTTGACCCAAGCAGATCACCAAGTACTCGTAGAGTATGCGCGCCACTTACCGCTTGAACCACGTGCTCGACTGCTACCGGAAGAAGAACTGGAAGCCCGTATCCTTCTCGGAGATCCGGACTCCGTAAGCAATCTCATTGTGGCTGAAACCCCCGGCATTGCCGCTGAACGTCGCCGCTACTTGTATGAGCAGGCTCCACGGCGCAACCCTCAACATGTCAAGGAACTGCGAAGGCTGTATGGGGGTATGTGTCAGCTATGCGGATGGAACCCTAAGTCCCTGTACCGACAGGAACTCTGTGAAGCACACCACGTACATTGGCTTAGTCGCGGCGGTCACGACGCGTTGTACAATATGGTGCTCATCTGCCCGAACCACCATCGCGCCATACACCGGACTGACGCACCCTTCGATTGGGCAGATGCGAGTTTCGTGTTTCCATGGAATCGGGAACCCGTTCAGTTCTCCCACCACGTACTCCAGGCACAATAAGCCCATGGGAGAGATGACGTCGCGCGAAGGGCTTGGTTCCCTGCCTTGTGACGTTTGTTGTGATCGGTGGAGCTCCATTCTCGCGCCGCTCGTCGGTCAGCGGGACGGTAGCGACCGTGATGGCACGGCGTTCGCGGATGCAGTGAACGAATGGCTTGTTCCCGTACTTCCGTGAAGGCGTCAGGTTCAGCGGAAGACGGCATAGGAGAGAAAGTGTAAGCAATGCGACATTGCCTGCGTGAACCAATCCCCGACATTTTCCGGGCGGCTAGAATGCTGGACAGGGCCGTGGACGCCCATGCGGCGGGAGATCGTGACACAGCGGCGAGACTAATCGCGGAGGCCAACATGGATTCCATCCGAAACTGGACGGACTCGCTATGGGGCTCCACTGACCCGTCTATTCATCAAGTACGGGAGGTGCCCACCGCCCCACTCGTGCTGGCGAAGGAGAACCGGGTCCCGCACAGAATGCCCAACGCGGAAGAGAAGTGCTTCCTGATTGAGCGGGACGGACATCACTGCCGTTTCTGCGGTATCCCCCTCATCCGGCTCGAAGTCCGCAAGGCGATGCGCAGTTTCTACGCGCAAGCCCTACCTTGGGGGAATCGGAATCCGGAACAGCACGCCGCCTTCCAATGCATGTGGCTTCAGTACGACCACATCACCCCGCACAGTCGCGGTGGTGACAACAGCTTGAACAATCTTGCAGTCACTTGCGCCCCCTGCAATTTCGGTCGCTCTTCCTGGGTCCTAGAAGAGTTGGGGCTGGAACACCCCCTGAGCCATGGTCCCGTCCGAAGCTCCTGGGACGGCCTGGAGCGCTTCCATACCGACTGAAGGGTCTACGTCTCGGTTTCGGGACGAACACGTAACGCCATCCCAGCCACAAGGCCGGATGGAAACCCATCATCACCGACACGGTCGTCCGCGATCTCCTCGAAACAGGGCTCCAATTTGGTCTGGAGGTGGCTCCACTCTGGCCACAACATGCTTGTTGAGGTCGCGCACCATCTCGGTGCGTTTCCTCCTCGTTGATCAATGGAGCGAGAGACTCCTGTCCGCGATGGCAATCCCGGGCCTTGTCGCGTTACGCAACCCTGACGCCAGCTCCCGGTACCGGCCGTGTGGCGCCCTCGGCGTAGAGATCATTGCCACCGGACGACAGTTCCTCGTAGCCCCTGATGACGTCGTAGGGATCCTGGAAATCCTGGACCCAGCCGAGAAACGGCCGGTGAATGTTGAAGCCGAGCAGGCGCGCCAGCCGCTCGGGCATCTCCCTCACCTCTTCCGGAGTCACGGAGAGATACCAGTTCTGTTCCTGGCGCAACCAGCCAAGGGTGAAGCCCGTAAACATGCCGATGCGCCAGACATCGGGTGTGAGATTTCGTCCTCCACCGTGATAGACGCCACCGACAAAGACGCAGAATGATCCCTTCGTCATGATCGCGGCACAGGTCTCGTCGTCACGCGGCACCCTCTCATCGTCCCACTTGTGGCTTCCCGGGATGAGTCGCGTGGCGCCATTTTCTTCCCGGAAGTCGCTGAGGGCCCAGAAGACGGTGGATGTGGCGTTGCGTTCGCTGGGATGGGAAAGGGGATAGAGCAGATCGTCGCGGTGCAGCGGCTGTGGCGTTTCGTCCGGCCCAATCGCCGTGATCGAGTTCGAGTTGAGCTGGTAGTTCTCGCACCACGGCAACAGCGTCATGTCCATGATGTCGAGCACCCGCTCGTGGAGGACAAAATCCTGGACTCGCCGGGACTTGCCGAAGAGTGAATGCAGGCGTTTGGTCCTGTAGCCGACGAAGTTGCCGTTGCCGCAGGGCTTGCGCCGGAGATAGGGATCGAGATCTGCGAGAAGGTCGTCGATCGTCGCGTGATCGACGGCGTCCCTGACGATGATGCAGCCATCGCGCTCGAGAATGGCGCCGATCTCTTCGCTCGGCGTATCGGGTTCGACCGTCGTGATGGTGGCAACACTCATCTTCTCTCCCTCCCCGCAGTCTGGTCCTTCGGGAGTCTACATGATTCGCCAGCCACCGGGCACAGGACATTGCCCATTCCAGTGACGCGACCTCCGTATCCGGGCTCACAACATTGAGTGACCTTGAAGAGGGGACCCCCGACATTGCGGTGAATGGAACTGCGTCCGGAGCTGATCCTCTGGAGAATTGCGGCCATCGTGCAGCCGCACAGGGCGGTCAAGGCGAGCGCCTTGGCCTTCCTTGACCGCCAATGTACTTCCGTTTCAGCTCGGCCCGGTGGCGGCGCTCGCCGACCCACCGAAATCCGCCAAACCAGACCTCGATCACCTTGCCATCGCGCCCTCGTTCCAGTCGTGCCGGCTCGCCGTGAATGCCATAGCCGCCGGAAAGGCTGATAATCCCCTGGTCCTCTCCGGAAATGGTGATCTCGTCGGCCGCATTGAACGGATCGAGACGATCCGGCTGCGCCACGAGGACTCGGTTGCCGAAGGCCACGAGATCGACCGCCTCCCCGGAACTCCACCATCTGCCGCCCCATGAATTCGCGAAGGGTCCGGGAAGTGGATTGTCCCGGAACGTCCTGAGGATTCGCACGATGCCCTCCGCCCAGGCCTCGGCGGAGCCGTCGGTGGCATTGGTGAGCACGGAAAAGCAGATTCCCGAGCCTGGCAACAACATGGTCGAGCTTCTGACGCCCTGGAACGCACCGCCGTGACCAGCCCATTCCAGCCCGCCAACAAACCCCAGGCACATGCCGAGGCCATAACCGCCATCTTCCGACGAGTGGGGATCGCGCCACTGCCAGCGAATCATGGCCCGCCGGCTTTCGGGGCTGAGCACACTCCGCCGGGAGTCGGGATCGAGACTTGCGAAGAAGCGGACCAGGTCGCCGGCCGTCGAGACGAAGCCGGTCGCCGCCGCCAGGGCATTGGTGGGGTTGTCGGCGGGAATGACGTAACGGCTATCCAGCGGAAGATTGGTGCCGTGCCCTCGTGCCAGGGGCGCTCCCCTGGCGACCGGCATGTCGGGCGTCGTTTCGCCGAGACCTGATGGGCGAAGGATGTTTCGCGTGACCCACGAACCATAGGTCTCGCCAGTGACTGACTCGATCACCAGACCGAGCAACCCGAACCCGTGATTGGAGTACTTCATGCGGCAGTCAGAAGGAATCACGAGCGGTTCGGCAAGGGCGGCACGAAGTTCGGTCTCGTCGGCGAACGCACGCTCGTCGATCCATTGACCGGCATCTCTGCCGTCGCGCACCACGCCGGCACCGTGGGAGAGGAGTTGAGAGAGCGTCGCTCTGGCGACGGACGCGTGGAGTCCTTCGACATGGGCTCCCACCGGATCATCGAGGCGCAGCTTCCCTTCATCCTTCAGACGAAGGACGGCCGCTGCGGTGAAACTCTTTGAGTGGGAGGCAACCCGGAAACGGTGGCGCGGAGTCATCCGTTGGCGTCGCACGATGTCGGCGTGGCCATAGGCCATCTCGAAGATCAAGCGCCCCCTGTCTGCGAACGCAACGACGCAGCCCGGCTGCCGGGTGAGACGCATCTGGAAGTCGAGCCACCCGTCCACATAGTGAATTGCGTTGCTGAGCCACTTTCTCATGCGCCTTCTCCGTTCACCTTCGGGTTTGGTGGATGCCCGTCATGCGTCACTCCGGTGCATGCATGCGCTCGCCCTCGCGCAGAAGGGCGCCGACACGTGTTGCGAGAAGAGTGTCGAGCCAATCAGGATCCATCTCCGGCACCGAGGCGAGAAGCATTTCCGTATACTCGTGATGCGGCGGTTCCAGGACTTCGCTGGTGGCGCCATGCTCGACCACCCTGCCTTCGAGCATGACCACGATCTCGTCCGATATGACCTTCACGGTGGCAAGGTCGTGCGTGATGAAGAGGTAGGATACCCCCAGTTCGTTCTGCAGCCGTTGCAGGAGTTTCAGGATCTCGGCTGCCACAAGCTGGTCGAGCGCCGACGTCACCTCGTCACAGATGATGAGATCCGGCTGTGCGGCAAGGGCGCGGGCGATGGCGATTCGCTGCTTCTCGCCACCCGAGAGCTCGGACGGATAGCGGCCTGCATAGTGGTCGGGCAGCTCGATCTGCTCCAGCAGTTCCCTCACCCGGTTCTGCTTCTTTGAGCCTCTCATGGAAAAGTAGAACTCCAACGGACGGCCAAGAATTTCCTGGACCTTCTGGCGCGGATTGAGTGCGACATCTGGCATCTGGTAGATCATCTGCAGGCGGCGCAGCATTACCTTGCTGCGCTCGAAGAAACGGGGCCGAAGTTCCTGGCCGTCGAAGAGGATGTGTCCGGCTTCAGGAGGCAGAAGACCCGTGATGACGCGTGCCAACGTACTCTTGCCGCTTCCGGATTCGCCGACCAAAGCGACCGTCTTGCTTCTGGTGACTTCAAGACTCACCTGCCTGAGCACCGGGACGCCATCAACGTAGGCAGCTGACACGTCACTCACCTCGAGAAGACGCTGTCCCTGCTCCGGGTGCGCAACTCTCTCACCGCCTCCCTTGCGGACTGACAGGAGTGCCCGCGTGTAGCTCCTGCGAGGGCTGGCAAGAAGGAACTTCGTGCGGCCTTCCTCCACGAGGTCGCCGTGGCGCAGGACCATGATGCGATCGGCAACCTGCGAGACCACGGCCAGATCATGTGTGATGTACATGGCTGCCGAATTGAGATCCTTGATGGCGTCCTTGATGGCCGCGAGGACCTCGATCTGCGTGGTCACGTCGAGTGCCGTCGTAGGCTCGTCAAAGACGATCAGGTCGGGACTGCACGCCATCGCCATCGCCACCATGGCGCGTTGCAGCTGACCGCCCGAGACCTGGTGTGGGAACCTCCCGCCGATCCTGTCGGGGTCCGGCAGGTTGAACCGTCGATAGATCGCGCGCGCATTCCGTTCTGCCTCGATTCGGGCGAGAACGCCGTGGCGCACCGGCGCCTCGGCGTATTGGCGGATCAGGCGATGGGCGGGATTGAAGGACGCGGCCGCGCTTTGTGCCACATAGGATGCACGCCGCCCGCGAATCCTGCGCAGCGCCCTGCGCGACGCCGTGGTGAGTTCCATGCCATCGAAGACAATGCTGCCGCCAACTATCCGGCAGCCGGCGCGGCAGTAACCCATGCTGGCGATGCCGATCGTCGACTTGCCGGCACCCGACTCCCCTATGAGTCCCAGGACCTCTCCGCGATCGATATGAATATCGACTCCATTGACGATTGTCGTCCAGCCGTCCTTCTGAAAGCCCTCGATCACAAGATTCGTCATGGTCAGAAGACGGGTCATGGTGTCAGTACTCGTCGCGCAGGCCCGCCGCCTTGCGCAGGAACCAGTCCACCACCAGGTTCACGCCGATCGTGATGAAGGCGATGGCGAATGCCGGAATGAGGGCGTTGTAGACACCGAATGTGATCACACCGGAATTCTCCTTCACCATGCTCCCCCAGTCGGCCATGGGGGGCTGCAGACCCAGGCCAAGGAAACTCAAGGCACTCAGGAACAGGAAGACGAAACAGAACCGCAGTCCGAATTCGGCAATGAGCGGTGGCAGCGTATTGGGCAGAATCTCGCGGCGCATGAGCCACAGCAATCCTTCGCCACGCAAGCGCGCCGACTCGACGTACTCCGTCACCACGATGTCCATGGCGACGGCACGGGACAGGCGAAACACGCGAGTCGAATCCAGAATCGCGATGACGAGGACCAGCACCAGCGTGGACGTGCCGGCGACCGACAGGATGATGAGAGCGAAGATGAGGGTCGGGTAGGCCATCATGATGTCGACGATCCGACTGACCAACTGGTCGACCCAGCCGCGCATTGTGGCTGCCAGAAAGCCGAACGACATGCCGATAAAGAACGACAGGCCCGTGATGAGGAGCGCAATGCTGATCGTGTTCCGCGCGCCATAGAGAACGCGGGTCAGGAGGTCGCGACCAAGGTGGTCGGTGCCGAGCCAGGCCTTGCCTTCAACACGATCCGTGTTGAGTTCGGACCAGCAGGGCCCTCGTTGGCTGACGGCCTCGTCGGAACAGTCCATGGCCCAGAAGCCGGGCTCCCAGCCCCGACCGATGATCTGCGTCTCTGGATATGGCGCCAGGACCGGCGCAAACACGAAGGCGATTACATTGAGAGCAATGATCACGAACCCGAGCTGGGCGCTCCACGGGACCTTGAGGAAGGATCGCGTCAGCCGGGCGATCACTTTGGATGCCTCAGGCGCGGATTGGCGAGAATCGAGAGGATATCCGCCGTGAGATTGAGAAAGATGAAGGTGGCGGCGAAGATCAGTCCGCTGGCCTGCACGACCGGAAGGTCCCGGTTCGCTACCGAATCGACCAGCAGCTGACCAAGCCCCGGATAGACGAAGACCACCTCGACAACCACGACGCCGACGACCAGGTAGGCGATGTTGATCACGATGACGTTGATGATGGGCGCCAGAGAGTTGGGCAGGGCGTGCCAGACGATGATCCAGGCGCTCGACATGCCCTTGAGCTCGGCCATCTCGATGTAGGGCCGCGACAGCACGTTGATGATGGCGGCCCGTGTCAGGCGCATCATGTGGGCGACCACCACCAGGACCAGGGTCATGACCGGAAGCGCCACGGCATGGAGGCGGTCCCAGAACGCCATGTCATGGGTCACGTTGGCCATGCTCGGAAAGAAGGGAAACTGCACCGAGAAGACCACCATGAGGATGTAGGCGACCAGGAACTCCGGGAACGAGATTGTCGTGAGCGTGGTCATGGAAACGAACTTGTCGAAGAACGATTCCCTGTAAAGCGCCGCGACGAGCCCCAGGATGACGGAGACGGGGACCGCTATGACGGCAGCGACTGCTGCAAGAAAGAGGGTGTTCTCAAGCCGCACCCCGATGAGATCACTCACCAGAATGTTGTTGGCGAGCGAGCGGCCGAGGTCCCACCTGAAGACGTCTCCAAGCCAGGCGAGATAGCGGACGTGATAGGGTTGATCGAGGCCGAGTTCCTTGCGCAGCGCCGCCAGTGTCTCTGGCGTGGCCATCTGGCCGAGAAGCGACCGCGCAAGGTCGCCTGGCAACAGTTCCACGCCAACAGAGATAAGCACCGAGATGATGAACAACGTCAGAATGGCAAACGCGAGACGCCTGACAATGAGTGACCCGAGGCTGTTCATCTGAACCGGCACATGTCAGGACCGCGCAAGACCCCGGGGAGGTTCAAACATCGTACGCGGTCAGTGGCCGGCTGTCGTACCACCATCGATCGCCAGTGCCGCACCCGTGATGAAGCGTGCCTCGAAGGACGCGAGATAGAGCACGGCATGCGCGATCTCCTCGGGCGTCGTGATTCGCTTCAGCGGCGCATAGTCGATCATCCTTTGTTCAGCGGCTGCCGGATCGGCCTTCCGGTCGATGTGGTCGCGGCGAATCATGTCAGTATCGACGTAACCAGGGCACACGCAATTGACCCTGACGTCCGGAGCCGCCTCGATGGCCATGGCGCGGGTCATGTTGACCACTCCGCCCTTCGAGGCGCAGTAAACGACAATTCCCGGAACACCCATGAGACCGGCATCGGAGGCGATGTTGACGATGTTGCCTGAGGAGGCGCGAAGCGCCGGCAGGGCGGCCCGGCAACAGAAGAACGTGCCCTTCAGATTGACGTCCACATGCCTATCCCACATGGCCTCATCCGAATCTTCGATGGGCCGCCCCGATCCGATGCCGGCACTGTTGACCAGCACATCGAGGCCACCGAACGCCGCGACCGCGGTGTCGACGGCAGTTTCGCATCCATGAACGGTGCCGATATCACCGGGTGCGGCCAACAGTCGGTCCCCGCCGTCGAGCTTCCCGATCGCCGTGGAGACAGATTGCGGTGTCCGGCCGTTGACTGCCACGCGGGCGCCCGCTTCAAGCAGCGATCTGACGACGGCAAACCCGATACCGCGGCTGCCGCCGGTCACCAGGGCACGTTTTCCCTTGAAATCCACATTACGTCCTTTCGCGCAAGAGCAGGCGGGAGCGCAAGCCGCCAGGACTGCGCTCCCAAACCGCTCAGCCCGCCATGTTGTCGTCGACCCAGACGTCCTCGAACGGCCAGCCCGCTCCGCCGCTGAACGCCGGGCTGCCGCGGTAGCCTTGAATTCTCTGCCGTGTGGCCTCCACGAAGTTCATGAAGAAGGGGATGAAGGCCCCTCCATCACCATGAACCAATGCTTCAGCTTCACAGTAGATCTCGTAACGCAGAACCGGGTCAACGGTCTTGCGGCCCAGCACCAGGAGTTCGTCGAAACGATCGTTCTTCCACTGCGTCTCGTTCCACTCGGCGTCCGACTGGAACACGAGGGTGAGAATGAGGTCCGCTGTCGGCCGGGAGTTCCAGTTGGAGGCGCAGATCGGCACCTTCATCCAGGTGTGCTCCCAGTAACCGTCGGCCGGTACCCTCTTGATGTCGATCGTGATGCCTGCCGCCTTGGCGCTCTCCTGAAGCATGATGCATGCGTCGACGGCGAACTCGCCTGCCTGCGTCGAGGCCGAAATCTCGACGCTCGACAGCCCCGTCTTGTCCCAATAGAACTTGGCCTTGTCAGGATCGTAGTCGTGCTGGGGGATTTCCCGGCAGTACATCGGAATCCCCGGGTTGACCGGAAAGTCGTTGCCAACGGTTCCGTGGCCGAGAAGCAACTGGTCGACCATGGCCTGACGCTCGGCGCAGTGCTTGAGCGCGAGCCGCAGATTGAGATCGTCCGAAGGCGGCCGGTCGCACATCATCGACCACAGGAAATGAGCGCCCGATGGCGTCGAGTGCACGGTGATGGCGGGATCGCGACCGATCATGTCGGCGACACGGGGGTCGACCCCCGAAATGTCGATCGTCCCGGTCCGCATGCCGTTGGTCCGTGCCGTGGCGTCAGTGACGTTCTGCGTGATCCACGTGTCGACCCAGGCGGCATCGCTCTTGAAGTAGTTCTCGTTGCGCGTGACGATCGAACGGATGCCGGGCTCGAACTCCACGAGCTTGTATGGCCCCGTGCCGACCACCGGGTCGCCGTCCTTCCAGCCGGCGGGGACGACCGACGTGTGGTAGTCGTGGCCGAGCTGAATGGGAAAGTCCGCATTGCCCGAGTTGAGCGTGATCGTCACGACGTTGTCGCCGTCGGCCTTCATGTCGACGATGGACGACAGCAATGCCTTCGACGGCGATGTTGAATCCTCCTTGATGTGCTCGTTCAGCGAATAGAGGACGTCTTCAGACGTCAGCGTCTTGCCGTCATGAAATTCCACGCCCTCGCGAAGCCTGAAGGTCCATTCCGTGGCGTCGTTGGCTGATTCCCACTCTTCGGCGAGGTTCGGAACGACATTGAGGTTGTGGTCCAGATTGGTCAGCCGGTTGTAGACCTGATAGGACCTGGTGGCATCAGTGCCGCTCAGCATCTTGGTGGGATCGTAGGTTTCCGCAGGGCTCGACTCTCCGTCGGCCCAGACCACCTCACCACCTCGCTTGGGCGTTGCCGCGTAGGCCGATGTTTCCAGCAGGGTCGTGGCGGCAACGGCGCTCACGCCCAAGGCTGCGGAGCGTTCCATAAACTCCCGCCGGTTCATGCGGCCGGTTTCCATCTCCTTCAACAGGATGTTCATGTCACTCATGTGTCCCTCCTTCGTTGGTTGACCCATCCGCCGAATTCTGCGGGATGAGCGTTCCCGCCTTACGACCTGGTCGTCGCCATGACGGAACTGTGCAGGTCGTCACGGGCCTGAAACACGTTGACAAGGTTCTTTCGCGCATTGTCGACATGCATGCGGATGAGATTGGCTGCTCCTTCCTCGTCCCTCCTCTTGATCAGCCGGAACAGTTCGTGGTGTTCATGGTAGGCAGTCGCAAGCGCCTCCCGGTTGGCAATCTCCACCGAGACGAAGCACATCACCTTGTCCAGTACGTTGCGGATCGCCTGATGAAGTGATCGATTGCCACTGGCACGCGCGATCAGATCATGAATTTCGAGATCGAGCCTCACCGCCCTGGCAAGGCGCCTTGGTTCCGGCGACGGGCTGTCGAGGTCGCCCAGGATGCGCTCGAACTCGTCAAGATCGCACGACCGTGCATGGCGTGCAGCCAGCGTCGCCGCGTTGACTTCGAGCATGACCCTGAACTCGTAGAGATCGGATATCTGGTCTGCCGAGAACCGGCTGACGTAGTAACCGCGGCGAGCGCGGTTCTCGATCAAACCGGTCATGGCCAGCCGGCCAAGCGCCTCGCGCACCGGCGTCCGGCTGACGCCCAGCAACTCTGCAAGCTCCCGGTCTACGAGTTTCTGCCCCGATCGCAGGACATTCGAAACGACCATGCCGTGCAGGCGGGCATAAACATCATCAATGACGAGTTCGGACTGGACAATCGCCATCAGGCCGCAATTCCATTTTGCATTCCATATTGAATTCAGATACACCCGCCGTCAAGCGCCATCGGGAACATTCCATGCGGTCACACGCACATGTTGTCATCGTCGGCGGCGGCATCATGGGCACAAGTCTGCTGTTTCATCTCGCCCGCGAGGGCTGGACCGATTGCGTGCTGATCGAAAAAGGCGGCCTGACGTCTGGTTCCACCTGGCACGCCGCGGGCCTGGTCGCACACTTGAGTTCAAGCCTCCCCATGGCGCAGATCACGAGTCATGCCGTGGGGCTTTACCCCAGACTCGAGGCGATGACAGGCCATTCCGCGAGCTGGCACGGATGCGGCGGCCTCTACCTGGCGTTCAGCGATGACGAACTGGACTGGCTGAGACAGGTGTCGAGCGTGTGCCGCGGGCTGGACCATCCCGCGGAGATCGTCGGACCCGATGAAATCGCTCGGCTCTTTCCATTCTATGGTCTCGACGGCGTGAAAGCGGCGCTCCACACCATGGATGATGGTCATGTGGACCCTGCCGGCGCCTGCCATGCCCTTGCAGCAGGTGCGCGTGCGCTGGGTGCGGAAATCGTCCAGTCAAACAGGGTGACCGACATTCGCCCTCTGCCGAACGGCGAGTGGCAAGTCATCAGCGAACAGGGGATGATCGTTTGCGAGCACGTGGTCAACGCGGGCGGTGCCTACGCCCGACAGATCGGACAGTGGACCGGTCTCGATCTGGCCGTGGCCAACACCACGCATCACTATATCGTGACAGGAAACATACCGGAGTTTGCTGACCTTCCGCAGGAACTTCCCGTCATCCGGGACATGGCCGCGTTCAGCGGATACTGCCGCATGGAACAGCTCTCGGGTCTGATCGGCATCTACGAAAAGGAAGATCCCGCCACTGTCTGGGATGACGGTGCGCCCTGGGAGGCCGAGCACGAACTTTTCGAACCGCACCTTGACCGCATCGGACCCTGGCTCGAGATCGCCTTGGAGCGCATGCCCGTCTTCCGGGACGCCGGGATCAGGCGCATCTTCCACGGAGCCATCCCCGATACCCCCGATGGCAACATGCTCCTCGGGCCGGCGCCTGGCCTCAGAAACTACTGGTGCTGCTGTGCCGCGCAAACGGGCATCGCCTGGGGTCCGGGAGCCGGCAAGTACCTCGCACAGTGGATGATGCATGGCGCCGCCGAGATCAGCATGAAGGACGTTGATCCGCGCCGCTACGGTTCCTTCGCGCACCGCGCCTGGGTTCTCGAGAAGACGAAGGAGGACTATGTCCTGCATCGGGCCGTCCCCTATCCCGGCCTCAACCGGCCGGCTGCACGGCCGGCCTGGACCAGCACCCTCCACGGACGTCTTCTGGCAAAGGGTGCGATCTTCGAGGAAGTCTACGGCCGAGAACAGCCACGCTGGTTTGCAAGGAGGGGCACGCCGCAACAGGACATCTACAGCTTTCGTCGCTCGAACCTCTTCGACATTGTCGGCGCGGAGTGCCGCATGGTCGCCACAGGGGTTGGAGTCGCCGACCTTGCCGCCTTCTCCAAGGTGGAAATCGAAGGGCCGGATGCCGCCTCGTTCCTTGACCGTCTTGTCGCCAACAGGCTGCCATCACGCGACGGCGGAATCGTGCTTGCCCACCTCCTCAATCATGCCGGCACCGTCGAAGCCGAAGTCGTGGTGACGAGACTCAATCGGACCTGCTACTACCTCACGTTCGCAGCCTACCTTGAGCAGCGCGTGCTCGACTGGTTCGAGTGTCACAGACACACGGGCGAACGCCTCGCCGTCCGCTGCGTGACGGATGCCCTCGGGTGTCTTGCCGTCGCCGGCCCGCGTTCGCGTGACGTCATGGCAGCCGTGACGGATACGCCCCTGGACAATTCCAACTTCCCCTGGTTTTCCTGCAGGACCATTGACGTCGGGGGAATCCAGGCCCGGGCGTTGCGCCTTTCCTACAGCGGCGAACTCGGCTGGGAGATCCACGCGCCAACAACGGCGATGGAGCAGGTCCATGATTCCGTCATGGCCGCAGGCCAGGAATACGGCATTGGGTACTTCGGCTCATTCGCTCTCAATTCCATGCGCCTCGAAAAGGGATATCACGCCGGCAGTGAGCTCACGAACGAAGTGACGCTTCCCGAAGCAGCGGCCGCGCGCTTCTTCAAACCGGACAAGGGAGACTTCATTGGCCGCGATGCGACCCTTGCACGCCTGAAACAGCCGCCAAGGTGGCGCTGCACCAGTCTTGAGATAGAGGCCGGCGACGCCGACTGCCAGGGCGGAGAGACCGTTTACGTCGCCGGCGAGGTCGCGGGCTTCATCAGTTCAGGCGGCTATGGCCACCGGGTATCGAAGAGCCTCGCCTTCGCCTTCCTGGCCCCCGGCGCTGTTGATTCGCGACATGAGTTCGACATCGACATTCTCGGAGAACACCGGCCCGCTCGGATCATCGAAGCGCCACCTTATGATCCCGACAACGAGCGACCCCGCGCCGATGGCCGATGAGGCCCTTGCGCCGTTCCCCCGACAGCGCCAGGCTTGAGAGCGTGGAAGTCTCTGGCTTCGTCCACATCAACCGATACGGGATGTCTTCTTCTTTCTCGTTTCTGATCCAATTGCCTGTTCTTGCATTTGCTTCTTGCAAATGTGAATCAACATTCCCAGCCGTCATCCATGATCGAGATCGGTGTGATCAAGTCACATGGACAGGACACTGAATTGACTCCAGTCCCTCGAGCCGGTTCTGGGCACATATCATGATGGCGGGATCGAGCGCTGCGGCAACGGCACAATGACGCGCCTCGACAACCAAACCAAACAGCCTGCTTTTGCGTGTTGCGACGCGGAGGATCCGGCGTGAGCCGCTGGTTGCGTTCACGCGATTGATCGCGTGAAGGAGTTCGGATTAGGGTGCCGCTGATCTGTCACTTCAGAAAGACATTGGCCGTGAACACGATCCCTTCCCGCCCCTCCTTCAGGTGGGACGACCCGTTCCTGCTCGACGAACAGCTCGACGAGGACGAACGCATGATCCGCGATTCGACGCGGCAGTTCTGCGAGGACTATCTGGCGCAGCGGGTGACGAAGGACTTTCGCGAGGAGACCGGGGACCGCGAGATCATCCGCCGCATGGGCGAGATGGGACTGCTTGGGGCGACAATCGACGGCTATGGCTGCGCCGGCATCAGTCAGGTCGCGTACGGTCTCATCGCCTTCGAGATCGAGCGGATCGACAGCGCCTACCGTTCCTCGGCCTCGGTGCAGTCGAGTCTGGTGATGCACCCCATTCACGCTTTCGGAACCGAAGAACAGCGCCAGAAATACCTCCCGGCACTGGCCAGCGGCGCCATGGTCGGGGCATTCGGTCTCACGGAGCCCGATCACGGCTCGGATCCCGGTTCCATGACGACCCGGGCGCGCGCGGTGGCCGGCGGATACCGGTTGAACGGCGCGAAGATGTGGATCTCGAATTCGCCGATCGCCGATGTGATGGTGGTCTGGGCCAAGGATGACGAGGGAGCCATCAGGGGTTTCCTTCTCGAACGAGGCATGGAGGGGCTGTCGACTCCGGCAATCGAGGGAAAATTCAGTCTGCGCGCCAGCCCCACCGGCGAGATCGTCATGGAGAACGTCTTCTGTCCGAAAGAGAACGCTTTTCCGGACATCCGCGGTCTGAAAGGACCCTTCAGCTGCCTCAACAATGCCCGCTACGGCATTGCCTGGGGAGCGCTTGGAGCAGCGACCTATTGCTGGCAGGCGGCCCGCTCCTACACCCTGGAACGCACCCAGTTCGGCCGGCCACTGGCCGCCAACCAGCTCATTCAGAAGAAACTTGCGGACATGCAAACGGAGATTGCCATAGGACTTCAGGCCTGCCTGAGGGTGGGCCGCCTCAAGGCCGAAGACCGGGCAACGCCGGAGATGGTCTCTCTCATCAAGCGCAATTCATGCGGCAAGGCACTCGATGTTGCCCGCGCATCCCGCGACATGCACGGCGGCAACGGAGTGAGCGACCAGTACGGTGTCATTCGTCACGTGCTGAACCTCGAAGCCGTCAACACCTACGAGGGCACCCACGATATCCACGCCCTCATTCTTGGTCGGGCCCAGACCGGCATCCAGGCCTTCACCGGCTGAACTGGCCGACTGGAGAACGTTGACAATCGCGATCCGGAAACCTAGTTAACGGGATCAAGGGGAACAATCGCCCCTGGATGATCCGCTTCGTGAAGCGGGTCCGCGGGATTTGATAGGGCAGCTTGCGTCCGCGACACCAACCGCTAAAGCGCCACGGATGGAACTCCGTGGGCCCTCTTAGGGACCGGAGAGAGATCTTGCCTTCCTCAACAGCATCACAGAACCACCACTGCCGGCGCGAAACGGCAGCGGAGTTCCACGGGATTATCCCGGCAGCGGCCATGCCTTCTGGCGGCGGAGCGGCCCTGACGGGATAGTGGCACGGCGGAGCGGGACCTTGTCTTGCGTCCCGTTCCGCCGTCGACCGGTCCGGGCGGCACGGATCTTGCCTTGCAGGCGACGGACTTGCGACCTATCTCAGGAAACAGGCAAAGCGGGAACGGGACATGGCGCATTTCCCCGGCAGTTTCCCTCGGACGAGAATGAGGCGCCTGCGGCAGACGCCCTGGCTACGCTCCATGGTGAGCGAGCATGCCGTGACGGCCTCCAACCTGGTCTGGCCCGTCTTCATCCGCGAGGGAAATGGCGAGCGTGAACCGATTGAATCGATGCCTGGAATCGACAGGGTCAGTATCGATGTTCTCGTCGAGGCGGCCCGCGAAGCCCGCGACCTCGGCATACCCTCGATCGCCCTCTTCCCGCATACCCCAGAAGAAGTAAAGAGCGCCGATGGCCGGGAAGCGGTCAACCCGGACAACCTTGTCTGCCGCGCCATCGCCGCACTGAAGGACCATATCGACGGTCTTGGAGTTCTTGTCGATGTCGCCCTCGATCCCTACACGACCCATGGCCATGACGGCGTGATGTCGGGTGACGAGATACTCAACGACGAGACTGTCGACATTCTTGTGCGCCAGGCACTCGTCCAGGCGGAGGCCGGGTGCGACATCATTGCGCCGAGCGACATGATGGATGGCCGGATTGGCGCCATCCGCAGGGCACTCGATGATGCAGGACACGCGCGCGTCGCCATCATGGCCTACGCCGCCAAGTACGCCTCGGGATTCTACGGACCGTTCCGTGACGCCGTCGGGTCCGCCGCCAGCCTCGGCCATGGCGACAAGCGGACATACCAGATGGATCCGGCCAATTCCGACGAAGCCCTGCGCGAGGTGGCACTCGATCTCGAGGAAGGCGCCGACATGGTCATGGTGAAACCCGGCATGCCCTATCTAGACATCGTGCGTCGTGTGAAGGATACCTTCGGCGTTCCGGTCTTCGCCTATCAGGTGTCCGGCGAATACGCGATGCTTGAAGGAGCGTGCCGTAACGGCTGGCTCGATCGTGACAGGGTATGGGGCGAGGCTCTTGCCTGTTTCAGGCGCGCCGGCTGCAGCGGCATCCTGACCTATCATGCCCTGGAACTCGCCCGTCGCCTGTGATGGACGAAAGGCCCTGCTTCGTGTGATGGTCCGGCCCCACTCCAGGAGGGTTGTCGTTCATGCCCGACGGGCCGCTCAATGACATCACGGTCATCGACCTGACACGGGTCCTCGCCGGACCCTACTGCACCATGATGCTGCACGACCTCGGTGCGCGGGTCATCAAGGTCGAACAGCCGGGTACAGGCGATGATGCCAGGGAAATCGGACCATTCCTGGGGCCGCTCTCGGGCTACTTTGCCTCGATCAACCGCGGCAAGGAGAGCATCGCGCTCGATCTCAGGAACGACAGTGACCGCAAGGTGTTCGAACACCTTCTTGGTTCCGCCGACGTGCTCATCGAGAATTTCCGTCCCGGCGTCATGGAGCGCCTCGGATATCCTTGGGCAATTCTCAAGGAACGGCATCCGGGCCTCGTCTATGCTGCGGTGTCCGGATTCGGCCAGAACGGCCCCTACAGCAACCGACCGGCATACGATCTGGTTGTCCAGGCCATGGGCGGCGTCATGAGTCTCACCGGACAACCGGGAGGCGAACCGACGCGTGTCGGCACCTCGATCGGCGACATCGCGGCGGCTCTCTTCACGACAATCGGCATCACTTCGGCCCTCCATCACAGGGCCCGGACCGGCGAGGGGGGCATGATCGACGTGGCGATGCTCGATTGCCAGATCGCCATACTGGAAAATGCGATCGTCCGCCATGCCACCACCGGCGAGATCCCCGGCCCGCTTGGTACACGCCACCCTTCGATCGTGCCATTTGACGCATTCAGGACGGGTGACGGCCACATCGTCATTGCAGCAGGCAATGACGACCTCTTCCAAAAGCTCTGTGATGTCCTCGAACTCCCGCACCTTGCCGCCGATAGCCGCTTTGTCACCAACGCCACGCGGGCGGAACACGTCGATGCCCTCCAGGAGGAGATCGAGAAGGTGCTGACCAGCAGACCGGGTGATCACTGGCTCGCCCTGCTGCAGGATGCCGGAGTTCCCTGCGGCTCCATCAACACGGTCGCGGATGTCATGACCGACCCGCACGTGGCGTCGCGCAACATGATCGTCACCGCCGAGGACGCCCGGGCGGGTGCCATCAGGATGTCGGGCAACCCCATCAAGTTTTCGGCGTTCGAGGATCCTGCACAACGCGGCACCGTCCCGGGCCTCGACGAACATCGCCAGTCCATTCTTCGGGAACTTCGCGCCAGGGAATCAGCCGGATGAGGACATTGGTGCGCCGCATGGCCGGCGTCCTCCTCGTCATCCTGCTGATGGTCCCGGCCATCGGCGCCGGCCTTTACGTCTGGCTCAGGACCTCCCTTCCCGACATTGACGGCACGATCACAGTCGAAGGCATCTCCGGACCGGTCGACATCCTGCGCGATGAATGGGGCATTCCCCACATCCACGCAGGCTCGCCCGCGGATGCCTACTTCGGACTCGGTTTCGCCCACGCCCAGGACCGCTTCTTCCAGATGGAGATGCAACGCCGCGGCGCTCAGGGACGGATCTCGGAACTCGTGGGTTCGCTGGCTTTGGACAACGACCGGTTCCTGCGCCTGCTTGACCTCTACCGGGCGGCACGTTCGTCATTTGCCAGCCTGCCTCCCGAGGCGCGTGCCGTCCTTGAGGCCTATTCGGCAGGCGTGAATGCCTGGCTGGCGACCCGCTCCGGGCCTCCGGCGCCGGAACTTGCGCTTCTGCTGGCCAACGAGCCTGGACCCTGGCATCCCGCCGATTCCGTTTCCTGGCTGAAGGTCATGGCCCTCATGCTTTCGGGAAACTGGCGCGAAGAGGCGCTGCATGCTGCGCTGGTGCAGCAACTGGGACCGGAGAAAGCCGCGAGCTTCTTTCCCCCCTCCCCTGACAGCGACACAACCGTCATCGGTCTCGAGGAAGGAATTGATTTCGCGGAATTCGCGGCACTCTTCGCCCGCCTCCTTCCCGACACCAACAACGGCTCCAACAACTGGGCGGTGAGCGGCGAGCATACCGTTTCGGGATCCCCGCTCGCCGCCAACGACCCCCATCTCGGCTTCGTCATTCCCTCGGTGTGGTATCTCGCCCACATGGCAGCGCCCGGACTGAACGTCGCCGGCGCCACCATGCCTGGCCTGCCAATGGTTCTCGTCGGCACCAACGGCGCCATCGCCTGGACGCTCTCCAACACCGGTCCCGACACCCAGGATCTCTTCATCGAACGTCGTGACCCCGACAACCCGGATCGCTACATGACGCCTGCCGGATCGCTGCCCTTTGCGGTGCGTGATGAGACCATCGCCGTCAGGTTTTCCAGGAATCAGCAGGTCACGATGCTCGAAACCCGCCACGGTCCGGTCCTGACGGGAATGGTCAGTTCTCTCGAAGGCGATACCGACGACGACGAAGTGCTCGCACTTGCCTGGACCATGCTGCATGACGATGACCAGAGCACCAATGCCGCACTTCTCCTCCACACGGCCGAGAACTGGCAGGCCTTCGACAGCGCTGGCCGCAACTTCGCCGGTCCGATGCAGAACATCATCTATGCCGACAGGAAGGGATCAATCGGCATGCTGTCTCCAGGGCTTGTGCCCGTGCGCCGCTCCGGCGACGGTCGCCTCCCGGTGGACGGGAGTTCCGGCGAATCGGATTGGGCAGGGCGCATCCCCTTCGACGAACTGCCCCGCGTTCTGGATCCACCGTCCGGCATCATCGCGGCGGCCAACAACCGCCCCGTCGGCAAGGACTACCCATACTTGCTCAGTCATCGATGGGAACCTGAATGGCGGGCGCAGCGCATTCATGGAGTTCTGGAACGCGGGACACCTCACGACCCGGCCAGCTTCTTCCGCCTCCAGCTTGACACATGGTCGGGTCTTGCCTCGGCCCTGGTTCCCCATGCCCTCACCGGCGAACCTCAGACCACGGCCGGACGATTGTTGCAGATTCGCCTGGAGGACTGGGACTACTCCATGGATGTCGGCCTTGTGGCGCCCACGATCTTTCACACCTGGTATCGCGCGCTCACGCGGGCCATCTACGCGGACGAACTGGGCGACCTCTTCACAAGGGCATGGAGGGATCGCCCGCTGTTTGTTCTGGCAACGCTCGGCAATGACGTCCACGGCTGGTGCAACGATACGCTGACCGGCGAGACCCTCACGTGTGCCGAGGTCTCCGGCCGCGCCCTCGACGAGGCAGCCGACGCCCTTGCCAGGGCGCATGGCAGCGATCCGTCCCGCTGGGTCTGGGGTGATGTCCATGCGATGCACCTGCGCCACCCGCTCTTTGGTCTCGTTCCCATTCTCGACGCCCTGACCGGTGTCAGCATCCCGTTGGGCGGTGACGGCTACAGCGTCGCTGCCACGAGCTACCGTCTCGCATCCGCAGAGGAGGCGTTCGACACCTTCCACGGTCCGGTACTGCGCGCCGTGATCGACCTCGACGATCCCGTAACAGGACACTTCATCACCATGCCCGGACAGTCAGGCAATCCTTTTTCGCCGTACTATGACAACCTGGTGGAGCGCTGGCATGCCAATCAACCCGTGGCCATTGTTCCAGGCAGCAGGATCGCCAATGCCGCCCACCACCTCGTTCTAGCGCCCGCCAGCCCGACAACGCCGTAAAGGACCCCGCTTGTGCAGACATCCATCGTGAAACGGGGTCAAGCCCCTCTACTCATCAGTTTCCCCCACGTCGGCACCTGGCTCCCCGCGGCAATCGCCGACCGGATGACACCGATCGCCCGGCACCTTCCCGACACCGACTGGCATGTCGACAGGCTCTACGCTTGCGCCGCAGACCTCGATGCGACCGTGGTGACCGCCACCCATTCCCGCTATGTCGTCGACCTCAACCGGGCGACGGACGAACGGGTCCTCTATCCGGGAGAGGACACCTCCGAACTGGTCCCCCTCACGACCTTCGACCACGAGGAAATCTACCTCCCCGGACAGCGTCCCGGCTCCCGGGCAATCGAGGAACGCATCGCGCTTTACTGGAAACCCTGGCACGACACTCTCTCCAGTGAAATCGCCAGGCTGCAGAAGCACCATCGCCAGATCGTCCTTCTCGATGGCCACTCCATCCGCTCCGAGGTGCCGCGCCTCTTCGATGGCAGGCTGGCCGACTTCAATGTCGGAACGGCGGACGGCGCGGCGGCCCACCCGGAACTCCTGGAACGTGTCGTGGCCCCTCTGACAGCGCAGAATGCGTTCAGCGTCGCCGTCAATGGCCGCTTCAAGGGGGGCTACATCACCCGTCACTACGGCAGGCCATCACGTGGTGTCCATGCCATCCAGCTGGAGCTTTCCCAGGCGACCTACATGGAAGAGGTCCTGCCCCTGCGCTGGCGTGACGACTCCGCGCTGCGCGTTTGCGACATCATCACCCGATACGTGACAGCAGCCCTCGACTGGATCAACGGCGATACCGGCTCCGGCGCGCCTCTTCAGGACCATTCAAGGTCCGAGACATCGGGTGTCAGCGAACGGTAGTGTCCCTGGAAGTAGAGAAGAGGGTCGGCCGGATCACCCAGCATCATCGAAAAGGCCTCGCCGACAAAGATGACGTGATCGCCACCGTCGTAGTGAAACCGCGTGTAACACTCGAAGCGCGCCAGCGAACCCGGAAACATCGGGCATCCCGTCACGCCGGTCTCATAGGCGACATCCTTCCACTTGTCGACCGACGCCCGGGCAAAGCGATCGGAGAGGGTGCGCTGACGCGTCGACAGGATGTTGACGGCGAAGAAGTCCGATGTTTCGAACTTGTTGAGACTGTGCGCTTCGCGGGACAGGCTGAACAGCACCATCGGTGGATCGAGCGACACCGCGTTGAAGGAATTCGCCGTGATTCCGAGGAGTTCGCCGTCGCGTGTCGAGGACGTGATGATGGTCACACCGGTTGCAAACATGCCCAGCGCATCGCGCAACTGGCGTTTGGTGAAGGTCCGCTTGCGACTCATGCCATCACCCATGCCTCCCCTGCCGTTGTACCAGCAAAGGCTGCCAATCGCCACAAGGACCTTCAGCTCGTGGAACGCAATCGCGATACCTGTCAAACCGGCCCGGCCTGACACGGGTGAACACTCTGAAAACACAATCCTTGAGCCGCCAGGTGCTGGTCACGTTTGCGCAGTTCTGCGTTCCGTGACGAGATACATCGCGGCGGCCAGCAGGACGACCGCTCCCCAGACCCACGGCGAATGGCTTTCCTGCCACAGAACGATTCCCCAGATGACCCCGGACACCATGTTGAGGTAACCGGCGAACGTCGCGAATATCGGGCCTGCCGCAGAGATCAGGTAGAGAAAGATCACGTAAGCGGTCACGTTGATGATGGCAATGCTGCCCACGGCCATGGACACCGTATCCCACCCGGGCAGAAGGGCATCCGCAGAGCCGCCAAGCAGCACAACCGGCAGCAACACCAGCGCGCTGGAAAGCAGCATGCCCGACACCAGCATGATGGCATCGCCTTCCGGTGGTCGCCTGAGAGCAATAATCAGGCTTTCAATGGCATAGCACGTGGGAATGAACAATGTGATGAGGAGCCACGCGGTCAGGGATTCCAGCCCGATCTCGAGATCCGGGAGAACGATGAGAAGCACAGCGGCAAAGCCCAGGGCAACGCCGGCAAGACGCCAGAATCTGTGCGGTTCGAATCCGAGAACGAGGGCGCCAAAGTAGGTGAGGATGGGGGCTAGCGCGATCACTATGGCGATCATGCCGGCCCCGACCTCGGGAGAGGCTGCAAAGATGATGGCCGTTGGGATCGTGGTCCCGGTGAAGCCGCACACCGTGTAGAACCACATGTGACGCCAGGACAGGTGAAACCTCTTGCCGCGCACAAGCGTCAGGGCCAGGAGCACAAGTCCGCCGGCCAGGGACTGCAGGAAGGTTGCATTGAGGGTATCCGCCCCCTCGGTCGTGGCCAGCCGCGCCAGACTTGGCACCACGCCCCAGGCGGTGCCGATAAAGAGCAGGCAGCCTGTCAGCCACAACTGTCGACCCATGGTGATGCACTCTTCACTGTCGTTCCGTCGCCAGGAAGACAGCTGAGCTCTCATCCCGTGAGTGGCGCGAGCCACTCTATCCCGGGAACCACCGCCGGCAACAGGGTGCGATGGTCGCGGGGTGCCCATCGACGATCAACGACCTGAACACCTGGTTTCCGCCTCGCCAGCCGCACGTCGAGGAAACCGGACCGCAGGTTCTCGCCGGAAGCACCGTTCAGCCTCTTCGGTATCCGCACGGACGCGCGCCGTTCTCGTCGTCCCATGGCCGCAATGCGACCTGATGTTCGCCGATCAGGTGTTTCGGACGAATGTGAATGAAGCTTGCCCGTTTTCGCAATTGCACCTGCAGGCGGGGCGTGACAACAATTTTCCATGAGCCGGACCAACAGCCAGCGGGCGGCGCGGTCGAGAACCCGAAGATCGACCCGTCTCCCGGCAAGCGCTCCCCGCAAGGACCGGGGTGGCGGGTTCTCGCCCCTCGAAGACACGTCCCGCGACACGATCATCGACAGCGCCTTTTCCATTCTCGAACGGATCGGCATGGCGTCGGCTCCGGACTGGTTCATCCGGCTGGCGATTGATGATGGCGCCAGGCGGCGCGGGGACGGGCGCATTCTCTTTCCGCGGCTACGGGTCGAGAAGGCCTTGGCGCGGGCGGCGAAGAGCGTGACCGTGCCGGGCTTTGTGGAGGACCGGGGGATCGATGCGGGCAGCGGTCTGGTCCATACCGGCACCGGCGGTGCCGCCATCGATGTGCTCGATGCCGCCACCGGATGCTATCGAGCCTCCACGCTTCGTGATCTCCTTTCCATCATGCGGGTGGTGGATGCGTGTCCCAACGTGCACTACGGCATCCGCCCCCTGGTGGCGCGGGACATGACCGACACCCTCGAAATCGACATCAACACCGCCTATGCCTGCCTTGCCGGAACGAGCAAGCCCATCGGCACCTCATTCGTCCGTGCCGGTCACGTCGCGCCGGTGGTGTCCATGTTCGACTGCGCTCTTGGAGCCGAAGGCGGCTTTCGCCGGCACCCCTTCTGCATGGCGGTTGTGGTGCATGCGGTCTCACCTCTTCGCTATGCACCCGACGGTGTCGACATCATGCGTGCAGCCATTGCCGAAGGCATGCCGCTGCAGACATGTTCGGCGGGCCAGGCGGGCGCCACAAGCCCCGTCACACTGGCCGGCGCCCTCGCCCAGGGACTCGCCGAGACCCTTGCCGGCCTCATGGTGGTGGACCTCCTCAAGCCCGGCTACCCCGCCATCCATGCCTTCATGCCGTTCATCTCCGATCTCAGAACCGGCGCCATGAGTGGCGGAGGAGGCGAATCGGCCATTGCGAATGCCGCAGCGGCCCAGCTCCTGCGCCATCTCCAGTTGCCGTCCACGGTTGCCGCCGGCATGACCGACTCCAAGGAGGCGGACGTCCAGGCCGGATACGAGAAGGCCTACACCGTTGCCCTGGCGGCGCACGCGGGAGCAGACATGATCAACCTGTCCGTCGGCATGCTGGGGTCCATCACGGTGGCCTCGCCGGAAGCCCTTGTCATCGATGACGAAATGCTGGGCGCCATCCTGCGCTCGGTGCGCGGCGTTGACGTTACGCCGGACGCCATCGACCTTGACGCCATGGAGCGCGTTGTCTACGGCGATGGCCACTACCTCGGAGAACCGCAGACACTGGCGCTCATGAAGAGCGAGTATGTCTACCCGCGCCTGGGTGACAGGCGCAGCGTTCACGAGTGGGTCGAGTCTGGTCCTGTGTCACTCTGGGAAAGGGCACGATCCAAGGTCGCCCGCATCACCGCCGCCCCGGCGCCTGCTCACCTCGAGGCAACGGTGGATCAGGCCATCCGCTCGCGCTTTACCATCAGACTTCCGGCAACTGGAGAAGAGTGAATGAACGTTTACCGCAGTATCGTCATCGAGGCCCCCATTGACAGGACATGGGCGGCCGTCAGGGAATTCGACAGTGTGGGTGCGTGGAATCCGGCCGTCTCGGCCGCCCGCATGGAGACCGGAACATCGACCTCGGTCGGGTCGGTGCGGCATCTCGACATCGTCGACGGCACCGTCTTTCGCGAAACGCTGCTGGCGCATTCCGATGTCGACCACTTCTACACCTACGACATCATCGAGGGCCCCCTGCCCTGCACCGGTTATCTCTCTACGCACCGCTTCGTCCCGATTACGGAAGGCAACTGGACGCTTGGCATCTGGGAGGGAACATTCGACTGTGCCAGAGAGGATGAAGCGAAGCTGGAGTCGATCGTCGGCGATCTCATCTACCGCGACGGGATGAAAGGGCTCGCCGCCTGGCTGACGGAAAACAGTTGAATGACCGACACTCTGGGCTATCGCTCGATCATCGGTGTGATGACACCGGCGATGAACACCGTCGTGCAGCCGGAACTTGAATCCCTGCGTCCACCTGGCGTGACAAACCAGATGCAGAGATTCCGTCTGGGCGGCGAGAGGATTTCGGACGACCTCGACAGCCAGGCCGCCAGGTTGATGGACTGCAATCCGGCAGCCCTGGCGATCGGCCTGACCACGGACGCCGGGCCAGGTGGCGTAAAGAAACTTCAGGAGCGCTGCCGCGGTCTGGCTTCGTCGATGGGAATCCCGGTCTTCAATGCCTCGTCCGCCTGTCATGAGGCCCTGCGGCGCCTCGATGCCAGCAGGATCTCCATCGTCACACCCTTCGATGCCGCCACCAACGAGACAGTCGCCGGCAATGCGGTGGATGCCGGGTTCACCGTGGCCGCGGTCGCCGGTACCGACGCTCCATCGCTGCCGGAGATCTGCGAGACGTCGCCGGAGGACATCGAGGCGGCCTTTCGCGAGGCCGCCGCCAGTGACTGCGATGCCATCCTCCAGGTGGGAACGGCTCTTCCGGTCTGCCATCTCCTCGCCTCCCTGGAGACACTGACCGGCAAACCCGTGGTCGCCTGCAACGCGGCCCTCTACTGGCAAACCCTGCGGCATCTCGGGATCACGGACTCGATCGACGGCTTCGGTCAACTCCTGGCAGAACACTAGAAGCGATGCAGAAATCGGCCAGGGTCGTTGTCATCGGCGGCGGCGCCGTCGGCGTTTCCTGCTTGTGGCACCTGGTCCGCGCCGGTGTCACCGAGTGCCTGCTGATCGAAAGGGACGAACTCACATCCGGTTCCACATGGCATGCTGCGGGCAACATTCCGATCTATGCAACAAGCTGGCTCGGAATGCGTGCAGGCGCCTATGCCCGGCGTCTCTATGGCGATCTCGGAGAGGACGTCACCTATCACCATACCGGCGCCTTCTGGCCGGCGCACGGTGAGGATCGCATCGATCTGTTCCGGCATCTCGCCGGCCTGGCGACCTCCGCCGGCGTGGAACTCGTGATGATCACGCCTGGCGAGATGGAGGCGCTGCATCCTCACTACACAGCCGGACCGGACGTCATCGGTGGCATTCTCGATCCCGGTGAAGGGGACATCGATCCCTCCCAACTCACGCAGGCGCTCGCCGGACAGGCCCGCCAGGCCGGCGCTGCAATCGAGCGGTTCACCCGGGTCACGGATCTTTCAGCCACGCGCAGCGGTGAATGGCGCGTGACGACCGACAAGGGTGACGTGATCGCGCACACCGTCGTCAATGCCGCCGGCTTCTACGGCGGGGCCGTGGCCCGCCTTGCCGGGCAGTCCATTCCGGTGGCAACACTCAAGCACCAGTACCTGGTCACCGAGCCCCTCGCCGCTCTCCTGGAATCGAAGGATGCCTTCCCCCTGGTGCGGGATCCCGATCTCGGGTTCTACCTGAGGCGCGAAGGTGCCGGAGTGCTGCTGGGTTCCTATGATCATCCCGGCAGTCCAGCCTTCGTCGACGGGCTGCCACAGGACTTTGCCCACCAGCTCTTCAACGAGTCACCCGACGATATCGCAGTGGCCTTTGACAACGCGCTTGGCCATTTTCCGCTGCTTCGGGAGGCCGGAGTCCGGCGTTTCGTCAATGGCCCCATCGCCTACGCCCCGGATGCCCTGCCGCTGTGCGGTCCGGCCTATGGCCTGAGGAACTTCTATCATGCCTGTGGCATCCAGATCGGCATCACCCATTCTGCCGCCGTCGGGAAGGCCATCGCGGAGTGGATCAGCGAAGGCGAAACCGAGTGGGACATGGCAGCCTGGGATCCCCGCCGCTTTGGCGACTGGGCCACGCAAGGGATGGCTGTCGAACGAGCGGTCGAGGTCTACGGCCTGCAGTACGCCATTCCCTATCCCCGGCGCCTTCTCTCCTCATCGCGGCCCATGAGGACAACACCTCTCTATCGCTCCCTGGCTTCGAGGGGGGCGGTCTTCGGGGAGATCGGTGGATGGGAACGCGCCTTCTGGTTCGACACCGACGGCAGAAGGGACGAAACGCGTTTGAGTTTTCGCGACCGGGAACCGTGGCGAGATGCGGTGCGGCGTGAATGCGAGGGAGTTCGCGAACGTGTCGGCATCATGGACCACGGCGGTTTCTCCAAGTTCGAGGTCGAGGGACCGGATGCAACGCGATATCTGAAATGGGTGTTCTGTGGCCGGATTCCGGCAGAACTCCGCACGCGCCTTGCCTACATGCTCACCCCGTCAGGCAGGATCTGGAGCGAGGCCACCATCACCCGCCTCGACGAGAACCACTATCTTCTGTGCGGTCCGACCCTGGCCGAACAGCGAGACCACGACTGGTTGCGAGAAGCCCTGCCGGCGGGATGGCGTGTCACACTGCGCCGCGGATACGCGCAGGACGCCACCCTCATGCTGGCCGGGCCCCTGTCACGCGACCTTCTGGCAACCGTGACCGATGCCGCTCTCGGGAACGACGCGATGCCCTGGCTCACCGCGAGCCCCGTCACTGTCGCCGGATGTGCGGCGACGGCGCTGCGCGTCTCCTATGCCGGCGAACTGGGCTGGGAACTTCATCTCGCTTCAGCCGATCTCCAGACGGTCCATGATGCCTTGCGGCATTCCGGTCGGGACCTGGGTCTCATCGACTTCGGCTCATGGGCCCTTGATTCACTGCGTCTCGAAAAGGGTTATCACGCCTGGGGTCTCGACATCGGGATCGAGTACACCCCGTTCGATGCCGGACTGGAGCGCTTCATTGCCTTCGACAGGACGGAGTTCATGGGCTGCGATGCCGTGACGCGACAGCGCCGGACCGGTTCCACCTGGCGATTCGCCGGATTCACCATAGCCGACAGCGACGCGGACGCGCTGCCCGGTGATCCGATCCTCCTCGATTCGGTGCCGGTCGGCTACGTGACATCGGCCGGCACTGGCTTTCGCATAATGAAACGTCTTGCCCTGGGTTATGTCAGGGCCAACACGCGACCGGGTACCTGGTCCATCAGGATCCTCGGGAACGACTGTCCCGCGGCACCGTCGCCCCTGCCCTTCTACGATCCGGACAACGCCCGCCTGAAGGCCTGACATCACCCCGCCGACGAGCCAGGACGGATGGCTCGATAGATGGCGGAGATGTCGAGGTCACCAAGCCCGGATGCAGCAAAGTGCGCGAAACGCCGTGCGGCCTCGGCTCCGAAGGGGGTTGTCTGACCGGAGACCGATGCCGCCTGCTGGGCGAGGGAAAGATCCTTGGCCATCAACCGGGCGGCAAACCCCGGGGCGTAGCCATGGGTTGCCGGTGCATCGGGCATCAGTCCGGGTACCGGACAGCGGTTGTCCAGAATCCAGCTCTGCGCCGCGGCTCCGCGGCAAAGCTCGTGGAACTTCCCGGCATCAAGATCGAGGGACTCCGCCAGCGCGAAGGCCTCGCAAACACCAAGCATGGTGATGCCGCAGATCATGTTGTGGCAGGCCTTGGCGGCCTGGCCCGATCCGGTCTCGCCGAAATGAATGACCCGCTGTCCCATGATGTCGAGCAGGGGCCGGACTCGGGCGACATGGTCTGGCGCTCCGCCAACCATGAAACTCAGGGTTCCGTTCGCGGCGCCTTCGGGGCCACCCGACACCGGCGCATCAACAAATCCGCAGCCCGCCGCTGCCGCCATCCCGGCAAGGCGGCGCGTGGTGGCCACATCGATCGAGGAACAGTCGAGAAAGATGCGATCCTGCCGCTGTTCAAGGAGGGTTTCGATCACTGAAGCCACGCTCTCGCCATCCGGGAGCATGGTCATCACAGTATCCGCCCCGAGCGCTGTCTCCTCGAGGGATGTCAGGGCCAGTCCCTTCCTCGCCTTGGCATCTCTGTCCCAACCGACCAGGTCGCATCCTGCCGAGCCAAGACACCGGATCATGGGACGGCCCATGGTTCCAAGCCCGACCACGCAAATCGTGCCATGCATGACGGTCCTCCTTCAGTCAATTCGAGGATGACCGCCCTCCTTGCCTTCAGGCGGCCGGCATTCCCTGGCCGAGGCTGAGCGCGGCGCGGCGGTCAGGTGAGCAGGGCCGCCTTGCAATCCTTCCACACCATGGCGTTGATGTGCTGTGCCGGTGCTTCACGTCCGGCGACATAGCGGTTGTGGGGCTGACGGGCACACTTGAGGTTCTCGTACTGCACCGCCGTGATCTCGTTGTCCTCGCGATAGGTGTCATCCCAGATCCTGAACCAGCCTTCGAGTCGTTCCTCGTCAGCCCCCCGGTGCGCCATGTAGTACGCGGTGTGCCGCGTCAGGCCGGGTTCCAGGGGCGTCATGCCGGTCATGTGCATGAACTCGTCCTGCGCGATAAAGGTCATGCCGGGAAAAAGCTGAAACGAGATATAGCTGTTCGCCATCAGGTCGTTGGCCGACCTTTCTGTCGGGCTCGTGAACGTGTACGACGTGAAGCCCTCACCCAGGCGCATGTCGGTCAGACCGGGATCCACGTTGAAGGCCTTGCCGAAGGATTCCGAGTGGATGTTGGGACAGTGGTAGCACTCGGTACCGTTGTCGTACCACAGCTTCCAGTTGGTGGAGATGTCATAGACGACCTCCCTGTAGGGGATCCAGTCGTCCGCATCGATGTCGAAACCGGCCTCGCGGGCCGTGCGGAACATCTCCGGGTAGGTATCGCGCAGGGGCGCCGCATCGGGATCGGGGTGGACCAGCACCATGGCGCCCCACTCGTCGACCGCCACCCGTCTGAGGCCAAGGTCCCCAGGACAGAAGCCGGCTTCACCGGCAGCATCGGGTGCATGAGCCAGCGAGCCGTCGAGATTGTAGGACCACCCGTGGTACCGGCAGACAAGGCGCACGCAGGAACGCTTGTCCCTCTCGACGACGGTGTAGCCGCGATGCCGGCAGACATTGAGAAATCCGTTGAGGCGGCCGTCCCGGTCGCGCACGACAACGACGGGAAAGCGGCCAACCTGTCTTACCGCCGCGTCTCCCGGAGTCTTCACCTTGTGGAGCGGGCAGAAGAACTGCCAACGCCGCGCAAAAATCGCCTCAAGCTCGAGACTGAAGATATCCGGATCCGAGTAGAACCGGGTGGGCAGACTCCAGTTCTCCGAAAGTCTGCGGTCGATCTCTTCGATATCGATGCCCAGTGCGGCTGCTGAATGCGATGTCATCTGGATCTCCGCTACAGTTCGAGGTTCTTGTCGTCGCCATGAGCCTGACGATAACGCAGCGCCGCATACTCACCATAGGTGATGGGCGGGTACTTCGGCTGACACCCCGCCTGGCGAAACGGTTCCAGGCACTCGATGGTGGTATCACGCGGCAGGTTGTGGAAGTAGGCGATCGACTGGCGGCGCGTGGGCCCTGTCGAGTGACGCGGCGGGTTGACCACGCGGTGCCGGGTCGACACCCAGTGATCATCCGTCCAGCGCATCATCGCATCCCCGATGTTGACCACGAATGCCCCGGCCACATGCGGGACGGCGCACCATGAACCGTCCCGTTTCAGGACTTCGAGACCGCCTGGCGCATCATCAGTCGCGAGAATTGTCAGGACTCCATAGTCCGAGTGGGCGCCGGCCCGCAACTGGCCCGGACGCGGCGGGCGGGTCTGCTCCGGATAGTTGATGACCCTCAATGACGACAGGTGCCCCTCGAACAGTTTGTCGAAACCGTCGGCGTCGAGGTCTAGGGCCCTGGCGAAAACATGGCGCAATGTTCGCGCCAGATCCGACATCGCCCCGTAACACGCCCGCCACGCCGGCTCTAGGTCCGCCGGTTCGCGCGGCCATGCGTCACCATGAAATCCCGGTCCGAAGTCGAGGGTCTCCTTGAAGTCGCCGATCGATTCCGCACCCAGAGTGGCGCCAAGCGCTTCGGCGCCATGCCCGAAGTACATCAATCCGCCCGGGACGGATCCGCTCTCGCCAACCCGTCTCTTCTCTTCAAGGGGGAGATCGAAGAACTCGCGCGATGCCGCGCCAATGCGGGTGAGGAGTGCCCGGGAGAACCCGTGACCGGAAATCAGGAAGAACCCGGTATCCTCGCACGCCGCACGAATTCTCGTCGCGACGAGATCGCGGGCCTCCTCATCGCGCTCACCGAAGGGCGCAATGTCGATCATCGGTATGGCACCGTTCGCCGCGGAGTGTCTGCTATACTGCATGGCTCGATCCCGGATCGCGCCACCATGCCATGATCGGGAACAACCGGAAAGCGGGAGTCCGCGCCGCACATGAAGGAAGGAAGGGACAAAGGCAGGCCACTTGTCCTGTTTTCCGCCTCGAGGGAACGCACCTGTTCCTATCTGCCGGACCGTGAGGAGCAGATGGTGCTCACCGACCTCCAGGCGTCGGACGAGCCGGCACGGCTCCACGACGTTCTGAGCCAGGCCGGCTTCCGACGTTCCCACCAGGTGGCCTACCGGCCCGCGTGTGTCGGTTGCGATGCCTGCGTTCCAGTCAGGATCCCGGTGACGGACTACCGGGCGTCGCGCAGCCACCGCCGCATCCTGCGCCGCAACCGGGATCTCGAGGTCAGCGTTGCCGCGCCGGAGGCCACGCCGGAACACCATGCGCTTTTCCGTCGCTACATCGAGGCGCGCCATCAGGGCGGTGGCATGTCGATGATGGACTACGGCGACTTCAGGGAGATGGTCTGTGACACGCCCGTCGATACACGCCTTGTCGAGGCCCGCACTACCGACGGTATCCTTGTCGCCGTCTCGCTTACCGACTGGATGGAGAACGGGCTTTCCGGAGTCTACAAGTTCTACGATCCGCAGATGGCGCGCAGGAGCCTCGGCACCTGGCTCATTCTCTGGCACATCGCCCATGCGCTGGAATCAGGCCGCGCCCATGTCTACCTGGGCTATTGGATCGCGGGCAGCGAAACGATGTCCTACAAGGGCAACTTCCGACCGCTGCAGGCCCTGACCGACGACGGCTGGATCAATCTCCCGCCAAGGTCCGCCTGACCGCGGACGGGCGGAGGCAAGCACCCTCCGTCACCCAGGACCCTGCCGCGATGACGCCACGCTGACGACGGACGTGCAACCGGAGGGGCATGAACCTGAGCGGATCAATGCTCCGGCAGGAGTTCCGGGAGGAACGTGGTGATGTCGGGGATGAGCCACATCACAGTGAGCGCGATCAACTGGATGATGACGAAGGGCACCACGCCCCTGTAGATCTGGCCCGTGGTGATGTTCGGCGGCGCCACGCCGCGCAGGTAGAAGAGCGCAAAGCCGAAGGGCGGTGTCAGGAAGGAGGTCTGCAGGTTGACGGCAATCATGATCGTCACCCACTTGGGATCGAGTGTGCCGCCGTAGATCACCGGCCCGACGATGGGAATGACGATGTAGATGATCTCCAGAAAATCAAGGACGAACCCCAGGATGAAGAGCACGGCCATGACCACCAGGAAGACGACCATCTCGTCGTCGAACGAGCGCAGAAACTCCTGGATGTGCTCTTCGCCGCCATAGGAGATCACCACCAGGTTGAGCATCTGGGAGCCGATCAGGATGGCGAACACCATCGCCGTCACCTTTGCGGTGTCGCGCACCACGGAACCCAGAATCCCGTCGCGATAGAGAATGACACAGGAGTAGATCAGCCCCGCGAAGGCAATGTGGTAGGCGACAACGGAAACGATGAAGGCCAGCCAGTTCTCGAAACCGACCACCTCGATCGACGTTCTGAGATCGAAACTGGTGCCGACGAGCAGGAACACCACCACGGCCCAGGCCGACATGATGATGAACCTGCCCTTGCGGTGGTCCTTGCGCTCGGAGAGGCGGCGGTAGGCCGACAGCATCAGCGCTCCCGACGCGCCGAGGCCGGCAGCGGCGGTCGGGCTCGTGACGCCGCCAAGTATGGAACCGAGCACGGCAACGATGAGAACGAGAGGCGGGAAGACGACGCGCAGGACTTCGACCTCGGCAAGGCGTGGCAGCGCATGGCGCACGCCATAGAGCACGGCAACGACCGGCAGCGCGAGGATGAGCCAGGCGGTGCCGGTGCTCATCACCGGCGTCACCAGCCAGGCATCCGCCGCCAGCGTGGCGGCAATCCCTCCGACGCCAACGAGAAGGGGCCGGCGGGAGGCGGATGGCGCGACGCCCCAGGCGATCGACATGACCAGACCGAGGATGACGAGGCCGACCAGGAGTTTCTCGGACACCGGGGGCAGGAAGGCGATCGCTTCGGCCTCGAGAACATCGAGTTCCTCGTCCGTCGGCGTCACGAATGCAGCCGCTGCTCCGGATCCCGCCACGGCCACCGACCGGTCCCACTTTTCCTGCCCGTGGAGCTCGATCATGGAATTCCTGCAATCATCGGTAACGTTGGTGCGCAGTTCCGGTGATTCGGGCCGCTCGACGAGAGCCAGCCGGTCAACCGTTTGCGGGCCGGCAATGCCGGCGGTCACCATTCCTCCTGCCAGGGCAATCACCAGACCCGGGACGGCGAGGAACCAGAAGAGACGATGGTTGAGAGTGGCACCCTCATCCACCAGGCTGGCGGCGGCGACGCGCACGGGAGGCGCCTTCGAGGGGCGCACCAAGGCATAGCAGAACACATAGGCGGCGTAGATGAACGCCAGAAGCAGACCGGGAACAATTGCCGCCTTGAAGAGAGTGCCCACGGAGACCACGGCCGCTTCGCCGAGATATGTGAGAGCATCACGGCACCCCGCTGTCACAGCACGTTCCTCCTGGGCGGTCGAGTAGAGGTCGCCGGCGAGGGTTCCGAGGAGAACGATCACGATCGATGGCGGGATGATCTGCCCCAGGGTACCCGAGGCCGATATCACTCCGGTCGCCAGCTCGGGCGAATACCGGTTGCGCAGCATGGTGGGCAGAGACAGCAGCCCCATGGTGACGACGGTGGCGCCGACGATTCCGGTCGAAGCGGCGAGAAAGGCGCCCACCACCACCACCGAGACAGCCAGGCCCCCCGGCAGGGCTCCGAAGACGCGGGCCATGGAGGTCAGCAGGTCCTGGGCGATTCGCGAGCGCTCCAGGGAGATGCCCATGAGAATGAACATGGCGACGGCCAGAAGCAGTTCGATGGAGGGGCCGGCGAGCACGCGTTCATTCATCCGGTTGACGATGAAGGTCAGGATGCGGAAGAAGGCGCCATCCACACCTTTCTCGAAGACCGGAACGGTCAGAGTCGGCAGATCGGGATAACGAAAGAGGGTAATCGCGTGTTCCTTCACGCCCGAGCCGATCAGTGCCGCATAGTCGTCGCTGCGGCTGTCGATGACTTCCTTGACCAGCAGGCCGGATTCACTCAGGCCGGCGATGATGGCAAAGGCGACGAGGGCGGACCCGCCGATGGCGAAGGCCACGGGGTATCCCGAGAGGATCCCGGCAAACAGGCACACCAGGGTAATGAGAAGTCCGACCTCGACACCGTCGAATCCGAACATCAGGCGCCTGCCCCGGCGCCTTCGGCCGGCTTGTCGGGCGCGACGTCCGGTATCGTGTCAAGATCCTTGTAGCGGTTGGCCGATCCCTTTCCTTCCCTGAACTCCAGCAGGCTGCGGTAGAAGTGCCCCAGTCCCTGGAGGAACATCAGCCCGGCGAACGAAACCAGCAGGACCTTGAAGAGGAAGTAGGCATCGAAGCCATTCGGCGAGAAGCCGATAGTCTCGACATTCCAGCGGAGCAGCTGCGCCTTGCGCTCGAGGAGCTCGAGGGTATCAATCGCCGACACCTTCGGCGTGACGAGATGGCGCCACAGGAAGAACCAGCCGAACAGCCACACCACGCCACAGAACGGCATCACGAAGAAGACTGAACCGAACATGTCCAGCAGCCGCTTCGTGCGGAAGGACACCGAAGCGTAGACAAGGTCGACCCGCACATGACCGCCCTGGACGAACGTGTAGGCCGCGCACAGGGTTACGATTGCCGCATTGTAGAGCTTGAGTTCCTCGCTAAACCAGCTGAGATCCCTGGTAAACACGACGCCGAACGGTCCCACGGTGATTTCCGAAACGAGAAAGATGCGCTGCAGGGCGATGATCATGATCTGCTGGATGACCATGACGAGAACCGCCCATGCGGCCACGCGGCCGATGACGTTGGAGAGGCCCTCGATGCCGCGCACCACGAGCCACAGGAATCCGGGTTTCAGGAGGCCGATGACGAGGATGATGAGGGCAAGATCGATGATGACGAACAGGAACTCGAGGGAGGCGCCGAAATAGACAATCCTGACCAGACCGATGCCATCGGAAGGATCAGGCCACGCCCCCGGTTCGATCAACAGGTAAAAGAGATTGGCCAGCCCTTCGAGAAGATGGCGCAGGAGCCAGAGAATGGCGTCCGACATGTGTCGCGCACGGGGATCGGCGCCCGCACCGTGTCACGATGCGGGCGCCCTTGGAAATCAGATACCCATGACGCGGTTGCGCTGCTGCGCATAGGCAATGGACGACAGCGCATTCCAGCTCGCCGACTTGACGAGCGAATCGCGATAGGAGTCGTAGATCGTCTTGAACAGGGGATCCCCCATGTTCTCCTCGTAGACCTTGTCGGCGGCCACGCCAAAGGCATCCCAGACACTGTCGGGGAAGGCGAAGGTCTGGACGCCGGAAGCGATCAGCCTCTGCAGGGCGGCCGAGTTGTTGGCGAGGAACTGCGAGAGATTCCACACATTGGCCTCGCCTGCCGCACACTCGATGATCTTCTGTTCGGAGGCCGAAAGCCCATCGAAGACCCCCCGGTTGACGGCAAGCGAGAGGCCTGGACCCGGCTCATGGAAGCCGGAGGTATAGTAGATCTTCGTGATTTCGAAGAATCCGGCCTTCTCGTCGGCCCACGGGCCGATCCACTCCGTACCGTCGATCTCGCCCTTGGAGAGCGCGTTGTAGACCTCGGCTCCGGGAATGTTCTGGACGGAAGCGCCAAGTTCGCCGAGCGCCTTGCCGCCGAGACCGGGCATGCGGAACCGCAGGCCCTCGAAATCATCGGGTCCGTTGATCTCCTTGTGGAACCAGCCGCCAGCCTGAGACCCGGTGTTGCCGGCAAGGAAGGTCTTCAGGTTGAAGATCGAGGTGAGCTCGTCCTGCAGTTCGCGGCCGCCCATGTGGTAGTACCAGTTGTTCAGTTCCTCGGCCGTCATGCCGAAGGGGACCGATGTATAGAAGGCGAAGGCCGGATGCTGACCGACGAAATAGTAGTCTGCGGAATGGTAGAGGTCCGCCTGTCCGGACGACACCGCATCGAAGCACTCGAAGGCGCCAACGAGTTCACCCGCCGCCTTGAAGTCGATTTCGATCATGCCGTCGGACATGGCGGTAATGTTGTCCGCACAGCGCTGGGCGGCATCATGGACGCCGGCGAGGCCGCGACCCCACGACGTCACCATGGTCAGGGTCTTGCGGCCCTGTGAGATCGCCGGTGTCGGAAATGCTGTGGCCACCGTGCCAGCGGCGCCTGCCGCCGCAACACCGGTGCCAGCCAAAAATTTGCGTCTGTTCATGGTACTCCTTCTCCCAGTTCTTCAGGGTTCCACATGACATGTTAGCCGTACCCGTCTGGAGGGACAGCACTTGCTTTCCTGAAACATCATTATGCACACCAGAAAGACACATGCACGGTCAGCCCGCAACCGCGCCCATCCTTCAGGCCGACGTGTCAGCCGCCTCCAGATAGGAATCGTAGAGGTCGACGTTGACGAGGTCCGATGCGGCTGCGTCCGCACCCCACAGCTCGCGGGCCCTGAAAGCCACCGTGTAGCAGTGTTCCGGGCACTCCCCGAGGTCTCGGGCATTGGTGTCCGGATACACGAAGACACCATGGTCACTGACGATCTCGCCGATGCGCCCTCTCGTGTAGCGCGGAGCGCGGGTATGATGCCACGGGTGTTCATTGAGGACCCGCACCCGGTCGCCGGGGTGAAATCGCGCCCGCGCTCCGGCGCCATCGCGCCGTGTCGATGCTCCTTTCGCCACGGCTTCCTCGATGTCGTCGAGAGTGGTGCCCCGGCCGCCGCCGGGGCGCGCCGGCACAGCCATGCTCGTCATGCAGGCCTCGACTGCGGCCGGTGACAGGAGACCACGTTCCTCGAGAAAGGACTCCAGCGCGCGCGTCCATCGCTCGTAGTAGCTCGCCTCGAGATAGGCGAGAGGCGGAATGCGCTCGATGTGGGCGCGCAGGTGATCGTCCGAGAATCCGACACGACCCGACACCTGCAGGAGGATTCCGAAGGCCACCCTTTCCCAGTCGTCGTGGAACAGGGGCTCGTCCGCCTCGCGCGCGACGGTACCGAAACCCATCATGCCGCCCATGTCGTGAATGCCATCCATGATGCCCTCGTCACACCATGGCCACGCCGATCATGCCGTCTCGTGTCACGAGACCGGCAAGTTCCTCGCGGGTGAGTTCGTCGCTGCCCGCGGGGCGTTGCGGCAGGACCATGTAGCGCAGGTCCGCACTTGAGTCCCAGACGCGGATCTCGACATCGTCCGCCACGTCACATCCCATCTCGGCAAGCACGGTTCGCGGCTCGCGCACGACGCGTGCCCGGTAGGGCTCGCTTTTGTACCAGCGCGGCGGCAGTCCGAGCACGGGCCACGGGTAGCAGGAACACAGGGTGCAGACGACCACGTTGTGGACTCCCGGCGCGTTTTCCACGACCACCATGTTCTCGCCCTGCATGCCCGATATGCCGAGCCCCGCCATGGCCCCCGAGGCGTTCGCGAGAAGGCGTTCACGGAAGGCGGCATCACTCCACGCCTCGGCCACCACCCTGGCGCCATGGTGCGGCCCGACCCTGGTTTCATAGAGTTCCACAAGGCGATCGATCGTGTCGGGATCGCAATAGCCCTTGTCCGTCAGCAACCGCTCGAGGGCGGCAACGCGCAGGGCCATGGCCGATGGGGGCTGATGATGGTGCTGTGACATCTCCCTCGCCGGGCAGGTTCATTCCTGTTCGAGTATTCCCGCCCCGGCCGCCCGGCGTCAACTGAAGCGGTTGTTCCGGGAAACGCCGGCGGGAGCAGGCTGGCCTGCCTGGCCGCGCTTGCCGAGCCATCTTGCAAGGTCGTGCTGTGTGCGCGTGCGGGTCCCCGATTGCCAGGAAAGGCCGGCATCGAGTGCAAAGACCGTCGCATCCGAGACGCCTCCCTGCCGGTAGCGCTGCAGAATGACGCCCGCACCCCTGGGCTGTTCCGGCACGTCCCGAAGCGGAAACACGAGCAGCCTGCCATTCTCGCCGACGACGGCCACATGGTCCCCCTCGACGATCTTCAGCACCTTCGCCTCGTCACCGGAGGCGGGGATGAGGACCTGCTTTCCTCCACGTTTTCGGGACTCCACGAGATCTTCGCTCACCACAAACCCCTTGCCGCGCGACGACACCACCAGGAACCTGCGGCCGCCCCGGAAGACGACCATGGCGGCAACATCGACATCGTTGCCCATGTCGAGCATGAGTCGCAGCGGGTCGCCGAAACCTCTCGCTGCAGGCAACCGTTCGCAGGCCAGGGTGAAGAACTTTCCGTCGGTGGCGAGTACGAGCAACCTGTCGGTCGTCCACGCCTCGAGGCGCAACCTCTCTCGATCGCCTTCCTTGAAACGCAGTTCGCCCACCTGGTCGCCGTGGCCCTTGGCCGCGCGGATCCAGCCCTTGTCGGAAAGCACCACCGTGACGGCCTCCCGGTGCACCGTGGCGTCGACAGGGATGTCGTCGACCGGCGGCGGGCGGCCGAAGACGGTGCGCCGCCTGCCAAGCTCGCTCTCCTCCCCGAACTGCCGGGCGATGTCCGTGAACTCGGCCTTGAGCGCCTCCTTCTGCCCTTCATCCGACTCCAGAAGACGCCGGAGGTCACCCGATTCCGCCTTCAGCTCCTTTCTCTCACGGGCAATTTTCATCTCTTCCAGACGGCGCAGCGAGCGCAGGCGCATGTTGAGAATGGCCTCTGTCTGGACCTCGGTGAGACCGAAGCGCAGGGCCAGCGCCGAGGCCGGGTCGTCCTCGTCGCGGATGATGCGAATCACCTCGTCGAGATTGAGATAGACGATGCGATGTCCCTCGAGGACTTCCAGACGGCGGCGGATGGCAGCAAGGCGGTTGCGTGACCGGCGCACCAGAACGTCGCGGCGATGGCTGATGAAGGCTGTCAGCACGCGACTGAGATCCATGACTCCGGGAATGCCGGAGGCGTCGAGCACGTTCATGTTGAGTGCGAACCGCGACTCCAGGTCCGTGACACGGAACAGGGACTCCATGAGGATGGCGGAATCCACAGACCGGTTTTTCGGTTGCAGGACGAGACGGATGTCTTCGGTCGACTCGTCGCTCACGCCCTCCAGCAACGGCAGTTTGCGGGCTTCGATGAGTTCGGCGATGCGTTCGATCAGGCGTGACTTCTGGACCTGGAAGGGCAGTTCGGTCACGACGATTCGCCAGGTGCCCCGAGCCTGTTTCTCGATGTTCCAGCGTGCCCTGACACGGAACGATCCCCGTCCCGTTTCATAGGCTTCGCGGATGGTGCCGGGATCATCCACAAGCTCACCGCCGGTGGGAAAGTCCGGTCCCCTCACGATGGTCACAAGTTCGCCAACGGAGGCCCCAGGCGTCCCCACAAGGTGGATCAGCGCCGCGCACAGTTCTGCGACATTGTGGGGCGGTATGCTCGTCGCCATGCCCACGGCAATGCCGCTTGCTCCGTTGGCGAGAAGATTGGGGAAGCGCGACGGCAGCACCACCGGTTCCGATTCCGAACCGTCGTAGGTGTCGCGGAAATCGACGACATCGTCGTCGAGTCCGTCAAGCAGGGCCACCGCCACCGCGGTCAGGCGCGCTTCGGTGTAGCGCATGGCCGCGGCATTGTCGCCGTCGACATTGCCGAAGTTGCCCTGGCCGTCAACCAGCGGGTAGCGCGCCGCAAACTGCTGGGCGAGACGCACGAGGGCGTCGTAGATGGCCTGGTCGCCGTGGGGATGGTACTTGCCGATGACGTCGCCCACCACGCGCGCCGACTTCTTGAATCCCTCATTCGGATCGAGGCGGAGTTGCCGCATGGCATAGAGTATTCGCCGATGGACCGGCTTGAGGCCGTCCCTGACGTCAGGCAGCGAGCGCGACGTGATGGTCGACATCGCGTAGGCGAGATAGCGTTGCGTGAGCGCCTCGGCAAGACCGACGGTCTCGACGGCGCCATCATGGTCCCGCTCGATCATGAGTCCCGCTTACCACTATATGTGGTGGGCTGTCCAGACAGAGCGTCTACAAGGCGTTGTCGGGCCGGAGGCAGTCCGGCTGTTTCCCCGGCCAGGACATGGCGCTCGAGAAAGTATCCGGACAATCTGAGGCCGGCGAGAACGTCGTCCGTCCGGGCCTCCGGCGCCCCAACCAGAAACCCCGGCAGATCGAGAAGTTTATCCTTCCACGGCTCGCCCGCTGCAGCCGAGACGGCTCGCCCGCTGCGTGGCGACACCCAGACGAGATCTTCGCTGGATCCGGTGAGCGCACAGCGCTTGAGATCAAGTCCGTACCCGAGAACGTCCAGCAGGCCGAGTTCCCATCTGACATAGGCGGCGTCCCAGCGGCTGACACCCAGCTGCAACTGCCGCACCAGCACCTCTGTGGCGCTGAACAGTGCTTCACAGGGAAGGCGATCGGCCAATGTCCTTTCGGCAAGCGCACAGGCGCTGGCAAGGCAGGCAAGGCGCGGTGGATCTCCCAGCAGGGCTGACGCCACGGCGTCCTCGGGCTCGATGACGAAGGTTCCGAGGTGATCAGGCAACCGGGCACGCCACCGCGCGGCGACGATGTTGCCGGTCTGCAGCACGCCGGCATGACGGCGGCTGCGCCCTCCCCGCACGAGACCGGCATGACGTCCGTGGCCGTTCGTCAACAGGCTGGCGATCACGGAGGTCTCGCCATGCGGACGCACGCCCAGGACAATGGCGCGATCGTGCCATTCCATCGCCGTCAGCCCGGAAACTCGAGACCGATCTCGCGGTATCGCGCCGGATCGTCGAGCCAGCCGGTCCGCACCTTCACGTGGAGAAAGAGATGCACCCTGCACTCCAGCAACGCCTCGAGTTCCCGGCGTGCCGCCTTGCCGACCTCGCGGATGGTGCGGCCGTTCCTGCCCAGGACGATGGCCTTGTGGCCGCGCCGTGCCACATAGATCACCTGATCGATCCTGACCGCCTCCTCCTCCGGAAGATCGGTCCACAGCTCGGTCTCCACGGAGAGCTCATAGGGAAGTTCCTGATGCACCCTGACAAAGAGCTTCTCGCGGGTGATCTCGGCAGCAAGGCGGGCCAACGGCTGGTCGCTCAGGTGATCGGCGGGAAACAGCCATGGCTGGGAAGGCAACCTGTCGGCGAGCGCTGTCACCACATCATCGACGCCATCACCGTTCAGCGCCGAAATGTAGAAGATCTCCTCGACCACCCCATACCCGCCGATTCGCCCGGCAAGGGGCAACAGGGCGTCGCGCGACACCAGGTCGATCTTGTTGATGGCGCACAGCACATGTCGGTGCCGGGTCAGGCGAGAGAGGATGAACGTCGCGGAATCATCAAGGCCGCGTCGCGCATCGATCACCAGCAGTGTGGCATCGGCGTCAACAGCGCCGTTCCACGCAGTCTTGACCAGAGCGCGCTCCAGGCGCTTCCTGGGCTGGAAAATGCCTGGTGTGTCGACAAGCACGATTTGCGTGCGGCCGACATTGCAGATACCGGCAACGCGCCCTCGAGTCGTCTGCACCTTGTGGGTGACGATCGAGACCTTGGCACCGACCAGTGTGTTGACGAGGGTCGACTTTCCGGCGTTCGGTGCTCCGAGGATGGCCACATGGCCGCACCGCTCGGCTGTCACCGTGGCACATCCATCAGAAAGGTGCGGGCAGCCAGCTGTTCCGCCACCCGCCTGGTTCGTCCACTCGCCCGGATGCCGGCAAAACCCTCGATGTGAACTTCCACGGTAATGAGCGGAGCATGGGCCGGGCCGGTCATGTCGAGCAAACGGTATTCGGGAAGCGCCAGACCCTGCTTGAGCGCCCATTCCTGGAGGCGGGTCTTGTCGTCCCGCCCACTGCCGCCCTCCAGATGCATGCGCGTCTGCCAGCAGCGACGAACAAATGTGTCCGCGGCAGCGTACCCGGCATCGAGGTAGAGGGCACCGATCAATGCCTCGATGACGTCTGCGAGAATGGAGACGTTGCGTCGCATCCCGCCCTTTCGTTCGTGCGGGCCAACCACCACGAAACGGTCAATCCCCAACTCCAGGGCAATGTCGCCGAGGGTCTGGTTGGCGACCAGTTTCGCGTAGCGCCTGGAAAGCTCCCCCTCGGATGCTTCCAGGTGGTCGCGGAAAACCATGGTGGCGATGATGGCGCCCAGAACGTGGTCACCGAGAAACTCGAGGCGCTGATACCCGTGACTGTCAACCGCGCAGGCGGCACTGCGGTGGGTCACGGCCCGTCTCAGGAGACTCCTGTCGGTGAAGGCATGCCCGAGAATGGTCTCGAGTTCGCCAGCATCCGCACTCATGAAATCGACCGGAACAGACGATCCCAGCGAATCGATGCCGGCCATGACAGGGGATTGATGAGCGAGCCGCAACCATTCGTGGAAAAGAAGAGGAACTCGGCGCGGCCGATGAGGTTCTCCTTCGGCACGAATCCGACGAGATGCGTGACTCGGCTGTCGTTCGAGCTGTCGCGATTGTCTCCCATCATGAAGTAGTGGTCCTGCGGCACCACGTACTCGGGCGTGTTGTCGAGCCGCCCGCTGTCCGTGATGTTGAGAACGCTGTGACGCGCCCCGTTCGGCAGGGTTTCGGTCTGGCGTTCGATGGTCCTCGACGCGGAACACGAACGGTCCTCGAAAACGGAGTCCTCTTCCAGGGTGACCGCCATGTCATTGACGTGGAGAACGCCATCGATCATGCGAATGCGATCGCCGGGAAGACCGACGAGCCGCTTGATGAAGTCCACCGAGGTGTCTGTCGGCTGGCGGAACACGATGACGTCGCCACGCTGCGGTTCGCCATCAAACAGGCGCGCGTCAAGGAGTCCGAGGTCCGTGCCGAACCCTAAGGAGTAGTCGCTGTACCCGTAGGAGAACTTCGAGACAAACAGATAGTCCCCGACCAGCAGGGTGGGTTTCATGGAGCCGGAGGGGATGTTGAAGGGTTCGTAGGCGAGCGTGCGCACGGCAAGAGCGATGATAATCGCATAGACCATGGTCTTGACGGTGCCAACCATCCCCTCGTCACCCCTCAGGCCTGCGGGGAGCAGGCGTTCGACTGGGCTGAACACCACCTTCAGCAACCACTCCAGTGGTCTCAGCATGAGGCCGATCAGACTGAACGGCAGCAACAGCACGGCCAGGACGACCCTCAGGACCGACGAGGAACCCTCACCGGGGTGAACCCCGGTCAGCCGGGTCATGACGGCTCGCAACGCAGCCTTCACCGGTTGCGTTCCCGGGCGCTGATGATGGTCGTTCGTGGCGCGTTGGCGCCGAATGGAACTGGCTGTCGCACTGATCGTTGACCCTTGGTTCGCTCAGGGAGCCCTGGAAATGTCCATGACAATCGCAATCGACCGCAGGGCGGCGATGATGGATGTCAGGTGATGGACGTCATGGACCTCAAGGTCAATGAGCATGCCGAAGAAATCGGCGGTACGCGCATTGATTTTCAGGTTGGTGATGTTGGCGTCCTGATTGCCGATTGCGGTGGTGATCTCGCCAAGGGCGCCGGGCTGGTTGATGACGTCAACGGCAATGCGCCCGACGTAGTGTTCAGGCGCAGCGCCATCGGGCGACCACGAGACATCGAGCCACTCCTCGATCGAATTCTCGTGCTTTTGCAGGGTGTCGCAGTCGATGGTGTGGATGGCGACACCCTTGCCGGACTCGACAATGCCGACGATGCGATCGCCGGGAAGAGGGTGACAGCACTCGGCATGGTGCACGGTGATTCCGGGGGTAAGGCCGTCGATCGAGACGGCATGCTTGCCCGATGACTGGAATCGCTTGCGCGATGGCGACCGTTTCGACGTCAGGAGACGCCGGACCCTCTCGCTGGTGATCTCACCACGGCCTACGGCCTCGAGGAGATCATCCACGGTGCGCTTGCCGATGGCCTCCGCAAACTTCTCGAGAAGGTCGTCATCGGCCACCCGACGCAGCGAGGCACAGGTCTGCTGGATGATGGCCCGTCCCAGCCTGATGTACTCACCGCGTTCCTTGATGCGGATGTGGCGGCGGATCCTTGAGTGGGCGCGGCCGGTGACGACGAAGCGCGCCCACAACGGGTTGGGTGAGGCGTAGCGCGACCGCATGATCTCGACCTGGTCGCCATTCTGCAGGATCGTGTCAAGGCGCTTCGAGACACCGTTGATCTTGGCGCCGACACAGGTGTCCCCGATCCTTGTGTGGATGGCATAGGCAAAGTCGACGGGGGTCGCATTGCGCGGCAATTCGTGGATTTCGCCCATGGGGGTGAAGCAGTACACCCTGTCCTGGAAGAGCTGCAGCTTGGTGTTCTTGATGAACTCCTCTGGGTCCGACGTGCTGTCGATGGAGTCCAGCAGCTGGCGCACCCACCGGTACTGGCTGCCATCGCTTGCCGAGGCTTGGTCTTCGCCGGCCGTATAGCTCCAGTGGGCGGCGACTCCATACTCGGCGACTTCGTCCATCTCCCGGGTCCGTATCTGGATCTCGAGGCGCTTGCCCTCGGGCCCGTGCACCGTCGTGTGGATCGAACGGTAACCATTGGGCTTCGGCGTCGAGATGTAGTCCTTGAAGCGATCGGGAATCATCGGCCAGACACCGTGAATGACGCCAAGCGCCGCATAGCAGTCTGCAACCTCTGAAACCACCACCCGGAAAGCGACGATATCCGAGAGCTGATCGAAGGAAACATTCTTGCGCTGCATTTTGCGCCAGATGGCATGCGGCTTCTTCTCGCGGCCGTCGACCCTGGCGGTGAGGCCGCCCTTCTTGAGGACTCGCTTGAGATGGCGCTCGATCTTGGCAAGGTTGGAGTCCGGCCGCAGGAAGCGCAGGCGCTCCAGGATAGAGTTGCGGGCGTCCCCGTTGATATGGCTGAAAGCGAGATCCTCGAGCTCCTCCTTGAGCCATTGCATGCCGATCCGTTCGGCCATGGGAACGTAGATTTCCATGGTCTCGCGGGCGATACGCAGGCGCTTGTCCTCGCGCCGCACGTGGTGCAGCGTACGCATGTTGTGGAGCCGGTCCGCCAGCTTGACCAGGAGGACACGCAGGTCCTCCGACATGGCCAGAAACAGCTTGGCGTAGTTGCCCATGGTGCGCTGGCCTTCCTCGGCCTGGTTCTCGAGTTGCGAAAGCTTGGTGACACCGTCAACCAGATGGGCAATCTGGGGACCGAACTTGCCGGAAATCTCGTCGAGCGTGGTGTCGGTATCCTCGACGGTATCGTGCAACAGCCCCGTGATGATGGACTGGCTGTCCAGCTTCATGTCGGCGAGGATGCCGGCGACCTCGACGGGGTGGGAGAAATAGGGATCGCCTGAGTCACGTGTCTGGGAGCCGTGCTTGACCATGGCGAACACGTAGGCGCTGTTGAGAGCCGCCTCGTCGACCTCTGCGTCGTAGCTCCTGACCCGCTCAACCAGTTCAAACTGCCGGAGCATCGTCCGGGCTCACACTCTGCTAGCGGGTGGATCCGTCTTCGATGCCGGTGCCCCAGGCTTCGTTGTGCTGATCGCTGTCGAGGTCGAGATTGGCAAAGGCCCGATCCAGTGGATTGTCCGCCGCCAGGCCGAGTTCCTCGACATTGTCGACATTCTCGTCCTCTTCGGTCTCGCTGCCATAGACCAGCTTGCGGCGCACCGCATCCAGCGAAATCGTGTCGTCTGCGATCTCGCGCAGAGCGATGACAGGATGCTTGTCGTTGTCCCTGTCGACAGTCAGTTCCGCCCCCTTGCCCAAATCGCGGGCACGCTGGGCGGCCAGGAGAACCAGTTCGAAACGGTTGCTCACGCGTTCGACACAGTCTTCAACAGTCAATCGGGCCATTCATCACCTCGATCTTGGGAGCCGGAGCAGGGCCTGAAAATGCCAGCATCGCGTCTTCATGACAACCCCCACCGAGAGTCAGGGGCAAGACGCTCGATATCGCCATCGTGCCTGGGGAGCGCCCGAATGAGACAATCGATGGCCTGCCCGGTCACCGGATGTCTCCAGGCGGGCGCCACATCGTTGAGCGGCAGCAGGACGAAGAGTCTTGAGACCGCACCGGGATGGGGCAGCACGGGAGGTGGGCCGGTTCTTTCAAGACCCCGGTAGTCGATGAGGTCGAGATCCACCGTGCGGGATTCCCAGCGCCGGAGACGCTGCCGGCCGAGGCCCTCCTCGATGTCGTGAAGGAGTTCGAGCAGGGCCTCCGGGTCGCGCTCCGTGGCGACCTCTGCGACCCCGTTGACGTACCGGGGTTGATCACGGCCGCCCATGGGTCGCGTTTCGTACCAGGGCGATACATCGAGAACATCCACACCGGCGTGGCGGAACCGCGCCAGCGCCTCTTCGAGTGTGCGCCGCGGTGGTCCAACCGCCGAAGCAAGGTTGGCGCCCAGTGCCACGTATATGCCGCCCTTGAGGCGGGAGGAGATTGCCGACATCTGCGGATGCTTCATATAGAGTGCCTCGGGGCACCTGCAACCCTTCCCCGTACGGCGAAGGGTTGCAGGTGCCGTCGCTGAAGAAGACGAGGCGCCTTGATGACCGCTGGCGAGCCCCCTCCCGACTGCCCCCTGTGCCCGCGCCTCATGGCCTTCCGCCACGCCTGGCGGGAAAAGGAGCCGGACTGGTTCAATGCCCCCGTTCCCACGTTCGGACCCCGGAATGCCCGTCTTCTGGTGGTGGGACTCGCTCCGGGCCTGAGAGGCGCCAACGCAACCGGACGTCCCTTCACGGGTGACGGTGCGGGAGATTTCCTCTACCCGGCACTGACCGGGGCAGGCTACGCCAGGGGCAGCTATGGTGCCCGCCCGGATGACGGTCTGGAGCTGGTGGACTGCCGGATCACCAATGCGGTGCGATGTGTCCCCCCCGGGAACAGGCCGCTTGCTGCCGAAATCCGGTCCTGCAACACGTTCCTTTCCCGCGAACTGAAGTCTCTGCCGCAGCTCGATACCGTACTTGCCCTCGGTGGTCTTGCTCACCAGGCCATCCTCGATGCCGTCGGTGCCAGGCGCTCCGCCTTCCCGTTCGCCCATGGCGCCGTCCATGACCCGGCCGACGGCCTCGTCCTCGTCGACAGCTACCACTGCTCGCGGCTGAACACCAACACCGGTCGCCTGACCTGGGAGATGTTCAGGCGCATCTTCACGACGATCGCCGAGAGACACGCGGCAGGCTGACCACGATGGCCGCAAGGATCGCGAGCGCGCCCGCCACGGCTTGCCAGTGCAGCGTCTCGCCGAACAGCAGCCAGCCGGTGAGAAGCACGGTAACAAGTTCGGCCGAACCGGCCACGGCAGAGCGGCCGCTTCCTGCCATCGCGGTGCCGGCCACCACCAGGCAGGTCGCCAGGATCCCGGTGCCCAGACCGACCCAGCCAAGGGAGATCCAGCCATTCGTCGAGACCGGCCAGGCGAGCGAGGCATCCGACACGAGGTGCCAGACCAGGGTCACGACGCAGGCAGCCATGCTGACGACGAGGGTGCGCCACAGAACATGGCCATCCGCCGCGCCCAGGCAGGCGAGATAGAGCCCGTAGCCCAACGGCGCGCCGAACGTGATCAGCAAAGCGCCAAGCGGTGTCGCTTCAAGATTGCCGGGAGTGACGATGAGTCCCGCCGCGCCCAGGACCAGGGCGATGGCCAGGATCGTGCGCCATTCCATGCCGGCCCGGAACAGGAGGCTTGCCAGAACGAGCGTGAAAGCAGGGTAGGTGTAGAAGACGAGAATCGTGGTCGAGGCCGGCAGTCTCGCATAGCCCTCGAAGAGAAAGATCGTGGCGGCCCCGATACCGAGACCGGCGAAGAAGGGTGCGCTCAAGGCTCCCCCGGGACATCGCCGCCAGGCGACGATGGCTCCGAGGACCACGAGGGAAACGCCGAACCTGACCAGGAGTGATGACGTCGAGCCAACTCCCTCGTCCCTCAGGATCTCCAGGGGCAGCGGAAGCAGTCCGTAACAGACCGCCCCGGCAGCGACCAGGAGCACACCCGCCACCATGGCCGGCCGGTTTGCCTCGTTGACGCTCACGCATGAACTCCTTTATGCAGGCGACCCGACGATGGCACTTGAGGAAAGGCAACGATCATGGCTGGAAAGATCGAGGCACGTCTCGCCGAACTCGGCATCAGGCTTCCCGAAGCCGCCGCTCCTGCGGCGAATTATGTGCCCTGGGCCGTGACTGGCAACCTGGTCTTCGTGGCCGGGCAGATCACCCTTGCCGATGGCGCGCTGAAACACCAGGGCAAGCTCGGCGCGGATATCACCCTTGAGGAGGGCTACGCGGCCGCCCGCCTGTGCGGTCTCAATGTCATCGCCCAGCTCAAGGCTGCCTGTGGCGGTGATCTCGACCGCGTCGTCAGAATCGTGAGGCTCGGCGGATTCGTGAACGCCTCGGGGGATTTTCACGACCATCCAAAGGTCATCAACGGCGCCAGCGACCTCATGGTCGAGGTGTTCGGCGACAAGGGTCACCACGCCAGGGCTGCTGTGGGTTGCGCGTCACTGCCGCTCAATGTCGCGACCGAGGTTGAAGCCGTGGCCGAAATCGCCTGATCCGATGAATGGCGGCGAGGCGCTTGTCGCCACCCTTCTCGAGCACGATGTCACAACGGCATTCTGCGTCCCCGGAGAAAGCTATCTCGCCGTTCTCGAGGCATTGCGCCGCCACGGCAACGCCCTGCGTCTCGTCACCCATCGCCACGAATCGGGGGCGGCCTTCGCCGCCAACGGCTACGCCAAGATCTCGAGCCGCCCCGGCATTGTCCTGGTAAGCCGTGGTCCGGGTGCGGCCAATGCCGCCATCGGCATTCACACGGCAGCCCAGGACAGCGTGCCGGTGATTCTCTTTGTCGGTCAGGTGCCGACCCACGAGATCGGCCACGAGGCGTTCCAGGAAATCGACTACGCCTCCTTCTTCGGCACCGTCGCCAAGGCGGTGATCGAACCTGCCAGTCCTGTGGACGTGGCAGACGCCACGGCGCGTGCCCTCGCGGTCGCCACCACGGGCAGACCGGGTCCGGTGATCGTGGTGCTTCCCGAGGACGTCACTCTTGGCGATGCCGGAACCCCCGTCATACCGGGACCGGCTGGCGGACTCGCCACCAGGGCATCAGCGGATGAACTCGAGCGTGCCGCATCAATGATCGAAGGAGCCGACCGCGTCCTCGTTCTGGCAGGCGAAATGGTGCGCCAAGAAGCGGCCCACGACCAGCTCGACCGCCTGGCACGTCGGTCCGGCGCCGCGGTGGTATCGGCATTTCGCTGCCAGGACTGCCTTTCAAACGACCATGAGGCCTACGCCGGATCGTTTGCCACCGGCCGGGCCGCCTTCCTCGACGAGGCCTGGGAGGAGGCGGATCTCGTGGTGGTCGCCGGCGCCCGGTTCGACGCCATCAGTTCAGACGACTTCCGCTTCAGAGACGGATCGAAACCCCTCGTCGTCATCCACCCGGACATTGCCACCGTTGCCTCTCTTCGTCCCCGCCTTGGTCTGGTTTCGGATGTCGGGCCGGCTCTCGATGCCATCGCCAGCCGGCTTGCCGAACCGACCCCTGCCCGGCTCGCATGGCGGGATGGTCTGAGACGTGCGTGGATGCGATTCCAGGAGGCAGCGCCGGCAGCCAGGGGACTCGTCGACATGACGGCAGTCGTCCGACACGTAAGCCGGCAGCTGGCATCAGGGGATCACGTCATCACCAACGATGCCGGCAACTTTTCGACCTGGGTGCAGCGCCACTTCCGCTACCGGCTGCCGGCAAGCCAGGCCGGACCGATGTCGGGCGCCATGGGCTACGGTGTCCCGGCTGCAGTTGGCGCGGCGCTCGCCCGGCCCGGCGCACGGGTTGTGGCCTTTGCCGGCGATGGCGGATTCATGATGACCGGCCAGGAACTCACCATCGCCGTCGAGAATGGCCTCAGGGTCATTGCCATTGTCTGCGACAACGGACACTACGGCACCATCCTGATGCACCAGCAACGCTATGCCGGACCGGAGAACACCATCGCCGTGGCTCTGAACAGCCCGGATTTCCGGGCCATCGGCACGGCCTACGGGGCACCTTCCTGGCGTGTCGAGCGCACCGAGGAGTTCGCGCCGGCCTTCGATGAGGCCCTCGGCCTCGACGGCCCTGCCCTCATCCATGTCATCACCGACATCCGGGACCTCTCCGCCGGCGGCTGAACCGGGTTCAGGTGCCTTCGGCCGTCGGCATCAGACCGCCCGCATCGCCGATATCATCGAAGCTGGCGTAGTTCATGCGATAGAGAATGCTGTAGAGGCCGCCGGAGGTCATGAGGTCGTCGTGGGGCCCTTCCTCGACGATGCGACCGTCCTGCAGCACGACGATGCGGTCCGCTCCCCTGATGGTGGTCAGGCGGTGAGCGATCACCAGGGCCGTGCGTCCCTCAAGAAGCCGGGCAAGAGCCTGCTGGATCTTCAGTTCCGTGTAGCTGTCGACGTTTGCGGTCGCCTCGTCGAGCACGAGAATGGGCGCATCGGCCACCAGGGCCCGGGCAAAGCTCAGCAGCTGGCGTTCGCCGAGCGACAGGGTCACCGCACCCTGATCCAGCAGGGTGTCGTATCCCTTCGGCAGATTCATGATGAAGTCGTGAGCTCCGACTGCACGCGCCGCTTCGGACACCACGTGGCGGCTGGCGTCGGTCCTGTTGTAGCGGATGTTCTCGAAGACCGTCCCGGTGAAGAGATAGGGTTCCTGCAGGACCATGGCCACGTGGTGGCCGAGAGATTCCTGGGTGACGTCACGGACATCGTGACCGCCAACCCTGACCGATCCCTCCCAGACATCGTAGAAGCGGTGAATCAGCGCCATGGCGCTGGTCTTTCCCGAACCGGTGGGCCCGACCAGGGCGACGGTTTCCCCGTCCTTCACCCGGAAGCTCACGTCCTTGAGAACCGGCTGGTCCTCGACATATCCGAAGGTGACATTCGCGAATTCGACGGCGCCGTTGTTGCGGTCGAGTTCGATGGCGTCCCGTCGGTCACGCACTTCCACGTCCACGTCGAGAACCTCGAAGATACGCTGACCGGCCGCCATGGCACGTTGCATGATGCTGTACTGGATGGAGAGCGAACGAATGGGATCGAAGAAGCGCTGCACGTAGAAGAGGAAGGCGACCATGACGCCGATGTCGAGGCTGTTGTCCAGCACCAGTCGTCCGCCGATGATGACGACGATCGCCATGGCGCAGCCGGTCAGAAGATCGACCACGGGGATCAGGACATTGGCAAAGCGTGACGCCCTCAAGTGGGCATTGCGATTGTCGGCCGCCATCTCCTCGAAGAGGTCGAGATTGACACCTTCCCGGCCGAGTTCCTGTATGGCCCGGATGCCGTGGACGTTTTCTGCCAGCGCCGCGTTGACGGCGCTGCTGGTCTCGCGGGCATACAGGAACGCCCGGCGGGCCATCGGAAGCCAGACCATGCGCACGAGGATCAGGACCGGCAGGACGGCAAGCGTCAGGGAAGCAAGCCGGACGTCGAGGACGAGGAGAACCGAAATGATGCCCACAAGAAGGACCAGATCGCCGATCGCAAAGATCGAGGACTCGAGGAACTCCTGGAGAGCGTAAACGTCTCCCTGCAGACGCGACATCAGCCGGCCGACTTCCGTCTGGTCCATGAACCCCAGGGACACTACCTGCAGGTGGGCATACATGGCCCGGCGCAGGTCGAACAGCAGGTGACCTGCGATGCGGCCGACAATGCTCTCGAGAACGAACATCGACACGTAGTTGACGACGACAACGCTGAAGAACACACCCATGATGACGACAAGGAGGACGCGGGCTCCGTCGCCTGCCGTCAGCGCATCGTCGATCGCCCAGCGTATGACGAGCGGCACCATGAGCTGCGTGGCAATGAAGAAAAGGACGGCGATCACCGCGAGGGCGATCCGCGCGCGATAGGGAGCCAGGTGCACAAGAAAACGCGCAATCACCCAGCGATCGAAGGCACGGCCGAAGAGTTCCTCGTCGCGCGACACCTGGGCGCCGACGACGGCAAGAGCAGGTTTCCGGCCGGCGGCCACCATCATGAACTCCCGCCAATGGCCTGCAGATCCCAGAGCGCGCGATAGCGTCCCTCGAGCGCCAACAGCTCCTCGTGACTCCCACGCTCAACGATCCGTCCCTCCTCCAGGAAAATGATCTCATCGGCGTGGAGCAGCGAACGCAGACGGTGTGCGATGATGATGACGGCCCGCTCGCGGGTCAGGTCATGCAGGGCCTCGTGGATGCGCTGTTCGGTGGCCGCATCCACAGCGGCGGTGGAATCATCGAACACGATCACGGCGCTGTTCGGCAGGACGCCACGGGCGATCGAGAGGCGCTGGCGCTGGCCTCCTGACAGCGACACGCCCCGTTCTCCGACAAGGGTGGAGTATCCGGTTGGCAGCTTCCTGATGTAGTTGTGGAGCTGCGCCGTCGCGGCGGAATGCTCGATGGCCGCTCTTCCCGCCCAGGGATCCCCATAGGCGACGTTGTGATCGATGCCTGCGGTGAACAGGAACGGCTGCTGCGGCACGATGCTGACCTGCCGGCGCAAACTGGCGAGAGTCACCGAACGAATGTCGGCGCCATCGATGGTGATGCGTCCGGCCGTCACGTCGTAGTACCTGCCGACCAGCTGTCCGATGGTGCTCTTGCCGCTGCCGGGAGGGCCGACGATGCCGAGTGTCCTGCCGGGACCCACCTCGAAATCGATGTCGCTCAATGTGCGTCTGTCGCGCGTCGAGGCAGGGTAGGCGAAGCTCACCTGCTCGAACCTCAGGACGCCCTCGCGCACCTCGAGCGGCCCGGCATCCGGGTGATCGGCGATGCTTGGCTCGATGTCCAGCACGTTGAAGAGGCGCCCGCCGCACGTCGAGGCACGGGCGACGGAGTTAATCATCCAGCCGATCTGGCGCACCGGCATCTGCAGGATGGCCATGAAGGCGAGGCACTCGGCGAGCTGGCCGAGCGTGATTTCGCCGGCCATCGCTTTTTCTCCGCCGACCCACAGGACAAGGCCCATGGCGGCGAGGAAAATGAATGTCATGCGCGTGCTGGAGCGCACGAAGAGGGCTATCCGGCGATGCGACAGGGCTAACGCGCGTGCGGCGATGGTGTCATAGCGCACCATCTCATAGGCCGTTGAGGCAAAGGCGCGAACCACGCGAATCCCGCCGAGATTTTCCTCCATGACCTTGGTGAGCTGCGAGAGCTCCTCCTGCAGGGCAAGCCAGGCATCACGCAACTTCAGACGGGCGCCCGAAGCCATCACCGCAATGACGGGTACGAACCCGAGGGCCAGCAGTCCCAGCACCAGGTCGATGCGGACAAGCAGGATGGCGCCGCCGACAACCAGGGTCGACAGCAGCACGCACCGCAGGATCCCGGTATCCACCCAGAGGCGCACTCCCTCGATGTCGAGGATGCCCCTGGTCATCAGCTCGCCGGAGTGAACGCGGTCGTGCCACGAAAGACTCAGGGTCTGCAGCTGCCTGTAATAGGCCATGCGCAGGTCGTAGCCGATGATCTGGCCGACCGATTCACCCTGATAGTTCTGCACCATGGTGCAGAGGCCGCGCAGCACGCTCGTGGCGATCAGCAGCATGGCGGTTGTCATCAGCGCCTCGCCTGCGAGGTCCCGGCTGATCCCGTCTCCCAGCAGACCCTGTGCTTCGTCCACCGCGCGCCCGAGGAACTGCGGGACGAACAGCTGGAAGAAACCTGCGGCGAGCGCGGCAACGATGCCGAGGGCCATGCGCCAGCGGTTGCGGAACGCCATGGCCGTGATTCGCCACAGCACCCCGGCGTCAACCCGCGAAACATCGATGTTGTATCGACCGTCGAACTCGATATCGATGCGACGCCCGGTTCGGGTCCTGTCTGAAGCCATGTTGGTATTGTCTTGAACGTCAGGCGACGGGCCCGGTGATCCGCTCCTGTCACCGGGACCCGTCGCGCCTCGCACTTTACTATGCCGATGCATCACTTGACAATCCGTTCGGCCTGCCGCTTTCAGCGGCAACGCATCGCCTGAGGAACAGGCCGCCACAACCGAGGGCAGGATGGCTCCAGGAACAGACAGAGGCGGACAGGGCCGTTACAGCGCACGCTGCATCAACAGCATCCACGACATCGGTCGGGAACAGTGGGATCGCCTTGCAGGCACCGACAATCCATTTGTCCTCCATGACTTTCTCGCCTGTCTCGAGGACAGCGGCTCCGCATCCCCAGAAACGGGTTGGGGCCCGGCACATGTCCTTCTCGAGGACTCCAACCACCACCTTGTCGGCGCAGCTCCCGCCTGGTTCAAGAGCCATTCGATGGGCGAGTATGTCTTCGATCAGGGGCTTGCCGACGCCTTCGAGCGTGCCGGTGGCCACTACTACCCCAAACTCCTCGTCGCGGTGCCCTTCACCCCGGTCACCGGACCGCGGCTGCTGGTCGGAGAGACGGAGGCCGCCGAGTGTGAGGTGCGGCAGCGTGCACTGGCATCCGCCATTGTCGGTCTGGCCAGGAACGCCGAAGTCTCGTCGGCCCACATCAATTTTCTGACGTCGCAGGAATCGCGCGTGGTCTCCCGCCTCGGATTCCTCCAGCGGACCGGTATCCAGTTCCACTGGGAGAACAGGGGATACGCGTCCTTCGACGGGTTTCTTGCCAGCCTGTCATCACGCAAGCGCAAGGCCATCCGGCGCGAGCGCCGAGAGATTGCGGCCAGCGACATCTCCATCCACCGGTTGACCGGTGAGGCGCTGACCGACGAGATCTGGGACGCCTTTTACGGCTTCTACCGCGATACCGGAAACCGCAAGTGGGGCATCCCCTACCTCAGCCGCGCCTTCTTCGAACAGCTTGGCCAGCGCATGGCCGACAACGTCGTCCTCATCATGTGCCGGCGGGACAGCCGCTGGATCGCGGGCGCCCTCAACATCAGGGGTTCATCGACACTCTTCGGCCGCTACTGGGGCTGCATCGAGGATCACCGGATGCTTCATTTCGAATGCTGCTACTACCAGGCGATCGAGCATGCCATCTGCAACGGACTTTCCCGGGTCGAGGCCGGCGCCCAGGGCGGCCACAAGATTCAGCGTGGCTACATGCCGGTCACGACCCGTTCGTCGCACTGGTTTGCCAACCGCAGCATGCACGATGCGGTGTCCCGGTACTTCGCTGACGAAGGTGTCCACATCGGGGAGCAGACCGACTACATCGAACGCGAACTGTCACCCTTCCGGCACACCTGAACCGCTGTCTGCGGTCTCCCTTGCCGGCACGCGTTCACCCCTGGTGGAGTCCGTGAGGAGACTGCGCGCCTGCATCTCGAAATCGAGCGTGTCGTTGTCGGTCACGATCACGGTGACATGCCCGCCACCAACGAGATCTCCAAACAGAAGTTCGTCTGCCAGCGGCTTCTTGACATGTTCCTGGATCACGCGCGCCAGGGGTCTGGCGCCGTAGGTCTCGTCATAGCCGTGGCGGCAGAGCCACTCCCTGGCCTGTGACGACAGCGAGATCGAGACCTTGCGTTCGGCGAGCTGCGTGCCGAGTTCGCCGATGAACTTGTCGACGACGTGGCCGACGGTCTCGAGGGTCAGCGACGAGAAGGAGACGGTCGCGTCAAGGCGGTTGCGAAACTCGGGCGTGAACAGCTTTTCGATGGCTTCCGTGTCTTCACCCTGGCGCGTCGCCCTGCCGAATCCCATGGGCGACCTGGCGAGTTCACTGGCCCCGACATTCGTCGTCATGATGATGATGACGTTTCTGAAGTCGACCTTCTTGCCGTTGTGATCGGTCAGCTTGCCGTAGTCCATCACCTGGAGAAGCACGTTGAAGAGATCGGGATGGGCCTTTTCTATTTCGTCCAGCAGAAGCACGACGTGGGGGTTCTGGTCCACGGCATCGGTCAGCAGTCCGCCCTGATCAAACCCGACGTAGCCAGGCGGGGCACCGATCAGGCGCGAAACGGTGTGCCGTTCCATGTATTCGGACATGTCGAACCGGACGAGCTCCATGCCCGAGAACTCGGCAAGGCGCCGCGCCACCTCGGTCTTGCCGACGCCAGTCGGTCCGCTGAAGAGGTAGCTGCCGACAGGCTTCTCCGTCTCGCGCAAGCCCGCCCGGGAGAGCTTGATGGCATCGGTCAGCGCGTCGATCGCTTGGTCCTGCCCGAAGACCACACCCTTGAGCTGTGCCGGAAGTTCAATCAGGGACGCCTTGTCCTGGCGTGACACCCTCCGCGGCGGAATGCGCGCCATGCGGGCGATCACCGCTTCCACATCAGCCACACCGATACTCTTGCGGCGCCGGTTCCTGGGCACCAGCATCTGTGCCGCGCCGGCCTCGTCCATCACGTCTATCGCCTTGTCGGGCAGCTTGCGGTCATGGAGGTAGCGGTCGGAGAGTTCCACCGCCGTCCTGATGGCGTCATGGGTGTAGCGGATCGCATGGAACTCCTCGTAGTAGGGCTTGAGACCCCGCAGAATCTTCACCGTGTCGCCGATGGAGGGTTCCGCCACATCGATCTTCTGGAAGCGACGCGACAGGGCCCGATCCTTCTCGAACACGGAACGGAATTCCTTGTAGGTGGTCGAGCCCATGCACCGCAGCGTGCCGCTCTGCAGGGCGGGCTTGAGCATGTTGGAAGCGTCCAGCGATCCTCCTGAAGCGGCCCCGGCGCCAATGACCGTGTGAATTTCGTCGATGAAGACGATGGCATTGTGATCGGCTTCGAGCGTGGTGATGACCGATTTCAACCTCTCCTCGAAATCGCCCCGGTAGCGTGTTCCGGCAAGCAGCGCCCCCATGTCCACGGCCCAGATCGTGCACTCCGCCAACACCTCGGGCACGTCGCTCTCGGTAATCCTCCGCGCCAGGCCCTCGGCGATCGCCGTCTTGCCGACACCCGGATCACCCACAAGAAGGGGATTGTTCTTGGTGCGCCGGCACAGCACCTGGATGGTGCGCTCAACCTCCCGTTGCCGCCCGACAAGGGGGTCGGTCTTTCCCGACCTCGCCTTCTCGTTGAGATTGACGCAGTAGGCCTCGAGCGCTTCGTCTCCCTGGCGGACCTCCCCCTCGCCCTCCTGCGTTCCGCGCACAACCCTGGGTTCCGATTGCCCCGGAACCTTCGAAACGCCATGGCTGATGTAACTCACGGCATCGAGTCGCGTCATGTCCTGCTTCTGCAGGAACCAGACGACATGACTCTCCCGTTCCGAGAACATTGCCACCAGGACGTTCGCGCCGGTCACCGCGTCCGCACCGGATGACTGGACGTGGGCTACCGCCCTGCGGAGCGTCCTCTGGAACCCCTGGGTTGGTTTCGACTCGACGGCTTCCTCCAGGGTGATGGAGTCAAGATTGTGATCGATGAAATCCTCGACTTCGCTGCGGATACGCTCGAGGTCGACATTGCAGGCCCTGAGAACCGCCACCGCATCCTCGTCCTCGGTCAGCGCCAGCATCAGATGCTCGAGCGTGGCATACTCGTGGCACCGCATGTTGGCGTGTTCCAGGGCCTTGCGCAGTGTCTGTTCGAGGTTGGGAGAGATCATGGAGGGCTCATTCCTTCTCGAGCGTGGCCTGCAGGGGATGCTCGTTGTGCCGGGCAAAGTCGATGACCTGGGTCACCTTACTCTCGGCCACATCGAAGGGATAGACGCCGCACAATCCGACGCCGTGACGGTGCACGTGAAGCATGATCCGGGCCGCCTCCTCGGGACCCTTGTGGAAGAACCTGACCAGCACATGAACGACAAACTCCATCGGCGTGTAGTCGTCGTTGAGCAGAAACACCTTGTACATGGACGGTTTCTGCGTCTTTTGCCGAACCTGGGTCGCCACACCGGTCCCGCTGCCATCACCGTTCCGGCGCTTGTCGTCACTCATGAGGCACCATCGGACGCTACGAATGCTATTGTCGCAACTGTACTCCCAAAGTCATCGGCAGGCCAGACAGAGACATTTGCGCGGCGGCGATCTTGGGCGCCCCGGTCGTTGCGGTCACCGCAGAACTGATCGCCAGGGGGGCCCGCGGTCGACATGCGAATCCGTGCCGCTCTGCGACGGCCTCTTGAAGCGGATTATGCCGCAACTGTGAGGAAACTTGGCACGTCCCCTTTTCGAATGCCGGGACGGTCGACCGATCCCGACACCAATGGTGGACGGCAGGTTCCTGCCATGGTGCCATAACGACAACACCCCCGCCGGGGCCCTGCTGGCCCGACGAGGGTGCTGCTCGGGAGGAACGCGGGTCAGGCAGTCTGGCGAACGGCCCGGCTCCAGGCATCGGTGAACCGCTGGCCGAGCGGCTGGCCACTTTCGGTGGCGATGCGCAGCCAGGCATTCGTCATGTCCATGCTGTCCTGGATGGCGTGGTCGAGTGTCTTGCGTACGTAACCCTGCTGGATCTCGACCGCCTCGCCGAACGACTTCGCACCGGCGAGCGCCTTGCGGGTCTCGGCGCCTTCGGCAGCCCGACGCCTGGCAATCTCGAGTACGCAGCCGTTGAATCCCTCGACACCCTTCATGAACGTGGCGCCGGCCTCCACCATCGCTTCGAAGTTGGCGCGGCGGATGTCGTTGATCTGTTCGAAAACGGTGTTGTCGCCACCCGTCCGGGCAGCGGTATCGAATGCGTCACGCCCCATGGTGACCATGGTCTCGAAACCCTTCCTGGTGGCATCCGCGTTGCACTTCACGACGTCTTCGGAAACCTTGAAGCCGGTTTCGATCACTTCGTCCACACCCGGGATCTGCGTGGTCTCGCTAGTTGTCTTGGCGTTGGCCATGTCTCGTCTCCACTTGAACAGGCAATATTGCACTGCAACATGCCCGATATGGGCATCCTATCGAGGGTTGTCAAGAGGACATTGTGCACTGCACAATGCGCCGGGAATGGCTGTTTGACGCAAGCGGCGCGATCCACGATAAGGCAGCCGACATCAGCCACCGGACAACTCTCCATGCCTCTTCCATTCAGTTTCGCGGCACCGGTTCCTCTGGCATTCGGCGACGATCGCCTGATGAAACTCGGCCGAGACGTCAGACGTCTTGCCGGTGACGGCGCCGAGGTCCTCCTCGTGACGGACCCCGTTCACACCGGCAATGGCCTCGCCGAGCGTGCCGCCGGAGTCCTCCGCGAGTCCGGACATGGCTGCAGTGTGTTCAGCGACATCGCCAGCGATCCCGCGGCCGAGACGGTCGATGCCATTGCGGAACGGAGCCGCTCCCAGGCCGCGACCTGCATCGTTGCCATGGGAGGCGGTTCGACGCTCGATGCCGCCAAACTCGCCGCCTGTCTTGCGCCTGACGGCCGGGATGCGATGACCTTCGCCCTCGGCGAAACGCCCGTGCCTGCCGGTGGACTTCCCAAGATCGCCGTGCCAACCACTGCGGGCACCGGATCCGAGGTGACACGCACCTCGGTCTTCAGTACGGGAGAGCGCAAGTTGTGGGCCTGGGGAGAGAGCCTGCGATTCAACCTTGCCCTGCTCGACCCGCTCCTCACAGTGTCCATGCCGGTGCCGCTGACTGCCGCCACGGGAGTCGACGCCATGGTCCATGCGATCGAATCGGCGACATGCCGGCGGCGCAACCCGGTGTCCTCGGCCATTGCGCTCGGCGCCATCAGGACACTTCGCGAGTGGCTCCCGCAGGCGGTGCGCGAGCCGGCCGACACGCACGCGCGAGGCCATGTCCAGATCGCCGCCACACTGGCCGGAATTGCCTTCGACGTGACGGGTGTCGCCGTCGCCCATGCCATCGGCCATGCCCTGGGACAACACTCCGGAGTTCACCACGGACGCGCTGTCGGCCTTGCCCTTGCCGCGACCATGGAGCACTCGGCCGAGGCAGCGGCTGACGCCTATGCGGCGGTCTCGGCGGCTCTCGGCGGAGACGAAGGAGCAACGGCAAGGCAGGCGCCGTCGCTCTATCGGCGTTTCCTCGCGGACATCGGCTTCGATCTGACACTTGAGGAACTCGACAAGGAAGATGCCAGGGCGATCGCCACACTGTGCTTCGAGCCCGAGAACACGGTGATGCTCAAGGGGGATGCCCATGAATTCACCCCCGACTCGCTTCTCGAGACCATCAACCGCATGGTCAGCCGGGCTTGAAGCAATCTCAGACCCGGACCAGGCAGCCCTCAGGGCTCCAGCAGAGAATGCCGAACGGGAGTCCTGGCGCGCTCAGGTCGCCTGGCACCAGTCCTCGTGCATGTTCGTCAAACGGGAAGGACCTGGTTTCGACGCACCGCGATGCCGTCCACGGCAGCTCAGGAATCGCCAGTGTAGATCACCGAGCAAGGACGATCGTTGCTGTTGAGAAGGCGGCAACTCTCCCGCGCCTGGACCTCACCGAGATTGAGAATGCGCACCCGATAGAGCGTGGCGCCGTCCATCTCGACGGTCGCCAGGACGGTTTCGCTGTCGCCTGCCAGCAGGGGCGCCAGAAATCGGCCGGTATCCGCGCTGGCACGCACCGCGTTGTCGCGCTGGGAAAAGGCGCCCACCTGGATGGCCCAGGTGCGGTCATCGCCGGCGCTGCCTTCGTCGACGGCAACGCCTGACGATCCGAGCCCAAGCGACTGCTCGAGGCTGGCAACAAGCGCATCATCAAGGCCGCTGCTGAGAGCAGCGGTGAACTGTGCCGCCACGTCGCGCCGTGGATGGGACGTTGGCAGGGGCACGGTCCTGTCAACGGAGGCCGCCGTAACGAAGGCCTTCCGGATCAGGTCTGTCATGAGCCTGTCCCTCGAGATCCGGTCCTTGCCGCCAATCACGACGCCAACGACGCGCCTGCCGTCCACGACGGCCGACGCGGCGAGATTCCACCCGGCCGCTTTCGTGTATCCGGTCTTGATACCATCGACGCCGTCGACTCTGCCCAGAAGCTTGTTGTGACTCCTGTAGGTCCTGTCGCCGTAGGTGAACGACCGGGAGGAGAAGAGAGGGTAGTACTCCGGAAAATCGAATTGCAGGCGCAGGGCCAGCACGGCCATGTCGCGCGCCGTCGATGTCATGCTGCGCCGGTGCAGGCCCGAGGCGTTGGTGAAGACCGTGCGCCGCATGCCGAGTTCACGGGCCTTGTTCGTCATCATAGTCGTGAACCCCGCCTCGCTGCCGCCAAGACCTTCGGCGACCGCCACGGCAACATCGTTGGCCGACTTGATGACGAGAGCCATGATGGCATCCTGGGCGGAGATCGAACCGCCCCTGGGAATGCCGAGTTTGGAAGGCACCTGATTGCTCGCCTTACGCGAGAAGGTAAACCGGGTATCGAGCGTGATGGTGCCCTTCTCGAGTGCCTCGAACACGAGATAGAGCGTCATCATCTTTGCCAGGGAGGCCGGGTACATCTCCTTGTCCGGCTTGCGCTGGGCGAGCACATTGCCGTTCGTGGCATCAATCACGAAGTATGTCGTTTCCTTGGCAGCCTCGGCGTCCGTCACACCCGCCAGGAGGCCAAGCACAAGACCTGCCAGAAGGCACCGGGTGCGGCGAACAGGAACACGACCGGCCATCAACAATCCCCTGATGCTTGGCTCTGGCTCATTACAGACGATGACACGTGCCAGTCCAGCAATTCTTCCACAGATCCTGGAGACGAACCAAAACGCCAACGGAATCAACCATACCGAGGGGTTTTGCTGAACAATTCAGGGAATGCACCCTGCATGTTGTATTCATCTCGCGCCCGTCATACTCGCGGGATCCGGATATCCATCCACAGGTCCCGGTCTTGCCTGAAGGCAACGTATGTCAACTGGCAGCTCGCCCCGCGGTGGGCCATGAAGACAGGGTCGGGAACCGTTCCTGGTAGGCGGCGCCAGCTCTCAGGACAAGCGCATCGGCCTGGCGACGTGCCACGATCTGCAGGCCCACCGGCAGTCCGTCTGCGGTGAATCCGCACGGCACCGACAGAGCCGGTTGTCCTGTAAGATTGAATGGCCAGGTGAACGGCGTCCACGTGTACCAGCGTTCATGAGGCCAGCCTGACGGCACCTCGAGGCCCACCTCGAATGCGCAAATCGGCAGGGTGGGTGTCACGAGAAGATCAAAGCGTTCAAGGAGAGCACCGACATCTGCCGAGTAGCGCATGCGTGCCCGCTCGGCCTCGACAATGTCAACCGCCCTGAAGTCCTCACCCTCGGCGGCGACCTTGGTGAGGCCATAATCAAGAAACCGTCGCCGATGCCGGCTCTGGGTACGGATGGCCGCAGCGGCGGCGGCATACCACAGGGTGCGGAAGGCTTCCTCCGCCTTCGGCACGTCGAAGTCGATCTCCTCGATCTCCATGCCGAGATCGCCCAGACGACGCACCGCCTGATCCACCACCTCACCGACGGCGTGAGCCACCCTGATGTGGCCGAGGTCCCGACTGTAGGCAACCTTCAGACCGTTCACGGCGCAGCGTGTCTCTGTGAGATGTTCGATCCCATCGTCGGCAAGCGACCACGGGTCACGTGGATCGGGTTTGCCGATCACATCGAGAAGAAGGGCTGCATCGCTCACGGTCCGGGCCATCGGGCCGACGTGGGAAAGCGTGCCATAGAGGCCGGGCGGCCACGCCGCCACCCTGCCGAAGGTCGGCTTGAAGCCGACAATGCCGCAGAACGATGCCGGGATGCGCACCGAACCCCCACCGTCCGTGCCGAGAGCCAGGGGACCGACACCGCAGGCAACGGCCGCTGCGGCACCGCCGCTCGAACCGCCCGGTGTCATGCGCAGGTTCCAGGGATTGCGCGTCTGTCCGTAGAGCGGACTGTCGGTGACGCCCTTCCAGCCCATCTCCGGCGTCGTCGTCATACCGATGAAGAGGGCGCCCGATTCGCGCAGGCGGGCGACAGCAGGGGCATCTGCGGTCCACGACTGTTTGGCGTCCACCGCTTTCGAGCCCATGCGCGTCGGCCAGCCCCTGATTCTCAGGACGTCCTTGACGCTTGTTGGCACACCGTCGAGAGCACCCAGCGGAGCGCCCGCCACCCAGCGTTCCTCCGATGCGACCGCCGCCGCCCGGAATGCCTCGTCGTCCCGATGGCAGAAGGCGTTGAGATTGCCATCCACTTCTTCGAGGCGTGCCAGCACGGCATCGGCCACTTCGACGGGTGACAGTTCGCCGGCCCGGTAGTGCCGGACGAGGTCAAGCGCTGTCAGTTGATGCAGGTTCTCAGCCCGCATCACGCGAACTCCAGTTCAGCCGACGTTGTCAGACCGCCTGACGAATCCTCGATCCACAGCCTGAGATGACCTCCGGTCTCCGGCTTCCCGCAGACAAGGAAGGGGCGGGGAGCGAAGAGCGGCGCTACCCCGCGGTAGCGGAAATGCCTGATGCGGCGCTCAGGAAATGTCCTTTCCGCGAGGTCAAGCAGCAAGAGCGCCTGCATCGGCCCGTGCACGACGAGATCGGGATAGGCTTCCTCGTTGCGGCAGTACTCGACGTCGTAGTGAATTCGATGGGCATTGAACGTGAGCGCGGAAAATCGGAACAGCAGCACCGGGTCGGCGACAACACTGCGCTGCCAGGCCGCTTCCTGCGGCGCCACCACGCGCCGCGCCTCTCCGGAAGATCCGGGTTCGTCGCGGAACACGAGGTTGCGAACCTCGATGACGGCGTCCCCGTCTTCCTGCGCGATGCGGTGTTCCGTCGTGACAAAGCACAGGTCTCCGGACCGCCCCTTCTTCCTCTCCACTGAGGTGATGGTGACCGTCTGGCGAGCCGGTCGGCCAAGAACCAGATCACGCTCGAAAGTGAATGAGCCGCCAGCCCACATTCTGCGGGGGAGCCCTGTGTCCGGAATGAACTCGCCCGGGGTCGTGCGCCCGTCTCGGCCAATGAGGGATGTCGGTGGACAGTCAAGAAAATAGAGCAGGGTCCAGCCGCAGGGGAGCCGGGCGCCATTCGTGAGACTGGCGTCATCCCTGTCGAAGGTGGCGGCAAGGTGACGGGCAGGTGTCACGCCCAGCACGTCCATCGATTCCCGGGTCTTTCCGACGGAATCGGACGGTGTGGCCATCGCGCGTTCTCCCTTGTGAAGCCTCTCCTCTTGCCACATGTTGCCGTCCGGAACCATCCATCGGGCGAGAGCGACGTGACAGACTTCTTTGACCCGACGGATCCTGTCCAGCTCTCCGCGCTTCTATCCATCATTGTCATCGACATCGTCATGTCCGGCGACAATGCCATCGTGATCGGCATGGCCGTTGCCGGCCTTCCCCCCGTGCTGCGACGCCGGGCCATTGTCGTCGGCATCGCCGCGGCCACCATCCTGCGCATCTGCTTTGCCCTGATCGTGGTCGAGCTCCTGAGCATCGTCGGGCTTCTCCTGGTTGGCGGCCTGCTGCTCGCATGGGTGTGCTGGCGCATGTGGCGCGATATCCGCAGCGGCCAGCTGTCCCGCGATCCGAAATCCCCCGAGATCACGCAATCCGCCAGCAAAGGCCGCGAGGTGAGAACCATCCGCCAGGCCCTCATGCTGATCGTCGTCGCCGATGTGTCCATGTCACTGGACAACGTGCTGGCTGTCGGAGGCGCCGCGCACGGGCACCACGCCCTCCTGGTCTTTGGTCTCGTCCTTTCCATCGTCCTGATGGCTGTGGCGGCGAACTTCATCGCCAGGCTTCTCCATCGCCATCACTGGATCGCCTACATCGGTCTCGCGGTGTTGCTGTGGGTCACCGGCGACATGATCTGGCGCGGATCCTTGCAGGTTCTCGATCACCTTTGATGCGGCCGTTCCCGGACCCGCGCGTCCGCGTCATTCAAGATGGCCGAGTCCGATACCGTGATAAGCGAAACCGGCATCGATGACGTCGGCGGCGCCGTACATGTTGCGCAGATCGATCATGAGAGGCTGATTCAGGACCGACTTGAGCCGTGCGAGATCGAGCGACCGGAACTCGTTCCACTCCGTGACAATGACAATGGCATCGGCCCCCGCTGCCGCCTCGTATGGCCCGGTACAGGTCACCAGCCCTTGCATGGTCTTGCTGGCGGCTTCCATAGCCACCGGATCGAAGGCTCTCACCCCCACACCGCGGTCGAGGAGCTCCGATGCGATTGCGAGACTCGGCGATTCGCGGATGTCGTCCGTGTCCGGCTTGAAACTCAGACCGAGGAGCGCCACGGTCTTCCCTCTGGCGCCGTCAAGCAAGGAGACGATGCGCTGGGCCATCGAACGCTTGCGGTCAGCGTTGGCGGCGATCACCGCCTCGATGATGGTGAGCGGCGTACCGCTCTCCCTTGCCCCGCCAGCGAGCGCCTCCGTGTCCTTGGGAAAGCAGCTGCCTCCGTAGCCCGGTCCGGGATGGAGAAACCCGTCGCCGATCCGGCCATCGAGACCGATGCCACGCGCCACATCGAGGACATTGGCGCCGACACTCTCGCAGTAGTCGGCTATCTCGTTGATGAAGGCGATCTTGGTCGCGAGAAAGCTGTTGGCAGCGTACTTGATGAGCTCTGCCGTCTCCCGCGACGTATGCAGGATCGGCGTGCGTTCGAAGAAGAGGGGACTGTAGATCTCGTCCATCAGACGCGCTGCCCGCTCGCTCTCGCTGCCAACGATGATGCGATCGGGACGCAGAAAGTCCCTCACGGCCGAACCTTCCCGCAGGAACTCCGGATTGGAGACGACGTCGAGTTCCGCGCGGGGCCGTATCCGTCTCATCACCTCCTCGACCCGGCGCCCGGTGCCGACGGGGACCGTCGACTTTGTGACGATCACGCTGTAGCGCTCGATGACCCGCGCCACTTCCTCGGCGGCGCTGAACACGAAGCTGAGGTCAGTCTTGCCATTGCCGCGATGGCCCGGTGTCCCGACAGCGATGAAGATGGCGTCGGACTCCATCACCGACGGCGCAAGTTCCGTGGTGAACGTCAGGCGGCCAGCTTCGGAATTGCGGCTCACAAGCCGCGGCAGGCCGGGTTCGTAGATGGGCACCTCACCCGACTGCAGGCGGGCAACCCGCCCTTCATCGCGATCAACACAGACGACGTCGATGCCGAATTCGGAAAAGCAGGCGCCCGACACCAGTCCGACATAGCCGGCACCCACCATGGTGATGCGCATTGCTGAAGAGTCCCGTCAGGAAGTTACAGGGGGTGCACATACACGAAATCGTGGGCCCGCGTCATCGTCAGCGCCCAGCCATCAGCACGTCCCTTGCCTCGTTGATGCGCCGGGCGAACCAGGCGGAGCCACCCTTGTCGGGATGATGCTCGGCCATCATCCGGCGATAGGCTTCGGTGATCGTCTTTTCGTCGGCATCCGCGGCAACACCAAGGATCTCCGCGGCTTCGGCGGCGCTCATGGTGGATGCGGAAGGGCGTGGCCCGGCATGGAATCCACGCGGTCTCCTCCAAGGAAAGAGCAATGGAAACAGCATGAGACCGGCCATCAGTGCGGCGCGGAACTGCCCCGTGGCCGCCAGCGTGGCAATGCCGGCAACAATCGCCGCCGTAAGGATCCACTTGATCCAGCGCAGCACGGTTGATGCACGTGCGTTGACGCCGATCCAGGCCAGTGCCCAGATCAGGAGAACGCCGCCAATTGCCGCAAGCAACCAGTTCACGGCATCATCCGCGATCGCGCATCAGGCGTTCCTTCTGGCGCTTCCATTCCCGTTCCCGAATCGCTGCCCGCTTGTCATGGGCCTGCTTGCCCTTCCCCAGTCCAAGCTCGACCTTGGCCACGCCCCTGGGGTTGAAGTAGATGCTGAGCGGAACAAGCGTGTAACCGCGGCGGCTCACCGCACCGGCCAGTCGTTCGATCTCGCGGCGGTGAAGAAGCAGCTTGCGCGGCCGTTCAGGCTCATGATTGTCGCGGCCCGCCTGTTGCCAGGGCGAGATATGACAGTCCTCGAGCCAGATTTCCCGGTCCCGTTCCCTGGCGAAGGCCCCGTTGATGTTGGCGCGCCCGGCGCGCAGAGACTGTGTCTCGCTTCCGGTCAGGACGATGCCCGCCTCGATCCGGTCCTCGATGGCATAGTCGCGGAATGCCTTGCGGTTGCGGGCAACCGTGGTTCCCGCCGGAATGTTCTTGCCCGCCATTGCACGTGTCAGGCGAGAATCCCGGCCTGCCTCATGGCGTCCCTCACCCTGGCCTTGGTTGCCTCTGCCGGAGGCGACAGGGGCAGACGCACGGAGCCGTCGCCCCAGCCGAGCAGGCTGGCCGCGTACTTGACGGGCCCGGGACTGGTTTCGCTGAACAGCGCCTCATGGAGCGGCATGAGCTGGTCCTGGATCTCCCGGGCCTCTTCGTAGTCGCCACCCTGCCATGCCTCGTGCATTCTGGCGCAGAGTGCCGGCGCCACGTTGGCCGTGACGGAAATACAGCCGTGCCCACCCATGCCGAGAAGTCCGATGACCGCAGCGTCCTCACCCGACATCTGGATGAACTCCCTGCCGCAGAGCCACCGCTGCTTGGAGGCCCGGTCGGCAGCCGCCGTCGATTCCTTGCAGCCGACAACATTGGAGAGACCGGCAATGCGCTGCATCGTCAGCGGCTCGATGTCGACGCCTGTCCGTCCTGGAATGTTGTAGACAATGATGGGTATGTCGGCGGCATCGTTGACCGCCTCGAAATGGCGGAAGAGGCCTTCCTGGGTCGGCTTGTTGTAGTAACCGGTGACGATCAGCGCGACATCCGCACCCGCCTCCCGCGCATGACGCGTCAGCATGATGCACTCGGCTGTAGAGTTCGAACCGGTGCCGGCCATCACCGGAACGCGTCCTGCCGCGGCCTCGACGGCGAGGCGCACCACATGCATGTCCTCGTCGTGGGACAACGTCGGCGATTCGCCTGTCGTACCCATGGCCAGCACGCCGTGGGTTCCCTGGGCAATCTGCCAGTCGATGAAGTCCTGATATCCCTTTTCGTCGATCTTGCCATCGCGGAACAGCGTGACGAGTGCGACAAAGGAACCCTTCAGCTTCGCGGTGATCATGACAGTTTCCAGATCGGCTCTCCCATGAAGACTAGTCGCCACGCGGTGCCGGGACAAGAGGAACCCGCCCGTTCAGGCCTGTGCAACACCCCAGATTTCGACAGTGTTTTCCGGAGAATGCATCATCGGTTTGGGCACCAGCGTGACCGGCGGCAGGGTCCCTCCCACGGTGTCGACCAGGGTGTCGAGAAAGGTCTGGGTGTCGGCGGCGCCGGTAGACGTGTAGTAGCAGACCATCAGCTTGAGATCCGACGTCCCCCGGTCGAAGCCCCTCAGCAGATCCTCCACGAACGACATGGTGAATCGTGTCTGCGCCGCAAGGTCGCCGGGCATCACGCGTCCACCGTCGTTGGTGAAGGGTGTGTGAGGCACCTGCCCGCCCAGCCAGATCATGTCACGCAGGCAAATGGCCTGCCTGTAGGGCAATGGTATGGGCCAGTCCCAGACGCGGTCCGGCCAGACATCCAGGCGCGGGATGTACTTGTCGAAACTTCCGCGGCGGCCACGCATCGCCAGGACGCCGATCTTGGTGCGTGCCCCTTCCGGGTAAAGCCGGTGGCATGGCACCACGGTTGCCGGCGGACCCGGCTCCCGAAAATGGCTGGCGCGCGCACGTGCCAGGGGCGCCCAGTCCTCGAGGCTGGTGCCGAAGTAGTAGCCCTCCATCTTGACGCTGTCCTGGAGCGATGCTCCCAGTTCGTCCAGGGTCCGCTCGTGCATGGCCATGACGGCGTGGCTCTGCTCGACAGGATCCGCCGACAGGATCCGGCCGTCGTCATCGACAGCCGTACGGTTGGCCACGGCGATGAATTCCCCCGCTCTCAGGCCCGCCGTGACATCGTCGAGACCAAGCCTTTCCCGCACCGGCGCCGGGACCGGTTGGTGCGAAATCCGGACATCCCCATTCCCGCGCCAGCCGCGGCAGGCGATCGCCTGCACCTGGATGACCTGACCCTCGAAGGGTTGCAGCGGTTCGGGCACGGTGCTGATCGCCGGCAGCGGATCGCCCGGCAGGTGCCGCGCCAAGGCGGCGATCACATCCCAGTCGCCGAGGTCGGCCGTGTAGTAGGCCTTGATGCGCACCACATCCTCCAGTGTGCAGAACTCCGTGGCGAGGGCTTCCTGGATGGCGCGAACGGCTCCACCGGCCTGGGCATCAAGATCCCGCGGATTCCGTATCGTCCCCGTCGCATCGAAGTCGCCGGCGCCACCGACGAACGTCAGTGGTCCGGCACTGGCCGACTGGTGGTGTGTCGCCACGCCGGGCAAGGTCCAGATTCTGTCAGACACGCCTCGTTCCCCTCACCGTCTGCATTCCCTGAGCCATATTCGTGAAGTCTTTCTGCGAGGACAAGACCGGGCACTCGTCATCTCTTTGGCGTCGCACGCTTGCGATGAATGGAGTAAGAGTGAGCGCGAATGGAACAGGGCGGGCGTCGATGCCGGACATGCCGTCATATGCGGACATCGAGTCTGCCGCCCGGCGGCTTGACGGAAAGGCGATCGTGACGCCGCTTCTCGAATCGCCCAGGCTCAACGACACCCTCGGCGGCCGGTTGCTGGTCAAACCGGAATGCCTTCAACTCACCGGCTCCTTCAAGTTCCGGGGCGCTTACAACAGGATTGCCGGCGGCGCCACGGGAAACGGCGTTGTTGCCTACTCGTCGGGCAACCACGCCCAGGGAGTCGCTGCCGCGGCGTCCATGCTGGGACACCCGGCGGTCATCGTGATGCCTGACGATGCGCCCGCCATCAAGATGGCCGGCACCCGCGCCTGGGGTGCCGACATCGTCACCTATGCCAGGCACGACGAATCGCGCGAGGAGATCGCCAGGTCTGTGGCCCGGCGGAGCGACATGACGATTGTGCCCCCCTATGACGATCCCATGATCATTGCCGGTCAGGGCACGGCCGGACTGGAGATCGCCGACGCGTGTGACCAGCGGGACATCATCCCTGATGCCGTCATCACCTGCTGCGGCGGCGGCGGTCTCACCGCCGGCGTGGCCCTGGCCGTCAGCCACCGGTTCCCGGGGTGCGCCATCCACACCGCCGAACCGGAGGGGTGGGACGATACGGCCCGGTCCCTGCTCAGCGGCAGGCGCCAGTCCGTCACAGGCACACCCTTCTCGATCTGCGATGCCCTGCTTGCCCGCACCCCCGGCCAGCTCACCTTCGACATCAACCGGAACCTTGTTCATTCGGGAACCGTGGTCACGGAATCGGCCGTCATCGGCGCCATGGTGACAGCCCTGACATCCTTCAAGCTTGTCGTTGAGCCCGGTGGCGCCGTGGCGCTGGCATCGGCCATCAGCGGCATGGTTCCGGTCAAGGGGCGGACTGTTGTCGCCGTCATTTCCGGCGGCAATGTCGATGCTGATGTCTACGCCGACCTCGTGGCGCGCCGCCAGTCATGACGGTGCTCGTGACCGGTGCAGCCGGGTTCATCGGTTACCACCTGGCCTGGGCCCTCCTGGAGCGCGGCGAAGAGGTGATCGGCATAGACAGCCTCTCGCCATACTATGATGTCGCTCTCAAGCAGGCGCGCCTGGCCCGCCTGAGCCAGGAGTCCGCCTTCTCGTTCCATCACATGGATATTGCCGACCGCAAGGCACTGGCCGAACTGGATTGCAACAACCGGAACATCGACCGCATCGTTCACCTGGCAGCGCAGCCCGGTGTCAGGCACTCCCTGGTTGCGCCGCACGACTACACCGCGGCAAATGTGGAGGGTCAGCTGGCCATCCTCGAACTGGCCCGCTCGTGCGAGGGACTCAAGCATCTCGTCTATGCGAGTTCCTCGTCGGTCTATGGAGCCAACGACGCCATTCCCTTCTCGGTCGAGCACCGCGTCGATCGACCGGTGTCTCTCTATGCCGCCACCAAGCGTGCCGGAGAATTGATGGCGACCTCCTACAGCCATCTCTACGGCATCCCCGCCACCGGACTGCGCTTCTTCACGGTGTACGGCCCCTGGGGGCGCCCGGACATGTCCCCCTGGATCTTCACGCAGGCTCTCTTCGAGAGGCAGCCCCTGACGGTCTACAACCACGGCGATCTCCACCGGGATTTCACCTGGATCGACGATGTCATCGCCGGCATCCTGGCGGCACTGGCGATGCCTCCGGCGACCTCCCCTCCCCACACCATCTACAATCTCGGCAATCACCGCAGCGAATCGATCATGCATCTGATCCACGTGCTCGAAGAAGCCACCGGACTCAGTGCGGACATCCGACTTGCCCCGCTGCAGCCGGGAGACGTCAGGGAGACCTTCGCCGACATCGAGGCCTCGCGCCGCGACCTCGGGTACGAGCCGTCAATCCCCATCGACGAGGGGATGCCGCGGTTCGTGGCCTGGTTCCGGGACTACCACGGCTACCTCTGACCATTCGACGACCGCGTTCAGCCGATGACGAGGGAGCGCCTGCCGAGGGGCTGGACGGGCAGGAATTCGATCGACGGCAAGGGAACACTCTCGGCAACCAGAAGCGGAACGAAATGGCCTGTGAAGACCCCGACGGCTCACCCGTCCTGATTTATGTCTCGTGGCACAAAATCAGTACGCGCCCCAAGGCCTGGCGAGCGGTCACGATTGGAATGCCGTCAACTTCCTGAAGCGCAAGCATGTGCTTCTTGTCGCCGGAGACGATCAGGTCTACGTCTCCAGCGAGAGCTGTAGCCAGTATCCGATTGTCCATGGGGTCAGACGACAGGGACACGCTTGGCAACCTCTCAAGGATGACGGCGCGCGTGCCGATATTCTCGTGGATAGCCATTGCCTCATCGGCGTCAAGAAACCTCTGCAGACGCTGGCGAGAAAGAACGTCGGCCAGTTCGGCGATCTGCGCGGTGGACGTCACGAGTTCGATCTCGCCACGCTTCCATGCCTGATACAGCCTGTCCGGCGGAGTGCCCTTGGTGATGAGAGCGCCGATCAGGATGTTGGTATCAAGAACGACCCGCACGCGCCGCCTTCACCTCCTCGTCGACGAGATCGAGAAGGTCCTGCTGATCATATGCAGCGTTGCGCTCCTTGACCTGACTGACGGTGAGGTCCAGAACCCGGCGACGCACAGCTTCATCGACGAACCGAGAAAGATCGCCCTTCCTGCCGCCGTTGCGGGCGAGAAAGGTGCGAACCGATCGGTCCGTTTCTTCCGGGATGGACAGGTTCCATCGAGCCATCGGCAATCTCCGTGCATAAGCGTATAGGCGCTTGTACACCTATTCTAACGGTCGTGGTTCAATCCGTCAATCTCCTGCGAATGCAGAATGCACCATCGCAATGATCGAGTTTCGCGTCTGGTGGTACGCGCAACTCAAGGCCGGCATAAGAGTTTAGCCGATGACGAGGGAGCGCCTGCCGAGGGGCTGGACGGGCCGGCAGTTCGGCGGATGGAATCTTGTGAAGGCGGCAATCTGGGGGCCGGAGAAGGTGATCGAGTCGGCGAGAACAATCCAGGTGACACCCTCGCTGCAGGGCGGCGTGGTGAGAGAGCCCTGGTAGCGCCACGCCCTCGTCGTAGCGGGAAGCAGGGCGGCAGGATCGACGTCGACATGTCCGAGCGATTCCGGTTCGTCCACGAGTGCCTGCCACAGCAGGTCCGCGACGGGATTGGCCTCGCCCTCCCCGATGAAGACTCCGACCACCGCCAGCCGGCCCTTTCTGTCGGCGTGCACGAGGTGCAGTTCCATCGGCCACGTCGTGCCGTCGATGAGGTGTTCACTGGCGTGATGGAAATGAAACTGCTGAAGTTCGTAGCGATGACTGCCAACCAGGAGGACAGGCCCGGGTCCGGAATTGAACTGGACGGTCCGGCCGGTGTCCTCGATGGCGGCACGAACCGGTCCGTAGTCGAACCGGATGGACGGCACGTTCGCCACACGCGCATCCACAAGGTCGATCGGCGACTGCTCGACGCCGCAACCGCAGAGCCGGAAGGCGGCGTCAAGGGAAGCCCAGCACGACGGCCCGTTGTCGGCGGCATATCCCCAGGACTTGCGGGTCATGGCGCCATCACGCCGCGACATCCGCGGTCACCACCGCACCCGTCATGGAGGCGAGACTGTCGGGTGTCTCGCCGAAGACGCAGTGCGGGTGGCCGGCGGCAGCATGGACGAGGGGGAAACGCCACAGGCTGGCGTCCATCACCGTAGGCAGGGAAACCCGGTGTCCCACGGATGGCACGCCGCCAATGGAGTATCCCGTCGCCTGCCTGACGGTGTCTGCATCGGCTCGCGCCACGGGGCCCTCGAGACCCAGTGCCACGGCAATGCTCTCCTGGCGCGCCCGGCGGTCGCCGGCGATGAGAGCAAGCACCGGCGACCCGGCAACCCGGAACACGAGTGACTTGACGATGGCACCCTGTTGACAGCCCAGGGCGCCCGCAGCGTCCGCGGCCGTACGCGCTGTCGTTGCCAGTTCGATCACCCGGGCCCCGCTTCCCAGTGCTTCCAGGGCGGCCCGCACCCGCTTCACAGCAGGACGCTCGACAAGGCTCACGACGGAATCGCCGCACCCCGGATGACAGCCTCGCGCTCGCCGATGGTGTCGTACCAGCGTCGTACATGCGGAAACCGGCTCCAGTCCGTGTCATACCACTCCGTGCGCATGACCCACGGCCAGGTCGCCACGTCGGCAATGGAATAGTCGCCGGCAAGATAGGGAACCGCGGCCAGGCGCCGATCCATGACGCCAAGAAGGCGCATCACCTCGTTGCGGTAGCGGGTCTTGCCGTAGGGCACGTCCTCGCTGGCGAACTTGATGAAATGGTTTGCCTGCCCGAACATCGGCCCGACGCCGCCCATCTGGAACATCAGCCACTGCAGCACGACGAGTCTCTGCCGTGCCTGCGACGGCATCAGACAACCTGTCTTTTCGGCGAGATAGATGAGAATCGCCCCCGATTCGAAAACGCTGACCGGCTCGCCCCCCGGTCCCTCGCTGTCGACGATTGCCGGAATCTTGTTGTTGGGACTGATCTCGAGGAAGGATGGCTCGAACTGTTCGTCGGCGCCGATGTCGATGGGGTGGACGGTGTAGGCGAGACCCACCTCCTCCAGCATGATGGAGGCCTTGCGGCCGTTGGGAGTGGCCGCCGTGTAGAGATCGATCATCGGGTTCCTTCCCCTTCTTCCAGCCTGAGGCGCAGCGTCCGGTTGACGGCCTGCGGGTTGGCGCGGCCTTGCGACGCCTTCATGACCTCGCCCATGAAAAATCCAAGAAGTTTCGTCTTTCCGCCACGGTACTCGGCCACGCGGTCAGGATGGGCTGCCAGCACGCCGTCGACAAGCGCTTCGATCCGGGCCGTATCCGTCACCTGCCTCAAGCCCCGTTCCTCGACGATCACGGCGGCCTCCCGGCTCGTGGCGAACATCTCCGCGAAGACATCCTTGGCAATGCGCCCGGAGATGGTGCCATCGACAATGAGATCGATGAGGCCGCCGAGGGCATCGGCGCTGACGGGACTGTCTGTCATGGCGATGCCGTCGTGGTTGAGGCGCCCGAAGAGCTCGGTCATGACCCAGTTCGCCGCCAGCTTGCTGTCGCGCCCCCGGGCAACCTCCTCGAAGAAATCCGCGTTGTCGCGTTCCGCCACGAGAACGCCGGCGTCATAGGAAGAAAGACCGTGACCGCTCATGAACCGCTGCTTGCGGGCATCGGGCAGTTCCGGCATCGATGCTGCGATCCCTGCTATCCATGCCTCGTCGAGGTCGAGCGGCAACAGGTCCGGATCCGGAAAGTAGCGGTAATCCTCGGCGTCCTCCTTGCTGCGCATACTGCGGGTCTCGTTGGCGTCCACGTCGAAGAGCCTGGTTTCCTGCTGGACCGTTCCTCCCTCGTCCAGAATCGACGCCTGACGATGCCCCTCGAACTCGATGGCCCGCTGCAGGAATCTCAGGGAGTTGAGGTTCTTGATCTCGCATCGCGTGCCGAGTCCCTCTCCCGGGCGTCTCATCGATACGTTGGCATCCACACGCAGCGATCCTTCCTGCATGTTGCCGTCACACGTTCCCGCATAACGCAGGATGCTCCTCAGCGTCCTGACGTAGCGCACGGCCTCGTCGGGCGATTCCAGTTCCGGAAGAGAGACGATCTCCATCAGTCCGATGCCCGAACGATTGAGATCGACCAGAGAGTGGGCGGGATCCCTGTCGTGCAGGCTCTTGCCGGCATCCTGTTCCACGTGCAGGCGTTCGATGCCGATGGATCGTGACGTGCCGTCCTCAAGTTCGATGACGAGTTGTCCACCCGTGACGAGCGGCTGCTGGTACTGAGAGATCTGGTAGCCTTGCGGAAGGTCTGGGTAAAAGTAGTTCTTGCGCTCGAAAACGGATCGCCGGTTTATGGCGCCGCCCAGGGCAAGCCCGGTCCGTACCGCCTGTTCGATACAGGCCATGTTGATGACGGGAAGCATGCCCGGCATGCCGGCATCGACGGCAGAGACCTGGGTGTTCGCATCGGCGCCGAATGCCGTGGAGGCTCCGGAAAAGAGCTTCGAGGAGGACACGATCTGTGCGTGAACCTCGAGTCCGATGGCGTAGCAGAACGGCCCGCTCTCCCTTTCGACCAGTTCCGCCATCACGTCAGACTCCCGGGGGCCGTGTCGAATCCGGCTGCCTCCTCGATCGTCCTTGCCACCCTCAGGAGGCGCGCCTCGTCGAACGGACGGGCGATGACCTGCAGCCCCAGCGGCAGCCCGTCGCCGTCAAGACCCGCCGGCACGGAAATGCCGGGCAAGCCGGCAAGACTCGCCGGAACGGTGAAGACATCGTTGAGATACATGGAAACGGGATCGTCGGGCGGGCTGTCGGCAGCAAAGGCGGCCGACGGCGTGGTCGGCGTCAACAGGGCGTCGACGGATGTCCAGGCCTCGCGAAAGTCGTCGGCGATGCGCGTGCGCACTTTCTGCGCCTTGAGATAGTAGGCGTCGAAGTAGCCTTCGGAGAGGACGTAGGTGCCGATGAGAATGCGCCTCTTCACCTCGGCCCCGAATCCTTCGGCCCGCGTTCTCTCGTACATCGAGACGAGGTCGTCGCCCTCGCACCTCAGTCCGTACCTGACACCATCGTAACGGGCGAGGTTCGATGAGGCTTCGGCCGGTGCAATGATGTAGTAGGCCGGCAGGGCAAAGCGCGTATGCGGCAGCGAGACCTCCCGAACGGTGGCGCCTGCATCCTCGAGCCAGGCGATGCCCCGCTGCCACAGTTCATCGATCACCGCCGGCATTCCCTCAACCCGGTACTCCTCGGGAACACCGATCGTCATGCCGTCGACACCGGCTTCGAGGGTGTCCTCGAGATCGTCGAGAGGCTCGTCCGCGGAGGTTGAATCCAGGGGATCGTGGCCCGCCATGGCGCCAAGCATGATCGCGGCGTCGCGCACGGTGCGCGTCAGCGGGCCGGCCTGATCGAGGGAGGACGCGAAGGCGACAATGCCGAGCCTGGAACACCGCCCGTAGGTCGGCTTGAGGCCGACGGTCCCGGTGAAGGCGGCCGGCTGACGGATGGAACCGCCGGTATCCGTGCCCGTCGCCGCCATCGCCATGCGTGCCGCGACCGCCGATGCGGACCCGCCCGACGAGCCACCGGGAACCCGCGCCTTGCCATCGCGTGGCGCCCGCCAGGGATTGATCGCCGGGCCATACCAGCTCGTGAGATTGGAGGAGCCCATCGCGAACTCGTCCAGGTTCGTCTTGCCCAGCATGACCGCGCCCTCGCGCAGCATGGATGCGGTCACCGTTGATTCATAGAAGGGCCTGAAGCCGTCGAGAATGCGCGATCCGGCCGTTGTCGGGACATCCTTCGTGCAGAACAGATCCTTGATCGCGACCGGTATGCCCTCGAGGCGGCCGGCATCACCGTTCCGGCGGCGTCGGTCCGAGGCATCGGCAAGCTCAAGGGCCCGTTCGGGAGTCTCCGTGATGAAGGCATTGAGATCGCGGTGGCGCTCCATCGCCGCAAGGTGGGCGCGAGCAAGCTCCACCGCCGAGATGTCACCGGCGGCAAGGAGATCGCGCGCGCCGGCGATCGTCAGGTCTGTCAGGACGGTCATTCGACAATCTTGGGCACAACGAAGCACCCTTCAGAAGAAGCCGGTGCATTGGCCGTGATGTCATCGGCGACGCCGCCATCGGTGACTTCGTCAGGGCGCCACTTCAGCGTCATGACGCCGACACCGGTCATGGGCTCGACCTCATCGGTATCGACCTCGCCCAGAGTGTCGATCCACTCGATGATGGACGAGAGTTCCCCCGCAAGCTGCTGGCGTTCAGCATCGCCTGTCGCGATTCGCGCCAGTCGCGCAACCCGCGCGACAGTGTCCTTGTCGAACTTCATCTGCCGGTCTGCTCTGGCCTGATGGCGTATGGAAGTCTAGTGTTGGGGATGGAGCCGTGACCGACCATCACCCATCGCCACCAAAGCTATCAGCGGCGTGCCTGCCGGACAAGCCGCAGCGCGACGCCGCATCCTTCCTGGCGCTCGCTCCGGAGGGTCCGCTCCTGGGGGTCGATCCCGGTCGCAAGCGCATCGGCATCGCGGCCAGTGATGCATCCAGGATCATCGCCTCGCCGGTCGGAGTTCTTGTGCGCAGGCGCTGGAGGGACGACCTCGCGCATCTGCGGAACCTCGTCGAGACGAGAGGCATCACCGGCATCGTTCTCGGTCTGCCGGTCAACATGGATGGAAGCGAGGGACCACGGGCCCGGTCCGCCTGGCAGACGGGGATCAACCTCCTGACCGGCCTTGGTCTGCCTGTCCTCATGTGGGACGAGCGGCTCAGCACCTTCGAGGCCGGAGAGATCATCGCCGAAAACGAAGGCCGGGGGCGTCACGGCAAGCACTGGATCGATGCCGTGGCCGCCTCAGTCATCCTGCGGGATGCCCTCGACGCGCTCCACCAAACCGAAAGACCCACCGGTCCCGGCTGATCATCCGGCTCCCAAAGTTGCATTCGGCCGGAACCCCTGTCTGCAAGTGAACGAGGTCGCCACCCCTTCTGTTCACCCACTGCCCCAGCCACGCCTCATCGACGCAAGCGGAGGATTCGCCGGACGTTCGGTTGCTCGGTGGCGATCAGAAAGCACAGGAGTCTGGTCCCCAGCGGATCCGATGATGATGAAGGTGCCGAACTGCCGACTTCCTCCACCTCAGGCGACGTGCCCTTTGAACGGAGCGAGCCTGATGTCGTGTTCCCGCCTGCGAACGCGGACAATGTCATGGCTGGTCTGCATCCGCATCAGCGTATCCATGGAGACGCCAAACGCCTTCTCGATCCTGAGCGCCATTTCCGGCGAGAGACCGGCACGCTCTTTCAGCAGTGCGGACAGCGCGGGACGCGTCACCGCGAGCGTGCGCGCCGCCCCGGTCACCGTCAGATCGTGCGCCTCGATGATTTCGCTCTTCACGAATCCTCCCGGGTGGGCCGGGTTCTTCATCCGGATCCCTTGTGACGTGCTCATCGCAATCTGCCCCGGTGATGGTCCTCGCCGCTCAGATCTACAATCTCGTTGCCATCCTGATCAATCCGGAACGTGATTCGCCGGTTCCGTGGAGCCTTCGTTTCCTGGAGTTGGGAAGGCGCGCGAACCGGCCCGGCATTCAGACCGGATTCCGTCTTTCACGACGAGGTCGGTACGGAGGTGGAGGTCGTTCTCGAGTGTAAACCGGGCGCCCACGTTGAAGCCGAGGCTACGGTCAGGTCCGGCGAATTGCGCGTTCTCCGAAGGCCGCAGACGCACTCGGCCGGCGGCTCGCGCGTCTGCGAAGGAGATGCGGCGCTTCCTCTTGACAATCGTCTCATCGTCCTGCCGGTCACGCGGCGGTGGAAGGCGTCATGACCGGCGGAGAGTTCTGGAGCAGGAATCCTGTGGATGACGGACGGCCCGCGGTGGTGTAGGTAGTCGTTTTCAGTTATGCCGCGCGACGTCACGCCCTCGAGCTTTTCCCATTGCCACCTGCTTGGCATCGAGGATCTGTCGCCGGACGACATCAACCTTCTTCTGGATCTGGCCGACTCTTACGTGGCGCTCAACCGGCGCGCCGAGAAGAAGCGTGACCTGTTGCGCGGCCGTACCCAGATCAACATGTTCTTCGAAAGCTCGACACGGACCCGCACGTCGTTCGAATTGGCGGGCAAACGACTCGGCGCCGATGTCATCAACATGGCACCCTCGACCAGCGCCATCAAGAAGGGCGAGACCCTGGTCGACACCGCGGCGACGCTCAACGCGATGCACCCCGACCTGCTCATCGTGCGACATCCCGACAGCGGCGCGGTCAAGCTTCTTGCCCGTTCCGTCAGGGCCGCCGTGATCAATGCAGGCGACGGCAGCCACGAGCATCCGACCCAGGCCCTGCTTGACGCGCTGACCATCCGCCGCCGTCTCGGGCGTCTGAGCGGCCTGACCGTCGCCATCTGCGGAGACATTGCGCACAGCCGGGTGGCCCGGTCCAACATTCTCCTCCTCAACACCATGGGCGCCAGGGTGCGCCTCGTCGCCCCTCCGACCCTGCTGCCGACGCGGGTCGACCGTTACGGCGTCGAGGTTCATCACGACATGACGGAGGGCCTGAAGGACGCCGACATCGTCATGATGTTGCGGCTGCAGACAGAGCGCATGCAGGGAAGCTTCGTGCCCTCCCAGCGCGAGTACTTCCAGTTCTACGGACTGACCTACGAGAAGATCGCCCACGCCCGGTCCGATGCCCTCATCATGCATCCGGGCCCGATGAACCGGGGCATCGAGATCGACAGCGAAGTGGCCGACGACATCAATCGCAGCGCCATCCTCGATCAGGTGGAGATGGGTGTTGCCGTGCGCCAGGCCTGCCTCGAACTTCTCACCGGCAATCTCGACCACCCGGAGCACAACCAGTGACACCGCGCCTTGCGGATATCTCGATCAAGAAGCGCAAGGCGGAACGGACAGCCTACCTGGATCTGCGCCTGATCGATCCGGCAAGCCGGCGTGACGAGACCGGCGGGATTCTCACCGACGGCGAAACGATCGTTGACCTTGGTCCACAGGTGACGCACGAGAGCATTCCCCCGGGAACGGCCGTTATCGACGCCCGGGGGCTGATCGCAGCACCCGGTCTCGTCGATCTCAGGGCGCACTTGAGAGAGCCCGGTTTCGAACACCAGGAAACCATCCACACCGCGAGCCGCTCGGCTGCGGTGGGAGGCGTCACGTCGATCGCCTGTATGCCGACCACCAGACCGACCATCGATGACGTCTCTCTCGTTCACTTCATCGAACGCCGGGCACGGGAGACCTCTCTCGTGAAGGTCCATCCCGTCGCCGCCGTCACGCAGGGTCGCAACGGGACACAGCTGACCGAACTCGGGCTGCTTGGCGAAGCCGGCGCCCTCGCCTTCTCCGACGGCCCTCGCCCCATCATGAACGCGAACGTGATGCGCCGCGCCCTGTCCTATGGCACCGTCTTCGATGCCCTGATCATGCACCACGCCGAGGATCTCCATCTCACAGGCGACGGCGTCATGAACAGCGGCGAGACGGCGACGCGCCTGGGCCTGGAGGGAATGGCGCCGGAAGCCGAGACCATCATGATTGCCCGCGACATCCGCCTCGTCGAAATGACCGGGGGACGCCTGCACTTCAGCAGCATCACCACCGCCGAGAGTGCCGATCTCGTGCGCCAGGCAAGGGCCCGGGGGCTGCAGGTGAGTGCGGACACCGCCCCCCATTACCTGGTGCTCAACGAGAGCGCGGTGGGCGACTACCTCACCTTCACCAAGGTGCGCCCTCCGTTGCGCGGCGAGGAAGATCGCCAGGCCCTGGTGGCGGCCCTGGCCGAAGGGGTCATCGATGCCGTCGTATCGGCCCACGAACCGCGCGATCAGGACAGCAAGAGGCAGCCCTTCGCCCAGGCGGCCTTCGGCATCGTCGGACTCGAGACACTGCTTCCCCTGGTTCTCGAAATCGTCGCCACGGGACGGCTTGGCCTTGTGGATGCGCTCGCCCTCGTGACCTGCCGACCTGCCGATCTCATCGGATTGAAGGCCGGCCGGCTTGAAGTCGGAGGCCCGGCGGACATCGTTCTCATCGATCCCTCCATGACCTGGCAGATCGACAACCACGCCTTCCAGAGCAAGTCCAAGAACTCCCCCTTCGACGGCCGCTCGGTCACCGGCCGCGCGGTCCGCACCGTGGTCAGCGGCCGCACGGTGATGGATATCGCCTCCACATCCTGATTGTGAGGTGCGAGCGGATTGCGGCACTGGACCGGGCATGACGCCGGACGCATGATGATGCCCGGGTGACCGGGGGCCTCCTTGTTCGACGAACGCATGCTCACGCTCGATGCCCTGCCCTACCTGTGGCCCTTCCTGGTGGGTGCCCTGGCCGCCTGGCTCGTCGGTTCGTTGCCGTCAGGCCTGATCGCAGCCCGGCTCGCCGGACGCTTCGACCTCCGCGAGACCGGTTCAGGCAGCATCGGCGCCACCAACGTCCTGCGCACGGCAGGACGGCTGCCCGCCGCGGTCACACTGGTTCTCGACTACGCCAAGGGAGTGCTGGCCGTCATGATCGGCCATGACACCGGCGGTCCCGACATGGCCGTCATCGCGGCGCTGTTCGTGGTGGTGGGCCACATGTTCAACCCGTGGCTGCGGTTCCGCGGCGGCAAGGGGGTCGCCACGGCGCTCGGTGTCACCCTGGCCCTTTCATGGCCGTCGGGGCTGGCCGTCCTGGGGGTGTGGCTGGCTGTGGCCGGCGTGACTCGCATCTCGTCTGTCTCCGGCATGGCGAGCATCATCGCGTCACCGGTCGCCATCTGGATGATCACAAGCGACAGGCAGTACGCCGGCGTGATGATCCTTGTCGCCGTCCTGGTGGTCGTCCGCCACCATGCCAACATCCGCCGTCTCGTGACCGGAAAGGAACCGCGGATCGGCCGGTAGCGCACTCTGGAACAGGCGCCGGCAAGGCTCCTTGATGAGCGGTCCCGCTCTCACCGGAGAAGCGGCGGCCTCCTTGACGGACCGTGCCACCGGTGCCACTTAGCACGTGCCGGGCGGAATCCTGGGGATGTCCATGCAGGTCGTTGTCGTTGAATCTCCTGCCAAGGCGAAGACCATCAGCAGGTATCTGGGTCCTGACTTCACCGTACTGGCAAGCTACGGGCACGTCAGCGATCTGCCGTCGCGCGACGGTTCCGTGCGACCGGAGCAGGACTTCGAGATGACCTTCGAGACCAGTTCCAGGTCTCTCAAGGCACTCAACACCATCTCCACGGCGCTCGACAAGGCCGATTCCCTGGTTCTCGCCACGGACCCCGACCGGGAAGGCGAGGCCATCGCCTGGCATGTGCTGAACTGGCTCAGGGACAAGGGTGCAACGGCGGACCGTGCTGTGAAGCGTGTGGTGTTCAATGAAATCACCTCGGACGCCGTGCGCAGCGCGATGGCGGAACCGCGCGACATCGACATGCATCTCGTCGAGGCGCAACTGGCCAGGCGGGCTCTCGACTATCTCATCGGATTCACCCTGTCGCCGGTGCTCTGGCACAAGCTGCCCGGTTGCGACTGCAAGTCGGCCGGCCGCGTGCAATCCGTGGCGCTGCGCCTGATCTGCGAACGCGAAGCGGAAATCGAGCGTTTCGTGCCCCGGGAGTACTGGTCGGTCGATGCCGATCTGGGAACGCCAGGCGGTGCATTGTTCACCGCACGGCTCCATAGCCTCGATGGCGTCCGGCTCGAGAAGTTCACCCTGACCGGCGAAGCGATGGCCGGTGAGGCTGCCGCCAGCGTGCAGGACGGCGCGTTCGCCGTCGACTCCGTGGAGCGCAAGAAGGCGAAACGAAATCCTCCGCCCCCCTTCACCACATCCACCCTGCAGCAGGATGCCTCGCGCAGGTTCGGTTTCAGTGTCCAGGACACCATGCGCCAGGCCCAGCGCCTCTATGAGGGACGTGACATCGGGGGCGAGACGACCGGCCTCATCACCTACATGCGCACAGACAGCGTCGTCATGTCCCAGGCGGCGATCCGGGACGCGCGGCGTCTCATTGCCGACTCGTTCGGCGGCGCCTACCTGCCGGACCGACAGCGGACCTTCACGACCCGGGCGCGCAACGCCCAGGAGGCGCACGAGGCCATCAGGCCGACGGACTTCGGCCGAACTCCCGAGGCGATGGCGCGATATCTCGAGGACAGGGAAGCACGGCTCTACGCGCTCATCTGGAAGCGGGCCCTCGCCAGCCAGATGGCCGAGGTTCGTTTCGACCAGACCACTGTCGACATCAGGTCGCCCGTCGACGGCCTCGGCGGTCGCGACATCGGATTGCGCGCCAGCGGCTCGGTGATGGTCTTCGACGGCTTCACCAGGCTTTACCGTGAATCGACCGACGGGAAGGAAAGCGACTCGGGCGACAGGAGATTGCCGGATCTTGCAGAAGGGGACCGCCTCGAGGTCCGCGAGGTCAGGCCGCAACAGCACTTCACGGAACCGCCACCGCGGCTCACCGAGGCCACCCTCGTCAAGCGCCTCGAGGAACTCGGCATAGGCAGGCCCTCGACCTATGCGCCCATCATCGGAGTCCTGAAGGACAAGGAGTACGTCACGCTCGAACGCAGGCAGTTCCATCCGGCTGACCGCGGACGCCTGCTCGTCGCCTTCCTCGAGACCTTCTTCGGAACCTACGTGCAGTACACCTTCACGGCGGACATGGAGCAGGACCTCGACCGAATCTCCAACGGGAACGCGAACTGGAAGGCCGTGCTGCGTGAATTCTGGGACGCCTTTGAAAGAGTGACGCGCGACACCCGGAACCTCGACCTGCGGCACATCGTCGAGAGTATCGAGAGAATTCTGGAAGACGACATCTATCCGGACCAGGGTGACGGGAACCGGCGTGCCTGCCCGTCGTGCAAGGACGGCACTCTCAATCTGAAACTGGGCAAGTTCGGCGCCTTCATCGGCTGTTCGGCGTATCCGGACTGCCGCTACACCAAGAATCCCTTCGACAGGAACGGCAATGCCGCCCCGGAGGACAACGAACCGCGCGTCCTTGGCGAGGAGCCGCAAACCGGTCTTCCCGTCACCCTGCGCCATGGCAAGTTCGGGCCCTACGTCCGCAAGGGCGAGGCCGGATCCGGCTCGGCGACGGTCTCGGTTCCCGCATCCATGCCGCCATCGACGATGACGCTCGAGACAGCCCTGGCGCTCCTCGCGCTTCCCAGGGAAGTCGGCGAGCATCCCGAAACGGGGTCCGTCATCGCGGCCGGTATCGGGCGATACGGTCCCTACCTGAAACACGGTTCGCGTTACATCAATCTCCAGGACGACGACGTGCTCACGATAGGTCTCAACAGAGCCGTGTCGTTGATCGCCGAAAGCGGAAACACCCGAAAGGGAGGGCAGGCTCTCCGGGTGCTTGGCGAACATCCGGACGATCAGAAGTCTGTCGAGGTGATGAAGGGGCGTTACGGCCCCTATGTCCGGCACAACCGGACCAATGCTTCGCTTCCTGCAGGCATCGATCCCGGCGATGTCACTCTCGAGATGGCGCTCGATCTTCTCGCTCGCAGGAAGGCTGCGCCGAAGAGTCGGCGAAAGCCGCCACGGAAGGCCAGGAAATCCGTTCGCACCACCTGAGAATGGGCCGCCGTTCCGGGGACCATGACCGGCGTGACATCGTTGTCGAGGTCATCGATCTCGACGAAGAAGGTCATCTGTTGGCGCGTCCCGTCAAGTGGACCGGTCGCGGAGCGCCGCCACTCATCGTGCTCGACATGGTCGGCGGCGGGAGGTCCCCTGCGGCCGGAATCGGAGATCTTGCCCTGGTCTCGGTCCGGCGCAGAACGAGCGATGGACGACGCCATGGCAGGCTGCGCCGCATTCTTCCCCGGCCTCCGGCCAGAATAGCCGGCATCTACCAGCACATCGGACGCAGCCGTTTCATTGCCAGCACCAGCCGTCGCGAAGACCGCACCTCGGCGGTTGCGGCATGCGACGTCGACTCCGTGAGTCACGACGACCTGGTCCTGGCAGAGCCCATCGACGACGGGCGACTCGGCCCGCCCCGGGTCCGCATCACCAGGACATTTGGCAGCTGGAAGAATGCCGGCGCCATCAGCATTGCCGCCATCGCCGCACACGGCATCCCTCTCGAGTTTCCGGACAACGTCCTTGCCGAGGCTGAGGCCGCGGCGGCTGCAGACGACGAAGAAGACCGCAGCGATCTTGGCGCCATCCCGCTGGTCACCATCGACGATGACGATGCCCGGGATCACGACGACGCCGTCTTTGCGGAACCGGACGGTGACGGCTGGTACGTCATCGTCGCCATTGCCGATGTCGCACACCATGTCCGGCCGGCAAGTGCCCTCGACCGGGAAGCCTTCCTGCGGGGCAACTCCGTCTATTTTCCGGACCGCGTAGTGCCCATGCTGCCGGAGGTGCTCTCCAACGAACTGTGTTCCCTCAAGCCCGGAGTGCCGCGTTCCTGCGTGGCTGCTCACCTGTGGATCACGAGCCGAGGGAAGCTGCAGCGCTGGAACTTCCAGCGGGCGGTCATGTGCTCGCGGGCGCGACTCACCTACGCCGAGGTCGAGCAACATCGCAGCGGACGTCCATCGCCCGCAACCTCCGTTCTGCCTTACTGTCTGATCGACCATCTCTACGGTGTATTCCGGGTTCTTCTCGACGCAAGACGTCAGCGCGGCGCCTTCGAGATCGAGCGGGGAGAACGCAGGGTCACCTTCGACAGTCATGGCCACATCAGCGAGATCGTTCTCAGACACCGCCTGGACAGCCATCGTCTCATCGAGGAACTGATGATCGCGGCCAATGTCGCGGCGGCCCGGGAACTCGCTTTGCGCGGCAAGGCATGCCTGTTCCGGGTTCATGACCGGCCCAGCGATGAAAGACTGGAAGCCCTGCGCACATTCCTTTCGATGCGCGGCCATGGTTCCCTCGAGGCACGCCGCCCCTCCCCTGGTGATCTTGCCCGTGTTCTGGATCGTGCCGCCGATACCGGCGAACGCCAGACGGTCGAGGACATCGTGCTGCGTTGTCAGGCGCTGGCGGCATACAGCCCGCACAACATCGGACACTTCGGCCTCGCACTCGACCAGTACTGCCATTTCACCTCGCCGATCAGACGCTATGCCGATCTCCTGATCCATCGCGCACTCCTTGGTGAACCGGTTCCCGATGATCTTGACCGTGCGGGCCGCCATCTCGGAGCCATGGAACGCAGGGCCGTCGGCGCAGAAAGGCATGCAGGTGATCACTATGTCGCCCGGTGGCTTGCGGCCCATGAGCATGCCGTCATGAAGGGCTGCATATCGGGCATCGGCCGGTTCGGCATCATCGTCAGGGCCGGACCCATCGAGGCCGAAGGGCTGGTGCCCGCGCGCCACCTGCCGGGCGGTCCCTTCCGTTATCAGGAATCACGTCAGACATTGCACGGCAAGACAATGCGGTACGCCCTTGGTCAGAGAGTTCAAGTAAGACTTGCAGAATGCGACATAAACAACGCCTCCCTGCTCTACACTCTTGTCCGTTCTTGAAATAGGGACAATAATATATTTATTTATTTAACGACGGTTAGAGAGATAAGTTTATGTGGCGCATTGTCGTTTGACGAAGTTCTCCCGGCGATGCATCATGAATTGTGCCGGACGGGAGGACGCCATGGCATTGGCCAGAGAGATTCGCAGCGATGATCGCGGTGTTCATGGTCGTCCCACCATCGTCCAGAAACGCTGGCTGATGAAGGGACTCGACCAGCCCGGTGGCAAGCTGCCGCTGTTCGACGAGGTCGGCCGCGAAGTCGATCCCCGTACCATACGAAGCTGCATACGCCAGGGGTGGGCGGAACCCTGGATCACCAATCCCATCAAGCCTGACTGGCTGGTCTGCCGGCTGACCGAAGCCGGCCGCAGCATTCTCGTCTGACACGATCCGTCTGATCCGCCTTCAATGGGCCGGAGTTCGCAACCGGCGCGAGCCGCCAGGCCGCGCGATGCTGCCAGCATTGTCCTTCTGCGCGAAGCCGGCGACATGGTCGAGGTGCTGATGGGACGCCGCCGCAAGCGTGCTCGGTTCCTTCCGGATATCTACGTGTTCCCCGGGGGCCGCGTCGATGCTGCCGACAGGAGTGTTGCGGACGTCCGGTTTCGCCTGTCGTCGGAGACCGAACGCACCCTGAGACGCGATACCCCGAACACCTCCCCGTTGGCCCTTGCATTGGCCGCCATTCGCGAAACCCACGAGGAAACGGGGTATCTTCTGGGGAGAGCTGCTTCAGCAGACGCGTTCGACCCCCTGCCCTCGACGCCCTTCTGGAGCGCCTGCCGGGAGGCTGGCATGATGCCGGACGTGGCCGCTCTCGATTACATCATGCGGGCCCTCACGCCGACCCTGTCGCCAAGGCGCTTCAACACGCGCTTCTTTCTCGCCGATGGCGCGGCCTGCGAAGGTGACCTGCTCGTTGACGGGGAGCTCGAGGACCTTCACTGGCTGCCTCTCGACGAGGCCTTTGACCTGCCGATCATCGACGTCACGGAACTCGCCCTGACGACGGCGCAACAGCGCTGGCGGGGTCGGGCACTTGGACTGAAGCCCGCCACCATTCCCTTCGTGCACTATGTCCGTGACAGACAGCGGATCGATCACGTCTGAGATTCGTCTGTCGCCTGGCGACAGACGACGATGCCTGGTCCTGCTGATTGCGGCACTGTCTGTCGTCAGCATGACGAGTTCGCTGGTGTGGCCCATTCTTGCCGAGTCCCTGAGCAACAGGGGGTACAGCGAGACCGAGATCAGCATCAGCGCCGCCGTGCAGTTCGCCGGTATCGCTATCGTGTCCCTTGTCGCCACCCGCTTCATTCCGGCGCTGGGAATCCTGGGATCGATCGGTGCCGGCCTTGTTCTGGCCGCCATCGCACTCATCGGTTTGCCGCTCTGGCGCGACTACACCGCCTGGTGCGCGCTGAGATTCCTGCTCGGTATCGGCAACGCACTGCTCTTCACCGCCGGCGATACCTGGATCAACCAGATTCTCGATGATCGCGTCCGGGGGAGGTGGGTGGGAGTTTACACCACCGTCGGCATGGCGGGCTGGGCCGTGGGACCCGTGGTCGGCGCCAGCCTTGACCCGGAGACCGCCTGGCCCTTCCTGATCGGACTGTCATCGGTCCTCATCACGTCCGTGCTGCTCCTGCCAACCCGCAGGATCACGTTCACCTTTCCTGTCGAAGATCGTGCCCATTCCGGCATCGGCCGTCTCATGATCGTGTTCCTGGCGGCGCCGACCGTACTGTTGTCATCGGCGATGTTCGGCATTCTCGAGGGAGGGCTGCAGTCCTTCGCCCACCTCTACACCATGGATGTGCTCGGAGAGGAGTTCCGCCAGACGGGGTACGGCGTCATCTGGGTGGGATCGGTCGGCGCCATCTTCTTCCAGTATCCTGTCGGTTGGCTGGCCGACCGTGTGCACCGGGGTTGGTTGCTGGTCGGATGCGTCTTCGTCATCGCAGCCTGTCTGGCGCCCCTGCCCTGGCTCCTCCATGGCGGCGCAGGACCCTGGTGGAGCGGACCGGGCCTCCTCCTGTGGTCGGTCATCGTCGTCTGGGGCGGCGCCATGGGCGCCGTCTTCACCGTCGGCATCACCCTGCTGGGGCAACGCTTTCGTTCAGTCGACCTCGTTGCGGCCAACGCCGTGTTTTCGCTTCTCTTCGGGATCGGAGGCATGGTAGGGCCACTGATGGTCGGCATGTCAATGGAGGAATTCGGGCCGCACGGATTCGTCGGATCCCTCATCATCGCCGTCATCCTCTACGGCTGCTTCGCCGCCGCCCGCCAACTCATCCGTCGCTAGCCGTCCCGTCCGGTTCGCCAGACAAGTCCCGGCAAGATTGATCCCGGCATGGCACCGCAACGAAGTGCGGACCTCCGGGAGCGCATCGGATTAATCTGACCTTGGGCGTCGCCCCGGAATTGGCCCACCGCAGAAAGCAGGTGTCGTCACTTTGGACGACGCAATTCGGGTCCGTCGCCAAGACCGACGTGAGCAATGGTATTGACCTCCCTTGCCCGTATCAGACTAGGGATCAAATTCTTGACGAAAGGTCACAAAATTATGATGATTTCCTGCATCCACGTCAGAAGCAGGGAGGCTTCCATGACAGAGATGCATTTTTCACGCCGCCACCTGATGCAGGCATCGGCGACATCCGTCGCTGCCGCCGGGTTCGCCAGTTTCCTGATGGACCCGACAAGCGCCTGGGCGCAGTCGGAGAGGCCGCTCAGGATACGCAGCAATCGAGCGATTCTGTCGACCGATCCCGGCTACATGATCGGTGGCTTCGAGATGGTCCTGCAGTTCACCTGCCTGGCTCGGCTGGCGGACTACACCGGCGGCGACAGCTGGGGCTGGAGACCAAGTCAGTTCGTAAATTCAATCGAACAGGTCGACGCCCAGACCATCAGCTTCGAACTGAAACCGGGAATCATGTGGTACGATGGCACGACGCATGAGGTCATCGCTGAACTCGATGCGGAAGATGTCAAGTACTCACTCGAGCGCATGCGCGTATCGGAGTGGAAGGACAAGGCGGTCACGCTTGACCATGTCGAGGTGACCGGCAGCCACACCGGCATCATCCACCTCAATCAGCCATTCGCTCCGATCTGGTACACCTGGTTCTGTGACGGCACGGGCTCGATCGTCTCGAGGAAGGCGGTCGAGGCGGTCGGTGGCACATACGACGGCATCTTCAATTTCTATTGCGGTCCCTATCGGGTCGCCGAGTGGATGCAGAAACAGAGCTACACGCTGGAACCGAACCCGCACTGGGGCGGTCGGCCGGCCGCCATCTCCAACGTCAAGTTCTTCATCATCGATGAGGAGAAAACAGCCGAGATCGCCTTCGAGGCCGGTGAAATCGACATCACCGAAATCGCCATCGACGCGATCCCGCGGCTTCAGGAAGACCCGCCTGAAGGCGCCATCGTCAAGGTCTACTCGGGCACCGCATGGTACTGGATGGGCATGAATACCGATCATCCCAATCTGCAGGACATCCGGGTTCGAAGGGCCATCCAGCATGCGGTCGATGTCGATTCGGTCATCGAGGGCGCCTGGGCCGGTGTGCCGACGCGCGCCTACGGCATCGTGCCTCCGGGGTTGATCGGGTACCGCACCGAGGGCAAGTACGAGACGCCCGATCCGGATGCGGCACGCGCGCTGATTGCCGAAGCCGGTGCGGAAGGCCGCAAGCTGACCCTGAAAACGATCAACAGCGCCGACCGTATTGCGGCCGCCCAGATCATCCAGGCGAACCTGGCCGATGTCGGTCTGGAACTCGAAGTCGTTCCCATGGACGCGGGCCCGTTCTGGAATCTTGGCCTGGAAACCGAGGGCGACGAGTGGAAGGACCTGGAGTTGTGGATCATAGAATACGGCGACTCGCCCGATCCCAGCCAGATGGTCCAGTGGTACATCTCCGATCAGGTCGGCATCTGGAACTGGGAACGTTGGTCCGACCCCCAGTTCGATGAACTGTACGCGGCCGGCCTGGGCGAGACCGACGAGGCCAGGCGTCACGAAATTTACGTCAGGATGCAGGAGATGATGGAGGACACCGGCGCCTATGTCTGGCTCATTTTCCCGCCCCAGGGCGTGATGTATCACGAGGACCTGGAACCGGCGATACAACCCAATGGCGCCTTGTGGTACGTGGCGGACTTCGAGTGGAAGGACGACGCCACCTGAGCCGCACTCGATTTTCGAAAGCCCCCGGCATCCCGGTGCCGGGGGCTTTGTTATGAAAACCATGGTCCCGATTGAATACAACGTTCTTCTTCAGGCCCCTCTTTCCTCATTCTGCAGAATTCTCGTGTCATCCCGCGCCGAATGCTCCACGCATGGAAGTGTGACTTGCCCTGCAACAGGCCTATGCTCCGTCTCCGGAACAGCCTGACGCAACAGCGCATTTCACTTGGTGAACGTCACGTGAATCCAAGGGCCGTCACGCCACCGGTTGCCGTGTTCCGCCCGCCGCAATCAGGTTACGGAGGCTGAGTCATGCCGAATGGATGGAAGGTCGGCATCGACGTCGGCGGCACGTTCACCGACGTGGTCGCAGTCCGCCAGGAGCCTGGCGAGGTGAGAGTTGCAAAGGTGCCGTCACGCACCGATGACCGCATTGCCGGCCTCGTGTCCGCGCTCCAGGCGGTCAGCCTTGCATGGTCAGACGTGGATGACCTGATTCACGGCACCACCATCGTCACCAACGCCATCATCCAGGGCGATCATGCGAAGGTCGCACTGATCGCCACGAAGGGGTTCTCCGATACACTGGAAATCGGTCGCCAGAACCGTCGCCACCTCTATCGGCTCGACTTGCCTCCCAAACTCACGCCGCAGGTGCCGGCCGAACGCCGGTTTGAAGTCACGGAACGGCTCGACCACGATGGCCGGGTCATGACCGCCCTGGATCCGGACTCCGTGGAGGATGCCATCGGACGCGCCAAGCGGAGCGGAGCCGAAGCGGTCGCCGTGTCGTTGCTGCATGCCTATGCCAATTCCGTCCACGAGGAGGCCCTGGGAGAGAGCCTGCGCTCGCGGTTCAGGTTCGTCGCGCTCTCGTACCGGGTCAATCCGGAGGCGCGCGAGTACGAACGCACGGCAACCACCGTGTTGAGCGCCGGCGTCATGCCCCTGGCAGCCGCCTATCTCGACGATCTGGACGCGGCAAAGCCCGACAGTTCCCGGCTGCACTTCTTCCATTCCGCAGGCGGCATGGCGTCGCCGCACGTTCTGCGCGACCTTCCACTCGGCCTCGCGGCCTCGGGCCCCGCCGCAGGCGTGACCGCTGCGGGGCAGTTGGCTCGCACGCTCGGAATCGAGCGGGCCATCAGTTTCGACATGGGCGGCACCACCACCGATGTCTGCCTGATCGTCGACGGAGAAGAGCAGATCACGAGCGACCGTTCCATCGGCGGACGGTCCCTGCGCCAGCCCATGGTGGCCGTGGAATCCATCGGTGCGGGAGGCGGATCAATCGCCCGGCTCGATCACGGCTCCCTGACGGTCGGGCCGGAGAGTGCCGGCGCCGACCCGGGACCCGCGTGCTACGCCAGGGGTGGTGAGTGGCCGACAGTGACAGACGCCAATCTGGTGCTGGGATACATGGATGCCAACAGTGTCATCGGCGGAACGCTCCGCCTCGATGCTGCCGCCGCCTGCGACGTGATTGCGCAGCTGTCCTCGGCCATGGACATGACGTTGGAGGACGCCGCTTCCGGCATCATCAAGGTGGCCAACGCGGCGCTGGTGCGCGCGCTGCGCCGCGTCACCGTGGAACGCGGCATCGATGGGCGTACCTGCACCCTCATCGCCTTCGGCGGTGCGGGTCCGATGCACGCGGTGGCGCTGGCCCGTGCCTTCTCCATCGGCAACGTGGTCGTCCCCGCCCACTCCAGCATGTTCTCGGCGCTCGGATGTGTCGGCGCGAGGATGAGCTATGCACAGCAGCGCACACTGCGCGTAACGTCCGAAGGCTGGGACGCCGAAAGGGTCGGGCGGGTGCGACAGGCGCTTCGAACAACCCTTGCTGTGCCCCTTGAAGCAGCTGGTCATGACGGCGATACGCTGGCGGTCGAGGAGGTTGCAGCGGTTCGCTACCGGGGTCAGAGCTACGCGATCGAGGTCACAGGCGCGGCCTTCGATGATCCGGAGTGCCTGGGGCGTAAGTTCAGGGACCGCCACCGGGCACTCTACGGCTTCGCGACAGAGGATCCGTGGGAACTGGTGTCGATTCGCGTGCGGGTCTCAGCCGCCCGCGATGGCATGGCCTGCCCGCCGGTCGCCGGGAAAACCGAGGCTTCCTTGCCGGCCAGGACATCATCCTGCGCGTTCGAGTCGGTCGGGCGCATGCCGACCCCACGTTACGACCGCGCCAGCCTGACCGCCGAGAGCACGCTCGGCGGGCCGGTCATCGTCGACGATGCATGGTCGACCGTTGTCGTTCCTCCCGGCGCGACGCTGACAGCAGACGCGGACGGACATCTGCATATCGCTACCGGGATCGGAACATGAGTGCCGCAGTCGACCCCGTGACCCTGGAGGTCATTCGGCACGCGCTGACGGCGACAGCGGAGGAGATGTCTCTCGTGGTCATGCGCTCGGCGCGCTCGCCGCTCCTGCGCGAGGCCGGCGACCTCTCCTCGGCGCTGACCGATGCCGACGGCCATCTCATCGCCCAGGGTCGCGATATCCCCATGCACATGGGAGTCATGGGCTTCACGGTCCGCGAGTTCCTGAAGCGGGTGCCGCGAGAGCGCCTCGCCCCGGGAGACACATGGTTTCTCAACCTGCCGGAGGTGGGCGGAAACCACCTCCCCGACGTCAAGGCGATCCGCCCGATCTTCACGCAGGACGAGGTCGTGGCCTTTGCAGTGAGCCTCGCGCACTGGGCGGACATCGGCGGAGCCGTGCCGGGCAGCTACGTCGCGGACGCCACCGACGCCTGGCAGGAAGGACTTCGCATCCCTCCCTTCCGTCTCTTCACGGCCGCCGGCCCCGACCGCGAGAAGCTCGACATGATCAGAGCCAACGTACGGGGCGCCGATGAGCGCGAGGGCGACATCCTGGCGCAGGTTGCGGCAGGGCGGGCAGCCGAGGCACGGGTTCATCACGTCACGGCGGAACACGGCAAAGATACGGTGATGGCCGCCATCTCCGCCATCAACGATCGCGCCGAGGTCCAGATGCGCGAGGCGCTCGCGGCGATCCCCGACGGTGTCTACACCGGCGAAGACTGGCTCGACGACGATGCTGCCGGCGGTGGCCCGGTCGCCGTCCGAGTGCGGGTGACCATCGCCGGCGAGAGGGCACGGTTCGACCTTTCGGATACGGACGATGCGGCACGGGGGCCGGTCAACACCACGCCCTTCATCACTGCCGCTTCCGTCTTCTATGTCGTCAAGGCGCTCCTTGGCACCGACATCCAGCCCTGCGGCGGCTGCTACAGGCCGCTGGAGATCGTGACTCGGCCCGGTTCGCTGCTCGATCCGGGCCCGGAGAGCCCGGTGGTGGGCGGCAATCACGAGACGTCGCAGCGCATTGCCGACGCCGTGTTCCGGGCCCTGGAAGCGACCGGGCCGGAGCGGCTCTCCGCTGGCGGACCGACCACGTCGGGGCTGGTCCTGTTCGGCGGACGGCGGGCCGACGGGACCTGGGCCACTCTCTACGAGGTCCACGGCGGTGGAGAGGGTGCGCGGCATGATCGCGACGGGATGCCGGTGGTCCGGGTGCACATGTCCAACGTGATGAACACGCCGGCCGAAGTGGTGGAGGCCGAATTCCCCATCCGCATCGAATGCCAGCGCCTGCGCCGGGAATCCGGTGGCGCGGGCCGGCATCGGGGTGGAGAGGGGTTGCATCGGGAGTACCGGATGCTCGCCGATGACATGTCGGTCACGTCGATGTTCGAGCGGCGCGTCGTGCCGCCCTATGGCTTGCAGGGGGGTGATTCCGGCGCGCCCTTCCGCGTGACCGTCCAGCGTGCGGACGGCAGCCGGTCGCAGATGCCCGGCAAGGCGAACCTGCGCCTCGGCAGGGACGACGTGGTTGTCGTCGAAAGCTGCGGCGGCGGCGGTTACGGGCAGCCCGGAACTGTGGGAACGGATACACTCGTGAACAGTGCAGACAAGGGAAAGATGCAGTGAAACTGGACGGCAAGAAGGCAATTGTCACCGGCGCCGCGAAGGGCATGGGTGCCGCCATTACGACAACTCTCGCGCGCGAGGGCGCCGACGTTCTTCTCACAGCGCGCGAGTCGGACGCGCTCGAGCTGGTCGCCGGGGAGGTCCGGGCGATGGGATGCGCGGCCCATGTCGTCGCCTGTGATGTCACCGACGAAACACAGGTCGAGGCGATGGTGAAGCACGCCCTGGATGCTTTCGGCGGACGCATCGACATCCTGGTCAACGTCGCCGGCGTCACCGGCCCCATCGAGACGCCGGTGCAGGACATCGCCGTCGCCGACTTCGACGACGTCATCACGGCAAACGAGCGCGGAACCTTCCTCCCCATCAAGCACGTGGTGCCGACCATGATCGCGCAAAGGAGCGGCAAGATCGTGAACATCGGCGGCACGTCCGGTCTGCGCGGCTACGCCATGCGTACGGCCTACAGCGCCTCGAAGTGGGCGGTGCGCGGGATCACGCGAACGGTTGCACTCGAAGTCGGCAAGTACAACGTCAATGTCAACGCCGTCTGTCCGGGAATCGTCGAGACGCCGCGCATGCAGAAACTGTGCGAAGAAAAGGCGCGCGTGCGCGGCTGGACCGTCGACGAGGTGTACGACGAATATGTCCAGGAGATGGCCCTGAAGCGCGTGACCACGCCCGGGGATGTGGCCAACGCCGTCCTGTTCATGGCGAGCGAGGACAGCCGTCAGATCACCGGTCAGGCCATTACGGTCGACGGCGGCTGGGACGTGTGACCGGGCAGCGAAGGCGGAAGGCGTTGCGTGGTGAGTACCGCATGAGTCGGGAGTCCAGAACAATCCGACCGGCGCGGCGGCGAGATCACTGTTTCCCTGAGCCCGGCCCGTGTCTCTGATCGTCGGTGCCCGCGCCAGGCGGGCACTGCCCAACCGGATGGCAAGCTTCTGTGAAGTCGGCGACGAGCTCGAATGCACAGCCGTGGCCGGACGCTCGGCGGTGAGCGCCACGCCTTGAACGGACCGCCACCTCCTCCCAGAAAGGGAGACGAGCGAGGCCTGCTCTCCTTCCTCGTCGGTTCTCGCTCCGGTGCCTTCCCCTACCCCTCTGCCACCATCCGGACGGTTCCCGGGTTTCATGGAAACGTTCGTTCCAAGGGACGGGCTCCATCATGAACGCCCGCGGTCGGCAACGATCGCGTCGCAGGGCCGGTGAACTTCGGCTATCGTTGCCCGCCGTGGCAGCGAGGGGAAAAACCATGCCCAGGGCCATGATCACCAGCCTTCAGCCCGATGCCGTCGAAACCGGCGCACGGGTGTTGCGCCAGGGTGGCAACGCGGTCGACGCCGCACTCGCCTGCGCCTTCGTGCAGACCGTCGTCGACCCGATGATGTGCGGCATTGCCGGCTTCGGGGCCATGCAGGTGTACATGCCCGGGCGCGGCATCCATGAGATCATCGACTTTCACGGCCGCGTCCCGGCCGCCGCAACCCCGGACATGTGGCAGGACCGCATTCTGGGCGAGACCGAGGATGGCTTCGGCTTCGTCCTCGAGGACGCCGTCAACGATCTCGGCTACCAGGCGATCACGACCCCCGGCACCTGCCGGGCCTTCGCCGAGGCGAGCTACCGCTACGGCACACTGGCGTGGAACGAAATGATCGAGCCCGCCATCGCTTATGCGCGGGAGGGTTTCGTCGTGCGGCCGGGCGTCCACGGCTACTGGGTCGCTCCGGACCACCCCGGGCGCACGAGCGTACGCGAGCGCCTCGCGTTTTCGCCCGAGGGCCGCGCCGTCTACTTCCGGTCCGACGGCAAGCTCCACGGCATCGGCAGCATTGTCCGCAACCCGGGCATGGCCTTCTCGCTGGAGCAGGTCGCACGGCATGGCGCGGAGGTGTTCTACGAGGGCGAGATCGCCGCCCGGATCGATGCCGACATGAACGCCCATGGCGGCCTGCTCTCGGCCCGCGATCTCGCCGCCTACACCACCGAGACCAACGCCCCCCTGCAGGGCAGCTACCGCGGGTATCGCCTGGCGACGAACCGCCCGCCAGGCGGCGGCGTCATGCTCGTCGAAATGCTCAACATCCTCGAGAACTTCGATCTCGCCGCCATGGGCCACAACTCGCCCATCTACATCCGCACCGTCTCCGAAGCGATGAAAATCGCCACCGTGGACAAGGACAACCATGTCGGGGATCCGCGGTTCACGCAGGTGCCTCTCGAGCGGCTGACCGACAAGGCGTACGCCAGAGACCATTCCCGGGCCATCGAGGCCGGCAAGAAGGCACACGTCGAACGGATGCCTCTCGCTGAGGCGCCCGGCACGACCCACCTAGTGACGTCCGACCGCGAGGGCAACATCGTCACCATGACGCATACGCTGGGGATGATGTCGGGCGTCATCACCGAGGGGCTGGGCTTCATGTACAACGGTGCGATGGCGGTCTTCGATCCGCGCCCGGGCCGCACGGGCTCGATCGCGCCGGGCAAGGCACGCTTCTCCTCGCTGTGTCCCACCATCGTGTTCGGCGGCGACCGCCCCGTCCTGGCGCTGGGCGCCCCGGGAGGAACGCAAATTGCCATGGGCGTCCTGCAGGTCATTCTCAACGTGATCGAGTTCGGCATGAGCCCGCAGGAGGCCATCCTGGCGCCCCGCTTCTCGGCGACCAGCGACACCATCACCGTGACGGCGCGCATACCGCACTACCTTTGCGCCGAACTCGAGTCCGAGGGCTACCACGTCGAGCGCAGCCCGTTCAGCTACGACATCGCCTCGGTCCATGCGATCGGATTCGATTCCGAGGGTCATCCCTCGGGCGGGGCCGACATTCCCTATGGCGACGGCATGGCACTCGCTGTCTGAACGGTCCGACACCCGCATCACGAACAGGGGAATGGGCGTCTTTCACCTGGCCGTTCAGGTCACCAGCGCTCCATCAAGCAACGGTACCTCGAACAATTCGGACACGGCCTTGGGATGGAACAGGAATCAACCAGGCGGTTCCTCTCTGCAACGGAGATTGAATTGAGAACCGCCCTGGACGCGCATGCGGCGCCTCCCCTGAAGGTGCCGCATGCGCAAGGTTCAAGACCCGTAGCGATGTCGGCGTCGGCCCCGTGGCAGACGCCTGGATGGTTGTGCGGCAACCTCCAGACTCCCCCGCCAAGCGGTCGAAACTGGCCACACTCCTGCGAATTCAGTAACATGTTCATCCTACCATACTGCAACGCATGAACTGGTCAGGAGGGAGGCCACTCACCATGAGCAAGGATCAACAACCAATCACGTCATTCCCGGTCGACACCGCCTTGTCGCCCTTCGCGCACGGTATCAGCCGTCGTCAAGCGCTCAGCACCCTGGCATCGGCCGGCATCCTCGTGACGTCCGTGCCGTTTGCCATGCGCACTCAGGCATCCGATCATCATCCGCTGGTGTTCACGTGGGACGGGTACAACGTGCCTGAACTCCACGTGCCCTACAGCGACAAGTATGGGCAATCTCCGGAATTCTCGTTGTTCGGCGGCCTCGACGAGGCATTCGCCAAGCATCTTTCGGGCTTCGTTCCCGATATCACCACGCCTGGCGCCGAGACGATCGAGCGGTGGAGGGACGCCGGCATCATCGTGCCCACCGATACCTCGAGGCTCAGCAACTGGCCCGATCTCTTCGACGGCCTCAAGACGCAAGCTCCGGCATTCGAGAACGGCCAGCAGTGGGCGGTGCCCTTTGCATGGGGTGGATCGGCGATTGTCTATCGCCCTGATCTGGCGCCTGAATACGCCGACAACCCGACATGGGACATCCTTTGGGATCCCAAGTACGAGGGCCGCCTTTCGATGCGGGACGATTCGACGGACAGCGTCGTCACGGCTGCCATCGTCGCCGGCGTCGACGATCCGTTCAACATGACCGACGACGACATCGCCAAGTGCCGGGCGCTCCTGACCGAGCAACGACCGCTGCTGCGCTACTACTGGAGTGACGCCACGTCGATGGAGCAGTCCATGGCGACAGGAGAAGTTGTCGCCTCGTACGGCTGGACAAGTTCGGTCTCGATCCTCAGGTCGCAGGGCGTTCCGGTCGAATTCATGGTTCCCAAGGAAGGAATGATCGTCTGGATCGATTTCCTGTCGATCTGCAACGGCGCCACGGCCTCGGAAGAAAAGATGTACGATTACATCGATTCCGTGATTTCGCCCGAGAGCGGTGCATTTCTTCTTGGCGAATGGGCGGTAGCATCGCCCAACAGAAAGGCCTACGACCTCGTCGACCTGGCGATGGTCAGGGAACTCGGACTCGACAATGCCGATGCCGTCACGGATGCCGGTGTGCTTCTGATTCCGTTCTCCGTCGAGAGTCAGCCCAAGGTTGTCGCCATGTTTGACGAGGTCAAGTCAGGCTTCTAGAGCGCAGCACTATCTGATTGAATCGAGGTTGAATCCCAAGGTGCCTGATTCATGACTTGCACCGTCTGCCGGCTTCTCCCCGGCAGACGGTGTGACTGCGCATGGCGTTGTTCTTCGTCCTTGCGAGGTCGAAACGCTCGACCCGCAGCACGTCCCCGGCGGCGACGCCACGAGTGATCGGGCCACCTTCGGACACACGAAACGGTCCGTGCTTGCCGACGCGCAGACACGGTGGCGCCCGGCGCCTATGCTGGTTGCGAATGGCGCGGAGAGAGCCATGGTCTTGCCACGCGTGTCGGGCTCGTTCGATCGGGCAACGGCCGAACCCGGCGAAATTGCCTTCGAACGCAGCGAGTACGAGGCGCGCTGGGTCAGGGCCAAGTCCCTCATGGCGGAGGCCGGTATCGACCTCCTGTACGCCACCTCACCGGCCCACATGTGCTGGCTGCACGGCTACGCGGCGGCCTGGTACCGCACCCACGCGCCGTCGAACTGGGGGGCATGCCTGGGCACTGCCCTGGCGCTGGAGTGGGACGAGCCGATCCACTTCGATGCGCTTGGCGAGGACGCGCTTCTCTTCAAGACATCCGTCGCCGACGACAGGCGCTTCTTCGACGATCGCTCGCCCGAAGGCCAGCCGCGCTTCATCGTCGACGAGCTCCGTACCTCCGGATTGCTGAAGCCGGGAACGGTCGTGGGACTGGAGCATCGCAGCTTCCAGCCGTGCCGGTGGGTGCAGGAAACGATTGAATCGGCCTTCCGCGACGCCGGCTGCGAGGTCGTCGACGCCAGCATGATCCTGCGAAGGGCGCGCCGCCTGAAGTCGCCGGCCGAGCTGGCCCACATCTCGAGGGCCATGGAGATCTGCGCTCTGGGCCACGAGGCGGCCTGGCGCACCATCCGGCCCGGCGTGACCGAGCTCGACATACAGGCCGAGATGGCCCACGCCATGTACGCGGCCGGCGGCGAGGTCTCGGCCATTCCGCTCATGATCCAGTCGGGCAACACGATCGGCGGCCACCAGCTGCCGCGACGGCGGGTCGTGAAGGCTGGCGAACACCTGAAGATCGACTGCTCGGGTGTCTGGTTCCGTTACCACGGCAACATCCTGAGGGGGTTCTGGACGGGCGAGCCACCACAATCTGTGCGTGATCGCTACCGCCGCTCGGCGGGGTCATGGGACGTCTTCGCCAACGAGGCGCGTGCGGGCCGTCCGGTGCGGGAGGTCAACGCCGAGTTGCGGCGCTACTACGCCGAGTGTGGCCTGGATGGCAGCCCTGGCTGGTGCATCGGCTACGAGCTGGGGATCGCGTTCGCTCCCGACTGGGTCGACGAGTTCAACTTCTCCTACGACGAGGACCCACCTGACGATGTGATCTGGGAAGAAGGATTCGTCGGCAACTTCGAGACTCTCTGGGACACCGGCCTGATCGACACGTACGTCATCGAAGCCGACGGCGCACGCAACCTTGGCGGACGCATTCCCTTTGACATCCTCGTCTGCGAGGGATGACCGCCAGCACAGGTGAAATCGGGGTGTCAAGGCATCGTGGCAAGGATTCGCCGACGTCATCGCTTGAGCCATTGCCACCATGGCCTGCCGGGATAAGCCCGGTGACAGGAGGTCATGGCGGAAAGACATGGATCCGCGTTCTGTCGACGACGAGGCCGAGGGTGTCGCCCTCTGATGCCGGAACCGCGTCGTTGACCCGGACGGTCAGAGGCGTGTCGAAATGAAGGAGCGTCTCGGCGCCGAGCGGTTCGACGTGATCGAGGCGGGCGACGAGATCCGCCTCTCCGGTCCCTGCAAGCCTGAGTGATTCCGGGCGTATCCCGATGGTCGCCCTGCCCCGGTGGCTGACCGGCTGTCGAGGCATGATCGTGATGCCCGCGAAGGTGACCGCGCCGCTCTCGTCCACGCTTCCATCGAGAAAGTTCATCGCTGGCGCTCCAATGAACCCGGCGACGAAAGTGTTGGCCGGATGGTGGTAGAGCTCCATCGGCGTACCGACCTGCTCGATCCTGCCCTGGTTGATGACGGCGATGCGGTCGGCAAGGGTCATCGCCTCGGTCTGGTCGTGGGTAACGTAGATCATGGTCACGCCATCGAGTGCCTTGTGGAGCCGGGCAATCTCGAGGCGCATGCGCACGCGCAGCGCCGCATCGAGGTTGGAGAGCGGCTCGTCGAACAGGAACACCTCCGGATCGCGGATGATCGCCCGTCCGATGGCGACGCGCTGACGCTCCCCGCCCGACAGCTGCCGGGGCATGCGGGTGAGCAGGTCTGCGATGCCCAGCCTCCCGGCCACGTCCCTCACCCGCTGCTCGATCTCTGCGGCCGGCGTTCGGCCAAGCGAGAGCCCGAAACCGATGTTGCCGGCGACGTCAAGGTGCGGGAAGAGGGCATAGGACTGGAAGACCATGGCAAGGCGCCGCTTCGAGGGAGCAACGCCGGTCACATCGCGTCCGCCGATCATGATCGTGCCGCCGCTGACGTCCTCGAGGCCCGAGATCAGGCGCAGCATGGTCGACTTGCCGCAACCCGAAGGGCCGACGAAAGACCATGAATTCGCCCCTTGTGATATCGAGCGAGACGTCCCGGATGACCTCGACGTTGCCGAATGACTTGCGGATGTTCTCCAGCGTGACGCGCGCCATCCCTACCCCTTGACGGCTCCCATGGTCATGCCCTTGATGAAGTAGCGCTGGAAGAAGAGGAAGATCACGAGGGTTGGCAGGCTGGCAATCAGGGAGAGCGCCCCCTGCACGCCCCAGGCGACCGTGTACTGTCCCCTGAGATTGACGATTCCGATCATGATGGTGCGCTTCTCGTCGGACTGGGTGAAGATCAGGGGCCAGAGAAAGTCGTTCCAGATCCACGTGAACTGCAGGGTGGCAAGGACCGCCAGTGCCGGCAAACCCAGCGGAATGGCCACCCTCGTCAGAACCTGCCATTCGCTGGCGCCTTCGAGGATGGCCGCCTCTCTCAGGGCATCGGGCACGGTGGCAAAGAAGTTCCTCATCAGGAGCGTGCAGATGGGAATGCCCAGCGCCGTGTGGACGAGGAATATCGGCCACAGCGTGTCGATGAGACCGACGCCATTGAACAGTCTGAACAGCGGCACCAGGATGACCTGGGGCGGAAAGAACATGCCCGCCACAATGGCAAGGAAGAGGATGCCGCCACCGCGGAACGGCAGCTTGGCAAAGACATAGCCTGCAAGGACGCCAAGTGCGGTCGACGCCACGGTTGCCGGCACGGTCACGATCAGGGTGTTGACGAAGTAGCGGTGAACGGCGGGACTTGAGAGGACCTCGGCGTAGTTTCCGAGAAAGAGTTCGCCGGGGATCGACCACAGGTCCCCCATCGCAATGGCTCGTGTCGTCTTGATCGACGACAGCAGCACACCGACGGTCGGCGTGAGGAACAGCACCGCCAGCATCACCAGAATCGCGATGAGGGCCGCTGTCCACGGCGTGACATGAAGCGTCGGGCGATCAGCCATAGATCTCATCGAGCCTCTTCAACTGCCGGAAATAGAATCCGATGATGACGAGAGCGATGAGGAAGAGAACGACCGATATGGCGCTGCCGTAGCCCATCAGGTACTTCTTGAAACTCTCGTTGTACATGTGCATGGCGAGCGTATCGGAGGAATGAAACGGTCCGCCGCCCGTCATGATGTAGAGAATGTCGAACCCCTTGAGCGAGTTGATGATCGACAGCGCAATGACCACGATCGTCGAGGGAATCAGGAGAGGAACGACGACACGCCGGATGCGCTGCCATGCCGTGGCCCCCTCGATGTCACAGACCTCGAGCAGGTCAGAGGGTATCGCCGTCAACCCGGCAAGATAGATGACCATGGATAGTCCGGTCTGTTGCCATGACCAGGCGACGATAACCGACCACAGGGCGCTGCCGGGCCTGGCGAGCCAGGCGTGCGTGAACGGCTCACCGGCGACGAACGAGATGACCGCGTTGAGAAGACCCCAGTCGGGCTGATAGATCCAGGTCCATATCTGGCCGACGACGATGGCCGAAAGGCAGATCGGCAGATAGAAGATGGTCTTGAAGATCCGGGCGCCGCGAATCTGCCGGTCGAGGAGGAGCGCCAGGGCAAGACCGAGGAGTGTCGGCAACAAGATGGCGGCCACCATCCACAAGGCGGTGTTGATGATCGCCCCGTAGAACAGCCGGTCCGTCCAGATCCTCGCGTAGTTGTCGAGTCCGACGAAGGCGTAGTTCGGATCGAATCCGTTCCAGTCGGTGAAGCTGTACCAGAATGAACTGAAAAGCGGCCATACGACGAAGACCGCGAAGACCGAGAGCGGAAGAACGAGCAGGACAACACGCCAGAACCGGTTCTCGCGCTCCATCCGCTCCTCCGCCGGTTACAGAGGGCCGTGCCGCCAGGGGGCGGCACGGCCCTGCCCTTCACGCCGTCACTGGGTGAAGGCCGAAGCTGCGTCCGAAGCCGCCTGCTCAAGAATAGCATCAACCCTGGAGGGATCATCCATGAACTCGGCGAACATGGAGAGCCCTACCTCGGCCACCGGCGGCGGTGTCGCAAGGTCGTAGTTGAAGGCAAAGTTGTCCGATGCGCCAATGGTGGCGATGACGTTCTGTGTCACGTCGTTGTAGTTCGCCGGATCGACATTCACATTGGCCGAAACAGCGCCGACCGCATTGGTCCACGCCAGCTGGACGTCGGTGTCGGACATCATGAACGCGAGGAACGCCTTTCCTCCTTCGGGATTGCTCCCGTGTGCCGAGACCACGAATCCATCCACCGGTCCGACCACCGAAACCGGAACCGAATCGTCGATCACCGGAAACGGAAAGAACGCATAGTCGTCGCCTGGGACGAGGCCGATGTCGTTCCAGTAACCGGTGATCCAGGTCCCCATGAGGGTCATGGCGGCATCACCGCGGGCAACCCTGTCCGACGCGTCGGTCCAGGTGTCGGCATTGGCGTTGGCGGCAAAGTACCCGCGGTCGGCAAGTTCCTTCCACATCGCCATCGCCCGGGCCACCTCGTCATCGTCGTAGCTGGCCGTACCGTTCATCAGCGCCGCACGGTAGTCCGGCCCGGCCGTTCCGAGGAGCAGGTAGTCGAACCAGAACTGTGCCGGCCAGCGGTACTTGGAACCCAGTGCGATCGGCGTCACGCCGGCGTTCTTGAGAGTTTCGGCGACTTCGAGAAACTCGTCCCAGGTGCCGGGAAGCTCGGTGATCCCGGCGTCGGCGAACACCTGCGTGTTGTAGAACATTCCGGCATAGTGGTAGTTGAACGGCACCAGGTAGCGCACGCCGTCATAGAGGGTGGCGCTGTCGGCGATGGATTTTGCCACGACATCGTCAAGGCCTTCCCGGTCCCACATGTCGTCAATGGGGGTGAGACTCCCCGAATCGACCACGAACTGGACCCTGGCTCCCGCCCAGTAGCTGAAGACATCCGGCAGACTGTTGCCGGAAGCCCTGACGAGAATGTCCGTCTTGAAGTCCTCGTGACCCACCGGACTGTTGCGCATCACGTAACCGGATGCCTCCTCGAAGCGGGCGATCTGCTCGTTGAGCGCCTTGAGACCGAGATCACCGGTAAAGTAGTGGGTGATCGTGACCTCGTTGTCCTGGGCCGACACGGAAATCCCGGTCGCCGCCATGACCGCGCCGGCAACGCAGGCGATCAGCGCACGTCTGTTGAAACATGTCATCGGAGGTTCCCTCCCGGTCAATTTGCACATGTTGTACATTCATTACCAATGCCGGGACAGCATGCGCCGCTCTGCGGAGTTGTCAACGAGAAGTGTTGCCAATGCTGTAAACAGGGGGCATCTTGTGGGGAAGATTGTCGTTTTGTACAACAGTGTTGAACATTCTGTGCAGTATGTGGCACCCTCTCGCGAGGAAACACCCGATGCGTGTCTTGCAGTCGCTTTCACGGGGCCTCAGGACCCTCGACCTGCTCAGGGAGGCCGACGAGCCCTTGCGCCTGACGCATATCGCCGACGAACTGGGTGTCCGCAAGTCAAACGCCTCGCATATTCTCAAGACCCTCGTGGCGGCCGGCTGGGCCACCCAGGACAGCACGCGCCGCTATGCCCCGGCCGCCCGTTGCGGAGGGCGGCACACCCTGTCGGATGTTGTGGCCTGCAAGGAACGGTGCCGTCCTGCACTCGAATCCCTGGTCGCTGCCACGGGCGAGTGCGCCCATCTTGCCGTCCTTGTCGACCACCGGGTCTGGTACGTCGACAAGGTGGAGTCCACGCTGCCGCTGAAGGTCGACCATCCGATCGGAGCGCTTTCGCCGCTCCATTGCACGGCGCTTGGCAAGGCTTTCCTCGCCTTCGGCAAGGCCGCCATTCCGCCTGTCCTGTCGAGATACACCGATCGCACGATCGTCGAACGTCATCTTCTGGCGCGGGACGTCGCGGCGACGCGGGCCCGTGGCTTTGCCATCGACAACGAGGAGTTTGCCGAAGGCATTCGCTGCGTGGCCCGTCCTGTCTACGACATTCGCGGCGACATGATCGCCGCTCTCGGCATATCCGGGCCATCGGTACGGATTGACGACGCCCGCCTGGAGGAATTCGGAGCGCTCGTCAGAGCCACCGTCATCGTTCCCGAAGACAACGCGCCATGATCGGGGCACCGGTGCGAATCGGCTTCATCGGCACGGGCCGGATCTCCGATCTTCATGCGGCCGGGTATCTTGGCAGCAGGGCCGCCCGCATCACGGCCCTGTGCGACACGAACGTGGAGCGGGCGTTGTCGAAAGCGCGTGCCTGGGGTCTCGATGACGCCATGGTGACCGATGATCCAGGCGCCCTTCTTTCCCGCAACGACGTGGATCTCGTCGAGATTCTGCTTCCCCACCATCTTCATTGTCCGCTGGCGCTCGCAGCGATCGATGCCGGCAAGATCGTCTCGCTCCAGAAACCCATGTGCCTCACCATGGAGGAAGCCGACTGTCTGGTCGAGGCGGCCGAGGCGCACGATCGCCCGGTCCGGGTGTTCGAGAACATCCTGTTCGATGAGCCGGTCATGGTCGCCGACGCCCTTGTCGGTGACGGCGCCATAGGCAGGCCGCTGGCCATCCGCATGAAATCGAATCCCGGCAAGGGCGAGGGCGCCTGGAAGGTCCCTCCGGAGGCCACGGCCTGGCGGCAAAGACGGGACCTTTCAGGGGGCGGTCCGCTCATCTTCGACGACGGACACCACAAGTTCTCTCTGGCATGGCATTTCATGGGTGAGCCCGAGGAGGTCCATGCGTTCATCGGCCGGACCAGACACAGGGACGGCAGCCTGCTGGATGCCCCGTCGATTGTCTCCCTGCGCTTCGATGAACAGCGCATCGGCAGTTTCGAGGTCGTCTACTCTCCCGACCTCGAGATCGAAACGCGCCAGTATCCCCAGGACGACCGGATCGAGATCACCGGAACCAGTGGCGTCATCTGGATCAACAGGGGGCACGGGAGCATCGGCAACCAGCCGTCCGTTCAGTGTTTCAGGAACGGGGAACTCGACTCCTCTCAACTGACCTGCTCGCGATGGGAAGACAGCTTCGCCCGCGCCACCCGGCAATTCCTCAGCAGCCTGCAGGAAGGCGGCGCACCGGTGCTGACCGCCCGGAACGCCAGAAGCGTGCTGCGAATCGCCCTTGCCGCAGAAGAATCGGCACGGACCGGCCGTGTCGTGCGTTATGCGGAAACCTGACATGGTCCCCGACACCAGGAGCGGGCGCGCAGCGTGGCTGGCGTCCCTTGGCGGGCTGGAAGAGGCCATCGGCGCCGGCCATCTCTCAGAGCCCGTGACCCTGCCGCTCACCGAAGCGCTTGTTCTGGGGCTGATGCGGCAGGGAGTCACCAAGTACCTGATGATCCTCGGACATGGTTCGACGGAGCTCGCGGAGACACTCAGGGTCTATGAGGAGGCCGGGCTGGTCCGCGGATACCAGTTCCGCAACGAGGTCGAAATGGCCCATGCGGGCACGGCGCTGCGCTGGGTCTACGGTGAGACGGCCGCCGTGGTGACATCGATCGGTCCGGGCGCCTTCCAGGCGATGGCCGGGTCCCTTGCCGCCGCATCCAATGGCGTCGGGCTCTACCACATCTATGGCGACGAAACGACCCGCGGTGAAGGGTACAACATGCAACAGGTGCCGAAACCCGAACAGGGGCTCTTCGGGCGCATCACCGCACTGATGGGCGCTTCGTACACGCTGCACACGCCGGGCGCGATGCGCGATGCGCTGCGGCGGGGAGCAGCGACGGTCTTTCACCCCTGGAAGGCCGGACCGTTCTACCTCAACCTGCCGCTCAACACGCAGCCTGCCACGCTGGCCGTGCGTCCCGACGCCCTGCCAAGACGGCCCCGGATCGTGCCCCAGGCGCCCGCCGACGACACCCTCATCGAGGAAGCGGCGGACATGATCAGGAACGCCAGGCGCGTTGCCATCAAGGCCGGCGGCGGCACACGCAGCGCCAGCGACGCACTCCGGCGCCTCGCAGAGGCGGCCGGAGCGGCGGTCGTCCTTTCCCCGGGCTCGACCGGAGTCATGCCGGAAAACCACCCGCTCAACATGCATGTCGGGGGTTCCAAGGGATCGATCAGCGGCAACTTCGCCATGGCGAATGCGGACCTTGCGGTCTTTGTCGCAAGCCGCGCCGTCTGCCAGAGCGACTGTTCCGGCATCGGCTGGCCCGGGGTTCGCAGGGTCATCAACATCAACGCCGATCCCGTCGACGTTCTCCACTACAACAACACCCTGGCCCTTCCGGGAGATGCGGCGACGGTGATGGACCGGCTCGCTCGACGCCTCGCCCCCGGGCCCGGAGAGTCCGAGTGGCTGAGCGCCTGTGCGGAAAGGAAGGCCGAGTGGCGGACATTCCGGGAGGAACGCTATGCATGCGGGCCGCTCCTTGACAGCGCCTGGAAGCAGCCCGTTCTCACCCAGCCCCAGGCCATCCGGGTCGCCGACCGGTTCGCCCGGCAGATCGATGCCATCAAGTTCTTCGATGCCGGCGACGTGCAGGCGAACGGCTTCCAGGTCGTCGAGGACGAGAAAGTGGGCGAGAGTTACACGGAGTCCGGTTCGTCATACATGGGATTCGCCGTTTCCGCGCTGCTCGCCGGAGGGCTGGCCGATCAGGGTCGCTACGCCATCGCCATCACCGGCGACGGGTCCTTCATGATGAATCCCCAGGTCCTCGTCGATGGCGTCGAACATGGCGTCCACGGCACCATCCTGATTCTCGACAATCGACGCATGGGCGCCATCAGCCAGTTGCAGGAGGCGCAGTACGGCAGGGACTACCGCACTGCCGATGACGTCAGCGTGGACCTTGTCGGCCTTGCGACTGCAGTCGGTGGCGTGAAGGCCCTTCATGGCGGCCGGAACGCCGGGAGTCTCCGGGACGCACTTCAAGAGGCTCATGCCTGGCAGGGGCTCAGCGTCATTCACGTTCCCGTCTACTATGGCAGCAATCCCCTCGGGGGTCTCGGAGCATGGGGTGCGTGGAACGTGGGCAACTGGTGCGAAGACGTCGAGAAAGCCTGGACCGGCACCCTGATCTGACGATGAAGGGCAAGGCAAGAGGACTGGACGGCGGGCTTACCGACTACGGCGATAAGGAGTTTGCGCGGTTTCTTCGCCGTTCCTTCGCCCGGTCCACGGGCCTCACCAGCCGATCGCTGGACCGTCCGGTGGTCGGCATCTGTCACACCGAGAGCGGCTTCAACCCCTGCCACAGGCATTTTGGCGATATGGTCGAAGCTGTCGCCAGAGGCGTGACCGCCGCCGGTGGCCTGCCGGTGCCGTTTCCCGCAATCTCTCTCGGAGAGGCGTTCCTCCATCCCACCTCGATGGTCTACCGCAATTTGATGGCCATGGCCGTGGAAGAGATGATTCGCGCCCAGCCGATGGACAGTGTCGTTCTCATGGGGGGATGCGACAAGACCGTTCCGGCCCTCCTGATGGGCGCTGCGTCGGCTGACAAGCCCGCCGCCCTGGTGGTGGCCGGCCCGATGATGACCGGACGCCACAGAGGCGAACGCCTGGGCGCCTGCACCGACTGCCGGCGCTTCTGGGCAGAGTTTCGTGCCGGCAGGATCGAGCGCGAAGAGATCGAACAGGTCGAGGGCCGGCTTGCGGTGACCACGGGAACCTGCGCGGTCATGGGAACTGCGTCGAGCATGGCGCTTGTTGCGGAAACCCTGGGGTTCGTGCTTTCGGGGACGGCGGCGATACCCGCGGTTCACGCCGATCGTCTTCGGGCCGCCGAAGAGACGGGCGCCCTTGCCGTGACCATGGCGACTGAAGGCGGCCCCACTCCCTCCACGCTCATCACGCCCCGGTCGGTCGACAATGCCTTCCAGGTCCTGCTGGCCGTCTCCGGTTCAACGAATGCCGTCATCCACCTTGCCGCCATCGCCGGGCGTGCCGGCATCGACTTTGATCCCGGCCGTTTCAATGACCTGGCGCGCGTGACGCCCGTCATCGTCGACCTCAAACCTGTCGGCGAGGGCTACATGGAGGACTTCCATGCCGCCGGAGGCCTGGACGGCGTGCTGCGCGGGATTGCTGACGGCCTCGAGGGAGGCTGCATCGATATCACGGGACGCGCGCTCGCCGCGCGGCTCGCAGATCCCCTCGCGGATCCGATCGATCACCGCGTCATCCGCAAGTCCGACGATCCCGTGGATCACCAGGGAGGACTGGTCATTCTTCACGGATCCCTGGCGCCCGACGGCGCCCTTCTCAAGCGGGCGGCCGCCACACCCCGCCTTCTCGAGAGCGAGGGCCGCGCGGTGGTCTTTTCCTCCCTCGAGGATCTCGCAACGAGAATAGACAGTCCCAATCTCGACGTCCGCGCGGACGATGTTCTCGTCCTGCAGAACGCAGGGCCGGCAAGCCCCTCGGGCATGCCCGAAGCAGGCTATCTTCCCATTCCGCGAAAGCTCGCCGCCGAGGGCGTCACCGACATGGTGCGCATCTCGGATGCCCGGATGTCGGGCACGGCCTTCGGCACCATCGTTCTCCACGTCGCGCCTGAATCCCATCTTGGAGGCCCTTTGGCCCTGGTGGAGAGCGGCGACCGGATCCGGCTCTCCGTCTCGTCCGGCACCATCGACCTCCTGGTCGGCGACGACGAGCTGGAACGCCGGCGACGCGCCTGGCGAAAGCCCGGCGTCACCCACCCGCGCGGGTACCGCTCGCTTCACTCAGCGAGTGTGTTGCCCTGGACCAAGGGTTGCGACCTCGACTTCCTGAGGCCCGTATCGACCGGCCCCGGGGAGCGTGTCGGAAGGAGTCCGGCGACTGATGGCGATTCACAGTGAAGAACCCCTATCCTTCGGGCTTGCAGCAATGGCCGGGGGAGACAACGCGCCATGACCGACGGGCGGGAGTACGACTATGTCATCATGGGCGCGGGAAGCGCCGGATGCGCCCTGGCAGCCCGGCTGACGGAGGATCCTTCAATCCGGGTTCTTCTTCTCGAAGCCGGTCCGGCGCGGGGCACGCCGTTCAACCACTGGCGTGTGGGGATGCCCGCCGCGTTCGGCAGCACCTGGCAGAATCCCCGATTCAACTGGATGTTCGAGGGCGAAGCGGAGCCACAACTCAACAACCGTTCCATCATCCAGCCAAGGGGCCGGGTGCTGGGCGGGTCATCCTCCATCAACGGCATGTGCTTCATCCGCGGCCACGCCCTCGATTTCGAGCGCTGGGTCGAGGAAGGCGCCACAGGCTGGTCGTGGCGCGAGATCCTGCCCTACTTCAGGCGCCTTGAAACCTGGCAGGGTGGCGAAAACCGCTGGCGCGGCGGTTCCGGGCCGGTGCATGTCATCAAGGGCGCCTGGCCCAGCGATCTCTATCGGGCCTTCATCGAGGCGGGCATTGAGGCGGGCTACCCTTTTTCGGAGGACATCAACGGTGAACTCCAGGAGGGTTTCGGCGCCTTTCAGATGAACATCCGCAACGGCGTGCGCGCATCGACCGCCGAGGCCTACATCCGTCCCAACCGGCATCGCTCCAACCTCGCCATCGAGACGGGGGCTCTGGCCACGGCCATCGCCATCGAGGGCAACCGCGCCTCGGGCATCACCGTGCGCAGAAGCGACGGAGGCAGCGACACCTTTCGGGCCACCCGGGAGGTCATCCTTGCCGGCGGCGCCGTCGGCTCTCCCCACCTGCTCAAGCTTTCGGGAATCGGACCGGCAGACGAACTGCGCCACCATGGCATCGATGTCAGGGTCGACCTTCCGGGTGTCGGAGAGAACCTTCAGGATCATCCGATCATCTACATGAAGTGCCGTGTCGACCAACCCGTTTCCATGAGCCGTTACATGAAGCCGCACATGATGGCCTATACCGGTCTTCGATGGCTGACGACGCACACCGGGCCCGGCGCCACCAACAATGTCGAGACCTGCGCGTGGCTGCGGACGGAGCCCTCGCTCTCCCACCCCGACATGCTCATCCAGTTCCTGCCCGTCCTTCTCACCCACGAGGGCGAGGTCCTGCCCGGGAGCCATGGCTTCACCTTTTGCCTGGGCCCGACGCGTGTCGACGGCCGTGGCTGGGTCCGGCTGCGCAGCGCCAGACCGGACGACCCTCCGCGCATCGTCTCGAACTTCCTTTCGACGGACGCGGACCTCGAGCGCATGAAGCGATCCCTCGACATCAGCCGCGACATCGTTTCCCGTCCGGCCCACCAGGCCCATGGTCCGCAGGAAGTCGATCCCGGCCCGGATGTCCGCTCCCATGGCGACATCGAGGCCTATCTCCGCGACAACGTGGCCGGCGACTTTCACCTGGCGGGAACCTGCCGGATGGGCAGCGACTCCAGTGCCGTGGTCGATCCGGCACTGAAGGTTCAAGGCATTGAGGGCTTGCGCGTGGTCGACGCCTCGGTCATGCCGAGCATCGTCAACGCCAACACCAATGCCACCTCCATCATGATCGGGGAAAGGGCGGCCGACATGATTCTCGGACGCGCACCGCTGCCACCGTCCGACGTCCCCCTTCCCAAGCCGACAGCCGCAGGCAGGGATGCCAGAACACCTGTCTTTCACCTGCCTCTTCATTGGGAATGACACAACGGTCAATCCACTCCCGATCGACCGCCTTCGTGCCCCAGGCGATGGGCACTTGCGGAACGAAGCCAGCAGGTGCAAGCCGTTTCCCGGTGATTGGAACACCTGAGTGGCCTTATCATGCGCGTCCCGCCGTGGTCGCATCGCACCGCCGAGTTCCGACAACGCAGCGTCCGGTGCTTGACATGACCGATGGCTCTTCCCTAGTGTCCGGTCGACTTGCCGGAGCGGGTGAACCATGGCCAAGCCGACCACCATTCTCGTGAAACTCGAGAGCACAGCCGACACGGGATACTACTATGTGACCAAGAAGAACCCGCGCACGCAGACGGAGAAACTCTCCTTTCGCAAGTACGACCCCGTGGCGCGCAAACACGTGGTGTTCAAGGAAGCCAGGCTGAAGTAGGCCCGGTTCCACTTCTTGACGCGGATGCAGGATGAGCTGAACGCTCTCGGCATCGATTCCAGCCGTCCCCTTCTCATCAGCGACGCCGACGAGGTGCTCTTCGCCTTCATGGAAGGCTTCGAGCGTTTCCTGAACGGTCGCGGTCTGAGCTTCTCCTGGGCGTCGTTCCGGCTCAATGGCAACATCATCGACGATCGTACGGGCGAGGCGGTGGAAACCTCGGCTGTCAGATCACTCATCTATTCCTTCTTCGAAAACCACACCCGATCGATTGCCGCCGTCGACGGGGCGGCGGAAGCTCTGCAGTATCTGGGCCGCCATCTGCAGATCGTTGTTCTCAGCAATATCTGGCCCGAATTCCGCGAAGCGCGGGCTCACGCCCTCGAGAGCCAGGGCATGCCCTACCCTGTCATCGCCAACCGCGGCTCCAAGGCGCCGGCTGTCGCACACCTTGCCTCGCGGACAAGCGGGCCCGTTTTCTTTGTCGATGACATTCCCGAACATCACCGGGATGTCGCCAGCCTCTCCGGGGATGTCATCCGCATTCACTATGTGGCCAACCGGCGGTTGGCGGACCTCCTTGGGCCCGCGACCAACTGTCATCACCATGCCCGCGACTGGCCCGGCATCCGCTCCTACATCGAGGGTTGCCTGGGCGTGAGCCCTTCGTGATTCCTCCCCTGACCCTGTTGGCGTCGATGGAGAAAATGGTCGTCGCGCACCTGTCACATGGACACGGCGATGGCAGCGAACCGGCGTTCCCGTGACCGTGCTCTATGACACGATTGGCGTTGGCTATCGCCGCCTGCGCCGCACGGATCCGAGAATCGCCGCGTCAATCCATGCCCATCTTGGCGAGTCACGCACCGTTGTGAATGTGGGTGCGGGCACCGGCTCCTACGAACCGTCTGACCTCGTGGTGACCGCCGTGGGGCCGTCCGCAGCCATGATCCGGCAGCGGCCGCATGACGCCGCGGTGGTCGTTCAGGCCCTTGCCGAAGACCTGCCGTTCGGGGACGGGGCTTTCGATGCCTCGATGGCCATCCTCACAGTTCACCACTGGGACGACGCCCGCCGGGGTCTGCGGGAGATGCGACGGGTGACGCGCGACAAGATCGTCGTCCTGACCTTCGACTCCCTGATGTCGAACTTCTGGTTGCTCGACTACCTGCCATCCCTGGCAAGCCTGGACAGTCGGCAAATGCCTGCCATGGACGACTTCGAGGCCGCGCTCGGTCCGGTCGAGCGGATCGCGGTTCCCATTCCCCATGACTGCATCGACGGCATGCTCTGCGCCTACTGGCGGCGGCCCGCCGCCTATCTCGACCCGGACGTTCGCCGCTCGATTTCGTCATTCTGGAAGATCGGAGACATTACCGAACCGCTGCAGCGTCTGGACAATGACCTCAGGAGCGGTGCGTGGGTACGCCGATACTCCCGGATTCTACACAGGGAATCCCTTGACTTTGGCTATCATCTTGTCGTGACGCGGTAGCGCCTGTCGGGAATCCGCCTGGAGCGAAGCGGTCCGGCGGACCCCTCTCCACAGTGATGGTCTCCGTCGCCGCCCCACGATTCAGAGCATGTCCGTCCTGCGATCAGCAGTCGCCGTCGGGGAGCTCGGTCAACTCGTGGAGCGTCAGGGTGGTGATTGTCGTGCCGTCTTCGTAGCGAATGGTGTCGATGACGCCATCATCACGAATACCGGCTGTCACTTCCATCTCCGGGCCGATGTGTTCCGGGTCCGTGAAGATCGAGACCTTGACGGTCCAGATCCTGTGGCCATTGCTTTCCCCGACCGACTGCACAAAGGTCGTGTACTCGCTCGCCACGGCTCCATCCCTTCCGTCGAAGACGACGTGGTTCATGAACCTCTCGCCCGTGGCGGCGCGCTCAAGAACATCGATGGTGAAGCGCATCGGAAACATGGTGCCAACGGGCAGGTCTCCGGTGAGCGATTCTGGTTCGTCGACCACGATCCGTCCCGACCTGTCCGCTGCACTCATCACCGCCTCGCCCGAAGAGAGTTCTGCTCCACCCGGTCCATCGAATTCGTTCTGATAGCGATACCACGACCCGTCCTTGGCCTCGAAACTCACCTGGTTGCTGGCGAATTCGGACGCATCACTTCCACTTCCGATACGGATGAGCGAGACCTCGTTGAATAGCCAGGTTTCGCAGTGATCCTCCGTTCTCCACTCGACGAATCCCTCCCCTGCCCTGATCGCCGGATCACCTCGCAGAATCTGTACACTGGCATGGTAGGAAGCCCGATGGGACAGCATGTCGAGCGCTTGTGCCCCACCCGCCGCCCAGACCAGCAGCAGCATGGCGATGAATGTTTTGCGATTGTCCCGGGATTTCATTAAGGACGTTTCTTTCGGCACCCCACGTATTTGAAAGTCAGGAACAACCATGTCAAGCGCAGACCACCGCCCCTCGGTCTTTGTCACCCGCCGACTCCCCGATGCCGTCGAGAATCGCCTCAAGCGCGACTATCGGCCCATTCTCAATGCCGACGATCATCTGCCATCGGCTGACGAGGTGGTCGAAGGATGCCGCGAGACCGAAGCCCTCGTTCCCTGCCCCACTGACAGGATCACGTCCGAGGTCATCAACCGGCTCAATGACGGCGTCAAGGTGATCGCGTCGTTCTCCGTTGGCTATGAACACATCGACATCGACGCGGCGGCCGAGCGCGGAATTGTCGTCACCAATACGCCGGACGTTCTCACCGATGCCACCGCCGATATAGCCATGCTGCTGATCCTGGGCGCCGCAAGGCGGGTGCACGAGGGCCAGAGAATGATCTACGAGAAGACCTGGGGCGCCTGGGCGCCGACCGCCATGCGGGGTGTCCACGTCACCGGGGCCAGGCTGGGTATTCTCGGAATGGGCCGCATCGGACAGGCACTGGCCCGACGGGTCGCCGGTTTCGGCATGGAGGTGCATTACCACAACCGGTCACGGCTGACAGGCGAACTGGAGGCGGGCGCCCGCTTTCACGACAGCCTCGAGAGTCTGCTGGCCGTCAGCGACATCCTGTCAATTCACTGTCCGTCAACGCCCGAGACCCTGCGCATCATCAACGAGGAGAGCCTTCGGCTGCTGCCCGACGGCGCCATTGTCGTCAATACGGCACGCGGCAATGTCGTTGACGATGATGCCCTGATTGCCGCCCTTTCCTGCGGCAAGCTCTTTTCCGCAGGACTCGACGTGTTCGATGGGGAGCCCAACATCCATCCGGGCTATCGCGACCTCGACAATGTCTTCCTCCTGCCGCATCTCGGCAGTGCCACCATGCCAACCCGGAACGCGATGGGATTTCGCGCACTGGACAATCTCGACGCCTTCTTTGCCGGTCAGGAGCCGCCGGACCGGGTTGCCTGAGACCCCAGCCCAGAGGCGTCACTGTGGCGCGGCATAGCTCTTCATTGTCTCTGTCACCCTGTCGGAAAGGAGTTGCCGGTCGACGCGCTTCACGACTCTGAGCGGTCCGTCATCCCTGCTGAACACGGTGCGCCCAAAGTCGCCGGTGTCATTCCAGATCACATCGACCGAACATGACTCGAGCGAATAGAGTTCAGGCCACGCCAACAACCCAGTCACTGTGACATCGTGAAGCGCCACCGGTGATTCCCGCCACATGGCGGCAACGGCTCTCCCCGGCTCGCCATAGCCTTCCATGGCGTCGAACCAGTCCTGTGGCGGCAGGATACCCCGGGTGACGTCCAGTGGAACGACGGTCGCCGGCACCTTGCCGGAGAGCACGATCCGTGCGGCATGGGGGTCGGCAAAGATATTGAACTCGGCGTTCCGCGTGACATTGCCCCCTCTGCGGGCGCCACCCATGACCACCAGCTGTCCGATCGCCGGCACCAGATCCGGTCGCAGGGAAATCAGCAAGGCAATGTTGGTCAGCGGACCGATCGCTGCAATGGTCAGTGGAGTCGAGGCTTCCTCGAGAAAACCGGCAAGCGCCTCCACGCCATGGAAGTCCTCAACGGGAAGCTCGGCATCGGGAAGCCCCGATCCCCCCATTCCGTCGGCGCCATGGACCTCGACAGCCGTCACGGTGTTTCGCAGAAGAGGCCGGGCACAACCGGGATAGACAGGTATATCGTGGCGTCCTGCGGCTTCCACGATCCGTCGCGCATTGCGGCTCGTGTGTTCGACCGGAACGTTTCCGGCAACCGTGGTGACACCAAGGACATCGATGACTTCCGGCAGGGCCAGGGCAACGAAGAGCGCCAGCGAGTCGTCCTTGCCGGGATCACAATCGAAGATGACGGGAAGCGGTTCCACTCCAGGACCAGAATGCAGGGATCAGGGACCCATCTTGCATCCACCGCCGTGACGAGGCAAACCATGACACCCCACAACAGGATCGACGATGCCATGACCGTGCCTGAGAACGTCACCTGGACTTGGCCCACGGAAATTCGTTTCGGCCCCGGGCGGATTGCCGAACTCGCGGATGCCTGCCGCACACTGGGCATGACGCGGCCCCTTCTCGTGACAGATCCGGGACTTGCCGGCTTCGACATGGTCACCCGCGTCCTCAGCGACATTCGCGCGGCCGGACTGCAGGCGGATCTCTTCTGCGACATCAGTCCCAATCCGTCCGGTTCCGATATCACGCGAGGAGTCGGACACCTCAGTTCCGGAGACCATGACGGCGTCGTCGCCCTTGGCGGCGGCAGCGCCATGGATGCCGGCAAGACCATCGCCTTCATGGCCGGACAGACGCTTGACATGTTCGTGTTCGAAGACAAGGGAGATAACTGGCGACGTGCCAACCACAACACCATCCTGCCGGTCGTCGCCGTTCCCACCACTGCCGGGACGGGGTCCGAGGTGGGACGTGCGGCTGTCGTCATTGACGAGGCCGAGCGCACCAAGAAGATCCTGTTTCACCCCCGGATGCTGCCGGGCATCGTCATCGAGGATCCCCGGCTCAGCGTCGGGCTTCCGCGTTCCGTCACGGCGTGGACCGGCATGGATGCGCTCGCCCACTGCCTCGAGGCCTTCAGTGCCCCCGGCTATCACCCCATGGCTGACGGTGTTGCCCTTGAGGGCATGCGCCTGGTGAAGGAGTGGCTGCCGGTCGCGGTCAGCGACGGCGCCAACCTGGAGGCCCGGGGAAACATGCTTGTGGCCGCCACCATGGGAGCCACCGCCTTCCAGAAGGGGCTGGGCGCCATCCACTCCCTGTCACACCCTGTCGGCGTGCTGTTCGACACCCACCACGGCCGGACCAACGCCATCGTCATGCCCTATGTCATCGCCTTCAACAGGGAAGTCGTGGACGCACGATACCGGGATCTCTCGCGGTGGCTCGGCCTTGGGAGCGGCGGAGTCGATGCCGTGATGGACTGGGTCCTTGACCTGCGCCGGACTCTCGGCATCGAGCACACTCTGGGCGAGATCGGGGTCGACGATCGCGATGTCGACGAGATCGTACGCCAGGGGCTCGCAGACCCCACCGCCGCCACCAATCCCCGGCCGCTCACCGATGACACGTTCCGCCAACTCTTTTTCGACGCACTCGAGGGCAGCCTCGGTTGATGGCGAATCAGGTTCGGCTGTTCATCGCCGCATAGGGCCGACGCGGGGGATGGTCCCATGATCCGTACCAGGCCTCGACATGCGGCAAGGCCTCAAGCGCCAGATCGCGGGAGGATGCGGGAAAGGGTGTTGCCGCCATGACTTCGTGGAGTTCGCGGATCGCGTCATCGAGACTGAAGCGGGTCGGCAGGCGGTCCTTGAGCACCCATTCCCCGGCAACCATCACGTCCCGCACGTCCGCGCCCCGCACTCTCATGAGCGCCAGGTCCCGTGGCGAGGCTTCAGGCGCCACCCAGGGCGTTGCGGCCGCCGTCATGTCGATCAGGAGAAGATCGGCGGCAAGGCCCGGGGCAAGGCGTCCGACCTGATCATCCTTGCGCATCAGTGTCGCTCCACCCTGCGTGGCGCAGGCAAGGATGTCACCTGGCGACGGTGCGGACTCGTGGTATGTCGGCGCACGGGCAAGACGCAGGGCGAGGCGCATTTCGGCGAACATGTCCTCGTCATCGTTGATGGTGGTCGAATCCATGCCCAGCGCGGTGACGACACCGGCATCGAGGAAAGCGGTGAGCGGGGCGATTCCGGCACGCAGCCTCAGATTGCTCGAAGGGTTGTGCGAGACCGCCGTTCCGGTCTCGGCCATGATGGCAATCTCATCCTCTGTCATCCACACCCCGTGGGCCATCGACAAGCGTGGTCCGGTCAGGCCAAGCCGGTGCAGGTGGACAAGCATCGGCGCTCCATGAAACTTCGGACCCTGGAGTTTTTCATAAAATGATTCGGAGACATGCGTTTGAATGTTGACGTCGAGTCTCGATGCCGCGTCCCCAATGAGTTCAAGGAACGAGTCACTCACCCACGGCGGTCCAGGCGGACCGAACCAGACGTCGATACGCTCGTGGGCTTTCCAGGCGCCGACCAGGTCTTCCATGAAACGTATGTAGTCGGCCGCCGTCATCTGGTCGGCTCCCGGCATGTAGTGCGAACGCAGCCGCTCGCCGAGGTCACCAGGCAGGTTTGTAAGAAAGCGCTCGTCACAATCACCAGGCCCGACACCCAGGAAGTTCTGATCACCAATTCCCGGGCCAAAGGCACAGCGCATGCCTACCGTGTCGTAGGCCCGGAGCGCTTCCTCGCACGTTGTGGCGACCTCTTCGGCAGACCCCGACAGTGAGGCGAGATCAACGACCGTCGTGACACCACCCTGCAGCTGGCGCGTTGCCGAGAGAAGGATGTCGAGGCGCGTCGGCGACCGGCGCATGACCGCCAACGCCTTGAGCCAGCTCTCGAGCAGCATGTCGGGCGCGCCGTGCTGCACGTGACTGGCGGCAGAGGAATGGTGATGGGCGTTGATGAGACCGGGCATGATGGCACACTCCCGATCTCCTGAGACAACCGCGTCGCCATGCTCCCGGCGCAGCCTGTCGGCTGGTCCGACAGCGACGATGCGACCGTTTTCAACGACGACGGCGCCGTTCTCGATCACGTCGCCTTGAGCGTCCGGGATGACCCAGCGCCCCAGAACCACTTCCTTCATCGTCACTTCCTCCCCTCGGGTCCTGGACCGGTCATGCAACAGCGCACTTCCGTCATGACCTGTGGAGGGTGCATGATGAAACGTCAACAAGGAACTCCGGGTGCAATGGCTGACCACTGCGACGTCATCATCATCGGCGCCGGCTCGGCGGGGCTGTCGGCTGCCCGTGTCGCCATGGAACAGGGACTGACGTTCACGCTGCTGGAGGCCTCCCACCGAATTGGCGGACGCGCCCTGACCGAGGAGATTGCCCCCGGACAACCCTTCGATCTTGGATGCCACTGGATGCATTCGGCGAGTCTCAATCCCTTTGTCGCCATCGCCCAGAGTCACGGTTTCGCCTATCGCCAGGAGAGCGGATGGGACCGCGACATCCACCACCGGGGATCGCGCCTCGACGACGATGCTCTGGCGGAGTTCGATGCCTATTTTGCGGCGAAAGACAAGGCGTTTTCTGCGGTTCTTGAAGGTGATGACAAGGCCGTCAGCGATGTCGTCGACCTCGACAGCTCCTGGGCTGTCTACGACGCCTACTGGTTCTCGCTGGGAACCTCTTGCGACATGGACCAGACCGGTGTGCACGACGTCTGTGCCTACCGGGATACCGACGAGGACTGGCCGGTCATCGATGGTTACGGCGCCTTGGTGGCCACTTGGGCCGCTTCGATACCAGTGACCCTCAATGCCGAGGCGACGAAGATCACTCTGACCCGCGATGGTGTCGCCGTCACCACGCCAAAGGGAACGGTGCGGGGACGCACAGTTCTGATAACGGTGTCCACCAATGTGTTGGCTTCTGGACGCATCAGCTTCGATCCTGGACTTCCCGCCTGGAAGGAAACGGCAGCGCGGGAGTTGCCGCTCGGGGTTCACAACCGAATCGCCATGCTGCTGAAGGACCTTCCTCGAGACTGCCGCGATGATGATATGACGGTGCTGCTCCCGAACGGCGACGTGCCGATGGGTGTGCAACTCGGGCCCTACGGCACCTCCTGGGCCGTGGGCGTCACCGGAGGTCGATTCGGCTCCTGGCTCGAACGCTCAGGCCAGGAGGCGTCCGTCGAGTGCCTTGCCGAGCACCTGAAGGCGGCATGGGGATCTTCCATCGCCAGGCACTTCACCGACCGCGTGATCGTTACCGCCTGGCAGGGCGATCCATGGACACTGGGATCGTATTCCGCCGCCACACCGGGCAATGCCCACCAGCGCCTGGAGCTCGCCAGGCCGATCGACGAGCGAATCTTCTTTGCCGGCGAGGCGACCATTCCGGAGTTTCACGCCACGTGCCATGGCGCCTGGCTCTCCGGCCGACGGGCGATGCATGAAGTCAGGTCGGCGTTGAGGCCTCACGGCTGATCACTGCGGGAACTCCCTTCACTGTCCGGCATCCGGAACGGCCGCAAGGCCCGGAAATGCGAGAGAGTTCACCTGCCACGATGGAGACCGGAACGTCCTGGAAACGGTGGTCATTCGCGACAGCGTTTCAGGCATCGCCTCATGCGGTCTCGCCGCCGTCGATGGCCACGATCGATCCGGTCGCAAAGGTTGCGGCATCGCTGGCGAGGAACAGCACCGGTCCGGCAAGCTCGTCAGTCCTGGCAATGCGCCGTTGCGCACAGTCCCTGGCGATGATCCGGTAGCCGTCCTCGACATTGCCGGCGATGCGCATGGCAAGGTTCTGCAGCATGTCGGTATCGACACCTCCGGGACAGACCGCATTCACACGGACATCCGGGGCAAGTTCCTTCGCCAGGCACTTCGTCATGTTGATGACGCCGGCCTTCGAGGGTCCGTAGGCAGTGCTTCGCACGACGCCCGTCATGCCGTTGACCGACGCGATGTTGACAATGTTGCCCCTGGTGGGGCGCAGGTGCGGAACCGCTGCCTGGATGGTGAAGAACGTGCCCTTGAGATTGGTGTCGATGATGCGGTCCCACAACTCTTCCGTGAAGTCATCGATCGCCGCGCCGCCGCCCCTTCCGGCGTTGTTGACGAGCACATCGAGGCCACCGAGTCCTTCGACGGCCGCCTCCACGACCGCCCTGCAACCCTTGACGGTGGCCACGGATCCCGGTGCGGCGACAACACGGTCCCCGGCATCGAGTTCGCCGATGGCATCACTGGTGGTGCTCTCGGAACTGCCGTTGAGTGCCACCCGGGCGCCCGCCTCGATAAAGGCCTCGACGATGGCGCGGCCTATTCCCCTGGTCCCGCCGGTGACGAGCACCCGCCTGCCTTCATGATCGATCTTCATGGTCCTGGTCCTCTTCCGTCACAAGTACTCTATTCCGCCGCGCGACCGGAACAACCGCACGTTCATCGCGAGGGCCCGATCAGGCTTCCCCCAGGGACATGAGCGTGGCGTTGCCTCCTCCGGCGGTGGTGTTGATCGACACGACCCGCTCGGTTGCGAACCGGTGAAGATAGCGGGGGCCTCCGGCCTTGGGACCGGTGCCCGAGAGACCCTCGCCGCCGAAGGGCTGGCTTCCCACCACGGCACCGATCATGTTGCGATTCACATAGATGTTGCCCACAGGCATGCGTCCGGCATTCCACTGCGCGCGCGAATCGATGCGGGTGTGAATGCCGAGAGTCAGACCGAAACCGGTGGCGATGATGGCATCGAGCGCCTCTTGGAGCCTGTCACTGGCAAAACGCACCACGTGGATGACCGGACCGAACACCTCGCTCTCGAGGAGTGCCATGTCGGGAATCTCCACAAGGGCGGGAGCCAGGAACGTGCCGTGACGGGCGAGGTCCGGATCAAGGGGAGAGCGAAAGAGAATCCGGCCGGCGGGTTCAATGCCGGCAAGATGGGACTCGAGCCCGGCAAGCGCCTCATGGTCGATCACGGGACCGACGTCGGTGTCGATGAGAGCGGGATCGCCGACCTTCAGTTCCGCCATGGCGCCCGACAGCATCGTGATCACCCGATCGGCAATGTCCTCCTGCAGACAGAGCACACGCAGGGCCGAACAGCGCTGGCCGGCGCTGGTGATGCCCGAGCGAATGACATCGAGGGTCACCTGCTCGGGCAGTGCCGTCGAATCGACGATCATGGCATTCTGTCCACCGGTCTCGGCGATCAACGGCACGATGGCGCCACTCCTTCCGGCGAGGGATAGGTTGATGCGCCGCGCGATTGCGGTCGACCCGGTAAAGGCAACGCCGTCGATGCGAGAGTCACGGACGAGGGCGGCTCCGGTGGCGCCGTCACCGGGAAGCAACGACAGCACGTCCTTGGGAATGCCGGCTTCATGGAACAGGCTGACGGCGTGGGATGCGATGAGAGGCGTCTGTTCCGCCGGCTTGGCAATCACCGCATTGCCGGCGGCAAGGGCCGCCGCCACCTGACCACAGAAGATGGCAAGCGGAAAATTCCATGGGGAGATACAGGCAAATACGCCACGTCCGTGAAGGCTGATGCGATTGGATTCTCCGGTGGGTCCCGGAAGTTCACTGTCGTCGGCGAACTCCGCGCGTGCGCGACAGGCGTAGTACCTGAGGAAATCGACCGCTTCCCTCACCTCCGCCAGTGCATCGCCGATCGTCTTTCCGCCTTCCAGGACGGCCGTCGCCATCAGCCGGGGACAGTCCCGTTCGAGGAAGTCGGCCGTTCTCTCGAGGCACGAGGCGCGGCTGTCGGCGGGCGTGACGCTCCAGTCCCAGGCAGCGTCGCGGGCTCCAGTAAGGGCCGAGTTGAGGTCACTCTCATCGGCTTGCCTGATGGTGCCGACAATCCGGCGCCGGTCTGCCGGACTGGTGATCGTGCGTTCGGTGCCGTGGCACGGTCCGTCGACCGCCCAGGGCACGTCGCCTGCGGCCCGGTCCATGTCGCGGGCAAGCCGGTGAAGAACCGCCACCCTGGTGAGATCGAGCCCCCGCGCGTTCCTTCTCTCCCCGCCATAGAGGCAAGGCGGTCGCGGGATCGCCGGGTGCACCACCGCATCGGCCTGGCGCAGCACCGTCGCCGGATCCTTGGCCAGATCCTCTATGGGCAGACGGTCATCGACGATGCGGTTCACAAAGGAGGTGTTGGCGCCGTTTTCCAGCAACCTGCGGACAAGATAGGGCAGGAGATCGTCATGACCGCCGACGGGCGAATAGACTCGGCAGGCGACGCCGTCTCCCCTGGTGCCGACAAGAGGCCGGTAGACCGCCTGGCCCATGCCGTGGAGGCGCTGGAACTCGATATCGCGCCGCCGGTCGGCCAGAACGAGAATCGTGGCGATGGTCTGGGCGTTGTGCGTGGCGAACTGCGGAAAGAAGAGATCCGGCCGGGCCAGCAGTTTCCTGGCGCAGGCGATGTAGGAAAGGTCCGTCGACGCCTTGCGCGTGAAGACGGGAAAGTTCTCGAGACCGAGCTCCTGGGCCCGCTTGATCTCGCTGTCCCAGTAGGCGCCCTTGACCAGGCGTACGGGAATCCTGCGGGACGTGTCGGCGGCCAGGCGGGCCAACCAGTCGATCACCTCCATCGCCCGTTTCTGGTAGGCCTGCACCGCCAGACCCAGACCGTCCCAGCCGTTGAGGGCCCGGGCAGCCACCGCCAGGACATCCAGCGAGAGTTCGAGTCGTTCGGCCTCCTCGGCATCAACCGTGAGAGCAATGCCGCGTTCGCGGGCGAGATGGCCCAACTCGATCAGGCGCGGGGCAAGTTCACTCAGAACACGGGACCGCTGGGCCATCTCGTATCGCGGATGGAGTGCCGACAGCTTGACCGAGACGCTGGCGCGGCGGATCTGATCATGACTCTCTTCTGCTTCCCCGACCCGTTCAATGGCATGGCGATAGTGCGCCAGGTGGCGGTCGGCATCCGCCATGGTGCAGGCCGCCTCGCCCAGCATGTCGAAGGAATGCGTGTAGCCGTGCGCCACGTCGTCTCTCGCGTTGGCCAGGGCCTCATCGATGTCGCGACCCATGACGAACTGCCGGCCGACAATGCGCATGGCGTGCAGAAAGGCCTCCCGGATGACGGGTTCGCCAAGGCGACTGACGACACGCGACATCACGCCTCGCGCATTTCCCGTCCACTCCGGATCCAGGCTGACGAGGCGTCCGGTGAGCATCAGCCCCCATGTCGAGGCGTTGACGAACAGCGATTCGCTGTCACCCAGGTGCCGTTGCCAGTCGGCATCACCAATTTTGTCCTGGATGAGCATCAGCGCCGTGGAGGCATCGGGAATCCGCAACAGGGCCTCGGCAAGGCACATGATGGCGACGCCCTCGTGACTGGAAAGATCGTACTCGTGCATGAAGGCGTCGATGCCGCCGGCATGGCGCCTGTTGGCCCGCATGTGCGTCACGAGATCGATGGCGCGTTTCCTGACAGCACGTCCATCGCCAGCCTCGAGACGGGCCTCGGCCATGAGCTCCGTGACACGCCGGGTCTCGTCCGACGTCGCGTCGAGGCGGACGGGAGCGGTCTCCGCCTCTGCCTCATCGAACACGAATGTCATCGCCGCCCTCTCGCCAGACAAACGTCCCGGAGCGGCGGCGCTCACGGTTCTTCGCCAGCCACGACAAGGTCGGGCAGATCGCCCCGCGCCATCCGTTCCGTGAGCTCCGCGGTGTGCCAGCGGACGACGGCATCGTCGCCGTCGAGAGCCACGATCTCGCCGGAATCGCAGGCCCGGCTGCCATTCTCCTTTTCGACCCGGGTGCCAACGGCGATATCCGGAAAGGCCGTTCCCATGGCCTCGGAGATCCGCAGACTCATGGGCCGGAAGACCTGGTCCCGGCCATTCTGCGCAACGCCGCGAAAGAGGCTTCCCTGGACCCAGGTGGAGACGGGCGGTTCATCCTTGCGGGGAAGGCGCTGCGACGCTTCGGCCGCCCGTCGTCCGGCCTGATTGAGCAGCCAGTTGACCGCTTTCGACGCATGACTGGCCGCCCGGAAGATCGCCTTGTTGTCGTCTTCGAGAATCCTCAGCCAGGCGCCGATGTAATCGGCGTGGTCTTCCCTGATGGCCGGGGCGATGCCGAGCTCCGCCGAGAGGAAGGCAGAGCCTATTTCCGCGACCAGTTCCTCCTTCGCATAGGGCACCTGGTAGCTGCCCCTGAACGTGCGGTTGAGACGGCTCGCATGGCGCGTCCAGTGGACCGATTCGTGGGCCAGCGTCGTGTAGTAGGCTTCGCCGTCGTGGAAGAGTTCGAAAGCCGGCATCTGGATGTAGTCGTCGCTGAGGACATAGTAGGCCTCGTCCCCGCCATGACGGACATCGATGCCAAGATCATGGAAGAAGCCTTCGAGATCCGCGGACCGCCGGTCGCGATTGACCGGGTGGAACTCGGCATAGGTACGGTGCCAGCGCTGATCGAGACCATCGATCTGCTCGACGTTGAACACCGTGAAAGTCTTGTGGAAGCCCTGACGGCGCACATCTTCCTCGCCGGTTTCGGGATCGCGTGTCTTCCGGGTGTACTGATCCGCATAGACGACCGACTGGCCCTTCTCGCCCTTCCTCACACGACCGCCGTGGCGTTTCGCCTGGTTGAATGTCATCCAGGTCGGTTTCCCGTAGCCGGCTGATGCCGCCGCTGCCCACAGGACTATGACGTTGATGCCGCTGTAGGGCTGTCCGGTATCGCGCAGGGGCAGGCCCGCACCCTCAAAGGCGCCTTCAACCCCCGATTCCCAAGGCCGCATCCACGGCCGGATGCCGTCACGCAACTGGGCCATGATGGCCTGGGTAATCCTCGAATGAATGTCTGCCAGGAATCCTCTCCCCCGGTTACCGGGCCGCGGCGGGCGTCCCCTGCCCGGCGAACTCGCCTCCTCCCCACAGGGAGCCGTGAGGGGGATGCATGACGCTTCCATCGTAGCGAATCCCGCCTTCACGGTCGACGTGCAGCATCAACGGGCCGTCAAGGTCGACGATGTCGGCATCCTCGGCAACCAGCATCGCCGGCGCCATGGCCAGCGACGTGCTCACCATGCAGCCCACCATGACACGAAGCCCGCGCTTGCGAGCCGCCCGGCGCAGTGCCAGGGCGCCGGTCAGGCCACCCGCCTTGTCGAGCTTGATGTTCACCATGTCGTATCGGCCTAGGAGACGGTCGACATCGTCTGCGGTGTGGCAGGACTCGTCTGCGCACAGGACAAGCGGACACCTGTAACCGGCCAGCACCTCATCCTCGCCTGAAGGCAGGGGCTGCTCGATCATCTCGACACCGAGGTCTGCGAGATCATCCGCGACGCGGAGGAGCTGATCCATGGTCCAGGCCTCGTTGGCGTCAATCACCAGACGCGCCTCGGGGGCGCCTTCGCGGACGGCATGCATCCTTTCCATGATGCACTCGCCATCGAGCTTGACCTTGAGGAGCGGGCGCGTCCGGTTGTTGGCCGCGGCCCTCAACATGGCTTGAGGAGAATCGATGCCAATGGTCCAGGCGGTGACAAGAGAGGAAGGTTCGCTGAGGCCGGCGTGCTGCCAGACCGTTCGGCCGTCGAGACGCGCCTCAAGATCCCACAGGGCGCAGTCGATCCCATTGCGGGCCGCCCCCGCTCCGTAGAGATCGTGCCGACCGGCGCCCCCCTCGACCGCCCCCGCCAGACGGGCGATGTCCGCGAGCACCGATTCCCGGGTTTCGCCGTAGCGCGCGTAGGGAACACATTCGCCCCTGCCCGTCATACCCTCCTGCGCGATCTCGACGATGATGACGCGAGCTTCGTTCTTCGACCCCCGCGCAATCCTGAACGGCCGGGCCAGTGGCCAGGTCTCGGGGCGTGCGTTGACGGTCCGCCGATGGCGAGGGCCTGTCATGGCACCAGAACATCAACGATAAACGAGGCGCCATGACGCACCGGATCGCCGCACGGCAGACCGTGTTCGGCGGCCGTCGCCTGGATCTCGCGAAGCGCCTCTTCCTCTCCGAGCGCGGAGGTGTTGACGGAGATGGCGACGACGCGGGCGCCGGGCGCGGTCAGGCCGGCCATCCGTTCATTGGCCTCGATGCAGTGCCCAAGTGACGGAAGGGATCGTCCCGGAAGACCGCGCATGTGGGAGCGCGTGGGCTCGTGACACATGACGAGCGCTTCCGCCTGGGCACCGTGAAGAAGACCGAGGCTCACCCCGGCAAAGGATGGGTGGAAGAGCGACCCCTGACCCTCGATGATATCCCAGTGATCGGGATCATTGGCCGGAGCGAGCCACTCCACCGCCCCGGAAATGAAATCGGCGATCACCCCGTCGACGGCGATACCGCTCCCGGCGATGAAGATTCCGGACTGACCGGTCGCCCTGAAGGTCGCCTTCATGCCCCGGGAATGCATCTCGCGTTCGATGGCAAGGGAGGTGAACATCTTGCCCAGGGAACTGTCCGTGCCGACGGTGAGAAGCCGTCTGCCGCTGCGCGGAGTTCCCTTGCCGACGGAGAACTCCCTGGTGCTCTGGCGCACATCATGGAGAGTTCGTCCGTGGCGTCGCGCGGCTTCGGCAATGGCCGGAATGTCCGCAAGGCGCGTGTGCATGCCGGCCATGACGTCAAGTCCTGCCTCGAGAGCCTCGATGATCGTGGCGCTCCAGTGATCGGGAATGAACCCTCCGGCATTGGCGACACCCACCAGCATCGTCCGGCATCCTGCATCCGCGGCCTCGCGGACCGTCAAGTCGGGCAATCCGAGATCCTGGTTGCAGCCCGCAAGGCGGATCTGTGCCCTCGCCTTGTCGGGGCGCCAGATCTTGACTCCGGTCGCCCCCTTGATCGACAACTCGTCCCGGGCGTCACCCAGAAACAGCAGGTAGGGGGATCCTGCATCTCTCATGTCATCCTCCTGCAGACCCTCATTGGCCTGTGACCACAGTGCGTTCTGCTGTTGCCGGGGAACCGGCGACTCGCAACGGCGAAAGGTCCAATGGCAAGGAGAGTCCCTCCCCGGTCAGTCCGTGAATTCGTCCTCAAGCGGCACGCGCGCGGATTTCAGCAACGTCGACATGATGACGTAGACGCCAACGACAAACACGAAGTCGAGAATCTGCCTATCGCCAAATGCGCTGCCCATTGCATCAAGGGTTTCTGGCCTGAGTTCATTCTCATCGAGCATCTCGTCCACCGCGCGCAGCAGAAGTGATTCTTCCGGCGACCAGCCGGGGGCTTCACTTCCTTGCCTCACGCGACCAATCCGCTCATCGTCAAGGCCGGCCCTGCGGCCGCGCTCCACATGGTGGCGCCATTCGTAGTCACACTCGGTGCGGTGGGCGACGCGCAGAATCACGAGTTCCCGGTGCCCCGCCTCGAGCGAGGAACCCCTCACCACGTGTTCGCGCAAGGGGGCATACGCCGCCATGAGGTCCGGATGGCGAGCTATCACCCCATGGATGTTGAGTGGCTGCCCGATCCGGCGCCGCACATCCCGCAGGACAGGATCCCATGCACCCGGGTCGAGGGGCGAAAGGCGGAATGTGGACGACACCGTCATGAAGATCTCCGGACTGACTTGTCAGCAACGACTTTGCCGCCACCCCGACCCGAAGGGAAGTCTCGGCATCGCGGCGTTGTCCGCCGGCTTGAAGGAACACTCGGCACCATGCCCGGATACCGACGTCGACGGATGGAACGCCGAAGCTCATGACCCGGTGCCTGGCGCGTTGTCGAGGCCACGCGGTGATGCGGCGATTCGCCCGGCCCAAACTGCGCGCGGGGGTGTCACTTTGGGCTGTTCCTGAATTGTGGACATGGTGTAGATTTGCCGCCCGGACCGGCGGCGAGGTTGCGCTGAAGCGTCAACGACCATGTCGGTCACTTGAAACAATGCAGTGAAGGGAGGACCCATGAAACGCTGCGCAATTGCCTTCTTGCCGGCACTCGCCGTTTGCGTGTCGGCCATGATCACAGCGCCGGTGTCGGCCGGGGTCGAAGAACTGCCGGAAGACATCCGCAACGACCTCTACGATCCGGCGTACTTGGATCCGGTCCAGCCAGTGGGCGACAGCCCCTATCGCGACTTCATCGCCGCCAACCCGCCGCCATGGAAGATCGGTTATGCCTCCAGCTATGCCGGCAACACCTGGCGCGCCGCAGTCATGAACCGGTTGCAGAACGAGATCATTCCGAAATGGACCGAGCTCGGCCTTATCTCGGAGGTCATCATCACGCAGTCGAACCTCAACGATTCGGTCCAGATCCAGCAAATGCGCCAGCTCGTCGACCAGGGCGTCGATGCGCTGATCATCTGCTGCTCGAATCCCACGGCGCTCAACCAGACCGTGGCTTATGCCTACGAACGCGGCGTACCCACGTTCTCGGCGGTCGGTTACCTGACGAGCCCCTATTCGGTGAACTCGTCGGCCAACTTCGTCGTCGGTGGACGCATGATGGGCGAATGGATGGCCAACGAACTCGGCGGCGCGGGCAACATCCTGAACGTGGAGGGAATCCCGGGCACCTCGGCCTCAGACAGCCAGAATGTGGGCATCGAGGCAGCGCTCGCCGATTACCCGGACATCGAGATCGTCGGCCAGATCGCCGGCATGTGGACAGACCAGGTGGCCCAGGCCGAAATCCAGAAGTGGATGGCGACCAATCCCGGCCAACTGGATGGCATCGTCATTCAGTCGGCATCTGAACTCGGCGCGCTGCGCGCCCTGAAGCAGTCGGGCCGAGACATGGTGCCCGTCACCATCGGCAGCGAGCTCGGCGCGCTTTGCTACTGGCGCAACAACCCGGACTACGTGTCGGGCGCCATCCATGCATGGCCTCCCGGCGACGATTTCGAGATGTCCTGGAACATCATGATGCGCACACTCCAGGGACAGGGCCCCAAGGTTGAGTCGATCCTTGCCAAGCCCTTCTCGATGGACAGGGATCAGATGCTCGCGGCCATCCCCGAGGACTGCGATGAAAACTCGGCGGACTGGTACCATGTCGGCGTCGAGGCCTGGGCGGGCAAGGAGTATCTGGACAACTTCTTCCTGCGTCCGGCCGATCCCGAGATGTATGACCCGGCCTCGCATCCGGCCGCACAATAGCGTTTGGCCCTCGTTGCCCGAAAGGAACGGGTAATGGCTCGCCACTGCCCTGCAAGCCGGGCAGTGGCGAGCCCGGCCTTGCGGGCCTGCCGGAACATCTGACATGGCCGTTGCCACCGTCGAGATTTCCGACGTCAGCAAGGCCTTCGGCCCGACGGTTGCCCTCGACGGTGTGTCGCTGCGCGCGTCGGCGGGCGAGATTCACGCGATCATTGGCGGCAACGGATCCGGCAAGAGCACGCTTGCGAAGGTGATCTCCGGGGTGCTGATCCCCGACAGCGGCCACGTCTCGATTCTCGGCAAGTCCGCAAGCTCTCCCTACGAAGCCCGGGAACTGGGCATTTCAAACGTCTTTCAGGAAGTTCTGGTCGCCGACGAGTGCTCGGTTCTCGACAACCTCTATCTTGGCGCCGACAGTCTGCTCGGCACTCCGGTTGCCAGGGAGGAGCGTTACCGCGCAGCCGGCGAACTGATGATGGAGCTTCTCGGATTCGAACTCGACCTTGACCTTGCCGTCGTCGAACTCCCCTTGTCGATCAAGCAATGGGTCACCATCGCCCGCGCGATTTTGACCGACCCCAAGGTCCTGATCCTCGACGAATCGTCGGCAGCCCTCGACTTCGACTCCACGGAACGGCTGTTCAGCAAGATGCGCCGGATGAAGGCCGCGGGTTGCACAATCATGATCGTCACCCATCGCATCGCCGAACTGGTGCGCATTGCCGACAGCGCCACCGTGCTTCGCGACGGGCGTTCGATCGGCACCCTGGCAAGTCAGGACATCAGCGAAGCCCGGATCGTGGACATGATCGCCGGCAAGGGCCGACACGGGGAGTGCGCATCTCAGGATCCGGTCTCCCGCATGTCGGATCATCCTCTCCTGCGCGTTCTCGGAGCGCGGGTGTGGGCCGGCGCCGGTTCTTTCGACTTCACAATTCATCCCGGCGAGATCGTCGGCATCACAGGACTCGACGGGCACGGACACGCTGACTTCGTCCGCGCCATCGCGGGAGTCCAGGCGATGGTGGAGGGCCGCATCGCCATCGTCCGCAACAAGACGGCAGTCCCGGTCGACGATCTCCGCTCGGCTCGGGAGAACGGCATCAGCTATGTCTCCGGCGACCGCGCGAAGGAAGGAATCTTCGCCAATCTCAGCATCTTCGAGAACCTCTTGCTTCCGGTCTACCGGGAGTATCGGACCGGCGGCTGGCTCAACCTGATCAACCGGACAAAACTCCGCCCCGTCTTCGAGTGGGAGTCCGGGCGACTCGATGTGCGGATGGGTTCATCTGACGATCTTGTCACATCCCTCTCGGGCGGCAATCAGCAAAAGGTCCTGATCGCCCGCGCCTTTGCGGAAAAGCCTTCGGTCCTGGTCCTGAACGATCCCGCCCGCGGCATCGACGTCGGTGCCAAACGCGACCTCTATCACAATCTCAGGGCCTTCGCGGCGCGCGGCAACGCGGTCGTGTTTCTGTCGTCCGAAATCGAGGAATTCCTCGATCTCTGCACCCGGGTGCACGTGTTCCGCAACGGCGCCATCTCAGCGGAGTTCTCGCCGCCGCTCGACGGTCACGATATTCTCAACGCCATGTTCGGCCGGCGCAGCGGCGCGGTCCTGTCGGCAGGCGGTCATGACGCCGACCGACTCGGGCGACAACCGGCAACAGCGCCGTTTCCGTCGGATGGGCGGCCAGGCGGCCGACCGGTGCCATTGGTGTCTTCAACCGTCTTGGAGGACAAGATGAACCAGTCAGGCTTTCTCTTCGGCGCCCCGGACATTCCCCAGGGCTCGGTGGTGCCGGACCGGTTCTGTGAATCAAGCACCAAATCGCCGGCCCTCTCCTGGTCCGGCGTACCAGACGGCACGCGAAGTTTCGCGCTGTCGGTCACCGACCCGGACGTGCCGGAAGCCTTCAACTTTCCACGCAGTTTCGCTCACTGGCTGGTCTGCAACATTCCAGGAGACGTTCGCGAACTGCCGGAAGGAGCCAGCGGCCAGACGCTTCCGGACGCCGCCCTGGAACTCAATTCCGACTTCGTGACCTTCGGCATACCAGGCTTCGGCCGCGGCTGGGGCGGTCCGTGGCCTCCAGACAGCCAGCATCGCTATGTCTTCACGCTATACGCACTCAAGGTGCCCAGAATTGGCGTTGCGGCGGACGCGGACCTCGCCGCTTTCGGTGCGGCGGTCCTGCCGGTCGCGATCGACCAGGCCTCGTTCACCGCGGTCTACGGACCCGCCCGCACTCCGTTACCCGCCGCATGACGCATGCACGTTACTGTTGAACCGACAGGAGGACCTCATGAGCAGATATGGCCGCAGAGCCAGTTTCGACCTTGAATGGGTCGAGCGCTGGGCGCGTCGCGTCAATGAAGACAGGATCCTGCCGACCATCGGCAGGTTCTTCAATCACCGGTTCCTGATCGCCTTTGACGACACCGAATTCCTGTTCGAGGTCCAGAAGGGCAAGATCGTCCGTATTTCGGAGGGCCTGACTCCGAACGACTTCGGTTTCGAGTTTGCCCTGCGCGCGCCCTCGAGCGCATGGGAAAAGTTCAGCCAACCCGTGCCCCCGCCCATGTTCAACGACATCTGGGCCATGGCGCATCCGCTGCACAAGCAGCTGGTGATCGACGGCAATCAGTTGTCGTTCTGGCAAAACGTGAGGGCACTGACCCGCATGCTCGCACTGATGCGCGAAATCTGACGGAGAGAACAACGATGAACCCGCATGATCCCATCATCGGACGCTACGTTTACGTGACCTGCGAGGGAAAGACCTACAGGACATACTACGAGGAAACGGGCGAGGGCATTCCCATGGTCTGCCTGCACACCGCCGGCACCGACTGCCGTCAGTATCGCCATCAGCTTTGCGAGCCGGACTTCTCGTCGAATTTCCGCATGATCGCATTCGACCTGCCCTGGCATGGAAAATCGATTCCTCCCGAGGACTTCTACCTGATGGAGGATGAATACAAGCTGACGTCGCGGTTCTACGCAGAGTTCATTGTCGCCTTCTGCCGCGCCCTCGATCTGGACAAGCCGGTCATCATGGGCCAGTCGATGGGCGGCAACATCTGCCTTGAACTCGCCCTCAACTACGAGAACGAGTTTTCGGCGCTGATCGCACTGGAAGCCTGCGACCACTCGCCGGGATGGTGGATCGACCCACTGCATCACCCGCACGTACATGGAGGCGAGGCCGTGGCGACATCGGTGTTCGGCCTGATGTCGCCGGAGAGTCCGGACCAGTACCGCTGGGAAACCTGGTGGTACTATGCACAGGGCGGACCGGGCATCTTCAAGGGGGACCTCTACTACTACTCCGTCGACAGCGACTACCGCGACAAGGTGCACAGGATTTCGGGGCGACTGCCCCTCTACTTCCTGACCGGCGACTACGACTTCGCCTGTACGCCCGAAATGACCGAGCGCACGGCGGAGAAAGTCAAGGGTTGCGAGTGCATCATCTTTTCCGGCGGGCACTTCCCGACCTCCGAAGATCCGGAAAAGTTCAAGAATGTCGTGGCGCCGGTCCTCAAGAAGATCCTGCAGAACGATCCGCAGCGACGCGGGGAAGGCCGTTCGCTGTCCGGACCGGCTGCCAGGCCGCAGCAGTCCCCGAAAGCGGATCCGCGCCGCGTGATCGAACTTTGAGCAATGGCCGCGCCCGGCGCTTGAATCATGGCTGCGGGCCTGACCGGGATGTCAGAACGCACCTCGACGACGAACACCTATCTCCTGGTGCCGATCGCGCTCATCATGGTGCTGCTGTCGACAGCTGCCATCCGCGGTCCGCATCTCGTCTCGATGTCGGGAATCGGCAGCGCCATCATCGTCGCCGCTCCGCTGACTCTGGCGACCTACGCGCTGATGTCACTTGCCATCGCCGGCCGCGGCACCATCGACCTTGCCGTCGGCCCGTTACTTGCCTTCATCAACGTGACGATCGTCAAGCTGAACATGCTGGATCTGGTCACCGGCCCGTTCGGCGTCTTCCTGGTGGCACTCGGGCTGGGCGTTCTCTATCAGCTGTTCTTTGCTCTCGTGGTGATCTGGGTCCGGGTTCAGCCGATTATCGTCGCGCTGTCCGGATTCCTGGCGCTATCGGGCATCAACCTGGTCATCCTCCCACGCCCCGGCGGTCTGGCACCGGAATGGATGGCAAGCTGGGGCCGTGGCACCACGATCTTCTCGCCGGTCCTTCTGATCGTCGTGATCGCCACCGTCGGCTGGCTGCTCTTCATACTGACGCGGTTCTACAGCAACCTGAGGATGATGGGGTACGACGAGCGGGCGGCCTGGACCAGCGGGGTGCGCATCTACGTCGTGCGCATCGGCGCCCACGTCATCGCCGGTCTGTTCGTCGGACTGGGCGCCATTTGTTACACCGCTCTCATCGCCTCAGGGGATCCGACTCAGGGTACGACCATGACCCTGACGGCTGTCACTGCGCTCGTGCTCGGCGGTGTCAGCCTGGCCGGCGGCCGAGGCGGTGTCACGGGCGCCCTTCTCGGTGCACTGAACCTCTACCTGATCGGTTACGTCCTCGCGACGCTCAACTTCGGTGCCATCCAGGCATTCGTCACGCAGATGAGCTACGGGATCATCCTGGTTCTGTCCCTGCTGTTGACTCTCCTGGTCCCGATCGTTGCCCGGCACATCGCGTTCATATCGCCTTGGAGCGCGTTTCTGGTTCTCGGCACCGTCGTCGCCGGCATCCTGCTGCATGTGGCAACCTCCGGCTCCTACCTGCCGGCGGAAGGCCCCGCCGCAGCGGAAAACGCCGACCTTGCGACACGCTACCTCCTGGTCGCGCCCGCGGGTGCCGAGGCGACAGTGCCGCGGTTTTCGCTTCTCCAGAGAATCGCGTTTGGCATCGTCGTCGCCGCGGCCGCAGTGACGCTGGCGGTGCGGCTGATGAGCGCCGAGGCCCGCCGGCAAAAGCTCGGTCTCTTCACCTACGTCCTGCTTGCGGTTCTCGTGATCGCGCTGTTCGCGCTGGTGATGGTCCAGGGTGACATGACCGTGTTCGGAGGAATGTCGCCATGACTGAGGAACGGCCTCCCGCCGAGCGCGATTCAAGGATGCAGCTTATACCCATGCCGCGGTCGGCGTTCATGATCTGGATCAACCTGGCGGCGGCACTGATCGTGGCCGCCATCGGCTTCGGGGTCGGATTCGGTCAGGGGCTGGCGGCCCAGGACGTCATCGTCTCCACTGTCGTGTCGGTTGCGGTGCTGTTGTGGCTCCTCAACTACATCGTGGTCATGTTCGAGTCCCGCAGTACCGGGACCAGGGCGCCGGCCAGCGGCGCAAGGGGCGTGTGGCAGTCAAATCGCGTGATGATTATCGCCATGGGCCTGCTGCTGCTCGCCTACCTCATCATCACCGCTTCGGTTGAATCCTTCCGGACAGTGACCAATCTCATCGCCTTTCTGGTTCTGGAGGCGATCCTTCTCTTCGCCTTCAAGGTATCAGGGCGCTTCGCCCACGGGCGAAGCGCCTTCATCGGGCTGATCGTCCTCGCCGCCCTGATCGTCATCTCCTCGTTCACCATCGACGGGTTTCTCTCCGGTACGAACGTGAAGGCCATCCTGCTGTTCGCCTCGTTCCTCGGCATCGCCTGCGTCGGTCAGACGCTGGTGGCCCTCATGGGCGGACTTGACCTCTCGATCCCCTTCGTGATCGGCGCCGCGAACATCGGGCTGCTGTTTCTGATCAGCCTCGGTGTGCCGTCCTACGTCGCCTTCGGTTTCGTCCTTCTGATCGGCGGTCTCATCGGCCTGCTGAACGGGGTCCTGAGTTTCAGACTGCAGGGCCAGGCGCTGATCGTGTCGCTGGGCATCGGCTTCGGCATCGCCGGACTCGTGCAGATCCTGACATCCATCGGCACGGCATTCAGTGGCAACGTATTCGGCACGGTTCCCTCGTGGCTGCAGAATCTGGCGGCGATGAATGGCGAGACCTTCGGTCTGGCCTTTCCACCGACCATCCTGATCTGGGTCGTCATCGCCGCGGTCATCATCATCGGCCTGCGCCATACGGCATGGGGACGCCACCTCTACGGCCTCGGCGGCAACCGCCAGTCAGCGAGGCTGATCGGCGTCTCGGAGTTCAAGTACTGGACCCTCGCCTATGTTCTGTCCGGAGTGTTCGCCGCCCTGACAGGGTCGCTGCTTCTTGGCTGGTCAGGAGGCGGTTTCATCGGAGTCGGCGATCCCTACCTCTTTACGACTTTGGCGGCCGTCGTCATCGGCGGCACGTCGTTGCTCGGCGGCTACGGCGGTTACGGGTTCACGGTCATCGGTGTCCTGGTGCTTCAGGTGCTGAGTTCGTTTCTGATCGGAATCGGACTTCAGTACGAGTGGCAGCAGTTCATTTTCGGCCTCCTGATCTTGCCCATGGTGGCTCTCTACGGACGTTCGGCGCACATCAGGGCACAAGTCTAGGGAGAAGGACATGTTCGGAGTTCTCTACACCTCGCAGCACGTGGTCGCCAGCAGCTTCGTCATCGCCGCACTGGCCACCTTCTCTACCGCAGTCCTGTGTCTCGCGGGCCTGAGCTGGTCCTCCGAAAAGTGGCGGATTCCGGTGGCAATGGTAGCCGTCGCCACCCTGGCGTCGGCGCTGCACTATGCCGGCGCGGCGTCCCTGTGGCTGCAAGGAGGAGCGTCAAGCGGGGGCATCCGCTTTGCCGCCTGGTTCACGGTGCACCCGTTGCAGGTCGCGGCCATGTACTTCTTCGTGCGCGCCTTGGCGAAACCCCCGGTGGGAATTTTCTGGCGCACGGCAGCCGCCGCGCTGCTGATGGTGTTCGCGCGCTACCTGGGCGACGCAGGCTTCTTCAATCCGACTCTGGGTGTACTGCTCTCCATCGGCTTCTGGCTCTACATCCTCGGAGAGTTCTACTTCGGCCCCCTGGCCGACGTCGTCCGTCGGCAGAGCCGGGCGGTGCGCCTGGGTTACTTCTGGATCCGCCTGATCATGACTGTCGGCTGGGCGATCTATCCCATTCTGCACTTTGTCGATGTGGTGATCGGAACGGGACAATCGCCGAGTATCGTAGCACTCTACACGCTCTTTGACCTGATCAACCTCATCACGCCGTCGCTCATAATCCTGGCGGTCGCAGGTCAGGAACGGTTCTGAGGTGATATCCATCCAACCGCAAGAGGCGCGAGCCTCGAGACGAGGACACGACAATGAACGGTGCTGACGCTATCGCAATCATCATCCTGCTGACGATCCTGATCGCCGTCGGGGTTTATCTGCTGCACTGGCTCTATCGCCATTCGTCGAAGGACCAGAGCTTCGTGCGCACGGGCGCCGGTGGCGAGAAAGTCGTGATGGGGGGCGGCGCGCTCGTCATCCCCATCGTCCATGACATCACCGTCGTCAACATGAACGCCATCCCTGTCGAGGTCCGGCGCACCGGCGAACAGTCGCTGATCACGAACAACAAGATGCGGATCGATCTGGTCGCCGAGTTTTTTGTCCGCGTCATCGCGACACGGGAGGGGGTATCCACCGCCGCGCGCACGCTTGGCGCCAAGACCCAGGACGCGATGGCCGTCAAGGAAGTCATCCACGGCCGCTTTGTCGATGCCATGGCCGCCGTCGCCGCCCGCATGACCATGGAGGAGATCCACCAGGATCGTGGCGGGTACATCCGCCAGGCCGCGGAACTTGCTGCAGGCACCCTCGAGAGCAATGGACTCGAACTTGAGAACGCATCGCTGACATCCCTCAACCAGTCGGACATCGCGATCTTCAACCCTTCCAATGCCTTTGACGCCGAAGGCCTCACACAATTGACCGAACAGGTCGAGGATCGACGCAAGCTACGCAACAGGATCGAAAACGAGGCGCGCATCGACATCAAGATGAAGGACTTCGAGGCGGAGCAGCGCGCACTCGAGATCGACCGCGACCTGGAAATCGCGCGGATCGACCAGGCCCGGGACATCGAGAACCGCAAGGCAATGCAGCTCGCCGAGGTTGCAGCGGAACGCTCCAGTTCGGAGATCGCCGTGGTGGAGGCCCGACTCAAGGCCGACAAGGAGAGCGAGCTCCTGCGCATCACCAAGGAACAGGCCATTGAACTCGAACGCATCCGCTCGCAGAACCACATCCGCACCCAGGAGATCGAGAAGCAGCGCGACACCGAACTGATCGACATCGAAACCCATTCGACGCTTGAAACCGAACGCATCCAGAGCCGCCAGCAAATCGAGGCTGAACGGATCGAGCGTGAACGCCAGGTCCGCGAGGCATCCATCAGGTCCGAAATGGAAATCGAGGTCTTCGACTCGCAGTCCCACTCAGAGATCGAGAAGGCCCGCCTTGACAGGGAACGGGCAGTCGAGGCGGAACGCATCGCCAAGCAGCGGGAAATCGAACTCCTCGGGGTCGAGGCCGAGAAGGAGGTCCGGGTCTCATCGGAACAGGCCGCGAGCGAACAGGAGCGCGCGGCGATCTCCAAGCGCCTTGCCGTGGAATTGGCGCGCCTCGAGACCGATCAGGAGGTGTCGGAACGCGACATTGCCAAGCAGCAGGCCATCAAGCTCGCGGAAACCGGGAGCCTCCGCAATACCGAGGACGCGGCGATTTCTGCCAACCGGGCGCTCGAGGAAATGCGCATTGCTGCGCGCAAGTTCATCGATCGTTTCGAGATCGAACAGGACATGCAGATCGAGATAGCCGACAAGGAACGCCTGATCGCCGTGATCAACAAGCAGATCGAGGAAGCCGTCGCACTCACCAATGAGGCCGAAGCCCGGCGCAACCTTGCCGCCACGGAAGCCCGGATCGACTCTGTCCGGGCCGAAGAGATCGCGACACGCAACAAGCGCATCGAGATCATCGACGCCGAGGCCAAGGTCGAGCGCGAGTACATGCGCCTCGTGCGGAACGCCGAAGGCCACAAGGTCGCCATGGAAAAGAGAGCCGAGGCCGAAATCGCCGAATCGAAAGCTGCCGAAGTGCGCTACCAGACGGACGCTGAAGGTCACAGGAAACTCAACGAGGCCGAGAACTTGCGCACTGACGAGAGTCGCCGCAGCGCCATTTACGAGCACCTCGTCAGGACGCTGCCTGAAGTGATTCGGGAATCCGTGAAGCCAATGGAGAACATCGAGTCCATCAAGATTCTCCAGGTCGACGGCCTGCCGGGGCTGAACAGCCCATCGGAAGGCGTAGGCGGGCCGGGAGGAGGCGGATCCGACAACGTTTCGGACCGGGTGGTGAACTCGGCCATGAAGTACCGGACGCAGGTGGCGTTCGTCGATGGCCTGATGGAGGAGATCGGGCTTCCGCTCAAGAACCTGGGATCGGCCGGCGGCATGTCGTTCCGCAACTTTCCCGAGACCGCGCCGAAGAAGACGGACAGCGACGACGCCTGAGGTTCTGAGCGGTGGCGTCCGGACAACAGGCGCGGCTTGATCGCCACGCCCTGGTCATGGCCCTCTGGCTGCCCGTCGGCCTTGTCGCAGCGATGTTGTTCAATCACGGGTTTGCCGCTGACGGATCCTGGTGGGTTGCCGGGGGCTTTGTCGTCATCCTCGCCGGGTTCGCCGGCCACATCATCATCAATGCCGCCCTGGGAACCGGATTCACGGCGCGAGAAACAGGTGCCGGCATGGTCCTGTTTCTCGCTGCGCTGAACGCCTTCATTGGCGCGATGGTCCTGATAGATGGATTCTATGAATCCTTCTTTCTCACCATCGCAACCGGGATGACGAGCCTCGTCGTCGCAGTCGCCCTCACCATGGTGACACGCCACGGCACGCGCGCTGCGTTCCGGAAGTTTGACATCATCCGCGACAACAATCCGAGGCCATCGTCGCGGGTACGCCGAAACCGGGCACGCTTGTGACGACAATCATGGCCACAGCCGTCGCCGTGCTGGCGCTCTACGGTGTCTACATCGCGGCCATGGTGGCGCGTATCGGCCGAGCACCCGGAACATTCATCGACGGTGGCAGCGACATCCCCGGTTGGGCCTTCGCGTTCACAGCGTCCGGCGTGGTGCTCGCCGGATTCGGCCTGACGGACCATCTCGCCCTCGTGGACCGCTACGGACTGCAGGCCAACCACGTTGGCGTCGGCATCATCATCGCTGCCCTGACCGCAGTCCTGGTCCTCAAGCGACTGTGGCTGGGAGCACGGATCGCCGGACTTGCCAGTCCTGGTCTGATGATGGGTTGGTACTACCAAAGCACCGCCCTGCGCCTTTTCGTCGCCGGACTGACAGCCCTCTTCGCCCTTCCCTTCGCTGCCCATGTACTGGCCGATGCCGGCGCCATCATCGACATTGCAACGGATGGCGCCATACCGCACCGGGTCGCCATCTGGACTCTGGCCTTCATGCTCTTCCTGCCCGCTGTCATCGGTGGCTGGCGCGCCGTCGTCCTGGTGGCCGGGATGCAGTCCGCCATTGTCGTCGTCGCCCTTGCCACTGCGGTCTTCTTTGGCGAAGGCGTACTCGCGGACGGGGGATTTCTGCGGACGTCGATCCCGGTAGCCGACGACATTCTCGCCGACCGCATTCCAGGTGTCGTCCAGTATGCAGCAGGTATCGGCAAGGACGTGCCGGCCGGCGGCATTTTCACGACTGTCGGCGTCGTGTCGGCAGCTCTCACCCTGGTTGGCGTCGTGCTGTCGCCAATGTTCCTCCATCTCGGCATGACCACCGGACCGGGCCGCGCCTTCGCGGTGACGCACGTCTGGCTCATGGCCGGCCTTGTCGGGGCCGTCCTGGTGCTTGCAGTCCCCTTCCTTGCCGCACGAATGGACGGCGACGTGGCCACCCTCGCTACCATGCTGGCGAGGGTGAATGTCCTTGCCGGTGCAGGAGCGGTCCTCGGCCTTGTCGTCATCGCCCAGCTGACCGTAGCCTTCTTCGTCACCGGAGGAACCCTGTTGCTCGCAAGGGACCTGCTGTTTCGCGACATCTTTCCGGGACTCAGCCGTCGCGCCGAGCGTTTCGCGACACGGGTTGCGCTGGCCGGCGCCTTCATTTCGGTGGCAATTCTGGCCGCCTTTTCACCCCTCACGTCAGCAATTCTCGCCAGTGCGGTGCTGCCTCTCTCGGTTCAGCTGACGCCCGCTATCCTGGGTTTCACCTTCGTGCCATGGATCAGCCGCGGTGCCATTCTGACCGGCATCGTCCTGGGCGGGCTCGTCGTCATCTTCACCGAGCCGCCCGGACTCGTGCTTTTCGAGGGTCTGTTTCTTGACCTGCCCTGGGGCCGGTGGCCCCTGACCGTCCATTCAGCTGCCTGGGGGTTGATGTGCAACGTCGTCGCAGTCCTGCTCGTCTCCATCTTCACCAGACGCAGCACCGGACGAGACGTTCGCGATCGCCTGCACAACGAGTTCCGGGCATCGTGGCGCGTGCCATTCGGCGGGCCGGCCTCAAGAACCGCGACATGGTCGCTGGTGCTGCTCTGGGCGTTCTTCGCGTTGGGCCCGGGCGCCATTCTGGGCAACACATTCTTCATCGAACCGATCTTTGCGGACGAGGCGGCTGCACTCGGCCTTTCTTCCCTCTGGGTTTGGCAGATATTCTTCTGGATGATCGGAGTGCCCCTGGTGTGGTGGCTCGCCAATCCCGCCCGCCTGGGATCAACCACCGAAGACGGTCTGCGTACGCTGGCCCCCGCCGGAGACGAACCATCACTTCCGGGCGAACGGACTCCCGGCTGGATCGCCTCCGGCCTGTCGCGGTTGAGGGAACGCTAGACGTTGGCCTGCATCATGACCGAATGGGCGGACCTTCCGGCGGCGGCGGCATGCACGGATGTTCCGCATCCTTCAGGCGTACCGTTGTCTCGCTTGTATCGAGATGCAGATGAGGCGCGGATTCAGAGGCCACATGGCGCCGGGACCGATTTCCTGATCATCGCGCCATCTTCACGGCAAGGGTCTTGATGTCGCATGGATGCTATGGCGACATGGCCGCAGCGATCCAAGGAATGTCACCCGTGGTCCCTCCCCCGCTCGATACCGATTACGTCCGGTCTTTCTTTCCCGCCCTCAACGACTCTTGGGCTTTCATGGAGAACGCCGGCGGCAGCCTTGTTCCGCACACGGTGATCGAGGCGGTCAGCGCCTACATGAGCGAGTGCCAGGTCCAGCCCGGCGATAACGCGGCAATTGCGCGCGAGGCGCAGCAGCGCATGGCGGCCGGTCAGGCGACCGCCGCCGCCATGCTGAACGCCTCCCCGGACGAGGTGATCGTCGGCCCCTCGACCACGCGCAACGTGCAGACCCTGGCCATGGCCATGCGCTCCCGGCTTCGCGAGAACGACGAGATCATCGTCACCAACCTCGATCACGAAGCCAACAACAACCATTGGCGGCGTCTCCGCGAACATGGCCTCGTCATCAGGGAGTGGCAGGTCGACCCCGAGACGGCGGAACTCGAAACCGGCGCACTGGAGCCGCTGCTCAACGAGAGAACGAGGCTGGTCTGCTTTTCCCACTGCTCCAACATCACCGGCGGTCCCAACCCGGTGCGCGTGATCACCGCCCTGGTGCATGCCGCCGGGGCCCAGGTGTGCATCGACGGAGTGGCGATGGCGCCGCACGCGTCCATCGATGTCCGCGAGCTCGATGTCGACTACTATCTGTTCAGTCTTTACAAGACCTTCGGCCCGCATCTCGGAGTCATGTATGGAAAGCGGGAACATCTTCTTTCGCTGCCCGGACAGTACTTCCATTTCCATGGCGAGGACGACATCCCGCTCAAGCTCAACCCCGGGGCGCCCAATCATGAACTGACAGCGGCAACGGCCGGCGTTGGCGCCTATCTCGACGCCCTGGCAGCGCACCATTTCGATGAACCCGCGCACGATCCGGTCATCCGCTATCGTCAGGTCTTCGGCCTGATCCGGGATCATGAATCGGCCTTAAGTGGCCGGTTCCTCTCCTGGGCCGCGGATCGCCCCCGGATCCGTCTCCTGGGCCGCCGGCGGGCCGGCAACACCGGTCGCGCGCCCACATTCAGTTTCACCATCGACGGCATGGCCAGCCAGCAGCTGCCTGCGTTGCTGGAGTCCCGCGGTATCGTTGCGGGCGCCGGCGATTTCTATGCGCCCAGGGTGCTGGAGGCGAAGGGGATCGATCCTGCGGACGGTGTCGTCCGGTGCTCCCTCGTCCACTACAACACGGCAGACGAAGTGGACCGCCTCACCATGGCCCTGGATGCCATCATGGCGGAGAATCACGCATGACCTCTCTCGAGGCCCTGTTATCGGCCGAGCGGCTGGTGCGCCGCCACGTCGGCGAAACGCCCCTTCACCACTGGCCGCTGCTCAGTCGGCGCAGTGGCGCCGAAGTCTGGGTCAAGCATGAAAACCACACCCGGATCGGCGCCTTCAAGATCCGTGGCGGACTTGTCTACATGGAGAGGCTCAAGGCACGGGAACCGGACGTTCCAGGTGTCATCGCGGCAACCCGCGGCAATCACGGCCAGAGTGTCGCCCTGGCGGCCGGTCTCTCCGGCATTCCGGCAACCATCGTCGTGCCGCACGGCAATTCCGTCGAGAAAAACAAGGCGATGCGCGCGCTTGGTGCGGAACTGATCGAACATGGCCACGATTTCCAGGAGGCCCTGGTTCACGCCCGGGATCTCGCCGGACGCCACGGTCTCCACATGCTGGCCTCGTTCCACGATGACCTTGTCTGCGGTGTCGCAAGCTACGGTCTCGAGATCTTCCGGGGCCATGATGACATCGACACGGTCTATGTGCCGATCGGCCTGGGCTCGGGCCTGTGCGGTACCTTGAGGGCACGCGACGCGTTGGCGTCCGGCGCCGCCGTGGTTGGCGTGGTGGCCGAAAACGCCCCCTGCTACGCCCGGTCCTTTGCTTCCGGGGCACCCGTCAGCACCAACCGTTGCGACACCATCGCCGACGGCATGGCGGTGCGCGTGCCTCACGATGACGCGGTGAGCGAGATCAATGCGGGCGCCGAGCGCATCGTCACCACGAGCGAGGACGACATCCGCGCCGCCATGCGGCACTACTTCACCGACACCCACAACGTGGCGGAAGGCGCCGGCGCCGCGCCTTTGGCGGCCCTCCTGAGGGAACGCGACCGCATGGCCGGACGCAAGGTCGTTCTCGTCCTGTCGGGGGGCAACATCGACCGCGACCTCTTCGCCCGTATCCTCCAGGACACCTGACGCCTCCCGGGACGTCAGAGCAGGAGCAGGGCCCCCAGGGCGAGGAAGACGAAGAATCCCACGACATCCGTCACCGTGGTGAGGACAACACTCGCCGCGACCGCGGGGTCGATACCGAACCTCTCCAGCACCAGGGGCGTGGCGGCGCCGATGAATCCGGCGACCGCAAGGTTGGCCACCATGGCCATGGCGATGACGGCGCCAAGCATGGGACTCTGGAACCATACCCAGGCGACCAGCCCGGTGATCGCGGCAAACAGGATGCCGTTCAGGGTGCCGACCAGAATCTCCTTGGCAATCACTCTCATGCCGTTGGCCCGGGTGAGGTCCCTTGTCGCCAGTGCCCGGACTGCCACCGTCATCGTCTGGGTGCCGGCATTACCCCCCATCGAGGCGACGATGGGCATGAGGACGGCAAGGGCAACGATCTCCTTGATCGTGCCTTCGAAGATGCCGATGACCATGGACGCCAAGACGGCAGTCCCGAGATTGACAAAGAGCCACCAGAAGCGCTTGCGCGTGGTGTCGATGACCCCCTGATTGAGGTCGGTGCCGGCCACGCCGCCAAGACGGAGCACGTCCTCTTCCGATTCCTCGCTCAACACGTCCGCCATGTCGTCGAAGGTGATGGTACCCAGCAACCGGCCGTCGCCATCGACGACAGCCATCTCGGAAAGCCCGTACTGCTGGAAGAGCCAGGAAACCTCTTCCTGGTCGGTATCGGCCTTCACGGTCAGAGGTTCACCTTCGACGAGCGAGGTCAGTGGAACCTGACGGTCACTGCAAATCAGCGCTGCCAGCGCGATGAAGCCCAGTGGCCGGTGACCGGGATCGACGACAAAGACGGCATAGAACTCTTCCGGGAGATCGCCTGCGCCTCTCATGTAGTCGACAGTCTGGCCGACGTTCCAGAATGCCGGGAGAGCCACGACATCACGGCGCATGAGACGCCCGGCACTGTCTTCAGGGAAGGTGAGTCCCTGCTCCACCACCCGGCGTTCCGGCGCCGGCACCGCGTCCAGCACTTCCCGGCGGACCGGCTCATCGAGATCGGAAACGACGTCGACGGCATCATCGGAATCGAGCCTGCCCACCAGCCGGGCAAACGTCTCGAGGCCGAGTTCCTTGCGCAGGTCGTCGAGAACGGCGTCATCGAGATCGGGAAGGATCTCGGCGTCGATGTCCGGACCGAGGGCCTCGATCACCACCCGGCGCTGTGCGCTGCCCATCTGTTCGAGGAGATCCGCCTTGTCGGCGGCATGCAGAGGCACCACGAGCGCCTCGAGACGCACCAGGTCCTCCGCATCGACGGCATCGATGATCGCCCGAAGAAGGTCAGGGCTCAGCCCGTAGAGATCGTGGACCGATTGCAGCGATGTGTCTGTCATGGCACACGTCCCCTGTCATTCCGGGGCGCGTGCTGAAATGGTGCGGTCGAGAAGACTCGAACTTCCACGGGCTCTCGCCCACAGCGCCCTCAACGCTGCGCGTCTACCAATTCCGCCACGACCGCATTGACGGGCAGGCCCGCACATATAGCCAATCCGACCATACGCCGCAAGACGAGCTGTCGGCAGGAACGCGACCCAACCGGTGGTTCAAGGGATGGATGGCGTGGCCGGTCACCGTGGCGAGGTCTCGCGGCCGGGTGGCGTGGGCGAAGTCATGATGCCGTGAACGCCGGACGTGCTCATGCCGCGTCGGCAAGGGCGCCAGGAGAGACCGGTTGATGTAGAGGTCTTCGCGTCCGGCCCTGATCTGCTCGAGGGTGCCTTCGGCAGCCAGGGACTTCAGGTGGACGGCGGCCGTTTGGCGCGTGTCTCGGTTTGAAGGGTCGGTGGCAGGTCCGGAAGGTCATTGAAGGGACGGCCGGGATCGAAGGTCATGTCGATACCGTCGACATGTGCCCATAACGTGTCGATGAAATGCAATTCCATCGACACAAGCGGCCGTGGCAAGGGTCTGCGCTATCGATCAGTAGCGGGAGCGGCCGGGTTCCGGGTCACATGGGTGATCTGCTAGGTTGGCTTTCATGACATCTGTTCGCTGGAAGGTGAGCGACCGGCCGGTGGTCTATCCGGATGCGGTACGGGCCATGGAAGAGACGGCAGCCGGCATTCGCGCCGGCGAGGCGCCGGAAACGGTGTGGCTGCTCGAACATCCGAGCCTCTTCACGGCGGGAACGAGTGCGCGGGATGACGAACTCATCGATGCCGGAGACATTCCGGTCTTTCCTACGGGGCGCGGCGGCCGCTACACCTGGCATGGACCGGGGCAGCAGGTTGCCTACGTCATGCTCGATCTCGCCCGCCGGGGACATGACCTGCATGCCTTTGTCGCCGACCTTGAAACCTGGATCATCCGGACGCTGGCGCGTTTCGGAGTTGAGGGTCAATGCCGTCGGGACCGGATCGGGGTCTGGGTGGTCCGCCCGTGCGGGCGCGAGGACAAGATCGCGGCCATCGGCATACGTGTGCGCCGCTGGGTGACGTTTCATGGCATCAGCATCAACCGCGCTCCTGATCTCGCCTCCTACGCCCGTATCGTGCCGTGTGGCGTCAGGTCGCACGGCGTGACCTCCCTGGCGGCGCTCGGTATCGAAGTCGAAGGCGACGCGTTGCGCTCGGCCATGGAAGAAACGTTCCGGGAGGTCTTTCACAACGTTGGTCGTTGAGCGAAACCGCGAGCCACCTCTTCCGTGAATGGTTCCCAGGCGACCGCCTCGACTGCGGCCAGCGGCGGTCCCTCTTCCAGGAGGCACAGCATGGTGTCGATATCCTTCCGGCTGCCGGCAAGGATCGCCTCCACCGAACCGTCGCGGCGGTTGCGAACCCAGCCGTCAAGGCCGAGGTCGCGGGCTTCCTCGGCCGTCCATGCCCGGTACCACACACCCTGCACGCGGCCGGTGACCGTCACCCTGATCCGCCGCTCGTGACCCGGGTCCGTGGTCATGAGGAGGCGTATTCGAGGAGGGTGGAATCAACGGAGACCGAGTCGCCGACGGCGACATGGACCCTCGCGATTTCGCCCGAACGCTCCGCCCGCAGCACGTTTTCCATTTTCATGGCATCGATGACGACGAGCACCTGGCCCATCTCGATCGCGTCACCTTCCCCGACCGCAAGATCGACGATCCGCCCGGGCATCGGCGAGGTGACTAGGCGGGAGTGATCGGCAGCGGGCCTTGCCGGCATCCGCGACAGCAGCTTCGCCGCTCCTTTCGAGAGCACCGTCATCTGCTCAATGATGCCGGCATGGACAAGTTCCCAGGACGTGCCCTTGCGCTCCACCTGGACGACGGCCGGGCAGCCGTCCACCTCACCCTGAAACAGCGTCTGGCCCGGCTTCCAGGAGCTCTCGACCGCGACGTCGCCCTCGCCGCTCCTCCACATGATGCCGTTCGCGGTCAGCCAGGCCGACACCTCGAACCGCGCGCCGAGGAACTGCACGACCCAGTCATGGGCCATCAGCCCCGGATCGCGCAAGGTGCCCGTGATCCTGCGGTCCCGCTCGAGAACCCTGAGGTGGGCCAGGAGGCCCACGCCGGTCAGCACCGTCCGCTCGCGCTCCGTCACCGGCGCGCCGGAAAAGCCCTCGGGCCATGTGCGATCGATGAAGGCGGTGGTCATGTCGCCTGCGGCAAACTGCGGATTGCGCATGATCGCCGCCAGAAAGTCGATGTTGTGCTGCACGCCCCTGATCTCGAAGGAATCGAGCGCGTGGCGCATGGCGGCGATGGCGGCCGGCCGGTCTTCGCCATGCACGACAAGCTTGGCGATCATGGGGTCGTAGAACATCGTCACCTCGGAACCCTCCTCCACACCGCTGTCGATCCTCAGCGACCGGTTGGTCTGCGGAGGCCGGTAGGTGCTGAGGCGGCCGATCGAGGGGAGGAATCCGCGGCGTGAGTCCTCGGCGTAGATTCGCGCCTCGATGGACCAGCCGTCGATACCGACATCGTCGGCGGTGAAGGAGAGGGGTTCGCCTGCGGCAATGCGAATCATCTGCTCGACGATATCGACTCCCGTGATGAACTCCGTCACCGGATGCTCGACCTGGAGACGGGTGTTCATCTCCAGGAAGTAGAAACTCCTCGAGGGGTCGACGACAAATTCGACCGTGCCCGCCGAGCGGTAGTTGACGGCTCGCGCGAGGGCGCACGCCTCACCCGCCATCGCCAGGCGCGTCGCCTCGTCGATGAGCGGGCTCGGCGCTTCCTCGATCACCTTCTGGTGGCGCCTCTGGATCGAGCACTCCCGCTCGTTCAGGGCCACCACGGCGCCGTGATTGTCGGCCAAAAGCTGGATCTCGACATGACGCGGGCGGGTGATGAACTTTTCGAGGAAGACCCTGGTGTCACCGAAGGCTGTGGCGGCTTCCGATTGCGAGGCCCGGAAGCCCTCGACCAGTTCATCATCATCGCCGGCCACCCGCATTCCCTTGCCGCCACCTCCGGCGGCCGGCTTGATCATGACCGGATAACCGATGTCGCGGGCGGCCGCGAGCGCCTCGTCGACATCGCCTGTCTCGGACGCGCTGCCGGGAACCACGCTGACCCCCGCAGCTGTGGCGATCCTCTTGGATTCGATCTTGTCCCCCATGGCGGCAACGGCGCTGACGGGTGGACCGATGAAGACGGCGCCTGCAGCCTCGACCGCCTCGACGAAGCGGGCGTTCTCGGCGAGAAAGCCGAATCCGGGGTGGACCGCCTCGGCACCCGATCTCACGAGGGCATCGATGATCCTGTCGATGGCAAGGTAGCTCTCACCGGGCGGTGGCGGTCCGATGGAAAAGGACTCGTCGGCCATGCGGACGTGGAGGGCATCCTCGTCGGCCTCCGAGTGAACCGCGACCGTGGCGATACCCAGTTTCCGGCACGTGGTGATGATCCGGCAGGCGATTTCCCCCCGGTTGGCAATGAGAATTCGGTTGAACACGTCCAGGCACCACCTTGATTACAGGGGAATATTATCGTGCTTCTTCCATGGGTTGCGCAATTCCTTGCCGCGCAGCATGCGAAGCGCGTTGCACAGCCGCCGGCGTGTGTTGCGGGGCATGATGACATCGTCGACGAATCCCCTCGACGCAGCGACGAAGGGATTGGCGAAGCGCTCCTGGTACTCTGCCGTACGAGCCTCCATGCGCCCGGGATCGTCGAGGTCGGAACGGAATATGATTTCAACCGCCCCCTTCGATCCCATGACCGCCACCTCCGCCGTCGGCCAGGCGTAGTTGACATCGCCACGCAGGTGCTTCGAGGCCATGACGACATAGGCGCCTCCGTAGGCCTTGCGCGTGATGCAGGTGAGTTTCGGGACCGTTGCCTCGGCGTAGGCATAGAGGAGCTTCGAGCCGTGCTTGATGATCCCGCCGTACTCCTGATCGGTTCCGGGCAGAAACCCCGGAACGTCGACGAAGGTGATGATCGGAATGTTGAAGCAGTCGCAGAAGCGCACGAAGCGCGCCGCCTTGCGCGCTGCCTCGATATCGAGGCAGCCGGCCAGCACCATGGGCTGGTTGGCGACAAGGCCCACCGTCGAGCCTTCCATGCGGCCGAACCCGACAACGATGTTGGCCGCGTGGGCCGGCTGGATCTCGAAGAAGTCCTGCTCGTCCACCACCCTCGTGACGAGTTCCTTGATGTCGTAGGGCTTGTTCGGATTGGAGGGCACCAGGGTGTCCAGGGCAGGCTCGACCCGATCGAAGGGATCGGACGTCTCGAGAACCGGGGGGGACTCGCGATTCGAGGCCGGCAGAAAATCCATCAGGCGCCGTGTCTGCGCCAGGGCCTCGACGTCGTTGTCCCAGGCGAGGTCCGCCACGCCGGACCGCGTGGTGTGGGTCACGGCGCCACCAAGGTCCTCGTGGCTGACGATCTCGTGGGTCACCGTCTTCACCACATCGGGACCGGTGACGAACATGTAGGAGGTGTCCTTCACCATGAAGATGAAGTCGGTCATCGCCGGGGAGTAGACCGCTCCGCCGGCACAGGGGCCCATGATCAGCGACACCTGTGGCACGACCCCGGAGGCAAGGACATTGCGCTGGAACACCTCGGCATACCCGGCAAGGGAATCCACACCCTCCTGGATGCGCGCACCACCGCTGTCGTTGAGACCGATCACAGGAGCCCCCACCTGCAGGGCCCTATCCATGATCTTGCAGATCTTCGTGGCGTGGGATTCCGAGAGCGAACCCCCGAACACGGTGAAGTCCTGGCTGAAGACGAAGACCAGGCGACCGTTGATGGTTCCCCAACCGGTCACAACTCCGTCACCCGGCACCTTCTGGTCGGCCATGCCGAACTCTGCCGAGCGATGTTCGACAAACATGTCCCATTCCTCGAAGGAGCCTTCATCCAGGAGCAACTCGATGCGTTCGCGCGCGCTCAGTTTTCCCTTGGCGTGCTGTCGGGCAATGCGCCCTTCGCCACCCCCCTCACGGGCACGGGCGCGGCGTCCCGTCAGTTCACCGATCACGTCCTGCATCGTCCGGTTCCACCTGATTGAGGTCACCGGCCAGCATACCAAGGTTCATGTCTGGTGACGAAGCAGACGGAGAAAACGGTCAGCCTCGCCAATGTCCGTCTGCCTGACATCCAGTCGGCGCCGTGCTTCGGCGTCATCGCCCCACACCTCGAGGGACCACAGATCGTCGAGGGCGCCGGCACGGAAGGCCTCGCCGGCGCCCAGGCGTCCGGCGAGGAGTGCCAGGGCAATGACAAGGGAACCGGTCGCACTTGCGACACTGTGGACCGCAACGAGGCGGAAGCAGTCAAGGCCCGAGAGGACCGATCGAAGGGCGAGAACCGACTCAGGCGGCTGTTCCTGCGGCATGATCCCGGTGGTGACGGCGAGTGCCGCACCGTGCTCGGCCGCGACCCAGTCGACAAGGGGCTGCCAGCACGCCGCCTGACGGGCGACCAGCTCCACCGGATGATCAGCGCGAAAACACACGAGATCGCTCATCCCCCAAGCCACGAGACCGGTGACGACGCGTTCCGGGTCGCCCGCTACACGGTCAATGGCCGTTGCTGCAAGGCGCATCAGGGGCATGGTCGAGGGGTCGATGCGACCCTCCTGGCGCGCCCACTCTCCGGCGATGGCGTCGCCCAGGGGCCGAGAGGGAACGCGAAGGGGATGCCGCGCCGGTGTCATCACCGGGCGGCCGTCAAGCTCGACACGGTAGTCCCCTTCACTCCCGGCGACACCGATGGCCCCGTACCGGCGCTTCATGGACCATCCCCGTCAAGACTGAGTCCCAGCGTGTCCCAGGTCTCCTGCAGGTCCCGCGGCAGGGCACACGCGAGATTCAGCATGCCGCCCTCAGGGTGAGGCAGGCGAAGCGACTGCGCGTGGAGGTGAAGGCGCCGCACGTTCGTGATCCGTCCCGGCGTGCGGCTGCCATACTTGCCGTCCCCGAGGATCGGATGTCCGATGGCGGCGCAGTGCACCCTGAGCTGGTGGGTGCGCCCGGTCAGAGGGCGCAGCTCCAACCATGCAGCGACCCGGCCGGCGGTTGCGACGATACGCGCAAACGTCACGGCGCGCCGGCCATTCTCTCCGGCAACCTCGACACGCTCGCGCCCCGGCTTTCCCCTCTTGGCGAGCGGTATGGCAAGGCGGCCATCCCGCGGCAGATCCGGGACTCCGGCGACAAGTGCCCAGTACGTCTTCTCGACCCTGCCTTCCCTGAAGCAGGCCTGCAGGGCGCGCGCCGCCGGGGCGTGACGGGCAAGAAGCAGGATGCCGCTGGTCTGCCTGTCGAGGCGGTGAACCAGGCGCGGCCTCTCCGCTGCGCCGAAACGCAATCCGTCCAGCAGGGCATCGAGGTGGCGTGACAGTCCGCTGCCGCCCTGCACGGCAAGACCCGCCGGCTTGTCGATGGCCATCACCCAGTCGTCCATGTGAATGACCCGCGCGGCGATGTCATCGAGCTCGCGGGCGTCGGGCAACCGGCGGGCCGGTCCTGTCGCCACAGGCGCCTCAGGAAGAGGTGGCAGCCGTACCGCCTGGCCAGCCTGCAACCTGGCTCCCGCACTGCACCTCCCGCCATCGAGGCGGATCTGGCCCGTGCGCAGGAGTTTCGAGAGATGTCCGTGGGTAACATGGGGAAAGCGCTGGCGAAACCAGCGATCGAGGCGCATGCCGGCATCGGCGTCGGCGACGGTGAGATGGGTGACTGCCGTCATGCGAGAACGAGGCGCATGAGGCGAAGTCCTGCCAGAAGCGCCAGGACCGAGAGCACCACCGAGGCAACGATGTAGAGCAGCGCAAGCCAGTTCAACCCACGCTCGAACGCGCTCACCACGTCAAGGGAAAAGGCCGAGAAGGTCGTGAAGGCCCCGAGAAAGCCGGTGGCCAGAAAGAGCCTCATGTCTCCGGGCGGCGTCCAGGCGGCCGACAGCAATCCGACCAGAACTCCGAGCAGGAAGGAACCCGCCACATTGACGATGAGGGTGCCCCAGGGAAATCCGCTTCCCAGCCACGCCGCGGCGCCGGCCGTCACGAGATAGCGGCCAAGCGCGCCGAGCGCGCCACCGGCGGCAACGAAGAGACAGGCCTTGATCACCCGTCCTCTCCGGTCTGCTGGCGCAGCCGCTCCCAGTAGGCGAGGCGCTTGGCGATCTCGCGCTCGAATCCCCGTTCCACCGGCCGGTAGAAGCGCTGCCGTGCCATGCCTTCCGGGAAGTAGTCCTGTCCGGAGAACCCGGCCGGCGTGTCGTGGTCATAAGCGTATCCTTCGCCGTAGCCCAGATCTTCCATGAGGCGCGTCGGCGCATTGAGGATGATCTTGGGCGGCATCGGACTTCCCTCGACCCTGGCGCTCTTGGTGGCCGCCGAATAGGCGCGGTAGGCGGCGTTGGACTTCGGGGCAGTGGCGCAGTAGAGGACGGCCTGGGCGATGGCCAGTTCCCCTTCCGGCGATCCGAGGAAGGCGAAGGCGTCCCGGGCAGCCACGGCCTGGGTGAGCGCGGCGGGATCGGCGAGACCGATGTCCTCGACCGCCATGCGGATGACGCGGCGGGCAACGAAGAGTGGATCCTCTCCTGCCTGGAGAATGCGGGCGAGCCAGTAGAGAGAGGCGTCCGGATCGGATCCCCGGACCGACTTGTGAAGGGCGCTGATGAGGTTGTAGTGGCCCTCCTCGGCCTTGTCGTAGACCGGAACCCGGCGCTGCACCACTTCCGCCAGACCATTCCGGTCCAGAAGCGTCGACATATCGAGAGCGAGGAGCTCTTCGGCAATGTTGAGCAGGAAGCGGCCATCACCATCGGCCATCGCGGCAAGCGCCAGACGGGCATCATCGTCGAGCGGCAGGGTCCGTTGCCGGAGTTTCTCGGCCCGGCACAGAAGTTGACCCAGCGCGTCCAGGCTCAGCCTTTCCAGCACCAGCACCTGGCACCGCGACACCAGGGCCTGGTTGACTTCGAAAGAGGGATTTTCGGTGGTGGCTCCGACAAGAACGACGGTGCCGTCCTCAACGACGGGCAGCATGGCGTCCTGCTGCGCCTTGTTGAAGCGATGGATTTCATCAACGAAGAGCAGTGTGCCTAGGCCCGTGGCACGCCTCGAACGGGCCCGTTCGAAGACCTTCCTCAGGTCGGCCACGCCGGAAAACACCGCCGATACGGGATCGAATGCAAGATCGACCCGTTCGGCGAGGAGCCGGGCGATGGTGGTCTTGCCGGTTCCAGGAGGCCCCCAGAGGATCATCGAGGCAAGGCGTGCCTGGGCGACCATGCGGCCCAGCGGACCGTCCTTCCTGAGCAGATGGTCCTGGCCAACGACGTCCTCCAGCGCCGTCGGACGCATGCGATCGGCCAGAGGCCGCGGCACCTCGTCTTCAAAGAGACCCGTCAAGCACCCGTTCCTTCCCTGGGCAGCGGGATGTCATGGTGCACCGACCGCGGTCGAGGCGGCAACCGCCGGTAGTCCCCGGCGACGGGATCGGTCATCATGACGCCAATGCCTAAGGAGGATGCCTGCGATGATGAACCACGCCCGCCAGGAAGCCTGAACCCTTGTCCGTCCGCCTCGCCTCGGCTGTCTGGGTCCAGGCCTTCCTGCGCCGCTGCGACCTTGCCGCCGTGCCCGTTTACGTCCTGCGGCGCGGCGACACGGATGCCGGGGAAATCTGGCTGAAGCTGGTGAAGGGTAACGATGAGGTCAGCATTCTTCAGGTGTCGCGGGAAGACCTCACGCCCACCGTGCACACGGTCCTGAACGAGGCGGAGGCGGACCGCCACCTGGCCCGCCAGAAGACCTACGATCCCGATCTCTGGGTCATCGAGGTCGACGACCGCGCGGGGCGGGGCGACAATCTGTTCCACGGCTGAGCACGGTGGAGCGAGAGCGACCGTGCCCCGGAAACTCAGTCCTCGTCTTCGCTCTTCGGCGGCGGGCCAGAATCCTGGCCCTTGGCGTCCTCGTCCCGGTCAACGAACTCGACGACTGCCATGGGCGCGCTGTCACCGTAGCGAAATCCCGCCTTGAGCACCCTGGTGTAGCCGCCGGCACGATCCTCATAGCGCGGCGCCAGGGTCTCGAACAGCTTCACCAGCATCGCGTCGTCGCGCAGCCTCGCATGGGCAAGGCGCCGGGCATGAAGCGTGCCGCGCTTGCCCAGGGTGACGAGTTTCTCGACATAGGGAGAGACTTCCTTTGCCTTGGCAAGGGTGGTGGTGATCTGCTCGTGCTTGATCAGCGCCGTTGCCATGTTGCGCAGCATGGCGGTACGGTGTGCGCTCGTTCGATTGAGCTTGCGCCCCGAATGCCGGTGTCGCATGACCCTCTCCCCGTCCTCGTCAGCTGAAAGGATTTTCGTAACGCCGGGCCAGTTCCTCGATGTTCTCCGGCGGCCAGTCCGGCAGGTTCATGTCGAGGCCAAGCTGCATCTGCGCCAGCACTTCCTTGATCTCGTTGAGAGACTTGCGGCCAAAGTTCGGGGTCCGCATCATCTCCGACTCCGACTTCTGAACGAGGTCGCCGATGTAGACGATGTTGTCTCCCTTGAGACAGTTGGCCGAGCGCACCGAGAGCTCGAGTTCGTCGATCTTGCGCAGCAGGTGCCTGTTGAATTCCGGCTCCCGCGCATCGTCGTGATCGACAAGATCCTGCGGCTCCTCGAAATTCACGAAGGGCTGCAGCTGTTCCTGGAGAATGCGTGCCGCCAGAGCCACCGCGTCCTCGGGGTTCACCGCGCCATTGGTCTCCACCGACATGGCAAGCCTGTCGTAGTCCGTCACCTGTCCGACGCGGCTGTTCTCCACCTTGAAGGCAACCTTGCGCACCGGGCTGTAGATGGCGTCGATGGGGATCAGTCCGATCTGCGCTTCCTCGTCGCGGTTACGCGAGGCGGGGACGTAGCCGTTCCCCGTTGCCACATGGAGCTCCATGTCCAGGCTGGCGCCGGCATCGAGGGTGCAGATGACGTGGTCGGGATCCAGCACCTCGAAATCCGCACCGCCGTCGATGCGGCCGGCCAGCACGGCACCGGGCTCGCTGGCGCTGAGAAAGACGCGTCGAGGCTGCTCGGGCGTATGGTCGCTGTGCATCTTGATGGCCAGCGCCTTGATGTTGAGGATGATGTCGGTCAGGTCCTCGTGCACGCCGCGGATCGAGGAGAACTCGTGAACGACGTCGTTCACGCGCACACCAACAACGGCGGCGCCGCGCAGCGATGACAGCAGAATCCTCCGCAGGGCATTGCCCAGGGTCGTGCCGAAGCCCCTCTCCAGAGGCTCGACAACGATGTCCGCCTCGCGCGAAGCGTCCATTCCGGGAATGATCTGCAGTTTCCTGGGCTTGATCAGAGCCGTCCAGTTCTTGTCCATTGCTTGTCCATTGCCTCATTGGTGACGCCGCCGCATCGCGGCGTCCGTCAGGGTCACGATGTCCGGGGCAGGTCAGACCCGGCGACGCTTGCGCGGTCGACACCCGTTGTGCGGGATAGGGGTCACGTCCTGGATGGCGGTGATCTGGAAACCGATTGCAGACAGGGCGCGCAGGGCCGATTCACGTCCCGAACCCGGGCCCTTGACATAGACTTCCAGAGTCTGGACACCGTGTTCCTGCGCCTTGCGGCCGGCATCCTCGGCTGCCATCTGCGCCGCATAGGGCGTCGATTTGCGTGAACCCTTGAATCCCATGGACCCTGCCGACGACCACGAGATGGCGTTGCCCTGGGCGTCGGTGATGGTGATCATGGTGTTGTTGAACGAAGCGGTCACATGGGCAAGGCCCGACGTGATGTTCTTCCTTTCGCGCCGCCTGACGCGGGTCGTTTCGCGTGCCATGGTCGTGAATCTACTTCTTCTTGCCGGCGACCGGCCGCGCCTTGCCCTTGCGGGTTCGCGCATTGTTGTGCGTATTCTGTCCGCGGACCGGCAGTCCCTTGCGGTGGCGGATACCGCGGTTGCATCCGAGATCCATCAGCCGCTTGATGCTCATGGCCACCTCGCGGCGCAGGTCACCTTCGACCATGTAGTCGCGGTCGATCAGTTCGCGGATCTGGACGACTTCCGCGTCCGTGAGTTCGTTGACACGTCTGGCATCGGGTATCTGCGCCACACGGCAGATCTGGCGCGCACTCGTGCGGCCGATTCCGTGAATGTAGGTCAGCGCCACTTCCACCCGCTTGGACGTCGGGATGTTCACTCCTGCAATGCGCGCCAAAGCCGTCTCTCCCTGGCCAGTAACTGAAGGGGATATGGATGAATTTGATTGAAGGACAAGGACGTCATTCTAGGGGGCGCCCGCCGTCGCTGTCAATCGTCGAAGACGCCGGAAGCGCCGACAGTATCTGCTCCGTCACCGCATCGATGCCGGCCATGCCATCCACCGTGACGAGAATGCCGCGGGAAGCGTAGTACGGCAGGAGAGGCTCTGTCTGGCAGTGGTAGACAGCCAGCCTCGAACGCACCGTTTCCTCGTTGTCATCGGCGCGCCGGACGAAGTCGGTTGAGCCGCAGGCATCGCACACGCCGCTCCTGGCGGGCTTGCGAAAGACATCGTGGTACCCTGCCCCGCAGGCACGGCAGGTGAAACGTCCGGTGATGCGGCTGACGAGAATGTCGTCATCAACGCCGATCTCGATGACGCGATCGAGGGCGCTCGAGCGGGACGACAGCATGGTGTCGAGAGCCTCGGCCTGGGCTGGAGACCGGGGAAATCCGTCCAGGATGAAGCCGTTCCGGCAGTCCTCCTGGTCGATACGGCCCGCAATCATGGCAATGATGAGGTCGTCGCTGACAAGATTACCCCGTTCCATGATTTCAGCGGCGGTGCGGCCGAGTTCGCTGCGGTCTGCCACTTCCTTGCGCAGCATATCCCCCGTGGCAAGCTGGGGGATGGCATAGCGTTCCATCAGGCGGTGCGCCTGGGTTCCCTTGCCGGCGCCCGGGGGGCCGAGCAGAAGCAGCTTCAACGCCGTCTCCCCTTGAGCTTCGCCTTGCGGATGAGGCCCTCGTACTGGTGTGCCAGGAGGTGAGACTGGATCTGGGAGACCGTGTCCATGGTCACGGTGACGCAGATCAGAAGCGATGTGCCGCCGAGGAAGACAGGAATGGCAAGGCTGCCGATCAGGTACTCGGGAAGCAGGCAGACGAAGGCCAGGTAGAGCGCACCCACGGTAGTCAGCCTGGTGAGCACGAAATCAAGGTACTCGGTGGTGTTCTTTCCCGGTCTGATACCCGGAATGAAGCCGCCGTTCTTCCTCAGGTTGTCCGCGGTGTCGGCCGGATTGAAAACCACCGCCGTGTAGAAATAGCAGAAGAAGACGATCGCCGAACCGAAGATCAGCAAGTAGAGGGGCTCGCCACGGCCCAGCAGTCTGGTGATCTCCGTCAGCCAGTTCGAACCGGTCCCTACTGCCGAGAAGCTGGCGAAGGTCGCGGGCATCAAGAGGATGGAACTGGCAAAGATGGGGGGAATGACGCCGGCCGTGTTGAGCTTGAGGGGGAGGTAGGAACTCTCGCCGCCGAACATGCGGTTGCCGACCTGGCGTTTGGGATACTGCACGACGATGCGTCGTTGGGCACGCTCCATCCACACGATCCAGTAGATGATCAGGGCCGCGCCAATGAAGATCGCCATGATGGTGAACGCGGAAAGGGAACCGACCCGGCCCAGCTCCAGCAACTGCGCGATGGCGCCAGGGAAACTGGCGACGATACCGGCGAATATGATGAGGGAGACGCCGTTGCCGACTCCCCTCTGGGTCACCTGCTCGCCAAGCCACAGCAGGAACATGGTGCCGCCCAGCAGGGTGACCACCGTGGTGAAGCGGAAGAAGAGACCGGGTTCCATGACCGCCGAACCCTGACTTCCCGCCATCGCCTCGAGACCGACGGCGATGCCGTAGCCCTGGACGATGCACAGCCCCACCGTCAGGTAGCGGGTGTACTGGTTCATCGTCTTGCGCCCCGACTCGCCCTCCTTCTTGAGCTGGTCGAGACGCGGCGAGACCGCTGTCATGAGCTGCATGATGATCGCGGCGGAAATGTAGGGCATGACGTTGAGCGCGAAGATCGTCATGCGTTCCAGGGCGCCGCCGGCAAACATGTTGAACATCGACAGGATGCCGCCGGCCTGCTGCTGGAAGATGTCGCCCAGGATCGAGGGATCAACGCCGGGAATGGGGATGTAGGTGCCCAGGCGATAGACCACCAGTGCGCCCAGGGTGAACCAAAGGCGTTTCCTGAGTTCCGTCGCCTTGCCGATTGCTCCGAGATTGAGCTGGCCGGCGAACTGGTCTTGACGGGTTGCCATGCCCCTTGTCGTCAGCCGGCGGTCACGTTGACGGTACCGCCCTGTTCCTCGATCTGCCGGCGCGCCGACTTCGTGACCCGGGCGACCGTGATCTCGATGCGCGCCGCCAGGTCGCCCGAGCCAAGGAGACTGACACCATCGCGAAGCCGCCTGATGACGCCGGCTTCACGCAGGATCTCGCCGGTCATGGCCTGGCTGGCGTCGAGCCTGCCGGAATCGATGGCCCGCTGCAGGCGCTCCAGTGTCACCTCGACATAGCGCTTGCGCGAGGGATTCGTGAACCCGCGCATGGGCAGGCGACGGTAGATCGGCATCTGGCCACCCTCGAACGTGGCGAGAGCCACACCGGAACGCGATTTCTGGCCCTTGTGGCCACGACCGCCCGTCTTGCCAAGACCGGAGCCGATGCCACGCCCGCGGCGCTTGCGCGCGTGGGTGGCGCCGTGATTGTCACGGATCTCGTTGAGTTTCATGAGCTGGAGTCCCCGCCAATCTCTTCCCAGTTCACCAGGTGATGCACCTTCCTCAGCATACCGCGCACGGCCGGAGTATCCTCGAGGACACGCGTTCTCGACACGCGCCCCAGGCCCAGGCCGACGAGCGTCTGGCGCTGGTCCGCCGGGCGGCCGATGGGGCTGCCGGTCTGCGTGACCCTGATGCGCCCGGTCCTTGCTTCTTCCATCAGGTTCTCGACTCCTGGATCAGGCGGTTCGACTTGTTGCGCTTGGCCGCCACCTGGCGTGGTGACATCGTCCGCGCCAGCGCATCGAACGTCGCCTTGACCATGTTGTGGGGATTGGCGCTGCCGGTCGACTTGCAGACGACATCCTGGGCGCCGAGCGCCTCGAAGACGGCGCGCATGGGACCGCCGGCAATGACGCCGGTGCCCGGCGGTGCGGCGCGCAGGACCACGCGTCCGGCGCCATAGCGACCGGTCACGTCGTGATGCAGGGTCCGCCCTTCCCGCAGCGGCACCCGGATCATGTTGCGGCGTGCCTGTTCGGTTGCCTTGCGGATTGCCTCGGGCACTTCACGCGCCTTGCCGGCGCCGTGACCGGCGCGACCCTTCTGGTCGCCAACAACCACGAGCGCAGCAAATCCGAAGCGCCGGCCGCCCTTGACGACCTTGGCGACGCGGTTGATGCTGACGAGCTTCTCGAGAAACTCGCTCCCCTCCCGGTTGTCACCGCCGCCGCGGCGTCCGCCGCCTCGTTCACGACCCGATGATGCCATCCGCTATTCCTTCCAGAACACGTTCTAAAGTTTGAGGCCGCCTTCACGGGCGGCGTCGGCGAGTGCCTTGACGCGGCCGTGGTAGCGGTAACCTCCCCGGTCAAAGACCACCTCCGTGATCCCGGCGGCGATGGCGCGCTCGGCAATGGCCCTGCCGATATGCGTCGCTGCCTCGATGGTGGCGCCGTTCGCAACGTCACCCTTGATGCCGCTGTCGATGCTGGATGCCGAAGCCAGAGTGACTCCGGCGCCGTCCTCGATGATCTGCGCATAGATGTTCCGTGACGAACGGAAGACAGAAAGCCGCGGCCGACCGGCGGCCCGCGCCTTCACCTTGAGTCGTGTCCGCGCCCGGCGGCGCGCCTGGAGTTCCCGTGCCGTCTTCATGGCCGCCCCTACTTCTTCTTGCCTTCCTTGCGCAACACGACCTCGCCGCGGTAGCGAATCCCCTTGCCCTTGTAGGGCTCCGGCGGCCGCAGACGCCTGATTTCGGAGGCGAGCTGGCCAACGCGCTGCTTGTCGATGCCGCTGACGACGATCTCCTGCTGGTTCGGACACTCGATGGCGAGGCCATCGGGCACCGGAATCTCGATATCGTGACTGTATCCGACCTGGAGCCGCAACAACTCGCCCTGCATCTGTGCCCGGTAACCGACGCCCTGGAGTTCGAGAGTGCGGCTGAATCCCGAGGTGACTCCGGTCACCATCGACTGGATGTTGGAGCGCGTCGTGCCCCACAGGGCCGTCGCCTGGCGCGATGACGAATTCGGCGTCACCACCACCATGCCCTCCTCGAGAGCAACCGACACCTCGGGCAGAAAGGACTGCGTGAGCGATCCCTTCGCCCCGGAGACCTCGATCGAGGACTCGCCAACGGTGACGTCGACTCCCTCGGGCACGGCGATCACATTCTTTCCGATGCGGGACATGACTCCCTCTCCTCGCACACGACTGCGTCAGAAGACGCGACAGAGCACTTCGCCGCCAACATTGGCGGCCCGTGCCTCGTCATCGGTCATCACGCCCTTGGGCGTCGACATGATGGTGATTCCCAGGCCTCCATAGACGCTGGGCATGTCCCTGACGCCGGTGTAGATCCTGCGTCCGGGCGTGGATATCCTGCCAATCTCGCGGATGACCGGTGCGCCCTCGTAGTACTTGAGCTCAATCACGAGTTCGGGCCTTGACGGCATCTCGCTGTTGCGGTGCCAGTCACGGATGTAGCCCTCGCGCTTGAGCACACCGAGAACGTTTTCCTTGAGTTTCGACGCCGGGCAGTTGATGCGCGACTTGCCGCGCATGTGCCCGTTCCGGATGCGGGCCAGCATATCGCCCAGGGGATCGGTCATCGTCATGACGCTTGTCTCACCTCGCTCACCAGCTTGACTTGACCATGCCGGGAATCAGGCCATCGGAGGCCAGTTCGCGCAGCATCACCCGGGACATGTCGAACCTGCGGTGGTAACCGCGCGCCCTGCCGGTCATGGCGCAACGATTGCGCACCCTGACCTTCGCTGAATTGCGCGGCAGCTTGGCGAGCTTGAGTCTCGCCTGGAAACGCTCTTCCATGGGAAGGTCCTGCGCGTTCGCCTGGGCGAGAAGCGCGGCCCGCCGGGCAGCGAAGCGTGCGACGAGTTTCTTCCGCCGCTTGTTTCTTTCGATGGCGCTCTTCTTTGCCATGATCGTCCTTTCGTTGGGAACTCCCTCGACAGATGTTCAGGTCCTGGTGAATGGCATGCGGAAACCGTCAAGCAGGTGCCAGGCTTCATCGTTGGTGCTGGCCGTGGTGCAGATGACAATGTCGAGCCCGCGAATGCGGCTGACCCGGTCATAGTCGATCTCGGGGAACACGATCTGTTCCTTCAGGCCCATGGCGAAATTGCCCCTGCCGTCGAAACTCTTCGAATTGACGCCGCGAAAGTCACGCACCCTGGGGAGGGCAATGGTAACGAGACGGTCGAGGAATTCGAACATGCGGCGTCCGCGCAATGTGACCCGCGCTCCCACGGGCATGCCTTCCCTCAGCTTGAAGTTCGACACCGAACGCGAAGCCCGGGTGATGACCGCCTTTTGTCCGGCAATCAGCGTCAGTTCCCCGGCGGCGGCATCGGCCTGCTTCGAATCCTGAACGGCATCGCCCACGCCCATGTTGAGGATGATCTTGTCAAGCCGGGGAACGGCGTGGATGTTCTTGTAACCGAACGTTTCCATCATCGCCGGACGGATGGTGCTGTCGTACATCGCCTTGAGACGCGGCACGGCCATGGCGTCGCCCTCCTTCATCCGTCAATCACTTCGCCGGAACGCTTGGCCACGCGGACCTTGCGGCCATCGTCCAGGGTGCGGAACCCGACACGGGTCGGTCTGCCGTCAACGGGATCGGCCACCGCCAGATTCGAAAGATCGATCGCGAGTTCCTTGGTGACGATGCCACCCGGGTCCCTTGCCGTCGGTCTGGTGTGACGCCGTGCCACGTTGATGCCGGAGACGATGGCCCGGCCCTGGCGCGGCAGCACCTTGAGAACCTCGCCCTGCTGGCCCCGGTCGCGGCCCGCGAGCACGACCACGCGGTCTCCGTGCTTGATCCGTGCAGCCATCACAGCACCTCGGGCGCCAGTGAGATGATTTTCATGAAGTTGCGGGAACGCAGTTCGCGCGTGACCGGACCGAAGATGCGCGTGCCCACCGGCTCGTTCTGCCGGTTGATGATCACCGCGGCGTTGCGGTCGAAGCGAAGCGCGCTGCCGTCCGGGCGACGGATCTCCTTGGCAGTGCGCACGATCACGGCGCGGGCCACATCACCCTTCCTGATCTTGGCGCTGCGGTCCGGCGACTGGGGATCGGCATCCTTGACCGTGACGACAATGATGTCGCCCACACTTGCGGTCTTGCGTTTCGAGCCACCGAGCACCTTGATGCACTGCACGCGCCTCGCGCCGGAGTTGTCGGCCACAAAGAGATTGGTCTCAGCCTGGATCATCGATCACTTCCCCCAATAGGCGCGCCGGTCAGACGGCGGGCTCGACAACCGTCCACCGCTTGAGCTTCGACAGCGGGCGGCTTTCACCGATCCGGACCTTGTCGCCGACCTGGACCTCGTTGGTCTCGTCGTGGACGTGATAGCGCTTGGAGCGGCGGATTGTCTTCTTGTAGAGCGGGTGCTTCATCAGCCGGTCGACCCTGACCACGACGGTCTTGTCGCCCGACTTCCCTGTCACCACTCCCTGCATCGTGCGTCGCGGCATGGCTCATGTGCCTCCTTCAAGGCTGGCCCCGGACCGGCCTTCTACGGTCTTGATGCGCGCGATGTCGCGGCGGATCTGCCGGACACGCGCGGTGTTGCCTTCGCGCCCGTTGGCATGCTGAAAGCGCAGGTTGAAGAGTTCCTTCTTCAGCGAAAGCAGTTGTTCCCGCCTCTCGTCGGCACTCATGGCCCGGATCTCGACAGCCCTCATGCCGTGCCTCCGGAGTGGCGCTGGATGAACCGTACCGGAATCGGCAGTTTCGCGGCGCCCAGCCTGATGGCTTCGCGGGCCGTCGTCTCGTCGACTCCGTCGAGTTCGAACATCACGCGTCCCGGTTTCACCCGGCACATCCAGTACTCGGGCGAACCCTTGCCCTTGCCCATGCGCACTTCGGCCGGCTTGGTGGACACCGGGACGTCGGGGAACACGGTCACCCAGACACGCCCGGCACGTTTCATGTAGCGGGTGATGGCGCGCCTGGACGCCTCGATCTGCCGTGCCGTGATGCGTCCGGCGGCCTGCGCCTTCATGCCGTAGGCGCCGAAGTTGAGGCTGGTATATCCCTTGGCGTTGCCGTGGATACGGCCCTTTTGTGCCTTGCGGTAGCGTGTTTTCTTCGGAGAAAGCATGACCGTTACATCCTCGCCTGGGTGCCGTGAAGTTCCGTTTCACGGCGCTCGTGGGCCCCCGGATCGTGGGTAAACACCTCGCCCTTGAAGACCCAGGCCTTGACGCCGAGTGTTCCGTAAGCGGTCTTGGCCGTGACCCGGCCGAAATCGATATCAGCCCGCAGGGTGTGGAGCGGCACCCTGCCTTCCCGATACCATTCCGCTCGGGCAATCTCCGCGCCTCCCAGACGTCCTTCAACATTGATGCGAATGCCCTCGGCCCCGAGCCGCATGGCCGACTGCACGGCGCGCTTCATGGCGCGACGGAAGGAGACCCTCCGTTCCAGCTGCTGGGCGATGTTCTCAGCGATCAGGTAGGCATCCACCTCGGGCTTGCGGATCTCGACAATGTTCACTGCAACGGTCGACTCGGTCAGCGCCTGGAGACTCTCGCTGAGCGACTTGATGCCCTTGCCGCGCGTGCCGATGACGACGCCGGGTCTCGCCGTGTGGATCAGCACCCGCACCCTGGATGCCTGGCGTTCGACGACCACCTTCGAGATGCCCGCCTGCGACAGCTGGCTGCGCACCAGGCGGCGTATGGCCAGATCTTCGTGCAGCATGCGGGCATAGCCCGCACCACTGGCATACCAGCGCGAATCCCATGTCCGGTTGATGCCGAGGCGCAAGCCGACGGGATTGACCTTGTGTCCCATATCAGTTCTCACCTTCCTGGGTTTCGCACAGCACGATCTCGAGATTCGAGAAGGACTTGCGATAGGGGTGGACGCGGCCGCGGCCAGCTGGCCGGAAACGGCGCATCTTCAGCCCCGGGCCCACCGTAGCCTCGCTGACGACCAGGCGATCGACGTCAAGGCCGTGGTTGTTTTCCGCGTTCGCCATCGCCGACAGCAGCACCTTGCGTACATCTCCAGCGATACGACGGCGCGAGTACAGCAGGTCGTTGAGCGCCCTGTCGAGGGCCTTGCCCCTGATCGGCGCCACCACCTCATTGAGCTTGCGCGGACTGACCCTCAGGGAGCGCGCCCGGGCATACACCCTGTCGTCTCCCAGATCGGGCAGTGTGTGCCGTCTCGCCATGGTTTCAGCCTCTCCGCGCCTTCTTGTCGGCAGCATGTCCGTAGTAGGTCCTGGTCGGTGAAAACTCGCCGAACTTGTGGCCCACCATGTTTTCCGTCACCAGTACCGGAATGTGCCGGCGGCCGTTGTAGACGCCGAATGTAAGGCCAACGAACTGCGGCACGATGGTCGAACGCCGGGACCAGGTCCTGATCACTTCCTTGCGCCCGGACTCGCGCACTGCCTCGGCCTTCTTGAGCAGATAGCCGTCCACGAAGGGTCCTTTCCAGACAGATCGGGTCACGTCGGGTCTCCTAGCGTTTTCTGCGGTGGCGACGGGCGATGATCAGCTTGTCGCTGGCCTTCTTCGAACGCGTGCGCGCACCCTTGGTCGGCTTGCCCCACGGAGTCACGGGATGTCGGCCACCACTTGTACGCCCCTCGCCGCCGCCATGGGGATGATCCACCGGGTTCATCACGACGCCGCGCACCGAGGGTCTCTTGCCAAGCCAGCGCGACCGGCCGGCCTTGCCGAGCTTGCGGTTCTGGTGTTCGGGATTGGACACCGCGCCAATGGTGGCCATGCATTCGCCGCGCACGATGCGCATCTCGCCGGACTTGAGCCGCAGCTGGGCGTAGCCCTGGTCCTTGCCGATAAGCTGGGCATAGGCGCCGGCCGAACGGGCGATCCTGCCGCCGGCGCCGGCCTTCAGCTCGATATTGTGCACCACGGTACCCACCGGAATGTTCTGCAGCGGCATCGCGTTGCCGGGCTGGATATCGACGCGCGAACCCGACACCACGCGGTCGCCGACGCGGAGACGCTGGGGAGCGAGAATGTATGACTGTTCGCCGTCCTCGTATCGCACGAGAGCGATGTGGGCAGAGCGGTTGGGGTCGTACTCCAGGCGCTCGACGGTCGCCGGGACATCGAATCTCGCGCGGCGGAAGTCGACCTTGCGGTAGCGACGCTTGTGCCCGCCGCCACGCCGGCGGGTCATGATGCGGCCGTGGACGTTGCGTCCGCCCTTCCTGTTGAGTCCCTCGGTCAATTCCTTGACCGGCCCACCCTTGTGGAGATGACGGCGATCAACCTGGACGAGGCCACGTCTGCCTGGTGTAACAGGTTTCTGGGGTCTGAGTGCCATGGTCAAAGTGTCCCGGTCACGTCAATCCGCTCGCCCTCGGCCAGCGTCACAACCGCCTTCTTGACGGCATTGCGACGGCCGAGGCGGCCACGGAATCTCTTGACCTTGCCCGTCTGGTTCATGGTGTTCACCGCCTTGACCGTGACGCCGAAGATGGTCTCGACGGCCTGGCGAATCTCCTTCTTGGTCGCCCTGCGGTCCACCTGAAAGGTGACCTGGTTCCACTCGGCGCCCCGCATCGACTTTTCCGTGATGATCGGCCGGTGAATGATGTCGTAGCACTGCTCTGGCGTCATTGGAGCCGCTCCTTCAGCGCCGCCACGGCATCGGTGGTCAGAACCAGCGTGTCGTGACGCAGGATGTCGTGGACGTTGATGCCGCATGAAGGCAACACGTCGATCCCGGGAATATTGGAGGCGGCGCGCCGGAAACCGGCGTCAACCTCGCGGCCGTCGACGACGAGCGCATTGCTGATGCCCATCTCCTGCAGGCGGGACCGGAGATGGCCCGTCTTCGCCTTGCCGAGCCGGGTGCTGTCGACGACGACCAGCTTGCCCTCGCCCGCCTTGAGGGAGAGCGCCGTCTTCAGTCCCAGCACGCGGACACGCCGGGGCAGCGCGTGGGCGTGGCTGCGCGGACGCGGTCCATGGGCCACGGCGCCACCGCGGAAGATGTTCGTCTTGCGGCTGCCATGGCGGGCGGCGCCGCCGCCCTTCTGGCGCCGGAACTTCGCCGTGGTCCCGGTCACCTCGCCGGTCGTCCTGGTCATGTGGGTGCCCTGGCGCCTCCTGGCCAGTTGCCAGCGCACCACGCGGGCGAGAATGTCCGGTCTGACAGGAAGGCTGAACACCTCTTCAGGCAACTCGACATTGCCCTTCGCGCCATCCTCGAAGGATTGGAGGTCGATCTTCATGACGTCTCGTCCGGGTGATCGTCATCGCTGACAAGGGCACCGGGAAAGGGAGCGTCGTCTCCAGGCGGAGCCTTCACCGCATCGCGGATCAGCACCCAGCCAGCGGGCGCACCCGGTACGGCGCCCTTCACCATGATGAGACCCTTGCCGGCGTCGGTCGAGACGACCTCGAGATTCTGCACGGTGACCTTCACGTCCCCCATGTGCCCGGCCATCTTCTTGCCCTTCCACACACGGCCCGGGTCCTGGCTGTTGCCCGTGGAGCCATGGGCGCGGTGGGAGACCGACACGCCGTGAGTGGCGCGCATGCCGCCGAAGTTATGTCGCTTCATGGCGCCGGCAAAGCCGCGGCCACGCGTCAGCCCGGTGACATCGACCTTCTGGCCGGGCACGAAGTGATTGACCGAAAGCATTGCCCCGACCGGCAACATGCCCTCATCGCTGACGCGGAACTCGACAAGCTTGCGCAGCGGCTCGGTGCCGGCAGCGGCGAAATGCCCCCGGCGGGGCCGGTTGAGATGCCTGGCCTTCGCCTCTTCCGCACCGATTTGCAGGGCCGTGTACCCATCTCGCTCAACGGATCGCCGGGCCACGACGCGGTTCGCACCGACCTCGAGAACGGTGACCGGGATGTGCCCGCCGTCAGGGGTGAACACCCTGCTCATTCCGAGTTTTCTGGCGATCATGCCGCAACGCATGGCCTTCACCTCACAGCTTGATCTCGACATCGACGCCAGCCGCGAGGTCGAGCTTCATGAGTGCATCGACGGTCTGGGGTGTCGGTTCGACGATGTCGATAAGGCGTTTGTGGGTGCGGATCTCGAACTGCTCGCGCGACTCCTTGTCGATATGGGGGCCTCTCAGGACGGTGAACTTCTCGATCCGTGTCGGCAGTGGAATGGGTCCCTTGACCCTGGCGCCGGTGCGGCGCGCCGTGGAGACGATTTCGCTGGTCGACTGGTCGAGCAGGCGATGATCGAAGGCCCTGAGCCTGATCCTGATGTTCTGTCCCGCCATGGCCTTCGCCCCCTCGCCTCAACTCTAGTCGACGATTTCGGCGACGACGCCGGCGCCGACGGTGCGGCCACCCTCGCGGATGGCAAAGCGCAGGCCTTCGTCCATGGCAATCGGCGAAATCAGTTCCACGTCCATCGTCACGTTGTCCCCCGGCATCACCATCTCGATGCCCTCGGGCAGCTGCACGTGACCCGTCACGTCCGTCGTCCGGAAGTAGAACTGCGGACGGTAGTTGGTGAAGAACGGCGTGTGACGGCCACCCTCCTCCTTCGTCAGAACATAGGTCTCCGCCTTGAAACGCGTGTGCGGCGTGATCGTCCCGGGACGCGCCAGAACCTGGCCGCGCTCCACGTCGTCACGCCTGGTGCCCCGAAGAAGTACTCCGATGTTGTCCCCAGCCTCGCCGGAATCCAGCAGCTTGCGGAACATCTCCACTCCCGTGCACACCGTCTTCGACGTCTCCCGAATACCCACAATCTCAACCTCGTCGCCAACCTTCACAACACCGCGCTCCACACGGCCCGTCACAACCGTGCCCCGGCCCGAAATCGAAAACACATCCTCAATCGGCATCAAAAACGGTCGGTCCACCGCTCGCTCCGGCGTCGGAATGTAGGAATCAACCGCCGCCATCAACTCAAGTACCGACTTCTCCCCCGTCTCCAGGTCGCCATCCTCCATCGCCGCCAGAGCCGAACCGCGCACCACAGGTATGTCGTCCCCAGGAAAACGGTACTCGTCCAGCAACTCGCGAACCTCAAGCTCCACAAGCTCCAGAAGCTCCTCGTCGTCAACCTGGTCAACCTTGTTCAAGTACACCACAATCGCCGGAACACCCACCTGGCGCGCCAGAAGAATGTGCTCGCGCGTCTGCGGCATCGGACCGTCCGCCGCCGACACCACCAGAATCGCTCCGTCCATCTGCGCCGCGCCCGTGATCATGTTCTTCACGTAGTCCGCATGACCAGGACAGTCGACATGCGCGTAGTGACGCGCCTCCGTCTCATACTCCACATGCGCCGTGTTGATCGTAATCCCCCGCTCACGCTCCTCAGGCGCCTTGTCAATCGACGCATAGTCCGTGTACGTCGCACCGCCCGTGCGCGCCAGTATCCGCGTGATCGCCGCCGTCAGCGTCGTCTTGCCGTGATCCACATGCCCAATCGTCCCAATGTTCGCATGCGGCTTCGTACGCTCAAACTTCTCCTTGGCCATGAGGTTGCCTCATCTGTCCTTATCGAAAGTGTCTCGCACTCAGGCGATATGGGCCCGCAGGTCTTCCGAGACCATGTCGGGCACGGGTTCATAAGAATCGAAATGCATGGTGAAGGTCGCCCGTCCCTGGCTCATCGAGCGCAGGTCGTTGACATACCCGAACATGGTGCCGAGCGGTACCCGTGCCCGCACCACCTGGGCATTGCCCCTGGGCTCGAGACCCTGAATCTGCCCGCGGCGGCTGTTGAGGTCGCCCATGACATCTCCCATGTGCTCCTCGGGTGTCACGACCTCGACCCGCATCATCGGCTCAAGCAGCCTCGGCGCCGCCGCGAGGGCGCCCTCGCGGAACGCCGCGCGCGCCGCCACCTCGAAGGCCATGGCGCTGGAATCGACAGCATGGAAGGCGCCGTCATGGAGTGTCGCCCTGAAGTCGGTCATCGGAAAGCCCGCCAGGACACCCGAAACGGCCGCTCTCTCGATTCCGGCCTTGACCGAGGGGATGTACTCCTTGGGCACGTCGCCGCCGACAATCTGGCTGACGAATTCGATTCCTGAACCGGGTTCGCCCGGTTCGAAGAGAATGCAGACCCTGGCGTACTGGCCGGCGCCACCGGTCTGCTTGCGGTGCACGTAGTCGACGTCACGGGACCGTGTCAGAGTTTCGCGGTAGGCAACCTGTGGAGCGCCGATGTTGGCCTCGACGTTGAACTCGCGGCTCATCCTGTCAACGATGATTTCGAGGTGCAGTTCGCCCATGCCCCTGATGATCGTCTGCGCCGATTCCTCGTCCGTCGACACCCTGAACGACGGGTCCTCGTGGGCGAGCCGGGTCAGCGCCATCCCCATGCGATCGTGGTCGGCGCGGGTCTTCGGTTCGACCGCGACCTCGATGACGGGATCGGGAAACTCCATGCGCTCGAGGACCACCGGTTCCCTGGGCGAACAGATGGTGTCACCCGTGGTGGTTCCCTTGAGACCGCACAGGGCGACGATGTCGCCGGCGCGTGCTTCACCGATATCCTCGCGGCTGTTGGCGTGCATGAGCAGCATGCGTCCGGCCCGTCCGCGGGCCCCCTTGGCCGCATTGAACAGCTGATCACCGGTCTTCAAGACACCCGAATAAATGCGGGCGAAGGTGAGTGTGCCGACGTACCGGTCCGCCATCACCTTGAAGGCAAGGGCGGCGAACGGCGCCTCGTCGCTGCTTTCCCTTGTCACTTCATCTCCGGTCTTCGGCGCTACGCCGCGAATTGGCGGCACGTCCAGAGGCGAAGGCAGATAGTGCACCACCGCGTCGAGCAGTGGCTGCACGCCCTTGTTCTTGAAGGCGCTGCCGAGCAGCATCGGGACCGAGGTCCTGTCGAGAGTTCCCGCGCGAATGCACCGCACCAGGGTCTCGGCATCGGGATCGGCGCCATCGAGATAGGCTTCCATGGCGTCGTTGTCGTGCTCGATCACCGCGTCGACGAGCTTCGAGCGCCATGTGCGGGCGTCGGCCTGCAACTCCGCCGGAATCTCCGTCTCCTCGAAGCGCGCGCCCTTGACATCATCGTGCCAGATCAACGCCTTCATGCTCACGAGATCCACGATACCGCGGAAGCCCGCTTCCGTGCCCACGGGCAGCTGCAAAATCGCCGGCTTGACGCCGAAACGTTCGACGATCATGTCGACGCATCGAAAGAAATCGGCGCCGACACGGTCCATCTTGTTGATGAAACAGATGCGCGGCACACCGTACTTGTCGGCCTGGCGCCACACGGTTTCGGATTGCGGCTCGACGCCCGAGACCGCGTCGAAGACCGCCACGGCGCCGTCAAGGACACGCAGGCTGCGCTCGACCTCGATGGTGAAGTCGACGTGACCGGGGGTATCGATGATGTTGATCCGATGGTCGCACCAGTGGGCGGTGGTCGCGGCCGAGGTGATCGTGATGCCACGCTCCTGTTCCTGCTCCATCCAGTCCATGGTGGCCGTGCCCTCATGGACTTCGCCGATTTTGTGGGATCGGCCGGTGTAGTAGAGGATGCGCTCGGTCGTGGTCGTCTTTCCGGCATCGATGTGGGCCATGATGCCGATGTTGCGATAGCGCTCTATTGCGTGACTTCGTGTCATTCCTGCTCGTCCTTGGGGTCGCTTCGGGGGCCCCGGGTTACCAGCTTCGACCGCTACCAGCGGTAGTGCGAAAACGCCTTGTTCGCGTCCGCCATCCGATGGGTGTCTTCACGTTTCTTGACGGCAGCGCCGCGTTGTCTCGAGGCATCCAGGAACTCGCCCGAAAGGCGCTGCACCATGGTGGTCTCCGAGCGGGCTCGCGCGGCGCCGATGAGCCAGCGGATGGCCAGAGCCTGCTGTCTGTCGGGACCGACCTCCACCGGCACCTGGTAGGTGGCGCCGCCGATGCGCCGGGAGCGCACCTCGACAGCCGGCCTGACAGCGTTCAACGCCAGATGAAAGACCCCGATGGGATCCTGGCCGGTGGTGTCGCGAATTCTGTCAAGGGCGCCATAGACGATGCCCTCGGCGACCGCCTTCTTGCCGTCTCGCATGACGCTGTTGATGAACTTGGTGAGCACGATGTCACCATGGAGTGCGTCGGGAAGGACATCCCGCCTTTCGGCGGCGCGGCGGCGTGACATGGCGGGATCCTTTCCTACCTGGGACGCTTGGCGCCGTACTTGGAACGGCTCTGGCGGCGCTGGGCAATGCCCTGGGTATCGAGGGTGCCGCGAATGATGTGGTAGCGCACCCCGGGAAGGTCCTTGACGCGGCCGCCCCTGATCATGACCACCGAGTGCTCCTGCAGGTTGTGACCCTCGCCCGGAATGTAGCTCGTCACCTCGAAACCATTTGTCAGACGAACCCGCGCCACCTTGCGCAGGGCCGAATTCGGCTTCTTGGGCGTCGTCGTGTAGACGCGAGTACACACGCCGCGCTTCTGCGGACAGGCCTCAAGGGCCGGCACCTTGTTACGCGCCCGCCGCGGCTTGCGCGGCTTGCGGATCAGCTGGTTCACGGTCGGCATGCGCCTGGTTCCCGTATCCGTCGCACAAACAAAGCACTTCCCGTTCTCCCGCGTGGCCCGCGCCCCGGGATCGTGAGAGTGTGTTCAAGGGCTTCCCCTTCCCCTCCCCCAAAGGGTGGCAAGGGGAAGCGGACTATAAGGCCGGCCCATCACCCGGTCAAGTCCCCCGAATCAGCGAAATGTCAGGATCCTATTCAGCGATCAGATGTGACACGTCGCTCTCGAACGGCAGGTGTCCGGCATCCGGCATGTCCTCGTCCTCCACGGGCAACCGGGGCCGGTTCATCTCTTCGATGGTGCGCAGACGCTGGGTGACGCGTCCGGTCCCGGCGGGAATGAGGCGGCCGACGATGACGTTTTCCTTGAGTCCGGAGAGCGTGTCGCGCTTGCCGGTCACCGCGGCCTCGGTCAACACCCGCGTGGTCTCCTGGAACGAGGCAGCCGAGACGAACGAGCCGGTCTGCAGACTGGCCTTGGTGATACCCTGGAGAACCGGCGTTGCCGTCGCCTCCTCCTGGATCCGCTCCGCCGCCTCCCCGTGCTGTTCGTTCTGGTCCCTGATCCGGGTGTTGGCATCCTCGAACTCGTTCTTGTCGACCTGCTCGCCAACGAGGAACATCGTGTCACCCGGAGTGCTGATTTCGACCTTTTGCAACATCTGCTGGCAGATTACCTCGATATGCTTGTCGTCGATCCGCACTCCCTGGAGACGATAAACACCCTGAATCTCGTCGATGAGGTAGTTGGCGAGGGCCTCGGTACCGAGCACCCGAAGAATGTCGTGAGGCACCGGGCTGCCATCAATGAGAATGTCGCCGCGGCGCACCTCGTCGCCGTCGTTGACAACGATGTGCTTGCCCTTGGGCAGCAGATACTCCCGGGAATCGAGACCGTCCTCGGACCTGACGTAGAGACGCCGCTTGTTCTTGTAGTCCTTGCCAAAGGTCACCCTGCCATCGTTCTCGGCGATGACCCAGTGGTCCTTGGGCTTGCGCGCCTCGAAGAGTTCAGCCACCCGTGGCAGACCACCTGTGATGTCCGTGTTGGTAACGGAATCCCGGGGAATTCGCGCCAGCACGTCTCCCGGACGCACCTGCTGTCCGTTCTCGACGGAAAGCACCGCGCCCACCGACAACTCGAAATCCTTGGATTCTTCCTCCCCGGCCGAACTGACGACGATGCGCGGCCGCAAACCGGCGCCACGCGACTGCTGGGCCCAGTCGACAACGACCTGGCTGGTCATGCCGCTTGTCTCGTCGAGGGTTTCGCGCAGGGTCTTGCCCTCGGTCAGGTCCCTGAACCCAACCTGGCCGCTGCGGTCGGTGATGACGGGCCGCGTGTAGGGATCCCAGCGCGCCAGGGTGTCGCCCCGCTCGACCCGGGTGTCGGTGCCGGCCAGCAGGCGCGATCCATAGGGCAGGCGCTTGGCAAACCGCTCGCGGCCTTCATCGTCGGTGATGAACACCTCGCTGTTGCGCGCCAGGACGATGATGTTGTTGTCGCTGTCGGTCACGAGCTGGGAGTTGCGGATGCCGACAGTGCCGGCAACCGGGGTGTCGATGGACGACGTCTCGTCCCCGCGCTGGGCGGAACCGCCGATATGGAAGGTCCGCATGGTCAGCTGGGTCCCCGGCTCGCCGATGGACTGGGCCGCAATGACGCCGACCGCCTCGCCGAGGTTGACGGGCGTGCCGCGAGCAAGGTCGCGTCCGTAGCAACGCGCACAGACCCCCGACCTCGTCTCGCACGACAGCACCGAACGGATACGGATCTGCTCCAGCCCCGACTCCCGGATCGCCTCCATGTGACGCTCCTCGATCATCGTGTCGGCCTCGACGAGCACCGTGTCGTCCTTCGGGTTGACAACCTTTTCAAGCGTGAATCGACCAAGCACCCGCTCGGCGAGGGAGACAATCTCTTCCGATCCCTGAACCACGGCCTTGACATCGATGCCCTGGGTGGTGCCGCAGTCCTCCGTGACGACAACGCAGTCCTGTGCGACATCGACCAGGCGGCGGGTCAGATAGCCGGAATTGGCGGTCTTGAGAGCGGTGTCGGCCAGTCCCTTGCGAGCGCCGTGAGTGGAGTTGAAGTACTCGCCGACCGAAAGGCCTTCCTTGAAATTGGCGATAATCGGTGTCTCGATGATTTCACCCGAAGGCTTGGCCATGAGACCGCGCATGCCGGCAAGCTGCCTGATCTGCGCCGGTGCGCCGCGGGCGCCGGAATGGGCCATCATGTAGATCGCATTCATCCGTTGGCTGTCGCTCTCGCCGCCTGGCTGCGAGAGCCCGGACATCAGGGCGTCCGCCACCTTGTCGGTGCAGTGGGACCACTCGTCGATCACCTTGTTGTAGCGCTCGCCCTGGGTGATGACGCCATCCATGTACTGCTTCTCGTACTCTCGCACCTTCTCCTGGGTGGCACGCACCAGGGATTCCTTGCCGTCGGGAATCACCATGTCGTCCTTGCCGAAGGAGATGCCGGCATCGCAGGCATGGCGGAACCCGAGGTTCATGATGCGGTCGCAGAAGAGCACCGTCTCCTTCTGGCCGCAGTAGCGGTAGACCTTGTCGATGATGCCCGAAATCTCGCGCTTGGTGAGGACCCGGTTGACGAGTCCGAAGGGGAGTTCGGGGTGGTCGGGAAGCAGTCTGCCGAGCATCATGCGCCCGGGCGTGGTCTCGACAATGGTCGAGGACCGGCCGCCCTCGCCATCGTCGACGTGAAGGCGCGAGCGGATCTTCGCGTGCATCCTGACAGCGCCGACATGCAGGGCGTGCTCGATTTCGCCGATGCCGCGGAACACCATGCCCTCCCCGGTCTGTCCGGCGATCTCGAGGGAAAGGTCATAGAGGCCGAGAATGATGTCCTGCGAGGGCACGATGATCGGCTTGCCGTTGGCGGGCGAAAGGATGTTGTTGGTCGACATCATGAGGACGCGGGCCTCGAGCTGCGACTCGATCGACAGAGGTACGTGTACCGCCATCTGGTCGCCGTCGAAATCGGCATTGAAGGCGGCACAGACCAGGGGATGAAGCTGAATCGCCTTTCCTTCGATCAGAACCGGCTCGAAGGCCTGGATGCCGAGACGATGAAGGGTTGGCGCCCGGTTGAGCAGGACCGGATGTTCGCGAATCACCTCCTCGAGGATGTCCCAGACCTCGGGCCGCTCCTGCTCGACGAGGCGCTTGGCCGCCTTGATCGTCGATGCCTTGCCGTACATCTCGAGCCTGGAATAGATGAAGGGTTTGAAGAGTTCGAGGGCCATCTTCTTGGGAAGGCCACATTGGTGAAGCTTGAGCTCCGGCCCGACGACGATCACCGATCGCCCGGAATAGTCGACCCGCTTGCCCAGGAGGTTCTGGCGGAAACGTCCCTGCTTGCCCTTCAGCATGTCCGAGAGGGACCGCAAAGGCCGCTTGTTCGCGCCGGTGATGGTGCGGCCGCGCCGGCCATTGTCAAACAGCGCGTCGACCGCCTCCTGCAACATGCGCTTCTCGTTGCGCACGATGATCTCCGGTGCGTGCAGCTCGATGAGCCGCTTGAGCCGGTTGTTGCGGTTGATCACGCGGCGGTAGAGATCGTTGAGGTCCGAGGTGGCGAAGCGTCCGCCGTTGAGCGGCACCAGCGGCCGCAGTTCGGGCGGGATGACCGGAATCACCTCCATGATCATCCACTCGGGCCTGTTGTCCGACGCGCGGAAGGTCTCGATGAGCTTGAGGCGCTTGACGATCTTCTTGCGCTTTGCCTCCGACGTGGTCTCCGCGAGTTCCTCGCGCAGGATCCCGCTCTCGTCATCCAGATCGATCATTGAAAGCATGCGGCGCACCGCCTCGGCGCCCATGCCGGCGACAAAGGCGTCCTCGCCGTACTCGTCCATCGCCTCGTCATACTCGGCGTCGGTCAGCAGCTCGCCGCGTTCGAACGGCGTCAGTCCCGGATCGATGACAATGTACTGCTCGAAGTAGAGCACCTGCTCCAGTGACTTGAGAGTCATGTCGAGCAGCAGGCCGATACGGCTCGGCAACGATTTCAGAAACCAGATGTGGGCGACCGGGGCTGCGAGCTCGATGTGTCCCATACGTTCTCGGCGCACCTTTGCCTTGATGACCTCGACCCCGCAGCGCTCGCACACGATGCCCCTGAACTTCATGCGCTTGTACTTCCCGCACAGGCACTCGTAGTCCTTGGTCGGACCGAAGATGCGGGCGCACATCAGGCCATCGCGCTCCGGCTTGAATGTCCGGTAGTTGATGGTTTCCGGCTTCTTGACCTCGCCGAAGGACCACGAACGGATGGTCTCGGGACTGGCGATTGAAATCCTGATCTGGTCGAAGCTCTCGATACCGGTTGCCTGACCGAATATGCGCATCAGCTCATTCATGCCCTGTCTCCTGTTGACTGGCGGTCAGCCTGCCTGTTCAAGCTCGACGTTGAGGCCGAGCGCCTGCATTTCCTTGACCAGCACGTTGAAGCTCTCGGGAATGCCCGCCTCGAAGTACTGATCACCCTTGACGATGGACTCATAGATCCGCGTGCGGCCGGCGACATCGTCCGACTTGACGGTGAGGATCTCCTGGAGCGTGTAGGCTGCACCATAGGCCTGCAGGGCCCATACCTCCATCTCGCCGAATCGCTGGCCACCGAACTGGGCCTTGCCGCCAAGAGGCTGCTGCGTGACAAGGCTGTAGGCGCCGACGGAGCGGGCGTGGATCTTGTCATCGACGAGGTGATGGAGCTTCAAAATGTAGTGATAGCCCACGGTGACCGGCCGGTCGAAGGGTTCACCGGTGCGGCCATCGATGAGTATCTCCTGGCCGCTGCCGGAGAAACCGGCAAGTTCCAGCATGTCGGTAATCTCCTTTTCTCCGGCGCCATCGAACACCGGAGTGGCGACCGGAATGCCGGATCTCAACTCGTTGGCGAACTCCATGAGTTCGGTATCCTTCATGCCTGAGAACCGTCCGTTCCCCGGGCCCTCCCCGTAGACCCCGGAGAGCAAGGTGCGCAGGTCGTCGTGGGTCGACACCCGGTCTCCGTCGAGAGGCATCTCGATGGTCATGCTGTCGACCATGCGGCCGATCTTCCTGCCGATGCCGGCGCAGGCCCACCCAAGGTGGGTTTCAAGAATCTGCCCGACATTCATGCGGCTGGGCACACCGAGCGGATTGAGCACGATGTCGACCGGCGTACCGTCCTGGAGATAGGGCATGTCCTCGATGGGCACGATGCGGGAAATGACACCCTTGTTGCCGTGGCGTCCGGCCATCTTGTCGCCGGCCTGCAGCTTGCGCTTCACGGCGACAAAGACCTTGACCATCTTGAGCACGCCGGGCTGCAGCTCATCGCTCGCCTCGAGTTTCTCGAGGCTGGCCCGGTGCAGTCTCTCAAGGTCCGCCATCCGGTCGTCGTAGCGGGCCTTGAGTTCCTCGATGGCCTCCATGGTGGCACGGTCGGCCACGACGATCTGCCATCTCTGGCCGTGAGTCAGGGAGTCGAGAAGTTCCCGGTCGACCACGGCACCCCGCGCAACGCCCTTGGGGCCGCGCTTGACGGTGCCGCCGTCGAGAAGGTCAAGGAGACGCGCCTGAACCGTTCGCTCGATGATCGAGTGCTCGTCGGCCCGGTTCTGTTCGAGGCGGTCGACTTCGGCGCTGTGAATGGTCTCGGCGCGCTGGTCCGTGTCGTAGCTTGCCCGCGAAAAGACCCGCACCTCGACCACGGTTCCCTGTCCACCTGGGGGCACGCGGAGCGACGTGTCGCGCACATCCGAGGCCTTTTCGCCGAAGATGGCGCGCAACAGCTTCTCTTCCGGAGTTGTCGGACTCTCCCCCTTCGGGGTGATCTTGCCGACGAGGATGTCGTCGGCCTCGACCTCGGCACCGATGTAGACGATGCCCGCCTCGTCGAGATGCCGCAACGCCTCGTCGCCGGCATTGGGAATGTCGCGCGTGATCTCCTCGGGGCCAAGCTTGGTGTCGCGGGCCACCACCTCGAACTCCTCGATGTGAATCGAGGTGAAGACATCATCCCGGACAATGCGTTCGGAAATGAGAATCGAATCCTCGAAGTTGTAGCCGTTCCACGGCATAAAGGCACACAGCACGTTGCGGCCGAGCGCCAGTTCACCATGATCGGTCGACGGTCCGTCACCGAGAATCTCGCCCCTTTCCACCCGTTGGCCGGTCTTGACCAGCGGCCGCTGGAGAATGCACGTGCTCTGGTTGGAGCGCTGGAATTTCAGCAACGGATAGATGTCGACATTGAGAGTGTTGAGCGCTTCCTCCTCGTTGACCCTGATGACGATTCGTTGGGAGTCGACCTGGTCGACCACACCGCCCCGGCGGGCGACGATGGTGGAGACGGAATCCCGGGCCACCACGTCTTCCATGCCGGTCCCGACGAGCGGTGCCTCGGCGCGGATCAGCGGCACGGCCTGACGCTGCATGTTCGAGCCCATCAGGGCGCGGTTGGCGTCGTCGTTCTCGAGGAAGGGAATGAGAGCGGCGGCGACCGACACCAGCTGCTTGGGCGACACGTCCATCATGTCGACATAGGCCGTTTCCGCCATGACGAATTCGCCGTTCCGGCGGCATGACACGAGCTCGTCGGCGAAACGGCCGTCCTCGGTGAGCCTGGCATTGGCCTGGGCAATGGTGTGCAGGCGTTCCTGCATCGCCGTCAGGTACTCGATCTTGTCGGTCACCCGGCGCTCGCCATCAACCAGCTCCACCTTGCGGTAGGGACTCTCGATGAACCCGTGCTGGTTGATGCGGGCGAATGTGGCCAGGGAGTTGATAAGGCCGATGTTGGGTCCTTCCGGCGTCTCCACCGGGCAGATCCGGCCATAGTGGGTCGGATGCACGTCCCGCACCTCGAAGCCGGCGCGCTCTCGGGTGAGCCCGCCCGGACCGAGCGCCGACAGGCGACGCTTGTGGGTCAGTTCCGAGAGCGGATTGGTCTGCTCCATGAACTGGGAGAGCTGGGAGGCTCCGAAGAACTCGCGCACCGCCACCGCCGTGGTCTTGGCGTTGATGAGATCGTGTGGGACTTCCTTGTCGAGTTCGGCCTGGCTCATGCGCTCGCGCACCGCCCGTTCCATGCGCAGCAGGCTCGCCCGGTACTGGTTTTCGAGCAACTCGCCGACGGAGCGCACGCGGCGGTTGCCGAGATGATCGATATCGTCGATGTCGCCGCGGCCGTCCCTCAACTCCACCAGTGTTTTCAGGCAGGCCATGATGTCGCGGGGCGTCAGCACGCGACCGGCTTCAACATGATCGGGGCCAAGACGCTCATTCATCTTGACGCGTCCGACGGTCGACAGATCGTAACGGTCGGCATCGAAGAAGAGACCTTTGAACAGCGTCGCTGCGGCTTCCGGCGTGGTCGGATCACCAGGCCGCATGACCTTGTAGATCTCGACCTGCGCCTCTTCGCGGTTCGACGCCTTGTCAATACCGAGAGTCTTGCAGATGTGAGGACCCACCTTGACGTGATCGATGTCGAGGGTTGTCACCTCGTCGTTCGCATGACTGGCGAGGAGATCAAGGAGTTCCCGATCGATCTCGGCGCCGGCCTCGGCGAGAACAAGCCCGTTTGTCTCGTCGATGTGATCTCCGGCGAGGAACCTGCCCAGAAGCAGTTCATCGCCCACGAACTGCTCCTCGAGTCCGGTCTTTGCCAGTTTTCGCAGCTGCAGCCTGGTGAGTTTGGTGCCGGCTGTCGCCATGACGGCGCCGTCGGCGGCATTGACGAGATCACGTGTCAGCTTGGTGCCCAGCAGGGCCGAGGATTCCGAAGAGTCGAACGGCACTTTCCATCCCGGGCGAACGAGACGTTTCGCGGTCACGCTTCCGCCTTCCTCGAACAGCGAGATGCTCTCGACATCGGAACGCACCAGCTTGTTGAGCAGCTTGCGATCGACATGGGCGCCGGCCGCGGCAACCACGGTGTCTCCAGGACCCTGGACGTCAATGGCCAGCGTCCGCCCCTCAAGCTCCTCCCGGGTCACCTCGACACCGAGAGGCCCTCCGTCGGCGTTTGCGAGGATCTCGTCACGCCATGCGTCCGTGATCCGGGTCCCCTCCGGGGCAACCAACTGGCCGGAACGGACATCAAAGACGTCGTGATCGAGCATGTCCCCGGTCGCGCCGGCGACGTCGAAGAGAACGAACCACCTCCTGTGCCCGCCCGAGCGCAGGACGACGGTCGGCGAGTCGCCACCAAACAGGGTGATCTCGTCGACCTCGACCGAGCCCAGGGCGGAAAGATGGCGACGGGTCAACACCGTGCCGGACTCAACGATGACCAGACCCGTTTCCGGATCGATGACGTCCTCGGCAAGGCAGCGCCCCACGAGGGTGTCATCCCTGACATGGCTGGCAAGGTTCCTGGAAGCCCTTCCCCTCTTGGGCAGGGTCGAGCCGGCTTCGGCCGCCACCTGTCCTTTCGCCAGGTCAATGACATCGTGTCCGAGAACCCCTCCTGCCCGGGCGGCGTCATCGAGGGGCAGCGCCCACTCCTGGTGGACGCGCACGAACGGCACCGTGTCGTAGAACGTCTCCAGAATGTCCTCGGCAGTGTAACCCAGAGCGAAGAGCATGGTCGTCGCCGGCAGCTTGCGACGACGGTCGATACGCACGTGAACGATGTCCTTGGCGTCGAACTCGAACTCGAGCCAGGAACCGCGATAGGGGATGACACGGGCAGCGAACAGAAACTTGCCAGAGGCGTGGGTCTTGCCCTTGTCGTGATCGAAGAAGACGCCCGGCGAGCGATGCATCTGCGAGACCACCACGCGCTCGGTGCCATTGACGATGAAGGTGCCCTTGTCCGTCATGAGCGGAATGTCGCCCATGTAGACATCCTGCTCCTTGACGTTGCGGACCTCCCTCTTGCCGATGTCCCGGTCGACGTCATAGAGAACCAGGCGCAGCTTCACCCGCAAGGGCGCGGCGTAGGTCAGGTCCCGTGCCAGGCACTCCATTTCCGTGTGCTTGGGCGGTTCGATCTGGTAGCGCACGAACTCGAGATCGGCGCGGTCGGACACATCGCTTATCGGGAACACCGAGCGGAACACGCCCTCGAGTCCCTCGTCGAGGATCTCGTCCGGGGCAGCATCGCGCTGCAGGAAATGGTCATAGGAGATGCGCTGCACATCGATCAGGTTGGGCATGTCGATCACCGGCGGGATGCGCCCGAAGTTGCGCCGCACGGCGGAACGCCTGTTCATGTGCTTTTCCATGATGTCAGCCCCTGCAATCGATCAGTCCGGGAAAGTGCGTTGACCTCCGCCCCTCGCCGGCAGGAACCATGGGGCCCTGACGGCGAGGAACAGGATTGCCACAAGGGAGTGGCCCCCTTGTGGCGGAAACACGTGTTGACCTACTTGACCTCGACGGTCGCGCCGGCGTCCTCGAGGCGCTTCTGCAATGCATCGGCCTCGTCCCTGGAGACGCCTTCCTTCACCGCCTTCGGCACATCCTCGACGAGAGCCTTGGCCTCCTTGAGTCCGAGATCCGTGATCGCGCGGACCTCCTTGATGACGGGAATCTTGCTGGTGCCAAAGCCGGTGAGGACGACGTCGAATTCCGTCTTCTCCTCGACCTCGGCCTGCTCGTCTCCCGCGGCCCCTGGTACGGCTGCGACAGCGACGGGCTGGGCGGCACTCACGCCCCATTTTTCCTCGAGCAGCTTCGAGAGTTCCGCCGCCTCGATGACGGTGAGCGACGACAGGTCCTCGACGAGTTGTTCAATCTTGCTCATGGTCTTCCATAACTCCAGTTGGGGTGTTTCGGTTGTGGCCGAACCGGATCATTCCGCCACCTGCCGGGAATCAAGAAGCCGGGCAATGCGGCTCCCCGGTTCCTGCAGGACTCCTGCAACCCTCGTTGCCGGCGTGTTGATCAGCATGATCAGTTTGGCACGCAGTTCATCGAGCGGCGGCAGTTGGGCAATCGTCCGGACCCCGTCCGCGTCGAGCGGCCGGCCGGCCATGGTTCCACCGACAATGACCAGCTTGCTGTTCTTCTTCGCATAGTCGACGGTGACCCTGGCACCGGCCACGGGATCCGTTGCCGTGGCAATGGCGGAGGGTCCATGGAACATCTCGGCAATCGCCTCCATCCCGGCATGCTGCAGGGCACGCAGAATCAGTCGGTTCTTGACCACCCGGAAGCTGGCGCCGGCGTCGCGCACCGAACGCCGAAGTTCGGTCGCCTCGGCAACTGTGAGACCCTCGTGACGCGCGACGATGACGATCCCGGCTCCGCCGAGAACGCTCTCGAGTTCACTGACGATCTCTTCCTTCCTTGAACGTTCCAAAGGACTCCTCCATCAGATCGAAACGTCGGGCCGAAACCCGTCGATCCGGTTCACTGGTTGTCCGCCTCCCCCGATTTCAGGGACGAGGAGGACGTTGGTGTCCTGCCCCGGAATCCCCTCCTGGTCCCGGAATGCCGGAACCGGCTGGTCTCCCGTCTCATGCCGGCGGCGTCGCCATTGAACCCGCCATCGGGTACCGGCAGTCTCGGACAGGGTTGCGGCACACCGGAGCATGCCGCCGGACGGCTGGAGCCGTCCCTTGGTCCCGTGGCCGTCAGGCGGCCACGAGGCTTTGCGTGGCAACGTGGACACCCGGCCCCATGGTGGTGCTGAGTGTCGCCCGTTTCATGTAGGTTCCCTTGACAGCCTGGGGCCGTGCCTTCGCCACGGCATCCACCAGCGCCCGGGTGTTCTCGGCAATCTTCTCGACCGGAAACGATACCTTGCCGACACCCGCGTGAATGATGCCCGCCCGTTCCACACGGTACTCCACCTGGCCAGCCTTCGCGGCGGTCACGGCGCCGGCAACATCCACGGTGACAGTGCCGAGCTTCGGATTGGGCATGAGACCGCGTGGCCCGAGTATCTTTCCCAGCCGGCCGACGACGGGCATCATGTCGGGTGTGGCAATGCAGCGGTCGAATGCGAGATCGCCTTCCTGGATACTCTGGGCGAGATCCTCCGCACCGACCCTGTCGGCACCGGCTTCACGGGCCTCATCAGCCTTGGCGTCGCGGGCAAACACGGCAACCCTGACCACGCGTCCGGTGCCGTGCGGCAGGCTGACCACGCCGCGCACCATCTGGTCGGCATGGCGAGGATCGACATTGAGATTGAGCGCCAGTTCGACGGTCTCGTCAAACTTGGCGGAGGCCGTGTCCTTGAGCGCCTGGATCGCCTCTTCGAGAGCATAGTCCCGCTCGCGATCGACGGTCGCATAGGCCGCGTTGAGTTTCTTGCCGTGCGCTGCCATGTCCCTACTCCACCACCTCGACACCCATGGATCGCGCCGTTCCGGCGATGATCCTGGATGCCGCATCGATGCCGTTGGCGTTGAGATCCGTCATCTTCGCCTCTGCAATCTCGCGCACCTGCTCCATGGTCACCGATCCGGCAACGGCACGGCCTGGCAAGGCCTCGCCCTTTTCGAGACCGGCCGCCCTCCTGATGTACCATGCCGCGGGCGGCGTTCTTGTGATGAAGGTGAAAGAACGGTCCGCATAGGCCGTGATGACCGTCGGCACCGGAGTACCCTGCTCGACATTCTGCGTCGCCGCATTGAAGGCCTTGCAGAACTCCATGATGTTGAGGCCGCGCTGACCGAGCGCCGGTCCGATGGGCGGCGACGGATTTGCCGCTCCTGCCGGAACCGTGAGCTTGATCATGCCTGCGATCTTCTTGGCCATTGTCTTGCGATTTCCATCCCCTGCTGTAGGTCTCAGGTCTTCTCGACCTGTGTGTATTCAAGCTCGACGGGCGTGGGGCGGCCGAAGATCAGCACCGCGACCTTCAGTCGCGCCCGGTTCTCGTCAATCTCCTGGACCGTGCCGTTGAACGACGTGAAGGGCCCGTCGGCCACGCGCACACTCTCGCCAATCTCGAAGGTGATGGATGGCCGCGGCCGCTCGACCCCTTCCTGCACCTGGCTGATGATCCGCGCCGCCTCGGAATCGGGAATTGGCCTGGGACGGTTGCCGGCCCCGAGGAAACCGCTGACCTTCGGCGTGTCCTTGACCAGATGCCAGGTGGCATCCGTCAGCTCCATGTGCACCAGCACGTACCCGGGGAAGAACTTGCGGTCGGTCGAGATCTGCTTGCCGCCACGCATCTCCGTGACCTTCTCCGAGGGAACCAGGACCTGGCAGATCTGATCCATCATGCCACTCGCCTCGGCGCGCTCCTTGATCGCGTTCTCGACCTTCTTCTCAAAGCCGGAGTAGCAATGGACGATGTACCAGCGATGCGTCACAGCCCCTGCCTCCCCAGCCCGAGGATGATCTGGATCGCCTCGGCGAAGACGAGATCGATCAGGAAAAAGAAGATGGCCACGAGCACGATCATCGCGAACACGGTGAGCGTCGTGATCCCCGCTTCCCTGGTTGTCGGCCAGGTCACCTTCCTGATGGCCTCGGCCCGGACCTGTCTGACAAATTCGGCCGGTGACACTTTCGCCATGAGCTGATCCGTTGTTTCCCTGCTCCTCAATCAAGGAGTCCGCCGGTGGCAGGAGTGGCAGGACTCGAACCCGCAACCCCCGGTTTTGGAGACCGGTGCTCTACCAGTTGAGCTACACTCCTTGAAGATCGTTCCTCTAGTCGACGATTTCGGCGACGACGCCGGCGCCGACGGTGCGGCCACCCTCGCGGATGGCAAAGCGCAGGCCTTCGTCCATGGCAATCGGCGAAATCAGTTCCACGTCCATCGTCACGTTGTCCCCCGGCATCACCATCTCGATGCCCTCGGGCAGCTGCACGTGACCCGTCACGTCCGTCGTCCGGAAGTAGAACTGCGGACGGTAGTTGGTGAAGAACGGCGTGTGACGGCCACCCTCCTCCTTCGTCAGAACATAGGTCTCCGCCTTGAAACGCGTGTGCGGCGTGATCGTCCCGGGACGCGCCAGAACCTGGCCGCGCTCCACGTCGTCACGCCTGGTGCCCCGAAGAAGTACTCCGATGTTGTCCCCAGCCTCGCCGGAATCCAGCAGCTTGCGGAACATCTCCACTCCCGTGCACACCGTCTTCGACGTCTCCCGAATACCCACAATCTCAACCTCGTCGCCAACCTTCACAACACCGCGCTCCACACGGCCCGTCACAACCGTGCCCCGGCCCGAAATCGAAAACACATCCTCAATCGGCATCAAAAACGGTCGGTCCACCGCTCGCTCCGGCGTCGGAATGTAGGAATCAACCGCCGCCATCAACTCAAGTACCGACTTCTCCCCCGTCTCCAGGTCGCCATCCTCCATCGCCGCCAGAGCCGAACCGCGCACCACAGGTATGTCGTCCCCAGGAAAACGGTACTCGTCCAGCAACTCGCGAACCTCAAGCTCCACAAGCTCCAGAAGCTCCTCGTCGTCAACCTGGTCAACCTTGTTCAAGTACACCACAATCGCCGGAACACCCACCTGGCGCGCCAGAAGAATGTGCTCGCGCGTCTGCGGCATCGGACCGTCCGCCGCCGACACCACCAGAATCGCTCCGTCCATCTGCGCCGCGCCCGTGATCATGTTCTTCACGTAGTCCGCATGACCAGGACAGTCGACATGCGCGTAGTGACGCGCCTCCGTCTCATACTCCACATGCGCCGTGTTGATCGTAATCCCCCGCTCACGCTCCTCAGGCGCCTTGTCAATCGACGCATAGTCCGTGTACGTCGCACCGCCCGTGCGCGCCAGTATCCGCGTGATCGCCGCCGTCAGCGTCGTCTTGCCGTGATCCACATGCCCAATCGTCCCAATGTTCGCATGCGGCTTCGTACGCTCAAACTTCTCCTTGGCCATCCTTCTCGACCTCTCCTGGTCAATGACCCTCCCTCAAGGAGGGGGGTTCCTGGTTATCACATCATGGTCCCTGGTCCGGGGAGCGGGTGGCGGGAATCGAACCCGCGTAACCAGCTTGGAAGGCTGGGGCTCTGCCACTGAGCTACACCCGCCTCGTCGGGGCTCACAACCGCCCCCCTGGACCATGGATGGTGGAGGGAGGTGGATTCGAACCACCGTAGGCATAGCCAACGGGTTTACAGCCCGTCCCTTTTAACCGCTCAGGCATCCCTCCGGGCAACATGTACTGCTGATGAATGGTTTCGCGACACGTTCAACCCGACAGCAGCCGCGCAACAAGGGCAGTGCCTCCTGCACCGTTGACGACCACGCCGGATTTCCAATTGGTGGAGCGCTCATATATAGCACAACGCCATGGTCCGCAAGCGCTTGGCACAACAAAAGTTCGCGCGGCCGCTGTGGATCCATGGACACCATCCGGTGGCAGCGGCGCTCGCCAATCCGCGGCGGCGCGTGGTGCGCCTCGCAGCCACGCGCGAGATGCTCGAACGGCTGGCGCCGCTCGTCGCCGGGCGCGGCGACAAGATGACCTGCGAAGCGATGACGCCATCGTCGATTGCGGCCCTCCTCGACGGCGACGCCCGCCATCAGGGGGCGGCGCTGCTCGTCCATCCGCTGCCCGATCTCGCCATCCACGACATTCCCGGATCGGCCGACATCGTCATGGTCCTCGACCGCATCAGCGATCCCCGCAACGCCGGCGCCATCATGCGATCGGCCGCGGCCTTTGGCGCGGCGGCCGTCGTCATGCAGGAACGGCATGCGCCGCCGCAGTCGGCGGCGTTGGCCCGCGCCGCCTCCGGCGCCCTCGAATGGGTGCCCCTGGTGCGTGTCTCCAACATCGCCCGTTCCCTCGACGGCCTCAAGCAACGCGGTTTCTGGATTACCGGTCTCGACGCCGAGGCACCCCTCACCCTGGGCCAGGCGCCGGTGCCACTCCCCGCCGCCCTGGTCCTCGGCGCCGAGGGGAGCGGTCTGCGCCGTCTCGTTGCCGAGACCTGCGATCAGCTGGTGAGCATCGCCACCCCGGGCCGTGATCTCAGTCTCAACGTGGCAAGCGCCGCCGCCATCGCCCTCCACGAGATTCGCACCCATTGACGAAAGCCCTGTTGTGGACCGTCCTCCCCCGGCCATCATGCAGGAGCGTACAAGAACACTCTTCACGCGCCACATGCGGGCAGCCTCACACCTGCCCGCATCATTGATGCCCTTTCCGTTGGCACCCGCTGTCAATTGAAGATTTCGGAGAGACTCGCAGGTTCAAGGACCCGTTCTGTTGCTCGGTTTCTCCAGATCCGTGCTGCCGCGTCCGCTTGCTTGCCGGTTCTCGGCAAGGGCGGCCAAGCTATTGCGGGACTTTCGCAGTCGGAGTTGGGGAATCATCGGCCAGCGCCATGGGCGCAGGAAGCACAAGCGACCAAGAGTCGCGAACAGCCACCTCTCCCTACGCGGCCGATTGCCGGAGAGCCACCGTCTCTTCGATCTCGCGACCGGCTGCGATCTCCGCCTGGCGGAGTTCCCAGGTCTTCTGCAAGTTCATCCAGAGCTGCGGCGTCGTCCCGAAGTACCGCGCGAGCCGCAGCGCCGTGTCAGCACTCACGCCTCGCTGGCCGTTAAGGATCATCGTCACCCGGTTCGCCGGCACGCCCAGCGCCTTCGACAGAGCGTTGGCAGATAGTCCCAGCTCGTCGAGTTCGTCGCGCAGAATCTCGCCAGGATGCACCGGGGTCATGCCGTTCGTCACCTTCATGTCAGACGCCTTCAGTGATAGTCGACGATCTCCACATCGTGAGGCCCGTCTTCCGTCCAGCGGAAGCACACGCGCCATTGCATGTTGATCCGAATGCTGTGCTGACCGGCGCGATCACCCCGCAACACTTCCAGCCGATTGCTCGGCAGCGCAGCCAGATCGCCAAGCGTCTCAGCGCTGTCCAGCAACACCAGTCGGCGCGCCGCCTGAATGGCGAAGCCCTGAAATGCCGCAACGCGCTGACCTTCGAAGAATCGTCTCGTCTCCCGGTCCCCGAAGTTTCGGATCATGCGTGCCGACTGTAAACTCTGTTACGGATGGCGTAAAGGACTCAAGACATCAGGCTCCGCTCGCAATCGTCTCCGGCCCATCCATCGAAAGTGCCCGGCAGCATTGTCACCGCTCTATTCATCCGTGAGCCATCACGTGCGTAGGCAATCCGGTTCGCCATGCTCGGCTGCTCAAATGAGTGCCGCCATGTCTCCCCGGCCGATGATCGCCTCCGAATAGCATGCCTTCAGCCGTCTCAGGGCCGGACCCAACTCGCCAACGCCTTCCTGGTCGAATGGCGGGACACGGGTGTCGAGCGCCTCGTGCAATTCCGCAAGGCGCGGCGGCGGAAGCCGTCCCGAGAGACGGAAGGCCTGGATGACGGCGATGCTGAGCGTTGCCAGCGAGGTGTCCACGGCATCGGCGACATCGAGGGATCGCTCGTAGGCCAGGAAGACCGGAGCCGCGATGTCCGATTGCGCTCCACCGGGATCCTCCAGGCCGATGGAAAGCACTGCCGGCACCGCAGCCTGTCGCGCCCTCTCCGCATGACTCGTCTGCGACCAGGCGATGAACTCCGTGTTGATCACCCCGGACTCGGCGGGCACCAGCAGTTTCGGCAAACCGAATGCCGCGCCATCGAGCAGCCGCCAAGTCTGCTTCGCCGCCAGGGCGCAGATGTCGGCGCCTGCGATGTTCAGCATGTCGATGGCGCGACTGGCCTGATGGTTGTGAAAGCCACCGGTCGAAATCGCGCGGCCGTTCGGATATCCCGGTTCGGGCGGCAGGTAGACCGGATTGTGCGCAATCGACTGGAGCGAGTGCTCGGCCGTTTCCTGTGCGCCTCGTACCGTACGCGCCACCGTCGCCAGGACGGTGGGAACGATCCGCCAGCTGACCGGCGCCTGGTGCGGAAGCCTCCCCGTTTCCGGGACACCGGTCAGGTACTCGTTCAACCGCTGCAGCACGCTACGGTGATCCGGGTCGGCGGCAAGGTCCTGCAGGGCAGAATCATAGAGATCGAGCGGCGCGGCCACTGCCTCGACGGTGAGGGCAAGAATGCGCTCCACCAGGCGAAAGCGTCTTGCCGCTGTCAGAACGGCGTCGGTGACGAATCCTGCCGCGCAGGGAGATCCGTTGAAGAGAGACATCAGCTCGCCGGCGGCAAGCTCCACATCGTCAAGTTTCGGATAGAGCCAGCTCAGCGGCATGACTTCTCCCGGTCCGGTGGCGCTGTCGAGCGGCATCGCAGGCGCGGGTCGAGAGAGAAGCCCCGCGACCCACTCGGCGGTTTCGACACGGACTCTCCCGTGGCCTTCGAGGTAACTCGCCACCCGGGCGAGCAGCACCAGACGGGCTGCGTGTTCGGGAACCCATCGATTGCCGCCTCCGAACTTCCACGGAGCCCACAGGTGCTGTGAACTCGCCAGAGCCTTGCGATCCTCTTCGGAGAGCGGCGTCTTTGCGCGAGCGCCCGGCGCCGTCGTGGTCCCGTACACGAACCCGGCACGATCGCTCTCCAGGAGCCGTTCGAACGCTTCCCTGCACTCGCCGATGCGCATCCTGGCACGATCCGACAAGGCGATACCGGCGTTCTCGAATCCGACCTGCCATGCGGTGTCGAGTGTCACATCGGAAAGGGCGGACAGGGTCACGATCAATGGTAATGACCTCCTTGGCGCCGTCGGGATGGATGCCGGTCGTGGCATCGAAATCGGCCCTGGTGGCGCCCGCCGCATCTTTGGCCGACCCCAATCGGCTGTGAAACCGGAGAGACCACGGCGTTACCCCGACACCACAAGGACGGGACCGGAACTCCCGATGGGGAACCCCGGTCCCGAAGATTTCTGTTCAGCCGTCCCGTCTGACGGCCGGAACTGCCTGTCTGGCGCCTCAGGCCATGCCTTCCTTGAACGACCACTTCCGGAACATGCGGAAGGTGTCGAAGGGCGCTGCGCCAAGAACGTCCCCGCCGGTGTCGATCCGGTCGCGGACGCCATGCACCAAGTTCTGGAACAGAGGCACGATGGTCGAGCCGCGCTCGTGCAGGATCAGCTGCACGTCGGCATAGATAAGCTTGCGCTTTTCGGTATCGAGCTCGGTCCGCGCCGCCGCCACCAGATCGGTGAACTCGCGGTCACACCAGTAGGAGTCGCCCCATGCCGCATCGCAGATGTAGGCGAGCGTGAGCATCAGGTCCGGGGTCGGCCGCGCGTTCCAGTAGCAGTAGACGAAGGGTTCCTTGGCCCAGACATCCGCCCAGTAACCGTCGACGGGCTGGCGCACGACCTCGACGTTGAACCCGGCCTGCTTGGCATTCTCGGCAAAAAGGACGCCGGAATCGACCGCGCCGCTGAACGCCGCGGCAGACGCATGGAGCTGGATCGTCTCTCCGCCATAACCGGCCTTCTCGAGATGATGTCTCGCCTTGTCCGGATCGAACTCGCGCTGCGGAATGGCAGGATTGAAGAACTGGTCGAAAGGCGCAACGGGGTGATCGTTCGCCAGCGATGCGTGGCCGTTGAAAATCACGTCACGCATCTGTTCGCGATCAACCAGGTACTTCATCGCCAGCCGGAAATCGACGTTGTCGAAGGGCGCCGTGTCCGCACGCATCGGCATCGTGATGGTCGAGCCGCCGGCGACGCTCAGGATGTTCACGCCCTGGTTCTGTCCCAGCAGGTCCGCAGTCTTCGGCTCGACCGGCCACACCGCCTGGACCGAATCGCTGGCCAGCGCCGAAGAGAGCGCGGCGTGATCCTTCACCGAGAGGTGCTCGAAGGAATCAAAGAAGCCCTGGTCCTCCAGGAAATAGTTCGCAAACCGCTCTCCGATGCCGCGCACGCCCGGCTCGTACTCCTGCAGGACGTAGGCGCCGCTGCCGACACCCGACATATCGACATCGCCGTCGACTGACGGCGCGACCTGGAACAGGTACTGCGCAAGGTAGTAGGGGAAGTCGGCTGCCGGCTCGCTGAGTTCGAAGATCACGTCGTCGCCGTCCGACCGGATGTCGGCCACGATCGCCATCATCGACGCGCCACCAGACTGTGAATCGGGACCACGGTGGACGTTCATCGAGTCGATCACATCCTGCGTATCGACCGTCTTGCCGTTGTGGAACTCTACGCCCTGGCGCAGTTTGAAGGTCCAGGTCGCGCCCGCGTCCGAAGCGTGCCACTCCGTCGCCAGCATGGGATCGAGACCTCCGTCGGTCCGCGCATCGACCAGCTTGCTGCGGATGGTCTCCTGGATGCAGGTCTGGTGCCCGTTGCCGGGATGGCCAAACGTGAGCGAGTCTGCCGACTGTCCGTCGCCCACCGCCGTGACGATGTGCCCGCCTCGGACCTGTGCAGCGCGCGCCGACTCACTCCACATCGCCGTGGCAGCCGCGACGGTCAGACCCGACGCAACCGCACGCTCCAGGAAGTCACGCCGTGTCACGCCCTTCCGGCCGGCGAAGTTTCTCAACATCCGCTCAAGATCATGGGTCTGTTCGTTCATCCTCTTGTCCTCTCCAAGAACGCGTGATCGTCATGCACGTCCGGTCAACCGAATGTGCTCAATAACCCTATCCTACCAGTCACCTGCACGATTTTTGAACAGGTTTGTTTGTCATGGGCCTAACGTCGGACAAGATCCTGGATATCCGTGATCGGCAGCACCGAGATCCGATCATCGAGCGGGTACGCCTCGTGACCGGGGTACACCACCCAGAGATGCTCCAACTCCAGGTCGTTCAGTGCAACGCGCATGGAGCGCGTGGTGCCGGGAGCATCGGCAAGCTTGCACTCGAAGCCATAGCGCTTGCCGCCACGCATGACGAGCAGGTCGAGCTCGGCGCCGCCGTGCGTCGCCCAGAAGTACACTCCGCTCGTTCCGAACGCGCCTGCGATCTGCTCCACCGCAAAGCCTTCAAAGGAAGCTCCGACCTTGGGGTGGCCGGAGACCTCATCGCCGGTGTCCAGGGTGAGTAGGCTGTGGAGCAGCCCCGTATCACGCACGTAGATCTTGGGCGAGCGTACCTGGCGCTTGCGGATGTTCGCGAACCAGGGAGGGAGCGCCCGCACCATGAACGCGCCGGTCAGGATGTCGAGGTACCTTCGCGCCGTCCCTTCCCTCGATCCGAGCGCTCGGGCGAACTCTGCCGCGTTCCAGACTTGACCGTGATAGTGGGCCAGCATCGTCCAGAACCTTCGGAGGGTCTCGGCGGGAACGGTGATGCCGAGTTGGGGGATGTCACGCTCGAGGAATGTCTGAACGAAGCTTCGTCGCCACACTGCGGATGCGCGGTCGTGCGGTGCAAGGTATGCACGCGGGAAGCCACCTCGGAGCCAGAGGTTACGCCACGAGCCGGGATCGACCTCCGAAAGATCAAATCCACCCAGATTGACCATCCCGACCCGCCCGGCGAGGGATTCCGAAACGTCCGCAATCAGTGCCGGCGATGCACTCCCGAGGACCAGAAACCGTGCCGGATTGTCGGGCCGGTCGGCAAGGACCCGAAGCGTCTCGAACAGCGCTGGTTCCCGCTGTATCTCGTCGATGACCACGAGGCCGGTGAGACCGGCCAATGCCCGCTCCGGTGCCTGCAGCCGCCGACGGTCCACTGCGCTCTCAAGGTCGAAGAATGTGCTTCCCTCCGGGTCCGCAGCCGCGATCATGCGTGCCAGCGTGGTCTTGCCGCATTGGCGTGGTCCAGTCAGGGCGACCGCAGGATGGACGGAGAATGCTTCGTGGACGCGATCGCGGGCGGCAGGTCGATCAATGATCATGCGTAACAATAATCCTTGAAAATCCGCAATTCAAGTGCGTATTTTCAAGGATTATTGTTTGTCTCCTCGGATGGCAGGCTGTCGAGATTCCCGGCGAGCGCACGCGGGAAACTCGGACAAATGCATCCATGGCACGAAGCCTCGTCATGCGCGCCGACGCGAGCCGGCCGCGGTCGATGCCGGCGCCGAAACGTCACGGAAGTGCGCCATTGCGCATCATGCGACGCTGATCTGCGCACCCATGCAGCGTGTGGCCGACCCGCCTGACCGGAGGTTACGGATCAGTGCATGTCTGCCCGTCGGCAGATCGTTGTCGATTCACCCCCGGAGGGCATGTCGTGCGGTCAGGCTGCGCGCTCGAGTGCGGCCTCGAACCACCGGGTCCACGCTTCGCCGGGAACGACGAAACTGTACCCGGCGACCAGGCGGGGACGCCGTTCGCGGGCGATGGCGAGCAGGCGGCGGCCCCGGTTGGCGATCTCCTCAGGATCGCTGTAGGGATTGAGCCGCATGGTGTCGTCCGGCGGGAAGGCGTAGTCGCACGCGAAGAGCACGTCGCGCCACAGGTAGGCCGTGAATCCCGGCGTGTGGCCGCCGATGTGGAAGGCCTCGATGCCGTGGCTCGTGAAATCGCCGCGGAAGGCGTCGTCCACGGGGAAGGCGGCGGCGAGCGGATTTTTTGTCTCGGCCTCATGAATGTGAACGGCCGCGTTCCACTGCGCGCGATACTGGTTCGAGGCGCCCATGAAATCCTTGTGGGTGAAGAAGATGTCGTCCACTGGCGCAAGCGTGCGATTGAACGCGCTCGGGCAGTCGATCCACACCGGCCCTTCGTCCGTCTCGATGCGGTAGCAGGCGTGTTCGAGACCGAGGCGCGGACGGGAGAGAAGCTGGCTGACGCCGTCCGTGACATCCCTTGCTTCCACGCGATAGCGCTCCTCGCCGATGTCCCATGAAACGAAGCGGTCGTGGCGGGCGCCGCAGAAGGGACAGACTTCGGGCATCTCGCCGATCATGTTGTATCCGCAAGGCACACAGACCCACTGCTTCAGCGGAAATCCCTTTGCGAGTTCCGTCATGCCGCCTTCCTCCGAATTCGCAGTCATCAGTTCCTGTAGGAGATATCGTCACGATCGAGCAGACGCCTGAGCGCCGGCCATTCGTGAACGCCGGGCCGGAAATCCTCGGTGATGTCCCGCGGTTCGTGCTGCTGGTTCGCGTAGTGCTCGCAGACCGCCCGAGGAACAGGAGTCCAGGGCGCGTTGCTTGCGAGCACCTTCATCTGGATCTCGCAGGCCCGCTGCAGCCAGTACATCAGGACGAAAGCCTCGCCAACGCTTGCACCCACCGTCAGCAGGCCGTGGTTGCGCAGGATCATCGCCTCGGCGGAACCCAGGCTGCGGGCCAGTCGCGTGCGCTCGTCGGGATCCATGCTGGTGCCCTCGAAGGCGTGATAGCCCAGGTTGCGGTAGAAGTAGAGCGCCTCCATGCAGAGCGGCTGGAGACCATCCTCGAGCGCTGCCACGGCAACACCGTCGTTGGTGTGCGTGTGCACGACGGCGTTGACGTCCGGGCGCGCCTCGAAGAGGCCGCTGTGGATCACGAACCCGGCCTTCGGCACGAGACCGTCGCCATCGCGCACTTCGACGGTGTTGCCCTCGGTGTCGACCTTGACAAGGAGCGAGGCGGTCATCTCGTCCCAGCCGACACCCATCGGATTGATCAGGAAATGGTCGGGATTGTCGGGACAGCGCGCCGTGATGTGATTCCACACGAGTTCCGACCAGCCGAACCGGTCGGCAAGGCGGAACGCCGCGGCAAGGTCCGTGCGCAGGTCCTCCTCGGCCGGCGACAGGCGCTCCTGCGGAACGGCAACGATCGACGACACGGCAGGCCTCCCCTCGCAATCGCGTTGCCCCCAACTATAGTGCAGCACGGGTCCGACATCACGCACAGTCGCCAAATCGCGACTGCCGCCGCCGGCAACGCGGCAAGGACCATCCACCAGTTGAGGAAGGCCACGGGCGCCTACTCATTCCTTTCTTCGGCTTGAAGTTGGGATAACGACTGTCGGTTTCTCCAAGAGCGTGATGGTCAATGTCAATCTGCCGGAAGTCAGGGTCGACACGATGGCACCCGGCACCGGTGAAGAGGCTTGGTGCGCGGCGGCTCCGGACCGCACTTGAGCCGTTGTCAGGATATGGTCGCCGCCCGGAGCGGACGGGTGGCAGGCGCAACTGTTGGAGGTGACCTTCATGCCACTGCCGGTTCACGAGGTCTGCAGCCCGGCTCGACTTTCTCGAGTGGACGCCACATGAGCACCGCAAAGTTGATTGGTGCACTGGTCGACGTCGATCCGCTTCGGCCTGAAGGTGGCGGGTCCGGTTAGCAATCCAGTATCGTTCGTGGGTCAGTTCAGCCCCAGTCGGGGTACGAAAGGAGACTCATCCTTGCCTGCAGGACACTACGCCTATGGACCCGTCGTTGCAGTACGGCCCGGCACCAGTGAGCCGGCTGTTAGGCTTGAGCGTGTTAGGTTCGGCGCCCGAGTCGACGACGGCGGGATCGACGAGGAGACCCTGAGAGACCTGCTGTTCGAGCACCCACAGGCGTTGCCCATTGCCCAGATCGACGCCAACTATGACGGCCTCCTGCCGGTATGCCGGGAGCTTTCGACCCCAGCCGGCTTCGTCGATGCGCTCTATGTGAACCGCCTTGGCAATCTGACGCTTGCCGAGTTCAAGCTGTGGCGTAATCCACAGGCGCGCCGGGAGGTGATCGGCCAGATCCTCGACTACGCCAAGGATCTGGCGTCGTGGAATTATGAGGATCTCCAGCGCGAAGTCTCACGCGCCCTGAAGAAGCCCGGCAATATCCCCTGGGAGTTGGTCAACAAGGCCGACCCAACCGTCGGCGAGGCCGTCTTCGTCGACAACGTCACCCGGCACCTTCGCAGGGGCGAGTTCCTGATGCTCATTGTCGGAGACGGGATCCGGGAGGGCGCCGCCAACATCGTCGAATTCGTGCAGCGGCACAGTGGCCTTCACTTTAACCTGGCGCTGGTCGAAGCCGCGCTCTGGCGCGATGGCGCGGATCGGCTGATCGTGCAGCCCCGCGTTCTCGCACGGACTGAGATCGTTCGGCGGCACGTTGATCCAGGAATCGATCCGGCCTCCATCGCCGCCTTGCAAGGCGAAGACGGCGATGAACCACTCTCCACCCAGGAGGAAGAGAGTCTCCGTTTCTGGAGCGCGGTGCTCGACGGCTTCTCGTTTTCCGACGCGACGGTGGAGGCACCCAGGCCTCGACACTACTCGACGATCAACGTTCTTGATGCCGGCGCGAAGAGCCTGTGGTTTAGCGCCTACCTGCAACGCCGCGACGCGGAGATGGGCTGCTACCTGGCACGCCACAACGATATGCCGTCCGCTGAGCGCCTGTTCGATGACATCGAAGCGTCGATCGGTGAACTGCGTGGCAGTCTCGGGGACGATTTTACGTCATGGCGCAACCAGAAGGGCAATCCCCGCCTCGGCTTCCGACGCGCAGCGCAGTTTCTCAAAGGAGGAGACGACTTCGACGGCGCGGTCGAATGGATGCGGGAACGCCTGGACCGTCTCGTGAGCACGTTGCGGCCCCGGTTACGGCGAGACAGCCGGAACCTCTCGTGAGACCATGCAACGCTGGAGCCATCCCCGCCACTCTTCGTGATACTCACGCCATTCGTTGCCAGTTCTCTTCGCCGTAGATCAGCCAGGCGTCGACCCGGTTGCCATCCCATCGGTAGCACAGGTGTCTTCCCTGCACCGGGATTCCAACCACATCAGGCCAGAATGCCGCAATGGCCTCGCCGCCGGAATAGCGCACGCTCGGATAGACAATGCCATTGCTGGCGTGATTCCGGCGCAGTTCCCGCGCCAATGCCTGTGCCTCACCATAGTCGTCGGCATCAAACGCGAACGCGTAGGCAACGGCATTCCGCAGATCGTGCAGTTCCGCATCGATACTGCCGATCAACTCACGATAGTCCGCCGTGGCGGGTTCTTCGTCCGTTGCCGCCATGAAGCGCTCGAAATGGAACATTGTCTCGGCCAGCGCAACCTCGAAGCGGTCGCCTGCGTAGTAGACGCCGTAGCTTCCGTCGGCGAAGCGGCTCGAGCGATCCGGCGAAACATGGCAGAAGGGCGCCATCGACCAACTGGCGCCGGCACCCGAGACCCGACGCTCCGGCGGCACCAGATGAATGGCGCCGATGGCATCGCGCACACGGGGGTTGGACTTTGCCTCGGCCGCGGCGATCAGTTCCCAGTCGGCCGGGTCTGCGATGTCCTCGAACAGATCGACCGGCGGATAAATCGATCGGATCAGGCGAAAGGTACGGATCCAGCGGACACGGCTCAGGGGCGGGATCACCAACCTCCCCGTTCCGCATCCAGATAACTGCGCACCGCGACCAGATCCGGGATCGACCCAGCCAACAGTCGATCCAGGGCGGTATCGCCGCCGAATGCCCGGTTTGGCTTGCGCAACCAGCGATAACCGCGCTCGGGATCAGCGAAGAGGTAGCGCAGGCCCTTGTGGATGCCCATCAACGTCGACAGACGCTCCCGGGTGTCGCGCGAGATGCGAGACGGCTCGACTTGTCCGGCTTTCCAGCGCGCATAGGTCCTCGCGGCCGGACTTCCGAGCAGAATGCGCCCCTGTCGGTCGCTGAGCGCCCAGCGCACCGTCAGATTGAAGAAGGCGCGCAGCATTGCGCCGGTTTCAGCATCGCTGATCTCGCCGGCGGCACCAGGGTCAAGATGCGAAGAAACATTGGAAATAGCCATGTGTCGAAACATGTATCATTTGATGCCATTTGGCAACCGAGGGTTTGTTCGTCGCAGAATGGGTTGAGTTGGGAGCAGGCGCTCTTCGGCCTGCTCGATGAGCCCGGATCAGCTCCTTGGAGCCAATCTGTCGTGCGACGTGCGCGTCATTCGATGAGTGGTGCTCCGGTAGCCGTGACCAACTCCTGGCAGACACCCTCTGTGCATTGAGCATGGTTCAACGAACACGGGTCGTGTTCGGGAACACGGCCGAGACCGGATCCCGCGAGCGGGAGTGTTTCACAAGGGGCGGGTACCCGTGCTACGTAGCGGCCGGCGCCGGGTTAGCTCAGTCGGTAGAGCAACCGCCTTGTAAGCGGTAGGTCGCGAGTTCGAGTCCCGCACCCGGCACCACGTTCCCTCAACCGTCACGCCGCCTTCTGGCGCATTGTGACGAACTCCTCGGCGCTGGTGGGATGGATGCCGACCGTGGCGTCGAAATCGGCCTTGGTGGCGCCCGCCTTCAGGGCAACCGAAAATCCCTGCAGGATCTCGGCGGCGTCCGGTCCCACCATGTGGACGCCGACGACGCGGTCCGTGGCCGACGCCACGACGAGCTTCATCAGGATCATCTCGTCGTTGAGCGAAATCGTGTGCCGCAGCGGCCTGAAGCGCGCCATGTAAATGTCGACGCCATCGGCATGACGCTGGCGCGCTTCGGATTCCGTCAGACCTACCGTGGCCAGTTCCGGCTGGCTGAAGACGGCAGACGGGACGTTCGTGTAATCGACGCTCCTCGGCCCGTCGCCAAAGAGCGTGGCGGCCACCGCCATGCCCTCGGTGGTCGCCACCGGAGTCAGTTCCAGGCGACCGAGGACGTCGCCGATGGCGAAGACCGACGGCACGTTCGTGCGGAAGTGCTCGTCGACCGGAATGGTGCCGTCGTCGTTGACGGTCACCCCGGCTTCCTCGAGTCCGAGACCGGAGGTCAGTGGCCGGCGGCCGGTGGCATACATCACGAGACCGGCTTCCAGGGAGGCGCCGTCGGCCAGGTGGACGGAGTATCCGCCATCCACCGGGGCAATGGACGCGACGTCGCTGGAGAACCTGAGGTCGATCCCCTTCGTCCGCATTTCCGCGGCGAGATGGCGCCGGATGTCGTCATCGAAGCCGCGCAGGAAGAGTTCTCCCCGGTAGAGTTGCGTGACCTCGACACCGATGCCGTGAAAGATCCCGGCGAATTCCGCGGCAATGTAGCCGCCGCCGACGATGACAATGCTCTTCGGCAGGTCATCGAGAAAGAAGCACTCGTTCGACGTAATGGCGTGCTCCCTGCCAGGAATGTCCGGCACATGCGGCCAGCCTCCGGTGGCGACGAGAATGTTCGCGGTGCTGAGACGCTCACCGTTGATCTCCACCTCATGGGGACCGGTGAGGCGGGCGCGGCCCTCGAGGACATCGGCGCCTGCGTCCTTGAGCATGTCGACGTAGATGCCGTTCAACCGGGTGATCTCGGCCGTCTTGTTGTCACGCAGCGTCGGCCAGTCGAAGCGGGGCGCCATGGATGACCATCCGTAGCGCCCGGCATCCCGGAATTCCTCGCTGTAATGGGAGGCATAACCGAAGAGTTTCTTGGGAATGCACCCTACGTTGACACAGGTCCCGCCCCAGTCACGTTCCTCGACAATCGCCACGCGGGCGCCTGCGGCTGCGGAAAACCGCGCCGTTCGCACCCCTCCGGAGCCGCCGCCTATGACGACGAGATCGTAGTCGAAGGAACCCATCCGGGACATCCGTGTCAGCTATCGAGGCCGGCAACGCAGACGTACTTGGATTCGACGTACTCGTCGATCCCCATGTGGCTCCCTTCGCGCCCGATACCGGATTCCTTGACCCCGCCGAACGGCGCCACCTCGGTTGAGATGATGCCGGTGTTGACGCCGACGATGCCGTACTCGAGGCCTTCGCTGACACGCCAGATGCGGCCGATGTCACGGGCATAGAAATAGCTGGCGAGGCCGAACTCCGTGTCGTTGGCGAGGGCTACCGCCTCGTCTTCGCGCTCGAACCGGAAGAGCGGCGCCAGGGGACCGAAGGTCTCGTCGCGTGCCACAAGCATCTGCGGATTGACGTCGGCCATGACCGTCGGCTCGAAGAAGGTGCCGCCAAGCGCGTGACGCTGACCGCCAACGAGAAGACGAGCGCCCTTTGCCGAGGCATCGGCAATGTGCTCCTCCACCTTGTCGACAGCGGCCTGGTTGATCAGCGGCCCCTGCACCACGCCCTCATCGAGGCCATTGCCCACCTTCATCTCGGCAACCCGCGACGCGAGTCTCTCGGCAAAGGCATCGTGGACCGCGGACTGCACGTAGATCCGGTTGGCGCACACGCAGGTCTGTCCCATGTTGCGGAACTTCGACTGGATGGCACCCTCGACCGCGGCATCGAGGTCGGCGTCGTCGAACACCAGGAAGGGCGCATTGCCACCCAGCTCCATGGTGACCTTCTTGACCGTGGATGCCGCCTGTTCCATCAGCATCTTGCCGATCTCCGTCGAACCGGTGAAGGTGATCTTGCGGACCACGGGATTGCCCGTGAGTTCGCTGCCGATCTCCGCCGACTTGCCGGTGAGGACGTTGAGAACGCCCTTCGGCAGTCCGGCGCGTTCGCCAAGTTCTGCAAGAGCGAAGGCCGAATAGGGTGTTTCGGTCGCCGGCTTGCAGACGATGGTGCAGCCCGCGGCGAGCGCCGGTCCCGCCTTGCGCGTGATCATGGCCGAAGGAAAGTTCCAGGGCGTGATCGCTCCCACGACGCCAACGGGTTCGCGCAACACCAGGATGCGGCGATCGGCGAGGTGCTGGGGAACGGTTTCGCCATAGACTCTCTTGCCCTCTTCGGCAAACCACTCGATGAAGCTTGCCGCATAGGCGATCTCGCCGCGCGCCTCGGCCAGGGGCTTGCCCTGTTCGAGGGTCATGAGCTGCGCCAGGTCTTCCTGGTTCTCGAGCATCAGCTCGAACCAGCGGCGCAGCACCGACGCCCGCTCCTTCGCTGTCTTCGCCTTCCAGGCCGGCAGTGCGGCGGCCGCGGCATCGACGGCCCGGCGGGTCTCGGACGTGCCCATCCTGGGGATGGTTCCGAGCACGCCACACGTGGCCGGATTCCTGACATCGATGGTTTCGCCCGAATCGGCGTCGCACCAGGCGCCATCGATGTAGCACTGCTGGCGAAACAGGGTTGCGTCACTGAGATCCATGGGAAATCCTCGCAAGGTTCAAGAGAAGAGACGGACGGCGTGCCGGCGAGGGCGAATGTAGACCCCGGCGTCGTGAATGGGAATGGCGGATTTCGACTTTGACCTGGTGACAGACAGGCACGGCACGAGTGCCGCCAAGTGGGCAGGAGTGACACCAACTGGCGGCCCTCCCCTGCTGGCGATGTCCGTCGCCGACATGGAGATTCCGGCGCCGAATCCGGTGCTGAAGGCAATGGCCGAACGCGTCGAACACGGCATTTTCGGCTATACCATGGCTGGTGACGCCTACCTCGAAGCCGTCGCCGCCTGGCAGATGGAGCGTCATCGCCACGCCATCAGCCCGGAGTGGGTGGTGACCCATCACGGCGTCCTTCCCTCGCTCTTCCAGATGATTCGCGCCTTTCTGCCGCCGGGCTCGGGCATCGTGGTGATGACACCTGCGTTCCCGCCCTTTCTCGATGCCATCGTCCTCAACGGCCATCGCGCCGTCACCTGCGGGCTGATGCGCCACGGGGACACTTACGCCATCGACTTCGAGGCATTCGAGGAGGCCTGCCGTGATCCCGCCGTGCGGCTCTTCATCCTGTGCAATCCCCACAATCCGACCGGGCGCAACTTCACGGCGGACGAGCTTCGCCGCCTTGCGGACACCGCCGCGCGACACCGGGTCATGGTTTTCGCCGACGAGATTCACGGCGATCTCGTGCTGCCCCCCGGGCGTCTGGTGCCGTTCCTGTCAGTCTGCGACGGTCTTGATATCGACGTGATGGCGGCAAACGGCCTTTCCAAGACGATGAACCTCGCCGGCCTGGGCCTCAGCAATCTCGTCATTCCATCCCATGCGCTTCGCGAACGGTTCGAGGATGCCGTGCACAGGAGCGGAGAATGGGGCGTCAACCCGGTCTCCCGGGCGGCCGCCCTCGCCGGTTACGCCCATGGCGGCGCCTGGCTCGACGCCTTGCTTGATCACATTGCCGGCAACATGGAGGCCGTCGACGACTGGTGCGCCCGGGAACTTCCCGGCGCGGTGATCCCGGTGAGAGCCGAGGCCACCTACCTCAAGTGGCTCGACACGACGGGGACGGGCCTTGACGAGGAGGAACTCATGGACCGTCTGATCAACGGACAGGGATTGCTCGTTCAGGCAGGAAGCGACTTCGGCGCCATGGCGCGGGGATTCCTGCGCCTCAATCTTGCCTGTCCCCGCGCGATGGTGACGACGGCCCTGAACCGCATCGCGAGAGCCATCGGGCCGGTGACGGACTGAAGCGACCGCCTATTCCACCGTGACGCTCTTGGCGAGATTGCGCGGCTGATCGACGTCCGTGCCTTTGCGCACGGCCGCGTGGTAAGCGATCATCTGCACCGGGATGGCGTAAACGAGCGGCGTGACGAGAGGGTCGACGGTTGGCAGGACGACCGTTCTGTCGGCGACGGGGCCCGCACCAGCGGCGCCGGTCTCGTCGGTAATGAGGACGATCCTGCCGCCTCGCGCCCTCGCTTCCTCCACGTTGGACATCGTCTTGTCGAACAGATCGTCGCCCGGGGCAACGACGATGACCGGAACATGCTCGTCGATCAGCGCGATCGGCCCGTGCTTCATCTCTCCCGCGGCATGGGCCTCCGCGTGAATGTAGCTGATCTCCTTGAGCTTCAGCGCTCCCTCCATGGCAACCACCGCGGATGTGCCGCGGCCGAGGTAGAGAACATGACGCGCCTCGGCGATATCCCATGCGATTCGCCGGAATTCCTCTTCCATGGCGATGACGCGCGACAGTGTCGAGGGCAGCGTTGTCAGCACACCGGCAAGGCGGGCGACCTCACGATGATCGATGGTCCCGCGGTCACGCGCCGTCGCCACGGCAAGGCAGAGGAGGACGGCGATCTGGGAGGTGAAGGTCTTGGTCGCGGCCACACCGATCTCTGGCCCGGCGTGGGTGGCGAGCACAAGGTCCGCCTCCCTTGCCGCCGTGCTGGTCTCGGTGTTGGTGACCGCGAGGACGGTCCTCCCGAGACCACGCGCATAGCGCATCGCGGCCAGGGTATCGGCGGTCTCTCCCGACTGCGAGATGAAGACACCGAGACTGTCCTCGACCATCGGCGCCTGGCGGTAGCGGAACTCCGAAGCAATGTCGGCGTCGGCGGGCAGCCTCGCCAGGCGTTCGAGCCAGTACTTGCCGATGAGAGCCGCGTAGTAGGCCGTGCCGCAGGCAATCAGGGTCATCCGTTCGACCGCGCCGGGGCCGAGGGATGCACCGGGGATTGTGATCGAACCCGCCTCGGGGTCGAGATAGCGGCCCAGCGTTTCGCCAACGGCCACCGGCTGCTCATGGATCTCCTTCTCCATGAAATGGCGATAGTTCCCCTTCCCGATCACCGCGCCGGAGAGTTCAGTATCCACGACCGGGCGTTCCGCGGGACGACCTCCAGCGTCGAGAATCTCGATTCCGTCACGGCGAACAAGTGCAAGGTCGTCCTCTTCGAGGTAGGAGACCTTGCGGGTGTGACCGGCAAGGGCGATGGCATCGGAGGCAAGGAAGAGACCAGCTTCGCCCCAGCCCACCGCAAGCGGTGCTCCCCGCCTCGCTCCGGCAAGCACCACATCGTCGCTCTCGATGAGAAGGGCGAGGGCGAACATGCCTTCGAGACGGTCCATCAGGGCGGTCATCGCCGCCGCCGGGGTCCCCTCGGTTTCCAGCAACGCGTCAAACAGGTGGGCCACCACCTCCGTGTCCGTGTCCGACTCGAAACAGCGCCCCCTGGCGCGCATGTCATCGCGCAGCGCGCGATAGTTCTCGATGATGCCGTTGTGGACGACGGCAACCCGTCCGGTCATGTGGGGGTGGGCATTCCTGCGCGTGGGCGCTCCATGGGTCGCCCATCGTGTATGGCCGACGCCGGCTTTCCCCGTCACCCCGTTCGAAGTCAGTACGGCCTCGAGATTGGCGATCTTGCCGGCCTCGCGCCGACGCACGATTCCGGCCTGGTTGAGAACCGCGATGCCGGCCGAATCGTAACCGCGATACTCGAGCCGGCGCAGTCCGTCGAGGAGAACCGGAACCGCCTCGTTGCCACCAAGGTAGCCGATGATCCCGCACATGACCCGTCAGCTTCCGCTACCTGACTTGCTGCGGCGCCACCGGGCGGCCATGCGCTCGCGAACCGTCTGCGGCGCCCGTTCGAGAGCCATGGCGTCGTCGCCGACATCCCGGGTGATCGTGCTGCCGGCGCCAACCATCGTTCCGTCGCCAATGGCGAGCGGCGCCACCAGGGAGGCGTTGGACCCGATGAACGCCCCCTTGCCTATCCGCGTCGGGTGCTTGGACACTCCGTCGTAATTGCAGATCACGACTCCGGCGCCGAGATTCGTCCCGGCACCGACTTCGGCATCACCGACGTAGGCCAGGTGGTTCGCCTTTACGCCTGGCTCCAGCGTCGAAGCCTTGATCTCGACGAAGTTGCCGATTCTCGTGTCGGCCCCGAGGCGAGTTCCGGGACGCAGCCGGGCGAAGGGGCCGATCACGGCGCCGTCTCCGACGTGGCAATCTTCGAGGTGGCTGAAGCTGCGGATGATGGCGTCGTTGCCGATCGTCACACCTGGCCGGATCACCACCCCGGGCTCGATCACGACATCACGTCCGATCACCGTATCCCAGGAGAGCCACACCGTCTCCGGCGCCACCATCGAACAGCCGGCGACCATGGCAGCGTGGCGCAGGCGGCGCTGCATGACCGCTTCGAAACGGGCCAGGTCCACGCGATCGTCGGCGCCGACGGTATCGTCGGGATCCGTGGTCTCCAGAACGGCGGTCGCAAGGCCCTGACGTCGGGCAATCGCGACAACGTCCGACAGGTAGAATTCGCCCTTGTTGTTGTCGTTTGAGACCTCGTCAAGGAGTTCGAAGAGACGCCCTGCCTCGAAGCTCATCATGCCTGAGTTGCACAGCGTCGCTGCACGCTCGACCTCGCTGGCATCGTCAAACTCGACAATCTTCTCGAGGGAACCGTCGGCACCGACCACCAGCCGGCCGTAGCGGTTGGCGGAGGTGACATGCACTCCCAGGACCGAGGCTATGGCACGACTGTTGCGTCGCACCGCGACAAGATCGTGAATGGCGGACGCCTGCAACATCGGCGCATCGCCAAACAGCACCACGACATCTCCGTCATCGGCCAGTCCCTGAAGGGCGCGACGCGCTGCCTTGACTGCATCGGCCGTACCGCGAGGCTCCTGCTGGACGACGACGCTGGCGGGCCTGACGGCTTCGGCCGTCTTCTCGTCTCCGGGTCCGGTCACCACGACGACGCGTTCGGGCCCGATCGCCTCGGCTGCGGCGATCACATGATTCACCATGGGCCTGCCGACGACCGTGTGCATGGCCTTGGGCAGGTCCGATTTCATGCGCGTGCCCCGTCCTGCCGCGAGCACGACCACGGCGACATCCTTCAGGGCGAGAGCGGAATCCATGAATACCCCTTTCGGTAATCAGCGGTTGGTGCCACACTTGAAAAAGTGACCGAAGTCAAGAATTGCAACACTCAATGACACGATTCAGCCGTCACGGCGGGCCTCTTGCGCCGTCTGCCATGTGAGCGCACGTGACAAGCGTTCTCGGGCACAGGTTCCGCGCGGTCATCTTCGATCTCGACGGCACACTGATCGACAGTGCCCCGGACATCGCCGATGCCATCAACATGGTGATGGCCGAATTCGGACGCCAGGCGCTGACCGAACGGACGGTGCGGGACATGGTGGGTAACGGTTGGGCGGGCCTTCTTGAACGCGCCATGACCCTGACCGGGGGCATGCCCGAAGGCGCGGCCTCTGTCATCGAGGACAGGTTTCGCCAGTTCTACCTGCCGCGCAGCACGCGTCTTTCAAGCCTCTATCCGGGTGTTGCCGAGACCGTCGACGCACTCCACCGGGACGGCACGGCGATCGGCGTATGCACGAACAAGCGGCAAGCCGGCGCCGACCACGTCATTGCCACATTCGGACTCGGACAGGCCATCGGCGCCGTGGTTGGCGGCGATACCGGCGTGATGAAACCCGACCCGGCCCATCTAGCCAAGGTGCTCGACCTGCTCGGTGTGGGTGCCGCCGATGCCGTCATGGTGGGAGACAGCGACGCCGACGTTGCCGCTGCCCGCGGCGCCGGAGTACCGAGTGTCGTCGTCAGTTACGGCTATGCCGGTGGACCGCCCGCTTCGCTGGGCGCCGACCGCATGATCGACTGCATGAGGGACCTCATCCCGGCACTCACAGGTCTGTGAGCATCCCATCAAATCAGGTGACGGTATCGGGCAGTTCCGCCTTGCGACGGCTTATGAAGTCCTGCAGGGCCTCATCGCGGGCCTCGTCCAGAGGCGGCGGCTCGTAGGCCTCAAGGCGCCGGCGGGCGATGGCCATGGCGCGCTCGTCATGGGTGAGTTCGCCCTCGGCCTGCCATTGCTCGAAACTGTTGTTGTCCGCAATCTCGGGGATGAAGAACCCTTCGAGGTAGTTCCGCCGGGTATGGGCACAGCCGAGGAAGTGGTTGCCCGGTCCGACTTCGCGTATCGCCTCGAGACCGAGGCCATTCTCCGAAAGGTCGAGCCGGCGGCAGAAACTCTGCAGCATCGCAACCTGTTCGGTATCCATGATGAACTTGCCGTAGCCGGCAGTCAGTCCCGCCTCGAGCCAGCCGGCGGCATGGAGCACGAAGTTGGTCCCTGCCAGCAGTGTAGCCGTCATGGTCTGCATCGATTCATAGGCTGCCTGGGCATCGGCGACCTTGGCGCCGTTGAGCATGCCACCGGATCGCAGCGGGACCCGGTAACGGCGGGCGAGCTGCCCCACCGCATAGATCATCTGCAGGGTCTCGGGTGTTCCCATCATCGGCGCCCCCGACCGCATCGAGACGGTGGCAAGGAAGCTGCCGTAGACCATGGGTACCCCGGGTCGGACGATCTGGGCATAGGCGAGGCCCGACACCACCTCGGCATTGAGCTGGGCAATGGCGCCGGCCGTCACCACCGGCGCCATGGCCCCTGCCATGATGAACGGGGTCACGAGAACAGCCTGGTTGTGTTCGGCATAGTGACGCAATGCGCCAATCATGGAGCCGTCCCAGACGAGGGGCGAGTTGCAGTTGACGACCGATGTCATCACCGTGTTCTGGCGAATGGTGTCGGCGCCAAAGAGAATCTCGCACAAGCGGCACGAGTCGAGAGCGCGTTCAGGCGCTGACTGCACGCCCATGAACGGCTTGTCGGAGTACTTCATGTGAGAATAGACGATGTCGAGATGGCGCCTGGGCACAGGCACGTCCACCGGTTCGCAGATGATCCCGCCGGAGTGGTGAAGAACGGGCGACATGTAGGCGAGCTTGATGAAGTTCTGCAGATCCTCGAGTGTCGCGTAGCGACGCTGGTTGGAAAGATCGCGTACGAAGGGCGAACCGAACGTGGGGGCAAAGACCGTGTTGTCGCCGCCAACCACCACGTTGCGCTCAGGGTTGCGCGCCATCTGCACATAGCTTTCCGGCACCTTGGCAAGGAGGTTCTCGATCAGGGCGCGCGGAATCCTCACCCGCTGGCCGGTCACGTCGGCACCCGCTTCCTTCCACTGGCGGCACGCCTCGTCATCGCGGAAGTCGATGCCGGTCTCCTCGAGGATTTGCATGGAGGTGTGGTGAAGCAGATCGACTCCCGCCTCATCGAGGAGCTCGTAGACCGGTATCTCGCGCGTGATGTAGCGCTTCTGGACAATGGGCGCGCCGATGCGCTCGCGATGGCGTCTGGCCCGTCCCCCGCGCCGACCACGCGTTTCAGCCATGTCTCGTTCCCCCGTTGAGCGCCGCCGCATGTGAAATCAAGGGGCGGGGCAAGTCAATCGGGCAAAGCCGATTGACACGCCCGCCACGCCTTATCTAATGTGCGCCCGCATTTTCCGGCGGCCCTTGACTGCCAGGCTGGCGAGACGACATGGCGGATGATCCATCCGATCTTGAGACACGAATCGCCGCGGCCCGAAAGAAGGGCAAGGGTAGCAGGACGACGGGGAAGGCACAGGCATCCGGTTACGGCATGGCCGTCCGCATGGCGGTCGAAATGGTTGCTGCCCTTGCCGTTTCCGTCTTTCTGGGACTCTGGATCGACGGGGAACTGGATACCGCGCCGCTGTTCCTGGTGATCTTTCTGGTCCTGGGCATGGCGGCCGGTGTCATCAACGTGGTGAGGGCCGCAGGGATGATGACTCGCGGATCGCGGCGCGGTCCCGCGGACGGCGAAGGGGATCGAACGCGTGGCGACTGACTCCGGACACAATCCGCTTGATCAGTTTGCAGTGTCGCCAGTCGTCGAGTTCGGCATCGGCGAGCTCGACCTTGCGATCACCAACTCGGCAATCTGGATGATGGCGGCAACCGCGCTCGTCATCATCTTCACCACCGTGTTCATCGGACGGCGCAGCATGGTCCCGGGACGCATGCAGTCCCTGGTGGAGATCTCCTACGAGTTCATCGCCAACATGCTGGAGGACAACGTCGGGGAACAGGGCCGTCCGTTCTTTCCCTTCGTCTTCACCCTCTTCATGTTCATTCTCTTTTGCAACATGCTGGGCATGCTGCCGTACAGCTTTACGGTGACAAGTCAGATCGTTGTCACCTTCGCACTCGCCCTTGTCGTCTTCATCGGGGTCACGATCGTCGGTTTCGTGAAACATGGGCTGGGCTTCTTCAGGTTCTTCCTGCCCCACGGTGTCCCGGGCTTCCTTGCTCCCCTTGTGATCCCCATCGAGATCCTGTCCTACCTCATTCGCCCGGTGAGCCTGGGCCTGCGCCTGTTTGCCAACCTGACGGCTGGCCACACCATGCTGAAGGTGTTCGCCGGCTTCGTGGCGCCGCTGGGGGCCCTGTGGATCCTCCCTGGCGCCGTTCCCATGGCGGCAGTCATCGGATTGACATTTCTCGAATTCGCCATCGCGTTCCTGCAGGCCTATGTGTTTGCCGTGCTGAGCTGCATCTACCTGCACGACGCGATTCACATGCACTGACGGGTTTCCCCCGTGCAGGCAAGTCTTCCTCGAACTGGAAAGGATCTTTCATGATGGATGCAGAAGCTGCAAAGCTCATTGGCGCCGGCCTTGCGGTGATCGGACTGGGTGGCGTTGGTGCCGGTATCGGCCATATCTTCGCCTCGATGATCTCAGCGGTCGGACGCAATCCGGCGGCGGCCGGCAATGTCCAGGGCTTCATGTGGATCGGCTTCGCCCTCGTCGAGGCCGTGGCGCTCTACGCCCTGCTCATCGCCCTTCTTCTCCTCTTCGTCTTCTGATCGCCTGAGGCGTCTGAGCCGGAGGACAACGATCCATGCCACAGCTGGAATTCTGGCACTTCCTGCCGCAGTTCTTCTGGCTCGCGGTCTGCTTCGTGTTCCTCTACGTCATCATGGCGTTCGTTGCGTTGCCAAGAATCGGCCGCGTCCTGACCGACCGCAAGCACAGGATCGAACAGGATCTTGACGGCGCCGAGAGGGCGAGAGCCGACGCCGAACGGGCCCGTCTCGATTACGAAAGTTCTCTCGAGGAAGCCCGAAACAGGGCGCGATCCATCATCGGCGAGGCCGTTCAGCAGGCGGCCGACGAGGGGGAACGGCAGCTCGAGGCGCTCGATCACGAGACCGGACGTGAACTCGAAGATGCCCAACGCGCCATCAACGAAGCCCGGACTGCAGCCCTTGCCAATCTCGAGGGCGTGGCCGTGGAAGCGGCGCGCCTGGCAACCAGGCGGCTGACCGGAGCGGATGTCAGTGACGAGGATGCGCTCGCGGCGCTGGCGTCTGTTCGGGAGACCTGACCATGGAGCATCTGTTCGAGGATCCTTCGTTCTGGGTGGCCGTCGCCTTCGTGGTCGCCATTGCCATCGCCGCCAAGCCGCTTTCCTCCTGGATCATCTCCGCACTCGACAGGCGCAGCGGCGAGATCGCAAGAAGACTCGATGAAGCGAACGCGCTGAACGAGGAGGCAAGGGAACTGCTCTCATCCTACCGGCGCAAGCATCGCGAGGCCGAAGCCGAGATCGCCGAGATCATGGCGCGGGCGCACGAGGAAGCGGAAATCCTGAAGCGCAATGCGTCCCGTGAACTCCAGGCGAGACTGGCTCAACGGCGCCAGGCGGCACAGGAGAGAATCCGTCAGGCCGAGGCAGATGCCGTCAATCAGGTTCGCGAAGCCGCGGTCGACCTCGCCCTTGGCGCCACGGCGCGACTCATTCAAACGCGGCTTGACGACAGCGAACAGGCGCGCCTCGTAGGCGAAGCCATCGAGGAACTCGACCAGCGCCTCGCCTGAACAGGCGGCACCCCGACGACGTGGCCCCCGGACGGGCAATCAATGCCTGACCGGACACCGTTCCTGGTCTCATGAAGTGTGCCGGACAGACGGGCGACGTCTGACAAGGCGCCATTCTCTCAGGCGGGTCAGTCAGGCGTCCACGTCAACACGGGACGGCGGGCAGCAGCCGTTTCGTCCAACCGCTTCCAGGGTGCGAAACGCGGCGCGCTGTGGAAGAGGTCCTGATTCCCGTTCCTCGCCTCCTCCGCCAGATGCACCATGACATCGCAGAACCGGTCGATGCTCTGACGGCTTTCGGTTTCCGTTGGCTCGATGAGCATGGCGCCGTGGACGATGAGCGGAAAGTACATGGTCATGGGATGGTATCCCTCGTCGATCATCGCCTTGGCAATGTCGAGGGTGGAGATCCCCGTATCCTTCAGATTCCCGTCGTCAAACAGACACTCGTGCATGCACGGTCCCGGAAACGGCACGTTGTAGGCGCCGGAAAGACGCGCCAGCACGTAGTTGGCATTGAGGACGGCATCCTCGGCGACCTGGCGCAGTCCGTCGGCGCCATGGCTCATCATGTAGGCGAGGGCTCGCACGAACATGCCCATTTGCCCGTGGAAGCTGCGCAGCCGGCCGAACGCCAGTCCGTCGCTGTCGTGTTCGATGAGCCGCCAGTCGTCACCGTCGGCCTCGATACGCGGCAATGGCGCAAAGGGCACCAACTCTTCGCAAAGAACCACCGGACCACTTCCCGGACCACCCCCTCCGTGGGGAGTTGAGAAGGTCTTGTGAAGGTTGATGTGCATCGCGTCCACACCGAGGTCTCCCGGCCTCACCCGGCCGACGATGGCGTTGAAGTTGGCGCCATCGGCGTAGAGAAAGGCTCCCGCAGAGTGCAGCATGTCGGCGATCGCCATGATGTCGATCTCGAAGAGCCCGCAGGTGTTGGGATTGGTCAACATGAGGGCGGCAACGTCGTCGTCGAGGGCTCGCTCGAAGGCAACCAGGTCGACACGTCCTCTGGCGTCACAGGGCACGGTGTCGACCCGGTAGTCGCAGAGCGCTGCCGTCGCCGGGTTCGTGCCGTGGGCCGACTCGGGAACGAGGATCCTGCGTCGCGCATCACCCCTGGCCGTGAGAGCGGCGCGAATGCACATCAGGCCGGCGAACTCGCCGTGCGCACCCGCCGCCGGTGACATGGCCACCCCCTGCATGCCGGTGAGAGTGGTGAGCCAATGCGCCAGAGTAGCGATGAGTTCCAGGCAGCCCTGTACCGTCGCCGGTGGCTGCAAGGGGTGCGCCATGGCAAATCCCGGTAATCGAACGACCTTCTCGTTAATCCGGGGATTGTGCTTCATGGTGCACGATCCCAGGGGATAGAGACCCGAATCGATCGCGTAGTTCTTCTGCGACAACCGCGTGAAGTGTCGGATCACTTCGGGCTCCGAGACCCCTGGCAGGCCGATGGACTGGCGCTCCTTGACGCCGCCGAGCTTGGAAGCCGTTCCTTCCGGTTCCGGAAGATCAACCCCGCTGTGCCCGCCGCTGACGAGTTCGAACAGCAGCGGTTCGTCCATGACCAGGCCGCGATGGCCACCCGATGTCACGTCGCTCATGACAGGATCTCCTGCAGTGCGCCGGCGAGGGCGTCGATCTCTGCGGCCATCGTCATTTCCGTCGCGGCCACCAGCATCAGGTTCGCGAGCGCGTCATTCGCCGGCTCGAATCGCGACACCGGAACACCTCCCAGGATGCCCCGTTCGGCGAGCTGGTCGACGACATCCTCGGCGGGCCGGGGGAGTTCAAGCGTGAACTCGTTGAAGAATCCATCGTTCGGCGTGGAAACTCCCTTGATGGCCACGAGTCTTTCCATGGTCCGCTGCGCCGCTTCGTGATTGAGTGTGGCCAGCCGGGAAAGGCCCGTTTCCCCGAGCAGCGCCAGATGGATGGTGAAGGCAAGGGCGCACAGGCCCGAGTTGGTGCAGATGTTGCTGGTCGCCTTTTCGCGCCGGATGTGCTGCTCGCGCGTCGACAGGGTGAGAACCCAGCCCCTGCGTCCGTCGGCGTCCATGGTCTCGCCGGCCAGCCGTCCGGGCATCTGTCGGACATGGCGTTTCCTGGCGGCGAAGAGACCGACATAGGGTCCGCCAAACCCCAACGCATTGCCCAGTGACTGGCCCTCGCAGACAACGATGTCGGCCCCCATCTCGCCAGGCGGGGTGAGAAGGCCGAGCGACACCACTTCACTCACGGCGACGACCAGAAGAGCGCCCGCGCTGTGGCAGGCTTCGGCCAGTGCCGAGAAGTCATGAAGACGGCCGAAGAAGTCCGGGGTCTGCACGACGACACAGGCCGTCGACCCGTCGATCTGCGACTCGATGTCAGTCTCGTCAACGGCCATTGGCAGCGTCACCACGTCAAGGTCGGCATGGCGTACGTAGGTGGCGACGGTATCGCGGTAGTGGGGATGAAGCCCGCCCGACACGACGGCCCGCCGCCGCCTCGTCACGCGGCTCGCCATGAGAACGGCTTCCGCCGCCGCCGAGGCGCCGTCATACATCGAGGCGTTGGCGACCTCCATGCCCGTCAGCATGGCCACCATGGTCTGGAACTCGAAGAGCATCTGCAGGGTGCCCTGGGAAATCTCCGGCTGATAGGGCGTGTAGGAAGTGAGAAACTCGCCCCGCTGGATGAGGGCATCCACGGCTGCCGGCACGTGGTGGCGATAGGCGCCGCAACCGAGGAAGAACGGTGCATTGGCGCCGTGCAGATTTCTCTCCGCCATGGCGGAGAGTGCCCTTTCAACCTCGATTTCTCCCTGGTGGAGCGGCAGGTCGAGCAACTCCTCGCACCACACGTCCTGGGGAACATCGCCGTAGAGATCATCGATGCTGCGGGCTCCGACCACGTCGAGCATGGCGACGCGGTCGGTATCTGTCAGAGGCAGATAGCGCATCAGGCAAGCTCCGAGAGGTATTCCCCGTAGGCGTCCTCGTCCATCAGTGCGTCGAGTTCACCGGCGTCTGCGATGCGGATCCGCACAAACCAGCCCGAACCATAGGGATCGGCATTGACCTCCGCCGGGTCGTCGCCGAGCGCGTCGTTGACCTCGACGACCTCTCCGGAGACGGGAGCGTAGACTTCGCTGGCCGCCTTGACCGATTCGACGACGCACAGTTCGTCATTGCGGGCCACCTCTCTCCCTGTTTCCGGCAACTCCACGAAGACGACATCGCCGAGCTGATCCTGCGCATAGTCGGAGATGCCGACGGTGCCGACGCCGTCGTCGACATCGATCCACTCGTGTTCCTTGCTGTAGAGCCTGTTCCCCATGGTGTCCTCTCCCTTCACGTCACCGGTTTCCTGATCGGTGATAGCGGTGTGGCACGAACGGCAGTGGCCGGATCTCGGCCTCTACCCATGAACCCCGTCTTTCGATCTCGACCACGGTACCTGTTGCGGCCGCCTCGCTCGCCACATAGCCCATGGCGAGCGGCCCTTGCGCCGTCGGACCGAAGGCGCCGCTCGTCACGGTCCCGAGAGGCGTACCCGATGGGGAGCGGATGGCCGCCCCTTCCCTCACGGGCGCCCTTCCTTGCGGAACCAGACCAACCCGGCGTCTCGGCGGGCCGTCTCGCAGTTGAGAGATGATCACGTCAGCGCCGGGGAAACCGCCCTCAAGACGCCGCCGCTTCTGGATGGACCAGGCGAGGCCGGCCTCGACCGGAGTCGTCGTGGTGTCGATATCGTGGCCGTGAAGGCACAAACCGGCCTCCAGACGCAGGCTGTCCCGCGCGCCAAGCCCGGCCGCCTCGACACCGTCCCCGGCAAGCAGACGCCGGGCCAGGGACTCGACACCGCGGGAGGAGACCGACACCTCCAAACCGTCCTCGCCGGTATAGCCGGAACGGCTGACCAAGAGGCTCTCGCCTTCATGGGACCACAGTGCGGCCTGCATGAAGGAAAGGCTTTCCGATTCCGGGACCAGCCGCGCGAAAGCGGCCACAGCTGCCGGCCCCTGCAGGGCGAGGAGGGCCCTTGTCCCGAGGACCTCGATATCGCACTCCTCGCCAATCAGCACGTTCAGACGCTCGATGTCGTCGTGCTTGCGGGCCGCGTTCACCACCAGCCACAGGTGATCGCCGAGCGAGGTCACCATCAGGTCGTCAAGTATGCCGCCGGTGCCGTTGGTGAACTGGGTGTAGCGCTGCCTTCCGGAACCAAGGCCGACGATATCCGCTGCCACCAGGCGCTCGAGGGCCCGGGCCACACTCTCCATGGACGCCCCCGGCCTGGCCGAAAGGCGGACTTGTCCCATGTGGGAGACGTCGAAGAGGCTGGCAGATTCGCGCGTGTGGCGGTGCTCGGCAAGAACACCGGTCCTGTACTGCAACGGCATGGCATAGCCGGCAAAGGGAACCATGCGGGCTCCCAGTTCCCGGTGGAGGGCGCCAAGAGGAGTCTCGAGAAGAGTGTCATCAGGGGTCACTGAACCTGTCCCGGCCGTCGCAAAGGGGGCGCACACACGTCCGCCTTGCCCCCTCTGTCACCGAACCTGAGAGCGTCACCGGAACACCGGTTTTCCCCTTCGGTGAGAAGACGCGTCCGCGCCTTCTTCTCTCCAGAGCAGCCATTCACCTGCGGTCCATTTGCCTGAGAGATTTCGGGACAGATTGCACCTTCGGCGCCGGTCTCGGGACCGGTCTCTCCCGCAGGTTTCAGCGGCTTCGAAGACTATTGAACCCGCCACCCGCCCTGTCAACCTCCAACCGGCAACCAATCAGGACACAGACCGTCCCGACTTGCCGGCGCCAATCATGTTCCGGACTTTCCGACCATGGCGGATACTGTAGTGTGCCCTTGATCAATCAAGGGAAGGGATGCGCAGCGCCAAGGCCATGGTTCGCGGTGTTGGCCGGCTCGACCTCCAGTGGGTCCGGCGAACAAGGCAGCGAGCCTGGGGATGGCGATTCTGAGGTGCGGAACGGGTGTTCTTGGCCATTGATTTGACGGCGTTTCGTTGGAGTTAGCGTCGAATCCCCTTTCGCAGTCTCGGGACACTCGGGTTCAAACGCGGTTTGGACCATGGCCACTTTCATCCAACTTGGAGGACGACGATGACCGATACGCTAATCGAACGCAGCCCGGACATCCTTGGCGGAACCCCGGTGTTCGCGGGTACCCGCGTGCCGGTACGCATCCTGATGGAGCATCTTGAGGCGGGAGATCGACTAGATGATTTCCTGACCGACTACCCCACCGTGTCTCACCACCAGGCGGTGGCGCTGCTCGAACGGGCTAGGACGATTCTGGTATCGGGCGGCGATGAAGGTGCTGCTTGACGAATCCGTGCCGAGGAGACTCGCTTCGTTCTTCCCGGAACCACTCACACTGTGAACGGTTCAGGAGATGGGATGGGCGGGAACCGCGAATGGTCTCCTGCTGTCCCGCGCCGCCGCCGAGAACTTCAAGGCGCTCGTCACCGTAGACCGAGGTATCGAGCATCAGCAGAACATCAGCGCATTGCCGATCTCGATTATCATCATGCTGGCCTCCCGAAACCGTCTGGCCGAGTAGCAACCGCTTGTCCCCAAAGTGGTGAACTTGCTCTCGGTCTGTCTGGAAAAACGCATCTACCATGTGACGTGAGCGAGCGTCGTCGCATGGTGACGCCGAAGCCTAATGGGACCGGGAGTCCCTCACGCGGGGACCTGCTGGGTGATGCAGCCGAGTCCGCCTCCGCCGACGGCCTGCCAGAGACTGGGGACCGGCACGACCTCGCGACCCGGAAAGACGTCCTCGAGAATGGACCATCCGCAATCGTCGAGCCGTGGGTCCACCTGTGGCGCGATGATGGCCCCATTGCAGACATAGGCATTCGTGTAGGGAATGACGTAGTGTTCCGAGCCGTGTTGCTGGTAGGGCAGAACCGGCATCTCGACGATGTCGAGGGAGCGTCCCTTCGCATCGGTCGCTTGCCTGAGACGCCGCAGGTTCTCCTGCAGGAGCGCATGGTTGGGGTTGGAAGGTTCGGACACGACCTGCACGAGAACGCGCCCCGGTTCGATGAACTCGACCACGTTGTCGACGTGTCCGTCCGTTTCGATGTCCTCAACCAGGCCAAGTCCCAGCCAGATCACCCTTGTGATGCCCAGATGGTCGTGAAGCATGGCCTCGATGCGGTCTCTCGACATGCCGCGGTAGCGGTTGTCGTTTCGCATCACCTGCTCGGTGGTGATCAGTGTCCCCTCGCCGTCCACCGAGATGCCGCCGCCTTCGCAGATGAAGGGAGTCCGGTAGCAACGAAACCCGAGATGCTCGACAACCTGGCTCGGCATCGCTTGTGTCTTGCCACAGGGGTAACGGCCGCCCCATCCGTTGAAACCAAAGTGGACGCCCGCGACATCGCCTGACTCGTTGCGAACGAAGATCGGTCCGTTGTCCCTGAGCCAGCAGTTGTCGACGGAGACCACCAGGAGTTCCACCTCGTCGCCAAGGCGACTGCGGGCGTCCGCCTCGTCGCGCGGATCAACGACGAGGGTGACAGGCTCGAAGCGGCTGATGGCCCGGGCCGTTGCCTCCACTTCATCACGAAATCCGCCGACATCCGTTCCGACCTCTTCCTCGATCGGCGGCCACGTCAACAACGTGCGGGCGTGTCGCTCGAAGCGGCCCGGCATGACGTAACCGTCTTCAGCCGGCGTCGCATCCTTGTCAGCCAACAGAACTTCCTCCAGTCATGACAACGTGACCCTGCCACAACGTGACCCTGCCACACGATGGTTCAGCGGCAAAGCGGATTGGCCGTGTCATGTGCCGACCGCCGGGGTCGCAGGCGCACGGCTCTTCTCCGAAGGGCCAACGAGAGCCTGGCTCAACCCGGCGCCTCAGGGTCGACGATGGGTGAAGCAGCGTTGCTCCCCTGCCTTCACAACGCGTCAGGGAGGGGCGGTCACTGCCGACAGCGTCGGGCCGATTTCACGGTGGAGGACGAGGTCGGCGCTCGGATCGTGATCGGTGGCCTCGCGGTTGAGGATGACGAGGGCGGCACCGTTCTGCTTGGCCAGGAGCGGGAAGGAGGCCGCCGGCCAGACCACGAGCGAGGACCCGATGGCAAGGAAGAGATCACAGGAAAGGGCTGCCGCGCGTGCCCTCTCCATCGCTTCGACGGGCATCGGCTGGCCAAAGGAAATGGTTGCCGTCTTGACGATGCCGCCGCAGGCCCTGCACTCAGGAATCGTGCCGTCTGCGCGGAAGGCCTTCAGGATTGGATCGAGCGCGTAGCGTTCGCCACAGGCAAGGCAGGCGGCATAGGTGCTGTTGCCGTGGAGTTCGATGACCTTCTCTTCGGGAACGCCTGACGCCTGGTGCAGTCCGTCGATGTTCTGCGTGATGAGAGCTCTCACCTTGCCCGTGGCCACGAGGTGGGCCACCGCTGCATGGCCCGGATTGGGCCTTGCATCGACCATGTCGCGCTCGATCTCGATCCGGCGGCGCCACGACTCGCGCCGTGCCTCGGTGGAGGTCATGAAGTCGTCAAACATGATCGGCGTGGTGCGCGACCAGATACCGCCGGGACTGCGGAAATCCGGAATGCCCGATTCCGTCGAGATTCCTGCACCCGTGAAGACGACAACACGCCGGGCTTCGGCGAGCATGGACCGCAACCGGTCGAGATCCCCTGTCATGACGGTATCGAGGCAACGCCCTTGATGAACGCCACCGCATGGCCGGCGATGTCAATCCTGTCGTGTCTCAGCCTGCAATGGAGTTCGCCACCGCGTTGCGACACCTGAAGGGCGTGGATGGTCTCGGTTCCCAGGCGACCGGCCCAGTAGGGAACGATCATGCAATGGGCCGAACCGGTGACGGGATCTTCCGGAATTCCGTGATCAGGAGCAAAGAACCGGGAGACAACATCTGCGGCATCACTCGAACAGGGAGCGGTGGCAATCACGCCCCTGCCCCCTCCTTCAAGCGCTGCGCCGAGATCCCTCATGTCCGGCTCCAGGGACCGGACCTCGGTCTCGCTGGCGTACACGAAAAGATGGTTGCTGCCGCACAGCGATTCCTCCGGTGGTGCGCCAACGGCTGCAACGATGTCACCCGGCGGCTCGCATGGGACCGGAGTCTCTGCCGAAAAGTCGAGGACGAACATGTCGCCCTGGCGGCGGACGCCGAGACGGCCGCTCGCCGTGATGAACCACACCTCGTCTGCCGTCGCGTCGATCTCCGTCATGATGACGAACCCGGACGCAAGCGTGGCGTGACCGCAAAGAGGCACTTCGACAACTGGCGTGAACCAGCGCAGCTGGTAGTCCCGGTCCGCCTGCCGCACCAGGAAGGCAGTTTCGGAGAGATTGTTTTCTGCCGCGATGGCCTGCAGCGTGGTGTCCGGCAACCACGTTTCCAACACCATCACCGCGGCGGGATTGCCCCTGAACGGCTCGGCGGTGAACGCATCGACCTGATAGAAGGGACAGTGCACGACTTTGTTCAGGCGTCGCCGGCTGCCTGCCGGATGGCGCTCTCGAGTTCGCTCACGAGATGTCGCGCAAGACCGCCGTCGGGGTGCTCCACCATGATCCGGATCAACGGTTCGGTTCCCGATTCGCGCACGACGAGACGCCCGTCAGCGGCGAGACGGGCACGCGACGAGGCCAGGACGGCTTGAACCGCATCGCTTGCCAGAGACGTTCTGCCATTGAGACGAACATTGCTCGCCACCTGCGGAACCGCTTCGAACTGGTTGGCGATGTCACTCATCGGCCGTCCGCTCCTGACAAGGACGGCGAGCACCTGCAGGGCGGCGATGAGACCGTCCCCGGTTGTCGCGTGATCGCCGAAGACCATGTGACCGGAAGGCTCACCACCAAAGTTGCAACCCCTGTCACGCATGCGTTCCACGATGTAGCGATCTCCCACCGGCGTGCGCTCGAAACGAAGACGGCGTCTATTGAAAAAGCGTTCAAGGCCGAGATTCGACATCACGGTGCCGACGACGGCGCCGCCAGAGAGCTCACCGCGCCGGTTGAGCCAGTCACCGAGCAATGCCACGATCTGATCGCCATCGACGAGTGTCCCGTTTTCATCGGCGAAGACGGCGCGGTCCGCATCCCCGTCGATGGCGATGCCGATATCGGCGCCACTTTCCCTCACCATGCTCTGCATCGCGCCGGGCGCGGTCGAACCGCAGTTCCGGTTGATGTTCGTGCCGTCCGGGTCGACACCCAGGGGAATGACATCGGCACCGAGTTCCCAGAGTGCCTCGGGCACCACCCGGTAGCCCGCCCCGTTGGCCGCGTCGATGACGATTTTCAGACCATCGAGACGCAGGTTTCTCGGAAAGATGTTCTTGCAGAACTCTGAATAGCGGCCAAGGGCGCCCTGGAGTCGCCGCACGCGTCCCAGATGACCGGCATCCACCCTGGCTGCCGACAGGTCACCGGCCATGCCTCTTTCAATGGCCGCTTCCACCGTGTCGGAGAGCTTGTAGCCGTCAGGCCCGAAGAGCTTGATCCCGTTGTCCTCGAAGGAATTGTGGGATGCCGAGATCATCACCCCGAGGTCGGCGCGCATTGAGCGCGTCAGAGTGGCCACACCCGGCGTCGGCACAGGACCGATGAGCAGGACATCCACGCCAACGCTCACGAATCCCGAGGCCATGGCGTACTCGATCATGTAGCAGGAAAGCCGGGTGTCCTTGCCGATGACGACACGGTGCGTGTGATCACCCCTGCGGAAATGGACTCCGGCCGCCATGCCTGCTCGCGACGCCATCTCGACGGTCATGGGCTCCCAATTGGCCCGGCCACGTATGCCGTCGGTTCCGAACAACTGCCTCATGTCGATACCGGCTCCGTCATGCCCGACCAGAACTTTACCGCCTGCACCGTATCGGCCACATCATGGACCCGGAGGAGCTGTACGCCCGCTGCCACCCCGGCAAGCGCCGCCGCGATGCTTCCGCCAAGGCGTCTCGCCGGCCTCTCCTCGCCCGTGATCCTGCCAATGAAACTCTTGCGTGACGCGCCCAGAAGAATGGGACAACCAAGAGCATGAAACAATGCCAGCTGGCGGAGCAGGGTCATGTTGTGGGCAAATGTCTTGCCGAATCCGATCCCAGGGTCAATGGCGATGTTGGAGCGAGCGATGCCGGCTTCAACGCAGGCGGCAATTCTGCTCTCGAGGTAATCGTGAATGTCGAGGCTGACATGATCATAAGACGGCGCATCCTGCATCGTGCGGGGATCGCCCTGCGCGTGCATGAGAATGACTGGTACGCCGGCTCCGGCGACGACATCCATGGAAGAGGGGTCATGGGTGAGTGCGCTGACATCGTTGACAATCGCAGCGCCGGCAGTAATGGCCGTGCGCATCACATCCGCCTTTCGGCTGTCAACGGAGACCAGCGCCCCGGCACCTGCAAGGTGGGTGATGACTGGCAGCACTCGAGCCGTTTCGACACGCCAGTCCACCGGTTCGGCCCCGGGGCGGGTCGATTCCCCGCCAACATCGAGAATGGCGGCGCCCGCCTCGCGCATGGCCTCGCCCTGGGCCATGGCATCGTGCGGGTCGAGAGCCCTGCCGGCATCGGAGAAACTGTCGGGCGTCGTGTTGATGATGCCCATGACCCGGGGCTCCTCCAGATCGAGTCCGGCGAACGAGCGTGGAGGTGAACGAAGACGACCGACGAGAGTGGCAAGACGCCGGGCTACGGGATCAGGCAGGCGTTCGGCCCAGTCATCCACGTCCGCAGCGTCGATCCTTGCGGCAAACAGGCCATCGGGCCTGCGCACGATGATCTCGATCGATCCCGTTTCCTGCACCGGCCTGATGTAAGGCTTGCAGTCAGAAGTGAACGCGTCGGCGAGACCGTCGGGGTCGGTGTTGACGATCGGTGAGGTCAATGCCCCGGCTGCGGTTCGGGCTCCGGTCCGGCGGCTGCCCCTCCCCTTTCGCCCGTGGCGGGAACCGATGATTCCTGGCGCGGCGGCGGCTGGTGTTCGCTTTCGTCACTGTCGCCACGGGTGATGGTCTCACCTTTGATGACACGCCGCACCTCGTCCGCTGTCAGGGTCTCGTGTTCGAGCAGGGCCTCGGCAAGAAGCTCAAGTTCGTCGCGCCGGGACGTCAGGATTTCCCGTGCCGTATCGGCACCTTCATCGATCAATCGCCGGATCTCCGCATCGATGACGGCGGCCGTCGAATCGGACACGTTCTTTCGCTGTGTCACCGAGTGGCCGAGGAAGACTTCTTCCTCGTTGTCGCCATAGAGCAACGGCCCCAGCTTGTCGGAAAATCCGAATTGCGTGACCATGCGGCGCGCGATATCGGTGGCCACCTTGATGTCGTTGCTGGCGCCCGTGGTGATGTTCTCCTTGCCGAACACCATCTCCTCGGCAATGCGGCCTCCGAAGAGGCTGGCAATCTTGGCCTTGAGTTCGCGCTCCGACAGGCTCAGCCGGTCGCGTTCCGGAAGATACATGGTGACGCCCAGCGCCCGTCCGCGCGGAATGATGGTCACCTTGTGGAGCGGTTCGTGCCCTGGCGCATAGAGCATGACCAGCGCATGACCGCCCTCGTGGTAGGCGGTGAGCTTCTTCTCGTCCTCGGTCATGACCATGGACCGGCGCTCGGCCCCCATCATCACCTTGTCCTTGGCGTCCTCGAACTCCTTCATGGTGACGACACGCTTGGACCGACGCGCCGCCAGCAATGCCGCCTCGTTCACCAGGTTCGCAAGATCGGCTCCGGAAAACCCCGGGGTGCCTCGGGCGATGGTCTTGAGACTCACATCAGCGGCGATCGGAGTCTTGCGCGTGTGCACCTTGAGAATCTTCTCGCGGCCGAGAATGTCGGGATTGGGAACCACCACCTGGCGATCAAAACGTCCGGGTCTCAGCAGCGCCGGGTCGAGAACGTCCGGACGGTTGGTGGCGGCAATCAGGATGATACCCTCGTTCGTCTCGAAACCGTCCATTTCGACGAGCAGCTGGTTCAGGGTCTGCTCACGCTCGTCGTTGCCGCCTCCCAGTCCGGCTCCGCGATGCCGTCCCACGGCGTCGATCTCGTCGATGAAGATGATGCACGGGGCATTCTTCTTGGACTGTTCGAACATGTCGCGCACGCGGCTGGCGCCCACGCCGACGAACATCTCGACAAAGTCCGAACCGGAAATCGTGTAGAACGGGACATTGGCCTCGCCGGCAATGGCCCGCGCCAGCAGGGTCTTGCCGGTTCCCGGCGGTCCGACAAGGAGCACGCCCTTGGGAATCTTGCCGCCGAGCTTCTGGAACTTCTGGGGATTCTTCAGGTACTCGACAATCTCTTCGAGCTCGTCCTTGGCCTCGTCTATGCCGGCCACATCCTCGAAGGTCACGCGTCCCTGCTTCTCGTTCAGCAGCTTGGCCTTGGAGCGCCCGAATCCCATGGCCTTGCCACCGCCCGCCTGCATCTGGCGCATGAAGAAGATCCACACGCCGATGAGAAGCAGCATCGGGAACCAGGATAGCAGAATGCTGAAGATCGACGGCATGCCCTCATCTGCGGGGGCGGCGGAGATGATGACCCCGTGCTCCTCGAGAAGCGGTACGAGACCCGGATCATCCGGCGCGTAGGTCGAGAAACCCTGCCCACCAGCTTCGTGGCCGGTGATCCGGTTTCCCTGAATGGTGACATCCTGCACCTGTCCCGCGGCGACCGCCTGCAGGAAGGACGAATAGGCGATCTCCCGTTCGCTGTTGCCTGAGGGCTGGAACAGGTTGAACAGAGCGATCAGCAGAAAACCGATGATCACCCAAAGCGCGAGATTGCGTCCGAAGTTGCTCAAGAGTGTCTCGATACCCCGATCTGACAGATATTATGGTGACTGGATGAGCGAATTTCCAGTGCCCGCGCGACGTTGCCATTCACCTGACGCGCCATTCAGGAAGAGCGGGGCCGTGAGGGGTTGGCGGGGTGCGAAGCGGATGGAAGGCGCTCCAGGAGACCAGGGCCCGCCCGACAGTGGTTCGACCACCGGGAAGGAACCTCCAGCCGGGTGGATGCGCCAGGGGCCATCCGGCACCGTTACGCGAAAACGTCCATCCCAGAGAATCTCTCCCTCCCCGCCTCGTCCCTCGATGACGGGCAGATTGCGCCTCTCGCGCCTGATGGTCACCTTCCCGCCACCCTGCCATCGGCAACGGCCAAGCGTGGTGGCCACCCTCGCGTCGGAATGAAGCAGGCGAGCCAGCCGTCTGGTCTTGTGGGTGGCCGGAGGATAGGCGCGCCCACCCACGGTCATCGCAAGGCGCACCAGAACCAGATCGCGCACATCCGCCGGCAGGCGTTGCCAGCCAGGGCGGTCGAGTGCCGCCACACCCCGACCATTGATGTGGGCCACGCCGGGCAGAAGACGGGCCAACTCGCGTTCCAGTTCCCTTCGCCTTTCGGAATGGCGGGCGCCGCAGTCCGGAACACCCTGTTGACGCAGGCGGACACGGGCGAACCTGGGATCCCGGTTCATGGGGTCGTCAAGCCAGTGTTCGCCCTTCTCGCGAAGCGTTGCTTTCAGGCGCGCGGGATGAAAGCCAAGAAGAGGCCTCAAGATCCTGAAGGCTGGCCGCTCGACGCAACGTGACATGCCTGCCAGACCCATCGGACCGCTGCCGGCTTCGACGCGCAGCGCGACCGTTTCCAGGTGGTCCTGATGATGGTGTGCCGTGAGAAGGTGGAGAATGCCGTGGCGACGACATGCGGTCTCGAGAAGACGATAGCGCGCGTGACGCGCCGACTCTTCAATGGCTGTTGCCGGTTTCGGTCCGCTCCAGGTGAGAATCCGTGACGCGATGCCCCGCGTAAAGCATCGCCTTGCCACCACCCGCGTCTCGGCCGCAGATCCATCCCGCAGCCCGTGGTCGACAATGAAGGCCACCAGCGTGCCATCGTGGACCCGCACCCACTCGTCGGCCAGCAGGAGAAGCGCCGTGCTGTCGGGGCCGCCGGAAAGGGCCACGGCCAGGCGGGGTGAGGTTTCGAAGGGAACCAGCGCCGCCATGGCATCGGCGAACTCCTCACGCCTCAGAGGCTCGTGGTCGGCCTCAAGCGGCATCGCGACGGATGATTGTGGCCAGCCGGAAATCAGGTGCACCCGGCGGCGGACATCTCCTCGCGCGCCTGGCCGAGCAGCGCCTCACCAGCATCGGGATACCGCTCCATGAACTCGCGGAACGTCGCACAGGCCTCCCCTATCTTGCCGAGATACACCAGGGAGGTGCCAAGTTTGAGCAGACTGCCGGCGGCCTTGGGCCCTTCCGGAGCCTGCTGGTATCCCTTGAGAAAGGCGACGGCCGCTTCGTGAAACCGGTCGCGCACTAGGTGCATGGATCCGATCCAGTGCCACGCGTTGCCGACCAGTTCGCTTTCCGGGTGTTCGGCAATGAAGGCCGAAAAGGCTTGTTCAGCCGCCTCGTAGTCGGCCTTGCGAAGAAGCGAGAAGGCGTGATCGTACTTCTCCATCTCCGTCCCTGGCGGCAGCACCCCCTCCTCGGCAGCCTCTTCGGTCTGCGAAACTCCGGACTGCACGCCCCCTTCCGTCTCTGCAGTGAGGGCCCCGGTGGCGGTTCGGGCCGCGACATCGGCCTCGAGAGCGGCAAGCTGTTCACGAATCTGGCGCTGGGCAAACTCCAGACCGTCAATGCGCCCCGCAAGCTGTCGCAGCGATTCCTGGATCTGCTGCATGTCGGCATGCAGCTTGCTGCCATCGAAGGGCGCGCCGGCAACGTTGCCGTCTTCGGGAAAGCTCGCGTTGTAGATGAACGCCTGGAGATCAATCACATCCCGGCGCAGGCGCTCCAGCTCCTGCATCAGTTCGGCGGTTCCGTCCTGGGCACCGGCCGGAGCGGTTGACGCAATGACGAGAATTGCCAGAAGGAGTCTTTTCATGGCCACCATCCCTCTCCAGGAACGCCGGCGAACATGAGGCCCGACAATCACGCTCTGGTATCTGCAACACCAGTCCGGCTCAAGGAGGGCGGGACGTTCGCGTCCGACCCTCCCGAGCGGGATCAACTGAGAGTCAGATCACCCCGGCGATTCTGTCCCCAGGCGGCTTCGGTGTGTCCGAGCACGAGGGGGCGTTCCTTGCCGTAGCTGATTGTCGTGATGCGATTGGGATCGATCCCCAGGACAACGAGATGATCCTTGACGGCATTGGCACGCCGGTCGCCGAGCGCCAGGTTGTACTCGCGGGTGCCGCGTTCGTCGCAGTGGCCCTCGATGATCACGTTGACGTCGCTGAATTCACTCAGCCAGTCGGCCCAGCGGCGAATGGTCGACTGGGAGCGCGCATTGAGCACCGAACTGTCAAGAGCGAAGAACACTCGCTTGCCGAGAACCTCCTCGATGTAGCGTTCGGACCTTGGATCAATGGGATCGACCTCGACCACCATCTCCTCGGTGACTTCGACAGCGCCTGCGCTGTCATCTTCCTCGACGACCTCCGGGGTGGACTCGCACGCGGCCACCAGAAGGCCCGCCGCCAGGGCCGCAATCAGTTTGAAACGCATGGGAAAGCCCCCTTTCCGGATAGATCGCCAATACACCCCAAGAACAGCGCCACTAATGACCGCAAACACCGCCGGCTGTCAACCTCGACATCGGCTGTCCTGTTCACAACGTCCACACATTCTATAGACGAGCAGGAGTCACGGAATCAAGGGAGACCATGCCGGATCGGTGGCAGCACCCTGCGTCAGGATCGTGCGCGAGACATATCCGGTGAGATCGATGCTCTTGATGACCCTCTCCGTGTCCTCGCCGAGGCCATAGGTTTCATGGGCAAACATGATGACACGTCCATTCGGGGACCAGGTCGGTCCCTCGACAAGATCGCCGAACGCCAGCAGCCTTTCACCCTCACCCGGTTCTGGAGACATCACGCCGATGGCCCAGTCACTGTCAGGAATGTGCTTCGTGAAGGCAATGAGATCACCACGCGGCGACCACACGGGTGTCGAGTAGGAGGCCCGGTTGTCAAGATCCCAGCTGATGCGATCCTGATTGCTGCCGTCGGCATTCATGACGTAGATCTGTGTCTGGCCCGTGCGGTCCGACGTGAAGGCGATCCTGGAACCGTCCGGCGAGTAGGACGGTGATGTCTCGATATAGGATCCGTCCGTCAACTGCTTGATGGTGCGGGTTTCGAGATTCATCACATAGATGTCCGTATTGCCGTTGATGGCAAGCGACATGATCACGCTGGATCCGTCGGGCGAAAATCGCGGCGCGAACGTCATGCCCGGGAAGTCGCCCAGCACGTCGCGTCGTCCTGTCGCCAGATCCAGCAGGTTGACGCGTGGCGTGGTCTCATTGAAGTAGGAGAAGTAGGCAATCTTCTGGATCGTCGGCGAGAACCGCGGTGTCAGGACCGTATGATCTCCCGACGTCAGGAACCTGTGGTTTTCCCCGTCGTAGTCCATGACGGCGATGCGCTTGATGAGCGCCGTCTGCGGACCTTGCTCGTGGACATAGGCAATGCGTGTGTCGAAGTAGCCGCCCTCGCCGGTAAAGCGGTGATAGACGGCATCGGAAACCTTGTGGGCGATCCGCCGCCAGATTCCCTCGCTGCCGCGGAAGACGAAACCCACCAGACCCTCTTCGGCAAGGGTGTCGAACAGGCGGAAACTCACCCGGATCCGACCATCACTCTCGGTCGACACCCAGCCAGTCACGAGTGCCTGTGCGCCGCTCCTGCGCCACAGGTCGAAACGCGGCTGCGCGTCCTCCCCGAGCGAAGCGGGGTCCTGGAGAAAGGCGCCCGGTGGAATGGCCCGGAAAAGACCGGAGAATTCGAGATCCGCCTTGACCACCGAAGCGATGTCCGCTCCCAGGTCAGCCAGGGGGCCAACGCCATTGAAGTCGGTGACAGCAATGGGAACCGGGTCGGCGCGCCCCTCGGTGACACCGACATCAAGCTGAGCATCGGCCCTGTCGGTGAACAGAGCTGCGCTGACAATCCCAACCAGAATGAACCTGGTGACACGTGCGATCATTGATTTTGTCGTCCTGTCTCCGGAACAGCCGGGCGGCAGCCCCCCTCAACGCGTCCTTTGTTGATACCGGCAACTGCGAGCGCGAATCAAGCGCCGAATGACGCCTTCGCCCAACCATCCCGAGGGCTGCCTGCCTGTGGACGGCTCATGTGGCAAAACGACGGCACACGCGTAGTTCGCGGGATGGCCGGGACACCCCAGCTCAGAACTGGGCGCTGGGGTCAAACCGGACGATCAGTTCCTTCCAGATGTCGTAGCGGCGCCTGTCAAGATTCTCGAAGGGATGATCGCGGAAGAAGAGAACCGCCCGCAGGGCCGATTCGGCCGCCACTCGCCGCGTATGGTCGCTCTCTCCGCCCTCGACATCGACGATCCGGGCGCGCAGCACGCGTGCGTCGATGGAGAGCACCACCTCGATGGTGACGATGAGATCCCGGGCATCGATGGCGCCACTCTGGATGATCCATCTCCTGGTCACCTGGTTGGCGATACTGCGGCGCAGAGAAGCCAGTTCGACATCCGAGACCGGTGCATCGGGCGCGCCGTCAAGGGCTGATGCGACATCGGCAAAGGTGGTGGGCTGCTCCTCGGGCGCCGGTTCGCTGCGGTCGACCAACAGACTTTCCCTGACACTGGTGAAAGGCACGTCCTCCTCGGGACGGGACGGGACCTCGGGCTTCGTGGCCGGGAGAGGAACCGGAACGGTCTCGCTCACCCGGACCGGCTCGACAGGCTGCTCTGCGGACTCCTCAGCGGGCAGGGATTCCTCCGGAACGGTGGACACTTCCGGCACGGGGGTCGGGAGAGCCGGCTCGGGTTCTGGCTCGGGTTCGGGTTCCGGTTCCGGTTCTGGCTCAGGTTCGGGTTCGGGTTCCACACTCTCCGGCGGCGCCACGCTTTCCTCTGCAACCGTGATGACGTCCACGGTGACCGTGTCGGCGATGGGGGGCCGCGTTCGCCACAGTTCGGGAAGCTCCAGCAGGACAAGCGTGATGACGAGCACATGAAAGACGATCGATCCGGCCCAGCCCATGGGAGACACGCTTCAGGAGTCTCCTTCAAAACGTCGCGCCTCCAGCGCCAGGCGCCGGAAGCCCGCCTCGGTCAGCGCACCCATGACGGCCATGACTTCCTCGTAAGCCACCATCCTGTCTCCTCTGATGAAGACTCGTACATCGGGATTGTTGTCGGAGATGATGGCAAGACGCGGTCCGAGCTGATCCAGTTCCACCATTGTTTCGCCAAGCCAGATCTCGCCCGCGGCCGTGATCGTGACCTCGATGGGTTCATCCATGCCTGCCAGATCGCTGACGGCCGCCTCCGGGAGATCGACCTCGACACCGGAGGTGAGCAGGGGTGCAGTGATCATGAAGACGACCAGCAGGACGAGCATGACGTCGACCAGGGGTGTGACGTTGATCTCGCTGATCGGAGGACGCCGGCGCCCGGCCCGGGCGCTGCGCCTGGCACTGGCCGAGGTGAACTGGACCGCCATCAGCCGCCGTGCTCGTCAAGCTGCCGCGACAGCAACGCATGGAATTCCGTGGCAAAGTTCTCGAGCCGGCTGGCATAGCGATCAAGATCGCCCGACAGCTTGTTGTAGGCGACCACGGCAGGAATCGCTGCCAGCAGACCGAGTGCAGTGGCAAAAAGGGCCTCGGCGATGCCCGGAGCAACGACGACCAGCGATGTGCTGTGCTGGACAGCGATGGCCGTGAAGGCATTCATGATGCCCCACACAGTACCGAACAGTCCGACGAAGGGCGCTGTGGAGCCCACGGTGGCCAACAGCCCCATGTAGCGTTCGAGGCGATCCATCTCACGATCGATGCCGATCTGCATCGCCTGGCCGATTCTTTGCTTGAGGTCGGCGCGCAGCCGGCTGTCGGCGATCATCTCCTGGTGGCCCATGGCACGCCGCAACTCGTCCATCGCCGCCTTGAACACCGTCGTCATCGGGTGTGGCGGAACGCCGTCAACGTCCCTGTAGAGTTCATCCAGCGGCCCGCCCGACCAGAAAGCCTGCTCGAACTCCACCGCCCGCGCGCCAAGCTGGCGCAGTCTCCTGACCTTGTCGAAGATGATGGCCCAGCACCATACCGAGGCCGCCAGCAGCAACAGCATGACGAACTTGACCACGGCATCGGCACGCCAGAACAGGCTCCAGACGGACATGTCGCCATGGGCTGACACATCCGCGAGTACAGTCGCTTCCACGGTTCAGTTTCCTTCGCCAGGGTATCGGTCAAATGTCTTCCGGACCGCCGCAGGAAGGCGCATGGCCCTCCCCCCGGCGTCGAGAAACGCGAGGCGCACATCCATCGAGACGAGCGTCCGGCCGTCGTGCATGACCGTCTGCCGCATGGTGAGACTGGCGCCCTTCACCTCGACGACCTCGGTCTCGATCTTGACCTCGTCATCAAGCCGCGCAGCCGCCGCATAGTCGACAGCCATGGAACGCACAACGAAGCCGCCCCCTTCCCGCAATCGCAGACTCCGATGGTCGTGACCCAGAGAGCGCAGCAGCTCCGTGCGGCCCCGTTCGGCAAAACGCAGGTAGGCGGTATGGTAGACGATACCGCCGGCATCGGTGTCTTCATGGTAGATCCTTGTCCTGATCCTGCCGGCCGGTTCAGTCATCCGCCGGCTCGTCTTCGAAGAGATCCGGGGTATCGTCCGCGGGAACCGGAAGTCCAAGGTGGCGCCAGCCGGCAGCGGCGAGGACACGGCCGCTGGGCGTGCGTTTGATGAACCCCAGTTGCATCATGAACGGCTCGATGACGTCCTCGATGGCGTCCCGGTGCTCGGAGAGCGCTGCCGCAAGGGTCTCGACGCCGACCGGACCGCCACCATAGTTGTCGGCGATGCAGGCGAGATATCTCCTGTCCATGGCATCCAGGCCCTTTCCGTCGACGCCGAGCGTTTCCAGGGCCTGACGGGCGAAGGCCGCGTCAATGACATCCACCTTTTCGAAAGCCTCGTCGCGGACCCGGCGCAGCAGTCTCCCGGCGACCCTCGGGGTTCCGCGCGCCCTGGACGCCAGCTCCCGTGCACCGTCGGCAGCCAGCGCGACGTTCATGACACGCGCCAGACGCAGGAGCATCACCGCGAGGTCATCGGCTTCGTAGAAGTCGAGGCGCTGCGGAATCAGGAACCGGTCGTAGAGCGGCTTGGTGATCAGGCCCGCGCGCGTCGTCGCACCGACCAGGGTGTAGCGCTGCAGGTCGATCCTGACCGACCGCGCCGCCGGGCCCTCGCCGATGATGAGATCCAGCTGAAAGTCTTCCATGGCCGGATACAACACCTCTTCGACGGCAGGATTGAGGCGATGGATCTCGTCGATGAACAGGACGTCTCCTTCATCGAGGTTGGTGAGCTGTGCAGCAAGATCACCTGCGCGCATGATGACGGGGCCAGACGTCTGGTGAAATCTGACACCGAGTTCATTGGCGATGATCCGTGCAAGAGTCGTCTTGCCGAGACCGGGCGGACCATGCAGCAGCACGTGGTCGAGCGCTTCACGACGGCCGCGTGCAGCACGGATCCCGGTCATCAGGCTCTTGGTTACGGCCTTCTGGCCAATGAACTCCGCAAACCGGCGTGGGCGCATTGACGCCGCCTGCTCGTCGTCCGTCCCGTTCGCGTCCACCAGGCGCTCGTCTTCTTCCGTCATCGCGCCAGTTCCTTGAGACTCGCCCGGATGAGCGCGTCGAGACCTGCTCCGGCAGCCTGGCGCACGGAGGTGACCGCACGCCACGCCTCGGATCGCGTGTATCCCAGATTGACCAGGGCGGCAATCGCGTCCGACTCGACACCGCCGGCGGCCGCTTGTCCTCCGGTTCCGGAAGGTGGCGCCATGTCCTTCAGCCTGTCGGCAAGTTCGGTGATGATCCGCGTGGCAAGTTTCTGACCGACACCGCTGGCCCGGGCAATGGCGCGCCTGTCGTTCGCTCTCACGGCATCGGCCAGGTCGTCCGGACCCAGCACCGAAAGGATGGCAAGGGCGCCGCGTGGACCGACTCCCTGGACGGTGGTCAGCATCATGAAGGTTGCCTGTTCCGCGGCGTCGGCAAATCCGTAGAGAACAATCCGGTCGTCCCGGATGATCGTTTCGACGAGGAGGCAGGCATCACCCTCCTGCCCCGCCAGTGCACTGACGGTGCGCGCCGAACAGGCAAGGCGGTAGCCCACACCCTGGACGTCGAGAATGACCCGGTCCTCGGCCATCACATCCAGACGGCCGGTCAGACGTCCGATCATGCGCGCGTTCCGGAACGAATGCGTTCGAGGGTTCGCGAGTGATAGGCATGACAGACGGCAACTGCCAGCGCATCGGCGGCGTCGCTGCGCGCCGCCTTCGCGCCCGGGAGCAGGATGCCGATCATGGCGGCAATCTGGTGTTTCTCCGCCTTTCCCGTTCCGACCACGGTCTTCTTCACCAGTCTCGTGGCGTACTCGCTGACCTCAAGGCCGGTGGCGGCGGCCGCCACGAGTGCCGCGCCGCGTGCCAGCCCGAGCTTGAGGGTGCTGTCCGCGTTCAGGCTGACGAAGGTTTCCTCGATGGCCACCTGATCGGGAACCTGCTCTGCCAGCACATCACTCACACCACGATGGATCACAGTCAGCCGTTCGGCCATGGCGAGGGAGGGGCGGGGGGAGATGACACCGTGCGCAACGTGATGAAGCACAGAACCATCGACCGAGATCACTCCCCAGCCGGTGTTCAGGAGGCCAGGATCCAGTCCCAGAATTCGCATCCCGGACCTCAGGCAACCAGACGTTCCATCACGTCATCGGCAATCTCGAAATTGGCTGCCACGGACTGGACGTCGTCGTTGTCCTCGAGATCCCCGATCAGCCGCAGCAGGGTTGTTGCCTTGTCTTCCGGCACCTCCGTGACCACGGAGGCCTTCCAGATGAGACCAGCCTCGCGGGGATTGCCGAATCGCGCCACCAGGGCATCACTGGTGGCTCCGAAATCCTCCGGTGCACACAGGATGGTGTGGCCGTCATCGTCGGACATCACGTCACCGGCGCCGGCCTCGAGCGCCGCCTCGAACACCTCCTCCTCGTCGCCAGCCTGTGCCGCAAGGATGACCTGGCCCACGCGTTCGAACATGAACGAAACGCTGCCCGTTTCTCCGAGGCTGCCGCCATTCTTCGAAAAGGCGGCGCGGACCTCGGCGGCCGTTCTGTTGCGATTGTCGGTGAGGGCCTCGACGATGATCGCCACACCGCCCGGGCCATAGCCCTCGTAGCGCATTTCGACATAGTCGGCCGTCCCGTCGCCTCCCGTGCTCCGCTTGATGGCCCTGTCGATGGCCTCCCTGGTCATGTTGACCGCCCGGGCGGCCTGGATGGCCGCCCGCAGACGCGGATTGTGATCGGGATCAGGCAGGCCCGACCGGGCGGCGACGGCAATCTCGCGCCCGACCTTGGTGAACTGACGGGCACGCTTGGCATCCTGCGCACCCTTGCGGTACATGATGTTCTTCCACTTGGAATGCCCGGCCATGACGCTTCCGGCAATCTCCCGACCATTACCGAGACAGCGACCATAGCACATTCATTGCCGGAAAGTGTGCACAAGCGCTGTCACGATGACGCTGCCATGATGGAGTCCGGCGCATTCGTCTGGTGCGGGAAACTCTTGCACCGGTCGTCGGAGCGGGGACGAGGTCAAGGGCCCGGACGGCCTTGTGCTGTCTTGCGGAACGCCATGGTTTCCGCGCCCACGTGACCAGGGAAACACAGGAGAACAGCGATGCCTGCCACCATGAATGCCATCGTGTACGACGGCCACGGCGACTCCGATGTGGTTCGCATGGTACGTCGCGCCGTCCCACAGCCCGACGTCGGCGAAGTGCTGGTGAGGGTCCATGCGGCAGGCGTCAACCGGCCTGACATCCTGCAGCGTGCCGGCAACTATCCGCCACCGCCTGGAGCGAGTGACATCCCGGGTCTCGAGATCGCCGGAGAAGTGATCGCCAACGGACCCTCGAGCGGGACTCTCGTGCCAGGGCAGAGGGTCATGGCGCTGGTGTCGGGGGGTGGCTATGCCGAGTACTGCGTGGTTCCCGTTCCCCAGGCCCTGCCCGTTCCCGACCGTCTCGACGATACCGAGGCCGCCGGTGTGCCAGAGACATTCTTCACCGTGTGGACCAATGTCTTCCAGAGATGCCGGCTCTCGGGTGGCGAGACATTCCTCGTGCACGGTGGCGCAAGTGGCATCGGGACCACCGCAATCCAGCTGGCCGACGCGAGGGGTGCAAGGGTGTTCGCCACCGCCGGAAGCGATTCGAGATGCCGGGCCTGCGAGGCGCTCGGTGCTGAACGGGCCTTCAACTATCGCCAGGACGACTTCGTCGCTCTTGCAAGGGAACTGACGCAAGGACGCGGTATCGACGTCATTCTCGACATGGCGGGAGGAGATACGATTCCCCTGAACATCCGTCTTCTGGCAACCGAAGGCCGCCTGTGCTTCATCGCATTCCTCTCCGGATCCAGGGCGACAGTCGACTTTGCGCCGATGATGATGAAGCGGGCGACGATCACCGGCTCGACTCTGCGCGCCAGGTCGGTGAACGAAAAGGGTGTCATCGCCACCGAACTCGAACATGAGGTTCTGCCCCTGCTCGAGAGCGGTCGCGTGAAACCGGTCATCCATGCCACCCTTCCCTTCGCCGAGGCTGCCCGCGCCCAGGACATGCTTGACGACGATCATGTCGGCAAGGTGGTGCTGTCCATGAGTTGAACATCGGCAGCCTTCCGGCATTCAGGGCGATCTTCCCCAATGCGGGAGATCATGAGTGCTCCGTGCGTCGATGTGCCCGACGTTCAGCGGACTCGGCACCCGTGGTCCGGAAAGATGCGGACATTCACCGGCCTTCCCCGACGGGCGCCTTGTCACCTCTGTTCCCCCTGTTCTATGGTCTCGGCGAGGCGGTGCCGTGTCGCATGCCATGCCGAGCACGGCTGCCGAAGACCGTTGGACGTCTCGCTGCCGTCTTCCCGAACTGCTGGTGCGGAGATGAACCATGTCGCAAGAATTGCTGATGCCTCGGGCAACAGCCGTGTGGCTGATCGACAACACGATTCTCACTTTCAGCCAGATTGCCGAGTTCTGCGGCATGCACGAACTGGAAATCCAGAACATCGCCGATGGCGAGATCGAGAAGGACCTCATCGGACAGAATCCCGTTCAGACAGGGCAGATCACCAGGGAGGAACTGGACCGCTGCCAGGCCGATCCATCCGCCACCATGCAGCTCGCCGACCGCGGTGAAGATGCGCCCCGAAAGACCTCACGCACCCGCTACACACCCATCTCGAAACGCCGCAACAAACCCGACGCCATCGCCTATCTCATCAAGCACTATCCCCAGCTGTCGGCTCGGCAAATCGAAAGACTCATCGGCACCACCAGGAAGACCATCGAGAGAATTCGTGAAGGGACCCACCGCAATTCGAGCATGATCGAGATGAAGGATCCGGTGCTTGCCGGACTGTGCACCGCGGCGGAACTCAACGAGGCGATCGAGAAAGCCGATGCCAAGCAGGCTCGCGAGAAAGCGACGGCGGACCAGGGCGCTCCCTGAGGCAACGGGCATGCCGCTTGGCACGACGGAACGTCCGGTACGGCGTCACGCAGACCTCGCGTTCATCACCCGGGGCGCGGACATGGATTTGTCACGGCGGCGCCACCACTGAGAGCACGTTCGATGGCAAAGCGCCCCAACATTCTCTTCGTCATGGTCGATCAACTCGCGCCGCAGGTGCTGTCGGCCTATGGCGGGACGCGGGTGGAGACCCCGCATCTCGATCGCCTCGCCGGGAATGGGGTGGTGTTCGAGAACGCCTACTGCAATTTTCCGCTGTGCGCGCCTGCGCGGTTTTCGATGCTGAGCGGGCGTCTGCCGTCGAGGATCGGCGCGTTTGACAACGCTGTCGAGTTTCCGGCCTCCACGCCGACCGTCCACCACTACCTTCGCGTTGCCGGCTACCGCACCTGTCTTGCCGGGAAGATGCATTTCGTCGGCCCCGACCAGCTCCATGGATACGAAGAGCGTGTCACGACCGATGTCTACCCTGCCGACTTCCTTTGGTCGCCGGACTGGAGTCTCGACGACGAGAACTGGCTTGAGTTGTATCACAGCATGCAGGCGGTCCTCGATGCCGGACCGCACCGACGAAGCGTGAACATTGCCTACGACGACGAGGTCGAATTCGAGGCAGTTCGCTGGCTCCATGAGCATGCCGACAGCGGCGATGAACGCCCCTTTGCACTGACGGTCTCCTTCATCTCACCCCACGATCCCTACCTCGCGCCGCCCCTCTGGTGGGAGAAGTACCGGAATGCCGAAATCGATCCACCCCGGGTTTCGGACATCCCACTCAGTGAGCGCGATCCGCACAGCCGGCGGCACTGGTTTCTGACCGGGCGGCATCTCACCGATATCAGCGAGACGGATGTCCTGCGCATGCGACGCGCCTACTTTGCGGTCACGAGCTATGTCGACGCGAAAGTCGGCACCCTACTCGCAGCACTGGACGAAATCGGCGTGGCAGACGACACCCTCGTCGTCTTCACCTCCGATCACGGCGATTCGCTCGGCGAGCGTGGCCTGTTCTTCAAGATGTCCTTCTTCGAGTGGTCGGTCCGGGTTCCCTTCATCGTGCATGCGCCCTTTGCCTTTGCCCCGCGCCGTGTGGGTGCGAACATCTCGCACGTCGACCTCCTCCCCACCCTGCTCGATGTGGCGTGCGACGGCACGCTTCCGGAGCTGGCAGCGCCGATTGACGGCTCCTCGCTCGCGCCCCTGGCCGCGGGCACCGGCGATGACTGGCCCGATCTCGTCTGCGCGGAGTACACCGCCGAGGGTGTGCAGGCGCCGCTGGTGATGGTGCGCAAGGGCCCCTGCAAGATGATCTCGTGTCCCACCGATCCGCCGCTTCTCTTCGACCTCCACACCGACCCGGATGAACGCCGCAACCTCGCGGACCGTCCCGACCACGCTCGCGTGCGCGCTGCACTGGAAGCGGCCGTCGACAGAACCTGGGACATCGGTGCGCTCGACACCGCGGTGCGCCAGAGCCAGGCCGCCCGGCGCCTAATCGGTTCTGCCCTCGACACCGGCAGGCGAACTCCCTGGGACTTCCAGCCGCTGCGCGATGCGTCGCAGCTCTACTTCCGCGAGGGCGGCGATATCCAGGCCTCGTATTCCGGCACCGTGCGCTAACGCCATCAACCGGGGCTGTCGGAACGGCGGTGACGCATCAGGAACGGGGTCTGGGCAACGGCGAAGAGCACTGTCAGGCCAAGAATGCCGAACACCTTGAAGAAGACCCAGGTCTCTTCATCCTGGGTGCGCCAGACGAGTTCGTTGAGACCGGCCATCGCCGTGAAAAAGAGCGCGAACCTGATGGACAGAGTGCGCCAGGCAACGTCGACCAGGTCAAAGGCGCTGCCCATGACGAACTTCAGCGGCGAGCGTCCAATGGCGACACCGCCGGCGAGAAGCGCGGCAAACAGCAGTTGAACGATCGTCGGTTTCATCTTGATGAAGGTCGCATCCTGCAGCGCGAGCGTGAGACCGCCAAAGACTGAGACCAGAACGGCCGTCACCACCGCCATCTTCGGCACGTGGCGCGCCACAAGGTATCCCAGGGTGACGGCGCCCAGCGTTGCCAGCACCAGCACTCCTGTCGCGACCATCAGATCAGCCAGCAGATAGGCGGCAAAAAACAGGCCCAGCGGCCCGTAATCGGTTGCCGGCGTCAGCCACGCCGGCTTGTGTCCTTGATGCATTGCCCGCACTCTTCGACCGGTTTCCTGCGCACCATGGCAGGGAGACGCATGCGGGGAAAGAGATCATGCTCCACGATGGTATCGACGCAACCTTCGAACACGTGCGCCAGGAAATCCTGCGTTTCATCGCGCACCAGGACGACGGGGCCACGGCGCAGCTCCGCTCCATTCTCTCCCGGGAACTTACGGCCGCCCGCCTGCCGGACCGGATTCAGGAGGCACGGCAGCTGCCAGGCTGCCGCCATCTCGATGCAGCACTCGCCATGGCCAGGCAGGGGCCCATGGCGGACCTCGCCGACACCTTCGCCGCACTGGAGCCCTCGCTGCGCTGGATCCGCAGCGAGCACTATCGCGAGAGCCTTGGCGACGACTACATGAACAACTACTGCTACACCAACATTCTGGGTTTCGAGGCTCTCATTCCCCACGACCGTGTCGTCGCCGCCTTCTTCGTGATCGGTCCCGGACGGCACTATCCACGTCACCATCACGAAGCCGAGGAGATCTACTATCCCTTCGGCGGCGATACGCTGTGGGGGCAGGATGACGCCCCTCCCCGACCGCGCCCGCCGGGGAAACCGGTTCACAACACCCCCTGGCTCCCCCACGAGATGTTCACCCGCACCACGCCACTCTTCACGTTCTGCTTCTGGGTGTCACCGGGGCCGATTCAACCCGCCCAGCTGACCGGCTGAAGGAACCCGCCATGGACCATGCCACGTTGAAGACCGCCGATGTGTCCCTCCACTGGGTCCGTGCGGGAACCGGACCGGACATTGTCTGGTGTCCGGGCGGGGACCAGACCGGCGAGGAATGGGAGGAGCAGTTCAGCTTCTTTCCGGACTACCGCTGCACGAGCTTTGATCCGCGTGGCGCAGGACGCACCGTCAGCCGACGCCCGCCACCCTGGCCGATCGCCACGTACGCCGATGATGTCGCGGCCCTGATCAGAGAAGTCTGCAATCCTCCGGTCGTGATCGTCGGCCTTTCCATGGGCGCGCTTATCGTCCAGGAGATGCTGCTGGCCTGGCCGGAACTCGTCCGCCTGGGAATCGCCATGGGAACATCAGGCTCCAAGGGCGGATTCATAGCGGAATGGGAGGATGCCGAGATCAAGTTCCGGGAAGCGGGCCACCATCTGCCTCCCGACTTCGCCCTCGCCCACTACGCCCTGCTGATGTACCCCTCCGAAGTTCTGGGCGACAACGAGATGTGGGAGAGGTGCAAGCCGGTGGTGGCCGCGGCTTATGCCGAGCGTGACGGCGACATGCTCGCCGCCCAGTGGCAGGCCTGTCTCGACTACTCGGCCATGGACCGGCTCACCGGCTGCACGCGACCGCTGCACGTGATCGCCTTCGACCAGGACATGCAGACACCGCCGGCCCGCGGCCGCCTGGTGGCCGAAGCGGCGGCCGATGGTCACTTCCACCTTCTCCAGGGCCTGGGGCACTGTTCGCTCTTCCGGCACAGGCCCGAAGCCGTCGCGGGCAAGATTCGCGAGATCATCGCCAGCTGAGATCCCGTCATGCGTCATCCCGACGCTTGACATCGCCGCCCCGGCAGGAGTGATGATGCGTCGTCCGCATCGGGGATTGCATTCGTGCCGGTTCGTCTCGTTCGAATGCTGAACATCGAGGGCATTCCCCATGCCTTCGAACTGGCCCTGATACTGGGCCTCATGATCCTGGCCCTGGCCATACCGGTCACAGTCTTTCCGCTGCGGGCATTCGAGCTTCTGGGCGACACGCAGCAGGTGAGCGTGCTCTTCACGGCAGTCGGAATCATGGGCCTGGGAGGAGCGCTCGCGCTGCCATACATGCTGGCACGCATGGGACGTCACCGACTGATGGTGCTCGGCTTTGCCAGCGTGCTGGTATCCGCCCTCCTCTTTCCGATGGACAGCAGCCTCGCATTCTTTCTCGCCGTCGTTCTCTACACCTGGGGATTCTTTGCCGTCGACATCATCATCAACATGGTCACCATCGAAAGGGTGGGACGGCGGAGTTTCGCACGCTTCGAGGCCGTGCGCATGGCTGTGTTGGGTCTCGCCTTCGCCCTGGGCCCGTGGGGCGGTGTCCAGCTTTCTTCACGCGTCGGACTGTGGGCTCCTTTCGCGGCGATGGCGCTTCTGGCGCTCTCGACGGGGGCCTGGATCCTGTGGCGGCGCTATGTGACACCGTCAACGAGAACGGTGCGCGGCCATTCGAATCCACTGCGCTTCATTCCCCGCTTCGCCAGACAGCCCCGCCTGCGTCTCGCCTATGTGCTGGCCCTGGCGCGTTCGGGCTGGTGGTCCGTGTTCTTCATCTACACCCCGATCTACTGCGTCAACAACGGCTTCACCGACGCGGACGCCGGTCTCATCATTTCCGTCGGCAGTCTCTTTGTCATGCTGGCCCCGTTGTGGGGGCGGCTGGGCACCTCGCTTGGCATGCGCCGGCATCTCATCTTCGGCTATCTCGCCACCGCCGTCGTGTCTGTGGCTGCGACGCTGCTCGCTGTCCTGCCCGATGTCGTCATCGGCCTGATCCTGGTGGCGTGCCTGTGCGCCTCCTGGATCGATGCGGTCGGCAATGCACCGTTCGTGCGTGCGGTCCACCCGCACGAGCGGGCAGAAATGATGTCCCTCTACACGACCTACAGGGAGTTCGGACGCATCGTTCCCCAGAGCATCTTCGCCATCGTGCTGCTGGTCCTTCCGCTGTCGACGGTCTTTGCCTGGACCGGCCTCGGCATGGCGGTGGGAGCCTGGTACGCCCGCTACATCCCGAAACGGTACTGAGAGGCCTCAGGCGGCATAGTCCGGCTCTCCGGCATCAAGCACGTCGCGCATGGCACGGAAGAACCGGTCGGAACGCGGTCGTTCACGCGCATCCCGGCCGATCGCAGCGGCAATGGAGGGAGGGATCTCCTCAAGCGCATGCCCGTCGCCGGTTGCCAGGATCTGGTACATGCATGCCCGTTCAAGCTGATAGAGGTCGACGTAGGCCTGACCCACCGTCCTTCCCGCCACCATGACGCCATGGTTGCGCATCATGAGAACGCGCTTGCCATCCATCGCGTCGGCCATGCGCCGGCCCTCGTCCTCGGCGACGAGAAGTCCGTCGTAGCTGTCGTAGTAGGCAACATCATCGCAGAACTGCGCCGCCTGCTGCGACGACGAGGTGTCGAGACGCACGCCCCTGCGCATGGAAAGGGCCGTGATGTAGGGCGCATGGACGTGCATCAGGCATCGTGCGTCCGGTATCGCCTGATGCACCGGCATGTGAATGATGAATCCGGCAACGGTCGGGACTTGACCGCCCTCGCCGACGGGCTCACCGTCCTCGCCAACGGCCGCAAGATTGCTGGCGTTCACCATGCTCCAGTGGGTATAGCCTGGCGTGATGATCATGACGCCGGGTTCATCGGGAGACATGACCGACAGGTGATTCCATGCACCCTCGTTGAGGCCGTCACGCACCGCAAGACGGTGTGCCGCCGCAAGGTCGCATCGCACCTCCCGTTCTGCCGCATTCCTCATCACCCATCTCCGCGCTTGCCCGTCTCGTCAATGTCCCCCGGCGCCTGGTGGCCGTCAACTGGCGCCGTGCCGGACTCACTCCCAAAGGCCGTAGTAGAAGGGGAGCACGATGGAGGCGGTCGCCCACACGAAGAGAACCATGGGCAGGCCGGCGCGGACGAAGTCCATGAACCGGTAACCGGCAGGCCCCATGACCAGGAGATTGGTCGGAAAGCCCATCGGCGTGGCGAACGCACAGTTGGCAGCGAAGACGACGGCGACGGCAAAGGGCTCGACGGGAGCGCCGACATCCACTGCCAGGGACACGGCGACCGGTGTGAAAAGGACGGCGACCGCCTTCGCGCCGACAAGGTTGGAGAGCACCGCAACGAGCAGGAAGAAGGCGGAAAGGACGACCGCTGGCGGCGCATCAACAAGGAGACTGGCGAGAAGGCCCGAGAGAATCTCCGCGCCGCCGGTTTCCTGCAGCGCCTTGCCCAGGGCCAGGGCGGCGGCGATCATGAGAACCAGGTCGGCCCCGATGGAACGCCCTGCCTGACGCAGGGTCATCACACCGATGGCCAGCATGGCGACCGCCCCTGCAAGGGCGCTGATGACAATCGGCACGATATCGAGCGCCGCCACACCGATCACGATGGAAAAGATGATGAGCGCCCGCCACGCCTCGGGCGCCGACGGAATGTCGCTCACCGACCACTCGATCGGCAGGATGCCCGGACGCCCCCTCAAGCCTGCCTTGGCCTCTGCGGTCCCCTGGATCAGCAGCACGTCCCCCGCGGCAAGCGGCAGATCGGTAATCGGCCGCCGTATGCGGGCGGTCCGGCGCTGCACGCCAACCACGACGCAGTTGTAGCGATAGCGAAATCCGATCTGTTCCAGCGTACGGCCGATAAGTTCCGAACCCGGCGTAATCATGATTTCGCTCAGCATTTGGCGGCCACGCAGCCAGGGCGGTCTGCCGTGGGTTTCGTCCTCGCGCGGGATCCAGGCATCACCCAGCGACGGGTGCAGGAGGTCCATTTGCCCGCGAACCGTCTCGGTGAGCGAGGCCCGTGTGGCGCTGACGATGAGGATGTCGCCATGGCGCAACTCCGCCTCGTCCTCGAAGGGTGGTAGCAGGCTGGTCTCTCCGCGGCGGATGGCATGGACCGTCACCTCGCCAAGATCGGGGAAGAAACCGCCTCTTGGCTTGAGGCCGTGGAGCGGGCGATCCGTCACGACGTCAATCTGGGCAAGGAACTGGCGGTTCGACGGCAAGGCGGACTCACCGGAGGTGTCGTGTCCGGGGAGCAGGCGCCGCACCACGACAAGAGCAAAGAGAAGCCCCGGAATGGCAATCGCGAGCCCGGGCACCGTGAAGTCGAAGAAACCGAAGCCCTGCTTCCCAAGGTCATGCAGCATGCCGTCGACCAGGAGATTGGTGCTGGAGCCGACCAGTGTCGTCATGCCGCCCAGGATGGCAGCAAAGCTCAGGATCATCAGAACACGGCTCGGAGGCGTACCGGCACGGCTGGCGAAGGCCTGCAGGATGGGAATGAAGATCACGACGACGGGCGTATTGTTGAGGATCCCGCTGATCAACAGCACGGTCGCGAGAGAAAAGACCAGTGCAACATTGGGACGCCCGCCGGCGGCACCCAGCAGAACCCTGGCGAGGCGGTCGAGTGCTCCGGTCTGGGCCAGGCCCTGGCCGATGACGATGAGGCCGATCAGGGCAAGCAGGGCCGGGCTCGCGAAGCCGGCCAGCAGGACGTCGGGACTCAACCTGTTGCGGCCGTCCGCTCCGGTTTCGGGGAACACCTGGAACGCCAGCATCAACAGGCACAAGATGGTGAGCGAGGCCAGTTCCATCGACGCCCGAGGCGCTGCATAGAGCACCAGCGCCAGAACAATGGAGGCAAAGGCGATGTATGCCCCGGGATCTACCGGCATCACGTCACGCGCTGTGGCCGGCCCGGATCCGTCATCCCGGTCCTACCATGGCACCACCTGGAACCGGCGTGATGACAACGCTGCTGTGTCCCGTGCGGCGGGCATGGCCGCTCTCCGATCCTCACGCCGAACCAATCTCACCCGTCGCCAGCATGGCGTCAACATCGCCAGGGTGACGATGACGGACCGGAGGTTGTCGGCTAGACTGCATGCCGTGCGGATGACCAGCCCCGGGGGATTCCGCGGGCCGTATGTGTCGTGCCAAGGTCATCCGGGGCCAGGGAGATTGTGTTGTCCGAGATGCGATTCATCACGACAAGTCTCTTTGTCATCATCACCGTGGTGCTGGCAATTCTCTACACGTCCCTTTCCATCGGCGATCTCTGGGCCATGATCGATGCCAACAGCCTTGTCGGATTGCAGGCACTCATCGAGAAGGACGTCGATCCCGACCTGTGGCTCGAAGTCGGCCTGCCCGTGCTGGGATGTCCCTTGTGGATCGTCACCGCTGTCGTCAGCGCAGCGCTCCTGCTGTTCCGCCGGCGCCGCAGGTCACGTTACCTGGCATGATCCTCCCCTGTCACAGATGACTTCAGCACACTGCTGAGGGACGGGCTGAAGAAAGAGGTCGGTCTACACGCGTCCGCGCCACACTGCCGCTGACTCAAGTTTGATTGACCAGTCAGAAAACTTGGATGATGCTCATCGGGCTCGCATGAGCCCTCGCATCGCCTGATTCCGGGCGGATGACAATCTGGAGAATCACATCGATCATGGATCACGCACAGTCATTCTCTCGCCGGTCGTTTCTGGCTGGCCTCGGAGCCACGGTGGCGTTGCCTTCCGGCGCCCTCGCTGCTTCCGGCAATCCGGATGTCGTGGTGGTGGGCGCCGGAGCGGCCGGTCTGGCCGCGGCCCGCGCCCTGCTGGAAGAGGGATTGTCGGTTGTCGTCCTCGAGGCTGCGGGACGAACGGGCGGACGAGCGTGGACGGAAAGCGACACCTTCGGTGTTCCCTTCGATCACGGATGTTCCTGGGTCATGGGCCCGGCAGACCTTCCCTACATCGCCATGGCGCGCGAGTGGGGGTTCGAGCTGCTCAACCACAACAGCGCTGGCGAATCGCTCTTCGTCGGCGACCGCAAGGCGACTGGCCAGGAAAGGGGGGAGTACAACCGCGCCTGGGACGCCATCAACAGCGCTCTCAACAAGGCAGGACGCGATGGTCTCGATGTCGCCGCATCGACGGTTGTCCCGTCCGACATGCCGTATTCAGGTGTGTCCCAGACGTGGATGGGAGCCATGGATTTCGCCGTCGATTTTGACGAGTTGTCGACCCTGGACAACTGGATGTACGGCGATGTCGGCGCCTACTACATGATCCGTGAAGGGTACGGCGCGCTCGTCGCCCGCGACGGAGCCGATCTTCCCGTCAAGCTGGAGACTCCGGTCACCGCAATCGACTGGAGCGGCGATGGCGTGGCGGTGGAGACACCCTCCGGCACCGTGCGGGCACGGGCCTGCATCGTCACCGTATCCACAGGCGTGCTGGGCTCGGGAGACATCTCCTTTGCTCCCGCCCTTCCGTTGTGGAAGCAGGAAGCCATAGACCGCTTGCCGATGGGGCTCCTGATGAAGATCGCCCTCGAGTTCGACGGTGAGCGGTTCGGCCTCGGCGACAACAACTGGCTGACCTATCACGTGGAAAACCTGCTGCCGGCACGGGCATGCTATTTCCTCACCTTCCCCTTCAGTTTCGATCTCATGATCGGCTTCACGGGGGGACGCTTCGGGCGCGAACTGGCAGCAGCAGGATCCGATGCCGCGGTCGAATTCGCCCTGGACGAGCTTGCCGCGATCTTCGGCAATGACGTGCACAAACACTTCGTCAAGGGGTTGGCGACAGACTGGGACAGCAATCCCTGGACACGCGGCGCCTACGCCGCAGCACTCCCCGGCCACCATGACGCACGGGCCGAAATGGCCCGGCCGGTCGCCGACAGGATCTTCTTTGCCGGCGAGGCCACGGCCGCGCCGTGGTACCAGCTCGCCGGCGGCGCCTGGCTCAACGGCCGATCCGTCGCCCGGGAGGTCGCCGCCACCTTGGCATGAGGACTCCGCCATCTTGGGTGAGACAGCCGACTCAAGCCACGCTGTACTCCACCCACCAGCGGCCGCCCTACGAAAACCTGCCGCGACACCGATATCGGAGAGGGCGCCGTCCGACGCCGCGACTCCATCGCAGCGGATCGCCGGCCGTAACCGATGCTGGCGGAGCTTGTGACGGAGCCGAGACTCCGGCCTTCGTGTTGCCAACACGACGCAAGGCCACGGTCAGCCTCTCGTTGGTGGCGATCTGAAGAGTTCCCGGGTCTGGCTGGTCGCCGAGCAGGCCGCTTCGCCTGCCATGCCGTCGAGGCGGGATTGTTGGCGCACCTGTGGCGTCGGCCAGTTGAAGTGTGTCAGCGTACCCCCGGTTCGGCAGGGCGCTCACGTGGTGAAGCTCAAGGTGTTTGAGATCCCCCACTACAATTCGGGCGGGCAACCCCTGGACGGGTTCATGAGTCTCGTTCCGTGCGCACGCGTGCATGATCGGTATCCCGGCGGACGTCCATCGTTCACGCCGGTCTCGTTGCGCCGAAGCTGCCCCTTGATGCAGGGTCCGTCAGAGCCGCATGGCAGTGAACGCAGGCGCACCCGGGCAAGGGGACATCCATCGGCTCAAGGTACCCAAACGGGAAGTGAGCAGGACAGGACGTGAACGCAACGATCAAGGGTCATGATCGTCCGCAGCTGGGAATAGCCCTTATCGTGCTGGCTGTCGGTATCTGGGCGCTGCACGACGCGGCCAGCAAGTGGTATGCCGCGACCTACCCGGTCTTCGTCATCCTCTTCTGGCGCAGCCTGTTCGGCATGGCGCCGGTATTCCTGCTGGCGAGCCGTCAGGGTGGCCTGCAACGCATGTCCCTGCGGCTTCACACTCTCAGCATGTTGCGCGGAGCGGTCGGATTTTGCGCCTTTGCGAGCTTCGTCTTCGCACTACCGCTGATGCCCCTGGCCGATGCCGTGGCTGTCGGCATGGCTGCGCCCATCTTCATCACCGCGGCCTCGGCCTGGATCCTGAAGGAACCGGTTGGCCCGCACCGCTGGGGCGCGGTGCTGCTGGGATTCGCGGCTGTGCTGTTCGTCGTCCGGCCCGGCGGGCAGATTCCCTGGGAAGGAGCAGTGTTGCTGCTTGGATCGAACATCATGTTCACCACCGGCATGATGATGACACGGGTGCTGGGCCGCGTGGTGACCACCGCCTCGCTCTCGATCTACACCGCGCTGGCCTTCACCGTCTTCAGCACGGTCGCGGTCGCGTTCGTCTGGGTGACACCTGACTGGGACGACGCTGTCGTCCTGGCAACCGTCGGCCTCATGGCGGGACTCGCCCAGTACGCCATGACAGCCGCCTTCCGCATTGCGCCACCCTCCGTGCTCGCGCCGTTCGAATACACCGGGCTCGTCTGGGGCGTCGTGTTGGGACTGTTAATCTGGGGCGAGTGGCCAAGCCGGGAAGTGATGATCGGCGCAAGCGTCATCATCGCGGCTGGTCTCTACATCATCCACCGTGAGCGCGTTGCCGCGCGAAGGAGGCGCATGGGCGCCTGATCCTAAACTCGTTGATGTGCTTGGAATGCACTTCGAGAACACGACGAGAAGTCAACGACCCATGCGGTGCATCTCGGCAACGACATCGTCATGAAGCGCCCAGGTTTCCAGCCCTTCATCCGCGATGTCATCGACCGACTCGATGTCGGCTGCACTGCCTTCTTCCGGTGTGGTCCGCCTGTGCCGCATCAGGTAACACGCTGATGGCAATCGTCCGCAGCAAAGTCCGTCGGGACTCCTGGCACCTTTGTCGGGACAGACACGCTGTCGATGGACGCGGGTCGCTGCGGCATACATGTCAACCATTGTCGGGAAGTTCGACTCATGAAACAGACCGCTGTCCGCCTGCCAGAGGCGACCTACAACCGCCTGCAGGTTCTCGCCGCTCGCACGGGACGCACCGCGACGTTCCACATTCGTGAGGCGATCGAGCAGCACCTTGATGACCTTGAGGACCTGTACATTGCCGAGCAGGCAGCCATTGAACATCGCAAGGCCGGCGAGCGCACCCTCTCGATCGACGAGCGGGACCGCTACCTTGGCCTGGAGAGTTGAAATCACCGAAAGCGCGGCCAGGCAGGTCAGCAAGCTGGGACCGACCGGCGCATCTCGCATCCGGGACTGTCTCGCGACATACGGACAGACGGCGGCCGAGCAGCGCACTGTTGACCATCGCCGCTCGCAGGCGGTCTCCTCCGCCTGCTGTCAGGTGCCTTCCCTGTCGGCGTGTTCGAGATCGGCCAGTTGCCGGTCGATGACATCGAGCGTGTGCTGGCGGTCCATGACACCGTAGTGACCCGGGCAGACGCGCCTGACGGGGAGTTCGCGCATGCGCTTCAGGCTGGCGCAGTAGGCAGCCGGTTCGGGGGGCGGCCAGGCGGGCCCGTGATCGCCGTCGTAGAGCATGTCACTGGTGAAGAGCGTACCGCTTGACCCGTCCCAGATCGCAAGACCACCGGGTGAACGACCCGGGACATGCAGGACATCGAGGACGCGGTCACCCAGATCGAACCGTGACCCTTCCTCGACGAGGCGCGTCGGCTCGGCCGGTGTCATGGTGTAGTCGTCCACATCGTAGTGTTCGTGTGGCAGCGCCCACAGCGTCGTCCTGTTGAGATAGGTTCCCGCACCCACGCTTTCCCGGGTGGGTGCGCGCAGGTCCGGCGCGTCGAGGGGATGACAGGCGCGGTCGGAGAAACTCGCCCAGCCGCCGGCATGGTCGTAGTAGCAGTTGAGGGCAACGGCGGTGACGGGCTTGCCGGCCACGGCCTCGACGAGCGGGGCGGGCGGCACGATGCCGGTGCCCGTATCGACCGCAAGATCCCTGTCCCGGCCGCGGACGAGCCAGATGTCGCCAACGGCATAGGAATCAATGTGGTCCTCCCGGAACCGGATGATTCCGCCATCGAGAGCCTCGATGGCAAACCAGACTTCGGCTATCGGCAGGGTGTCGTCAGTTTCCATGGTCCGTCTCCACGTTGACCCGGTCGTGCCTGAGAGGATTGTCGGGATCGACGTTGGTGTCGAGTTCGCGGGCATAACGATGTCCGGCGTAGACCGCCACGGCGATGATGGCCGGCGCATCACAGTCGCCGACCCGTTTCAGCGACTTCGGTGCGCCTTTCTCTCCCGCCTCCATGCTTCGGCGAACCGCCTGATAGAGGGCATCGTCGGGCGCACGCGATGTCACGAGAACGATTGCGTCCGCGTCGATATCCCGTTCTTCACCGCTGGCACTGCAGGCCACCCGGGCCCGACGGCCATCGAAGGAGAGCAGTTCATGGGCCACGACAATGCCGACACCGGTCTCCATCAGTCGTCTGCGGGCCCGCCAGCGGTCCAGGGTCAGTCCACCCCAGGCCGAGACGACATCTTCCGGTGTCACAAGCGTGGTCTCGAGGCCCTGGCTACGCAGTGCCTCGGCCATGACGGTTCCCATGTAGTAGTGGTCATCGTCGTAGACGAGCACACGGCCTTCAGGGAGCCGACCCGCCATGATGTCGTCGGGCGTGAAGAGGTGCTCGACGGGACCGAGGCACTCGATTCCTGCGCGATTGCTGACACCGAAACCGTCGGCTCTCCAGCGCGCGCCCGTCGCCACGGCAACGTGGTCCGCCGCCACGTCGAGGACATCTCCCGCGCCCAGCCTGCTTTCGGGATAGACTTTCACGTTGGCAAGCCTGTTCAACTGGGTCACCCGATAGTCGCGCACACGCCGCCATTCGGCGAGACCGGGAAGCCTGGCCTCCCTGGTCACCCGTCCGCCGAGTTCGCGCTCGGCCTCTGCAAGCACGACGTCGTATCCCCGTCTCCCAAGGGAGAGAGCTGCTTCGAGCCCGGCCGGTCCGGCCCCGACGACGAGAACACGTGACGCGGAATGCCGGCTGGCGATGGATTCCGGATGCCAGCCGCGGCGCCACTCCTCGCTCATGGTGGGATTTTGTGTGCAGCGGATGGGGGCGCCGCGGGCATCGCCCATGTAGCAGATGTTGCAGCCGATACACTCGCGGATGTCCTCGATGCGTCCTTCCTCAATCTTCTTCGGCAGGAAGGGATCGGCGATGGAAGGTCGGGCCGCGCCGATGAAATCGACCAGCCCCTTCCTCACCCAGGCCGCCATGGTATCCGGAGAGGTGAAACGCCCCACGGACACGATCGGCTTCGTCGTCAGGGATCGGATGGTCGAAACGTAGGTTTCCAGGGACCCTTCGCCGACGAACCGCGACAGACCCATTTCGAGCGAGTAATCGCTGACATTGATGTCCCAGAGGTCCGGCAGTTCTCCCAGCAGTCCCAGCATGTCTTCGGTTTCGCCTGGAACCGGTGTGCCGTCACCGCCACCGCCGCCGTTCGTCTCGGCGGAGAACCTCACCGCGACAGCCATGGTCCCGCCGACGGCGTCTTTCGTGTCCTCGATGAGTTCGCGCACCAGACGCACCCGGTTGGCGAGCGATCCGCCGTACTCGTCCGAACGCGTGTTGAGCACCGGCGACAGGAATTGCGACAGCAGGTAATCGTGGGTGGCGTAGACGTAGACAATGTCGAACCCCGCCTCCCTGGCGCGCAGCACCGCATTGCGATGCCATCGCCTGACCTCGCGGATGTCGTCGCGGTCCATGGCCCGCGTCTGGAAGGGCTCCCCTGTGGCAAGCGGCATGCTGACCACCCCGAGCGGCACCTGACGGGTCAAGTGATTGGCCATCCTTGCGCCGCCCAGAACCAGTTCCACGCCGGCAAGCGAACCGTGCTCGTGCACCTGCTCGGTCATCACCGAGTGCGCCCGAATGTCGCGTTCGTCCCACAGCGAGGCCATGGGATAGGCGGTGTCGTCAATCGATGGATGGGGGGAACAGTACTCCGTGTTGACGACGGCCCAGCCGCCTTCGGCTTTCATGGCGCGCAGTCCGGCAAGGATGTGCGGGCTCTGCCAGCCACTCCCGGTGCAATGCGGCACCTGGTAGAACCTGTTGCGAGCCGTTACCGGCCCGATGGCCACAGGCTCGAACAGGATGTCGTGACGTGGGTCCCGGGCCATCGCGTCAGGACTCGCAGCCGAGCGCCGCCGGTCGTTGGAAATGATGTGGAAAGACCGTGGCAAGATAGACGAGGCAGTCCGTCCTCGCGGTCTGCCGGCGGATGTCCCGCGGATACATGAGAAGGTTGAGCCATAGGCCGTCGACCAGGGCCTCGATGCTGCGGGCAATCCCCTCCGCGTCGGCGCCCTCGTACCTGCCGCTTGCCACCAGTTCCCGACACAGCCGGCAAATCTCGACATACCTCTCGTCATCGAAACGATGATGGATCTCGAGATAGGCGGGCCGGTACTTCGCCTGGCCCCAGAAGGCGAACCACACCGCAAGCTTCTTGTTGGAGCAGACCCGGCGATCGAAGTCCGCCTCCAGGATGGCCTGCAGTTGGGTCGCCGGATCCGAACCCGCATTCAGCATGGCGCTGCGCCACAGCTCATAGTGTTCCCGCGCCAGGTACCCCAGGGTCTCGACGTAGAGATCTTCCTTGGTGCGGAAGTGAAAATTGACCACGCCGTGCGACAGCCTGGCGCCCTTCGTGACCGTTTCCAGGGTGGTACCCGAAAATCCCCGCCTGGCGATCGACTCGATGGTGGCGTCGATCAGCTGCTGGCGCCGCGCCTGGCGGGCGGCAAGGCGGCGGTCCGCCGTGCCGGACGTTTGCGACCCGGTCGAAGCCGGGGATGCGACAGCTGACATATCGCGTCACCTGATTGTGAAGGGAACGGGAACCGGGACCGCTCGTGTCCCGGTTCCCTGATGTCAGACGGAAGGTGCGATGTCCGATCAGAAACCGGCGATCATCTCACCCCAGTCACGGTTGATCTTGGTCTCGATGTCTTCGGTCTGCGCTCTCAGGAAGACTCCCTTGTCCAGGATGTCGGAAGGAGTCCTGGAGAGTCCGCGGGCCGTCAGATCGTCATCACTGACGAGATCGAACGCCGCGGCGCTCGCGTGACCATAACCGTTTTCCACGATCACATACTCCCCGACCTCGGGAGCGAGCATCGCGTTGATAAGATCGTGGGCCTTATCGTAGTGGGGCGCATCGCTGGTCAGCACCGTGCCGCAGACCCAGGTGAGCGCTCCCTCCTTGACGTCGGCGAACCTCACCGGAATGCCCTGCCTGGTGAGTTCCAGGGGCGAACTGTTCCAGGTCATGGCCGCCACGAGTTCACCGGAGGCGAGAGCCTGTTCCACCGTCGTCATGTCACTCTGACGGAACCTCAAGAGGTCGCGCTGCTGTCTCAGGATATCGAGAACCTCCGCCAAGGACTCATCGGTCAGGTTGTCCGTATCGACACCGGCGTAGATGGCGGCGCACCACCAGGCATCCTCGGCGGCATCGATGATCGAAAGCCTGCCGGCGTAGCGCTCGTCCCAGAGCAGCCCCCACGACTCCTCCTCACCCTGCCAGTCGACGATATCCGTGCGGTAGGTGATCGAGGTCTGTCCCCACTCGAAGGGAGCGAACCACTGCTGTCCCTCGTGCTGGGCGTCCGTGATGTTGTAGAGCGCCGGAATCACATCCTTCCAGTTGGGAATCATGGACGTGTCGATGGGCTGCAAAACGCCTGCGTGCCGCCAGCGGGGCACATTGTTACTGCACGGATGAATGAGATCCACGACGAAGCCTGCTCTCACCTTGGTGAAGGCCTCCTCGGCGTCGCCATAGACCGGACAATCCGGCTCCACGCCATGTTGTTCGACATAGCCTGGCCAGTATATCGGATCGTCATACCCGGCCCATGTGAAATAGATCGCCTGTTCCTCCTGGGCCTGAGCTGCCGTCAACGGCATCACCGTCGACACCAGTCCGACTGCAGCCATCGCCTGGCCGAGTTCGCGACGGCTCAGCTCCCGGTTTTCAAGTCGCTTGATGGTATCCCTGATATCCATGGATGTGATCCTCCAGGTTGTCACCCGCCCGGAGCCCGGTGGCCACGGGTCTCATGTGAGTCCGCACCACCTGGTTGCGGACGAACAAGCATCTCCCAGATATTCTGACTGGTCAATCAACTTTGAGACCGGCGCGACGTCGCATGAATGCGTGTAGACTGTCGAGGAACAGCGGGGGTGACAGCCATGCGCATCGTCGACGCTCTGCCATCGAGGGTGGAGGTGAGGGAAGAGGGTGTGTGGATCCCGCTTGAACGCGGCGTTCGCCTGGCGGCGCGCATCTGGTTGCCTGAGGATGCGGAACACAATCCGGTGCCCGCACTTCTCGAGTACCTTCCCTATCGCAAGCGCGACATGACACGGCCGGGAGACGAGCCGAAACATGCTTGGTTCGCCGGCCACGGTTATGCCAGCCTGCGCGTCGACCTGGCCGGCGCCGGCGATAGCTTCGGCGTCATGCGTGACGAGTACGCCCACCAGGAACTCGAAGACGGCAAGGAGGTGATTGCCTGGATTGCCAGGCAACCCTGGTGCACCGGCGACGTCGGCATGTTCGGCATCTCCTGGGGCGGCTTCAACTCGCTTCAGGTGGCCGCCCTGCAGCCTCCGGCTCTCAAGGCCGTGGTCACCTCGTGCTCCACCGACGACCGCTATGGCGACGACATGCACTACATGGGCGGCTGTCTTCTCAACGACAACCTCGACTGGGGCACCACCTTCTTCGGCATCCTGCCTCTCCCCGGAGACCCGCTCATCATGGGGGAGGACTGGCGGGAGAATTGGCAAGCGCGGCTGGAGGACGTCCCCTGCCCTGTCGAAACGTGGATGCGTCATCAGACGCGTGATGCCTACTGGCGTCACGGCTCGGTATGCGAGGACTATGGCGCCATCCGCTGTCCGGTCTTTGCCGTCGGAGGCTGGCTCGACGGCTACTCCAATGCCGTCTTCCGCCTGCTTGCCGGGCTCGACGTGCCGCGTCTCGGACTCGTCGGTCCCCATGCCCACCAGTGGGGCCACATGGAGAACGCTCCCGGGCCCCACTTCGGCTTTCTCCAGGAGATGCTGCGCTGGTGGGATCACTGGCTCAAGCACAAGGAGACGGGAATCATGGAAGAGCCCATGCTGCGCGTCTTCCTGCAGGACGGGGTGCCGCCCCGTTCCTGGTACCGTGACTGTCCAGGTCACTGGATCGGCGAGATCTCGTGGCCTTCAACACGAATCCAAAGCCGCCGCTACCACCTGAACCCGGACGGTCTCGGCACAGAGCCGGGCCGTGACGAACGGCGATCCGCCGTCACGCCTCAGACTCTGGGCCTTGCCGGAGGCGAGTGGTGCCCCTACGGCACCGGAGGCGACGGACCGGAGTTCCCGGGCGATCAGCGCCAGGACGACGGCGCGTCGATCACCTTCGAGACCCCGCCGCTTGACGAGGACATCGACATTCTGGGCCAGCCAGTGGTGGAGCTTGACCTCGAGGTCGACAGGCCGGTCGCCTACCTCATCGCCCGCCTCAACGACGTCCACCCCGATGGCGCGGTGTCACGAGCGACCTTCGGCGTCCTCAACCTGACCCACCGCCATGGACACGACACGCCCGAGGCCATGCCCACGGGCAGCCAGACGACGGTGCGGTTGACGCTCAACGACTGCGCCTACCGCTTTCGAGAAGGGCACCGAATCCGCATGGCGCTCTCCACCACCTACTGGCCGATGCTGTTTCCGGCTCCCGAGCCGGTACTGCTGACGGTCCACACGGGATCCAGCGTACTCGACCTTCCGGTGAGACCTGCCACAGGCGGGCCGAGGATCCGTGAATTCGAGGAACCCGAACAGGCGCCGGCGATGGCAAGCACGCAGATTGCCGCTCCGCAATCGCGCAACGTGGTCACGCTTGATCAACAGTCCGGATGTCTCGAGGTGACGTCGCAGCGGGGCAGCGGCACCTACCGTATCGAGGACCATGGTCTCGAGTTCGCGAGGGACACTTCAGAACGCATGAGCATCACGCCGGACGACCCGCTCTCCGCCGAAAGCGAATTCGTCGTCACCACCCACATGAAACGCGGCGATTTCGAGGTGAACGTGCGTGCCCGAACGCATCTGAGAGCGTCACGCGAACAACTCCATCTCGCCGCCGATCTCGACGTCCGGGAGGGCGATGACCGGATCCTGACGCGCCGCTGGTCCGTGCCCATCGACCGGAATCTCGTGTGATGCGCGGTGCGGGACCTATCGTCTGGCAGACTTCGCCTCGGCAATGGCGCCAAGAAACTCCACCATGGTGTGGGCACCAAGATAGGATGTTACGCCGGTACCTACGTCAAGCTTGGGGTTGACCTCGACGAAATCGAAGCCGATGACGTCCATGTGTCGCGCCGTGGCGCGCAGGATGTCGCGCAGTTCGGCATAGAGCATGCCATTGGGTTCTGCAGAGACACAGCCCGGCACGAGCGACATGTCTAGAACATCGACGTCAATCGACACATACATCTTTTCGCCCCGCGGGAAGGTCTCGTGCACGAAATCCTCGGGGCCAAGCCGGCGGACGTCATCCATGGTGACGATGTGGCTGCCTTCGGCGCGGGCATCAATGAACTCCTGAAGGGCGCTTCGGAGGCTGCGAATGCCGATCTGCGTCAGCGACAGCACATGGGCCATGGGCTTGATGTGACGAAAGGCATGGCCGTTCGTGAACCTCAGGTCGTGAACGAAGGGCTGATAGTCCATGTGGGCGTCAAAGTGCATGACATGCATGGGCTCGCCGAACGCCCGCACCACCGGGTAGGTGACCGAGTGATCGCCGCCGATGATGACCGGCATGGCGCCACGCTCGAGGATGCCTGAGACATCGGCGGTGATGTTGTCGAATGTCCTTTCGACATTGGTTTCCAGGATGTCGCTGTCCCCGACATCGACGATACGCCGGTTGGCCGTTTCATCGACCAGGTAGGACTTGTCTGTGAGGCTGTCGTAGTACCCGTCTGATCCGAACCTCAGCGAATGCTCGCGGATGGAACGTGGTGCGAAACGCGACCCGCCCATGAATGGTGACCCCTCGTCGGTCGGCGTGCCGAGAATGGCGTAATCGGCGTCGAGAGTGGCAATGTCGTCGCAGTAGTCCTGGCGCAGGAATGTCGCGATTCCGCCATAGGGCGAATTGTAACGGCCTGCCGGCCCCCGCATGTTGATCTGCATGTTGCGTAACCCCAGCTAGAATCGTCCAAGAACCAGAAACCGCATCCCCGGTTCTCCCGTTGCCGGAAGCCTGTCCCAGGTCGCTTCCATCTTCAACAGCGCACCTTCCCTGCACATCCGCTCGCAAGCGTCTGCCAACCCGCCTCGGGGTACCACCGCAAGGGACATCACTCCTCCCGCCCTCAGCAGTCGGACGAGACCGTCGAGCACCTCGACAGACGCATCCTCACAGCTGAAGACCCGTGATGCGACGACGGCATCGTAGCTGCGGTCCGGCAGATCGGCCGGCGATTCTGCGCTGAAGAGCCGGCGGTAGACGCCCCTCTCTCTCGCGGGTGCGAGCATGCTGGACGCAGCATCCATGCCATCAATGACCTCGTATCCAAGACCGGAAAGAGCCGCACCGACCTCTCCGTCTCCGCATCCCCAATCGAGAATTTCTGCCTGACGGTCGTCCAGATGGCAGGCAAGGTTGTCACAGCATCCGGCAACGCTGTCACGCATCGCTTCCCTCCATCAACCCGGGCAACGGACCGAAGGCCCGGGTCATCGTCTCGCCCGCGTGGCCAGCGAGGCAATCAGCACTTCAGCGGCTGCAAGCGCCATGGTGCGATAGCGAGACGGTGCTCCAAGGGTCAGCATCGACTGTTGGTTGTTGTAGATGGCGGCAAGGCCGTGGGCAACGGTCGTGATGTCTTCCTGATCCGCATCGGGAAACGAGGCGTGCAACACATCCTGAATCGCATCGGCGAAACCCTGGAGCCAGCCCTCGAGGCGGGCGGCAATCACCGGGTTGCGGCGGGCGGCGGAGTAGACCGATTCGAGAACCGGCAACTCGTCGTCCGGAGCATCCCAGAACAGGTAGTGCGGCAGGCTGCCGACACCGGGGTTGGCGATGAACCAGGCGCGCATGTCGTCGTTCTGCCGCTGGAGGCGAACTTCCAGGCGATCGAGGAACGCCTCAACCAATTCGTCTCGATTGCCGATGTAGTGGCGGATGATCGAGCGGCGGACATCCGCTTCACCGGCCACGTCCTCAAGGGACGTGGCATCCAGCCCCGAACGCGCCACGCACCGCGAGAACGCATCGAGGATCTGTTCCGATCGTTCGGCACTGAGGTCAGGACGCGCCATGGATGTCACCCCTGGTTGCGAACGTCTGGTAGAGAACGTTGATTGTCACTGTTGACAATCTATACTGATAGACCATAATTGTCATCCACGAACATCCAGAAAGGGCTGGTTTCATGCATCGACGCCACACTGCCATACTGGCTCATTTCCTGGCCCTTGCCATCCTCGCCTCTCCCTTCGGCATGGCAACGGGGAACACCGCCGACGGTAACGATGACGCATGGAGCGGCCAGGCGGCCCACGTCTACGGCACACGCGTGGTCGATATTGACGGCAGTGTTCATCGCATCGGGACCGACGCCGGTGTCCGGCCGGTGGTCCTCCTGTTCATGAACGCCTTCTGTCCGGTATCCAGCCGCTACGCTCCCGAACTCAACGGCCTTGCCACATTTGCCGATGCGCATGACACCTCGTTCTACGGAGTCATGTCGGGGCCCTATCTGACGGTGGGCGAAGCCAGGAACTTCGTGGCTGACCACGGTTTCGAATTTCCTGTCATCTTCGATCCCTCCGGCGATCTCGCCTTGCGCCTCAACCCCGTCGTCACCCCGGAGGCCTTTGTCATCGATACCGGGGATGATGTCATCTACCGCGGCCGCATCGACGACCGTTTCGAAACGATCGGCGTCCTGCGCAACCAGATCACAAGCCACGACCTCAAGGACGCCATCGCGAAGACGGGATTGGATGACCATCCGCTGCCCGTCTCCACGACTCCTGTCGGCTGCGTGTTCGAGGGCTGGGATGCGGACCACCTGCCGGAATCCGTGACGTACATCCGGGACATTGCTCCCCTGCTCGCAGCCAACTGCACGGAGTGCCACAGGGACGGCAGTATCGCCCCATTCCCTCTCGATACGTATGTCGATGCCAAGCGCCGGGCCCGCATGCTGGCCTTCGTGACCCGCGAGCAGATCATGCCGCCGTGGCGTGCCGTCGAGGGATTCGGTGCCTTCCGCGACGAACGGCACCTTTCCGACCGCCAGGCCGCCCTCTTCGCAGCGTGGGCCGAAGCTGGCGCACCGCTCGGCGAGGACGTGGAGGCGCTCCCGGAAACCGTGTGGCCGGACCCCGAATGGCGCACCGGTGAACCGGACCTGGTTCTCGCCATGGAAGAGCCCTTTGACATTCCCGCGACCGGTCCTGACATCTACCGGTACTTCGTCATCCCCTTCGAACTCCTCGAGGAGCGCGCCGTCAGCGCCATCGAATTCCAGCCCGGCGACGAGCGCGTCGTTCACCACGCCAACATCTTTGTCGACTACTCGGGCCGGGCACGGCGGGCGGACGCCAGGGACGACGAACCCGGCTTTTCCGTATTCGGAACAGGCAGCTTCTTCGACTACAGCGGCGAAGCGGAAACCTGGGGCATCGGAGGCTGGACCCCCGGCGTCGATCCCTACGCCCTGCCCGACAACCATGCCATGTGGCTTCCGGCCGGCGCCGGCGACATCGTGTTCGAGATCCACTATCACCTCAACGGCAAGGCCACCGAGGATCGCAGCCGGATCGGCCTGACGTTCACCGACGAACCCGTTGCGCACTGGGTTGACGGGCTCGTGATCGGCACGCAGCAGCTCGCGATTCCGCCGGAGTCGGACACTTACTGGCGTCACGTCCGGATGGAGGTTCCGGCGGCGTTGACCCTTGTCGACATCATGCCGCACATGCACTACCTGGGCGCCGAGGCGAAGGCCATCGCGACCCTCCCGGACGGCACCCAGATACCGCTGGTCCATGTCGAGGAGTGGGATCTCAGGTGGCAGAACATCTACTTCTTCCGCGAACCGGTCCGTCTGCCCGCGGGCAGCACGATCGACGGCTGGATACGGTTCGACAACACGTCATCAAACCCCTACAACCCGACGCTGCCGCCGAAGACCGTGACGTGGGGCTGGGGCTCGGACGAGGAGATGATGGAATTCTGGATCAGCTTCGTGCTCGACGACTGGCGTGAGCGCGATCGCGTGATCAATGCATCATGGGAAACCTGGTACGGAAATCCCCGATGGGACGGGCCCGTGCCGGATCTGGCCGATCTCGACTTGCCCTGAGAAGGCAGAACTTCCCTCCTGGTCCGGCGACAATGCCGCCGGGCCAGGACCGTCCTCTCCGGATACTGGATTCGCAAGCGCCCGTTGGCGACAATCCCGCGTCACGCCCGCGGGATCCGTTCCCGGGCCATCTTCGTTGGAGGACAACGGGTGACTGACTGGCCCCGGACTCCGGACTTTGATGTCTGGCCCGTCACTCACGATGCGATGGCCCTTGCCATCTCGGACGAAGCACTCACCGTGACGTGGTCGGATGGCGCCACCAGCCGGCACCACGCCCTGCTCCTTCGCGAGAACAGTCCGGATTCGGCAACGATTCATCCCGCGGCCCGCGAGATGCGCATGGCGCCCAGCGCGATCGACACGGACCTGGACATCACGGACGCACACATCGAATCCAGCGGCGCCGTCACCGTCAGGTTCTCGGACGGCACGACAAGCGCCTTTCACCCCGGGTGGCTGCGCGGTACGGCATGGTTCGGCGACGAGGAACCGCCGGCACCATTCCTGTGGTGCGGCAAGGACCTAAAGCAACCGCTCACCTTCAACGGCACCGAAGCGCTCGAAGACCCGGCGGTGTTCCTGACCTGGCTCGAGACCCTGCGCGACCATGGCGTGGTCCGGTTGCGCGGCCTGCCGCAGCGGGACGGTCTGCTTGAGGACATCGCCACGCGGATCGGTCCGGTTCGCGAGAGCAACTTTGGCCGCGGCTACACGCTTGCCATCAAGGACGACCCCGACAGTCAGGCCTATACCCCCGACATGCTCCTGCAGCATATCGACCTTCCGACGCGAGAGACCCCGCACGGTCTGCAACTGCTCCTTACCCGTGAGAACACCACCACCGGGGGCCAGGGAATCTATGCCGACGGCTACCGGATTGCCCATGACATGCGAATCGAGGAACCCGACCACTTTCATTCGCTGACTTCCGACGTGTGGGAGTACAGCAACCGGGCGCGGACGTCCGACTATCGCGGCCGCGGCCCGGTCGTGGAGACCGACTGCGCCGGCCGCATCACTGGCGTGCGCTACAACACTTTCCTGCGCGCGCCGCTGAAAGCGCCTCTCGAGGTGCAGTCGCGCGCCTACAAGGCCTATCGCGCATTCTGCGTGCGGGCGCAGGATCCGCACTACTGGATGACCATCCGCTACGAGCCGGGCGACCTCGTGGCCTTCGACAACCGCCGTGTCCTGCACGGACGAACGGGGTACGACGCCAGGAGCGGCCGGCGGCTCATCGAAGGCATCTACACGGACCGCGACGATCTCCACTCCCGCATCCGCACCTTGAAGCGGCAAATGCGTGAAGATGCCAGGTCGTGATTCCCGATCGATCAGTGGCGGACTGGTACCGGGCCCGCCCGTCTTCCCGGTGACGGATGACAATGTGAATCAGCGCCGTGACGGCACGCCGAAGCCCGTTGGCGACGCGGATAGCACCGGATATCGCCTGTGACCAGGAAGGAACGCCTGAGGCGGCTGCTTTCGCCCGCGCGCGTCGCCTGGTTCGGTGGTGCGGGCATCGCTCCCGGAGTCGCCTACTTGCGACACGTCGGATACCGCGGCGAGGCGATTGCGGTCAATCCGACGCGGAACAGGATCGCCGGTCTTGCCAGCGTGCCATCGGTTGCCGATCTTCCCTGGACGCCGGACCTGGCGATCCTGGTCATTCCCGGGCACGCGGTGGTCGAGACCGTACGGGCGCTCGCCACGGTGCGATGTGGCGCATCACGTCGGGCTTCGCCGAAAGTCCTGGCGGTGGAGACCTGCAGGCCTCTCTCATCGCCGCAGCCGGCGAGATGCCGGTGATCGGCCCCAACTGCCCGGGAATCGCCAACTTCCTCGATGGCTGCGCTTTCATGATGGATCACTTCGGCACCCATGCGCCGGAGCGCGGGGTCGCGGTCATCTCCAATGGCGGAGCCTACCTGTCGGACATCGGGTGTGCCGACCGGTCCCAGCCGGTTGCCTGCCTGATCGGCCTCGGCAACCAGTCCATGGTCAGCGTGGCCGACATGCTGGACGTCATGCTCGACGACCCGCGCATCACCGCCGTCAACATCTACTTCGAAGGGCTGAACGATGTCGCCAGCCTCAGCCGTGCAGCGGCCAGGGCGGCACGACAAGGAGTTCCCGTTGTCGCGCTGAAGGGCGGCCGCACCGAAGTCGGAACCCGGGCCGCCAGATCCCATACGGCGTCCCTGGCCAGCGATGCCGCCATCACGTCCGCACTGTTTCGCCGTTTCGGATGGATCGAGGTCATGACACCTTCCGAGGCGATTGAAACCGTCAAGATACTGAGCTACACGCCGCTCCCGACAGGCACCAGGACGGGCCTTGTCACCTCTTCGGGTTCCTATGCCGTGCTTGGCAGCGACCTCGCCGAAACACTCGGCCTGAGCCTGAAGCCGCCGGACCCGGCCACGGTCCACGAGATCAATGCGGCCCTGCCCGGCTACGTGGGCGCTGCCAACCCGCTCGACATTTCGGACGCCCATGGCCAGTCCCGGGACGATCAGCTACGGATCTACAGGGCATTCGCCCGCAATGACTACGATCTCCTTGTCCAGGTCATGTGCTACCCGCCTCAAGACGGTGCCGACCGCACCTCGTGGGATGTCACCACCTCGGCGCTGGCCGAAGCGAAGGGAACGAGGCCAGCCGCCTTCGTCAACACCCTGGTCGAGACGCTGCCGCGTGACGTTCGTCAACGCATGATCGCGAACGGCATCGCCCCGCTCCAGGGGCTCGAGGACGGACTGCGTGCGGTGGCCCATGTCGCGCGCTTCGGCGCTCTCCGCCACACCCTGGAACCGGATGCCATGGTGCTGGATGGCGTCCCGCCGGCACAGCACCGCCAGGGGGCCATGCTGAACGAGGCCGCGGCCAAGACTCGTCTCGCCGAAGCGGGCCTCGATGTGCCGGCGCGCTGGGTCGTGTCCTCTCCTGGCGACGTGCCTGATGTTGCGTGTCCGTGCGCGATCAAGGCGCTGGTTCCGGGACTCGCGCACAAGACCGACGCAGGGGCGGTTGCCCTCGACATCCCTGCGGATGAACTTCGTGACGCCCTCCTCGACATGCAGGAACGGCTGCGTTCCAAAGGATTGTGTGCCGCCAGTTACCTGATCGAGGAAATGGTCGAAACGTCCGCGCTCGAGCTTCTCGTGGGCGTGCGCCGTCTGCCGGGAATCGGCATCACGCTGACCATGGCCACAGGCGGCGTGGCAGTCGAACTGACGAAGGATTCGGTTCACCTGATCCTTCCGGCGAAGCACATCGATATCGAAACCGCACTCCGCAGTCTCAGGATGGCACCACTCTTCTTCGGGTATCGCGGCCGTCCCGCGGTCGACCTCGCCTTGACCATCGAAGCCATCGCAAGGATCTGCGCATTCGTTGAGGCTGACGAGGAGGTCGACGAACTCGAGGTCAACCCGCTTCTTCTGACCCCGACTCGCGCTGTTGTCGCCGACGTTGCGCTGATTCACACACGACAGGACAACCCATGACCGACTACACCCACCTGATCTACGAAACGGACGCCGAGCGCATCTGCTGGCTGACTCTGAACCGTCCCGAAAAGCTGAATGCCATGAACCTGCGGCTGATTGCCGACTTGCAGGCCGCGCTGAAACGCGCCGATGACGATGACAACGTGAATGTCGTCGTCATCCAGGGGGCCGGCCGCGGGTTTTGTGCCGGCCACGACCTTGATGAAGATGCCGGGGAGGATCGCTCGTCGATCTACGCCTACCGGGCCCATTACTTCAAGCAGTTCCAGGAATTCGTGACACCGTGGCTGATCACCAAGCCGGTGATCGCCTCGGTCAATTCCATTGCGATCGGCAAGGGCTTCGAACTTGCGCTGATGTGCGACATCACCATCGCTTCGGATGACACCCGCATCGGCTACAACGAAGTCCGCTACGGAATCTCGGGTCACTGCATGTTTCTGCCGTGGCTCGTCAACATGAAGACCGCCAAGGACCTGCTTCTGACGGGCCGCGAAGTGACGGCACACGAGGCTCGGGGCATGGGGCTGGTCACCGACGTTGTGCCTCTTGCAGAACTGAAGGAAGCCACCCGCAGGAAGGCCCTGCTGGTGGCCCGCATGCCGCGCGAAATGCAACGCATGCACAAGATGTATCTCAATCGAGTCTACGAGATGCAGGGACTGAGAACGGCAACCGACTACTACCTCGAACAGGTCGCCATCCTCGGCGCACAGCCGGTGCCGGAATACGAGGAGTTCTCGCGATCGACCATGGAGAAGGGCCTCAAGGCGACCCTGGCAGAGGCCAACGCGCGCTATGACGGTCTCGACTGAGCGGCTCTCCCGAACGTCTTCGCCGGAACATCTTTCCGCCGGTCACGTGCAAGGTGGGTGGCACACATGCCCGGGGTCAGGTCCAGGTGGGCGGGGCCTCCCGTAGATCGAGACGGTCGCGCACCACGCCGGAGACGAGGTACCAGGTGAGACCGAACTGGCGCAGTCCATGGTGGGGGACGAGGTCGAGCGGTTCGACCGGCATGTCGGTTTCTTCGCCAAGAACGAGGCGAGTGAGCTGGGTGCCGAACATCGAACTCATGGCGACGCCGCGTCCGTTGAAACCCAGACCGGCGTGAACGTTCCTGGCGAGTCGGAACAGACGTGGCGTGTGGTCGGGTGTCAAGGCCACCCGGCCGCCCCAGCGGCGAGTCCAGGCGACGCCTTCGAGCGCCGGGAAGATCGCCGTGGCCATCGTGCGCAAATGTGTGATCGACCCTGGCTCCGCACCGTTCGTGAAATTGCCGCGACCGCCCATGACGAAACGGTTGTCGCGGTCGAGCCGGAAATAGTGAAGCGTGCGGCGAGTCTCTGCGACCGCATGACGACCGGGCAGGATGGCTGCGCGGCGTGCCTCGTCCAGGGGCTCGGTCGCGGCGATGAAACTGGTGACGGGTACCACCGACCGCTCAAGTCCCGGCCATAACCGGTCGGTATAGCCATTCGTACAGAGCAGCAAATGTTCGGCCTCGACCTCGCCCCCGGTGGCCACCAGACGCCAGCCGGCGCCACGTGCATGAACGCTGTGGACGCGGGTCCGGCCATGAACGACGGCACCCTTGTCGACGGCTGCCCGCGCCAGACCTCGAGCGTAGGACAGGGGTTGCACGTGACCGCCGCGAGGATCGTGCATGCCGATATGGTAGTAGTCCGTTCCGATGAGGTCCTTCAGCGCGGCGCGTTCCAGGCGCTTGACCTTCACGCCCTGTTCGCCCCATTCCCGGGACCATGCATCGAGGAAGGCCTTGCCGTGGCGGCCAAGCCCGGCGCTGACCAATCCCGGGCGCTCGTGATCACAGGCGATGCCGTGGCGGTCAATCAGGTCGAACACCAGATCCGTCGCCTTATCGAGCATGGCCAGCAGGGCCGGCGTCCTGTTGCCACCATACTTCGCCGCGATTTCCGAAGGCAGCATGCGCCAGCCCGGGTTGACCTGGCCGCCGTTTCGCCCCGAGGCGCCCCAGCCCGGCTCACCGGCTTCAAGCACGATCACCCGTTTGCCGGCCTCGGCAAGGTGGAGCGCCGCCGACAGTCCGGTAAAGCCGCCACCGACGATGGCGACATCCGCACCGGTCTCTCCGGCAAGGGGTGGCGTGTCGATGGCCGGCGCCGCGCTTGCGGCCCACAGGCTCTGCGGCAGCTTCATCACGGATTCCCCCGATGCGCAACGCAGTCTAGTCTGCTCACCGGATCCGAGACCAGACCGACGAACCCTGAGGAACCATGACCACCTCTCCCAACATCCTCCTTGTCATGATGGATCAGCTCGCGCCCCAGGTGCTGAGGCCCTACGGCGGCACGGTGTGCCGGACGCCCAACCTGGAGCGGATGGCCGGCGAGGGCGTTGTGTTCGAAAACGCCTATTGCAATTACCCGATCTGTGCGCCGGCCCGCTTCAGCCTTATGTCAGGCCGTATGCCAAGCCGCATTGGAGCATTTGACAACGCAACAGAATTTCCTTCCGAAATCCCGACCTTCGCACACTATCTTCGTGCAATGGGCTATCACACATGCCTCGCTGGCAAGATGCATTTCGTCGGTGCGGACCAGCTTCACGGTTTCGAGGATCGGGTGACGACCGACGTCTATCCCTCCGACTTCTCGTGGACCAGCGACTGGTCGCTGGGTCCGACCTTCTGGGAACCGGGATTCCACTCGGTGCGGGCCGTGCTCGATGCGGGACCCCGGCGGCGCAGCGTCAACACGAGCTATGATGAGGAGGCAACGGTCGAGGCCTGTCGCTGGCTCTACGATCACGCCGACAGGGGTGACGGCCGGCCTTTCTTCCTGGCCGCCAGCTTCATCAGTCCGCACGACCCCTACCTGGCGCCGCCCACTCACTGGGATCTCTACACGGACGACGAAATCGACGATCCCAGGATCGGCGACATCCCACTCGAAGAGCGTGATCCCCACAGCCGCAGACTGTACCACACGATCGGCCGCCACATGCTGTCGATCGGTCCTGCGGACGTCCGCCGGGCGCGACGCGCCTACTATGCCGTGATGAGCTGGCTCGATGACCGCATCGGGCGCATCCTGGAGGCCCTCAAGGCCATCGGCGCACACGACAACACGATCATCGTCGTGACGGCCGATCACGGGGACATGCTTGGCGAACGCGGCCTGTGGTTGAAGATGAACTTCTTCGAGTGGTCTGTGCGCGTACCCCTGATCGTGCATGCGCCGCAATTCTATCGTGCGCGCCGAATCACGGAGAACGTGTCCCTGCTCGATCTCTTCCCGACCTTCCTGGAATGGGCCGGCGACGGCGAGCCGCCGGAGCTGTTCGCGCCGATCGACGGCGCCAGCATCGCCGGGCTGGCCGCGGGACACGGCGACGGTTGGCCCGATATCGTCGGCAGCGAGTTCTGCGGCGAGGGCGCCTCCTCACCGGTGCTGATGATTCGCCGCGAACGCTGGAAGTACATCCATTGCGAGGATGATCCGCCCCAGCTCTTCGACGTCGCGCAGGACCCCGACGAGCTCGTCAACCTCGCCGGGACACCGGAGGTCAGCGGCATCGAGACCGATCTTGCCAGCGAAGTCCGTCGCTGGTGGGATCCGGTGGCCCTGAAGGATCGCGTGATCGAGAGTCAAAAGCGCCGGAAGTTCCTTCACGCAGCCCTGTCGGTCGGCCGTCGCACACCCTGGGACTGGCAACCGGTACGCGATGCCTCGCGTGAGTACGTACGTGGCGACTACCTCGGGAACTGAAACTGCCGGTCGCCGCCTCGGCCGCATCCTTTGTCCACGCCGATGGGCAGTTCAATCAGCATTGCCGCAAGGCGCGTGGCCATGTGCCGGCGCTCGCCTGATCCCCTGGTGGATCAGGAATTGGCGACCTTCATACCGGGCGCCATCTGGCCCGACGACGTGCGCGTAGGGTAGTCTGAAAAGGCGTCTCCGAAAGGAAGGGGGAAGCCGTGAATCCGGAGCCCGGAACGAACGAATGGCGCCTTAGTCCTCGGCGGGTGCACGTGCACTTCGATGGCATCAGGGTCGCGGACTCCGAGCGCACCATGTTGCTCCGTCAGCACGGCTTCCTGCCGGTCTACTACTTTCCCGAAGACGACGTGCGTACCGACCTTCTGGTGACCACCGACTACACGACTGCGTCGCCTTACAAGGGCACGGCGAGTTACTGGCATCTCGACACCGGATCACGGGTCGCGCGCTTCGCCGTGTGGCGATACCTGCAGCCGAAGGAGGGGTCGCCCGATACCAGCGGTCACTACGGTTTCGACTGGCACAGCATGGATGCCTGGTGGGAGGAGGACGAACGCATCCACATGCATGCGCGTGATCCGTTCCTGAGGGTGGACGCGGTGAAGAGCGCACGATCTGTCAGGGTCGAGATCGCCGGGCGCACCGTTGCGGAAACCCGCCGCCCCGTGCTGCTGTTCGAAACCGGACTGGTGACGCGCTACTACGTCCCGGAAGAGGACGTTCAATCCGGACTGCTCGAGCCGAGCGCCACCTACACGCTCTGTCCCTACAAGGGTCGTGCGCGCTATCACCATGTCCGGATCAACGGCGCACGGCATGGCGATGCGGCCTGGCAGTATGTCCGCCCCCTGCCCGCTGTGGCGGCCATCGCCGGGCACCTCGCATTCTGGAACGAGCGCGCCGACACGACGATCTTCGTCGACGGGAAGCCCCTCACCGACAGAGGCGTGCGCTCCGCCGGCGGTGGCAGCGAACGGCTGCAGCCATGGCGTGAGTTCTGGGGTGAGCCCCCGCCGGCGGCAATGAAGGGTGCCGGCACCGGAACACAGATCGAAGCCGCACGCCCCAACGGCAGGGCCGAGGGCCCGCCCGACGGTGTCATGGATCTCGACATCGAACGCGCCGGAGGAAGCCCCGAGGACTGGCTGGAACAGGGGTGACGGGACAGGCATTCCCTGCTTCCTGGCTGGCACGCTTCTCATGCGTGCTCTACGCTGTCGCCGAACCCAGAGCCGGCCAGGGAGCCATGCCATGATCCAGTCACGCCCGGAACTTGTCGGAACCTTCGGCATGGTTGCCACCACCCACTGGCAGGCCAGTGCCGCCGGCATGGCGATGCTGGAACGGGGCGGCAATGCCTTCGATGCGGCAGTTGCGGCCGGCTGTGTCCTGCATGTGGTCGAACCCGACCAGAACGGCCCGGGCGGCGATGTCCCCCTCATCCTGTGGAGCGAGAAGAGGGGCAGGGTCGACGTCATCTGTGGCCAGGGGGTGGCGCCGTCGACGATCTCCGGCGAAGCCCTGCGGAACATGGGACTCGACGTCATGCCGGGGATCGGACACCTGCCGGTCGTCGTGCCCGGTAGTTTCGGGGCCTGGATGCTGCTGCTGCGCGATTACGGGTGCCTCACGGTTCGCGACGTTCTCGAACCGGCCATCGCCATCGCCCGCGACGGATTCCTGCTCACTCCGACGGTCGCTTCCGTTCTTCAGGAAGCGCGCGCCTTCATGGAGGAATTCTGGCCGACGTCGGCGGAAGCCTACTGCAACGGCACCCTCGAGGCCGGTGATCTCCATTGCCTGCCCATGCAGGCCCGGACCTGGGAGAGGATCATCGAGGAAGCGGAGTCCGCAGGCGGTGACCGCGAGGCCCAGGTCGAGGCGGCGCGCAACGCATGGTACGAGGGGTTCGTCGCAGAGGCGATCGACCGGTTCATGCGTGAACCAGTCATGGATTCCAGCGGCGAGGCCCATGCGGGATTTCTCACGGGCGACGACCTGGCGCGCTGGCGCGCCACTATCGAGGACCCGGTGACGCTGGAGTACGGCGACTACACGGTCTGCAAGGCGGGGCCCTGGTCGCAAGCGCCCGTCCTGCTCCAGCAGCTGGCGCTCCTCAAGGGTTTCGGCGTGGCGGACATGGATGCGTCCGGTCCTGAATTCGTCCACGTGATCCAGGAATGCGCCAAGCTTGCCCTCGCCGATCGGGAGGCCTTCTACGGCGATCCCAGCTTTGTTGACGTGCCGCTGGAACGACTGCTGTCGGAAGACTACTGCGCCGGCCGGCGCCAGCTCGTCGAGGAGACCGCCAGCATGGAAATGCGTCCCGGGACGATCGACGGATACGGTGGCGCCATCACGCTGAGAGCGCTGGGCTCAACCAACATCGCCCATTCATCGACCTCCCTCGAGAGCAGCGCCGGATCGAAGCCGTGGAGCACATGGGCCGAATTCGTGGCCCGGCGCCACGGTGATACCTGCCATTTCGACATCATCGACCGCCATGGCAACATGATTTCAGGCACTCCTTCGGGGGGTTGGCTCACCGGATCGCCAGCCGTACCCGGCCTGGGCTTTCCGGTCTCGGTCAGGGGGCAGATGTTCTGGCTCGATGACGCCCATCCCAACAGTCTGCAGCCTGGCAAGCGGCCGCGCACCACACTGACCCCGACCCTGGCGCTTCACCACGGCGAGCCGCGTCTCGTCTTCGGCACGCCCGGAGGAGATCATCAGGACCAGTGGTCTCTCCATGCCTTCCTGCGCCACGTGGATCACGGCATGACCCTCCAGGAATCCGTTGATGCGCCGTCCTTCTATACCGATCACATGCCAAGTTCGTTCTACCCGCGCGAGTGGATGCCGGGTCATCTGGCTGTCGAGGACCACTTCCCCCGCTCCACTCTCGAGGCTCTCGACCGAAGGGGTCACGATCTCAGGATCTATCCGCGCTGGAGTCACTACAACTCCATGACGATGGCCTCGAAGACAGGCCGCGTGCTGCGCGCCGCCGCCAGTCCGCGCCGGCAATGTTACGCCGTCGGCCGCTGATCCCGCTTCAGCAGGGGTTGAGCGGCGGCTCGCCGTCGATGTAGCGCCGCACTTCCTCCGCCAGCCGCGTTGCGGCGTCGCGCACGGTCTTCATGGAGGCCCCGGCGATATGCGGCGTCAGGACCACGCCGGGGTGGGAGAGCAGCGGCCACTCCGCCGGCACGGGCTCGACGGCGAAGGTCTCCAGCATTGCCCCCTTGAGGTGCCCGCTGTCGAGGGCACGTGCGAGAGCATCGTAGTCCACCAGCGGTCCACGGGCCGTATTGACGAACCAGGCTCCCTGCTTCATCCGGGCGAAGGCATCCGAGTTCATGAATCCTTCGGTCTCGGGGGTGACGCGAGCGTGCAGCGTCACGAGGTCCGACTGTTCGAGAAGCGCATCGATCTCGACCTGGCGCACCTGGTCATCCATGTCCCCGGGCGGCACGGCAATCAGGGGGTCGGCGATGAGAACGCGGCAATCGAAGGCGCGCAGCAGGCGAACGACGCTGGCGCCGATGTTCCCGTAGCCGATGACGCCGACAGTCATGTCGCAGAGTTCCATGCCGGCCTCGTCGGCGCGATAGAGGTCACCCCGCCACACACCCTGGCGCAATGCATCGTGTCCCCGAACGATGTTGCGGGTCAGGGCAAGAATCGCACCGATGGTGAACTCCGCCACCGCCGACGCATTACGCCCCGGCGTGTTGACGACACGGATGCCGTGCGCCCGTGCCGCCGCCATGTCGATGTTGACCGGCCCACCGCGCGAGACGGCAACACACTTCAGACAGGGCAATCGCTCCATCATGGAGGCCGAGAGAGGGGCGAGATGGGTCACAAGAATCTCGGCATCGCCAATCCTCGCGACAATGTCGTCGGGATCACCCATGTATTCCTTGAGACCATCCATTCCCGGAACCCGGTAGCCATGCTCCATGGGCTCGTCGGGCCACGCCAGTTCGTGAAGCCTCGTCGCGACACGCCTCCCGCAGGCCTCCCGCAGGGCCTCATCGAACATCCCTGGGAGCATGAAGCGGTCACCAATGATCGAAACATTCCGGGTCATCGGTCCACCTCGCGTTTCACGTCGGCGTGCATGCCCCGCACGGAAGCCATGTCGCTGTGACATTCGCGCGCCACATCGAAGTCGTTGCCTTCCAGCGTCAAAGCAACGGTCTTCAACGCCAAGGTGCCGGCATCCATGCCGATGATCACGTCCTCATTCACAAAGTGTACCGCCACACGGCCAGAGTCCTGGTCAAGGTATCCATACCCGGCCGGAAATGCATCAGCACTTCATTGCATCACCGTCGTAGGCGATCGAGCCCGAGACCATCGCCGGCCGGAACGCCCCCCGACCGCGGATGGCCGGCGCGATGTCGCGCGGCGACGAGGAAACCCGGATCGCAACGGGCGGTCACATCGGCTACGGTCCTCTGGACGTTTGGATGTGCTGCATGAAGATCGAACGAGTCATCGCCCGCCCGCTCAAGCGGGGATCGCCCCTCGACCGGGGAACGTCGCCACGTACGTCCATCCCGCCCGGAGGCGATGGCGGCAACACGCTGGCCCGCTACCGCGAGTTTTCCGGACGTGGCCAAGACCCGGGAGGCAGCGGCCCACCGGCACTGTGCATGGCAATCGCCAGCGACGGCACCTGGGGCATGGGTGTCACGGATTTCTCCGGGGCAGTCGTGCCCCTGGTCAACGAGTACTTCGCACCCCTGATCGAAGGCGGCAATGCGCTGGCGACCGAACGGTTGTGGGACCTCATGTTCCGTCATGCCAGTGTTCCCGGCGTGGGCGGTGTCGCGAGCTACGCGATCAGCGCCATTGATCTCGCCCTGTGGGATCTCAAGGGAAAGCTTCTGCAGCGCCCGGTCTATGAGCTGCTGGGCGGGCCGGCGCATGCGGAGGTCTTCTGCTATGCCACCGGCCACGACGTTGCGCAGATGCTCGAATTGGGTTTCGAGGCGGTCAAGCTGCCATGCTTTCTCGGTGAGGCACAGGGCGTCGTGGCTCTCGAGAGGATTGAGGAGCAGGTGGCAAACGCCAGGGAGATGCTCGGACCCGAACGTGAACTGATGCTCGACTGCTGGGTGGCCGGAGATGTCGAGTTCATGGTGAGGCTTGGCGAACGGTTGCGGCCCTATGGCCTGAAGTGGCTCGAGGACTATCTCTACCCCGAGGACTTCGCCTCATACGAGGAACTGCGCCGGCGTCTGCCCTGGCAGACTCTGGCGACCGGCGAACGCTGGTTCACCCATCTTCCCTTCGGCGAGGCAGCGGCACGCCGCACCGTCGACATCTTCCAGCCGGACGTCCGCTGGGTCGGAGGTGTGACGGCCTGCATCAAGATCGGACACATCGCCGAAGGCGCCGGCCTCCAGGTGGCCCTGCACGGCGGTGTCAACGACTCCTTCGGCCAACACCTGTGCCACGCCATGCCCAGCAATCTGTGGGGTGAACTCTACATCGATTCCGCTCCCGGCATTCCCCTGGAGGAAGGCTGGCGTCCCACACCGGGCATGGCCGTCCCGAAAAACGGTCGGCTCGTTCCACCGGCCACGCCCGGATTCGGTATCGAGCTCACCCGCGACGAACTCGAGGCCATGACTGACTGACCCGTCACGGCACGTTCGCCGCAGCCAGGCGGGTTGATGGAGGCAGCTACGCGGGACTCCTGATAAGCGCCGGACATTTCTCCGGCAACTCTCGTGATCTTGACGGCTTCGCGATCCGGAAGCGCCACGGGGCCGCGACATCAGTGGCGCGGACGACGGCGCGTTGGCAGGTCGAGGCCATGTTGGGCAGCACCTGGGGGCATCATCCTGCTTGACCTCAATGGCGACGTTGCTAACCTGACAGAGAAATGCGGGCGTCTCGCATGAATGTCCGGCATCGTCGAACCCTATTGCCTCAACCCTGTTGGAGATCGAACACATGGCATCCACCAAACGCCCATGATCCTGATGCCTCAAGCACACCCGGCGTGGTGATGTAACGGACCTGCTCGGAGGCGTGCGCGTGTTGTCCATCTGCCGTGTGTGCAGCACACTCACGGCGGAAGCGGGTTCGTGGACGCTTGTTTTTCGAGGCTTCATGCCCGTTACCAAACTGTCCCAGACTGAAGGCTCGCACCCCGCGAAGTACCCGGTTCAATCCGTGGACGAACAGCAAAACGCACGATGTCGCCTCGATATCTGTCAGCTGTCCGGAGGTCTCCCGCTTCCGCCACCCCCAACAGACGGAGGAAGCGTCATGGTAGAAAACGACCATCTCAATGTCATCCATGAGCGTGCGGCCGGTCTTGACATCCACAAGGTCGAGATCACGGCGTGCGTGAGGGTCGCGCAGCCCGGCAAGGAAGCGGTTGTCGAGACCCGGCAGTTCAGCGCTTTCCCCAAAGGCCTTGCCGAGATGGTGCGCTGGCTCAAGGGGCATCGGGTGAGTGCCGCGGTGATGGAGGGCACCGGCATCTACTGGGAGGCGCCCTTCCGCGCCCTCGAGGACGCCGGCATCAGGCCCCTGCTGGTCCATGCCCAGCACGTCAAGCAGATCAAGGGACGCAAGACGGACGTCGCCGACAGCATCTGGCTGGCCCGCATCTGCAGCTTCGGCCTGTGCCGTGACAGCATGGTGCCGCCGCGTCACTTCCGCAGCCTCCGCAAGGTCTCGCGCATGCGCCGCCAGGTGGTCCGCGAGCGGGCGCGGATGCGGAACCGGATCAACAAGATCCTCGATGCCGCCGGCGTGCGCGTCTCCGGCATCCTCTCCAACCTCTTCGGCGCCAACGGCATGCGCATCATGAGGGGCCTGGTCGACAACGAGCCGCGGGAGGCGATCATCGCCTCGCTCACCCATCATGTGCGCCGCCACGACGACAAGCTGCTCGATGTCCTCAACGCCGAGCTCGACGAGATGGGCCTCTTCCTTTTGCGCGACCAGCTCGACGCCTTCGACGCCGCCACCGAACGGCTGGCCCGCTACGACGCCGTCATCGATGCCGGCCTCGCCGAGTACACCACCCAGATCGAACTTCTGATGGCGATCCCCGGCATCGACAGGACATCGGCCTCGGCCATCCTGATCGAACTGGGCCCCGACATCTCCGTGTTCGCCTCAAGGCGCCACCTCGCAGCATGGGCAGGTCTGTGCCCCGGCAACAACGAGAGCGCCGGCAAGCGGCGCTCGGGAAGAACACGGCGCGGCAACACCACCCTGCGCGAGGTCCTCATCGAATGCGCCCAGGGCGCCGCCCGAACCAGGAACTGCCAGTTCCAGGGATACCACAAGGCCCTGGCCGTGCGCCGGGGATACTGCAAGGCCACCGTGGCCACCGCCCACAAGATGATCCGCGTCATCTACTGCGTGCTGAAAAACGGCATCGTCTACCTCGACCCCGAAACCGACTACGAGGCCGCCATGGTCCAGCGCAATGCCCCACGCTGGATCAGGATGCTCAAGAAACACGGGATCGATCCAACCAGGGTGCCCGCCGCAGCCTGACGCACGGGCATCAAGACAAGCACCCGTCACAGCGAAATCCGACACAGGGCCACAATGCGGGACGCCCCAACCGCCGGGCTTCGTCCACGATACGGTGCTTCAGCAAATCTGCCCAGCGGGGAGGCCCTGCAACTCGCCTGAATCACGCAAATGTTACACAGCAAAGACCGCATCAGGCAGATCATCGCTGACAATCTCGATGTCGGCCGTGAACCCGACTTCGACGCGAAGCTCGTCGACTCCGGCGTTTCGTCGGTCGACTGCATCGCCTTCTTCAAGATCGTGAACGATGAGTTCGGTCTGGGACTGGTCGCCGAAGAGTGCCGGCAGTTCGAGACCCTGAATCAGCTGGTTCAGCACATCGATCAGAAGGCGGCGTAACAGCAAGCCCACACAGGCTGCCGACGGGAATCTGTCGGAGACGAACCGGGGCCGGCTGATGCCGGCCCCGTCGCGTTTGTTGACGGGCTGCAAAGAGGCACACGGCGCCTTGGGACGTCGTGCCCAACTGATCATCGGGATCGGCGATTCGGGGTGCCGCGGATAGCCGTGCATCGTTCTCAGTCGCGCAAAGTCCCTTGATCATCCTTACTGGACTACAAAGCTCCGCCCAGGCACTGGAGGATTGGGGACGTCACCCGACGCTCGACGGACGAGGTTCTACGGACCAGTTCCCCCTGCCAGGAAGGCCGGAGTCGTGCTTCGCGGATTTGAACGGGACCGAGTTTGCACGATAGAGTGCCTCGTCTGCCGATCTAGGACTCCAGCCATGGCCCCGAAGGAGAACACATGGTGGACTCCCTGGCGCGAGGTGGATGGCGCTATCGTCCTTCATGTCGATCTGACGCCGGACGCCGACCGCGAGGCGTGGGCCGATTCGGTGCTCGACGACAGCGAGAAAGGGCGCAGTCGCCGATTCCGGTCCGTGAGCGCCCGTCGCGAGTACGTCCTGTGCCGGGCGGCGCTTCGCATCAACCTCGCCGAACGCCTGGGTTGCTCCCGTGGACGGCTTTCCTTCGGCTTCCTGGAACACGGCAAGCCCTACGCCAGGCTCGCCGACCGGCCTGTGGACATCGCGTTCAACGTCAGTCACAGCGGCGGGCACGGCCTGATCGCGATCACCAACGAGGCATGTGTCGGCGTCGACGTGGAGGAACGCGCGCCACGGCGCGATCTCGATGGCATCGGAAGCCTGGTGTACGGCCCCGAGGAACGGCGGCTTCTGGGGACCGCTTCGGGTCGCACAAAGGTGCAGATCTTCTATCGCCTGTGGAGCATGAAGGAAGCACTGATCAAGGCGCTCGGCACCGGGTTCTCCCTAAGCCCGTCGGGATTCGAGGTTCCCCGACCGATGCTCCAGGGGAAGCGATCCGGCACTTTCCGCTTTCCGCATCTGCCGTCACAGGCGTGGCGAATCCTGGATCTGGGAGAGCCGAGATTTGCCGCCGCAATTGCCTACCGGCTATCGTCATGACCCGGATCGATAGCGGAAGTGAACCGCCCGAAGAGGGAGTCCTGGGGGAGGCTGCCTTGGCTGGAGCCGGCCTTCCTCTGCGTGCGGTCGTTTTCTCACCATTCCGCGCGATTGCTCGACTTTCGCACCAACGGGCGTCATGAGCGTCAGCGGACGCAAGGGTCTGCGCTACGAGCCCCACGAGAAGCCACCGCCAGCGCTCTCCTTCGGCCTGGGCCTGCAGATCGTCGTTCTCTCCATCGCCGGCATCATCCTGGTGCCGACAATCGTGATGCGGGCGGGCGGCGCCAGCGAGGGCTACCTTGCGTGGGCGGTGTTCGCGACGGTCGCGATCTGCGGCGCAACCACGATCCTGCACGCCATCCGGGTCTGGCGGATCGGCACCGGCTACCTGATCGTGATGGGACCCAGCGGGGCCTTCATCGCCGTCTGCGCCGCCGCCGTCGCGGAGGGCGGCCCGGCGCTGCTGGCGACCCTGGTGGTCGTCTCGTCTGTGCTGCCGTTCCTGCTCGCGGCGCGGCTGCCGCTGTTCCAGCAGCTGCTGACGCCGACGGTCTCGGCGACAGTGCTGATGCTGATCCCGGTGACGGTGATGCCGGCCGTGTTCGGCCTCCTCGCCGCCGTGCCGGAAGAAACCTCCGGCGCGGCAGCGGCGCTGAGCGCTCTTGCGGCGCTCGTCGTCATCGCCGGTGTCGCACTGAAGGCGACAGGCGCGCTACGCCTGTGGGCGCCGATCATGGGCGTGGTCGCTGGCTCCGCCGTCGGCGCCGCGTTCGGTCTCTACGACGTGGACCGCGTCCTCGCCGCACCGTGGATCGGCGTTCCGGCAGGCGAATGGGCGGGCTTTGACCTCGGGTTCGGACCAGCCTTCTGGGCGCTTCTGCCGGCCTTCGTGCTCGTGACCGTCATCGCATCCATCCGCACGATCAGCGGCGCCGTCGCCATCCAGCGGATCTCCTGGCGACGGCCCAGGGTGGTGGATTTCCGTCCGGTGCAGGGTGCGGTGGCGGTGGACGGTCTGGGCAATCTCGCCGCCGGTCTCGCCGGCACGGCGCCCAACGCGGCCACCACCGTCGGCGCATCGGTGACCGAACTGACGGGCGTTGCCGCGCGACGTGTCGGCATCGCCACCGGCGCGATCTTCATCGCGATCGCGTTCCTGCCCAAGCTGCTGGCCGTGGTGCTGGCGATACCGGGCCCGGTGGTCGCGGCCTATCTTGGGGTGCTGCTGGCGATGATTTTTGTCGTCGGCATACACATCGCGATGCAGGACGGGATCGACTACCGCAAGGGACTGATCATCGGCGTCTCGTTCTGGATCGGCATCGGTTTCCAGTACGACATGATCTTTCCTGAACAGGTCTCCGAATTCGCTGGTGGCCTTCTTCGCAGCGGGGTTACGACCGGCGGCGTCGCGGCCATCCTGATGACACTCTTCGTGGAGATGACGGGACCGCGCCGCAGCCGGACCGAGATGGCGTTCGATCTCTCCTCCCTCCCGCTGATCAGGAAGTTCCTGGGCGAATTCACCGCCCAGAACGGGTGGGACGAAGCAATGGCCGAGCGGCTGGACGCCGCCTGCGAGGAGACGCTGCTCACGCTCGTCCACCGGGACGAGGATTCCGGGGAGAAACCCCGCAAGCGGCGCCTGCGCCTGGCCGCCCGACGCGAAGGCGACGAGGCGGTGCTTGAGTTCGTCGCCGCCGCCCAGGACGACAACATCCAGGAACGCCTGGCGTTGGCTGGCGACGAGCCCGACGGGGTTCCGGCGGAACGCGAGATGTCGCTGCGGCTGCTGCGCCAGCTGGCGTCCTCCGTGCGTCACCAGCAGTTTCACGGAGTCGACATCGTGACCGTTCGCGTCGCCGCGCCAGCGTCCATGACAGACAAGAAGAACTGAGGGTGTCGTACCACCGCAAGGTTCCCTGCGGCAGCCTATACACGCCTGCGCAACTGCGCGAACATGATGACTATCGCCCCTCGGAGTACTGCGATGAATGAACTGGACCGGCCGGACAACGGACACCGCGCGGGAGGCTCCCCTTCCGGCGACGCCATAGCGATCGTCGGCATGGCCTGCCGCTTTCCGGGCGCGCCGAGCCTTCCCGAATTCTGGAGTCTCATGGAGCGCGGCGGGAATGCGGTCAGCGAGGGCGAGCCCGGTTCCGGTGCGGGACGCCTGGGCGAGATGTTCCCCGACGCCGCCGCACGCGGCGCGGCGTGCCGCTTCGGGGCCTTTGTCGACGACATCGACCGATTCGACGCGGCATTCTTCCGGATTTCTCCGGTGGAAGCGCAGCTTCTCGATCCGCAGCAACGCATGATGCTCGAGACGAGCTGGCATGCGCTCGAGGACGCAGGCATCGATCCGGACTGCCTCAAGGGCACCCGAACCGGCGTCTACACCGGTATCAGCACTGACGAGTATCGCATGCTGGTCCTCGACTCTGCCCGGCCTTCGGAGGCGGCGGGGTGTCTCTACGCCCTCAGCGGTACGAACATGAATGGCGCTGCGGGAAGAATCTCCTTCGTGCTCGGTCTGATGGGGCCGGCCAAGGCCGTGGATGCGGCCTGCGCCTCGTCCCTGGTCTCGATTCACGATGCGGTGGCGGATCTCCAGCAGGGCAAGGCGGATCTCGCCCTCGCGGGAGGCGTCCATACCATGCTGAACGGCCGCGTGTACGAACTCCGTGCGGATTCCATGATGCTGTCGCCGGATGGCCAGTGCAAGGCATTCGACGCGTCCGCCAACGGCTACGTGCGGGGCGAAGGGTGCGGGGTCGTGGTGTTGAAACGCCTGAGCGAAGCGGAAGCAGACGGCGACCGTATCTGGGCGGTGATTCGCGGTGCCGCGGTCAACCACGGCGGGGCCAGCGCGGGATTGACGGTGCCCAACATTCCGGCGCTCGAGCAGGTTATCGAAGCCGCGCTCTTCCGGGCGGACCTCGCGCCGGCGAAAGTGGACTATCTCGAGGCACACGGGACCGGCACCACGGTGGGAGATCCTATCGAGATGACGGCTGCGGTTACGGTCTATGGGCGGGAGCGCGACGCCGAACATCCGTTGCTCGTCGGCTCCGTCAAGACAAACATCGGTCACCTCGAGGCTGCGGCTGGCGTGGCCGGGCTCATCAAGGCGGCTATGGTTGTGAAGTCCGGCTTGATTCCGAAGCACCTGCACTTCCACGATCCCAATCCGGGCCTCGACTGGGACCGCCTGCCGGTACGGATCACCACCGAGACCATGGAATGGCCCAGCCTCGGTGAGCAGCCACGGCGGGCGGGCGTGAATTCCTTCGGGATTTCCGGGACAAACGCCCACATCGTGCTGGAGGAACACCGTACTTCTGACTCCGGATCGACCGCGGAACTTCGGCCCGTTGGCTCTCCCCGCAAAGTGTCGATCGCGCTACCGGTTGCGTCCGGCGTTTCATCGCCTCCAGACGAGGAAGCGGTGCACCGCGTCTCCCGCGTGCTGCCGCTCTCCGGGAAGACACCGTCCGCGCTCCGGGATCTCGCCCGACGTTATCTTCAGTGGCTCGACGAAGGCCTCGGCGCATCATCGCCAACCGGCGCCGCACCGGAATCGCTGCTGTCCGACATGGCGTGGACGGCGAGCATAGGCCGGAGCCATTTCGACTGCCGACGCGGTGTCGTGTTCCACGACGCCGGTTCGCTGCGAACGCGGCTCGAGGAGGTCGCCGACCCGGCTGACGAGACCACGCCGCGAGGCCGGACAGCCCGGATTGCATTCGCCTACACCGGCCAGGGAAGCCAGTGGGCGGGGATGGGACGGGAGCTTTACGAACGGGAGCCGGTGGCGCGGGCAGTGCTGGATCGCTGCGAGGCGGTGTTCCTGGAGCGAAGGGGCACCTCCCTTCTCGACGTGATGTTTGCGCGCGGCGATGCCTCGGGGGATCTGAGCGACACAGCCTGGGAGCAGCCAGCTCTCTACGCGCTCGAGTGCGCGCTCACCGCACTGTGGTCGAGCGTGGGTGTCCAGCCCTCCGCCGTGGTCGGACACAGTGCCGGTGAACTGGCTGCGGCCCAAGCGGCGGGAGTGTTCAGCCTCGAGGACGGGATGCACTTCTCGCAGGCACGCGGCACTGCGCTGTCGGGCACCAGCCCCGGTGCCATGGCTGCCGTCTTCGCGCCCCCGGCACGCGTGGAGTCCGCTGTGGAAACCCTGAACCGGGAGTTCGGGGGCGTCGGACTGAGCGTTTCGGCGGACAACGGCCTCCACCAGGTGGTGAGCGGTCCCGTTGAGGCGATCGAGGCCATCACGGTGCAGCTGAAGTCCGAGGGAGTCCGGGTCCAGCGCCTGAACACAACCCGCGCCTTCCACAGTGCCCTCGTGGAGCCGGCCCTCGACACCCTGGAGGCAGTACTCGACGACGTGGCGATCCGCCCGCCTCACATCGACATAATCAGCAACCTGACCGGCCGCGTCGTCGAGCCCGGCACGACGCTGGACGGCGCCTACTGGAGGCGTCACGCGCGGGAGCGGGTGTCATTCGGCGGCGCGGTGCGGACCCTGGCCGATCTCGGAGTGGATCTCGTCATCGAGATCGGTCCCCGTTCGCTTCTGGCCCCGCTGGCGGTTTCGGCATGGCCGGATTCGCCGCCGCCGCCCCGGGTCATTGTGAGCATGGGCCTGCCGGATGGAGAGAAAGCTACTCCCGGATCGGCGAGGGTGTTCGCGGACGCGGTCGCGGAGGCCTACGAAGCGGGGATGTCGGTCCGCTTCCAGGGGTTGTTCGCGGGCGAGTCCCGCCGGCGAATTCCGATACCCGACTATCCCTTTCAGAGAGAACGTTTCTGGCTGGAGGCATCGAAACGGCGTCGTCGCGCGGCCGGTCATCCGCTGCTCGGAGTCCGGCATGCTTCCGCCAGCGGTGAGATCTCCTATGAGACGGACGTATCCGCCAGCGAACCGGCCTGGCTTGCCGATCATCGCGTGTACGGCCAGGTGGTGGCGCCTGGAGCGCTTTACGGTGCGATGGCGGCATCGGCGTCCCTTGCCGAGGGGAGCGAACGCGTCGCGCTGGAGGACATCCAGCTGCATAACGCGCTGGTGATCTCCGATGAGGGGGACGGAGACGGAGCGGAGGACGACGTCCGGGCCGTGCAGGTTCTGCTCGGGGCTCCCGACTCGAAGATGGCGCGCCGGGTTCAGGTGTTCAGCAGAGGCCGTGACGACGAGTGGACTCTCCACATGGAGGGACGTGCGACGAACGCTCCCTCTGTCGAGGGCGGAACGCGGATCGATCTGGAAGGCCTGATTTCAGGCCTTTCGCCGCTGGACACGACGACCTACTACCGGGCAAGGGCCGAAACAGGAATTGACCTGCTTGCGTCGTTCCGCACTCTCCAAAGAGCCTGGTGTGGCCCTGGAGAGGCTCTGGCAGAGGTGTCGCTTCCGGACGCCTCAGGCAGCAACGAAGTCGACATTCATCCGCTGCTTCTCGACGGCTGCTTCCAGGTCGTGGGCGCAGCACGCGGACTCGGCGGAACCCAGGGCCAGACCACCTATCTTCCTTTCGCCTGGGAGCGCTTCTGGCTCAACGGGAAACTTCCCGAGAGAATGTTCTGCCACGTGCGCATGAAGGCGGCGGAGCAGGTGTCGGACTCGAACGATCCTCCGGAAGTCCAGAGCGGGGACCTGCGCATCTATGATCCCGACGGAGTCCAGATCGGTGGACTGAGCGACTACGCCGTCAAGCGGGCAACGAGGGAGGCGCTTCTCTCGTCGCTCGCAGGCATCGACGACCTTCTCTATGAAGTGACGTGGCAGGAACGCGCCCTGCCGCCCGGCGTTCAGTCCGCCGACTTCTTCCCGGAACCTGCCGAGGTCAAGGCCCGTGCCCGGCTTCTTCCCGACTACCTGCGCGATGCCGGGGTCGAGCCACAGAGCAGAAACGCCCTGCTGGCGGATCTGGAGAGCTGGTCGCATGCTTTCGCGATCGCAAACCTGGATCGGCTGGGATGGGTCCGAACGGTTGGGGAGAGCGTGAGGCCCGATGAACTGCGAGAGACGCTGAACGTCGCCCCGGAACACGAGCGGCTCTTCCGCCGGATGCTCGAGATGGCGGCCCGGGCGGGGGTACTGTCGGAGGATGGCGACGCCTTTGTGGTGCGCTCAGGATCCGGGGATGCTTGGCCGGCGGCCATCCCTGAGGATCCGGAGAGCCATGCCGACGAGATGGCGGCACGCTATCCCCATGGACTGACCGAGATCGGGCTGTTCCGTCGCTCGGGCGGTGCTCTCGCTGACGTGCTTCTGGGCAAGAACGATCCTCTGACACTCCTCTTCAGCAGCGGTGAACCGACTGCTGCCGATCTCTACCTGCGCGCCCCGGTGGCACGCGCGGCAAACCAGATGCTGAGCGAGGCGGTCCGCACACTCGTGGCCGCGCTGCCGCCGGGACGGCGACTGCGGTTGATCGAGATCGGAGCAGGCACCGGATCCGCCACCGCCGCCGTGCTTCCGGAACTCCCTGAAGGGCGTTTCGACTACATGTACACCGATATCTCGGCAGGCTTCTTCTCGGAAGCCGAAGCTCGCTTCGGCGATGGTGGCGGATGCATCGAGTACCGCCCGCTCGATATCGAGAAGGATCCCATCGAACAGGGCTTCGATCTCCACGGCTACGACATCGCCATAGCGTCCAACGTGCTGCATGCCACACGCTATCTGGAGGAGACGCTGGCGCACTGCCGCAAACTGCTGGCTCCATCGGGGCACCTGGTCGCGCTCGAGAACCTGCGCGGTCTGGGCTGGATGGATCTCACGTTCGGACAGCTTGACGGCTGGTGGCGTTTCGCCGACGACTTCCGTCCGCATCACGCGCTGGCCAGTCCCGCGGTGTGGCGGCGGGCGCTCGGCAACACCGGTTTTGAGGCCGTCGAAGTGCTCGGAGTGGACGAGTCCGACGCGCCCGAGACTATGGACAAGGGCGTGATTGTGGCGAAAGGCCCGGTGCGGGTGCAGGAATTGCCGGGAAGCTGGGTCCTGACCGCTGGCGAGGATTGCCTCGCCGGGGAGATCGCCCGACAACTGGCGGCGCGAAACCAGACTGTCATTCTCGCTGGCGCTCCCCCCGTCGCGGACGAGATGCCGGTTTCCTCCGAGCCGGGCGTATACACGGTGTCGGTCGATGCAGATCAGCGGGAATCGTGGCGGGCGCTCCTGGAAGGAGTGCCCCGAGACCTTCCCTTCAAGGGCGTGGTGCATTGTGCGGGACTGGACGGTCGCGGCGCCGAGGCAACCACTGTGGATCTCATGGAGGACGTGCGGCACGCAGGGGCCAGCGCGCTGGCCCTGATCCAGGGAGTGTCCGATTCGGACCGGACGCCCGAATTGGGCGTGTGGTTCCTCACTCGCGGGGCGCAAGTCCTTGAGCGCGAGCGCGGTGGATCAATCGCCGGCGCAGTTCTGTGGGGATTCGGAAAGGCGGTGGACCGGGAGGCGGCGCACCTCAGTCCAAGGATGATCGATCTGGACCCGACATCCATGGCGCCGGCGCCCGACCTCGCCAACGAACTGCTGTATCCGGACCACGAGAACCACATCGCATACCGATTGGGACGCCGTCAGGTGGCCCGGCTCGTCCGGGCAGGTGACGGGCAGGAGCGGCTGGACCTGCCGGAACAGGCCGAGTGGGTTCTGGCTCCCGACCTGGACGGCGCATTCGATCGCCCGTTGGTGCAGCCGCTGCCGGCGCGCGCCCTCGAAGCGCAGGAAGTGCGCGTTGGCGTGGACGCGGCCGGACTCAATTTCTGGGATGTGTTCCGGTCGCTCGGATTCATCCAGGAGGGACTGCTGGGGAGGGAAATGTGCGGCCGCATTCTCGAGAAGGGTTCCGAGGTGTGCAGCGTCTCGGTCGGCGACCGGGTGGTCGGACTGGGCTTCGGCGCCTTCGGGCCGCAGATGATCACGAGGGAAGAGCTCGTGGCGCACGCGCCGGAGGGCTATTCGGTGAGCGAGCTGGCCACGGTGCCAAGCGCCTTCGTTTCGGCGGCACTTTCGTTCGAGCTCTCAGGGCTGAAGGCGGGAGAGCGCGTGCTCATCCACGCCGGAGCCGGCGGAGTCGGCCTGGCCGCCATTCAGCTCGTTGAGGCCGCGGGCGCGGAAGTCTTCGCCACAGCGAGCGCGCCCAAGCAGGCCTATCTCCGATCGCTCGGCGTGGGCCGCTTGTTCGACAGCCGGACCACAGAGTTCGCCGGCCAGATTCTTGAGGCCACGGGCGGCGAAGGAGTGGACGTTGTCCTCAACAGCCTGACAAGCGAGGGATTCATCGATGCCAGCCTCTCCTGCCTGAAGCAGGGCGGGCGCTTCGTGGAACTGGCCCGACGGGACATCCTGACTGAGGACGAGATGTCGGCGCTCCGCCCGGATGTTGGCTACGACATTCTGGAACTCGATGTCCTGAAGAAAACCGATCCGGCGTGGGTCGGCAGGGTCCTCACCGATATCGTGACTCGCCTGGGATCGGGAGAGCTGAAACCAATTGTGCACAGTCGATGGCCGCTCTCGGAGGCAGGAGCTGCCTTGCGATTCATGCGATCGGCTCGGCATCTCGGAAAGATCGTCGCAACGGCCTCGCCATTGGCAGAAGGCCACCTGCGATCGGACCGGTCCTACCTGGTGACTGGCGGTCTGGGCGGAATTGGATGCGCGGTGGCGGTGTGGCTTGCCGACCACGGCGCCGGGACAATCGTGCTCAACGGACGCCGGGATCCAGATGCGGACGCCATGGAAACAATCCACGCCCTTCGCGAGCGCGGGGTGAACATCGTCGTCGAGTTGGCGGACGCTACAGACACCGTTGCTATCGACCAGATGCTCGATCGTATCGATCGGAACCTGCCTCCTCTGGCGGGAGTGATTCACAGCGTGGGAGTGTTGTCGGACGGCGCCCTCACCAACCAGAGCTGGACGAGGTTCGAGGAGGTTCTCTGGCCGAAGATCCTGGCAGCCTGGCACCTGCATCGTGCGACAGAAAACCGCGACCTCGACCTCTTCATGCTTTTCTCGAGCCGTGTCGGAGTGATGGGAAATCCGGGACAGGCAAATCATGCAGCGGCCAATGCCTTCCTCGATCAGCTTGCCGCTCACCGCCGGGCGATGGGTCTGCCGGGGCAGGCCATTGCATGGGGAGCCTGGTCCGAGATCGGCGAGGCGGCCGAACAGAAGGATCGGATCGAAAGGCAGCGTTCCGCGCTGGGAGGCCGCTGGTTCACCCCGCAGCAGGGCCTGAAGGCGATGGAACGACTGATGCGCGAGGACGTTGCGACATCCGTGGTGATGTCGATGGACTGGGCCGTCTTCGAAGAGGCGGTGGAGGAACGTCCTGCCTTCCTCGAGGAGCTCCTTTCGTCGGACGCGGAAACCGAAGATGAGCGCGCATCTTCCTCGACCGACGTGCTGACCCGGCTGGGGGAGACACCAACATCCGAGCGGGTCAGTCTCCTGGTCTCGTTCCTGCAGGGCGAGGTGCAGGCCGTGCTCCGCCTGCCGTCGACGCCGGATCCCTCGGTCGGGTTTTTCGACCTCGGCATGGACTCGCTGATGTCGGTTGAACTGAGGAACCGGTTGAACCGGGCCTTCGCCGGGAACTACACGACATCCAACACAGTGGTGTTCGACTACCCGGACATTGATTCGCTCGCCCGGCACCTGGTCGAGGAGCTGGGCGACGTCGAGGTGGAGGAGACGGCTCCGCAAGCCCTGCCCGAACCGATCGCCTCGCCGGCGCCACAAAATGCCGTGAACGGCATCGCGATCGTCGGCATGGCGTGCCGGTTCCCGGGCGCGCCGGATCTCGCTTCTTTCCGGCAGCTTCTCGCGGAGGGACGCAGCACAGTGACGGAAGGACGCCCCGACTCCGTCGGCAGTGAAGGTGGGTCGTTCGGCCCGGCGAGTGCGGGAAGCGCGTTCCGGCACGGCGCTTTTATCGAGGGGATCGACCGCTTTGACGCACGCTTCTTCGGCATCCAGCCCATCGATGCGCGGACGATGGACCCGCGCCAGCGGATCCTGCTGGAGACGACCTGGCAGGCACTCGAGGACGCAGGAATCGATCCCGGCACGCTGAGGGGCGGTCGCGTCGGGGTGTACGCGGGCCTGGGTGGCAGCGAGTACCGGGATCTGGTCGCGCTTGACGGCGGCGATGTCGGGTACCTCGGCACCGCCGGAAGCGTTGCCGTCGGAAGGGTGGCCTTCGCACTGGGACTGTCCGGGCCGGCGATGGCCCTGGACATGACCTGCGCATCGTCGCTGGCTGCGCTGCACCAGGCCGCCGTGGGTCTCGAGAGGGGTGAGGTGGACGTGGCTCTCGGCGGTGGCGTGCATGCCGTGCTCTCCCCCGGAGTGACGAAGTTCATGGCCGAACTGGGGCTGCTGTCCAAGGGCGGCCACTGCCGCCCCTTCGATGCAGACGCGGATGGCTTCGTGCGAGGCGAGGGTTGCGGGATGGTGGTGCTCAAACGGCTCGCCGACGCAGAGGCGAGCGGCGATCGAATCTGGGCCGTGATTCGCGGTTCGGCGGTCAATCAGAGCGGGGCGAGCGCAGGCCTCACCGTACCGAACGGTCCGGCGCAGGAGAGGGTCATCGAGGAGGCGTTGTCCCGGGCGGACATCGCACCATCCGACGTGGACTACCTCGAGGCGCATGGAACCGGGTCGGCGATGGGAGATCCCATCGAGGTCCGCGCAGTGGCGGCGGCGTACGGAAAGGGGCGTGCGCCCGAGCGACCACTCCTCATCGGCTCGTTCAAGCCGAACATCGGACATCCGGAGGCGGCGGCGGGAATAGCCGGTCTGATCAAGGTCGTGCTGGCAATGCAGGAAAGACTGATTCCGCCACAACCGGAGTTCCGGACGCCCAGCCCGCTTATCGAGTGGGACAAGGTGCCGGTGCAGGTGACCTCGCAGCCGACGCCCTGGCCGCTCGTCGCCGACCGACCACCCCGTGCCGGTATCAGCGCATTCGGAATTTCCGGAGCGAACGCGCACGTGGTGGTGGAGGGCTACGGCAGTTCCGACGTTTCCAGCTCCCCCGCCCCAGGCATGACTGCGCCCGCCGGAGCCGAATGGCCGGTCCCATTCGTTGCGCCGGACCCGGCAGGAAGGCCGGTTGATGCCGCAGTGACGGACACCGGACGCCCGGCCAGACTTCTGCCGCTCTCCGGCAAGTCGAGCGAGGCACTTCGCGAGCTGGCGACGCGCTATCTGTCATGGCTAGAAGAAACAGTCGCCGAAGTCGACGCCGAGGACGGCGGTCCTGATTCTCTCCTCTCCGACATGGCATGGACCACCAGCGTGGGGCGAAGCCACTTCGACCACCGGGCGGGCGTGGTGTTCCGGGATGCGCTATCGCTGCGTGAGCGCCTGACGACGCTCGGGAACTCGCAGGACGGGCCGGCGACAGGAACGCCGGCGCGGATTGCGTTCGCCTTCCCTGGCGACATGGGCACGTGGGCCGTAGCGGGTGAGGCTCTCTACCGGAGTGAGCCTGTATTCCGGGCCGTGCTGGAGCGCTGTGAGGCGGCGTTTCAGGACTTCGCAGACGCAACGCTGCTCGAACCGCTGTGCGGCGAGAAGGACGGTAACGCCGTTTTCGACGATCCCTCCTGGAGTCAACCTGCCCTCTACGCGCTGGAATGCGCTCTTGTCGAACTGTGGTCCAGCGTCGGTGTGAGAACCGGAATCGTCTTGGGCCAAGGTACGGGCGAGATTGCGGCGGCACAGGCTGCCGGCGTGCTCGCCCTCGAGGACGGCTTGCGCCTGGCGGCGGCGAGAGGACGGATGCCTGAAGCCAAGGCTCAGGCGGACTCGCTCGCTAGCCCGAAGTTCCCTCTGATTTCAGCACCAGAATCATGCCAAACAGGTGATCTTGTTGGCAAAATGATGTTGTGCCGGTGTAGAGTTGTTCCCATGTACTGGTGAAGTTTTCTGTTGACACGGCGCGTATCGGTGCCTATATGTGTTGCCATGTACATCGACATCGTCCCCAACCGCCACTCGCCCCCGGCCGTCCTCTTGCGCGAAGGATGGCGCGAGAACGGCAAGGTCAGGAAGCGCACCGTCGCCAACCTCTCGTCCTGGCCCATGGAGAAGATCGAGACCCTGCGGCGCCTGTTGAAGAACGAACCCCTCGTCGGCCGTGACGAGGCCTTCGACATCGTCCGTTCCCTGCCGCACGGCCATGTCGCCGCGGTGCTGGGAACACTGAAGAAGCTGGACCTCGACAGGCTGATCGACCCGAAGCCCTCTCCAAGGCGCAACCAGGTGCTGGCCATGATCGCAGCACGGATCCTGGAACCCGCCTCGAAGCTGGCCACGGCACGCGGCCTCGCCGAGGCCACGGCGGTGAGCACCCTGGGCGAGATCCTCGAAGCAGGGCTGGGCGAGGACGACCTCTACGGCGCCATGGACTGGCTCCTGGAGCGCCAGGAGAGGATCGAGCGGGGCCTGGCGAAGAGGCACCTCGAGGAGGGCTCCCTGGTGCTCTGTGACCTGACCTCGGTGTGGATGGAGGGAACAAGGTGTCCCCTGGCCCGGCGCGGTCATTCCCGGGACGGCAGGAAGGGCACGCTGCAGATCACCTTCGGCCTTTTGTGCGACAAGGACGGCTGTCCGGTGTCGGTGGAGGTGTTCCCCGGCAACACCGCGGATCCCAACACGGTCGGCTCACAGGTTGCCGCGGTGCGGGAGCGGTTCTCTCTCTCGCGGGTGGTTCTGGTGGGAGACCGGGGGATGCTGACGGCGGCGCGCATCCGCGAGGAGGTGAAGCCTTCAGGGCTGGACTGGATCAGCGCCCTGAGGGGACCGGCCATCCGCGCCCTTCTGGAGGCCGGCGCCGTGGAGATGTCGCTCTTCGACGAGAGGGACCTGGTGGAGATCACCAGTGACGCGTATCCCGGGGAGCGCCTCATGGTGTGCCGCAATCCCCTGCTGGCCGAGGACCGCGCGGCCAAGCGCCAGGAGCTGCTCGAGGCCACCGAGGCCCTGCTCGAGCCCATTGCCGCGGCGACGCGGCGCGACAGGCGCCGTCTCAAGGGCAGGGAGAAGATCGGCGAGCGGGTCGGCAAGGTCATCGGCAAGTACAAGATGGCGAAGCACATCACGTGGTCCATCGACGACGACGGCGTCCTCACCTACGGGCGCGACGAGGCCTCCATCTCTGCCGAGGCCAGGCTCGACGGTCTCTATGTGATCCGCACCAGCCTGCCGGCAAGCGAACTCGATGGTCCCGGCACGGTGCGCGCCTACAAGCGGCTCAGCTCGGTGGAACGGGCCTTCCGCAGCCTGAAGACCGTGGACTTGAAGGTCCGACCCGTCTTCCACCGCACCGCACCCCGGGTCCGCGCCCACGTCTTCCTGTGCATGCTCGCCTACTACGTGGAGTGGCACATGCGCCGGAAGCTCAGGCCCGTGCTGTTCGACGACGAGGATGCCGAAGGCGCCGAGGCCCTACGGCCGTCCGTCGTGGCCCCGGCGGCGGTCTCGCCGAGCGCCCGGGCCAAGAAGGCCGCGAAGACAACGCCCGACGGCGATCCGGTGCACAGCTTGCGCACCCTCCTCGACGATCTCGCCACCATCACCCGCAACACCGTGGCCCCCCGCTTGCCGGGCGCCGCGCCCTTCCAGGTCACCACACGGCCCACGCCGCTTCAGAAGAAGATCCTGGATCATCTCGGCGTGCGCCTGTAGCGTTCCCAGTAGCAACACACTCGATTCAGTCGAACGTCAATACATTCAAAACGTTACGCTCAAATACGGCTGGAACTTCGGGCTAGCCTTGAGCATACGCTTGCCAGCATCACGATGTCCCCGGCTACGCTCACGTTCGTGAGCGGCACGACGGGACACGCGTCACGGCCCGGCGACGCCTTGACAGGTGATGACTGGAAGCAACAGGTCGTCGAACCCGTTGACCCGGGAACTGGCGCGACGGCGCTGGCAGATCTCGAAGTCGATGCAATCGTCGAGATCGGTCCGGACGCGACGCTCGGTCCGGCAATGTCGAGCGGCTGGCCACAGACTGCCGAACGCGGCGCTCCGGCTGTGATCACAGGCCTCAACCCGTCCGCGGTGGACAATGCCGGGTTTGTAGCGGCGGTTGCCAAGGCCTGGGAAGCCGGACTTCCGGTACGTTTCGAAGGACTGTTCGCCGGCGAGGCGCGACGGCGCATTTCGGTGCCGGGCTACCCCTTCCAGCGTCGCAGCTTCTGGATGCGATCCCCGAAGCGTTAGTCGCCTTGCGACAGCGCGTTCGTCGGGTGAGGCCAGGCAGGATTCAAGCAACCGACGGCGGCGGCTCACAGTTACCGAATGTCGCGGCTGGCCAGGTACTCGCGCGCCATTGCCGCGCAGTGCGCGGGTTGTTCCAGTTGCAGAAAGTGCGACGCCTGCGGCACGAAGTCGTAGTCGACAGCCGACGCATGACTGAGGTCGAAGGTGGGGAGATACGCGTAAGGAAGCGTCGGGTCGGCGCCGATGACCTTGGTCGGGCAGGTCAGTGTCGAAAGATCCAACAAGGGCGAAAAGCTCCTCACGTACTCCGCGATCTGGGCTTCGTACTCGCGAGGACAACGCAGTTCGTACCCGTCTCCGCTCTCTCGAAGAGTCGTTCGTGCCATGAGATCGCGCACGCCCGGCACGACGTTGGCGAATCCGGGAACGATGGCCAGGACTTCTGCATACTGCTCTTCGGATTTGAACCGCTCCGTCCGGCGCCGGGTCATGGCGGCTGTCCGTTCCGCCGCCTCGATGAACTCCAGTTCGCTGGCGGCGGGTTTGCAAAGCGGCGGGTCGAACAGAATCAGCGCGGAGTAAGCGTTGTTGAACGACAACAGGGCGACCAGTGTCGACAGTGAATGAAACACACCGACCGTCGCCTTTTCGCCGAACTCCCGGACGATGGCATCGAGAATGATGTCATGATCGAAGATCAGTGTCGGAATGTTGTGATCCCGCCGGACACCGACCTCGTTCCAGCCGTGGTTCCTGAGGTCGTAGACCATCAGGTCGAAGTCATCGGCGAGCAAGGACCAGAATGGATAGTAGAGGTCGGCCGCGAGACCGTTGCCGTGGGTCAGGACGAGCCGTGGACCGGACGGGTTGCCGTGTCTGCGCACGGTGGTCACGGTGCTCTCGTCGAGCCGGACATCAAACGTGGCAAAAGGCTCTGGTATCGTCCACATCACTGCTTCCGTCATGGCGCTTCTTGTCCGGTTTCCTCTCGATGCAGTGCCTGGATCGAGACACGACATCGCTTCAATGGTCGCCCACGTCATCACAATGTTCACGGAAAACTCGGACGATTTGATTTCCCTCGAACACAAGGAACCTAGGAGACGTTGTGCGCTGCCGTGGTGGTCCCCGTGCGTCCTGGAGATTCGGGGAAACTTCCTCTCACTGGTCTGATGGTCAATGTTCCACAGTTTGCGCTCCGATACCACACGCGTGAAAGCCATCCCCTTCGGCCTCATTCATCTGCCCCGTGGACCCTGCCGATGGGTGCGCTGGTCCATGCCGGCGTCGGGAGAGTTCTCGCATTCGACCAACGGCCACACCGGGCGGCACACTCATCCCGCCCCGGACGCAAGGGCCAGGCCACGAGAGTGCGATTCTCGAGAGCGCGCTTTCCAGACATGCCACCCCTGCCCCGCCCTGGCAGAAGCGATGAGGCCCTCTTTCGGTCGCACAACGACATCGTGTTTGCCCCGCGCCCGGGTATGGTAGAACGATCTCCTGACACGCCGGCCGCCGGTGAGGGATGACACAATGGACGACAGTTTCACGCAGTCACTTCAGGACCTTGACCGTCATCATCACCTGCATCCCTTTACCGATGCCCGCGTCTTCAACGACGCCGGTGTTCGCGTCATCACCGGAGCCGAGGGCGTTTACCTGACCACGTCGCGCGGTCATCGCGTACTCGATGGCATGGCTGGTCTCTGGTGCGTGAACATCGGCTACGGGCGCCGTGAACTTGCCGAGGCAGCCCATGACCAACTCCTCTCGCTGCCCTACTACAACACCTTCTTCCAGACATCGACCGTGCCCGCCACCCGCCTCGCCGGGCGCCTCGCAGAGATTGCCCCGGAGGGATTCAACCATGTCTTCTTCGCCAACTCCGGATCGGAAGCGAACGACACGGCGGCCAAGATGGTGCGCTGGTACTGGCACACCAGGGGTGAGCCATCCCGCAAGACCATCATTTCCCGCCGCCATGCCTACCATGGTGTCACCATGGCGGCGGCGAGCATGTGCGGGCTCGACGAGATGCACCCCCAGTTCGATCTGCCCCTTCCCGGATTCATCCACGCGGACTGCCCGTACTGGTATCGCTACGGACGTGGCATGGACCCCGAAGAATTTGGTATCGCCGCCGCCCGCTCGGTCGAACGGCTGATCACCGAGACCGGTCCCGAGACCATCGGCGCGTTCATCGGCGAGCCGGTCATGGGCGCCGGCGGGGTCATCGTGCCTCCAGAAAGCTACTGGCCGGAGATCATGAGAATCTGCCGCGAGTACGGGATCCTCGTCATTGCCGATGAAGTGATCTGCGGATTCGGCAGGACGGGCGAGTGGTTCGGCAGCGACACCTTCGGCATCGAACCTGACATCATGACCATCGCCAAGGGGCTCTCGTCAGGTTATCAGCCCATCAGCGGCATACTCGTGCACGACAGGATTGCCGACGTGATGATCGAAGAGGGCGGGGAGTTCCAGCATGGATTCACATGGTCGGGCCATCCCGTTGCGGCCGCCGTGGCGCTGGCGAACATCGACATTCTCCGGCGCGAGGCCATCATCGAGACATGCCGGACCGTAACCGCCCCCCACATGCAGCAACGCCTGCGGGAACTCGTCGATCATCCTCTCGTCGGCGAGGTGCGCGGGGTGGGCATGATGGCAGCAGTGGAACTTTCCGGCGAAAGGGGCAGCGCCACAATGGTTCGCGAAGAAGCGTGGAAACGCGGCCTTCTCGTCCGTGCGACCGGGGAATCGCTCATCGTGTCACCACCCCTCATCATCTCGCCTGACGAGGTCGACACGCTGGCAGACACACTCGATGCGGCACTCGCCGCTATCGCATCACGGCCCGCGGCATGAGGTTCTGACCCATGATCGGACGCTTCGCGGCGAGGCTGGGACACCGCCTTCCCGGGCATATGGTCGCGGGAACGATCCTCACGCTTGTCGGTGCCTGGTTCATCTACGAACCCCTGCGTCACGACTATCCAATGGCGGAAGACCTCGTCGCCGTCGAGGCGGGTGTCGTGGAAGCAATAGAGATCCGCAAGCGGCGCGGCGCTTTCATCCGGTTCCTCGTTCCCGATCCCCTCGAGTTGCAGGCCGTTCTCGAAGACGACAGGAGAGTCGTGCGCTATCGCAATGACCTTCCGCACTACCGGGAATTCAAGGAAGCCCTGAAGTCAGGCACCCATGTCTTTCTCTTGTGGATCGATGCTTCCGACCCCGACGATGCCACTCTTGTCTGGCAGTTCGACAGCGGGGGAAGAACCCTGGTCTCGCTTGACGATACCATCCAGACGCTGATCGAGATCCGTGCACGGCAAATGTGGCTGCCCGGCGCTATCGCGCTCTTCGGTCTTGCCATCATCGCACTCTCCATGTGGCGCCGCCTGTCAAGAGGTCGTCCTTCGGCCTGACCTGAACCCGATTCCCCCGCAGCACGGGCTTCGTCCATGATTGCGCGTAATCGGCGGGGACCGGTCATCCGCGTCCCCCGAGTGTCACTGAGCCATGGTTCATTCCTGGTTGGTGGACTTGATGGCCAAGACGGGTTGACGAACGATTTGCCTGTGCTGCTGACGACCGCATTGCGAACCTGACCCTCGGACTCATCGCTTGCCTTCACCGGTCCGGGAGGCCTCCTTCCTCATCATCGAGCGAAGGTCCGTGATGGCCCAGGCACCGAACTGGCGAGCGATGGTCGCGTAAACGATCAGGCCGAGCGCCACGAGGACCACGAGGTAGAGGGCAATGTGATCGTCGCCGGCAAGCCACCAGTGTTCGCGGGCCTGGTGGACCGCCACAAGAATGGCAGCCATCACGGATGTCGCCGCGACCATGCGGGGCAGACGTTGCTTTAGACGCATGTCAGCCTTGAAGTGGCCCCGGCGGATCAGGACCACGAGGAGGAGGATGGCGTTGATCCAGGCCGCCGCGGCGGTCGCAAGGGCAATTCCGACATGGCCCAGGGACCAGACCAGAGCCAGCATGACGGCAACGTTGCTCAACAAGCCGACTGCAGCGATCTTCAGCACGGTCCCGGGATCCTTGCGCGCAAAGAAGGCGGGTGCGAGCACCTTGAGCAGCACGTAGGCGGGAAGTCCGGCAGCGAAGGCCCTGAGGGCGGCGGCACTCGCCTCGCTGTCGGCGGCATTGAAGGCGCCACGCTCGAAGAGGGCGCTGATGACAGGATGGGCAATGACCATGAGGGCCGCCGCCGCCGGCAGGGTGAGAACCATCACGAGCTCGATGGCGCGGCTCTGGCTCTCGTTTGCTCCGGTCTCGTCGCGGGCCTCGATCTGCCTTGACAGCAGAGGCAGCAGCGCACTGCCGACGGCAATGCCGACGACGCCCAGTGGCAACTGATTGACCCGGTCGGCGTAGTAGAGCCACGAAATGGCACCTGTGGAAAGGAACGAGGCAACCCACAGATCGATGAGAAGATTGATCTGCACGACGCCGGCGCCGAGGGCCGCGGGAACGAAACGGCGAAGCAGCTCCCTCACACTTGCCGTCAGGCGCGGCAGGAGAAGACGCGGCAGCATGCCGGCACGCCTGATGGCATGGAGGACAAGCACCAGCTGCAGGACTCCGCCACACGTCACGCCCCAGGAGACGGCCCTGCCTGCGTGCACATCCTCGAGGACGTGAACCAGAAGCGCTGCGCCGATGAGGCTGAGATTGAGCAGGATGGGCGCTGCGGCATAGGCGGCAAATCGCCCGGTCGAGTTGAGCATGCCGCCGAAGAGCGCGACCAGCGAGATCAGAAGGATGTAGGGAAAGGTGATGCGGGTGAGATCGACGGCCAGGTCAAACTTGCGCGGCTCGTCGACGAACCCGGGCGCCAGGACCGTGATGACCCACGGCATCGCCACCTCGAAGACGGCGACCAGCACGGCGAGAACCACGGCGAGAACCGCCAGGATCTCACCGGCCAGCCGTCTTGCGACCGCCTCGCCATCTCGCTCGAGGCGGCCGGCGAAGAGTGGAATGAACACCGCGTTGAAGGCTCCCTCCGCCAGCAGACGGCGGAAGAAGTTCGGGAGCTTGAAGGCGACGAGGAAGGCGTCCGCCACCCATCCCGTTCCAAGGGCTGCGGCAAACAGCACGTCCCGCACAAACCCAAGTACCCTGCTCGCGGCCGTTAGTCCGCTGACCGTCAGGAAAGCCCTGGAGAGATTCATTCCCCTCTCACAGCGTCGCCGGAAAGCCCTTGATCACGTTTCAATCCGCAAACGGAATACTCTTGAAGGGTCACGTCCGCCGTCTGCGGTCGACGATGATTGGGAAAGATGGCGAACAGGTGTCCTGGCCGAGGGCAACCGGCGAAATGGACGTCAGGGTGTGATGCCGCGCAGCCGTTCACTGCGGCGGCGCAGGAGTTCCATCACGACCATCAGGGCGATGGATGTCATGATGAGCATGGTGGCGACCGCCATGATGGTCGGTGAAAGAAGCTCGCGGATGCCAGACCACATGCGCCTTGGGAGCGTATGCTCTTCGGTACTGGCAAGGAAAATCGCGATGACCAGCTCATCCCAGGACGTGATGAAGGCGAAGAGTGCGCCGGCCACTACTCCGGGAAGGATGAGAGGCAGGGTGATACGGAAGAAGACGCGCAAGGGGTCACCCCCGAGACTTGCACCGGCCCGGATGAGATTGTAGTCGAAGCCCGCCAACGTGGCTGAAACGGTGATGACGACGAACGGTACACCGATCGTTGCGTGGGCGAACACAAGCCCGGCAAGCGTGCCGGTCAGTCCGAGCTTGGCATAAAAGTAGAACATGCCGGCCGCCGTAATGACGATCGGCACGACGATAGGGGAGATGAGGACCGCGAGGATCGTGGTTTTCCCCGGATACTCGGCGCGATTGAGACCCAATGCCGCCAGGGTTCCCAGCACCGTCGCCACCAGGGTCGCAAAGATGCCGACGATGATGCTGTTCCGCAGGCCCAGCAACCATTGCGGACTGGCGAAGAACTCTTCGTACCAGCGCAGCGAGAAGCCGGGCATGGGGTATGTGAAATAGGGCTCGGAATTGAAGCTGAGCGGGATGATCACGATGATCGGTATGAACAGGAAAGCGAAGACCAGGCCGCAGATCACGCGAAACGTGACATACCAGATCCTGTCGAACGTCGTGGCGTAGGACGGCATGGCCATGGTCAGTTCACCTTGAGCCGGTCAACACCGACAAAACGGTTGTAGATGAAGAACATGACAAGAGTGAGCAGCAGCAACACGACGGACAATGCCGCGCCAAGTCCCCAGTTGGCCGTGCGTCCCATGTTCTGGACGATCCAGTAGCTGGTCATCTGATCGCCGGGCCCGCCGACCAGCGCCGGGGTGATGTAGTAGCCCAGTGAAAGAATGAAGACGAGCAGCGTTCCGGCCGCCACCCCGGGCATGCACTGCGGAAAGTACACCTTCAGGAAGGCCTTCCAGCCCGGCGCACCGAGGGATGCCGCAGCCCGCATGTGCCATGGGTTGATGGTCTTCATCACGCTGTACATGGGCAGGACCATGAACGGCAGGAGAATATGCACCATCGCCACGTAGACACCGAACCGGTTTCGGATCAGTTCCTGGGGCTCGTTCCACAGTCCCAGCCACAACGCCATGTCGTTGATCAGCCCCTCGTTCTGCAGCAGCACGAGCCACGACGTTGTCCGCACCAGCAGCGACGTCCAGAACGGCAGCAGCACGAGAATCAGCAACAGGTTACTGATGCGTGTCGGCAATGTCGCCAGGAGATAGGCAATCGGCAGACCGAGCAGGAAGCACAGCAGGGTGACCGCAAAGCTGATCTCGATGGTCCGCAGGAGAACGTCGACGTAGATGGCCCTGTCGGGTGAGACGCTGACAATCTCGCGATCGTCATCGCGCTGCAGGTCGAGTGACCACAGAAGGTAATAGTCAGTGTAGAAGTTCGAGGCGTTCTTGATGGTAAACCAGTAGGCAGGATCGCCCCAATCCTTGTCGATCTTGATGAAGCCATCGAGGATCTGGTCGGGAGGAAGCAACGCAAGCTCTTCGGACTGGCGGGCGGTCTTCTTCACCATCGACTTGAAGCCGCTGATGTCATAGTTGAGCCGCTTCGCCGCGCGGCCGAACTGGCCGCGATCGGCGATGGAAAGTTCCTCGGCAAAGGTGGTCATGGCCTCTGGTGGTGGAAATCCCTCGCCATCCCATTGCTGGAACACTTCCGCCGTACGCGGGAACCCCTCCGTCAGGTCCGGGTCCTCGACGGACAGTGACAGCAGGGAAATGATCGGCAGAATGAACCCGACTATGAGGAACACGAAGAGCGGTGCAACAAGGGCGATTGCCCAGACCTTGCGCATGCGTTCGGCGCGTCTGAGCTTGATCTTCAGCGGCACGCCATCGGCTGTGCGCATCACGTCATGGCTGCCTGTGGTCGCCACCATGCCCTGCTGTCTCCGGTCCGAAGAAAGAAAAGGCAGGGAGAATCAGGACTTCGACGTCCCAATTCTCCCTGAAACGTGATCGTTACTGTGAACGCCAGACCTGGAAGCGCTCCGTCAGCTCCTCTTCATGGTCAGCCCACCAGACGGTGTCCACCCAAAGGGCATTCTCCAGATTCGCCGCAGCTGTCGGCAAGTGCTGCAGAATGTCCGGATTGATGAGCGCACCTGCCTCGGCGGTCGTCGGGCCGTACGAGATGTACTGGGACTGACGCGCCATGACTTCGGGACGGCTGGCATACTCGATGAACTTCATGCCGAGATCGTACTCCGGATGCCCGGCCGGAATGACCCAGTGATCATAGTCAATGGTCTGTCCGTCCCAGACGATGACGAAGTTCTTTCCTTCCTTGACGACCGCATTGTAGATGCGTCCGTTCCAGGCAGTGGTCATGGCGACCTCGCCATCAGCGAGAAGCTGCGGCGCCATGGAGCCGGCATCCCACCAGATGACCTCGTGCTTGATCGATTCGAGCTTGGCAAAGGCACGATCAAGGGCCTCTTCCTCGTTGTCGGAAAGGTAGGCATAGACCTCGTCAGCGGGAACGCCGTCGGCCATGAGCGCCATTTCGAGCGATGCGGCCGGGCTGTTGGCATAGAGGCCACGCTTGCCCGGGAACGCCTCGAGATCGAAGAAGTCGGCGATGGTGGTCGGAACGTTGTCGCCGGAATAGGCATCGCCATTGTAGGAATAGATGGTCGCCCACGAGATTGTGCCCACCGAACAGTCGAGTGCCGCACCCGGGAAGAAGCGGTCCATGCCGCCCATCATCTCCCAGTCAATTTCGGCGAGAAGGCCTTCATCACAACCGGCCATGGCCGTTCCCGACTCCGAGTCGATGACGTGCCACTTGTATTCGCCGCTGTCGACCTGGACGCGGATCTCCGACAGGGTGCCGCCCCACTCGTCCTCGAGGACGGTCATGTCGATTTCCTTGGCCGCAGGCTTGTAGTACGCCTCGCGCTGGCTGGCGGAATAGGCTCCGCCCCAGGACGCCACGGTAACCGTGTCCTGGGCCAGGACGGCTGACGGAGCCTGCAGGCCCGCCAGCGCGGCGCCGGCAAGGACCGCGGCTGAAACTCTCAATACACTCTTCATGATTGTCGTCTCCCTTCAAAGAACGTTGTTCATGTCGTGCACGGTCACGAAGACCCTGCTTCATGTGCCGCGTCACGCGGCCTGAAGGACACCTCCCAACATGTCAGGCGGCATCCAGCGCCCGGCAGTCGCCCGACCGCCAGCCGATTCTGATTTCCTGTCCCAGTTCGAGACCACCATGGCCCGAGCCGCGTGGCACCTTGACGACAAAATCGTCGTTGCCGAAAACCTCCATGCGCACTCTGGTATGGTCGCCCATGTAGATCTGTTCCTGCACCACCGCCGTAAAAATATCATCGCATCCATCACTTTCCACGGCACCGACGACCACCACCTCGGGACGCAGTGACAGGGTGGTCTGCTGCCCCACCTCGGAAACATTGACAGGCAGGGCCCTGATCGTGTGCCCGCTGGGAAGCTCGACAAGGCAGACGTCCCCTGCGAACTCGGTGATCTTGCCCTTGAGCCGGTTGTTCTCGCCGATGAACTGGGCAACGAAGGCATTCTTGGGCCGTTCATAGAGTTCCTCGGGCGCGTCGAGCTGCTGGATGACTCCGTCATCGAACACCGCGATGCGGTCCGACATGGTCAGCGCCTCACTCTGGTCATGGGTGACGTAGACGAATGTCAGGCCCACGTTCTGGTGAATGTGCTTCATCTCGATCTGCATCTGCTCGCGCAGCTTCTTGTCGAGAGCGCCAAGCGGCTCGTCCATGAGAACAATCTGGGGTTCGAAGACGAGGGCGCGCGCCAGAGCGACGCGCTGCTGCTGGCCACCGGAAAGTTGCGCCGGGCGGCGCCTCTCGAAACCGGTGAGTTCGACCATGGCGAGAGCGTCGGCGATCTTCTTTTCCCGGGACGATTTTTCGACCTTGTGGCACTGCAGCGGAAACTCGAGGTTCTCGTAGACCGTCATGTGGGGAAACAGGGCGTAGTTCTGGAAGACCATGCCGATATCCCGCTTGTGCGGCGGCACCAGGCGCAGCGAACGGCCATTGAGCACGATGTCGCCATGAGTCGTCGATTCGAACCCGGCAAGCATCATGAGCGTCGTCGTCTTGCCCGACCCGGACGGTCCGAGAAGAGTGAGGAACTCGCCCTTCTCGATCGCCAGGTTGAGGTCCTTCACAACGAGAACCTCTCCGTCATAGGTCTTCTGTACGTTCTCGAACCGGACCTGGGGCTGGTTGCTCCCCCGATCCGGGCTGTGCATGCTGTCCGTCATTCACCCGGTCCCGAACGTTTCGACGACACCCTGAACTCCATGCTGACCACTTTCGGCCTCCGACGCACCATGCATCACAGTCCGCCTTGCTCTCAAGCCTACATACCGGCGACTGCCCCGGCAGGGAAGCGAATTTCGAGGCACTAGACTAGAATAGTCAGGCCGATTATCAAAACGCCTCTCGTGAGCACCAGCGGACATCGATGATCCAGATGTGTGATTTTCCAACTGCCGGGTAACCATGACCCGCCTCTTTGCGCCATCCGGATCCACTGCCCGGGGACTTGTCGTCTTCTTCGGGCTTGTCCTTGGGTCTGCCCTCTGTCCCGCGGGTGACGACAGTCCGGCGCTTGAGGTGTCGAGCACTGACGTGATCCGTGCCGCCGTCGCCAGCGGTCTGATCGATACGGCGGATTTCGAAGCCATCGACGATCCCCACGTGGGCCCGCTCCTTGTTGGCCGGCCCAAGGCATCGGATGATCCGGCGCGGACCTTCAGCATCATCATGTTCGAAGGTGAATCGGGACTGACACAGATCCAGTTCATCATGACCGCCCCATGGGAGGGACTCGACGCTCGCCTTGAGCTCGCAGCCTATATCGCCAGCCTTGTCGTGACCCTGCCGTCGTCCCTGCCGCCTGTGCCGCCGATGGAAGCCGGCCCGGTCAGTCTGACTCCGATGGCGTCGTGGCTCTACAGCCTGTTCTACGAATCCTGGCTCGGCTGGCCCGGCTCAGAGAAAAGACTGGTGCGGGTGCGGGGAGATGTCGCCGTCATCATGGAAGGCACGCCTCCGGAATCATGGATCATGACACTGGCTGTCGACCGCAACTTTCCGGACACGACCTGGCCTGGCGAGTGGTCCGGGACCGACGCTCCCGGTGTAGCGGAGGCACGGCAGCTCATTCGCCAGGGCGAGTATCAGGCTGCCCGTGGCCTCCTGGAACCCCTGGCCGAAAACGGCAATCCTCAGGCCGCCCTGCTCATGGGGGACATGTCGAGGTTCGGCAGGATCGGCACGCCCCACATCCAGGATGCAACCGACTGGTATCTCGTCGCTGCGCGCCATCGCCACCCCCGGGCCATCTGGGCCCTGGCGGCGATGATCACCGAAGGATGGGGGACGTTCTTCATCAACAACCTGAAGGGTCAGCTCCTCGCGCGGGCCGAAGCCGCCGGCTCGGCGGACGCCCTTCTTGTCCTCGGCCGCACCACCCCGGGCGTGAACTACGTGCGTCCGCCAGGAGTTTCGGCCAGCGACCAGATTCTGGGGGCGGCACGGTGGGGACTGCTTGCCGCGCAACACGACATCGCTGACCGCTACGCCAGGGGTGACGGTATCGCCGCGGACGCGGTAGAGGCCTGTGCCTGGGCCATCGTCGCCCTGCAGAACACCGCTCCCGGGGCGGACTACCTATTCTCGCGGCAGCTTCTTGCCGATCTCTCTTCAGGACTCGATGACGCTGGCTTCGCGCGGGCCAGGGAAAGAGCCATGAACCTCGTGACCGGGCCGCCTGCGTGGTCGCCCCGTGCGGTCGAGCAAACCGCCCCTTGACATCCTGGCAGGATGACGTGCGCGACCCTTGTCCGAAGACTGTGCTGCGGATCGCTTCGTTCCACGAGCGTCCTTCCGCGTTGCTCCGCGGACTTCACGACCCGGCGCGGGATGGGGTAGATTGGGGCATCGACGGGAGGTGACAATGCAGGCGCACGACATCCCTGTGGTGGATGACCTGATCGCCCGGCAACGATCCGGTTTTACCCTGGAACAGCCGTTCTATCGGGACCCCGGGATCTTCAGGCGGGACATGGAGAGGGTCGTTTCGAAGTCCTGGCTCTATGTCGCCCACGAGAGCGAGATTCCCTCGAGAGGCGACTACCTTGTCTACCGGGTCGGCGAGGAGTCGATCATCCTGGTACGCGGCCGTGATCACGAGATCCGCGCCTTCTTCAATGTCTGCCGTCATCGCGGCAGCCACATCTGCCTCGAGGAACGCGGCAATGCCGGCAAGCTCGTGTGCCCCTATCATGCCTGGACCTACGATCTGGACGGCCGCCTCATCGCCGCTCGTTCCATGCCTCAGGGATTCGACAAGGCGGATTACCCGCTTCACGGGTGCGCGGTCCGGGTGGCGCAGGGTCTCATCTTCATTTGCCTCGCTGGCACCGACGATCCACATGTCGCGGACTTCGGCGGCATTGCCGATCTGCTTGATTCCTACGCCGGGCTGCATGGCCTCAAGGACACGAAGATCGTGCATCGCGAGATCTATCCGACCTACGCCAACTGGAAGCTCGTCGTCGACAATTTCCGCGAGTGCTATCACTGCTCACCGGCACACCCCGAGTACACGATGGTCAATGCCTACGTGAAGGCGCATGACCGCGGTCCGGAGACCTACCGTCCGGTGGTTGAGACCTGGGCCGAGAAGACGAGGAAGCTCGGCCTCCCCGTGGGTTGGTCGGATGGCGACATCGGTGACCCGCGCCAGCCTCACAGCGTCTGGCGCCAGCCCATTCGGGAGGGCTATCTCACGCTTTCCGAGGACGGGCAGCCCGTCGCTCCCCTGCTTGGCGCCCTGGAACACTGGGACGGTGGCGAGACTGCCTTCACCCTTGGTCCGCTGTCCTATGCCTACCTGTGTGCCGATCATCTCACGATGTTCCGTTTCACGCCCGTCACGCCGGAGTTCAGCGAGGTGCTCGTGACCTGGCACGTGCGCGCCGATGCCGACCTGGACCGGGACGTTGATCTCAAGCGACTGATCTGGATGTGGGACGTTACCACCATCGAGGACACGAAGATCATCATCGACAACCAGAAGGGCGTGAATTCCACCCGCTACACGCCAGGACCCTATGCGACCCTGGAGGATTACTCGGCGGCCTTCACCGACTGGTACCTCGACCGCATCGCGTCCTGAGCCTACCCGCCGGTCCTTGCGGCCTGATATCTCGAATGCAGGACTGCCGGATCCTCTTCCGGGGGAAGTTCCGCCCGCACCCGGGCCGGCAGTGCGGAACGCACGATGCGGTAGGACACGGCAAGGCGCTGCCACAGCTGGTCTTCCGCACAGCCAAAGGGCAGGTTGATCCACGAGCGGTGGAAGTACCGCGCCTTTCTGCCGATGCCCGCATCGATCAGCATCGTCGCAGTCTCGATACTGTCGGTCTTGACGGAAACGCCCTCTTCGGATGCCCCCATGCAGGCAAACATCTTGCCGCCAATCTTCCAGGCGTCATGGCCGTCTCCCCAGGGGTCCGTGTCCACCGCACCCGGAAACACAGCGCACATCGCATTGATCGTCGCCCGGCTCATGTCCTCTCGACTCCGCCTTGTCTTCCGCGGGACCAATACACCCTCACGGATGTGGGAGCGACTCGCATCGTCCGCCGGATGAGGGCAAACTTGCCATCACATGTGACTTAGCGACAGGAGTTTGAAGTCATGGGAATTGTAAGATCGTTGCTGTTTGCCGCCGGCGCCGCCCTCATGTTCATGGGCCCGGCCAGCGCGGATGTGCCCGAGTCGGAGAGACCGATCATCGTACCGCTGCACAACTGGACCGGGGCCCAGATCTCCTCGGCCGTTTCGGGAGAGATTCTCCGGCGCATGGGCTACAATGTCGAGTACGTGGCGATCTCCGCGCTGTCCGCCCCTCAGGGCATTGCCGACGGCCAGATCACGTATTCGCCCGAGTTGTGGAGCAACAACCTGGGTGAGGTCTATCCGGTCATGATTGAGAACGGTGACATCATCGACATTGGTGACTTGGGACTCGATGCCCGGGAAGGATGGCTCTATCCGCTCTACCTTGAGGAAGAGTGCCCGGGTCTTCCGGCCTGGGAGGCCTTCCTCGACTGTCACGAACTCTTCGCCTCCACCGAGACCTTTCCCAATGGCCGCTTCCTCGACTATCCGGCGGAGTGGCGCAGTCGCGGCGGCGATCTCATTCGCGAGCAGGAGCTTCCGTTCGATGTCGTTCCGGCGGGCAGTGAAGGAACGATGATCGCGGAACTCAATTCGGCAGTGGAACGCAAGGCACCGCTCGTCATGATGTTCTGGGCTCCTCACTGGGTGCTGTCCGTGCAAGAGACCGGATGGATCGACATTCCCGAGGACCTGGTGAACCAGTACAGCCTGCACAAACCGCGCATCATGAAGGTTGCGTGGCCCGGTGTTCACGATGAATGGCCCGTTGCCGCCCGATTCCTGGAGAGCTTCACCCTGGCGAACGGGCCCCAGGAAATCATGATGGATCTGATCGACAACCAGCAACAGGATCTCATCGAGGTGACGAACCGGTGGCTCGACGACAACATGGATGTCTGGCAGCCGATGGTCGATGCCGCCATGGCAGGGTCCTGATCTTCTCTTGACACACGAGTGCCGGGGTTCGCACCCCGGCACTCGTGGTCCAGGCGAGTTGGCTCAGCCCCTGGCCCCGGTCAGGGAAACTTCAGTCCGCCCGGCATGTCGATGCCGGACAACGGGTCCCCGGATTGAGGCAACTCGAAGCCGGGCGGGAGCTGGCCCTTCTTCGCCATCCTGCGCACTTTCTTCATGCTGCCGTTCATCTGGGCATGCATTTTCATGACCCTGTTGACATCCTGGATACGGGTGCCGGAGCCGGCAGCGATGCGTTTCTTGCGGCTTGCGTGAATGATGCGAGGATCACGGCGCTCGGCGGGCGTCATCGATGAGAGGATCGCCTCGATGCGGCCAAGGGCGGTCTCGTCGAGTTTCGAGGCCTCCATCTCCCGACGCGCCCGGGCAACGCCGGGCAGCAGTCCGAGAAGGCCCTGCATGCCGCCCATCCGGCGCAGGTGCGATATCTGCAGGCGCAGATCGTCGAAGTCGAACCCCTGCCCGGACTCCATCTTCCTTGCCAGCTTCTGCGCATCCTCCTCCTCCACGACCCGGGCAGCCTTCTCCACCAGGCTCACGACATCGCCCATGCCCAGAATCTGGCCGGCCAGGCGATCGGGGTGGAAGGCTTCGAGCTGGTCCAGCTGTTCGCCGGTTCCCATCAGTTTGATGGGACACCCGGTGACCTGCCGCATCGAGAGCGCCGCCCCTCCGCGGGCATCGCCGTCGATCCGGGTCAGGACAATTCCGGTCACGCCGGCACTCTCGTGGAAGGACCTGGCGCTGTTGACCGCATCCTGCCCGGTCATGGCATCCGCCACGAACAGCACTTCGCGGGGCGAGGCCAGCTCCCTGACGCTGGCCAGTTCCTCCATCAGTTCGTCGTCGATGTGGAGTCTGCCCGCGGTATCGAGAAGAAGGACGTCGGTGGCGCTGCGTCGCGCTGCCTTGAGGGCGCGCCGAGCAATGGCAAGGGGACCTTCTTCGGCGACGATCGGCAGGGTCGCGATCCCCGCCTGTTCGCCAAGGACCGCCAACTGCTCCTGGGCCGCCGGACGGCGGACATCGAGGGAGGCCATGAGGACTTTCCTCTTCCCCTCCCCTTCCTGGAGCCAGCGCCCGATCTTGGCCGTGGTCGTGGTCTTGCCGGAGCCCTGGAGACCGACCAGCATCATGGCGACGGGGGGATTGCCGGCCAGATCAAGTTCGGTGGTTTCGGACCCGAGCGTTTCCACGAGATGGTCATGCACGAGCTTGATGACCTGCTGGGCCGGATTGACGCCCCGCAGCCTCTCGGCGCTACGCGACCGCTCGCGTACAGTCTCGACGAACTCCCTGGCGACGGAGAGTGCGACATCGGCCTCGAGCAGGGCAGCGCGCACTTCACGCAGGGCAGCGTCGATGTCGCTTTCGCGCAGGGAGCCCTTGTGCCGCAGCCGGGTGAAGATTCCCTCAAGATTGCTGGCAAGCCTGTCGAACATGGGCGCCCCCTGGAACCTTAGGTCTCTTCCCGGACCATCCGGTAATGGAAATCGCAGTGGTCCGCGCCCTGCATGATGGTCTGCGTGCGGCGGAGGCGGATACGCGGATCATAGCCTGTCGCAAATGTCGCGTCGCGATTGCAGGAGAGTTCGAAACCGATGTCGGCCAACCCCATCTCCCTGTACATCTCCGCATAGCGGCATCGCGTGACACGATAGACGTATTCGTCATCCGAGGTGTGCGTGACCTCGGTCTCAAGGGCGCCATCGGCATCCCAGAGATGCTGGAAGGACAGAAATCCGCGGATTCCTCCGGAACCCCCGTTCTTCTCTGCGAACTCGCGTCCTTCGGTGATGGCCGCCTCGACAATCGCCGATGAGAGGATCCGGCGTGCCCCGGCCTCGCCAATCTCGGCCTTCATGGCCTGCCAGAGCGGCCTGACAACTTCGGCCTGAATTCGCCGCCTTTCGAGTACCGGCAGGCGATTGAGAGTTGTCATTGAGGTCACCTCGTCTGCCGGGCGGGCATGGACGCCCGCAGCGTGCAGCCCTATATAGCAACAGCCATGGATCCTGTCAGTTTCGTCAAGATGCACGGCCTGGGCAATGACTTCGTCATCGTCGACGCCCGGGAGCGTGCTGCACCGCTTCCCGCCCGCACGATCCGCACCATTGCCGATCGCCGCTTTGGTGTGGGGTGCGACCAGCTCATCCGTCTCGAACCTTCGCTTAAGGGCGATGCCTTCATGCGCATCTGGAACCCGGACGGCAGCGAGGCCGAGGCCTGTGGCAACGGAACCCGCTGCGTCGCCCGGCTGCTCATGGAGGAGACCGGACGGGACGACGCCGGTATCGAAACCCAGTTCGGCTTGCTGAAGGCACGCCGGCGGGGGGACGAGATGTTCGACGTCGACATGGGCGAACCCCGTCTCGGCTGGCAGGACATCCCTTTGGCAACGCCGTCGGACACGCTTCAGGTGGATCTTGGCGATGTCGCGCCGTCGGCCGCCACCTGTGTCAGCATGGGCAATCCCCATGCCGTCCTCTTCGTCGAGGACTGCGACGCGGTTGACCTCCCGACGACCGGACCGCTGCTCGAAGGACACTCTCTTTTCCCACGCCGGGCCAACATCAGCTTTGCCACGGTCGAGACTGAGTCGAAAGTGCGGGCGCGGGTCTGGGAGCGGGGGGCCGGCGCCACGTTCGCCTGCGGTTCCGCAGCCTGCGCGATCGCCGTCGCCGGCCACCGGCGCGGCCTCACCCAACGCCATGTGACCGTGGCCCTGCCCGGAGGTGAACTCGACCTCGACTGGCATGAGAACGGCCACGTTCACCTGGCCGGACCCGCCAGCCTCGTGTGCAGGGGAACACTCATGCCGGAGATCATGGCATGAGCCACGTGGTGAACTTCGGCTGCCGGCTCAACGCCCGGGAGGCGGGAATCATGTCCCGTCACCTGGAGTCGGGCGGCGTGGAGAACACGATTGTCGTCAACACCTGCGCCGTGACCTCAGAAGCCGAGCGCCAGGCGCGCCAGATGGTGCGCCGGCTGCGCCGTGAGCATCCATCGGCCACCATCGTCGCCACCGGCTGCGCCAGCGAAATCGACCACCAGACGTGGGCCGCCATGCCGGAGATCGATCGTGTCGTGGCCAATGCTCTCAAGACCCGCCGCGAGACGTGGACCACGGTCCCGGCCGCTCCCCAGCCCGTAACCCCTGCAACGAAGGCCCGGACCCCTGTCGAAGTTCAGAACGGCTGTGATCATCACTGCACGTTCTGCATCATCCCGCGCGGTCGCGGCCCCTCGAGAAGCCGTCCGGCCGAGGATGTCATCGACGATGTTAGCAAGATCGTCTCGTCCGGGTGCAACGAGGTGGTGCTGACCGGAGTCGACATCACCGCATGGGGCCAGGACCTTCCGGAACGGCCCCGCCTCGGCAATCTTGTCCACGCCATCCTCGCCGGCGTACCTGAACTGCCGCGGCTGCGGCTGACCAGCCTCGACGTTGCGGAGGTTGATAAGACACTCCTCGATGCGATCGCCTGCGAGGAGCGCCTCATGCCCCACCTCCACCTGTCGCTTCAGGCGGGCGATCCGATGATTCTCAAGCGCATGAGGCGCCGGCACACACCCGAGGACGCTGTCCGCTTCTGCCGAACGGTGCGCCGGCTGCGTCCCGACATCGTGTTCGGCGCCGATCTGATCGCCGGGTTTCCCACCGAATCGGACGACATGTTTGCCAATACCCTGGCCCACGTGGACGACTGTGGCCTGACATGGCTCCATGTCTTCCCCTATTCCGAGCGGCCCGGAACACCTGCAGCAAGGATGCCAGCTCTTCCGCGCCAGGTAAGAAAGGAGCGCGCGGCGAGGCTGCGCCAGGCCGGTTCGGCTGCCGCTTCCAGTTTTCTCGATTCTCTCGTTGGCTCCGCATCGTCCGTTCTCGTCGAATCCCCGGGAAGAGGCCGCACGGAACACTACGCCCCGGTGACGACGCAAGCGGATCTCGCGTCGGGCAGCATCCATTCACTCGTCCTCACCGGACGCGACGGTGACCGGCTTCTCACGGGACCCGGCCCGTGAGCCAGGACGGCTGGCTCGCCCGGCTGCGCACCGGTCTCACGCGCTCGTCGGACAGGCTGAAGGATTCGATCGGTACGATCGTCAATGCCAGAAGACTCGACAATGCCGCCCTTGGAGACCTCGAGGACGCGCTGATCGAAGGCGATATTGGCGTCGCCACGGCGGCCACCCTGGTGGCGGAACTGTCGCACCGTCGGTTCAATCGCCAGGTGACGGATGAGGACGTGCGCGGCGACCTTGCCGAACACATTGCCCGCATTCTCGAGCCGCTTGCCGTGCCTTTGCGTCCCGATCCCCTTAATCGTCCCCATGTCGTTCTCGTGATGGGAGTCAACGGGACAGGAAAGACCACGACGATCGGCAAGCTCGCGCGACTGCACCGGGAGAATGGTCTCGCCGTGGTGCTGGCCGCCGGCGACACCTTTCGGGCGGCAGCCATCGAACAGCTCGGGATCTGGGGCCAGCGGACCGGCGCCATCGTGGTGAGCGGCAAGGAGGGAGGCGATCCCGCAGCCCTTGCCTACACCGCCTACGAGACGGCGCAATCGCACGATGCGGACCTCCTTCTCGTCGACACGGCCGGCCGCCTCCACAACAAGCGCCACTTGATGGACGAACTGGTCAAGATCCGGCGGGTACTGGGCAAGCTGGATGCCGACGCGCCACACGACCGGGTTCTCGTCGTCGATGCGACCACCGGCCAGAACGCCCATGCCCAGGTCGAGACCTTTCGTGATGCGTGCGACATCACGGGACTGATCGTCACCAAGCTCGACGGATCGGCACGGGGCGGTGTCGTCGTCGGCCTCGGTGAACGATTCCAGCTCCCCCTGCACGCCATAGGCGTCGGCGAAGGAGCCGATGATCTCAAGCCCTTCGAGGCGCGGGAGTACGCCCGCTCTCTCATGGGGCTTTCCTGACCACCCCGGTACTGCTATTCGTCAGCCTCCATTCAACCGGGCAGAGCGCGCATGACAACACCGGTGCTGTCTGAAGACGAGCGGGATTCCCGTAGCAGGACTACCGCGGCGACAAAGATCCTCTTCGACTCCCGCCTGATCCTGCTCTTCGGCGAGATCAACGAAAAGGTGGCGCGCGAGACGACTGCACAGCTCCTGGCGCTGAGCGAGATCTCGCATGAACCCGTGCGCCTGGTGATCAGCTCACCGGGAGGTCATGTCGAGTCGGGCGATGCCATTCACGACATGATCCGCTTCATCGGCGCTCCCGTGACCGTCATCGGAACCGGCTGGGTGGCCAGTGCTGGTGTGCACATCTACCTTGGCGCGGCACGGGAAAGGCGCTACTGCACGCCTAACACCCGGTTCCTGCTTCACCAGCCGATGGGCGGCGTTGGCGGCAGTGCCGTCGACATGGAGATCGAGGCCCGGGAAATCCTGAAGATGCGCGATCGCCTCAACCGCATCATTGCCAACGAGACAGGGCAGTCTCTCGAACAGGTGGCGCGGGACACGGACCGCAACCACTGGCTCAGTCCGGAAGAGGCCCGAGACTACGGTATCGTCAGCCATATCGTTTCAGGGATCGACGACGTCAACGTATGTTGACGGCGTTCCCCGACGGTTGAATCGCGCCTCTTCGGCGGCCGCATCCAGCTGGTCAGGGCCAGGGGAAACCGGCGCTGGTCGGGTCGCCCGCGGATGACATCCGCAACGACCTGCCTCTCCCATGAGTTGGCGCTCAAGATCACCGGCCAGTCTCCGGGTTTCCGGCAGGCGGGCAGTCAGGGAATGGTCTTGTCCAGCCCGCGCGGAATCCGCTTTTCCCTGTCGTAGAACGGCAGGGCGACAATCTCGCAATCTGCGGTGTCGCCGGCTTCGGTCCGCACCTGCAGGTTCCTGCCGATCCACTCCTCGGGCGCATCGAACCGGACATAGCCGATGCCCAGATCAAGCGTCGGTGACCAGGCCGCTGCTGTCACGTGACCAACGGGCCGACCGTTCTGCGTCACCGCCCCGCGGTATCCGGGCGTGGCTCCGCTGCACACCAGTCCAAGCAGACGCACCCGACGATCGGCGTTCCGCAGCGCTTCGAGCCCGACGAAATCGTCCTTGTCCATGTGGATGAACGAGCCCAGTCCCGCAGCGAAGGGCGTCATCGTGTGATCGAAGTCGGTGAGGTTGTCGAGAATCCCTGCTTCGATCCTGCGAATCTCCATCGAGGCCGTGCTGCCGTAGACCATGCCATGCTCTCTTCCCGCCTCCGTCACATCGCTGAAGAGCTTGTGGTGATCCGTGGGCCGGTCGATGGAGGTCTCGGTGCCCACCGAATAGATCTCGTAGCCAAGCTCGCCCGTCCAGCCTGTCCGCGATACGTACAGCCGCTGGCCTCCTACGTGGAAATAGCCGGACCTGAAGTACTTGAGGTTTTCGTCGATGACGCCATCGGTAAGCGCCGACAGAACTTTCAGCGAGTTTGGACCCTGAACCTGAAGAACCCGACCCTTTGGATCCGAAATCGTGACGTCGTACCCCTTGGCGAGGGCCCAGACCCAGGTTCGAAAGTGACCATCCGGCTGAATGTACCAGAACACGTCCTCGGTCATCCGGAACAGGATGCCGTCCATGAACGTGCCGCCGTCATGGGTGCAGGCAATGGCGTAGAGCCCGCGGCCTTCCTTCAAGGTCGAGACCTTCCTGGCAAAGATCCTGTCCAGGAATGCCATCGCGTCCGGACCTTCGATCTGCCAGGGCTTTTCAGGTACATCGTAAAGCACGACCCGACGGCGCAGGTTCCAGTATGTCTCGACCGGGTCCTCGCCAATGTAGACCTTGTAGTAGCGGTCCGCGTAAACACCCATGACCGTCTCCGGACTTGCATGACAGTCGTGAAACGGCGACAGGTCAAACCTCCGCGAGCTGACACGAACGGTGTTGTGTGCATCGGCATGAATGGAACTCGACATCTCTCTCATTCTTCATGTTGTCGGATCAGGATGACGGAATGTCGCTCTTCTGGCGGGATTTGAATCCCTGACCATGCACGGCTGACAGGTTCGAGTGTGTCCGTCGATGCCGGCAGCCTCAGGGTGTCACTGTCCTCAACTCGGGTCATGGCGCGGCACTCTCTTCAACCGCTGCCAACTCGAAGACGAGTTCCGCCCGGTCGCAGACCTCGATGCGTTTGCCGGCGCCGAGGTCCTGAACGGCGGTGGAGTACATCACGACGTCCTTCGGACAGGAAACGACGAAGGCATCGATGTTCTCCAGTGCCATGGCCTCGCTGATCCTGGAGTCGCTCGGACGTTCTCCGGTGAGCGAATTGTTCATGAAGATCCTGCGGCCCCCGGCGCCACAGGACCGCCAGACCGCTCGGATCGAGATGGCCTCGGGTGAAGACTCCAGGAAACGCATGCCGACTCTCTATGCCGTGAAGACGGCTGCCGGACGCGCTGCAGCCTCCCGGGGCGGGCCAAGCCCGTCAGGGTGCTCGACTGTCTTCCGGGGGATCAGCACTGCATCGACCGCCCTGACGAAGTCTTGACCGACGATGAGCGGATTGACGTCCATTTCGGCGATGACGTCCTTCAGCGCATGGCAGACAACGGAAAAGCGGCTGAGCACGACCGAGAGCCGGGCAACATCGCAGGGCGGCCGGGACCGCGCCCCGTCAAGCAGGTGCCGGATCCTGAGTCCGTCGATGAGGCGGCGGGCCTCCTGTGTGCCAACGGGCGCGAGCGACGAGGCCCGGTCGTCAAGCAGTTCCACCAGGGCGCCCCCGGCGCTCACCATCACCACGGGCCCCCACTGGGGATCGTTCACCATGCCGAATGCCACTTCCGTCTCCCCCCGGACCATTTCGGCAACACACATGTCCGGGCCAAGTGACATCAACGACATGGCGGCCGCACGCACAGCTGCCTCGTCCTGAAGACCGAGATGGACACCACCGCAGTCGGACTTGTGAAGCAGCCCCGGCACCGCCGTCTTGAGCACCACCGGATATCCGATGGCACGGGCCGCCGCGACGGCTTCTTCAGGGGCCCGGCAGAACCGGCTTTCCACAACCGGTATGCCGAATGCTCCCAGCATGGAGAGGACTTCGGTTTCGCCAGGGGCATCACCCCCGACAAGACGCTCCTTCCAGAGCCGGGCGAGATCCGGGTCCGCGGCTTCAACCGTGCCTTCGTCCACATTCCGCCGGTCGCGGTATGCAAGAGCACACCTCACACCCGTGAGAAGCGGCTTCATGCCATTGATCACCGGAACGCCGCAGTCGAGCATGTCGCTGGCGAAGGATCCGTTGTCCGCCGCGCCGAGCGAGTTTGTGAGAATGTAGGGCTTATCCGAGTCACGGCCGATCTTCCGTGCCGCATCGCCGATCTCGCGCAGGCCCTCGTTGCGGTCCGTGCGATAGTACTCGTGGGCAAGGATTGCCACTCCGGGATCCCGTTCGAGAATGCCGGCGCACTGGCCAATCACGGATCCGAGACGTTCGTTGTAACGTCCGGCGGCGTCGAGCGGATTGATCGCTTCGAGACCGATGTCGAGACACGTTTCGAGAGCGCTGACGGTGGCCCTCGTGAGCGGCGCGAACTCGAGCCCCATGTCACTGGCGAGATCGATCATCTGTTCGCGCAATCCTCCCGAATCGAGAATCGCGGCAAAGCCCCCCTCTCCCACGGTCTTTCCGAGACCGAGGATCTGGGCTGCGGCCATGAGGCCGTCGAGATCGTCCGTGCGCAGCGCTCCGTAACGGCGGCACACCGCATCGAACGCTGCGTCGTCTCCGACCAGGGCCCCTGAGTGCGTCTGGGCAAGCCTGGCGCTTTCCGGTGTTCTCCCGACCTTCGTGACAACCACCGGGATATCCCGGTCACGCGCCCTGGCGAGGGCCCGCACGAAGGCGTCAGGATCACGGATCGCCTCGGCAAAGAGCGCCAGAACACGGGTCGTCGGCTGTTCCAGGGCGTAATCCATGTAGTCGGCGACCGATGCGTTGATCTCCTGCCCCTGAGACACCAGAAGATTGAAGCGCATCCGGCGCGATTCGTTCGCCAGCATGCCGAACACCGATCCCGAGTGGCACAGGGCCGCTATGTGGCCGGGCCTGGAATCGAGGGGCTCCTGGAAACTCGCAAAGGTCCGGGCGTCAAAGTTGTGGAATCCCATGCCGTTGCCACCGCACACCGGAACGCCCGCCTCGCGGGCCATCGCCTTCAGGCGATCGAGAAGGCGGGGTTCCCGGTCGTCATCGAGGAGACAGGCATCGAAGATGACCATGGCACGGGCTCCGGCGCGGATCGCCTCCCCCATGACCCCTTCCATGCGATGGGCCGCCACCGACAGGATGGCAAGATCGACGGACTGCGGAAGGTCCGCCAGGGAGGCCACGGCTTCGATGCCCTCGACGGCGGAATGTCTCGGGTTCACCACAGCCAGACTGCCAGGGTAGCCACCCGTCAGAAGGCTCTTCACCATGAGGTTTCCGACAGAGCCGGGCCGCGGTGACCCGCCGACAAGGGCAATGGATCGCGGAGCAAGCAGAGGCGCAAGCCAATGGGTGCGTGCCGTCATCGAGAACCCCTTGCCTTCGCCGCCGGCAAATCATGGTCCGGTCATGGTACGTGTCAAGGAAGACCCGGTCGCCTTGCAGGAGGGGGCGCGCAGGCGTTAACTGAGGAAACGACTGATTCGGAACAGCGGGAGTGACTCATGACCTTGCCCGTCGAAGACAGCGCCAGCGAGGGTGTGACCGTCCACCGGGAGGACGGTGTACTGCTCGTCACTCTCGATCGACCTCCGGCCAACGCCATCGACAATGCGACCAGCCGCAGGATGGGAGAGGTGTTTCTCGGATTTCGCGACGATCCCGACCTCAGGGTGGCCATCCTGACCGGCGGTGGCGAGAAGTTCTTCTCGGCCGGCTGGGACCTCAAGGCCGCATCGGCCGAACTCGAGGTGCTTGAGGAGGACTACGGACCTGGCGGGTTTGGCGGCATGCAGGACCTGCTTGATCTCAACAAGCCCATCATCAGCGCGGTCAACGGAATCTGTTGCGGCGGCGGACTCGAAGTCGCCCTCGACGCCGACATCCTGATTGCTGCCGACCACGCCACCTTCGCTCTTCCCGAAATCACCGTCGGCACCTATGCGCCAGCAGCCTGCATCGCCCTGCCCAAGCGCATTCCCTACCACATCGCCATGGAACTCCTGCTCACCGGCAGGTGGTTCGATGCCGCCGAGGCGCACCGCTGGGGCCTGGTCAATCGCGTGGTGCCTGCAGCGGACCTCATGGATGAGGCCTGGAAGCTGGCGCGACTCCTTGCCGGCGGGCCGCCCCTTGTTCAGGCCGTCACCAAGGAAATCGTGCGGGATGCAGAGGACAAGAAATTCCAGGATGCTCTCAACAAGGTCAACGCGCGGCAGTACCGAACGGTCGAGGTCATGATTCCCAGCGAGGACCGCAAGGAGGGCCCCCGTGCCTTCCAGGAGAAGCGCAAGCCGGTCTGGAAGGGGCGCTGACCGGGTTCGCGTCCACGGGAGGCATAACGAGCGTGGCGCGCGACCCGCGATACGACATTCTCTTCGAGCCGGTGCGCATCGGCCCCGTCGTGGCGCGCAACCGGTTCTACCAGGTTCCCCACTGCAACGGCGCCGGCATCCAGTTTCCTCACGGCCAGGCCGCCATGCGCGGCATGAAGGCCGAAGGCGGCTGGGCGGTGGTGAACACCGAGTGGTGTTCGATCCACCCGACCATGGATATCCCGTCGGCCCAGAGCACGAGGCTGTGGAGCCGCGAGGATGTGCGCGTGCACGCCCTGATGGTGGAGGCCGTCCATCGACACGGCGCGCTGGCAGGGTGCGAACTCGCCCACGCCGGCCTCACATCGCACAATTCCTACAGCCGGCTCACCCCCATGGGGCCGTCTGCGCGACCCATGCCGCCCCAGGATTTTCCCGGTCATGGCCGGACCATGACACGAGACGACATTCGCAACATCAGGCGCTGGCATCGCGAGGGTGTGAGACGTGCCCTCGAGGCCGGATTCGACCTTGTCTACGTCTACGCCAGCCACGGCATCACGGTGTTCACGGACTTCCTGTCGCCGCGGACCAACCGGCGAACGGACGAGTACGGAGGATGTTTCGAGAATCGTCTGCGCCTGCTTCGCGAAACCCTCGAGGATGTCGTGAACGAGGCACAGGGACGCTGTGCCGTTGCCCTGCGCTTCGGCGTCGACGAGAAGGATGGACCGGTGCACCTGGGAGACGAGGAATGCCGGGCTGTCGTCGAGAGCCTGGCCGAGGTTCCCGATCTCTGGGACGTGAATGTCGGCGGGCCGAACGACATGTTGACCTCCCGTTTCCGCAAGGAGGGCTGGCAGGAACCGTCCATGGCCTTTGTCAAGACACTCACCTCCAGACCCGTTGTGGGCGTCGGCCGTTTCACCAGCCCGGACACGATGGCAGACATGGTCCGACGCGGCGTCGTCGATTTCATCGGTGCGGCCCGCCCGTCGATCGCCGATCCGTTCCTGCCCCGCAAGATCGAGGAAGGCCGCATCGACGACATTCGCGAGTGCATCGGCTGCAACGTGTGTCTCGCCTCCAACATGATGTCCGTTCCGATACGCTGCACCCAGAATCCCACCATGTCGGAGGAATGGCGCCGCGGCTGGCACCCCGAACGGCTGCCCCGGCGCGGCAGCGGAACACGCGTCCTAGTCATCGGAGCCGGGCCGGCCGGTCTCGAGGCGGCAAGGGCCGCCGGAGAGCGGGGCTATGACGTGACGTTGGCTGAGGCGGGTTCGGAGCCCGGTGGCCATCTCAACCGAATGGCACAGCTGCCGGGTCTCGAGGAATGGATCCGGGTACGCGATTGGCGCATCGGCCAGATTGACCGAATGAACAATGTCGAAGTGTACCGGGAGAGCAGACTCGACGCATCGGACGTGGCGGACTGGGGCTTCGGTCATGTGATCGTCGCCACCGGATCGCACTGGCGCCGTGACGGAGTGGGACGCACCAACATCGATCCACTCCAGGGACACTCACGCGAGCGCGTCCTCACCCCCGACGACGTTCTTGGCGAAGCCCCGGTCCACTCGCCGGTGGTGATCTTCGATGACGACGCCTATGTCATGGGCGGAGCACTGGCTGAAAAGCTCGCCCGCGATGGACACCGCGTCCTACTCGTCGCCACCGGGGCCATGATTTCACCCTGGAGCCGTTTCGTGATCGACCAGGAGGACATTCATCGTCGCCTCGTCTCGTGTGGCGTCGACGTTCTCCTCAACCACAATCTCGTGACCATAGAGAACGACTCGGTAACCGTTGCCGGCGTGTTCGGCGAAGCTCCATCCGTGCGGGAGGCGGCAAGCGTGGTTCTGGTCACCATGCGCGACCCGCAGACCGAACTGGCCGACGAACTCGGCAAGGCCATGGAGAACGGCGCTGCGGGTGACATCCGCACCCTGACTGCCGTGGGGGATTGCCGCGCACCAGGGCTAACTTCGGAGGCCGTCTTCAGCGGGCATCTGGCGGCACGTTCTCTTGACGAATCCGACCCGGGGGACCTTCCTTTCCGGGTCGAACAGGTGCCGGCAGACTTCCGGTTCACCGGGGACGGAGGATGACGCGTGCGTGAGGTGACCGATCAGGACCGTGCCGTGTTCGAGGAAGACGGCGTCGTGCTGCTGCCCGACGCCTTCGATGAGGCATGGGTCGACTATCTGCGCAAGGCCGTTGACGAGGCCATGACCAATCCGGGACCCCATGCCATGGAGTACGCCAGGGAAGGCCGTTTCTTCGGCGATGTCGAACTCGCCCATCGCCTGCCGGCCTTCATGCGCTTCGTGCGCGAGTCGCCTGCCGCCAGCTACGCCGGTCGCATCATGGGTTCCGAGAAGGTCAACTATTTCGACGATCATCTCCTGGTCAAGGAGCCAGGAACCACCAAGCCCTCCCCGTGGCACCAGGATCAGCCCTACTGGGCCGTCAGCGGATACCAGGTGTGTTCGCTGTGGCTTCCTCTCGATCCCGTCAGCCGCGACATCGCCGTCGAATTCGTGAAGGGCTCCCATCACTGGCAGGAGTTCAGCCCCTATCACTTCGAGGACGGGCGCCTGTATGAGGGTGTCGGGCTCCCTCGCCTGCCGGACATCGAATCACACCGCGAACGCTACGACATCCTGCGCTTTGCCATGGAGCCCGGCGACGCACTGATGTTTCACGGCATGATCGTTCACGGCGCTCCCGGCAACACCGGCCATCATCGCCGCCGGGCGCTCTCGACCCGGTGGACCGGAGACGATGCGCGATTTCACCTGCGTCCTGGCGAGATTTCCGTGCCCACCGTTCTGCCGGACCTTGCCGACGGCGCACGCCTTGACTGCGACCGTTTCCCGGTCGTCTGGACGCATGCTTCTCCAGGGCATGGTGTCTGAGCATCCGTGACGCTTCGCTCGCTCTATCCGCCGGTCGAGCCCTATCGATCGGGCCGACTGGTGGTCGGGGACGGCCACGAGCTCTACTTCGAGGAATGCGGCAATCCTGAAGGCAAGCCTGCTGTCTTCCTTCATGGCGGACCCGGAGGCGGAGTGAGACCCCACTACCGGCAGTTCTTCGATCCCGAAGCCTGGCGCGTGATCCTGTTCGACCAGAGGGGCTGTGGCCGCTCCATGCCGTGGGCCTCGCTCGAGGCCAACACGACCTGGCACCTGGTCGAAGACATGGAGGTCTTGAGGCAACATCTCGGCATCTCCTCCTGGCTCGTCTTTGGTGGATCCTGGGGAAGTGCGCTGGCACTCGCCTATGCCCAGACCCATCCCGGACATGTGAGTGAACTCGTTCTCTACGGCATCTTCACCCTGCGCAGATCGGAACTGCGGTGGCTCTACCAGGACGGTGCCAGCCACGTCTTTCCCGACGCCTGGGAGGACTTTCTCGCCCCTGTTCCCGAAACCGGACGGGAGGACATGATGGGGTCGTACATGCAACTCCTGACGTCCGGCGATCCCGACAGGGAACGCGAGGCAGCGAGAGCATGGAGTGTCTGGGAAGGATCGATTCTTTCGCTCTTCCCCGATCCCGGACGGATGGAGAGATTCGCCTGCGATGCCTTCGCCAGAGCCTTTGCCCGGATCGAATGTCATTACTTTGTCAACGGCGGGTTCTTCTCCCGCGACGGCCAGCTCATCGACAACATCGACAGGTGCCGGCACATTCCCGCGGTCATCGTGCAGGGACGCTACGACATCTGTACACCGGCCAGAACGGCATGGGACCTTCACCGCGCATGGCCGGAAGCCGATTTCCGCCTGGTGCCCGATGCCGGACACACGGCCCTCGAACCCGGGAACATCCATGAACTCGTGGGCGCCACGGATGGCTTCAGGTAGTCTCGACTGCCGTTGGCGAAAGGACTCCGGCGATGGACCTTGAACTTCATGGCAAGACCGTCCTGATCACCGGAGGTTCGCGCGGCATCGGCCTGGCCACCGCCCGTGTGTTCGCGTCGGAAGGGGCAGACCTCCACCTGGCCTCGAGGACAAGAGAGGATCTGGAGCGTGCCAGGAATGCCATCCGGAGCGAATTCGCGGTCGCCGTCGACATTCACGCGGCCGATCTCTCGAGCGGAGAGCAGGCACGCGCGGTGGCACACGCCTGCGCCGACGCCGACATTCTCGTGAACAATGCCGGTGCCATTCCCCTTGGCACGCTGCTGGATATCAACGACGAGACCTGGCGTGCCGCCTGGGATCTCAAGCTCTTCGGCTACGTCACGATGATGCGCGCCATGTACGCTGAAATGAAGGCGCGCGGCCGCGGTGTGATCGTCAACAACATCGGCACGGCGGGCGATCAGAAGCCGTCCGGCTACGCCGCAGGAGTGACGGCCAATGGTGCGCTTGTCACGCTGACGCGGGCTATCGGTGGAACGAGTCTCGACGACGGAATCAGGGTCGTCGGCATCAGCCCCGGGGACATGGAAAACGAGCGCGGCATCATGGCTCTCAAGCATCATGCCCTGACAAGATTCGGTGACAGCGACAGGTGGCGCGAACTGATATCCGGCATGCCGGGCGGCTCGCTCCCGGTTTCAGAGGACATGGCCCACGCCATCGTCTTCCTCGCCAGCCCCCGGGCGCGCTTCATCAGCGGCATCGTGCTGACCATCGACGGCGGCATGTGTGCACGACAGGCGGTCATAGGCGGCTAAACCGCGATCCGCTCCCGACCCGTTTCGTTGTCCCACAAGCCTGTTCAGATCGTTTCATCTTTTGCGAAACGATCACTCAAAAATTCGTAAAACTCTTAATATTTCATGCGCTTAATCGTTTCGTACCCCCTTCAATCCGGACCATAGTCACTACATCGCTGGCCATCCCGGTGCCCACCGGGAGGAGAGTTGGCGACGTGCCGACCCGTTTCGTTGACCCTGCGAGGTTTCTCATATCGTTCCACAACTCATGAAACGATAACTTGAAGTGACGGCAATAGTTATATAATCTATGTAGATAGTCGTTTCGCGGGAAAGGACAATCGTTTCATGCCCCTTTCGGAGCGGGCCATAGTCGACTACATCGCCGACCATCCCGGTGCCCGCCGGGAAGATATCAGGCGGCACGCCGCCCCAGAGACCAGCGAGACGACCATCTGGCGCGCACTCAGGCGGCTGGTCGACGAGGGAAAGCTCGAGGTTTCGGGCAAGGGCCGCGCAACGGGCTACACGCTTGCAGGCTCTGCCGTGGTCCGAGCCCATTTGCAAACGCCCTACAACCGCCGAAGGCCCGTCAGCTACAATCGGGAATTCCTGGACCGCTACATCCCGGACAAAACGCTTTATCTCGCCGAAGCAGACCGGCAACGCCTGTTTGAAGCCGGCACGCCCGCAGGTGCGCCGCTGCCGGCAGGCACCTACGCACACCGTATTCTGGAACGGCTGCTGGTCGATCTGTCATGGGCGTCCTCACGCATGGAAGGGAACACCTACAGCCTGCTCGAAAGTGAACGCCTGATTCGCTTCGGCCAGGAGGCTTCCGGGAAGGACCGCAAGGAAGCGATCATGATCCTCAATCACAAGGAAGCCATCCAGTACGTCGTGGACAATCTCGACCAGATCGCGATCAGCCGGCTGGACTTGTGCAACATCCACGCCCTGCTGGCCGATGGCCTTCTGGCCGATCCTGCCATGGTCGGACGCCTCCGACGTATGCCGGTCGGGATCACGCATTCAAGCTACGCACCGCTTGGGGACCAGTTCGCGATCAAAGAGGAGTTCGACATCCTGATCGCCAAGGCCGGGGCCATTACTGACCCGTTCGAGCGGTCTTTCTTTCTCCTTGTCCATATCCCGTACTTGCAGGCGTTCGACGATATCAACAAGCGCACATCGCGCGTATCCTCCAACATCCCGCTGCTCAAGGCCGGTCTCGCGCCCATGTCTTTCCTGACCATGGATGACCGCGCCTATATCGACGGCCTGCTCGGCGTCTATGAACTGAACAATGTCTCCTTGCTGCGTGAGGTTTACATCGACGCCTATCTTGCTTCAGCAGACAAGTATCGCGTGCTGCGCGCCGAGGTCGAGACGCCGGAAAAGGCTGCGCTCGTCTATCGCGACTTTGTCCGCGAGGCCGTGCGGTGCTGCGTGCTGGACTGGCAGGCGTTCCGGCCCCGGCAGGTCATGGAAATGGCTACGCAGGCGGACATTCCAGAAGAAGACCGTGAGGACGTGGTCAACTATGTCGGGCAGGAAGTTCGCGGCCTGCACCAGGGGAACGTTATACGCTACCGGCTACGCCCAGCGGATCTTGAAGCTCTTGGCCGAGAAGAGCAGGAGGGCGCATGCCCTGCTTGAGCCTCGAGGACATGGGAGGGCCCGGAACATGCCGGGAGTTCCAACAGGAGTGAATTCGCGGTGGCCGTCGGCATTCGTAGTCGGATCCCTCGTGCGCTGTGCAAGGGCTCGTGGTGGTGCCGAGGTCCTGGTGTCGCTTGCGAAAGCCAGCGGGAAAGACCGGCACTTTCAGGCTGTTGCACCGTCGAGGATATCATCCACCTCCGTGTTGCCTTGAACCTTCCCGGCTCGTGGGGCTGGATTCCTCGGGCCGATTCGCGCGCTGCAATGCGTCCAGCGCTCGCTTGCGGGCATACGCATGATCGACGACAGGCAGGGGCCACGTGTCTCCGAGGTTGACACCTGCTGCCTTCAGGACCGGCGCCGGCGCGGTCCACGGCGCGTGGATGAACGAGTTCGGCAACTCCGCAAGTTCGGGAAGCCAGCGCCGCAGGTAGCGTCCTTCCCCGTCGAAACGCCGCGACTGCGCGACCGGATTGAAGATGCGGAAGTAGGGCGCGGCGTCGACGCCGGTGCCTGCCACCCATTGCCAGCCTGCACTGTTGTTGGCGCGGTCGGCATCCACCAGTGTGTCGACGAACCACTCGGCGCCGGCGCGCCAGTCGATCAGCAGATGCTTGGCGAGGAATGAAGCTGCGACCATGCGCACGCGGTTGTGCATCCAGCCCGTGGTCCAGAGCTCCCGCATGCCTGCGTCCACCAGCGGGTAGCCGGTACGACCACGCTGCCAGCACTCAAGCCCGTCCGGATCGTCGCGCCAGGCCAGACGATCGAAGGCCGGGCGCATGTTCTTGCGCTCCATGCCGGGATTATGGAACAGGAGGTGGTGGGCGAACTCCCGCCAGCCGAGTTCGCGCAAAAAGGCGTCGCCTCCCTCACCAGGCTTCCTCGCGCCGGTCGCGGCCGCGATCTGGCGAGGCCCGATCTCTCCGAAGCGCAGGTGGGGCGAAAGCATGCTCGTAGCCGGATCGCCCGGCCGGTCCCGATCGTCGCCATAGCGCGTGACGGCGCCGCACAGGAACGCGTCGAGGCGTTCGCGAGCTGCGGCCTCTCCCGGCTGCCAGGTCTCCCGCAGCCCTGCGGCCCAGTCCGGGGTCCGCGAGCGAAGCCTCCAATCTTTGAGCGCGTCGCCCGGCGGCCACGTGCCGGGCGTGGACAGGCGAGGCGAGGCTCCACCGGGAGCCGCGAAACCGTGCTCCAGGCAGCGCCGCCAGAACGGCGTGAAGACACCATAGGCCGTTCCGCTGCCCGTGCGGATGTCCCAGGGCTCGAACAACAGCGCAGCGTTGAAGGAATGCACCTCGATTCCGCGGTTCCCGCACTCGGCCTTGACACGCCGGTCGCGAACGATGGCCTTCGGCTCGTAGAGCCTGTTCCAGACGATCGTCGAGCAACCCGTGTCCGCGATCAGCCCGGCGAGGACCTCCTCCGCGGGGCCGCGGCGCAGGACGAGCCGGCTGCCCTGCCGCTCCAGGGTGTTGGAAAGCGCTTCCAGGCTGCCATGAAGCCACCAGCGCGATGCGCCGCCGAGCGCGGTGTCGCCCGTTTCATCATCCAGGACAAACACCGGAACGATGGGTCGTCCGGACGCGATGGCCCACGCGAGCGCCGGGTTGTCCGCGAGCCGAAGGTCGCGCCGGAACCAGACCAGCACCGGTCGTGCGTCACTGCCGCGACCTTCCCACTGCGCTCCGGCTGCATTCGTCATCGCTCTTCCTTCCTGCTGTCGGCGTGCAACTCTTGGCCAACCTGATGCGAGGGATCAACTCATAGGCAGGGGTGCCGCGACTCTGCTTTCGCCAGGGAATTCAGGGACGCACCTATACTCCAGTGCCGGGACTCGGGAAAACGTGCCCAGGCGCTCATGCAACCACAGCGGAATCGTCGGGTGCCACCGGCGGACACTTCGGTTGGTGTCCCAGTGTGGACTGTCGTATCGCAAACCAACCCGAAAATACTTGGAGGACTGCTGTCCGAACGCACGTGCGGGAATCTCGTGCACGGACTCTCACGAGGGATGTGCACGACGGTGCCATGATCTGCGTGGTGACCATTCGTTCCCCGGGTTGCCTTCATCGGGACATGACAGCGTGCCATACTCCCCGTTCCCTCGGTCCTGTGGAGTGTCGGCCATGCGTCTCGTGTCCTTTCTTGCTGTCCTGGTGCTGGCAGCAGGGTCTGCGCTGGCCGAAACGGTGCGGGAATCCCACGGAATTTCGCGGTACGGCGACCTCAAGTACGACGAGACCTTCCGTCACTTCGACTATGCCAATCCTGACGCGCCCAAGGGCGGCGAGGCCCGCTTCTTCGGCTTCGGCGGCTTCGACACTCTCAACGCCTACAGCCTCAGGGGACGCAAGGCGGCCGGTCTGTCGAGGCTCTATGACACCCTGCTGAAACAGTCGAATGACGAGCCGACCGCGGCCTACGGCCTGCTGGCCGACCGCGTGCGGGTGCCGGATGACCACTCCTGGGTCGCCTTCCGCCTGCGCCCTGAAGCGCGCTGGCACGACGGCACGCCCGTCACGGCGGACGACGTGGTCTGGAGTCTCGAAACCCTGCGCGAGAGCGGTCTGCCGCTCTATGCAACCTACTATGCCAACGTCGCGCAAGCGGTCGTCGAGGACGGTGGCTGGGTTCGCTTCACGTTCGACGGACCGGGGAACGTTGAACTGCCGCTGATTCTGGGTGAGCTTCCGATTCTGCCGCGGCATTGGTACGAGGGCCGGGATTTCGAGGAAGCCAGTCTCGATTTCCCCATGGGAAGCGGACCTTACAGGGTTGTCGATGTCGATCCGGGGCGTTCCATCACCTACGCGCGCCATGAGAACTACTGGGGCGCCGATCTTCCGGTCAATGTCGGCTTCCACAACTTCGATCGAATTCGCTACGACGAGTATCTCGATCTCGACATCGCCATGGAAGCCTTCAAGGCGAACGAGTACGACTTCCGTTCGGAAAACAACTCCAAGCGCTGGGCAACGTCCTACAGCGGCAGCATCTTCGACGACGGCCTGGTCGTCGTCGAGAAGGTCGCGCACAGCCGGCCCCAGGGCATGCAGGGATTCGTCTTCAACCTGCGCCGCGAGAAGTTCACCGACCCGAAAGTCCGCCAGGCGCTCGCCCTTGCCTTCGACTTCGAATGGGCGAACCAGAATCTCTTCTATGGCCAGTACCTGCGATCGGTGAGCTATTTTTCCAATTCGGAACTCGCCGCCAGCGGCACGCCGGACGAAGCCGAACGCGCCCTGCTGGAACGCCATGGCGATGGCCTTCCGGAAGCGGTCTTCGGCGAGGTGCCCGTGCCGCCGGTCACCGACGGATCGGGCAACAACAGAACCAATCTGCGCAAGGCAAAGGCCCTTCTCGCAGAGGCCGGCTGGACGGTCCAGGACGGCGTGTTGACCGGCCCCGCCGGAACACCGATGGAAATCGAGTTTCTCATGGTCCAGCCGGCGTTCGAACGCATTCTCCAGCCGTTCCGCGCCCAGCTCGAACGCCTCGGAGCCCGCCTGGAGATCCGGCCGATCGATGCCGCCCAGTACAAGGAACGCCTCGACAACTTCGATTTCGACATGGTGGTGACCGGATTTGGCCAATCGCGGTCGCCGGGCAACGAACAGAGAAACTACTGGAGCTCGGCCGCCGCCGACATTTCCGGAAGCAACAATCTTGCCGGTATCAGAAGTCCGGCAATCGACGCCCTCATCGAAGAACTCATCTATGCCGGCACCCGTGCGGAACTCGTCACGGCAGCGCGGGTTCTCGACCGGGTGCTGCGCCACGGCCACTACGTTATACCCAACTGGCACATTACCTACGACCGGGTTGCCTGGTGGGACAGGTTCGGACAGCCCGACATCGTTTCCGATGACGGCATCGTTCTCGACACCTGGTGGATCGATTCTGAGAGGGAGGCGGCTCTCAAGGAACGGATCGGATCTGAAAACGACTGACCGAAGGCAACGTCATGTTCGCCTACATTGTTCGTCGCCTGCTGCTCATCGCCCCGACGCTGTTGGCCATCATGATGATCAACTTCGTCATCGTGCAGTTCGTGCCGGGCGGGCCTGTCGAACGCATTCTCGCCGAACTTGAAGGCACGGCGGTCAGCGCCACGGCACGGGTTGCAGGTTCCGGCAGCGACGTTCAGACCGCAGGCGAATCGCTCTATCGCGGGGCCCAGGGACTGCCGGACGGTTTCGTCGAAAAGCTCGAAAGGATGTACGGCCTCGACAAGCCACCGGTCGAACGCTTCCTCCTGATGATGGAGAACTATCTCACCTTCGACTTCGGAGAGAGCGCCTTCCGGAGCCGGCGCGTCGTCGATCTCATTATCGAGAAGATGCCCGTCTCGATTTCCCTTGGACTGTGGACAACGCTCGTCGTCTACATCGTCTCCGTCCCGCTGGGAATCGCCAAGGCAAGGCGTGACGGAAGCGCCTTCGACGTGTGGACAAGCGGCACCATCATCCTGGGGTATGCCATCCCGGGATTCCTGTTCGCAATCCTTCTCGTAGTGCTGTTCGCCGGCGGGTCCTACTGGAAGCTCTTTCCGCTGCGCGGTCTCGTTTCTCCGGGTTTCGAGGACATGAGCACCCTGGGCCAGATCGCAGACTACTTCTGGCACCTGGCGCTGCCCCTGACGGCCCTCATCATCGGCAGCTTCGCCACACTGACCATGCTCACCAAGAACTCCTTCATCGACCAGATCCGGAGCCAGTACGTCACGACAGCACGCGCCAAGGGGCTGAGCGAGCGGCGGGTCCTCTACGGCCATGTGTTCCGCAACGGCATGCTGATCATCATCGCCGGCTTTCCCGGCGCCATCATCGGCATTCTCTTTACCGGCGCACTCCTGATCGAGATCATCTTCTCGCTCGACGGTCTCGGCCTGCTCGGCTACGAGGCGGCAATTGACCGGGACTATCCGGTCATGTTCGCAACTCTCTACATCTTTACCCTTCTTGGTCTCGTCTTGAATCTCGTTGGCGACCTGATGTACGTCATCGTCGACCCGCGCATCGACTTCGAAAGCCGGGACGTCGGATGAGGTTCAGCAGCCACACGCTGGACCCCATCTCGCGGCGGCGGCTGGCCAACTTCAGGGCCAACAGGCGCGGCCACTGGTCGTTCCGGATCTTCCTCGTCCTTTTCGCCTTCACCCTGCCGGCAGAGATGATTGCCAACGACCGGCCCCTTGCGGTCTGGTTCGACGGCGCTCTCCACGTACCGGTGCTGACGGTCTATCCCGAGACGGCCTTCGGTGGCGATTTCGAAACCGAGGCAGACTATCGCGACCCCTTCGTCAAGGAGCTCATCCACGCCGGAGACGGGTGGATCGTATGGCCGCTCATCGCCTACGACTATCGCACCATCAACTACGACCTGCCCAGTCCGGCGCCGTCGCCTCCGACATCCGAAAACTGGCTGGGAACGGACGATCAGGGCCGTGACGTCGCGGCGCGGGTCATCTACGCCTTTCGTCTCTCGGTCATCTTCGGTCTCGTCCTGACACTCGTTTCCTCTGTCATCGGCATCGCCGCCGGTGCGGTCCAGGGCTACTACGGCGGCTGGATCGACCTTCTGGCGCAACGCGCCCTCGAAGTCTGGGGCGGCATACCCGTGCTCTACATCCTCATCATTCTGGCGAGTGTCATCGTTCCCGGATTCTGGACCCTTCTTGGTCTCCTTGTCCTGTTCTCGTGGACAGCGCTGGTGGGCCTCGTGCGGGCGGAGTTCCTGCGCACCAGGAACTTCGACTACGTCAAGGCGGCGCGGGCACTGGGAGTGACCGACAGAGTCATCATGATGCGCCACGTGCTCCCCAACGCCATGGTGTCGACCCTGACCTTCCTGCCCTTCATCCTCAACGGTTCGATCACCACGCTCACCGCTCTCGACTTTCTCGGATTCGGCCTGCCGCCGGGTTCGCCATCGCTTGGAGAATTGCTGAACCAGGGACGCAACAATCTTCAGGCACCGTGGCTCGGGTTGACGGGTTTTGCCGTCGTCGCACTGATGCTCTCTCTCCTCACCTTCACGGGAGAAGCCGTACGCGATGCCTTCGATCCCCGGAAGTTGCCGTCATGACTCTCCTGGATGTCCGGAATCTCACGGTCAGCTTCAAGATGGACAATCGCACCATCGAAGCCGTCAGGAACGTGAACTTCTCCATCGCGCCGGCGCAGACGCTGGCCCTTGTCGGCGAGTCCGGCTCCGGCAAGTCGGTCACGGCTCTTTCCATTCTTCGCCTTGTCGCTGCCAGTCATTCTTCCGGTGAGATCCTGTTCCAGGGCAACGACCTCGCCCACCTGACAGAGCGCGAACTGCGCAAGGTACGCGGCAACCGGATTTCCATGATCTTCCAGGAGCCGATGACGTCCCTCAATCCGCTCCATACCATTTCCCGACAGATCGCCGAGCCCCTGGTGGTTCACCAGGGCATGACGGCGCAGGCGGCCGCAAGGCGGGTGCGTGAACTCATGGACCTCGTCGGACTGGGCGATCTGGCGGACCGGATTCATGATTTTCCCCACACGCTGTCGGGAGGCCAGCGCCAGCGCGTCATGATCGCCATGGCGCTGGCCTGCGATCCGGATCTCCTGATCGCCGATGAGCCGACGACGGCCCTTGATGTCACCGTGGAGGCCCGCATTCTCGAGCTTCTCGGCTCCCTGCAGCGACAACTGTCGATGGCCGTTCTCTTCATTACCCACAACCTCTCCATCGTCCGCCGGTTTGCCGACCGGGTAGCGGTGATGGATGGTGGACGGATCGTCGAAACGGGAACCGTCGACGATGTCTTCACCCGGCCGCAGCATGCCTCGACGCAACATCTTCTCGCCTCACAACCCCGCGGCAGGCCGGAGCCGGTTCCGCATGACAGCGCAAGGCGTCTCGAGGCCAATGGCCTGAAGGTCTGGTTCCCTGTCCGTGCCGGCGTGTTCAGGCGAGCGACCAGCCATGTCAAGGCTGTCGACGGCATCGATCTGACCGTTCGCGGCCGCGAGACCATCGGCATTGTCGGTGAATCGGGATCCGGAAAATCGACACTGGGCATGGCCATCCTGCGGCTCATCGCCAGTGAAGGCGACATCAGGTACGAAGACCGCAGTCTGCAGGGGCTGGGTTTCCGGGATCTCCGACCATTGCGCCGGGAACTGCAGATCATCTTCCAGGATCCCTTCGGCTCGCTGTCGCCGCGCATGTCGGTGGCCGGCATCATCGAGGAGGGGCTGAAGGTCCATGGCATGGGGAAGAACCCGGAAGGCCGCCGCGAGCTGGTTGCCGAAGCCCTCGACGAGGTCGGTCTCGAGCCCGCCATGATGGATCGCTATCCCCACGAATTCTCCGGCGGCCAGCGCCAGCGCATCGCCATAGCCCGCGCCATGATCCTCAAACCGAGGATCGTCGTCCTCGATGAACCGACAAGCGCGCTCGACATGTCGGTGCAGTCCCAGATCATCACCTTGCTGCGGCGGCTACAGAACGACCACGATCTCTCCTACCTCTTCATCAGTCACGATCTCAGGGTGGTGCGTGCCATGAGCCATCATGTCCTGGTGATGAAGGCAGGGCGCGTGGTCGAATCGGGCAGCGCTCACGACATCTTCGAAACACCGAAATCTGCCTATACCCGCGCCCTGATGGCTGCGGTCAGCGACACCGGCGGGACATGGCTAGGGCTACCATGTCCTGACAAAAGGGTCTGGACATCGTGAATCCGGTGATGTAGACCTGTGCCATGATGGCACAGTCTCAGATCAGCCGCACCCTGGGCGGCACGGCGGAGCGCGCGCGGGTTGCGGCGATTCTGGCGCAAGAGGAGTTTGGCAGCCGCCGGGCGCTGGGGCGGCGGATCTGCCAGGAGTTCTCGTTCATCGACGCGGCCGGCCGGCCTCAGCTTGCCGGCTGCATGAAGGCGCTTGCGGGTCTTGCCGAGCGGGTGCCGGAGATCGTCCTGCCGCCGCCCCGGACCGGCGGGCTGGACAACCGTCCGCGCCAGCTTGACACGGACGTACCGGCGCCGGTCGGGGTTCCGTCGCACCCGTCGCGGATCGACGGTCTCGAGTTCGTGCCGGTCGAGACGGCATCGCAGCGTGAGGTGTGGAACACGCTGATCGCCCGGGAGCATCCCCATGGGATCACCACCTTTGCCGGGTGTCAGGTGCGCTACCTGGTGGGCTCGTCCCATGGCTGGCTTGGTGCCGCGGGGTTCTCCGCCGCGGCCCTGCGGCTGACGGCCCGCGACCGCTGGATCGGCTGGAGCGACGCCGGGCGCCGGGCGCATCTCAACCGCGTGGTCTGCCTGAGCCGCTTCCTGATCCGTTCATCGGTCCGCTGTCCGCACCTGGCGAGCCATGTCCTGGGCCACCTCCTGCGCCGGCTGCCGGGGGACTTCGCGGCCCGCTACGGCTTGCGTCCCTGGCTGGTGGAGAGCTTTGCCGACGAGGGCTCGCACGGCATCTGCCTGCGGGCCGCCAACTTCCTGAAGGTCGGCCACACCCAGGGCCGCGGCCGCCAGGACCGCACGAAGCGCCGGGAGCGCACGGTCAAGAGCATCTTCATGTATGCTCTGACCCGGAACTGGCGGCGCACGCTCGGGGTACCCGAGGTCGAGGTCGCACCGGTCCTCGAGCCGGGTGCCGGTCTGGGCTCCGGGGTGTGGGCCGCCAACGAGTTCGGAGGGGCTCCCTTGGGCGACAAGCGTCTGGCTCAGCGTCTGGTCAGGAGCGTCGATCTTCTGGCGGCGTATCCGGGAGGCAAGATCAACGCCAACAGTGCCAGCGACAGGACGGCGATCAGCGCCTTCTACCGCCTGATCGAGGCGCCGGCCGAGTCGGCGGTCACGGTGAAGAACATCCTGGCGCCGCACCGCGAGCGCAGCATCCAGCGGATCCGCGGGCAGAGGACGGTGCTGGTGCTCCAGGACGGCACGGACCTGAACTTCACGACGCGGCCCGGGTGTACGGACCTGCAGGTGATCGGCAAGAACCAGACCGGCGCCAGGAGCTTCGGCCTGCACCTGCACGCGACGCTTGCCGTCACACAGACGGGACTGCCGCTGGGTGTCCTGCGCCTGGGCTTCGACGCGCTCAAGCAACGGCCGCCGGAGGCCGAGGCGCGGCGCACGACGCGGCGCTGGGTGGACGGCTTCGCCGACATCGTCAAGGCGGTGCGCGAGGTCGGCGGCAAGACGCGGGTGATCTCGGTGTGCGACCGAGAGGCCGACTGCTTCGAGCTGTTCGACACCCAGCGCCGGCATGGCCGTGTCGACCTGCTGGTTCGTGCCAGGCATGACCGTACGCTGGGCCCGGGAAAGCTGTTCGCGACCATGAGCGGCGGCGCCGCCGATGGCCTGATCGATGTCGAGATCGACGGGCTTGTGGCACGGCCCAAGTCCTCCGGGAAGAAGGCCCGTCCCGCGCGGCGCAAGCGGCTGGCCGGCTGCGAGATGCGGTTCCGCCGCGTCACCCTGCCAGCGACGGCCAGCGTTCCGCAGGCCGACCCCGTCACCCTCAGTGCGGTCCATGTCGTGGAAAGCGATCCCCCCGACGGCGAGGACCCGGTGCGCTGGTTCCTCTTGACCACGCTCAAGGTCACGACCGCCAGGGAGGCCGCTGAGGTCGTCGGCTTCTACCTCCAGCGCTGGAAGATCGAGGACCTGTTCCGCGTCCTCAAGTCGGGATGCCGCTCCGAGTTCCTGCTGTTCCGCACCGCCGAGCGCCTGCAGCGCGCCATCGCCATCAACGCCGTCATCGCCTGGCGCATCATGGTCATGACACTGCTGGGACGCCAGGTCCCCGACTGCGACCCCGAAGTGATGTTCGCCGATCATGAACTCGACTTCCTCGGCGACTATGCCCGCGAGAACGCTCTGCCGGCACCCGAACGGCTCGGCGATGCCGTCGCCCTCGTCGCCCACCTCGGCGGCTATCGCAACCGCAAGCATGATGCGGATCCGGGAAACCAGATCATGTGGCACGGCCAGACACGCCTCTCAAGCGCCGCACTGGGCCACCGGATCGGCTTCAAGGCCGGTCAGAGACACGCACTGCGCAGCGAAACATAGCCCGACGCTACGCAAAGTTGTCATGACTCGGTAGGGCTAGGGACCGGACAGGACCCGGCGCCCTGATTTCTGGAGGAAAACACCATGGCACTTCTCTACATGAGCGGACACAGCGACGGTCCGGTGTGGGAGGCGTGCCTCGCTCGCCATTCTCCCGGCCTCGATTTTCGCATCCACCCTGACAGCGGCGCCCCCGAAGACATCGATGCTGCCCTGGTCTGGAACCATCCTCTTGACGATCTGGCGCGTTTTTCCCGCCTCAGGCTCGTCATGTCCCTTGGCGCAGGCGTCGACCATATCATGGAGTCCCGTCATCTCGTTCCCGATGGCGTCGCCCTGACACGCATCGTCGATCCCGCCATGACCGCTCAGATGACCAGCTGGTGCGTCATGGTAATGCTCGACCACCTGCGCCGGATGGAAGACTACCGCCGGCTCCACCGGGAGCGGCGTTACGAGGAGCTCAAGGTCCCGCTGCCGCGTGATGTCACGGTAGGCATCCTGGGACTCGGCGTGCTTGGCGGAGACTGTGCCCGGGTCATCGCGAAGATGGGGTTCCAGGTCAGGGGTTGGAGCAGGTCACCACATGAGATCGATGGCGTGACCAGCCATTCCGGACATGACGCGCTCGAGAGCTTTCTTGCCCCCTGTGATGTCGTGATCTGCCTGTTGCCGCTCACCAGAGAGACCGAAGGCATCCTGAATGCCCGCACGATGTCCTGGATGAAGAGGGGAGCCTTTCTCATCAATGCGGCGCGGGGAGGTCATGTCGTGGAAGAGGATCTCGTTCGGGCGATCGACGATGGCCAGCTCGCCGGCGCCACGCTCGATGTCCAGCGCCAGGAACCCATGCCTGACGACCACCCCTTCTGGTATCACCCGAAGATTCTGACCTTTCCGCACATCGCGGCCCTGACCGTGCCCGAGACCAGCGCTCCCCAGATTGCCGAGAACTGCCGGCGGCTGCGCGCCGGCGAACCCTTCATCAATGTCGTTGACCTCGACCGCGGCTACTGATTGGGGATGAAATCCGCTACCGGGACGTCCGAAAGATCGAGTCCGGCTTCGGTGTAGTAGGCGGCCGCGCCGGGATGCAACGGCACGGCGGCGCCAAGCAGTGCATTCGAGAGTTTCATCTGTCGCGCCGCAGGGAGTCCGGAGGCCAGTTGCTCCCCGTTGTTGGGGTGCCACAGCGCTCGCGTGATCCGGTAGACCAGATCGTCAGGCGCGGCTTGTGTCACGATCCACTGCACGCCAATCGCCAGCGTGGTGACATGGGAAAGACCCGGATAGGACCCTTCCGGAACCACCGACAGGGAAAAGAAGGGGTGATCGACCAGAAGGCCAAGCGCATGTTCCGCAGGAATCGGCAGGAGATCAGCGATTCCTTCCTCGACAAGGTCGAACACGGAATTGGCTGGATATCCGGCAATGACGAAGAGTCCATCGAGTTCGCCAGCTCTCATCATGGAGACGGCCGGACCGTGCTTGATGTAGCGGACGTCGAGGTCGGCGTCGCCAAGACCGTAGGACTCGAGAATGATTCGTGCGGCAACCAGCGTCCCCGACCCCTCGACATCCAGCGATATCCGCTTGCCGGCCAGGTCCGGGACAGAGGTGATGCCGGCATCGCGCCTGATGACGATGTGGATAACCTCGGGATAGAGGCTGCCGATCAACCGCAATTGCCGCCGAGGATCGCTGCCGGCAAAGATGCCGGTCCCCGTATAGGCCCAGTAGACGACGTCCGACTGGGAAAACCCCGATTCCACATCGCCTGAAATGACCGATCCGATGTTCTCGACCGCGCCCTCCGACGACAGGGCCGTCGCCAGAAGCCCGGGCACGCAGCTGCCGCCATCCTCCTCGCAGTCCGGCACTCCCGGCGGGCCGGAAATGACCGTGGCCACGAGCGCGCCCACCGGATAGAAGGTCCCGGCTGTACCGCCGGTTGCAATGCGGAAGAATGTCAGGTCGGCTTCAGCCAGAAGTACTGACGGCACCAGCGCTGCCACGATGCCACCGGCTCCCGTCGCGAGCGCCGATCGGCGTGGCATTCCCGATACCGGCTTGACCATCTCCCGTTTCCCTCTTGCCGCCAGAAGCGCTGCCAACTCCCCCCTTTTACTCTACGACAGCAGACCTTCAACGTCATGCGGCCTTCAACGACGCCTGCACATGACGGGATCGGCCTTTTCGGACGTGAACTTGGCCAGGACCGATGCACCGGTGCGATTGGAACACCGGCTTGTTCGTCATGTCCATTTCCTGACCCCGGATATGGCAGGAGCAACCGAACAGGAAGAAACTGGTGTCGAGTGCAACCGTTGAGGATTCCACAACGCATGGACATGGCACCAATCATGTTGGCGAGGGACGTGACATGACGACAACAGGTGACAGGCGACGTTTCGGGCGGCGTGGCAGGAGACCCTCCAAGACCACGGCTGTGGTGACGCCGTCAAGGCGGCGCATGCCTGCCTTTGAACCCTTTGACGAGGACGTGCTCGAAGCCATCGAGAGGCAGGCGGACTGGATTCTCGACACCATCGGCGTTGACTTTCGCGGGGATGACGTCGCCCTGGCGCTCTTCCGGTCGGCCGGAGCGCGTATCGAGAATCAGCGCGTCAGGATGGAACCGGGTCTGGCGCGCGCACTATGCGGGTCCGCACCGGAGACGTTCGTGCTTCACGCACACAATCCCCGGCGAAGTGTCACGCTGGGCGGCGACCACGTGGTGCTGATGCCAGGCTACGGTTCACCCTTCGTCACCGACCTTGACCGCGGGAGGCGCTATGCCGCCCTCGAGGACTTCAGGAACTTCGTGCGCCTCACGTTCATGTCGCCATGGCTCGCTCATTCCGGCGGCACCGTGTGCGAACCTGTCGACATTCCCGTCAACAAGCGCCATCTCGACATGGTGCTGGCCCACCTCACACTCTCCGACAAACCCTTCATGGGGGCGGTGACCACGCCCCAGCGTGCCCGCGATTCGATCGACATGGCGCGCATCGTCTTCTCTCCCCGGGTGATGGAGGAGAACGCCGTCATTCAGGCCAACATCAATGTCAACTCCCCGCTGGTCTACGACGCCACCATGTCGGGAGCTCTCAGGGTCTACGCCGAAGCCAACCAGTGTGTCGCGGTCTCGCCCTCGGTCATTGGCGGCGCCATGGGCCCGCTGACGCCTGCGGCGGTTTGCGCCCAGACCCTGGCAGAGGGCATGGCGGGCATTGCACTCGCCCAGCTCGTCCGCTCCGGCTGTCCCTGTGTCTTCGGAAGTTTCCACGCCACCATGAACCTGAAGTCAGGGGCCCTGACCTTTGGCACGCCCGAGGCCAATCTCGTGACATTCGCCCTGGCTCAGCTCGGCCGCAGGCTTCGCGTTCCCGTGCGCTCCGGCGGTGGTCAGATCACGGCTTCCAATACGCCTGACGGACAGGCGATGCAGGACAGCACCAGCGCCATGTGGGCCACAATGATCTCCGGCGCCCACCAGATCTGGCATGCCGCTGGATGGCTCGAGGCCGGACTCGCGATGTCCTACGAGAAGTTCGTCATGGATGTCGATCATTGCGGCATGATGCTGCGCATGCTTCAGGGATTCGGCGCCGAAGGCGAAGACCTGGCGGCCGACGCCTATCTGGAGGCCCTCCCGGGTCAGACCCACCTGGCAACGGCCCACACGCTGCGCCAGTACCAGAGTGCGAACTTCATGCCGGGGATACCGGAACCCGGCCCCTGGGAGGCCTGGTCCGGTGACGGATCCAGGCGCGTGGAGGAACGGGCCAACACCGTGTGGAAGACGATGCTGAACTCCTACGAGGCGCCATCGATGGATGACGCGATCGCCGAGGCTCTCAACGACTTCGTCGCCCGGCGCAAGGCATCGATGGAGGATGCCTGGTACTGACATCAGGCTCGTGTCGCAGGCACGATGGAATCCCTCTCACAGGACGACGAAGCCGGCGATGCCGGCAATCAGGACGACCGCCCAGGCGGGCGCCTTCCAGGCTGCAAGCGCCACGAAGGAAGCTGCGGCAATGGCTGTCGCTTGAGGTGAGATGAGGCCGGCCGAGAGGATCGGGTCATAGAACACGGCGGCTAGGAGTCCCACAACCGCGGCGTTGACTCCGGCAAAGGCGCGCCGGGCCGTGGGCGCACGGCGCAAGAGCCCCTGAAAGTGGAGGCCGCTGACAATGAGCAGGGCCGAGGGGAGGAAGATTGCCACCAGCGCCAGCAGGGCCGCCAACGCGGACGGTGGTGTCTCCATCACGGCGCCAAGGTAGGCGGCGAAGGTGAACAGCGGTCCGGGGATCGCCTGCGCCGCGCCGTACCCCGCAAGGAAGGTCTCGCGGTCGACCATGCCAGTGTCGACCACCTCGGCCTCGAGAAGAGGCAAGACCACGTGTCCGCCGCCGAAGACCATCGAACCTGTGCGATAGAACGCATCGATGAGAGGCCATGGATCATCACCGATGAGGCCGGACGCCAGCGGAAGAGCCAAGAGAAGGAGGAAGAAGACGAGCAGGGCCAGGATGGCAGCCGACCGGCCGACCAGAACCTCCATCGGTCCCTCCCCGTCGGGCGACAGCTCATCGCGCAACCAGACAAGACCGGCAAGCCCTCCCCCGACGATCACGATCAGTTGCCCGGTGGCGAAGGGAATCAGCATGGCGGCAATCATGCCGGCGACCGCAATCGTGGCCCGCTTGCGGTCCGGCGCCAGGTTGCGCGCCATGCCGATGAGCGCGTGGGCGACAACCGCAACTGCGGCGGCCTTCAATCCGTGGATCCAGCCGGTACCCAGAGCCGCTTCGAGTTCGCCAGCACCGAAGGCGAAGGCGGTGAGAATGAGCGCCGACGGGAGCGTGAATCCAAGCCACGCCGCCAGCAGTCCCCCATAGCCGGCGCGCATGAACCCGATCGCCATGCCGACCTGACTCGAGGCGGGACCGGGAAGCAGCTGACCCAGGGCGACGAAATCGCCATAGGCCCTGTCATTCATCCACTGCCGCCGCACGACGAACGCCTCGCGAAAGTAGCCGAGATGGGCCACAGGCCCCCCGAAGGACGTGAGGCCCAGAAGAAGAAAGACGCGGAAGACCTCAAGCGGTGAACCGCGCTCTCGTCCGGACGTCATGCTTCCTCGCAGGCCCGGGCGGCACGCTTGCCGGAGAGAACGGCTCCCTCGATCGTTGCCGGAAGGCCCGTATCTGTCCAGTCACCTGCAAGGTACAGGTTGTCGAACGCTGTGCGGGTTCCGGGACGCATCGCAATGGTGTCGGGATCCTGCGAAATCGTCGCCCGGCGTTCCTTGATGACACGCCAGGGAGGCAGCACATGCGGATCGGCATCGAGAACTGACGCCACATCACGCCACGCCGTCGTCGCGATTTCGTCCAAAGGCAGATGAATCATGTCGTTTGCCGCACTGACTGTCACGGACACCATGTGGTCCCGCACGAAAATCCACTGGACCATGCCTCCGATCAGCCCGACAAAGGAGTGGCCACCAGGAAGCACGACTGGCCCGGGCAGGCGAAAATGCACGTTGACGATCCCCTGATGCTTGCGCGGAACCTCAAGACCCGCCACGAGATCGCCGGCGACTGATGGCGGCAGGGCAAGAACAACGCTGTCTTCCCGATCCAGGGAGATGCCGGTCGAGGCAAACTCCAGCCTTTCCACCCTGCCGCCTGCCGTCTGCAAACTGCACAGCCGGCTGGACAGTCTGATGTCGACACCCTTCGACGCAAGGTATGCCAGAGCCGGATCGACGAAGGTGGCCGAGAGCGATTGCCCGGCGATGAGGGGTCGGCACCAGGGCTCTCCCTTCATGAGCGTCCGCTTCAGTGCCTGGCGCAACAGTCCCGCTGAAGCTTCCACGAGTGGCGTGTTGAGAACCGCCACGGTCAGAGGTTCCCAGAAACACTTCACGAGCCTGCCTGATTGTCCCACGCAGTCTGCGACTGTCCGCCCTTTACCCGCGGCGATGACTGAAAGCACGGAGAGATAGTGGGCCGGCGCGGTCAGTGGAACACGGCGTCGTGGATCGAGAATCCACCACGGTATCCGCCCTCTGCCGGGCCGCACGGTCCACTGCCTCGCGTCGCCCACGTCGACAAATGGATAGGCGGCCGGAACCGGTCCGCTGACCTGGTCGGCCGCGCCGATGGCATCGAGGTATGCCAGGGTGTGGCGGTTACCGGTCATCAACAGGTGATTGCCGTTGTCAATCCGGCAGTTGAGACGGGAATCAAGAAGTGACCGGCAACGCCCTCCGGCCTGTGCGGCTGCCTCGTGGAGCACCACCCGCTTCCCGTCGCCCGCCAGGGCAACGGCAGTCGAAAGACCTGCGAGGCCGGCACCGACAATGTGGATCACGGACACAGGACCCGGCCTTCAAAGGAGCCCGTATCTGAGTGCAAGCCATACCAGACGCACTTTCGGCGGCTTCACCGGAACATCGAGCCGATTCCAGCCACGCTGTTCCAGGAGATCAAGGATTTCGCTGTAGACTTTCATCATGGCCACAATCGGCCTGATGCGCCGCCGGCCTATCTCGCCCAGAAGCCGGTCCGCTTCCGTGTAGTGGCGCCGCGCCATCGATGCCAGTTCGGAACAGACGCCGGCAAAGGCCGGGTGATTCAGAACCTCGCCTGGAGAGGCGGCCCTGATGCCGTGTTTCGCCAGGATGTCCCTCGGGACGTACAGTCGTCCCTCCTTCGCGTCGTCTTCAAGGTCGCGCAAGATGTTTGTGATCTGAAACGCGTTTCCCATGGTCTGTGCCATGACCGGTCCGGGGTGTCCGGAGATACCGAAGACATGGATGATCAGCATGCCAACTGCTCCCGCTACGCGACGGCAGTAGGCGAAGAGATCTTCGGTTGCTGCCATTTCCACTCCCGGGGCAACATCGGTTTCCATGCCGTCGATGATCGCCAAGAACTCTTCCCTTGGAAGCTCAAAGCGCCTGACGGCCGGATCAAGCGCGCGGGCCGTCGGCATGGTGGGAGAGCCGCCATAGAGACGGCCAATCTCCTCGCGCCAGGCGTTGAGAGCAGCCATCCTGGAGGCTACGTCGCCTGGAGTGTCAGCGATGTCGTCGACTTCCCGGCAGAAGGCGTAGATCGCATACATGGCGCGCCGGCGCTCCGGCGCAATCACCTTCATGCTCCACAAGAACGATGTGCCGGAACGCGCAAGAATAGCGTTGACATGTTTCCAGGGGTCGTCGGTCACGACGGTCTCGGCACTCAGGACATGAGCCTCACGAACTGCCCCTCGCCTGCTGATGCTCCTCCAATCCCACTGCAGCGAGGACCGTCGAGACAATTCCCGATGCATCGAGGCCCGCCTGGCGTACCTGACTCTCGGGCGCATCCTGGTCAAGGAAGGCATCAGGCATGACCACAGGCCTGAAAATCAGACCGGAATCAAACAACCCGGCGCCAGCGAGGACATGCATGACCTGGGTGGCAAAACCGCCGATCGATCCCTCCTCAACCGTCAGGAGAACCTCGTGATTGTTCGCCAGGCGCATGATCAGTTCGCCATCGACCGGCTTGGCAAAGCGGGCATCGGCAACGGTCGTCGAAAGACCTCTGGCGTCCAGCACCACGGCCGCTTCCAGCGCATCCTGCAATCGCGCACCATAGGACAGGATTGCAACACGCGTGCCTTCACGCACAATCCGGCCGCGCCCGATTTCGAGTGGCTGGCCCTGTTCCGGCAAAGGCACGCCAACCCCTGAGCCGCGTGGATAGCGGAAGGCGCTCGGACGGTCGTCGATGGCAACGGCCGTCGCCACCATGTGGACCAGCTCCGCCTCGTCAGCTGGCGCCATGACAACCATTCCCGGAAGGCAGCCCATGTAGGCGATGTCGAAGGCGCCACAGTGGGTCTGTCCATCCGCGCCCACAAATCCGGCGCGGTCCATGGCAAAACGTACCGGAAGGCTCTGGATGGCGACGTCGTGGACGATCTGGTCAAACGCCCGCTGGAGGAAGGTCGAGTAGATGGCCGCGAATGGTTTCATGCCTTCGGCCGCCAGACCCGCGGCAAACGTGACCCCGTGCTGTTCGGCCAGTCCGACATCAAACGTGCGATCGGGAAAAACGTCGCCAAAGCGGTCAACGCCGGTCCCCGACGGCATGGCCGCCGTGATCGCCACGATCGAGTCGTCGCGCCGCGCCTCGTCGATCAGACTGTCGGCGAACACCCGTGTCCAGCTCGGCTTGTTGCTGGTGCTCTTGGCGATCTCGCCTGTCGCCACATCGAACTTGCCGACCCCGTGATACCGGTCACTCGACCCTTCTGCCGGTGCGTAACCCTTCCCCTTCCGGGTGATGGCATGGATGAGGACCGGTCCCTCACTTGTATCGTCGCGAACATTGCGCAGGACGGGAATCAGATGGTCGAGGTTGTGACCGTCTATGGGCCCGACATAGAAGAAGCCGAGTTCCTCGAACAGGGTGCCTCCGGTCAGAATCCCCCGCACGTAGCTTTCCGCCCTGTGCGCGGTTTTCCTGACAGTATCGGGGAACCGATCCGAAACCTGCAGGCCGATTTCGCGCAGCGATCGGTAGGATTTCGACGAGATGAGACGCGACAGGTAGGCCGACAGCGCGCCAACGGGCGGGGCGATCGACATGTCGTTGTCATTCAGGATGACGATCAGTTTGCTGGCGCTCGCACCGGCGTTGTTGAGGCCCTCGAAGGACATGCCGCCCGTCATGGCGCCGTCGCCAATGACGGCGACCACCCTGTTCGACCGTTCCTGGAGGTCACGGGCCACGGAGAAGCCGAGGGCCGCCGATATCGACGTCGAGGCGTGCGCTGCGCCGAACGGATCGTACTCGCTCTCCGAGCGCTTCGTGAATCCGGAAAGGCCACCGCCCTTGCGCAGGGTGCGGATCCGGTCACGACGTCCGGTGAGGATCTTGTGGGGATACACCTGATGGCCGACATCCCAGATGATCCGGTCGTCGGGCGTGTCAAAGAGATAGTGGAGCGCCACGGTGAGCTCGACCACTCCGAGACCTGCTCCAAGGTGGCCTCCGGTGACCGACACCGCATCGATGGTCTCGGCCCGCAACTCGTCGGCAACCTGCCGAAGCGAATCAACCGGCAGATTCCTGAGGTCGCCAGGTACCCTGATCGTGTCGAGAAGAGGGGTGTCCGTCACCATCCGATCTCCCTGAAATGAGGGAGATACTACAGGATCGGGTCACTGCATGCCACTTGCCACACCGGCGACGTCACCAGCCTGCCATGCGGCGGTGGCGTGACGGGGCCAAATCCTCGGCGACAATGCGCCGGTTGAAGGCCCGAACGCGCGGTCCGGACCAGTCAGCCCAGTTGCTCGAGCATGGTCTCCGCACTGGTCGAGGAAAAGCCGTCTTCGTCGACATTGACCTCCTTGACCACTCCATCCTCGACGAGGAGCGAAAACCGCTTGCCGCGCATGCCGAAGGCGACCCCGGAGAGATCGAGGTCCAGTCCCAGCGCCTTCGAGTAGTCGGCATTGCCGTCGGCCAGCATGAGGACGCTGTCCCCGACATTCTGGTGTTCACCCCAGGCCCCCATGACAAAGGCGTCATTGACGGCCATGCAGGCAATGGTGTCCACGCCCCTGGCCCTGATGGCCCCGGCATGGGTGACAAATCCCGGCAGGTGCTTGGCCGAACAGGTGGGGGTGAAGGCGCCGGGAACGGAGAACAGCACCACTTTCTTGCCGGCAAAGAGCTCGTCGGTCGAGACTGGCGCCGGACCATCCGCCGTCATGGTGTGAAGTGTTCCCGATGGCATGTTGTCGCCGACACTGATCGTCATGGTCTTTGTCCTTTCGCCGGGGTTGGGTGACCTGTGCCTGGTATATGGACCGGCCTGCACCCTTCCTCAACCCCTCATGGACCGGTGATGCAAAAGTCTTCGGCAACGGCTATGATGAACTTCGACCGTGGACATGGATTCATGAACGAGCCAATGGACGACGACAGCCAGCTCGAAGGACGCTGCCTGATCGCCATGCCGACGATCGGTGATCCGCGATTTGAACGGACCGTGATCTACATGTGCTCCCACAGCGACAAGGGCGCGATGGGACTGGTCGTCAACAAGTCACTGGAGAGCATCACGGTCGGCGATGTTGTCGAACGCCTCGGTCTCGACCCGGGCGAAAGCGGCGACGGAATCCGCGTGCACTTCGGCGGTCCAGTGGAGACGGGCCGGGGGTTCGTGCTGCATTCGGACGACTACGTACGTGACGGAACGTTGCAGTTATCCGGTGGCATCGCTCTCACCGCCACCGTCGATGTCCTCAAGGCCATGATTCGCGGGGACGGCCCCCGCAACAGCTTGCTGGCCCTCGGCTACGCCGGGTGGGCGCCAGGTCAGCTCGATGCCGAGATCCAGAACAACGGCTGGTTGGTCTGCGATGCCGACCCCGAACTCCTCTTCGACAGCGACCTCGAAGGCAAGTGGACGGGAGCGCTGACGAAACTCGGCATTGACCCGGCCATGCTGGCTACCGACGTGGGCGGCTCCGGCAAGCCGAACTGACCGCTCACTTCCACCACCGGACGACTGCGGTGGAGGCCTGCGGCACCGGGTGACCTCATCCGATCGCATGCTCAATCCCTGCTGGCCTCGTCCAGGGTGTGTCAGCGGTTCCCGCGCGAGACCATCGCCACACCAACCACCGCAGTCATCATGCCGACAATGACCGGCACGGCAGGTACCTCGCCAGAGAATCGTGGCCTTCTGCCCTGAGTCCAGCTTCGACGCGCGGCCGCCTGACGGACGGTCCTGCAGCTCTTTTGCCGCTTCTTGCATTGCAGTGATGAATGCAATCGCACAGCGTCTGCCGGTCGACCGGCGCCTGGCGCGCAGTCGTGCCGCGCGCGGGACGCGCCTTCCATCACCTGGCGATCGCACTCAGATACCGGGTCTGCCGTGAATCCTTGCCCTTGCGCGCCAGTCCCCTGGCGTCATCGCCCGTGTGGTCGGTGTAGGTGATCGCGATGCCGGCAGGCATGTCTCCCCTCTCATGGCTTTGGGCAGCCAAAGGACGGAGAACGACGGCGCCGACTGCGATCCGGATCTGCGTGTTCTTCTTTCATTCGTTAGTCAACACACACTGCTGTTGGTACAACGGCGAAGGGAGTGCGGTCGTGGGCAAGGTGACGTGTCCGAGAAACCGATGATGTGGGCTGCCGTGGCCGACAGGTACGGCGGCCCCGAGGTGCTCGAGTATCGGCGGGTGCCCAGACCGGCGCCCGCCGCGGACGAAGTGCTGGTTCACCAGGAATTCGTCGGACTGTGCTTCGGTGATCTGGCGGTGTTGCTCGGGAGATTTGCGGCGCCTCACACCTACGGCACCACGTTGCCCTTGATCCCGGGTTCCGAGGGAGCTGGCAGGGTCGCGGCGGTCGGCGATTCTGTGCAGGATTTCAGGGTTGGTGATCGCGTCACCTACAGCATGCACGAGCGGTCGTACGCCCAGTTCTCGGTGGTTCCCGAGTGGATGCTAGTGCCAGTGCCGGACGATGTTGACCTTCGGGTAGCGGTCAACTTCGTGGGTAACGGCCTCACGGCCTACTATCTTGCCCACAAGCTGTTTCCGCAGACGACCTACTACGAGGCCCATCCGGTCGAGCCGCTCAATCCTGGCGACACCGTGCTGGTGCTCGCCGCTGCAGGCTCGGTCGGCATTATCCTGACCCAACTCGCCATGCAGCGTGGTGCGCGAGTCATCGCTCTGGTCGGCAACGCAGCCAAGGCAGCGATCGTGCGCGCGCTGGGTGTCGAGGACGTCATTCTCTACCGCGAGACCGACTATGTTGCCGAGGTGCGACGCATGACCGCGGGCCGCGGCGTCGACATCGCATACGATTCTGTCGGCAAGGACACTTACCTCAAGAGCATGCAGTGTTTGCGCCGGCGCGGAATCTGCGTGCTTTACGGCGCAGCGTCCGGTGTCCCCGACCTGATCCGACCGATGCAGGATCTCGCGGAAAACGGCTCCATTTTTGCTACACGCACCCATTGCCTCCATCACTACCCCGATCAGCAGGCCATTCGGGACGCCATGAACGACCTCTACGGCCGCTACCGCAGCGGAGTGCTGGAGGTGCGGCTCGAACCGGAGGATTTTCCGCTCTCTGAAGCTGCTGCAGCGCTGGCGCTCGTCAAGACCGGCACGCTGACAGGACGGTTGTTTCTCCGCATCGGTCATGACTGACACCGAGTGCGCGCCATCGTTCCAGGGGTCTCGACCACGGCAAAACAGGCATCTTGCCGGTTCAACAGGAAGACGGGCCCGGCCGGAGACATTCGATGCGCGCGAGCCTACGGCACGGCGGCGGGATCCGGGGCCAGATAGACGATCCTGGCGTTCATCATCGTCAGCCTGACCCGGGCCGCGAGCAGCGAGGCCGGTCGCAGTTTACTGCCGGGCGACTGCTTTCGAGTGGTGCAGCGTCCTGCGATTCCATCCGATTGCGGACTTCATCCCTCCCGACCATGGCCGGGAGTATGTCAGCGGCTCCCACGCGTGACCATCGCCACGCCGACCACCGCAATCATCATGCCGACAATGGCCAGCACAGCCAGGACTTCGCCAAAGAAGAGCCAGCCCATCACTGCGGTGGTGGGCGGGCTGAGATAGATCAGACTGGTACCCCTCGTGGCAGCGCCGCGAGTCACGAGAGCGTAGAAGACCATCATGGAGATGACCGAGAGGACGACCGCCGACCACAGGAGGGCGAACAGGTACTCTCCGGTCCACGCTACCTCCATGGTCTCGAACGTGACGGCCAGGGCAAGGATCACTACGCAACTGACGGTGTTCTGAATCGCCACCGTGGTGCGCAGATCGAAGGCTGCGCAGAACTTCTTCTGGTAAAGGGTGCCGGCCGTGATCGCTACCAGTCCGATGAGCCCGAGCACATAGCCGAACCAAACAGCCTCGCCAAGCACGACCCTCTCCGCCACGACCAGGCTGAGACCACCGAATCCCAGCGCCAGCCCGAGCCACTGAAGCCGACTCACCGGCTCGCGGAGAAGCGGCCCGACCAGAGCTCCGGTAATCAACGGTTGCAGCCCGACAATCAGCGCCATGACACCGATGGAGACCCCGAGATAGATGCCATAGTAGACACCGATCAGGTAGAGGCACTGCACGAGCAGACCAGCGACCGCGATGTGACCGTAGTCGCGCAGACGCCGCGGCCATGAGGTGCCGAGAACCAGACAAAGCACAAGGAGGAGCACGCTGGCGATGACAAATCGCGTGCCCAGGAACGTCAGGGGTTCGGCGTAGGGGGAGCCGAATTTCGCGGCAACGAATCCGGTTGCCCAGAACAGGACGAACACCACCGCGAGCGAGGCGAACATCAGCGGAGAGAGCGGGGCAGGATGAGTGTTCGGCATCAATGTCCCCAACTCGCAATCACCTGCGGGATCCACTGCGGATCATGACATGGCGCTCGATGAACCCCGGTCATCAGGGAGAGGCGGACACCCTGTTTCACCAATCAGTCCGGCGCAACCACTGTCGCGTTCCCCCGAGCGGGAAGCGCCGCCGGGGACATGAATCCGAAAGACACCCGGGGCGAAGCCGGGCTCACGGTCCCTCGCCCGCCTCTCTGCGTTCCGGGCGGCGGCGTACACATGGTCCGACCTGGTGGCGACACTCCGCCCGTCCAGCACCACCACGACTCCATGACCTGACCGGGAGACCGGCCGACGGAGGCACACGAGCCGCGCGGGCCTATGGCACAGTGGCGGGATCCGGCGCCGGGTAGACGATCCTGCCGTTCATCATCGTCAGCCCGATGCGGGCCTCGAGCAGCGAGGCCGGCCCCAGGGCCAGGACATCGCGGTCCACAACGGCAATGTCCGCGGCGAACCCGGGCTTCAGCACACCCGTCACATGGTCGAGCCATGCAGCCCAGGCCGACTCGCGGGTGCCATGGACGATGGCCGCTTCGAGCGGCAGTGCCCAGTCGGGCCGATGTGCCGGCAGGGTTTCGTCGACCGGCGACTTGCGGGTCGAGGCGATGTACATGTTGGGCAGCGACCAGTGCGGGGTGGTCGGCGCATCCGTGCCGAAGGCGAGAACCGACCCAGCGGCGACATGCAGGGGCCAGGCGAAACCGTGATTGGCGCGCTCCGGGCCGAGCATCGCGATCCAGTTCTGCAGATAGGCCGGATCCATGTGCACCGGCTGCATCGAGGCCGTGATGCCGAGTCGACCCATTCGTTCGATGTCCTCGGCACGGGCGTACTCCAGGTGCTCTATGCGGTGGCGCCTTCCGGACGTGCCATTGATCCGCATGGCCCTTTGCATTGCATCAACGGTGTTGCGAATCGCCTGATCGCCCACGGCGTGAACGGCAATCTGCAACCCGGCAGCGTCGGCCGCCTCGACGACCGGGTCGAGAGCCTCGGGCGGCCAGATGGGATCGGAGCTCGTCCCGTTCGTGTAGGGCTTGCTGAGTGCGGCTGTGCAGGCATCGATCGAGCCGTCCGAGATGACCTTGACGCCACCGACACGCAGCCAGTCGCCCTGATACTCCCGGGACAGTTCGGCGGCCCTCTTCACCAGGGCGAGTTCTTCAGCGGTATCGCCCTTGCGCCAGATGATCATGTGCGCGACGACCCGCACGGTCAGCTTGCCTGCCGCCTGCAATCTGGCAACCGACTCGAGCGCCTCCTCCTCGAGCGCCATCTCCACAACCGTGGTGATGCCCGCCCGCGCAAAGGCCTCGAGCGCCGTGGAGACGTAGCCGTCCCGCACCTCGTCATCAACTTGTGCAAGAAGGGGTGCCACCAGTGCGAAACTGGCGCTTTCCAGCAAATGGCCGGTGGCTTCGCCGGTTTCAGGGTCGCGGGCGATGGTCCCGCCAGCCGGGTCCGGCGTGTCATCGTCGATGCCGAGTTCCTTGAGCGCTGCCGAGTTGACCCAGCAGGAATGAAAGTCAAAGGCCTCGAGATACACCGGCCGGTCGGACACGACCGCATCCAGCATCTCCTTGGTGGGTTTGTTGTCAGGCAGGACCGAGTGCACCCAGTCGGTCCCAAGGACGCGCGGTTCATGCGGATTGTCGTCAGCCCATGCCTTGACCCGTCGCTGGATCTCCTCGACGCTCGTGGCGTCGCGAAGATACGCCTTGAGCATGGAGGAGCCTGTCAGGGTGATGTGCACGTGACCATCGACAAAGCCAGGCAAGACGAGTCCACCGTCAACGTCAATGTGCTCGGCATCGTCACCGGCCACGGCGGCCGCAGCCTCCGCGCCGCCCACGAAAGCAATCCGGTCACCGTCAACGACAACGGCTTCCGCCCAGGGATTGTCAGGATCCGAGGTGAAGACGCGTCCGCCCTTGAGTATCCGCTTCGTGATCGCCATGTATTCGCCCTCCTGTCACAGGGAGCCGGCTGAGGGAAATCGAACGGACTTCGCCGCCATCCCCAGAAGGCAACACGCCATCAGGACGCAGCCGTCGTGGTGGCTTCCACGAACGCCTCGGCAACTTCCAGATAGTAATCCACATCGGCCTCGTCATGGGCAAAGGAGCAAGCCGGACCCGCCGTATCCAGCGCCTCCCAGATTCCCCGGTTGGCCATGAACACGCGCCGTGAGTTGGAGTAGAAGATGTCCATCATTGCCGCGGAATCCCCGGTGTTGCGCGGCAGCTCCGGGCCAAGCACCCAGCCGCAGCGGCCTCCGATCTGCGGCGCTCGCCAGTCGAGCTCCCGCCGTGCAAAGATCGCCTCGAGGCCTAGGGCGAGCCTTCTGCCCAGCGATTCGTTGCGAGTGTATGCTTCCGGCGTCAGGCACTGCTCCAGTGCGGCGCGTGCAGCCGCCAGGACCAGCGCATTCGCGTAAGTGGTACCGCCGGTCACAAGAGTCGCGCCGCCGCTTTCCAGAGGCGACGGAGGCTTCGCGTGACGTTCCAGAACCCGGGCCAGTTCTGCAGACATTCCGTAGGCGCCAAAGGGGACGCCACTGCCAAGACCCTTGCCCAGCGTGACAACGTCCGGCGAAAGCCGCCAGGCGTTTGTCAACCCGCCGTACGCAAAGGAATGCGTGTGCGCTTCGTCGATGATCAGCAGGGCGCCGGCCTCGCGGATGATGGCCTCGGCCTGCGTCCAATAACCGTCGTCGGGAAAGATGAGATTGAAATTGGTCAGCATGGGTTCGCTGAGGACGCAGGCGACGTCACCTGCCGCGAGCGTCGCCTCGAGCGCCGCGAGGTCGTTGAATGGGATCGTCACTTCGCCCCGGGGGGCATTGGCGATACGCCCCGGCACGCCGGCCTTCAGACCCTCGTCATCATGTCGTCCCAGGACGTCATCGATGTCACCATGGTACTTCCCTTCGAACATGAGCACGCGTTCGCGTCCCGTGTTGACCCGCGCCAGGCGGATGGCCTCCGCGTTCGCGTTGGAGACGGCGCCCGTGAACTGCCAGAACGGCAGGCCCACGCGCCGGGCCAGGTCCTCGGCCACCGCGATGCTGTCCTCGCACGGCAACAGAAAGGACGAACCCCGGGCCGCCCGGGCACTCAGCGCCTCGGTGATCGGTGGCGGAGCAAAGCCGAGAAAGCCCGCGACGTCGACCTGGTTCATGTCCAGATAGCGGTGGCCATCGACATCCTCGAAACAGGCCCCGTCGCCTGACACCGGAAAAATCGTCGCGTGTTCATAGAGCCCCGTCATCCAGGACATGGGCACCCCGCCCGGCATGGAGGCACGACCACGCTCCAGCAGTTCGCGCGACCGCGGGCGGCGACGCACGAATTCGGCGTCTTCATGCTCCCGAAGAACGCGCAGTCTGGCTGTATCGATCCTGTCCACCGACATGTCATCCCCTCATGGACGACTCAGGGAATCTGCCCCGTGTCGTCACCGCATCACTGTCCAGTTTCGTTCCGATCCCGCCCCGGGAACGTGGAGAGTTCGCGCCGCATGCATGACAAGCCCGTCCTGGCGACGCGGAGCTCCCCGCCGGCGGCGGATGCCCGTGGTCACGACCGGAAGGCAGAGCCGTCGATGGCCCATGATTGACCGGGCCGGAACGCCATGCGCTCCGGCCCGGTCAGAAAACGCGGCCAGTCGTCTCAGAAGCCTGCCTTTACCTCGTCGAACAGGCGGATGTACTTCTCCTCGATCTGCCCGTCCATGGCGTCAAAGAAGATCCCGTTGCTGAGCAGGGCCTCCGGTGTGCTCAGCCCCAGGTCCGCAAGCGTGTCGTCGGAAACCAGATCGAAGGCCTTCATGTTGGCGTGCCCGAAGCCGAAGTTCTCGATTTCGAATGCGCCGGCTTCCGGACTGGTCATCGCATTGACGAGGTCGTAGGCGGCGTCGATATCCTTTGTTCCGGGATGAATTGTGAGCCCGCACAGCCAGGTGAAGATTCCTTCCTTGGGGATGCCAAGCTCGATCGGCACGCCCTGGGCGCGCAGACGCACGTACGAGTCGTTCCAGCCATAGGCTGCAACCAGTTCTCCCGAGGCCAGGGCCTGGTCGATCTCCGAAACATCACCCCAGTAGAAGCGCAGGTTCTCGCGCTGCTTTTCCAAGAGCGGCCTCGTGCTCAGAAGCTCTTCGTCCGTCATGTTGAAGATGTCATCGTACCCCAGCAGCAGACCCGCAATCTGGACATTCGCTTCCGTGTCGTATGTGGCGACGCGCCCCTTGTACCAGTCCTCGTAGATGATCGCCCAGCTCAGGTTCTCGCCGGCGTGTTCGGGCGCGACGATGTCGGAGCGATAAAGAACCGTGGAGTTGCCCCAGTCCATTGGCATGAAGTAGCGAATGCCGTCATGCACCGCGCCGGCGACGTCATTGAGGCTCTCGAACATTTCGGGCAGCCACGTCAGGCGATCGGGATCAAGCGCCATGAGGACACCCGCGTCCCGCCACTTGTGCAGTGTATAGGTGCACGGATGCATGACGTCAGGCGTGAAGCCCTGGCGCATCTTCTGGAGTGCTTCTTCCTCCGTGGCCCAGAAGGCGGCCTCCGGCGATCCTCCGTACTTCTCGGTGTAGGCGGTATGGAACCCCTCCGACTCATAGCCGGACCAGCCGAAGTACAACACCTCACCGGCCGCATGCGCCGGCCGGCGCACGGCAGGCACGGTCACAAGTCCGAGCCCGGCGGCCGTCAGACCGCTCTCGAATGTGCGCCGCGACATCGTTCCGCTGCGCCATGCCTCGACAAACTTCCTGGTATCCATCCTCTCCCTCCTCTGGTGCCGGAAGAGCTGCCGATGCAGTCCCGGCTGCAAGTGTGTCCGCCCGATCCGGGAGGACCGATGTTTGCAAGGCTACACCCAACGCATGTGCGCGGACAAACTCACCAGGACCGCTCCGCGCGTCCCAACTGCAGATTGACCGGACGTCTCGGCATTTCGATTGTCGGACGCCGCGTCTCGCTGAGACAACGTCCTGGGCGGCACAGACGCGCCGGCATTCATGACGTGCCAGCTGTTCCATTCGGACGGCGTTGCGGTTTTCGGGGCAAGGGAGGTGCCTCGATTGGTATCCACAGGGACGACCTCGGTCCTGACAAGGGCTGAACACGACGGACCCACTGACCTCGACGGTCATCCCGTCGTTGCCATACCGGCGCACGCTGGCGACAGGATTCACAAGAACCACTTGCCTGGTCTGCGATTCAAGCCCTCAGGGCTGCGATCCGTGAGATCGGTGCGACGGACGCCACTCGGAGTCAATGAGGGAGAACAGCAGGTGGTCGCGCCAGTCGCCATCGATCTTGAGGTAGCTGCGGGCAATTCCCTCGAGGCTGAACCCTCGGGAAACAAGAAGCCGGCGGCTCGCTTCGTTGGCAGGCAGGCAGGCCGCCTCCAGGCGATGCAGTCCAAACTCGTCGAAGACATGGTCGATCACCGCCTCCACGGCCTCGCTCATGTATCCCTGGCGGGAATAGGAGCGGCCAATCCAGTATCCAAGGGTCCCCGAACTCGCCACACCCCGGCGAATGTCGCTCACCGTCACCCCACCCATCAACGCTTCGTCATCGCGCCGGATCAGAAACCAGCTCAGCGCCGTTCCGGCCTCGCGATCGCGCGCCTGCAGCTTGATGCGTCGGGTGAAGGAGCCCCTGGTCAGTGCGTTGCGCGGCCATGTCGGCTCCCAGGGCTGCAGGAACTCCCTGCTTTCGTTGCGCAACCTGGCCCATTGCGGCCAGTCATCGATGGCAGGAGGCCGGAGCACCAGCCTGACGCTTTCGAGACAGGCAGGCTGCTGCCGAGAAGCCGGTTTCCTCAGGAAAGCGAACACGTCCCTCAATCCTTGCCCAGACCCGACAGGATTTTCCCGTATGGAACAATGCCCTCTTCGGGTCCGATGCAGGCCATCGCAGGACGTGTGCCCTGGAACAGGCTCTCGGCACACTCGCGGATATCCGCGGCGCACACGGCCTCGATCTTTCCGATGATTTCCCCCTCGGAGATGGTGCGCCCGAAAACCAGCATCTGGCGCGCCAGCGCCTCGCACCGCGCAGCCGTGCTTTCACGCGCCATCAGGAGCCCCGCCTTCATCTGTGTGCGGGCCCGTTCAATCTCGTCATCGGCGAGGCCGTCTGCCGTGCGAGCGATCGCGTCGACGACCAGGTTCGCCACTTCCCGGGCATCGGCTTCGGCACACCCGGCATAGATGCCGAAGAGGCCGCTGTCTTCAAAGGCCGAGTGGAACGAGTAGATGGCGTAGGCGAGTCCCCGGTCTTCGCGGATTTCCTGGAACAGACGTGACGACATGCCGCCGCCCAGAGCATTGCTGAAGAACTGGACCGGGTAGTAGTTGTCATCGCAGATGCCGAACCCCGGGCACCCCATGACGAGATGGACCTGCTCGACGTCGTCCTTGCGGTCGATGGCTCCGCCGGCATAGGCCGCAGGGCGCGGGAGATGGCCGTTCGAACGAGGCAGGTCGCAGAACTGCTCCTCCGCCAGACGCACGATCTCCCCGTGATCGACGGCTCCGGCAGCCGACAGCACCATGCTTTCGGCGGTGTAGTGGCCCGTCATGTGCCCAAGAAGGGTCTGCCGAGTCATGCCGGCAATGCTTGCCGGCGTGCCGAGGATGGAGCGCCCCATGGGCTGGTCGGGGAAGGCGCACTCCTGAAAGAGATCAAAGACGAGATCGTCAGGGGTGTCGAAAACCTGGGCAATCTCCTGCTCGACGACCCAGCGCTCCTTTTCGAGTTCGCTCTCGTCGAAAACGGAGTTCTGCAGGATGTCTCCAAGAACGTCGATGGCCAGCGGCACATCGTCCCCGAGGACCCGGGCGTAGTAAGCCGTGTTCTCGCGCGTGGTGTAGGCGTTCACGTATCCGCCGACATCCTCGATCTCCTGGGCAATCATGCGGGCACTGCGCCGCTCCGTGCCCTTGAACGCCATGTGCTCGAGAAGGTGCGAGATACCGTGGAGATGATCAGGCTCGTCGCGCGCGCCGACGTTGACCCAGACACCGACCGCAGCGGAGCCGACACCCTCGATGCTGTCGGTGACGACCCTCAAACCGTTGGCGAGGCGTGTGACGTCCAGACTCAAGACTGCCCGATCCGCATCGGCCGCTCGATCAACCGTCCGCCTCCGTGTTGTCGCGGACATAACCCTGCACGATGTCGACATCGTTTGGCAAGGTCGTCATGTTCTCCGTCAGCCCCTGAATTCTCGAGAGTTTGGCAGGACTTTTCGGCGGTTCTCCCAGCGCGGCCGCGACCGCCTCCGGGAACTTCGCCGGATGGGCCTGGGCATGCATGATCACCGGAACGCCTGGATCGATTCCGACGTCGCGCGCAGCCGCCGTACCGCAGGCGGTGTGGGGATCCACCATGACCCCATGTTCGCGCCACATGCGCCGCATCTCGGCGATGATTCCGTCGTCGTCAAGACGATGGCTGGCGATAATGGAACGTGCCCGCATCAGGGCCCGCGCCGTGACGTCGAACGACCCCAGACGTGGCAGGCGTCCCATCAGGCGCTGGATGGAACTGCCGTCTCGATCGTAGAGCTCGAACAGCAGACGCTCGAAATTGCTCGAGATCTGGATATCCATGCTTGGTGACAGCGTCGCCACGACATCACGCGGCGTGTAGTGACCGGTCTGGAAGAACCGGTGCAGGATGTCGTTGGCATTGGTCGCCACCACCAGACGGTCAACGCCAAGCCCCATTCTGACGGCACACCATGCGGCAAGGCAGGCGCCGAAGTTGGCGGAGGGAATGGAGAAGGCCACCTTGCGATCCGGCGCACCGAGGCGCACAGCCGCGGCGACACAATAGGCTGCCTGCGCCACGATCCGGGTCCAGTTGATGGAGTTGACCGCCGTCAGTCTGCGGGATGCCGCAAAGGACGCATCGTTGAACATGGTCTTCACCAGGGACTGGCAGTCGTCAAACGTTCCCTCAATGGCGATACAGTGGACGTTGCCGGCGACCACGGTCGTCATCTGACGCCGCTGAATGTCGCTGACCCTGCCCTTGGGAAACAGGATGAAGATGTCCATGTTGCGCCGGCCGGCGCATCCGGCGATGGCGGCCGAGCCGGTGTCTCCCGACGTAGCGCCGAGAACGGTGACCCGTTCTCCTCTCGCTTCGAGCGCCCGGTCCATGAGGCGGGCGAGAAGCTGCAGGGCCAGATCCTTGAAGGCAAAGGTCGGGCCATGAAACAGTTCGAGAAGCCAGTCGTTGTCCGCCGTCTGCACCATGGGAATGACGGCTGGATGGTCGAATCGCGCATAGGCCTGGCGTGTCATGGAGAGCAGTTCGTCCGGCCTGATCCAGCCGGCAACGAAGGGCTGAATGACACGCGCGACAATCTCGGCGTATGTCATGCCCTGCATGTCTCGAAAGTCCTCGGCCGTAAACCAGGGCCACGTCTTCGGAAGCCACAGACCCCCATCGGGGGCCAATCCACCCAGCAGGATTTCCTCGAAACCCGCTTCGGCTGCCCCCCCGCGAGTCGAAACATACCTGATCTCGGATATCACCCGTCCGCCCGCCAGAATGTCGCCCCACGTTCACATAGATCATCCATGCAAACTCAACAAGCGTCGGTTGTTCCAGTGCCTTCCATGGCCGCCTAAGTGGTGCGATATCTCGAGTTGGCGATGAGGCGAGGTTGCGGGGTACCGGTGATGTCACAGTGCACATCGAGCATGGCCGAAAAGTCCTTGCCGCCAAATCCACGCACCTTCGCCACGCTGTAGGCCTCCCGGGCTGCGGCGGCCATCGGCATCGGCACGCCGGTGGCGTTGGCGGCTTCGACGACGAGTGAGAGATCCTTGTGTGCCAGGTCGATGGTGAACCCGGGGGAGGTGTCATCGGCCAGCACCTTGACGGGCCAGGCCGAACTGATCTGCCCGTTGACGGCCGACGTGCCACAGACCACGTCGAGCGTGCTGTCGAGATCGAGTCCGAAGGCTGCCGCGAGAACGAGCGCCTCGGCGTTGATCTGGCAGGATGCCGTGGAAATGAAGTTGTTGACGAGCTTGGTGCGCGTCCCTGTTCCGCACGGGCCGCAATGGAAGATCGCCGTTCCCATGGCCTCGAGGAGCGGCCGGACACGCTCGAAATTGTCGGACGTGCCGCCCACCATGAAGAGGGACTCTCCGGCATCCGCATGGGAGGCAAGGCGCCCCACCGGTGCGTCGATGAATTCCAGGCCCCCGTCTTGGCAGAGTTCCGCCATGGCGTCCGTGGTTCCAGGATCGATGGTGCTCATGTCCATGACGAGGGTGCCCCGCCGCGCCGTCGCGAGGATACCCCCCTCACCGGCAATGACGTCGCGGACGCTGGACGGACCTGGGAGCATGGTGATCACGACCTCCGCCCCGGCCGCGACCTCTGCCGGTGATGCGGCAGGCGCGGCGCCCAGACGACACAGAATGTCGACCTGACCAGGCACGATGTCGTGAACCACCAGATCGAAGCCCTTGCGCACGAGATTTGAGGCCATGGGACATCCCATGCGCCCAAGGCCGATGAAACCCGTTGTTCCCATCAATTCCCTCCGCGCTCGCATCACCTCACGACTTCTATCAGCGCGCCGGAAGCCGTACCAGCAGGACCCGAGTGCCATCGCCATGACGCCCCTGGCGCATGCTCAGGTTCCGCACAGCCGGTCGCCGGCATCCCCGAGACCGGGCACCAGGTAGCCATGATCGTCCAGACACCGGTCGATGGCGGCAGTGAAAACCGGAACGTCCGGATGGGCTCTCGCCAGAACGTCAATTCCCTCGGGCGCGGCCAGCAGCGACATCAGACGAATACGGCGGGCCGACGCACCCTTCAGCCGTGACAACGCGGCGGACGCGGTATTGGCCGTCCCCAGCATTGGATCGAGAACGATGACCGGCCTGTCGGCAAGATCACGCGGCACCTTGAAGTAGTATTCGCTCGCCTGAAGCGTATGCGGGTCGCGCACCAGCCCGATGTAACCGACAGGGGCCGACGGCACCAGTTCGAGCATGCCCTCGAGCAATCCGTTCCCGGCGCGCAAGACCGAAATCAGGACCGGTTCGCCCGTCTTGAGGAACGGCGCCTCCATCCTGGCGAGCGGCGTCTCGATGGTGCGCCGTACGAGATCCAGATCACGCAGGACCTCGTAGCCGACCATCGTTGCAAGCTCGCGCATGATCCGGCGGAAGGGGCGGGTTCCGGTTTCCCTGGAACGCAGGAGGGAAAGCCTGTGCTGAACCAGGGGATGATCTATCACGGTAACGCCCGGCATGGGACACTCCTTCCTGCCGCCGGCATTCCCTGAACTGGTTCTGGCGGATTGACCGGCGGTCGGCAAACGACTCAGACTGGCGTGTCACGTTAGCAACTTCACTGGAGCACTGTCTTGACCGGGCCCCGGAATCGATCCACTGCCCCTGGCAGGCGTCTCTTCAGTTTCGGCATCATCACCGACACCCACGTCAACCAGGGTGAGGACGAGACCAATTCGCCCTTCGAATCGGGGCGCCTTGCCAACCGGCGCATGCGCCATGTCATCCGGGACCTCAATGCGCGAGACCTCGCCTTTGTCGTCCACGTCGGCGACATCGTCCATCCGGTTCCGGCGATCCCCGGCCTCTATGCCGATGCGGCCCGGCGCTTCTTCGAGGTGTTCGATACCCTCCGCCATCCTGCCTGGCTCACACCCGGCAACCACGATGTGGGAGACAAGCCCAACGACTGGGCTCCTGCTGCCCGGATCAGCGAGGATCATCTCGCCCTGTGGCAACACCATTTCGGCAACCAATACGCGTCGTTTGATCACCAGGGATGCCACTTCGTCATCATCAACGCCCAGGTCATCAACTCGCGCCTGGAGGCGGAGGACCGCCAGCGCGCCTGGCTGGAGGACGACCTCCGCAACCACCATGGCCGGCGCATCTTCCTGTTCAGCCACTATCCGCCCTGTCTCCTGGACGCAGGCGAAGACGAGACCTATGACAACATCGGGGAACCGGGCCGCGCCTGGCTCCTCGACCTCTCCCGGCAGCACCGGGTCGAAGCCCTGATTGCCGGACACGTCCACAACTTCTGGTACCTCCGGCTCGACCCGACCGACTGCTACATCCTGCCGTCAACCGCCTTCGTGCGCTTTGACTACGCCGAGATGCTGAGGGCCTCGCCTGGCGCCGAAACCGAGTTCGGACGCAATGACAGGCCCAAGCTTGGCTATGCGGTCTGCCATGTCCACGAGAACGGGCACCTGGTCGAGATCGTGCGTACATGGGGAAACACCCTCGACGCTGGCGCGGTGCCGGCTGCACGGCCGGAGTATCGTCTCGCCGCCCTACATCCGCGCCAGAACCGGCGTGCCGCATTCGGATTCGACATGCGCCACAACTGGATGGAAATCGTCGAAATTCCTCCCACCGGCGGTCTCGACGAGTTTGATCGCAAGACCGTGCGCAACGACTACCCGCTGCTCGCCCTGTGGGACATGGCCGTAAGGCCCTTGAGAGTGCCGGTACGCGATCTCGCGAACGACGCGAATGTCACGCGCATGAACGTGCTGGCGGAGCACGGCCTTCTCTTCACGCTCATGTCGTTCGGCGCCCCGACCGGTCAACTGATGGACCGCCTCAGGGCCCACCACGACCTCTTCCAGACCTGGGACGTCGCCGTCAATCCCGATGTCATCGACCGTGATATCGGCCCCATCGCCTCCGCCGCCAAAGAGGCCGGCGTACCCCTCGTCCTGTCGCGCCTGCGCTCGATCGACGAACAGCGCGCCGAGGCGGGCAAGTACTATCATTCGATCAACCAGGGATTCCTCGCCTCCGACACGGACGAGGTCGCCGCAGTCGCGAGGCTGCCGGAACTCTATGGCGTGCTCGCCGGCGTGGTCTTCCGCCTCACCCTCGACATGCCGGTCTGGGAAACCATGGCAGCGGCCAGCGCCGTGGCGACCAGTCTCGGCCTCAAGGCCCATGTGCACATGCGCATGGCCGGAACCAGTCCGGCCAGCCCGGTCATGGACGACGCCCTCACCGCCCGGCGGATTGCCGAGGCGATGGCGGCCGCAATGACCTTTGCCAATGTCACCGTGTTCGCCGACACCCTGGTCGACATCGACCGTGGCTACTTCCCCCGGTCGGGCGTAGTCGACCGTCTCTGCAATCCGCGTCCCGCCTACCACGTGGTGCGCCACATGCACGCCGCATTCGACATCGTCGACGACGGACTTTCGCCCGGAGGCGCCAGGGACTTTGCCGGAGGGCGATGTCTTGAGATGCGGGAAGCCGGCAATCCGCTGGTGCTGGCGGTGCCGGAGGGCCAGTCAGCAGCGCTCGACGTCGCCTGGTGCGGTCACCCCGCTCTTTCGATCGATCTCCTCACCGGCATCGTCACTCCGCATCCGTCATCCCACGAGGTGAGGATCGGATCCGCAAGCCCGCATCTCGTGGTGGCTGACCCCGACGGAAGCCGTCTTCGCCGGCTTTCCTGAAGACCGCGCCTCGGAGTCGGACGCCATCAAGGAGTGTTGTTCAGGTCCGCTCCATATCCGCCATGACGAGCTGGTTGAAACGATGGTGGAGCCTGTCCCAGAACGGCGCATAGTAGTGCTGGCGGCACACCGGGCTGCGGCGGGCGGCCTGCACGGCCTCGATCATGATCCTGTCTTCCGCGTGGACGACATCGAACAATCTCTGCACCTGCAGTTCCTGGCCCTGAAAGGCGGGATCCTCAAGCGCTTCGGGCGCATAGAACCGCAGGTGTCTCAGCTCCGTGACACCCGGACCCAGCGGCAGGGCGATGTTGACCTTGGCGAAGGTGTCGAGCAGCGGAATGTTGACGTTGGGATAGAGCGTCGTGAAGTAGCCCCGTTCCGGCACAATACCGGTTTCGTGGCCGGCCGAGGGAAGGTGGACCTCGTCATATGTGGCCCCGGACTGCTCGCGGGAATGGGCAAAGGCGAGGAGTGAACCCTCCATGGTGAGTTCAAAGCGCGGCTCTCCGGCCGCTCCGACACGCGGAACCTCGGGGGACTTGCGGTAGATGTCGTGCGTGAAGGCTTCATGGAGAAGGTTGATGGACGCGTTTTCCTGGTAGGTCTTCCAGTTGGTGTTGACGGTTCTCTCCTCGATGAGCGGTTGTCCTTCGCCGTCGCGGGCAGGAACCAGGCGGTCGATGGCAAAGTCGGTGCCCACGAGGCGGCGCCAGGGCATCAACCACTCATCGATATCCGGTGCATCGCCATCGGAATTGATGAAGAGAGTGCCAAGCCGCTCGGCGCTCGGAACCTCGACGAGATCGCATGGCCATCCATCCATGGCCTCGGGGCCGGCCCCGGGATTGCCGTCCCAGTAGGGGGCTCCCGCAAGACGGCCGTCAAGGTCGTAGCGCAGGCCATGGTAGGGAGTGTCGATGAACTCCAGGCCCCGTGCCGGACGCAGCAGGGCGAGGCAGCCGTCATAGGGAACGATGTTGTGAAAGACACGCAACGTCCCGTCCCTCCCCCGGACCGCCAGCAGTGGCTGATCGAAGAGATCGAACGGCCGGGCATCGCCGGCACACGGAAGCTCCGCGGCAAACATGACGGCGGTCCAGTTCCGCGCGAAGATCCGCTCCACCTCAAGCGCATGCCATGCGGCATCCGTGAAGGCCTGGGAGGGAAGTGTCATGGCCTCGCCGATCGGCGCCATGACCCTGTCCCGCTCCGAACGGGTCATCAGTTCAAGAAGCTTCTTGTCCATCCTTCGCGCCATCCCGAAGCCCTGATTGATCGAGACCGACTGCTCACCCTGCGCAGCGCAGGAACTCAAGACACCACGTCAGGCTTGAGGGTATGCCAGTCCGTGACAGACTGGAATGCTCCGGCCACGTCGAGAATGGTCTCCTCCCCGAAAGGGCGACCCATCAGGGTCAGTGCAACCGGCAGACCCGCCGCATTGCGTCCCGAGGGCACCGAGACCGCCGGCAGACCGGTCAGATTGGCGATCCATGGCATCACCGTCATCGCGTCCTGCGCGGAGATCCGTCTTGTACCGACAGTGAGGTCCGTTTCCCCAATTGCCGGTGCGGCGACGGGGAGGGTTGGCAGGCACGCGGCGTCGTGGTGTTCGAGGAGTTCCCGAAACCTGGCGACAAGATGGGTCCTGAATTGCTGGGCCTTGAGATAGTCGACGGCGGCGATGTGCTGCCCGGCCTGCAGCTGAACCCTGACGTCCTCTCCGTACGAATCGACATGTGTTTCCAGGTATCGTGCATGCCAGGCGGACGCCTCTGCGAGCATGATAACTTTCCAGATGCCAAACCCGCGCTCAAGCCCCGGCACCTCAACTTCGGTGATGGTGCAACCCGCTTCCCGAAACACGCCAAGAGCATTCTCGAGGGCGCGCCCGACGTCGTCGTCGCAGAGGATTCCTTCGCCACGCAACACCGCGATCCGTGTTTTGCCCGACCTCGCGGCGGCGCGCCTGTCGACACGGGTCGTGGGGTCCTTGGGATCCTCGCCGGAAAGGACATCGAGGAGAATCCCCAGATCCCGCGCCGAACGGGCCATGGGTCCCGCGACATCGAGCGAGAACGAGAGCGGCAGGACTCCGAATCGGCTGAGACGCCCATAGGTCGGCTTGAGCCCGCAGACCCCACATGCCGCCGCGGGTATTCTCACTGATCCGCCCGTATCACTGCCCAGGGCCGCAGGAACGACACGCGCCGCCAGGGCGGCGGCGGACCCGCCACTCGATCCTCCCGAGATGCGACCGGGGTTCCACGGATTGTGCACCGGACCGAATGCCGACGACGTATTCGTCGCTCCGTAGGCCCATTCATGCATGTTGGTCTTGCCGAAGATGATGGCGCCGGCAGCCCGCAGTTGTCCCACAACTGTCGCATCGATGCCGACGGGTGCATCAGCGAGAACCCGGGAGCACGCCGTTGTCGGATAGTCCCTGGTCCAGAAGTTGTCCTTGACCGCCACCGGGATACCGTGGAGCGGGCCGGCAATGACGCCGCCCTCCCTCATGTCGTCGAGTGCCCGCGCCTCGGCGATTACCTTCCCTTCATCAAGGGCAACATGGGCATTGACCGTGTCACGCACCCTCGCCGAGGCGGCAAGGCAGGCCTCGGCGAGAGCGACGGCGGTGATGTCACGGCGATGCAGACGACGGACGAGGTCGCCGACTTCCAGTTCGTTGAGGGGGACCTCAGTCATGGCGCTCGACCCGGAAGTGAGGTGTCGGCTCCACCCACGATACGTCATCGAGACCGGCGAGCGCCCCGAGGGCATCGTTGAGAATGTCGACCACGCGGCCGACATCGGCATCCGCAAGGTCCGGCCACCCCATGGCCCGGCGATGACCGATCACCTGCTCACCAGTCACGCGTGTCATGGCCCCTTGTCCTCCTTCTTCGTGCGCCGTCATACCCCGAGCAGGTCGTGCAGCAGTTCGCGGTCGCCGACAAGTTCATCGCGTGTGACTTCCCGGGCGATGGTGCCACCCGCCATGACGTAGGCCCGTTCGGCAAGGGAAAGGCAAAAGTCAAGATTCTGCTCGGCGATGATGATGGTGAGAGTTGCCTCATCCTTCATCGCCAGGAGTATTCCGGCGATCTCGTCGACAATGGATGGCTGGACACCCTCGCTTGGCTCATCGAGCATCAGCACCTTGGGGCGCGTGGCCAGGGCGCGGGCGATGGCGAGGATCTGCTGCTGGCCGCCACTCAGGCTGCCGGCCAATGCCTCGGCTTTCTCGTGGAGGATAGGGAAGTTACCGAGCGCCCGTTCGACCGCCTCCTTCCTGTCGAGGCCGCAACCGATGGCCGCCGCCGCGATATTCTCCGTCACGGTGAGACGCGGGAAGACATAGCGACCCTGCGGCACGTAGCCGAGTCCGGCACGGGCACGCCGCGCAGTGGAAGCGGGAAGCGGTGCGCCATCGAGTGATACCTGTCCACCGAAGACATCGATCAGTCCCATGATGTACTTCAGCAATGTCGACTTACCGACACCATTCCTCCCCAGAAGCGCCACAACCTCCCCGGTGTTCACTTTCATCGACACGTTGCGGACAATCCGCGTCTTGCCGTAGCCGCCGGTTGCGTCAGTGATTTCAAACATGCTGATGACGGCCCAGGTAAATGTCGAGCACCCGGTCGTCCTGGCGCAGCGCCTCGATGTCGCCACGGGCAAACACCTCACCCTGGTGAAGGACCGTGACATCGGCATCGAGTGTGCGCACGAAGTCCATGTCGTGCTCCACCACCACCACGGAAGCGGTTCTGGCAAGTGCCCGGACCATGTGTGACAGCTGACGGCGCTCCTCGTTGGTCATGCCCGCAGCGGGTTCATCGAGCAGGATGACATCGGGGCCCAGGGCAAGCACCATGCCCAGATCCAGCCACTGCTGCTCCCCGTGGGACAGTTCACTCGCTGGCCTTGACGCCGAACTCCGCATGCCAAGCATGTGGAGCATCTCCGTCGTGATCCAGTCGGCCGTTCGTGCATCCCGGCTGCGGCTGTAGGCGGCAACCCAGAGGTTGCGACGCACGTCGAGACCGGCAAACACCTGTGCCCTCTGGTTCTTGATGCCCAGCCCCATGCGCACCCGCCGAAAGGGGTCGGTCTTCGTGATGTCCTGGCCGGCCAGAGTAATGCTCCCGCCATCGGGCTTGTAGACGCCCGTACAGGCCTTGAGATAGGAGCTCTTTCCGGCGCCGTTGGGGCCGATGAGGCACCGCACCCGCCCAGGGGAGAAAGACTGGGAAACATGCCTCACCGGAATCACCCCGCCGAACCGCTTGAACGTGTCCTCGGTCTCCAGGGTCACCGGTTCTCCGTCCGCAGCGCGCAGCAGGTCGAGCCGCTCGAAGTCCACGTTGAGGCTCGGCTCGCGCGAATCGGCGTCCTCGTCCTGGCCGCGTCGCATCGCCAGGTGCCTCGTCAGTTCCGCGAGATCCCGAAGACCCCCGGTCAGCCCGTTACGCAGAAAAATCACCAGCAGGATGAGGCAGGCGCCCATGACGAGAGTGGTCTGGCCGCCGATGACGCCCCCGCCAAGCCAGAAGGACAGTCCCCCCACCACGAGGGCTCCAAGAAAGGCCCCCACCAGTGATCCCCTGCCCCCGACGAGGACATAGATGGGCACCAGCAGGGCCTCCTGGACACTGAAGACGGAAGGGTTGAGATAGTTGGCCCAGGCGCCGAACAGGGCCCCGGCAAGGCCCGCAACAGCGCCGGCGATCGTGAAGAGACGAAGCTGGTAGAGCCGGACATCGTAGCCGAGAAGCTCGGCCTTGACCGGATCCATGCGTATGCAGTCGATCACCAGTCCGAACGGCGATCGCATCAGCACGTGACTGGCATACCAGGCGATGGTGGCGATGACGGCGACGGTGAGGAACATCCCTCCCGGTTCGAGCAACGGAGCGTCATGACCGAAACCAAGGACGTACCCCGGGATGTTCGACATCCCATTGTCGCCGCCGACAACGGCGTCACCTATTGTGGTCGTGAACGATACCGCGACGGTCCACAGCACCAGGGTGAAGGTATAGGTGATGATGGTCGTCTGAAGCGGACCGAGACGACCGTAGAATGTGAGACCACCGATCAGAATCGCCGTTGCCGCGCCCGTCGCCATACCCACCGGCAGTGACCAGATGAGTGTGTTCCCGGTGAGAGATGCACAATTGATCGCTGTGATACTGCCAAGGTAGCCGCCCACACCGTAGAATGCTGTCTGCCCGAGGCTCAGGATCCCGCCCCTGCCCCACACCAGATCAAGGCTAAGGCCCAGCAATCCGAATATGACCCACGACGTCGCGACATAGGCAAGGTAGGGATCGAAGGCGAGGCTGGCGACAATCGCCAGACCGACCGACCCGCATAGCCAAATGAGCGAGAACGGTTCGAAGCGCGCCACCCTGGGCATGTCCGTTTCCACGGCTCCTGCCATCGGATCAGAGCTTCAGGCGCCAGCGCGCGGAGATCCCCAGGGGGAAGATCCGCAGGATCGTGATGGTCGCGATGAAGAACACGACATCTCCCATGACGGTCGTATAGAAACTCGCCGTCATGCTGGCGACGGAGCCCAGGACTCCGCCGGCAGCGACCGTTCCCGAAAGAGTGACGGGTCCCGCTGCGACAACGGCAAGAAAAGCCTTGATGACGAAGGCGAAGCCCATGCTTGGCGTCGCCGGGAATGCGGGAAGCAGGATGGCGCCCGCAAATCCGGCGAGTCCCGAACCCAGGGCGAACGTCGCCGTGTTGATGCGTCCGGACTCGATCCCCATCGTTGCCGCGGTTTCCGGATCCTGAATGGCCGCCCGTGCAACAATTCCGTATCCGGTGCGCGTGAGCAGCCAATAGAGAAGCCCGATCAGGACCACCGCCACGAGAATGAGGAAGAGCAGGTATGTGGAAAGCGTGTAATTCCCGATCTCGATGTTGGACTGCGGCATGCCGACACCGGGCGTAACCGTGCCGAAAATCAGCACCGCCGACTGGTAGAGCACCAGAGAGAGCCCCCAGGTCGCGAGCAGAGTATCGAGAATGCGCCCATAGAGATGGCGGATGATCGCCCTCTCGACGATCGCGCCGAACAGAGCCGTGACGACGCTGGCCAGAATAACCGCCAGGGGAAACGGAACACCGCTTCGCGTGGCAAACAGCGCCACGTAGGCACCGAACATGATGAACTCGCCGTGGGCGAGATTGATGACCCCCATCAATCCAAAGACGATGGCGAGACCGACGGTGGCAATGAGCAGAACTGATGCGCTCGACAGAGATGACAGCAGAACTGTCGCTAGATAGTCGAGTTCCACGGTCGGGACTCTCCACGTACTGGCGCCGGGTCAGGCTGAGAAGGAACGGGCGACTGCTCCTGCAGCCGCCCGCGTTCCTCTCCAGGATTCAGGGAACGAAGTGTTCCGCCGTATCAGGATTGGCGATCAGGTCACATACCTCGTCCTCGAAACTCGGCGCCACATACTCGAATTTCTCGATCACATCGAAGGCATGTTCACGGTTGCCGCGGACGATGTAGATGTTCTGGCGCAGGTGGTGGGAACCGGGCTGCATGGAGACCGTTCCGTTCGGGCCCTCGAAGGAGACACCGCTCTCGAGCGCCGCGATCACGGCATCGTTTTCCGTGGTGCCTGCAATCTCGACAGCAGCGGCCCAGACATGAACCGCATTCCAGACGTCGGCCGCCTCGGAAATAATGGGCTCATCCAGTCCGTACGCTTCCTCCCATTGGGCCATGAACGGTTCGTTGTTCGGCTCGTCGATCCACATGAAGTACTCCTGGGAGGCGACAATGCCCTCACCGGCATCCGGCGAGACAACCACCTGCTGGTTGCCCGAACCATAGTTGGTGGAAACGATCCCCATCTTGTCCTTCAGTCCGGCAGCCGCGAACTGTTCCAGGAATCCTGTCTGGTTGGCACCCACCGGCAAGGCAACGACGAAGTCCGGGTCGGCCGCCTGAATCTTCTGGATCGTCGGTGAATAGTCGGTCACCGTGAGGGGCAGGAAGTCGGCTCCGAGAACCTCGGCGCCAAACTGTTCGGCGTAGTACTCCACCCAGTGGGCCGAGATGGTTCCGAAATTGTAATCGGGTGCCATGATGTAGATTCTGGGCCCGTACTCCCTCACTGCCCAGTCAATGAGTACGCTCATCTGCTGCGACGCCGAAGCGCCGGTGATGAATGTCTGCTTGTCGCAGGCGCCGCCCTCATAGAGGGCGCTGTAGAAGTACGGTACCTTCTTTTGCCTCACGATCGGCCGGATGGCTTCCCGCGACGAACTCGTCAGTCCGGCAAACAGGACGTCGATCTGATCGCGCAGAATAAGCGTGTTGGTGTACTGCGTGTACTTGGCGAGATCGGACTGTGCATCGTTCTCGATGACGGTGATCTGGTTGCCCATCACGCCACCAGCGGCATTGATGCTGTCGACGGCAAGGTGCAGTGCCTGACTCTGCTGGATACCGTAAATGTTGAGTCCACCGGTCAAATCAAAGACCGCGCCGACCTTGATGTCGTCGTCGGCCCAGGCTCCGGTTCCCAGGGTGAGCGCCAGCACGACGGCGGCTGCCCGCGCTACTCTCGCGCCCTTCAAACAGTCTCGCATGATTGTTCCTCCCTTGTGATCGGCATCGGTCTGCATGGCCTCCCGACAACAGGCTCGGCAGGGCGACCGATCAACCGGTTGCTCCCGGTTTGAAGTATCCGGATTCCCGGATGGTGAACTTTACATCACCGCCAACAGCGATTGCAAAAGGGCCTACAGCAGCATGTCCGGCATCTGATGGCGCCGTCTGTCAGACCGAATTGCGCACACTGTCATTCGAAGGCAGGCGCGAACCACGTCCGGCAACACTCTTCTATAGCGCGTGAATTGGGCCCAAGTAGTGCGCCAGCGTCGTGTCGGAAGTCAGAAGGACGACGCGCTCCACTCGCGCTTGGGCGATCAAGATGCGGTCGAAGGGGTCACTGTGCAGCAGCGGCAGCAAGCCTACTTCCACTGCATGGGCACCCGTCACGGGAAGCTCAGCATAGCCATTGGCCAGCAAGCTGCGGCGAAGGAGATGCGGATCAATCTGGAAATCGGCACGTCCGAGTCCGTTCTTTATCGCGATCTCCCAAAGCGACGCGGCACTCACCACCAACTCGGTTTCAGGCTCCATTATGAGACTGCGCGCCTCAGCCGGAAGCTTCGCCGACCCCTGCGCCGCCCAGAGCAACAGGTGGGTGTCCAGCAGGAGTCTCACCCGCGCCCCGAAAACAGGGTGCGGATTTCGTCCGAGCCCATGCTGTCGAAATCGTCCGGTACAGAGATCTGTCCGGCCAGGAAACCAATTCGATGACGCGTATCCGGAGTTTCGAGAGCAATGACCTTGACGATCGGTTTGCCGGCGCGCGCGATAATGAATGACTCGCCCTTGGCAGCCGCCTCGACAAGGCGCGACAGATGCGTTTTGGCTTCGTGCATGTTGACGGTGCGCATGAGATGCTTCCTTCCTCTTGAACTAAGTTTACTAAACTAAGTTCACCTTGCAACCTCGGACATGATGACACGGCTCCTGTAAAGGTCATGCGCAATGAGGTTGACCGGCTTCCACGAACAGGCCATTGCGGTTGGTTTGCCGACAACCGGTGGGTCGGAGATCACCGTTTCTCCTCGCGGCAGCCCCGGCCTGTGTTCGCCATGGTTGCCTGATCAGAAGACACTGCAGATCGCGTGGATGCTACCGGCCTGCCCCATTGCCGTGTCGGCCACGCGGGACGCTCCAAGGACGGCAAAGACGTACAGCGCCATAACGGGCTTCTTGTTTGAATCGCCAATCCGCGGTGGTGGTGGACGGTCCGGGATGCCCGGGCCATGATGCGCCCGCATCACGAGTGGGAAGTCTGGTCAGCATGAAGTATCGGAAACTAGGACGTACCGGGGTCGAGGTCTCGCTGCTCTGTCTCGGCAGCATGAACTGGGGCAGCAACAGCACCGAGGCCGAGGGCCACCGGCAGATGGACCAGGCCTTCGAACACGGGGTCAATTTCATCGACACCGCCGAAATGTATGCAGTGCCGTCAAGCGCCGAACACTACGGCAGGAGCGAGGAGGTCATCGGCACCTGGTTGAAGAGCCGGGCGAACCGCGATCGCGTGATCCTCGCCACGAAGGTCGCCGGACCGGGAGATCACTTCACATACATTCGCGACGGCAAGCCACGCTTTACCGGATGGCATATCGAGCGGGCCATCGATGCCAGTCTCCGGCGCCTGCAAACTGACTACGTCGACCTCTACCAGCTTCACTGGCCGGAACGGCCCACCACCACGTTCGGGCGCCTGGGATACCGCTATCCCGAGACCGAGGACTCGACACCGCTTGAGGAAACTCTCGAGGCCCTCGACGGTGTCGTGAAAGCCGGAAAGGTGCGCTTCATCGGCGTCTCCAACGAAACGCCCTGGGGCACCATGCGTTTTCTCCATCTCTCCGAGTCCCTGGGGCTTCCGCGCATCGTCTCGAACCAGAATCCCTACAGCCTGCTCAACAGGTCGTTCGAGGCCGGATGCGCCGAGATCACGCGGTATGAACAGGTCGGACTCCTTGCCTATGCACCCATGGCTGCCGGAGCCCTCTCGGGCAAGTACCTCGGCGGCGCCCGGCCGCCCGGGGCCCGCATGACCATGTATCCGTCGAACCGACGCTATCTCGGACCACCGAACGCCGAACCGGCGATCCAGGCCTACGTCGATCTGGCGCGTCGCTTCGACCTCGAGCCCGGCGTCATGGCGCTGGCCTGGGTCAACCGGCAGCCTTTCACGACCTCGACCATCATCGGTGCGATGAACGCGGAACAGCTTGCAAGCGATCTTGCCAGTGTCGATGTCGAACTGTCGGAAGAACTGGTCGAGGCCATCGAGGAAACCCACCGCCGCTACACCTATCCCTGTCCCTGACCGGACCTGGGGAGACTGTCAGACCTTCGTCCCTTCCGGGCGGATGAACTTCCCGTTGTTGCCGGCGATGACGACGGTGACCTCCCCTCTTGGAATCGTCCCGGCGAAGTGATCGGCCAGGTCGGCAAGCCAGCCGCGTTCGGTTCCCTCGAACATCTTGGTGAGCTCGATCGATACCGAGGCGCGGCGGTCGCCGAGCACCACAAGGGCGTCGGCAAGGAGGGCGCCGAGACGCCGGGGTGATTCGAAGAGGACGAGTGTCGAGTCCAGCCCCGCCAGGGATTCCAGGAATTTGCGGCGGCGCGCCGTCTTGCGTGGGGCAAAGCCGAGAAACGAGAAACTCGACATGGGCAGGCCCGATACTGCAAGCGCCGTGATGACGGCCGAGGGACCGGGAATGACCTCGACCGGGTAGCCGCCGCCGGTCGCCATCCGCACCGCGAGATATCCGGGATCGCTGATGCCAGGCATGCCGGCATCGCTCACCAGACCGACCGTCAGCCCGTCATCGAGAAGCCGCTCCATGCGGGCGACGGAGCGTTCCTCGTTGTGTTCGTGACAGGAGAACACGATGCCTGGACGGGCGATACCGAAACGCTCGAGGAGCGTGCGCGTACGTCGGGTATCCTCGCAAACGAGGGCATCGAGCAATCCCAGGGCGTCCTGGGCACGCGGCGACAGGTCACCGAGATTGCCGATCGGTGTACCGATCAGGATAAGTCGGCCCGTCATGCCTGTTTCGCTCTTGACCCCGGGACTGCAAGACCGTTCCATGCCCGTGTTTTGCCGGAATGTCGAGGATGACGGCTCTCGAAGCTCTGCTGAATCCGCAACGAGTGGCGGTGGTCGGAGCCACACCCAGAGAGAACGCGGCAGGCCGGCGGATCATCGAACACGCGGGAGGACCACGATTCACGGGCACCGTCGTCGCCATCAATCCAGGCTATGACGAAGTGCTCGGGCGTCCCTGTCATCCAACCCTGGCAGACGTCCCCGACACCCCTCACTGCGCCGTCATGGCGGTGTCGGATTCCAGGATCGCGGCGGCCATGGAGGATGCCGCCGCCGCGGGCGTGAAGGGCGCCGTACTGCTCGGCCGCCTCGTCACAGCCGAGGATGGTGGCCGGACATTGCCGGATCGTATCGCCGCCATTGCCAGGGAAGCGGGCATGGCGGTCTGCGGCGCCAACTGCATGGGCCTCTTCAACACCAGGGCGGATGTCCGTCTTTCGCTCAGCGATCTTCCGGGACTGGACCAGCCAGGACGCATCGGACTTGTCTCCCACAGCGGTTCGACATGGTCGGGCCTCGGCGGCAACAAGCGCTCCCTGCACTTTTCCACCGGCGTATCGGCCGGAAACGAACTCGTGACAGGCATCGCCGACTACCTCGACCATCTCGTTGCGCAGCAGGCCACGTCGGCCGTTGCCATGATTCTGGAGACCGTGCGTGACGGCGAGCGTTTCCTTGCTGCCATCGAGGCTGCCGATTCCGCCGGCATCCCCCTTGTCGCTCTCAAGCTGGCCCGTTCCGCGAAATCCCGCGCCTTCGCCTTCACCCACAGCGGCGCTCTCGCTGGCGACGAAAGAGTGCTCGATGCCGTCTTCCGACGCCACAACGTCATTGCAGTCGATACACTTGACGAATTGATGGACACTCTGGAGGCCGTCACCTGCGGCCGGGTTCCGCCGGTCGACACGGTGGCCGTGCAAACGGATTCCGGAGGCGAACGCCAGCTCATCGCCGACCTTGCCGAGCGCGATAGCGTGCCTCTCGCCACGTTTTCCGCTGCCACGCGCCAGGCGCTCGCCAAGGTTCTCGACCCGGGCCTCGATCCCGCCAACCCGGTGGACTACTGGGGCGAGAGCGGCTTTGAGGCACTGCCGCAGGTCACCCGCATTCTCGGCAATGCCGACGAGGCCGGCGTCGTGGTGTTCGCCACGAACATGGTGAGCGGCCGTGAGCTCCTTTACCGATCCTGCGAGGCCCTGGAGGCGGTGTACCGCGCGTCAACGAAGCCGTGCATGATGATGGGGAACATCACCTCGACGATCGATGACGACGAGGCCCGGCGACTGCGCACGGCGGGCATTCCCGTGCTCTGCGGCACGCTGACCGGCCTTCGGGCCATTCGCCATCTCATCACCTGGCACGCCAACCGGCGGACACGCCGCAATCCCGTCCCGCCCCTGCCGCAGGACACGCTCGCGCACTGGCGCAATCAACTCGCCTTCGGCCCGCCTCAACCGGAGGATCTTCTCGCTCTCCTGGCGTCCCTCGGTCTCGACGTGCCACGAACCCGCACCTGTTGCCTGGAAGACGATCTCGGCCCTGCCCTGGAGTTCGCCGGCCGGCCGGCTGTCCTGAAAACGGCCAACCGCGACATCGCCCACAAGACGGAGGCCGGCGGGGTGGTCACAGGGCTCACGAGCGATGCCGCGGTCCGCGAGGCCTGGCGCGCCATGGCGCCCGCTCTCGGCCCCGAGGTCCTGGTCCAGGAGACCGCGCCTGGTGGCGTCGAGTTGATTGTCGGCATGATCACCGATCCGGTGTTCGGACCGGTCATGACCATCGGCGCCGGCGGCATTCTGGTCGAGGTTCTCGACGATGCGGTGATGTTCGTCCCGCCGGTCAGCGTCAAGGAAGCCGATGCGCTTATCGGCAGACTGAAGGTTTCGACAGTCCTCGACGGGGTGCGCGGTCGTCCGCTACTCGACCGGCGGGCCGCCGCTGATGCCGTATCACGTCTTTCCCGCCTTGCCGCCTCCCTTGACGACTGCCTGGAAGAGTTCGACATCAATCCGTTGATCGTTCACTCCCGTGGCGCCATGGCAGTCGACGTTCTCGTTCGCAGCAAGGAGTGATGCGCGCCCTCTACATGGCTGCCAACCGACAAACGCATGGGTCCCTTGCGATGGCCGTTCCGGTATGCATGCCCGGCATGACAGAGGTGCCATAACAACGCTGGCGTCCTGGTAGGTGGCGACCTACTTCAAGGACCGGCTCAACGACCGTTTTCGGGACACCATCCATGTCAGGCCTTTTCGATCACATTCGCCACGCCTGGGACATCCGGCGTGCCCGCCGGCAGCTCGAGGCCCTCTCCGACGAACAGTTGCGCGACATCGGGCTCAGCCGTGAACAGGTTGCCCCCTTTGTCCGCTCGCTCCCCGGCCTGACATCCCGGTACTGAACGCACCTTCTCCATGGTCGCATCCTGACCGCAAGGCCGGTCCACCGGATAGCATCGGCGGCATTGCCACACCGGGTACCGGAGCCATGTCTCCGGCCCCGGCAAGAGTCCGGTTCCTGGATCGACCGAGCGTGTCGGGGACAAAGAGCCTGGGCTTCATCGGGATAGCTGTCGAGCGAGGGGGAGCCGGCGTCTTCCGTCAGGTCCCGAATCACCCAAGTCATCACCGTTTCATCTCCATGCACGTCAAGTTCGCAAGCCGTACGGCACATTGCGCCAGCTGGGGCGGCAAGGGCCAAGGCAACTCTCACGATCCAACAAAGCCCCGACCGAATGACCCCGAAAGAATCCTGGAGATCGGGTCGCCCCGGCAATGCGCCTTCGCGCGTTCCGGAGGACGGTCCCGCGCGTCGCACTGCGGGCGGTCATCGGGAGCCGTTGGTCCTCAATGGCGACGCAACGACCAGTCTCTGTCACGGCACGCTTGTTGACCGCCTTCGGAACCGCACACAAGAATTGTCGGGCAAGGTCTGAGGAGCCGCCCATGAACGACGCCGAACAGGTGCTGCAACACGGATACCCGGTCCAGGAGGTTCCGTTCTCACGCGAGGAGTTTCGCGGGAGGCTGGATCGCATTCGCAGGGTGATGGCGCGCGAGTGCGTCGACATGCTTTATCTGACATCGCCCGAGGCTATCTGCTACGTCAGCGGCTACGGCTCGTCCTGGTACCAGGCCGAGGGTTACCTGCCCTGGAGCGGCGTCGCGGTTCACGTCGACCACGACGATTTCATGTTCTTCGAGGCCGGCGGCCATATCGCCCTCGTGCGCTGCTACACCGTCGCCGAGGATGTCCGTCTCTACAGTGGCCCCCAGGATGCGGACACGGCCTTTGCCTTTGTCGCCGGCGAACTGGCGTCATCGGGCTGGACTGGCGGCACTGTGGGTCTCGAGATGGGAAGCTATCGGCCCAACCGGCGGGTCAGCGAGCGATGCCAGTCCGCCCTGGAAGCCAAGGGCTGCACCGTGGTCGACGGCACCGAGATCGTCCGCGAGGTACGCAGCTTCAAGTCGCCCGCCGAGATGGTCTGCGTCGAGAAGGCCGCCCGTATCGCCGACATCGGCCTCGAGGCCGCGCGACAAGCCCTGCATCCGGGCATCACCGAACTCGAGCTCTGGGGCGAAGTCACGGCCGCCATGGCCCGTGCCGGCGGGGAGAACCAGGCGATCCCGATGCTGGTGACGTCGGGCGTGAAGGCGGTCACCGGGCATGGCATGGCTTCGCGCAAGCAGATTGCAGCCGGCGAGGTCGTGTTCCTCGACGTCTGCGGCGTCTTCAACCGCTACCACGTCGATCAGGCCCGCAGCTTCTCCATCGGCGAGCCCCACCCGGACGCGGTGGAACGGATCAACCTTTCCGCCGGCGTCTACAGGGTTCTCGAGGGCATCCTCAGACCCAACCTTCCGGTCAAGGAGCTCAACGACACAATCGTCAAGTATTACAGGGACGTCGGAATCTACGAGAACCGCGGGTGGATCGGCGGCTACGAGCTCGGCATCGCCTTCCCGCCCGACTGGGTGGGCGACTTCCACTACGACGCCGACACGCTCCATGACGACGACCAGGTCTTCGCACCCGGCCGCGTGGTGAACCACGAAAGCCAGTTCTTCCTGCCGCATCTCGAAGGCTACTCGATTCTGATCGACACCATGGCCTTCACGGAAACCCATGCCCGCTGGCTGAGCCGGGTTCAGCACGAGTTGATCGTGGCATAACGCCGCCGCTGCGCGGCGATGCCGCAGGCCAGCGGCCGGCGGTGCTGGCCGCGATCATGGCCGTCGATCCATGAGCCCGATGCGCGCCGGGAATCCGATCCGCGATCTCCTGGCCCTGTGGCTCGAGCCGTTTCAAGCCGCCTTCACTGCCCCACCTGGCGCCTCGTTCGCGTCCCCGTCATGGGAGCCCTGATGGGCGCGGCGCGGCCCCTACCGGTGGCCTGCCGCGCGACGCGCTCGACCCGTCCGGGCCGAACCGGGGCTCCCTTGCGGCACGTGTCGGAGCCCGGCCTTGACGCGCCGAAGGGTTACGAGACGACGAACCCGGCGTAGCCGTCGCCGGCTACCGCGTCGCACCGGTCGCGGTAGGTCTTGAGACCGTCGACATAGGGCAGGAAGACACGGGCCTTGCCCGGGATGTTGGCGCCCATGTACCACGAGTTGGCCTCGGGAAAGAGCGTCGCGTGGGCGGAAGCGTTGACTTCGTCCACCCACGCGGCCTGGGCGTCGGGCGTAGCCTCGATGCACGTTGCGCCCCTTGCCCCCATCCAGTCGAGACAGCGATCGATCCATTCGACGTGCTGCTCGATCGCCGAGACCATGTTGCACAGCACCGACGGACTGCCGGGGCCGGTGACGGTGAAGAGATTGGGAAACCCCGCGACCGCCAGGCCGATGAAGTTGACCGGGCCGCCCGCCCACACGTCGCGCAGCCGCGCGCCCTCGCGTCCGCGGATGTCGACGGCGGTGAGCGCGCCGGTCATGGCGTCGAACCCCGTGGCATAGACGATGGCGTCCACCTCGTAGTGTCTCTCGCTCGTGGCGATGCCGCACTCGTCGATCGCCCGGATCGGGGTGGCGCGAAGGTCGACGAGACGGACGTGGTCTTCGTTGAAGGTCTCGAAGTAGAAGGTGTCGGCGCACAGGCGCTTGGTCCCGAACGGATGGTCCCTGGCGCACAGCAGCGCCGCGGTGCCAGGATCGTTCACGCGCTCGCGGATACGCGCGCGCGAATAGGCTGCCACCCGATCGTTCGCCATGCGGTCCGTGAAGAGATCGATGTAGGGATACTGGGTGTAGAACCCGCCCTGCGCCCATGTCCGGTCGAGTTCGCGTTCGAGCTCCCGGTCGGAGAGATCCATGATGGTGACATAGAGTTCGGGCACCACGTCGCCCGCGAACGAGTGGCGCGCCTGTTCGCGAAGCGCGCCGTAGCGTGCCTTGTAGGCGCGCTCGACCTCCGGATCCATGGGGTGGTTTTGCGCGGGAACGCAATGGTTGGCCGTGCGCTGGAAGACGAAGAGCTCGCGGGCCTGCCCGGCGATCCTCGGAACCGACTGGATCGCGGTCGAGCCGGTGCCGATGACGGCCACACGGCGGCCCGTGAAGTCGACGCCGTCGTGGGGCCACAGGCCGGTGTGCAGGGACTCGCCGCGGAAGCGTTCGATGCCGTCGATTGCCGGCCTGTTCGGGATCGACAGGCACCCTGTCGCCATGACGAGAAAGCGCGCCGTGAGACGATCGCCCCGGTCCGTGCCGACCGTCCAGAGATCGCGCGCCTCGTCGTAGGTGGCAGTCGTCACCCGGGTTCCAAAGACGAAGCTGCGTCGCAGGTCGAGGCGGGTGGCGACATGGCCGATGTACCCGAGAATCTCGGGCTGCTCGGAATAGCGCTCCGGCCAGTGCCAATCGAGATCGATCTCAGGCACGAAGGAATAGGAATAGCTCAGGCTCTCGCTGTCGCATCGGGCGCCGGGATAGCGGTTCCAGTACCACGTGCCGCCGACATCGTGGCCGGCTTCGATGCCGAGCGCCGAGAGGCCGCGCTGACGCAGCAGATGCATCATGTAGAGACCGGAAAAACCGGCCCCAACGACCACGGCATCGAGATGGGCCATCGCCTCGCTCCCTCCTCGCAAGAGCCTATCGGAGCGGCCGCTCCGTCCGCAACTGACGATTGCCGGGCTGCACCCGCAAGGGCGCCACCGCATGGCCGAGGTGGTATCTCGCGGGGTTTCGACCTTCGATCACGCCGCCGCCGTTGTTTCGGTCGAAGGCCTGGATGGTGTCGGGATCGATCATGGGGCGATACGACCGGGCAGCGTCATGGCCGTTGCGGCTTGACCTGGCGCCAGACCGAGACCGACAGGAACTGGCGCGGCGTCGCCATTGATGGCGACCACGAGAACTTCGTTTCGTTCGAGGCAGAATCGCATGTCCGGCTCAACGCCAGAAGGTCGAAGGATGTCGGCGAGGCCTTCGCCTTCGTCGTCGACGAACTGTCGTACGGCGATAGTGGGGGAAAGGCGGTGGCCTTCCGCCGGATCTGGCGTGTTCATTGTCAGCCTGGAGGCGCCAGCCGAGTGAGCATCTGCGCTGCGCGCGGTGGCGGCTGACCGGTCACGATGAGTTCCGCCATCAGCTCGCCCACTGCCGGGCTCATCATGATCCCCGTTCCGCCGAAGTGCGTCGCAAGATAGCCGTTCTCCCACTCTGGCAAGCGCCCGAGCGTGGGCTTTTCCAACGACATCGACGTCAGAGCGAGCAGATCGCCCCGGTGCTCCACCAGTTTGGCCTCTTCGAGGGCGGGCAGGATTTCCAGGCACTCCGACACCGTCTTGAGCTTCAGCTCCTCGGTGAGCGACTCGTCGAAGTCGTCGCGTCTGCTGGCGCTCCCCTCGTAGGCGCTCAGGATCACCTCTCCGTTCATCTTGGGGATGATCCAGTAATCGCCCGCCTCAAGCGTCTGGAAGGGCAGTCTCGAGGGCAACGCGACCCGGGTGCATTCGGCCATGATTGTCAGCATCGGGACGTCAACGTCGAGATGCCATGCAAGGGCCCGCGACCACGGACCGGCGGCGATCACGAAGTGGTCGGCCTCGAGGAACTCGCCCGAGGCGAGTTTGAGCCCGGTGATTCGATCGCCTCGCGTGGCGAATCCCACCGCCTCTCCATGCTTCACAAGGGCGCCCAGGCGTTCAGCCGTCTGCGCCAGGCCCAGGGTGTACTTGTACGGCTCGACCTGACCTTGAGGGCTGGTGATGCCCGCGACCCATTTCGGATGGAGTGAAGGGAAAACCTCCCTGAGCTGGCGAGCGTCGAGCCAGCCGGTCTCGATGGCTCCGGCTTGCCGGTGCGAGGCCAGCATCGCGTCTCGACTCCTCTCGTCGACGTCCTTCTCGGTCAGGAGCAATGTGTGGAGCGATTCTCCGTACTCGATGTCGATGCCGCCCCGCTCGGCGATGTCGAGAGCCAGGTCCGGCATGCGGTCGTAGGACGATGCGACGAGGGCGTGCCAGCTGTTCGCCCTGGGACCTTCCGGCGTTCCGTCGGCTCCGGGGTTCTGATCTGACACATGGCCTGATATCGCCTCAGCAATGTACTTCTGCGGATAGGGAATCACCGCCCAGGCCTTGCCGGAGGCCCGCGCTCCGATGGCCTCGCGCTCCACGACGATGGAGTATACGCCGTGTTTGCCCAGGTGATAGGCGATCGAACTGCCGGCCGCTCCGGCTCCAACGATGACGACGTCGCAACGAGGCATGATGGCTCCCGATGAGGTCAGCCGGAAAATCCTAGCCAAGCCGCCGGTGTGCTGCCAGCCGGAGCTGCTTGTGCGCGTCTGCTCGTTGAGGGCGTGGCGGCGGGACAATTCCACCGCCATAAGGGTCGACTCCTCCTCACACGAAACGCCGATGGTCTGCCGTCCGCTGAACCGGCTCTTCCTTGTGGGACGTCTCCTCCTCGAGGTCTCCCGCAGCAACCGAGGGGAACCAGGGGAACGCGTTTCGGTGCGTGGTTCTCCACTTCAACGAACAACCTATCCGGTCCGGCATGGCGTTGACCGGCAAGCGGGCATCGGGGATACGGGGTCCAAACTTTCGGTCATGGATGGGAATGCAGTGACGACTCCCGACAACACGAAGCACGGGCGCAGTATCGGCCGGCAGGTCCGGACGATGATGCGCAGGTGCATGTCGCCGCGCCGTGCCCTTCAGGCACTGGTTCTTGGCGTCGGCCTTGTGGCCTTGCATCCCGCCCATGCGGCGAATCGGCTGACTGTCATTCACCTGAACGACTGGGACGACATGACCGCGGCACCACGCATCGCAGCGGTGGTAGCCCGGGAAAGGGCGCGCGCGGCATCCCTGGGCAGCGCGACCCTGGTCACGTTCGGCGGCGACATGATCTCGCCGTCGACGTTGTCGGCCATCGATCAGGGCGCCCACATGGTCGCCCTGGCCGATGCCATCGGTTTCGACATCGCCGTCACGGGCAACCACGAGTTCGACTACGGAACCGACGTTCTCGAGGAACGCCTCGCCGAATCCTCGATGATCTGGCTCGCCGGCAATGTCAGCCGCCAGGGCCGCCTGGTGGCCGGAACGCACGCCACGGCCATACTGGAACGTGGCAACCTGACAATCGGACTCCTTGGTCTCGTCACGGGCGACACGGCCTGGATCTCGAAACCCGGCGACGATGTCTCCTTCGAACCCGTCCTTGCCAGCGGGATCGAACTGGCCCGGACACTCAAGGCAGAAGACGCCGATGTCGTCATCGCCCTCACCCATCTCGCCATCGCCGAGGACCACGCCTTGCTGGCGGCGTCGGACGGGATCGATATCGTGCTTGGCGGGCACGACCATCTTCTGGTCGCCCGTTGGGACAGCAAACAGGCCATGCTGCAGTCCGGATCCCAGGGGAATCATGTGGCGGTAGCCGATCTTGTCGTCGAAGAAGACGGCGTGATCCGCTTCGAGGACATCCGCCTCAAGGCCACCGCAGGAGCCGGTGATGATCCCGAGATCGCCGCCATGGTTGCAGACTTCGAGCACGATCTCGATGCCGGCCTCAGCCAGGTGATCGGACATGCAGCGACCTCCCTCGACACGCGACGGGCCCATGTCAGGTCGCGCGAGACGACCTTCGGCAACCTGCTGACCGACGCCATGCGTCGCGCCACGGGCAGCGACATCGCGCTCCACAACGGCGGTGGAATCCGCGGCGACACCATCTATCCGCCAGGCACGGCCATCACACGTAGGATGGTGCTGGGGGAACTGCCGTTCGGAAACAGGGCGGTGGTCCTGGACCTCCCCGGCCACGCCCTCCGGCACGTTCTCGAACATTCCGTTTCGGCCATCGACCAGGGTTCCGGACGGTTCCTGCAGGTCTCCGGGCTGTCGTTTGTCTATGATCCGTCGCAGCCGGCGGGATCTCGCGTCGTGACCATCGACGTCGACGACATGGCGCTCGATCCGCAAGCCCGCTACACGGTTGCCACCACTGATTTCCTTGCCGGCGGTGGTGACGGATACCGGACCTTCGAGACCGCCGACGTCATCATCGGTGCGGCGGACGGCAGGGTGCTGGCCAATCTTCTCGCCGACGACATTTCGGCGGCCGGCACCATATTCGCAGATCGCGAAGGCCGCATACGGCGTCTCGACGGATCAGAGTAAGCCGCTTGACAATGGCCAGGCGCTGATCACATAGTGGCGATACAGGACGCGCTCATCCAGAGCGGTGGAGGGACAGGCCCTTTGAAGCCGCGGCAACCGTCTTGACGGTGCCAATGCCTGATCGATGAGTCAGCCGATACGCGGTCACGCCGCTCTCGGCGCTCTTCAGAGCGCGTAGGAGTTGAGAGTGGAGTGGCGTCGGATGCATGAATCCGTCTTGAAGTTCCAGGTTTTTCACACTCGGCTTTTGCGTGCCCTGTTCGCATCAGGCTCCTTTCCTGCCGTTCGGGGGGTCGCGCTTCTGCGTTGCCAACCCGATCCCCGAAAAAGGAGACAGTCATGACTGAAGTACAGGTCAAATCAGCAGAAAACGGCGTCAACGTCGAAGCCTTGCTCGGCGCCCGCAACGCCCTTGGCGAAACCCCGGAGGCGGGCCGGTTCGTCTGGCGTGCCACCAACGAGTGGGTCCATGGCACCCATTCCCGCTCGTCGGTCAGCGGCTACTACGGGCTCGGCGCCGAACATGAGCACAAGTCGGAGTTTGACTTCGAAGCCGACCATCCCCTTGTCTTCGCGGCAGAAGACAATGCGGCGACACCCGTCGAGATCGTCCTCGTCGGACTTGCAAGCTGCCTTACGGCCGGCGTGGCCGCCGTGGCCCAGAACCGGGAAATCCAGTTGAACTCGGTCAAGGCTACGGTCGAGGGCGACATGGACATCCAGGGTATCCTGGGCGCCGATCCCGATGTCAGGAACGGATTCAGCAACATCCGTGTCACCTACGACATCGATGCCGATGCCACTCCCGAAGACATCAAGGCGCTCGTCGCCCAGTCGCAGAAGCGTTCGGCCGTCTTCGACATCGTCACCAATCCGACCAACGTCACCGTCGAGGTGACCTGAACGCGCCATGCGCACGACCGCTGTCGTCATAGGTGCCGGCCATACCGGTCTTGCGACAAGTCACTGCCTCGCCGCGCTCGGTATCGACCACGTGGTCATCGAGCGCGGCGAGGTGGGCCATTCCTGGCGCACCGAGCGCTGGGAATCGCTCCGGCTGCTCACGCCGAACTGGCTGACCCGCCTGCCGGGACTGGCCTACGACGGTGATGACCCTGATGGCTACATGGACATGGCGGAACTCGTCGCCTTCCTTGAACGCTACGCGCGTCTCGTCAATCCGGAACTGTGGGCGCGCACGAACGTCGAGTCGGTGACGGCATCGGCTGACGGCTATCAGGTGACCACCGACAGGGCCTCCATCGCGTGTTCCGCTGTGGTCATCGCCTCGGGCGGCTTCAACATCGCCCGGCTTCCGTCCTTCGCTCCCTCCCTGCCCGTCGACGTCGAGTCGCTTACGCCATTCGACTACGCCTCCCCTGCCAGCCTGCCTCCAGGGGGCGTGCTGGTGGTCGGCGCATCGGCAACCGGCGTCCAGATCGCAGACGAGGTGCAGCGCTCGGGACGCCCGGTCACTCTCGCCGTGGGCGAGCACGTGCGCATGCCGAGACTGTACCGGGGACGGGACATCTTATGGTGGTTCGAGCGCTCGGGCCTTCACGACGAACGCTGGGATGAAGTCGAAGATGTTGCGCGGGCCCGCCGCGTGCCGTCACCGCAACTCGTCGGCAGCGAGCCCAGGAGCACACTCGACCTCAACGCGCTGACGGCAGACGGCGTCCGGCTGGTGGGACGCCTTGCAGGCATCGCGGACGGACGGGCCCAGTTCTCCGGTTCACTGGCCAACAAGTGCGCCCTGGCGGACCTCAAGCAGGGCCGTCTTCTCGACACCTTCGACGAGTGGGCGACCTGCCACGGGCTCGATGGCGTGCTCGAGGCACCGGAACGTCCGGCCGCCACGCGCCTCCCCGAGTCACCGGACCTGGTGCTCGATTTCGCCCGGGAGGGTATCCGAAGCGTGATCTGGACCACCGGATTCGAGGCGGATCACTCATGGCTCCATCTTCCTGTGTTCGATCGCAAGGGGCGCCTGCGTCACGACGGGGGTGTGGTCGCCCCGGGTCTCTACCGCACCGGGCTGACATTCCTGCGTCGACGCAAGTCGAGTTTCATTCATGGGGCGGGGGACGATGCGTGCGATCTGACACGCCATCTCGCGGACCATGTCGGCGCCGCAACGGACTTCTGGCAGGACGCCGGATTGCGCTCGGCGGTAGCCGGCTGATCTCAGCCTGTTATCACCGTGGAGTTGGTGAACGCGACCCCCGCACCGGCCATGGCGCCCATTGCGGCAGCAAGTGAACCATCAAGGTCGATGGCCCGGCAGGCGTCCTCGACGAGGACGGCGTCGAATCCTTCCGCCACCGCATCAAGTGCCGTCCATGCAACACAGAAGTCCGTTGCCAGACCGGCGATGAAGAGGCGCCTGAAGCCCCTTTCCCGCAGGTAACCGGCAAGGCCAGTGGGCGTTGCCTTGTCGTTCTCCTGGAACGCCGAATAGGAATCGATGGCACGGCGGAACCCCTTGCGCAGGACCAGGTCGGAACCGCGCCAATCGAGGTCGCGGTGGAAGCGCGCACCGTGACTTCCCTGAACGCAGTGATCGGGCCACAGCACCTGTTCACCATAATCGAGCCTGATTGTCTCGAAGGGTTGGCGCCCGGCATGGTTGCTGGCAAAGGAGAGATGGTCCGCCGGATGCCAGTCCTGGGTGACGACGCCATGATGAAAGTGCGGCGCCAGCCGGTTGATGACGGCGACCACCTCATCGCCCCCGGGCACACCAAGCGCGCCACCGGGACAAAAGTCGTTCTGGACGTCGATGACAAGCAGAAGGTCAGCTTCCGCCCGCGGCCTCGTCAATGCCATGATCACCGCCTCCTCCCCCGATGATCCGGACCTGCTGGCCCCGATGTCAAGCTGCCCGCCAGGCTTGCCGATGTCGGGACGTTCAGACTGTACGGCGGCGATCCCCGGTTCCTCGAGGGAGAAATGGGGCGCATCTTCGCCTGCTCACGGACGTTTGCCGGAACGAGCAGCACGGCACGACTCTCCCTGGACTTGATCAGGTTGCCGGCTTCCTTCGTATGCGCGGGGAGGCAAGAGTGGAGGCGGCCGAGAGGATCGCTGCAACCACAGCGAACACCGAGGCAAGCAAGAAGGCATAGGCGAGATCAAAGTCGCCGACGTAGCCGCCCAGGAAGGCGCCCAGCGCACCGACACCGTCCATCAACACGAAGGCCAGCGCCAGCGTCGTTCCCTCGCGTTTGCCGGCGAAATCCAGCGCCGAAGCAAGCACGACAGAGCGCACGCCGTAGAACGCCCCGATCATGATGATCAGGAAGGCAAGGGCGAGCCAGGGTGTTTCGACCAGCGGCATGAGAAAGCCAAAAGGCGCGGCAGCCAGCAACGAGAAGGCAAAGATCTTGCGCCGGCCCAGCGTGTCGGAGAGATGCCCCATCACCGGTTGCAGTACGGCTCCGGCCAGAATCATCGCAGCAAATGCGATGCCGGCCCAGAATTCGGACATGCCGAGATCGTTGACGATGAAGAGCGTTGCCATGGCGAGCACGGCCATGATGGCCATGTTGTAGACGCTGATCATCGCCACGAGCAGGAGGCCGACTCGACTGAGCCAGCGCTTCGCGAGGTCCTTGAGATCCACCATGCGCGCATCTGACGCGACGGGGACCGTAAGCCGGCCGCGCAGGGCAAGGAAGACGAAACCTAGGGCAACCGCGGGAACGACGGCAAGGAGCAGGCCCTGCCGCCAGTCGACGTAGACCAGCAGGGCGCCTGTCAGCACGGGCGCGAAGACTTCGGCAAGGGTGCCGCCCATGGCGTGGATCCCCAGCACCCGCGCCCGCTGCGCCGGCAGTATCTGCGTCAGCGTGCCTGTGGCCAGGGGATGCCAGGCCGAGCTGCCCATCCCGGCGACGGCAAGCAACAGCGTCAGGGACCAAAAGTCCGGCGCCATGCTGGCAAGGCTGTAGCCCACCACGATCCAGACAAAGGTGCTCACGAAGAGCGTCCCCCGGCGCCGCGTGTGATCGCTGAGCATCCCGGCCGGAATCAGGCTCAGCGCGCCCCCGATTGCCGTAAGGCTCACCATCAGTCCGAGGTCGGATGGCGAAAGATCCATGGCAATGCCGATCGCGGGAATCAGGATCCAGAGCGCGCCGTGAGGCCAGTCGACGGCCATGTGACCAGCGCAGAAAGCCAGGATCGGAAGGCGTCGTTCCGAGCCGACACCGGCTGCCGAGGCGCGGTCCGTCACCGTTGGGTCTCGAGACGGTTCGGGATGCCGGGCCGGGTCATCGTCCGCTTGATGTCGGCCACCTTAGAGTCGCCGCCGGGACAAGAGTCGTTCTGGACATCAATCACAAGCAGAAGGTCAGCTTCCACTCGCGGCCTCCTCAACGCCATGGTCGCCGCCTCCTCGCCTGATGATCCGAATTCAGTTGCCCCCATGTCAAGCTGTCCAGCAGGCTTGGCAAGGCGGCCCTGACAAGGCTCGGATGCCTGCCTGCGGCGTCGAGAGCGCGCAGGGCATTGAGTGTTCAATCAATGAGAAAATCTTGAAAGTCTGTGCGACACAACTCGATTGATTGTATGGGAAGGCATTCATATGGTACGGCGACGAAGCATGGTCAGCGGACTGCCACGATGATACCTCATGACGCTCTTCCGGGAGGTCTCCACGACGACCCTTCCCGTTCCTTCACGATGGCCTCGCGCTACTACACCGATCCCTTGATCTTCGAGGAGGAAAAGGAGCGAATCTTTGCCCGCTCATGGCTCTTTGCCGGGCACGAAAGCACGCTCAAGGCACCAGGCAGCTATCGGGTGGTGGACATCGCCGACGAGAGCCTCGCTCTCGTCAGGGGGCGTGATGGCGTCCTGCGCTGCTTTTACAATGTCTGCCAGCACCGGGCGCACCGCGTCCTCAAGGGCAGCGGCACTCTGGGGCCCGTCATGACGTGCCCCTACCACGCCTGGGCCTACAATCTCGACGGATCCTTGAGGACGGCGCGCGGCTGCGAGAATGTCCGTGATTTCGACAAGTCGGCGTTTTCGCTGAAACAGGCCAGGGTCGACACCATGCTGGGCCTCGTCTTCGTCAATCTCGATGTTGAAGCCCTCCCGTTCGGCGAACAGTACGCCGGGCTCGAGGACGACATCCTGCGCTGGATGCCCCGGGCCGCGTCTCTCGAGCCGGCGTGTCAAAGGGACTTCGCGCTGAAGGCCAACTGGAAGGTGGTCATCGACAACTTCCAGGAGTGTTACCACTGCGAACCGGCGCATCCGGCCTTCGTCGACATGGTCGAGATGCCCACCTACCGCAATCGCACGCACCAGTACTGGTCGGCCCAGACGTCGGACAAGCCACGCTCGAACAGGAGCACTGCCTACGATTTCGAAACCGGCGACGTCGACTTCGGGTACGCCGGCTACTTCGTGTGGCCGAACCTGACGATCTGGCTGATGCCGGGCGAGCCCAATCTCATGACTCTCCAGATGCTCCCCGACGGACCCGAAGGCTGCGTCGAGCATCTGCACTGGCACTCGCTGGGCGGAGAACTGACCCAACAGTCCGAGGCGGCGATCGACTACGTGGTCGACGTGCTTCAGCCCGAGGACATCGCCCTCTGCGAGAGTGTCCATGCGGGCCTGAAGTCGCGCGGCTACGACCGCGGCCGGTTCATCGTCGACAGCGGCCGCAGCCACATCAGCGAGCATGCGGTGCACCATTTCCACAGGCTGGTCATGCAGGCCATGGAAGGCGGACCCCTGCCCGTGCCCCAGGCCGCCGAATGACCCAAGAGGTCGATTTCTACTTCGGTCCGGGCAGCCGCTACTCCTATCTCGCCTCCACGCAGCTGGCGCGCATCGAGCGCGAAACGGGATGCCGCTTCCGCTGGCTGCCGCTGCAGAGCGGTCCGCTTATCTCAGCCGGTCGCAAGGATCCCTTCGCGGGCGGGGCCGGCCAGTACGACTGGGACTACCGCAAGCAGGACGCGGCGGCGTGGGCACGTCTTTACGGGATCGACTACCTGGAACCGGTCGACCGCCTGGCGTTCGATCCCCTGCTGGCCGCGCTCGCCTGCCTGGCCGGTGAACGCCAGGGCGCCGCGGAGTTCTTCTCCAGGGCGGTGATGTCGCTCATCTTCATCACTCCCGGAGAGACGCTGGTCCAGGAAGACTTCGAACGGGCGGCCGACGTCGGCGGCCTCGATATCGGGAGATTCCGCAGCGACATGGCGAGCGACGGCCTCGTCCATGACATGGAGGCGAGGGTCGAGGAAGCCGCCGGGCGCGGGGCGTTCGGAGTCCCGACATTCTTCCTTGGCGAGCAGATGTTCTGGGGCAACGACCGGCTTGTCCTCCTGGAAGCGGCTCTCAGGGAACGGACCTGACGCCTATTCGGCCGCGATCCTCCCGGAGTCGTCAGCGCCGAGCCAGCGTTCGAAGAAGCCCGGCAGCCACGCGTCGACGAGGTGATCGTACCTGCCGGCATCGGCGAGCTGTTCTTCAGGCTGCTGGGCGCCCCGCTCGTCGAGTTCCTCCGCTCCCTCCTTCATCCATTCGCCGATCATGTCGATGGTGCATTCCGGGTGAAACTGCACGCCGTAGACGCTCGGGCCGCAGGAGAACATCTGGTTGGGAAAGTGTTCCGTCACACTCGTGGCCAGAAGTTCGCATCCCCGCGGAAGATCGAAACCCTCTCCGTGCCACTGGTAGACATGACGCAAATCACCCAGCACCGATCGTCCGGACTTCGTGGGAACCAGCTGCGTGAACCCGATCTCGTGCCAGCCGTCCTCATGCGGTCTTACGGCAGCGCCGAGGCTGCGGGCCAGCATCTGGGCTCCAAGACAGACCCCGAAAAACGGCATGCCCGCCTCGAGGACCCGGTCGATCCAGCGTAATTCGGCGGCGATGAAGTCGAGCGTGCCGTCATCGTTGGCGCTCATCGGGCCGCCGAAGATGATGGCGCCGGCGATATCGTGGAATTCCCGGGGAAGATCATCGCCGGTCTTCAGGCAGCAGCGCACCTCCTCATAGCCTCCTTCGCGAAGCACACGGCCGATGCGACCGGTGGTTGACCATTCGCCGTGAACGACACAGATCACCTTGCGACGCACACAATCCCGACTGTCATTCATGGCACACGCCCTGCAACGTCAGACACCCCCCCTTGGCCTGGAGACACATAGCCGATTACCCGGCCGGCGCATAGCGGCCACCTACGGCGTCAGACCGTTCTCGAACCGGAGACGGGTTCGACGGGCTGGACGCGGAATCCGGCCTCGCGCAGACGCCCCGCAATCCGCCCGATGTGATCCCGGTCGAGAGTTTCAAGAACGATATCGAGGTCGGCAAGCTTGACCGAGAGATTGGAGAACGCCCTCTGGTGATGCACCTCGATGATGTTCGCTCCGGTTTCGCCGATGATGGCGGACACTCTGCCCAACACACCCGGTGCATCGGGGATCTCCAGGCCGAGACGGACCATGCGGCCGTCTCGCACGAGACCGTGCTCGATCACCATCGACAGCACCCGGCTGTCGATGTTGCCTCCCGACAGGACAAGGCCCACCTTGCGCCCGTGGAAGCGTTCGGGCCGGGCGAGAAGGCAGGCAAGAGACGCAGCCCCTCCGCCTTCCGCCACCGTCTTCTCGATTTCCAGATAGGTCTGGACGGCGTGTTCAAGCTGGCCTTCGCTCACCAGGACAATGTCCGACACGAGGTCCCGGACAATCGGAATGGCATTCTTTCCGGGCGTCTTCACCGCGATGCCGTCGGCGATGGTGCGGCCTCCCGCCTTCACCTCCAGTCCCTGGAGCTGCTGGTACATCGAGGGGAACATTTCAGCCTCGACACCGACGATCTCCACCTCCGGACGGACGGCCCTGGCGGCAATGGCGATGCCGCCGATCAGCCCTCCACCACCGATCGGGACGATGATGACATCGAGGTCCGGTGCATCCTCGAGCATCTCGAGGGCAAGGGTTCCCTGCCCTGCCATGACGTGATCATCATGATAGGGATGGACAAAGACGAGATTCTCGTCGGCCGCCATGAGATGTGCGGACACAGCGGCATCGTCGATGGTCTCGCCGGTCAGGATGACCCGGGCGCCAAAGCGCTCGGTGTTCTTGACCTTCACCACTGGCGCCCCCTCGGGCATGACGATAGTCGCCGGAATACCCAGGCGCTGGGCATGGTAGGCGACGGCCTGGGCATGATTGCCCGCTGACATCGCGATGACGCCGCGGGAGCGTTCCTCGTCTGCCAGAGACGCGATCTTCACCAGGGCGCCGCGGTCCTTGAAGGATGCCGTGAACTGGTGATTCTCGAACTTCACGAACACATCGGCGCCGCTCATTGTCGACAACGTGCGCGAATGGACACAGGGCGTCCTGACGACGTGCCCTGCGATCACGCGTGAGGCATGGTTGATGGACTCGATCGTCACGCTCATCGTTCGCGCTTCCCCCGATCTGCCTCGCCATCGGCCATGACGAGACCGCTCGCGTCTTCCGGCGTGTCGATATCCACCAGAACGGCTCCGTCGTCCATCGCCACCTCGATCACGTAGTCCCCGTACTCGCCGATCAGGTGCCTGGCACCGGCGTCGCCCGTCACCCTGCGCATCGCCTGGAAGAAGCTGCTGTCCCACAGGACGGGATTGCCACGGCGGCCATTCCACGTCGGTACGACGATCGCCTTGGCTTGCGAGCCCTGCCATGCGCGGGCGAGGGAACGCAGCGCCGAACCGGCGACAGCCGGCATGTCGCCCAGGCAGACGAATGCCGCGCCACAGGAGGCCGGAAGCGCATCGAGCCCCGCCTTCAGTGACGTGCTGAGACCCGCTTCGTGCTCGCTGTTGTCGACAAACGACACAGGACAGCCCTCCAGGGCTGCACGCACGGCGGGGGCCTGATGGCCGGTCACGACCCGAATGACCGCAATTCCGGCCGAAAGAAGCGCATTCACTACGTGACGGACCATGGGCACACCATCGATCGTCATCAGGAGCTTGTTACGTCCGCCCATGCGCCGGCTGCGGCCGGCCGCCAGGACGATCGCGGCCGGCATCTCCCTGCGGCTTCCCGCCACGGGAAGGACACCCGAAGGCCGTCCCTTGAGGAGGCCGCCGACACCCATGGCCTGGATGTCCGCACCGGTTACGTGGATACCTGCGGCGAGACGCCCCAGCACGAGATCGAGTCCATTGGGTTGCGGCGACCTGGCGCACCCGGGAAGACCGAGAACACGGGTGTCGCCGATGTGGGCCAGAAGCAGGAGATTGCCCGGATCGACCGGCATGCCAAGGTGATCCACCACACCACCCGCGGCCTCGACCGCGGCCGGGATGACATCCCTGCGGTCCGAGATGGCAGAGGCGCCGTAGACGAGAACGACGTCGTGGCTCGTGGCCATGCGGGTGATGGTGTCCGTGAGATCCGAAGTCCGGTGAGGGGTCCGGACGCTGTCGCCAAGACACAGTCCGAATCCCTCGATTCTCGCAGTCACCACGCTCGCGGTTCGGTCGAGAACCCGGGGCTTCACCGCCGGCGAGGTGGTCATGACGAGGCCCGTGCGCCAGGCGCTGAAGGGGGCAACTGCGAGCGCCGGAGTCTCCAACAGGCCGATGCAGGTAGCGACGGTGGTCGACGGAAGGGCGAAGGGAATGATCTTGATGGTCGCCACCCTCTCGCCTTCACCCACCGGCTCGAATCCGGGCAACGTGGCAACCGTCACCGCTTCATCGACACCGTTCACGGCCTCGAGCACAACGGTGTCGACGGTCACAAGGCCTGCCTTTCGGGCGACAATGTCGACCCGACCCCGTGAGGCGGGCTGCACCAGGAGATGGGGCCCTGCCAGGGCCCGCGCCACCCTGGTTGCCGCGTCATCTTCAAGGACATCTCCGGTCTCGGGCATGGCGACGAAGAGCGAGGTGACACCGGCTGCCAGAAACTCGCTGACGAGCGCCTCGTCGAGACGGCGCCCCTTTCTCACGGAACGCCCATCGATCGTGACACTATGGGCAAGAATGCCGCCCAGAGCGTCATGCACCGGCATGTCTGCGAACTTCATTGCAGTTTTCCGTTCCGGGCGGCGACGACTTCCGCCATGATCGAAAGTGCGATCTCCTCTGCCGAACGTGCTCCAATGTCGAGACCGACGGGACCGTGAATCCGCGTCATGGCAAGCCCGTCAAGCCCCTCGTCCGCAAGACGTTCCAGGCGTCTGGCATGGCTGCGTCGGCTGCCCAGGGCGCCGACGTAGAAGGCCGGCGAATTGAGCGCCGCGATCAGCGCTGGGTCATCGATGCGGGGATCGTGGGTCAGCGCCGCCACGGCCGTACGGTGGTCCGGTTTCAGCCGTGCCAGTGCATCGTCCGGCCAGGCCTCGATCACGCGTACATCGGGGAATCGCCGGGCGTCGGCCCAGGCGCGTCGGGGATCGACGATCACCGGGTCAATTCCCGTCGTTCTGGCAAGGACAGCCAGCGACTGCGCGACATGAACGGCACCGATGATGAGCAGCCGCACGGGCGGATTGAAGACATGAAGGAAGAGTGGCCGGCCCTCCACTTCCAGCGTCCGGGACTGATCGAGCCGAAACGCCTGGCTGATGTCCCGGGCCAGGTCGGCATCAGGAGCATCGTCGCGGCAGATCAGCCATGATTCGCCGCTGTCGAGCCAGGTCGCGTGAATGACACCCTCCCGCTTCCTTCGAGCCTCGTTGAGGGCCGTGAGAGTGGCGCCCTTCATGTCAGTGGCGCGACGAAGACCTGAATTGTACCTCCGCAGGTGAGCCCCACTTCCCAGGCACGTTCGTTGGAGACGGTAAACTCCAGGGTGCGCACCCTTCCGTCCACGATCGCTTCACGCGCACTTTCGACGACCGCAGCCTCGATGCAGCCACCCGACACGGAGCCCCGGAATGAACCGTCCTGGCGCACCACAAGCTGGCTCCCCACAGGACGCGGGCTCGACCCCCATGTCCTGGTCACCGTGGCCAGCGCCACCTGGTGGCCGTCGCCGGACCAGGTCTCGGCCGTCTCCAGGATGTCCTCCATCAGGCCGCTCTCAGCCATCCTGCCATGTCCTCCGCAGATCCGCGTCCCGGTCTGGCAAGAACATCCGCCAGGTCTTCGAGACTCGCGAGATTATGGCATGGAAGGAACCCGTCGACATGCGGCAGCATCGTACGGATCCCCCATGTGCGGGGCTGGAATTCGCGCCAACGCAACAGGGGGTTGAGCCACACCAGTTTCCGGCACGAACGCCTGAGCATCGCCATCTCGGTCGCCAGGCTGCCACCGACATCGCGGTCAAGGCCGTCGGTGACGAGAATGACGATCGTCCCCTGGCCGGGAAGACGCCGGCCCCAGCCGCGATTGAAGGTCCCCAGGCACTCGCCGATGCGGGTGCCGCCGGACCAGTCCTTCACACGCTCCGCAACCGTGCGCAAGCCTGCCTCGGCGTCGCGCGTCGCCAGATCGCGGGTGATATCGGTCAACCGGGTGCCGAAGGTAAAGGTATGGACCTTCATCGCGCCGGCGGTCCATCGACGGGTGCCTGCACTGCGGCCAAGCGCCGACAGGGCATGGGCGAAACAGATCAGCATGCGCGCGTAGTCGATCATGGAACCGGAAATGTCGCACAGCAGCACCACGCCGGGCGGCTTGTCGACCCGCCGGACGAGAGGCAGCGTGATCATGCCGCCGGGCTGACGCACACCGCCCTGCAGCGCTGCCCTCAGATCGATGTGACGGCCGGATGGCGAAGGCCTGAAGCGGCGGCCGGCAAGCGGGGCAAAGGCAACCGACATCTGTGCCACCGCCTGTCGCGCCCGTGTCAACTCGTCTTCGTCCATGTCGGCAAAGTCCATCGTGCGCAGTGCCTCGGCGGCCGACCAGGTTCCCTGTTCACCGGTCTGCGGGCCATGTGGCCTGTCTTCCCTGGTGCCGTCCGGCAGTCCCGGAGTCGTCGCGCCGGCTTCGACGACGGCTTCCTCCATGACCTTCCCGTCAGAGGATTCCCCTGACCAGAAGCGATGAAAGATCGTGGCGAAGAGATCGCTTTCGTGGGCGTGCGAGACAAAGATGGCATGCCACAGCCAGAAGACATCCTCCCGCCGGGTGACGCCCGCCAGGTCCAGGGCCCGAAGGGCGTCAGGCACCCTGTCTGGCCCCGCCGCCAGACCGGCGGCACGCAGGGAACCCGCAAAGCGCACCACGTTTGCCAGGAACGCGCTCACGTGCCGGCCTCCTCCAGGAGCACCTCGATGCCGGTGTCCCTGATGGTCCGGATATCGTCCTGGTGCTTGAGCAGCACGCCAAGCGAACTGTCGACAATCCCCGGTTCCAGAGACCGGGTGTTGAAGTGCTCGAGAGCCATCGCCCAATCGAGGGTCTCGGCAACTCCGGGGGTCTTGTAGAGGTCCTGGCGGCGCAAGGCCTGGACAAATCTGACGATTTCAGCACCGAGCCGGTCCGCGCATCCGGGTACCTTGCGCTCCACGATCTCGATCTCCCGCTCGGGCGAGGGGTAGTCGACCCAGTGGTAGAAGCAGCGACGCTTGAGCGCGTCATGCACTTCGCGTGTCCGATTCGAGGTGATGATGACGATCGGCGGCCGTTCGGCCGTCACCGTTCCCAGTTCGGGAATGCTGACCTGCCAGTCGGACAACACCTCGAGAAGGTAGGCCTCGAAGGGTTCGTCCGTACGATCGATCTCGTCGATGAGAAGGACAGGCGGTCCCTCGTGATGGGGACGCAACGCCTCGAGGACAGGCCGGCTGAGCAGGTATTCGTCGCGATAGATCGCACCGGAGACCGCATCGCGATCGACTGCCCCGGTGGCCTCTGCCAGCCGGATCTCCACCATCTGGCGCGGGTAGTTCCACTCATAGACCGCCTGGGCTACATCGAGGCCCTCATAGCACTGCAGACGGATCAGCCGGCGGCCGAGCGCCGTCGCCAGCACCTTTGCCGTCTCCGTCTTGCCAACGCCGGCCTCGCCTTCGAGAAAGAGCGGTCTTTCCATGGCAAGCGCAAGATAGACGGCGCAGGCAAGACTGCGTCCCGTTACGTAACCCTCCGATTCGAGAAGGCGAACGGTCTCGTCGATCGACCCGGGAAGGAGTCCGGTATCGTCTTTCACGTGCTGTCGCATCGAGCGTCACCCATCCATGCCGCGACTGCGCCGGCCAACGCGTGGATACCGTGACCGAGAGAGAACTCCTGGCGCAACCGGCACCGGCCTTCCGTCATCGTGACATGCATCGATCCTGATGTCCCTTGTTGGCGGTCGTAGTGGAACACCAGCGCATCGTAGGCCCGCACTCCGCTGCCGGCGAAAGCAACGACTCCCGGCGACGAGGTGCGGAGCTCGGCCATGTCGATCACAAGACCCGCCGCGCCAGGCAACACCGCGACCTCACCGTCGAGGCGGCTCTCCAGATCGAGTCCCGCCACCCCGGCATGGTCGAAGAGGGATACGGCATCGAGTCCGGAAAGACGGAATCTCATCGCGTGACCATCACGGCCCGCGGGCTCGACCCTGAACGGTTGACCCGTTGGCAGGCGAGCCACCGCGCTCTCGACCACCACCGTGCCGTCGCCGGGCCAGGACAGCATGACTACGACATCGTGGAGCGGCAGGGGAGCGTCGAGGCCGGCGATCGTGAACGTCTGGGCAGACGATGTCTCCAGCGGCAGGAGGTTGGTGAAGGTGGTGGTGCCGGAGGCATGCCGCACCTGGACACCAGCGATACTGGCAGAAACGTCATTGACGTCGACAGAGAGATCGGCGCCAGACTCCTCTCCCTCGAACCAGAGTGATCCCGTGACAGCCACGCCTCCGCTGACATCGCTGAATGGCGCACCATAAAGAGGGGAGAGGTCCGCCGGCTGCAGTCCCGCGACCTCGAACAGCGCGCTGGCTGTCCTGACGGATGCTTCGAGACGGCCTCGTTCCGGCATGTAACGGGCATCGACGGCGCCGACAAACCGGGTCTTGTCGGTGTGGAGGGTCATCGACAGGCGCGCATCGTCGCCTTCCGGCCACACCGGTGTCGCCACCACGTCCACCGACATCCGGGTAAAGCGCTGCGGGTCCCTCAGGTCATCGATCTTTCTCACGTCGGCACTGAACTGTGGCCAGGGCGACAGGCCCGAATTGTAGTTGAGGAGGGCACGGACATCCCTGACCCTCAAGTCTGGTCCCCTGACGACGAGATCACCACCTTCTGCCTCCATGGTTGCCTGCAGGTAATGGGCGCCAAGGCTCTCGAGGCGAATCCCGAGATCCGGCAGGATTCCCTCGATGACCACGGGACGCGGAGTGTCATCGAAAACGACAGCATGCAGCGGCGTATCGCTGAGCTGCAGACGCAGATCCCAGGACAGGTCCTTTCCCAGTTGTTCCAGGACAAAGAGTGGAAGTGCCTCCTTCTCGAGCTTGACGGAGAGCGGCCCCACCAGGCGCACGGGACCATGCGTAAACGTCTGCAGGTCGATCCAGCCGGTGTCGCTCTGACGAACCTCGATGCCGCGTTCCATGACATCGATTCCGAACGGCAACTCCAGGTCCACACCGCCCGCGACAATGGCGTGGCTGCGAACCTCGCCGACATGCAGCAGAGCCGATGAATTGCTGCGCAGGAGATGGTCGCTGTTTCCGGTCGCCAGTGTCAGCGGCAGATCGAGAGTGACGTTGTAGAGGGTGGCGTCAGTCATCACCACCTCGTCCAGAAGACCGTGAATGCCGATGCCTCCTCGCCATGCATCCGGTCCACCAGCAACGTCGGCCGATCCGGTGACATGGCCCGACACATCACCCTCCATGACGAGGTCGAGATCCGGAATTCTGAGTGCGACAACATGGCCGGCACCGTCGAATGCGATGTCTGCCGTGACGAGTGCACGGCCCCGTCCCCGGCCTGCCACCTCACCCGATGTCTCGAGGGCCACGTTGAGTTCGGCGCCATCACCCTGCCGCCTTGCCTCCAGCGACGCCATCCCCAGGGCAAGATCAAGGCGCAGGCCATCGCCAAGATTGAGAACGATGGGCAGCGGAGCGCCAAGCGACGCCCGCAATCGACCACCCTCGACGGAGAGGTTCACGGCAGCGCTCGCATCCTCCATCGCCAGCCATGGCCCCAGATGCAGGTCGGTGGTCTGCACAACACCGTCGCCTGTGATCATCCAGCTTGCCGGCTCGGAAACATCGGCGATCCGGGCGTCGAGTCGCAGGGCCGCATTGAGCAACGTGCCCGAGGTCACCATCCCCTCCATCTGCCAGACCTCGCCATTGCCCGTGACACCGATGTCGGCGGCAAGAGAAACACCACCGCCGGAGAGGGAGGCCGTCCCCTTGAAGCCTGTGCCGTCGACGGCTCCTTCGATGTCAAGGTCACCTGCCGCAAGGCCAGACCACGTCAGACGGATCCCGGCCACCGGCTGACGGCTCGTCACGCCCTCCACCACGATGCGGCCACCGGGAAGTCCGGCTCCCCTTGCCTCGCCGTCTCCGTTCGACGCGATGTCAATCACCGCCCGGTCATCGACACCGTGCCAGGTGAAGGCAAGGTCGCCGTCGCCCTCCAGTCCCATCAGGGCTGCCTGCCATTCTCCTGTGCCGGTCAACCCCGTCAGCCGATCGGTGAACTCCGCGTCGACGCGAAGGACGATGGCGCCCCATGGCCCGGAAAGGTCGACACGCGTGTCCTCGGCAACGACGTCTGCCGCCAGCGCGGTCATGCCGGCAGCCATCTCCGACAGGCTGCGCCAGTCCGTCTTCCACCCCCTGAGTGTCAACCGGTCGAGGTGACCGCTGGCCAGTCCACCGAGACTCCACCGGGCCCGGGCCTCTTCGAGCGTGCCTTGAGGATTGAACGTGACGTTGGTCATGGTGACGGTCCCCAACGTCACCTCCGCCACCTCGAAACCGGCAACCGCATCGCCGAGGCTGCGGCTGATCAGCCATCCGGCAATCTCGTGGCGGGCGCCATGGAGACCGGCGATCATGACAGCGCCGGCGACAAGCACGACGAGCGCGACGGTTTTCCCGGATCGTTTGAGCCATCGGAACATGGCGCCATCATGCCCGATGCGCGGCCGCAACGTCACGGCGGCCGTGACGACTTAGCGCGGGTCGATCGGCGTGAGCACCCCGGTCGCGTCCTCGATGGCTTCGGCGGCATCGAGTGTCATGTCCTCGCGGTACCGGTTGCCGATGACCTGCACTCCGAGCGGCAGGTCGCCAGCGAGTCCCACCGGCACGGCGGCTGCCGGCAGGCCGAGAAAGTTGACGGTCGTCAGCAGCCGGTTGGCAACAAAGATCTCAGCGAGCCGTGCGGCGCTCACCAGATCATCGTCCACCGGAAACTGCGGCTCCGTGGACACCGGGCCGAGAACCAGGGGATAGTCCTCGAGGAAGAGGAGCCACTCACGCAGCAGGGTCTGCCGCTCGCACAGCACCGCGAGATAGGATTCGAGGTCGAGCGTCGGCACGTTGGTCCTGATGAAGTCGAGCTTGCGATTGATCGCATGGCCGCCATGGCGACGGATATCGCGTTCCAGGTAGAAGGTCAGTTCGGTGGCAATCTGGCGTTCCCAGCACTGCATGGCGTCGCCAATTCGCGGAGGCTCGGCCTCGACAACATCGTATCCGGCTGAAGCAAGGGCATCGGCGGCCGTCGTCACCGCGTCGCGTTGACGCGGGTGTACTCCCAGGGAGCCAGGGTCAGGGGTGACGGCAACCCTGGGCTTGCGATCAGGAGGCGGAGGTGCAACCGGTGCCGGCACCCACCACGGATCACGGGGATCACGGGCCGCCATCACTTCGAGAGCAAGGCGTACATCCCTCACCTCGCGCGCCATCGGCCCCTGGACCGACATCAGCTGGAACATGGGTGGGCGTTCTGCTGCTGCCGATGGATTGAAAGCCGGAACACGTCCGAGCGTCGGGCGAACGGTCGCCACGCCACAGGCAAAGGCGGGGTATCGCAGGGAGCCGCCAACGTCGTTTCCATGGGCGATGCAGCCGATACCCACGGCCAGGGAAGCGCTGCCGCCACCTCCGGAGCCACCGGGCGTGACATCCCGGTTCCAGGGATTGAGTGTGGCGCCGCGCAACGGATTGTCGGTGAACCACCGGAAGCTGAATTCCGGGGTGTTGGTACGGCCGATGATGATGGCGCTGGCGTTCCTGAGATGGGCAACGACGGGAGAGTCGGCGCTTGCCACATTGTCCGCGAAGGCCGGAATGCCGTTGGTGGTCGCCTGTCCGGCCACGTCGACATTTTCCTTGATGGTGACAGGGACTCCATGCAGTGGTCCGACAGGAGCGCCGGCGGCCACGGCATCATCGGCTGCACGCGCCGCACGACGCGCCTCCTCGTCCATACGCACGGTGACGGCATTCACATGCGCATTGACCTCGTCCATGCGGGCGATGTGGCTCTCCACCACCTCGAGAGCACTCACCTCCCGGCAGCGGATCGCCGATGCCGTTTCAACGGCGCTCCTTTGCCACCACTGACTCATCAACGGCACACCCTGGTCTTCAGGGCCGCTTCAACTCCGCCATGTCGTCCGCATCGGGCATGACCACGAACTCCGGATAGGCCTCGATGCCAAGCTCGGCGGTATCCTGACCAATCTCCTCCACGGTCTCGGAGACGCGGACGCCAACTGTCTTCTGAAGCAGGAACCACAGGAGGAGCGATGTGGCAAAGACGAAGGCTCCGATGGCAAGCACACCGAGGAGCTGGACCCCGAAGTTGCCACCGGCCGTGATGCAGACGGCGAGGGTGCCCCACACGCCGGCGACGAGATGGGCCGGAACCGCACCGACCACGTCGTCGAGCTTCAGCATTTCCATGATCTTCATGCCGACGGTGCAAACAATGCCACCCACGGCGCCGATGATGATCGCCCAGTAGTGATCGACCAGATCCGGACCGGCCGTGATGGCGACGAGGCCGGCGATGGCGCCATTGAGACCAGCCAGCAGATCAACGCGGCCGAAAATCGGACGGGCGGTGCTGATCGCCGCCATGACGCCTGCTGCCGCGGCGAGATTCGTGTTGACGAGAACGTTGCTCATGGCGACCGCATCGACCGCACCACCAAGAGCGAGCTGTGAACCGCCGTTGAAGCCGAACCAGCCCAGCCAAAGGATGAAGACACCCAGCGTCACCACCGGAACATTCGATGGCGGAGTGGACTTGACGCTGCCATCCGCCCGGAACTTGCCACGGCGCGCGCCCACCACGAGGGTACCGGCAAGGGCTGCCCAGCCACCGGTCGAATGAACGATGGTGGAGCCGGCAAAGTCTTGGAAGCCCCTCTCGTAGAGCCAGCCGCCACCCCAGGTCCAGGCGCCGACGATGGGGTAGATGATGGCGGTCAGCACGGTGATGAAGGCAAAGAAGGACCACAGCTTGACACGTTCGGCGAGAGCGCCGGAGACGATCGAGGCGGCGGTGGCGACGAAGACCATCTGGAAGAACCAGTCCGACATCACCGAGTAACCATTGGACACAACCGCTCCGACCGCTCCCTCATCGCCATCGAGCAGAGCCAGCTCATCGGCTGACGGGCCGTAAAGGAACGTGAAGGTGCCTATCCATCCGGAGACATCGACGTACATGAGGTTGTAGCCGATGAAGTAGAAGGCGAGCCCGGCGATGGAATAGAGGCCGATGTTCTTGAGACAGATGACCGAGGCGTTCTTGGTGCGCACTGAGCCCGACTCCAGCATCGTGAAGCCGGCGCACATCCACATCACCAGCGCACCCCAAATCAGGAACGAGAAGGTGTTGAAGACGAACTGAGATTCGTCAGGCACCGCGGCCACCGCGTCGCCTGGCACGGCAACAAGCAGAATGGCTGCCCAGAAAAGACCCTGTCCCACTCGGCGGACGGCACAATCAAAGATCTGGTTCATGAACACCTCCGATGACATCGGCAGCCGTATGGGTTTTGCGGCCACCTGACACATGAAAACTGCGCCTGAATTTCTGGTGCGAAGCCCGTCGCACACGATCCGGACAATCTCGTGAATGACGGTATTTTTATGCCGGATTGCTGTCAACGGACTGCCGAAGAGTCCTCCACAGGCGACTGTCGTGAGTGCCGACAGCTACCACCAGAAGTCGGGAGAGTGTGTGAGAACTTCGTTTCCGCCGGCATGGACAATGAGGTTCTGCTCGTGCGCGGCCGTGCCGGTCTCCTCACTGTCAAGAAAGACCTCGACGCCGAGAACCATGCCGGCTTCGAAGCGTTCGTGCGCTTCACACATCTCGAGGCCGATGTAGGGGTGCTCCCAGTAGAGGCCGGTACCGTGTCCATAGAGCGGCCACTGTGTGCTCATCTGGCTGGAGCCCTGTCGATGGCTGTCCGTCAGCCGATCTCCAAGACGCGCCACATCGTGGACCAGGACGCCCGGGCGGATGGCCTCGATCAAAGCATCCACGATGGTCACGCAGTTTTCGACGAGGGACCGCTGACGAGCCGTCGGCCTGCCTCCGGCGACCGCCGTGCGGCCGGGGTCGAGCCAGTATCCCTGGTAGATGATGCTGTCGAGCCAGCCCCTGACCAGATCGCCCGGTCGGGGCACGGCACGGCTGGCACCGGTCAGCGGATCCGAAGTCCAGTGGCTGATGTGAGGTCCGTGGGCCACCGGAATCATCTGCGATACCGCACCGGAACGGCGCAGCTCGCGGATCGCCTCGCCCACGGCTTCTGCTTCCGACATGCCACCCACGAGACCTGCCATGAGGAGATCAAGGGAACGTGTCGCGATCTCGCCGGCTTCGCGAAAGACCTCCATCTCGGCCGGACTCTTGATGCGCCGGGCGCGCTGGATGAGGGTGTCATCCTCGGTCCAGGAGACATTCCCGGCCGCAGACCGGATGAGCCGCCAGTACTTGAGGGGCAGGAAGTCGGCCCCCACCAGAGCGACGGTGCCGTCAATGGCGCGATCCGCCAGGGCCCGGCCGGCGGCGGACATGGGATCGTTGTGACCGCTGACATGTCCCGTGGCAAGACAATCACGGCGGGGTTCGGGATCATCGATCAGGAGTTGCGGTTCGCGGCCTTCCTCGAGCAGGACAGCCGAGAACGAGCGTGCCGTGTTGAGTGGGTTGTCGACCTCGTGACCCGACGCCGGAGAATAGTGATTGGCAAGGTAGAGGACATCGCCGCAGCGGTCGTAAGAGCCGCCGCCGCGACCGATGACCAGGGCCGCGGCATGGCCGCGCCGACGCATGTCATCGTGCACGCGGCGCCAGCGTTCCTCGTACTCGTCTCGTGCAAAGAGAGTCCCCACGGCTCCACTCAATCACCGCGGACTCTTCGCAGGCTGACACCGAGACGGCGGACACCCTCATCGATTTCCTCAACCGTCGGGAAACCGAAGGCGAGGCGGATGACCGCGCCGGCATCGTTCCTCACATGGAACTCCGAACCGTCGACAACCTCCACACCCTCGTCACAGGCCACGTCGACGAGCCGGGCTGGATCGACATCGTCGGGCAATTGGACCCAGATGAAGAGGCCGCCCGGCGGCCGAACGACGGAACACGCGTTGCCCAGTTCCCGGCTGAGGGCGCTCATCATGGTGTCGCGCTTGATCTTCAGCGCCCGGTTGGCCATGGCGACATGATCCCAAAGGCAGTCCTTCAGGTAAGCATGGGTGATCGCGGACGCCAGGGTGTTCGGTCCCGCGTCATGACGCCTTGCCAACACCCGATCGAGCATGGGTGGCCGCGCCACCATGTAGCCGAGGCGCACGCCGGGAGCGAAGATCTTGGAGAGCGAACACAGGTAGATCATCGAGGGGGACGGGTCGAGCGCGTAGAGAGCCGGAGGGACGTCGCCGTCGAAGTGGACGTCTGCGTAGCAGTTGTCCTCGACAATCGGAACGCCATGTCGTCCGGCAATGGCGATCATCTCCAGGCGGCGGGACCGCGGCATCACCGTGCCGGTCGGATTCTGGTAGGTGGCAAGGGTGTAGATGCAGCGGGGTGGGCGTCCCTGATGCGCCAGCGACTGGAGGGTCTCCTCGAGGGCCTCCATCACCATGCCGTCGCCATCGACCGGAACACCCACCATCTCGAAGCCCATGGAGCCGAAGGCCTCGATGCTCCCCGAATAACTGAGTTCCTCCATGACAACGACGTCGTCCACACCGGTGCACAGCGTCTCCACCGCCAGGGTGACGGCCTGCATCGACCCGTTGGTGATCAGCACGTGATCGGGATCGACCGTGATCCCCTCGCGGTCCATTTCGCGCCTGGCCATCAGCTGGCGCAGCCCTTCGTGACCGAGACTCCCGGGATAGGTGGTGAGATCCACCGCCATGGTGCGCACCACCTCGGCGGCGGCTTCGGCGAAGCCCGCCACCGGAAAGGTCTCCGGATTGGCGTTGCCGCTGGCAAAGCTGATCATCTCCCGGTCCATGGCGTCTCTCCGTTTCCCTCCCCTCACAATAGCTGCGACGGGCCGGCGTAACATCCCCCACCTTCACTACCGAGACCTTCTGCCAGGGAACCGACGGGTCTATTCTCTCCCGATGAAGGGGGCGCCTGGACAACTGACGCGGTACGAAGGCGCTGCAGGGCGCGCGCTTGCCAAGCACTACGATTCGCTTGACCCCGACGCGCTCCATGCCTGGTTCGCCGATCACCTGCCGTCGCCACCTGCCGCCGTGCTCGACGTCGGCGCCGGATCAGGCCGTGACGCCGAGTGGTTCGCCGAGAAGGGCTACGAGGTCGTGGCCGTCGACCCTTCGGAAACGATGCTCGAAGAAGCGCGCCGAAGACACCCGACACCACGAGTCTCCTGGATCCGCGATGGCCTGCCGTCGCTCAATCGCGTCGTGGGGCGGGGCCTGAGTTACGACATCATTCTGCTCAACGCCGTGTGGATGCATGTCCACCCCGATGAACGCCAGCGCGCCTTTCGCAAGCTCATCAGCCTCCTCAAGCCCGGTGGACTCATCATCTTCGCGCTGCGTGTCGGCGGCAACGACGCCGACGAAGGCATGTTCCCCTCCGGCGCAGCCGAGGTTGAATCTCTCGCCCGTCGACACGGTGCCATGGCACTGCCCGGGAGCACCACACCCGACAGTCTGGGCCGTCCCGGCATCAAGTGGGAACAGGTGGCCTTGCAGCTCCCCGATGACGGCACCGGCGCCCTGCCCCTGTTGCGCCACATCATCCTCAACGACAGGAAGTCATCGACCTACAAGCTCGGCCTGCTCCGTGCCGTGGCGCGGACCGCCGACAGCGCCCCCGGCATGGCGCACCATCCGGATGACGACACCGTGACCGTACCTCTCGGTCTCGTCGCTCTCAACTGGCTCAGACTGTACAAGTCGCTGATTGAAGCCGAACTGCCGCAGCGCCCCGGTAACGATGGCCTGACCAATCTCGGATTTGTCAGGCAGGGCTGGCGCGCCATCAGCGATCTCCCGGCCTTCGACCTGCGCGTCGGCCAGAGATTCTCGGGTTCCCACGCCCGCGGCCTGCACCAGGCACTCCGGGATGCCGTCGCCACGCTCGTCAGGATGCCGGTCCACTACATGACCCTCCCCGGTTCCGGCAAACAGGTGTTCGAGGCTCACCCGTCGAGGGCTGGCGCCGCGCCACGAGCCATGCTCGTCGATCGGGAGTATCTGGCGCAGTTCGGCGACCTTCGCATTCCCGCCCATCTGTGGAACTCCCTCATGCGCCATGACGCGTGGATCGAGCCCGCACTGATCGCCGAATGGATGAAGCTGATGACGGACTGGGCCACGACTCAAGGCAGAGAACTCGATCATCGGCGTGTCGAGGCCGCCATGCGATGGTCCGATCCCGAACGCGACGTCGGATTCGCCCGCAGGGTCTCTCATGAGGTCTTCGAGGAAGGACGTCTCCATTGCGTCTGGACGGGCCGCAGGCTGGACAGCAAACGACTCAACATCGATCACTGCATGCCGTGGGCGGCATGGCCGTGTGATGCGCTGTGGAACCTTCTGCCCACCGACAGGCGCGTCAACCAGCACCAGAAACGCGCCCGGCTTCCCTCAGCGGACGCTCTCGACGACGCCCGGGACCGGATCTGCACATGGTGGCAGGACGGCTATGTGAAACGGGCGAGCGACCGGTTCTTCGCCGAAGCCCGCGCCTCCCTGATGCTCGATCCATCCGGGGTTGCGGACGCCGACAAGGTCTTTGAGGGACTTCAGGGCCGCCGGCAGATGTTGCGTACCGAATACCGGATCGAGGAATGGACGCCACCATGAGCGATGTCGGGACCCCGAAGATCACATGGGATGCCAAGTCCTCCTCCGCATCGCTTCCGGTCGATGACGCAGAGACGATCGACGTGCGCCGGAAAGGCTGTATCGGCTGTCCAGCGAGGGGCACCACCTGCCTCGTGCATGTGACGTCGTCCCTGGCGGCGTGAAGCGTCCGGTCCGGCTGATCACGGCACACGCCCGTGGATAGGCAAGCGCTGCGGCGCGCACGAATTGTCTCCTTCCGTCACAGTGTGCCGGCGGCAACGGATCACAGTTGATGGAACTGTGGATTCCGATCACCGTTGCCGCGGCATTCCTGCAGAACGTCCGTTCGGCCCTGCAGAAGCATCTGCACAGCAGACTGGATACCGTCGGCGCCACCTACGTTCGCTTCGTCTACGCGGTGCCCTTCGCCCTTGTCTGGGTCGCCACCCTGCTCGTCACCGGCGGCCACCCGCTCCCCCTCCCCGACAGCACCTTCCTGATCTATGCCGGCATCGCCGGGTTGTCGCAGATTCTCGCCACCCTCTTTCTCGTGGCGCTCTTTTCGCTGCGGACCTTCGCCGCCGGCACGGCCTATTCCAAGACGGAAACGGTCCAGGCCGCCATCATCGGCCTTCTCATCCTGGGTGATCCTCTGAGTGTCGGGGCTCTGACCGGGATCGTTATCAGTCTTGCCGGCGTGCTTGTTCTCAGCATTGCCCGCGCGGCCACAGGCGTTCGGGAGTTCTCCGGCCGTGCCATTCCCATCGGTCTTGCGTCCGGGGCGCTCTTTGCCCTGACGGCGGTGTCGGTGCGTGCCGCGTCGCTGTCTCTGGGTGGCGACGGCTACCTGATGCAGGCAGCCTTCACGCTTCTCATCGTCACCGCCTGGCAAACCGTGATCATGACCGCATGGCTCATCGCGCGGCAGCGGCAGGTTCTCGCCGAGGCCTTCCGCAGCTGGAGGGTCTCCGGTCTCGTCGGACTGACCGGCATGCTGGCGTCCGCATGCTGGTTCACGGCCATGACCATCGAGAATGCCGCCTACGTGCGCGCCCTGGGGCAGGTCGAACTGGTGTTCACCTTCGTCGCCTCGCTGGTGATCTTCCGGGAACGCGCCAGCGTCGCGGAGTTCACCGGCATTCTGGCGATCGTCGCCGGGATTCTTGTCCTCGTCCTTGGACGCTGACCTCCCCCAACCTGACGTCAGGCTGCGGCGCCGGCGACAAATCCCTCGCCCACATGGGTGGCCTTCCAGCACTCGAGCTGTTCGACGTTTTCGGTCATCCAGCGAACCAGATTGGGATGGTCATCCAGCGGCAGCTGGGCCCACTCATGGAGATGCATCGGCGCTGCCACCGCGATATCCGCAATCGAGACAGCATCGCCGGTGAGCCATGGATTGTCCGACAGGCGATCATCAAGAATGCCGGCGAGCTTGTGGAAGTTGTCAGCCTCCCCGTCGAGCACGGCAGGATCGGTGGTGTCGCCGAGCAGTGGCTTCACGCAGTTCTCGACCAGATAGATGTAACAGGAGGGAAACCACGAGGCGGCTTCCCACAACAACCAGCGATTGACATCGGCACGGGCTGCGGGCTCCACGGGATAGCAGTCCTCGCGACCCGTCTTGTCGGCGGCGTACTGCAGGATGGCGTTGGACTCCCAGAGCACAAGGTCACCATCCCTGAGAGCCGGCAGGGCTGCGTTCGGATTGATCTTCCGGAAGGCCTCGCCCGCCTGCTCACCGGCGAAGTAGTCGACCTTGGTGAGCTCGTAGTCGGCATCAAGTAGTTGCAGACCGGCCAGCACCTTGCGGCAGTTCACCGTGATCGGATCAGCAAAGAGTTCCATCGGGTCGTCCCTCACAATCATGGTTGCAGCCATACTATCGTGGCAGAATGGTCGAGGGTACGCCATTCTTCGGGAACCGCACGATGACACCTTCGCCAGGCACCGGGCGCTTCAACTATCTCGGCCCATCGGCAGAACCCTCCCTCTACCGCAATGGCAAGGTTCTGACCCGGCGTGACCGCGATGGCAGCGACGACCACTGGGTCGGCGTCGACCTTGAGGAGTACCCGATGCCGGTCTGCGACGCCCGCGAGCTCGATGCCGCGCAGCGACCGACGCTCACGCGCAACGGATTCTGCATGGCGCGAAGCCCGCTGGCGCATCCCGATTTCGACTTTCTCAGTCACGACGAGGTGGTGCGCCGCTACTATCCGGAGTGTGCCGATATCGTGCGCGAGGCGAGCGGCGCATCGTTCGCCGCCGCCTTCGATCACAACGTTCGTTCGGCTGGCGGCAAGTCCAGCCGCAGCCGCATCAGGGGCGGCCAGGAAGTGCAGGGACCGGCGAGTGTCGTCCACGGCGACTACACCCTCGCCAGCGCACCGCAGAGACTTCGCGACCTGACACGACCGCCGGGCCAGAACGACACTCTTTCCGCGGTGCTTGCCGCCGGCACGTCGCTGCTCGACAGGGACGAAGTCGACTGTGCTCTCGACTCCGGTCGGTATGCCATCATCAACGTATGGCGCAACGTGAGGCCGGAACCGGTCGCCACCTATCCCCTGGCGCTGTGTGACGCCACCAGTGTGAATCCAATGGATCTGGTCGTCTTCGAGATTCACTACGCCGACCGCATCGGCGAGAACTACTTCGCCAAGCATGCCGACACCCACCGCTGGTCCTATTACACGGCGCTCACGCGAGACGAGATCCTGATCCTCAAGCAGTGGGACTCGGAAGGCACGCTCGCATCGTCCGGAGGTCGGCGCGGAGACGGCGATGCCACCTCCACGTTCAGTTTTCACAGTGCCTTCGAGGATCCTTCAACACCGAACGACGCACCCGACCGCTGGAGCATCGAGGTCCGGTGCGTTGCGCTCTGGTCCTGAACCCGGAGGAGACATCCCATGCTTGCCCCTGAAGGACGCGTCATCATGGTGTCCGGCGCCAACCGCGGGATCGGCCGCGCCATCGCCGAACGCCTCCATGATGCCGGCTACTCGCTGAGCCTGGGCGTTCGCGATCCCGACTCGCTCTCCGACATGACCGACGGTTGGAGTCCCGACCGCCTTCTCCGCCACCGATATGACGCCGAGGACAAGGACACCCATCGCTCGTGGGTGGATGCCACGGCATCGCGATTCGGGCGCATCGACGGTCTCGTCAACAACGCGGGCATGGTGGTGCGGGTCACGGTCGAGACCGACAGGGACGAGGATCTCGACCGCATGTGGGCCGTCAACGTGAAGGCGCCGCTGTCGATGATCCGCCTCGCCCTGCCGCATCTCAGGAAAAGCGGTTCGGGCCGCATCATCAATGTCGCCTCGATCGCCGGCAAGGCCGTCTACAACAACAATGTCGGCTATGCGATGACCAAGTTTGCCGCCGTCGCCCTTTCCCATGCGACCCGCCACTGCGGCTGGGACGACGGGGTGCGCTGCACGGCGCTGTGTCCCGGGTTCGTCGCCACCGACATGACGGCCGATGTCACCACCTTCCCCCACGACCAGATGATGGAGCCAGGTGACATCGCCGAACTCGCGGCCACCCTGATTGCCCTCTCCAACACCGCATCGATCGCCGAACTCGTCGTCAACTGCCGCAACGACGTGACCCTGTGACACACGAGCCGGCTGACTTGCGAATCGCTGATGGCAGCGCTGTCTGGTACCTCCTTGTTTGCCTCTTCGATCCCTTGTTGATGGGCCGCACGATTCACTGCAGTTTCCTGTGCCGTTCATGCGTGCTGTCAACCGATTGGACTCGGCCGAAATGGAGTTGGCGTTGGCCATGTTTGGCAGCTGTCTCGCCCGCACCAGGAATTCGCGTCGCGGAACGGGGCTGAGGATTGATCAGATGTAGCCAATAGGCTACACTTCGTGCATGTTCGAAGTCCGCAAGACGGATGCATGAGCCAAATGGCTGGACGGCTTGCGTGACGCGCGAGTCCGAGCCCGCGTCCTGGTCCGGGTCGAGCGTCTGGCAGCCGGAAACCCGGGAGATGTGAGGCCAGCGAGCCAGGGTGTCTCTGAGCTGCGGATCGACTACGGACCCGGCTATCGGGTGTACTTCAAGAAGCAGGGCCGCATGATGATCATTCTGCTGGCCGGAGGGGACAAGCGAACCCAGAGCCAGGACATCGAGAAGGCCCTGCGTCTCGCACGAAACCTGTAGGTGGACACCATGACCAGAACCATCACTTCGCCCTATGATGTCGCCGAGCACCTTCGCACACCGGAGGACATGGCCGCATATCTGGAAGCTTCCATCGAAGAAGCCGATGGCGACGCCGCGTTCATCGCCAAGGCCCTTGGAGACATCGCCCGCGCCAAGGGCATGTCGCAGGTCGCGTGCGACGCCGGCCTGTCCCGCGAGAGCCTCTACAAGGCGCTTTCGGGAGACCGAAATCCCAGTCTGGACACGGTTCTCAAGGTTGTCGGCGCCCTGGGCCTCAAGTTGCGCGCCGAAGCGATGTCCGATCCGGATGCAGCTGAACAAGGCGCGGCCGCTCATCGCTGACATCGCCGGCACACCCGGTTGCCGACAGCAGCGTCATCGAATCACGGAGATGCAGTCCGAGAATGTGCTGCTGAACCAGAGACAGTTGATTCGAAGCATCCGAAGGCGAGACCCGCGTTGTTGTGAAGGCAGGATCAAGGGAGCCCTTCCCTTTGGGTCCGGGGTCTTGCCATCTCCATGCCGGCGACCGCGGCGCTGGCGGCCCGGGGCCCCTGGTTCGGCTGGGGGTATGTCACCGATCCGGATGCTTCCTCGATGGCCGCAGGATCCAGGCCCGCAGGGGGCGCGTTGCGGGCGGGTCGTGATCGATCAACGGCATGGTTGCCAATCGCGGTAATCCCCAGGGCCATGACCAGTGGGCGAGCGAGGGCCTGGACGACGCCAGCAAGACTGGACTCGCGCTCCGCTGCCGACCAGAAGCCTATCCGTCCGCCTGCTGAAGTGAATCGCGAACAACATTCAGCGGTACCGGTCTAAGCGGCATGCGGGGGCGGCTGAATCCGATTTCCTCCATGCTGTTTCCGGTCTCTTCAGCAACCAACCGGGCCAGCGACCAGCCGCAGATTCGAGCCTGGCACGGGCCCATTCCGGCGCGAGTCCAGAGCTTGACGCCATGGATGGTGTCCATTCCCTCCCTGACCCTTTCCCTCACCTCTCCGGCCGTTACGTCTTCACAACGACAAATGACCGTCTCGGCCGAGAGAAGTCCGACCATGCCGGGAGGAGGCATGAACCGGCGATTGAGCCCTGTGGCAAATCTGCTGGCACGCTGCAGACGCCTCGACAGGGTGCGCCGTTCGCACATGGTTTCCTCATCAAGAATCCTTCCGGCAGCCGCAAGGCCTGCTATGCGGCCCGAAAGCGCGGCAGGAACGGCACCGCCCACGCCGCATACCTCACCGGCCGCAAACACCCCGGACGTGTCTGTTGCACCACTGTCCCTCTCCACGGTGCAGCACCAGCCGCCAGCCTCTTCATCAAGATGATGCCGGCAACCCAGTACTGCGGTGAGTTCTATCTGCGGCTGGAAACCAAAGCCGACGAGCAGGGAATCGATGTCCGAAACGACGCGCCTTCTTGCAAGGTCGGGCCGACCGTCGGCATCAAGTGGCGCCAGCTCAACCTCCCTTACCCTTTTCTCGCCCGATGCCGCCACGACGACTTCGCCGAATCGGAACCTGGCGCGGGCCGCAAGGACCGGAAACAGCAGGCGCAGTGTTTCCAGCCACTTGTCCGGATGAACCGCGAGGAGGGGCAGCGTGGACAGGAGAGAGGACTGCGCCTCGACCACGTCCACAAGGGTGCCACCGGCCTTGAGGATGGCTCCTGCAACAGGAAGCAGAAATGGTCCGCTGCCCGCCAGAACTGTGCGTCGGCCGGGCGGAACACCAGAGGTCTTGGCCAGCCGCTGGGCAGCGCCCGGCGTCATGACACCGGGGAGAGTCCAGCCCGGAAAGGCCTGAACACGATCGTGTGCTCCCGTTGCAACAATGATGGACTTGGCTTCGATGCAGACGGCTCCATCAGGATCCTGGGCATGAAGCACGAAGCCCGGGAACGCTCCCCACACTTCGGTGGCGAGCAGCATCTTCGCGCCGGCAGCCATTGCGCTCCGGACCTTGGCCTTGCCCCGCATGACCTGTGCCGATGTGGCAAAAGCAGATTCCGCTCCCAGCGGTTGCATGTAGTACTGGCCGCCAGGATGGCTGTTGGCGTCCACCACCACGACATCAAGGCCCTTCTCCGCTGCGGCCTGCGCCGCCGAAAGTCCCGCCGGCCCTGCTCCCACGACCGCGATGTCACAGGTGTACCGTCGCTTCATGACTGTTGTGTCTCGATCACCATGCCGTCCTTCACCTCAGTCAGACATGCCCGAACGTTGGGACTGCCGTTGACCGAGAGCAGGCACGCAAAACAGATTCCCATCCCGCAGAACATGCCACGCGGGTGTCCGAGCCGGGTGCTGCGGTGGACGACAATGCGGTCAGCTTCGACCATTGCTGCCGCAATGGTTGTTCCCGAGGGGACATCAAGCGGCACACCGTCGATCGAGATCCGCAGACGCTTCATGCCGAAGCCGGGCGCTCGCAGGAGAACCGATCGGACGCATAGAGCGTCGTGTCAAAGGCAGGTTGATCGCCACCAAGCATCTGACCGATCAATCGTGCGATTGCCGGTGCCCGTGTGAAGCCGGTGCCGCAGTCTCCCGCGGCGACCCAGAGACCCTCGGGCCCGAGGGGCCCAATGAGGAAACGGTCGTCGGGCGTTACAGCCTCAAAGCGGACCCAGGAACGCAGGAACTGGACATTTCGCAGACCGGGAAAGAGAAACAGCAACGTTTCGACAGAATCCCGGACAAAGGCCGAATCAACTTCAGGAATGCGGTCCTGCGCGCCGTCCTTGACAAGTCCGTCGGCGAACACTGTGTTGAACAGCACCTGGCCGCTCCTGGATTGCTGGATCTGCGTGTAACCGGCTTCGACGCCGCCATCGCTTTCACAGGCGCCGACGACGCGAAGGATCGAGGGCGGAATGCTCACCGTCGCAAGGCACTGAGCCTTGCGAGGCCGGATCGGCAGGTACATGCCAAGACTGGCTGCGAGCCGGGCCGTCCAGGGGCCTGATGCCAGCACGACGTGCTCGGCCGACATGTGGGTCTCCGCACATCGCACACCCGCAATCTTGCCCTCGCGTTCGATGAGCGAGTCCACTCGGCAGTGTGTCTCGAGGCGGGCGCCACACTCACGGGCCCGGTTGAGAAAGGCGCGAACCGCAAGAAACGGATTGACCACTGCATCGTCCTTCGACCATGAGGCCGCCACGACAGGACCAGTCAGGGACGGTTCCACCTCGCGCACCTCGTTGGGCTCGAGGAGTTTCACATTCAGTCCGGCTTTCCGCTCGACGTCGATCCAGGCCCGCGCCGTTGCAAGGTCCTCTTCGTTCAGGATGAAGCGAATCTGACCGCACGGGGTGTACTCGAAACCCCCGATCTCCTCATCCAGTGTCCGCCACGCCTCGCACGCCCAGGCGAGCAACGGCAGTTCCTCCATGTCCACCATGTGAGAGCCGATGCAGGCCAGGCTTGCACCGGATACGGCGGCGCCTGGCACACCCTGTTCCACGATCATCACGTCGTGGCCGAGCAAGGCCAGCTCCGCGCCGATTGCGGATCCGACGATGCCTGCGCCCACAACAATGACTTCGGCCGTCCTGCTCAAATGGATTGCCGTCGGAAGGCTGGTGGCGCCAAATGCCAGAATCGTTGCACCGTCATCTCTGATGCCGTTACGAACGTTCCTTTCAGTCCGGTCTCCCTCGCTGCGGCGAGTGCGTTCTCCGCGTGCGCCGGATCGGGATATCCAAGGCCGTGGCTCTGTGTCGCCCCGCTCCGGCTCAGCACCCGGATATCCTCCAGTTGTCGCGCCTGATCTTCGCGATCCAGTTCCGGCCTTGCGGCCAGACAGGCTTCAACTGCCGCTACTTTGTCGGCGAAGGCCAAAGTCCACCCGGCAAGGACCGCGCAGACAACCTCCTCGACCAGGGTCTCGTTCTTCTCGACGTAGTCGCGCCGTGCGATCAAACCATCCTTGAGAAGGCCGATACCCTGGTCCGCCGCTCTCAGAAGACTGAAGTCTTCCCCGCCCGGCAGCGCCGCCTCAAGCTGATGCAGTTCGTGATAGCTGGTCATCTGGGCGGAATCGGCCTCGCCGGCGAGATAGGCCGCGACGGTATCCGCAACCGGGAGCCGCCTGACCCTATCTGCGTCAAGACCTGCTCTGGCGATCATCCATTGCAGTTCCAGATCCTCGTTGCCGGGCCAAACCGCGACACAGCGTCCGGAAAGATCGCCCGGACTCTCGATGCCGCTGGTCCGGGATACCGGATAGACGAGAGGGCTCTCCTGCTGGATGGTGAGCAGCCAGACAAGGTCCGCCGGCGCTCCCGATTCCAGTATGTGCGCCGGGCTTGCGACGGCAAACTCGCACTCTTCCCGCAGCAAGGCCGCGGTCGGACCGGTCGAAAGGTCGGCACTCTGGCAGACGATGCGCGGTTCCGTCCCCTGGAGTCGGGCTTCCCGTTCCGCAACGAGATAGCCGGCGAACTGGGCCTGCGGGAGCCACAAGAGACGAATGCGCACGTCCATGGAATCAGGTCCAATCCTCCCTGAAGCGGACGCGGCCGGCGCTGTCGCGCGGAGCGCCGGCCGATACACCGGTCTCTACATCGAACACACGACCTGCTTGTACTCCGCGGGAACCATGTCCCAGAAACTGTTGGTGAAACCTTCCTCGAGATTGATCGTTGAATCGATGACTCCAGCCTCGAGTATGACGTTCTGAGAGGTTTCCCAGTCAGCGAGGACCGACTTGCCAAAGGCGCCCTCCAGGGTCGGACCGGCACAAATCAGATCGGCCATGGCCTTGATCTGGCCGATCTGACTGTCGAGAGTCAGTTCCTCGTTGTACTTCAGCACGATTTCTGCGGCCGCGGCGGGATCAGCCAGGGCGTCCCTCCATCCGCGCATCGTCGCTTCAACCACACCCTGAACGACATCCGGCTTTTCGTTGATGACGTCCTCTGTCGTAAAGAGCCCGCCCGATATCAACGCCACGCCGTAGTCCTCCGGATTGAGCAGGATCAGGTCCTCGGCGCTGAAGCCGTTGTCATAGACCTGGAGGAGCTCGTTGAAGCGCGTGACCTGCATCACTTCGTATTCGCCATTGAGCCAGGCGATGATGTCGAAACCCTGGGAAATGATCTGAACATCTTCCTGACTGACGCCTGCTGCATTCAGCATGGCGAGGAACTCGTGCTCGTCGCCTCCGAACCAGAGTCCGACACTGCGACCCGGCATGTCGCTGACGCTGGAAATGCCGGCTTCCTTGCGCACGACATAGGTCGTGGCGCTCTTCTGACCAAACTGCATGACCATCACCAGCGGTACGCCGTTTGAGCGCGCGGCGATGATCTGGTTGGGATGACCCAGACCGAACGTGTCGGAACCCTGCGCCACGGTGACAGCCGGCTTGATGTCGGGCCCGGCCGGCAAGAGTTCGAGGGCGACGCCCGCTTCTTCGTAGTAGCCCTTGTCGAGGGCCACGATCGGCCCTGCAAACTGTCCCTGCATGACCCACTCGAGGCGCATCGTCTCGTCGGCTTGAGGGCTCGCCGAAAGAGCCGCTGCCATGACGACAGCAATTGCGGCCAGTCCGGCCGTCTTTCTCGATTTCATGATGTCAGTCCTCCTTGCTTCCCCATCTGGACAGCGATGTCCACGAGTTCACTCTATTGCCCTAGCGGTCCTCCCGCATGGAACTGTGCCAGGGAATTGTCCGCTTTTCGATCCAGGCGATCAATGCAAAGAAAAGAATTCCGATAATGGCCGACAGCAGCATTGCCGCCCAGAGACGTGGCATGTTGAGAGTGCGGTAGGTCGTCATGATCACGAAGCCCAGGCCCTTGTCGGCCTGCACGAACTCCGCGACGATGGCGCCGATGACGGAAAACGTGACGTTGAGCTTCAGACCGACGAAGACGTAGGGAAGCGCGTTTGGAAGACGCATCTTGAAGAAGCGCTGCCACTCGCTGGCGGCGGATACATGGAACACGTCCATGACCACCCGGTCATAGGATTGCAGTCCCTTCATCATGTTGAGCGCCAGCGGGAAGAAGGAAAGAAAGGCAGTGACAGCGATCTTCGACTGCATGCCGTGCCCGAACCAGAGGATGATGATCGGAGCGATGGCGACCACGGGGATCGTGTTGGCGGCGATGATGTAGGGCAGAAGACCGCGCGCGAGGAGACGCGAGTAGGCGAAGGCCGTCCCGAGCAAGGCTCCCAGAACCGATCCGATGACAAAGCCCGAGACCGCCTCGACGAAGGTGACTCCTCCGTTGAACAGCAGGGATCCAGGCTTCGACACGAAGGCAGCCCAGATCCTCGTCGGTGCCGGCACGATGTAGGGCGCAATGTCGAAGAGATGGCAAACCCCCTCCCACAGGCTCACCATGACGATGGCTGCCACGATCGGTGGTCCCGCCATGCGCGCCAGAGTCCCGAACCGCTGGGCCATGCCAACCTCATGTCGACCCACCGGTCGCGAGCTAGGTGTCATAGCCCTGCTCGAGTTCGCGGGCGCCGATGCGGACCAATTCGCCGAAGGTCCGGCTGTCGCGCACGAGGAGGTTGCGCGGACGGGGCAGGTCGACCTCGATGTTGCGAACAATGCGGCCCGGCCGCGGTGACATCACGATCACGTTGTCCGACAGGAACACGGCCTCCCGGATGGAATGGGTGACAAACAGGACGGTGACGTCGGTTTGTTCGAAGACGCGCACCAACTCCAGATTCATGCGGTCTCGCGTGATCTGATCGAGCGCGCCGAAGGGCTCATCCATCAGCATCACGTGCGGCGACGTCGACAGGGCACGGGCAATGGAGGCACGTTGTTTCATGCCGCCGGAAAGTTGCGAGGGCCACACCGCCTCGAAGCCGCTCAATCCGACAAGATCGATCAGCCGCCCGGCCTCCGCCTGGCGTTTCTCCCGACCGAGTCCCTGGAGTTCCAGCGGAAGGGCGACATTGTCCAGAACACTGCGCCACTCGAGCAAGGCAGGTTCCTGAAAGACAAAGCCGATCTGGCGCGCGCGTCGGGCAGAGGCAGGCGTCTGGCCCTCGATCAACACCTGCCCGGCTGTGGGTGCGATGAGATCTGCCACCACCCTGAGCAGGGTGCTCTTGCCGCAACCGGAGGGGCCGATAAGTGAGGTAAAGCTGCCTCTCGCAATGGCGAGATCCACATTATGCAGGGCTTCCACCACGGAGCGTTGCATCGGCACGTCATAGGTCACCGAAACACTGCTCAGCTCCACGAGCGGCATCGGTGTCACGCCGACGGTCACGATGAGGTCCGCGACGGTTCAGGCGCCCATGAAGCATCGTTGATGAAGGTCACATCACGAAGAATGGACCCGTCCACGCCGATGGCGGCACGAAACGCTTGATGCGGGCACGACGCGTCCACGACGTCAACCGCCATCCGCGAGCTCCCACAGAACATCCGCAAGGACGCGACTGCCATCCGCGACCTGATGGGGTTCGGTCCATTCGCTTTCGTTGTGGCTGATCCCATCCCTGCACGGAATGAAGATCATGCCGCTGTCGCAATGGTAGTGAAGCTGCCGCGCATCGTGCCCGGCGGCGGAATGGATTTCCCGCCACGACAAATCCAGCCGTTCCGCGGCAGTTGAGATCGTTTCGCGGAGTTTCTCGGGAAACTCGAGTGACGGCGCATGCGCGATTTCTTCAACAGCGACCGCGCAGACCCCTCTGTTCGAATGGCAGCAGTCGGGTATTGCATCACCCAGCCGGCCAAGCACGTCATTGTCGGGATGCCTCAGATCGATGGAGAAGTAGGCCTCCCGGGGAACGACCGAAGGAGCATTCGGCTTCACACGGAACAGGCCGACCGTGAACATGACGTCCTCCGGATCGCCCGCAAGCTCTGCAAGCGCCTCGATCATGCCGACAGCGGCCAGCACGGCGTCCTTGCGATCCCTGCGCGGGGTCGTGCCGGCATGTGCTGCCTCGCCGCTGACCGTCACACGAAATCGCCGGCTTCCCTGGATGCCGGACACGACGCCGATGGATGTCTCTTCGCGTTCCAGGATCGGTCCCTGTTCGATATGGGCTTCCACATATGCGTGAACCGGGAATCCCAGTGGACGAGGGCTGATGTCCGGCTCGGCCGTCAGGACTCTCGCCAAGGCTGACTTGACGCTTGTGCCATCGACGTCTTCGACCACGAGCATGCCGTCAAGCGCCCTTTGTCCGGTGAAGGCCTCCGATCCCATCATTCCCGGAGCAAAGCGGGAGCCTTCCTCGTTGGTCCAGGCAACAGCTTCGATGGGGCGTCGGGGTTTCCTGGCAGACGATGCGAGCGCGCAGAGCGCTTCCAGCGCGGCGAGCACTCCGAAGGTGCCGTCGAACTTTCCGCCTGTGGGCTGAGAGTCGATATGGGAGCCCGACAGGACCGGAGCCGCTGCCGGATCATCACCTTCCAGTCGGAAGAACAGGTTGCCAATCGGATCGTTGAGGACACTCAGGCCAGCTTCTCGGGCCCAGGTCGCCAGAACCTTCCGGGCGGCGATTTCTTCCGGGGAGAGCGCCTGCCGGTTCACGCCACCGGCAGACGTAGCGCCGAACTCGGCCAGGTCCATCAAACGACGCCACAGGCGGTCGACATCAATCAGGTCGGAAGGGCGCATGCCGTGCTGTTCACTGGCCGGCTTCACCTTGTTCTCATGATCTGGTTTGGATCGGCGCGCGGGTCTCGCGTGCCCCAGTGCTCCGATTCGGCAGCGACAAGGAAATCGGCCAGCAGGCGATTGAACAACTCCGGCTCTTCAAGGTTGATGGTATGGCCGCTTTTCGGGAGCACCGCGAGGCCGCTGGTGCGAATGGTCCGCTTCAGGAAAATGCCGGGTTGCAGGCAGTGATCGTCCTCGTCCCCGCACACGATGAGTGTGGGAACCGAGATTCGGGACAAGTCTTCCTCGAGATCGAAGAGCGAGGGTCTCCGTGCCTGGACACCACGCATGGTGTTGGCGGCGCCCCGCTCCGAATGCCTGGCCAACCGCTCGGCGAACAGGCGCCAACCAGCCGGGTCCTTGGCCTGGAATTGCACGCGCGATGCGCCTTTGGCGTAGGTCGCAGCGAAGTCGGCTGCGCCGTTCTCGAATCCGTCAGCGACCTCGCAAGAAATCCTGCGGAAGTAGTCTTCATGCGCCTTTTCCGCGCCATAACCCGTGCCCGCGGCGACAAGCGAACGAACTCGCCCGGGATTCAGCATCGCGGCGTGCAGGACGGCAAAGCCGCCCATCGACAACCCGACCAGATGAGCGGAGTCGTGCTCGCACGCATCCATCACAGCAAAGATGTCCCGGGCGGCCCGCTCCTGGGTATAGGCATCGACCGACGCCGGAATGTCAGAGGGTGGGTACCCGCGCGCGGCAAAGGTGATGCATCGGTGACGCCGGGACAAGGCGTGCACCTGGGGTTCCCAGCTCCAGTAGCTTCCCCCAAACTCGTGCACGAACAGGACCGGCGTTCCGACCCCTTCGGTCTCGAAATACAACCTGACGCCGTCATCGCACGTTGCGTAGGGCATCTGCCGCACCTTCACACAATCGAATGACGCGACGAGATGCCGCCGTCCACCGTGATGACGGTGCCGGTGGTGTATCCGGAACGATCGGATGCAAGGAAGACAATGAGGTCTACCACCTCGCTGACCTTGGCGGGGCGCCCCAGGGGATAGGACTTCAGCAACTCCGTGAAACGCGCCTCGTCGCCGAAGAGATCCCGGGCGCGAATCTTCAGCAGCTTGTAGATGCGCTCGGTATCGACAGGCCCGGGATTGATACCGACCACGCGAATGCCGTCATTGAGACTCCGCCCGCCCATCGCACGAGTGAAGGCGATGAGGCTGGCATTGCCGGTTGTACCCGCGACATAACCCGAATCATAGACTTGGCCGGCATTGCCGATGTTGTTGATGATGACTCCGCTGCCACGATCTCGCATCCTGCGATAGACCGCGCGCGTCAGGTTGATGTACCCGAAGACCTTGAGTTCCCAGCCTTCGCGCCACGCCTTCTCGTCAACGGCGTCGAGGCTTCCCCCGGGGATGGCGCCGGCATTGTTGACCAAAATGTCGATGTCGCCGACCGCTTCCATGAGCTTCTCGACCGCTCCGGGTCGGGTCAGGTCCATCGGGTGAACGTGTACCGTGACTCCTTTTTGGTCGTGGAGGCGCTTCTGCAAGTCCTGGAGCCGGTCGGTACTGCGCGCCGTCAAATGCAGGTTGACGCCTTCCGAGGCAAAGGCGTCGGCCAAACCCTCGCCGATGCCCTGTGAGGCCCCGGACACCAGAGCCCATCGACCAGTCAATCCGAGATCCACATCTCCTCCTGCACGTCATTCATCCATGTTGTTCCCTGCACGGAGCCGACAGTCGCCAAGTCAGTAAAGAGGTTGGACGGCCGTCGCATTCCGGCTCCATTCGATGGCCTCTTCGAGCTGAGCGCAAAATGCGTCGATCCACTCCGAAGGCACTGTCGTGCTGACCTTCACGAAGCGGTCTCCGTAACGGGTCGAATGGTAGCCGCCATGCCGGATGAGGATATCGCGCTCCAGATAGAACGCACAAAGGCTATCAGGTGCGAACCCGCCCTGACAGGTGTCGATGGCGAGAAAGTTGCCATGTGACGGGAAGACCGTTGTTTCCAGTCCATCGACGCGGTCAATCGACCGCTTGATAGACATCTGGTTGGCTCGTTGGCGATCCTGGACTCCAGGAAACCACTCTGCCTTGTGACGCAGACCCGCGAGCGCCGCACGCTGTGCGATGAAGGACGAGCCAAGATTGTTCGGCGGGGCGGCAGCAAGCAGATTGATGATCTCCGGAGAGGCGACCACCGCCCCGAGCCTGAGACCTGCCAGTCCAAGCCACTTGGAGAAACTGTAGGTGGTGATCGTCCCTCGCGGATAGTGGCGAACGGCCAGGGTGTGACCCTCGGCGAAGTCGCGATAGGTACAGTCGTGAACAAGATATGCGCCGGCATCGCGGGCAATGGAAGCGATCTCCTCGATCTCGGCGGCGGTCTGGGTGGAACCCAGGGGGTTGTTCGGATCCACGAGGTAGATGAGACGCGTTTTCTCCGTCATCGCCTCGCGCAACTGTGAAGGCTTCAGGCGAAAGCCCGCATCGCGGTCATAGATCGACAACTCGACAACGCGCGCCTTCCGGCTGGCGGCGAACCGCCTCGGCCACAGCCACCCCGGATCGGTCACGACGAATTCGTCAGCCGGGCCAAGCAGTGTATGGCAGGCATGGTAGAGCCCCTCGATCGCACCGTCGGTCACCATGACGGAAAAATCCCGGTCGAGGCCAAGGTCTTCAAGAATGGCTCCGCGCAACTCCTCAACGCCCAGAGGGGGTGCGTAACGATGACACTCTCCTGCATCAATGCAGTCGATCATCGCCTGGCGTACAGCCGGACAGGGTTCGAAGTGATTGGTGTTCTGACCGAGCCACATCAGCCCCGATCGTGAGGCGAGGGCATCGAAGTGCCTGTTGCGTTCTTCGAGTCCATTGCTTCGGTCCATTGCATGCTCCCCCACCACCGCTTGAGAGTTCCCGCACTCATGAGGGTGGCCTTGCCTCTGCTCAGGCATGATGGACTGACCCTCCCTGGCCTCGAGGATCGCGGACCATGCTCGAGGTCGGAGTACCGCTGAACACAGAGCCACATCGAGGAGGGCCGGTGATAGCCGAGTATAGATCACACACAGGTCTGGGCGTCCACAAGGAGACGACTGCGGTGGCGCTTGCGGGCTGGGAGGAAACCGGTGTACCGGGTCGCACGAGCCGAATAGATGCACGCCGGCGATGCCGCAAACGCAGCAGGTGATGAATGGCGGCGGCATGACATGGTCCTGCTTCGGCAGCGAACGGACCAGGGTCGAGACGACAAGGCGCACGCACAGATGCCGGACCCGGCGCATGGACAGTCCCTCTCCTTTCAATTCCGCAGGGCGCGCGCGGCAGGGTTCCGCGTCTCGGGGAGATTGACGGCAAATCGGAGGACAGGGAGACTTTCCGTCGCAGCTGCGGGGAGGTCCATTGATGTCGGTTGTGGCAAGGCTCGATGCGCGATCCTCCGACGGCGGGGAGGTCGGGCGCGCCATCGAGCAGCATGGCTATGCCATCATCGAGAACATGATCGATGCCGGCGGTCTTGCCTCCCTGCGCGGGGAGCTTGATCGCGAGCTCGCCGGCCAGACGACGGGCGAGAGCAACTTCCTGGGAGCCCGGACCCAGCGCCTCAACAACCTCTTCATGCGCGCGCCGACCACGCGCGCGATGGCGCTCCATCCCATCCTTCTCGGCGCCGCGGACCACATCCTCCTGCCGTGGTGCGCGCGCTACCAGATCACTTACACGGGCACCATGCACCTGCTTCCCGGAGAGACCGCCCAGGCTCTCCACCGGGACGCCTTCTTCTACCCCTTTCGCAATCCGGGTCCGATAACGCAGCAGGGTTCGCTGTGGGCCGTGACCGAGTTCACCCGCGAGAACGGCGCCACGCGCATCGTTCCGGGTAGCCACCTGTGGGACGAGGAACGCCGACCCCGCGCCGACGAGATCGAGGTGGCGGAGATGCCCGCCGGGGCGGCCATCATCTATGCCCACAGCCTGATTCACGGCGGCGGCGCCAACGCCTCGACGCGGCCGCGCACCGCCGTTGCGATCAACCTTGCGCTGGGCTGGCTGCGCCAGCAGGAGAACCAGTTCCTGACTCTGCCTCCCGACAAGGCTCGGGAACTGCCCGAACAGCTGCAGAGGCTTGTCGGCTACGACTTCGGCGCCCCATTCATGGGCGCGGTCAACGGCCGCAACCCGCACCACCTCCTCGAGGAGCCAGGCGGTCCGCCAGGGCCGCGCAACGACCCCGAACTCGACCGCGCGTACCGCGAACGGGTCCACTGGCTCAAATGCGAGGCGGTGCCGCCGCCGCCCGGAGTCCTGCCGACAGACTGACGCTCCTCAGGCAGCCTCGCCCACGGTGAAGCCGACACCTGCGTCCGTCGACTTTCAACACGGTGGCCGCTCGACCCACTTCGTCGTCCGGCGGACCAGAGTCGGGTGACCGGAGAGCGGCAGCTCAGCCCATTCGTGACGATGCATGGACGCCGCCGCGGGCAGCTGGCAGCGGTCGACCCAATTGGGGGGCGGCAAGAGGTTCCCTGCGCGTCTCTGTAGCTGGCCGGCGCCAAGGGTGCGCTGGCGTTGCGGTGCGGTGAGGGATAATGTCCGCTGGCAGCGGGCGACAGGGGCATCGGCGAACAGATGAAGCAACGTGCGCCGACATGGGTTCGCACCGGGGACTTTCAGTCCATGCGGCCCTCCGTGACGCCCTCGCTCTACCGCTGCGGCGGGGTGCTGACGCGGCGCGACCCGGCCTCGCTCAACGGCGTGACGGGCGGCCTGGACGCCCTACGGGTGTGTGGCAGGCGCTACGGCGCGGAGGACTACGCCACCCGCCGTCAGTGGGTGAAGACCACGCTGGAACGCTTCGGACGCCTCGAAGAGCTCGTCAACATTGCCGGTTACGCGATAGCGAAGCTCGTGGCCTCCGACCTGACCGTCGATGTCGAGACTTTCCCCCGCGACGGATTGAAGGAGCTGGGCGGCGTCACCTACCACCCTGCCTGCCCTCTCCAACAACGCCCCTGTCGCCGAATTCGTCATCAAATGCCGCAACGACCTGACGATATGACCGCCGTCCCTTCCCCCAGGGGTGAATAGCCAGCCATGACACGATCCACGCGTTACGACTACATCGTCATCGGTGCGGGAACCGCCGGGTGCGTACTGGCGGCGCGCCTCAGCGAGGACCCCGGGGCGACGGTGCTCCTGCTCGAGGCGGGAGGCTCCGACAGGGCGCTCGCCATCGCCATGCCCGCCGCGGCGCCGCTGGCGGCCCGCGACCCCCGTTTCGGCTGGGGCTACGTCGGCGAACCCGAACCCGGACTCGGAGGCCGCGGGGTGCTCGCCCACCGGGGCCGCGTGGTGGGCGGATCGTCCTCGATCAACGGCATGGTCGCCAACCGCGGCAATCCCCTGGATTACGACCAGTGGTCCGCCGAGGGTCTCGCCGACTGGTCCTTCGCCCATTGCCTTCCCTATTTCCGCAAGAGCGAGACCTTCGATCGCGGGGCCGATTCCTGGCGCGGCGACTCGGGGCCGCAGCACATCGAGACCTGCCGGGCCGATCATCCCTACGACCAGGCCTTCCTGAAGGCCGGCGAAGAGGCCGGCTACGCCGTCACCGGGGACCAGAACGGCCAGCGTCACGAGGGATTTCACGTGGCCCAGAGCTTCACGCGCCAGGGCCGCCGTTGGAGCGCGGCCTCGGCCTTCCTGAGGCCGGCCCTCGGACGGGCGAACCTCGATCTCGTCACCGGGACCCTCGTCCGCCGGATCGTCTTCGACGGCAGGCGGGCGGTGGGTGTCGAGGCGGAGACCGGGAGCGGAGTCTCCCGCTTCGAGGCCGACCGGGAAGTGATCGTCGCAAGCGGAGCCATCAACTCGCCGCAGATCCTGCTCCTGTCGGGCATCGGCGATCCTGCGCACCTCGCCGAGCACGGCATCCCGCTCGTGGCGGATGTCCCGGGCGTGGGGCACAATCTCGAGGATCACATCATCGTGCAGGTGAGCTACCGGGAGAAGCGGCCGCTCTCGGTCTCCCATCGCTTCACCGGCTGGCGGCGCCTGGCAACGGGACTGGAATGGCTCGTCCGAAAGCGCGGCCCCGGAGCCTCGACGCTTACCGAGACGGGCTGCTTCTTCGCGAGTTCCGAAGCCGCGGACTACTGCGACCTGCAGCACGAATTCTACGCCATGACCGGCTATTCCGGTGGCGATCACGCCACCGTGGACCCGGGGTTCATGTTCTCGATGGGCCTCATGCGCCCCGCGAGCCGTGGCCGGGTCTGGCTGAAGTCGGCCGACCCCCGGCAGCACCCCGCGATCCTCTTCAACTACCTCGATCACGAGGACGACCGGCGAGCCATGACCGAGGGCCTCAAGCGCACGCGCACCATGGCGGCGCAGCCGGCTTTCGACCCCTGGCGCGGCGAGGAGTCGGTCCCCGGCTGCCACGTCCAGAGCGACGCGGAGATCCTCGCCTGGCTCGCGGAGGAGGGCACCACGGAGTTCCACCCCTGCTCATCGTGCCGGATGGGCACGGGCGACGATTCGGTGACCGACCACGAGGGCCGGGTCCATGGCACGGAAGCGCTGCGGGTCGTTGACGCCTCGATCATGCCACACAACGTGACCGCCAATCTCAACGCGCCGGTGCTGATGCTGGCCGAGAAAATCGCCGATGCCATTGCCGGCAAGGCTCCGCTGCCGGCAGACGAAGCGCCTGTCCACAGACCAAGGCAGGGAGGATCCCGGTGACAGCATCGAACAGGAACCTGCTGTGCAGCACGGCCGCCCGCAATTTCATGGCGGCGGATCCCCCAACGCCCGTGGGCGACATCGCGCCCGGGGACGTGCCGGCGCTGCGCAGGGAGACCCTGAGAGCCTTCCAGCCAAGGATCGACAGGGTCCTGGAACGCTTCGAGCCCTCGGTGGAGGAAGTCGTCCACGGCGGCGTGCGCTGTCTCGAGATCCTGCCGCGTGAGTGCCGCGGTCCGGGGACGATCCTCTACTTCTTCGGTGGCGGTTACATCATCGGCAGCCCCGAGGAAGACCTCATCGTCAGCGCTGCTCTCGCCTCCCTGTGCGGCGTGCGCGTCGTGTCGCCCGCCTACCGGCTGGCTCCCGAACATCCCTGTCCGGCGGCCATCGACGACGGCATGGCCGTCCACGCGGCGATCGTCAGCGATCCGCGGACCGGCCCGTTGGCGATTGCCGGGGAATCGGCGGGAGGCAACGCCGCCCTGTCTGTCCTGAGGCGCCTGCGGCGCAATGGACAGGCGATGCCGATCGCGACCGCCCTGCTGTCGCCCTGGTGCGATCTCACCCATGCCGGCGACAGTCACCGCACCAACGACGGCCGCGACCCGACCCTTCAGATGGACTTGGCCCGGCAGGCCGCCCGCTTGTACTGCGACGGTCTCGACCCCGAGGACCCGGACGTCTCGCCGCTGTGGAGCGACTGGGACGGTACCTTCCCTCCGGTGATCATCACGACCGGCACGCGCGATCTGCTCATGAGCCAGTGCGTGCAGCTTGCCCAGGTCCTGCGCGGCGTCGGGGCGTCGGTCGAACTCAGGGTGTGGGACGACCTGTGGCACGTCTTCGAATTCTACGACGAACTGCCGGAGGCCGAGCGTTCACTGGGCGAGATCGCCGCCTTTCTCTCCCGTCACTTCGAGGACGCCCGCATCAGATCACCGTCGTAGCGTTCCACCGGCGGGCGGCGTCGGTGACGGCCTCGATCGAGGGAAAGGAATCGGGCGCCGTCATCAGGGCCCGCGCCATCATCAGGGCGCGGGACTCGGCTGTGGCGCGCTCGTCGGCATCGGCGATGTTCTCGAGGTCGATGTTGTGGGCAAGGCCGAGGATGCGGCGGATCATCTTGGCAGCCGCAAACCCGAGCGTGTCCCGGAACAGTTCCGCCATGTAGCGTTCCTGTTCGCTTGCCAGGTGATTGCGGGCCACCGCATCGTCGAAGAGGACCGCCGGATAGGCATCGCCGTTGCCTTCGTTTCGCCACAGGGTGAGGAACCTGGAACGGAATTGGTTCCAGAACGCCTCGACGCTGCCCAGCACCCAGTTCCGATAGGAATCCCTGGCACCGGGGGTGGCCTCATGACCAATCTGCGAGAAGTAGTTCAACAGCAGGTTGGCGATCACGGCTCCGGTGTCGAAGCCCATCGGACCGACGAAGGCAAACTCCGGGTCGATGATCCGGATGTCGGTCTGCGTTACCATGATGGAGCCGGTGTGAAGATCTCCGTGAATCATGGCCTCGGCCGATGACATGAACTTCACCTTGAGCCGCGACACGGCAACCTTGAGTTCGCTGTCGGCGCGTATGGATGCCGCCAGCCCGTCGAGCTGCGGCGAGGTCCACCGGTTGTTGTCGGCAATCATGTAGGGTTCGGTGAAGATCAGGTCCTCGGTGATACCGCACAGCGCGGCGTTGCCCGCGAAGTCGGCCACCAGCGCCTTCTTGTCGGCTGCCGCCATGGCAAGGTCCGACGTGTGAAACAGGGTCGCAGCGGCAAACGTCGACAGGGCCTCCGCAAACATCGGATAGACAATGCCGTCAATCATGCCGTGGCGCATGATGATGTGGGGCTCGAGGAGTTCCATGACGATCAGCGCCATGTCGGCGTCGTAGTGGAGGACTGCCGGAGTGAGCCCCGGAGCATGGCGGGCCTGACGGACAAGGGCGAGATGCTCGAAGTGCGCCCGCGTCAGGGGCAGTGGCCAGCTCTCGCCAACCAGGCGGACATAGGGAAGCGCCTGCTTGACGGCGATGCCGCCGGCGGGGCCGCGCACCTTGAAGACCAGATTGAGATTGCCGTCACCGACCTCCTCGACGGACCACCTGTCGGGGGTGCCGCCAAGGAGATCACGAATTACCGCAACGCTGCCAAGCAGTGCGGGCAGGCTCTCCGGCGTCTGCGGCACATAGGCCTCCGGCACCTCAATGTTCACGCCATGGTCTCCTCACGCTTGAACCAGTCCCGGGGAAGATTCGCCAGAGTCGGACAGGCTGTCCAGAGCCGTGTTTCGTGGCGAGAGAGACGGCATCGGGAAACCGGAGAAGGGTGGATCAGGACGTTTACGCCCGCCTGCATCTCGTGTAGCGTCGCCCGTCCGTCCCTGATGGCCGGGAGCTTCTGGATTGCATGCATCAGGATCGGGCGCCGGCTCGTGACGGGCCGGTGTGTCTGTTCCTCCTGGAGTGTTGAGCGTGCGCCAGGCGATCGTCAGGGGTGACCCCTCGACCTATCCCGACTGGTTCGATGGCAAGAGGCGGCAGCGGCCTCTCATCGTGGCCCGCTGGGTGCCGATCGCCATGGTCGGACTGCCGGTGGCCGTTCTCTTCGCCATCGTCGTCTACCCCACCATCTGGATGTTCTATCACTCGCTGCGCGACACCAACATCACGGGCCTTTTCACCGGAAATCACGCGTATATCGGATTTGCCAACTACGGCACGGTGTTCAGTTCGGACCGGTTCCAGGACAGTCTGGTCCACCTCCTGCAGTACCTTTCGTTCGGCGCCGTGCTCCAGGTCATCCTCGGTTGTATTCTGGCGCTGACCCTCTACGAAGTCGTCAAGTCCAACCTGTGGCGCACCATCATCCTGATTCTGCTGGTCCTGCCGATGATGCTGCCACCCTCGATCGTTGGCGTTCTCTGGCGCTTCCTGCTGACGCCATCCAACGGAGCCGTCAACCAGGCACTCCTCGATCTTGGCCTGATCTCGGCCCACATCGAGTGGTTCAATGCCGGTGTTTCACTGTGGTCGATCATCATTGCCGACGTGTGGAACTGGACGGCGCTGCCGTTGCTGATCATCTACTCCGGACGTGTCAGCCTGCCCCCGGCAGTCTACGAGGCGGCACGCGTCGACGGTGCAAGCCAGTGGAAGGTGGTGCGGCGCATCACCCTTCCCATGCTGAAGGAAGTCATCGCCATCGCCTTCATCCTGCGGTTCACGGACGCCTTCAAGTTCGTCGACCTGGTGTATGTCATGACGTCGGGGGGCCCGGCGCAGACATCGGAACTGCCGACCTACATTGCCTTCCAGCGCGGAATCCGCGAGTTCGCAATCGGCGAAGCTGCTGCCTACGCAATCATCATCTTTGCCATCTCGGCAATTCTCGTCACGCTCTTCCTGCAGTACATGAAGCGCGTCATGCGCGCCCAGGGACTTGCCTGAGCGATGGCTGACCAGGCACGACCCGACGATCGCTGGCGGCACGTCCGCGTGCTGTTCCTGGCCTTCCTGGGGCTGTGGCTTCTGTTCACCCTGTTCCCGCTCTACTTCATGATCATCACGGCCCTCAAGACGACCGCCGAAACCAATCTCACGGTGCCGACCTTCTGGCCCGAGCTCTTCGCATTCGGCAATTTTGCCGCGGTCTTCGCCGAAGCCACCAACTTCGATGCGCTGGTCGACAGTTTCGTCATCGCCACGATCAACACCCTGCTGTCACTGTTTCTCGGCACGCTCGCCGGCTATGCCTTCGCCCGCTTCCCGCGCCAGGCCGGGGGAGAGAACCTCGCCTTCTGGATTCTCTCCAACCGCATGTTTCCGCCGGTCGCCATCCTGGTACCGATGTTCTTTCTCTTTGATTCGACGCCCTGGGGCACCGATTCGATCTGGTCGCTCATCATCCTCTACCTCGTCTTCAACCTGCCGCTCGCGACCTGGTTGATGATGGTGTTCTTCCGCGATGCGCCCCGGGAACTGGAGGAAGCGGCCTATCTCGACGGATGGACTCCGTTGCGCGCCTTCCTGCGCATCACCCTGCCCCTGGTGTTGCCGGGGATGATCTCGGTCGCGATGCTGTGCTGGATCTTTGCGTGGAACGAGTACCTGTTCGCCAACCTGTTCGTCGGCACCGACGTGCGTACCTACACCATCGTCATTCCGACGTTCACACACGGATCCCAGACACTGTGGAACCTGCAGATGGCGTTCTCGCTGATCGCCATGATTCCACCTGTGACCCTGTTCATCCTGCTGCGCCGCTACATGGTGCGCGGACTGTCGCTGGGAGTGGTCAAGGGCTGATGGCGCGACTGGCGATCGAAGGACTGTGCAAGGGCTGGGATTTTCCGGTCATCGACGATCTCTCGCTCGATGTCGAGGAGGGCGAGTTCCTGGTCATTGTCGGCCCATCGGGTATTGGCAAGACCACGTTGCTGCGGCTCGTGGCAGGTCTCGAAACGCCGGACCGCGGACGCATTCTGGTCGGTGACCGCGACGTCACGCGTGTTCCCCCCTACCGGCGCGACGTGGCGATGACCTTCGAGAGCTATGCCCTCTACCCCCACATGACGGTAGCCGCGAACATTGCCTCGCCGTTGAAGGCGCGGGGCCTTCCCGGGGACGAGATCAGACGGCGTGTCGGGGAAGTGACGCGCCTGCTGCGAATCGACATGCTGCTCGAACGCAAGCCCGGAGAGATCTCCGGAGGCCAGAAGCAGCGCACCGCGCTCGGACGCACCCTTGTCGCCGATCCCCAGGTCTTCCTGCTTGACGAGCCGATCAGCCATCTCGACGCGCGCATCCGTCACGAATTGCGCAGCCAGTTCCATACCCTTGAAGACCTGCGCCGGGTGGCGACCGTCTACGTCACCCACGACTATGCAGAAGCGCTGTCGCTGGGCGACAGGATCGCCGTCATGGGGAACGGCGGCCGCCTGGTCCAGGTCGGCAATCCGCGCGAGCTCTTCGAGCAGCCGGCGACACTCTTTGTCGCCGAACATCTCGGCCAGCCCACCATCAATGCCATCGAGGCCGAACTTGTCGATGTGGACGACCGTCTCGAGGCCCACGCCGGATCGCTTCGCCTGCCGGTTGCGCCGGCGCATCGCGCGGTCCTGACAAAGGTGCAGCAACGCCAGGTCACCATCGGTCTCAGGCCCCAGCACCTGCGCCCGTCGGATGAACTGCCGCAAGGCGTGGCACTCGAGGGACGTATCGACATCTTCGAGGCTCTGGGTTCCACAGGTGTCATGATCGTGGATGCCGGTGGTGTCAGGCTGACGGCGCTCACCAGCCCCGAGCGCACGTTCGACCACGGAGCGGGCGTCACGCTGGCATGGAACCCCGAGGCCCTCTACTTCTTCAGCCCGGTCGACGGGCGCAACCTCCTGTTGTGACATGTCGAACGTGACGTTAAGCAAGGTCAACAAGATCTACGGATCCGGACGAACCGGCGTCCACGCCGTGCGCGACCTCGACCTGGCGGTGCCCGATGGAGAATTCATGGCGTTGCTGGGGCCGTCCGGATGCGGCAAGACCTCGACGCTGCGCATGATCGTCGGCCTTGAACCGATCACGTCCGGCGACATCCATTTCGGCGACGTGCGCGTCAACGATCTCGAACCCAGGGAACGCAACGTAGCCATGGCCTTCGAGACCTATGCCCTCTATCCCAACTTCACCGTTGAGGAAAACCTCGCCTTTCCTCTCGAGGTGCGCGGTGTCGCTCCTGCAGAACGGCGGCGCCGTGCCCGGGAACTGGCTGAACTCCTGCGCATCACCGAAATCCTCTCGGCCAAGCCGCCGGTTCTCTCCGGCGGTCAGCAGCAGCGTGTCAGCCTGGGTCGGGCGCTGATCCGCGAGCCGGCGGTGTTCATTCTCGACGAGGTGATGAGCCACCTCGACGCCCACCTCAAGTTCCAGATGCTGTTCGATCTCAAGCGGCTTCACCAGGAACTCCGGCGCACGATGATCTATGTCACCCACGATCAGGTGGAGGCCCTGGCGCTGGCGGACCGGGTTGCCGTGATGTCGAATGCCGAACTCCAGCAGGTCGGCGACCGCAACACGCTCTACAACCGTCCCGCCAACATGTTCGTGGCCGATTTCATCGGTGAACCACCGACGACCTTCATTCCGGTGGAACGGCGCGACCGCGCGGAGTGCGCCCGGCTCCACGCGACCGGTGCGGATCTCGTCTTTGACGTGGCCGCTGAGCGCATACCCGTCCTCGATGCCCATGGCGGGCGTGAATTCATGGTAGGCATCCGGCCGCAGAACCTTCATCTTTGCGACGACGGAGCAACGATTGGCGGCAAGATCGTGATCAACGAGTACCTCGGGGAGAGATCCATTCTCTCGATCGTGACGGGGGATGTGACGCTGCAGGCACTGGCGCCTCCGGAAACCCGGATGACTCCGGGCGAACATGCAGGCTTCAGCCTCGATCCGCGTGACGTGATGATCTTCGACGCCGAAACCGGAGCGCTTGTGACCTGACGGTCGCTCGTGCCCATCATCCGGGGCAGGGTGTTTCCTGTTCCGACATTGACCAGGAGAAAGGAAGAATCCGATGGGTGTTTTCAGTGCATGGACTCGACGCAAATTCATGAAATCCGTAGCCGCCGGCGCTGGTGCCGCGGCCGGACTCCAGCTTCCCGGCAGGCTGTCGTGGGGGGCGCAGTCCGTTCCTCCCGGAAAGAAGCTCTTCAATGATGTCGAGCTGACCTACTTCCAGGACTCGAACTGGCTTCATGCGCCACTGTGGCTGTCGGAGCACCTGATGAATGAAGCCGGAGTCGGCATCAAGGGACGCGAGAACTACGACGGTGGTGATGCCGTGGCCAAGATTCTGCCGCAGCTCCTGTCACGCAATCCGAGGTTCGACTGGGTGCAGTTTCCCTCGCTCTTCTTCGGCGCCTTCGCCGAAACCGGGCAACTCGAACCCCTGGACGACTACTTCGCCCAGTACGAGGGCAGCGATGCCTATCTCGACTGGGTCATGCCCGCCTACCGCGAGTTCTATACGAAGTGGGCCGGCAAGACCTATGGCGTGATGCTCGATGGCGACATTCACATCCTGCATTACCGCAAGAGCTTCTTCGAGAACGCGGAACTGCAGTCGAAGTATTCCAAGCGCTTCCAGACCAACCTCGAAGTCCCCAAGACCTGGCCGGACTTCCTCAATGTCACGCAGTTCATGACAGAGGAACTGGGTTCACAAGGCATCTACGGCACATCGATGGTGGTCAATCCGCCGAACTTCGGATGGGGCTTCTGGATGGACATTGCCGCATCCGCCGGCGTCAACTACTTCGACGAGAACATGAACCCGGTCATCAACCAGGGCAAGGCGGCCGAGTCTCTCGACATGTACCGGGAGATCATCAAGTTCGGGCCTCCCGGCGCCGAAGCGATGGATATCGGCACCACCATCCAGCGCTGGCAGTCGGGTTCCGACGTGATGTCGGTGTGGTGGATCGATCTGGCGGAGTTCACGGTCCAGCAGCAGGGCATGGAACGCGCCGAAGATCAGGGCGCGGCCGTCGTGCCGGGCTGGGTCCATGACGATGGCGAGGTGATCCACCGGGCAATCAGCCTGTGGTGCCGGACGGCCTCCATTCCGGCCAACCTGCCCCAGGACATCAAGGATGCGGCCTTCTACTTCATCTACCGCATGTCGCATCCCGACTACTCCGACAGGATCGTCGCCGATCCCTACTGCGGATCGGATCCGTTCGGCGCATCGCACTACTCCGATGCGGCGGCCCAGATGTACATCGAGCCCAATCCGCAGCGCGGGACGAACGACATCTATCCGACGAACGACGGTATCTTCCAGACCTTCGGAAGGGCCCGCAATCATCTCGATGCCGGCCTTGCCAACGTCGAGGTTGGCTACCCGCAGTTCTTCTGGGAAGGGGCGCCGGAGTATGCCGACGCCCTGGGACGCAACATCTCCAAGGCCATTTCCGGTGAGCTGACCTCGCAGCAGGCGCTCGACGAGGCGGCCGAGGAGTGGGTGCAGATTGCCCAGAAACTCGGCCTCGAAAAGCAGAAGGCCCAGTACAGGAACTTCATCGACGGCGCCAGGTCGCTCGGATACAAGATCTGACGACAGAACCAAAGGGCCCTCCCGGCTTGCCGCCGGGAGGGCCCCTCTTTCATGTCCAGGTGAACCGGTCGGGCCGGAACTCTCGCAACAGGGGCGACGCCGGTCCCCCGGTGATCTCGTCGGCGAGCAGGGCGCCAATGGCCGGCGCCAGCGTGATGCCGCTGTGGGTGACGGCGACGAAGAGATTCTCGCACCCGGGAAGGCGGCCGACGATCGAGCGGCCGTCAGCAGGCATCGGACGATGTCCGACCCGCGCCGTCATTCGCGTCATCACGTCAGCCGCATCGACATCGACGAACCAGTGTTGCGCCCTGTTGGCGAGATGACGCCGCGCTCCCGCCTCGTCGGGCAGCATCCGATCCGCGGCATCTGCACCCATCAGCAGTCCCCCTCCCACATTGGGGCGCATGTGCAGCTCATCATCGCCCTCGGGAAAACAGACGATGTGGTTGAGCCACGTTTGTGCTCCGGCGATGTCAACCAGAAGGCCAGGATCACTGCTCACCGGCCAAGAGGCCGTCTGGTTCCCGAGCGCCATGGCCGCAAGATCACCGGTCCTGGTCCCGGCGGCAATGACGATCCTCTCGGCATGAATCGGACCACTCTTGGTCGCAACTCCGTCCAGAACAGGAGCGGTACCCAGAAAGCCGGTCAACGGCGTCTCCTCGCGGATGGCGCCCCCCTGGCGCACAATGCCTTCCGCCAGGTGACGGGCAAGGCGCGGCGCATCGAGCCAGCCATCCAGGGACATGAACAGTCCTTCGGCCCCGTGACCGAAGGCTATGCGCGGCTCCAGGTCGGCCAGTTCGCTCCCGCCGACCCGAAGACAGGGATAGTCAAGCTCAGAGAGACGGTCGAATGTCCGCTCGAGATCATCAAGGCTGGTGGTGGTATCCATACCCGCCCACATCAGGCAGCCCGGCTGCCGATGACCAATCGCGTCGCTCCCCCACCGGGCAGCCCAGTTCCGGTGGCCCTCCATCCCGGCAACGTTGAGACGATGGTACTCCTCTTCCAGCTTGGAGGTTGCATTGAGCCAGGCGAATGACGTCGATGTCGTGCCGCCGGCAATCCCTACCTGCTCAATCACACGACAAGGCGTTCCTCTCCGGCCAAGTTCATGGGCGATCGCAAGACCGATCAATCCCGCACCAATCACCACACAGTCGCTTCGTTCTGCCATCGTGCCTCACCACACCACGCCATGCGCACTCTTCCAGTATGCCCTCGCCCCTTCAACAGTGCGGATGGCCGGATAGGCATACGGTTACGTGCCGCGTTGCGATTGCCGCCTCAATGTCGATGTGGAACACGCCCGTTCGCTGATAATCCAGCCGCTCTTCGTCCGTCCTGCCGGTGAGATCGCCGGCCCGCCTCAGGGCGACGCTTGGGAGTCGTCGGTTCCGGTCGGACTGGTTGCCAACATGCTCCCGGCCACATGCGCGGCGAACCCCGATCCTGCTTCCGCGTGGACGTTGAAGACGGTCGATGCGCCGGCCTCTTCGAGCGTCTCGATGTCGTCCTGGAATCTGGCGGTGGCGGCAACCCGACCGCCAAACGAGGCGGCCTTGAGCTGTTCGATCACGGCGAGGTTGGCGCCAAGGTTCGGCAAGGTCAGCATGACCAGTTCGAGTGTGTGCGCGATCTGAACGCGGTCCCAGAAATCGGCGTCACCAGGATCTCCCAGCAACACCTTTCGCCCTCTGGACCGTTCGCGTTCAACCGTGGCCTGATCAGTGTCCACCCCGACGACGGCCTCTCCATGCAGTTCACGCATCGTGTCATATGCCGCCGAACCAACGCGGCCCATGCCGATGACCGCAATCGTCGCCGTGCCGATGTCGAGCGGCCTGTCGTCTTCGACAAGGTCGGATCGTTGCAGGCGCTTCCACACCCTCCTGTAGCGCGTGTAGACGCGATCGCTGGCGACGTTGAGCCCGGAAGAGATGACACAGGACAAGGCCAGCGCGACCGCGATCACGATCAACCAGTCGGTGTCGATCCAGCCACGTGCGACTCCGATAGCCGCGACGATGAGTCCGAATTCGCTGAAGTTGCTGAGATTGAGCGTCGCCAGAAACGACGTGCGGGCCTGGAGCCTGAACGCGGTCAGCAGGCCGAAGAAGAGGGCCGACTTGAACAACACGAACGGCGTGATCGCCGCACCGATAAGGACCGTCTCCAGGGTCAGCTGACCCGACAGGCCGACGGAAAGGAAGAACGCGAGCAGAAAGAGGTCCTTGAAGCTGAGCATGGTCTTCGCCATCTCGTCGGACTTGGCATGACTGGCGATGAGAACGCCCAGCACGAGCGCACCGAGGTCGCCCTTGAGTCCAACGAGTTCGAACAGCTGTGCGCCGCCCAGAGCGAGCAGAAAACCATAGAGGACCATGAGCTCCCCGTGGCCGACGCGCTGCAGCACGATGATCAGCAGTGGCCGAAGCGGAAAGACGAGCAGGACCAGCAGAGCCCAGTAGGTCGGCCACTTCCCTAGCGAGATGGCCAGAAAGACAACCGCGGCCAGGTCCTGCACGATGAGAATTCCGATCGCGATCCGGCCATGGAGCGCTGCAGTCTGGCCCTTGTCTTCCAGCACCTTCACGACGAACACCGTGCTGGAAAAGCTCAAGGCAAAGGCGATCAGAAGAGACTGGAACAGGTCGAGGTCGGAAAGGAACGGTGCCCCGAGTGCGGCGGCAACAAAGATCGCCGTGACGAAGAGCGGCACGATGACGGCCATGTGCAACCCGGTCACGGCCCATACCTGCGGTCGCGCAAACATCCGGAGGTCGAGCTTCAGGCCGACGATGAACAGCAATAGCGTTATGCCGAGGTCCGACAGCTTCCGCAGCATGTCACCACCGGCTATTCCGTGCAGGTTGAGCAGGAATCCTGCAACCAGGAAACCGACCAGGGGCGGCAGCCCGACGGTTCGCGACAGCAGACCCAGAACGAAGGCCATGGCGATCCACGCCACGTCCCCGAACGCTATGGCGATCAGCTCGAAATCCACGACACTTTCCGAGGTGGTGGCAACGGCCGGGCTGAACGATCAGCGTCAGTCTGCCTGATGCCGGGTGCGGGCGGCATGTCGGTCCCGAGTGAGGGAGTTGTCGCACGTCTTCGACAGGACATGTCCGGACTGCACCGACTCCGGTGCCGGACATCGCCGGGACTCAACGTTGATCGATGATCACGACCACCACCGAGACATTGCATGCCTGTTCCCGGTTTCGGCAGGTTACCCGCCCGGCTTCCCACCAGACCAGGCCACAACCGGGTCATGCAAGGAATCTCGTGTATCCTCTCCAGCGATGTCCGCGACCACATGGCATTCGAAACCAATGCGAGCATTCAGGCTAACACTGGACTGGAACCCCGTCACCGCTGTTGACGGTCCTGCCCTGCGAGGTTTGCGCTTGGATTTCGGTCCCCTGTGGTGTATACGATACACATGACACGCACCAACATTGACATTGACGAAGAGGCTTGCTCTGAGGTCATGCGTCGCTATCGGCTCTCAACGAAGCGGGAAGCGGTCAATCTGGCGTTGCGCATGGTGGCGACAGAGCCTCTCGGGCTTGACGAGGCTCGAGGACTTCGAGGATCGGGCTGGGATGGCGATCTCGACGACATGCGTTCCGGACGTGCATGGTGATTCTGGTCGACACCTCGGCGTGGGTCGAATTCCTTCGCGATACGGGATCCGTCGTCTGCGAGCGTGTCGATGAACTGATGGAGAGCGAAACGGCTGTCTGCGATCCGATTCGAATGGAGGTGCTGGCCGGCGCTCGGGACGAACGCCACCTGAGCAGCCTGCGCGGACTGCTGGCACGGACAGTCCATCTTCCAGTCAATCCCGCCGACTACGATGAGGCGGCCGCACTGTATCGTGCCTGCCGTCGCGAGGGAGAGACCGTTCGCAGACTGATCGACTGCCTTATAGGCTCGGTTGCCATTCGCGCGGGTGTAGCGGTGCTCCACAGCGACCGCGATTTCGACATGCTGGCGCGGCACACCGGGCTGCGGATCGACTCTGTCGCCTGACCCGTTCCCCGCCACGTCCGGAGTGTCGCTACGTGCCAGTGCCTTCCCGGTGTATACGGCGTGTACGATCCTTGCCGTGGCAATCAGGAGCCGGTCAGGCGGCAGTAGCAGGAGGCCCTGATGTCGACATCGGCGCGGGCCATGGCGCGATCGAGACGTCTCCTGACGTGGCGGATCTCGACGGTTTCGCCGCGGCGTGACAGGCACTCGTGGAGGCCGTGCAGGCTCCACACGTTGTCTGGATGCTGGCACGCACGGCGCAGGTTGTCGTCGAGACCGAGATCGGCGCGATAGATCGCCTCGGCCTCGTCCATCTGGCCCTGTTCGAGCAGCAACGCTCCCAGGGCATGACGGGTGGGCTGCATCCATGCCCACGGTTCGTCGTATTCGAGGGTGTCGTCGAGAACGACGGAACGCCTCAGGTGAGCGAAGGCCGCATCGACGTTGCCCTTGCGGTACTCGAGTTCACCGCAGAGCATCTCGCCAGCCACCTCGAGAATGCTCAGGCACGTGTTGTGAAACAGCTTGCGGGTCTCCGGCACACGGTCCCGCGCCTCGAGAAATCGCTGCTGCTCGATCTCCGCCTCATCGATCCGGCCCGTGGCCGAACAGGCCACGCCGCGAGCGTAGTGCAAGGTCGCGGTGGTGACGCAATAGAGGTCCTGATCGTCAGGCAGGGGGTCGCCCAGAATGTCCTGCCAACGCCCGAAACGGATGAGCACGTGCTGCCTCACCGGAACATATCCCTCCAGCCAGTCGGCAAGGGGCGGATCGCCCGAGGCGAGCAGCTCCGCAGGCAGAGTCGAGACCATCTCTTCCGCCGCCTCGATCGCCGGACGGAACTGGCCCAGGAACATCGCTCCATAGGCCTTGAAATGATAGTCGTGGGCGCGGTAGCCCGAATAGAAGTTGAAGACGCCGCGGCGCTCGACAAAGGCGCGATTGGAAACGATCGCCCGCTGGTTGCGCTCGACCACGTTCTGGTAGTCGCCGCACAGCACGTCGATATGGGTCGGCATGTGGTTGAGGTGGCCTGCATCCGGCATGAGGCCATAGAGGGCGTCAGCGGTCTTGAGGGCCCTTTCCGGATGCGGCGACATCTCCATCACGTGGATGTGCATGTGGAGGATCCCCGGATGACTCCAGGCGCCGTCAATCGCCGACAACGCCGTCTCGAGCACCTCAATGGCTTCCAGGGTGTCCGATCCTGCCACCGGTTCGCCGGTCTCGATATCCCAGAGTTTCCAGGGAGTGCGGTTCATCAGGGCGTCGGCAAAGAGGGCACAGACATCCGGATGGTCCGGGTGCAGGCCATGAACTTCTCGCATGGCCGTCGCATAGGCGTCGTCCCAGGACGGCCAGTCATCTGCCGGATCATCGGGAAACCGCGCCACGAGCGCGCTTGCGAGTCCCTTCTCGACGTCGCCCGCTCCGGCTAGGCACTCCAGGGCCTTGCGGCTCTCCTCGCGGGCCACGGCCATGCACTCCTCGCGTTCGGCGTCACCAAAGTCCACCCACAACTTGTTGTAGTTCGGACCACTGGCGAAGGCGACACCCCAGTGTGCCATGGCGCAATCGGGATCGTGTTCAAGCGCCTGGCGGAAGCAATGGACCGCCTCTTCGTGGTTGAAGCCGTAGCACCAGGCAAGGCCGCGGTTGAACCAGGTCTGGGCTTGTCGTGACGTCGTGGTGACCGGCATGTGGAATGCGCCGAGGTCGAAGTAATCGTCCATCGCCCTCAGGCTCCCTGGTGCATCCGCGAATCAAGGTAGGCGCGGGCCAGTTCGACGAGACGTTCCCTGCCAAAGCTCGGTTCATGACCCGCATGAACGACCGTCACGGGCAGTGTCATCAGTCGCTCCATGGTCTGGCAGTAGGCGGGCACATCGGATTCCGGCAACTGGTCGAGGAGCGGTCCGTCATAGATCGCATCGCCGGAAAACAGCGTTCCCGTCTGCTCTTCCCACAAGCCGACACTCCCGGGGGAGTGGCCTGGAAGGTGCAACACCTCGAAATGCCGGTTGCCGATGGAGACCACGTCTCCCTCGTCGACGATGCGGGTTGCCCGGGCCGGTTCGACCCGGTAGGCCCTGGCATCGTAGCCGGCATGGGGAAGCGCATCGATGAGGCACTCCGGCAGTGCGTAGCCGGCATTTTCCAGACACTCCACGACCTCCGGCTCCATGTCTTCCCTGAAGAGGGAAAAGCGGTTGTCGGCATCGTCCATGACGGCGGCCTCCTGGCGCGACACCACGCGTTGGGAAAACTCGTGGAGGCTGCCGACATGGTCGAAGTGCGTGTGCGTGGCAAAGGCGATGACAGCGTGGCCGAAGAGGTCGGCAATCGCCGGCTTGAGTTCGGCAATGCCCATGCCCGTATCGACAAGGAGATCCGCTTCGGAGCCCGGGACGTGCCAGATGTTGCAACGCCCCAGGGGGTCGACGTGGGGCTCGAAGATCAGCGTGATGTCATCGTCAATCCGCCGGCGTTCGAACCAGGTGTCGGCAATCCGGAAAGTCATGGCTGATTCCCCCGCAGTTCCGGATCGTCATGATGCCATTCATCACCCTGTCGGCAAGCGATGATCCGGACGCGTATCGGCGTCGGCCGGCCGCCGGCCGCCTTGTTGTTGACTTGCGGACAATTGGAGATGACGGCGAGAACATCCCGATCGGCCCTGAGGTCGACCCGGTCTCCTGGTTTGGACGGACTGTCGACGAACGTGCGTTCCGCCAGCAGGAACTTGTCGCGGACAGGAACGTGGCAGAAGAAATTGACGTTGGAAACGATGTCCCGCCAGCCCAGACCATGCGATGCCAGCGCCTTGAGAAAGTTCTCGCGGCATCCAGGCATGCCGGTGACGCCATAGAGCATCGCGTTGGAAGGTTCGCTGCAGCAGCCGGCGATGGTGTCATGAAAGCCGCAGGTGTCGGCAATGATGGTGAAGAGAGGCCGCGCCCGATCGGAATAGAGCACGTGGCCCCGGGTCAGCCGCAGCGTTCCGCTCTTCTTGACCGTGTTGGGTGCGTGATAGCGCTCCGCGGTGTCGGCGGCGTTGTAGCACAGGAAGTCGACACCCTGGCGACCCTCGAGATCGATGATGCGCAACACCTCGCCACGACGGACAATGCCGGACCACGGCGCTCCAGGCGCCACCAGATCGTCACGCACAAGGCGTTCCGTGCCGGTGTCTTCAGACAACGGTCATGCCCCCGTCCACGGGCAGGATGGCGCCGGTGATGTAGGAGCCGTCATCCGACGCGAGAAAGGCCACGGCGCCGGCAATCTCCTCTGGATGTCCCACGCGGTTGAGGGGCACAAAACGCTCCAGCCAGGTGCGGCGCTCCTCCGGATCGTCGAGCCAACCTTCCAGCATCGGCGTGTCCACCGGCCCGGGCAGGATGGCATTCACCCGGATGGCGGGCGCGAGTTCGGCGGCAAACTGCATGGTGAGACCCAGCTGCCCCGACTTGGCAGCGCTGTAGGCGCTGCAGACCGAGACCTTGTCCCCCATGATGGCGTTGACCGACGCGATGTTGATGATGATCCCACCGCCGTCGGCCATCGTTCGTGCGGCGGCGCGCGACGTTCTCATGACGGCGCCAAGATTGATGGCAAGTGCATCCTCCCAGTCGCCATCGTCGAGACTGTCGACGGGCGTCGCCGGAAAGGTTCCGGCGGCGTTGACGAGAATGTCGAGCCGGCCCCCCCAGGCGACCGCCGCGGCGACCGCCTCGTCACCGCCGGTTCTCGTGGAGAGATCGACGGTGCAGCCATCGGTGGTGCCGCCCCCCGCCCTGATGCGATCAATGACAGCCGAGAGTCGCTCCTGGCGGCGTCCGACAATGAAGACCCTGGCGCCCTCTGCGGCGAGACGCTGCGCCGTCGCCTCGCCAATCCCCGATCCACCCCCGGTCACGAGGGCCACCTTGTCATCCATGCCGCGCGCCATGGGTTCATTCTCCTCTTTCCGAAGGGATCATGGTGCGCTCTGGACGCGGCGGCTGCAACGCTCGATGGTTGCCGTGCCGCCGCGGCCTCGCCTATCGTCGGTGCCCGTGGTGGCATGGAGCATGAAGGACCATGGGACGGTTCACAGGAATGTCGGCGCTGGTGACCGGTGCGGCCTCCGGGATCGGTTTGCTGACCGTTCGCCGCCTCCTCGAGGAAGGCGCCCGGGTCGCCATGAGCGACATCGACGAGGCTGGGCTGGCCGCGGCCGCCGATGCCTTGGGTTCATCCGTCATTGCCATCCAGCACGACGTGACATCCGAGGACTCGTGGACTGCGGCGATCGCCGAAGCCGGGAACGCCAACGGACCGATTGCGGTCCTGGTCAACAGCGCCGGAACGGGCCGCTCCTCCAATGTCGAGGAGACGACACTGGAGGACTGGCGCCGGGTCATGGCCGTCAACGCCGACGGGACGTTCCTGGGGTGCAAGCATGCGGTCATCGCCATGAAGCAGTCCGGCGGCGGATCGATCGTCAATCTCTCGTCCGTTTCCGGTCTCGTCGGCGGCCACAATCTTGCCGCCTACAACGCGAGCAAGGGTGCCGTGCGCCTGCTCACCAAGTCCGTTGCCCTCCACTGCGCCCGCAAGCGCTACGACATCCGCTGCAACTCGGTGCATCCGGCATTCATCGAGACGCCGATGGTGGAGGCGCTCATCCAGCACAGCCGCGACCCGGAAACCACCCGCAGGAAACTCGAGGCGCAGATCCCCCTCGGCCGCCTGGGCCAGGCGCACGAAGTGGCCGACATGATTCTCTATCTCGCCAGCACCGAAAGCCGGTTCGTGACCGGTGCCGAATTCGTCATCGACGGGGGCTTGACCGCCGCCTGAGGTTCACGTCCGCCAGGCGTTCCCTCGTTCCCGCTCGAGTTGCACGAGGAGGGACGACCACTCCATGCCCGAGCGCGCATGGCCCGAATTCGAGAGTATGCGACGTCCCTGCTCGATGGTCTTCTCACGGACGCTCTCGTCCGGATAGCGAAGAACAGTACCACCCGTCATGCCATCAACCTGGTATCTGCAGGCGGCTTCCATGCGGTGCATCCACACGAACGCCGCTGCCACGCTTTCGCCGCAGGTGAGCAACCCGTGATTGCGCAGGACGAGAATCATGTTGTCACCGAGATCGCGAACAAGGCGTTGCTGTTCGTCTGCGTCGAGAACGACCCCCTCGAAGTCGTGATAGCCGATCCAGCCCATCAGGATGAGGGCCTTCTGGCTGAGAGGCAGCAGTCCGGCTTCCTGCATGGCCACGGCATTGCCGGCCCGCGTGTGGGTGTGGAGAACGCAGTGAACGTCGGGTCTGGCATCGTGGATCGCACGGTGAATGAGAAAACCGGCAGGATTGATGTCACCCTCGCCACTGCTGTCGACTTTCACCAGTGAACTCGCCGTAATCTGGTCGAACAGCACGCCATAGGGATTGAAGAGCACGTCATCGGTTCCCGGAATGCGCGCGGAGATATGGGTGCTCGACAGATCCGACCAGCCGTAGAGATCGACCAGCTGGTAGCACGCCGCAAGGTCGCAGCGAACCTGCCACTCCTCCTCGGACATGGGACCGGGAACCTCTCGTGGCTGTGTCATGGCATTTCAGTCCGATCAGACGATGCGCTGAGTCTACCAGTGGCCAGGCATTCATGTCAGGAGCGTTGCGGAAGGTGATCACGGGATTCATCGGAACAATACCCGCTTGTCGCCAATTCACGGTTGTGACACATTCCGTGGTGTCGATTCGCCAGGGGGTGCCACCATGACTGGGGTTTCCTCGACGCCGCGTTACCGTATCGCCCATATCGACAACGCCGGGGACCATCTGGTCATTCACTGGCAGGACAGGCACCGAAGCAGATTTGATGCGCTCTGGCTGAGATACGCCTGCGAGTGCTCTGCCTGCGGCACCTACCACAGCGCCATACGAACGCTGCGGCTCGTCGATATCCCCGAGGACATTCGCATCGCCAGCACCAGGGTGAGTGATCATGGAGCCCTGGAAGTCATCTGGTCGGGCGACGGTCACGCCAGCAGCTTTGCCGGCACATGGCTGCGCAACCGCTGCAACAGCGCTGCCGAACGTGACCGGCGGCGATTCCGGCCGGTGCTGTGGGACAACAGTCTCCAGGGCCACGCGCCGGAGGCGAACTACGCCGCATGCATGAAGGACGGCGCCGCGCACCTGGCGATGCTGGAGGCACTCAGGGACTACGGCTTCGTCCTGGTGCGGGGCGTGCCACGCGACCCGGAGCAAACCGAAGCCATCGCCTCTCTGGCGGGGCCCTTGCGGACCACGAACTATGGCAGGGTCTACGAATTCACGTACAAGCGGGATGCTCTCGTTCTCGGTGACCTCAACGTCCGGCTCGATCCCCACACGGATGAGCCCTACCGCCAGAATCCGCCATCCGTGACCTGCTTTCACTTTGTCCAGGCATCGGCACATGGCGGGGCCTCGACCCTGACTGACGGCTTCCATGTCGGCATGCGCCTCAAGGAGGTAGACGAAAAAGCCTTCCGCCTGCTGTCGTCCCGGCCCATCACCTTCTATCGGCGCCTGGTCAATCCGGACCGCGACTTTCGCATGCGCGCACCCGCCTTCAGTCTCGACGAAGATGGAGAGATTGCCGGGATCCGCCTTCTCGACCGGGCAATCGGTCCTGGCGACCTCCCCGATGGCGAGGTCCGCTCCTTCTACCGCGCCATGCGCCTGCTGCAGGAGATGCTCTTCGATCCGGCATACCGGATCACGCTGCCCTGCGCCTCCGGCGAAGCGCTGTTCTTCAACAATCAGCGGGTGCTCCACGGGAGGACGGAGTTTGCCGCCGACAGCGACCGCTACATGAGGTCATGCAACATCGAGACCGACGAGTTCAATTCGACCCTGCGCCTGCTGGCCAGTTCCCTGGGCAGCGATGCGGCCAACATGAACCTCCCCCACGGCGCCCTTTCCTGACCATTCGGACCGGGAACCGAGGTCGAATCACAGGCAGTTATTGAATGAAGTACGGTCCCAACACGTTGCGCGGCGACATCTTCGGTGGCGTCACCTCAATGGTGGTGGCGCTTCCGGTCTCCCTCGGGTTCGGTATCGCTTCGGGCATGGGTGCGGCGGCCGGACTCTACGGGGCGATCGCGGTCGGCTTCTTCGCCTCGGTGTTCGGCGGTACGCGTTCGCAGATTTCCGGCCCCACCGCGCCGATGACCGTCGCCATGGCAGTGGTCCTGACCAGTTACGCAGACAGCCTGGGCGAAGCCCTGACGGTCGTCGTCATGGCGGGCCTCCTGCAGGTGCTTCTCGGCATCTCCAGGATCGGCCGCTTCGTGGCCTACACTCCGCATGTTGTCGTCTCCGGATTCATGTCCGGCATTGGCTTCATCATCATGCTGATGCAGTCGCTGCCGCTTCTCGGCGCCTCCGGCGCGACGAGCGGCCCGATGAGCGCCGCGCGAGCGCTGCCGGCGGCAGCCGGCGACGTCCACGTCGGCGCTCTCGCTGTTGGCGCTGTCACGTTGGCCGTGGGATTCCTCTGGCCGCGGCGGTTCTCCCGTTTCGCGCCGGGCCCGCTGGTCGCGCTCGTTGCCGGAACACTTCTGGGCGTCCTGTGGTTCGGCGACGCACCTGTGATCGGCGCAATTCCGATCGGCCTTCCAACCCTGCAGTTCGCCCTGCCATCGGCCGAGTTCCTCCTGCATGCCTTGAAACCGGCGATCATCCTTGCCCTGCTGGGTTCCGTCGACAGCCTGCTGACCTCCCTGGTGGCGGATTCGATGACCGGCAGCCGCCACGACCCGGACCGGGAGCTGATCGGCCAGGGAATCGGCAACGTGGTGGCGGGTCTGATCGGCGCCTTGCCCGGAGCCGGGGCGACCATGGGCACCGTCATCAACATCCGGTCGGGCGGATCAACGCGGTTGTCCGGCGCACTGCGCGCACTGCTCCTGCTGGCCCTCGTGCTCGGCCTGGGCCGGTTCGTCGAGCCAATCCCGCTCGCCGCACTGGCCGGGGTCCTGATCAAGGTCGGCTGGGACATCGTCGACTGGCCGATGCTCGTCCGGCTTCACCGTCTGCGGCGTGAGCACCTGCTCGTGATGCTGATAACGCTTGGCCTGACGGTGTTCGTCGACCTGATCACTGCAGTCGCCATAGGGTTGATTGCCGGCGGGATGGTGCATGCGCGACGGCTGGAACGACTGGAACTCGACAGCGTGATGTCCGTGCCGCTGCTCGACGAAACGTTATTCGCCGGGGAAGAGATGCCGGCGGGCACCGACCGGTTCAGCGCCCGGGTCGGGATGGTGGCGCTGGGAGGCACGTTGAGCGTCGCGTCGTCGCACAAGCTTGTGAGCGTGGTTGGCCTCGACATCAGAGAGCACGAAGTCGTCATCTTCGACTTCTCGGAGACCGCCTACATCGACGACAGCGCCGCCATGGTGATCAAACAACTCCTGGAGGTCGCCGAGACAAGCCAGACCGGGTGCATCGTCATGGGCCTCGACAACGATGCGGCCACCACCCTCAACAGCCTCGACGTGCTGGGCGGAATGCCCGCCAGGCGTATCGTCGGGACGCTGGGCGAGGCACGCCGGATCGCACGTCAGGACCTTGAGGAGAAAGCCGGCGCCGCATCCTCATGACGGCTTCGAAGAGAACTCCACGTGCCTCTGCCGCCGGTCCGGAGGCAGCACAGGACAACGGTCCCGAAACGGCTGCCGGCACCCTCGGGGCAGGGATAGCTGGCCTTACCGACGCAAACCTGAATTGAGCGTGGCGAGAAGACCGGGAACGCCTGCCGGCGGCACGACTTCTCCGCTTTCGAGGCGCTTGCGGATTTCCTCGATGAGTTGCTGGTGGACGAATTGCCGCAGCTGTAGCGGCAGGCCCTGGGTAGACTCCGAGATGGCATCCTCGAGATCATCAGTCCACAGGACCGACCAAGCCTCCCGAGCCTCGCCGAATCCATAGAGGGGCGGATCCCGCCAGTCCCGCTGCGCGCGGATAGCCTGGCGCCGGTCGGATGTTGCCGCAGCATCGATGACGCCGTCATCATCCAGCACGACACCGTAGTGACATTCGGCGCTGGTTCGATGCACGACGCCGTTCATCACATCAACGGCGACGTCGGCCTCCGGCCTCTCGAGGGGATCGCCAAATCCGCCCCCGCCCTGGGTTCCGATCCTCAACACATCACCGGGGCCCAGTTCGAGGACATCGATCTTGCCGAGATCGCGCTCCAGGGGTGTTCCCGGATTGAGCCTGGTGTAGCCGGTGGCGCCCATGTGTCCGCCCAGTCTGCCGGGCGGGCCGAAGACGTAGCGCTCCATGCACCGCGACGTGATCGAGGTGTAGTGCGAGGAGGTCTCGATCTCGATCTCAATGCCGGTGCCTCCCCTGTAACGGCCCGGACCGCCTGAATCCTCCCTCAGTCCATAGTGGCGGATGAGGACTTCCGGCATCTCGTTCTCGAAGATCTCCGTCGGGATGTTCTTGAGAAAGTTGAGAATCACCATGGTGCCATCGACACCATCCGCCACCGGTCGGCCTCCGGACCCACCGACGATGGGCTGGATCACCGACACCTTGGTGCCACCGGTCTCCAGGTCGGGGACCGAAACCAGAAGAATGGACCCCTGTCCCGAATCTGTCGCCGGCAGCTCCATCGGCACCGCCTGGGCCAGGGCCCCCACGGTGACGTCGCACACCTTGTGGCTGGTGGAGTAGCGTGCTCCGCAGGCGGCACCGGGCTCGGGATTGAGAATGGTTCCCTTCGGGATCGTCACCCTCAGAGGCCGCACCAGGCCGGCGTTGTAGGCGATGTCCGGCGCCTGGGTGCACATCCAGTTCACCAGGCCCGTGATCAGCATCCAGTGCCCGTCCTGGTCGTAGGTCGGGATGTTGAGGGCTGCCCGCACCTGGGGCGCTGTTCCCGTGAAATCAAGCAGCATGCCGTCGTCCGCGACCGTCAGCGTGACATGGATCCTCACCAGGCCGAGGCCCACCATGTCGGCCTCGATGTAGTCGGTGTAGCGATAACTGCCGTCGGGAACATGGGCGATCACCCGGCGCGCCTGGGTTTCGGCATAGTCGAGGGCCTCGTCGATCGTGATATCGATCACCTCGCGGCCGTAGTGACCGGCGAGCTGCTGCACCCTCCTTTCGGCTGTCGCCAGTCCGGCAAGACAGGCCTTCATGTCGCCCCAGTTGCCCTCCGGCGTCCGACAGTTGGCAAGAATCATGTCGAGGAGCGGCTGGTTGATGACACCGCCGCGATAGAGTTTCTGTGGCGGGATCCGCAGGCCTTCCTGGATGATCTCGTGGCTCGATGGCGCGATCGATCCGGGCACCCTGCCACCGATGTCCGAGACATGGATGAATGTCCACGCCCAGCACAGCAAGGCGCCGTCGACATGGATCGGCGCCCACAGGTAGACATCGGAAAGATGGGTCGCCATGCCCCGGGTGGCATCCGGATCATTGGAGATGAAGACGTCGCCCTCCCCGACATCGTCACCGATCCGCTCCAGGGCCCCGGCCATGGGCATGCCGATCATCATCAGCACACCGTAGCGGCGCGGCGCGGCGAAGACCTCGCCGGCTCTCGACACGAGAACCGAACCGTAGTCCTGTGTTTCCTTGACGAAGACAGTGTGCGCCGTGCGCGAAATCACGCCTGCCATCTCGTCGACAATGGCCTGAAAGCGGTTGAGAAGGATCTCGAGGCGAACGGGATCGTCCATCAGTCGCGTTCCCCTATGAGGTTCCCAAATCTGTCAACCGTCACCGCGAATCCCGGTGGCACCCACGTGGTTGTGTCGTACTGCTCGATCACTAGGGGACCAGGACAGGTCTCCCCCTGCCGCAGATCCTCGCGCCGCCACACGTGAGCCTCGACCACGTCGCCCGCCTCGTGGACTCGCCGCACGCCGCGGGGCCGGCCACCGACTCCGGCGGGGCAGGAAAGGGCCGGAGGAGAAGGCGTGACACCGACAATCTGCAGGCGTGCTTCCAGCATCCGCACAGGCGCGTGCGGGTCGTGATAGCCGTAGACCTTCTGATAACGCTCGAGAAACCAACGATTCAGGTCTTCGGTGGTGAGGGACGCAACGTCCGGGAACGGCACGTTGATTTCGTAGGACTGGCCGATGTGGCAGAGGTCCGCCGAACGCAGGACATGGACGTCCGCCACCCCGGCATCCTGTTCCGCCAACCAGGCGCGCGCCCTTTCTTCGAGGCCAGCATAGGTGTCGCCGAGATCCCTGTCCGAGAGGGTGTCGAGATCACGCCACACACTCTGGACGAAGTCCGCACGGAAGTCCGCGACAAGGCATCCAAGGGCGCACAGCGTTCCGGGGGCGGGTGGCACGACAATGCGGCGCAGGTCCAGTTCGCGCGCCAGCATGAAGGCCTGCGTCGGGCCGGCAGCGCCATAGGCCAGCATGGAAAACCCCGTCGTGTCGATCCCCCGTCGCGCCGTCAACGGCAGCAGCTGCGCGTAGATGTTGGCTGTCGTCACCTGGAGAATTGCATCGGCGGTTTCGCTTCGCGTGCGGTCGATGACGGTCGCGAGCCGGTCGATCGCGGCATCGGCCAGCGCTGGTTCGAGAACCATCGTGCCATCGAGAAGGCTGTCCTCGGCGATAATCCCGGACACGAGGTAAGCATCGGTGACGGTTGGCTGCGTGCCGCCCCGGCCATAGCACGCCGGACCCGGCCGGGCACCGGCGCTCCGGGGTCCGACCTTGAGCACGCCTTCGCTGTCCGTCCAGGCGATCGAGCCGCCGCCGGCACCAACCGCCGACACGTCCACCGCCGGCATGATGACCGGGATGTCTCCGATCGTGTTGTCGGTTGCCTGGCCGATGGCCCCCTGGATGATCGACACGTCGACGCTGGTGCCGCCCATGTCGAGGGTGACGACATGATCGTCTCCGATGGAACTGGCGACATGACGGGCGCCGATGACTCCGGAGGCCGGGCCGGAGAGCAGGGTCTCGACCGGTCGGCGTGCCGCCGAGGCGGCTGTCATGACGCCACCGTTCGACTTCGTCGAAAAGACACGGCATGGCAAGGCAAGGTCCCGTGTCCGCTTCTCGAGGGTGGTGAAGTAAGCCTCCATGCGACCGCCTACATAGGCATTGATGACACTGACGAGGGCGCGCTCATACTCCCGCTGCTGGGGCCACACATCGGTTGAGGCCGTGACATAGACCTGAGGAAAGCTCTCCGCGATCCACTGTCTTGCCATTTGTTCGTGATGTGGATTGCGGTATGCGTGAAGGAAGCACACGGCAATGGTCTCCACGCCTTCTTCCAGCAAGGCCCGGACCTGCTCCTCCACGTCCTCGCGCCGCAACGGCGTGATGACCTCTCCATCGGACTTGAGGCGTTCGTCGACCGGACGGACCAGCCGGCGTGGCACCAGTGGAACGGGTCGTGGCACAAAGAAATCGTTCGCCTTCGAAAGGCGCAGGCGGCGCAGCTCGAGCGTGTCGGTAAAGCCCCGGGTCATCAATACTCCGGTGCAGGCGCCCTTGCGCTCGAGAAGAGTGTTGACGGCGAGCGTGGTGCCGTGGGCGAAGTAGCGGATGGCGGAAGGGTCGATGCCATGCCGCCGGGTGATGTCCGCTAGTCCCCTTGCCACCGCCAGCGACGGGTCGTCGGGAGTCGACGGCGTCTTCAGCGCCATCACCTCGCCCGACCGGGTGTTCATGAGCTGGAAGTCGGTGAAGGTCCCACCGATATCAACGCCAAGACGCCAGTCGTCTTCACGCGGTGTGCTGGGCGTGTCCATTTCCTGTGACATGCATGAAAACCGGTTAGGTCAATGGAGGCCGGAGGAAACCGACCGTCCCGGAATTGTCGTGTGCCTCGTCAGCTCCCGGGAGCCGGGGCGTCTTTTTCCCGGCGTCCGAGGAGCTGGTAGAGGTCGTGTTCACGACGGACAAGGTCGTGATCGTTGTTTTCCTGCCAGACAGCCTCGACCGACGGTCGGTTCTTCTGCCGTTCGGCCTTCAGGGCACGAATGAAGCTGCCGTCCTTGATGTTGGCGATCATCCGGCGCATGCCTTCCAGCGTCTTTTCCTCGTCGAAGTACTGTTTGGACCAGACGAGATGGCCGAACTGCGCCGTGGCGCTGGTTCGTTTCATGCGCTCGAAGGCGCCGAGGTCGCGCCCGTACTCGGCGAACTTGACGCTTTCTCCGGACGCATAGAGATCGAGCATGACCGCCTCCGGGGAACAGCCCGCCTCGACGAGGGCCATATACATGGTGCGCAAGGCATAGAGCCCGGGCTGGTGCTCCTCGAAGAGATCGATGAGGACCTCCTCGCCGAAGCTCGATTCCAGCGCCCCCATTCTTGTCGTGCCGATCGCCCAGGAGATCGCAAGGCACATGTCGAGAGCCCTGCCACTGCCGTCCTGTGCCACGGCAATGAGGCTCGGAAAGCCTCGCCCCTCGAGGAACGTCGCCCGCACGCCCTCTCCGAGCATGCGTGGCGCCACCATGACGACATCGGTCTCAGGGTCCGGAACGATCTCGCCGTAATGGATGTTGAAACCATGGGCAAAGCACATGACGTCACCGGGCTTGAGGCTTTTCTTCACCCAGTTCTCATAGACATCGGGCTGACTGTCGTCGGACGTCAGCATCATCAGGATGTCGGCCCGCCCGGCCGCCTCCTCGATGGTCAGGAGATCCCATCCGTCAGATCGAGCGCTTTCCGCATACTCGTCCTCGATGTTGCCGACGATCACGTCGACGCCGCGGTCCTTCATGTTGAGCGCCTGGCTGCGTCCCTGGTTGCCGTAACCGATCACGGCGACCGTCCTGCCGTCGAGCAGGGCCGGATCGGCATCGTCATCAAAATAGAACCTGCCCATGGTATCTCCTGGAGGTAGTCTTTCGGGGCGGAGTGTACTGCAAGAATGACGACATCGGGAACACGCCACGACCTCGGGGATTATCGCGACTTGGGATTTGCGGCACCGCTCATGGCCATGCCGGCCGATGACGCCGCCCTTACCCTCGCCAGGCTCGAAGCGGTCGACATCGACCTGCCGCATCCCTGGTACTACAAGTCCTACCTGCTCTTCACGTGGATGGACCGGCTGGTTCGTCTGCCTGCCATCCTCGATACGGTGGAGCTGTTGACGGGCCCGGACATCATGGTGATGAGCGCAGACATCTGGACCAAGCCTGCGCGGGACGGTCGCCATATCTCCTTTCACCAGGATGCCGGCTACTGGAATCTCGATCCGCTCGACATTGTCACGGCCTGGGTTGCTCTGACACCGGCAACATCGGCCAACGGCTGCATGCAATTCCTTCCGGGCACTCACCGGCTCGGCCGCGTGGTGCACGACGAACGCATGGGTGCGGACAACATGCTGTCCCATGGCCAGACTGCAAGCATCGATACCGCGACGTGGCCGGTCTATGACAACGAACTCGAACCGGGCACCATGTCGCTCCACCACGCCCTGCTGGTTCATGGTTCCGGCCCGAACACGACGGATAGTCCACGCACCGGAATCTGCATCCGCTATCTCCCGGGACGCATCAGGTGGACCAGTGGTCCGCCGGTGTCGGCCATGCCGGTGAGAGGCCGCCACGAGGGCAATTTCGTTCTCGAGCAACCACCTTCAAGCGATCTCTCACGGGAGGCAATTCGCCAGCACACGCGCCTGCTCGCGCCCCACGCCGCGCGGCGCTACGTCACGTTCTGACGAGAGCCCTCCTGACGGGCGATGACAAGGGCCTCCGCGAGGTCGGCGAGGTCATCGGGCCAGTAGATCATCGGACGCGGCCTCGCTGCACCGAGAGCCCGGTGAGGGCGGCAGGCCATCACGGGCAGGACCCAGCGCCGGGGAAACGATCGCAGTCCATCAACTGCTCCCGTGAGGGCGCCAGCAATGGCGGCGTTAGTGTCGGTATCCCCTCCCCTCGCTACCGTCGTCACCAGGGTTTCCTCGATCGTGTCGCCTCGGGCGAGGTGGCAGAAGGCATTCAGAAAGGCGATGAGAACCCAGCCCATGGCGTGGCTGTCGAAGACCTCCGGCCATGCGCCGGCGGAGGCATCGTCGAGACAGTCCGCGATTTCCTGCGTGGCACAATGAGCCCGGGCCACGTTGATCATGGCGCCGCGGTTGCCGGAACGCAGGCCCTCCGCGATGGCAGCAGCAAGGACACCGCAAGCATCGACACACACCGGATGTGGATGGGTCAGCCTGGAATCGTCACGGGCAATCCGGTCCGCGAGACCCGGGTTTCGGGCCCAGATGCCGATGGGCGCGATCCGCATGAGAGATCCGTTGGCCTGGCTCTCCATGCCGGCCGAAGACCGGGCGGCCGCGGACTTCATTCCTTCGGAGGCGCGAGAGGCGGGGCCGAGCGCCTGGGCCGTGGTGTTGCCACAATCGAAAGGACCGGACCTCAGCCACGCACCGTAGGCGGCGGCGACCGCTTCCTCGTCATGGCACCCGTTGCGAACGAGGGTCCTGGCAAGGGCAAGGGCAAGTTCGCTGTCGTCCGTCGCCTGACCGGCGAGGATGTTCCAGCACCCGCCATCTTCGAGTTCGCGAACGCCTCCTGGATGGCGCTGCCGTATCTCGCTCTCGTTCATGAATTCCACTAACGCGCCCAGGTTGTCGCCGACCAGCTGGCCGAAGAGACAGCCCCTGGACCGGTCGAGCACAGCGTCACTCACGGTTGCTGGCCAGGTGAGCCCAACCCTCACCCGTGACGGCTCCTCGTACCGCTTTGGCGGCCATGACCGGGTGGCCAGTTCACGGGCAGCGGCGGGTGCCCCGGCGAAACACCGCCGGACGTGGCTGGCGCCATCCCGGGAGTAAACGACCTCCATGCCCGATTCATTGAGAAGCACACCGCCGGCACCCCGCAGCAGGGCGTGGCCGGCAGCGTAGTCGATGCCCCGTGGCCCGCCCAGAGACAGGGTGGCAACGCCGTCCCCGGCCGCCACCCGAGCCAGTCTGTAGGCGATTCCTGGCAGGGCGATGAACCGTGCCGGTGCTACGGCACAGCCCCATGCAACCGGTCTGGCCGATGCGGTGTGGTCAACGAAGACAAGCGCCCTGCCGTCGAGTTCATCCGAGGCGAGGTCGACCGAAATGTCGGCGCCATTGCGGAGCAGGTTGGCGTAACCTTCGGCCCAGGCAATGAGATCTCGGCCACGATCGGGACTCATGGGCGCGCAGACGACGCCGAGCACCGGCAACCCGTCGTCGAGCAGGGCAACCGATATCGAGGAGCCCCGATATCCATGAAGCCAGGCCCACGTGCCGTCATGCGGGTCCACCAGCCAGCAATAGGATGATTCGTCACCGGTGCGGATCGGCGTTTCCTCGCCCACGAATCGTACCGGCAGGATGGCCATGAGCCGCATGGCGAGATGGTTCTCGATCTCGACGTCGATGTCGGCCTTGTCACCGGCGCCACGCGGCCCATCCGGACGTCGTGATTCCCTGACCAGCATGTCCGCGGCTTCAGAGACCGCATCCATCACCGGCACCAGAAGAGACGAAACGCGCACCCTTGTTCTCCGGAATCTGCCACGCGGGCGAGGATAGCCCATCCGGTTCATCTTTTGCGTATTGTCTGGCGTCCGAATGCCGTACGCACCATGTCGTGGCCGGAGAAGGGGTCGGCCAGCATGCACGTCTGCTCGCTGCGCAACACGACATTCCGAAGGCATCATTCCGCACGGGCGATAACATCCGTCGCCCGGCCACAAGCCACGTCCCTAACCCTTTCATTCGATGCGACGCGCCATGGCGTGCGCTTGCCGGCGGGCCGCGCGAACTGTCATGATGCCCGGAAAGGACCTCCCATGCCCTCGGCATCCCCCTCGATCGACCTTGCAAACGACCGGTTCGTGAGCGGCGCCTATTCTCTGCGCAACGCCCGGGAGGCCGAGGCATTCTATCGGGTCTGGGCTGACGACTACGAAGACCACATGGTCGGCGAACTGGGCTATTGCTCGCCACGATTCGTTGCCGAGCGCCTGATGCGACATCTCCCCGACACCGCGGCAGAGGTACTGGACATCGGCTGCGGCACCGGATTGACGAGTGATCTCCTCTCCGAACGGGGCTTTCACAACATCGACGGAATCGACCTGACGGCGTCAATGCTGGCAAAGGCCCGGTCGCGCGGAATCTACCGCAACCTGATTCAGGCCGACCTCAACAAGCCCATCGATATGCCTGACCGCAGTTACGATGCGATGGTCTCCTCAGGCACCTTCACGTGCGGCCATGTCGGCCCCGAGCCCTTTGACGAACTGGTGCGCCTCCTGCGTCCCGGAGGCCTGCTGTCCTTTTCCATCCACATGGACATCTGGGAGCCCGCAGGGTTCAGAGCGACCCTGGATCGTCTCGTCGAGACTGGCCAGCTCGCCTGCCTGGAAAGGGAACTCGACAGGTTCTTCGAATCACTGGAGCCCGCCGGCTGGTTCTTCGTCTATCGAAGGCCTTAGCCCTTGATCAGCGTGTGCCGCGGAAGGGCGCGCCTTCCTTGCGGGTGCGGGCCCCGCCCAATAGGTATCGCTTCGGCAGCTACATGCACAACGCGCCAGGACGCCATCTGCGAACGAATCTGCATTCGGCCTCAGTCACCGATGGTGGCGCGTCGCATGACGCGGCGAAAACCCTTGTCGCCGCGTATGGCGGCGAGGTCGTCCTCAAGGGCGATGTGCATGGTGCAGCGGTTGTCCCAGATGACGACGGTACCGGGCCGCCAGCGAAAGCGGCAGGTGAAGATGTCCCGGGTCGCATGGCGTTCGAGGTAGCCCAGAATCATCCGGCTTTCCTCGTCGGTCATGCCTTCGATGCGGTGGCAGTAGCTGGGACTGATAAGCAGTGATTCCCGGCCGGTCTCGGGATGCACCCGGACAAACGGGTGGGCCGCGATCTGTTGTTCAGAACCCTCCCTGTGCTGCATCTTCATACCCTTGAAGGTGGCGGTATGGCGTTGCGGTGTGCCCGAATCGTGGACCGCACGGAGTTCACGCAGCACTCTCTTCATGCCCTCAGACAGCATGTCCCAGGCAAGGTACATGTTGGCAAACAGCGTGTCGCCGCCGACCGGGGGGACCTCAACGGCGTAGAGAACCGCACCGGCCGGCGGTTGATCGCGAAATGTCATGTCCGTGTGCCAGAGATGGCCGAAATTGATGACCTCGTCGGGCTCCTTGACGATTTCGATGAGTTCGGGAAAGCCGTCGATACCATGGACGAACGGGTACTCCTCGAGGCAACCGAAGCGACGCGAAAACGCGACCTGTTGCTCGGGCGTGAGGGTCTGGTCACAGAAGAACAAGACGAGATGATCCAGATAGGCGTCATGCAATGCGGCCCACGTCCTGTCGTCGAGCGTCCGAGAGAGGTCGACTCCCACCACTTCTGCACCGATGGCCGTGGAGTAGGGACGTACAGCGAAATCAGACATGATGGAGACCTCCGGGCACCGGAGTCATTCTAGCCTTGATTCACTCATCTGGAATCCGAAGCGAAAAGCAGGCGATGGCCGGCGGTCCTTCAGAACGCGTGAATCCCTGAACAGGATGCCCGCGCTTCATGGGCCGCATTGATCGCCTGTGCCAGAAGGACCAGGGAACCTCCCTGGTTCTTCCCAATCTGCCGAGCAGTTGAGAATGGTCCATCCGGATCCTCCCTGGCGGATTGTCTGGCATCGGTGAGCCGGAGGCGCTATGTCGGGACCATGAAGCGGTTTGAGGACAGGGTGGCCCTCGTGACGGGCGCCGCCAACGGTATCGGCAGAGCGACGATGGAACGGCTGGCGGGCGAAGGCGCCACCGTCGTCGCCGTCGACCACCAGGCCGGCGATCTCGCGGATGCGGTCGGTCCGTTAACGGATTCCGGCAGGAACGTGACGGCGGTCGTCGCCGATGTCATGGAGGAGTCCGGGATCGAGGCGGCCTTTGCGATGCTCGACGACAGGTCGGGAGGCAGGCTCGATGCCTCGATCCACATCGCCGGAAACTCCATGTTCGGGACCATCGAGGATCTCGCCAGCGACGACTGGGAACGCCTGTGGCGTCTCAACGTGCTGTCGACCGTCATCTGCTGCCGCCTGGCGGTGCGCCGTATGAAGGCGACGGGCGGCGGAGCCATCGTCAACATGTCGTCAATTTCCGGCCTTGCCGGCGACCCCGGCTGGGGCGCCTACAATGCCGCCAAGGCGGCCATCTGGAATCTCACCCAGTGCCTCGCCTGGGAAGTCGGGCGCTACAACATCCGTGCCAATGCGATCTGCCCTGGACCCATCGGCACCGAGCGCATGCTGGGAAGCCTCGAATCAGCACCTGAACAGGCTGCCGCCTATGCACGATCGACCCCTCTCGGTCGCATCGGCACGCCCGAAGAATGTGCCGCCGCCATCTGCTTTCTGGCCAGTGATGATGCCAGTTTCGTCAACTCCACCATGCTCGTCTGCGACGGCGGCCTGACAGGTGTCACGGGCCAGCCGCGGTTCGACATGGACTCCTACAGCTTCGCCGGCTGAACCGTGCGCAGTCGCTATCTTCTCCGTGACTGGCAGGGCGTGCTGAAGGACGGCTGGCGCAGTCCCCAGATCCTGTTGCTGATCTTTGCCGCATCCATCCCCATCGCCTTCGAGCCCTGGTTCGCACTCATCAACAATTTCGCCGTCGACGTGGTGAACTTTACCGGGCTGGAACGCGGCATTCTCGAATCCGTGCGCGAGGTACCCGGGTTCCTTGCTTTCACGGTCGTCTACACGCTGCTGATCTGGCGCCAGCAGACCTTCGCCATTCTTGCGCTCAGCGTCATGGGCCTGGGAGTCGCCCTCACCGGTCTGTTGCCCACCGTCTGGGGGCTCTACTTCACGACCATGGTGATGTCGATCGGCTTCCACTATCTCGCGACCATGGAGCAGTCGCTCTCCATGCAGTGGACCTCGAAGGAGGAACTGCCGCTGGTGCTGGGTCGCATGGCCGCCGTGGCTGCCGCCGGATCCCTGGTCGCCTACGCCTTCGTCTATGTCGCCTTTGAGTTCCTGGATTCACCCTACTGGCTCGTCTACCTGATTTCGGGATCGGCCACCCTGGGGCTGGGTCTCTTCTGCTGGATGTTCTTCCCGCGTTTCGGGGAGTCCGGCTACCAGACCATGAAGATCGTCCTGCGCCGGCGCTACTGGCTCTACTACGCGCTGGAGTTCATGTCCGGGGGGCGCCGCCAGATCTTCGTCGGCTTTGCCGCGTTCCTCATGGTCGCCGAGTTCGGCTATCGCCCGGAGGCCGTCGTCGCTCTGTTTGCGGCCAACCACGTCATCGCCATCTGGCTGGCTCCGCGGGTCGGACGCCTGATCATGCAGTGGGGCGAACGACCGGCGCTGATCCTGGAGTACGTCGGACTGATCGGCATCTTTGTCGCCTATGCGTTTGTCGAGGTCGCCTGGATGGCCGCCGCGCTCTACATCCTCGATCATCTCTTCTTCGCCCTTGCCATCGCCATCAAGAGCTACTTCCGCAAGATCGCCGAAACCGGTGACATTGCCTCGACCGCCGGCGTCTCCTTCACGATCAACCATATCGCAGCGGTGACCATGCCGTGGATGCTGGGCATCATCTGGGTTGCCGATACCGACGGGCGCATGACCGTGTTTCTTGTCGGAGCCGGCATGGCCGCCATCTCGCTCGCTCTTTCCTGCATGATTCCTGGCCGGCCTATGCCCGGCCGGGAATCCACGTTCCAGCGAAGCCGGATCATCCAGCCGGCCGAGTAGCGTGCCGAATGGCCTGCGGTCTTCGATGTGTCGTAAGATCTCCGTCGAAGAACGGCTGAGAGGAGGATCTGCAATGGGCAGCGATGGACGACCGAAACTGGCGGTAGGGCATGTGAGCATCGAGGTGGATGACGTCGACGGGGCTTATGCCTTCTTCGTGCGCCACGGCATGCGCGACATCTTCCGCGGCGAGAACTTCGGAGTTCTCGAGCTGCGCGGCGGCACTCATCTGGTGGTGAGCCAGGCCCGCCAGGCGGTGGAACCCGGCACCGGGGCGCCCTTCGATCTCATGGTCGATGACATCGATGCGGCGCACGATGAGTTCACGGGCGCCGGTGTCACCGCCACCGACATAAAGCGCGGGCGCATACACGACACCTTCCATATCGATGGGCCCGGCGGCTACCGGTTTGCGGTCACCTCGTCCCATGCCGGCGACCGCGTGGTCTGAGACCTGGACTTCCCGCCACGGGCATGTGGATGGATCGCCTTGAACGGCATCGGGAGCATGACCATAGTCGCTGCCAAGGGTGGTAGAGACCTGTGTTCTCCGCAACGCTCCAGGGTTGAGGTCGTAGGCCATGGTACAAGCAGCAACGGCAGTCCGGTCATCTGCCGAACCGGCGACAGTGGACAAGCACTACATCACCGCCGAATCCCTGCTTGAGGATTCCTTCCGCCTGGGCATGCAGATCCTCGACAGCGGCTTCCGTCCAACCTTCATTGTCGGCGTATGGCGTGGAGGATCGCCCGTAGGCATTGCCGTGCAGGAATTGCTCGACTTCTTCGGTGTGGAGACCGACCACATCGCCATCCGCACGTCCTTCTACCGGTCCATAGCGCAGAAGCACGAGAAGGTTCGGGTGCACGGCATGCAGTACATCATCGACAATGTGAACGCCGATCAGGGTCTGCTCATCGTCGATGACGTCTTCGACACCGGCCTCAGCATCGATGCGGTCATCTCCCATCTTCGCCGCAAGGCTCGCCGCAATACGCCTGACGACACGCGGATCGCCACGGTCTACTACAAGCCGGACAGCAACCGGACCGGCCGCGTGCCGGACTACTACATCCACAAGACCGAGAGCTGGCTGGTCTTTCCCCATGAACTCCACGGTCTGAGCCGCGACGAGATCCTCCATCACAAGCGCGGCATCGCCGCCTTCGCCGACAGGATCTGACCGCCGACACGGTGCCAGCCCGGACTTGGGCCGGGGATTGCGAACACAAGGCCGTTCAGGTCGGCAGTCGCGGGAAATGTCGCCGGCGCCCCCCTTGAGCGCAGGCCACACCACTCATCGCCACGAATGCCGACTTCTGTGTCGCTGTCAGTCTCCGTAGATGTAGGACGGCAGCCACAACGCGAGCTGCGGAAAGATGAAGATCAGGGTGAGGCCGATCAGCTGAATGACCATGAACTGCATCATGCCGTAGTAGATGTCCTTGAGATCCCACTCGGGCACCACACCCTTGAGGAAATAGGCGGAAAGGGCGACTGGCGGACTGAGCCAGGCCGTCTGCAGGTTGACGGCGACCAGGATGCCGAACCAGGTCAGGCTGATGCCGATCTTGTCCAGCGCCGGGATCAGGATCGGAATGATGATGAGAACGATCGGCACCCACTCGAGTGGCCATCCCAGCAGAAAGATCAGCGCCATGATGATGATGAGTATCAGTGTCGCTGAAAGATCCCACGTGAGCAGCATCTCGGTGAGCATCGTCGGAGTACCAAGCCTGGAGAAGACGGCACCAAAGAAGTTGGATGCCGCGACCAGGAACATGATGAGAACCGTGATCTCGAGTGTCTTGACCAGCGCATTGAACAGTGACTTGCTTGATATCTTTCCGTAGGCGGCTGACAACACGAGGGCGCCGAACGCGCCGCATCCTGCCCCCTCGGCAGGTGTCGCCCAGCCGAAGAGTATCGAGCCGAGCGCAAATGCCACCAGGGCCGAGGGCGGTACGAGTCCCATGAAAAACTCGTACCAGAGGTCCGAGAAATAGAATCCTGCGGGTTTGGTGCGGCGGATCGCGACCGCACCCAGGTACATGAAGCCCATCCAGCCAAGCGGAATGACCGCCCAGGACAGTGGGAAGAGACCCGACAGTTCTCCGGCAAGCGCCAGGACCACCAGGATGAAGAATATGCCGATGGATCCCAGCACCGTGACCGCTTCGAGCCAGTAGTACGGCGATGTCTTGGGCTGCGCTTCCGGTGGAAGTGTGGGGCCCAGCGTCGGGTCCAGCCAGCAGCGGAACAGCGCATAGGCTGCATAGAGGCCGGCAAGCAGGATGCCGGGGACAATCGCCGCCGCGAACAGGTCAGTGACGGGAACTTCCAAAACGGGCCCCATCACCACGAGCATGATCGACGGCGGGATGAGAATGCCCAGTGTGCCGCCGGCCGTGATCGTCCCGGCTGCGAGTCGCACGTTGTAGCCAGACCTGTTCATGGTCTTGGCCGCCATGATGCCGAGAATGGTCACCGAGGCTCCGACGATGCCGGTCGCTGCGGCAAAGATCGTCGACACGAACATGACGGCCAGGTAAAGCGCGCCACGTGTACGCGACAGCATGAGCTGTACGGCGGCGAACAGCCTCTCCATGAGGCCCGCCTGCTCCATCAGGATGCCCATGAACACGAAGAGCGGGACCGCGGCCAGGGTCTGCTCGAGCATGACGTTGTTGAACTGGAACGTCTGCAGGTAGAAGACCAGCTTGCCGCCGAATCCCCAGGCACCGAACGTGAAGCCGAGGAAGACGAGGGTGAACGAGATCGGGAACCCGACGAAAATCGCGAAAAGCATGACACCGATCATGATCACCCCGATCCACTCGGGAGCGATTCCCGAGAGTCCGGTGCCGGAAATCACGGTCGACCAGAACTCCCCGATCGGCACGGTCTGAGGTGCGAAGGTCCCCAGGAAGAGCACGGCCAGCAGAACAACATAGACCGGCATGGTCATCAGAAAACGGCGCTGTCGCGCCGGACCCATGCTGTGGAGAGACTTGAGAAACTCGGAGATCCCCTGAAGGATCAGGAAAAAGGCACCCAGCGGCATGGCTGTCCGCGCCGGCGCCAGCGGAGCCATCATCGTCGTGTCCATGGACCGCTCGCCGCTGATCCAGGCGCCGGCCGTGTAGTCCGCCGACACCCAGAAGAAAAACAGCATGGCCGGAAAATAGAATGCGAGGTAGAGCAGCGCGTCAACGGTCGCCTGGGTCCTGACCGGCCAGTGGCGATAGAGAAAGTCGGCGCGAATGTGAACGCCGCGCATCAGGGCATATCCGGCGCCCATCATGAACAGCGCGCCGGCGAACATGCGGCTCACTTCGTAGGCCCACAGGGTCGGCGCCACAAACAACTTGCGCGCGACGACCTCGTAGACCATGGCAAAGATGACGGGCAGCAGCAGCAGGCAGGTGATGCGGCCAACCCAGAGATTCATGACATCGATGTGACGCACGACCGTGCGCATCCACGGCGTCATGTCCTCAGGCGTCTCGCCGGGTGCTCCGGAACGCCGCTCGGCGATCAGTTCATCCGTAATGTCCAGGCCATCGGGGTGATTCTTGTCTACCATCGCGCCCTCCCTCCTGACCGCGTGGACTGCGCCCGCTGCCTATTGTGGCACAAGGATGGACGCGACATCCGGTCGCGGTGTCACCGCGACCGGATGCCCTTCAGACAGATTCTACTTCAGACTGTCTGCAAACGCCTTGCCAAGGCTTGCATTCGACGCTTGGGCTCCTGCCCAGAATGGAACAGCAATTGCGGCAAAGTCCTTCTGGCTCTGCCACACCTCGGCAAAGAACGCGTTTTCCTCGGCGTTCTTTTCAAGACTTGCCCTGGCAGCGTTCATGTACGCCGGGAAATAGTCGGCAGGGGTGTCGTGAAGAATCACGCCATGGTTTTCGACCAGGTCCTTCAACGCCTTGCCGTTCTCGTAGATCCGATACGACATTGCCTTTGAAAGTGACGCGTTTGCCGCTACTTCCAGAGCCTTCTTCTGATGATCTGTCAATGAATCATAGACATCGCCATTGATGTAGATATCCGCATTGACAACCACCTGGTGCAGACCCTGCAGGTAGTAGTGCTTGAGAACTTTCTGGAATCCGAACACGGAATCAGGCTTCGGGCAGCACCATTCCGCGGCATCGATTGTGCCGGCCTCGAGCGCCGGAAGGATGTCGCCTCCCCCCATGGCCACGGACGCCACGCCGATGTCCTTGTAGGTCTGACCGGGAATACCCGGGGGTGTCCGGAAGCGGTACTGGCGAAAGTCATCCATGGAATTGATCGGTTCCTTGAACCAACCGAGGGCTTCGGGCCCCACGGGCTGCAGCATGAAACCCTTGACGTTGACTCCCATCTCGTCCCAGAGACGATCATAGAGTTCCCGGCCTCCACCGAACTGGAACCAGCTCAGGAAGGCGATGTTGTCAATTCCGACCCCGGCCCCGGCCACCGGTGAGCCGAACAGCATGGCGGCCGGATGCTTGCCGGACCAGTAGTGAGTCCACGCGAAACCGCCCTCGATCAGGCCCGCGTCCACGGCGTCCAGTGTCTCCTTGACGCCCACGACAGCACCTGCCGGGAGAACCTCGATGATCACTTCGCCGTTGGTCAGGGCGGCCACATCCGCGCCGAAGTCCTTCAGCATGACGACTTCGTCGGCCGTGGCCGGAATCACCGACTGAACGCGGATTGTTGTCTGTGCGACCGCAGTGGTTGCGCACAGGACTGCGGCAAGCGAAACGGCTGCTGCCGCTGCTCCTGCCTTTCCTTTCATGTCGAACATTCAACTGCTCCCCAATAGTTGGTGCCTTCTTCTTGCGTCTTGCGCCGGCTGCGAAGGCGAAGGAGCCGGTGCATACAGTCGCCCGGAGTCGTTTCTGGCAAGTACGCCAGTAACGTCCCCGACCGGTGTTCTGTCAGGGCGGTCGCGTGGTCACGTCCGCATCGCGACGAGCCGAAGGCAAGCGGTGCGGGGCTGACGTGGCCGTTCATCAACGTGCATCCTCGAGAATCATGGCGGAGGCCTTCTCGCCGATCATGACAGCAGGTGCATTCGTGTTGCCTGAAACCAGGGTCGGCATGATCGATGCATCGGCCACCCGAAGTCCTTCGACGCCGTGCACATTGAGGCGCGGGTCGACCACTGCCATGGGGTCGCGGCCCATCTTGCAGGTGCCCGACGGATGATAGATCGTCGTTGACGTGTTGCGCGCCCACTCGAGTATGGCCTCATCATCATCGAACGGGACATCGTCGCCCGGGGCATGTTCTCCGGTAATCCGGGACTTCAGCGGCTCGCAGCGGCTGATCCGTCTGGCAATCCGGATGCCCTCGACGATGGTCCGGCAGTCGTTGTCGGTCGCGAGGTAGTTGGGATGAATCTCCGGATGATCATGTATGCTTGACGAGCTGAGGCGAATCTCTCCCCTGCTCTCGGGGCGCAGCTGGGTGACCGATGATGTGAAGGCAGAGAACCGGTGCGTTCCTTCGGTCAGGCTGTCAGCGCTGAATGGCTGGATATGAAACTGGATATCGGGTGTGGCGAGGCCGGAGCATGTCTTGAGAAAACCGGTTCCAAGACTGGCGGCCATCGACATCGGACCGTCCCGCTTCAGCAGATATCTCAGGGCGATCCTGGCTTGCCTGAAGATGCTGTTGGTCTCGACGTTGACCGTCGACAGATCGGTCCGAAACACGGGGCGCGCCTGCAGGTGATCCTGGAGGTTCCTGCCGACACCGGCGAGTTCGCGCCTGACGCCAATTCCGTGGCGTTGAAGCTCTTCGCCCACGCCGACACCCGAGAGCATCAGGATCTGGGGCGAGCCAATCGCACCGGCGCACAGGACCACTTCGCGACGCGCTGTAATGTCGAGCCTTCTGTCTCCCGACACCACCTTCAGGCCAGACACGCGGCCATCAACGAACACCAGGCGCTCCACGAGCGTCTTGACGAAGATCTCGAGGTTCCGCCGCTTCCTGGCGGGACGCAGGTAGGCAACGGCAGTACTGCACCGGCGTCCCCTCACGACCGTCTGCTGCACGTAGCCGACGCCTTCCTGATCACCATCATTGTAGTCGGGATTGCGGCAGTAGCCGGCCGCGACCGCGGCCTCCATCCACAGATCGACAATCTCGCGCCTCACTCCCGAAGGAGAGACCACGAGCGGGCCCTTTCTGCCACGGGAATCATCGGTGCCGAGCCGCGGGCCCTGCCAGCTTTCGGCGCGCCGGAAGTACGGCAGGACATCGTCCCAGGACCAGCCCTCGCTTCCAAGCTGGCGCCAATGATCGTAGTCCTCGGCCTGACCGCGAACGTAGAGAAGACCGTTGATCGAACTCGATCCTCCGAGCACCTTTCCGCGTGGCCAGGGAATCGATCGGCCGTTGAGACCATGATCGGGAGCCGTGCGATAGCGCCAGTCGGTCCGGGGGTTGTCCATGGTCTTGAAGTAGCCCACCGGTATGTGGATCCACGGATTGCTGTCGCGTTCGCCTGCCTCGATGAGAGCAACACGGTAACGGCCATCCGCAGTGAGGCGGTTGGCAAGGACGCAACCGGCGGAACCGGCTCCAACGATGACGAAATCGAACTCCATGCTCTCCATGCTTGATTATTGAGACCAATCGTATCAATTTCTGGGGCATCAGCACAATGACATTGTTCGACAGCACAAGCGGCGATCGCGGAGAGGCGGATCCTTGACAAACGCCGATGCACACGGGCAACGCATTCCGACCAATCTCCGAATGCTGAGAATCATCGAGATCATCGGACGGAGCGACGAAGCGCTGACACCGGCCGAAATCAACCGTGAGATCGACCTGCCGAAGGCGACCGTCCACAGGTTGTGCAAGACGCTGGAAGCCGAAGGCTACGTGGTTCGCGACCGCAGCAGCGGGAGACTCCGGCCAGGGCGGCGTCTGCGCTCACTCGGTTCAGGCCTTCTTTACGCATCCAGCGCCCACATCGCACGTCACCAGGTGCTGCGCGGAATCGCCGCGGAGGTCCGCGAGACGGTCAACTTCGTCGTCGCCGAAGATGAGGGCATGCGGTATCTCGACCGCGTTGAGGCCGACTGGCCGCTCCGCATCCAGCTGCCGGTCGGCACCGACGTGCCCTTCCACTGCACCGCAAGCGGCAAGATGTTCATGGCCAGCCTCCCGGAACCGGAGTGCAGGGCCTTCGTCAACGCACTCACACTCGCCCGACTGACGGCCAACACCCATGTCGAACCGTCATCTCTTCTGGCGGACATCCGGGAGATTCGCCGTAACAATTATGCTCTTGACCGTGAAGAATTCATCGAAGGCATGAACGCCGTCGCTGTGCCGGTCTTCAGCCCTGACAACGTCTGGACGGCGGCAATCGCCATTCACGGCCCGGTGCAGAGACTGTCCCTCGAAGCCGCGGTCGCGAGGGTCGGCATACTTCACGAGGGCGCCGAACGCCTTCAAAAGGCACTTTTCCCGTGATGCAAGGCGCCCTCCTCCCGGTCGCGGATCGAAGGGCGCAGGGTATGACGATGACAACGATGGCCAGCTACCTGCGCCGCGCTCCGCTTCCGGTGGAGCTGAGCCGAGGCGGGAAGATCCTGTAACGCCGACCTATCGCATGTGCTCGCGAAACCACGCAATCATCCTCGCCCGCGAATCGTCCGCGGCCGCAGGATGCCCGCCAACGGTATAGCCGACGTAATGCTGCACCGGCATCGGCAGATCGAAACTGTGATGAGCGTCCTCGTAGATCTTGACGTCGTAGGGTGCGCCCTTCACCACCGCCTTGTGCCAGAGGCAGCCCTGTGACGGCGTCCAGTCGTCCTTTTCGCCGGAGAGAACGAGCAGAGGCGTGTCGAGCCACTTCGGAACATGCGGGCACCAGGGGTAGTAGGCAACGATCGCCGCGAACCAGGGCGGTCCCGAAGCCTCGACCAGCGCGTCATCCTTGACGATCGAGGACAGGTGGTGGGCGGCAAGCTTGGCTGCGACGCTTCCGCCCTGGATCTGACCCATCAGGAACACGTTCTCCGCATCGACCTCGGCCAGACCCTGCAGGTGCCGCAAGGCATGAACCGCGTCGTACTGGCGAAACAGCGTTGCTTCGGCCGCCTTGCTTAATGACGTGCAGGTCGAGTTGATCCTGCGCGACGTAAAGCTGTCCAGGATCAACGCATGGAAGCCTGCGTCGACAAGATGGTCGGCATGTTGCGCCATGCCCCTTTCAACAGAGCCGCCTAGACCACTGCAGCCGTGCATCAGGATCACCGCGGGAAAGGGTCCCTCGCCTGACGGTGACCTCATGGTGAACCGGACCTTCGCGTCATGAGCGGCGTAGTACTGGCCAGCGTCCGATTCGATGACTCCCATGGACCGGCAACCCGCCAGCGCCAGCACGCCGAAGATCACAAAGACAACCAGGTTCCTGATCATGATCGACCTCCGTCGGCTGGTCCGGTATCGATACTCACCCATGTACGACATTCAACGCAAAGGACACGCAGAGTCCGTGAGCAGGATTCCAGGGGACACCCGACGTTCCGGCTGCACTCAGGGTAATGCTCTGACTGTCTTGACGCTCGAAAGAGAAAGAAACTGTGTGTGTCGCTACAGGCGTTTCGCCTCTTCGGCGCCCAGCCTTCGCAACTCACCACGCTGCCCGCGACGCTTCACAGGAAGCGGTTCACCGGTGGCTCGGGGTCATTCGAAGAGAACGTCCGCCCCATCAACGGACGTTCTGCGTCCATAGCCCCTAGGGCATGACCGAACCGCCGTTCGGGCCGATCGTCTGGCCGGTCATGAATGTGGCGCCGGGCCCGCTCAGAAACACGATCGACGCGGCGACCTCCTCGACCGAACCGATCCGGGCGAGAGGGATTGCGGTTTCGCTTGCGCGGACTTCCGGCGACATGAACTCCGGTCCAAGCATCGGCGTATCGATCGGACCTGGCGCCACGCAGTTGACCAGGATGTGCGGCGCGAACTCCCTGGCCCAGGAGCGGGTCAGGCTCAGAACTGCCCCCTTGGAAGCGCAGTAGCTCCCGTATCCGGCGCGCCCCAGATAGCCCAGATCGGATGCTATGTTCACGACCCGGCCGCCCTTGCCGTGCGACAGCATCTGGCGAATCGCCTCCCGCCCGGACAGAAAGGTTCCCCTCAGATTGACCGCGACAACGCGATCGAAGTCGTCCACGGACTCTTCCAGCGTCGGACACTCGTGAGCCGTACCGGCGCAGTTCACCGCGATATCCGGTGCGCCGAAGGCATCGAGACACGCCCCGATCGCCCTCACCACGTCGTCCTCGACGCTGACGTCCGCCCGATATCCCACCATGTCGCCGCCACGAGCACGCACGGCATCACAGGTCCGCTGCGACGGCTTGAGATCGCAGCCGAAGACACGGGCGCCGGCGGCGGCCAGGGCACGGGCGGCAGCTGCGCCGATGCCACTCGAGACCCCGGTGACAAACGCCACTTTTCCATCGAGACCTGAGCTCATCCGATGAAATCCCCGCGATCCACGCTGATGGCCTGTCCCGTGATGTTCCTGGCCGCATCGGACGCCAGAAAGAGGTAGGTCATGGCCATGTCTTCGGGCTCCATCAGCCCCTCGACTGCCTGTGCATCGACGATCTCCTGCAGGAGTTCGCCTTCCTCCCTTCCCTTGCGCCTGGCCATGACCGAGAGAGAGCGCATCGCCGCCGCGGTACGAACCCAGCCGGGGCACACAGCGTTCACGCTGATTCCGCGCGGTCCGAGTTCCTTGGCGAGACTGCGCGTGAATCCGATGTTCGCGTGCTTGGACGAACTATAGGCGCTGAACTCGGCAACCGCCGTCTTTCCCCACATGGATGAGGTGATGATGATTCGCCCTCCAGGCCCCATCTTGGGGAGCGCCGTTCGGGTGACGTGGTACGTCCCCAGAACATTGACCTGGACGATCCTCTCGAAGGTCGAGACCGTCTCCTCGGAGAAGTCGGTCATCGGCGTCACAAGTTCCAGCCCTGCATTGTTGACGAGGACGTCGATGCGTTCGAACGGTGCCAGTGAGGCGCGGACCTCGTCTGGACTTGCGATGTCGCACACGATCGCGCCGACCTCCCGGCCATGAAGGCCAGCGAGCATCCTTGCCGTTTCCTCGACTTCGTCGTCAATGGCCAGGATGGTGACGTCTGCTCCGGCGGCAACGAACCCGTCCGCCACGCCCAGCCCGATGCCCCGGCTTGCGCCCGTGACGAGAACGCGGCGGCCGGAGAAATCGAAGCTCGCCGTGCCGGGTTCGCCAGGCCGTGGCATCGTCATGCAATCGCCCTGGCCTGGTCCCGCATCAAGTCGCGGACGTGATTCCTCAGGTGAAAGAAGGCGTCTGTTTCCTTCGTGTCCGCCGTTCGTTCGGCACCGATCGCCCCATTGACGTCGATCTCCTCGATCACCCGGGCCGGCCTTGCGGAAAACATGAACACGCGATCCGCAAGGAAGACCGCCTCCTCGACATCGTGTGTGACGAAGATCACCGCCTTTCGTTCCGCGCGGCATATCTCCAGGAGCTGCTCTTGAAGGAAATCCCGCGTCTGCGCGTCGAGGGCGCCGAACGGCTCGTCCATCAGCAGGATGTCCGGGGCCGCCGCAAGCGTCCGCGCAATGGCGACGCGTTGCCGCATGCCGCCGGAGATCCGGTTGACGTAGAAGTCGGCGAAGTCCTCGAGTCCGACGAGCCGCAGGTAGTGATTCGCGATCTCATTGCGTTCCGGCTCGCCGATGTCGTCGCGATACTTGGTCCCGAACTTGATGTTCTGAAAAACCGTAAGCCATGGAAACGACGTGTAGGCCTGGAAGACCATTCCCTTTCGCCGATCCGGTCCCGTGACCCTCTCGCCGCCCAGGAGCACGTCGCCCGTCGTCGCGGTCTCGAGGCCTCCGACAATGCGCATCAGGGTGGTCTTCCCGCACCCGGATGGACCGAGATAGACGACGAACTCTCCCTCCCGGATCTCCATCGACACGCCGTCGATCACGGGGATTGGCGCGGCACCCTTGCCTTCGGTCTCGAATTCCTTGAAGACGCTTTGAATCTGGACGAAGGCTCCCATGTCCGGCCTCACAGGTACCTGAACAGCCGCCGATGGGCGATGCGGACGGCCTGGTCGGTGAGCAATCCGATGATGCCGACCACCAGAATCCCAGCCATGACTTCCGGCGTCTTCAGGAAGCGCCTCATCGACCAGATGTAGTGCCCGATCCCGCTGTTGGCGGCAACGATCTCGGCAACGATGATCCACGTCCAGCACCAGCCGAGCGTGATCCTGAGATTGTCGACCATGGTGGGCAGCATCGATGGAAGGACTATGCTGCGCGTAATCTGGCGTGGTTTGGCACCCAGCGTGTAACCCGTTTCGACGAACTCCCGCGGAATGCGCTTCGCGTCGTCGGCGATCAGCAGGACCAGCTGGAAGAACGTTCCCATCCAGAGCACCGCCACCTTGGATGCCTCACCGATGCCAAACCAAATGATGAGAAGCGGCACGAGAGCGGGAACCGGCAGGTATCGAATGAAGTCGACGATCGGCTCGACCAATGCGCCGACGATTCTGTAGCTGCTCATCCAGATTCCGATCGGCACGGCGGCAACGACCGAGAGAAGGAACGCGCCCCAGACGCGGGCGACGGAGATCCAGACGTCGTTCAGGAAACTCTCCGTCACCAGAAGCTGCGCCATGGTCCCGATGACGACGCCCGGATACGGAAGAAACCGCTCCGTCACGAGCCCCGTGAACACGATGAGGTACCAAACTGCGATGAACAGAACGAACGCGGCGATTCCCAATGTCAGGTTCGCGCGACCACCCGTCGAGCCGCGATAGGCGACGAGCGCCCCCAGCGCCTGCCCTGAACCGTTCGCCCGCCTCCGGCCTGCTGTGTCCGGCATGTCAGACTTCCCCATCGATCCGCCGCCCTTGGGTGCTTCATACCACGCAGCTGCGGCGGTTCGCACCGCCGCCGCGCGACATTAGCCCCAGGCGTTGGGATTCCACAGGGCGCAACATGCCGCCTGCAATGGAAAACGGCGTGTCCGGGCCGGGAAGAACGGTGGAAATCCGCCTTCTGGCCCGGACGCAAACGCCGTCAGGCAGTTCGATCAGCGAGTCTTGCCTTCGAACAAGTCCTTCGTCGTGGACGCGTCGACCAGCAACTCGTACGGGATGGCCTCGTCCATGAGATCCAGATCGAGATTGATCGCTGTCAGGTCTTCGGTGATCTGCTTGAGCCTCGGTTCCGAACCGTCCGTTCCAAAATACTCGACGGCATCCTCGTAGGACGTGTAGTACACGCCCGCAAGGTCAACAGCCATCTGTTCGGGAGTCACGTCGTATCCGGGCGCGGCCAGCTCCAGGAACTTGTCGGGATCCGAGTTGAAGAGGTCGACGGCCCTGTAGATGCCGCGCATGAAGGCTGCGTACTTCTCCTTGTTGGCCTCATAGTCGTCGCGGTTGACTATGACCACATCGGTGATGAGGCCGTTGAAGTCCCTGGAGGACAGCAGGATCTTCGATCCTTCGCGCGATGTGTTCGCCACGATCTCGCTCAACATCGGCTCCCAGGACGCGACGGCCGCGACTTCGGGGTCCTCGAAGACGGCCGGACTGTCGTCGGTTGCGATCAGCCGCAGGTTGACGTCGTCAAGGCTGTACCCCGCCTGCTTCAGGGCGTGCGCCGTCATCACGGTTCCGGGATGGTTGATCTCGCCCGCGAAGGTCTTGCCCACGAGGTCCTCGACCGAGTCGATCCCGGGTGCGCCGACGACGCCGTCGGCTCCGACAGAGATGTCGATCAATCCAATGACGACCAGATTTGAATCGGCGCTCAAGGGGCGAGATATATGTTCGCCCATCGTACGCATGGTGCAGTTGATGTCGCCCGACTCGAGACCGGGAAGGACATTGGCGCGATCGTTGTCGAAGACGGCCTCGAATTCGATGCCCTCCTCGGCGAAGTAGCCCATTTCATTGGCGACCGGCGCCGGCGCGAAGCCGAACCAGAACGGATAGGCGCAACGCACCACGTTGTCCGCTGTCGAAGGCTGGACCGATCCAACGAGACCGGCCAGGATCATCGAAGAAAACGTCAAACTGACCGCAACGGCCCGGGAAAGGGAACGGCCCGAACTCCGAAGGGAGGACTTGGCTGTCTTCTTGCTCATGTTGGCTCTCCTGAATTGACACATGCCCCATGGCACATCGGGACCGCACCGGCAGACAAGCTGCGAAGGCGAACCTGGCGTTGGTTTCTTGCCGTATCAGGTTGGCCGCCCGAGGTTTCTCAACCTCTCCATGTGCCTTGGCCCCATGACGTGAAGACGGTGTCGCATGGTGCAACCTGCAAGAATACGAGAGTGGCGTACTTCATATCGAGGCTTATCGATATGAAGTACGCCACGCACCTGGACACGTGCCCGGGATCACGCACCCGCCGCTTGTCGGCAGGGGTCATCACAAGGGCAACATCCGTTCCGTCAATTCGCAGCTCGGACGCCGACAGGCGTCCGGACCGAACGTCGGCGCTTCGGCTTGATGTCCAGATTGCTGATGCCATAGAGCGAGAACACCTCGCGAAGGAACGTCCGCACCAGCTTGGTGTGTTGAGCGCCGGTCTTGACGACAATCTCAAAGTTGGAATCGTATGAGAACCTGTCCTCGACAAGGGCTTGAAGCTTGGCGTGTATGCAGCTGTTCCTGACCCATTCAGCCGGCAGATGGCCAATCATCTCCCCGGAAAGAACCAGCACTGCCAGCGCCTCCATGGAATCGGCATTGGCGACGACTCTTTTGGGCCGGAACGCTCCCGTCTGAAGCGTTCCTCCGTAGTAGGTCCGCCTGACGAACGGGAGCCGCTCGATTTCCTCTGGCTTCTGCTCCGATTCGGGAACTCCGAAGAGCGGATGTCTCTCTCCGCAGTAGAGCGTCTGGCGTTCCGCGAAGAGCTTGGTGTAGGTCAGTCCAGGCGCGTGATTCGGAAATGTATGGACGCCGGCATGATATCTCCCGTCCAGCACGCCGTGCTCGATGTCCAGCGGATTGGCGGTCTTCAGTTCGAACTCGACGTCCGGAGCATCCGCAATGAAGTGCAGGATCGCGTCATCGAGCCTGAAGTCGGGATTGCTCAGCAGCGCATCGGCGAAGGCAACCCGTAGAGTGCCCGCCAACCCGCCTCGCCGATCATTCACTCTTGTTCTGAAGTTGCTCATCGAACGGAACAACTCCTGGGCTGCTTCGTAGACGGCGCGACCATCGTCGGTCAGAGAAAAACCCGTCCGTCCTCGATTGCACAGACGCATTCCCAGACGGGTTTCCAGATCGGTCATCTGAGTGCTGATCGTCGATTGCGCAACGTTCAGGCTGATTTGGGCTGCCGAGAATCCGCCCGCCTCGACCACAGCCATGAAGACACGGAGAAGGTGGAGGTCGGGATTCGACACGTTGTGCAACATGATCGCCACGCTACATCGACAGTTATCGAAGAGTCTATGCGTAGTATTGAATTGCTTAGCGATCGGGATATCGTGTCGAATTCACCGTGTCAGGCGGGCTTCTTGTCTCTTCGAACGGCATGACTCTGACCGCCCGGACAGAGGGAGAACGGTCCGTGAATAAGCGACAGGCAACAGGATTCGACCCGATGGTCGCGCCGCGCTACGGCGAAATCGCGACGTTCATGCGCACGCCATACGCCGCCAGCGCCGAAGGTGTCGACATCGCTTTGATCGGCATTCCCTATGACGGCGGAACGACGAACAGGGCCGGCGCCCGACACGGTCCCCGCGAAATCCGGAACATGTCGAGCCTCATGCGCTCCATCCACCACGTGTCGCGCTGCAACCCCTATGAACTGTGCAGGGTGGCTGACCTCGGTGACGTTCGTTTCACCCGGATTTTCGAGGATGAAGCAGTCGTCGGGGAGATTGCCGCGTTCTACCGCGAAGTGCATCGGCACCGCGCGATTCCGCTGACGGCGGGCGGCGATCATTCGATCACCTATCCCATCTTCAAGGCCATTGCGGCCGACGAGAGTCTGGGCATGGTCCATATCGATGCCCACACCGACACCTGGGACGAGTTCCAGGGGTCCAAGTTCACCCATGGCGCCCCCTTCCGGCGAGCCGTCGAAGACGGTCTTCTGGATCCGAAGAGAACAATTCAGATCGGTATCCGAGGCGCGCAGAACACGTCGGAAGGCTGGGATTTCTCCCTGGATCAGGGGATGCGCGTGGTGTTCATGGAAGAGTTCGACGACATGGGCGTCGACGCGACGATCGAGGAGGCGCGCCGCGTGGTCGGCGGCGGCCCGACGTACATTTCATTCGACGTGGATGGCCTCGACCCGGTCTATGCGCCCGGCACCGGAACCCCGGAGATCGGCGGCATCACGACGATCGATGCGCAAAAGCTGCTCAGGGGCTTGAGAGGCCTGGACCTTCGCGGCGGCGATGTCGTGGAGGTGGCGCCGCCGTTCGACCAGACGGGAAACACCGCCCTGGTCGGAGCCACCATCATGTACGAGATTCTCTGCCTGCTCGCGGAAGCGCGCGTCACACACAAGAGTTCATAGGCCGACCGCCTGTGCCGCCGGCCCGGTCGACAAGAGTCGGCCGCTGGCTGCAGATCAAATGATGATGACCGCCGCCGCGCAACCACGTGGCCGTCAGGCGTTGGCGAGGGCGACGGCCCTTCTGGCCATCACCGAGACGAGGTGAGCTCGGTAGTCGGGGGTGGCGTGGATGTCGCTGTTGAGGCCGTCCTCGGAAACTTGGATGTCGGCCAGGGCTTCGGGGGAGAAGTCACGGGCGAGCGCCTCTTCCATGTCGGCCACCCGGAAGACGCTGGCCCCGGCCCCCGTGACGGCGACGCGCATGCCCGAGGCGGTCCAGGCAACGAAGACACCGACAATGGCATAGCGCGACGCCGGATTCGGGAACTTCATGTAGGCGGCGCGACGGGGAGCGGGAAAGGCGACCGAGGTCACGAGTTCGCCTTCCTCGAGTGCCGTCTCGAAAAGGTCGACGAAGAAATCGTCTGCGGCAATCTGCCGACGGTCGGTGACGATTGTGGCGCCAAGGCCCACCAGGGCCGCCGGATAGTCCGCGGCCGGATCCGCATTGGCGATCGAACCTCCGAGCGTGCCCCGGTTGCGCACCTGGAAGTCGCCGATCCGTCCCGCCAGGCCGGCAAGTGCCGGGATGGGGTGCGTCATGCGCGCCACGTCGTTGTGGCGCACACCGGCTCCAATGGTGAGCGTGTCCGTACCGGTGGAGGTGTGTTTCAGCGCTTCGATGGCCCCCAGATCGATGAGATCACTTGGCTGGGCGAGGCGCAGTTTCAGCGTCGGCAGCAACGTGTGACCACCGGCGAGGTAACCTGGATCCTCGCAGCTCCCGTGGAGACGCACGGCCTCGTCGATCGACCCGGCGCGGTGGTAGCGAAAGGCGTACACGGGTCCTCAAGCCTTCCCGGGCGCCATCATGTCGGCCGCCGCAGCGATCGACCGGACGATGTTGTGGTAGCCAGTGCAGCGGCAGAAATTGCCCTCGAGATGTTCCCTGATCTCCCGTTCCGTGGGCGAAGCGTTGTGTTTCAGGAGATCGAGGGCGCTCATGATCATGCCCGGCGTGCAGAAGCCGCACTGCAGACCGTGGTTCTCGTGAAAGGCCTGCTGCACGGGATGGAGCGTGTCGCCGTCGGCGATTCCCTCGATGGTCGTCACGTCGCGTCCCGCCGCCTGTACCGCAAGGACGGTGCAGGCCTTCACGGAGTCCCCGTCAAGGTGAACGACGCAGGCTCCGCACTGGCTGGTGTCGCACCCGACGTGGGTTCCCGTCAAACGCAGGGTTTCGCGCAGGAAGGTGACGAGCAGCGTGCGCTCCTCGCACAACCCCGAACGCTCCTTGCCATTGACCGTCATCGAGATGGTGATGGTCATCTGTAACCCTCCATCACTGAAAGAAAGCCGCAACGATTCCAAGGGAACCCGCCGTGGCGACCGCCAGGGCGATGAGCACCCGTTCGAGGAAGACCTCCGGCATCCTGCGACCGGCTGGCGGAGACGGCTCGGCGGACACGGACGGGAGCGTTTCCTGTGAGGCAACGAGGCCGTCGAGACGACTGAAAAAGGTGTTGGCGATCTTGGTGGCGCTGGCCTCCACAAGGCGTGCCCCCACCTGGGCGAGCTTGCCTCCGACTTTCCCCTCGGCCTCGTATCCGAGAAGCGTTCCCTGCCCGTCCTCGAGAAGGGTGATCCGCGCATCGCCACTGGCAAAGCCTGCCGCGCCTCCCTTGCCTTCCGCGCTGAGCACGTATCCTCTGGGGGGATCGAGATCCTTCAGCTCGACCCTGCCGGTAAAGACCGCTGAAACGGGACCGATCTTCGCCTTCACCCGGGCGGTGAAGGCGGTCGACGATTCCTGTTCCACCGACTCGCAGCCCGGAATCGCCTGGCGCAGGATGACGGGATCATTGAGAGCCTGCCACACCGCTTCGCGTGGCGCATTGATGCGATACTCGCCCGACAGATTCATCGACCAGATCCTTCAGACGCCGTGCACGAGATGCAGCACGAGCACGAGAGCAAACACGATCAACACCACCAGCGACGCGGTGCCGGTCACCGGGTCACGCGCCAGGATGCCCGACGGCCCGGCCCAGCGCCGGCCGACATCCGTCGCACCGGTAACCAGCGCCAGCGATGCCGCGCGCAATGGCCCGGCAGCATCGCCAACAAGCCGGAGAGCGTGACGCGCCAGCCTCGGCAGCAACCAACGATAGCACCAGTCGGCATCGATATTGACCCCCGGCAGTTCCGGCGGGTAGAGCCGGTAGAGCTTGAGAAGCGTGAACGCAAGGGCCGAGAAAAAGAGCAGCTGGCACTGGGCGAGGACGTGCGACCAAGAGTAGGGCTCGTAGTGTACTCCATAGGGCAGCATCGAGTAGAGAGGGCCTGGCCACACACCGATCAGGATGCATGCTGCGGCAGCGACCGCCATCGCCACCAGCATTGATGGCGGCGCTTCCTTGGGACGCAAGCCGGAGTCGTGGGCGAAGAATGCGAAGAAGGGAATCTTGATGCCGGCGTGGTGAAAGACCCCGGCCGACGCAAACAGGAGGGCAAGCCATACCCAGTCATGGCCCTCCTCGATGACCGCGACCATGATCATCGCTTTCGACACGAATCCCGAGAACAGGGGAAATGCCGAAATGGACGCCGCACCGACAATGCACAGGCCCGTTGTCGCCGGCATGGTGCGATGGAGCCCGCCAAGCTCCGAGCCCCCCATGCGGCCCGTGCGGTAGAGCACGGCCCCCATGCTCATGAAGAGCAAGCTCTTGTAGAGAACGTGACTGAAGGCGTGACTGACAGCGCCGTTGATGGCCATTTCGGTGCCGACGCCAATGCCGACCACCATGAATCCCAACTGGTTGATCAGGCTGTAGGACAGGACACGCCTGAGATCATTCTCGATCACGGCATAGAAGATGGGGAACATGGTCATGACGGCGCCGATCCAGATCAGCTCCTCGGTTCCCGGAAAAAGCCGGGCGAGGACATAGATCCCGACCTTCGTCGTGAACGCGCTCATCAGGACGGTGCCGGTTTCGGTCGCTTCCGGGTAGGCATCGATGATCCAGCCGTGCAGCAGCGGAAACCCGCACTTGATGCCAAGAGCCAGGAAGATGAGCCATGCCGCCGTCCCGTCGAGTTCCATGACCGAAAGACCGGTGCCCGCACCATCGACGTGGAGCACCGTGACTCCAGCCAGCAGCAGCAGACCCGATGCCACCTGGACAGCGAGGTAACGCAGGGTGGTCCGCAGTGAGCCCGGCGCCCGCCGCGCCAGGATCAGCGCCGCCGACGTCAGCGCCAGTCCTTCCCAGAACAGGAAGAGTGTCACGAGATCGCCGGCGTAGACAGCGCCCTGGGTGCACCCGGCATAGGCGAGTGCCGCGACCTGCTGCAGGCGGTCGTTCGTGTGAAGGCTGTAGATCGCCGCAATGAGGGCCGCGAGGTGAAACAGCCAGCCGAAGAGATCCGAAAGCCGGTCGCCGTGGTGGAGGACCAGCACGAAGTCCATCACGGCCGCGTCTGGAATGGCGGCGGGATCGAGAAACCACAGGTTGACGGCGCCGACAACCGGGGTGGCGACGAGGATGAAGGGACGCAGTCGGGCCGGTGACAGCGCAACGATGGCGGCGCCGGCAAGAAACACCAGGAAGGGCGCTACGCTAGTCATCGTAGTGGTCTTCCCGGCGCATCACGAGCTTGCGCAGTTCCCGCGCCAGCAGCACCAGGATGACGCAGGCGACAAGACCGTAGAGGGCATGGAAACCGAACAGTGCCTCGAAGGGATGCTTGACGTGCCGGTGCACGACGAAGTCGGCTGCCACAAGCAGAATGCATGCTCCGTAGAGCGCCCGGATGATCCAGCGGACGTTCCTGGGGTTGTCCAGAAAACGGCGTTTCCCGTCGCTCATGTCAGCGACCCTCCGCCATGAAGAAGACCCTGTCCAGCCACATGGTGATGGCATCGGGGAAGAAGAAGAGTGCCAGGCAACCCAGCGACGTGATGACCATGGCCGCGAGACATGTGACGGGCGCCTCGTGCCAGGTGGCGACTTCTCCCTGTCGTGCCGGTCTCAGGAAGGCGCGCAGGGGAATTGCGAGCAGGTAACCGATGTTGAGCAGGGTGCTGATGGCAAGAACTGCGAGGAACAGCATCTGACCGGCAGCCAGAGCGCTTTCGAACAACAGCCACTTGCTCCACAACCCGCCCAGCGGCGGCAGGCCGATGATGCTGAGGCTGGCGATGGTGAAGGCCGTCATGGTGAGCGGCATCGAGCGTCCCAGGCCGTCGAGTTCCGAGACCCGGGTCTTCATGGTCGCCACGAGAATGGCCCCGGCGCAGTAGAAGAGGGTGATCTTGCCGAAGGCGTGGGTGACCATGTGAAGGCCGCCGGCCACGAAGCCGGCTTCGCCAGCCAGCAGGGCAGCCAGGACAATGTAGGCAAGCTGGCTCACCGTCGAATAGGCGAGTCTTGCCTTGAGATTGTCCCGTGTCATGGCCACCAGGGATGCGGCGACAATGGTGAAGGCGGCAATCCACTGCAGGATGTCCAGGACGTAGAGGCCCTGCAGCATGTCAAATCCGAACGTGAACCAGGAGATCTTGAGAATGGTGAAGACTCCCGCCTTGACGACGGCGACGGCGTGCAGCAACGCGCTCACCGGCGTCGGGGCGGCCATCGCCGCCGGCAGCCAGCGGTGAAACGGCATCAGGGCCGCCTTGCCTATGCCGAAGACATAGAGCGCCAGCAGGAGCCCGGCGGTCAGATCCGTCACCCTGCCTTCGAGAATGCCGCCAGGGACAAAGTCGAGTGTTCCCGCCACCTGCCAGGTCACGATGATCGCCACCAGGAACATGCCGATTGATGTTCCCATGAGGATGCCGAGATAGGTTCGCCCTGCCCTTCTCGCCAGGGCCGTGCCGGAGTGGCTGACCAGGGGAAATGTCGAGAGCGTCAAGGCCTCGTAGAACACGAAGAGGGTGAAGAGATTGCCGGCGAGGGCAACACCGACTGCCGATGCGATGGCGATGGCGAAGAAGGCGAAGAACCGGGTCTGATGCGTTTCGTGATGACCGCGCATGTAGCCGATCGAATAGATCGTGGTGACCACCCACAGACCGCTTGCCATGAGCGCGAAGGCGATGCCCAATGGCTCGATAGCGAACTTGAGCGCGAGGCCGATAACAGGCTCTGCGATGACCAGTTCGGGTATCGTGTCGCTGTTCCCTGCGATGACAGCCAGGGTGATGAAAAGGATCGTGCCACCGGCGAGACTCACCGCTTCCCTGACGTTGGGCCAGCGGCGCGCCGCCAGGACTCCTGCGGCGGTGACCAGCGGCACGCCAAGGGCATACAACAGCACCTGACCGGTCACGGCGCCCCTCCCAGGAGTCGGGCCGCGGTGTTCGCCACGCCGACCGTGAGGTCGGTGGTCACGCCAAGGACGATGCAGAGCGCACACAGGACCACGGCCGGTATCAGCAGCATGGCCGGCGCCTCGTCTCTCGCTCCCTGCGGCGGGTCCGTGAAGTAGGCAACATCGACCACGCGCCAGATGTAGATCACCGCGATCAGGGAGGCGGCCACAATGACGAGGGCCAGCGGCCACAGCCCGGCGTCAAGGGCGCTGCTCACAAGATACCACTTGGAGACGAAACCCACGGTCGCCGGAACGCCGATCATCGAGAGCCCGGCCACGACAAAGCATCCCATGGTCAACGGCATGCGACGTCCCAGACCCCGGAAGCTCTCCATGTCCGCCTTGCCCAGTCTCATGATGACGCAGGCCATGACCAGGAAGAGCGCCCCCTTCATGAGACCGTGGTTGAAGACGTGGACAATGGCGGCAATGAGGCCGTCATGATTGGCGAAGCCGATGGCGGCGGCGATGTAGCCCACCTGGGCGACGCTGGAATAGGCAAGCATGCGTCTGAGGTCGTGCTGCCATACCGCGACGACGGATCCGGCGACAGCGCCTGCCAGCCCCAGGGGTATGAGCACCCACCCGATCTTCATCTCCCCGAAGGCGTAGTCAGCGCCGAAGACGCTGTAGACAAGGCGCAACAGCATGTAGGCGCCGATCTTGGTTGCCGTGGCGCCGAAGAAGGCGGACACCAGTGACGGCGCATAGGTGTAGGCGTTGGGCATCCAGGAGTGGGCCGGGAAGATGGCCGCCTTGATGGCCGTCCCGATGAGAATGAAGGCCAGCGCAGCCTGGATTGGCGCCGTGTGGCTGACGCCTGGAAGACGGGCGGCCATGTCCGCCATGTTGAGGGTGCCGGTCATCATGTAGGCAAGCCCGATGCCGACGAGAATGAACGTGGCGCCGATGGTTCCCTGGACGAGATAGTGGAAGGCCGCCCGCGTCGCCCGCCGGTCGATACCCATGGCCACGAGCGCGTAGCTCGCCAGGGACGAGATCTCGAGGAAGACGTAGAGATTGAAGATGTCGCCGGTAATGGCGATGCCGAGCATTCCGGCAAGGGCGAGCAGTGCCATCGTGTGGAACAGGTGGCGTGCCCTGTGCACGACCTCGACGTTGATGCCGATCCGCGTGGCCGGCATGATGATGGCGGCCATGCCTGACACCAGGACCAGGACCAGGGCGTTGAGAGGATCGATCACATAGGCGATGCCGAGAATCTCGGGCCAGCCGCCCATGGTGTAGTGGATGGGGCCCGCATCGAGAACATGTTCCAGAAGCGCGACGGAGATGGCGAAGGTGGTCCATGCCACCGCGACAGCAAACATCCAGGCCAGACGGGGCCTGCCCATGAGCGCGCACAAGGGCGCACCGATGAGCGGCACCGCCACCTGGAGTGCGGGAAGCTGCTGGAGCAGACTCATGCGGTCAGTCCAGGTCCGCCTTGGCCATCTCGTCTTCTTCGATGGAACCGTAGGATTCGCGGATGCGCACGATCAGTGCGAGCGCCAGTGACGTGGTGGCCACCGCAACCACGATGGCTGTCAGGATGAGGACATGGGGGAGCGGGTTGGTGTAGAGCACCGCGTCCTCATGGACGATAGGCGCCGTGCCATCGCGGACATTGGAGAGTGAGATGTAGAACAGGAAGACTCCGCCCTGGAATATGTTGAGACCGGCCACTTTCTTGATGAGGTTGCCGCGGGTCATGACGATGTAGAGTCCGATCATCAGCAGTGCGACCGAACCCCACTGCAGGGCATGTCCGATGACGAAGTCGACCGCGTTCATTGCCGTGCCCTGCGTTCGGCAAAGACGAGAAAGACGGCGGTCAATACACCGGCGACGGTGATTCCGACGCCAAGCTCGATAATGATGATACCGGCATGCTGTCCGTGCACTGGATCGGCGCTGTCGAGAACACTGTAGTTGAGGTACTCGCCGCCCAGCGCCATCGTCGCAAAACCGGTGCCGGCATAGAGGATCAACCCGCAACACACCATGGCCATGACAGCGGACATGGGCACCGCCTCGACGGCTCTCCTGATTCCGAAGACGATGGTGTAGACGATAATGCCCGTGGCGAAGATGACACCAGCCTGAAAACCGCCCCCCGGTCCGTAGTCGCCGTGCATTTGCACGTAGAGTGCAAACAGGAGGATGAACGGCACCATGATCTTGACGACCACGCGAACGAGAATGAATTCGCTCATGCCTCGCCCCTGCGCCAATGCCGCAACAGGGCGATGACGCCGACCCCGGCGGTGAAGATCACCGCGACCTCCCCCAGCGTATCGAAGCCCCGGTAACTGGCGAGGATCGCCGTCACCATGTTGGGAACCCCGGTGCTTGCCGGACTTTCGGTGATGTAGCGGGCGGCAACATGAAGGTTGGCCGGCGATGCCGGATCCCCGAGGAGCGGCATGTCGAGGGTGGCATAGAGAAGACCCGCACCTGATGCGAGGCTCACCAGGAGCGCCAGGATCCGTTCTGAAGACCGTCGGCGCCACGGCGCTTCCTGACGCGTCGTCAGCGAGATCGCCGCCAGCATGAGGGCAAGGGAAATGCCGGCGCCCACCACGGCTTCCGTAAAGGCAACGTCGACGGCATCGAGCAACGTATAGACCGTTGCCAGAATGAAACTCATGGCGCCTGCCAGAATGGCGACCGCGAGCAAGCTGGTCAGCCTGGTGATGGCGAGGGCCAGGACGATCAACAGGACGACAAGCCCGAAAATGGAAAACTCTTCCGTCACGAATTCGTGCTCTGGCTGTCGTCCGCATCTCCGGAATCGGGGGAGAGACCTCCGAGCAGCGCTGCGTGCCCCACGGCGTGGCTGGCGGCCGGTGTCGTCAGGAACAGCACGAAACCGATCAGCAGCAGTTTCAGCGTGTTGAGCCCCGGTTCGGTCTGCAGCACGAGCCCCAGCAGGATCAGGCCCACACCGCCGGTATCGGCCAGGCTGCCGGCATGAAGTCGCGTGAAGAGATTCGGCAGGCGCACCATGCCGAGCGCGCTCGTCACCATCAACAGACCGCCGGCCACCAGGGCGATCCAGCTCACAGCGTCAATCAGAATGCTCAAGGTTCGTCTCCAAGGTGGCCGAACCTGAAGTACTTCAACGCCGCAAGGGTGCCGACGAAGTTGAGCAGGGCATAGGCAATGGAGAGGTCGAGGAAATCCGGCCGGTCCGTCAGGTAGCCCGTCACCGCGATCAGCAGGACCGTCATCGTTCCGTGAACATTGACCCCGAGAATGCGGTCGTAGGGCGTGGGACCCTTGACGACCCGCACCAGGGTGATGGCCATGGACGCCACCAGCAGGGCCGTCACCGCCACGAACATCAGCGCCCGCCCTCGACGGCGCTGACCCGGCGGTCCATCTCGCCCTGATGCAGATCTTCAAGGCTCTTCCTGGAAAGAGCGTGCACGTGAATGCGGTTCTCGAGAACCGACAGGGAGACGGTACCCGGGGTCAGGGTGATCGAATTGGCGAACACGACGAGACCTACCGGTGTCTTCTGACTGGCCGACACCCAGGCCGACCCTGAGTCGATCTTCATCGACGGAGCGAGGATGGTGCGCGCCACGGCAAGGTTGGCGAGCGCAATCTGGCAGACGAGCCAGGGCAGGTAGAGGATCACCCGGCCAAGAAGCTGGATCGGAAACCCTTCCTCGTCGATCATTCCCATGCGATGGGCGATGATCACGACGAGCAGCACGCTGACCACACCCGATGCGAGAAGAAACGGGTCGGTGGAGCCACTGAGGACGAACCATATGCCCAAGAGCACGACCGCAAGGCTGATCATGCGACCCACAGCATCCTCTCCGTTTTCGTGGCCCGCCCGAGTATGCCCAAGAGCGAACCGGGGACAAGGCTTGTGTTCCCGGCTGCTCTGCGTCCTGGTGGTGGCGATCGCCTTTCCGGCGGCCGCGGAGGACGACATCACGTTTGCCAGGGACACCCTGGACGTCGTCACCGCGGACAACCTGTCGTGGACATTCCATGTGGACCTCGCCGTCACGCCCCAACAGCGTTCCCGCGGGCTCATGTTCCGCAAGACCATGGCCGATGACGAGGGCATGCTGTTTCTCTACACCAGGGAGGCGCCGCGCAGCTTCTGGATGAAGAACACCTATCTTCCCCTCGACATCATCTTTCTCGACCGTCACGGAGCGATCGTCTCCATCGCCGCCGACGCCCGGCCGCTCGATGAGACGACCATCCCTTCCGGCGCCCCGGCGGCCGGTGTCCTCGAGGTGCTCGCCGGAACCTCCCGGCGGCTGGGTCTCGAACCTGGCGACCGCGTGATTCACCGTGCTTTCGACCCCTGAGCGAGAGACCCGATGGCGCCACCTGCTGACTTCGCAACACGGGAGAACACCTGAACCATGATGCTCACGCCCGCGGAAATCGACCGGTTGACCCTCTTCACGGCAGCGGAGCTCGCTCGCAAGCGAAGGGCCCGTGGCCTCAGGCTGAATCAGCCCGAGGCAGTGGCGCTCATTGCCGACGAAATCATGGAGGCCGCCCGTGACGGGCGCACGCTGGCCGAGGTCCGCAGTGCTGCCGCGGCACTCCTGACGAGCGATGACGTACTCCCCGGCGTGGCGGAGATGATCGATCTCGTCAACGTCGATGCCCAGTTCGACGACGGCCTGAAGACAGTAACCGTCTGGCAACCGGTTCGTCCTGGAATCCAGGCGGCGGATGCCACCTGCCGTCCCGGCGAGTTACTGGTCGGCGAGGGCGACATCACTCTCAACGACGGCAGCGCGAAGACCGAACTCACCGTTCTCAACACGGGCGACCGGCCGGTCCACGTGGCCAGCCACTATCACTTCTTCGAGGCCAACCGCGACCTCGAGTTCGATCGTGCTTCAGCCTTCGGCAAGCGTCTTGATCTCCCCGCCGGAGCGAGCGCCCGCTTCGATCCGGGTGAACACCGCCCGGTGACGCTGACCGCCATTGCCGGAAGTGGAGACATCCAGGGGTTCAATCGTCTCACCGAAGGCAACATCAACGATCCGGACGTCAGGGAGCGGGCCCTCGCCCGGGCCCGGACGCGCGGATTCCGGGGGGCCTGACCATGGCGACGATGACCCGGGAACGCTATGCCGCCCTCTTCGGACCGACCACGGGAGACCGCATCCGTCTTGGTGACACCAGCCTCATTGCCCGCATCGAACACGACCATGCCACCCATGGCGAGGAGGCGATCACGGGCCTCGGCAAGACCCTGCGCAGCGACGCCGGCATCCACGGTGGCCTCAGACTAGACGAGGGAGCCCTCGAGACCGTCTTCTGCAATGTCGTGGTCATGTGCCCGGTCGGCGGCATCTACAAGGCGGATATCGGAGTGCGTGACGGCCGCATCCATGCCATCGGCAAGGCCGGCAATCCCGCCTTCATGGCTGGCGTCTCGCCGGACATGGTGATCGGTCCGGGAACCAAGCACATCAACGGACAGGGATTGATCGCCACGCCGGGAGGGATCGACGTCCACGCCCACTACCTGCAGCCGGCCGAGGTGTGGCACGCGCTTTCTGCCGGTCTCACCACGATGATCGGTGGAGGATTTGCCGGATGCTGGGCCATCGACAGCGGCGGCGGCTGGGCGAACGACATCATGCTGCAGGCCACCCGGCGCTATCCGATGAACTTCGGCCTCTTCAGCCGCGGCGGCGCCAGCCGGCCAGACGCCATCGAGGAACAGCTGGCCTCCGGGGTCATTGGCGTGAAGATCCACGAGGACCTCGGGGCCATGCCGGCTCTCATCGACACCTGCCTCGATGTCGCCGATCGCCTGGACTTCCAGGTCCAGCTGCACACCGACTCGATGAACGAATCGGGGTTCTACGAGGCGACGATGGAGGCCATCGCGGGCCGCACCATTCACATGTACCACACCGAGGGCGCCGGTGGCGGACACGCGCCCGACATCATCCGCTGCAACGGAGAACGCCATTGCCTGCCGTCCTCCACGTCGCCCACCAATCCCTTCACCCTCAATGCCCTGGGCGAGCACATGGACATGATGATGCTGTGCCACACCCTGAGAGGGGATGTTCCTGAGGATGTCGCCTTCGCCGAGAGCCGACTGCGCCCGCAGTCCATGGCCGCCGAGGACGTGCTGCATGATCTCGGCGCCATCTCCATGGCCGGCTCCGACGCCGAGGGGATGGGACGGGTCATGGATGTGATCGCCGGCATGTGGCGTCTCGCCTCGGCGATGAAGGATCGCCGGGGACCGCTTGGCGATGAACCCTTCGACAACGCGGACAATGCCCGGATCCTGCGTTATCTCGCAAAGGTGACCATCAATCCTGCCATCACCTTCGGCATCGCCGGGGACATCGGCAGCATCGAGGTCGGCAAGATCGCCGATATCGTCCTGTGGCGTCCGGAGTTCTTCGGGGTCAAGGCACAGCAGGTCTTCAAGGCCGGCGCCGAGGTGTGGAGTCCGTTCGGCACGGCCGCGGCATCGGTGTCGATGAGTGAACCCCTCGTCTTTCGCGAGGCCTGGCCCGCATGCGGCGGCGCTCCCGACCGGGTGTCCTTCCTCTTCGTCCATCCCCGCGCCATCGACAGCGGCCTCGATCAAAGGCTCGGCCTCGCCCGGACATTGCTGCCGGCAACGGGAACGCGGCATCTTTCCAAGAAGGACATGGTCCGCAATGATGCCCTGCCGCAGATCAGGGTCGATCCGGGAACCTTCGAAGTCCATGCCGACGGTGTTCTCCTCGACGTCCCACCCATCGATCACGTTGCCCTCTCCAGGCGCTACTTCCTCTTGTGACGGCTTCGGCGCCAGCCTGATTCCGGTGTCGGCGTGGACGGTATCGGAAACCGGTGTTTTCGGACTGGATTCACGCGCTCCGATAGGGCATAGGCGGCAGCCTCATCTGCGCGGGAACCCACGCCCTTGATTGCAGCGATCTTCGGTGTGAACCACTAGGACAACACCCACAGCGCAAATTCCTGACTAACGCCCCACTTTCCCTCCCGCGAATACCGCACGTTATCAACAATATGCGTGCCATGTCAACGCTCTTGTGGCTCGGTCACCATGACCGCATTACGTGACCTTTACCCATTGCAAGAGTTGCATTTCCGGACAGAACGGTTCACAGCAACGTAGACCACAATGTAATGCGCCCTGGACGGACATGCGACATTGAGCCATAGGTGAACCTACGGTAATCTAGGTCTATCTTCTGGATATTAGTGATCCCTCTATGGTCACCACAACCTGACCTCTATGTTGTGGCGCAGAACGCCACTCCCTGGCATCATCGTCAGACCCCAAGAAGACCACAATCATAGGGCTCACTGGTAGGCGCCATCCGCACCATAAGATCACCATAGCCTTATCCAAATGCCATCAATCCACCTGACCACAGGAGTGCCCATGAACGACGCAACCCGCAAACAGCGCGCGGTGATGATGACCGATGCCGAATGGCAGGATCTCAAGGAGACCGCAGATGCTGCCGGCATGCGTCCCTCGGCCTTCATCGTCCACCGCCTCGCCGCCCTGCGCGGCGACAACGAGGATATCCACATCGGCGACGCCCTGGCCCGCATGGAGCGCTCGATCGCCATCATCGAGGAGGTCGAGCGGCTGCGCCTCGCCGGGGACCCGGAGACCTGGAAGGCCGTCAACGAGCGGGTGGGAGCCCGCCTGGCGCTGGAGCGGAGGCTGGGCCGGTGACCGGCGACCGCGCCCGGCAGCGCAGCTACTACTGCACGCCGAAACAGCAGGCGATCATCGCCAGGCGGGCGAAGGCCGCCGGCATGACCAGGTCGGCCTTCATGGTCGCCTGCGCGCTCCACGACGAACCGATAGGCGCCGACCTGCTGGTGACGGCCTCGGAACGGAAGGCACTTCTCGATCAGCTCAAGGCCACGAGCGATGTGGTCACACGCCTGATGGCGCCGCTGCCTGATCTCGGCATGTCGGTCATCGACGCGCTCGAGCTGCTCTGCCGCCTCGAGGCGCCGGAGACGGGTCCGTGACGCGTCGTCCGAAGAGACCGGGCAAGTACTCTCTCTCCTGCACGGACGAGGCTTGGGAGAGGATTGGGGCCCGGGCATCCCGTGACGACATGCCGACATCGGCCTACCTCGTGCGGGCCGCCCTGGCGGTCGATCCCACCCGGCCCCGCGTGGACGTGACCTGCGCCATGGAACAGCAGCAGACAATCGCGGAAGTCGCCCGGCGGGTGATCGCGCATCTGCCTCCGGTTCCGTCGGAGACGGCGCCATCTTTTTGGACGACCCTCCACGGGCGCATCTCCTTCCTCGTCCGCATGGCGATGGACGACATGCTCGAGAAGGGGGCCCGTGGTGATCTCGAACGCCATCTCGACCGCCAGTTCGGCGCCGGCCAGGGCGCCAGCATGGTCGCCGCCTACCTGGAGCGCACCGGGCGCGACGACATCCCGGAATAATCCCTCGGGATTCTCACATGGAGAGGCCGCGGCCGCGGCGCTGCGACCAGGCGCGCCGGCGCTCCTCGTTGTTGGTTTTCTGATTATCGCAGCGCCTGATTCCCGGATTGATTTGCGTCGCCCGGGACGGGTTGTTTCGCCCTCTGCCGGTTTTTTCGGCTGGCGGTGCTTGTTGTTTCCAAGCAGGGGTTTCCCGTGACGGACTGTCGGGGGTCAGTTCACGGTCGGCAAGGGTCGAGGGGTGTTCCACCGATGAGGCCGTAGATGCCGTGTTGCTGGAGGATGTCGTTCCAGTCCGTGGCGCCGTCGGGGCGGACGCGCCGGATTCCCTTGTGTGCGGCCATCAACTGGCGTGCGGCGGCATCGCCGGCTTCGTCGGCGTCGAAGCCGCATGCCACGGAGACGATGTTGAGGGTCAGGAGCCATTGAGGCAGGCGGCGGGCGAGGCCTGCCGTGGAGGCGTACATGGAGACCGTCCCGCCGGCGCCCAGGGAGAGGGCGGAGAGGGCGTCGATGGCGCTTTCGGCGATGAAGAGGGCGATCTCCGGTTGCTCGGGGCATGAGGTGAACCAGAAGCCGCCGCGTTCCTTGCGGGATCCCGGGGCCATGCCGCGGAAGCGGCTGCCGTCGCGGCGGCGGCGTATTCCGACGAGTTCCGCCCCGGTGGCGTTTCCGGAGGCGTCGCGGCACAGGAAGACGGCGTTGTCTCTGGCGTCGGCGTAGAGCAGGCCCTGCTCCCCGAAGCCGTCGACGCGGAAGGTCTCGATGGCGCGCTCGTCGATCAGCCAGCGCCGCACGGCGGGCCACGATGCGGGGCACCGCCGGGGCAGGATCAGGGGCTTCGCGGGCGTCGCCCGCGGCCTTTGCGGCCCATGATCCGTCGAGGCCAGCCATGCGATGGCCTGGCGCGGCGTGCATGCCGTGGCATGGATGACGAAGTCGATGGCGCCGCCACCGCCACATCCGCGGAGATGGTCGTAGAACTTCGGGCCGTTGATGGAGATCACCGACCCCGGGCGTGTCCAGCGCGCCTTGTCGCGGCGGCATGGCCGGTATCCCAGGGCACGGGCCAGCGGCTCAAGGGGGCGGTCGCGCGGGTGGCTCACGGTTCGAGATCCTCGCGGGCCTGGTGGACATGCTCGAGGGTGACTTGGCGGGCCTTGTCGACGGCGGCGGCGTGGAGGGCATGGTGGGCGAAGGTGTCGACCTTGCGGGGGACGCCGCGGGCGAGATCGAAGATGGCCTCGATGGCGTTCTTCTCGAACAGCGGGACGTCGGCGCCGGCCAGGCGCATGCGGTGCTCGACGTAGGCCTCGGCCTCGTCGCGTTCGAGGCCGGGGAGGTGGCAGCGCACGACGATGCGCTGGGCGAGGGATTCGTGCACCGCCATGGTCAGCCTGCGGCGCAGTTCGGTGAGGCCCGTGAGGAGGAGGACGAGGCGGCGTTCGCTGTCCATGCGGAAGTTGGTCAGCAGGCGCAGTTCCTCGAGGAGTTCGTTGTGCAGGAGGTGGGCCTCGTCGATGACGAGCAGCGAGAGTTGACGCGTCTCGCCGAGCCGGCGCGACACGTCGGCGCGGATGGCGCGCCAGGCGCCATGGCGCGAGGTGGCGCGCTCGAGACCGAGTTCGGCGGCGATGAGGTTGTAGAGGTCGAGGATGCTTCCGGTGGTCAGCGAGATGTAGGCGACCTTGAAGAGGCCGCTGTGGAGGCCCTCGCAGACCTTGCGGCAGACGGTGCTCTTGCCGCAGCCCGCCTCCCCCGTGAGGAGACCGATGCCGCGCATCTCGATGAGGTGGCCGAGGCGCGCCTCGGCCTCGAGCTGGCCGCGAGCGGGGAACAGGTCGCCGGGCTCGGGAGCGTCCTTGAAGGGATAATGCCTGAGGGCGAAGTGCTTCGTCTGCATCACGATGTCTCCTCGTCGTCATGAGGTCTGAAGGTCAGGGTGCGGCGGATCAGGGCGTTGGCATGAACGTCCAGCGGCGTGGCGACGCCGGCGTCCCTGCCGTCGTGGACGATCCTGACGGGTCGATCGAGGCGTGCCGGATCGAAGCGCAGCGTGACCTTGTGTCCCACCAGTTCGGCGGGCGCTTCGTAGAGGCGGTTCTTCAAGCTCACGGTGCGATCCTTGTGGACCCGGCGGTCGACCTCGAAGAGGAAGATGTCGTCGAGATCGACAGTCGGGCCGAGCATGGGCACGTCGGCGGCCAGCGAGGCCCACTTGTCGAAGGGCGTCATGCCGCCCAGACCGCGATGGGGAGCCCTGTGGTAGTCGCCTTCGATCCATGTCCTCAGGCGCAGGTTGAGGGCGTCGAGACTGGCCAGCTCGGCGCTCTGGAGACGGGGCAGGAGCTGGATCCGGACTGTTCTCAGCCAGCGTTCGATCTTGCCCTTGCCCATCGGCCGGTAAGGCGTCGCGTGGATCAGGACGATGCCCAGTCTGGCGCAGACCAGGGCGAGATGGGTGGAACGGAAGTAGCTGCCGTTATCGACATAGAGCCGGACCGGCAGGCCCCTTCTCATCAACGCCTCGCGGAACACCGGCAGGAAGGACGCCGTGTTCTCGGACATGGCGAAGGCCGCATAGGGAATGACTCTCGTCGCATCGTCGATGAAGGCTATGAGGTAGGTCTTGAACCTGCGTCCCCCGGCACCCTTGACCTTCGGCCCGTGCAGGACGTCCGCCATCCACAGGTCATTGGCACCGGGCCAGGTGAAGCGCCGCAGGTCCCGGGCCTGTGTGTCGGCGGGCTTGTCGAGCCCCTCGGCGGCGAACAGGCGGTAGAGCGTCGAGGACGCCAGCGTCGCGTCGTCGGCCAACTCGCCCGACGCACGGGCCTGCCTGATCACCTCGCGCACGCTCAGGTGCGGCGCATCACGCTTGATGGACAGCACGAGTTCGATCGTCTCCGGCGTCATCCGCCGCGGCCTGGCGCGGTCACGGCGGCGCTTGGGGTAGAGGCCCTCGAAGCCATGCTTGCGGTAGTGATGCAGCCAGTCGCGGATCGTCCCCTCAGCGATGCGGTTGCGCCGCGTCCCGGGGATCACCCAGATCCGCTGCGACAACTCCCTGATCAGCGCCCCGATGGCTCGCCGGTCGGCAACCAGCAGGCCGGCGATCACGCCGTAACGGAACAGGGCGACGCGCTGACGGTGGTCTTCGGTGCCGGGGGACATGGCCACATCTTCCCGTGTTGGTCCGTGGAAGCTGCGACCTTCGACGGTCCCGAGCCTCTCACATAGTGCCGTCGCGTGTTGGCGGCCCCGTCGTGCTCCGGGGACCCCGCGGGTGAACGGCGAATCCAACGGGACAGGGAAGATGGACAAGGTGGTCGCAGCCCAGCTCCCGCACGCACACAAGCGCCTCGCCGCACGCCAGGTGGCTGCGCAAACCGATCAGGCCCAGACACGTCGTGTCCAGCAGCACCGGGAACAGTCCGGCCAGGATCCGCAGGCTCTGATGAACGCCGACAACCCGGCGGCGCAGCGACCGCCGCGCACTCGTCAGGTCAATCGCCTCGGGATAAAGCACTCGCACGCCCGCCCACAGGCTGCCCGCTTCCTCGACCGCCACAACCTGCGCCTCGCACGAGGCAAGCGTCCCCGCAAGACGCGCCTGAAGACAGCCCGGCAGGGCGCTGAATGACCGGTGGCAGGGGCGGCAATACCAACGCGCCACGCGCATGCCTCGCGGCGTCTTGCGCCCGTAGGTCCCGTTGCGCGTCATCCCGCAGGCCGTCACCGCCAGACCCCGGCAGCACACAGGAGGGGTTGCGGTGCGCCATGCCTCCTGCGCAACATAGTCCTCGGCGGACAACGTCGTCTCATCCAGATGCTGCAAACCTCCGCCCGTGGCCCGGCGAGCGACAGTCGCGCGGGCCACACTCCTTCATGGACCCGCACCATGGTGCAGCAGAACCGACAGGCGGCCTATGCGGTCACCCGAAAAACACCCTGCTTGGAAAAGAAGAAGAGACCCTGGAGGCATCCGCACTCTCCCGGTCTCTCCGGGGAATCAGCACGGATCAATGTGGGAAAAGGCGGCCTCGGCCGACCGGAACAATCAGGGGTTCAACACATGCAACGAACACTAATCGCCGCGGTATTGGCGGTCGGTCTAGCCACTCCGATACAGGCACACATGAGCGATGATTGTGCAGAGGCTTTGACGACATGTTCGCTGGAGGTCGCTGTGAAGACGGACCTTGAAGGGAGTGCAACTCTCTCATCAGTGATCTAGAAAGTACCGAATGCGTGCCGCAAGCCCGTCGCTGGGAGTTACTTCGCATTCCCAAATCACAAGAACCTCCCAACCCAGCTCTGCTAGGCGGGATCGGTGAGCTTTGTCGCGCGTGACGTTGCGTTCCAGCTTGGGTAGCCAATAGCCCAGATTGGACTTAGGACGATGGGTGATCTTGCAGGCCGAGTCCGAATGCTGGTGCCAGAAACAACCATGGACGAACACCACCTTTCGCCGGCTCGTGAACACCATATCGGGCCGGCCCGGAAGATCGTGACGGTGCAAGCGGTACCGATAGCCCATGGCGTGTACGAGGCGGCGCACCACCAGTTCGGGCTTCATGCCTTTGCTGCGAATCGCGCGCATGTTGGCACTACGCACCTTTGAATCTACGCGATCCAACTTGCTTCCTCGTCCGATTGCACGGAGAGTAGCCGCATGGCATTGCAGATTACAGAGTTCTTCGGACTCGCACCTCCTTTCATGACCGCCGGGAAGCTTCAGCCTCTTGGGGGAACGCACCGGCAGGATGTTGACGCACGCCGTTGTCCCTTTGTAGACGGTGACTGCATCAAGCCGAAGCATGGCGCATGTTCGGTACAGCAGATCTCGGCAGCGGAACCGACCATCTGTTGTCCGAACCGTATGTACGCGGACAACTTCAAGGTCCTCCGAGAGATCTCAACCGAGACATTTGGGGCCAGGGCGGAACTTGTGCGGCCCGAGGAAGTATCCAAGCGCGTTGCCAATGGTTTGATGACCGGCAACGAGGTCGCGGTGTTCGGGCACTATTGGGGGCAGGAACTGCCTCTGCCACGCCCTGCAGGCGCTGGAGCGTACTACGTGGACTGGATCCTGGCAAAGATTGAGGGCGGTGGGGATCTAGCCGAAATGACGGCAGTTGAAGTCCAGACCGTGGACACAACGGGCAACTATAGAGACCAAGCGCAGGCGTTCTTTCAAGGAGAGACATATCGGGACGGAAAGGGGCGGGAGCCCGGCTACAGTGATGCGGGAGTGAACTGGGAGAATGTCAATAAGCGCATCCTGCCGCAAATCATCTACAAGGGACACGTCCTTCGCCGCGCGCCTAGCCCGGATCGCTCACCAGAGCTTGCTCATGGGGATGGATTCTGTGATATATGTGAATGAGTCCAACCATTTACATACACAGAAGAGCCCACCCCCATGGCGACACACTGTACAGCACGACAACTGGAGTTTGAAGGCCTTGCTCGACGCCGGGTTGTGGCCAAATTCGACGGCGGCCGCATGACGTCTGACGGCGGTGCGCTGCTGCTTCGGGAGGCCGACAGTCTCTTCAATGTCACAGAGCGCGTTGCCGGTGCCTTTGTCGATTATCGTGATCCCGGGCGCATCGAGCACGACGTGACGACCCTGGTGGCGCAGCGCATCTTCGCCCTGGCCCTGGGGTACGAGGATCTCAACGATCATGACCGTCTGCGTGACGATCCCGCTCTCGCCCTGGCCTGCGGCAACGACGACGTGGAGGGAGAGGACAGGGTCCGCGAGCGGGACCGTGGTCATGTGCTGGCGGCATCGAGCACGCTGAACCGCCTGGAACTCAGTCTGCCGGATGAGGCGGGCACCGATCGCTACAAGAAGATCGTGGCCGACCACGATGTTCTGGACCGCCTTCTCGTGGACCTGTTCCTGGAGAGTCACGGCGAGGCGCCCGGGGAGATTGTCCTGGATCTCGATGCCACCGACGATCCGATCCACGGCCATCAGGAAGGCAGGCACTTCCACGGGTACTACGATCACCATTGCTTCCTGCCGCTCTTCATCGTCTGCGGCGAACACATCCTGTGCTGCCGGCTGCGGTCCGCCGACCGTGGCGCGGCGGCTGGCTCGGTTGACGAGCTGTCGCGGATCGTGGCGCAGATCCGCCGCGCGTGGCCCACGACCCGGATCGTGGCCCGGGGCGACTCCGACTTCGGCAAGGATGAGATCATGGCCTGGTGCGAGGCTCATGATGTCGACTATGTCTTTGGATGCGGGCAGAACTCCCGGCTGAACGCCATGATCGCCGGGGAGCTCGAGAGGTCGAGGCGGCGCTGCCTGGTGTCGGGCAAGGCGTCCAGACGGTATCGGGATCTGCGGTATCGCACACTCAAGTCATGGTCCCGCGAGCGCCGTGTGGTGGCCAAGGCCGAGTGGC